>NZ_JBQVVF010000001.1:0-3831531 GCF_052441935.1 Glutamicibacter sp. TV12E | reverse complement strand
GCGGCGCCTTAACGGAATTACATTCAGCAACTCTGGAGTTTGTTGGACTGAGTGTCTTACCACATTGGCTTCTAATCCCTATGGTATGAGTCTTTGCTCCCGTAGACTTGAAGTTAGTTGTTCGTGCCGTTGGAGCACGCTGATTAGTTAATAGTGAAGTGCATCGTGCAAGCGATCACGAAGGTTGCGGTATTGAGATTGCCGCTGAAGGGGACATTAAATGTCTAACGATTTCCGCCGTAGTTCTGATAACGGGCGAGGCGACTTCCGGAATTCAGATACAAACCGCAACAATTCCCGTGATGGCTTTAAGCGTCGCGATGATCGTGGCGAATTTAAGCGCAATGATGATCGCGGTGGTTTCCGCAATGACCGTCGTGAAGATAACCGTGGTGGCTTCCGCCAGGATCGCGATGAAAACCGTGGCGGTTTCAAGCGCAACGAGGACCGTGGTGGCTTCCGCAACGACCATCGTGATGACAATCGGGGTGGCTTCAAGCGTGATGATAACCGTGGCGGTTTCAAGCGCAATGAAGACCGTGGTGGCGTCCGTAATGACCGTCGTGAAGACAATCGCGGTGGATTCAAGGGCAATGAAGAGCGTGGCGGCTTCCGTAATGACCGTCGTGATGAGAGCCGCGGTGGCTTCCGCCAGGACCGTAATGATGACCGCGGTGGCTTCAAGCGCAACGAGGACCGTGGCGGTTTCCGCAATGACCGTCGTGAAGACAACCGTGGCGGATTCAAGCGTGATGACAATCGCGGTGGCTTCAAGCGCAATGAAGACCGTGGCGGTTTCCGCAATGACCGTCGTGAAGACAACGGCGGTGGCTTCAAGCGCAATGAAGATCGCGGTGGCTTCCGCAATGACCGTCGTGAAGACAACCGTGGCGGATTCAAGCGTGATGACAATCGCGGTGGCTTCAAGCGCAACGAAGACCGCGGTGGCGTCCGCAACGATCGTCGTGATGATAACCGCGGTGGCTTCAAGCGCAATGAAGATCGCGGTGGCTTCCGCAACGATCGTCGTGATGATAACCGTGGCGGTTTCAAGCGCAATGAAGACCGTGGTGGCGTCCGTAATGACCGTCGTGAAGACAATCGCGGTGGATTCAAGGGCAATGAAGAGCGTGGCGGCTTCCGTAATGACCGTCGTGATGAGAGCCGCGGTGGCTTCCGCCAGGACCGTGATGATAACCGCGGTGGCTTCAAGCGCAATGAAGATCGCGGTGGCTTCCGCAACGATCGTCGCGACGACAACCGCGGTGGCTTCCGCAATGACCGTAATGATGACCGCGGTGGCTTCAAGCGCAACGAGGACCGTGGCGGCTTCCGCAACGACCGCCGTGAAGACAACGGTGGCGGCTTCAAGCGCAACGAGGACCGTGGCGGCTTCCGCAACGACCGTCGTGATGACAACCGTGGTGGTTTCAAGCGCAATGATGATCGCGGCAATTTCCGCAAGGACGACCGCCCAAAGGGCGATCGTCCAGCACGCGGACAGCGCTTCGAAGACCCACGTGCAGAAACTCCACGCGCTCATAACCCAGGCGATCTGCGTATCTCAAACCGTGCTGACCGCACTCAATCGCCGGATATCGACGAGGATGTCACCGGTAAGGAACTGGATCGTGTTGCTCGCGCTCAGCTCCGCTACCTTGAGGAACGTTCCGCAGGCTGGGTTGCAAAGCACCTGGTGATGGCTGGGCGCCTGTTGGAAGAAGATCCAGAGCTTGCTTACGAGCACACCTTGGCAGCTTCGCGTCGTGGTGGCCGCGTGGCGGTAGTTCGTGAAGCAGTTGGCATCGCGGCTTACCACGCTGGCAAGTATGCAGACGCACTGCGCGAATTGCGCACCCACCGCCGGATTTCCGGTTCAGATTACAACCTGCCGTTGATCGCTGATTCGCTGCGCGCGCTGGGCCGGCCGGAAAAGGCCATCGAGTTGGCTCAGTCGGAAGAGTCCGCCAACCTCGAAGCTGCTGTGAAGGTCGAGATGCAGATTGTAGCCGCCGGTGCCTATGGCGATCTGGGCAAGCTGGATGAGGCATTGGCAGAGCTGGAATCCTTGGAACAGCTGAACTTCAACCGCGCGTTCTCCTTCAGCCCGCGCCTGTTCACTGCATACGCGGATCTGTTGTCGGCCGCTGGCCGTCCCGAGGACGCAAAGCGCTGGAACGAGCAGGTCGAGGTTGCCGAGCGTGCGCTGGGCATCGAGCAGGAAACCGAATCATTCATCATGGACTTGGCTCCAGAAATGGATGAAGAGGAAGAAGCTCCCCGTGCAAAGGACTTGATCGACCCGGTCGAGAATGAGGACGAGGCCGAGGTTTCAGACCAGGACGACGACGAGACTGAAGCAGCCGATGAGGCTGCAACCGGGATCGACGAGGAAGACGGCCTGAGCGAAGTCGCCGAATCCGGCACGGAGGGCGAGCCAGCTGAGTCCGAGGACGAGTCCTCGAAGTAAGCTGTGGCAGTAGCAGCCAAAAACAACAAGTAGTAGGAACCACCACCGAATGCTGATTTCTGGATTTGATTCTGTCCTCTCCGACCTTGACGGAGTTGTCTACGCTGGCCCCAAAGCCATCGATGACGCTGTCGAGTCGCTGAACACCCTTGCGGAAGTGAATGTCACTCTGGCCTTCATTACCAACAATGCAGGGCGTTCGCCGATGTCTGTCGCAGCGCACCTGCGCCAGCTGGGAGTGAAGACCAGCGCTGAGCAAATTTTCGGTTCGGCAGATGCCGGTGCCGAGATGCTCGCGCGCGAATTAAATCCGGGATCCAAGGTTTTGGTGGTGGGTTCCCCCTACCTGCGCGAATGCATTGCAGTTCGCGGCCTTGAAGTGGTCGAATCCCATGCCGATGAACCGGTAGCGGTCATCCAGGGATTCGACCCCGACCTGTCGTGGAAAAACCTGGCCGAGGCCAGCTACGCCATCAACAATGGCGCCATCTGGGTTGCCACCAATACCGACCTGACGATCCCGCGCGCTGAGGGTATTGCCCCGGGCAATGGATCGCTGGTCAACGCGGTGAAATTGGCGACGGGAGCTGAGCCGCAGGTCGCCGGCAAGCCCGAGTCGTACCTTTTTGCCCGTGCCGCGGATCGACTGGATTCGCATCGTCCGCTGGTGGTTGGCGATCGGCTGGATACCGACATTCTCGGTGGATTCCGGGCCGGGTTCTCCACCGCCCTGGTGCTGACCGGCGTGGATTCGCCGCGTACCGCCCTCGGAGCTCCAGTGGAGCAGCGCCCCAATTACCTCATCAACACGCTGGCTGACCTGTACCGCCCGTACCCGACCATCAAGGTTTTGGGCTATGGCGTGCAAGTGGGCGAAGCGGTGGCCAAGGTTGACGCCGGAGCGATCGAAGTCTCCGGCAGCGAGTCGGACCTGAATGCCTGGCGCGCCGCCTGCCATGCCTGGTGGCTTGCCCACCCACGCCAGAGCGGCCATGAAGTTCCAGAAATCCGGTTTACCGAGCGTGGACTGGATACCCTGCGCCGGGTTCGAGGCTAAGCATGATTCCACAGACCCCGATGCCTGCTCCCGGCCCGCGGGGCATGGACGATGCGCAGGTAGAGCAGGCCCTGTCATCGTTGGCCGATCACGATATTACCGAACATGCAGAGGTCTATGAGCAGATGCTCGAAGGGCTGCAGCAAGAACTCAATCGCGCGGAGCACAGCAGGTGACAAGGCTCGATCAAGAACTCGTCACCCGAGGTCTGGCCCGTTCGCGCACCGAAGCAGGCAAGCTGATTGCCGCCGGACGCGTGCTGCTGGCAGGGCATCCCGCCACCAAGGCCTCAAAAAAGGTTTCTGCCGCCGATGAACTTGCGGTGCTGCCCAGCGGCAACGAAGAATACGTTTCTCGTGCCGGGCACAAGCTGGCCGGCGCACTAGATGTCTTTACCACTATCGAACCTGCCGGTCTGCGCTGCCTTGACGCTGGTGCGTCTACCGGGGGATTCACCGATGTATTGCTGCGCCGCGGTGCAGAACATGTGGTCGCAGCCGATGTCGGACATGGACAGCTGGTCGCCGAAATTCGCGAAGACCCCCGAGTCTCGGTCCATGAAGGACTCAACGTCCGCTACCTCACGCCCGAAGATATTGGGGGAGTTGTCGACCTCGTAGTAGCCGACTTGTCCTTCATTTCGCTGCGCCTGGTGATCGATGCCCTGGCTGGGGCCACCAAGCCCGGCGGTTCGCTGGTGCTCATGGCCAAGCCGCAATTCGAGGTCGGCCGCGAGCATTTGAACCGCACCGGAGTAGTCACCGACCCCCAATTGCGCCAATCAGCAGTAGAAGCGGTAATTGTCAGCGCACGAAAGGCAGGGCTGCATTTGCAAGGCCTGGCGCGCAGCCCGCTGCCCGGCCAGGACGGCAACGTCGAATTCTTCCTGTGGCTCAAGGCAGGGGAAAATGCACAGCCGGCGGATGTTGCGCTGATTGAGCAGAACGTTGACTATTCTTAGAAGTGACGTGCATTAGCCGGGGTCGAACGCCTCGGTCATTTTGCATCTCATGATCCTGAGAGGGGCCGCCCGCCTTGCGCCGAATTCTAGTTTTCACCCATACCGGACGCCAAGAAGCGATCGCCGCGGCCATAGAAACCTGTTCATTGCTCAAAGCCGCCGGTGCCATCACGGTGATGCGGCGCAAGGACCACGAAGCCATGACCGATGCCATCGGCGGGGCCATCGAGTCGATCGAAATCCTTGGCGAGGACTGCCAGATTGACGACGTTGACCTGGGCGTGGTGCTTGGGGGAGACGGATCGGTGCTCCGCGCCGCCGAATTGGTCCGTGAAGCGCCGCTTCCGCTGGTGGGCGTGAACCTCGGGCATGTGGGTTTCCTCGCCGAAGCGGAACGCAGCGAACTCGCAGCAACGGTGGACGCCCTGGTCAATCAGGAATATACCGTCGAAGAGCGGATGACCATCGAGGTCAAGGTCTGGCTCGATAATGTGTGCCTGGCTGAAACCTGGGCGTTGAACGAAGCCGCCGTGGAGAAAGCCAATCGCGAACGCATGGTCGAAGTGGTGATCGAAGTTGATGGCCGCCCAATTTCGACCTTTGGCTGCGACGGCGTCGTGATGGCAACGCCCACCGGATCGACCGCCTATTCCTTCTCCGCAGGCGGGCCAGTGGTGTGGCCGGATGTAGCTGCGCTGATCATGGTGCCGATTTCGGCCCATGCGCTTTTTGCCAAGCCGCTGGTCGTGTCGCCGGATTCAGTGATGGCGGTCGAGATCCTCACCCGCACCGATGCCGGGGCCGTGCTGTGGTGCGATGGCCGGCGAACTATCGAATTGCCGCCTGGCGCCCGCGTGGAGGTTACGCGCAGCAGCCGCCCGGTGTATTTGGCGCGTTTGAACACCACGCCATTTTCCGAGCGCCTGGTCAACAAATTTGAATTGCCGATCGCTGGATGGCGCGGGCCGGCAAAGGTGGATGCACGCCGATCAGCCACTGCCGCCCTTCCGATTATCGGTCCTGGCTTGCAGAGTGTCGAGCCGCACCACCGTGACGAGCCGGGAATCCCCATGGTCGCGCGAACCGACGATGGCCCGGAATAAACGAGTTCCAGAAAAAATTATCCACACGATCGAACATAACTACGAAAAACAGGGTTAGAACACATATACTAAAATCTCACGGTACGACTTGAACTCGACATTCGGGAGCAGGCAATGATTCAGGAAATCCAGATTTCCAACCTTGGTGTGATTACCGAGGCCACCCTTCCACTGGGCCCAGGGCTCACAGTGGTCACCGGTGAAACCGGGGCTGGCAAGACCATGGTGATCACCGCGCTGTCCTTGCTGCTGGGGCGTCGTGCCGATGCCGGGGCGGTGCGAAACGGTGCCAAGCATGCCCTCGCCGAGGCCGTGGTGCACTTGCCGCCGGATCACCATGTACTTGATTCTGCCAGCCAAGCCGGTGCCTTTATTGAACCGGCTGGCGAACAGAGCGAACTGCTGCTTTCCCGATCACTGTCGGCCCAGGGGCGTTCCAGGGCTACCATTGGCGGGCGCAGCGCCCCGGTGGGCCTGCTCGCCGAGCTGGGCCATGATCTCGTCGCAGTCCACGGCCAATCTGACCAGATTCGCCTCAAGGAGCCAGCCGCTCAACGCGATGCCCTCGATCGCTTTGCCGGACAATCGCTCACCCGCCTCTTGAGCAGCTACCAGCGTTCGTACCGCCAGTGGCGCTCCGCAACTAAAGAGCTATCGAGCCTGAAGACCGAATCGCGCAATCGAGTGCGCGAGGCCGAAAATTTGCGCTTGGCCCTGGATGAGATTGAATCGCTGGATCCGCAGCCGGGTGAGGATGAAACCTTGCGCGAGCAGTCGATCAAGTTGGGCAACGTTGAGTCGCTCCGATCTGCCAGCCAGCAAGCGCAGGCCGTAATCGATTCCGAAGATTTCGAGAACCCAGGAGTCACGACGCTGGTGGAAACTGCCAGGGGACTGCTCGCACAGGCCAGTGGCGACGATCCCGTATTGTCCTCATTTGCCGAGCGTGCTACAGAACTTGGCATTCTTGCCTCTGAGCTGTCCAGCGATCTGGCGGCCTATGCCGCAGATCTCGACGAGGAAGGCCCGGAGCGGCTTGCGCAGATCGAAGCCCGCCGCGCTGATTTGAGCAAGCTGATGCGGAAGTACGCTCCGAGCGTCGACGAGGTGATCAGCTGGGCGTCTGAGGCCCGTTCCCGTCTGGAGCGGCTTGGCGGCGATGATTCGCGGATTGCGGAGCTTGAGAATGAAGTAGTTGAGCTTGAGCATCGCGTTGCTTCGCTTGCCTCCGAGCTGTCGGAATCTCGACGCAAGGCGGCGAAGAAGCTCTCCTCGCAGGTTTCGGCCGAACTTAAAGCCTTGGCAATGCCAGATGCAAAGCTCGTTATTGAAGTCGCCGAATTGGACGAGCCGGGGGCATTCGGCCAGGACGCAATTTCGATGCTGCTCGCCCCTCATGCCGGTGCCGCTCCACGTGCTTTGGGCAAGGGCGCCAGCGGTGGTGAACTCTCACGTGTCATGCTGGCCATTGAAGTCGTGCTGGCGGCGGTCGACCCGGTGCCGACGTTCGTTTTCGACGAAGTCGACCAGGGCGTAGGCGGCAAGGCTGCCGTAGCCATTGGCGAACGCCTGGCAATGCTCGCCAGGCACGTGCAGGTCATCGTCGTGACACACCTGCCTCAGGTTGCCGCGTATGCAGATCGCCATATTCGCGTGATCAAGAATTCGGATGCGACATCGAAATCAGGTGCAGGCTACACCGCCAGCGATGTGATTAGCCTCGACCAGGATGCACGCGTCAAGGAATTGGCGAGGATGCTAGCGGGTCAAGAGGAATCGGATACAGCTCAGGCCCATGCGGAGGAGTTGCTTTCGGAAGCCCAGATTCTAGTGTCATCGCTCACCACCGCGAAATAGATTTTCGGCTAAAAGTCTTGGTGAATGCCTGAATTACGGTGAGGCTAGGGCTTCGCGTGATGGTGCACTAGAGTTTTAGAAGGATGCTAAATATTGGAATGGTGATAGGATGAAATCCCGTGGTGCAGCGTAATTCAACTCGTGATTCTCGGTCGTCTGAAACGACAAAGCATATCTTCGTCACCGGCGGTGTGGCCTCTTCCCTTGGTAAGGGATTGACGGCATCCAGCCTTGGACATCTACTTCGAGCTCGTGGTCTCTCAGTGACCATGCAGAAGCTCGATCCCTACCTGAACGTCGATCCAGGTACTATGAACCCATTCCAGCACGGTGAAGTCTTCGTCACTGACGATGGCGCAGAAACCGATCTGGATATCGGACACTATGAGCGCTTCCTGGATGAGAATCTTCCTGGAACCGCCAACGTAACTACCGGTCAAGTGTATTCAACCGTTCTGGAACGTGAACGTCGCGGCGAGTACTTGGGCGATACCGTCCAGGTGATCCCGCACATCACGGATGAAATCAAGCGCCGTATGCGCTTGGCTGCCACTGATCCTGCCGCCGGCAAATCAGCTCCAGATGTGATCATCACCGAAATCGGTGGCACTGTTGGCGATATCGAATCCCAGCCATTCTTGGAAGCAGCGCGCCAGGTTCGACAGGACATCGGCCGCAAGAACGCTTTCTTCGTGCATGTATCCCTGGTTCCATTCATTGGCCCGAGCCATGAGCTGAAGACCAAGCCAACCCAGCACTCCGTAGCTGCGTTGCGATCCATTGGCATTCAGCCAGACTCATTGGTCATCCGTTCCGATCGTCCGATTCCTGCGGAGATGCGGGCCAAGCTCGGACGCACTTGCGACGTGGACACCGAAGCTGTCATCAACTGCGCTGATGCCCCGAGCATCTACGACATCCCCAAGGTCATCCACGCTCAGGGCCTGGACGCCTACATCGTGCAGACTTTGGAACTGAAGTTCCGCGATGTCGATTGGAGCTCGTGGGACCGCCTGCTGGACGTTGTGCATAACCCAAGCACTGAGCTGACCGTAGCTCTGGTTGGCAAGTACATCGACCTTCCGGACGCCTACCTTTCGGTGACCGAAGCATTGCGCGCCGGTGGATTCGCTAACAACGCCAAGGTCAACATTCGCTGGGTTCCAGCAGATGAATGCGCCACTGAAGCAGGAGCTGCCAAGGCTCTCGCTGGCGTTGAAGCAATCTGCGTGCCAGGTGGCTTCGGCATTCGCGGCCTCGAAGGCAAGCTGGGCGCACTGCGTTTCGCTCGTGAGAACAAGCTGCCTACCCTCGGTCTTTGCCTTGGCCTGCAGTCCATGGTCATCGAATACGCACGAAACGTTGCTGGCCTTGAAGGCGCTTCGTCCACCGAATTCGATCCAGATACCACCACCCCGGTCATCGCGACCATGGAGGAGCAGCTGGAGATCGTGGATGGCAAGGGCGACCTGGGCGGAACCATGCGCCTTGGCCTTTATGAGGCAAAGCTGGCTGAAGGGTCGGTCCTGGCCGAAACCTATGGCACAACCGACGTAGCAGAACGCCACCGTCACCGTTACGAGGTCAACAACTCGTACCGCGCGCAGCTGGAAGAAGCTGGACTGGTCTTCTCCGGCACTTCGCCAGATGGCAGCCTTGTAGAATTTGTCGAACTTCCAAAGGATGTTCACCCTTACTACGTCTCCACTCAGGCGCACCCGGAGCTCTCCAGCCGCCCGACACGGCCGCACCCGATGTTCGCTGGTCTTGTTGCTGCTGCCTTGGATCAGCGCAGCTAGCAAATTTCGGGCAGAGTGAATTCTCTGCAAGCACTCGCGCGCCGGTTACTCTTGACCGGCGCGCGGCTGTTTAAGCTTGGAATTGAAGGACAGCTATTACCTACCAAAGGACGAACCTGGTGTCGATGCCTCCAATTTCCGACGAATTCTCTCCGCGCGAATTACTGGGCCGGGAAACAGTGTACGAAGGGCGAATTTGGAACGTCATCCACGATTCGGTGAAGCTTTCAGAGACTGGCGGAACCATTGAACGTGATTACATCAACCACCCTGGCGCCGTCAGTGTATTGGTGATGGATGATGACGAGCGAGTGCTGATGATCAATCAGTATCGCCATCCAGTCGGGATGCGCTTATGGGAGATTCCTGCGGGGCTGTTGGATGTCGAGGGCGAGGCACCGTTGGATGCAGCCAAGCGTGAGCTCTGGGAAGAAGCGGACCGATCGGCAAATCATTGGTCAATTTTGACTGATGTCTTTCTTTCGCCAGGCTCGTCATCAGAGGCCGTGCGAGTATATCTAGCACGCGAACCGCAGCTCGTGCCGGAGGAGCAGCGGCATGAACGCACCGAAGAAGAAGCTGAAATGATCAGCACCTGGGTTCCATTGGAAGAAGCTGTTGCCGCAGTACTAGCCGGTAAAATTCACAATCCAACGGCAATGATCGCGCTCCTGGCTGCTCAAGCTGCACGAGCTAGCAAGTACACCAATTTGCGCGACGCGAATGAACCATTCGAGGTTCACCCCAATCTGCGCGAAGGATGAGCGACGGCTTTGAGCAGGCGGTCAAGCGCTACTTGCAGCACCTGGCCATCGAACGAGGCCTAGCCGAGAATACGCTTGCATCGTACCGCCGGGACCTATCCCGTTATGCAGACGTGCTGCAAACCTATAACGTGAACGATCCACAGCAAATCACCGAGGCCACCATTAGCGGTTATCTGCAAGAGCTTTCCCGTGGCGACGAGGACCATAAGCCCTTGGGTGCGAGGTCCGTGGCCAGGCATGCAGTGGCCATACGGCAGTTGCACAAGTACTGGGAGCTGGAAGGGATTTGCGTGCCCAATCCGGCACGCGAGATTCAGCCGCCGGCAATCGGGCAATCACTGCCAAAAGCGATTTCCATTGCGCAGGTAATTCGACTGCTGGATTCGATCAGTACCGAAACTCCGGCGGGCCTGCGTGATCGTGCGATTCTGGAATTCTTGTATGCCACCGGTGCTCGAATTTCTGAAGTGGTCGATCTAGACGTGGATGATCTTCATTTTGCCGACGACGCGGTGGTCCGGCTCTTCGGCAAGGGGTCCAAGGAACGCATCGTTCCCGTTGGCGGTTACGCGCAGCAAGCGGTCAGCGACTACCTGGTGCGTTCGCGACCTGGGTTGGCGCTGAAGGGCAAGGGCACGCCTGCGCTCTTTCTCAATCAGCGCGGTGGCCGGCTGTCTCGACAGTCCGTTTGGCTGTTGATCAGCAAGGCTGCGCAGCGATCGGGAATCAATGTTGAAGTTTCGCCGCATACCTTGCGCCACTCGTTCGCCACCCACTTATTAGAGGGCGGTGCCGATGTTCGTGTAGTACAAGAACTTCTGGGCCACGCTTCAGTGACTACAACGCAGATCTATACCAAAGTGACGGTGGACTCGCTGCGTGAGTCCTATCAACTGGCGCATCCAAGGGTTGAATGACCATGTCTGGGAATAGCCACTCGTCTAATCCTCGCCCGGTGGCGTTGGTTGCCTTGCTCGCTGAACGGGATGGGCATGCCCAAATTCTGCTGGGACGAAAGTTGCGCGGATTCGGGCAAGGAAAGATCGTCCTTCCCGGAGGGAAAAATGAACCGGGGGAGTCGAGCAGGCAAGCCGCTGTTCGGGAATTTTTCGAAGAAACGGGCCTGAGGGTCTCTGGCCCGGACCTGCAACTGGCAGCAAGAATTGAATTCAGATTCAGTTCGCTGCCCGCCGCTGACATGGACTGCATGACCTTTATCGCGCGATCTGCCGAGGGGCAAGCAGCCAGCAGCGACGAGCTCGAACCGTTGTGGTTCCGCATCGACCAATTGCCCGTCGATCAGATGTGGCAGGACTCGAAAACATGGCTGCCCCAGCTGGCCGCCGGCCAGAGGTTCACCGCAAGGATAGTTCTGGCCTCCGACAACATCTCGGTGCAAACGATTGATTTTGACCCATGGGATTGATCTTGATCCGATCCCGTCCTCTGTCCTAGCCGGCGTCGGGTTCAAAAATCAGCAGGTCGCCAGGTTGGCAATCCAATTCACGGCACAATGCTTCCAAGGTGCTAAACCGGACTGCCTTGGCCCGTCCGTTCTTGAGCACGGCAAGATTCGCAGGCGTGATGCCGATCTTCTCTGATAGTTCGCCAACCCCCATTTTTCGCCTGGCTAGCATCACGTCGATATCTACTCGGATTCCCATCAGATAACGCCACCCAATTCGGTGCGAAGTTCGGCAGCTTGGGCTTCGGTCATTGCCGCTTGTTCGAGCAGCTGGCGCAGGACGAGCACAATGATGCTGATGCCGATCATCAGGAGTCCGGCCCCACCGACAAGAAGCACAACGCCGGGGGCTATTTCGGTGCTGGCAGCGAAGATGGCGCCGAGTGCAAGCGTGGCCAAGGCGCCGACCGCGAAAGCGATGATGATGGGCGTTACATAACCCAAAGAGGCCGGGTCGAAAACAGTCCCGCGTTTGACTCTCGTCGCTAATTTCCACACGCAGTAAACGCAGGTTTCAATGATGAGACCTGCGAGAAAAAGGTAGCTGAGGAAGGAGCCTTGAAAGAACTTCTCCGTCCCGTCGCTCGGTGACTCGTGGATGAAAATCATCGGGATCATGAATAGCTGAACAAAGAACGTGCCAGCTAGAATCACAGCCAGAATTATCTTCAACCCGACAATGCTGAATTTTCCCATGGCAAGTTACCTTATCGTTCTTCGAAGTGTTTCTATCGTTAAACGATAGGTTGATTCGTTCGATACTGCAAGCCTGCGCGGCGGCCAACTGGTGCACTCCGGTCCTGGGCGTGGCAAGGGCCACGAGGAGGAAGTGCTTGCTTCGTCCCCGCGGCCCTTGTTGTGAGCTGAACTTTTTACAGTGCTCGCTGCTCCGAGCCGTTATAGGCGGAGAGCGGTCGGATCAGCGCGTTGGCTGCGCGCTGTTCGAAGATATGGCTCGTCCAGCCGGTAATGCGTGCCGCAATGAAGATCGGGGTGAACATCTCGGTGTCAAAGCCCATGAGGTGGTAGGTCGGGCCGGCCGGGTAATCCAGGTTTGGCTTGATGGATTTGGCTTCATCCATGGCAGCTTCCAGGCCATCGTACAATCCCAGTATTTCGTGGCGATCGTAGTGTTCAATCATCCGGTCCAATGCGGCCTTCATGGTCGGGACGCGCGAGTCGCCGTGCTTGTAAACACGGTGCCCGAAGCCCATGACTTTCTTCTTCGCGGCCAGTGCTTCCACCATCCAGGCCTTGGCGCGCTTCGCGGCATCTTCGCGAGATTCGTCCTTGTTGATGCCGATCTCGGTAAAGGTGTGCATCACCGCTTCGTTGGCTCCACCATGCAGCGGACCCTTCAACGCTCCAATGGCCCCAGTGACCGCCGAATGGAGATCCGACAGGGTCGAAGTGATTACTCGGGCGGTGAAGGTCGAGGCGTTGAAAGAGTGTTCTGCATAGAGCACCATGGACACGCGGAAAGCATCGACAACCTCCGGGGCGGCTTCTTCGCCAAAGGTCATCCACAAGAAGTTGGACGAGTAGTCCAGGTCTTCACGCGGGGCGACTATCTCCAGGCCGCGGCGACGGCGCTGGTCGTAGGCAACCACTGCCGGGAAAGCAGCGAACAGTTCCTTGGCCTTGAGTAGTTCGGCCTCGGGTGAGGAGTTGCCTGCCTCGGGGTGGTTTGCGCCGATCACCGACACCGCGGTGCGTCCGACATCCATGGGGTGGCAGTCGGCGGGCAGCAGATCAATGGCGGCTTTGACCCGCGGATCCAAAGCGCGGTTGGCGCGTTCGAAGGCGGTGAACTCGGTCAATTCGCTCTGGCTCGGCAATTCCCCGGTCCACAAGAGCAGTGCGACCTCTTCGAAGGACTTGTTAGCGGCCAGGTCCTGCACGGGATAACCGCGATACAACAGCGAGTTCGTTTCCGGGTTGACCTTGGAGACGGCGGTATAGTCAACGACAACGCCTGCTAGGCCCTTTTTGATTTCCTCGGGGGTAGTCATTCTTGCTCCTCTTCATTGCCGGAGAAATAATGCATTGGAGATACTGCTATGGTGCGAATCTAGAGGTTGGCGCTATTGGAATCAATGTCCAAGGTCGGGACCTGGAAATTGAAGATTCCGGTATCAAAGCGGTTGTAGGCTTCATAGTCCACGAGCTCGTAGAGGCGTGACCTAGTTAACATGTTATCCACTTCGCGCTGCTGGGTGCCATCCTCGCTGATGGCATCCAGCACCCGCTCGGCCGCGCCCATGGCGCTGCGCAACAGGGTGACCGGGTAGATGATCAGCGCGACACCGGCATCTGCCAGTTCCCGGCGGTTGAATAGCTCGGACTTGCCGAACTCGGTCATATTCGCCAGCACCGGCACATCCACGGCGTTGCACACTGCCTCGAACTCGGCGACGTTTTTCATCGCCTCCGGGAAGATCGCGTCGGCTCCGGCGTCGACCATCGCCTTGGCCCGGTCGATGGCCGAATCCAGGCCCTCCACCGCACGGATGTCGGTGCGGGCCATGATCAGGAAGTTCTCATCGATGCGTGCGTCGGCCGCAGCGGCGATGCGCTTGAGCATGGTGTCGGTGTCCACCACATTCTTGCCGTCCAGGTGTCCGCAGCGCTTCGGGTTGAACTGGTCCTCGATGTGGCACCCGGCAAGTCCGGCGTATTCGAGTTCCTGGATGGTGCGGGCCACGTTCATCGGCTCGCCGAATCCCGTATCGGCATCCACGATCGCGGGCAGGTCGGACATGCGGGCGATCTGCCCGGCACGCGTAGCCACCTCGGTCAGCGAGGTCAGGCCGATATCCGGCAGGCCCAGGTCGTTGGCGAGCACCGCACCGGAAATGTAGAGGCCGTCGAACTGCTTCTCGCTGATCAGCCTGGCCGAGAGCGGGTTGAAGGCGCCGGGGAACTGGCGGGCGGCCCCCGGGGTGAGCATTTCGCGCAGCGCCAGGCGCTTTGCCGCGGGGGTTTTTGTCGAGTACAGCATGCTAGAACAAGCCCTTCGGTGCGGCCGCTGCGTCGATGACGCCCGCTGCGGCGGCGATGTTCAGCTGGTCCAGTTCGCCGGCGGCCAGGTTTTCAAGGTTTTCTGCGGCCGCGATGAAGCGGTCGATCTCGGCTTCGTCCACCAGGCCGGCGGCCAGGGTGCGGAACTTGTTGATGTACTGCTCGCGGGCGAAAGGACGGGCGCCCAGCGGGTGCGCGTCGGCCACGGCGATTTCATCGGTGATCACGGTGCCATCGGCCAGGGTGATCTCCACCGAGCCGCCGAAGGCCTTCTCGGCGATGTCCAGCGAGTGGTAGCGGCGGGTCCATTGCGCATCTTCTTCGGTGGTGACCTTGTGCCACAGTTCCACGGTGTCGGCGCGGCCGGCACGTTCTGGGGAGTAGGAATCCACGTGGTGCCATGCGCCATCCTGCAGGGCCACGGTGAAGATGTACGGGATCGAGTGGTCCAGGGTTTCGCGGCTGGCGGTGGGATCGTACTTCTGCGGGTCGTTCGCGCCGGAGCCGATGACGTAGTGGGTGTGGTGGCTGGTCTTGATCAGTACCGAGGTGACGTTCTTCGGGTCGGTGGCTTCCGGGTGCTCGCCGTGCAGCTTGCGGGCCAGGTCGATCCAGGCCTGGGCCTGGTACTCGGCCGAGTGCTCCTTGGTGTACGTGTCCAGGATGGCGCGCTTGGCTTCGCCGGCCTCCGGCAGCGGCACCTCGTAGGCGGCATCCTTGCCATCGAGCATCCAGGCGATGACGCCGTCTTCGCCCTCGTAGATTGGCACTGGGGAGGTCTGGCCGCGCATCGCACGGTCCGCGGCCTCGACGGCCATCTTGCCGGCGAAGGCCGGGGCGTGGGCCTTCCAGGTGGAGATTTCGCCCTTGCGCGACTGGCGGGTGGCGGTGGTGGTGTGCAGGCCCTGTCCCACGGCCTGGAAGATGGTTTCGACATCCAGGCCCAGCAGGGTGCCGATGCCGGCGGCGGCCGATGGGCCCAGGTGCGCGACATGGTCGATCTTGTGCTTGTGCAGGCAGATGGCCTTGACCAGGTCCACCTGGATTTCGTAGCCGGTGGCGATGCCGCGGATCAGGTCCTTGCCCGAGGCGCCGGTGTGCTGGGCGACGGCCAGGATCGGCGGGATGTTGTCGCCCGGGTGCGAGTATTCGGCGGCCAGGAAGGTGTCATGATAGTCCAGTTCGCGCACGGCCACGCCGTTGGCCCAGGCCGCCCATTCCGGGGAGACCTTCTCGGAGATGCCGAAGACGCTGGCGCCCGCCCCACCGGTGGATGGGGCGTGGGTCAGTGCCTGGGCGCGGGCGGCAATGATCGGTCCGCGGTTCAGCGAAGCGATGGCTACCGAGGCATTGTCGATGATGCGGTTGATGATCATGTCGGTCACTTCTGCGGTGACCTCTACCGGATCGGCGGCCACCGTGGCGATCTTATGCGCCAGCTGGTCTTCGCGAGCCAGGTTTTCCTCGGAACGGTATACGCGTACAGGGTGCTTGATCATGGTCATTGCCTTTCTGATCCGGCCGCGTGGGCCATGATGTGGGTGAAGGATTGGTGCAGGTGAACTGTGGTGGCCGCCGCGGCAACCTCGGGATTTCCGCTGGCGATCGCCCGCGCTATGGCAGCATGTTCGCCGGCCGAGGCCTTGAGCCGTTGGGGGTTGTCCTTGGCCATGCGCCGAATCCGTTGCAGCTGAACCCGGAGGGTGCGCAATGCGTTGGACAGGTATTTGTTGTTCGCAGCTTCGTCGATGGAATCGTCGAGCAGCTGCACCAGCTGGTAGTAGGATTCGCGGGATCCAGGGAACTCGATTTCAAGGGCGGCGGCCTCAAAACGTTGCGCCAGTTCGACGAAGATTGCTCGCTGCGCTGAGCTGGCGGCCTGCCGGGCGCTGGCGCATTCCAGCGCTACGCGCAGGACAAACAGGTCTTCAACGTGGTCTTCGCTGACCTCCGAGACAACCGTGCCTCGTCCGCGTTGCGCTACCGCCAGTCCATCGGCGACCAGCCGCCCCAGCGCCTCGCGAACCGGTGTGCGCGAAACGCCCAGGCGTTCTGACTGCTCGACTTCTGCAAGTACGGTGCCCGGAGCCAAGCGCCATTCGACAATGTCGGCGCGCAGGATCTCGTAGACCTTGTCGCTTGCTCTCATGCTGCAATTGTATACACGAAGGGTGAAAATTTGGGAGATGTGACAAAATTTCCCAAAATCTTTTCAAGTTATGTATACATAAACCTTGTGGTGGTATGAATTGGCTCATAGAGTTGACGACGAGGGCGACCTTAGTCACCACGCAGGGGCCGGGCAATGACGCCCGGTGCCGGGAGGAAAGAACAATGGCACAGGAATACCGCCGGGCCTTCGCCCAGGCCACCAACGACCCCGCCACTTTCTGGCTGCAAGCGGCCCAGGATCTCCAATGGGACACGGTGCCGCAAATAGCCATCGACGATTCGCGCAAGCCGCTCTATTCCTGGTTCCCCGACGGTAAGCTCAACCTTTCCAGCAATGCGCTCGACCGGCATGTTGCCGCCGGCCGTGCAGATCACACCGCACTGATCCACGATTCAGCGATGCTGGGCAGTGTCATCAGCTACACCTACGCGCAGCTGCTGAGCGAAGTCGAAACCTTTGCCGGCGTATTGGCAGGGCGCGGGGTCGGCATGGGGGATCGGGTGCTGATCTACTTGCCGATGATCCCGCAGGCCGTGATCGCCATGCTCGCTTGCGCCCGACTCGGTGCCGTGCATTCGGTGGTCTTTGGCGGCTTTGCCCCGAAGGAACTGGCAGCCCGCATTACCGACTGCGCGCCGGTCGCGGTGGTCACCGCCTCCGGCGGCATCGAGCCAAGCCGGCGCATCGAATACCTGCCGGCGGTGGCCGAGGCGCTGTCCCTGGCGGAACCAGCGGTTAGGGACGTGATCGTGGCCCACCGCGATGGGTTCGAGCATGGCCTCGCCGAATACCGGAATCAGCCGATCAACGGACAACAGGTCAATTGGCTGGACTGGGATGAGCAGGCGCAGCAGGCAACACCCGCCGCGGCCGTGCCCGTGCCATCAACCCACCCGCTCTACGTGCTGTATACCTCGGGCACCACCGGGGCGCCGAAGGGAGTGGTCCGCGATACCGGTGGCTACGGCACAGCGCTGCAATACTCGATGAACGCAATCTACGATGTGCATCCCGGGGACACAATGTTCACCGCCTCCGATGTCGGCTGGGTCGTCGGCCACTCCTACATTGTGTACGCGCCGCTGATCGCCGGCGCCACAACGGTGCTTTATGAAGGCAAACCGGTGGGCACGCCCGATGCCGGAGTTTTTGGGCGCATAATTAAGGACCACGGGGTCACAACGATGTTCACCGCGCCAACTGCGTTGCGTGCCGTCCGCAAGGCGGATCCGCAGGGCGCGATGATCGCCAGCCATGACTTGTCCAGCCTGCGTGCGCTGTTTGTCGCCGGAGAACGCCTGGACCCGGATACCTTCCACTTCGCCTCCGAACTTCTGCGGATTCCCGTGGTGGATAACTGGTGGCAGACCGAGACCGGTTGGCCGATCGCCGCGAATCCGCTGGGGCTGGAAGTGCTGCCGGCCAAGGCGGGATCGCCCACCACCCCGGTGCCTGGTTTCGCAGTGCAGATTCGCGACGGCCTGGGCGAGGAGCTGCCGGCGGGCCAGGAAGGAAATATTGTTGTCCGCCTGCCGTTGCCACCTGGTGCCTTGACCACGCTGTGGGGCAACGACCAGCGCTTTATCGACACGTATCTGGCGCAGATCGAGGGATGCTACCTGACCGGGGACTCGGGGTTCCTGGATGAGGACGGCTACCTCTTCGTGATGGGCCGCACCGATGACGTGATCAACGTTTCCGGGCACCGGTTGTCCACCGGTGCCATCGAGCAGGTGCTGGCCAGCCATCCGGCGGTCGCGGAATGCGCCGTGATCGGCCTGGCTGATGCGCTCAAGGGGCAGCGCGCCAGTGGCTATGTGGTGCTCAAATCCGGCGTTCAGATCGACGACGAAACCTTGGCGCGGGAAATTGTCGCCCTGGTGCGCCAGCAGATCGGCGCCGTGGCGGACTTCCGCGAAGTCACTGTGGTCGCGGCGTTGCCAAAGACCCGTTCGGGCAAAATCCTGCGCAAGACCATGCGCCAGATTGCCGACGGCAAGGAGTACACCGTTCCATCCACCATCGAGGACCCTGCAGTTCTCGATGATTTGGTGCCGCTGCTGCGTGCGCAAGCCTAGGCTGGCGGCCTAGCTTCGAGCCGCTGCCCGGTATTCATATTCCGGACGGCCCCTGGTGCCATGCCGCGGTTGTTTGAGCACTGCCCTGGTTTCGAACAGGTGCTCCAGATAGCGCCGCGCGGTGACCCGCGAGATGCCCAACTCTTCGCCCAGTTCGGTGGCTGAAAAGCGGCGTTCGGCCTGCCGGGCCAGATGCTCGATGATCTGTGCCAAAGTCTCCGGGATCAGGCCCTTGGGCAGGGAAGCGGAAGCGGTAGAAGTGCGCAGCGCGGAAAAGGCGAAGTCCAAGGCGGCCTGGCTGGTGTCTGGCCCGGTGGACCGCATGGTGGAGATGAAGCGGCGGTGATTTTCCAGCTTCTCGCTGAAGGCCGCGAAGGTGAATGGCTTGATGAGGTACTGGGTGATGCCGGTGGCGACCGCGGAGCGGACCACGGCAAGATCGCGGACCGCGGTGATGGCGATGATGTCGGTGGTCAGGCCCAACCCGCGCATCCGTTTGGCCACGTCGATCCCGTGCAAATCGGGCAAGGTCATGTCAAGGAGGACCAGATCGAAGGCGGCCCCTGAATTCCGGGCACGTGTGAGCAGGGACAGTGCTTCTTGCCCGTTGCTGGCGATCGCGCCGGTCGCGAATCCGGGGACCCGATTAACGTACTTGGCGTGGGATGCCGCGGTTTCGGGTTCGTCGTCGACCACGAGCACAACGATGTCCTCGCCGTTTGAAGACGGGGCGGGTGGGACGATGCGGGGATCTGTCATGGAACTCTCCTTGGCTAGCTGCTGGACTCTAGCGGAAGGGTCACGGTGAAGATCGCCCCGGCATCATTGTCAATATTCATTGTGCCACCTAGGCGCAGCACGGCCTGCTGCACCAGAGCCAAGCCCAGTCCGCGCGGCTGTGCCCCCTTTTTAGTGCTCACCCCGAAACGCAGCAGCTGGTCGAGGAATTCCGGTTCAATGCCTGGCCCGGAATCGGCCACGGATATGATCAGTTCCCCATGTCCCGCGGTGACCTCCACCCAGACGGTGGATTCCGTGGTGCCGGCGGAAACGTCCAAGGCGTTGTCCAAGAGGTTGCCCACGATGGTGACCATGTCGCTGGCTGCCACCGCATCGGCAGGGATGAATCCCTGCGCGGTGATATCCAGTTGGACTCCGCGCTCATGGGCTTGGGCGGCTTTGGCCACCAGCAGGCTGGAGAGGTAGGCGTCATCGATGGAATGCACGATGGCATCGGTGAGCTTTTGCGAATGCTGCCGGTCGTCCACCGCAAAGGCCAAGGCCCGCTTGTTCTGGCCATTTTCTATCAGCGTGGCGATGGTGTGCAGCCGGTTGGCATGCTCATGGGTTTGCGCTCGCAGGGCGGTGGAGAAGGTTTTCAGCGACTGGACCTCGCCGGCCAGTTCCTGCACCTCGGTGAGGTCGCGCAAGGTCAGAACCTGGCCGGTGAGCGGCTGCACGCCGAGCCAGCGCCGGGGAGCGCTGCCTCGCCGGGGCAATCCCGCGTTGGTCAAGCGTGCGGGCCCTTGGGAAATGGAAAGTACGCTGCGGGTTCCCAGATGGATTTCGTCTTTGCAGCTGCGGCCGGTGGCCATGAGCGTGCGCAGGGTTTCGGGCATCTGGACCTGGTCGAGATCCAGGCCATGAGGCGGTACTTCATCGGGCAATTCCAGCAATTTCGCGGCCTCTTGGTTATAGAGCACGATCCGATGCCGCCGATCGAGCAGCACCAGCCCTTCGCGCACCGAATGCAGCGCGGAGAAATAGAAGGCGTAGAGCCGGCGCAGACCATGCGGGCCGAAGCCCAAGGTCGCCTGGTTGACGTAGCGCGAGAAGCACCACGAGGTGAAGCCGGCCAGGATTAGGGCGAGTGCGGAAACCAGCAGGATTTGCGGCACCTCGCTGCGGTAAATCGACTGCAGGTTTTCCAGGGTGATTCCGGTGGCCACCAGCCCGACAAGCTCTCCGTCGTGGTACACCGGCGCAATGGTCCGCACCGAGCGGCCAAGGGTTCCCAGCGCCACCTCGTTATAGGTGTGGCCGGAGAGCGCCTGCTTGGTGGAACCTGCGTAGTTTTGGCCAATCCGCTCGGGATTGGGGTGGGTGACGCGCCTGGTGTCCGGGGTCATGATCGAAATGAAATCGATGCCTTGGCCGCGGTCCAGGATCTTGTTGGTATAGGGCTGCAGCAGTTCCGAGGGATGGTCGCCGGCCAGCGCGTTGCCCACGAAAGGGTCGTTGGCCAGCGTAATGGAGATCGTGGCAACGGTGGCTTGCTTGTCGTCGAGGATGACCCGGGCCTGTTGCTGGTAGGTGGAGACCGCCATTCCAATGACCACCAAAATGACCACGAGCATTTGCGCGGCGAAGATCAGCACCGCAAAAGACCAGCCGTTGCGGCTCAGGGGAGCGGGGATTGCATCGTTCTGGGCCTCGCGGGGCGAGGACAGGTCCGTGAAGTGGTCTGTCATGTTGCGCTCCTCCTCTTGCGGTGTCTTGCTTTGGAGTGCTATTGCGTGACCAATATGAACGCAATAGAGATGCACATCACTTCCGCGCGCACCATTGAACAGAACGATTCTACGTAATACCGGCTTGGCAAGGATGCCAGGGGCGGTTGCAGGCACTTTTCAAGGGTAGGACTAACCACATGACTGTCACTGACGACATGAAGCCGGGCGGCAACTCAGCCCAGGCCGGAACTAAGAAAAAAGACAGGACCCACTGGCTGTACATCATGGTGATTGCCGCCGTGGTGCTCGGCGCAGCGGTCGGACTGCTCGCCCCTGACCTCGGCAAAGCGCTCAAGCCCCTGGGCACCGGTTTCGTGGCATTGATCAAGATGCTGATCGCCCCGGTGATCTTCTGCACCATCGCCCTCGGCGTCGGCTCCATCGCCAAGGCCGCCACGGTCGGCAAGGTCGGCGGCCTGGCGCTGCTGTACTTCATCACCATGTCCACCTTCGCCCTGGCCATCGGCCTAGTCGTCGGCAACATCATCCACCCCGGATCCGGATTGAAGCTCGAGCCATATGAGGCGAGCACCGGCGGGGGAGACAACGCCACCGTTGCCTTCCTGCTGGAACTGATCCCGGGCGACATCCCGGTGCTGCCAACTCTGGTGCTGGCCCTGCTGGTCGGCTTCGCGCTGCAGTCCATGGGCAAGGCCGGCGAGCCGGTGCTCAACGGCATCAAGCACATCCAGGCAGTGGTCTTCCGCCTGATGATGATGATCATGTGGGTTGCCCCGATTGGTGCCTTCGGCGCCATTGCCGCAGTAGTCGGCGCCACCGGTTGGGCCGCTATCGGCTCCATGGCGATCCTGATGGGCGCCTTCTACATGACCTGCGCCCTGTTCATCGTCGTCATCCTCGGCACCTTGCTGCGCGTGGTGACTGGTCTGAACATCTTCTTGCTGCTCAAGTACCTCGCCCGCGAATACCTGCTGATCTTCTCCACCAGCTCCTCCGAGTCGGCCCTGCCGCGCCTGATCGCCAAGATGGAGCATGCCGGTGTTTCGAAGCCGGTTGTCGGCATCACCGTGCCAACCGGCTACTCCTTCAACCTTGACGGCACCGCGATCTACCTGACCATGGCAGCCCTGTTCGTTTCGACCGCCATGGGCATGCCGATGAACCTGGGCGAGCAGGTCGGCCTGCTGGTCTTCATGATCGTCGCTTCCAAGGGCGCGGCCGGCGTGACCGGAGCAGGCCTGGCCACCTTGGCCGCCGGGCTGCAGTCGCACCGTCCCGAACTGCTGGACGGCATGGGCGTGATAGTGGGCATCGACAAGTTCATGTCCGAAGCCCGCGCGCTGACCAACTTCACCGGCAACGCCGTGGCCACCTTGCTGATCGGCAAGTGGACCAAGGAAATTGACATGGACCAGGCGAAGGCCGTGCTGGCCGGCAACCGTCCGTTCGACGAAACCAGCGTCGAGGGCCACTAGCCCGCAGTGAAGAATCCGCTATCCGAAGTGTTCGGGTAGCGGATTTTTTGCGTCTTGGAATCTTTGGGAGTATTGGACTTGGGTGGCCAGACAGCCAACCGGTCGAGAGGACATCATGGGTGCAGCGCTGCGAGTGTGCTTCGTCGGGGATTCTTTTGTCGCGGGAGTCGGCGATGAAACCCACCGCGGATGGGCAGGACGGCTTATCGCGCGGGGAATCGAACGCGGCTACGAGCTTACCGGCTACAACCTCGGGGTGCGCGGCGATACCAGCGCCATGATCAGGCAGCGATTCGAAGCCGAATGCGCTGCGCGTTTTCCGCCAGGGGACCATGCGCTGGGCGTGGTGTTCTCCTTCGGCGTCAACGACGTCATCCGCTGGGGAGCGAAGCCACGGGTGGCGGCCGAAGAACGGATCCCCAACCTCGCGGCAATCCTGGGTGCGGCCAGGGAACGGAGCTGGCCGGTATTGATGATCGGGCCGCCAGCGATCGCCGATGATGCCTTGAACACGGAACTGCTTGAGCTGGACGCGCAGATGCGGGCATTCTGCCGCTCGGAGATGGCGCCGTATCTGGGCGTCCACGAAGACCTGGCCGGCAATGAACTGTGGCGCGGTGAAGTGGCCGCCGATGACGGGGCGCATCCACGCGCCGCAGGATACGACTTGCTGGCCGGGCTGGCCAGCGGGGCGTGGGATGCCTGGCTGCAGGACGTGGCAGCTAGGCTGGAGCCATGAACGCGACACCGTACCGGCTGCACTATCGAGAACTGGCTGATGCCGAAAAAGCGCTGGTCGAGCTGGCCCGGCAGACCATCGAGTCCACCACCGATGCGCCCGATGGCGGGGACGGGGTGCACACCATGGGCGCCGCGGTGCTGGCTGCCAACGGCACGATGCACGCGGGCGTGAATTTCTACCACTTCACCGGCGGGCCCTGTGCCGAGCTGGTGGCTTTCGGGGTGGCCCGTGCCGCCGGGGCCGTGGATCCGCAGGTGGTAGTTGCGGTGGGCAACGAGGGCCGCGGAATCAAGAACCCGTGCGGTCGCTGCCGCCAGGTGATGGCGGATAACTACCCGCAGCTGCGAGTCATCGTCGATACCCCGAACGGGCCGCGCAGCGTAAGCGCTCGCGAGCTGCTGCCGTTGTCATTCGATTGGGCGGCAGAGCAAGCCTGAGTTCCTGATGCCGGGCTCAGCGCGCGAGGCCGGTCAACGGGGAGGCGAGCACTACCCGGTTGCCGTCGGGATCCTGAAGTTGCAGGATTCGCGCCCCGCCGCCGGGCTGCGGGCCGTGATGCTCGATGCCCGATTCCAGCAGCCGCGACGCCTGGGCGTCGAGATCGGCAACTTCCAAGACCAGGGTGCTGTGCCCGGCGCGTTCGGGTTCGCAGTATACCTGGACGCCGTAGCCCGGGGCCAGATGCCATTCGAGCAATCCGTCCATGGGCCGCTGATCGGGGGATCTGCCAAAGAGCCGGGCATACCAGTGCTCGGCGCGGGCCACATCCGATACCGTGCAATTGCCGAGCATTCCCGTGAACATCTGCCTCGCCCCTCACGCCGCCTGGTCCTGGTGTGTGGCACCATTTGACCACCGGGGTGCGCCCGGTTCAAGGACTTCTCCGGATCGAGGGCAAATTATCGGTGTGGGGTCCACGGCACTGGCCGGCCGAGGAACGCCGCGAGCCGGTCCAGCGCCGGTGCCTTATCGCCGACCGGTTGCGGGGGATCGAAGCGCCCGGAACGCGGAGAATCAGCGAGCTGCCCGCGGGCGAATTCCCATGCCTGCTGCGCCGAGGAGTCCAGCACGGGATCATCCTCCAGCGCCTGGCCGGTGGCTTGGGCCAGATCCCAGAGGTGGGCGAGCAAATCGTAGCTGCGGATCTGCAGCCGCTCGAAGCCGGTGGCCGTGCCCATCGGGCTCTGGAAACTTTGTTCAAGCACCCCCGGGGCGCCAAAGGCGGCGAGCAGCAGCTGCGCTGAGCGGGCATAGGCCCCGGCCGGATCCTCGCCCAGCACATCGGCATCGCGAGAGGGTGGGCGCTGCCCGGACAGCATGGCGGCGAAGACCAGATTCATGCCCACCACATGCTCGAGCAGCTTGCGCACCGTCCAATCGCTGCACGGTGTGGGCGCGTTCCACTGCGGGCCTGCAATGTTCTCGACGAGCCGGCCGCCGAGCTGCAACGAGTGCTCCAGGGAAGCGAGCACGGTCTGGGAATCCTTGTTCATGATGGTTCAAGTCTCCTGCCCAATCCCAGGCAGGGTCAATGGCCTGACGCGGCCAGCAGGTTTTGCAGGCGCGGGCCGAACGGGACTTCATGCTCCAGGGCCATCAGCTCGTGGACCGGCAGATGCAGCTGTTGCGCAGCGAGGATCGACTGGATGTACTCCCAGTAATCGTGCAGGGCTTGGGCCTGGGTCGCCCCGGGGGCCGGTTCATCCGGTCCCACCACCAGCGCGGTTTCGCGGATGTCAGTCGGTTACGCCTGCAGCCAGCTGCAGCTGGGGGACCAGACCCGGTCATCGAGCACGATGATCAGCCGCCAGGCATCCAGCTGTGCCTGGAGCAGTACGGAAACGCTGGCTTCCTCGCTCTACGGCTCGGCTTCCCCCAGGCCGATGAACTTCTAAATGGGGCTCGTCGTATCCTTTCGCGAAATGCCAGTGCGCATCCAGCTCGCATACAACATTAGAGCTAAGGTTCAAGGTAAAGGCTCGCCGTGAATGAACCCAAAAAACCGGGATCTTTTACTTCGACCGATAACCTTGAAATGAGCCTACAGCTCAAAGAATTTGGTGTATCGAACGGGAAGTGTGGTTTACCCATCGTGAGCGAGGAACAGGGAAATAAGCACCGCGGGGCGGGGATGCTCAAGGAGCCTCGTCCGATGGGTCCAACTGGCAAGCCATTGACAGATTTCCCGGTGCCAGCACCGTTGCCATCGCACGGCCCAGCACGCGTGATCGCCATGGTGAACCAGAAAGGTGGGGTCGGCAAGACCACCTCCACCATCAACCTGGCCGCCGCGCTCGCCGAGTACGGCCGCAAGGTGCTGCTGGTGGACTTCGATCCGCAGGGCGCACTGTCCGCCGGGTTCGGCACCAACCCGCATGAAATGGACATCACCGTCTACAACGTGCTGATGGACCGCCAGGTGAAAATCACGGACGCGATCTTGCACACCGATGTGGAGAACATCGACCTGTTGCCAGCGAACATCGACCTGTCGGCCGCTGAAGTCCAACTGGTCAACGAGGTCGCGCGCGAGCAGGTTCTCGAGCGCGCGCTGCGCCACGTGATCGACGATTATGACGTAGTGCTGATCGACTGCCAGCCATCGCTGGGCCTGCTGACCATCAATGCGCTGACCGCCGCCCATGGCGTGATCATCCCGCTGACTGCAGAATTCTTCGCCCTGCGTGCCGTGGCCCTGCTGATGGAAACCATCGACAAGGTCAAGGACCGGCTGAACCAGGTCTTGGAGCTCGACGGCGTGGTGGCCACCATGTACGACGCGCGTACCCTGCACAGCCGCGAAGTGATCACCCGTCTGGACGAGGCCTTCGGCGATAAGCTCTTCGAGACGGTGATCAAGCGAACCATCAAATTCGCCGATGCCAACGTTGCTGCCGAGCCGATTACCACCTATGCGGCCAACCACCCCGGTGCCGAGGCCTACCGCAATCTGGCGCGTGAATTGATTTGGCGCGGTGGCGCCCCGTAATGAGCACCACGCTCACCGAGCAAACCGCCAACGATTCCGCCGAGCCAGCAGCAGCTGAGCAGGAATCGTCTGGCGGTTTTCGCCTTGCCCTGGACAATTTCAACGGGCCCTTTGACGTGCTGCTGCACCTGATCACGCAGCGCGAGTTGGACATCACCGAAGTGGCATTGGCGGAAGTGACCGACGAATTCATTGCCTACCTGCGCGAGCTGCAGGCCAGCGTCGCCGAAGGCAATGACGGGATGAAGGTGCTCGATGAGACCACCGAATTCCTGGTGGTTGCCTCCACCCTGCTGGATCTGAAAGCGGCCCGCTTGCTGCCGCGCGGGGAAATGGCTGATGAAGAGGATTTCGAGCTGCTCGAAGCCAGGGACCTGCTCTTTGCCCGGCTATTGCAGTACAAGGCGTTCAAGCAGGCCGCCGAATTCCTGGGCGTGCGCTACGAGGCTGAAGGTTCGCGTCATCCGCGCGAGGTCTCCCTGGAACCGCAGTTTGCCTCCCTGCTGCCTGAATTGATTTTCAGCATTGGCCCCGACGCCCTGGCAGCTTTGGCGGCCAGCGCTTTGGCGCCGAAGCCGGAGCCGATCACTGAGGTGGGAATCGGCCACTTGCATGGGGCCAATGTCACGATTGCCGATGAAGCCGAGTCCATCACCGCCCTGCTGCAGGAGCGCGGACCGCTGGACTTCCGCGAGCTGGTCGCCGACGCTTCAGTTCATCTGGTGGTTGTGGTGCGTTTTCTGGCATTGTTGGAGATGTTCCGGCAACGAGCGATCAGCTTTGAGCAAGAAGACCCGCTCGGCCCGCTGCGGATCGCCCTGGCTTCGGAGTCCTCCTTCGATGCCCAAGCAGTACAAGACGAGTATGAGGGGAGCGGTGGTGAGGTGAATCATGAGTGAGATTGCACCCATTGACCAGCTGCCAGGAGGCCTGGAATCGGGCCTGGAAGCGGTGCTCATGGTCGCTGATATCCCCGTCAGCTCGGGGCGTTTGGCCGAAATCTTCCAAGTGCCGGCAGCGCGAGTTGCCGAAGCTTTGGAGAAACTGGCAACCGAGTATGATGGAAAGGATCGCCCGCGCGGATTTGAACTGCGTCGTGTCGCCTCCGGGTGGCGTTTCTATACGCGCAGCGATTACGCCGATTTCGTCTCCAGCTTTGTGCTCGACGGGCAGAGCGCGCGCTTGTCGCAGGCCGCCTTGGAAACCTTGGCTGTCATCGCTTACCGTCAGCCGGTCTCGCGTGGACGTATCTCGGCGATTCGAGGTGTAAACGTCGATTCTGTGGTGCGCACATTGCTCACCCGCGGATTGATCACGGAGTATCCGGAAACTGGCGACGGCGGTGCAACGCTGTACCAGACCACTGAATACTTCCTGGAACGACTGGGATTGGGCTCGCTAGATGAGTTGCCTGCGCTATCCCCGTATCTTCCCGGGGTGGCCGATCTTGAATCGCTCGATTCGGCAACCTACGACGACTAAGTAGCAGCCAGCTGGCGGCCACAACGGACTAACCACGCGTGAAGCCCCCAATCCATGGGCCCGCGCAGTGAAACGCAACAGCAAGGGACATAGCGAAGCATGAGCAGGGGATCATCCTCCGGCCGCACACCACGCGGCAACAATTCCAATTTTGGCGGCAAGCCAGCAGGCGGACGCGGCAAGCAGCAGGGCGGCAAGTCCTTCGGCGAGAAGCCCCACGACAAGTCTGCCTCGGGCAAGCCAGGCGCCAAATCGAATTCGGCCAAGCGCAACACCTCGGCCCCGCGCAAGAATTCCGAGCGCGCCTTCGGCAAGGAGCGCTTCGGCAACTCCGTGCCCACCAACTACGCACGCCCGACCCAGCGCGCCCGCGCCCAGGCCCGTGCCGAGAGCCAGGCCTCTCGCGAAATCAATGGCGAGCAGCAGGACGGCATCCGCCTGCAGAAGGCCATGGCCAACGCCGGCGTCGCATCGCGCCGCGTCTGCGAGGAAATGATCCTCGAAGGCCGCGTCGAGGTCAACGGCAACCTGGTCGTCGAGCTGGGCTCCCGCGTGGATCCTGCCAAGGATTCCATCCACGTCGACGGCATGCGCATCCAGACGAACCAGGCCAACCGCTACTTCGTCTTCAACAAGCCGAAGCACGTGATGTGCACGATGGATGACCCCGAGGGCCGCCGCACCATCGCCGACTACTTCAAGAACGAGCACCACTCGCTGCGCCTGTTCCACGTCGGACGCCTGGACTACAAGACCGAGGGCGTGCTGATTTTGACCAACGACGGGGAGCTGGCCAACCGCCTGCAGCACCCGAAGTACGAGGTCCCCAAGACCTACCTGGTGCAGATTCCTGGGCCATTGCCACGCGCGGTGAGCAACCAGCTGCGCGAGGGCATCAAGCTGGAAGACGGCTGGATCAAGGTCGATGACCTGAAGATCATCGCCACCACCCCGAAGCATGTCATGGTCGAGGTCACCTTGCACTCGGGCCGCAACCGCATTGTGCGCCGCATGTTCGACGCCGTGGGCCACCCGGTCCAGCGCCTGGTGCGCGTCGCCGTGGGACCAATCCTGCTCGGCGACCAGAAACAGGGCACCATCCGCTCCCTGGGCAACCAGGAAGTCGGGCACCTGATGGCCATGGTGGGGATGTAGCCCATGCTGTCCTCTCACCTTGCCGGCCCAGTTCTGGTCATCGGCACCGGGCTGTTGGGCACCTCGGTGGGATTGGGCCTGCGCGCCAAAGGCGTGCCGGTCTATCTTGCAGATGCTTCCCCGACGGCTGCTGGGGTCGCCCAGGATATCGGGGCCGGCCTCCTGCTTGAACAGCGTGCCATTGCCCCGGAGCTCGTGGTGATCGGCGCTCCGCCGGATGTCACCGCCGCCCTGGTGGCCGACGCCCTGCTGGCCTACCCCAATGCAACCGTGGTGGATATCGCCAGCGTCAAGGGGTCGATCCTTTCGGCAGTGCTGGCCGATGAACGACTGGGCGAGGCCGAAACTTCCCGCTATGTGGGCACGCACCCGATGGCCGGACGCGAAAAGTCCGGCCCGGCCGCGGCCCGTGGCGAGCTGTTCACCTCGATGCCGTGGGTCATCTGCGCCCATGGCGGCGCGGATCCGGCACGGGTGAAGGTGGCTGAAGCACTGGCCATCGACCTTGGCGCTACGATGCACCGGATGTCGGTGGCCGACCATGACCAGTCGGTGGCGCTCATCAGCCACTTCCCGCAGGCGGCCAGCTCGATGATCGCCTCGCGCCTGCTCAATGCCGAAGCGCACCAACTGGCCCTTGCCGGCAACGGATTGCGGGACACCACGCGCATCGCCGCCAGTGACGAGAAGCTCTGGATCCAGATCTTTTCGCACAACGCCCAGGCGCTGGTGCCGATCCTGACCGGGATGAAAGAAGACCTGGACCGGCTGATCAGCACCCTGCGGAACCCGCACGGCCCCGGGGCCCTGCTGGATCTCTCCCAGCTGATGACCGAAGGCAACGCCGGCAAGGCCCGGATCCCGGGCAAGCACGGCGCCCCGCCGCAGGCCTTCGCCCTGGTCACGGTGCTGGTGGATGACCGGCCGGGGCAGATTGCCCGGTTGCTGGCCGAAATCGGCGAAGCGGGCATTAATATTGAAGATTTGCGCATGGAGCACTCTGCTGGCCATCAGGTCGGCATGGTGGATGTTTCGGTTGTTCCCGGACGCAGGGACGAACTGATTGACGTATTGACCAAGAACGGATGGAAAGTAGCCCAGTGAGCACCTTGAACAACGACCAGCTCGTCATCGCCATCGACGGCCCCAGCGGCTCGGGCAAGTCCTCGGTCTCCAAGGCCGTCGCCCGCGAACTGGGCGCAGCCTACCTGGACACCGGCGCCATGTACCGCGCCATCACCTACTCGGTGCTCGCAGACGGAACGGACCTGTCGGACGCCAACGCCATTGCCCAGGCCGTGCGCGATGCCCAGCTGGAAATCTCGGTGGATCCGGATGCCGAGCTGGTAGAGATCGGCGGCGTGGATGTCACCGCCGCGATCCGCGAGCCGCGCATTTCCGAACAGGTCTCCACCGTGGCCACCAACCTGGACGCGCGTGCCGAACTGGTGCGCCGCCAGCAGGAAATCATCAAGGCCAACCTCCGCATTGTTGCCGAAGGCCGCGACATCACCACCGTGGTGGCCCCGGATGCCGACGCCCGCATCCTGCTCACCGCCTCGGAAGAGGCCCGGCTGCGCCGCCGCGGATTGCAGCTGGGCGGCACCCAGAACGATTCGCAGCTGGCCAACCAGGTGCTGGCTCGCGACGCGAAGGACTCCACGGTGGTGAACTTCACCCAGGCTGCCGACGGCGTGATGACCGTGGATTCTTCGGACCTGGATTTTGAACAAACCATCGCCGCGGTGCTTGACGCAATCAGCACCGCAACGAAAAACTAGCCACAAGCTGGTGCCCATCCTCGGCGAGAGCCGATGAAGATTACGATCGCTGTGAAGGGAAAATCATGAGCGAGAACAACTCCACCCACGACGAGGAATACATCCCCGTTGGAGACGACGATATCGCCGAGCGCCTGGCCGAACTGAGCGAGGAAGAAGCCGCCATCCGCGCGCAGGCTTTGCTCAGCGGACTGGAAGACTACGAACTGGACGAGGAAGACTCGGCCCTGCTCGCCGGTCTGGACGACTTTGATGACGACGACGCCGATGTGGTCATTCCACCGGTGCTCGCCGTGATCGGCCGCCCCAACGTGGGCAAGTCCACCCTGGTCAACCGCATCCTGGGCCGCCGCGAAGCCGTGGTGGAAGACACCCCGGGCGTGACCCGCGACCGCGTGTCCTACTCTGCCGAGTGGATGGGCCGCCCCTTCACCATCGTTGATACCGGTGGCTGGGAGCACGATGCCAAGGGCATCCATGCTTCGGTGGCTGACCAGGCGGAAATTGCTGCCGATGTCGCCGATGCGATCCTCTTTGTGGTGGACTCGCATGTTGGCGCCACCGCGACCGATGAGGCCGTGGTCAAGATGCTGCGCAAGAAGGGCAAGCCGGTCTTCCTGGTCGCCAACAAGGTGGACGATTTCAACCAGGAAGCCGAAGCGGCCATGCTCTGGGGCTTGGGCTTCGGCCAGCCCTGGCCAGTCTCGGCGCTGCACGGCCGCGGCACCGCGGACCTGCTGGATGCCGTCATGGAGAAGCTGCCTGAGCATTCCGCCTTTGGCGGCTTGATTCCATCCGGCGGGCCTCGCCGCGTGGCCCTGATCGGACGCCCCAATGTGGGCAAGTCCTCGCTGCTGAACAAGCTGGCTGGTTCCGAGCGCGTAGTAGTCGACGACTATGCCGGCACCACCCGCGACCCGGTGGACGAACTAATCGAGCTTGGCGGAAACATCTGGCGCTTTGTCGATACCGCAGGCATCCGCCGCCGCCAGCACATGGCTGTGGGCTCGGATTACTACGCATCCCTGCGCACCCAGACTGCGCTGGAAAAGGCCGAGGTCGCAGTGATCCTGCTGGCCGCCAACGAGATCGTTTCCGAGCAGGATGTGCGCATCATCCAGCTGGCCATCGAGGCCGGCCGTGCGATGGTCATCGTGTACAACAAGTGGGATGAGGTGGACGAGGACCGCCGCTACTACCTGGACCAGGAAATCGACCGCGACCTCGCGCACATCGAATGGGCCCCGCGGGTGAACATTTCGGCTAAAACCGGATGGCACAAGGACAAGCTGGTTCCTGCGCTGAACACCGCGCTGGACTCGTGGGACAAGCGCATTCCCACCGGAAAGCTCAACGCCTTCCTCGGCGAACTGGTTGCAGCCCACCCGCACCCGGTCCGCGGCGGCAAGCAGCCACGCATCCTCTTCGGCACCCAGGCCTCGGCCCGCCCGCCGCGCTTTGTGCTGTTCACCACCGGATTCCTCGATCCTGGCTACCGCCGATTCATCACGCGCCGCCTGCGCGAGACCTTCGGATTTGACGGCACGCCGATCGAAGTATCGATGCGAATCCGCGAACGACGCGGTCGCAAGCGCTAGAGTTCGAAATTAGCCCTTCACTTGGTGTAGGGTAATAACGGAGCTTTTGCAGACGGCACCCTTGGTTCTCACGACTCGGGGATAACGGCTGCGGAGGCATCGGGCTATGGCGCAGCTTGGTAGCGCGCCTCACTGGGGGTGAGGAGGCCGTGGGTTCAAATCCCGCTAGCCCGACCAAATAGCACAACCCCGTCGAGACCAGTCTCGGCGGGGTTTTGCGCATTCGGGAACTAGTTCGGAAGGCCAGCCCCATGCAGCGTCGGTTCTACCAGGTTGATGTTTTCAGCGACACTGCCTACAAGGGCAACCCGCTGGGCGTGGTGCTTGACGGACAGGATTTGGAGACGCAAGCGATGCAAGATTATTCGCTCTGGTCCAATCTTTCCGAAGTCACCTATGTCCTGCCGGCCACCGACCAGCAGGCAGATTTCCGATTCCGCATTTTTGCCCGGCAGCACGAGTACCGTTTCGCAGGGCATCCTGCCCTCGGCACCGCCCGTGCTTGGCTGGAAGCAGGGGGAGTGCCACGCAATCCGCGCCAGCTCATCGTGCAATGCGGCGCCGGATTGGTGCCCATCAACATTGACGGGAATTTGCTGTCCTTCGCTTCTCCGCCTGCCATTCGCTCCGGCGAGCTGGAGCCCGGGGAACTAGCGGAACTTGTAGGGATTCTGGACATTGATCCAGCCGCAGTCAAGGGCGCCCAATGGGTTGACAACGGGCCGGGGTGGGCCGGGATACTGCTGGAGAATTCGGAACAGGTCCTGGATATTGTTCCGAAAATTCCGCAGCGGCCAGGCCGGTGGAAGATCGGGGTCTTCGGGGCCCTGCCACAGGAGCGATGGCCAGAAAAGTTTGAAGTCCGGGCGTTGACCATAGAAGACGGGGCATTGCGCGAAGACCCGGTGACTGGAAGCCTGAACGGTGCCGGAACCCAATGGCTGATCGACGCTGGATATGCCAGCGCGCCACTGGTCAACCGCCAAGGTGCAAAGGCTGGCCGCGACGGCCAAGTGCATGTGTGCGTGGCCGGCAATGAGCTCTGGGTTGGCGGCGCTACCTCGATATTGATCAGCGGAACCATCGAGCTCTAGCCACGAAAATTCTTGCCAGCTCCAGGCAAGAGGCCTAGCCTTGAAAGATGGGCACGATAATTTCCGGGATCTGATTCCTCCAGGCAGCAGGCGATTGCACGCCGCACCTTCCATCCCTTCTCTTTTGCATCATTGTGATGCCCAATCTTCGCCAGCCTCCGGAAAGTACTCTGGTGGGCCGTTGGCGTCAGGCAGGAATATCCCATGACCCATCCACATGATCAGCGCCAGCCAGCGCTCGAGAATCCCGAGCACGGCCCCGACTACATCTGTTCCCTTCGAAGCCTCAGTGTCAGCTTTGGCGAACGCGACGTGCTGGTCGACTGCGATTTGTCGATTTCCGGCAAGGAGCGGCTAGCGGTGCTCGGTGATAACGGATCAGGCAAGTCCACGCTGATGCGTGTCATCGCTGGAAACTTGGAGGTCGAGCGAGGAGAACGGCACATCAACGCCCCGGGTGGCGTGGCCTATGCCGCGCAGAATCCGCGCTTCACCGCCTCGATGAGCATTCAGCAAGTCATCGATTCGTATCATGCCCGCTTTCGCGAGCTGGAGAATCTGATGCGGATCATCAGCGTGAAGCTCCAGGGTGCACAGGGCCCTACTGCTGAACGCCTCATGGCCCAGCTGCAACAGGTGACTGATATCTACGAAGCGGCCGACGGCTATACCCTGGCCCAACGGCTGGACAGCGCCCTGCAACAACTTGGATTGGGGGAGCTGGACCGAGAGCGCGGAGTCTCGCGCATGTCCGGTGGCCAGCGATCCCGGCTCGCACTGGCCTGCGTGCTGTGCTCTGGCGCGCAGCTGCTGTTGCTTGATGAACCGACCAACGATCTTGATGAGGCGGCGCTGGCCTGGCTGGAACGCAGTATGGACAGGCACCGAGGGGCTTTGGTGCTGATCACTCACGACCGCATGTTCCTCAAGCGCTTTGCACGTTCGATCCTAGAAGTCCATGATGGGCAACTGAACCGATATGGCAATGGATACGATGGCTACCTCCATGCCAAGGAGCAGGAACGGATCGCGGCTCAGGAAGCCTATACCGCATGGGTGGCTGAGATGGAGCATTCGCGGAAGCTGGTGGAGAAGAACGTGGCGCGTGCCGCGGCCATTCCACGAAAAATGGAAATGGCGGGCTTTGGGCACGGCAATTTCCGCTTACGGGAACGGAGCCACGGGTCGGCCTCCAAAATCCGCCAGGCTAAATCGCGGATCGAAGAGCTGGAAGCCAGTCCGGCGCCCAAACCAGTCGCTGAACTTGAATTTTCCATGCCGGCAGGCGCCACCGGTCCAGAAACCGCCAAGACCTTGATCCGCGTGGAAAAGGCCCAACGCTCGGAACTGCCGGCGCTGCGCACCGGATCGTTCGAGATCAAGCTCGGCGAACGCTGGATGGTGACCGGACCGAACGGGGCCGGGAAAACGACGCTGCTCAAAATGCTGGCCGGCGAGTTGTCCTATGACAGCGGCCAGGTTCAATTGACCCAGCAATTGCGCTGTGCCTGGCTGCGGCAGGAGCTCGGCGAGGTGCCGGGGCAGAGCCTGATCGAAGCCTTTGCGCTGGCGACAGATCAATACGTTGAAGATGCCGCCGAAGTGCTGGCCAAGCTTGGGCTATTTGCGCCCCAGGACTTCTTGCGCCACCCCCTGGCCTTGTCCGTGGGGCAACGACGCAGGCTCGAACTGGCAATCGCTGTGAGCTCCCAGGCGCACATCTTGTTCTTGGACGAGCCCACGAACCATATTTCGCCGGCATTGGTCGAACAGCTTGAAGGTGCATTGGTGGCCTTCCCCGGGACTGTAGTCACCGTGAGCCATGATCGGCGATGGCAGCAGAAACTCAAGGAGCACGGATCATTGCACCGATTGCAGGTACAGGATGGTCACGTACAAGTAATTCAGTAGAGTTCGCCAACTCGATGGCCCTCAGGGGCTTTCGCCTGCGAGCAGCGCCAACTAGGCGCGGCTCGAACGCCCCAACAAACCTTTGCGGATTGCTGGGGCGTTTTCCATGCCCGGAGCCAGCGGTACTTCGCGGCGCCGACAGGTGCCTTGTGCGTGAGCTCACAGATTGTATATGATCGGTGTGCGATAAAAGATTACTGTGTTCGTTTATAGAACTTTGAACGAGATGCTTGATCGCACTGCTAGAGAAATGGGGAATGGAACAATGCAGTTTCACCACAACGGATACGTTTCCGCTGATCCGCGTAAACAGCCAGCTGCCCGTACGGGAATAGACCGCCCAAAGCAGCTTCCTGACCGAATGGATGTGCTGGTTGTCGGCACCGGGCCAGCGGGCATCATCGCCGCTGCCCAGCTCTCGCAGTTCCCTCAAGTGCACACGCGAATCATTGACCGACGTCCGAGCCGCCTGGAAATTGGTCAAGCCGACGGCATCCAGTCTCGAACCGTTGAGACATTCCAGGCATTTGGATTTGCCGAACGCATTACCTCCGAGGCGTACATCATCAAAGAGACCACATTCTGGAATCCCGACCCGGAAAACCCGGAATGCATTATGCGAACCGACCGCACCCCGGATGATCCAACTGATGTCAGCGAATTTCCGCATCTGGTGGTCAACCAAGCCCGCGTGATCGATTATTTCGCCGAGTATGCCTATAACTCGCCGGCGCGGATCACTCCGGATTTCGGCTGGGAATTCAAGGAACTGGTGATTGAAGATGGCCACGAGTATCCAGTGAAGGTCACCCTGCTTGCCTGCGGAGACGAAGCTCCGGGCATTGAGCGAGTGGTGCGCGCTAAATACGTTGTTGGCGCGGATGGCGCGCGAAGCAACGTCCGTCGTTCTATCGGAGCGAAGCTTTCTGGAGACAAGGCGAACCACGCTTGGGGTGTTATGGATACCTTGGCACTCACCGATTTCCCTGACGTTCGAACCAAATGCGCGATTCACTCCGGGGCCGGTTCAATTTTGCTGATCCCGCGTGAAGGCGGCCAGCTCTTCCGGCTCCACGTCGATCTGGGCGAAGTCCCAGAAGGTGATGACGGCAAAGTTCGCGAAACGCCGCTGGAAGAAATCATTCAACGCGCCAAAGCGATTCTGAATCCCTACACGTTGGATGTGAAGGACATTGCATGGCATAGCGTCTACGAGGTCGGGCATCGTCTCGCAGATCGTTTTGATGACATTGCGCCGGATGAGAATTGCATTCGAGAACCGCGGGTATTCATCACTGGCGACGCCTGCCATACCCACTCGGCGAAGGCGGGACAGGGAATGAACGTGTCCATGCAGGACGGTTTTAATCTGGCCTGGAAGCTCGGATATGTCTTGACCGGGCGGTCTCCACAAAGCCTTCTGCGCACGTATTCAACAGAGAGAAAGATGATCGCCAGGGACCTCATCGACTTTGATAAGCAGTGGTCCTCCATCATGGCGGCCACGCCGGAAGCGCTGCAGGGCCAGGAGGGAGCCGCCGAGTTCTACGTGCGTACCGCCGAGTTCCCGGCTGGTTTCATGACTGAATATGCTCCTTCGGTGCTAACGGCCGTCCACGATCACCAGGACTTGGCGGCAGGATTCCCGATTGGGAAGCGATTCAGATCTTCGGAAGTCATGCGGGTCGCCGATGCCAGTCCACGGCACTTGGGGCACCACCATCGGGCCGATGGCCGTTATCGAATTTACGTCTTTGCCGACCGAGCCCGAATAGGCGAACCAAGCAAAGTTGCCACGCTGGCGAATTGGCTATTGGAATCGAAGGATTCCCCGGTGCGCCGCTTCACACCGCAGGATGCTGATCTTGATTCCCTGTTTGACGTGAAGGTGATCTACCAACAGGATTACGCCTCGATGAACATCAATGATGCTCCGAAAATCTTCCGGCCCAATGTTGGCGAGCTGGGACTCATGGACTATGAAAAGGTCTATGCGGCGTGGGAATCCTCAGATATTTTCGAAGAGCGCCAGATTTCGCGCGATGGCGCGATAGTCATCGTCCGCCCTGATATGTACGTGGCCCATGTTCTGCCGCTGGATTCTGTTCAGGACCTAGCAGGCTTTTTTGGCGATGTCTTGATTCCACGCATCTAGGCCGCTACCCGAGAACCCAGCAGAGGTCCGGTCGGCAGCGGCCGGACCGCTGCTGCGTTTCCTGTTGGCTTCCTGAGGAATATTCCGCGGGCTCTGCAAGTTGAAGCATGTGACCGGTGAAATGATTCATTGAAAGGATGGTGCGATGAGCCAGGAGTTCAGTTTTGACCTTCAGCAAGTTGTTGAATCGGATTTCGTGTGCGCCGACGGTGTCTGTTTCGTACCGCCTACTGGCGCTTCAACTGGTCAAGCAGATACTCACGCAGGACCATCGCGTGATTAGCCTGTTCATTGCGAGCGGCAAAAACCAAAGTCACCGTTGGCAGGTGTTCGATCAGCTCCAGAAGGTCGTCAACCGCCGGGTTCTGATTTAGCTCGGACCTGTAGTACTTGGCAAATTCTTCAAAACGATCCGAGTCGTGGTTCCACGCCTTGCGGAGCTCGGAACTAGGAGCCAAGGACTTGGCCCACTGGTCCAACTTGAGTTTGGACGTGGTAAGTCCCCTTGGCCATAAACGGTCAACTAGTATTCGGTAGCCGTCCTTGTTGTCTGGTTCCGCATAGGCGCGCTTAATCAGTATTTCAGTCATTGTCCACCTGCGAAGTTCCGGTCAACGCTTGCACTGCCACCCTATACCGCGAAAGACTGATGCTATAGCGACGGCCGCATAAATGGCCTTTCAGCAGTGGAAGGATCGCCAGGAAATCCACGCATCGGAAAATATCGATATTTCTGTTATCACTTGGGTGGTGAGTAGGCTAATCTGTAGATAGTTTGGTATTGCGTACTATGCCAAATCTGAACACAACGTCGTCGCGTACGAACTGTAAGCAAGATTTTCTGGAGGATCCCACATGTCGGAACATGGGCCGGTTGCCCCGCATAATGAGTCTGCCTCCGAGACGACCAATATTGCTCTTCCTTCGATGAACAAGGCTTCAGAGCCTTCAGTGATTTACACACTCAGCGAAGATGAGAAGAACGCGGTTCGAGCACTTCCATCGGGTTCGGCTTTGCTCATTGCTCACTCGGGTCCCAACAAGGGAGCCCGATTCCTGCTGGATACCGATGAAAGCATCGCTGGCCGCCACCCCAACGCGGATATTTTCCTGGACGATGTCACGGTATCGCGTCGACATGCGAAGTTCACCAGAAACGGCGAGAGCTTCCTGCTCAGCGATATTGGTTCGCTGAACGGTACTTACATCAACGGCGACCGCATTGACGAAATTCAGCTGAGCAGTGGAGTCCAGGTGCAGATTGGCAAGTTCCGCTTGAATTTCTACCAGAGCGTACCGAACCTTTAAACTGGTAGAGTTCTAGATTTCCACCGGCGGCTAGTCCGTCGAGATATTTTTACTTCCGAGGTGTAGACCCTTTGCCGATCTTTGACGCAGCCCGCAGCCCACGACTCGAGGCATCACGCCACGAGCCTGTCCGGCAGGCAGCGCTGAATATCGGCGAAGTGCTCTCGGAACTGAAAGATGAGTTCCCGAGAGTAACGGCTTCTAAAATCCGCTTCTTGGAGGACAAGGGCTTGATTATCCCGCAGCGCACTTCTGCCGGATACCGCAAGTACACCGCGTCGGACGTCAGCCGCCTTCGTTTCATCCTCGCCGTGCAGCGTGACCAGTACCTGCCACTGAAGGTCATCAAGGACCACCTGGATGCCATCGACCGAGGCGAAGCCCCAGAGGCATTGCCTGGGGGAGCGCCTGCCGCTCCGCAATTGGTCAATAGCGATATGGCTGAAGCTGTAGAGCGCAAGACCCGTCTCGTATCACTCGCAGAGCTGCAGGGGCTGACAGGTGCCAGCGAAGAACTAGTTGACGAGCTACTCAAATTTGGACTCGTTGAAGCGCAAGCAGGACTTTTTGATTCGAGCTGCATCAAGGTGACCCAATCTGCCGTGCAACTCGCGAATCACGGTGTTGAGCCCAGGCATTTGCGCCAGTTCCGTACCGCAGCTGATCGCGAATTTTCATTGATCGAATCAATCGTCGGCAACGACTTGAAGAAGCCTGAAGTTTCGGCACGGGCCCGGGCCGCCGAAGAAGCGCAAGAAATTTCTCGCCAGTGCCTAGAAATTCACGATGCTCTCGTGCAGCGTGCTATTTCGCAACTTGATCGCTAGGCTGAATTTCAACAGGCTTTTACAACTCTAGGAGGCCGGCATGCTGGAACTGGAGTTTTCCGGGATTCGCATTCAACTGCCTGCGAATCAGCCACTGCTGTTGCTTAAATATCCGGAACAGAATCTCTACTTGCCATTGTGGATCGGAGCGCCTGAAGCATCGGCAATAGCCATGTCGGAACAAGGCCTGACTCCGCCACGCCCGATGACGCATGACTTGATGATTAGCGTTTTTGAAGCGCTAGGCGTGACATTGGAACGAATTGAAATCGTTTCCGTGCATAATGCTGTTTTCGTTGCCGAACTCGTTTTTTCCAATGGCAAGCGCGTTGATTCCAGGTCTTCCGATGCGGTGGCTTTGGCGGTTCGTGCGAAGTGCCCGATCATGTGCGCAGAAGACGTATTGGGAGAAGCTGGCGTTTCCATCGAGACGGATAGCGATGGCGAGGAAGCCCCCGAGGAAGAACTGCGTGAGTTCCGTGAATTTTTGGACAACATTGATCCCGAAGATTTTTCTTCGTAGTTGAAGCATTTCTGAATTCAGCGAATTATCGGCTCTCATTTGGGATATTCGAATCGCTTGCGCGACACGGCTTAAAGTTAAGCTTGAAGGTCTTTGACCATTAGCTCAGATGGCCGTACCGTCGATGCATAGGGACATTAAACAGGAACTGTTTTTGTGATCATCGCTCGCATCTGCACGGTTCTAATTTGGTCGCCTCATTACTCGCTTAGAAACGTGCTGATACGCAAGGAGCAATTGGATGGAGTCACGCCAGACAGGGCCTCGTCATGGGGCCGACGGTGGCATCAAGCATTCCAATACACAAGGGCTGCTCTTCACGGATGACCTGCCTGAGCTCGATGAGCATGCCGGCTATCGTGGTCCGGTCGTATGCAAGGCTGCAGGAATCACCTACCGCCAACTAGATTACTGGGCACGCACTGGCTTAGTAGAGCCGGCAGTTCGTGGTGCCAAGGGGTCCGGCAGCCACCGGTTGTACTCCTTCCGCGATATCTTGGTGCTCAAGGTCGTTAAGCGTCTGCTGGACACCGGAGTATCTCTGCAACAGATTCGGGCTGCGGTATTGCACCTGCGTGAACGCGGGGTCGAAGACCTGGCGCAGATCACCCTGATGAGCGATGGCGCCTCGGTATACGAGTGCACCAGTGCTGATGAGGTCATTGATCTTGTGCAGAAGGGCCAGGGAGTGTTCGGCATCGCCGTAGGACGAGTCTGGCGTGAAGTAGAAGGCTCGCTGGCGCAACTGCCTTCGGAAAGCTCTGCAGAGCAGACGCTGCCCGAAGATGAGCTGGCTGCCCGTCGTGCTGCCAAGGCCGCGCGCAACGTCGGCTAATCAATCTGAAATAGAACTACATAGACTTTGGGCCGGACCACCGATCGGTGGTCCGGCCCAAAGTCTATGTGATCGACGTCTGATGAACGTCAGGAATTCGAAGAGCCAGCGGTCGACATGATTTCCTTGAGCAATGCGTCAAACTGGTTGAGCATTGGCCCGGTGGCCTTTGAAGGCCAATGGTGCACCGAATAGGCGGCACCCTGAATTTGCTGCCATTCCGGGTGCTCTGGGATTTCTGGCTTGACCATGGAATCACCAAACATCTGGCGCATTTCTCCCAAGCGGAAGGTGTGTTCTGCCGAATCCTTGCGAACTCGGTTGGCGACGACCTTGACTGGGCCAAGCGAAGGGGCGAATTCACGACGGAAAAGATCCAGTGCGCGCTGTGTGCGCTCGGTGCCAGCCACGGAGAAGAGGCTTGGTTCTGCCACCAGCAGCAACTGGTCCGAAGCGCTCCATGCCATGCGGGTCAGGCCATTCAGCGACGGTGGGCAATCGATCAGCACCAGCTGATAACCGCTGGTGCGGCTGAGGATCTGGGTAAGCCGGCGAAGATCCCTGGTTCGCAGGTCCGGACGGTCGTAAATGCCGGTGTAGGCGTCGCCTACAGCTACATCAAGCACCGGAATGCGAGTACGCGATTTCTTCTCTGCTGCCTTTGTCTGCCAAGCGCTGGCGACAACCTGATCTTGCAGGCGGGCTCGGCGAGCGTTTTTGAGCATCTGCCCAATTGGCTGCTTTCCATTCGCCCGGACTCCGAGGCCAGTGCTGGCATCCGCGTGGGGATCCAAGTCAATGACGAGAGTCGGGATGCCGGCGGCAAGTGCTGCTGAAGCCAGGCCGAGCGTTACGGAGGTTTTTCCCACGCCACCCTTGAGGCTGCTGATGCTCACTACGTGCACGGACCAGACCACGCCTTTCACTGTTCGCTAATTTAACGTCCCACCGAATATTTAGTCTCTCATCATCATAGTGTGCCGGAGTCCATTTCCCCGACTTTGCAACGTCGGTTTTTGGTTATGAATCCAACTTAGTGATTAAAAGATCACGCTTGGCAAATATTTCTTGTGGTCTGACCACAGCGTGAAATGTTTGGACGTTCAACTCGGCGTCCGTGTAGTGTGTTTCACAGAAGTGGCAAAAGCTTGCTGCTTTTCGAGACCCGACAGGCTGTTGATGTCTCACTTCGGACCAGGGAAATCAAACCCTTGGACCGAGCCCAACCAACCTGTACTGAATCGATGTAGGGACACTATGTTTGAAAAAATCTTGGTCGCCAACCGCGGTGAGATTGCAATTCGTGCTTTCCGTGCCAGCTACGAGCTAGGTGCAAAGACAGTTGCGGTTTACCCACACGAGGATCGAAATTCGATTCACCGCCAGAAGGCCGCAGAGGCCTACCAGATCGGCGAAGAGGGCCACCCGGTCCGCGCCTACCTGGACATCGACGAGATTATCCGCGTCGCCAAAGAAGCCGGTGCGGACGCAATTTACCCGGGCTACGGATTCATGTCCGAGAACCCCGATCTGGCTCGTGCTGCAGCGGCCGAAGGCATCAAGTTCATCGGTCCAAAGGCGGACGTGCTTGAACTGGCCGGAAACAAGGTCGCCGCGCTGAAGGCCGCCCGCCAGGCGGGCATCCCGGTTCTGGAATCCTCCGAGCCAAGCGATGACGTTGATTTCCTGATTGCTGAAGCGGACCGAATCGGCTTCCCAATCTTCGTCAAGGCAGTGGCCGGCGGTGGCGGCCGCGGCATGCGTCGCGTTGACAAGCGCGAGGATCTGCCAGAGCTGATGGGTGCGGCCATGCGCGAAGCAGGCACCGCCTTCGGCGATCCCACCGTCTTCCTGGAACAGGCAGTTCTTCGCCCGCGGCACATCGAAGTGCAGATCCTCGCTGACGAACACGGCAATATCGTTCACCTCCACGAACGCGACTGCTCGCTGCAGCGCCGCCACCAGAAGGTTGTCGAAATCGCTCCGGCTCCGAACCTGGACGAATCGATCCGCCAGGCGCTGTTCCGCGACGCTGTGAAGTTCGCCAAGACCCTGGGCTACCAGAATGCTGGAACCGTCGAATTCCTGGTGGACACCGTGGGCGAGCGCGCTGGACAGCACGTGTTCATCGAGATGAACCCGCGCATCCAGGTCGAGCACACAGTAACCGAGGAAGTCACCGATATCGACCTGGTCCAGGCGCAGATGCGCATCGCTGCCGGCGAGTCGCTGGCGGATTTGGGAATCAGCCAGGACACGATCCAGGTGCGCGGCTGGGCTCTGCAGTCCCGTATCACCACCGAGGACCCTGCCAACGGCTTCCGCCCGGATGTTGGAACGATTACCGTGTACCGCTCCGCCGGCGGCTCGGGCGTGCGCCTCGATGGCGGAACCATCTACACCGGCGCAGAGGTTTCACCGCACTTCGACTCGATGCTGGTGAAGCTCACCTGCCGCGGTCGTGACTACAAGACCGCCGTGGCTCGTGCCCGGCGCGCGCTGGCTGAATTCCGTGTCCGCGGCGTGGCCACCAACATCCCGTTCATCCAGAACGTGCTGGGCGATCCACAGTTCCTGGCCGGCGATGTCGCCACCGACTTCATCGATTCGCGGCCGGACCTGCTCACCGGCAACGAGTCCCAGGACCGCGGTACCAAGGCCCTGAACTACCTGGCGCACGTCACCGTGAACCACCCCAATGGCGAACGCATCGAGGGCATCGACCCTCGCAAGAAACTTCCTGCCTTCCCAGGGGACAAGTCCGACGAGCCGGAGCGCTCGCCATTTGACGGCCCATCCAAGTCGGCAGTTCCGGCTGATGGATGGCGCCAGAAACTGCTGGAACTCGGTCCCGAGGGTTTCGCCAAGTTGCTGCGCGATTCCAAGGCAGTGGGCATCACCGACACCACCTTCCGCGACGCGCACCAGTCCCTACTGGCAACCCGCGTGCGTACCCGCGACCTGCTCGCGGCCGCGCCTGCCTACGCGCACAGCGTGCCACAGCTGTTCTCCATGGAAGTCTGGGGCGGAGCAACCTACGATGTTGCCCTGCGATTCCTCGGCGAAGACCCTTGGAAGCGCCTGGAATTGCTGCGGGCCGAACTTCCGAACATCCCGCTGCAGATGCTGCTGCGTGGCCGCAACACCGTTGGCTACACCCCGTACCCCACGGAAGTCACCGACGCGTTCGTCAAGGAAGCAGCTGCGGCCGGCATCGATATCTTCCGCATCTTCGATGCCCTGAACGACGTGTCGCAGATGGCGCCGGCGATCAAGGCCGTGCGCGAGACCGGTACTGCCGTTGCCGAAGTGGCACTGTGCTACACCGGCAATCTGCTCGATGCCAACGAGAAGCTGTACACGCTGGATTACTATCTGAACCTGGCGCAGCAAATCGTTGACGCCGGCGCACACATCATTGCTATCAAGGACATGGCTGGCCTGTTGCGCCCTGCGGCAGCCACCAAGCTGGTCACCGCGCTGCGCGAGCACTTCGACCTGCCGGTCCACCTGCACACCCACGACACCTCCGGCGGACAGCTGGCCACCTTGATGGCAGCCATCGATGCCGGCGTGGATGCAGTAGACGTTGCCAGCGCTGCCATGGCCGGCACCACCTCCCAGCCATCGGCTTCCGCACTGGTCGCGGCCTTGGAATTCACCGAGCGCGATCCGGGCCTGTCCCTGGATGCCGTAGCCTCGCTGGAGCCGTACTGGGAAGCCGTGCGTGCCCTGTACAAGCCATTCGAATCGGGACTGCCAGCACCAACGGGCCGCGTGTACCAGCACGAGATCCCTGGCGGACAGCTCTCCAACCTGCGCCAGCAGGCCATCGCGCTGGGCCTTGGCGAGCGCTTCGAAGCCATCGAGTCCATGTACGCATCGGTGAACGCGATGCTCGGCAACGTCGTCAAGGTCACCCCATCGTCCAAGGTGGTGGGCGACCTGGCCCTGCAGCTGGTCGGATCGGGCGTCTCCGCCGCTGATTTCGAGGCTAATCCGCAGAACTACGACATCCCGGACTCGGTCATCCAGTTCCTCTCCGGAGAACTGGGCAACCCTCCAGGCGGCTGGCCGGAACCATTCCGCACCAAGGCGCTGCAGGGACGCAACGTCAAGGCCCGCGTCGAGGATCTGTCGGCAGAGGACGCCCAGGCGCTGCGCGGGGAATCGGAATTGATCCGTTCCACCCTGAACCGCTTGCTCTTCGCTGGTCCGACTCGCGACTTCGAGAAGTCGGTGGAGAACTTCGGGGACCTGTCGGTATTGCACACCCGCGATTACCTCTATGGCCTGACTCCGGGCTTCGAGCACGTCATTTCGCTGGGCACCGGTGTCCGCCTGCTGGTCAAGCTGGTTTCGGTGTCCGAGGCTGACGAGAAGGGCCTGCGTACCGTGGTGGTCACGCTTAACGGCCAGTCGCGCCAGATCAAGGTCCGCGACGAGTCGGTGGAGTCCACCGTCAAGTCGGCGCCAAAGGCTGATCCGAACAATGCCGGGCATGTGGCTGCGCCATTCGCCGGAGCCGTGACGGTGACAGTGAAGGCCGGCGACCTGGTTGAGGCAGGACAGTCGGTGGCAACCATCGAGGCGATGAAGATGGAGGCCGGCATTACCGCCAACGCCACCGGAGTCGTCACCCAGATCACCCTCGATGGCACCAGCCAGGTCCAAGGTGGCGACCTGCTGTTGGTGATCGAACCGAAGTAGCAGCTGGCATAGCACGCCACACCGAGCACAGGGGCTCGCAACCATGGTTGCGGGCCCCTGTGCTCACCGCAAGGATTCACAACGCAGATCAAGCACAAGGAGAGCCGTGAGGCGAGCAAATAAAACTCCAGCAGGGGCAGCACCCGCAGAGGTGGCAGCACGAGCAAGCGAGGCCGCTGCCGGGCGCGATCGCCTGGGCGTGCTGTTATTCACCCTCAGCACCCATCTGCCATTCTTCGAAATCGCCGAGCATCTGGCTGAGCAATTTGGCGAGCTGGAGCTGCGTGCCGAGGTGTCCACCGCCGGACCGCAACGCGTTCAGTCGGTCCTCGAGGGGAAGTTCAGCGGCGTTGACGTGCTCGTGGTCGTCGGAGAAACCGGGCCCGCGGGCGAAGACCAGCTGATGGAATTGGTGCAGTGGCTGCTGGCCAACGGCCGCCAGGCCTTGGCGGAGAACCTGATCTTCGCGGTGCTCGACGAAGGGCACAGCGTTGCAGAACTCCCTGCATTCAACCGCGTGGTCTTGCCGCGCAGCTACTTCGCCCGGACACAGCAAAGCGGCCTCAGGTTGCCCTGGGCCGCTTCGGCACGCGAATCGTGGGAGCTGGTTACAGCAGTGTTGGATTACGCTGTGGGCTTGGGAGCCGAGTAGATCTCCTCGATCAGCTCGTTGTAGTCCTTGAGCACTACAGCACGCTTGATCTTCATCGAGGGAGTCAGATGGCCGGTTTCCTCGGTGAAGTCAGCGGGCACCACGCGGAAGGACTTGATTGCCTCGGCCTTGGACACCGAGGTGTTGGCCTTGGCGATGACCTTCTCAACCGTTTCCAGCACCGTCGGATGCGTGGCCAATTCCTCCAGCGAGGTGTTCTTATCGAGCTGGTGGCGTTCAAGCCAGCCCGGAAGCGCTTCAGGATCCAAAGTGACCAGAGCCGCGATGAATGGCCGGCCTTCACCGATCACGACGCACTGTGAAACCAGGGCGTCGGCACGGATCTGGTCTTCAAGCAGTGCCGGAATCACGTTTTTGCCACTGGAAGTGACGATGATTTCCTTCTTGCGGCCGGTGATTTTGAGGAACCCGTCGGCATCCAGTTCGCCAATGTCGCCGGTGTGGAACCACCCGTCGGTGAAGGTTTCCTCCTGCAGCTCCGGGCGATTGTGGTATCCGCGCATCACGCACAGGCCCTTGGCAAGAATTTCGCCGTCTTCGGCAATGCGAACCGCGTTGCCCGGAAGCGGTTTGCCGACGGTGCCGATCTTGATGCGTTCCAAGGTATTCACGGTGATCGGCGCGGTGGTTTCGGTCAGCCCATAGCCCTCGAGCACGGTGACCCCTATGCCGTTGAAGAAATGGCCCAGGCGCTCTCCCAGCGGGCCACCGCCGGAGACGGCATGGCGAATATTGCCGCCCATGGCCTCGCGCAGCTTCTTGTAGAGCAAGGCGTCGAAGAGCTTGTGCTTGAGGTTCAGCGCCAGCGGAATCTTGCCTGCCTGCTGTGCCTTGGAATAGGCGACGGCCACGTCGACACCAGCGTGGAATATTTTGCCCTTGCCGCCGTCTTCGGCCTTGAGCATGGCCGAGTTGTAAACCTTCTCGAAGACGCGGGGAACGGCAAGGATGAAATTCGGCTTGAAGGACTGGAGATCACCCAGCAGGTTTTTCACATCAGGGGTATGCCCGGTGCGGCAACCGGCAGCCACGTTGATCACGGAGATGAATCGTGCGAAGACGTGGGCCAGTGGCAGGAACATGATGGTGGAGGCACCGGGATACACCGCCTGGGGAAGGGACGCGGCAGCATTTTCTGCGAGCTCCACAAAGTTGCCGTGGGTCAGTTCGCAGCCTTTGGGCCGTCCAGTGGTTCCCGAGGTGTAGATGATGGTTGCGATGTCGCTCAAGGCGACAGCCGAGCGGCGGGCTTCGAGCTGCTCGTCGTCAATATCCTTGCCGTCTTCGGCCAGCTGTTCCAGGCCGCCCTCGAACTGCCAGATGTTATCGAGGGTATCGAGCTGTTCCTGATGGGCTGCGCGGCGGACCACGCCTTCGTGGGTTGCCGATTCCAGAACGATCGCCTTGACCTCGGAGTCGGCGACAATCCAGGCTACCTGGCTGGGGGAGGAGGTCTCGTAGATGGGAACAGTGACACATCCGGCAAACCAGATGGCAAAGTCGACGAGGGTCCATTCGTAGCGGGTTTTTGCCATCAGCGCGATGCGTGCGCCGGGGTTGATGCCGTGGGCAATGAAACCCTTGGCGATGGCCTTCGCGTCCGCGGCAAATTGCGATGCGGTGACATCCTGCCAGGAGGAGCCGTCGCCAGGTTTGGCGAACAAGGCTGGATTCGCGGCCGAATTGGCGTGCCGCAGCAACAGATCGGTGATATTTGACTGCTGAGGCGTATGGATGCGAATTGGCGAGCTATATTCGCGCATCTGGTATTCATCTCCTGAAACTGTATGTGTCCCCATGAGCAATGGCGGGTAATCCGCATCACACTTTATTACTTTACGGTAACTTACTATGTTTGGCGCTCCAAGTTCACTTCAGACCTGGGCCCCATCATCTCCCGGATCGTGCGCAGTAGGAAGACGTTTAAGCAAGTAGACGATCCCGGCGACGGTCGCCAGGGCCAAGCCAATGACAACGAAGGCCGGAGCTGAACGGAAGAACAGCACGCACAACAACAAGCCGATGGGCCCACCTGCTGCCGCGGTCCACGCGAGATTCAACATCGGATCCCCGGAGCCCAGCGCCGCCGGCTCGTCGGGAACAAAAGATTCATCGGATTCTTCGGGCGCGAAATCACGCGGGCCATTCATGGCGCCTGGCCCGGTGTTAAAGAGCTTCTTGAGGTGATCTGCTCGTTCTTGGGCACTAGGTTCCCGAGGGGCCTGCGCATCAAGCTGCTGAAAATTTTTCACCAGATCATCCCAGCGGGGATCTTCTCGCTCCGGAGGAGTGGCATCGGGCTGGCTCATAGGGGCCCTCCTGTCCGAGAGTGCGCCGTGCTAGAGAGCTGGGAGAAAAAGCGGGCCGATTCGTGGAAAATCTGCTCGGCATCATAATCCAGTGTTGCAACGTGTTTGGAATGAAGCAGCATGTGGTGTTCGGCCAGTGTTCCTGGCTTGAGCCCTGCTACCAGCTCCCGCACGGAAGCTTCGGACACCACATTATCTACGGTCGATCTAAACAGCTGCACCGGAGCGGTGACGAGTTCCAGTCGTGAACGGGTTTGCGCGAACAGCGCGTGGAGCTGAGCTACCGCGGCCACGGGTGTGCGCGGATAGGCCCCCTCGTCCACTCCTCGCTTGGCGATATCATTGCTGATCGGCGCCACGCTGCGCATCAGGTGCTTCAGCCATGGCGTCATCGGGGCCAGCGCAGAGTCAACCACGAGCCCCGGATTGACCAGTGAAATCCCGGCGACATTGCGCCTTGTGGCCAAATGCAGTGCCAACGCCCCACCCATGGACAAACCGGCCACGAACACGGTGCCATGCGTGCGTGCCAGGTCGTCAAAAGCCTGCTCGGTTGCCTGGATCCACTCGCTATAGCCCACCGGAATCATGTCCTGCCATCGGGTGCCATGGCCTGGAAGCAGAGGCACGGCTGCAGTGAAGCCTGCTCCCTGCAGGGATCTGGCCCAGGGTTCCATGGCCGTGGGGGAGCCAGTGAAGCCATGGATCAACAGCACTGCTGAGCCCTTGGGCAATGAGTGCCCAGAGCTATTCCGTGCTTCATTATTCATCGTGACCACTCCAATTTTCTGCTTATACCTCCGAGCGTAGTGCACAATTGAAGGGTGCGGACAGTGCCACAAGTTCTGTGATCAATCCATGTCCCGTGACAAAGCCGAACCTCGAGAAATAAGGAATTTTCTGCCGTGCTGTATGACTTCCTCAAGCGATTCGCCGTTCGGCCACTGGTGAGGATCTTCTTCCGCGTGGATCTGCAAGGCATCAACAACGTTCCGGGCGCCGGAGCGGCCATTCTGGCCTCAAATCACCTGTCAGTCAGCGACTCGGTGTTCCTGCCTGCGATGCTTGAGCGCCCGGTAATCTTCCTGGCCAAGGACGAGTATTTCAACGGCCGCGGACTCAAGGGGCGCATCACCGCATGGTTCTTCCGCAATATCAATCAGCTGCCAATGGACCGTTCAGGCGGGCAGAAATCAGCCGCTTCCCTGGCTAGCGCCAAACGGGCCCTGGATGAAGGAAAAATTCTGGGGATCTATCCAGAAGGCACCCGCTCACCGGATGGAAGGCTGTACCGCGCAAAGCTCGGCGTGGCCATCCTCGCTCTGGAATCCGGGGCACCGGTGATTCCGGTGGCCATGATCGGCACCGAAAAGGTCCAGCCTATCGGGCAGGGCCTGCCTCATCCGGGGAAGATCGGAATCAAGATCGGCGAGCCCCTGCACTTCGAGCATTTGGCGGGCAAACACGGCGATCCGCAGGCGCTAAGGGCCTGCGCCGATGAGATCCGGCAGGCAATCAATGCGCTGTCTGGACAGAGCTATGTCGACGTTTATGCACCCCGGAAAGCTAAAAAATAGAAGACGGTTCACAGTATTACGCGCTGTTGTTACATTCGTCGCGGTGCTTTGCCGATCAGCGACGTAGAATCTTCAAGGTGAGCGAAGTAAACCGAACCCCATTGCCAGGCTCCTCTGTAGCCGGCCCCGCCACTGATCCGCAACTAGACCTGTGGCGTGAAATGCCTATTGCCCAGCAGCCAACCTGGCGTGAGCACAAGGACTATCAGTCCTCCATCAACGAATTGGGTTCGCGTCCTCCTCTGGTTTTTGCCGGCGAAGTAGATGTCCTGCGTGAACGCCTCGCCGAGGCCGCACAGGGCCGCGCTTTCCTCCTGCAGGGAGGCGACTGCGCCGAGACCTTTGCCGATGCTACCGCTGACAAGATTTCCGCACGTGTGCGCACCATCTTGCAGATGGCCGTTGTCCTGACCTATGGCTCATCGATGCCGGTCATCAAGATGGGCCGCATGGCTGGCCAGTTTGCCAAGCCGCGTTCCTCGAATGACGAAACCCGAGATGGCGTAACCCTGCCGGCATTCCGCGGCGACATCGTCAACGGCTACGAATTCACCGAGGAATCGCGTGCCCACGATCCGAAGCGCATGGTGCAGGCGTACAACACCTCATCGGCCACGCTGAACCTGATTCGGGCCTTCACGCAGGGCGGCTTCGCCGACCTGCGCAGCGTGCACTCGTGGAACAGCGGATTCATGGCCAACCCGGCACACTCCGCTTACGAGCAGCTGGCTGGCGAAATCGACTCGGCCATCCGCTTCATGGATGCCTGCGGCGCGGACTTCGAGGCGCTCAAGCGCACCGAGTTCTTCGCCTCGCACGAAGCCCTGCTGCTGGACTACGAGCGTGCCTTGACACGCACCGATTCGCGTACCGGCCTGCCGTACGACACCAGCGGCCACTTCTTGTGGATCGGCGAACGCACCCGCCAGCTCGATCACGCACACATCGACTTCCTCTCGCGTGTGCGCAACCCGATTGGCGTGAAGCTTGGACCGAACACCGAGCCAGATGACGCGCTGCGCCTGATCGAAAAGCTCGATCCGAACCGCGAACCAGGCCGACTGACCTTCATCACCCGCATGGGTGCGAAGAACATTCGCGAGAAGCTGCCAAACCTGGTCGAGAAGGTCACTGCCTCCGGCGCCCAGGTGCTGTGGGTTACCGATCCGATGCACGGCAACACGGTCACCAGCCAGAACGGCTACAAGACCCGCAACTTCGAGGATGTCATGGACGAAGTCCGCGGCTTCTTCGAGGTGCACGACTCGCTGGGCACCTTCCCAGGTGGCCTGCATGTCGAGATGACCGGCGACGACGTGGCCGAGTGCCTCGGTGGCGCTGACCCAATTCGTGAGGAAGATTTCGACTCGCTCTACGAGTCGGTCTGCGACCCGCGACTGAACCACCGCCAGTCCCTGGAAATGGCCTTCCTGGTCTCCTCGGCACTGCAAAGCCGCAGCCGCAATCGCTAAGGCATAACCCAAAGGCTCAGTTCCCATTAGGGAACTGAGCCTTTGGCGTAACCGCTAGAAAGCGTAGATGCTGATTTCGCTACCGCGAACAGCTTCCTGATTGAGCGGAGTCTGCATTCGCACGATCTGGTTGCGACCACCGAAAACGCTGTGGGTCTTCACCTGGAAACCAGATTCCTCCAGCCGTGCCGTGGCGTCATTGACGTCGAGTCCGACAACCGATGGAATCTGAATGTATTCTGGCCCGGAGGAGAAATTGACAGTGATGGAACTGCCGAATTCGGCGGTGCCTGTTGCTGGATCTTGGGAAGCTGCCAAGCCCTTTTCCACCTGTGCCGAATGGACTTCAGCACCAGCCTTCAATGACAATCCGGCAGCGCGAAGTTTTTCCGTGGCCTGTTCCTGACTCAGGCCGATCACCGAGGGTACCTGAACTGGTGCCGGCCCCTTTGAAACAGTGAGCTTGATGGTGTTCTTCTTTGGCACCCGTTGCCCGGCGCCAGGACTTTCGCTGATTACCGCGCCAGACTCCACCGACGAAGAATACTCTTCGGTGGTGCTCAGGTTCTTGAAGCCGGCCTTGGCCAATGACTTTTTGGCGCTTTCCAATGCCAAGCCTGTAACGTCAGGAACGTCGAAGAGCTCCGGTCCTTGTGAGACGGTAAGCTCGATGCCCTGAAACTTCATGATGTTCTTCCCGGTGCCCGGGTGTGAATCGACCACCCGGCCAATCGCGATCTCGTCGTCGTAGGCCGTGCTGACCTTAACGGGGACGCCTCGGCTATCCATTTGGGCGATCGCCCGCTCTTGGAGCATGCCGTTCAGCGAAGGAATGCGCACGATCGTTCCGGGCCCGCGACCGAAGAACCAGCCAGCGCCGGCAACGAGCGCCACAATCAGGATCCACATCAAGGTGATGACGATCTTCTGGGTCCCCGTCCGCGGCTTGCGCAGGCGGTGCGTTGGAATTTGGGCTTCTTTGCGCCAACGCTTATTTGCCTGCTTTTGCGCGCGCTTTGCATCGCGTGCGGATGGCGCAGTATCGGCAGCTTCCGGCGCGCTTTGGGGAAGCTCATCGCGGGCATAAGCGGTGGTGGCATTCAGGACTGCGCCATCCGGAATGCTGTCGCCTTGGGGCAGCGCACGGGTTGCCTGGGCGTCTCGCAGGTCCAGGACCTCGGTCGCGGCGCCGGCAGCGATGATCGTGGTTGGCGATTCGTTCGCATGGTCGTCGTCGACCTCGTATTCGCCGTCACCAGAAGTGGAGTTAAGCGCTAGCCATTGCTGTTCACGTTCAATCTCCCGGTCGCGTTGCATGTCGTCGAGCCGTTGCTGCAAGGTGGTCGGCATGTGGGTGAAGGTTTTGGGAATGAGATCTGAGACGGTTCCCAGCGATTCGACGCCAAAGTCCAGCTGTTCATCGGAGAGGGTCGAATGGATCTGGCGGACCTCCTCTAGCAAGAGCGAGGCATCTTGAGGACGTTTTTCAGGGTCTTTTTCGGTGCACCAGCGAACCAGCTCATCCAGATCTTCGGCAAGACCAGGAACCGTGTGCGAAGGCAACGGCATGGGGGAGTCCAGATGGTGTTTCATCATGGCGGCTGGATTGGTTTCCGAGTATGGCAGTTTGCCGGTGAGCATCTGATAGATCATGATGCCCAGCGCGTAGATATCGCTGCGAGAATCGGCTGCCGCCCCAGAAACGAGCTCCGGTGAAACATGGGACAGCGTTGCCAGCAATGTTGCTGATTGGGTATGGGCGCTGGCTGCTCGCGCCAGGCCGAAGTCGGTCAACTTGATCTCTCCGGTGTCCGCGAGCAGGACATTTGCTGGTTTCATGTCTCGGTGAATGATGCCTTCGTTGTGAGCAGCGCTTAGTCCATTGCAAATTTGCTCCAGAACGCTCAACATCTGGCGGGGCGTGAAATGACCCCGCTCAGCGATAACTTGATCGAGGTTCCGTCCACGGACATACTCCATGACGAGGTAAACGAGATTGTCGCTGACATTATGGTCGCGAATAGAAACGACATTCGGATGCGTGATATTCGCGGCGATCACGGCTTCAGATTCAAAGCGCTCACGGACAGTGGGTTCGCTCGCGAAATTGTCGTTCAGTATTTTCACGACGACAGCGCGGTGAAGCCGCTTATCCATGCTGCGGTAGATGCGGGACATTCCGCCAAGGGCTAGCAGATGGTCGAGCCGATATCTGCCGTCGAGAGTCTTGCCCAAATGCGGGTCTGTCAGGGCTGAGCTCATTTCCCGTCTGCACCCGCCTGAATCGTGCGCGCGAAGCAGGCCAAAGTCACTAACAGATCCTTTCGAACATGAATACTACTTTTAATCTACCTAGGGGAGCTGGAAAAATGCCGGTTAAACTCGAATTCCGCCAGTGGTGTTGACCTCTGGCGGAATTCGTTTGGCGTCTCGGGTTGCGAGATTTACCTCGAGCGCATAATTATGAAGCGCGACGAGCACGTGCGGCGCGGCGCTTCAAAGCGCGGCGCTCATCTTCGCTCATACCGCCCCATACGCCTGCATCCTGACCGGACTCAATAGCCCACTGCAAGCAAGTTTCGGTTACTTCACATCGACGGCAGACGCTCTTGGCCTCTTCGATCTGCAACAGGGCCGGACCGGTGTTCCCCACTGGGAAAAACAGTTCCGGATCCTTTTCCAGACACGCCGCGCGGCTACGCCAATCCATGCTTATTGATGCTCCTTGAAATCTGAGAGGGGGTCTGAAGGGCCAACGGCAGGCAACTATGAGGCAACAACTAATTAGGAAAGAAATGAAATCCTGATTAGCCAATGGTTACCGATTGGCTCTTCTGATCTTCGGTGAGGACCGATTGGGCTCCTCGTTTAACCGACCACATAAGGTTTTCATGTTACGAGGAAGTAAACAAGGGTCATGATAGCGAAATGTTGCTGAATGCCTGAGTGCTTTCTCACATGGCATTTGGGTGGCAAGTCCGCTAGTGCCAGTTGGTGTGGCGTCCACTACAGAAGAAGTAGTCGGGGCAGTTTGAGTTCCTGCCAGACGTCAACGAAGATTGTTGACGTGAGCCACCAACACAGTAATATGCCCCGACCAATCAGTGTAGTCATCGTTGCAGCATTAGTAATGCTTGAAGCGCTGGCCGTATTGGGATGTGCCATTAGCTATCTAGGCAACTTATCGACCGACGGTGCGGTGAACGTCGGCGGACAAATCTTCATGTTGGCACTTTGCCTTTTACTGGCCATCTGGCAGGGGTCCGTTGCCGCTAACTTCTTCAAGGGGAAGGCATTCACGCGAGCCCCAATTATCGTGTGGCAATTGTTCCAACTGATCTTGTCTGTTTCATTCCTGAGCTCCAATATTCCTATGGTCAAGATAGCTGCTCTTGCATCTATCATGATTGCCGGTTCGAGCGTGGTACTGCTTTTCGCTCCAAAGACCACGGCCTTTCTTGGCGATCGGCCATCAAATTAGTTATTTCCTACGAATGTCCCGGGGGATGTGAATCATCCGTGGCTGTCCATTGCGAGAAATGATGGCGCGCCAGTACGGTCTGTTTTCAGCCGATGGCTCATGATGAAGTGCAGGCCATTGCATTGGTTGCATGTCCTGGGAATGTTCGGACTCAACGACTGCGAATTCCCGGTCATCTAATCCAAGCGCTGATAGTCCGAGCTCATACGCCAGCCTTGCCGAGGGCGGCGTGAAGAAAACGACGGGCACATTGATTGCTCCGAGTTTTTCGATTGCAGGCATGAGTCGTGGCTGTGCTGTGCTCTCCAAATAAACGCAAAGCATGGCCGGACTATCTTGTTTCCCCGATTCGAAGTCATCGATTCTTGAAGCTAATTCTTCTATGCCATTAGCGTGGGAAGCATTCCAACGATCCGCTAGAAGAAGCGACAGCTTGAGCCTCTCGTCAGCGTCGGGACAGATCATGATCAAGCGAGCTTGTTGTGGCCGGGCTATCGGGCGACCGGTAAACGGGCAGTAGCCAAGTAGCTGGGATGCTTCGTGTGGTGCCTGGCTATACGCACTGTCCTCTGGACTGGCATAGTTCCAGTTGTCGTCCTCGCGGGGAACTGCTTGAGCTGGCGCAAGCTGAAAAACCTGGGGCGGGTTGTCCGCAGTTACGATTACCCCTCGGCCGGTAATGGGAGAGCAAGCCGGAATTTTGGGCCAGATCATTTTTAGTGATTCCGTGGAATTGTATGGAAAGTACCATTGGGTCGTGAACAAGCCGGTGGATTTTAGACAATTCTGATCTCTATCGACGGCGCAAACTATGAACGGTGACTGCTGAGAACCTGAGCGCAAAAGCGAACCCAACGCCTCATCGAATCGTTGAAAGTGCTGCGGGTGCAGCACCGATTGAAGCTGAGCCAACGAATGAACCATGATGATCAAGCCATCGTCCCTCGGAAGCGATTCTAGATAATCCAGAGCATCCAAAAAAGCGTAGGTGTCATTGCCAGTGATGACCTTCAGATTTGCATGCTTGTGTGCGTCAGTCACCGGCTCTGGTCCAAAACACAATATTTTGCGGCGCAATGAGACCAAGTAGTTCAATGACTTCCGGGCGCCAGCTTCCGGCAAACCGCATATCAATAAAGAATGCCCTTGTGCGGTGTTAACGACCAGTGGTTCTAACGTGCCACCCGACAGGTTGTCCCGAACGCCGCAAAAGATGGTGCCCTTGTCCTTCCCGGGCCAGCCTGTTGGAATTAGTGCCTCTTCGGAGGTCAAAGGAAGAGGGGGTGCAAATCCCGAGACAGGTTTAGGCACCAATACCCAACGGGCCGTTAGCTGCTCCAGAAGTACCGTAAGCGGGTCCGGCCCGGATAGCTCATGTTCAGGTTCAAATGTGCAGAACGGGGCTACTGCCATATTGTTGCGGTTTCGCTCAAAAATTTCGCCTTTGAGATCGGGCTCAACAGCGAGATGAAATTGGACTTTTCCAGTTGGCCGCGAAGAACTTCGCATAATTGCCTGCCCCGGCTGATCTAGCAATGTTGCCGCAGTGGAGCCAATGAGTTCGACTGATTCGCTGGGGTCATTGACTCGAAGCGCGATGACGGCATTGATATTCGCGCGTGTTTGGCCAGTAAGAGCACCAGCGGGGCGTTGCGTACTAAGAATCAAATGAATCCCTAATGCCCGACCTACGGCGGCTAACCGGTCAATTCGCTGACCAGCTGTAGGCAGGGATTCGACAAATACCCGAAATTCATCAACGACGACTACAAGCCGTGGCAATGGTTGCGGAACTGGCGTGAGCATTTGATATTCGCCGAGATCGCTACATCCGCTATCAGCAAGGAGTTTTTCCCTACGACGTATTTCGAATTCAAGTTGTTCAAGGGTGCGCTGTGCGGAGGACTCGTCTAAATCACTAGCGAAAAGTTGAACGTGAGGGAGCGGCTTAAAAACTGATAATCCTGCGCCTCCTTTGAAATCGATAAGGACGAAAGCTAAATGCTGTGGCGAGAAGCTATGTGCAAGATCCGCAACTATGCGGCGCAGGGCTTCCGATTTTCCGGACCCGGTCGTTCCGCAGATCAGCATATGTGGCCCGTCCGAATCCAGGTCAAGTGCTACCTCGGTTCCTTCATCGGTGACTCCTATAGCAGCTCGCACGATGTTTGCAGGTTCCGATAATGCTTGTTGCACGGCAATAGGCCCTGATGGCAGCAAACGCAATAACTGCTGGACGGTTCGGTCGAATCGCATCAAGCTTAATCGGTGCAAATTCTTGAGTACGAAGCGCTGGTCAGGAAGGTGAGTTGAATGGGAGTTAATTTCGATCCAGTGTTCTGCGGCCTCCGGGAGCCTAGGGCCAAGGCCGATTATTAAGGTCTCGGGGAGGAGCCGAGTCGGCGCGGCTGTTAGATAAATGGACTTAAGCAAAGGAACTTCGCGTTGCCAGGGACTCTGCTCCGAGGGCATCGGTGGGCTGGAAGCGGTGACATTCTTCATCAGTAATAAGGAAGCAGGTAAACAACGGATGCTCGGATCGATATAGAGCGATAGTTTTCCCGTGGCGATCAGCGGTAAGAAACGTGCAAGAACACTGGCCAAGACTCCTCCAGTTTCCGGACCTTGAGCGCCGACCAAATGCCAAACTCCAGGAACTGACGGAGAAAAGACTGGACCATGCCAGGGCGCATCTAGCTTCCGTCTCTTGAGCTTGAACCGTGATCTTTGCGAAGCATCGGACTGTGGAGACTCATGCAATTGTGGAGACCAGAGCCCGTCGCCCCAAACCAACGGAGGTACGGACGGCGAGTTAATGTTCAAAGCGGTCGCGTCTAGCCCTGCAATAATTGCTTGCCCCAACGGAGCGGCATACGTGGATCGATTCTGGATTACTGCATTCCGTTGGGCGCGCATGGCTCGTTTCCAACGTCTGAGCTCAGATACCAATTGGCTTGCCGGGGCCAAGCCCATGAGGGCAGAGATCCCACTAATGATCAGAAAGAACATCGTTCCCATCAAAATTGCCAATAGAACGCCAGTCAGGATCGGGACAAGGGCAGCCAGCGAGAGCATCACCAGCCGGCTCATTTCAGGCTTTGGAGGGACATGGACTTCCAAGTCCTCATCTCGAATCGTTTTTTTGGATTCCGTGGCGACCGGGTCGCCAACCACGAAAAACGTATTTCCTAAACGAAACCGAGAACCTAGAACTAGGTCCATTGAGCTGCAGAGAATCCCATCCTCACGAGTTATCTGGTGGTTGGCTGCTGCCACCAGCCGTAGGCGCCGCGTAGAAACATTTAAAGTCGCGTGGCATCGTGAAATAAGTGGGTCTTCGAGCCACAGTGGAGCCCCCCGGCCAATTGAATGCTCCCCTTGAGTGAGAGAAATCCAAGCTCCAGAATCTGGGCCGTGGAGGACATAGAGCTTTAAGGTAGCTGATTTATCGATGTATTCAGGTTGCACCTGAGGAATATCGCTCAGAATCAATTTTTGGCCTGATGCTAAAGAGCCCAAGCTTTCCAGGCTGTCTTGTCCGAAATACCAATACTGATTGGGAAAAGATGACAGGAGAATTGACGACAATTTGTCTCCAGTCAGTCTCCCGGTCGAGACCAATTCAAATTGTCGTGGATGCTGGAAAAGTTGCGATATCAAGAGAAATTCGTAGCGGGGCATGAAGAATCCTGATCGTATGTGACAAGCCTTGTATGACCAATAAAAGCGTGATGGTCCACCTGCTCGCATAACTAAAAAACGGCCTGTGGAGAAAGAATTTTCGGTTGTCCACAAAAGGAAAACCTCTTGAAAGCTAAGCGAAGTGCCTATAGCATCCCTTGTCATACGAATATGAATGCTGCACCGACGATGCGCTCGCCGATGGTCCCCGACTTCGGGATTCTTTGTTACGAAGAGCCACAGGGGTGCGTCGTGGAAGCTCTGTCCATCGTTGAGGACGAAGTTCGTGAATTGGTGAGACGCCGCGGACTGGATCCGGCTAAGCAACCGACTTTGATCAAGTCCTTGATCGAGGAAGTAATCAAGGACTATGACGAGCGTGCTCTGCTTGGTGCAGTACCATCCCTGGGCTCACTCGACGCTGCCCGTCAAACAATTTTTGATAATGTCGCAGGTTTTGGCGCGTTACAACCACTTCTCGATGACCCTACTGTTGAGGAAATTTGGATAAATGCTCCACATCAAGTGTTCTGCGCCAGAGGAGGGCAAAGCCAACTAACCCATATCCGCATGGAATCTTCAGAGATTGCCGCGTTGGTCGAGAGAATGCTCAAGTCTTCCGGACGGCGATTGGATCTGTCGCAGCCGTTTGTCGATTGCCAGCTTCCGGATGGGTCCCGCTTACATGTGGTGATTCCAGATATTACGCATGAGCACTGGGCAGTGAATATTCGCAAATTCATTGCGCGCGCAGGGAAACTGGATGATCTGGTGGAATTGGATTCCTTGAGTAGGCAGGCCGCTTTGTACCTGTCAACGGCCATCAACGCGGGACTGAACGTTATTGTCACGGGACCAACACAGGCCGGCAAAACGACGATGCTCAATTGTTTGGCCTCTTCAATTGGTCCGCGTGAGCGCATCATTACCATTGAAGAAATTTTTGAACTTAATCTTTCTTTGCGCGATGTGGTGGCCATGCAAACGCGGCTCGCAAACCTTGAAGGAATGGGCGAAATTACGATGCGTCGCCTAGTCAAAGAGGCGCTTCGTATGAGGCCGGACAGGATTATTGTGGGGGAGGTCCGTGAGGCCGAGTCGCTGGACATGCTCATCGCCCTGAATTCAGGGATTTCTGGGCTTTGTACCCTTCACGCGAATTCTGCGAGGGACGCGATTACGAAGATTTGCACTTTGCCTTTATTAGCGGGTCCGAACATCACCAGCGACTTCACGGTCAAAACTGTTGCTGCTTGTATAGATCTAGTCGTGCATTGCGTACGCAGCCCTGGTGGGAATCGATACGTAAATGAAGTCCTCAGCATTCGTAACCGGGTGGAAGCAGGACAAATCGAATCGTCTACTTTGTTTGAAAGACGAGATGGAAGTCTTCGCGCCTCGCCAAGCGCGGATTGGGAGCACGAAAAATTCGATCTTGCCGGGATCAACGTCGCGGAACTGATGGCGGTATAGCGATGATCGCGTTTTTTGCATTGCTTGGTGGTCTCGGGCTGGCTGTCTTGGTCGATTGGCTGCTCTTCGCACCGTGGGTGCGTGCTCCGAAACGGAGGTCAGCGATCAAAGGGGCCCTGCTGCAAGCTGGAATGACAAATGTGACACCGCCCAAGTTCCTCATGATTTGTTTGGTGTGTGGTGTTGTATCAGGATTATTGACCTTGGGGCTAACTGGCGCGTGGCTGTTTGCCCTTCTATTTTTCAGCTTTGGAATTTTCGCCCCATGGGCATTTCTGCGTCGTCAAGCGTCTAAGCGGCGGGCTGCATTGCAGGAACAATGGCCTGAAGTCGTGGACCATCTGCGAAGCGCCATACGTGCCGGGCTGTCGTTGCCTGAAGCCCTGAGCCAACTCGCAACAGTGGGACCAAAAATACTCAGGCCGCTGTTCGGGGACTTTGCTTTGGACTATCGAGCCACCGCCAACTTTAACGTAGCTCTGGAACAGCTTAGTGAGCGAATGGCCGACCCAGTTGCCGACAAGATCTTGACCACCCTTCGAATCACTCGTGAAGTCGGTGGCACTGATTTGGGACACACCTTAGCAACCTTGTCTGCTTTCCTTCGCGATGACGTACGCACGCGTGGCGAACTGGCCGCTCGGCAGTCCTGGATAGTCTCCGCAGCCCGGTTGGCTGTGGCGGCGCCATGGATTCTGCTCCTGATTCTGGGAACCCAGGACGCGGCAAAAGACGCGTACATGACGGCCAGTGGAGTGCTTGTCCTGGGTCTAGGAGTATTAATCTCAATCGTCTGTTACCGAATCATGCTGCGGTTGGGCACGTTACCGGCGGAAGAGAGAGTTCTGTCATGAACTCATACGTTTCATGGGGTGCTCTGTGCGGACTCGGGTTCGGGCTAGGGATATGGATCATCCTGGTCAATCTGCCCGGATGGAGAAAAATGGCTTTCGCCGAACGAATTGCCCCACACGTCCGCGTCGGCGTCAGAAGTTCGCGGATGCTTGAGGACTCTTGGCATTCAGAGTCGGGGCATTCAGCGCTGGCCCAACTTGCATCGCCATTGATCTCGCAAATGAGAAAGTTTGCCAGTAGCCATAGCCCTTCCAATGACATTCTCAAGAAAAGGCTCCATGCCGCTGGCCTTGAGTTGAGCATAATTGACTATCGCTCACAAGAGATCATCTGTGCATTGGCCGGAGTTGTGGCAGGGGCCGTTTGTACTGCGTTTATTTCAATGCAATATGACCTGTCGCTGGTCTTTGCTGTCTTGGCCGTTATTTGCTGTGGGATGTTGGGTTACGCGTTGCGAGGCTGGTGGCTTGGCGAACAAATTCATCGCAGAGCTCGAAAAATATTGACCCAATTCCCAACGGTTGCTGAAGTCCTGGCCTTGACGGTCGGTGCAGGGGAATCAACTACTGGTGCAATCGAACGTATCTCCCGAATCTGCCACGGAGTCATAGGTGAAGAATTCGTGAAGACGTTGAACGACATTCATTCCGGAACTCCTATGGTTCACGCGATGCAAAATATGTCTGATCGAATGCAAGTCGGAACGATCTCAAGATTTGTTGATGCAATCGTGGTTGCCACCGAACGTGGGACTCCTCTAGCCCAAGTACTCAGAGACCAAGCTCAAGACGTTCGAGACGCATCGAAACGCGAATTAATGGAAGTTGCGGGAAAACGAGAAATTTTCATGCTCGTACCCGTTGTCTTTGGCATTTTGCCCTTGACGATCGTATTCGCGGTATTCCCGGGACTAGCGCTATTGGAGATGAGCCATTGAACGAATTTAGTAGTGATGTAACTCCGAACCTTGAAATTACGAACACTGGAAGGCACGCCATGTTGAACATACAGGAATTTTTCGTTGGTCTCTTTTTGCGATTAGTGGTTGTGGCAAAGAGGCTGTGGGAAAAAATCTCGCCCAAAATTGGAGACTCTAGAGGCGACGTGCCTGGTTGAGCTGGAATTTATAAACACGTAAGTATACGAAAGTCGGTTTGACTTGGGCAAACTCTTCTAGGAATTATTGAAGGAGTGGTAGCGTGTCGTATCGAATGATCAGGGGGTGATCAAGTTAGATTCACTCATTGATTGGCGTATTTGCCCATGTCCAGAATCGCGCCAAGCGATTTCGAACCATCAAATCATTTCTCGCCGTTTTAACCATTTGCTCCCATATGTGGTTCTGATGAGTTGATAACGTTGAGAAGGCCTGCTTGCGCTTATCGTTGTCAGGGTCGTACAGGCCTTGATACTTTTCTTCGTTCAACATCTCATTCAGCAGATTAGTCATTCTGTCAGAACTTATGATCGAAACTCTTCCTTTGGTATCCCTCAGTTCTTCGGCAAGTAGTTTAATGCGATCCAATGTCAGATTGAGGTTGTCGCTTAGTTCCGCAATAGACTCAGCTAACTGCTTGACTTCAGCCCGAAGACGGCTAGTCTCCTCTTGGTTATTGGATGATTTCTTCTGAAGTATTGCCATCTTATTCTCTGCAATACTGACTTTGTCGTGGTAGCTATCGATACGTAAGGAGTTGTGCATGAGGAACTTTGACGCATGCATGATGCCTGAATAGATCCTCATTATTTCGATGTAAGCTTGGTGGCGTTCTTCTCTTATCCACTTAGAGTTTTCGTTCGCATTATTAATGAGCCAACCTATAGCGCCAATTCCGAACGTAATTGCAATACCAATAAAAAGGAAAGTAATGTCAGGTGACTGACTACGTTCTTCTGCGGCCTTAACTAGAATTTCCATGATTCCAGCATAAGTTAGCCCCTTCACCAATTGTGTAAAGGGCTAATCGCAACGCCGCTAAGTGTTTCGTTTGAAAAACTTCTTTTTCGCTGGAGTATCGTAGGTTCCAAGATCAGTTCTCAGCTCTCGATACAGCTTTTCTCGGGCGATTTCAAACGGTGTCTGGTCAGACCGGAACCCACTGTTATAGTGCTCATCGTCTAGATTCTCTAAAGCCACATATACCGGAATGGATCCGATAAGGCGTGTCTTCAGCTTGAAATCTTGCATCTCTCGGCCACGGTCATTATGGTTTCGTTCGTCATCTTCGTCATGAAGACTTTTGGAGAAGTCGAGAAGGTCAAGGTAGAGCCCGTACCTCTTCTCGCGAACCCAGCGTTTCTGCTCGTATCTTTCTTCGCGCAACTTCATTCGCCAATTGAAAATAATGGTCACGAGGGATGCCGCTACAGCACCGGTCAAAGCTGAAACGATTATTTGCCAATTCATACCCAAAGCATACGGAAAGACCCTCCCGGGGCGAATCTAGGAGGGTCTTTCGCTTTAGTTTTCGGAAGGAGTAGCTTCAATCTCATTTCGCATGATCCCGGCTAGATCTCTAATTTTCTGGTTTAAGACAGGGCGAGTCTCACCTTTGGTGCGGACTGTGCTCATAAAGGCGGCTCGTACTTCGTCGTAAGCTACTTGCACTTCAAGTGAGCCGAATAGTTCAATCTGCGTATCCGTGGAACTTAGAGCGGCTATATGTTTCGCGTTGTATTCAGCCTCATTCGTTTTGGGTACGCCAATCGAGGTTTCTAACTCCTTGTAATAGGTGAGAGTCTCTGAGTACGTCTTTAGCTTTAAGTCCCTGAGCCATATTTGGTGTTCCTTATCCTGATTTCGAAGCCAGACCTCATGTTGCTTCTCGTTCTCTTTAGCCCACATTTCGCTTGCGTGTTTGTGCTCTGCCTTTTTGAGCCGAAGGTTAGCAAAGTAGTTGATCACGGACGCTCCTACAGCGCCTCCGAGAATTGAAGTGAGAATAGTCCAGTCCATGAGTCAAATCATATGAGAAGAACCCGTTGTGTTAGCCGGTGCTGGTGATATTACAAAGGTCTCGGGGTCAAAGATCGAATTTAAGGTCTTTTCTAGCGGCCTTAATGACTTGCTCCCATAGGGTCTTCTGTTTTTCGAGATACTCTGACCTGTCTATATTGTGCCCTCTGGCGGATAGTCGTTCTGAGGTCTCGTTGATGAATTCAATGTAGGACTCCATCTCCTTTTCGAAACCCAAAGAGCCTACTAACTCCAATTCTCCCCAGAAGATTTCCAACTCCTGTAGTTGATCGATACAGCTGATTAGCTTATCGCCGTATTCTTGTTTGTCGAAGTCTTCCGTAGCGACAACGGCATCCAATTTTTGGTACGCCTTCCGATGCAACCGGGCCGCTTCCGAATAAATTTTCAGTCGGGTTTCTCGTTTCCATTTCCGATGTTCAGACTTTGAATCTGCGAACTTTGCCCAAATGGTCACACCGCTTGTCATAAGTGCACCGCCGAACGCGCTGGCAATGATTGTCCAAAAGAGGTTGGGTGAATTGTTCGCCTGTTCAGCTGCGGGAACGGCGCACTCTGCGGCAATGTAAATGATTTGAAGCATATCCAAAGCATATGAGAAGAACCCGTAGCCTTCCGACTGCGGGTTCTTGTTAAAGATTTAGTTGTTATAAGTAAGGCGCTTTCGAGCCTTGGAGATCGCGTTCTTGTAATGGGTCTTTGTGTCTGTGGTGGACATCCCTAGTTCATCGGCGGTCTCGTTGAACCCCTTGGCTGTTGATGGTGAGTAACCGGCAAGGCCGAAGTGGACGGTTAGAACTTGAACCTCTTCCGGTGTTAAATCCTGCTCGTCTCCATGTGCTTCGAAGACACTAGTAACCTGTGACTTTACGGCCTCGGGAACCTCAGGTGATTCTGTCTCCGGCGTGGGGATTGAAAGACATTCGATCAGGTTGTCTTCAATGAAGCCGGAGTTCTTTAGGGTGTGGTGAACGTTGAGAAAAGTCTCTTTCAACATATGGTGTTGCTTATTCCAGTCACGAAGCGCTTTGTTGGCATCCCCATCGTACTTACGAAGAATTTGGTAGTAGCGCTGAATGGTGCGGTCGGGGATGCGGGTTACTTCTGCGGAGGCCTTCTCGAACATGAGTTCATCGTTCAAGGCGTACTTGATGACGTTGGCTAAGCTGTCGTGCTTCGTGTAATCGAACTTGTGGACTGCTTCCATAAATCCGGCGTGGGTTGCCGAATCGATTTCGCTCTGGTCGAGGTACGGCGAATACCTGTAGGCGGCTCCCTCGAAGGCTGGGCGGTATTGGTTTAGGAGCTTTTCGGCGGCTTCGTTGTCACCGGCTTTGGTCTTGGCAATAAGTTCGCGTTCATCGGAAGGGGAGAGTGGAGTAATCATGAAGTTTCTTTCTGGTAAATATTTGTTGCTTATTGGAATACTTTTATCTTAACATCGATTTTAGACCCCTTGTCAGGCTCTGGTTTTAGACAAACGAAAAACCCCTACGAAATCACTGATTCCATAGGGGTTTTGGCGGGTTGCTACTTAATGAGCTTGTCTAAGTTGCTCATGTGCTTTATCAACTTATGTTGAAGATCCTTGTCATCGATGTTGCTAGCGACTCGGGATATCAGGGAGACCAGCTCTAGAACATCATCTTCGGATTTGATCTTCTCTGTGAGGAGTTTGTAGGCTCCGGCCCGTTCCCGGTTGTTATTGGCAATCCGTTCCTTGGGGCTAATCGGTCTCAACTCGGCTAGTTCAATTTCATCCGGGGTTAACATTTCACGGAGGGCAACCCCCACGGCGTAGCGAAGTCTAGCGCTCACGGACTTTCGCTCCACCTCATCGGGGTAGAGATCTTTCATGAACTCACTGTGCCAATTTCGGTAAGCGTAGGAGCGGCCCTGATAATCAGGGTTCCCGGTCTCGGCTTGGATGAAGTGGTTTCTCCGGATGCCTACCAAGACTCGACCAGCTGGAACCATGCTCTCACGGCTCATTGTGTTTTTGAGTGCCGTTCGAAGTTCTAGCTCATACTGGTCGAGGGTCTTGATGTTAGCCATGAGTTAAGCGTAACAGGATTAGTTGTTATTACTCTCCAAGGCCTTCAATCTCTGTCTCCTCTGTCTGTCCTTGAACATTGCGCTTTGCCAGCTCGTTGGTTCCTAGTCCTAAGAGTGCGCCAATCAAAACCATGATGGTTTCGTCAAGGCCGGGAATGAGGAAGCCTGACACTACGAGAAGCGCGATAACTGCTCTTGCTACGCCGTAGACGTAGTTGCGGTTCTTTGGATCGGTGAGGAAGTCTTTGATTTTGTTCATTGGGTGTCCTTAGGTAGTTGTTTAGGTGGAACGGGGATTCCGTTCCTGATTAGTTCGTTCACGAGACGATTGTTGTAGTCCTCCAGCTCGTCAATCTCGGTGTTGAGTCCAAGGATTTCCTTGTCGTACCTCGTGAAGAAGCGGGAGTCAGCGTCTAGTTCAGAATTTCGGGCTTTGTCTTTGTAGTCATTTCGAGCTTTGTACCAAGTGACATAACCACCTGAACCGAAGAGGCCCACGATGATTGCGATGATGATTGCTTCCAAAGTGGGCCTCAGCTCTTGGGTAATTTACGGAGCTTTCGGGCAACGTGGGATAGATGGAAATAGCGCTCGATCATGGACAGGGAAGCCACAATCAGAAGCATGATGACAACACCGGTTGAAATCCCGATTAGGAGAATTGCCGTGACGACGCATAGCCCGGTGAGGGGGAGTAGCGAAACCCATTCAAGGCGGTACTGGGAAACCATCACGGACACGGCTGAGGCTGTGCCAAGCACGAAGATTCCAAGCCCAGCCCATGGAAGGGCTCCGGTGAAGTACATGAAAAGTATTAGGCCCATGATTGCTAGTACTGAGTAGCGAGCGAAGAGGCTCACTCGGTGAAGTACCGCTGATAGCGGGGGTTCCACAACGTATGGGGCAGGAGGATTCGTCATTTCATGGCTCCTACTGCCTTGAGCTTGGATTTCAACTCTCGACGGCTCCAGGCGTTTCGCTTCAAAACGTCCGCAATTCTGCGTTCGGTCGGCTTGCCTAGGTATCCGTCCACAGTGAGCTTCGGAGTAGCGGACTTCATCAGGTTCAACGCCCTTTGAAGCTTGACGTTGTCTTGATATTTGGCCTCGGTCTTTGGCCCCCAGAATCCGTCTTGAACAAGGCTGTGCGCCTTCTGGAAGGACTTAACTGCGGCCTGTTGGTATTTGCCGTTGACACCATCCGTTGAGCGCTTGTAGAGGCCCATAGCCTTCAAACGCTGTTGGATTTTCAGGTCTTGATCTGTGGCTTTATTGGATGGTTCCTTCGGAGCATCCTTCGGCTTCGGCTTCGGGATGGTGAAGATTGGCTTGGGCTTCTTACCGGCCTTAATGCGGTCTGCAGTCTTCTTCATCAAGGCGTTACCGCCGATTAGCTCGAAGTGCATTCCATCCGGCCTTGACCACTCACCACCCCAGCGGACTGAGCCATTGAGGTCTTTCACAATCTTCCGAATGGCCTTGATTTCAGTGGCATTGAAAGTTCGAGAAGCCGATACGCCCAGAGGGTGTTCTGGTGCGTTGAAGTCCACGGCGGTTCCGGTGGCATGTTCGGAAACTACGGAAGCTCCTCGAACTGCGCGATAGGCATAGCCCCATGAGCTGGAGCGGTTGATCTTCTCAACTTCCTTGTTGTAGCGATCGGCTAGGTAGTTGAGAACTGTGTAATGGTCACCGTTTCGGACTCGGCCAGTGACCCATGGAAAATTAGTTAGTTTGTCATTGGATGAAGATGTGTAGACATCCCATCCGTTGCGGCTGATAGCCATGTGTAAGCGTCCTTCGGTTAAAAGAAGGAACCGACTCCGAAGAGCCGGTTCCTTACGTACAAGAATTATTTAGTTATTGGTTATTGTTTACGTCGCTGGGAGTGTTGCAATTGCTTCCATGATTTGAGCATCGGTGACCCGCTCAGTATTGACCGTGCCTTCAACCGTGCAATCTATGTTGCCTACAACAGCTTTGGCGATATAGACCACATTCGTTCGATTCTTGTCTTTGCCTTCGAGCTCAAGAGCAATCTCGACTCTTAGACGAAATGAAGTGTCTCCGTCTACTGCTCGGACAATCTTGAAGAGGTCGGAAGTGGTCTCTGCGGAAGTGTCTTCCATTGGGTTCCTTTCGGGTTATTTGACGTAGGTGACTCGGATTTTTGATTTCGAGCCAGTGAGATATCCGTATCCTGAATATCCTGTAGATGCGTTGTAAATATGGATGCCTCGGACTGACCCGCTCAAAACCCCTGCGTGAACAGATGACGGAAGAGTGATCCAGCGGCCTTCTGGTTTAGCTAGGGATTGCGTCTTGATGACGGTCGGATTGGATGACACCGTTGACGGCTTCGAGGTGCTTCCGTGTGTGGCAATTCGAAGCGTGCCACCTGAGGAGGAATACCAGTGGGCGGCATAGACATAGACTTCAACCTTCTTGATGGTTGACCCGGAAAGAGTTGATGTCATGTTTGGGAAACCAATCAGACCGCGCTGGTTCACTCCAACACCCGGAGGCCTACCCTGAGTAACCTTGCCCTTTGAATCGAAGTAGGAATTGGTTCCGTTGCCGTTGCCAACCCACCACGTACCCCACCAAGAAGCGTTCCAAGTGTTGGTGTACTGCTTCGGCTTAGGAGGAGTCACAGGAGGTTTAGGAGTGGTTTCTTCCGGTGCTGTGGCTGTTGGAAGCTTACGGTAAAGGTCTACGCCCTTGCCTGTATTACCCTTGGTTGCCAATCCGATATCCAATACCGAAATATTGAAGTACCTAGCATCCGCTGTATCGGTTGTTTCCATCCTTCTACCTTCGTAGACGTAGGCTTGCAAGCCGATAGTTACGGATCCAGCGGGGATGTCTTGACCTCCCACAACGAAGATGGTTCTTCCGGGGTTGTCGTAAGCTCCACCAGCAATGTAGCAACGAGAGTTCTGGATAACATTGTCTGTATTTACACCTAGGGCACCATCGACAGCGTATCGAAGTACACAAGCTCCAACAGTTCCTGTTCCAGAAGTGGTTTCACGAACAGAAGGCATGTTGTATGTGATGAGATAGCCACGGTTGTTTACAATCTCAACTGTGTCTTGGATGAGCATTCGGTCAACGAGACCTCCGGACAAACCAGACCAAACCCAGCGACCATCGGCACTCAAGCCACCCGCGCCATTACCTCCGGTATTGAAGTAGGCATTGGAAACGAATCCGTGGGAGAGCGGCGTAAGCCAAGAAGTTGCATCATCCACTTGTGGGTGTCTGTCTACAAAGTTCTTGAAGGTTGTACCTAGAAGAGACCGGCCAGACATCACAGGGCCGAACTCTCCGGGGGCATCTCGCCCAAGGTGGGAATCCGCTAGCGGTTCGCCGTCCATGGTGATATTCCCGTCAAAGGTACCCATCTCGGCAACGCTTAGGGTGTTTCCTGCAATCTCGCCATTTGCCGATAGGGATGCTACCTGTTCAGGCTCGACACCTGCGGGATAGGAGATTGCTCCGGTTGCTTCGTCAATGACTGCATCCTTGTGGCCCCAGATACCCACGAAGTCAACACCTTGTCCGGCTGTGATGGATAAGGTCTTTTCACCTTCCGGTGAGTAGACTTCGAGACCTTCGTTCTTGAGTTTGATGCCTTTGTTAGCATCCTTATCCGTCTGGATGAGAGCGCCTGTGATGGTCTTACCGTCAATGGCTCCATCAACGATTAGCTCACCGGAAGCGGCTCTGAATACCGACATGGCACCACAGAAGAAGATTTCTCCGTTGGCTACGTGGTTCGAGAAATAGACGGTCGGTCGGATTCTCATTCCTACGGCTTCAGTGGGGGCTGTTACCGGAATTCCACCAACACGAGTCCAAACACCTGAAAGAGCGGAATTGCTTCCGCCATTTTGATTGCCTCCGGAACCTGAGATTAATGCTCCGGCTTTGTCGTAGAAATAGAACCTAAGGGATGCATAGTTGTATTCAGTGTTGATGGTCTTGTTGTTTCTCATCCATGCATAGCCGGTGAATGATTGCCCCGGCTCAACGGGAATCATCTCCCTGTTATAGCCGAAATAGACAGTCCCTTGGGTATTGCCTTCGGAGCCGACATTGATTTGCTGGTAGTTCTTCGAGCGTTCCGGTCTGGCCTCGGAGGAAGTGAACTGCCAACGTGCAACAGCCGGAGAACTTGCTGATGGGTCGATCCATGAATCCAGTAAGTTGTCCGGATCCGGAAGAATGTTATCGAATGAGCCAATGGCTAGCTTGTCAGTAGAGATTGACTTCGCTTCAATGTGCTGAGCCTTGATCGACCCTGCAAGAATCTTGTCGGAGGTGACTGAGTTAGCGGCTAATTTATCTGCCTCGATTGCATTGGCGGCAATCTTCGTGGCCGTGATAGTTCCGTCAACAATGAGTTCTCCAGCTGTCATCCTTATAGCTCGAACATTTCTAACTTTTACCGTCTTGATATTGGTTCCGGAAATACCGATGAGATATTGACTTGCTGTTGCCGGGATACTTGGGATTTCCAAGTTGCCGGTGAAGCGTTTCTCGGTTGAGGTAATGGTTGTATCCGAGAAGCTAGCGTCAAATCCGGTGAGATATGAGCCTGAACTGTTGTAGAACCAGACCCTCCCTGAGTAGGTAGCATCTGCGGAATCTGCGAGAGCATCAAATGAGATTCTTAGTTTGTCTCCCGCTTGGAAGGGGACTGGGCCATCCATGTTTTTGAACATCAAGTAGTTCTCGGAGGTCGGAGCTGTTCGGGTGTAGTTGCCGTCCGTGACAGTTGACCATTTGGTTGGAATACTTACATTCAGGTTCATCGATGGGTTGATAGTCGCGTAGTTTTGGAAGTCACCAACCGCAATCATTTCAGCGGTGATCTTCTTTGACAGCACAACGTCAGTCCAAAGCTTATTGATCACAGCTTCTTGCATCGTTCCGGTGGTGACGAACAGGTTCTTCACGTCCACGGTTTGGAAGGACGCTGAGCGTGCCGCAATCTCGTTGACGTTGAGACGGTCGGTGTTGATGACTCCGGCTGTAATGCGGTCTGCATTGAGCTGGATAATCGTCGCAACTGCGGCGGCAATCTCAGCGGTATTCAATCGAGCCGTGTTGATAGTTCCAGCGGTGATTCTCGAAGCATTGAGCTGAATTACGTTAGCGACTGCGGCGGCTACTTCTGTAGCATTCAATCTGCCAGTGGCGATAGTTCCCGAAGTAATGCGGTCTGCATTGAGCTGGATCACGGTTGCAATTCGGGCCGCTAGGTCTGTGACGTTGAGGCGTTCAGCGGCAAGAGTACCGGCTGTAATGCGGTCGGCATTCAACTCAATGACTGTTGCGGTCTGGGCCGCAATCTTGTTGATGACTGCGGTCTGGATGATTGCCGAACCTGCGGTCAGCTTTCCAACATCGAGGTTGGAAATCATCTCGTTAGTAATCTGCGTTGCTTGCCATACGGTGCCAGTCCAATACCATTCACCGATGACATTCTTGGACGCGTCGATTCGTCTCCAGATGTCATTGACGTTCGTTCCGGTACCTGAGGGAGTGGAAGTGGAGTAGAAGGCCTTTGTCTTGCTACCGGCCATTGTCAAAGCGCTGTCCGCTGTGGTCTGTGCTGAACCAGCGGCGGTCAAAGCTTCCTGTGCCTTGGACTGTGCATTGGCGGCGGCTGTAGCGGCATCCTTTGCGGCTTTGTCGGTGACTTCCACCCAAGCGGAACCGTTCCAACGCTTAGGTGTGTTGGCTCCCGAAGTGGTATCAATCCACAATGTGGTTGCTTTGCGCATGGCTGTAGCCGGGGCCGTGGACTGAATGAGTACGTCGGCCTTGCCTCCGGCAATACCAGCGGCGGTTGCGGCATCGGTCTTAGCTGTATCGGCTGTTGACTGAGCTGTTGAAGCGTTGGTTATCGCTGTGGTGGCCTTGCTATCAACTGCGGAGATTTGACCGAAGGCTTCCGTAAGATCAGACTCGGCTTCTGCAAGACGGTTCTTGGAAGTGACAATCTCGCCTTCGGCTGTGGTCAGTCGATTCTCTGCATCTGTGACGGTGTCCTGTAGCGCGGGAAGAGCGACGTTTTTCAGATTCGCTAAGTCGGCTTCGGTGAGTTGGAGTCCTGCTAAAGCGTTAGCAACATCCGTTTGAGCCTGTGCAAGGTCAAGCTTTGCCTGATCCACGGAGGCCTGGAGTTGCACCAGCTCAACATCGTTGAGGTTGATTAGGTTGGCTTCTGCATCCGCTAGTCTCTGCTCGTGTGCCGCTAAATCTAGGGCGGCTTGGTCTAGACGTGCTCCAAGCTGTCCAGCCTCGGTGATGACTCCGTCATAGCGAGCATCGATATCCGCTAGAACTTCGACCATGTCCGGAGCTTCAACTAGAGGGATGACTTCACAGCTCGAAGCATCCGATGGAACCGATTTCGAACCTGAGGTGGTGACGGCTACAAACTTGAAGAACCAAGTTCCGTACTCCAACCCTGCGGTTAGAGTTCCACCGGAAAGATTGGTGATGGTACCTAGAAGAGTGGCTGAGGTCGGCTCGAACTCTTCGCCCTCGGTTGAACCGTGGACTTCGAGGTGAGCCATATCCGGAGCTACATATTCTTCAACGAAGAGACCATCCCATGAAGCTTGAACGGTACCCAGCGTTGCGACAACTACGGGTGCCGAAGGCTTACTTGGTGGGGTGCCGGGAAGGATGATCTGCCCATCCTTTGGCTTTGAACCGACTACGTCAACAACGTTGCCTTCGGAGTCGGTGACCACAAGGTTTCCCTCAGGTACGGATGAGTAGGGGAGTCTTGGTGCAATGTGGGAAGCCTTTTGAAGCCTTCGCAACTCTGCAAGCTCATTAGCTATCCAGCGAGCATTGTTTCGTTTTTGTGGATTATTGTTTTTAGGCAAGTTGAACCTCTAACTCGGCGTTCCCGCCGTCAGGTGAAAAGTTGATGGATTTGATTAGCACCCAAATGTCGAGGTCTTCTGACCAACCGCTACTTCCAATAACTCTCACCTCGTCACCGGGCTTGAAGGTTCCGAACTCAGCTAGGGAGCTGTCGGTTATTTGGATACGGTCAACAGAGCGTGCAACTTGGGCGCTCTTTAGATAGGTTTCAGCGGCACTATCAGCCTTGGCCTTGGACGTGGCTTGGGGTTCGGTTTGAGTCGTAACTCTGCGGAGCTTCCCGGTGTTCTTATGACGTTCTGTGCGAATGCGTTTGTCACCTTCGCCAGACCCAAACAAGATGAGGCCGGAGGCATACTCCGTAAACGAGACGGACGGAACTGCAGTGACGTTGTATCCAATCTCGAAGCGGACGTTCTCTCGGCGTGCACCTAGGCGGGGTGAGCCGATTTCCAGCCTGTGATGGATTTCGTCTCCAACCCATCTGGATTGTTCTCGGTACTGAATTGAACCGGCTTCAACCATCTCTCCAATGACCTTCTGGATATCGTCGGTGGTGTCCCATGACAGAATTAGCGGCTCGGCCTCTTCTTCTGAGAGGTCACGAATCCTGTCTTCAATACCCTTGATGACGGCCTTTTGGTCGGTGACCTTCTTGACTGCGGCATCATAAGAGGACTTCTGGATTCGATAGTTCGTTATGGCCGTGTTGATCTCGGCGTTGTCATAGGTGATTTCCATCCATGAGGTGCGGTAGAAGTAAATCTTCCCGTTGTCCGTATCCCTCCAGATGTTGTTCTTTTGGGCTTTCTTACCGGATGGTTGGGAAGATTGCTCTACGATTTCTCCGACGCTTAGCCTCTTGGCGGCAACATAGACGGCCTTCTTGGAAGCTATAACCTGAGTGTTGGCAACCTGAACAGCCTTCTCTTGCTGTTCAAGCTTTCGCTTCTCTGCGTTGAGCTTGGTCTTCGCGTTGGTGAGGTTTCGGCCTTCCGGCTTGCCTACGGTGGTTCCCGTTTTGATGATGTCTATTGAGACATCAGGGAGTGAGTCAGGGAAGGACAGTAGGTAGTCCCAACAATCACGGATGACCATGGCCGGATCTGCTGAGATGTAGGTCTTTTTCTTGCCTAGATAAGGTTGTCCGTCTGTATACCCGCTCCAACCATTAGCGCCGATTTGAAGCGAATTATTGTTGATGGTTATGTTGTCTACGATTCCTGACTGGAGGATTTCACCGTCCAACTCAACATGGAGCATGGTTCCGTATTCGGTAATTGCTAGTTGGCCGTTTGGCTTCTTGAGAGCTGAGTATTGAACGGGAAGCGTGCCGGATATGTCTCCAGCCCCATTGACTGTTTGGATGATTTGAACACCCGTCAAAGGTGCGTCGAGATCGATAAATTCACCATCCGGAACGCTTTGTAGAATGTAGCGATACTCGGACATTCGGTCTCCTTTCTGTTTTTAAATCAAGAAACCCCCGGCCTAATGACCGGGGGTTTCAAAATGGTCTTCTATAAGAAGAAAGTGCCAGTTAATACTGTGCGGAAGTCCAAGCATTCCTCCAACGAAGTTCAACTTTGGAAAGTCCTGTTGAATCGTTGCCTGACAAATACAAATTGGATCGACCAACCGGGAGATTCACCTTGGACAGGCGAACCTTTGTCCCTAGGTTTCCGGCCACGGAGGAGCCGTTCTTACGCTTGACCGTTCCCATCAGGGGGTTGATGTCCACATAGTCACCAGCGGCAATCGAACCTCTGTAGGAGACTTCCCAACCTGTTTCACTGCGAAGAACAGGGTTGGATATTGGCCCTACGAAGCGAATCGAAAGAGGTGTTGCTACGTTTCCTTCGTTGTCCACGAAACCGCCGCGTTCAACGCCTCGACCGGTTGTGGTGAGTGGTGAAACCAGCGGAGCCTTTAGACCACCTTGGACAGGTGGAATATAGGTAATCGTGTTCAGGTTCTCGATGTCCGAGAAGTGTTCAACACGAGTTTGAACGAAATCCGCTGTGGCTCGGGCAACGCCTAACGTAGCGAGAACGTCAGGCGTTGACCCTGTGAACTTTCCGCAACGGCCATAAACTCGGTACCAGTTCGTTCCGTCGAGGCTGTAGCGGAGTGGGAAAGCTACGTTGGAACTCAGGCGATTCTTCGAGTCCTTCCACACGTGTTCCAACTTGCCAATCTCGGAGAACGACTCCTGCAGATTGGACTTGTTCGAAACAAAGTCAAAACCCCAAGTTGAACTTCCTAGGAAGTCTCGACCTACTAACTGACCATCCCTGTTCGGAGCATCGACATATTCTGTTCGAAGCTCCGTAGAAGGTGCTGATAGATTCTCAATGAGAATTGGGTTGGTGTTACCACCGGCTTCAATTGAGCCTATTTTGATAAACATTAGCGGCCCTTTCGAATGGCTCGGTTTTGATGTTGAATTTCGTTCGCTAGGTCTGCGGCTGAGAAGTCCGGTTCAGGAACGCTGATGTTATAGGTATCGCCAACTGAATGCTGTTGCCTTGAAATAGCTTCAACGTTCTTCCACTGCTCGTTAGTCATGATGTACTCAGGCTTACGGGACTCGTTGGAGACCATCTGCATTTGTCCGGGGCTGAGGATTCCTCCGTTGTCGTAAAGGGTTGGCTTTACCAACCCGCCGTTCGCGTACCAGTTGTTGCGCTTATGGAAAGCCCACGCCTTCTCCGGATCGCCGTAGCGCTGGGAGATGTACTTAAGACCGGCCTTTGCCTGTCCGGTTGGGTCGGAGGTCTTCGCGCCGTAGCTACCCCAAGTTCCGTTGAGGAACTGGAATAAACCGTAAGCGGTTGAGCTTGGGTTCTGCGCGTTCGGATTCCATGAGGATTCCTTATTGATCAGCTTGGAGAGCGAATCCCACTGACGGCCTGAACCCCACCCGTAACCGTTGGCCACGTTGCGGACATCGGCCTGAACTCCGGAGTCCTTACCGTTGAAGAAGTCCTTGGCGTTGCCCCAGACATCCTGCGCAAAGTCACCAATTGCGGCGGCCTTTTCTTTGATCCAGTCAATCGGCCCGGTGACGATCTTGTTCAAGGCTGTACTAGCAATCTGCCCAAGCATATTGTCAGCGCCGAACTTCTCCTTGAAGCCGTTCACCATCTGGTCTTTCAGGTCGAAGAGACCTTGGAGCGGGTTCCAACCTCCACCACCAGAACCGCCTGTAGGCATGATTCCGGAATTGATGTAGTTGAATGGATCAATCGGTGTTCCATCTCGCCACAACTCAATGTGAGCGTGTGGGCCGGTAGAACGTCCTGTGTTACCGGATAGTGCAACTTGCTGGCCAGCCTTGACCTGCTGTCCTGCCTGAGCAATGAAGCGGGAAAGGTGACCGACATAGGTTGAGAGTCCGTTAGCGTGGTCAATGAGGATGCCCAGACCGGAACGGCCTGTGACTGCGTTTTCCTTGGCGATTCGAACCGTACCGTCCAAAGGTGAGAAGACCGGAGTTCCGATAGGAACAGCTACGTCTTGTCCAGCGTGTGGGTATCGGCCTCGTGATTCACCGAATCGGGAAGTGTAGCTTCCACCCTTGACAGGTCGGACATATCCACCCTTGGCGAAGCCGGGGAATGACCCAAACTGGTTGAGATGGTCGAGCCCACCTAGACCGATGGTTCTACGGAGCCTGGAGGTTGCTTCTTTGCGGAGAACGTATTCTCCGGCGTGAACAACACCGGCTTCTTGGTACTTGGTGCCGGGGCCGGTGTAGCCACCAACAGCAAATTCCTTGACCGGATTTACCTTAGGTAGTCGCCAATCGTCCGGGAGGCCTAGGGTGTCGGCAACCTTGTTGAAGGTGTTTCGAAGCCCACCGTAAACAGTTTCAATAACGAAGTTGATTGGCTTACGGGCAATGTTGGCAACCTTGTTCCAAGCATCCTTGATGAAATCGACGCCGGTCTTGAACGCATTAGGAATGGTTTCCGTGATGAGGTTTTTCATCGGATCAAATACACGAGTCTTGATCCAATCCCAAATTCCGAATAAACCATTCTTCAGGTCGGTGAACTTCTGTTTTACACCGTCTTTCAGCTGATTGAACTTGCTGATAACACTGTTTTTGATGTTCGTGATGGTATCGCCAAGCCAAGTCTTGATACCGTTCCAAATGTTAGTGATGTTAGTTTTGACTTCGATAAACTTGGTGATAATTCCGACAACGAGACCCACGACAACTGAAGTGATTTTGGTTTTAATGTCTGACCAAAGAGTTGTTAGAAACAGCTTGACGGCGTTGAATATGGTTGTAACTTTTGTCTTCAGTTCATTGAACTTCTGCGAAACCCCGTTACCGATTGATGATGCCGTGTTAACAATCCAGTTCTTCGTTTCGGTGAAAGCTGTTGTGATTGCTTGCCATAAGGTAATCCAGAAATTCCTGAAGCCCTCGACGTTATTCCACAGGTAGATGAAAGCGCCAACTAATGCCCCGATAGCCAATACGATGAGTGTGAACGGGTTCAGCGCCATTACGACATTTAGCGCGGCTTGTGCAATGGTGTAGATCTTTACTGCGGTAGTTACGGCTAAGATTGCCCCGGCCATACCTGCGATTGCGGATACTAGCGGCAACAACCAAGATGAATTGTCTTGTGCCCATTGGACAAAGGTTCCGATGCCGTTGATAAGAGTTTGAAAACCTGAGGCCACACTGTTGATGACTCCGGTGAAGGTCGGTTTTAAGCCGTTCAATGCGCTTGTAAGCCCTCCAACAATGGTGGCTTGAAGGTTGCCTAGGGAACCTTCGAAAGTTTCGGTAGATTTAGCGGCTTCAACTGCAATCGGTTGACTACCTAGCTTGAGAACTGCGGCGTTGAATTCCTCGGCTGAAATTTCACCATCAGCCATGGCTTCACGGAAGTTGCCTGTGTAGGCTCCGGCTTCAAGAAGTGCCTTTTGAATCTGCCCGGAAGCCCCCGGAATTGCGTCTGCGATTTGGTTAAAATTTTCCGAAGTGAGTTTCCCGGCTCCGGCTGTCTGGGACATGACCATCGAGACGGATTTGAAGGTTTCGGCGTTGCCACCTGAAACGGCGTTCAGGTTTCCGGATGCCTTGGCTAGGTCTTCGTAATTTTTGATTCCGTTGGAGGCAAGCTGGGCCATGGTGCTTTGAATCGTTGACAGATCATAGACTGTTTCATCCGCGTAGGCTTGAGCGGATGCTGTAGCTTTCTTGGTTTCTCCTGCGGAGATTCCAGCGAAATCCATAGAACTCATGAACTTGTTTGTGTCATCCGACGCGGAGAATGCCTCGGAGACCAAACCACCAATTGAGTTGGTCAGGGATGAGGTGAGGGAACCAAAGACACCACCAACAGCACCGGCAACGGCGAAGTTCTTGGTGAACCCCCCGGAAGCCTTTTTACCTGCATCCTTACCGGCTTTCTCGGCATCCTTAGGAACATTCTTGAAACCCTTGCGCATGGTGTCGGACATGCGGCTGAAGACACCCTTGGTCTTGCCAAAGTCGGAATCAAGCTTCTTGGTTGAGTCGGAAATCTTCTGGTTCGCGGTGTCCAGTTGCTTGTTGGCCGTGGCCAAATCCTCGGTTGCGTTCTCTAGTTTGCTAGCGGTACGTGCGGATTCTTCCTGTGCTTTCTTAACGGCATTATTCTTCTGACGGACTTCCTCCTCTGCTCTTGCTAGCGCGGAAGCCTTCGCCTTACCGGATTCTCGGGACTCGTTGAGCCTGAGCTGGGCGATTTCAAGTTTCTTGAGAGCGTCAGTTTCCTTGTCTGTGGCTGTGGCAGATGCGCCTTTCGCCTTTTTAAGGTTCTCTTGGGCTTTTTGGAGGTTCGATTCGAGGGACTTTACTTCGGCTTCAAGGGATTTCTTTTCGGAGCTGAATCCATCGGCTACCCCCTTACCAAAAATTGCGCCGGAGGCTTTACCCAATTGCGGGAAAGTGTTTCCAAGCTCCTTCTTGATCGAACTGTTTAGGCCCGTCATCACCGGAACAATTTGGAGTTGCGCGAATCCCATATTGAGATTGCTCATAGTGTTTGACTCCTAAAATTTGATTTAAATGAAAAAGACCCAAGCCCTTCCGCATGGAGAGGCTTGGGCCTTGGGTTATTCGGTTTTAGGACTGAACAAGTCCATGGTTTTGATTGCGCCCTCTTTGGCTCGTTGAGCCTTGACCTTGTCAATAGCTGTCATTGGACGTTTGACAGGTTTAGGGTTCTTCGCCTTACCGCCATTGACCCCAACTAAAGTGGCTTGGAGTACCCTGACGGCATCAATAAGATCGGCTACTTGGTAATTGAGTTGTGTGTAGCCTTCGAGGGAAGGCCCGGTATCTTCTCCCGGCTTGTTGAAATCCGGGTGATCGATAATCTTCTTGGCTTCCTCTTCGTCATTTCGAATAGCGGAGATGTATCGAGAATGAGGAGGCAAGCGGTCAATGAGCCGTAATAGCTTCGGCCAGCGTTTTGAGTCGAAGAGTTCGCCTAGATCGACTCCATAGGTTTCTTGTAAGTCGGCTTCAATCTCCGGGCCGAAGCGTTCCAAGATTTCTAGGAGTCGCGTTATTCCCCCGGTGTGCCGACTACGGCGCTGTAGTGCTTAATCGCTTCCTCAGCGAGAGTCATTGCGGCCTTCAGCGAGATTGGTGAGTCTTCGAGCTTTTTGAAATCTTCCTCGGATAGCCACTTGGCAAACAATGGTTCAATGTTGGCTGAGGACTCCGCTGAGGACAGTTTGTCCATGAACTCACGAGCTTCACGCCAATTCAGATCCAAGAAGTTGGGGAACGTCAGTTCCGTACCCTCTTCATCAATAACGGCAACGAATACTTCTGCCTTGACTTCCTTCTCGAGGTGGTCGAGCAGATTGAACTTCTTTGGGGCTTTCTTAGCCATGTCAGGATTTCCTTACTTTAGTTTTTGGTTTCGGTAGCTTCGGCGGTTTCTGCCTTAGCGGTGTTCTTCGGCTTGGGAGCCTGTTTTGGTTCGGGGGGCACATCTACAAAGCCGCGAGCGCGGAACGTCACTGCCTCAGTCGGAGAGACGGTGGTAACGATGTGGTCACCCTTCTGGAGCTTGAATGTCTTCATGGGTTCCTTCGGGTTGGTGTCAGGTAGGGGTGTTGGTGAGCCGTGACCTGACAACACGGCCCACCAAATATAGATTTAGTTGTTATAACTAAGCGGTCTTGATGACGCTGAAAACACGCTCGTTGGTGCCTAGGGCTGAATCGACCTCGGCGCGGAAGCTCAGTTCGAAGGTCTGTGCATCCTCCGAGTTCCATACTTCCTCCGGTACGGAAACGATCTTCACCTTAGGGAAGAAACGAGCCTGATACTTATTGACACCGTCCTGTGCAATAACAACAAGACGGTAGTGTTCATACTGCGGAAGCTCCGGGCGATCAAACGCGAGTTCGCCGGTGGTTGCGTCACGGGTTACGGTCGAAAGGTCGATACCGTATGCAATCTCCATCAGCTCCTTCTTTAGAACTTCCTGCGCGGTCAAGGTGACCTCACGGCTAGCGGAAGTCAGATCGGTACGTGTTGCGGCAACGTAACCCAGAGAGCGGGTCTCAGATTCCTCCGAGTCACCACCGAAGGTAATACCGGATTCATCCAGCAGACCTACGGCAACATATTCGGCTGGAAGTGCCTTAATTTCCTTGGTGGTCGAATCAATCAGGGTGGTGATTGGTGCGGCGGTCATTGGTGCGAGGAACGCAACGGCAGATAGCGCCTTGAACAGGTTTGCATCATCGTTCTGTTCCTTTAGTTCGGAAAAACTCATTTGTTTTGTAGTCCTTAAATTCGATACGTCACGAGGTACGTAGAAGTTTGTTTATTTAGGGTGTCGTGTGGAATTGATTCCTCGTAGAACGGAACCTCGGCCTGAATCTTGTCTATAAGACCCTCGGAAGTCATGGCCCATCCTTGAAGAAGCTCTTCGGCTTGACGCATAAGCTCGTTCGCTTGGCTGGGGCCGATTGCGTAGAGGTCAATCTGTATGCCGTCGATTCGCTCCCATACGTGCTTACTCGGAACGCCGGGTAGCGGTTTGATATGGAAGATCGGTACTGAGCTAAGAGCGTCATCCTCTTTATAGAAGTCGGACTCTAAATGCGTGGTGCATTTGGCTATTGGTGCCAATACCTCAATTAATGCTTTTACAGTTCTCACTAGATCTGGCCGTCCATTCGCTTACGGAGCAACTTGAAGAAGTTCTCCTGTTGTCTGCGGTGAACGAATGCGGAATATTCAACCTTGTTGACGATGACCGCTCCGGCCCTGTTCTCGTTTCTTCGACCACCTTGGACGGTTGCCGGTTGGACTTGAAAACCTGCGGCGAATCTAGATGTCTTTCGAGGAGCTGTGGCCTTTGCCGTGGCAAGACCCATCTGAGCTTTTCGCATAGAAGCCTGTTGAACCGTAGTTCCGTTGAGGAAGGTGTTCAGGGCTTTGGGGTCAATGTATAAATCGACGTTCTTCTTTGCCATTACGATTCCTTCCTGAGTTGAACTTCAGTGACTAGCGGGTAATAGACAACATCCGCGTCCACTGCCCATGTACCGGAGATTGGTGAACCTTCCGGGGTGCGGATTCGGTCTTTCTTGGAGACCTTCGCGTCATGGTTGAAATAGAGGGTTGCTCTGGTTTCGGTGACATCCGAGAAAAGTTCTTCCTCGGTGCGTGGAGCTGGAACGAGTAGGCAACCTTCAAGAGGAGTTTCTGTGGTTGGCTGTGGTTCACCGTAGATGTCTCGTCCACCGCCAGAAATCAATGTTGCGGTGAATCTAAATCGGTCGAGTAACAAGATCATCACCACATCTCTACGGAGAAGGCTTTACCCTTGAACGCTTTGGCGGTGACGAAGAGGCCGCGTAGTTCTTTTAGTTCGGCTTGGGTGAAGATTGCTCGGTCAGAAGACTTGGTGTCCACGGTCTCGGAGACGCTATAAGCTCCGGTAGATTCGGAACGCTGAACGAGTGCTCCACTACCTGTTTGATGCCAACGAAGAATCGCTTTGCGAAGGATTGCTTTCGAGGCAGAGGCCTGGAGGGCTGTAAGGTCTTCGGCTAGTTCCGGAACCAACCCATAAGCACGGGCTACCGTATCGGCAATGAGGATTTCAGCCTTGGCTGTGGTCAAAGTCGAATCCAGCGGAATTAGGTCTTCCGGGGTTAAATCTAGAAACGCCATTAGACCTCCTTCGGTGCGGGTTTCCTTGTGCGCTTGGCGGGAGCCTTCTTAGGAGCCGGTTTTGTTTCCTCCACCGGCTCCCTGTATCCAAGCGGAGCAAGGATAGCGGCCACATCATCAGACACCCTTACTTGTGCGCCTTTGGGCGTTATAAGTGTCTTCATGAGGTTCCTTAGGCGGTTCCGTCCTCGATGACGGCAAATGCGTTCGGGTCAAGCACGGTACCGGCAACGGACATGGAAACCTTCAGTGCTACCTGATCGGTTTCCCACATGGAAACGCCGCCGACAACTGCCTGATCAGACCTTTCAATCTTGATGTCTTCGGAGAAGCCTGCACGGAGCTTAGTCCAGTCGCCAACGATGAGGCGGTTTCCGGCCTTGCCAACGGTGCGTGCACCTTCGGCGTTGAAACCGGCAATGGTCAAGCGGGAAGTAGACAGGTCTGCGAAACCTACCTGAGTCTCGTTGACCAACGATGCAAGCTTGATCTTGATTGCGTTATCAAACGCCAGACCGGTGACATCGTAATCAGCGGAAACGGCCTCGATACCGGCCTCAATTGCGGCCTTGTAATCAGGGGATGCCGCTAGCTCAATTCGCTTAGTGGTCTGGTTGATGTGCGACTGGCCGGTGATTGCGGCTCCGCGTCCGTCCTTACCTGCAAGGAAGATGCTGTCATATGCACGAGCACCGGCAGAGACCAAGTCATCCTCAATCTTGTCTAGAATCTGTTCCGGATCGTTCTCGATGAGTTCCTTAGAAACAACAACGATGGTGCCGAACTTACGGTTAGTTAGGTACTGCATTCCGGTGGAGACGGTGGAGGTGCCGTAGGCCTGGGTTTCACCGACTAGACCGAGTTCGGTCTGACCCTCGTAAATCGGGATAGCGGTTTCACCGAACTTCTGCGGAGTACCACCGGCAAGGCGGCCTACAACAGAAGCCTCATAAGCCTTCAGGAGAATGCTGTTGGTCATCTCCTTAGGTAGGAGAGCGGGGGTTGAAGTAAATGACTGTGCCATTCTTATAAATCCTTAGTTATAAATTTAGTTGCTATGTCTTAGCCAAAAATGGCTTTAGCCAGAGCGGTGCGGGAATTGGTTGAAGGAGTTCCTTCGATATCGCTGTTGTTTACAGAGAGTGAGGGTTTCGGCTTTTCATTGCCTTTACTAGCTAGGCGTTCAGCCTGTGCTCGAAGTCCTTCTTCATCCTTGGCGGTGAGTAGAACCTCAGCGTCTTCTGGGTCTAGGCCAAATTCCGAGATGATGCTGGTTCGAAGTGCGGTTTCCTTGGTGGAACCTAGTTCCGCTTCAAGTTGCGCAATTCGTTCTTGAGCACGTTCCAAATCAGACATATTGGCGGCTTCGATGTCGGCAAGCTTCTGAGCCGCTTCCTCGTTGGCCTTGGCCTTTGCCATAGCTTCCTTGGTTCGACGTTCGTGCTTTCGTGCCTGTGCCTTCCAGTCGATCTCGGTAGGTTCTGCAACCCCTTCGGTATCGACCTCATTAGTCTGTTCAACTACCTCTTCGGTAGCTTCGTTTAGTTCAGCCATTTTGTGGCTCCGTTCTTTTGCAAGAGGGCCACAATTGGCCCAAGGTGGTTCTTCCATGCGGAAGGGGTTTTAAACACAACAAGACCCCGAAGGGTCTGTTGGAAGTGGGAGAGGAGCGGCCCCGGTAGAAAGAGGGAAAGTGCCGGGGCCGCTCAAGCCTCTGGGAGTAATCTCAACCAAGAGGCGGCTTAGAAAGTTTGAGGTGAACGCGGCGTAGAAAGGAAGAAACACCGCCGCGTTCACGGCAGGAGTATTGAAGAACTCCATGAAGCCCCAGCATGTTGGCCGGGGAAGATTATTGAAGACCGGGTTCAAAATTCTTGAACCCGGTCTAGTGCATGAAAACTTGTGAAACTAATTGCCTTCACTTATATAAAGTGCCAGCATATTTCCGCTCCTATAAGTAGAAAGTGCCAGCCCTGTTTATCCCTGTAGGAGGTCATCATCACGGGTTTCAAGGAATCGGATTTGAACACTCATGCCGGACATGCCGTCAAGTGAGACGGAGTTAGAAACTCCACCGGCCCGACGTGCTTTCGGTACGAAGAGTTGAGGAGTTCCACGCATTGCGGCTGGGATGTAAACATCGTCAACAACAATCCAGTTGGCACGGGAGACATTGGTAGCGGCGGGAGTGTCCCACTGGAACTTCTGTGTTGCGTATTCACGCTCGGAGGGTGCCTTGTATGGCCCCCATTCAAGCCACGAAGAACCGTGCGCATTTCCAGCGGCGTAGCGCACACCTAGCCACTCGCAACGGACTTGCATCCTGATAGCCCAATCCGGAATTTGAATTGTCTGTGTTGCGGCGTTGATGAAGTATTCTCCAATCTCCGATGTGGCGGTTAGGGTCTCCTCCTCCGATGTCACGGTAGGCATTGGGTACCAGACATCCTGAATTCTAGGATTCGCTAGGTTCCTGAGGTCGTTGATCATTGCGTTCGTGATTGCTGATGTGGAGGCTGGAATCTTGATGAGCGCTAAGGCAACTGCTGGGTAGGTGAGGTTCAAATCCTTAACGGAGTTTGTTGAAGATGGAACCCCCTGCACAACCTCGAGGCGCGTGTAATCGTAATTATTCACATCTGCCGGTGCGCTTCCTTCATAGGCTGTGTCTTGGATTCTCAAAACCACGAGGTCATTACGTCCACCTGCTGATGATGTTGGGTTAATCGTTACGGAAGTCTGTGTAGCATTTCGAGCCGCGTAAGCTTGTCCCGATGTTCCGGTATATCTGCTATTGATGATTGCGGAACCGGGAGCTACGTTGACGGAACCGGTAGGCGTGCTCTTGGCTGAAACACGAAGATCTTTCGGGCCGGATACACCTTCCTTACCGCCTAGGGATGCATAGAGAGCGGAGCGGACAACTTCACTTGAGTGTCCTACTCCTTCCTGACTGACAAAATATGGAACTCTGTCTAGGGCCATTATTAGGTTTCCTTACTAGGTTGTAGTTGATTGTTATTCGGAAGCTTCTGTTCCATAGCGCTTTTTGTTGTACTGCCGGAGGTAGCCTTCTTGGTCGTAGCCTTCGATAACGATTGCCTCGAAGTGCGGCATGATCGAACAGTTGCAACGGTTGTGGAAGTTGCGACCTTTACCCGCTGTCTCATTACTGCGGTACGTCTTCGTTGCCAGCATCAGGCAAAACTCGCATGTGTCGATTCTGGATGGAACTCTCACGAATCCATCGGCCCCGGATCCTTTGGCGAAGACGTTGTCATTTACTGTTCGGCGGGATTGCTCCAAGACCAGACGTGAGGTGAGGCCTTCAAGGTTGCGTAACGCTTCTTCCGGGTCGGAATCGGCTCCCCGGAAGATCGGTTCGAGCATCGACCACACATGAGATTGCACTCGCTGTTTATCCGGTGGAGGTGCGAGAAGAGCCATAAAAGTTCCGTTGGCATTAGCTATTCGCCGGGACTCCTCGAACTTTTCAGCGGCCATGACCGCGATTGGAGCGCCGTAGGTTTCAACAAGTGTTGGGTAGTACTCGGCAAGAACCGCTTTGACATCGGCTCCGTTGGTCGGATCGGGAACGAGGCTCCACAATTCACCAAGATCTCTGATTGCTTCGGATACCAACATTCGTTGGAAGTCGTGGAGTTCAGTTGGAGAGACGGTAGCTAACGCGGCCATTAACCCTCCTCGGTGCGAATCGTGATTGGGTTACCCGGAATGAAAGTCACTCCGGTTAGACCTACGAGTTCGGCGGCTGATTCTGCCTCGACACCTGCACGACGTAGGAGACCTAGGGCATCGGCCTTAGTTTTGAGAACTGCGGCTTCATCCTGTGCGGTGGTGTCTTTCTCGGTGGCTGGGGTTGAACGCCCTTGGAGTACTTCGGCTAGACGGCCTGGAGCTTGTGCTCGTGCACGCTCGTTCTTCACTCGTAGGATGTCGGAGTCACTGAAACCAAGTCGTTCTAGAATGAGTTCGCTCTGTGGGTCAAGGATTCCGGAGCCTACCAACTTGCTTACTGCATCGGCCTGAGATGCAAGAGTTGGAGTAGAAGGGTCACCCCAACGGACGGTCAAACTACGGTATTCATCCGGTACAACATCAAGATCGTTATGAAGCTGTAGAGCGGCAATAACTGCGTCCTGCAGACCGGATTCGGTGGACTTTTGCGTATCTCGAACGATGACCAATAGGCTTTCGATCTGCGCACGCACTGATTCGGCTGAGGTTGGATTTGCATCCGAATTAAGACCCAATTCCGATGGTGGAAGGCTAGAGGCACCTGCAAAGTTTTGGGTGAGCTGTCGAAGAACCGCTAGGTGTGGTTCCGGTGAAGCGGCGGCAAACTGTCCAACTTCGGGGTTCTCTCCGGTTTCCTCATTTTCTGGAGCCGCTAGGAGTCGGCCCAAGGTCAGCTTCCAAGTATCGGTTGGGTTGCCTTCTTCATCTTCGAACATTTCCGGTGAAGCACCGAGAATGTAGCGCTGAGGAGCTGAGAAGAACTCGGAGGTGACTTCCATTCGAAGCATTGTTCGAAGGGCTTGGTCAGTGAGGTTCATTTGAGCCTTGGTAATTCGTGATTTACCGAACGGCTGGGTCAATGACGGATTGATTCGAACCGGGAACAGCGGAACCTTGTTGAGAGGGTTTTCGGCGGCCTCAACAATCCACACTTGCTCCTCGTAGCGAAGGTTGATGTTCTCCTTAGGTGTGGAGAAGAACAGGCGAATCGGATTGCCGTTTTTGTCTTCATCGAGGATGACAAGACCGCTTGAAAGTCTACGGCTGTTGGGGTTCCAGCGTCCGGTGGCATGTGTACCGGCTACAGGTCGGAGGATGGTCTTCGGCTCACCTAGTTCTTCGTTGCCTTCATAGGTGAGCACGAATCCCACACCGTGTAGTAAGGCTGAGGTGAACATTGCGGAAGCTTCGGTGATGAAGTTGTTTTCCTTCAAGATTTCGGCCAGACCCTGCTCGTCAAGATCGGTCTCGGCAACGAATCCTTCTAACATCATTCGAGATGCAACGGAATCTACGGAACGAGTGCACCAATCTAGAGATAGATCAACATTCTTTAGAGTCGGGGGAACAGCTATCCCTAGATCCTTGACTCGATTAGAAGATTCGTAAAAGGATTCCTTCTCTGCGTTCACGGTTCGAAGGCTGATGATTCGCTCATGAAGGAAGACGATTTCCTTGTAATGGTTTTCGGGGATGATCCCTTGGAGGTTTCTAAGTGACATTAGGTTCCTTATAAAATTAGTTGTTATAACTCAGAAAACGCGGATGCGGCGTTTGGTTGTCGAGCCGGTGGACGTTGACTTCTTCTTACGAACGTTGGGGGAGCCGACGCCCCAGAGCGCGAAGGAGCAAGAGACTAGTGGGGTGAGGTCAACGGCATTGTTGTTTCTGCTGAAACCGAAGGCATCACCGATTTTTCGTTTGGATGCATTGAGCACCGGAGTGTTTAGACGTGGGTCGGCTTGGTGCTTTAGGTCTCCGTTGATGACACAGTCATAGAACTTTCCTGCGGCATTGGCTACGTCTCTAGCGCCGATGTTCTTAATCTTGATTCCACGGATTCGGCTAAGGTCATCAATCAATGAACCGGCTGGGCCTCCACCATCGACCACAACGGTTTTGATGCCGGTCTCCTTATAGATATCGGCAATGGTTGGAACAACCCAACCCGTTCCAGAGGTGCGATTCTCGATAACTTCGATGTGGTAATTTCCATCAGAGCGAATACCGGCAACCGAAATGGAAGCTCCGGTTCGCTGTGGGTTTACGTCAATTGCGAGAACGTGGGAATGTTCAATTTTGGTCAGCGGGTCGGCCAATTTTTCCCATGAGGTTTGATCGAAAAGCGACGTGCCAACGTTGGCATCCCAAGACCCAAGGCGTTCGATAGCGAAGGCTCGGTCTGAAAGTGCGATACGTTCGGCTTGAACATCCTCAACGTCAAGACGGAGACCAAGCGAAGGGTTGGACTTCTTCCAAGTTTCGATATCGTCTAGGTCATCGTCTTTCTCCATTGACCATTCGTGATAACAGGCCTTGGCCAGCTCTCCGTCGAGTGCCCTGTTGCGAATGCCTTTGAAGATGTCGGCAGAGCCAGAGTCAACTTCCGGGGTTCCGACAAGGATTTGTTGGGAGTCACCTTTAGGAGCCGACGAAACTACAGGGGTTAGGGAAGATGCTGTCTCTTGGCCGTAGTGCTGTGCCTCATCGATGATGAGAAGGTCAGCCTTCAAACCACGTCCGGAAGATGGTGTTCGAGCAAGAAATTTGAGCTGGCCACCATTCTTTAGCCTGATGCTCATGCTTCCGCTGTTTCGGTAGAGCTTGACTACCTGAGCTTTAAGCTCCGGGTATCGGTCATCTTCAAAGAAGGTGAAGACGTGGTCAGCGATTTCCCTTGTGGTGGTGTAGACGTGGGAGGTGTAAATAATCTGTTCACCTCGGGCTAGAAGTCCGTAGACCATTCGAGCTACGAGGAGCCACGATTTTCCGGAACGTCGGGAGATGGAAGCACCGGAGATTTTGTGAGCCAACTTCCCGTTGGATTGCTTGGCCAGCCATTGTTTGAGAACGTCGCCTTGCCATGGGTCTGGCGGTGAGCTGTAGGCCGTCATTAGTGCAATGGCCTTCTCGCCTTCGGAGAAATCAACCGCTAGTTTGGATTCGACCTTGAGTGTTGGTTCTCGGTTTCCTACGACGTTCATTTGTCTTCCCCGTTCAAGATTTGGTCTAGTGGGGAAGCGGAGAACTTATCCGGGTCGGGTATTGCTTGGATGTCGGCTAGTACGGACTGCAGTTGCTTAGCGCATTGAGCACGGACAGCGGCGGGGGTTTCCGGGTTGTCGATGTCTGTAGCCAGTCGGTCTCGAAGAGCTACTAGGGAAACCCTGTAATCGTTGGTTGAAACCGCCTCGGAGACGGTGGATTTCTTGTTCATGTCGCCTCCTTAGGCGGTGGGATAGTTAGGGGAGCGGTTTCAAAAAACCGTGTGGGGAGAAATTCTTAATCGCCGTGGCAGAGATCACGACTTCGGGGAGGGGTAACCCCCGTGGTATTGATCATTTTGCACAATCAATTCGTGGTTTATTGTGCAAATTGCTCACTTCTAGAACCATTTTTGACTTGGAGCTGGAATGGCTCGGACTTCGTCAATTGGCTTCGTTGAGCGCTTTTGATTGCAAAGTGCGTGCACGAGCCTTAGGTTCTCTCTTGAATCGGAGCCTCCAAGCGCCGAAGGTGTGATGTGATCCACCTGTGCGGCCATTGGGTCAGGCTTCTTTAGCGTCTTATCGACTTCCTCAAGGCAGATATGACAGTGAGTCTCTTCCTTGATGACGGTTGCGCGTTTCTTCTTCCAAGCGCTGGTGTTCGTAGGACTGCGTTCGGTCGTGGGTTGTCCTGTTGGCGAGAAGATGGTTTCCTTGCTCACGTCACCTCCTTATAGATTTAGTTGTTATATATGAACAGCTTTTCGACGTTCTTCTTATCGCCTTGCTTGGTGCCACCAACGAGCGAGATGGTCACCGGCTTTTCCCAAATGGCAATCCAGCCTTCGGGAGCGTCGTACTCGGATACGTACACGGAAGCTCCGGCTTCGGCCCATGCTTGGGCTATTGCCCAGAACCTAGGGCTATCGAATGCCCCGGTCTTATAGCCGGTGGTGTCTCGATAGGGAGGATCGCAATAGATGACATCTCCGGGCATAGGGGATAGGTCTTCGTATGATGCGTGGGTGTAGGTGGTACTAACAGCCCCGGCCATGGCTCGGCCCCGTAGGACTGAGCGTCTACCGGTGGCGGCATAATCGGTCTTCTTGCTTCTCGCATAACCACCCCATTCCTTCCCGCCGAAACTACAGGCGAAAGAAGCGAATGTACGGGCTGGGCTAGGGGCGCTGTCCTTTAGTTGGTAGTACTCTTCCTCGGACACCTGTTTCGGTGGTTCCCATCCTTGGTTCACCACGGCATCCCACATGATAATGAGGTCTTGGTGTAGGTCGGAGTAATGAGCTTCCTTGAAGTGGTTGCCCATCTTCTCAGCTACAGCACCACCTCCAGCGAAGGGTTCGTAGTAGTGCTCTCGTTGATCGGTGAGGGTGAGCATGACCTCACTTAGTTCTTTGGATATGCGGGATTTCCCGCCAGAATATTGAATTGCGTTCTCCTTCTTTAAATGCGAATGAGACCGACAACTCTTAGGTCATCGGTCTCATGTGGTGAGTATTTAGTTGTTGGCCTTCACTCTTAGAAAGTGCCAGCTCATAAACCAGCAATTGATGCTTAACAATGCTCGGTTCTGTGATTCCTCCAATATGCTCAGATCATCGACTAAAGAAATGGAGAGTTGTGAAACGACGTTTAGCGATGGGAATTGGAATACTCGCACTTACCGCATTGGTTAGCGCATGTTCTGGAGGATCGGATATAAAGAGTATTGATGAGCTGAAGAACGCTTATCAAAACGCTGGTTTCGCTTGCTCTAGTCCAACATTTGAGCAAGAAGATTCTTACGAAATGTATGGTTGCGAGAATGGTGCAATGTTGACATTCATCAAGAACAAAGAGGGGCAAAAGCGACACGAGGATTCATCCGAAACCATGGGGTCAATAAATCCTCTCTACGTTCTGTCCGACGGTGATTGGCGTATCTCGTCGTTTGATCGAAGCATTCTGGCAACGGACCTCGGCGGCGAGGTTAAAACCTACGAGTAAAACAAACGACTGCTTGAATACTAAGAGGCCGACAACCGGTAAGTTGTCGGCCTCACTCGTTGAGCGTGTAGTAGTTCTACATGCGATCCAGAAGATCCTTACGCTTCGCTTCGAACTCTGCGTCGGTGATTAGTCCGCTCTTCCGCATACCGTCCAGTTCTTCAAGCTTCTTGGTTGTGCTTGTTGTAACGGGTGCCGGGGCCGGAGTCGAGATGACAACGGTCTTGCTCTGCGAACTGCGGATGATGACCGCGCTGATTATGAGGAGTACACCTAGAACAACGAATATCCATGGCCCAACCGAAGCGCTCGTACCTGCAGTGAAGTTCGGCCCGTCTGCCCGGTTGTCGGAGAAAGAGCCGCTGGCGATTCCTAGGACACCGAAGAGGATTCCTGCAACCAAGAGGCTGATCCATAGGCAACCGCCTTTAGCTTGCTTGGTTTCGGGAGCTGTTCTTGTTGGTTTGATGCCAGCTCGACGGTCTGCGAGTTCTTGGCTGTACATGTTCGGCTTATCCGGGGTGGACATGATGCCGCCTCTCTTTGCGAGTGATTCCCACTGGTCAAGAGTGGGTTTGAATCAATATAGACGAAGATCGTCCAGTTATGGTCTCTCGGAGTCATTTTCTGGATCGTTGGCCGACGCATTGAGTACTTCAATGAACTTCCGGGCCTCACCTTCTTTGCTAGCCGGAACCTCGATGGTTCCCGCTAACTGCCCGTCCTGCTCGACTACAACGAAGATGGAACCACCGCCTTTGCGTTTTGCGGATCCAAGTAGACCTCCAGCGAGAAGACCGATCGGCCCAAATAAGACAGCCCCGGCAACCGCTCCACCGGCAACGGCTCCTTTACTCACATAGGTATTGATGGTTGCCCCGGTTTCAAGGTGAGCCGACATCCCTTTAGTATCGAATTTCCGATACTTATCGCCGTCTTTGTACTTGAGTTTGAAACCTAGGATGAAGTGCTTCCCGTCAAGTGAAACGTTGTATCTCTGCGCCGGTAGCTCTTGCTTCAACCACTTTTTGAACTTACTCATGTCTTCTTTCTTTCTCTCAATTCTTGATTAATCAGCTCAGCGTAACTCAAGCTCCCGACTTTTAGAAGCGTCTCTTCGTCTTTAGACTCCAGGACGTCTTATTCCGGCTTGTTGTATCCGGTGGCTTTGCGTCCCACGGGTATCGAATAAGGCGTACCCTCGGCGTTGCATCGGCACGTCTTGCTTTCGTTCTTACTTTTATTTAGTGCGTTAAAGATTGTTTTGAAGCAATCGGTGAGGATGACCGTTACCGCGAGTGTGGTTAATAGCATTAGTTCCATTAGTAGTTCTTCCTTTCAAGAAGCTGTGCGGCGTTCTACGCGCCTAATATTTGTTATTAAAGTCCTTGCGTCTTTGATGACCTAGGAGGCCGTGAGCGCTTAACCCACGGCTTCCCAGATATGGTTTTAGTTGTTATTACTTGGGGTGATGTAACCGGCTGGGCGTTCTTCGTTTGCTTCTAGGTACTTCTTCGCCGCTTGTCGTAGGTCATCCATGATGATCGAAGTTTCACCCTCGATGTTTGCAACATCTGTAATCTTGTCGGCTGGGATTTCGAAATTGACCCATGTAATTTCAGGCTGGAAGAGGCGTACTCCGTCAACGGTCGGGGCTTCTCCAGGGCTTGCATTGATGTCGTATCCCGCGAGGTCTGATTTAGTTAGTAGATCCTTGACGATGTTCTTGTTGACTGGGATTACTGCGGATAGGTTCTTCATTTCTTATTTGCTCCTTTAAGTGTTAAATGGCCGTCTAGCGGCCTAATATTTTGTCTATTAGTATTTGGTGGCTTTCGCCTATTGAACCGCTCAGCGGCTCGTGTGTGGGTTGTGGTGGCGCTTTCTAAGGCTTCGTTCCCGTGTACTTGTATTGGGGAAGACTGGCCAGAACACTTTCGGTCTGAGCATTCGAAGACTGTAGGCCTTGAAGGTATTCAACTAACTTCTCGTAGTGCTCACGGTGGACTAAAACGTTGCCTTTCTGAATCTCAATTACCGCATTGTGCTCTAGAAGTTCTTCATCAGGGTACTTGTTGCTTTTCAACTTCACTTCCCTTTCTAAGATATGCGTTTAGTTGTTATGTCTAGCCCAAGTAAAAAGGGCATAGTCTTCAATGGTCTCGAAGCCTTCGGGCGGTTCAATACCGTCTTGAACCATCTGCTCTAGCTTTCGAGCTAGTTCTACATCTTTCATTCTTCCCCTCTTGATAAGTTTGATTTAATACTATCTATTATAGCGTGGTTTTTGAGGGGGTTGCATTGTACTCCTTCTTCCGGACATTGCAACCTTGACGCGCTAGAAGCCGTTTCTAACGGCCCCAAATCTCCTCTGCAAGTATTTGTCTCACCGAATGTCTCGAGGCCGTCAGAGTTAATGCTGAGCGGCCCTCCTTGCCACTTTCCCTAGTTGTGAATAACCCTGTGCATTAGGGGGAGTTGTTTCACAAAAATTGTGGCCTGATTTACCTGAATGGACTAGTCAGCATCCAATGAGTGGGTGATTTCGAAGTTCGGAGTTAAACGCGCCCAAGTCGAGAAAATGGGTGCAAGGATATAACTGTCAACTAAACACAATAAGATTGATACAGGCCGACTGAAAGGGGAAATGGAATTGTCTCAACGTAGGAATCTTGCGGTTGTAGCGGGGAATGGTCTAAGTGTTGCATTCTCGTCGGAATTGGTTCTTGGAAAGATTACCGAGCGCCTCTTGGAGGAGCTGACCAAGATTGCGCCGAACGGCAATGACGTTCTTCGAGCACTAGCAAAAGTTGCAACCCGAATTGAAGATGATGGGGCGCTTGATGTTAATGACTTCGAACAACTCGTAGGGGCTTTTGAGAGTCAGGCGGCCTTGCTCGAAGATCTTTCAGACTTGGCTGGTCTTGCTTCCAATGGCGGCACCAGACTTCAACAATCGTTGGAAGACGTGCGCCAGTTCACGCGACAACTTCTCAGGATGGGTACTGGGATAGTTCTAAAGATTATCCTCGATTCTTCACCTACAAACTGGGAATCCACGAAGCACCTACACTCGTTTTTCCGATCTTTCTATCAAGAATTCTCAGGGACAATCACTTTCTCTAATCTCAATTATGACTACTTGGTCTTAGCGACCTTGAGAATGCTGGACTTTTCATTCTGTGACATGGCAGATCCCCGGAAGCCAGCTCAGATTACCTTCACGGATGATGAAATCGGAGAGCACGTAGTTGTTGAGCGGACTAAGGGGTATGAACTAAGAGGAGACCTCAGTTTCCCGGCTGACAGGCGAATCCGGTTAATCCATCCACACGGTTCGTTTGCCTACTGGCAGAACACGTATACAGGTGCCATAGTGAAATTCCCTATTGAGTCACTCAGACGACACAATATCCTTTCTGACATGGACGACGGATCAAAGCACATGATGCCGGTCGTTGTCCTTGCTAATTCCCGCGAGAAGCCTAGGCGTGTATTGGAACAGCCATTCAAATTAGCCTATGAGGCAATGGCACAGGGTCTTTCGGAGTCCAAGCATTGGCTCATCGTCGGCTACAGCTTCCGGGATGATTCTGTGAACGCCGAACTTCTAAAAGCATTCCTACGACATGACCCCAAGCCCAAGATCCTCATAAGTACTTTCGGAAACGACTTGAAACGCTCCAAAGTTGAAGATGCCATTGGCTGGGGAGCTGAAGATGGGACTTCATTCTCTACTATTATCTTCGACCGAGACGGGGTTGAGGGTATCGAAGAACGGGATCCTTGGTCGGTGTTCATTTCATAGTTGCCCGTTCTCGAGCACACAGGAGACCACCTATTTCGAGGTGGTCTCCTTCGCATGGTTCTAATCTTCGTTTTGGATGCAGATTTCCGTACTTGGAATCTTCCTGAAGTTTCGAGTAACTACCCGGTGCGTAGTTCCAATGATGAAATCTCCGATGATGATTTCGTCTGCGGCAAGCCCAACACCTGCGCCATGGTTTTTATAATTACAGGCGCACTGGCAATCGATACCTTCCGCCTCTCGGCAACGTTTATCGCATTTCTCGGAACTACTGTTTACAGCCTTAACTTCCACATCCCAATGTTCCTGAGCTGTTCGGCAAATCTCGGTCAGATTCCCCGCCGCTAGTTCCCAACCGATTACGGTTTCTCGACTAAGCACAAGCGTTCGATATGAGGGCTTTCCTTTGGTTATCTTCTGTACCCAAGCCAACTCGTCTCCGGAAATTTCCGATGTGCCGAAGCTGAATTTCACCACATCGGTTTCTATTGGTGCGCCCGACTCGTCAAGTCTTCCGTATTGTACAAATAGTTTCATTTCTTGCTCAATCTTTCTCTTGTAATTCTTCTGGTTGTCTGCACTCTGCACACCTGCATTTCGGTCACTACGGCCCCGGTGCATGATTTCGCCAACGGCCTGCCTGCACACTGCACCCCCTAAAGGGGGTGGTGCAGGTGCCGCAGGGGTCAGAGACGTGCCCCCCGCGAAGGCTAAAATTGAGGGTGCAGGTGTCGAAAAAGCCCGGAATCTCGGGGTTTTTCAGGGGTTGAGACCCTGCATTCGCGGGTGTTTTAGGGCTGGATTTACCCCTCGAAGACCCTGCAAACCTGCACTTTTCACATATTTTTCAAAAAGTACGTTTCAAAAAAGGGCCTTGAATCCCTTTGTTTGCAAGGATTTTTTCGTCGGGGTCACTTTTTGAGGGTCTTCAAAAAGGGTGAAATGCAGGTTTTTACTTCACATTTTCAGGGTTCAAGACCCACACCGGAGACTGGGGAGTTCCGCTGTTGATGACCCTGTCTTCGGATGCTAATTCCCTCAGGAGGCTGTTGACCTTGTTGCGGTTCAGTCCGCTTCCTTTTCCAGCGGCATCCGAAATCTTGCTGGCGGAGTGGTTGCCCTCTTCGATGAAGCGGATGATCTTGTTCTTCTTCACGTCATCCATGAGCGATTCATCAATCTGGTTCTGAGCCTCTTTGGAGATTGCCTGTCCATGATGACGGAGGTAAGCGCGTTGGTTGCCGTCTGTGGTCATCACGTTCTCCAGGAATGCGGAGTATCCGTGCTCAGGCTTTGGCGAACCCTTGATCTTCTCGAAGAAGAGCTGGATGCCTTCCGTGTTTGGCTTTAGCTCAATGGCCGAATCCATCATGGCGAACTGGGCAGATGACCCACGAGGGCCAACACCTGCAGTCTTGCCTGTGTGGTGAACAAGGAGGATGTAAATTCCCTCTTGGTCGGCCCACTCCTTCAAAGGCTTTAGAGCGTGTGCCAGAGCAGTGGAGTTTTCATCAATGTTCGGGGTCATCTGTGACTGAGTGTCACAAACAATCAATCTCGGCTTGATACCGGCATCGTTGAGGTCTCGTTGGAGGTCTTCCAAACCGTAAACACCGGGTGGAAGTGTCTTCTCGGACAGGGTAACGGTGTTGCCCTCTGCGGCATCGAAAACGGATAGTCCATTGAGGTTTGCGGTTGGGTGTGCAAGCTTCCAGCCCTGAACAGCATCCCAGAACGGCTGTCCACCCTCAGCGGCGATATAAAGAACATCCTGTGTCAGGTCGGATGGATGCTCAACCCCATCTTTCGGTTCAAGGTGGATCTTTTGACCAAGCCATGAATCCAGCCCGGCGCATACGGATAGAGCCAAGTCCAGAGCAACGAAGGTCTTACCGGTGTAGCTGGGGCCGTAAATCTGTCCAAGGCCGGTTGACGGGATGAGACCATCCACCAAGAGCGGCTGATGCTTACGTGTGAGCAGGTGGTCAATCTTCTTGAAGGATGACGGCTTCACTTCATTAGGCATCTCGGAGAGCGCCGACTTTAGAAGGTTTGAGATTGCCTTGATGCCTCGTTCGGTGTGGAGGCTGGTCTTTAGCTTGAAGAAGTCGGATGCCTGTTGCTTGTACTCAGACCAGAGTTCGTTGGTTATTTCTGTTTCGAAGTCGGCAATCTTCTCGGGGCTGTTGAGTGTGCCGTTTTTAATTCCAGCTTGGGTTCGAGGGGCAATTGAATTCCTGACCTCAATCTTGAACGCTTCGTACAGCCCAAGGGTGCCCTTTGCTTCGTCGCCGTCTAATAGTTGGGTAAAGCGCTTGGTGTATCGACGGATGCAATTGTGAACGAAGTAGTCACCGGAAAGACTTCGATAAACGCCGTCATCCTTGATTTGCCATTCTTCGAGAGCTGGAACGTAGACAAGGTTGGTTGCGCCGATGTATCGCGCCAGAGCGTCTGCGAAGGCTAGCTCACTCGACGGGAAGCGCTGGTAGATGGTTTCGGTGTCGTAGGTGCAAAGTTCGTCTCGGTGGGTGTGTCCGTCAAATGGACTCTCAGCACAGACCCAAGCTAGGGTTCGGTCGGTCAATTCTTCATTGTTGAAGATGGTGTTGAGGATTTGGGTTTCGGTTTTCAAGTAGTTCTCCTATGGAATCGGGTGGAGCATCCCGGTTGAATGCTCCGATGGTTAGTTGCGTCTTTACGTCGTTCACTGTGAAATCCCCTTCCGGGGTTGGTCGCTACAGTTGGGCAAAAATTAGATAGATCCGTTCGGGATGCTCAGTTCGATTCGGTGCATGACTCCAGCCTTGCGGAGTGTTGCCTTCACGTCTGCAAGAGAATCGAGCTTGGCGTAGCTCCAGCAACCGTTCGAAAGTCCTACCCTGCGGAAACCGTGAGCGTCGGTGGCTTCTGTAACAAGCTCGTCGATAGCCCACCAACCGTCAAGAGTTTTTCCTCGATCAATGCGGATGTAGAAGATGTCCGATTCGTCGGAGTAATCGAGGTTATTGAATCCGGGAATCTTGCCCCATGGAATAAGTGTGTAATCAGACATTGCGTAGCTCCTTTAGTTGCTTCCTGTTTGTGTACGTTGCAAATCCGTAGATGGATAGTGCAAGGATGGTGGCGATAATCATCTATGCCGCTTCTTTCGCTAGGCGCTCTTCGGCGGCGGTCAGTTCGTTGATGTAGCTCTCAACTTCGGCTAATTGCCTACGAAGGCGTTCTAGCTTGTTCTTCTGGTGGGACTTCTTCAAGCGGGTCTTGGTGAGTTCCGTTCTCTCGTGCTTTCCACGGTTATTGTCTTCCATTGCGAGTTTCCTTAATGCTTGGGTTTTAAAGTCGTTAACGTTATTGGGTTTACGACAGATGAAATAAAAGAGGCCACCTTGGGCCAGTGAAATCCTCTAAGGGTTATGAGTGTTAGTTGTTATTCCATGGTGAGGCCGCTAGGAAAGTAGACGGAAACCTAACGGCCTCACAAGATAAGGAGAAGCAACCAGTCAAAAACCACTAAGACTGAGGAGAAAAGCGCATACCCACCGGGAAATAAGAGACCGAGTTTGAGATTCGTATGCAAAGAAGGAACTCGGTCGAGCGCATCGGTGAATTGCTTATGGTTAAAGTATACCATGGATTAGAGGAGGGTGCGTAGTATACCTATTCCATGATCAACTTACAAGCCTTGGTTCCAAGTAATTTCAAGGAATTTTGAAACCTTCAGGTCATCCAAATAATTCGAAGTCGCTATTTCTTAATAATGCGTAACATCCGGAACCTTGGATTTTTGGTATTACCCCATGTGTAACAACGGGGCTTCCAGATTTATTCCCCGGCTACTAGTGAGCTGATGTCATCGGGGATTTCAGTCCTGCGGATGACGTTCTCCATGCGCTCGGCCTGAATCTGTGCCATAGCTTGTTGGATTTCGCGGAATCGAGTAGCGGTGCTCTTGGTGACGAACTCCAGGATCTCCGGAGTTTCCGTAGCGGCGTTGTCGTAGATGTTGAGCATTGCTTCGAGTTCGGTACCCAGAAGTTCGAGGTCTCGAATCAATTCCGGGTTGGTGCGTGGCGTGGTATGCAAGTAAATCCTCTCGGTTGGTGATGCCCAAGCCGGGCGTGTGGCTCAAGAATATCCACAGAGATTTAAGCCAGTCAAACCCACCGTCCGACAAGTTCCATTATATATGAAAAAGCCTAGTCAGAATTGGGTAGGTGGTATATGTATATAGCCCCCTCCCATATCGTTTGGTATGAGTTATCCACACACTTAAACAAGAACAGACCCCCGAAGAGGTCTGTTCTTTAGATTGCGTCCGAGTTCTCCCATGGGTGAAGCGCGTCCATCTCGTGTTTCAAGTATTCATCTCGGAGCCTTTCGCCCAGCGGAGTGAACTTGTAATCAATGACATCGGGGGAGAAGCGCTTCCCCTGTCCAACCCTGCTAATGGTGATACCCGAATACAGAGTTTGAAGAAGGTCTCGACGTAGCTCTATCGGGGACGCGTTCCAGCCTTCAAGCTTGAACCCTTCGAAGATGCTCACCGTCTTATCCTGCTGTAGGGTCAGGATCTCTTCATCGAGCTTGGAGATTTCTTCTTCAAACTTGGATTCCTTGTTAGCAATGATGGAAGGCTTTAGGCCAGCCTCAATTGCTTCATCAAGCCATTCCTCATGTTCTTTGGTGAGAGACAACTTCTCACCTTGTACCGTTGCCAACCTCCGAGTGGTGGACTCCTGCTGATTTCGAACCTCTGCGTGCTGTGCGAGGAGGTGTAGTGAGAACTCCGAAATTGCCTCTTCTAAAGGCTCGGCAATGATGGTGACATGCTTGGTGGACGGGCAACGATAGCTACGTGTGGAACCGGGGCCACCGCGCTGGGCGGCGTTCATACCTCGGCCACAATCTGCGCACTGTATTAAAGCGGTCAGTAGTCTTACATCGTGGCGGGTCACGTTGGATGTCCGGAAGCCCGTTCGCTTCGAATCAATCTTCACTTGGATTGCATCAAACTGTTCTTTGGTGAGGATCGGCTTCCAGTCTTTCAACTCGTAGAGCGTACCTTTATAGTCTTGGTACCCGTAGAGCCGTGGCCTCGTGAAGTAGTTCCGGACTGTTCCCGAAGTCCACTGTTTACCGCCTTGCTTACCGGTCTGCGGAGTCTTGAGGCCTCGTAGGTTCCAGACCTCGGACGTTCTAAAGAATGACCACTCACCGGCAATAATCTTCTCGGCGGCTTCAATGACGGCCTCGGCTTCTTCCTCCACCCAAGAACCGTCTTTGCGCTGTCCGAAGGGTCGGATTGAACCGCGATAGGTGCCAGCCTTGGCAATTCGTAGATTGGCCTGTTTCTGGAAGTCGGCCTTATTTCGCTGTTCGAATCGGCCATACAGGGACATCATTTTAGTCATGAGTTCAGATGAAGCCGTCTTGACGTTCGCCTGTGTTCCGTCCGTGGCGTAGCCTTCACAACCGGCTAGAAGGAACCGGTCTAGGTCATCCGGATCACGTTCAAGGCGTGATTGCTTCCAATAGACAACAAATGTAACGGTATCGCTGGAATCTTCGGCATCTTTCAGCATCTTCTCGAAGCCCGGTCTCACGGCTCCGGACATGGCACTAATGGAGTTGTCGGAGTAAGTCTCTCCAAGTTCCCAGCCACGATTCTTGATGAAGTTTTCACATGCAACAATCTGCTCGGCCACGTTCAGACCGTCCGTGCGGTCACGGGAAATTCTCGCGTAGATGTGTGCCTTGGTGGTAGTCATAGATTGAGTTTACAACTTACGTGTTTCAAGTTGTTGTCTTGGGTGATGATCACTCTCATGTCGGCCGTCTTGGTCGCAGCACTTTTAGCTATCGCAGGACCGCGATTGCAGGACCTCTTCAATCAAGCCATTGATCGGGTTTCGGGGTTGGGATAGAAGGCAAACATGCGCCGCGTCGTGCCGAATGGAATACCGCCAGTATTTAGGCGGTTCTTTGGTGAATCCAAGGGATCAGCCGTAGCGGAATTTGTCATGATCACGACGCTGTTAGTTCTTATCGCGTTGACGCTAATTCAACTCGCACTTGTCCTGCACGTTCGTAATACGTTGATCGATGCGGCTGCAAACGGCGCACATTATGGTGCGCTAGCGAATCGGTCCACGGCAGATGCGCAAGACCGGACACGGCACTTGATCACTGAGAGTCTTCATTCGGGATTCGCCCGAAACATTAGCGTTCGCTCCGCGAATATCGGCGAGGGCAGCGTGATCACAGTGTCAGTTGAAACGAAGGTGCCGTTAGTCGGTTTACTACCCAACGGATGGAACCTGCATGTACAAGGTGAAGCTGTGAAGTATGGATAATTTACAGAGAACTATCTCGGCAGCTTTGCGCAAAACTTCGCAGGACGAATCCGGAAGCGCGATCGTTGAGTTTATTTTCGCGGCGACAGTACTTTTGATTCCAATGGTCTACTTTAATTCTTGCCGCAAGTCATCTCCAGGCAGGTAGCTATGCAGTGGTTGGAGCCGCGGACCAGGCAGCTAAGGTGTTTGCACTAGCCGATACCCCAATTCAAGCGCAAGCAGATGCCAAAGAAACGGTACGCCGTGCGATGAATAATTTTGGCTATTCCAACGCGAAAACGAGTATTTCTTGCAATTCTGAATGCTTGAGTCCTGGAAGCGTGGTGACGGTCACCGTCGAATTGGACGTTCCGTTGCCCTTTGTCTCGGAGATGTTTGATGTATCAGCCTTTTCAGTTGATTCAGCAGCTTCCCAAAGAGTTGATCAATTTGGATAGCCATGGCAACTACAAAAAGGGGGCATCTGCAGAGGATGGGCAGTCCTTGGTGCTTGCTATTGGACTCTGCGCAATTACTCTGTTGACTATCTCGGTAGTTCTGGCGGCGAGTGCGGTAAATCTGAAAGCACGCCAATTATTGTCTATCGCAGACGGGGCAGTGGTCGCGGCCGTAGATGAGTTCGAATTCGTGGCAGATGGGCCCAACCCCCGAATCGAGTTGAGTCGACAACGGGTTCAGCAGGCCGTAGGTAAGTACCTCCTCGATGTTGGAGCTGCCGGAAGGGTCGATGATTTGCGGATAGCTTCAGTGGAGATCCGCCCCGATGGGCAGGGTGCCACTTTAGAACTGTCGGGAACTGTACGACCTCCAATCGTCGGCTGGATTGTACCGAATGGAGTCCCGATTTCAGTGAACTCCACTGCGCAGACGGTCCTCAGTCGCTGACAGGGGACTCAGGGATCGGAGGTGAAATGACGTAGTCTTAGAGGACCATGGCAAAAACTGACTTCTCTGCTGAAATCCGCACACTGCGCTCAACTTTCTCTGCAATTGAAGATGTTAGCGACGTTGATCAGATCAAGGCTGACATTGCAACGCTCTCCGAGGAAGCGGGAGCCCCTGATCTCTGGGACGATCCTGCCGCAGCGCAAATTGTCACTAGCAAGCTTTCATACCGCCAGTCGGAACTAGAGCGCCTCACGAAGCTCAAGACGCGGATTGACGATCTAGAAGTACTCGTCGAGTTGGCCGAACTCGAAGATGACGATGAAACTTTGCAAGAGGCCGAAAAAGAACTTATCGGCATCCGCAAGGCCCTCGATGATCTGGAAATTGTTACTTTGCTCAGCGGTGAGTTCGATTCCCGAGGTGCCGTGGTAACGATTCGTTCCGGGGCTGGCGGCGTCGATGCTGCGGACTTTGCCGAGATGCTCATGCGAATGTATTTGCGTTGGGCGGAAAAGCGCGGATTCAAAGCTACCGTGATGGACACGTCCTATGCTGAAGAAGCTGGACTGAAGTCGGCTACCTTCGAAATCGACGAACCTTATGCTTTTGGAACGTTGTCCGTAGAGGCCGGAACTCATCGCCTTGTCCGAATTTCGCCATTCGACAACCAGGGACGTCGCCAAACTTCCTTCGCTGCCGTTGAAGTAGTTCCACTTATTGAACAGACCGACAGCATCGAAATTCCAGAATCGGAAATTCGCGTGGATGTGTTCCGTTCTTCGGGCCCTGGTGGGCAGAGCGTCAACACTACCGACTCGGCAGTTCGCATGACTCACATTCCAACTGGAGTTGTTGTCTCCATGCAGAATGAAAAGTCCCAGATCCAGAACCGTGCTGCTGCACTTCGCGTTTTGCAGTCCAGGCTCCTGCTCCTGAAAAAGGAACAGGAAGACGCGCAGAAAAAAGAGTTTGCCGGTGATGTGAAAGCCTCGTGGGGCGACCAGATGCGTTCGTACGTGCTCAATCCATATCAAATGGTCAAGGATCTGCGCACTGAACACGAAGTAGGCAATACTCAAGCTGTGCTTGATGGTGAGATTGATGATTTCATCGATGCAGGGATCCGCTGGCGCGCAGGACAGCGCCGCCCAAGCAAATAGCAGATGCTGCGAATACCCATCTAGTAGTACGGACTTGTCAAAAACAGTGTAAGTATCGTCACCGGGCCCATTGAGCAAGGGCGAAATACATCAAGTAATGCATGATCTCAGTGGTTTATCCTTGCTGTGCTTATCGGATGAATATGGCAACACACCTAGGAATTATGCTGGTTCGACGGCTTGCACCGATAGTGTTTGGAACACTGGCGCATCTATTGACGTTTGATCTCGAGATTGGTATTCGTGGGTCGCGCCCCGACGAAAACTAGCGATTGAAGACATGATTAAATTCGAAAACGTCTCGATGATTTATGAGCCAAGACAGCAGAATGCCGCCTTGGACGACATAAACATCGAGATTAGCCGCGGCGAATTCGCCTTCTTGGTCGGCGAATCCGGTTCCGGAAAGTCGACCTTCCTGAGTTTGGTGCTACGCGAAAAGCGTTCTACCGACGGGGCTGTTTACGTTGCAGGGCAGAACCTGAACCGGATCCCAAGTCGACGTGTGCCAAAACTGCGTCGTGATATCGGATTCGTGTTCCAGGACTTCCGCCTCCTGCGCGAACGTACAGTCTTTGACAATGTGGCCTTCGCGATGGAAGTAATCGGTGCCTCGCGTGCGCAGATTCGTGAACGCGTTCCAGATGCCTTGAAGCTGGTGGGACTTGAAGACAAGGCACGTCGCAAGCCCACCGAGCTTTCCGGCGGTGAGCAGCAGCGTGTCGGTATAGCGCGCGCCATTGTGAATAAGCCGTCGATCCTTTTGGCCGATGAGCCCACCGGTAACCTCGACCGCAAGAACAGCATCGAAGTCATGAACGTGCTGAATCGCATTAATCAGAACGGGACAACCGTTTTGATGGCAACGCACGCACACGAGCTTGTTAGCGAATACCGTCATCGCGTGATTGAACTGCAGCGCGGACAGGTGATCCGCGACGAAGTAGAAGGTCAATACACGCCAATGACCACGGTGGTGAACCAAGACGGATCTCGCGAGCTACTCGTGGGCGATTCGGCTGTTGAACACCACGAAGATTCACAGGTTGCTGAGGACCAGAAAGACGAGGACCAGTGAGACTAGGATTTATTCTCCGCGAAGCGGCGAAAGGCCTTCGGCAGAATGTCGTGATGGTCGTTTCTGTCGTCCTGGTGACTTTCGTTTCGCTAACATTCGTTGGCGCCTCGATTCTTCTGCAACTGCAGATTAACCAGATGAAGGGCTACTGGTACGACCGCATGGAGGTAGCGATCTATCTCTGCGACGACACCAGCACTTCGCCGAACTGTGGCGGAAATGAAGCCACTGATGCCCAGCGGCAGAACATTGAGAAGGTTCTCAAGTCCGAACAGTTGGCTCCGTATATCAAGGAATATGCCTATGAATCGAAAGATCAGGCGTATAAGAACTTCTTGGATCAGTATGAGAATTCTTCCCTAGTCGACCAGATCACTCCTGAGCAGCTGCCTGAATCCTTCCGTGTTGCATTAGTTGACCCGGAGAAGTATCCGGTGATCAACGAAGCGTTTTCGACGGTCGACGGGGTGGACTCCGTAATCGACCAGCGTGACCTGCTGGAGAAGGTCTTCCAGCTCGTGCGCGTTGCTTCGGCTGCTGCAGCCGTGGTTGCAATCGTGATGATCATTTGCGCGGTCCTGCTTACAGGAACAACGATTCAACTCTCAGCTATGCATCGACGGTTGGAAACAACCATTATGCGGCTGGTCGGTGCATCCAAAGCGACAATTCAGCTTCCGTTCATCATTGAAGGTGTTATTGCCTCATTGATCGGTGGATTGTTAGCTTCGGGAACCTTGTGGCTTCTTCTCAAGTTCCTCGTCGAAGACAAGCTTGCCAGTGAAAATGTCGGCGTTGCCTTCATTTCTACCGGAGAAGTTTGGCTTGTTGCGCCTGTCCTCTTGATAATCGGTATCGTTTTGGCCACAATTTCATCAGTGGTAACGTTGAAGCGTTACCTGAAGGTTTAGCCGAATCGTTATCTCCGGCCTATCTGATGCACGACAATTCACTCTAAGGAGTCACATGCTGTCCAACGCAGTGCGTAGTAAGTTCTTGCGCGCCACTCTTGGTGGCGCCATGGCACTGGCCTTGACGTTGCCGGCTGGAATTGTCGCAGCTGATGAGCTGGACGATAAAAAAGCTCAGGTTGAAGGCAACATCAATAACCTAGAGCAAGACATGGAGTTCCTGGACGCCGATATCCAGGCCACCGATAAGAAGCTGCGTGACCAGCAGGCTCAGGTTCCTGCAGCGGAACAGGCATTGGCGGACGCGCAGAGCCGTGTCGCCAATGCCCAAGCGGCAGTTGCCGATCTGAACAACCGTTTAATTGCTGCTCAGGGAACGCGCGATCAAGTCGCGGCCGAAATTGAGGCAAACGCCAAGAAGATTTCTGAAGCAAAAGAAGCCATGGCTTCGATTGCGTCAGAGGCTTATAAGCGCGGCGGTGTTTCTAGCGGGCTGGACATGATCCTGAACATGGAGTCGGCCACTGAGATCGCAGACGGTCTTGACCTGGCAAACCGAGCGATGGCTTCGCAGAGCGCTACCTACAACGACCTGGCGCAAGAGCAGGCCAACAACGAAAACAATAAGGTTCGACTTGACGCCGTTGAGAAGGAAATCTCATCGCTCAAATCCCAGGCCGAGGACGCGCTGGCTCAAGAGCAGGCGGCTCGAACCCAAGCGCAGAACGCAAAGAACGAACTCGATGCTTTGGTTGCAAGCACTGAAAAACTTGGTGCTGAGCTTGAAGCCAAGAAGCCTCAAATCCAGGAAAAGCTAGCTTCGCAGCAGAAGGAATACGCCCAAGTTCAGGCAGACATCAAGGAGCGCCAGGAGCGCTTGTTGCGCGAAGAAGCTGAACGAAAGCGCAAGGCGGCTGAGGCTGAAGCAAAGCGCAAAGCGGCTTACGAAGCCGAGCAAAAGCGTCTTGCAGAAGAAGCCGCTGCCAAGAAGAAGGAATATAAAAAGAAGGCTTACGTTCCTCCAGCGCCGGCAGAACCCGAGGTGAGCACCTCTAATGGTTCCAGCGCCTGGGGATTGGTAAAGCCAACGACCAGCAACAATCTGACTTCCTCCTTCGGCTGGCGTCCAACGCCCGCCGGAACCATTGATTATGGTGGACGGGGTGGATATGTGCACGCTGGCATCGACTGGGGCTTCGGCGGCCAGTGTGGTGCGCCCATTACGGCCGCAGCCGATGGTGAAGTGTGGATGGCTGGCTGGGGCGGTACCTCCGGAAATAAGGTGCTCATTTCCCACGGCGTAGTTCGTGGCAAGGCGCTGGCGACCGGGTACCACCACATGTCACAAGTCGCCGTGAGCGTAGGGCAGCACGTCAAGCAGGGCCAAGTTATTGGCTACGTTGGCACCACCGGCAACTCCACAGGCTGCCACCTGCACTTCGAAACTATTGTCAATGGCACGGCCGTGAACCCATTGGGACTTCTCTAGCGCTAGACTTGTAGTCTGCGTGCGAGAATTCGCCCGCGACATGCAAGGAGTAACGTGGCTAAGAAGAATCAAGAAGATCGGGTGATCGCGAGCAACCGCAAGGCGCGCCACGATTTTGAAATCCTCGATACCTTCGAAGCTGGCATGGTTCTCACTGGTACGGAAGTCAAGTCATTGCGAGAAGGCAAAGCCTCACTCGTTGACGGCTTCGGCCAGTTCTACCGTGGTGAGCTTTATATCGAGAACGTCTACATCCCTGAGTACCTCAACGGATCATGGACCAATCACGCGGCACGTCGCCGTCGCAAGCTCCTGCTGCACCGGCAAGAACTGCTCAAGATCGAGCGCAAGATCGGCGAGGCTGGACTCACTGTTGTTCCGCTGAGCTTGTACTTCAAGTCAGGTCGGGCAAAGATCGAGATCGGTATCGCCCGTGGTAAGCGTGAGTACGACAAGCGCCAGACCCTGCGCGAGCAACAGGACAACCGCGAAGCTATGCGAGCCATGCGCGAGCGCAACCGAGGGCACGCATAAAACTTGGTGTGGCGCATTTCGCGTTGGGGTAGAGCACGTGGATGAGTTATGATTGATGAACACGCTTTCGGGTGTGGTTGTATCCGGGAAACTGGGACTGACAACAAAATACGGGGATGATCGGTTTCGACGGTGTGAGTCGCGACAGATGAAGCGGGCCGAGGACGCAAAGTTATCTCGTAAACGCTCTTTGCAAACCAATAAGTGCCGAATCAAAGCGCACTGACTTCGCTCTCGCTGCCTAAGCAGCCAGACAGTCCGTTAGCCAGGGGATGCTATCGCCTCTGTTCCTAACGTCATTTAGATAGCCACTGTATCCAGCGGTTGTTACCGCTGCTGGGTACATATTTTGGTAACTGTGCCCGGATCAACCACATGTTTGCGTGATGGTTGGGGCAGAGAAAATCCGCAGCAAACTGCGCCCGGAGAAGACCTGGCAACACCACATCGGACGGGAGTTCAATTCTCCCCATCTCCACGTTTTGAAGCTCTGGAACTAGGCTAAATGCCTGGTTCCAGGGCTTTTTTCGTTGGTGGAATTCATGTTGGCCTCGCAGGGCGGACAATGCTTGCACCAGCGGTCATTGCGGCTAAACACTTCTGGAATCTCGCGAGTCTATTCGCGGCATGGAGGATTTGCACATAGACTTGAAATGAAAGCCGGAGATTACTGGTCGGTGGTCATTGCGGAATTGGAGTGAGATTAAAGTCGATGGGTAAAACAAGCTCCCAGCGGGTATCGCCGTTCCTCTCGGGCACCTACGCGGTGGTGGCTTTCCTGCTTGAAGTTGGCCTGCTATTTGCCGCCGCCTTAGCAGCTATCGCTTTCATTCCTTGGCCAATGATTCTGGCCATTTTAGTGGTTGTCATCCCGCTGTTGATCATTTGGTCAATTTTCTTTTCGCCCAAAGCAGTGGTCAAACTCCGATTGCGAACTCGCGTGCTGCTGATCCACCTCATCTACCTGGTAGGTGCCTATGTGCTGTGGCTCAGCGTCGATCACAGTTTCTACGAACAATCCCAAATTTGGGCGATTGCGATGCTGTCGCTCACCGGGATTAGCGCAATCCTGGTGTTGGCTTCAGGCGGTTACGTGGTCCCGCATGACCGAACGCCCAAGCCGATCAAGCCAGCGCCAAAGCGACAATCCACCGGCGCTCCCAAGGGACGTCGAGCTGCCCGTTAGAAACAACTTCAAAGCCCAGCCACACGGCTGGGCTTTTCTTGTATACACTGCGATCCTGCCCAGTTTGTATTAGAGCAGCGAGGAGAGCAGGTAACCGCCCCAGGCGGCGAGGACGGCCGCAAATAACGTTCCAAGGGCATTCGCCAAGCTGGACAAGGGGCGGCCGGCTCGCAGCAGGCGCAGGGTATCGAAGCTGGCGGTCGAGAAGGTGGTGTAGCCTCCGAGCACCCCTGTGCCCATGGCCAAAAGCCAGGCTTCGTTCAATTGGGTGTTTGCCAGCAAGCCGGTCAGAAAACCCAAGGCGAAGGAGCCCGAAACGTTGATCGTGATGGTTCCCCAGGGAAGCAACGCCCCGAATGTGGCACAGATGAACGAATCGAGACCATAGCGCAGCACCGCGCCCAAGCCGCCGCAGAGTGTAACGAGCGCAAAGAGTACCGGTGTCATGCCCATCATTTGCCATCCCCCTGCGGCGTACGGCGCCTGGTGCCCAGCAGCATGCCGACCCAGGTGGCGAACGCCCCGAGCAGCACGGTTCCCAGGCCGTATACCAGCCCGATGGCCGTCGATCCTTGCGTGAACAGCAACATGGTGTCGGTGGCTAGCGCGCTGTATGTGGTGAAACCGCCCATGAATCCTGTTCCAAGCAGCAACCGCAGCTTTTTCCGGCGCGTAGTTTCCGGTCCCCGGGCGGCCAAGGCCGTCAACAGCCAGCCGAGGGCCAAGGCCCCGGTGAGGTTGATGAGCAAGATGGCTACCGGCAGCGGGCCTTCTTGAGGCAGCAATAGGCTGATCGCCAGTCTGCTGGCCGTCCCGGCGCTTCCGCCAGCGAATACCAGCAGCAGCTGGATCGGGCGCAGGGTGAATCCCTGGGTGGACATCGGCCTGATCACTTCGATTCGATGTTGCGGACCCAAATCAGCGAGGCCTCGATATAGTCCAGCTGATGAGGAAGCTTGATGGGCGCCCCGGGCACCATACCCTGCGCGGCGGCGCGGCGCAGGAAGTCCGGGTCTTCGTCGCTGATCCGGTCGATGATGGCCAGTTCTCCGCCAAAGCGGTCCAGACGGATCGCTTCGGAGACCGGCAGGCTTCCGTCAGAGGCCGGGATTGCGTCGCCGTGGGGGTCGTGGCGGGGATGGCCCAGCCGGGCGTCCAGGGCGTTGATGAAGCGGTCGCTGACGGTATGCTCCAGGGCCTCGGCCTCGTCATGCACTTCGTCCCAGCCGTAGCCCAGCTCGTCGCGCAGGAAGGTCTCCAATAGCCGGTGCCGGCGAACCATCCGCAAGGCTTCACGGCGACCGCTGCTGCTGAGGGCCACCGTCTTGCGGGGCACATGATCGACCAGCCCCTTGCTCGATAATTTCTGGATCATCGAGGTCACCGACGCGGGGGACAGGCCCAGCTGGTCTGCCAATGCGCCGGTGCTGACCTCGGTATCTTCCCATTCGGTCAGCGTGTAGAGCGCCTTGAGGTAGTCCTCTTCGCTGGTGGTCAACATCAGCGGTTCAGATAGGGCAGTATCGCGGCGTGCAGCTTGCCGTTGGTGGCCAGCGCATTGCCGCCGAGGCAGCCTTCCTCTCCGGCCACCGAGGTGAACCGCCCCCCGGCTTCGCGAACTACCGGGACCAGTGCGGCCATGTCGTAGAGTTCGAGCTCCGGCTCGAAGGCCGCGTCGACCGCACCTTCGGCCAGCAGCGCATAGGAATAGAAGTCGCCGTAGCCACGGGTTCGCCAGGCAGCATCGAGCAGGTCCAGGAAGCCGTCGAGCTTGCCGGCGTCCTTCCAGCCGTTCAGGGAGGCGTAGGCCAAGGAGGAATCGGCGAGTTCGGACACCGAGGAGACCGAAATCTTGCGGGTGGCCCGCTCTCCTGCGCCGGCCGCGGGTTCGCTGACGTAGGCGCCCAAACCGGTTGCGGCGTGCCAGCGGCGGCTGAGCGCGGGGGCGGAAATGACGCCGAGCACCGGCTCGTCGTCCACCAGCAGGGCAATGAGGGTGGCCCAGACCGGGACGCGCCGCACGAAGTTCTTGGTGCCATCGATCGGGTCGATAACCCAGCGCCGTGAACCGCTGCCGTGCACCCCGAATTCTTCGCCGAGCACCGAGTCCTGCGGGCGGTGCTTGGCAAGCTCGGCCAGGATCAGCTGTTCGGCACCACGATCGGCATCTGAAACAGGGGTCATATCCGGCTTGGATTCGACCACCAGATCATTGGAGCCATAGCGGGCCAAGGTCAGCTGGTCGACCTTATCGGCCAGGGCTAGGGCAAAGTCGAGATCTTGCTGCAGGGTGAAATCTGCCATGGTGTACCGGCGCTCAGAGTGCGCCGAGCTCCTTTTCGTGCGTGGTTTCCTCGGTGGTGACCAGCCGGCGGTATGAGGCGAGGCGGTCGGCGGGCTGGCTGTTCGGCGCTGCTTGCGCCCAGGCTTCCAAGGCGCAGCCAGCTTCGCCGGCGGCATGGGTGCAGCCGCGCGGGCACCCGGTGGCGATCTCGGCCAGGTCTTCAAAGGCGGCCAGGATGTTATCGGGATCCACCAGGCCCAGCCCGAAGGATCGAATGCCCGGGGTATCAATCAGCCATGAGCCAGGGATCTGGCCCAGCCGCAGTGCCAAGGCGTTGGACGAGGTGTGGCGCCCGCGCCCGGTGACCGCGTTGACATGGCCAGTGGCCCGGTCGGCGCCGGTGAGCGCGTTGACCAGCGTGGACTTGCCGACCCCGGAGTGCCCGAGCACAACCGAAACACAGCCGCCCAGCAGCTCTTCGAGTTCCTCCAGCGCGTTCGCATCCAGGCGCGCACTGGATCCGTCGGCGCCGCGGGCATCAACGCCCGAGGCATCTGCGGTGGTGGTGCGCGAAATGACCACCGGGAAGTCCAGCCCCTCGTAGTGCTTGAGGAAATCCGCCGGGTCCTTCACATCGGCCTTGGTCACGCACAGCACCGGCTGGATGCCGGCGTCGTACGCGGCGACCAGGGCGCGATCGACAAATCCGGTGCGCGGCTCGGGGTTGGCAGCGGCCACCACGATGACCAGCTTGTCCACATTGGCCACGACCACGCGCTCGGTGGCGTCGGTGTCATCGGCGCTGCGGCGCAGCAGCGTGGTGCGTTCCTCGATTCGCACCAGCCGGGCGAGCGTATCGGGCTTGCCGGAGGTATCGCCGACCAGTGCGACCAGATCTCCTGGCACGATCGCCTGCCGGCGCAGCTCGCGGGCGCGCGCGGCGATCACGATGCGCTCGTTGCTGGTGTCCTCGTCCAGGATCGCGGTGTATCGCCCGCGGTCCACGGTGATGATCCGGCCGATTTCCGCCTTTTCATAGGCCGGGCGGTCCTTGGTGCGCGGACGCGACCCGCGCTTGTTCGGGCGGACGCGGACCGAGGACTCGTCGTAATCCAGGTAGCGCATTAGCCAGCTGCCTTCGCGGTGGAAACCATATCCGCCCACAATTGCGGGAATTGCGGCATGGTTTTGGCGGTGGTGGCAATATTTTCCACGCGGACCCCTTCGATGGCCAGGCCCAGCAGCGCCCCGGCGGTGGCCATGCGGTGGTCCTCGTAGCTGTGCAGGTCGGCTGCCTGCAGCGGGCCCGGGGTGATTGCCAGGCTGTCGCCTGTAGCCACGACGTTTGCTCCGACTTTGGCCAGTTCGTTTTCCAGGGCCGCCAAGCGGTCGGTTTCATGTCCGCGAAGGTGCCCGATCCCGGTCAGGTTGCTTGGGGAGCTGGCCAAGGCGCACAGTGCCGCCAGGGTGGGGGCGAGCTCGGAGGCATCGGCGTAGTCGATCCCGCGGATCACTCCGGTTCCGCGCACCCTGAGCACCCCATCGTCGCCGTGGTGCACCTCGGCGCCCATCTGGGACAGGATCTGCACCCATTTTCCGCCGACCTGGGTGGTGGTTGCGGGCCAGAAGCGGATGCCGACGCTGCCATTGCTGGCCAGGGCCGCGGCCAGGAATGGCCCGGCGTTCGACAGGTCGGGTTCCACGGTGACCGTGAAGCCGGCAAGTTCGCCCGGGGCTATGCGCCAGCCGCGCCCGTCCTCGTCCACGGTGATGTCCACGCCCAGTTCGAGTAGTGTCTGCACGGTCATCATGATGTGATCCGGCGAGGCGATCGGGCCATCAGCGGCGCGCAATGCCAGGCCGCCAGGCAGAGCATGGCCGGCGAGCAGCAGTGCGGAAATGAATTGCGAGCTGCTGGAGGCATCGATCACGACCTGATCGACGGACTCCAGGCCGCTGGCATCCATGGTGAAGGGCAATTTGCCCGGCTCCCCGGCGAAATCCATGGTGGCGCCCAGGGCCTGCAGCGCATCGAGCACCGGGGCCATCGGGCGCAGGCGCGCGTGCGGATCGCCGTCAAAAGCGACGGTGGCGCGGGCAACCGCTGCCAAGGGAGGCACAAAGCGCATCACCGTGCCGGCCAATCCGCAGTCGATGCTCAACGGCCCGGTGGCCAGTTCAGCTGCGGGATGGACCTGGACGGTGGTGGACCCGTCGGCCTGCTCGATCCGCTTGATCCCTGTGCCGAAGCTGGCCAGGGCGGCAAGCATCAGCTCTGTATCGCGGCTGATCAGGGTGTTGTGGATGGTGGAGGGGGAGGAGGCCAGGGCCGCAAGGATCAGATAGCGGTTGGTCAGCGACTTGGAAGCGGGCACCGAAACGATGGCATCTACGCCGGTGCTGACATGAGGTGCCGGCCACCAGTGCGTCCCAGCGTGCGGGGGATCGGACTGCGGGTTTCCAGAGGCGCTTGCGGAGTTGATTGCTGATCCTTAGGCTCGTGCGGTTTTAGTTAAATCCTAGCCGAGATTGGCGCGGGAATAAGGTTTTGGATTCCATGGTTATACCCGGTGTGACGATCAGACAGGATACTTCAACAGCCAGCGGCACCACCTGTGTGGTTGCCGACGAGCCCCGGGGCACTCGTACCGCTAGTCGATCGCGGTTGAATTCGCGCAATAGCGCTAGCAACCGCGTAGACTCAGGCGTGATGAACAACAAGAGTGTGGACGAGAATTTGCCCGATGAGGCCACTGAGTCCGAGGCACAGCGTCGCGAACGCTTTGAACGCGACGCCATGCAATATGTGGACCAGCTCTATTCGGCTGCCCTGCGCATGGCTCGCAACCCTGCCGACGCCGAGGATCTGGTGCAGGAGGCCTACACCAAGGCGTATTCGGCCTTCCACCAGTACAAGCCCGGGACCAATCTCAAGGCCTGGCTGTATCGTATCCTGACCAACACGTACATTAACCTGTACCGCAAGCGCCAGCGCGAGCCATTGCGCACCAGCACCGATACCATCGAGGACTGGCAGATGGCTTCGGCGATGGAGCATTCGCCCGCCGGCTTGCGCTCGGCAGAAGTCGAAGCGTTGGACCACCTGCCGGACTCGGATGTGAAGGCCGCATTGCAGGCCATCGGCGAGGACTTCCGGATGGCGGTGTACTTCGTGGATGTCGAGGGCTTCAGCTACAAGGAAGCCAGCGACATTTTGGGTGTGCCCATCGGCACAGTGATGTCCCGGTTGCACCGTGGACGCAAGAACTTGAGGGAACTGCTCGCCGATTATGCGGCAGACCGTGGGATAGCCACCGGGGCTCGCAACAAGAGCGCCGCGAAGGCTGATGGAGGAGCGAAATAAGATGGATTGCAATTCATTGGGTGACTGCGCCGATGACCGCATCGTACGCATCTACGAGTACCTCGACGGTGCCCTGACGCTCGGCGATCTCAAAGAGGTCAAGTCGCATTTGGATGGCTGCCCCGAATGCACCGAGGAATACGACCTGGAGTGCATTATCCGTTCGGTGGTGCGCCGCAGCTGCCAAGAGCAGGCCCCGCAGGCGCTAAAGGCCAGCATCATCGCCCGGATCTCGCAGATACGTGTGGAATCAGGCCACTAGCAGGCAAAGAAAAACCCCGTAGCGTTCGAGCAAAACTCGAATGGTACGGGGTTCTTTTTATATTCGCTTCGCTTAGCTGTTTGGGCGCTTGCCGTGGTTGGCACCGCCACGCTTGCGATCGCGACGCTTACGAGCGCGCTTCGACATGGTGACTCCTTAGAAGGATCAATGGATCTTCCCGATAGTTCGGGCCGGCTAATAGTCTTTCATACTTTGCGCCGATTTTCCTAACGGGCACAGGGTGCCTTAGCCCTCGCCAGGCTCTGGCAAGTCCAGCCACGAGTACCAGCCGCGGTGCAGAACCAGCCAGGCCATCAGGCCGTAGCCAGCTTGGCCGGGAACCCCGCCAGAGGCATTGAGGTCAGCGCGCCACTGCGCGTGGGCACGCAGGGGAGTGAAGGTATCTACATAGTGGTGGTTGCGGCGCAGGGCCACATCCGAATACACGCGATTGAGCTCCGCGACCCGCTGATTGCGGGCGTCATCCAATCCCGGGGCCGGGCCGACCAGCAGCGCCTTGATGCTCATCTGCGACGCGGAATCCAGAATGTTGGCCAGGTTCAGCCGGCTGCGGGCGGTGGAGACATCCAGATCCACATCGCGATCGGAGAGCGCGATGACCAGGCGATTCTCGTATTGGTCGCTGAAACGCCGCGAGGCTTCGCCCATCCAGCGTTCGGCCAGGGCCTCGGAGCCTTCGGCAGGGGCGGCCAGGACGAAGGACTGCAAGCGCAGCGCAGGGTCCTGGGTCCGAGCCATGACACGGCCGAACCAGCCAAGTCCGCGCGGGTCCCCATGTCCGGCCAGCAGCTCATCTCCGATTGCGGTAATGCGGATTGTGCGTAACTCCAACTGGGCGACCTTTCGTTGGCTTCAAGAATATGAATCGATCCCCACCTTAGCAGTGAAGTCGCCGGCATCGCGGGAGATCCATGCTGGATAAATGCCACACATTGCCCCCTGGAGCACTGCGGCGGGTTAACGAGCAGTTGCCGGCGAGTTTCCCCGGAATTACCTGGGAGAACTCGCCGGCAACGTCACAACAGCTGAGTGTTGCGAGGTGCTTTAGCGGGCGAAGGCCTGCTGCAGCAGCACTGCGTTTTCTGCGTCGTGGCGCTTCGCGTTGCCTGCAGAGGTTGCTGCCGATGCCGGGCGGGAGACCAAGGTGATCTTCTGCTCCAGCTGTGGTGCAACGTAGAGGCCGAAGAATGGCCATGGACCCTGGTTGGCTGGTTCGTCCTGGACCCAGGCAGTCTTGGCATTCGGGTACTTGGCCAGCTCGGCAGCGATCTGCTCGGACGGTGCCGGGTAGAGCTGCTCAACACGCACGATCGCGGTCTTCGTATCCTGCGCCTTGCTGCGCGCGGCGACCAGGTCGTAGTAGACGCGGCCCGAGCACAGCAGCACCTTGTCCACGGCGTTGGCATCGGAGATGGTGTTATCGCCGATAACCTCCTGGAAACCGCCGGTGGTGAAGTCCTCCACCGAGCTTGCCGCGGCCTTCAGGCGCAGCAGCTGCTTCGGGGTGAAGACGATCAGCGGCTTGCGCGGACGGGCATAGGCCTGGCGGCGCAGCAGGTGGAAGTGGTTGGCACCGGTGGATGGCTGGGCCACGACCATGTTGTTCTCGGCGCACAGCTGCAAGAAGCGCTCGATGCGTGCCGAGGAGTGGTCCGGGCCCTGGCCCTCGTAGCCGTGTGGCAACAGCATGACCAGCGAGGAGGACTGCGACCACTTCTGCTCTGCCGAGGAGATGAACTCGTCGATCACGGTCTGCGCGCCGTTGACGAAGTCGCCGAACTGGGCTTCCCACATCACCAGCGCATCCGGGCGCTCTACCGAGTAGCCGTACTCGAAGCCCAGCGCTGCGTATTCGGAAAGCAGCGAATCGTAGATCCACAGCGGTGCCTGGTCCTCGCTCAGGTTGTGCAGCGGGTACCACTCGTTGTCGTTCTCGCGGTCGTGGAAGACCGAGTGGCGCTGCACGAAGGTGCCACGGCGCGAGTCCTGGCCGGCCAGGCGAACTGGAACGCCCTCCATGGACAGCGAGCCCAGCGCAGCGACTTCGGCGAAGCCCCAGTCGATGCCGCCCTCGCGGGACATCTTCTCGCGGCGCTCGAGCAGCGACTTCAGCTTGGTGTGCATAGTGAAGCCCTCAGGAATTTGAACGTGGGCTGCACCGATATGTGCCAAGGTCTGGGCGGAGATGGCCGAACCGCGGGCGCCGTCGATGGTGTTCTCGTCGGCTGCCTGGGCGAATGGCTTCTCCAGGTCGTTGATGGTCGAGCCCGGGGTGATGATCGGGATCGGGGAGGTCTGGGCCGCATGCGTCTCGGCGAAGATGCGTTCCAGGTTCTCCTTGTACTCGGCCAAGACGTGCTCGGCCTCTTCCTGCGTGATGTCGCCGCGGCCGACCAGGGCCTCGGTGTACAGCTTGCGGGTGGAGCGCTTGGCCTCGATCAGGTTGTACATGATCGGCTGGGTCATCGAAGGATCGTCGCCCTCATTGTGGCCGCGGCGGCGGTAGCACACCAGGTCGATGACGACGTCCTTGCCGAACTTCTGGCGGTACTCGAAGGCCAGCTGGCCCACGTGCACCACTGCCTCCGGGTCATCCCCGTTGACGTGGAAGATCGGAGCCTGCACGGTGCGCGCAACATCCGAGGCGTAGACCGAAGAGCGCGAGGAGCTCGGAGCGGTGGTGAAGCCGATCTGGTTGTTCACGATCACGTGGACGGTGCCGCCGGTCTTGTAGCCGGGCAGCTGGCTCATGGCCAGCACCTCGGAGACCACGCCCTGGCCAGCGAAGGCCGCGTCGCCGTGCACCAGGATTGGCAGCACTTCGTTCTTCGAGCCCAGGCGATCCAGCTTGGCGCGGGTGATGCCCTCGAGCACCGGATCCACTGCCTCCAGGTGCGAAGGGTTGGCGGCCAGGTAGACCTTGGTCTGGTTGCCTGCATCCGAGGTGTAGGAGCCCTCGGTGCCCAGGTGGTACTTCACGTCGCCCGAACCCTGGACGGAGCCCGGGGTGGCGGTGCCTTCGAATTCGCGGAAGACCTGTGCGTAGGTCTTGCCGGCGATGTTGGTCAGCACGTTCAGGCGGCCACGGTGGGCCATGCCGATGGCGACTTCGTCCAGCTGGTCGTCGGCGGCATCAGAGATGATGGCATCCAGCAGCGGGATCAGCGATTCTCCGCCCTCGAGGCTGAAGCGCTTCTGGCCGACGAACTTAGTCTGCAGGAAGGTCTCGAAAGCCTCGGCGGAGTTCAGCTTGCTCAGGATGCGCAGCTGCTCTTCGCGGGTTGGCTTCGCATAGCGCGACTCCAGCTTGGCCTGGAACCACTCGCGCTCTTCCGGGTTCTGCAGGTGCATGTACTCGGTGCCGATGGTGCGGCAGTAGGCATCGCGCAGGGTGCCGAGGATATCGCGCAATAGTGCGCGATCCTTGCCGCCCAAGCCGCCGGTGATCCACTCGCGGTCCAGATCCCACAGGGTCAGGCCGTAGTTGTTGATGTCCAGGTCCGGGTGCTTGCGCTGGACGTATTCCAGCGGGTTGATGTCGGCCATCAGGTGGCCGCGCTCCCGGTAGGAGTTGATCAGGTGCTGGATGCGGGCGACCTTGTTGACCTGCAGGTCGATGTCGACCTGGTTGTCAACGGCCCAGCGAACTGGCTCGTAAGGGATGCGCAGCTGCTCGAAGATCTCGTCGTAGAAGCCCTGCTCGCCAAGCAAGAGGGATTCAACCAGCTTCAGGAACTCGCCCGAACCGGCACCCTGGATGACACGGTGGTCGTAGGTGGAGGTCAGGGTGATGTGCTTGCCGATACCCAGGGCAGCGACGGTCTTTTCCGACGAGCCGCGGTACTCGGCAGGGTATTCCAGTGCGCCAACGCCGATGATGGCGGCCTGGCCCTTGGACAGGCGGGGGACCGAGTGAACGGTGCCGATGCCACCTGGGTTGGTCAGCGAGACCGTGGTGCCAGCGTAGTCGTCGGCGGTCAGCTTGTTGCCGCGGGCACGCTTGATCAGATCTTCATAGGTGGCCCAGAACTCGTTGAAGCTCAGGGTCTCCGCAGCCTTGACGTTGGGCACGGCGAGCATGCGGGTGCCATCTGGCTTTGGCATGTCGATCGCGATACCGAAATTCACGTGAGCCGGCTGGATCGCAGTTGGCTTCTTGTCGATGACATCGTAGGTCACGTTCATCGATGGGATCTGCTTCAATGCACGAATCACGGCGAAGCCGATCAGGTGGGTGAAGGAGATCTTGCCACCACGAGCACGCTTGAGGTGGTTGTTGATGACGATGCGGTTGTCGATCATCACCTTGGCCGGAACCGCACGCACGGTGGTGGCGGTCGGCACGGCGAGGCTGGCATCCATGTTGGTGGCGATGGCCTTCATTGGCCCGCGCAGTGGAGTGCGCTTTTCCTCACCGAAAAGTTCGGTGGAAGGGGTGGCCTTCGGAGCCTGGGCCGGAATCGGTGCAGTCTTCGGCGCTGGCTCGGCCTTCTTTGCCTCAGCGTCTGGCGCTGCGGCAGGTGCTGGCTTTGAAGCTGGTGCTGGCTCGGAGGCCCGAGCCTGGGTTGCGGCGCGTGGTGTGCCCTGCCCGGTCGTTGCGGGTGCTGCAGTAGTTGCTGCTGGCGCCGCTGGCGCCGGCTGCGTTGCCGGGGCCTTCTTGTCGGCGGCGAGAGATTCGAAAATATCCCACCATTTCTTATCTACCGAGTTCTTGTCGACGAGATACTGTTCGAACAGCTCGTCTACTAGCCACTCGTTTCCACCAAACTCTTCAGTAAGTCGGTGGTGTGCTTGCTCTGGCACGTGCAACGCCTCTTCCCTGATTTCTACGTTGTTCTAGCTGAGCCGGTGGTCTTCCGAGGACGTGAATCGACCACTTCGGCTCACAAGATATCTAGACCTGCGCACCAGTCTAGTGACTTTTACGCGCAGTTGGCCACGGGACGTAGGTAATCTCACGAAAGTGTCGTGTATAACATCCCGTTCAGCGTGGTGAAGCTACCGCTGAACGCCACGACATTGAAGTGGTGCACAATGAGGGCATCGTTCGATAGACTGAATCGCACTATGGAATCACACTCTCCAAGCCGGTGTGCCGCCCGCGGGCGCAGTGCCGGCCAACTCAGTCCATGTTCAGCAGGTTCCGGCTCCCGATTGGAGCCTTCTAGTTGCCGTCGATTCGGTACTGAACCTTTCATTCCCGTGCCGATGAACAGGTGGTGGTAACCACCTATGGATTGGCTCTTCATACTTCTTGGCCTGTTGCTGATTCTCGGCACCGGCTTCTTCGTGGCTGTGGAATTCTCCTTGGTCGCCCTTGACAAAAGCACGGTGCAAAACGCCGTCGATCGCGGCGAACGCGGCGCTAAGCCGCTGCTGCAATGCTTGACCTCGCTGTCCACCCAGCTCTCCAGCTGCCAGTTGGGCATTACGCTGACTACCTTGCTCACTGGTTACGTTCTGGAACCGGCAATGAGTTCCTTGCTGGAACCATTGATGGAAATGACCGGTATTCCCGAAGCCAGCTCGGTAGCCATCTCCGTGGTGGTATCCCTGGTGGTAGCTACCTTGCTCTCTATGCTTATCGGCGAATTGGTCCCCAAGAACATGGCCATCGCCCAGGCAATGACTATCGGCAAGCTGCTGGCCCGTCCACAGCTGGTCTTCACCGCGATCTTCAAGCCAGCCATCGTGGTGCTTAACGGATTCTCCAACGCCGTGCTTCACCGCTTCTTCGGGTTGGAAGCCAAGGAAGAAATTTCCGCCGCCCGCTCGTCGCAGGAATTGGCCTCGCTGGTGCGCCGTTCGGCCCAGCTGGGCACCTTGGACGTTCAAACCGCTCGCTTCGTGGAATCCACGATCGAATTCTCCGAACGCACCGCGGCGGATGTGATGACACCGCGCACTTCCATGTCCACCATCGATTCGCAGGCGCCACTGTCCGAGCTGATCTCCGTCAGCGCCGATACTGGTTTTTCGCGCTTCCCCGTGATCGAGGGATCCAGCGATGAGATCCAGGGGATCTGCCATGTCAAGGCTGTTGTCTCGGTGCCGCGCGAACGCCGTGCGGCGTTGCAGGTGGGCGAATTCGCACGTGACGCCCTGTATGTTCCCGAAACCATCCACCTCGATGTGCTGCTGGAGCAACTGCGCGCCGCGGAATTCCAGATCGCCATCGTGATGGATGAATACGGTGGAACCGCGGGCCTGGTCACCCTGGAGGACCTCGTCGAAGAGATCGTTGGCGAAGTCTCCGACGAACATGACGAGGATGAGGAAGAAGCAGTCACCCAGCCCAACGGCAACTGGCTGTTCCCCGGCATGTTCCGGCCGGACCAGGTCAATGAGAACTTCGACCACGAGGTGATTCCTGAAGAGTCCTCCTACGAGACCATCGGTGGATTCATGCTTGCCGAACTAGGCCGCTTGGCCGAACTCAACGACCAGGTCGAGACTGAAAATGGCACCTTTACTGTGACCGAGCTGGATGGTCGGCGTATCGCCCAGGTCCGCTTCGAACCGGTTGCAGCGGAGCAGGAGACCGGCAATGAATGACTTTATGGGCCTCCTGTGGCTAGTCGTCCTGTTGCTGTTCAACGCGTTTTTTGTTGCTGGCGAGTTCGCCGTGATGAGCGCTCGTCGCTCGCAGATCGAGCCATTGGCCGATGAAGGCAATAAGCGGGCGAAGGTTGCCCTGCATGCCATGGAACATGTTTCGGTCATGCTGGCGGTTTGCCAGCTCGGTATCACCGTCTGCTCCCTGCTGATCCTGAACATTTCCGAACCTGCGATCCACCACTTGCTGGCGGAGCCGCTGACCTTGATCGGAATGCCGGAGTCGGCTGCGGATACCGCGGCCTTCTTGATCGCATTGGTGCTGGTGACTTTCCTGCACGTCACCTTCGGCGAGATGGTTCCGAAGAATATTTCGGTTTCCGTCGCTGATAAAGCTGTCCTGCTTTTGGCGATGCCGCTGGTCGGCTTGTCCAAGGTGCTCAAGCCGATCATCTCGATGCTCAACGGCATGGCCAACCTGGTGTTGCATGCCTTTGGCATCGAGCCTAAGGATGAAGTCTCAAGCTCCTACACTGCGGCCGAGGTGCGCTCGATCATCGACACCTCTTCCGAAGAGGGGACCTTGGATGAAGACAACGCATTGCGACTGACCAAGGCCTTGGAATTCTCATCGGTGACCGCACGAAGCTGCATGGTTCCGCTGGATGACTTGTTCACCCTTGAATGGGGCGAAACCACGGCTCGCGAATTCGAGAAGAAGGTCGGCAAGACCGGATTCTCGCGCATGCTGATCACCAAAAATGATGTTCCGGTGGGCTATTGGCACGTGAAAGACGTGATGCTGATCGACGACGCGCATTCGACTCAGCCGCTGCAAGACTTGCCGCTGCATCCATTGGGCCAGCTGGGCGAGGACACGGAAATCGAAGCGGCCCTGGAGGAGATGCGTCAGGAAGGCAACCACCTTTCGGTGGTCGTTGATGCCGCCGGTTCTGCCCTTGGCGTGGTGTTCCTTGAGGATGTGATCGAGGTGCTGGTTGGCGAGATCACCGATACGACTCGGAAGCGCACTTCTCCACCGCGCAGGGAGAAGCAGGGAAACTAGGCGAAGCTCACCCCGTGGGCTCGTATTGCGAATGAATCGCAACTGGTAGGATTGACTGCGGCACCTGATCGGGTGCCGCAGTTTTTCGTCGCCGGAAAAACAACAATCTCGCAGCGCAGAAAGCAGTCCATGTTATCTAGCCCCATTGTCCACTTTGAGGACGCACGCCTGGCCTATGGGTCGCGTGTGCTCTGGGATGAGCTCAACCTATCCATCGCGGCGGGCGAGTTTCTTGCAGTTTTGGGCCCTAATGGCTCTGGCAAGACCAGCTTCATTAACACCATGCTTGGAACCACCTCGCTGAATCGAGGTTCCGTGGCCATCGCAGGCGCCCCGGTTCGTCGTGGATCGGCGGCCGTCGGCTTGATTCCCCAGCAGCGCCCCTTTGGCGATAACGTCCCATTGCGCGCCCGGGATCTCGTTGCCCTTGGCATAGACGGTTCCAAGCTGGGTATCCGCATTGGACGTAGCGCGGTGCGTCAGAAAGTCGATGAGCTCCTGGAGATGGTGGGGGCAAGCAGCTACGCCAACCGGCCGGTATCCGATCTTTCTGGAGGCGAGCAGCAGCGTCTGCGTGCGGCTCAAGCCTTGGCCGGAAACCCCAGGGTATTGCTATGCGATGAACCATTGCTGTCACTGGATTTGCATCATCAGCAAGCCATCAGCGAGGTGATCCATCGCCAGGCCGTCGAACGCGAAAGCGCTGTCATTTTCGTGACTCACGAAATCAACCCGATTCTTCCGTATGTGGATCGAGTGCTCTATCTGGCTGAAGGCCGTTTCCATTTGGGCACGGTTGACGAGGTTATGCAGTCATCGGTGCTCACCGAACTTTATGGCGCCCCGGTGGAAGTGCTTCGCGTGAATGGGCGAATCGTGGTGGTGTCCGGGGCGGCGAGCAGTGCCATGCCGGCAGATGGGCACGACCATGCTGAAGACGTCGACCTGGAAACCGGGAAGTAGGAGCGGGACATGAACTTTTCGGACTTCATCGACAAGGCATTTAACTTTGACGATTACGCCCAGCTTTTGCCGCTGGTTTCCAATTCGCTGATTGCCGGGGCCGTGCTCGGCGTTGTCGGCGGCTTGATCGGCATCTTCATCATGATGCGTGACATGGCCTTTGCCGTTCACGGAATCGCTGAGCTGTCCTTCGCAGGTGCCGCGTTTGCACTGCTCATAGGAGCTGACGTCGTGACAGGATCGGTATTCGGGTCGCTCGTCGCAGCGCTGATTCTTGGATTCCTTGGGACCAGAGCGCGTGATCGCAATTCCATTACCGGCGTGCTGATGCCATTTGGCTTGGGTCTAGGCATTTTGTTCTTGTCCCTCTATGAGGGGCGCAGCGCCAACAAGTTTGGGTTGCTGACCGGCCAGATAGTTGCAGTAGATGATGTGCAATTGACTGGAATGCTGGTGCTATCGCTTGTCGTAGTACTTGCCTTGATTCTTGTGTGGCGGCCGCTGACATTTGCATCCGTAGATCCGGTGGTAGCCAATGCCCGAGGTGTTCGCACCTCTGGATTGTCGATCTTTTTCATGGTGATCCTGGCGCTTGCGGTGGCGGTTACCATCCAGGTGGTTGGCGCGCTGCTGGTGCTTGCTCTGCTTATTACGCCTGCGGCTGCGGCAATGCGTATAACTTCCAATCCAGTTCTGACTGTGGTGCTGTCGATTGCGTTCGCAGAATTGGCCGTTGTTGGCGGTATCTTGTTGGCGCTAGCTGGCGCACTGCCGATTAGCCCGTATGTCACCACGATATCGTTCCTGATTTACGTCATCTGCCGTGGAATTGAATATGTGCGTTCTCCCCGAAGGCGTCATCAAGTGTAAGTGGAAGTTTTCAAATCGCCCCAGTTCATTTGGACTGGGGCGATTGCTGTCACCAGCCCACGTTCTACTCCCCGCACGGGCAGCTGCCCGCCTTCAGGCAGGGATATCCCCGATATCCGGCGGACCACTCCCGGTATCAGGCGGCTGGTTCAGCCAGTCCTCGAAGGCGCGCACCCAGTCGGCTTCGCTCATGCACTGCGGGTAGGGCTGATGCGCGAAACCTGTCGCCGGCGGCGCGGTGGAATGATACGTCGGTCCCATGCTGGTGCAGATTTTCATCCGGTGCGGCCCGCGGCAGATGACGATTTCCTGCCATCCGGGGGTTTCCTTCGCCTGGTTGCAGAACTTGCACCGCCCATCGGCGTTGGCCACGCAGGTAGGCCCTCCGAGGCAGGCCTGGGTGACGTGGTCGATTTCCTCGATCATCCCGTCGCAGAACGGGGTGCGGCAGCGCCGGTCCCGGGTTCTGATGAACTTCTTCATTTTCTCCGGGAAGATCCGCGCCGTGGAGTCCATCGCGATCAGCTCCCGGTCCCCGGGAGCGGTATAGAGGCGGATCAGCTCCACCGTGGTTTCCAGTGCGTGGATGAAGGCCGGGGGCCGGGCGGCGGCCATTTCCGCCAGGGTCATGTTGTTCAGGATTTCCTGCCCGGCGAGCAGTTCGCGCGCGTATTGCGGGGCGATGACCCCGTAGCCGTCCAGGTAGGCCGGCTGCCGGTCGCCGAGGAAGAGGGTCTTGTCGGTCATGATCAGCCCGACGCTCAGGTTGATGGGCACTGTCGCGTCCGGGCTGGTGCAGAAGCTGGCGAGGTAGTCGGCTTCGATTTGCGCGCGGGTGCGTTCGTCGCCGTGGGCTTTGAGGCTTGTGGATTTTGCCTTGATGTCGTTTTTCAGGGCCAGGCCGGCGATGATGGGCAGTTCGGCGTGGATGCTCATCATGCCGGTGGCGGGGTGCGGGGTGAATTTGATGCGGCGTTGCTCTTCGGCGCTTTTCTGCTCTTTGCACTGGTCGTCCGAGGCGTAGGCGAGGGTGAAGTCCTGGACGGTGTCGCTGATTTTCCTGGTGCCCTGGCAGGCGAACATCTGCGGGTTCTTGGCGTAGAGGTTGTCGAATTCGGTGCGGCGTTCGGCCTTGACGATGCGCAGCGGGGTGAGGATGGCGCGCATTTGGGCTTCGGTGAATTCGCCGCGGCTGTAGGCGGCGGCCAGGTGCGGGGTGTCGTTGAAGAGGATGCGGCAGTTTTCGAGGTATTCGCGGTAGCCGTGGGGGTCTGCTTGGCGGGCGAGGGCTATGGTGGCGGCGGTGCCGCGGTTCAGCTGCTTGAGGTTGCCGCGTTGGGCGTTGGCGCGCACGACGTTGATTTCTGCCTGGTGGGCGAGGGCTGCCTGGTGGTAGCGCAGGGAGGAGATGACGTTTTCCAGGCGGGCGATGCCGGTGAGGGATTCTTCGGCGGTTCCGTGGTCCCCGATCAGGGACAGGATGGATTCCAGTGTCTTGACCACGGCGGCGAAGGGGCCGTCGTGCTCTGGGCTGGGGGTGCCCGTGCGGGGGATCCTGGTTTCGGACATGTTCTTATTCTACGCGGGTTGATCGAACATGTCTTCGATAATTTGGTTGCGGATGGATAACTTTTAGAACACAGTAAAGCCACCAGTCAGCGACTGGTATTAGCTTGGAAGCTCATAGTAATTCAGATTTCAGGCGAGTGCTTTGGCGCGGCATTCAGCGCAGATGCCATAGATCTCGACGGTGTGTTCGGGCTCGGAAAAATCGTGTTCAGCAGCAACCCTCGCGGCCCAGCGTTCCACCGAAGGGGCTTGAACCTCGACGGTCTTGGAGCATGAACGGCACACGAGATGGTGGTGGTGGGTATCAGTGACGCACTGGCGGAAGCGGGCTTCGCCATCGCCCCTGCGAAGGACATCGAGCAGGCCGTCATCAGCCATGGACTGCAGCAAGCGGTAAACGGTGGCCAGGGAAACCTTCTTCTCGGAATCCTGCAACCAGCGGTGAAGCTGCTGGGCCGTAGCGAAATCGTCGATCTCGCTCAAGGCCTGCGTAACAGCCAATCGCTGCTTGGTGATCCGGGTTTCTGGCTGGGACATCTACGTGCACCATTCCTTGACTTCGTCGCGGGTCGGCAAAGGGCCTATCTGCTCGGCCGATCACTTGTACTTCCTCTCAATTTTAGCCAACTTTCCCAGATGATGCGTGTCTGTGGCTGGCACGGGCGGGGCGCGGAGCCTACGCTATGGATATGCGTATCAAAACCAGAGGCCATTCTTGTATTGAACTGAGCACGATCGACGGTTCGCTGCTGCTGGATCCTGGCGTCTTCTCCGATCTGACTGGCGTATTCGAAGGCAAGCACGCGGTGCTGGTGACACATGAGCATGCGGATCATGCCGACCGGAAGGCCATCGTCCAGGCGCTTGAAGCCAACTCTGTTTTAGAGCTCTACGCCCCCGCGGCGCTGGCCCGGGAATTGCGCGAGCAGCTCCCTTCGGCCGCCGCGGCCCAGGTGCACACGGTGTGCGCCGGGGCGGACTTCATCGTCGGCGGGATCAAGGTGCGCGCCACCGGTGGTACGCATGCCACAATCCACCAGTCGATCGACCTGGTTGCCAACGTCGGCTACCTGCTCGGTGACCACGCGGTGGGCCAGCCGGTGGTCTACCACCCCGGCGACAGCTATCACGTCCCGGTCGGCGTGCCTGTAGACATGTTGCTGCTTCCGGTCATGGCGCCCTGGGCGAAGATGTCGGAGGCCGCGGACTTCGCGACGGCGGTCAAGGCGGAGGCCTGGGTGCCCATCCACGATGGCCTGCTCAATGAACGCGGTGTCGCGCTGTTTGATCGCCAGCTGGGCGCGATCGCCGAACGCGATGGCAGCCAGTTTGCGCGCCTGGAGAATGGCGCCGAATACAAAGTCGAAGAACTCGTAGCAAGGTAGCGCAGATGAACCCTTTGATTTCCGCCCAAGAGCTGAAGGCCCTGCTTCCTGGCGAGTGCGTCCTGCTTGATGTCCGGTGGGTGCTCGGACGGGATGACGGTGCGCACGAGTATGCGCTCGGGCATCTTCCCGGTGCGGTGTTTGTCGATATGGAGCGGGAGCTGTCGGGCGCGGTGGGCGAACATACCGGGCGGCACCCGCTGCCATTGCCCGCGGACTTCGAGGCGGCCGCCCGGCGCTGGGGGATACACCCGCAGAGCCATGTGGTGGTGTACGACGATTCCGGCGCGCTGGCCGCGGCCCGGGCCTGGTGGCTGCTGCGCCATGCGGGGTTCGAGCAGGTTCAGGTGCTCGACGGGGGACTGGAGGCTTGGAGGCAAGCCGCGGGGCCGATCTCCACGCAAGCCCCCGAGGTGAGCCCCGGAACGGTGTCGCTGTCCTGGGGGCGGATGCCGGTGGTGGAATTCGACGAGCTGGAATCCCTGGGCGGGGTCTTGATCGATTCACGAGCCACGGTGCGGTATCTGGGGATCACCGAGCCGGTGGATCCGGTAGCCGGCCACATTCCCGGTGCGCTGAACCGCCCGACCACCGATAACCTCGATGAGCAGGCACGCTTCTACAGCCCGGAAGCCTTGCGGGCCGCCTTTGAAAAGCTGGGGGCGCAGCAGCCCGGATCGGCCGCCTACTGCGGCTCCGGGATTACCGCGGCCCATCAGGTGCTGGCTGCTGCCAGCGCCGGGATCGAACTCGGACTGTATCCAGGCAGCTGGTCCGAGTACTGCTCCTATCCGCAGGCGCCGATCGCCACCAGCGACGAAAAGCACCGCCACTAGATTTCCGCAACCCGAAGAAAGGCTGCCATGAGCACGCTGTTCAGCAAGATTATCCAGGGGCAGATCCCCGGCCGGTTCGTGTGGCAGGACGAAACCTGCGTGGCGTTCCTGTCCATCGGCCCGCTCTCCGATGGCCACGCCCTGGTGGTGCCGCGCGAGGAGGTCGACGAGTTCACCGATGCCTCAGAGCAGCTGCTCACGCACCTGACCTTGGTGGCGCAGAAGATCGGGAAGACCCAGAAGCGGGTTTTCGGCGCGCAGCGTGCCGGGCTGATGATCGCTGGCTTCGAGGTTCCGCACCTGCATGTGCATGTGTGGCCGACCAATTCGCTGGCGGATTTCGACCTGTCCAATGCGGCTGACAACCCGGATCCGCAGGCGATGGACAATAATGCGCAGAAGTTGCGCGACGGGCTGGTCGCCGACGGCCACGGCGAGTACGTGCCCGGGGCCTGAAAGCCGGTGGCGTTTGTTCGATACCAGTCGAGAACCGCCAATGCCCGTGGCGTGTATCCAGGGATCTTCTCCATGGCCAATGCCCTGGGCCGCGACGGAAAATACAGTTCCGAAGAGCAGGCGATTTGGTGTGCCGGGAATGACTGGTACAACGCGGCCTATCCGAATCCGAGCGATCTGCAGCCCGAGATCTACGATCACCAGATCAACCCGGGTGCGGTGGCGTGGTTCAAGGACAGCGCGTGGCATCTGCTGGAGCGCGTCGAGCCCTACCTGAGGCTGCTCGACGCGCACAAGATGCCCTGGCAGAAGCTGGAAAGCGAGGATCCGGGAACCGTTATCTACGAGGACGCGGTCCAAGTAATTGTGGTGCCACGAGGCTGATGAGCATGGCCAGCGCCACGAGAAATACAGCCACCCATACCGGGGCAAGCAGCCCGACACCGGCGCTGAGCGTGATTCCGCCAAGAACCGGCCCCAGCGCGCCACCGGCGTTCAGGGCCATGGTCGCGTAGGAACCGCCCATGGTTGGCGCACCAGTGGCAGCATGGATAACGCGGCCGATCAGCGTGCTGCCCACTGCGAATGACAAAAACCCTTGGGCAAATACGAGGGCCAGCAGCGCGGCGGGGCGTTCGGCCAGCAGCGCCAGAGCGATCCACCCGGCCAGCAACGGCGGGCCGCCCGTCGCCAGGACTGCCACGGGGCGTCGGTCCGAAACCCGGCCCGCGAGCGTAATGCCCGCAAAAGAACCGAGGCCAAAGAGCACTAGAACCAAAGGCACCCAAGGATCGGCTAACCCCGCAGTCGTGGTCACGAGCGGCGCGATAAAGGTGAAGACGGCAAAAGTTCCGCCATTGACCAAGGCCGCCAGCAGCATTGTTCCCGCCAATTGCGGCGTGAATAGCTCAGCCAGCTCAGTGATCAGTTGTGGCGCTCGATCGGTCGGCGCACCCTGGGCGCGGGAGACCGGCACTGCCATGAACACTCCAACTATTGCCGGAAGGCAAAGCGAGCCGATCACCCAGAAGACGCTGCGCCAGCCCACATGAGCGCCAAGCAGCGTTCCGGCGGGAACGCCGGCGATGGTCGCAGCGCTGGTGCCCGCCAGCAGGATTGCCAGGGCCCGGCCCTTGAGATGAGCTGGCGCCAGCCTCGTGGCAGTGTTCAAGGCGACTGCCAGGAATCCTGCGTTGGACACTGCACCGAGGATCCGGGTGGTGAGCAACAGCGCATAGTCCGGGGCGAGCGCGGCGGTGGCGTGGCTGATGGCAAAGAGCAACAGGCAGGACAAGAGTGTCGTCCGTTCGGGCAAGCGGCGGGACAGGGCTGCCATCAAGGGCGCACCGAAGGCCATTGAGATGGCGAAGGCCGAGGTCAGCAGGCCGGCGGCGGCCACGTCGACGTTCAGGTCGGTGGCGATCGCCGGAAGCAGGCCGGCGAGCATGAATTCGGATGTGCCCATGACGAAAACCGCCAAGGCAAGGAAGTAGAGGGCAAAAGGCATGGAGGACTCCGAGGTGTTGGAACAAGAATGAGTTCTTCTTGCCACCGCGGACAGCACCCGGGTACCCCTGAATACGACCGCACCAGGTGCGGACGCAGGACTAGCGCACTGCGGGGCTGACGGCGTGGCCGGCAGCCCCATAGGCGTCTGATTCGGGACTCGACATGCCCTACACTTTACCGCAGGCTATAGCTGCGCCAGCCCGTCCTTCATCGCCTTGCGGATGCGCTTTTCGCTCACCGAATAGGCCGTCCCCAGCTCCTGGGCAAAGAGCGAGATGCGCATTTCCTCCAGCATCCACTTCACCTGCGCCAGCATCGCCGGAACGCGTGCGCCCTGTGGCACTTTCTCCAGCGCGCTGTCGTACTCGTCTTCCAGCTTCTGGATCACCACCAGCGCCTGCGAGTCGCGGGTGACCGCGCCGGCGCGCAGCTTCTCCAGGCGCTTTTCGATGCCGGCCACATAGCGCGGCAGGCGCATCAGATTCGCCGCTCCCGTGGCGGCGATGAACCCCGGATAAATCAGCTGCTCCAGCTGCGAGCGGATATCGGTGACCGCTGCGAACATGGCCAGGGACTTGGTGCTCGTCAAATCCTTGTTGATGCGGGTGGACGCGCCGAACACCTTGGCCACGATCGCGGTGATCGTGAAGATGGTATCGATCTGCTCGGCGCGCACCGCTTCAAAGAGGGCCTCGAAGCCTGCCCGGTTCATCGGCAGCTTCTGTGGAACCAGCTGATCCACCGCGGCCATGGTGCAGTCGGCGATCAATTTGTCGATCGAGCCGTGCGGGTTCTGCGTGAAGACCAGCTTCTCCGCGTTGTTCAGGTGCGAGATCACGAATTTTGCCGCCGGCGGCAGGCGCAGCATCAGCAATCGGATCACGCCGCTGCGGTGGGCAGCATCGCGTTCGGCTTCGCTGCGGAAGACCGTCAAATCCACGGTGGTGCCGTTGTCGATCAGCCCCGGGTAGGCGGTGATCTGCTGGCCCATCACGGTGGTGGTCACCTTGGCCGGCAGGGTATCGCCCAGGGTCTGGCCCGAAGGCTCCAGTTGCGGCCAGGTCTCCAGGGCCTTCTGGTCCCAGGCGCCGGTGGCCGCCGAAGCCTGGGCCTTCTTGCGCTGGCTGGCAGCAGCCACGGGCTTCCCGGGCTTGCCAGGATTTCCAGCACCGGGGGAGTTGACCCCGCTGGCCAGTGCGGTCCGGTTGGCGGCGGCGAATTTGTACTGCAGGGCGGCCAGGTCATCGCCCTGGCCGAGCACCTTGCCCGAAGCGTCGGTGATGGTGAAGCCAAAGCGCAGGTGCGGCGGCAGCGTGGCGAAGTCGAAGACCGCAGGGTCGACCACCATGCCGCGCAGCCGGCGCAATACCAGCGCCAGGGATTCGGCCAGATCGTCGGCGGACGGATCGAAGTCGGCGTTGAGCATTTCAAGCGCCTTGGCCGCTACATCCGGGGCGGGCACGAAGTTCTTGCGAATCGACTTGGGCATGGAGCGGATCAGTGCGGTGATCAGCTCGTGGCGCAGGCCCGGGATCAGCCAGGCGAAACGCGCCGGATCCAGCTGGTTCAAGAACACCACCGGAACGCTGAGCGACACGCCGTCGCCCTCGGAGCCGGCGGCGGCAGGGTTGTATTCGTAGCTCAGCGGCAGGTGGATGGAACCAAGCTGCCAGGTGGTCGGGAACAGTGTTTCGTCCAGTTCCCCGCCATCGGCCAGCAGGGCTTCGGGATCAAAGTCCAACAGCGCCGGATCGGTGGCCCGGGCTTTCTTCCACCAGCGGTCGAAATGCCGCTCGGAATAAACCTGGGCGCCGACCCGGGCGTCGTAGAACGCGAAGAGGTCATCGTCGCTGATCCGCAAATCATGCCGGCGCATGCGGGTTTCGAGCTCTTCCACCTCTTCGAGCAGGGCCTGGTTCTTGGCGAAGAACTTGTGGTGGGTCCGCCAATCGCCCTCGACCAGCGCGTGGCGGATGAACAGCTCGCGCGCCAGGTCCGGATCAACGCGCCAGTAGTGGAACTGGCGGCGGGGAATGATCGGCAGGCCAAAGAGCGTGACCTTCTCATAGCCCATCACCGATCCGGTGCGCTTGGACCAATGCGGTTCGGAGTGCGTGCGCTTGAGCAGGTGAGGGGCCACTTCTTCCACCCATTCGGGCGCGATGGCCGCATTCACCCGGGCCCAAAGGCGCGAAGTTTCCACCAGCTCGGCGGACATGACCCAGGTGGGGGACTTCTTGAACAGTCCCGATCCGGGGAAGATCGCAAAACGGGTGCCGCGCGCGCCCAGATAATCGCGCTTGCGCTCATCGTAGAGGCCAATATGCCCCAGCAGCCCGGCCAGCAGCGACTTGTGGACTTGGTCCTCATTGCCCGCGGGATCGATCGGTGCGGCCGCCACGGTGATGCCCAGCGGCTTGGCCAATTGGCGCAGCTGGGTGAATAGATCCTGCCATTCGCGAACGCGCAGGTAGTTGATGAATTCGGACTTGCACAACCTGCGGAAGGCCGAGGAGGACAGCTGCTTTTGCTGTTCCTGCAGATAGGCCCACAGGTTCAGCAGCGCGATGAAGTCGGACTTCTCGTCGGCGAAGCGCTTATGCATTTGAACCGCGCGTTCGCGCTGCCCGGTCTCCTCGCTGGGGCGTTCGCGCGGGTCCTGGATGCTCAGCCCGGCGGCCAGCACCATGAGCTCCTTGGCGACACCGCGATCCGCGGACTCCACTATCATTCGGCCCAAGCGCACATCCAGCGGCAACTGGGCCAGCTTGCGCCCGATATCGGTGAGCTTGGCGGCCTTGTTGGATTCCAGGGCGCCGAGCTCGCGCAAGAGGTTCACGCCATCGGTGATGGCGCGGGCTTCGGGCGGCTGCACAAAGGGGAACTGGGCCACCTCGGTGGCGGAGGAGACCACGCCCATGGAGATCATCTGCAGGATCACGCTGGCCAGGTTGGTGCGCAGGATTTCCGGGTCGGTGAATTCGGGGCGCGCCTGGTAGTCGGGCTCGGAGTACAGCCGGATCGCGATGCCCTCGGAGACACGGCCGCAACGCCCCGATCGCTGGTTGGCGCTGGCCTGCGAAACACGCTCGATCGGCAACCGCTGCACCTTGGTGCGGTGCGAGTAGCGCGAGATGCGGGCGGTGCCGGTATCGATCACGTACTTGATGCCCGGCACGGTCAGCGAGGTTTCGGCCACGTTGGTGGCCAGGATGATGCGCGGGGCGCCGCCCGGGTGGAAGACCCGGTGCTGCTCGGCCAGCGAAAGCCGGGCGAACAGCGGCAGCACCTCGTAGCGCGGCATGCGCTGATTGGAGGCGACCAGGGCGCGCAGGGCCTCGGCGGCGTCGCGGATTTCGCGTTCCCCGGAGAAGAAGATCAGAATGTCTCCCGGGGCTTCGCGGGACAGCTCCTTGACCGCGTCGGTGACCGCATCGAGCGGGTCGCGCTCTTCTTCCAGGGAGTTCTCGTCGGCGTTCTCGGCGTCCAGCTCGGCTTCGGCCTGCAATGGCCGGTAACGCAGTTCCACCGGGAAGGTGCGCCCGGAGACCTCGATGATCGGGGCCGGTTCAATCTCGCCCGATGGCAGCGGCGTCCCGAAGTGCGCGGCAAATCGTTCCGGGTCGATGGTGGCCGAAGTGATGATGATCTTCAGCTCGGGGCGCCGGGGCATGATCTGCTTGAGGTATCCGAGCAGGAAGTCGATATTCAGGCTGCGCTCGTGGGCCTCGTCGATGATGATCGCCGAATATCTTTTCAGCAGGCGGTCGCGCTGGATTTCGGCCAGCAGAATGCCGTCGGTCATGACCTTCAGCTTGGTATTGCGCGAAACCTCGCCGGTGAAGCGCACGTGGAAGCCGACTTCGTCACCGATCTGGGTGCCCATTTCCTCGGCAATACGCTCGGCTACGGTGCGCGCGGCGAGGCGCCGGGGCTGGGTGTGCCCGATCATGCCCTGCTCGGCCAGGCCGAGTTCGATGAGCATTTTGGGCAGCTGGGTGGTTTTGCCCGAACCGGTTTCGCCGGCAATGACAACTACCTGGTTCTCACGCACCGCCTTGAGGATGTCTGCGCGACGGGATGAGACCGGGAGGGCTTCGGGATACGTAATGCTAAGCGCCATGATGTTCCCATTCTATTCGTGCCACGCGCATTCGTGGTGGCCGCCGGGCCGAAGCCCGGGTCGACACCAAAAATGCGCCGTGGGGAGCAGCGCGCCAAGAGTCAAATTTTCAGATTGTCCAAGCAATTGTCGACAACTTAAGGCCGAGAAATACAAAACTTCCAGATACCGGCGCAATCCGGATAATTTGTGTCCACTAGAATCCAGATCAAGATGCAAACGTCTAGGAATCAACCTTGATCGTAGTCAAGGTGAGGTCGTTCACATGTAAGATCGAGGGTAATCATCGACGTGTTGCCTGGACGGTTCCCGCATGCTGCGCAGCTGTTGCGCTTCATAACCGGGCATCCGCGCTATCGGTGGGATTCACTCGCAAGGGAACTTTGAAAGGAACTTCAATGAAGAGCTTCACCGCCATGAAATTCGCTGCAATTGCAGCAGCTGGTGCACTGGCCTTGACCGCTTGTGGCGGCAGTGGCGACGGGGGCACGGTTGCTGGCGGCGACGATGCTGTCAAGATCGGCATTTCCCAGTTCGTCTCGCACCCTTCGCTTGACGCCGTAGTCACCGGTTTCAAGGCTGGCATGGAAGAAGCCGGCTACACCGGCGACAAGATCGAATACGACATGAACAACGCCGAAACCGATCAGGCAACCAACACCTCGATCGCCGGCAAGCTCGCCGCCGATTCGGATATCGACCTGGTGTTGGCAGTTGCCACCCCTTCAGCCCAGGCTGCAGCGCAGGCGATCACCAACGTTCCAGTGCTCTTCTCCGCCGTCACTGACCCGGTAGATGCCAAGCTGGTAGCCTCCAGCGAAGCGCCTGGGGCCAACGTCACCGGCACCTCGGATATGAACCCAGTCGACGAGCAGCTGCAACTGGTCAAGGACCTGGCGCCTGACGCCAAGAAGGTCGGAATCGTCTACTCCTCGGGTGAAGCCAACTCGGCCGTCCAGGTGAAGATGGCTGAGGAAGCGGCCAAGTCCCTGGGCCTGACCATCGAGAAGGCGGCAGTGTCGGCATCGAGCGAAGTCCAGCAGGCGGCCAGCTCGCTGGATGTGGATGCATACTACGTGCCAACCGATAATGCAGTGGTTTCCGCTCTGGAAGGCCTGCTGCAGGTCGCCGAGAAGAACAACGTCCCAGTGATCTCCGCTGACGGCGAGTCCGTCAAGCGCGGTGCCACGGCAACCTATGGAATCAACTACGAGAAGCTGGGCGAGCAGACCGCCGCCATGGCCGTGAAGATTCTCAAGGGCGAAGCCGAACCGGCAACCCTGCCAGTGGAGACCATCTCCGAGGTTGATCTCTACCTGAATGAAAAGGCCGCCAAGAAGGTCGGCGTTGAATTCACCGATGAGATGAAGAAGGAAGCCGTCGAGGTTTACTAAACCCCGGCAACAACTTACCGACGCAAGGCGGGGCGCATAACCTGATGCCTCGCCTTTCGTCGTGACTACTCGCAAAACTTACAACTCAAGGATCCACACATGATCACAGCGGTTGAACTCGGCCTGATTTACGCCATCATGGCGCTCGGGGTGTACCTGACCTTCCGTATCCTGGACTTTCCCGACCTGACCGTCGACGGCAGCTTCACCACCGGTGCCGCCGTTGCCTCGGTCGGAATCGTGAATGGGATGAACCCATGGCTGGCCACGGTGCTGGCCTTCTTCGCCGGCATGGTTGCCGGTGTCATCACCGGCCTGCTGCATACCAAAGGCAAGATTGATGGCCTGCTCGCCGGTATTTTGACCATGATCGCGCTGTACTCGATCAACCTGCGCATCATGGGCAAGGCCAATACGCCGCTGCTCGGGGAGGAGACCCTGATCAGCCCGATGCGAGCCTCGGGCATCCTCGGATCCTGGGCATCGGTCGCGATTTTCTTCGCCGTGTGCCTGGCATTGGTTGCGGTGATCGTCTGGTTCCTGCACACCGAATTGGGCATGGCCATGCGCGCCACCGGCGATAACCAGGAAATGATCCGCTCCTTCGGCGTGAGCACCGACAACCAGAAAATCCTGGGCCTGGCGCTGTCCAATGGCTTGGTGGCCCTGTCCGGCGCGGTAATCGCCCAGTACCAGGGCTTCGCCGATATCGGCATGGGCATCGGCCTGATCCTGATCGGCCTGGCTTCGGTCATCGTCGGCCAGGCCATCTTCACCCAGCGCTACATCTGGCTCGCTGCCATCGCCGTGGTCTTCGGCGCGGTGATCTACCGCCTGGTCATCCAGCTGGCACTCTCGGCCGGTCTGCAGGTCAACGACATGAAGCTGATTTCCGCGGTGCTCGTGGTGGTCGCGCTGCTGCTGCCGAAGTGGAAGGGCTGCCAGAAGATCATCAAGACCTTCACGAAGCGCCCGCAACCCGTTACCGAATCCAAGGAAGAGGTTCGCTCCAATGCTTGAAATCAAGAACCTGTCGCGTACGTTCTTCCCCGGAACCGTGAACGAGCGCAAGGCACTGCGCAACATCAACCTGAACCTGGCTGACGGCGAATTCGTCACCGTCATCGGCTCCAATGGCGCTGGCAAATCCACGGTGCTGAATATGGTGGCAGGCAAACTGCAGCCGGATGCCGGCTCGGTGACCATCGGCGGCAAGAACGTCACCAAGCTGGCCGATTACCAGCGCGCCAAATACATCGGCCGCGTTTTCCAGGACCCGATGGCCGGAACCGCCCCGACCATGTCCATCGAGGAGAACATGGCCCTGGCCTACGCCCGCGGACGTTTCCGCGGTCTGGGCCTGGGTGTGGGTGCCAAGCGCCGGGAACTGTTTGTCGAGGAGCTCAAGAGCCTGGAACTCGGGCTGGAAAAGCGCCTGAAGACCAAGGTGGGGCTGCTTTCCGGCGGCCAGCGCCAGGCGCTGAGCCTGCTGATGGCTACCTTCTCCAAGCCGAAGATCCTGCTGCTTGATGAGCACACCGCCGCCCTGGATCCGCAGCGTGCGGCGCTGGTCTCGCGCTTGACCAAGGAAATTGTTGAACGCCACCAGCTGACCACCCTGATGGTCACGCACAATATGGAACAGGCGCTCGCCCTGGGCACCCGCTTGATCATGATGCACGATGGGCAGATCATTCTGGATTTGAACCAGGAAGAGAAGTCCAAGATGACCGTCAAGGACCTGCTCGACGAGTTCGGGAAGATCAAGGGCGCGCAGCTCGACGACAAGACCATGCTCCAGTAATTACAGCGAACAGCAACAAGGGCTTTGCCTAACCCTCGAGGTCGGCAAAGCCCTTGCTGCGATAACCATGTTCTCGGCTCAGCTTCTTTCGCAATAGGAACTCGATTCGACCCGAGGTTTCACTAATGAGTTCCTGGCCAGTGTGCTGGTATCCACAGGACAAGTACAGCTCGATCGCACGCGAATTATCGGCAATTACCCATAAGCGGAGTTCCAAGTGGCCGGCGTTCGCTGCATGGCGGTCCACCTCGTCTAAGAGTTTGCGTGCGACGCCTTGCCCCCAGAAATCCGGCGCAACGGCGACGTAGTAAATTTCCAGATAGCCATCGTGGGGTGCGCAGAGCGTGAATCCGGCGGGTTTTCCGTCTTTGGAGGCCATTACGAGCCTGGCCTCCGGCAGTGCCATGCGACGTTGAACTCCAGCTAGCGCTTGGTTGCGGTCTGCGGTCATGGGCCTGTGATCGCGTTGCGCGGCAGCTTGCGCCCAGATCCTCGCAGCATGGTCAATGCATTGCGAATCCTGCCGCGTCGCTCCTATAAAGGTGAGCGATGAGTCGTCCATGCGCATAGTGCTAAGACCTCAGATCCAAGGTGCAGGAATGTCCGGTCGCAAGGCCGTCCGCGACAAAATCCAGGACCAACCGCCCGGCTTCTTGCGGGGGAGCGGGGGCATAGATCCACGTGGCTTCCCAAGGCGATTCAAGCGAGGCTCTCTCACCACCGACCCACATGTATTCCGTGCCCAAATCGTCTGTCACTTCAGCTTCGATGCGCTCGAAAAATTTATCACTCGGCAATGGCGGTGCACTTCCGGCGATGCTTGCTCCATGCACTTCGAGCTGAGCCTTCCAAGCTTCGTTCGTGCTGCAGAGGTCCGCGTCGAGTTGACGGGTCACTTCATTGAGCACGGCACGCAGCGTGAACTCAAAACTTGAAGTGAACCCGACATCGAAGTCTTTGGATTCAAAGTGCCAAGGCGGGAGTTCGGTAGATAAATTGAGCCCGGCAAAAGCAACATCAACGCCTCGGTGGGCGGCGACGATTAGATCGTGCGGAGCTGATTCCATGCGTGCCATGGCATCAGACTACACAGCGAGCCATCGAAGATACCCTTCGCTAAAGGATGCGCCGTGTCTGCCTAGCCACCAATCGAAGTGGCAAGTGCGTTTGCTCTAGATAATTCCGCTGGAGCCGAGCAGCGAACCAACGAAGAATGTCGCAGCCAAGGCCAGCGCGCCACCGATAACCAGCCGGAGCGCTGAGACCCGTTTGGAGCTTCCACCGATGTAGGCGCCGAGCGTTCCGGTGAGCGCCAGGGCAACAAGCACCGCGGCAAAGGTCACGGGAATGCGGATCTGTTCCGGTGGCAGCATGATAGCAAGCATGGGCAATATCGCGCCCACCACGAAAGCCGCGGCGGAAGCATAGGCCGCATGCCAGGGGTTGGCCTCTTCTTCTTCGTCGATATTCAGCTCTGCCGACAAATGGGCTGCCAGCGGATCGTGTGCGGTCAGTTCGGTGGCCACCTGCATCGCGGTTTGCCGGCTCAGCCCCTTCGCCTGGTAGATGCCGGCAAGCTCAGCGAGCTCTGCCTCAGGATCTTCGGCGAGCTCTTGGCGTTCCTTCTCCACCAGGGCGCGCTGGGAATCCCGCTGGCTGCTGACCGAAACATACTCGCCCAGTGCCATGGAGATGGCACCGCCGATCACCGCGGCCATTCCGGCAATGAAGATCGGGGCTGACTGGTTGGTGACTCCTGCTACGCCTACGACGGTCGCCGCCACCGAGACAATGCCGTCGTTGGCGCCGAGCACCCCGGCACGCAGCCAGTTGAGGCGTTCGGCGAAATTCAGGTCATGAGGTTCGCCGGGATGGGCATTAGCTGATTGGCTCATGCCCCAAGATAAGCACCGGGCGCACGATCAGCGCTAGTTCTTGCTCGACAGGGGATGGGGAAAACGGCGATCCGAGAATAAAAAATTGCAGGCCCGGATGAACCAGGACCTGCAATTTGCTGGTGCCCCTGAAAGGAATCGAACCTTCGACCTTCTGCTCCGGAGGCAGACGCTCTATCCACTGAGCTACAGAGGCGTGTTGCTGGGCAACAGAAGAAATACTATCAGGTGGTGTGCTGATCTGCGCAATTCGAGCAGCCAGGTTGTGCTGTGTTGCAAAAGTCACCGAACCCGTCAAGCCTCACAGCCGCGGGGGAGTCATGAATGCTGAATATGCGGTGCAATTACCGGTATTCTTGAACGGTGACTCCTGAAGAACTCTCCGCAGCAATATCCGCATGCCTCACCGAAGCCGTCGCCGCTGGTGAAATCTCCGTTGAGGTTCCAGACACCGTGCGTGTCGACCGTCCCAAGAGCCGTGAGCACGGTGACTGGGCAACCAACATCGCGCTGCAGCTGGGCAAGAAGGCCGGCATGGCCCCGCGCGACTTCGCGCAGATCCTTGCCCGACGCCTTGCCGAGGTTCCAGGAGTCGGCGCCGTGGACATCGCAGGCCCCGGCTTTTTGAACATTACCCTCGAAGCTGGCGCTGCCGGCGAGCTGGCCCGCACCATCGTCGACGCCGGTCCAGCCTATGGCAGCAACCAGGCACTGGCCGGCCACGTGGTCAACATGGAGTTCGTTTCGGCGAACCCAACCGGTCCGCTGCACATCGGCCACACCCGCTGGGCTGCCCTGGGCGATGCGATCTCGCGCGTCCTGCGCGCTTCGGGCGCCTCGGTCACCAGCGAGTACTACATCAACGACGCCGGCAACCAGATGAACGTCTTCGCCCGCTCGGTCTACAACCGCATCCATGGCCTGCCGGTTCCCGAGGGCGGCTACCCAGGCGAATACATCAAGGAACTGGGCGACATCGTTTTGGCTCAGAACCCTGAATTGGGCGAACTGGAAGAAGCCGAAGCCATCCCCGCGCTGCGCGATGCCGCCTACAAGGCGCAGCTGGCAGACATCAAGTCGACCCTGGCAGACTTCGGCGTCAGCTTCGACGTGTACTTCTCCGAGACCGCCCTGCACGAAGGCGGGGCCGTGGCCGACGCCGTAGCCCGCCTGCGCGAGCAGGGCCACATCTTCGACCAGGAGGGCGCCGTCTGGCTGCGCACCACCGACTTCGGCGATGACAAGGATCGCGTGCTGATCCGCGCCAATGGCGAGCCGACCTACTTCGCCGCTGACGCCGCCTACTACCTGTCCAAGAAGGACCGCGGCTTCGAAGAGAAGATCTACCTGCTCGGAGCCGACCACCACGGCTACGTCAACCGCCTCAAGGCCATTGCCGCCTGCGCGGGGGATGACAAGGAAAAGAACATCGAGGTGCTGATCGGCCAGCTGATTTCGGTCAACGGCGCCAAGCTCTCCAAGCGCGCCGGCAACATCATCGAGCTGCGCGATTTGATCAACTGGATCGGTGCCGACGCGCTGCGCTACTCGCTGGCCCGCTTCCCGGCTGATTCGCCCATCGCGCTGGACCCGGAGCAGCTGAAGAAGAACACCAACGACAACCCGGTGTTCTACGTGCAGTATGCCCACGCCCGCTCGGCCGCAGCGGCCCGCAATGCCGCCGCCAAGGGCGTAACCCGCGACGAGTTCGATGCCGCGCTGCTGACCGACCCAACCGAAAACGAGCTGCTGGCAGTGCTCGGCCAGTTCCCCTCGGTGGTTGCAGGCGCTGCTGAATTCCGCGAACCGCACCGCATCGCCCGCTACCTGGAGCAGGTCGCAGGCGCCTACCACTCCTGGTACGCCGCAACCCGCATCACCCCGGTGGCTGAGGACGAGGCGATCTCCCCGGTGCACAGCACCCGCCTGTGGCTGAACGACGCCGCCACCACCGTCTTGGCAAATGGATTGGAACTGCTGGGCGTTTCCGCCCCAGAGAGGATGTAAATAGCCGATGGCCGTATCGCCGCTAGCCCCGCAATGGCTGCAATTCCCCGAAAACATCAACGCGCTTCGCCAGATCGAATGGGCTTCGGGGGTTTCCCGCGAAGCTAGCGGCGAACTGTCCGTCCAGGGCATCCCGGTCAGCACGCTCGCCGAAGAATTCGGCACGCCGCTGTTTGTGCTCGACGAGAACGACTTCCGCGACCGCGCCCGCGGTTTCAAGACCGCCTTCGACCAGGCGTTCAAGGAATTGTGCGGGGCAGTAGACGTCTACTACGCCGGCAAGGCATTTGTCTGCACCGAGGTGGCCCGCTGGGTGACCGATGAGGGGCTGCGCCTGGACACCTGCTCCGGCGGCGAATTGGCAGTGGCCCAGGCCGCCAGCGTTCCCGCTGCGAATCTCTCGCTGCACGGAAACAACAAGTCCGCCGCGGAGATCACCCGGGCCATCACCATGGGCGTGGGGCGCATCGTCATTGATTCGCTCGATGAACTCGAACGCGTCATCACCCTGGCCGGCTCCTTGGGCCGCACCGCGGAAGTGATGCTGCGGATAACCCCGGGAGTGCACGCGTCGACCCATGAGGCGATCGCCACCGCCCATGAGGACCAGAAGTTCGGCCTGTCGATCCTGGCCGATGCCACCGGCACCTCGCCAGCGCTGCGCGCCGTGGCCCGTGCCATCGAAGCAAAGAACGTGAACCTGCTGGGCCTGCACGCCCACATCGGTTCGCAGATCTTCGAAGCCGAGGGCTTCGCCATGGTCGCGCGCACCATGCTGGGCTTGCTCGCGCAGATCCGCGAGATCCACGGCGTGGCGCTGCCCGAGCTGGATCTGGGTGGCGGCTACGGCATTGCCTACACCTCCGAGGACCACCCCTCGACCCCTGCGAAGCTGGCCAGCCAGATGGCCGAGGTCGTTGCGGCGACCTGCCAGGAACTGGCGCTGGACTGCCCGCGCATCTCGATCGAGCCGGGCCGCGCCATCGCCGGGCCCACCACCTTCACCCTCTACGAGGCAGGCGTCCGCAAGGACGTCCAGGTGGAGGACGCCAGCGGAGAGCTGTTCCCGCGCCGCTACATTTCGGTGGATGGCGGCATGAGCGACAACCCGCGCCCGGTGCTCTACGACGCGCAATACACCGCCGTGCTCGCTGGCCGTATGACGCAAAGCGACGCAATTATTTCTCGCGTAGTTGGGAAACATTGCGAGTCAGGTGACATAGTCGTGAAGGACGTTTACCTGCCCGAAGACGTGGCCGCTGGCGACTTGCTCGCGGTTCCGGCCACCGGCGCCTACTGCTGGGCCCTGTCGAGCAACTACAACTACCTCACCCGCCCCGCGGTGGTAGCGGTACGCGATGGCCAAGCCCGCCTGATCGTGCGCAGGGAAACCGAAGACGACTTGCTAGCCCGCGACATGGGAGTTTAATTGAGCGGCGAAAAGAACCTGAAGGTAGCCCTGCTGGGTTGCGGCACGGTCGGAGCCCAGGTGGCCCGGGTCCTGCTGGAAGACGCGAATGAACTGGCATCCCGTTCGGGTGCCGGGCTGCAGCTGATCGGCATTGCGGTGCGCAACCTGGAGACCAAGCGCGATGTGGACCTGCCCAAGGAGCTTTTCACCACCGATGCGCTGTCACTGATCGAACAGGCCGATGTGGTCATCGAGCTGCTCGGCGGGCTGGACCCGGCCGGGCAGTACATCGCCGCCGCCCTGTCCAAGGGCGCCAGCGTGATCACCGGCAACAAGGCGCTGATCGCCCTCAAGGGCGCCGAGCTGAACGAGGTGGCCGCAGGCAGCGGCGCCCAGCTGCGCTACGAGGCCGCCGTGGCCGGGGCCATCCCGATCCTGCGCCCAATCGCCGATTCGCTGGCCGGGGACCACATCACCAAGGTGATGGGCATCGTCAACGGCACCACCAACTTCATCCTGGACGCCATGGACACCACCGGCGCGGCCTTTGACGACGTGCTGGCCGAAGCCCAGGCGCTGGGCTACGCCGAAGCCGATCCGACCGCCGACGTGGGCGGGCACGATGCCGCGGCCAAGGCCGCCATCCTCGCCTCGCTGGCTTTCCACACCACCGTCTCCTCGGAACAGGTTTCCACCCAAGGCATCACCGAGGTCACCGCCGAGGACGTGGCCGCCGCTGCCGAGGCCGGCTACGTGATCAAGCTGCTGGCCATCGCCGAACAGGGCGATGCAGGCATTTCGGTGCGTGTCTACCCGGCGCTGATCCGCCGCGGCCACCCGCTGGCCACCGTTCACGGGGCCTTCAATGCGGTCTTCGTCGAAGCCGAAAACGCCGGGGACCTGATGTTCTATGGCGCCGGGGCCGGCGGCAATGCCACCGCCAGCGCCGTGATGGGCGACGTGGTCGCCGTGGCACGGCAGATCGCCGCCGGCGCGCCGCTGCCCAACGGCTCGGTGCACCAGCGCCCGCGGATGCTGGATTTCGACGCGATCACCACCCGCTACTGGATCGGCCTGTCGGTCAAGGACCAGTCCGGGGTGCTCGCGGCCATCGCCACCGTCTTTGGCGAGCATGGCGTGTCGATCCAGTCGATGAGCCAGCAGGGCGACGCGCACTCCGGTGCGCAGCTGCGCATCCTCACCCACCAGGGCACCGAATCGGCCCTGGCCAGCACCGTCGAAGCACTCAAGGCCTTGGACGCGGTGCATTCAGTACTATCCGTTATGCGAGTTGAAGGAAACTAACGTGGCTCACCAGTGGCGCGGAGTAATCCGCGAATATGCCGAACGCCTGCCAGTAGACGAGAACACCAAGGTCATCACCCTGGGCGAGGGTGGAACCCCGTTGGTCTATGCCCCGGCCCTGTCGGCTCACACCGGCAACGAGGTGTACCTCAAGGTCGAGGGAATGAACCCGACCGGATCCTTCAAGGACCGCGGAATGACCATGGCGATGACCGCTGCGGTCGCTGCCGGAGCCAAGGCCGTGGTCTGCGCTTCCACCGGCAACACCTCCGCCTCGGCTGCGGCCTACGCCACCCAGGCCGGCCTGAAGTGCGCGGTGCTGGTGCCGGACGGCAAGATCTCCATGGGCAAGCTCTCCCAGGCCATCGCCCACGGCGCGGACATCATCCAGATCGACGGCAACTTCGACAACTGCCTCGAAGTGGCTCGAAAGCTGAGCGAAAACTATCCGGTGTTCCTGGTCAACTCGGTAAACCCAGCCCGCATCCAGGGCCAGAAGACCGGCGCCTTCGAGGTTGTCGACTTCCTGGGCGACGCTCCCGACTACCACCTGCTGCCAGTGGGCAACGCGGGCAACATCACCGCGTACTGGAAGGGCTACAAGGAGTATTCCTCCATGTGGACCAACGAGGCGGGCAAGGAATTGGAACCGGTTTCCACCAAGAACCCGATCATGTGGGGCTTCCAGGCCGCCGGCGCAGCGCCGATCGTGGCCGGCCACCCGATCACCGAACCCGACACCATCGCCACCGCCATCCGCATCGGCAACCCAGCCTCCTGGGAACAGGCCGAGGCGGCACGCGACGAGTCCGGCGGGCAGATCGACTCGGTCACCGATGAGCAGATCCTCGAAGCGCACCGCTGGCTCTCGGCCCGCGAAGGCGTGTTCGTGGAGCCAGCTTCGGCCGCCGGCGTGGCCGGACTGCTCAAGCACCACGCCGCAGGCAACGTGCCCACCGGCAAGAAGATCGTCATCACCGTCACCGGCCACGGACTGAAGGACCCGGACTGGGCCCTGAAGCAGGCCGATGGCTCCGAGGTCGCGCCGAAGAAGGTGGCCTTCGACGTGGTCGAGGTCGCCGGCGCACTGGGCCTGGCCTAGACCCTTCTGCCGGGAATTCCCGGCACCACACGGCCCGCCGCGCGCAGAAGCGATCCCGCTGGGATCAGCCGTCAGCCGCGGCGGGCCGTGGTCCATTAACCCTTGACCTGTTCTGACACTGAAGGAACCATGACTGCGCAGATCGCCCTCGGCCAGCACCTGATCGTTTGCCCGCCCGCCACCTCCGCCAACCTTGGCCCGGGCTTTGACTCGCTGGGCCTGGCCCTGGAATACCGGGACCGCCTGGAAGTGCGCACCGCGCAGTCCAGCAACGTGCAGATTGACGGCGAGGGTGCCGGCGAGCTGCCGACGGATGAATCGCACCTGATCATCAAGGAAATGCGCCGCTACTGGGCCAAGGCAGGATTTGAAGCGGCCGGGGTGCAGCTGATCGCCCACAACCGCATTCCGCACGCCCGCGGCATGGGCTCTTCGGCGGCGGCCATTGTTGCCGCCTACGCCGCGGCCGACGCGCTGTTGCCCGAAGGATCGCGCGGTGGCACCGAAGCGGTCTTCCAGGCCGCCGCGCAGTGGGAAGGCCACCCCGATAATGTGGCACCGGCCGTTTTTGGCGGCCTGAGCATTTCCTCGACCAGCGCCGATGGCAGCTTCAGCTCGGTTCAGGTTCCCTTGCACCAGGATTTGCGCGCGGTGCTGGCCATCCCCTCCAACGGGCTGTCCACCGAGGTGGCCCGCGGCGCCTTGCCCGCCCAGGTGGGCCACTCCATCGCCGCCGCCAACAGCGCGAGCGCTGCGCTGCTGATTCACGCCTTGAGCAACGACCCGTCGGTGCTGCTGGCCGGAACCAAGGACTATCTGCACCAGGACTATCGCGCGGCATCCATGCCGCAGAGCGCCGCGCTGATCGCAACGCTGCGCGAGGCTGGACTGGCAGCGGTGGTTTCCGGGGCCGGGCCGACCGTGCTGACCTTGGTGGCCGGCGACGGGCAGGTGGCCGAGGTGCTGGCCAGGATTGACGAATTTTCTGCCCATTCCACGGTGTCGTGGCGTGCGGAAGTTCCCACCCTGGCCGCCAACGGTGTTACAGTAGAAGTGCTGTAGCACTATGGCAGGCCGGATTGCTGGGTCGTTACCCGGTTCAAATCCCTTTTGGCCAGTGTTGCTGCGGATAAGTTCGGTTCTTGAACCCCATTTTGTCCGTCCAGCCGTTCCGGATCTTCCTGCCGTTCACAGCACCTTTGATATCCCACATTCATGCACAGCCTCGTGCCGTCGAGATATCAGTTTCCTCATATTCCACCGCAGTTTAGTGCCCTGAACCCTGGGCTCGCTCGGTGGAGCGTGGAGCAACCATGAAATCTTCGGCTGCTGCACAATATTTACGGCACAGTGGGCCTGCCTTGAAGCGGCCCATCCTACGAGTCAGAAGGAACTTTCGTGACCGAAACCACGAGCCTCAACGAAGGCGTGGACACCAAGACTTCCGAAACCAAGAGCGCCGGCCTGGCCTCTTTGAAGATGACCCAGCTCCAGCAGCTGGCTTCGCAGCTGGGCATTACCGGCGGATCGCGAATGCGCAAAGCCGACCTGGTCAAGGCCATCGGCGATCACCAGCGTGGCGGCTCCGTTGCCTCCAAGGACGCCAAGGCCGCCAAGGCTGACACCGAATCAGCTGCAGCGCCAGCCGAGCAGCCAAAGGAAACCAAGGCCCGCTCCCGCCGCGCACCGAAGGCAGAAGCCAAGGTCGAGGCCGAAGCAGCACCTGAGGCACAGCCTGCCGCCGAGCCAGCTGCCGCCGAGCAGAAGCCAGTGCGCACCCGCCGTCCATCGCGCCGCGTGACCGACTCGGGCAAGGCCCCGGTCGCCGCCGAAGCGAAGGCCGAGGCGCCGGAAGCTGCCAGCGAAACCGAAGCAGCAGCATCGGAGCAGAAGGCTCCGCGCCAGCGCCGCAACTCCAAGGCCAAGGCAGAAGCCGCCGCCGAGCAGCCAGCAGCGAACGCCGAGCCAAAGGCCGAAGCCGCTGAGGGCAACGGCGAAGCCCGCGAGGAGCGCCGCGAGCGCAACAACAACCGCCGCGATCGCAACAACCGCCGTGAGCGGAACAACGACCGCGCCGAGCGCAATGACCGCGGCGAGGCCGCCGAGTCGGAGAGCAACGGCGAGGCCCGCGAAGAGCGCCGCGAGCGCGGCAACCGCCGTGAGCGCAACAATGACCGCCCCGAGCGCAATGACCGCGGCGAGGCCGCCGAGTCGGAGAACAACGGCGAGGCCCGCGAAGAGCGCCGCGAGCGCGGCAACCGCCGTGAGCGCAACAATGACCGCGCCGAGCGCAACAACGATCGCACCGAGTCCAGCGAGACCGAGGGCGGCGAAGAGCGCAATAACGATCGCAATGATCGCAATAACCGCCGCGAGCGCAACAACGATCGCAATGATCGCAATAACCGCCGCGAGCGCAACAACGATCGCAATGAGCGCAACAACGACCGCAATAACCGCAACCGCCGCAACCGCCGTGATGACGACGAGCCGCAGCTGAGCGAAGACGATGTCGTGTTGCCGGTCGCGGGCATCCTGGACGTGCTGGAGAACTACGCGTTCGTCCGCACCTCCGGCTACTTGCCAGGCCCCAACGACGTCTACGTCACCCTGGGCCAGGTAAAGAAGTACAACCTGCGCAAGGGCGACGCCATTGTTGGCGCCATCCGCCAGCCGCGCGAGGGCGAGACCCCGAACCCGCGCCAGAAGTTCAACGCCCTGGTGCAGCTGACTTCGGTCAACGGCAAGAAGCCGGAAGACAACCGCGAGCGCGTCGAGTTCAACAAGCTCGTTCCGCTGTACCCAACCGAGCGCCTGCGCCTGGAAACCGATCCGAAGCTGGTCGGCCCGCGCGTCATCGACCTGGTTGCGCCGATCGGCAAGGGCCAGCGCGGCCTGATCGTTTCGCCACCCAAGGCCGGCAAGACCCTGATCCTGCAGGCCATTGCGAACGCGATCACCATCAACAACCCAGAAGTGCACCTGATGATGGTGCTCGTTGATGAGCGTCCCGAAGAAGTCACCGACATGCAGCGCACCGTGAAGGGCGAGGTCATCGCCTCGACCTTCGACCGCCCGGCCGATGACCACACCACCGTGGCCGAGCTGGCTATCGAGCGCGCCAAGCGCCTGGTGGAAATGGGCATGGATGTCGTGGTCCTGCTGGACTCGATGACCCGCCTGGGCCGTGCCTACAACCTCTCGGCTCCAGCCTCGGGCCGCATCCTCTCCGGTGGTGTGGACTCCGCTGCGCTGTACCCGCCAAAGCGCTTCTTCGGTGCTGCCCGCAACATCGAAAACGGCGGTTCGCTGACCATCCTTGCCACCGCACTGGTGGAGACCGGGTCCAAGATGGACGAGGTCATCTTCGAGGAATTCAAGGGAACCGGCAACATGGAACTGCGCCTCTCGCGCCAGCTGGCAGAGAAGCGCATCTTCCCGGCCGTCGATGTCAACGCGTCGAGCACCCGCCGCGAAGAGCAGCTGATGAGTGCCGAAGAGGTTCGCATCATGTGGCGCCTGCGCCGCATGCTCTCGGGCATCGATCCGCAGCAGGCACTGGAAGTGCTCACCGGCAAGATCCGCGAAACCGGATCCAACGCAGAATTCTTGATGCTGGTCAACAAGACCACCCCGAACAAGGATTAGCGCCCCTGCCCGCCATGGCGTCCAGCCAGCCTGCCACACCGGCAGCTGGCTGGACGCCATCGGCGCGTAGTGACCCGAAAACCAACTAGAATTTATTCCCAGCAGCCCGAAGCGCCGATCCGGCCCGGCTGCGCGGACACCGCCGACAAGGAAGCACACCACCATGTTCGAATCCGTCAAGACGCTACTAGAAGAGCATGCACAGATCCAGGCGCAGCTCTCGGATCCGGCGGTGTACGCCGACCAGGCGCTGGCCCGCAAGCTCGGACGTCGCTCCGCACAGCTCAACGGCATCGTCGAAGCCTACAACCGCTGGCACAACGCCACCGAGGATCTGGAAGCTGCCCGCGAAATGGCAGATGAAGACCCGGATTTCGCCGAAGAGGTCGAGACCCTGAGCGCGGCACTGCCTGAATTGCAGGAAAAGCTGCGCCGCCTGCTGATTCCGCGCGACGAGAATGACGGACGCGATGTGATCCTCGAGGTCAAGGGCGGCGAAGGCGGCGACGAGGCGGCGCTGTTCGCAGCCGACCTGCTGCGCATGTACACCCGCTACGCCGAGAACAAGGGCTGGAAGGTGGAGATGATCTCCTTCAACGAGTCCGACCTTGGCGGCTACAAGGACGCCCAGGTGGCCATCAAGGGCAAGTCGAGCGACCCGGCTGAAGGCGTCTACGCCCAGCTGAAGTTCGAAGGCGGCGTGCACCGCGTGCAGCGCGTGCCGGTGACCGAATCCCAGGGGCGCATCCACACCTCGGCAGCCGGCGTCCTGGTGCTGCCAGAAGTCGACGAACCAGAAGAAGTCGAGATCCACCAGAATGACCTGAAGATCGACGTCTACCGCTCCTCGGGCCCCGGCGGCCAGTCCGTGAACACCACCGACTCCGCGGTGCGCATCACCCACATGCCCACCGGCATCGTGGTGGCCATGCAGAACGAGAAGTCGCAGATCCAGAACCGCGAAGCCGCCATGCGCGTGCTGCGCTCGCGCCTGCTGGCCCACCAGCAGGAGATCATCGACCAGGAGAACTCGGCCCAGCGTGCCAGCCAGATCCGCACCATGGACCGTTCCGAGCGCATCCGCACCTACAACTACCCGGAAAACCGCATTGCGGATCACCGTACCGGGTACAAGGCCTACAACCTGGATGCCGTGATGGACGGCGACCTGCAGCCGGTGATCGAATCCTGCATCCAGATGGACGAGGAAGAGCGCCTGGCAGCGCTGGGCGAGTAAGCAGCGCCTTGGAAGAACTCTCAGCCGTTCGCCATGCGGCGATCGCGGCGCTGGCCAGCGCCGGGGTGCCAAGCCCCGGCGTTGATGCCGACCTGCTGCTCTGCCACGTGCTGGGCATCAGCCGCTCGGAGCTCAAGCTCCGCGAGCTGCGCGGCGATGTTTTCCAGGGCGAGCAGCGCGAGCAATTCACCGCACTGGTCGCCGCGCGCCGTACCCGCATTCCGCTGCAGCACCTGACGGGGGTAGCCCACTTCCGCTATCTCGAGCTGAAAGTCGGCCCCGGGGTCTTCACCCCGCGCCCGGAGACCGAAACCGTGGTGCAGCTGGGACTGGATTTTGTGGCCGCGCACCGAATCGAAGCTCCTTCTTGCATCGATTTGTGCTCCGGCTCCGGGGCCATCGCTGCGGCGCTGGCCAGCGAGCTGCCAGGCTCCAAGGTCTGGGCGGTCGAGCTGTCCGCCGAGGCCATCGGCTATACCCGCGCCAATTGCCTGCCGCACCAGATCACCGTCCTGCACCAGGATGCCACCAGCCTGCCCGGTCAATTCAACGGGTCCATGGACCTGGTGATTTCCAATCCTCCCTATATTCCGCCCAACGCAATTCCACGCGAGGCAGAAGTCCGGGACCACGATCCGGATATGGCCCTCTATGGACTGGGCGAGGACGGATTGCAGATTCCTCGGGCCATCAGTGCCCAAGCCATGAAGCTGCTGCGCCCCGGCGGATATTTTGTGATGGAGCACGCCGAAGTCCAGCAAGACTCCGCCGCGGCGATGCTGCGCGAGGCCGGATTCGAGCGGGTGGCGGGCCACAAGGACTTGACCGGACGTGCCCGAGCTACCTCCGGCTACGCACCACACCGAGAAGCAGTACCACCTACGACCCACCGTGCATGAAAGAATGATCCCGTGAGCACAAGATTTTTGGTAAGCAACGAGCAAGAGCATGCAGCAGGAATCACCGCGGCCAAAGCCGCCTTGGCGGACAAGCGATGCATCGTCTTGCCCACGGATACCGTCTACGGGATTGGGGCCGACGCTTTCAGCGCCCAGGGCGTAGCCATGCTGTTGGCAGCCAAGGGTCGCGGGCGCACCATGCCGCCACCGGTACTCATCGCGCAAACGGCCACCATGGATGGACTGGCCCGGGACATCCCGGATGCCGCCCGCAAACTTGCCGAAGCCTTCTGGCCTGGCGGGCTGACCCTGATTTTGCAGGCGCAGCCGTCGCTGACCTGGGATCTGGGGGAGACCCGCGGCACCGTTGCGCTGCGTGTTCCAAATGATGACACCGCCCTGGAACTGCTGCGCGAAACCGGCCCGCTGGCTGTTTCCTCGGCCAATCGCACCGGTCAGCCCGCAGCCTTGGATGCCGATTCGGCCATGGAGCAGTTGGGCGAATCCGTTGACGTTTACCTTGATGGCGGTTCGCGCGGCGAGAATTCGGCCGATGCCCTGCCATCGACCATCATCGACTGCACCGGCGAACACCTGAAAGTCGTTCGCTCTGGCGCGATTTCCATCGAGGAACTGCGCGTTGTCGTCCCCGAGGTGCTCGACCTGGGACAGGATGCCCCAGGCCAGCGCGCATGAGAATATACCTTCTGCTCATCGCCTTCAGCTTCACCGCCTCATATTTGCTGACCCCCATGGTCCGTTCGCTGGGCCAGCGGTACACCGCCAACCAGATGCTGCGCGAACGCGACCAGCATCAATCGCCCATCGTGAAATTTGGCGGCGTGGCCATCATCGCTTCCTTCGGCATGGGCATTTGGCTGGCGAGCAATTTCCACTTCTTCCGTGGAGTCTTCGGCGGCCAGGCAATCCAGGGCCTGAGCCTGGCGCTGCTGGTGATCCTGATCCTTGGCCTCGCCGATGACATGTTCGACTTGCGCTGGTGGATCAAGCTCCTGGGGCAGATACTCATTGGCTGGCTGATGGCGACGCACGGGGTCCTGATCCAGTCGCTGCCCGTGGGCTCGTGGCAGATCAGCGAACAATGGCTGCAGGTTGTTGTCACCATATTCCTGATTGTCCTGACCATGAACGCCATCAATTTCTCTGATGGCCTGGACGGCTTGGCCGCCGGCCTGGCAGCTATCGGTGCTGCCACCTTCTTCGTGTACTCCTACGTTCTGGCGACGCATGTGAGCGCCGATGACTATGCGAATCTCGGCGCCCTGCTGTGCGCCCTGTTGCTCGGCGCCTGCCTGGGCTTCCTGCCGCACAACTTCAACCCGGCGAACATCTTCATGGGCGAGACCGGGGTGCTGGCTATCGGCTTGATCCTTTCGGTGGCCGCGATCGCTGTCACCGGGGACGTGCAGGGACTCGAGGCCCGCCGATTCCGCAATATCCCGGCCTACATGCCCATGCTATTGCCGATGGTGATCGTGTTCCTACCAGTGCTGGACCTTGTACTCTCGGTCTTCCGTCGCCTGGCCAACAAGCGCTCACCCTTTTCACCGGATTCGAAGCACATCCACCACCGGATGCTGGCCCAGGGCCACTCGGTACGCCGAGCGGTGATCCTGCTCTATCTGTGGGCCGCCGCGATCGCAGTTTCGGTGGTGTCCATTGCCTTCATTCCGGTGTTCTTGGTGATCCCCATGGCACTGATCCTCTTCTTGGCTGCGGCCATCGGAACGTGGTGGCCATTGGTCGTTCAGCGAGTTGGCGCTCTGCGCAAGCGCCTGGGGCATGATTAGCTTCACCAAATGGCCGAGTAATCCACAAGCAAAGTCTTTCTATCTCGTGTAGAATTCAAAGTAGATCTTCTTTCGGGAGCTCTTTTTGGGCGAGCGGAAGTTTCAAGTTTCATCAGCATCGTGGGTGCATGATGGTCCCTCGGATTGGCGAAGAAAGGTTGCGGACGTGACTTCCAGTTCTGCCCGCATCAGCACTTCCTCAGCTCCGAAATCCATCTGGTTGCCGATTTTGGCTTTGTCACTGGTGTATTCGCTGATCGCAACGGCCGCATTTTTCCTGATTTCGTGGTTGTTCGCTGATCTGCGTTACGCACTGTCGGGCGCATTGGCGGCCGGGGTAGTTATTGGCCTTTTTGCCATTGGCATTCTGATCGCCGAAGCTGCAGGACGAATTCGCCGTTCGTGGGCCATGCCTGCGTTTTTGGGCGCATATGTCATCAAGGTTTTTGGTATCGCCTTCGTGTTGTTGAACCTGGGTTTGCCCGAATGGGTTAACCGACAGGGATTCGTTCTTGCAGCAGCTATCTCACTCGTTGCCTGGCAGGTTGGCGAAGTCCGAGCCTTCATGAAGGCCCGGCTGGCAATCTACAACGAGGACTAGGGAGTACCGGCCGGCTAATGTGTCGGAAGGATGCTGTGAGTTTGATAAGCTTACTACGGGTCATTTTTAGCTGAACGCTGTTATGCGTGAGGCTGGATACAAATGCGCTTGCGGGGAAACCTGCAGGTGGCACCTCATCAGGGTTGATGCCTCCGGCAACAGCTGTGGTGGGATCCCCGTTTGATCTTTTCTTCACACGGTGAGAGGCAGTTTCCGCCAGTCACCGCCTTTTGCCCGTGACCGTTACTGCAGAGAGGACAGCGCGTTGTTCGCGTTTGCGCTCCCAATGGCCTCAGAAGAAGGCGGCTTCATTCCGCCATCGGTGTCCGATACCCACCTCCCAGAGATTTTCCCATGGGCAGCTGAGTACGGCACCGGTTTCGGCAAGCAGATGCTCATGATCGTTTTGTCGATCGCGCTCATCACTTGGTTCTTCACCATGGCCATCAAGAACCCGAAGCTGGTTCCAGGCAAGATGCAGTACATCGCTGAATCCGGTTACGCCTTCGTGCGTAACGGCATCGGCCGCGACATCATCGGCGAGAAGAACTTCCGCCCGTGGATTCCGCTGCTATTCGCGACTTTCTTCTTCGTACTGCTCAACAACCTCTTCGGCGCGATCCCGTTCTTGCAGCTTCCATCGTTCTCACACGCTGGTTCTGCATACGCGATGGCCATCATTATCTACGGCACCTGGATTGCTGTAGGCCTGAAGAACCACGGTATCCGCTTCTTCAAGCTGGCCGTCACCCCACCAGGTGTCAGCCCAGTGATGTTGATTCTGCTGGTGCCGTTGGAAATCATTTCTAACTTCATTGTCCGCCCGCTGACGCACTCGCTGCGTTTGATGGCAACGATGCTGGCAGGCCATATCATTGTGATGCTGGCTGCTTCAGGCGCACGCCACTTGATCGTCGTCCAGGACTCGCTGGCACTGAATGGTGTTGGTGTTCTGGTCATCGCAGGTTCCGTGGCTATGTACTTCCTTGAATTGTTGATCATGGTTCTGCAGGCGTTCGTGTTTACGCTGCTGACCGCGATCTACATCCAGGGTGCAATTGAAGCCGACGCCCACTAGGCCATTTCTTATTTACTAAATCCCAAATGTTCTTCCTTGAACGATTCAAGGAAAACCTCACAACCTACCGGCAAAAAGCCGGTATCTTGAAAGGAAAATTCGCATGAGCGGCTCCCTGAACATGATCGGCTACGGTCTGGCAGCAATTGGTTCGGCTATTGGCGTGGGCTTGATCTTCGCAGCGTACATCAACGGCGTTGCACGTCAGCCAGAAGCACAGCGCATCCTGCAGCCAATCGCAATGCTCGGCTTCGCACTTGCTGAAGCACTGGCCATCCTTGGCCTGGTTTTCGCCTTCGTTATCAAGTAAGTCCTTCCCGGCTGTAGTGGCCTCGCCACTATCGCGAGGCATACACACAAGTGGAAACTAATAGATAAGGAATGGTGAGAATGAATAGCACTGACTTCATCCTCGCTGCGGGCGAATCGGTCAACCCGCTGATGCCTAACCCGTGGGAAATTCTCGTCACGGGCGTTGGCTTCGCGGTCCTCCTTTTCATCGTCATCAAGGTCATCGCTCCGAAGTTTGAGCAGTCCTATGAAGATCGCGTCACCGCGATCGAAGGCGGTCTTGAAAAGGCCGAGGCAGCGCAGAAGGAAGCAGAGGAGACCTTGGCACAGTACAAGGCCCAGCTTCTGGAAGCACGCACCGAAGCAAACCGCATCCGCGAGGAAGCTCGCAGCGAAGGCGCTCAGATCCTTGAAGATCTGAAGACCAAAGCAACCGACGAGGCTACTCGCATCAGCGAGCAGGCTCAGCGCCAGATCCAGGCAGAGCGCGCAGCCGCTCTGTCCTCGCTTCGCACCGACGTGGGCACCTTGGCCACTGAGCTTGCAAGCAAGGTTGTTGACGAAGCTCTGAAGGACGATGCCCGTGCACAGCGCGTGGTTGATCAGTTCCTGAACGATTTGGAAGCTCAGCAGAACGCAGGTGCATCGAACTAATGGCAAGTGTATCGAGCGAGTCATTGGCAAAGGCCTTGGAGTTCTTGGAACCCAAGCTGGCACTGGCATCTATTGAGCTGCCAAAGGAACTGTTCGCGGTCCTGGAAGTACTGGATGCAAATGCCGGTCTTCGCCGAGCACTGACTGATCCAGCCCGTGAAGATGCCGAAAAGGCAGGCCTCTTGGCCCAGCTGCTGCACGGGAAGGTCTCGGCTGCCGCTGAGGACACCGTCGCCCAGCTGGCTTCAACCCGCTGGAGCTCGGAACGCGACATTAGCGATGCGCTCGAAACGCTGGCTGTCACTGCGGCTACCGCAGTGGCTGAACAGCAGGACGGCGCTTCAGGGCTGAACAAGCTGGAGCAGGATCTGTTCTCCTTCATCGAGGTGGTCCGTGGAAACCACGAACTGCAGCGTGCGTTGGATGATGCACAGGCCCCAGTTGAAGCTAAGCGCGCACTTGCGCTCAAGCTTGTGCCTAACGCGTCGCAGACCTCGCAGGTTTTGATCTCCCAGGCAGTTTCGAACCCACGTGGTTTGAAGCCTGCAACCTTGGCCGAACGCTTCGTTGAACTAGTCGCCAAGCGCCAGCAGCGCTGGATCGCTACGGTGACCAGCACTGTGGAGCTTTCCGAGGCTCAGCGTTCGCGCCTGGAGACCAGCCTGAACAAGCTATATGGTCGTCAGCTCAAGCTCAACACCGCTATCGACCCATCGCTGGTCGGTGGACTGGTAGTAAAGGTTGGCGACGAAGTTGTCGACGCTTCCGTGGCATCGCGCGTGGCCGATTTGCGCCGCGCACTGGCTAGCTAGGACTTCTGCCAGGAGTTAGCTCCTGGCAGTTGTTCCGGCTCGCCGGGACCAACACAGACTTCATTCACATCGATCCACCATTCTTGAGGGTGGATCACAATTTAGGAGAGCAGGGACTGCAGATGGCCGATTTGACCATCAATGCCAACGACGTCCGCAATGCCCTAAACGAGTTCGCATCTTCCTACGAACCGGGTAAGGCAGAGCGCACCGAGGTGGGACGCGTCGTCGCCGCGAGCGACGGCATCGCCAGAGTGGAAGGTCTTCCTTCCGTTATGGCCAACGAGTTGCTGAAGTTCGAAGATGGCACCCTGGGCCTGGCCCAGAACCTCGATACCCGTGAAATCGGTGTCGTTGTGCTTGGTGACTTCACCGGCATCGAAGACGGCCAGAAGGTAGAGCGCACCGGCGAGATCCTTTCGGTTCCAGTCGGCGACGGCTACCTCGGCCGCGTTGTTGATCCACTGGGTGAGCCACTGGACAACATGGGCCCAATTGCCGCTGAAGGACGTCGTGCCCTGGAGCTCCAGGCACCAGGCGTGACCCAGCGCAAGAGCGTTCACGAACCATTGCAGACCGGCCTGAAGGCCATCGACGCAATGATCCCGATCGGCCGTGGCCAGCGTCAGCTGATCATTGGCGACCGCCAGACCGGTAAGACCGCTATCGCGGTTGACGCCATCCTGAACCAGCGCGACAACTGGGCAACCGGTGACGAAACCAAGCAGGTTCGCTGCATCTACGTGGCAATCGGCCAGAAGGCATCGACCATCGCTGCCGTACGCCAGACCCTCGAAGAGCAGGGCGCCCTGGAATACACCACCATCGTGGCTTCCCCGGCATCTGACCCAGCAGGCTTCAAGTACTTGGCACCATATGCAGGCTCGGCCATTGGCCAGCACTGGATGTACAGTGGCAAGCACGTTCTGATCGTCTTTGATGATCTGTCGAAGCAGGCTGAAGCCTACCGCGCCGTGTCGCTGCTGCTGCGCCGTCCGCCAGGACGCGAAGCCTACCCAGGTGACGTCTTCTACCTGCACTCCCGCCTTCTTGAGCGTTGCGCCAAGCTTTCGGACGAGCTCGGTGCAGGTTCGATGACTGGTCTTCCAATCATCGAGACCAAGGCCAACGACGTGGGCGCGTTCATCCCGACCAACGTCATCTCGATCACCGACGGCCAGATCTTCTTGCAGTCGGACCTGTTCAACGCCAACCAGCGCCCAGCTGTCGACGTGGGTATCTCGGTATCCCGCGTTGGTGGTTCGGCACAGGTCAAGGCCATGAAGAAGGTCTCCGGTACCTTGAAGCTTGAATTGGCTCAGTACCGCGACATGCAGGCCTTCGCAATGTTCGCTTCGGATCTGGATGCCGCTTCCAAGCAGCAGCTGACCCGTGGTGCACGCCTGATGGAACTGCTCAAGCAGGGCCAGTACACCCCATACGCTGTTGAGGATCAGGTCGTTTCGATCTGGGCCGGCACCAACGGCTACCTGGACGATGTCCCGGTTGAGGACGTACGCCGCTTCGAAGCTGAATTCATCGACTACCTGCGTCACCGCACTGACGTTCTGACCGTGATCGGCCAGACCGGCAAGCTGGAGAACGAGACCTTGGAAGCCATGAAGTCCGGCATCGCCGACTTCAAGGCAGGCTTCTTCGGTGCAGGCAGCGATCAGCTGGTTGCCGCTGGCCACGAAGAGCACGACGCTCTGAACGCCGAGTCCGTTGACCAGGAACAGATCGTCAAGCAGAAGCGCTGACAATTTTCTTGTGCTGAAGTTGCGGCGCCGGTGACGGCGCCGCAACAACAGCACAGGGGATAAGGAAAGGACACACATGGGAGCCCAGATTCGGGTCTACCGCCAGAAGATCGGATCGACCAAGTCGATGCGCAAGATCTTCAAGGCGATGGAACTGATCGCTGCATCCCGCATTGGCAAGGCACGTACGCGTGTCGCGGCATCACTGCCGTACGCCAATGCGATTACCCGTGCAGTAACCGCCGTCTCGTCCCAGGCCGATGTCGAACACCCACTGACCACCGAGCCGGCGCAGGTACGCCGTGCCGCGGTCTTGGTGATGACCTCGGACCGAGGACTTGCCGGGTCCTACTCCGCCAGCGTTCTGAAGCAGGCAGAGCACCTCGTGGAACTCCTGCGTGAAGAAGGCAAAGAAGTCAAGACCTACCTGGTCGGCCGCAAGGCACAGGCTTACTTTGATTTCCGTTCACGCGAGTACGCCAGAGTGTGGACCGGGGAAACTGATTCTCCGCGTTTCGAAACCGCACACGAGCTGCGAGACGTCCTCCTGGAGGACTTCAACACCGACTACGAAGAGGGTGGCGTGGAAGAAATCCACGTCGTCTACACCCAGTTCAAGTCGATGGTCACGCAGGAACCGACGGTCATCCGTCTGTTGCCGTTGGAGGTTGTCGAGGATGAATCCGAGACTCCAACCGACGAGCTGTTGCCACTGTACGAGTTTGAGCCATCGGCGGAAGAAGTGCTTGACGCGCTGCTTCCTCGGTACATCGAGTCTCGATTGTTCAACTGCCAGCTGCAGTCCGCAGCCTCCGAGCTTGCTGCACGCCAGCGGGCAATGAAGGCCGCAGGCGACAACGCAGGCGAACTGATCAAGAAGTACACACGATTGCTTAACAATGCCCGTCAGGCTGAAATCACCCAGGAGCTTTCGGAAATTATTGCCGGCGCCGACGCGCTGAACGGCTAATTCCCGCTAACTCCGACCAGACAAGAAGTGAGAAAGATGACTGCCCAACTCAACGAGCAGGTTACCGCAGGGGCCATCGGTCGCATCGCGCGCGTGACTGGCCCGGTCGTGGACGTCGAGTTCCCAGCCGATGCACTGCCTGCTATCTACAACGCACTGACCGCTGAGCTGACCCTCAACGGCGAAACCAAGAAGATCACCTTCGAAACCAGCCAGCACCTCGGTGAGGGCTTGGTTCGCGCGGTATCGCTGCAGGCCACCGACGGCCTGGTCCGCGGTACCTCGGTGACCGATACCGGCGCTGCGATCTCCGTCCCTGTTGGCGACGGCGTCAAGGGCCACATCTTCAACGTATTGGGCGATGCCCTGGACGTTGACAACTCGGAGATCCAGGTCACCGAGCGCTGGCCAATCCACCGCCAGCCACCTAAGTTCTCTGAACTTGAGGGCTCGACCGAAATGCTGGAAACCGGCATCAAGTCGATCGACCTTCTCACCCCGTATATCAAGGGTGGAAAGATCGGCCTCTTCGGCGGCGCCGGCGTGGGCAAGACCGTTCTGATCCAGGAAATGATCACCCGTGTTGCACGTAACTTCGGTGGTACCTCGGTATTCGCCGGTGTGGGCGAGCGCACCCGTGAAGGCAACGACCTCTGGGTCGAAATGGATGAGGCCAACGTTCTGAAGGACACCGCCTTGGTGTTCGGCCAGATGGATGAGCCACCAGGAACCCGTCTGCGCGTGGCACTGTCCGCACTGACCATGGCGGAATACTTCCGCGATGTCCAGAACCAGGACGTGCTGCTGTTCATCGACAACATCTTCCGCTTCACCCAGGCCGGTTCCGAGGTGTCGACCCTTCTGGGCCGCATGCCTTCCGCCGTGGGCTACCAGCCGAACTTGGCCGATGAAATGGGTCTGCTGCAGGAACGCATCACCTCGACGAAGGGCCGCTCGATCACCTCGATGCAGGCTGTCTACGTCCCGGCCGATGACTACACCGACCCGGCTCCAGCAGCAACCTTCGCCCACCTGGATGCAACCACCGAGCTGTCGCGTGAAATCGCGTCGCGCGGTCTGTACCCGGCAATCGATCCGCTGACCTCGACCTCGCGAATCCTGGATCCGCAGTACATCGGCCAGGATCACTACGATGTAGCCATCCGCGTGAAGGCTATCTTGCAGAAGAACAAGGAACTGCAGGACATCATCGCGATCCTCGGTATCGACGAACTGGGCGAAGAGGACAAGATCGTCGTTGCCCGTGCACGTCGCATCCAGCAGTTCCTGTCGCAGAACACCTACACCGCAAAGCAGTTCACCGGTGTCGAGGGTTCGACCGTTTCCATCAAGGACACCATCGAAGGCTTCAAGGCCATTTGCGATGGCGACTTGGACCACATTGCGGAGCAGGCGTTCTTCAACATCGGCGGTCTGGACGACGTCGAGCGCCAGTGGGCCGAAATCCAGAAGGCTAGCTAATTATGGCTGAGCTTCAGGTCGAAATCGTCGCGGCCGACCATTTCGTGTGGTCCGGCGCTGCGAAGCTGGTCAAAGCTCGCTCGGTAGACGGCGAGATCGGAGTTCTGCCCGGTCACGTTCCGATGCTGTCGGTGCTTGCCGCTGGGGATCTGGAAATCGAACCGGTTTCCGAGTCCCGCTTCTCGGTCCAGGTCGACGGGGGATTCTTCTCCGTCGAGTCGGACCGCGTAGTGATCGTTGCTGACAACGCTGTGCTTGGTACCGCAGCGTAGGCGATGAATTGTTTGAGATAACCGCACCAGTTCTAATCGCGCTGCTGATCCTGATCGGCATCGCCTTGTTCTTCGGCGCCATGGCTGTGCGCCGCATTCAATTGCGGCGCACGCTGGGCACCTTCGATGCCTCCATCCGGACTCCCCAGGGACAATGGATGATGGTCATTGGCCGCTACGGCGGGGGACATGTAGACCTGTTGCGGTTTTTCTCTGTTTCACCGGTGCCGCGATTCCAACTTGAGCGAAGAGGGCTGGACATCAGCGGAACCCGTCGCGCCACAGACGATGAAGCCTCGCGGATTCCGCCAGGATTTGTTGTGGTGATGCTGACCCGGAACGGGGATGAGCTGCTGCTGGCCATGGACTACCGTGACTACACCGGTTTCTCTGCCTGGCTTGAAGCCGGGCCGATTGCCGGAAGCTGGCAGATCTAGAATTTCATACGCAAGAGCCGCCGTGACCTCATGGGTCACGGCGGCTCTTGCTATCCCCTCGAAGACTCAGAGGTATTGGCCCTTGCGGATGGCTTGCACCAGCTGCAAGTCCTCGTCGAGCACCAGGGCATCGGCGGCAAATCCGTAATGCAGGGAGCCAACCTCGTCGGCAAGGCCGATCAGCGAAGCCGGGACGGTTGTCGCAGAGCTCACCGCTTGTACCAGGGGGACCCCGGCTGCCACTGCTTGCCGGAGCACCTGCAGCAAGGTGGAGGTGCCGCCTGCCAACGAATTATCGCTGGCCAGCCGGGCCTGTGAATCAACGACGTTGACCTGTTGCGGGCCGAGGGCGTACTGGCCGTCGGCAAGCCCCGTAGCTGCCATGGAGTCGCTGACAAGCAGGACATTCTCGGCACCGACCAGGCGGTAGACCAGGCGAACGGTATCGGGGGACAGGTGCACCCCGTCGGAGATCAATTCCACGAAGGCGTTGCGATTGGCCGCTTCTTCAAGGCAGGCCGCCACCGGTCCCGGTTCACGGTGGTGCAAGGGCGGCATGCCGTTGAACAGGTGCGTGACCGTTGGGCGCTCGGTAAAGCCATCTACGCCGGCGCTGAGCAATTCTTCTCGGGCGTAGCGCAGCGAGTCAGCGGCAACCTGGGCCGAGGCGTTGGTATGGCCCAGCGAGGGAATGACGCCGTGGGACACCAGCTGCTCGATCAGCTCCTCGCTGCCCTCCAGTTCTGGCGCATAGGTCATGGTGCGCATCTGGCCGCGGCTGGCGGACACCATTTCGGTGACGAACCCCGGATCCGGCAATTGCAGGTAGCGAGGGTCCTGGGCGCCGCACTGGGCTTCGGAAAGGAACGGCCCTTCGGCATGAATGCCGGCGATTGCGCCGGACTCGGCAAATTCCGCCAGCAACTCGGCGGCTTCGATCATGGAGTTCGGCTCCGCGGTGACCAATGAGGCAAGCAAGGTGGTGGTACCTGAACGATGGAGGTACTCCAGGGCGCTGGTGATGCTGGAATGATCCGGTGCCGAGAAATCCGCGCCAAGGGCGCCGTGGCAGTGCAGGTCAACTAGGCCCGGGATGATGGTGGCTCCCGCTGCCAGCTCCCGGACTTCATAGTCGGCTGCATCGGGCAGAGCAGCAAAATCATCTCTGTTGCCTGCGAAGCTGATTCGATCTCCATCCACGGCAAGTACGCCGTCAGTGACCTTGAGTCCATCGGAAATCAGGGTGGCGATAAGGGCGTAGCGCGTCGATGTCATGTTCCCAGCTTAGAAGACAGAACGCCCTGAGTCATCGACCCAGGGCAATTGTTCTTAAAGCGGGGTTAGAAAAGCCGGCCAGCAGAGTCGTCGACACCGCGCATGGCGTCATAATCCAAAGTCAGGCAGCGAATTCCGCGATCTTCGGCGAGCGTGCGCGCCTGCGGCTTGATTTGCTGCGCGGCAAAGATGCCGGTTACGGGCTTCAGCAGCGGATCGCGGTTGAGCAAATCCAGATAGCGCGTGAGCTGCTCAACGCCATCGATGTCGCCTCGGCGCTTGAGCTCCACCGCGACGGTGGCTCCCTTGGCATCGCGCGCCAGGATATCCACCGGGCCGATCGCGGTCATGTATTCGCGGCGGATCAGCTTGTGGCCATCCCCGAGCAGGTCGATCTGTTCGGCCAGCAGGCGCTGGAGGTCTGCTTCCACGCCGTCCTTGATCAGGCCCGGGTCGGTGCCCAGAATATGCGCCGAGTCATGTTCGAAGCTGTGGAAGTTGATAGTCAGCTTGTCATCGGTCTTGGCGCTTGCCACGGTCCAGGTGGAAACGGCGCCCAGCGCGGCGGCATCTTCATCGGGTATTCCCTCGCGGAGAGTCAGCGGCGGGTTCATCCAGTTCAGCGGCTTGTAGCTGCCACCATCGGAGTGGATGAGCACCGAGCCGTCGGCCTTGACCATCACCAGACGAGTCGCCAACGGAAGGTGGGCTCGAAGACGGCCCTCGTAATCTACTGAACACTTTGCAACCACTAAACGCACCTCACACACTTTACTAGCTGGTTGCGTGTTGTGCGGGGAGATACGGCATGATTAATGACATGCCACGTTCAAACCGTCCGCGCCGTTCAAAGAATCCCCGTCCCGGCAAGGCGCGGAATCATGATGAAGAATCAGAGTATGAAGCTGGCGCCGATGACTGGCTGCAACGCGCTCGTTTCGGCGTGGTGCGGTTGCAGGACGCTCCCGATGGCCAGTGGCACGTACGCAAGATTGCACCGTTGAATGCCAATAAGGCCTATATCTGCCCCGGATGCCACCAGAAGATTGGCGTCGGGGTCGGGCATGTGGTGGCGTGGCGGGCAGATCACTGGTCCGGCAATGACGCGGCAGCCTCGGCTCGGCGGCATTGGCACCCGCACTGCTGGGACACGCGGTCCTACCGCTACTAGTTGCCGCTAGCGGCGGTCCTGGCGTGCGATGAAGACTTCTCGCAGCAAGATCATGGCGCTGGCCGCCACCGGAATCGCCATCAATGCACCTGTAACCCCGGCCAAGGTTCCGCCGGCAATGACCGAGATGACGGCGACGGCACCAGGAACGGCTACCGCCCGGCGCATGATGCGAGGCGATACGAAATAGGCCTCCACCTGCAGGTAGCCGAAGTAGCAGATCGCGTAGATCAAGGCGGTCTGCCAACCCAGGGACAGTGTCACCAGGGTGACCAGGATTCCGGCAATCACTCCGCCCACGAGCGGAATGAACGCCAGCATGGCCACCAGCAAGGTGAGCAGCGCGGTGAACGGTACGCCGAGAATGGTCATCAAGAGCAGGGCGACCAGCGAGTTCAGAACCGCTACAGTCGCCTGGCCCATGACGTAGTTGCCCACCGAGCGGGTAATTCTCTCGGCGAGCTCGGTGACCCTCTCGCGCTTGGAGCGCGGAGCCAAGCGCAGCGAGAAGCCCATCATGCCCGGCAACGAGGCCAAGAAGTAGATGGCCAGCACCAGGACAATCAGCACGCCGAACATCGACTGGGCTACGGTTTGCGACACGCCAAGGACGCCGCCGAAGACATTGGTCACGGCCCCGGAATCTCCGAAGAAGCGGTCTACCTCGGTGGTCACGCGTTCGGAGAGCGCATATTGCTGGTCGATTTCGCGCACCCATTGGCTATTCAAGAAATCGGCAACGATATCAGGAGCCCGGGTGATGAAGGTGGTGATCTGGTTGACCAGTGTCGGGATGATCAGCGCCATGAAGCCGCCGAAGATGCCCAGCATGCCCACCATGGTGGCGACTACGGCCAAGGGGCGGGATAATCCGCGGCGCATCAGGAAGCGGACAACCGGATCCAGGCCGAGCGCAATGAACAGGGCAATGGCGATCCAGGTCAGCAGCGAACCAACATTGGCCAGCACATAGTAGCCGCCCAGGGCCAAGCCCACGCCGATGGTGGCCAGGAAGCCCATGGAAATCGGATGCAGCACCGGGAAGGGGTCGAAGGTCTCTTCCGACTGGTTATCGGGAACCTCGCCCAGGGCGGCGGTGCGGGATGGAGTGCTGAACATTTTTGCCAGGCTAGCGCCGAGGCGCCGGGCCAGCGTGCCCTGCGGCTGCGCGGCCTGGGTTTCAGCGGTATTTGGTCCGCTGGATGTCGTTTCCGGGGAATTCACAGGTTGTGAAGCACCCGGCGCTGATGAGGGGGAGGGCGTACTGGCACGATCCTCGGGGTCATGAGGATCGTGGTGCTGGCGCTGCTGATCTGGCTCCATGGCACCGAGCATATCGCGGGTGAGAGGTGAATATGTGTTTCAAGACATTGAGTTAAAACACCAATGAGCCACTTCACAGCCCCGGAACGGAACCATGTTCACGCCGAACTCGTTAGACTTGGGAATGAACTGCAGTAAGACGTAGGCGAATAGGTGAACTCGTGCGAAAAGTAATCTCCGTGATCGCGATGCTGCTGGGGGCTGCGGCCCTCGTAGCCGGCATCGGACAGAAGACCTTTTGGGCCCCGCCCGAAACGGTCACCGCTTCCATGCCGCAACTGGACGGCGAGGCGCCCCTGACCTTGATCGAGCCCTCGGTCAACGACCCGAAGGTCGCACCGGTGGAACTGGTGATCAAGGCCAAGGGCGAATTCACTGCATCTTTGGGACGCAGCTATGACGTGGATGCGTGGGTCGATGACGCAGCGCACGTGTCGCTGACCGGTATTGATACCGTGAACCACAAGATGATCGCCGAATACGTTGATGGCGAAGCCGAAGTGCCCAACCCTGCAGGCGATGACATCTTCTTCGATTCGCAAAGCGCTGACGGCACCATGACCTACCGCTGGACTGCTCCAGATTCCGGCGACTGGTCCCTGCTGCTGGCTGCTGGCGGAAAGGACGCTGCTCCAGTGGATATTTCGGTAACCTACGCCAACGACGACGCAATGCCCTTTGCGCTGCCATTGATCATTGCGGGCTCATTGCTGCTGGTCTTCGGGCTGGCCCTGCTGGTGATGCGTCCGGGCAAGCCGAAGACCGGCTCGAATGCCCAGCACTCCGTGGCCGCGGCAGCCGTTGTTGCCCTCGCCCTGTCCGGAGTCACCTTGCCGATGCAGCCCCAGGAGGAATCCAGCGCATCGCCTTCCGAGTCTGCCGCCAAGTCCGGCGATGCCAGCTCCAGCGCCGCTTCCTCGGCACCTGCCGAGGAATCCGGTTCCGGTTCCGCCTCTGCCTCGGAAAGTGAAGAGGAGCCGGTCGCGTTCCCGGTGCTGACCGAAGAGCAGCTCAAGAGCGTTCTGGCAGATGTCCAGAAGCAGGTCGGCAACGCCGATGAAAAGAACGACACCAAGGCTTTGGATTCCCGCGCCGCAGGTGCCTTCAAGTACCTGCGTGGCAAGCGCTACGACATGCTCAAGGATGAGTTCAAGGTGGATAAGCCGCTGACCCTGAACGCCCAGGTCCTGCGCTCGGCTGCCGTGCCAAATGCCAGCGAGGCAAGGTTTCCCCGCGTGATCTCCGTGGTGACCGCCAAGGACAACGACGCCAATACCCTGCCTCAGGCCCTGACCCTGGTCCAAAAGAGCGCACGGGATAACTACAAGGTTGTATTCGCAGGACAGATGCTCCCTAACTCCTCCTTCCCTGGCATTGCCGTGGGCGACCCGGCCACCAAGCAGTTGACCGCTGATGCCAAGGATTTGCAGATGACGCCGGAGAAGGCCCTGGAAGCCCTCGGTGATGTGCTGACCAACGAGGATTCAAAGCAAAAGGGCAAATTTGCCGAGTCCGAGTTCATCAAGGCCATCCATGCGGCCCAGAAGTCCGAGTCCGAGAATGCCGACGAGGCCAAGGTCAGCTACAAGCGCTCGGTCACCAAGGGCGACACCTTCGCGGTATCCACTCCTGACGGTGGCGCTATCGTGGCAGGCAAGCTGGATAACAAGGCCTTGTTCGAGCGCACCGAAAACGCCGACCCGCTCAAGAGCAGCGACAAGCTGACCGAGCAGCTGCTGGGTTCCAGTTCCTCCAACGGCAACGTGGAGAGCACCTACGCTGAGCCGGTGATGTTCTATATTCCTGCCAATGGTTCTGAAGACAAAATCCAATTGATCTCCGCTGACCAAGTCCTGCTCGACGTAAAGGAAGTTGACTAGTACCCATGAGCGAAGAGAACATTCCTTCCACCCGCGGCGCGGTAGACCTCTCGGCGTTGGCCCACCATAGCCCGCAGGCCACCGGCACCACCGATTCGGCGGCTGCCAGCTGGAGCACCAGCCTGGACGAGGCATCCTTCGAGCAGTTTGTTGGCCTCTCCCAGAGCGTGCCGGCCATCGTGTCGCTGGGTTCTCCCCGGGTGCAGGTCTCGGCTGATCTTGATGCCGTGCTGCGCAGGCTGGTTGACGCCAAGAACGGCAAGTTCGTTCTCGGCGTGGTAGATGCCGAAACCTATCCCCAGATCGCCCAGGCCTTCCAGGCCCAGCAGATTCCGATGGTTGTCGCCCTGGTCAAGGGCCAGCCGGTGCCGCTGTTCCAAGGCCCGGCCGCCGAGGAGCAGATTCTCCAGTTGCTGGGCCAGCTGGAACAGCTCGCCGTGCAACAGGGCCTGAGCGGAACGGTGCCGCCATTGAGCGGAAGCGCTGGGAACACCGAGCCCGAGTTGCCACCGCTGCACCAGAAGGCCGTGGATGCGATTGACGCGGGGGACTACGCCGCCGCCGAAGCCGCCTACCTCGAAGCGCTCAACGAGAAGCCGAACGACCACGACGCGCAGGTGGGCGTCTACCAGGTGCGGCTGCTCTCGCGCACGCAGAACCTCGATTTGAACAAGTCGCGCGAACTGGCAGCGCAGAATCCGCAAGAGATTGCCGCACAACTCGATGTGGCTGACCTTGATGTGATCGGCGGCCATGTGGAGGATGCCTTTGCCCGTCTGGTGTCGTTGATTTCGAAACTGGCAGACGATGATCGCGAACGAGTTCGCCGCCGCCTCATTGAGCTCTACGCAGTGGTCGGAAACAACGATCCCCGCGTGGCTGCCTCGCGACAGAAATTGGCGCGCGTTCTGTTCTGATCCGTCCCGCTTCGCCTTGCCCCGGTCGACAAGTTCGCTTGTCGGCCGGGGCTTTTTGCACCCAAGATTAATTCCAAAGGATGATGCTTATTGAGCAGGCGTATTGCTAGCCTGAAAACATGACTCAGATCGCACTGGATATTCGCGGCCTCGCCAAGCAATTTGGCCCCAAGGTCGCGGTGGATAACGTCAGCCTGCAGGTGCCTGCAGGCTCTTTCTATGGCCTCGTGGGCCCCAACGGAGCCGGCAAAACCACGATGCTGTCCATGGCCACCGGACTGCTCCGGCCCGATTCCGGCCAAGCCCTGGCCAATGGGGTGGATATCTGGGCTGATCCCCAGGCGGCCAAGGCAACCCTGGGCGTGCTGGCCGATGGCGTGCGCCAGTTCGACCGGCTGACTGGCCGGCAGCTGGTGAGCTATTCGGGGCTCTTGCGGGGCATGGACCGGGCCGAGGTCGCTGAGCGTACCGAAGACCTGTTGCGCGTGATGGATCTGACCGGGGACGGCGACAAGCTGGTGGTGGATTATTCAGCCGGCATGACCAAGAAGATCTCGCTGGCCACGGCAATGATCCACTCGCCCAAGCTGCTGGTGCTGGACGAGCCCTTCGAGGCCGTTGACCCGGTATCGGCCGCCAACATCCGCGACATCCTCAACGACTACGTTGAATTCGGCGGCACCGTGATCGTTTCCTCGCATGTGATGGATCTCGTGCAGCGCATGTGCACCCACGTGGCAGTGATTGCCGGCGGCGTGCTCAAGGCGCAGGGCTCTGTTGAGCAGGTGCGCGGCGGCATGAGCCTGGAGGACCGGTTTGTTGATCTGGTGGGCGGACGGGCAAACAACGAAGGGCTGTCATGGTTGCGCACATCCTCAAACTGAAGCTCCTGCTGCTGGCCAATGGGTTCAAGCGTTCGACAGGCCAGCTGATCGGAGTGATCATCGGCGGGTTGTACGCCTTAGGGATGATCGTGATGCTCACGCTCGCGGCTTGGTTCCTGGCTGGCGAAACCGCCATCGACGCCGAATTGAGCATCATCATCGGTTCACTGGCGGTGCTTGGCTGGGCCATCATTCCGCCGCTGCTGACCGGTGTTGACCTGACCTTGGAGCCTTCGCGCTTTGTGCACTTCGGCATTCCGCAGAAGGTCCTGGGCCCGGCGCTGGTGCTCTCCGGCTTCATCTCGGTTCCGGCGATCTTGACGATTATCGGCCTGGTTGGAGGGTCGCTGATCTGGCGGCTTGATCCGCTGGTGCTGCCGATTGCCGTCGTGGCGGCCATCGCCACCGCGGTGATGGCCGTCCTGGTCTGCCAGTATTTGACGATCTTGGCCACGGCCCTGCGTGCCAAGCGCCGCTTCCGGGAACTGACCTTCGCCGTGCTGTTCTTGCTGCTGATCTGCTTGGGGCCGATCATCTCCTCGATCGCCTCGGCCGCCAACAGCCTGCTGGACTGGGTCGGCCCGATCGCCAGCGTCCTGGCCTACACGCCGCTGGGAGCCGCCGCGGCCCTGCCCGGTGCGCTGGCCCACGGCGATTACCTGCAATTTGCCGTCTGCTTGATTCTTGCGGCGGTCTACCTGGGTGGACTGTATTGGCTGGTGAACCGGGCGACGGCGCAGGCCACGGTCACCCCTCCGCCTCAACAGCGGGCCGCCAAGCACAGCGGACTGGGCTTTTTCAAGTACACCCCGGGGACGCCCACTGGCGCGGTGACCGCCCGCGCACTGACTTATTGGCTCAAGGACCCGCGCTACGCCATCGGGGTGCTGATGGTGCCGGTATTGCCGCTGCTCTTCTGGTTCACCGGCAGCCAGTCCGGAAACTACACCATGATGTACCTGTTGGGACCCTTGATTGGAGTCCTGCTCGGCTTTTCCATTTCAGCGGATATTTCCTATGACAACACTGCCTTTGCCCTGCACGTGCTGACCGGAGTTTCGGGGCGTGCGGACCGCGCCGGGCGCGCACTGGCCTGCTTTGCGCTGTCGATTATCCCGGTGCTGGCAGCGGCCATCCTGCCTGGCGCCATCGCCGGTGAGGCATGGCGGATCCCGGGGGACCTGGGGCTATCCCTTGCCGCTTTGCTGGTTGCCCTCGGCGTGGCCTCGGTGGCCTCGGCGCGCTATACCTATGCGGTGCCCCTGCCGGGGGATAACCCGATGAAAACCCCGCCGGGCAACGGCCTGCGCGTAGCGGTGACGCAGCTGGCCACCATCGGCACCATGGCGATCTTGCTGATTCCGGTGTTCATTCCGTACCTGATGGGGTGGTTCCAGGAATCGCAGGGCCTGGGCTTGCTGACCTTGGGCATCGGCCTGGTGCTCGGCGTTGGGCTGCTGTTCGGCGGAATCGCCCTGGGCGGCAAATGGTACGAGCAGCGGACCCCCGAATTGATGCAAGCCGTCATGCTCAACAAATAACGTTCCTTGCTTCCGAAGAGACACGGAGCCATCAGCCAGATCCGGAATCTGGCTGATGGCTCCGTGTCGTTGTTGGCGATCATTCTTCGTGGTTAATCACTGGCAGAACGCCGCCACAGCCCGCAGGAGAACGCGGAAACAAGGGGCGAATTTGCCGTGGATGTGGATAATCTCCCATGCCGATCGGACGGACAGCGGGGCTAATCCGTATTAGACTTGAAGGCATGGTGGAACAGTCTGAAGAAACCCGTGGCGGCACAGCGACAATCGAGCGTACCGAGACTACCCAGAGTGTCGAGGCCGGCGATCATGAGCGATTTGCCCACTACGTGCAGAAGGAAAAGATCATGGAGTCGGCGCTCTCCGGCGAACCAGTGATCGCTTTGTGCGGCAAGGTCTGGACCCCGGGTCGAGACCCGAAGAAGTTCCCGGTATGCCCTGAGTGCAAGGAAGTCTACGACTCCTTGATGGGGTAGTGCCCGAGAAAAACAGCACTACTTCACACACAGCACGCGGCCGGGAAAAGGTATATGACCGAGACACTCTTTGATTTTGGCGACAAGCTTCCACTGGAAGACAAGCTCCCCGTAGCGTATCCGGAACGTGCAGCCTGGGGAACCGGGCCCAAGCTTCGCGCTTGGCAGGCCGAGGCCTTGGCCCAGTACTTTGAAACCGAGCCCAGGGACTTCATGGCCGTGGCAACACCTGGCGCAGGCAAGACCACCTTCGCGCTGCGCCTGGCCAAGGTGCTGATCGACTCCGGCAAGATCAACCGCATGATCGTTGTTGCCCCGACCGACCACTTGAAAAAGCAGTGGGCCGACTCGGCTGCACGCGTGGGTATCGCCCTGGACCCGAATTACAAGAACTCTGATGGGCGCCATGGCTCGCACTACATGGGCGTGGTCGTGACCTATGCGCAGGTGGCCTTGAAGCCAGCGGTGCACCGCGCCAAGACCGAGAATGCCCGCACCCTGGTGATCATGGATGAGGTGCACCACGCAGGTGACGCCCTGTCCTGGGGCGATGGCATCCGCGAAGCCTTTGAACCAGCAACACGCCGCTTGGCGCTGACCGGAACGCCGTTCCGCTCGGATGCCGCGCCGATTCCCTTTGTGCAGTACATCGACGAGGGCGACGGGATTCGCCGTTCCAAGGCCGACTACACCTATGGCTACGGCAACGCGCTAGCCGACCACGTGGTTCGTCCGGTGCTCTTCATGGCCTACTCGGGCAATATGCGTTGGCGCACCGCTGCCGGCGAGGAAATGGAAGCCAACCTCGGCGAGGGGTTCACCAAGGATGTCACCGCCCATGCCTGGCGCACGGCGCTGGACCCCCATGGCGACTGGATCCCTTCGGTGCTGCAGGCAGCTGACCGGCGGTTGTCAGAAGTGCGCCGCACGGTCAAGGACGCTGGCGGGCTCGTTATCGCCACCGATCATGAAGATGCCCGCGGATATGCTGCCCAGCTTGAGGCCATTTGCGGGGAGAAGGTCACCACCATTCTTTCCGACGATCCCAAGGCGTCGCAGAAAATTGACGACTTCTCCGCCTCCGAGGCCCGCTGGATGGTGGCCGTTCGCATGGTGTCCGAAGGCGTCGACGTGCCTCGGCTCTGTGTTGGCGTCTACGCCACCAGCACCTCGACTCCATTGTTCTTCGCCCAGGCTGTCGGGCGCTTTGTGCGAAGCCGCAAGCGCGGTGAAGTTGCCAGCGTCTTCCTGCCCTCGGTGCCGATCCTGATGGCCTTGGCCAATGAGATGGAAGTCGAGCGCGACCATGCCTTGGACAAGGAAGGCTCCAAGGACGAAGACGGCCTGGACGATTCCCTGCTCGAGGAAGCCAACAAGGAAGACAAAGCCAGCGACGATCTGGTGCGCAACAAGTTCGAGGCGCTCAATTCCCAGGCTTCTTTTGACCGGGTGCTCTTTGACGGCGGGGAATTCGGCACCGGTGCTGATATCGGCAGCGATGAAGAACTCGGTTTCCTCGGCATTCCAGGGTTGCTGGAAACCGATCAGGTCTCCGAGTTGCTGCGCAAGCAGCAGAGCAAGCAGATTAATCGGGGCGGGACCAAGCCTGAACCGGTTTCGGATCACCGGCGGATGATGGATTTGCGCTCCAAGCTGTCCAAGAATGTCTCGGCGTGGGCTGCCCGCACCGGGATGCCGCACGGTCAGGTCCACAACAAGCTGCGCAGCGTGTGCGGGGGACCAGCGGTGCCGCAGGCTACCGCGGACCAGCTGCAGGCGCGCATCGACAAGTTGCAGGACTGGTTCGTCGGTCGCAAATAGGAACCTTGAGAGAACCAGGCGCCACAATTCAGGCATGCCCAAAGGGTATTATCGGCTGATGCCCAGCGCTATCGTGGAGATCGTGCCCGGGCAGCAGCGGCATATCTAGACCCCGCGAACCGATGGTCGGCTTGGTTCCCGGCAACACCGCAGCGCCATCCTTGCCTGCATCCGGGAGTTGGAAAGCAGGGACGCCGGTCCGCTGACCGCGACATGCACCGGAATTGAGGTGGTCATCTCGGTCATCGCAGGCATGACGATATTCGGCGATGTTGCGTGTCCCGGACGGGGGAGGCTGCAAGTTCGCGACTCTGATCGTGTTGACGGGGTGCGGGCTGCGACGGGCTTTCTTGCATGGCGCTGATCCGAACGCGGTCGGAAAGCAAAAGGCAAAAAAATCCTCGAATGGCGGCCGGGGCATGGATAAATTTTAGGTGACCTGCAGTGCGAAGGTTTTCCAGGCCTTGGATTTCCCGGCTTGAGCACTGTTCCCGGTCATCAAGACTGTTCGGCAGCACCGGGTGCCCGGTCGATTTCGAGCAGCTCAAACACGATCGTAGGTCAAGACCCGCACACCTGAGTCCAGTGCTGTTTCCCCGCTGAGGCGGAAGGAATGGATCTGGAACGGGCCGTTGAACAGCGGGATGCCCGAACCGATGATCGAGCTGTGCTGTTTGAGCACGAGGCGGTCGATTTCCGGAAGCAGGCTGTGCGCCAGGGTTCCGCCGCCCACCAGCCAAAGGTTTTTGCCTTCCTCCGATTTGAGCTCGCGAACCCGTTCCAGTGCCTGGCCCCGGACCACTTCGATGGATGGATCCTCGGCCGTGAGCGTAGTTGAGAAAACCAGATGGCGAAGGTGCGGATAGGCATTGCTAAGCCCGGCGGCCAACCCGACTTCGTAGGAAGCCCGGCCTTCCAGCACTGTGTCGAAGACATGGCCTGGACCGCTGACGCCCAAGGCCTGGCGCGCTGGCGCAGGCAGAGTCTCGGGGTATTGCCCGACGATGAAATCGATGTCGCTCTTGGTAACCGGAAAATACGGTTCTCCGCTGGGATCGCCGCCATCTGGGCCGGCAATATAGCCGTCTAGTGTCGAGGCCACGTAGTACACGAGCTTTCGCATGTTCATCCCTTCTCCGGACATCACCTGTGCCCTCAGCATGCCATACACTGGCCGCCGGTCAAGCGCATTGCCCAGTGCAGGGGCTAGGATGCGGCCTTGGCCGCTAGTGGGCCAGTATCAGCCGAGGCTCAGAACGGTCACGCCGGAAGCGCGGAGTTCATCGTGGACTTCTGGCAGCATTTCAGGGCTGACTGCAGCGGTCAATGGCGAAATCACCGTAGTGGCAAGTCCTTCGGCCGCGGCATCCAGGGCGGTGGCGCGTACGCAATGATCCGCGGCGAGACCCACGATATCTACTGCGGTAATGCCACGGGCGGCCAGCCAGGGCGCCAAAAGCATGCCGTTCTCGTCTCCGAGCGGCGCCGATGGATCCAGCTCGCGTGCTTCGAAGCCCGAATACGCAGCGGTATAACGGCCCTTGGCGAAGCGGGCATCGACCGGTATTTCCCGGAGCAGTGGATGCAGTGCCGCGCCATCGGTGCCTGCGACGCAATGCACCGGCCACGAATCAACAAAATCGGGCGATGCGGAAAAATGGGATCCAGGATCAATGTGCCAGTCCTGCGTGGTGACAATGGCCGAATAGCTTTGGCGGCGTTCGGCCACGTCGCTGGCGATGGCCGCAGCTACGGCGTTTCCACCGGTTACGGGCAAGGCCCCGCCTTCGCAAAAGTCAGGTTGCAGATCAATGATCAACAGGGCTCGGGTCATAGCGTGCTCCTTGAGGCGGGCCGGCGATTCCACGTGAGGAAAGGTTACGGCCCGCAACTGAGATTTTCGTGTGTTTTCAGTCCTGGATCATGATCGTTGGGATCACTGGCTCGCCGCGCTGCAGCTTGCGGGCTATGCCGGGCAGTTCCTGGGTTGAAGCACGGTGTCGTTCGGTGGCCTTGTGGACTCCTGCTGCACCCGTGTACGACATGTCGATCTCCCCATTGACCACCAGCGGCACCACCAAGTCGCGCTCTGGGCCTCCGGTGGTGTGCTCGGTGGTGGAGACAATCTCGGCCACGGCGCGGTCGCGGTCATTGAGCTGTCGCACCGCGTGCTTGCGCCCGCCGACGCTGGCCTTGTTGGCGGCAGCCTTGGCCACCGGGATCCAGCTGCCGGCATCATCCTGTCGGGCCACCAGCTTGTAGACCATCGAAGCGGTGGGGTGCCCGGAACCGGTGACCAGAGCGGTGCCCACGCCATAGGCATCAACCGGCGCGCTGGCCAATGCGGCAATCGCATACTCGTCCAGATCGGAAGTGACGGTGATCTTGGTGTTCCAGTTGCCCAGGTCATCGAGCAGCTGGCGCACCCAGCCGGCCTGCTGCACCAGGTCGCCTGAATCCAGCCGGACACCGCCCAGTTCAGGGCCGGCGACCTCGACGGCGGTGCGCACCCCGTTCTCGACATCATAGGTATCCACGAGCAAGATGGTGTCCTTGCCCAGCGACGCCACCTGGGCTTCGAAGGCTGCCCGCTCGGAATCATGCAGCAGCGTGAACGAGTGGGCGGAGGTGCCCACGGTCTTCAGCCCATAGCGCGCGCCGGCTTCCAGATTCGAGGTCGAGGTGAACCCGGCGATCATCGCAGCGCGAGCGGCGGCGACAGCCGACTCTTCATGGGTGCGGCGCGAACCCATTTCAATGCAGGGGCGATCCCCGGCCGAAGCGATCATGCGCGAAGCCGCCGAGGCAATGGCCGAGTCATGGTTCATGACCGACAGCAGGTAGGTTTCAATCACACAGGCTTCGGCGAAGGTGGATTCCACGGTCAGCAAGGGCGAATTGGGGAAGTAGAGCTCGCCTTCGGCGTAGCCGGAGATATTTCCGCTGAAACGGTAGTTTTCCAGGTATTTGATGGTCTGCGCGTTCACCACCCGGTGATCGGAGAGGAAGCGGAGCTGTTCCTCGTCGAACTGGAAGCCGACCAGTCCTTCCAGCAGGCGGCCGGTGCCGCCGACTACGCCGTAGCGTCGACCCTCTGGCAAGCGCCGTGCGAAAGCTTCGAACACGGATGGGCGGTGGGCCGCACCGGACTCGAGGGCCGCCTGAAGCATGGTCAACTCGTAGTGGTCGGTGAAGAGGCTGGTGCGCATGGGACGCTCCTGGGGATCGAAAAAAGTATCAGCGGTGGTGCTGCACGTTCTGGCAGACCGGTTTTACTGTATAACGCCTCACGCTGAAGGTGATATTTACCGTGTCCTGCGTGGCGTTCAGAATCCACGCGTAAAATAGGGATCATGACCGCAATGCCCGATGTACTTCCCGAAATGGAAACAGCCGCCACCAACGAAAAGCCCTGGCGCTTGATCGTGTGGAATGACCCGGTGAACCTGATGAGCTACGTGGCTTATGTGTTCCGTTCCTACTTCGGTTTCAGCGCAGAAAAGGCCGAACAGCTCATGATGCAGGTGCACCATGATGGTTTTTGCGCCGTGCGCAGTGGCAGCCGCGAGGCCATCGAATCGGATGTCCAGGCCATGCACGGATTCGGGCTCAATGCGACCATGACCCAGGGGGCCTGAGCGTGGCGAAGGCCTTTAAAAACGGTGCCCACGGAATTACCGGCACCCTGCACTCGGCTGAGCGCAAGCTGCTCCGCGAGCTTTTCGGCGATGTGATCACCATGCTCGAAGAACGTGCCGAAGTGCATCGGCTGCCCGAGGACATCGACCCCTTGTACGCACTGACCGGGATGCGTCCCGAGTCGATGGATTTGCCTCCGGTCTCCGATCCGGCGCTGGCCAAGCTTCTGCCCGATGCCAGTGATGACCCGGTGGTGGCTGCAGAGCACCGGCGGCTGACCGAAGCGGACCTGATTGCGCAAAAATCCGGCCGGCTGCGCGAGGCCCAGTTCCTTCTGGAAACCGACAAGATCGTGTTGGACAAGGACAAGGCGCAGCGCTTCGCCCAGGCGCTGAACGATGTCCGGCTGGTTCTGGCCGAGCGCCTGGCGATCCGCGATGAGCAAGATGCCGCACGGGTTTCCGAGATGCTGGATGCCGCCGACGTTGAAACTCCCGAAGAGTACCTGGCCTTGGTCTACAACCTGGTTTCGTGGGTACAAGATACGTTGATGGGTGCACTGATGGATGCGGAGTCCTGATCGATGAATTCCTATTTTGCCACCGGCCAGGTTTCAGTTCCCGACTCCGATACGCCTATCGGCATTTTCGATTCCGGGGTCGGGGGATTGACCGTCGCCCGCGCGATTATCGACCAGCTGCCCGGCGAGTCGCTGATCTATGTGGGGGACACCGCTAATTCCCCCTATGGCCCGTTGCCTATTGCCCAGGTGCGGGCCAACGCCTTGGGCGTCATGGACGAATTGGTGGATGCCGGCGTGAAGCTGCTGGTGATCGCGTGCAATTCAGCTTCGGCCGCAGTGCTGCGCGATGCCCGTGAACGGTACACTGCCCGATACGGAATCCCGGTGGTGGAAGTCATCCAGCCGGCCGTGCGACGTGCGGTGGCCGGCTCCAAGAATGGCAAGATCGGGATCATCGGAACGCAAGCCACGGTGGGCTCGCGCGCCTACGAAGACGCCTTTGCCGCCGCTCCGAACTTGCAGGTGACCTCGGTGGCGTGCCCGCGATTCGTAGAGTTCGTGGAATCCGGCATTACCGCAGGAGCCGAACTACTGCAGATCGCCCAGGAGTACCTGGCGCCGTTGCAGGAAGCAGGCGTGGATACCCTGATTCTGGGATGCACCCACTATCCGCTGCTGACCGGCGTGATTTCCTATGTAATGGGTGATGGCGTCACATTGGTTTCCAGTGCGGAAGAAACAGCAAAGGATGTTTTCCGTGCCTTGACGCGGCATTCGCTGGTGCGCGAAGACGGCATCGCGGCGCGTCATGAGTTCCTTGCCACAGGCAACGCTGATAGTTTTGGTGTACTGGCTCGCCGTTTCCTCGGACCCGAGGTGTTGCAGGTGCGCCACGTGGACCATGTGGCCGCCCACTACCCGACCGGCGCTATTGCGCGGATTACTCCGCAAATGATCGCCGCGTCGAAAGCGAGAAACGAATGAAGCTGACCATCATTGGATGCACCGGGTCGTTCCCGGGACCGGGGTCACCCGCGTCCTGCTACCTGGTGTCGGCCTTTGATGGCACGCGCGACTGGAGGATCCTCCTGGATCTAGGCTCCGGCGCGCTGGGTGTTTTGCAGCGCTACACGGATCTCAAGGACATTGACGGGATCATGATTTCCCATCTGCACCCGGACCACTGCATGGACCTTTGCGGCTTGCACGTTGCGATCCGCTGGGATCCGAACGGCTGGGGCCGCGACCGGATGCTGGTGCACGGTCCCGAAGCGACCGCAGACCGAATCGAAACTGCCTATTCCTTGCCCGAGGGCGACACCATGGCCAAGGATTACGACTTCCAGGTTTGGCAGCCGAATAAGCCAGTGAAAATCGGTCCATTCACCATCACCCCATATCCGGTGCGCCACCCGATCGAAGAAGCCTACGCCTTGCGCGTGGAGGCCAGTGAACCCGGCCCGGACGGTGAGCTGCTGACCAGCGTACTGACGTACTCGGGCGATACCGACACCTGCGATGGCCTGGTGGAAGCGGCCAAGGACGCCGACATGTTCCTCTGCGAGGCTGCCTTTGAAGAAGGCCGCGATGACCACATCGACGGGGTGCACCTGACCGGCAAGCGAGCCGGCGAGATGGCCACGGCTGCTGGCGTTGAACGCATGCTCTTGACTCACATTCCCGTCTGGACCGATATCAACAAGGTCGTCGAGGAAGCCAAGGGAACCTATAACGGCGGCATTGCCGTGGCGGTATCCGGCGTGACCTACGGCGTCTATTCGGGCAGCCTGAAGGAAGAAAAGGACCCCACCCTGTTCAAGGGGGAACGCGGTACCGATTACCTCAAGACGCGTACCGGAACTTTGCCGACCATCTCTTATGAAAAGACGCGCAAGTTCCCGCTGCTCAAGCGCAAGAAGTAGAGATCCAGCAAAAGAACAGCGCCATTGAATCGGCAACTCAGATTCGAAGGCGCTGTTCTAGTGTTTCTGCACGACCCATCGCACCAATTCCCGGAGGCTGGCGATGAAGCAGAGCGCCGGCGAGGTGCATTTCACCGTAATGCTAGGGCCATCTCGTGAAATTCTGGTCTCCAGCGTGGTTAGGATGGAACCATGACTTTACGCGCTGACGGCCGAGGAGCCGCGCAACTTCGAGACATCACCATCACCCGCGGCTGGTCCGCCCAGGCCGAAGGTTCTGCACTGATTGAATTCGGCAGCACCCGGGTACTGTGCACCGCTTCGTTCACTGAAGGGGTGCCGCGCTGGCTCAAGGGCCAGGGCACCGGCTGGGTCACCGCCGAATACGCCATGCTGCCGCGTGCCACGAACACCCGCAACTCCCGCGAATCGGTCAAGGGCAAGCTGTCCGGACGCACCCACGAGATCTCGCGCCTTATCGGACGCTCGCTGCGCGCAGTAGTGGATACCAAGGCGCTGGGCGAAAACACCATCGTTCTTGACTGCGACGTGCTGCAGGCCGACGGCGGCACCCGTACCGCGGCAATCACCGGCGCCTATGTGGCATTGGCAGAAGCCATTTCCTGGGCCCGTTCGCAGGGCATCGTGAAGGAAAACGCCAAGGTGCTCACCGACTCGGTCGCCGCCATCTCCGTCGGCATCATCGACGGCACCCCAATGCTTGACCTGCCGTACGAGGAAGACGTCCGCGCCGAGACCGACATGAACGTCGTGGTCACCGGTTCCGGCGACTTCGTCGAAGTTCAGGGCACCGCCGAAGGCGTGCCATTCAAGCGCTCCGAACTGGATTCGCTGCTTGATCTTGCCTTGGGCGGAACCAACGAGCTGGCACAGATCCAGCGCGACACCTTGAAAAACAGCAAATGAGCCAGCCCGTTCTAGTTCTCGCTTCGCATAACCAGGGCAAGCTGCGTGAGCTTCGCGAATTGCTGCGCGGACAGGTGCCAGGCCTGGATGTCGACACCCAGGTCATTGACGCCGCCACTGCGGGGGCCACGGATCCGGTCGAAGACCAGGTGACCTTCCAGGGCAACGCGCTGAAAAAGGCCCGTGAAATTGCCGCGTCCACTGGACTGGTTGCGCTCGCCGACGATTCAGGCTTGAGCGTCGACGTGCTCGGTGGCGCGCCGGGCATTTTCTCGGCTCGCTGGTCCGGTGTCCACGGAAATGACGAGGCAAATATCGACTTGCTGCTCGCGCAGCTTGGCGATATCGCCGCTGAGCATCGCGGAGCGCAGTTTGTCTGTGCCGCCGCTTTGGCAACTCCTCAAGGCGGCGAGCACGTTGAGCTGGGTCAGGTCGAGGGCCTGCTGCGTACCGAACGTGCCGGCGAGCATGGCTTCGGGTATGACCCCATCTTTGAACCGGCCGGGGCGGGCAAGTCGATGGCAGAGCACACGCCGGAAGAGAAGAACGCGATCTCGCATCGCGCTCGGGCATTCGCTGCCTTGCTGCCTGCGATCGTGGCGGCCGTGAGCAAGGCCTTGGAGAACAACTGATTTTCACCGCATAACGCCAGCTGGCACCTCCCCTCGTGGAAAGTGCCAGCTGGCGTTTGCCATGCCCGGCCAGGCTGCCGAGCTGCCCGGTATCAGGAATTGGAAGTCGTTGAAGCGCTAGGCGTTGCTTCATCTTCTTCGGTCTTTGGAGCGGTAGTGGGCTGCTGGGAGCTTGGGGTGGATGACTGCGCTGGATCCGAAGTGAAATGCGAACGGATGGCGTCCGCTTCGCTGCTCACCGTTTCTGAATCGATCAGGTCGCTGGCTTCGTTATTCAACAGCGTGGTCCACTTGTCTAGGATTTCCTCGGCGGTGCCGGATTCATAGAGCTTGTCTGCCAGCTCGGTCTTGGCAGCTTCATACTGTGCCTTGAAGTCTTCATCCGCCAGGAACCGGGTCACCAGCGGGTTGGATTTCCCGCCCATCGACTTGCCGCCGTTTTGGCCGCCTGCAGGATTGTCCTTGGTGGCCTGCGTCGTGTCGCCAGTGGCTTTGGTGTCGTCCGTTGATTTCTGCTCTGGGGGAGCCATGGTCCCATCGGGCGCGCCACCTTGGCCATTCATCCCAGGCCGCTGCCCGCCGCCGCCGAAGGACAGGCCATCTGGCATGTCGCCTTTGGCCAGATCCTTCAGCACGTCGATCAGTTTGGTGCCGTCTTCCAAAGTCATCTGTTCGGGGAGCTCGACGCCGTCAGGAACCGTTCCTGCCTCGATTTGCTTCTTGGCATCGGCGAGCTTCAAGCCGTCCGGCAACATGCTGGTGAGCAATGAATCGGCATCCATCTTGCCGGGCTCATCTCCGTTGCCGCCACCCATTGGGCCGCCGCCGCCCATCCCGCCTGGGCCAGAACCGAAGGAAAGGTTCTGATCCCACGCGACTACCGTCATCTTCTTTGTGGCTGCGTCATATCGCAGGAATGAGTTGTTGCCCGGTCCGTCAATGTCGTCGGTGTTTGACACCAGATCCTGCATGGCCAAGTATGTTGCGAACTGGCCGGTGTCCAGGTAGTCCGATAGCTGGCTGGAGAAATCTTCATCCGACGAGTTGTTCACAAAATCCAGGAACGTGGCCACCGGCGTGAGATCGTCCGCCCCGGATTCCACTTCAAAGGCAGATTCATAGTCGCTGGCTGCCCCTCCGCGGTAGGAGTAGTCGCCATCGGCATCGGCCTTGTAGGTGATGCCCTCGCCATCAAAAGTCTCTTCGCTGTAAAGCTCATCGGAGGGGTTGTCTATGACCAGGCGCAGTTCGGCATCTGAACCGTTCAGCGAGAAGCGAGTGGCCGCCGCATGCTCGGTGGCAAGGCCCGCTTCTCCAAGAAGTTCAAGGGCCACGGCCTCATTCAGCGAGGATTCGCTGGAATTGGTCCTGATGACAAACTCTGTTCGTCCCGAATAGCTCTGGTTGGCTTCGAACTTGTCCAGCCGCAGAATCCATGGCAGCGATGCGGGATCCGAAGATTCGTCAGCGCCGCGAAGAGTGGAGTTCCCCTTCAGCTTCATGCCCACGTTTTTGAATGTTGTCCCGTCAATGGTGACCTCGGCGGAAATCCAATCTTTTGTTCCGTCAGCCGCATAGGCCTTCAGCGCGGCGGTGATGTCGTCGGGTTCAGCGCTCACACTGATCTCATGTACGGAATCTGCGTTGAAAAATGCTGCTGTTTCGGTGCTGATATCGGTGTTCACGACACTCTGCGCCGACGCTGCATTGGTGCAACCTGCAAGTGCCAGTGCGGCAATGGAGAATGATGCGACGGCAGTCATGGCCCGTGGGGTTCTGAATCCGAATTGGCGCGGGGACTGCGCCCGGTGGCGGGGTGAGTCAATCATGATGCTCCTAAGGATGCAGGGATACTGCGGTGGATAGTTTGTGCTTGGTTGTCTTATGCCAGCGGTTGGCTGGAAGATGCTGGTGGATCAAGCTCATTCCGGTGGCAAATTTTGAGATCCGAGATGGTCGAATCTGGAGGCTCCAGAGCAATTTGTCGGCTGGGCCGGCGTTCAGGGCCGATTTAGTTTCAACGATGATTTCGTTGCATTCGAGGCGGAACCCGGTCTGTGGCTCCGTCCAGATCAGGTTGTTGTCCACGGTGACGCGGCTGTTCGATTGAGGCAGGTACAAGGTGGTGCGGGAGTAGGACGAATCAATGACCGGAGTGAGTTCAGCTGGTGCGATGGGGCAGGTTCCCAGCTCGTGCTCCAGAGTCTCGTGGATGTATTCCAGCGATTCTCGGCCCAGCGCACTACGGGCTGCAAAGGGGTGTTCGATTCGTTCCTTCACCGTCTGTTCGCGGGCGCCTTCGGTTTTCACCTCCAGGTAGCACTGTTCGGTATCCAGGTAGCTTCGGGTGCGAATCTTGAAGCGGCGCCGGCGCGGATGCGCTGCCAGGTGAAAGCTGGCCAGATCAGGGGTATCGAAGTACACCGAGGTGTAAGCCGATGCACGGCGCCCTTCGATGGACAGGACCAGTGCTTGCTGCGCCAAGAGCGGGAGGACGTCCCGGGCCTGCTGCTGGGTCAGGATGTATTTTCGGTCTGTGCGGGTCTGGAGCGCGGCGGCTTCATTGAGTTCATCGAGGCTTATGGTTTCCAGCTGGTCGGTGAAATTCATCGTGTCTGCTCCGTAATGACTTCGTGGTTCTCGACGGTGCGTGATGACGGTTGTTCAACGAGGCCGATTCGTGGGGCTGAGAACCGAACCTTGACGATTGTTTTGTCGTTGACCAGGTCCAACTGCTGGATCACAGCCTGGTGAATCGTGGCTCCATTGAGGAGCAAGCCGAGGTGGGCATGGAGCTCTTCATCGTTGGCGATGGCCCGGTCCAGGATGACTTCCTGATGGCGGTAAGTAGGCAGGACCTTTGCGTGGTCGGCTACGAGCATCGCGATCAAGATGAGGCCCACCAGTGCCAGGGGAAGCCAGATGGGCGTTGGGCCCATGCCGGTGATCAGGCCGATGGCCAGGGCCGAGAAGTAGTAGGCGATTTCGTGCTGTTCCAGTTCAGTCGAGCGCAGGCGGATGATGGAAAGAACTCCGAAAAGTCCCATGCCCAGTCCGGCGCTGACGGTGCTGCCGGCCAAGGCGGTCGCCACGGCGAACACTCCGATGTTGATTCCGATGTAGGACACAGCCAAATCCCGGCGCCGATGACGGCGAAGGTAGAGGCCGAAAGTAAGGATCAAAATGGCGGCCACGTCGGCGGCCGCAAAAAGCAAGATGTTCATGGAGTTCCTTGTAGTTCTTCGAAAAGGGGGCTGTCATAAGTCTTGAATTGATTGCTGTGCGGTTCGTAGGGCAACCTCATGTAACAGCTAAGGGGCAGGTCAAGCGCCACTCGTTGTCCGGAAAAGCCATGCTTTCTGGGTGTTGAAAATCGCGGAATAACGCGAATTTTCGACGTGAATTGGGAATTTGTATGCATTCATTATGAGAATGCCCAGAAGACCAAACCATCAGCACTTGTGCTTTGCTGGACTAGGTTCTATGGTTAGTTGCATGAGTAACTAACCCACTAACTCGAGTGGTGGGAGCGAACATGGAGAGGAGCCGGCGTGATCGATGATTCGAAACCTATTTTCATGCAGATCGCTGAGCTGATTGAGAACGACATCATCTCTGGTGTTCTAGCTGAAGAGGCGCAAGTGCCATCCACCAACGAATTTGCGGCTTTCTATCGAATTAATCCAGCCACCGCAGCCAAGGGCATTAATCGACTGGTAGAAGACGGGCTGCTCTACAAGAAGCGGGGGATCGGCATGTTTGTGACCCAGGGTGCTCCACAGCGGCTGCGCGGCGCGCGCCGTGAAAAGTTCCAGCAGCAATTCATTGCTCCTCTTACCGCCGAGGCTTCCAAGCTCGGCATCGGCGTCGACGAACTGGTCGCCATGATCAAAACCGGTTCGGATACCTGAAACTTCATCACTAGGCAGGGAGGAACGGCATGACACAATCAACTGCAATCGCCACCCGCGAGCTGACCAAGACCTACAAGGACGTCAGGGCGCTGGACAACATCAACCTGGATCTGGAACCCGATCGGATCTACGGTCTGCTCGGGCGCAACGGCGCTGGCAAGACCACCCTGATGTCCATCTTGACCGGGCAGAACTATCCGGACCACGGCTCCGCCCTGATCTTCGGGCATGAGCCATTTGAGCATGATCCAACGCTCTCGCGCATCTGCTTCATCCGCGAATCCCAAAAGTACCCAGAGGACTTCAAAGTCCATCAGGCTTTCACCGCGGCGGCAATGTTCTTCGAGAACTGGGACGAGCAATTGGCGCAAAATCTGGTTCAGGACTTCGGTCTGCCGACCAAGCGCCGGATCAAGAAACTCTCGCGGGGCCAGCTTTCCGCAGTGGGCGTCATCATCGGCATGGCCTCACGCGCCGAAATTACCTTTTTCGACGAACCATACCTCGGTCTGGATGCTGTGGCCCGGCAGGTTTTCTACGACCGCCTGGTTGAGGACTTTGCCGAATGCCCGAGAACCATCGTGCTTTCCAGCCACCTGATCGACGAGGTCGCGAACCTGCTTGAACATGTCATCGTGATCGACAAAGGCCGGATTGTCATCGACTCCGACGCTGAAGACCTGCGCGGCGCGGCCGTGACGGTGACCGGCGAGGCGGCCAAGGTCCAAGAATTCATCGGCGCTGCCACGGTGCTGCATCGCGATGGGCTCGGTGCGCTATCCAGCGTCACCATCAGAGCTGATCTGGACGCAGGCCGTCGGGAGCAGGCGAAGCTCATGGGACTGGATTTGAGCCCGGTCTCGCTGCAGCAATACGTAGTGCGCAGCGCCTTGAGCGATGCAACCGCAGCAACAAGCGACAAGACGGAGGCCCGGTCATGAACCGCACCATCAAAGTTGCCCGAATGCAGCTGATAAACAAGGCTACCTTCATCGGCATTCCACTGATGATCCTGGTCAGCGCCTTCCTCTTTACGCTCGCCATCTGGTGGCTGGTCCGCCGCAATGGCGGTGACGGCGTGCTCTATGGCGGTGGCGCCCAGGCACCGATGTGGTACTTTCTCGCACTCGGTATCCAGGCTCTGACCATGACCTTCCCCTTCTCCCTGGGGATGAGCATTTCGCGGCGGACTTTCTATGTCGGAACTGTGGCATTATTTTCCGCCTGTGCCTTGGCGCTCTCGGTTTTCTACTACCTCATGGGACTCATTGAAACCGCCACCGGAGGCTGGGGCATGGACGGACGATTCTTCGCCATGCAGTGGATCGCCGACAATAGCTGGTTCATTCAGATCATGTTTTATTTCGTGCTCATGGTCTTGCTGTTCATGATCGGTTTCCTGATTGCCACGATCTATATGCGTTGGCGGCAGGCCGGCATGGTGGTATTCTTCACCGCCCTTGGGCTTTTGACCTTGGGGGTCATTGCGATCTTCACGTTCACTGAATTCTGGGGTCAGTTCTGGGACTGGGCACTGACCTGGACCGCAGCCGGGGTCACCCTCTGGGGAGGCGCGGCCGCCGTGCTGCTGGCCACAGGATCCTATGTCACGCTGCGCAAGGCCACAGCCTAGGCCAGAGTCAATCACACGCCGCCCGGTTTCTGTTTCCTGAGGACAAGAATCGGGCGGTGTTTGCCGCAGCTCTTGGGACTCGGCCACCGGGGATTGAACCTTGCTATTCTTTTTGCAACTCAGGACGATTGCCAGCCGGCCGGCCATGTCGTCCCCTTCCCGAGCACGAAGGAGAACTTGAATGAGTACCCGAGCCACTGGAACCCGTGCAGCCAACGGGGCATTGGAACTTCGACGAAATTTTTCCCAGGCTCCGGGTGAATTATGGAAATATCTCGTCGACTCGGAATGCCTGGCACTCTGGTTCGGTTCGTGGAGCGGGAATCCGTACACTGGCGCCGTTGACATGGTGTTGCTGGCTGAAGAAGGCCGCCCTAGTGCGCGCGTGGAAATCCTGGAGTGCGACAGGACTGGTTTCGTCCTGAAAGTGCGTACAGGAGAAGGAAGCCAAACCTGGCAACTGGAACTATTCATTGAAACGTCGGTCGACGGCAGCGAGCTGATCTTCCAAATGCCGGGAATCGACCCGGCGATGGCCGGGTCCGTGGGCCCGGGCTGGGAGTTCTATCTTGATCGGCTGGCAATGGCGGCCGCAGGAGGCGACCCCGCAGGTGTTGTTTTCGAACCCGATTATTATCCGGCACTGAGCGGCTACTACGACCAGCTCTTTCGCCCATGAGCCTGCAGTGTTTGCGGACCGGCCCGATCCGGTCCTTCACTATGTGATATGTCCTGCTTGCTGTGCACCTCTTTGGCCGCATTTCGACAGATTATTGCAGGTCAAGGGCGGACAGAAGGCTCCAGATCGGCTAATGAGCGGCCGCGGCTCGGATAGCTTGGGTGGGCACGGATGCCGAGAGCACCGCATAAGGGAGTAAGCTGTTGGGCGTGGCATTGGACTTCACAGCAGTAGATTTTGAGACAGCAAACGGTTTTATCGGCTCCGCCTGTTCGGTGGGCCTGGTCAAAGTACGTTCCGGAATAATAGTTGAAACCGAGCAGTGGCTTATGAAGCCACCGGCAGGTTTTGACCACTTCGACCCCCGCAATGTGTCGATCCACCACATCACCCCGGACATGGTCATCGACTCGCCACGAGTCACGCAGAAGCTTCCGGAGTTGCTGGACTTCATCGGCTCGGATGTACTGGTAGCCCATAATTCTTCTTTTGACTCCGGCGTGATTCGCGCCGCTTCGGAGGCCAGCGAAATCCCGGTCCCGGAAATTGCGCACCTGTGCACCGTGAAGCTCTCCCGCAAGGCCTATGACCTGCCCAGCTACTCCCTGCCTTTTGTGGCTGAAGAAGCCGGGCATCCCATCGATAATCACCACGAAGCGCTCGCCGACTCCACCGCATGTGCGTGGGCCATGATCGATATGGCTGAACGCAGCGGTTTGGAATCCCTGCTGGAAACGGCAGACCACTATGGCGTGCGCCTGGGACTCACCTCAGCATGGCAACCGGGCGACGAATACTCGCGAGCTACCCGTGATGCCCAGGGATGGCTCGCCTCCGGCCACCCGCTGCCGCCACAGGACGCGTTCAATAACTGGCCTCAGGAAGGGCCGAACCCGTCGCCAAATCTTCAGGCGGATCCGGGGCATCCGCTCTACGGGCAGATCATGGTCTTCACCGGCAATTTGGCCCTGCCGCGTCCGCAAGCCAAGGAACTTGCCGCCGAACACGGTGCGCAGACCGCATCGCGGGTTACCCGCGCAACCACCGCCCTGGTTGTCGGCGACGGATTTGTCCCGCAGGACCTGGCCAACGGCCGGTTGACCAACAAGGCCAAGCACGTTTTGCGCCTGCGCGAAAAGGGCCAGAAGGTCACGATCATTTCCGAAGGCGAATTCATGCAAATGGTTGGCGGCTTCGGGCTGACCGCCTAGCTCCAGCATGAAAAACGGCGATGGCCGGCTCATCAGAGCCGGCCATCGCCGTGATTCGTTAGGTCTTGCGCTAGACGAGCAGGGCCATCCAGCGATCATGCAATTCCGAGATAATGTCATCCAACGCGCTGGCTGGACGTTCGCCAACAGCTTCGGTGCCATAGACGGCCGCCAGCAGGGCCACCGCGTAGGCATCAACTTCAGGGTCCCGATCCTCCGGAGCTGAAACGGCTGGCTCAGGAGCAGCCGAGACGTCGGACTCGGCCGGTTCTGCCTCCGTGTTGTCGCCAAAGTACGCGTTGTAGGCATCTTCTGGCGACAGCGAAATATTTTCGCGAACTTTGGATACCACCGCGCGCAAGGCTTCGGCCGATGGGCCTTCAAGCTCAGCCAGCAGGCCGTCCCACTCGCTGGCCGACTCCTCGGAGCGTTCCATGGCCGAGCGAATGATCCTCGCTGCGGCTACGGCAGTTTTGGCTGCCTGGGTATCGTGGGTCAGGAAGGCGGCCGAACGAGCCAGGGTTTCCGTAGTGCCCAGCGGCACGCGGGCCAGCAGCGCAGTGATCGCAGCGCGGGGCAAGACCCCGGTGGAGTCGGCATCGGCGCCTGTCGGGCGGCCTGGCTGTCCCATATCGGCGCTGTTCAATCCGGAGATATTCTGCGGATCGCCGTCAGCGATTTTCTCGAAGATCTCCACCTTGGGAAATTCCTTATCGATCCAGCGGCCCAGCGGTTCGGGCGCGCCGGCGGGGAAAGTCCCGGTGAGTTTCTTGTAGCTGCGCAGCGCGGCAAGCCACATGCAGGCTGCCTCGTCGCTGGCAACGCCATCACGAGCCCACTCCAACGCTTCCAGCAGGCCGTCGGCCAAGTAGAGGGGGAGGATTTCGGTGGCGCCGGGGTCGATGTCGTCACGGGCGTGGGTTGCGCCGTCGGCTAAGCCGAGGAGGATCGCAAACACCTTGTCTGAGTAGTTCTCTGGCAGGAGTGCAGATTCACCGGTTTCATTCACAGCTCCATTCTAATGTCCAAGTTGTCCCCGACATTGCATATGGTTGGAAATATGCGATTGCTACATACCTCCGATTGGCATTTGGGCCGGACCTTCCACGGTGCGTCCCTGATTGACGCACAGCGCAGCGTGCTCCAGGAAATCATCGATGTCACGGCCAGCCAGCAGGTTGATGTGGTGCTGATCGCCGGTGACATCTACGACCGCGCCCTGCCCCACGTTGATGCCGTCCAACTGTGCAACTGGGCGCTGTCCGAATTGCGGGGAACCGGCGCCACCGTAGTGATCACCAGCGGCAACCATGACTCGGCCTCCCGGTTGGGCTTTGGCTCTGGGCTTTTGGATAGTGCCGGGGTGCACATCATCGCGGATCTTGACCGCATGCTCGCTCCGGTGGTGTGCGATGCAGCCGATCACCAGGTGGCCATCTACGGCATTCCGTATCTGGAACCGCGCATGGTGATGGAGCGCCTGGGAGCCGCCAAGGCCAGCCACGAATCCGTGGTGCAGGCAGCAATCGATGAAATCGACGGGCACCTCGCGACGCTGCAAAATGGGCAGAAGCCCATTGTTTCCGTGGCCATGGCGCACCTGTTCGCGGCCGGCGGTATTGGCAGCGACTCCGAGCGCGAGCTGAGCACCGGAAACCTGGATGTGGTTCCGGTCGAGCTGTTCGAGCACTTTGGCTATACCGCCTTGGGCCACTTGCATGGTCGCCAAAAAGTACGGGAGCACGTGCGCTATTCAGGTTCGCCGTTGGCCTACTCCTTCTCCGAAGTGAACCAGACCAAGGGCATGTGGCTGATTGATACCACTGCGCAAGGCGTGGGCACAGTCCAGGAAATCCTGCTCCCGGTCCCGAAGAAATTGGCGGTTCTCAAGGGCCGGCTGGCTGATTTGCTCAACGACCCGGAGCTTGAATATGCCATCGGAGCCTGGTGCCAGATCACGCTCACCGATCCCGAGCGCCCAGCCGAGGCAATGTCAGCACTGCGCACACGCTTCCCCGACACCGTGGTGCTGAATTTTGCGCCCGAAGGCGGCGAAAAAGCATCCCAGTCCTCCAGCTATGCCCAGCGGATGGCCAAGGCGAGCAACACCGAAGAGGTGGTGGGCGACTTCCTGGAACATGTGCGTGAACGAGCGGCGGATGAAGCCGAACGCGAGGTCGTCACCGCCGTTATCCGAGCCACCCGGGAAGCGCAGGTCAGCCAGTGAGAATTCATCAACTCCGGATTCAGGCTTTTGGCCCCTTTGCCGGAAGCGAGCACATCGACTTTGACGAGCTCGCCGAGGGTGGCCTCTTTCTCCTGGACGGGCCCACCGGCGCAGGAAAATCCAGCATCCTCGATGCGATTTGTTATGCCCTGTACGGCACGTTGCCCGGTAGCCGCACCGGCAGCCGGCAAATTCGATCCGATCATGCACCTGCCGATTTGGCGCCAGAAGTTCTCTGCGAGCTGACCATTGGCGATCGCCGCTTTGAAGTGACCCGCTCGCCTGCGTGGATGCGCCCGTCAAAGCGGGGCAAAAACAAAACCACCGAGCAAAAGGCTTTCAGCTTGCTGCGGGAGTTCACCCCTGATGGGTGGAAAGAACTCTCGACCCGCAACGACGAAGTTGGACATGTGCTGGGAAGTCTCTTGGGGCTTGATCGCGAACAGTTCACCAAAGTGGTCATGCTGCCCCAAGGCGGGTTTGCGGATTTCCTGAGGGCCAAGGCTAAAGACCGCGAGGATCTTCTGGCCAATCTTTTCGATACGAGTGACTACGCGCGAATCGAAGAAGAATTTTCCTTGCGTCTTTCCGAAGAACGCAAGAAAACTGAGAGCCTCGAAGCCCGTCTGAGCGCATCTGAGGAGGCCATTCACACCGAAGCGCGAACCTTCCTGGCCGGCCGCGAGCTTTTGAGCGAACCAGGAGAGCAAGATGAAGCGGTTCTGGCTTCTCCCGACGATTATTTTGCGGACTATCGTGCCCGCATTGGCCAAGTTCACCGGCTGGCCGAAGCAGAAGCCCAAAAGCTGCGGACGCAGAGAACACGCACTGGCGATCATGCGCGTGCGCTGGAAGAACGCCGGCGCGTTTTTGCCCGGCTTGGTGAACTGCAGACTTTGCAGAGCCGCTTTGGACAGGGCCATGGCGCAGCGGTGAGTGCCAGCAGCAAGCTGGAGAAAGACGCCAAGGCTGCGGCAGTGCGCGCCTATCTTGCGCAGGCCAACAGCGCTCGGGCCGCCTTGCAGCAATCCACATTCGCCTGGGAACAACAACAGCTATGGCTAAGCCAGGCCGTCAGCATGACCTGTGAACCTGATGCATCGGGCCTGGACAGGCTGCGCCAGGAAAGCACTGATGTTGCCGAGGAATTGGCCATTGCGAAGTCTGCACTGGCAGAAGAGAAGCGTCGCGTCTGCCTCGCCAAGGATGTGTCCAAGGCAGAACAGAATGCGGCTACGCATGAGAAGACTCGGGACCAGGCAGAGGCCGAGGTCGAACAATTGAAAACTGAACGCGAAAAATTGGAGAGCGAAGACCTGGACCAGGCCGGGGCTGGTGAAAACCTGCAGCGAGCCAAGGAACGCCAGCAACTGGCTGAAACGCAAATTGCCCATGCGCTGACCCGTGATGACCTGGAAAAGAAAGTCCTCGCGGCCCGCGAGCAATCTATTGCACAAGAGCTGACGATTGTCGACGCTGAAAAAAGCTTGTTGGCTCTGCGCACCGAGCAACTAGGCCAAAGCGCGTTGCGCCTGGCAGCTGCGCTGGAGGAGGGGCAACCTTGCCTGGTGTGCGGTTCAGCGGAGCATCCCGCCCCGGCGCAAGCAGATGCTGATGCCGCTTTGATCGACGATAAGCAGATCCAGATCTCCGAGGAGCTGGTGGCCTCTGCCCGCGCTGAAGGACAAAAGGCTGCCCAGGCACGGGACACGCTGGCGGCCAAACTGGAAACGGCGCAGTTCTCCGCGGGCGAACGAAGCGTCGCGCAATTGCGCGAGGAGCTGGGCGCGGCGCATATCCAGCTGGAACTTGCACGCAAGCAGCAAGCCGAGATCTCTGCCCGCGTGGCAAAGCTCGACCAGCTTCGCGCGCTGATCGAGCAGCGCACGGCTCGTGCAGCCCAAGCTACCCTCGAGCATTCCACGGCGCGGCAAAACGCCCAGTCGCTGGCCGCCCAGCTGGAACAGCTTGACGCGAAGCTGGAAGAGCTGCGTGCTGGCAAGGAAAGCCTCTCTGACCAGGTCCGCGGGCTTCAGGGGAAATCCGAAGGGCTGGCCGCTTCCGTGCAGGCCTTGCGCCAGCTGCTCGAAGCCCGGCAAGCGTTGATCGAGGCCGAATCCACGTGGGATAGGGAACGGAGGGAAGCCGGCTTTGAAACCATTGGCGACTTTGATGGCGCAGTACTGGATGGCGAAGAACGCGAGAAGCTGAAGCAGGTGCAACGGGCGGATGCAGATCTTGCCAGCGCCATTGCAACCCTCGAAAAATCCGAAGACTGCCGTGCGGCTCGGGAACTGGAAGCGAAGGGCGTCAAAGCTCCGAACGATGACGAAATTCTCCAATCGCGTGCCCTGGCCGCAGCTGCAGAGGAACAGTATGAAACGGCCCGCGAACACGTGGTTTTGGCGGCAACGTGCTTGGAACGCCACGAGGAGTCGGTTGGACAGCTGCAGCTCCTTAGGGCAGATGCGGGTCCGGTGATCGAAGCCTACCGGCGCTTGCGCGGGCTGGCTGAAGTGATCCGTGGCGGGGGAGAGAACCTCTACAAGATGACGCTCAGCACCTATGTTTTGGCTGCCCGACTGGAGGAAGTAGCCATTGCCGCCACCGAGCGCCTGGATGCGATGTCCGGTGGCCGCTATTCGCTGCATCATGATGATTCCAAGCAAGGGAATTCAAAGTCCGGATTGGGGCTGCGGGTTTTGGACTCGTGGACCGGAAAGTACCGGGAAACCCAAACGCTGTCCGGCGGCGAGACGTTCATGGCATCGTTGGCTTTGGCCTTGGGCCTGGCAGATGTGATTTCCCATCACTCGGGCGCGGTGGACATGCAAACCCTCTTTGTTGATGAGGGCTTTGGGTCCCTGGATGCCGAGACTCTGGAAGAAGTGATGCAAGCGCTGGAGAACTTGCGCGCGGGCGGACGAACTATCGGCCTGGTATCCCACGTTGCGGAGATGAAGCAACGCATCACCAACCGGGTTTCCGTGCTCAAGACCCAGCACGGCTCGACCATCCAGCGCGATAGCCTGTTGGGCACTGGCCAATAGGATTGGACTTGCCGCTTGCTGGTGGCTATCTTGAAGGTAGTGCCATCAGGCATGTCTGGGAATTTGTGCGTCGGGGGGTGTGGGACGGCGCACGCTTCGTTATGGAGTTTTGTTGACTCAGTATGCGTTGTCGAAAGAAAAACGCGAGGATTCGGCGATGAAATCCGGTTACTCTGCGCTTGTTCCCTTGGTCGGAGCCTCGTTCCTGCCACTGACATTCCTGGCCCGCCTTCCCTTGGCGATGCTTACCATCGGGTCGATGACCCTGGTCACCGCCACCACCGGATCCTACGCCTTGGGCGGACTTGCAGCGGCCATGGTTGGCCTTGGTTCTGCCGTAGGCGGACCAAGCATTGGCTATCTTGCCGACCGCTTCGGGCAACGCCCCGTCCTGGTCACCGTCGCCTTGATCCACAGCATCTTGCTGGTTTTGCTCACCCTTTTGGGAAATAGCGGCCCGGAATTATCGGTGCCCCCGCTGGTTACCATGTGCCTGATCACCGGTGCTACCGGACCCCAGGTCGGCCCGATGTCGCGTGTGCGCTGGATTGCCATGACCCGCCAGCAGAAGAAGAATCCAAAGGTCCTGTCGGCTGCCTTGAGCCTGGAATCCATGTTTGATGAATTGGGATTCGTTTTTGGCCCGGTAGCGGTGGGTCTGCTGGCTTCGCTGGTAAACCCGGTGCTGCCCTTGTATCTGGCGGCAATCATGACCTTGGTGTTGGTCCCGATTTTTGCCACCCACTCCACCGGTCGCGCGGTCAAGCCGGTCGCGGCCACCGCGACCACCGAGAAGGCGCGGATCACTGGTGCCCAAGTGGCTTCGATCAGCGCTCTGGTGTTGGGCATGATCGCACTGGGCACGGTCTTTGGCTCGTCGGCCGCTGGAACTTTGGCCTTCGCCGGAGACCAGGGAAATTCGAATGAAGGCGGTCTGCTCTACGGCGCCATGGGCTTGTCCAGCGCCATCGCAGCCATCTCGGTAGCTGCATGGCCACAGTACTTCCGGCAGATCAACCGCTGGATTCTCTGTGGTGCGCTATTGACCATCTTGAGCTTCGGGCTTCACATGGCTACTACGACGCCTTGGATGATCGTGGCACTGTTTATTGCAGGTTTTGCCGTGGGACCCGTAATCGTCACCGTCATGACCTTGGGCGGAGAAGTCGCGCCGGCCTCCCGCTTGTCCACGGTGATGACGATGCTTTCGGCTGGCATCGTCGTCGGCACGGCAATCGGCAATGGCTTGGCCGGAGTCTTTGCCGAGTCGTTGGGCTACTTGGGCGCGTTTTGGGTATCGACCGGCGGCGCGGCAGTCATCTTCCTCGCGGCGCTGGCGATGAAGGTGATCGTCGCCAAGTCGCCGACGCTCTCCAGGGTTCGCTAGGGCACTTGCAGGCAGTTAAGGGAAACCCGCAGCGGATCCAACTCGGATCCGCTGCGGGTTTCCTGTCCAAACGAGGGGCCGCTGCTAGTGGGCCAGCTTCTGGCTGATCCGTCCAGCTGACAGCTTCAGCGCTTCAATCACCGGCTGGTATGAGTCCACGGTGCTTGTCGCGAAGACGACCGCGAGGGCTGCAGGAGCTTGCCCTGGCTGCTCGATGGGCACGGCAAGCGAGGTGACACCTTGGATAACTTCGTTCTCGCTCATGGCGTAGCCGTCGAGCCGTGCTTGCGCTGCGGCATCGCGATAGGCAACGGAGCTGTCCATCGCTTCCCAGGCTTCCTTGCTGTAGCTCGATTGGATGGCGATGCCCGCGGCGCCCACGTCCATGCCGTGAACCGAACCAGGGCGATGGACGATTGCGCGCTGCGAGTTCAGCGGCGACACGGACTGCAATGTCGTGCACAGATCGTATTCCCACACAGCGACGAATGCTGTCATCGAGAGTTGATTGGCCAAAGTTGTGAGTTCCGCGGTTGCTGTAGCCTGCAAGTCATGCTGAACGGAGCGGGCAAGGGCTGCTAGGCCTGACGCGGGGCGAATGTGGCCCCCCGCGTCGCGATTGAGCAGGTGGTGTTGTTCGAGCGTGCGGATGATTCGATACGCAATAGAACGATGGACCTCAAGCTTCTCGGCAATTTCGGCAATCGACAGGTGTACCGGGGAGTCGGCGACCATTTCGAGGACGCGGATTCCGCGGGAAAGGGTCTGGGAAGTAGGCATGGAACTTCAATCTGGCGCATGGCATTTGATTTATGCTCGTCAGCGCCCTCGCGGTGAGCCTTGCGACTGCTGAATGGTTGCTTTAACCGCAATTTTAGTCGTTCTCTATTAGAACACCGAATTCTCTTCGGACGCGGGCGGCGGATCTTGGCTTCCAGCTTTGCCGTCCAGCCGCCGGTGTTGTGATCTGCTTCACTCTCAGATTATGATAGTGAGCACAATATACCGTCCGAACGGTCGGTAAAGTAACGGGCAAAGGGCAACTCATGTCATCTACAGTCACTCGCACCCAGGAAGAGCGCCGGGTACTCGCCGGAACTCTCGTGGGAACCACCATTGAGTGGTATGACTTCTTCATCTTCGCGCAGCTCACGGCCACCTTGCTGGCACCGCTGTTTCTCGCGCCGCTGGGGGAGTCGAATCCAGGACTAGCTCAGATCCTCTCCTTCGCGATGATCGGCATTTCCTTCTTCTTCCGTCCTCTGGGCGCTATCGTGGCTGGCCATCTCGGCGACCGGTATGGGCGCAAGAAGATCCTGGTCCTGACCCTGATCTTGATGGGTGCCGCTACGGCGCTCATCGGCGTTCTTCCCACCTACGCCTCGATCGGTATTGCTGCACCTATCCTGCTGGTGCTGCTTCGCGTCATCCAGGGCTTCTCAGCCGGCGGCGAATGGGGCGGCGCGGCATTGATGGCAGTGGAGCACGCACCAAAGAGCAGTCGTGGCTACTTTGGCGCCTACCCGCAGATCGGTGTGCCGATCGGCATGATCCTGGCTACGGGGCTGCTCTACATTCTTCGTGTGGCCATGCCGCCAGAAGCATTTACCGCTTGGGGCTGGCGCATTCCGTTCTTGCTCTCGATTTTGCTGATCCTCGTGGGCTACATGATCCGTCGCGCGGTAGAGGAATCGCCGGTCTTCAAGCAGCTGGCACTGCGCAAGGCCGCAGAGCACACCCCACTGCGTGAACTGATGGCCAAGCACTCAAAGCAGGTATTGCAGGCGGCGCTGATCTTCATGTCCAACAATGCCGCCGGCTATCTGGTGATCGCGTTCTTCATTTCCTACACCACCGCAGTCCTGAAGATGCCGGTGGCACCTGTGCTGCTGGCGACCACCATCGGTTCGGTAGGCTGGCTGATCTTCACCCTCGTCGGTGGATGGCTTTCGGATCTGATTGGACGCCGTACAACCTTTTTTATCGGCTACGCGATTGTCTTCGTATGGATGATCCCGATGTTCATGCTGGTGGATACCGGGAATATCGTTCTCTACGCGGTGGCGATCTTTGTGCTGACCGTGGGCCTGGGATTGTCCTACGGTCCGCAGTCGGCGATGTACGCAGAGATGTTCCCGGCTCACGTGCGCTACTCCGGTATTTCGATCGGCTATGCCATTGGCGCTATTCTCGGCGGCGCTTTCGCTGCGACGGTGGCGCAGATTCTGCTGGAATCCACTGGGGCATCGATTTCGATCGCCATCTACATCATGGTGCTGACGATTATTTCGGTGGCCGCGGTGTTCTGGGTGGGCGAGACCCGAGGACGGAATCTGCACGTTGAAGAAGTTGAAGGAAGCTCCGAAGACTTGAGGACTTCCCACTAAAAAGCAATCCAGAAGCATCCTGCCCGCGCCGTTGACCGGATTCGAATGATCCGGCCAACAGCGCGGGCAGCTTTTTAAGCCTGGAGATGGTGCTGAAGGTGAGGGGGGCGCTGTGAAGCAGGCAGGCTAGGACGCGTCGAGGGGGCGCGTGGTTGACGAGCGGACCACCAGGCGGTGATCAACTGTGTGCGCGTGCGCAGGCTCTTCGCCGCGGATGGCCCGCAGCAGCATGGCAACAGCCAACTCGCCTTGTTCATGAGGCCGTTGCTCTATGGTGGTCAAACCGAACATTTCCGAAAGGTCGTGGTTATCCACGCCAATGACCGAAAGGTCGCGGGGGACTTGCAATCCAAGATCACGGGCCGCGAGAATCGCGCCAATGGCCATCTCGTCGCTGGCAGCCATGAGAGCGGTGGGTCGCGCAATCGGGGCGCCCAATAATTGCTTGGCGGCTGCATAGGCCTGCGGCATGGTGAAGTCCGCGCCAACGCAGAGCTTGTCATCAATTTCGATGCCGGCCTGATCCAGCGCCTGCTCGTAGCCGGTGCGCCGACGGCTTGGAACGCGGAAATCCACGTCGGTTTCCTCGTTTCCGCCAATAAACCCGATGCGCCGGTGCCCCAGGGAAATCAGGTGCTGGGTCGCGAGCGCAGAGATTCCTTCATCGTCAACATGCAGCGTGGGCACGCCAGGCAGCGGACCGCCGACTCCCACCAGGGGCTTGTCCAGTGCATGCAATGCCTGGACTTCCTCGGAATTCAGCTCAACATTGACCGCGATGACTGCATCGACGCGTTGGCGCAGGAGGAAGTCGGAAAAGACCTTTTCGCGCTGGATGCGATCTTTCGTCAACTGGTAGAGCGTGGTGTCGTAGCCTTCGTCCATGAGCATGCTGGAAATGCCTTCCAGGACGCTGGCGTAGAACCAGTGGTTGATCACCGGGACGAGAACGCCGATATTTCGTGTTCGGCCCGAGGCCAGCCCGGAGGCCGAGGATGAAACGACGTATCCCAGCTCGGCAGCCGCGCGTTGCACCGCTTCCTGGGCGGTGGTTGACACCGATCCCCGCCCGGACAGGGCGCGGGAGACTGTTGCCACCGAGACTCCGGCGGCTTGGGCGACATCTTTGATCCCGGCCACAATACGTCCTTCCTTCAAGTTTGTGGCCGCGATATGCGTGAAAGTGCATTCAGCACAGCGCGGCCACTGTTCAACGATACCCGGTGTCCGCGACGCCGGGACTGATTGCCTTGGCTATGCCAGCAAGAACCACATTGTGGTTTCGGCGGGAATCATTCCCGGGGCTGTGCTATCCCGGGGCTGGCTGCGAACTAGTTCTTGGGCGTTCTGCGCGAGCGACGGGAGCGCAAGCGGCGCGTCTCCAAAGTTGGCAACGACCAGCACCTTGCCATTACTGAAGGCCAGCAGGTCCGTCTGGTCTCCTGGCACCCACTGAAGCCCGCCGGCGCCCAAGCCATGATCCTTGCGCAGCTGGAGCAGCCGGCGATAGAGGTTCAATGTCGAATCTGGGTCTTCTGTTTGCAGATCTCGGGCATAGGGAGCCCACGAGGTTGGCTGCGGAAGCCAGCTTTTGCCGCTGTCGCTGAAGCCGAAGGAGGGGGCATTGCCCTTCCATGGCAGGGGGACCCGGCACCCATCGCGGCCGTAGCGTTCTCCATTGGTGCGGAACCACGTGGGATCCTGGCGGGCATCATCGGGCAGGTCCACGGCCTCGGGCAATCCGAGCTCCTCGCCCTGGTAAAGGTACGCGCCGCCCGGAAGAGCGAGCATGAGCGCAGTCGAGGATCGGGCCCGGCGCAGCCCGGTGGCCGGATCGGGAAGGTTCGGGGTCTTGGGGCCGATGCCTTCGCCCTGGGGGTTCTCGTCGGTCAGCGCCAAACGGGTGGCGTGGCGCACGACGTCGTGGTTGGACAAGACCCACGTGCTCGGTGCCCCTACCGCGCCAAACTCGTGGAGCGATTCATCTATGGTTTCCCGCAGCTGCTGCGCATCGTAGTCGCAGGAGAGGTACGGGAAGTTGAAGGCCTGGTGCATTTCATCATTGCGAACCCATTTGGCCATCAGCGACAGCGGGTTAACCCAGGCCTCTGCGCACAAGACGCGGTCGCCTTCGTATTCATCGATCACCTGGCGCCATTCGCGGTAGATCTCGTGCACTCCGTCCTGGCCCCACCAAGGGGCGAGTTCTTCGGTGCCGCCCATCGAGGCGCCAGCCGGGTCAGGGGTGAAATCGGGAAGGCCCTCGGCCTTGATCAGTCCGTGGGCCACGTCTACGCGGAACCCGTCGGTGCCGCGGTCTAGCCAGAAACGCAAGACGTCGCGGAACATCGCGCGCACGTCCTCGTTTTTCCAGTTGAAGTCGGGCTGCGATGAATCGAAGATGTGCAGGTACGACTGGCCCGCGCTACCGTCCGGGTTGGTGGTTGGCGTCCACATCGGCCCGCCGAAGACCGACTCCCAGTTATTGGGGTGGCCCTGCTGCACAGGATCCTTGAAAATAAATCGATCACGCTCCGGGGAACCCGGGGCCGCAGCAAGTGCCGCTTGGAACCAGGGATGCTGGTCCGAGCAGTGGTTTGGCACCAGATCGATAATGACTTTCAGCCCCAACTCGTGGGCCCGGGCAACCATCTCATCAAAGTCCTCAAGCGTGCCGAAGAGCGGGTCGACATCGCAGTAGTCAGCGACGTCGTAGCCTGCATCCTTCTGCGGTGAGGTGAAAAACGGGGAAAGCCAAATAGCGTCAACCGATAGTTGGGCGATGCTCTCCAGATGCTGGGTAATGCCACGCAGATCGCCCATGCCATCGGCGTTGGAATCAGCAAATGAGCGTGGGTAGATCTGGTAGATCACCGACGAGCGCCACCATTGGGAATCTTCGGATTGCAAGGGGTTATCTGCTTCTGCGCGAGTTTGAGTCATGCCCGTAACGATAATCGAAACGCGACAGAATGTAAACGCTTGCAAAATTCCTTTAGGACTCGGAATGCTCACGAGGGCCACGAATTTCGAGACTCTGTCCAAAAGGCTGATTTTATCTGCCGTCTTGCCAATGCTGGTGATATGTGCCACTCTGGAAACGCTTACAAATCGAAGAGCCACTCGCACCTGCTCTGCCATATCGGCGGCCCGCGGGATTCCCGCACCCGAATTGGCCCCTCGGACAAAGTTGTCACGAAAGGACATCACATGAAGGTGAATACACGCCCCTGGCTTCTTGGCGGAGCACTGACGGCTATTGCAGCCCTGTCGCTCACCGCCTGCGGCGCATCCGGATCATCCGAAACCTCCTCCAGCCCAGCAGCCGAACAGTCCTCGCCAGCTGCCGCTTCAGGTGGTTCCCTGACTGTTTGGGTCGATGCAAACCGCGAGCCAGTGCTGAAGGAAGCCGCGGCAGACTTCGAAAAGCAGTCCGGCGTCAAGGTCGACCTGGTCATCAAGGACTTCTCCAAGATCCAGGAAGATTTCCTGCGCCAGGTGCCCACCGGCAAGGGGCCGGACATCACCATTGGCGCGCACGACTGGCTGGGAAATCTTGTGAACAACGGCGTGGTCCAGCCAGTTGAGCTGGGCGACAAGGCTTCGGAATTCCAGGATGTTTCCATCGACGCAATGAGCTACGAGGGCAGCACCTACGGTGTCCCGTATGCCACTGAAAACCTGGCACTGCTGCGCAACGCGGATCTGGTGGATGAAGCGCCCGAGACATTCGACGACATGATTGAAGCCGGCAAGGAAACCGGCACGGAATTCCCGTTCCTGGTTCAGGTCACCGATGTGGGCGACCCGTTCCATGCCTACCCATTCCAGACCTCATTCGGGGCACCGGTTTTCGGCACCGATGAAACCGGGGCCTACGACCCGGCCGATCTACAGATCGGCAATGAAGGCGGCGTGGACTTCGCAAAGTGGCTGGCCGAGCAAGGCAAAGCTGGAACCCTGAAAACCAGCATTGATGCGGACATCGCCAAAGAGAAGTTCGTCTCCGGCGATTCACCATTCTTCCTGACCGGTCCGTGGAATGTGGAAGCGGCTGAAAAGGCCAAGATGAACCTGGCCATTGACCCGATTCCAACGGCCGGTGGCGAAGAAGCCCAGCCTTTTGTCGCAGTGCAGGGATTCTTCGTTTCTTCCAAGACCGAGAACCTGTTGGCAGCTACCGAATTCCTGACCAACTACATCGGCACCGAGGAAGTCCAGACCGACCTCTACGAGGTGGGCAACCGTCCGCCAGCGAACAAGGCCGCCTTCGAAGCAGCCAAGTCCGACGAGATGATTGCTTCCTTCGGCGAGGTTGGCGCCCACGGGGTGCCAATGCCCAACATCCCGGAGATGGCAGCAGTCTGGGAATTCTGGGGTGTAGCCGAGGCGGAAATCATTACTGGCAAGGCCGACCCGGCCAAGCGCTGGAAGCAGATGACCGAGGATATCGAAAAGGCCATCAGCAAGTAGGCCTGCCTGCAAGCACCACTCAAGCTGGAGCGGGCGCAGCGCCATGCCGGCTCCAGCCGCCTGACTAGGCCAGCACTAACTGAACTTTACTGACAGGGACATCTGGAAGATGACTAAGACTGCCCCAGAGGCACCGACACGTCGCAACGACGAATCGAAACGCAAGCTGTCTCCGGCTGCACAACGTTTCGCCAACGCATCAGGCACGAGCCTCGGCTCCATCCTGGCCAAGATCATTCTCATCGCGATCGTGGACGCCACCGCGGTTTTTGCGTTCTTCACGGCGCTGGGACGCGAAGCATGGTTCATTGCCGCCGTCATTGCCGTGATCACCGTGCTGATCAACGTCGTCTACTTCAAGAAGGGATGGCTCCCGGCCAAATACTTGTTGCCCGGCACCATCTTCTTGCTGATCTTCCAAGTTTTTGTCATTGGATACACCGGCTACATCGCCTTCACCAACTACGGTTCGGGCCACAACTCCGATAAGGCCGATGCCATCTCGGCACTGTTGCAATCCAATCAGGAACGAGTTGAAGGCTCACCTGGCTATCCGGTCAAGGTCTACAGCGGCGATGACGGACTGGCCATGCTCATCGAGCGCGAAGGCCAGCAGCTCATCGGCGATGAAAACGATGCCCTGTCGCCAGCGGATCCAGCAACCATGGGGGACTACACCGAACTGACTTTTGCGGACCTGCTCGGCCGGCAGCAAGAGGTCACCTCGTTGAAGGTGCCGGTCAGCGATGACCCGGCAGATGGCACGCTGCGCACCAGCGACGGCCGCACTGCCTACCAGTACACCTCATCGCTGAAATACGATGAAACAGCAGACAGAATGACCGATCAGGCTACCGGACTGGTCTACAAGGACACCGGCGTCGGCGCATTTACCGCTGAAGACGGAACACAGCTAATGCCCGGCTGGTCCATCAATGTAGGCTTTGACAACTTCACCCGCGCGTTCACCGATTCTTCCATCAGGGGCGCCTTGTTCTCGGTCTCCGTATGGACTTTCGCTTTCGCCTTCCTGTCCGTGGCTTCCACCTTCTTCCTCGGGCTTTTCCTGGCCATCGTCTTCAACGACATGCGCATGAAGGGCCGCAAGATCTATCGCGTCATTTCAATTCTTCCCTATGCCTTCCCCGCATTCCTTGGCGGTTTGGTCTGGGCCGGCATGCTCAACAGGGACTTCGGCTTCGTGAACCAAGTGCTCTTCGGGGGCGCCGGCATTCCATGGCTTACCGACCCATGGCTGGCCAAGTTCTCAGTACTCTGGGTCAACCTGTGGCTGGGCTTCCCCTACATGTTCCTGGTGTGCACCGGTGCATTGCAGTCGATCCCGCAAGAGCTCTCGGAAGCGGCGACCATCGATGGGGCGAAGCCTTTCCAGATCTTCCGCCTGATCAAGCTCCCCTTGCTGCTGGTTTCCGTGGCACCGTTGCTGATCAGTTCCTTCGCCTTCAATTTCAACAACTTCAACGTGATCTACATGCTCACCGAAGGCGGACCGCGGCTTGAGGATGCCGGACTGAACGTGGGCGCCACTGACATCCTGATTTCGATGGTCTACAAGGTAGCTTTCGTCGGTTCCCAGCGCGATTACGGCTTGGCCAGCGCCTTCTCCATCATCATCTTCGTGATCGTCGCGATCATCTCGATCATCAGCTTTAAGCAGACCAAAGCACTGGAGGAGTTGAACTAATGAGTACCGAAACCTCAACGAGGCAAAGCACTACGGACCTGCGCCAGGCCCCGGCCCCAGCGCGGCGTACCTTCGGGAAGTGGTTCGCCACTACGGGATGGCGTCACCTCATCGGAGTGGCGCTGTGCATCTACTCGGCCTTCCCGCTGCTCTACGTGCTCTCGGCCTCCCTGAACCCCAACGGCACCCTGCTTTCCTCCAATGGATTCTTCTCCACTATCGGTCTGCAAAGCTACATTGATCTTTTCCAGAATCAGCAGCGTCCTTATGCCGCATGGTTTGCCAACACGCTGTTCATCGGACTGACCACGGCTGCGGCCTCGGTCTTCCTCGGTGCCTTGGCGGCCTACAGTTTTTCGCGCATGAGATTCACCGGACGCCGCGTGGGACTGGTCAGCTTGCTGATTGTGCAGATCTTCCCCCAGCTGCTCGCTGTGGTGGCGATCTTCATCCTGCTCACCTCGCTTGGCGATGTCTTCCCTGCCTTGGGAATCGACAACCAGATCGCTTTGATCATGGTGTACCTTGGCGGCGCCCTGGGAGTGAACACCTACCTGATGTATGGCTTCTTCAACACGATTCCCGTGGAAATCGATGAAGCAGCCAAGATTGATGGCGCTGGCCACGCACGCATTTTCTTCACGATGATCCTCAGACTGGTGGCACCGATTCTTGCCGTGGTCGGCCTGCTGTCCTTCATCTCCAGTACCAGCGACTTTGTCCTGGCTTCTGTCGTACTGGTTTCTCCTGAAAACCAGACGCTGGCCGTGGGACTGTATTCCTATGTGTCAGAGGAGTTCACCTCCAACTGGTCCGTTTTCGCCGCGGGCGCGGTACTGGCAGCACTGCCGGTGATGGCGCTGTTCCTGTTCCTGCAGAAGTACATTGTCGGCGGGCTGACCGCCGGTGCGGGAAAGTAGCTGACAGGAATCCAAAGGGCGCAGCACAGCGGTGCACCTCACGACGGTGCACCGCAGTGCTGCGCCCTTTGGCAGCAAAAAACACGTAAAGTAAAAGGCATGAAGTCTTACTTGCCGCGGGCTGCCCGTAATTATTTGGAGCAGCTGCGCCGAGCCTTGGATTTCCTCTCGGAACAGGAACGAAAGCAAGTCCTCGAACAGACAAGGGAAGAAATCCACCGCCTGCCGGACGGGGGACGCCGCAAGCGCGAACTCATCAGCATGCTGGGCGAGCCAGTAGCCAGAGCACGCAAATTTGAACGCACAGAGCCTGAAGACCTGGAAGTTCGAAGCGGCAAGCACTTCCTGACCAGGATCCTGGCATGGCCCATTTTTGCACTAGCGCTGTTGACGGTCATCGTGGTGCTTTTTGCGCCCCCGCAGCAAGCACTCATTGGAACCCGAGGACTGGACAAGTTCTTGTCATCGGGCCAAGGCTGGCTTGCGGGTCTCGAAGAAGCCATAGGCAGCCAGCTGATCTGGCTTGCCTTCATCCCGGTGGTCTTCAGCTTGCTGCCGTTGTGGCTCAACGGTGTGCTAGGACAGATCCTCCAAATCCTTGGCGCCGTTGCCATGAGCGCGGTGTGCCTCGGCGGCGGAATCCTGCCGATGTACTTCATCCCGGTCACACTGCTGTTGTGGGCCCAGGTTTTCACGCCGATGCTGATGATGCGCGGTTCGATGGCCCGTCCGGGACCCGGCTGGCTGGTGGCCGCGGCGGTCTTGCTCGTTGCCTGCATCGGCTTGGCCACGTACCAGGGTATGGCAAGCTTTGCCGGTCCGCAGTGGCTGGTGCTGGCGCCTGCCGCTGTGCTGGCGGTGCTTGCTGGTTTGCTCCCTACCCGGTGGAAGGCAGCTCATGTTGCCCTGGTCGCCGCAGGGCTGCTGGTGATGGCAGCAGGTTTTGTCGCGGCGCAGCCAGGAACATACAACGCCGTGCTGCTGTGGCCGTGGCTGGCTGGCGGATTGTCCTTCGCGCTCGCCCATCTGGCTGTTGCCGCGGGCATGTGGCATGAGCGTGCGCGGAAGCTTCTCGCCTTGTTCTAACCGGAACACGCGATCAAGGCTGAATTACTCGGGTCTTGCGTATAATCTCGTGACATGGCCGACAATAAGGAAATTTCCCCCGCGCCATCCGCGAAGCGCGGACGCGGGCGCCCCCGCAAGGACTCGGAGTTCATCAGTCTGAGCAAAGAGCTGCTCGGGCAAAAAGCCTTGGAGATCGTTGGCTCCGAGGGCTATGGCGCCCTGACAATGCACCGGTTGGCCACCGAATTCGGGGTAACCCCGCGCGCCCTGTACAACTATGTGTCAGACCGCGAAGAAGTCATCGGCCTTGCCCTGCAGCAGTTCCTGGCCATCAGCCCGACGCTCGAATTTGACTGCACCCACTGGAAAGACGGGGTGCGGGAGGCCTATCGAGCCACTAGATCGGCCTACCGCGCGTATCCGCGGGCCTCGCAGCTGAGCATGGACGAGAAAACACACGTAATCCCGGGACCGCGAAGGACCGAGCTGGTTGAACGCGTGTTGAAGTTCTACGTCGAAATGGGGCTGACGCTGAAGCAGGCAACGGGAATGGTCCGCGCGCTGGAACGGGACGTCCTTGGATTCGTGTTGCATATTGATTATTTCTACGACCGGCGCCACCCGGATTGTCCCGACTTCTTCAGCCATCCGGTGCCCAGGCAATGGCTTGATTTTTATCCGGAAGTCCCTGCACCCTACGCGCAACAGGCTCTTGAACTTCCGGAACAAAATAGCGACGAGCTGTTCGAGGAGGTCATCGAACTGCGGGTGCTCGCGATGGAGCGGCTGCTGCAGCTCAATAGCCAAAACTAGGACGGCCAAGACTGAAAAGTACCCCGTCAGGGAATAATTCGCTACCCGGCAGCGCTGAATCGGACAGTGCCGCAACTGACCTGCGGCCGAAAACTATGCGGAGAGATGCCCCCATGCCAGTAAGCAAGTCCGAAGCAGCAAAAGAGCTTGGCGAGTTATCTGCCGGTGCCCGCTGGCGGCTACTCGGCGTCTTGCTGGCCGCCATGTTCATGTCGCTGGTCTCGGTCAGCATCGTGAATGTGGTGCTGCCTTCCATTGGCTCAACGCTGCATGCGAGCGAAGCCGACATGCAGTGGGTCTTGGCTGGCTATGCGCTGACCTTTGGCGTGGTGCTTGTAGCTGCAGGGCGTGCCGGAGACTTGCTGGGCCGCGGAGTCATGTTCGTCGCAGGGGTAGCCATATTCACGGTGGCCAGCATCTTGGCCGGCTTGGCAGCGGACCCGATGCTGCTGAACATCGCGCGCTTCATCATGGGCATCGGCTCCGGTTTCCTCAACCCCCAGGTCATGGGAATGATTCAACAGCACTTCCGTGGCGCGGCTCGTGGCCGTGCCTATGGGCTGCTGGGCACAGTGGTTGGCTTCTCGGTTGCTGTGGGCCCGGTGCTGGGCGGGTTGCTGATCAATTGGCTTGGCGCCGATGCAGGCTGGCGTTCAACATTCCTGATCAACGTGCCCGTTGGCATTTTGGCTATCGTCCTGGCCTTGCTTTGGCTTCCAAAGCCCTTATTCACTAAACCTGCAGGCAAGCTGGATCTGGATCCAGTCGGAGGAATAGTACTGGCCCTGAGCATTTTTGCCTTGCTGCTTCCCTTCGTCCAAGGCCGCGAAAACCCGGCGCTATGGTGGCTTTTGGCAGCGGCGCTGATCCTGCTGGCAGTGTGGATCTGGTGGGAGAAGCGGTACAAGGAACGCGGCAGGGAGCCGATGGTTGAACTGGCGCTCTTCAGAATTCGCAGCTTCACCAACGGCACGCTGATCGCTGGCCTGTACTTCATGGGCGTCTCCAGCGTATGGGTGCTCGTGGCCATCTACGTTCAGGAATCCCAAGGCTTCAGCGCCCTCGAAGCGGGATTGATTTGCCTCCCGGCAGCGCTGCTCTCGGCTTTCAGCTCGCATATCGCAGGCCGCTACGCCACGACCTTGGGACGCAAGCTGGTCATTGGCGGCACGCTCAGCGCGTTGTTCGGGCTGCTGGCCACCATAGCTGTCGTGTACTTTGAAGACCGGCTCAATCTCAACGTTTGGTGGATGCTGCTTTCCTTGGCCTTTATCGGCATTGCCCAGGGGTTCATCATTTCCCCGAACCAGGCATTGACCCTGATGGAAGTGCCGGTAGCCAACTCCGGCAGCGCCGGGGGACTGATGCAGACCTCGCAGCGTGTTGGCACGGCCGTGGGCATTGCAGTGATCACGGCGGTGTTCTACGGGCTCAACCATGTGGCAGGGTATTCGGTGGCGATGCAGATTTCCTTTGTCGCCATTGCACTCCTGGTTGTGGCCACGCTGCTGGTGGCAGTGGCGGACATGCGCCACGGACATGCGAAGGTACCGGCCGCAACCCGCGAAGAGTATGTTCCCGTCGCCACCGGCGCGCAGCATACCGTCACCGGAGCTATCGACGTAGTAGGCCCCAAAGAACCAAGCCAGCCGGTGGATTCCTAGCCCTGAAGTCCTGGCGAGCAGCCAGCTGAAAAGCCAGTCGGCCCAGGGGCCGCCACGGCAAGAGCGGCTTGAGGACATGCGCGCTCGCCACAACGGGCTCGTTTTATACGGGCGATGACTCGATGCCCGCGATGCCGCCAGCGCAATGTTGGAGAAAGCCGGTTGGCCGCTTGTGGCTTAAGCGGAAAAGAGCTGGGAATCCTCGCCAACCGTGGCGAGGATTCCCAGCTCTTTTCTGTCTGGTTCCTGTGCGGGCTATTAGCTTACGCGGTAACCGGAAATCAGCGGGCAATCGAAGGGATCTCGCGCCGAGAGGCCGACCTTGTTCAGGTAGGTGATCACCTGGGCGTAGGATTCGCGAATGCTAGCCACGGTGTAGGGGATCTGGTGCTCTGCGCAGTACTGGCGAACAATGGCCGATACTGCTGCCAGATTGGCTCGCGGCATCGACGGGAACAGGTGGTGCTCAACCTGGTAGTTCAGGCCGCCGAACAGGTGCGAGAGCACCCGGTTGCCCCATGAAGAGCGTGCCATGATATTGCGGCTGGTGAGAACCTGGCGGGAGAAGAAGTCGATGCGTGCATCGCCCGGAACCATCGGCATGCCCTTGTGATTCGGCGCGAACGAAGCACCCATGTAAATGCCAAAGACTGCCAGCTGCACTCCGATGAAGGCAAAGGCCATTCCGGTCGGCAGGAAAACGAATATCAGGGCAACATAGAGTCCCACACGCAGGGCGATGGCCAGCATTTCGCGTTTGCGGCGCTTGGAGCGTTCTGCAGTGAACAAGTAGCGGATCGACTGGATGTGCAGGTTCACGCCTTCCAGCGTCAACAGCGGGAAAAAGAGGTAGCCCTGGCGCTCGGTGATCCATTTGAGGAACCCGCGCTGGCGTTGCGCATCAACCGGCTGGAACGAGATGGTGTCCCACTCGATATCCGGATCCTTGCCGATGGTATTCGGCGTGGCGTGGTGCTTGTTGTGCTTGTTCATCCACCACTGGTAGCTGATACCGACAACCACGTTGGCCAGGAAGCGGCCCAGCTTGTCGTTGGTCTTGCCCGAGGACAGGATCTGCCGGTGTGCTGCCTCATGGGCGAGGAATGCGAACTGGGTGAGCAGTATGCCCAGCACCGCGGCGATCAGCAGCTGGAACCAGCTATGGCCAAGAAGGATGGATCCGGCAACGGCCGACCCCATGAGAATTGTCAGAACCGATCCCAGCCCCAGATAGTGTCCACGTCGGCGACCGGACAAGCCCGCATCCTGGACGAGTTTCTTGACGTGGAAGAAGCTTTTTGGATCTCCCGGGCGGATCGAGGGTGCGGGGGAGGAAAGAACGGAACTGCTACTCAAGTCGTATCCTTGGCTGTTGTAGCGGGCGACATCTCAGTCGAAAGAACTGAAAGTCTCGGCTCCTATGCTTTAAGCGTACGGCACGCGACTGTGAACCAGCCTTAAAAATACACAGTTTTACCGGCGGATCAGTAGTGGACGGTGAGTTGCCCGTTGGAAACTTCCCAGCGGGTCGTCAGTCGGACGTTCTGCAGCAGCCGGCGGTCGTGGGTCACCAGGAGCAGTGCGCCTTCGTAGGCTTCCAGCGCTTCTTCCAGCTGCTCGATGGCCGGAACATCAAGGTGGTTGGTCGGTTCATCGAGAACCAGCAGGTTCACGCCGCGTGCCTGGAGCAGGGCCATGGATGCGCGGGTTCGTTCACCCGGCGACAGGGAATCGACCAGTGCATTGGATTGGTCGGCTTTCAGCCCGAACTTCGCCAACAGGGTGCGCACTTCGGCCGAGGAATATTCAGGCACTGCGTTCTCGAAAGCCTGGCCCAAGGGCAGGTCCCCGGGAAGCTGGGTGCGAGCCTGGTCGATTTCCCCGATGCACACCGAGCTTCCCAGGGAGGCCGTGCCCTGATCGGGGGACTGCTTGCCGAGCAGGAGCTTGAGCAGCGTGGATTTTCCGGCACCGTTAGGCCCGGTAATGCCGATCCGGTCAGTTGCATTAACCTGCACTGACACCGGCCCGAAGGTGAATTCTCCTTGTTGCAGTGTCGCCTCGTTCAAGGTGCACATCACCGATGAGCCGCGCGGCGCGGCGGCGATGGAAAACTGCAGGACCCATTCCTTGCGCGGCTCGGCCACTTCCTCCAGGCGCGCGATGCGGGATTCCATCTGCCGGACCTTGGCGGCCTGTTTTTCGGAGGACTCGCTGTTGGCTCGACGGCGGATCTTGTCATTGTCCGGTGACTTGCGCATCGCGTTGCGCACTCCCTGGGACGACCATTCGCGCTGGGTGCGGGCGCGGGAGACCAGATCTGCCTTCTGGTTTTCAAACTGCTCGTAGGCTTCCCTGGCATGGGCGCGGTTGACGGCCCGCTCTGCCAGGTACGCGTCATAGCCGCCCTCGTAGACGGCAACGCTATTCTGGGCCAGATCGAGTTCGATGATCCCGGTGGTGCAGCGGGCCAGGAACTCGCGGTCATGGGATACCAGGATGACCGGGGCGCGCAAGGCCTTGATGAACTCTTCAAGCAGTTCCAGTCCTGCAAGGTCAAGGTCGTTGGTTGGCTCATCGAGCAGCACGATGTCGAAGCGCGAGAGCAGCAGCGCCGCCAGGGCGACCCGGGCGACTTGTCCACCCGACAGGGCGGTCATTTCTGTTTCGACCGGCAGGGTGAAGCCCAATTTCCCGAGGACTTCAGGGATTCGATCGTCCAGATCCATGGCCCCCGAGGCCATCCAATGGTCAAAAGCCGTTGCATAAGCGTCATCGGCTCCCGGCCTCCCGCTGCCCAGATCCTGGGCGGTTTCTTCCATCCGGGCCGTGGCCTGCGCGCAGCCGGTGCGGCGGGCCAAATAGGCTGCGATCGTTTCTCCGGGGATGCGTTCATGCTCCTGCGGCAACCAGCCGATGAAGGCCGAGTCCGGGGCGGTGGCCACCGCGCCGGACTGCGCGGAGGAGGCCTTGGCAAGCAGCGACAGCAACGTGGATTTTCCCGCGCCGTTGGCTCCCACCACGCCGTAGACATCTGAAGTTGTCGCGGTGAAGCTCAGGTTGGAAAACAGGGTTCGGTGGGCGTGGCCACCGGTGAGGTCTTTGGCCACGAGCGTTGCAGTCATGGGATTAAGTCTAGTGCGCTGTAGAAAGCAGAAGAGCACGTCGGGTCGTCCCGGCTCGGCCCATGGCAAGGGCAGATGGATGCATGGTGCATGCCTTGTTGAAAAAGTTTCACCGAGCCCCTTGATGTGCCCCACATCACTTGCTACAGTCTTACCGCCAAAAGGGATCCTAATCCCATTGAGTGGGATTGTGATATCAGTGATTGATGAAATGAGGACGCTTCGATGACGAATCGGCTGAACGAAGACCAACAGGATCTGCCCTTGGCCGGCATTAGGGTGCTGGAGCTGGGTAACTTCATTGCCGCACCATTTGCTGGGCGGGTCTTTGGCGATTTTGGAGCCGAGGTGATCAAGATCGAACGACCCGGCGGCGGGGATGAGCTACGGGACTGGCGCAAGGCCCGCGGGAAGACGTCCATGCTGTTTCGCACCATCGGGCGCAACAAGAAATCAGTGGAACTGGATCTGAGAACTGATCTCGGAGTCCAGGCCATCAAGAAGATCATCGAGAAGACCGACGTCCTCATTGAAAATTTCCGCCCCGGCACCCTTGAAAAATGGGGTATCGGCCCGGAAGTGCTCACCGCCATTAATCCAGACCTCGTCATCGTGCGCATCTCCGGCTACGGGCAAACGGGGCCCTACAAAAACCGCGCAGGGTTCGGCAGCTCCGCGGAATCATTTGCAGGCCTTCGGTATATCACTGGTGAACCAGACAGGCCTGCGGGCAGATCCGCGGCCTCTATGGGAGATACCGTCGCTGGGCTCTATGGTGTTATCGGCGCGCTGATGCTGATGTTCAACAAAGCCAAGGGCGGCGCCGAGAGCGGCAGCAATGTTGTCGACGTAGCGCTCTATGAGGGCATCTTCTCGCTCCTGGAATCCTTGGTTCCTGATTACGATGCCTACGGAATGATCCGTCAACGTACCGGCGGGCGGCTCCCGGGTGTTGTACCTACCGGGTCCTACAACTGCAGCGACGGACTGGAAGTGGTCATTGGCGGCAATTCAAATGCAGTCTTTGTCCGCCTCATGCAAGCCATCGGGCGACCTGATTTGGCTGAAGATCCAACCCTGCTCACCACCGAGGCACGCCGGCTGCGTGAGGATGAACTTAATGGTGCCATCGAGGAATTCACCGGATCCATGCCGTTGGAGAGGGTGCTCGATGTGCTAGACACGGCAGGCGTGCCAGCGGCCCCGGTCTTTGATGCGCCCTCCATCGCCAAAGACGAGCACTACCTGGCCCGTGGCATGATCCAGACCCATGAAGTCGTCGTTGAGAGCGAGCCTGAAGTTGTCCGATTCCCCGGGGTCGTTCCAAAAATCCCGGGCCATCAGGGGGAAGTGCGTTGGCTCGGACCGGATCTAGGCGAGCACACCGAGCAGGTACTTCGTGATCTTGCGGGGTTCGACCCGGGGCAAATCGCGGCCATCAGCACAAGGGCGGCCCACTGATGCAGATCCAGATCACTGATGTGTTTCTTCGTGATGGTTTGCAAGATGAGCCAGTCATTATCGACACCGAACGCAAGCTGGAGATTGCTGCGGCCTTGGGTGCTGCAGGGGTATGCAGGATGGAGGTTGCCTCTTTTGTGAACCCGGTTCGTGTTCCTCAGATGGCCGATGCCACTGACATCCTCCAGCGGTTGCCGCAGGTTGCAGGTTTGCGCTATACGTCCTTGGCACTCAACGGCAAGGGAATCAGCCGGGCTGCAGCTGCCGGGGCAACCGAAGTCCAAGTTGTGGCCTCAGCCAGCCAGGCGCACAGCGCTGCCAATGCCGGAGCAAGTATTGATGAGGCGCTGGAGTCATTGGCCATTGATATCGCCCGGCATCCGCAGCTGAACTTTTCCGCCGGGATTTCCACCGCGTTCACCTGTCCTTTTGAAGGGGAAATCGATCCGGCGCGAGTATTGAAGATCGTTAGTGCGTTCAAGGACATGGGAATCAAGGACATCGGTCTGGCCGATACCTTGGGGACGACCGCGCCACAACGAGCCATGGACACGATGAAATATATCCAGGATGCGCAACCTGACCTCACTTACTACCTGCACCTGCATAACGCGCATGGACGGGCGTTGGAAACGGTGGCTCTGGCAATCGATTCCGGAATTACCCGCTTTGATGCGGCTTTGGGGGGATTTGGCGGCTGCCCGTTTGCCCCAGGGGCTGCAGGAAACTTGTCAACCTTGGAACTTGTCCAGTTCATTCATGCCCATGGGCATGAAACACGGATTGACGAAGGCAGGCTGAAGGCCGCCACAGACCTCGCTCGTTTTGCCGTCGGTTCAGGCCGACCCGTGAATGCCAGTGAGCTTTCAACCAACTAGGCAATGACGCCTCAACCATTGAGAGAAAAAGATGTCAAAGATCGAACAGGAAGCGCAGCTTCCAGATAATGCTTCAAGTGAAGACACCGAAAACATGGAAAAGTTGATGCGCAAGGCGCAGTTGCCCAAAGGCGCCCACCACTCAACTAAAAGACACGGTGAAATCGCCGGAATGCCAATTTGGCTGTTTGCCATTTTGGCCGCGGTCGTTCTGCTAGCCGCGCTTACCGGAAAATTGCCTGGCGGGATGCTTCCAGGATTCGCAGTCTCGATGCTCCTGGGCGGACTGCTGATTTGGCTTGGCAACCTCTTTCCGGTGGTTCGGGATTTCGGGCTGCCGACCATCCTATGCACCTTTGTGCCGGCGACGCTGATATTTTTCGGAGTCATGCCCGAGACCGTAAAGGTGGTCGTTACCGACTTTGTCACTACGCATGGATTCCTGGATTTCTTTGTCGCCTCGGTCATTGCCGGATCAATCCTCGGCGCGCCTCGTGCGCTGCTGCTCAAAGCTGGCCCGAGATTTGTGATTCCGATGCTGGCATGTGTCCTGCTTTCCTTCACTTTGACCGGTCTTATTGGCGCCGCTACAGGCTTTGGGTTCTGGACCGCAGTGCTCACCGTTGCGGCTCCGATCATGGCTGGTGGGCTAGGGCTCGGTGCCGTACCAATGAGTGAAATGTTTGGCGCACGTACCGGTGAAGATTCGTCGGCATTCATGGGGGACCTGATGTCGGCGGTCGTTGTCGCCAACATCTTCTGCATCCTGTTTGCCGGTATCCTCAACGGCATCGGCAAGCGGAAGCAATTGTTTGTCGGATTCAGCGGCAATGGTGAATTGATGAGGGTCAAGGGTTCCCGCCAAGATTTGGCAAATCCGCCCAAGCGAACGGTGGCCAGCTTCTTGACCCTTGGCAAGGGGCTGGCGCTGACGGCTGTACTCTTTGTTCTAGGTGAACTCCTCGGTGGATTCTTTGAATTCCTGCATCCATACGCTTGGATGATCATCGCCGTTGCGGCCTTGAAGATTTTCGGCCTGCTGCCTAAGGATCTGGAGGAGTCCACGACGGACTGGGGAGAGATGGTGACTTCCGTCATGGTTCCGGCCCTCTTGGTGGGCGTGAGTATTTCCTATATCAATATCAGCGAAGTACTGGGTTCGCTGATCAATCCGATGTTCATCATCTTGGTCATCTGCACGGTGCTGATCGCTTCGTTGAGCTCTGGTTTTGTTGGCTGGCTCTTGAAGTTCAATTTCGTCGAAGCTGCCATCACCCCGGGATTGGTCATGGCTGATACGGGTGGATCGGGTGACGTGTCGGTGCTCAGTGCGGCTGAACGCATGCACCTGATGCCATTCGCCGCGCTGACAAACAGAATTGGTGGCGCGTTCGTGCTGTTCCTGACCACAATGCTTGTTCCGTTCTTGCCGATGGGCTAGAGCGGCGGGAATCCCCTGAGCGAGGTTGAGCCACCCTGGATGGGTGGCTCAACCTCGTTCATCAGCGTTGAGAGGCTGCCAATTATCCTGCGGGCGGCGTTGAAACAGATGACTTATCGCTGGCCGCTGAACGCCTCGGAAATCCTGGTGGCCGTGCGCACCAGGGCTTCCCCATGGTCCTGGCCCGGAGATGACTTGCAGCGCGATAGCGGCATGGCGAGGCAGATTGCCGCGATAGTGTGTTCTTTTTGCAGGATGGGCGAACTCACTGAACCCAGGCCTGGCGTTCGAAGTCCTACTGATTCGACCCACCCATTTGATTCGACTGAAGCCATGGCCTCGGCGTCAAAGGACAAGAGCCTGCCACTGGAACCGTGGGGCAGCGCCAGGCTCGCGCCGACGGGCAATGTCGCTTTGAGCTCTTGGCGAGAATCAACTGAGGCGATGCATACGCGAGTGTCGCCACGTCGAATCCATAGCTGTGCCGTCTCTCCTGTGGTGTCTCTCAGCTCCGTGAGATGGCCTAGCCCGATGATTTCCAGCCTGCTCCTGACAAAGCGCCGCCCAAGGCTGAAGTGGCCGGACGATTCCCGCCGAAGGAACTCGAAGTCGGTCAGTGACAATGCAAGCCGATGAGCAGTCGACGTTGATAATCCGGTTATCCGGGCCAATTCACTGGCGGTGGCTTCACCAAATTCCAACGCGTCAAGGATCAAGCTGATGCGTTCGAGCTGTCGATTCGCCGTACTTTCAGACACTTTCTGGCCCCAATCATGAAGTTGGACTACAACAGTTCCTACTGTATGGGAAACGTTTTCCAAAACTCAATATTAAAAGTCGCAAATAGGCATGGAAACCCGCCGTATTGGCTGATAGTGTATTCCCACCAAATAGCACGATAATCCCATCATGTGGGAATTTACGAAGAAAGGTATGCAATGGCGCACTACGAAATATCTGTGATCCCCGGTGACGGAATTGGCCCGGAAGTTGTTCAGGCCGCCAGGGCCGTACTCGACCAGGGAATGGAAAGTTTCGGCTACTCCCTGGGCTACACCGACTACGACTTCTCGGCCGATCTCTATCGTCGAACAGGGCGCAAGATCACCGAAGAGGACATGGATGAAATCGGGAAAACCGATGCGGTGCTTTTCGGAGCCATGGGGCTTCCAGACGTCCGGGATCCGGAAGGCCTTGAACTCGGCGCCCAAGTCGAAATGAGAGCTCACTACAAGCTCTTTGCGAGCCTTCGCCCGGCGCGATTATTCGCAGGAGTTAATTCTGCAGTCAAGGCGAAAAACGTCGACATGCTGGTCATCCGGGAAACATCGGAGGGCATGTTCGCCGGCCTCCATGATGAACACGCGCCAAGCAACAATGAGGCAACCGACCGCATGACCATCACGCGAGCCACCAGTGAAAAGCTTTTCGACGTCGCCTTCGAACAAGCTCGTGCCCGAAAGAAGAGGGGCACTCCAGGGCGGGTAACTCTTCTGCACAAGTCGAACGCGTTGCGAAGCAACGTCTTGTTGGAAAAAGTCTTCGACGAGGTCGCCGCGCGCCACTCCGATATCGAGAGCAACAAGTTCTACATCGATGCTGGCGCCATGTACATGGTGACCGATCCGGGGCGCTTTGACGTGATTGTCAGCGAGAATATTTTTGGCGACATCACCTCAGAAATCGCCGCCGGCCTAATCGGTGGGCTGGGGCTCGCCCCATCGGCCGACGTCAGCGCGCAGCATGGTGTTTTCCAGCCATCCCACGGGAGCGCGCCGGATATTGCTGGTGCGGGAGTAGCCAATCCCATTGCCATGATTCTTTCTGCCGCCATGATGCTCGATTGGCTGGGGCAGAAAAATGGGGATGGGCAGCTGATTGCCGCGGCTCGTGGAATCAATGCGGCAGTGGAGCAGGTGCTGGCCAGTGGGCCGCAGCCCACGGACCTCGGGGGAACGGCAAGCGCGCAGGAGGTCACCGAGGCGGTCCTCGATGCCGTTAGATCAATTGCTCACGTACCCGCTGCGGTCAAGGCTTAGGAGGACCGAGATGACCTATAAAGTTCTGTTCATCAACCCCTTGGCTGACTACGTTGAGGGACTGCGTGCAGCTACCCCTGAAGGCTTCAGCCTGACCGTGATGCCCCCGGATGCCACGGTCCATGAGCTATGCGTGGAGGCCGAAAATTCTGACTTCATCATTTCCGGAATCGACGTGCCCGAGGAAGTCTTCCGCGCGGCCAAGCAGGCTCAGTTTGTTCAATACATGAGCTCCGGCTATGGTCAGCTGCCCTTGGCGGTGCTTAATGATCTGGCAATTCCAGTAGCCCAGATGAAAACCCACTCTATTTCCGTCGCGGAGCACGCCGTCACGCTGATCTTGTCGCTGCTTCGCAGGATTCCCGCTTCGACACAGCTCCTGCGCGAGGGCAAATGGCGCCAGGATCTGCAGGAGGCCTCCTACGCTGAGCTGTACGGCAAAACTGTCGGAATTATCGGACTGGGAAACATCGGCCGATGGATCGGCAAAGTAGTGCACCACGGCTTTGGGGCCAACGTCATCTATTACGACAATGCAGAAATACCGCTGACTGTCGCAGAGCTCATCTCGGCGAAGCAGGTTTCCCTCGAAACACTGATGCGCGAATCGGATGTGGTCAGCGTGAGCCTTCCACTGAACGACGGTACGTCCAAGCTGATTGGCGAAGCAGAACTTGCCCTCATGAAGGAAAGCGCGGTGCTGGTCAATGTCGGACGCGGTGAAGTCCTCGATGAAGACGCCCTGCTGAAAGCCCTGCAGGAGATGAAAATTGCCGGGGCCGGGCTGGACGTTTTCGACCGCGAGCCCTTGGATCTTGAGAGCGGGCTGCTCAGCCTGCCCCAGGTGATTTGCACCCCGCATATGGCTGGCGTTGGCTGGGAAAACGTCCAGCGACGCATTGCTACAGTATGGGAGAACATCAACGCGGTTCTCCATGGCGAAGCGCCCCTCGGTGTTGTCACCGATATTAAGCGCGCTCCCTCGGTTCAGGCGACACGCTAGTATCAGGGTGCATTGATCTGAAAAGCTGATGAGGTTCGGACCCCGTAGGGTCCGAACCTCATTGCGTCCGGGCCGGTTCAGCCTGTAGCTTCGCCGAGGTTCTGGAACTTCAGCTGTCGTCGAGCGAGCCGATGGGCATCAGGGATGGCCCGGGCCAGCGAGATTTCTGCCGCGATCGCAGCGCCCAGTTCCTGGCAGAACTCGCGCGGGCGGCTGGCGGCATCGATCTGTTCCTCTACCACATGGTCAACCAGCCCAAAACTGCACAGGTCCGGAACGCCGATCTTTTGCTGGCGGGCCATCTCAGCAGCCCGGTCAGTGCTGCGATGGATGATGGCGCTGGCGCCTTCCGGCGGCAGGGGAGATAGCCAGGAATTTTCGGCCGCCAGCGTCCGATCCGCGGGAAGCAACGCCAAGGCTGCGCCTCCTGTGCCCTGTCCCAGCAGCACCGAGACCGATGGGGAGCGCAGGCCGATCAGTTCACTGAGCGAGCGCGCGATTTCCCCCGCCAGTCCACCTTCTTCTGAATGCACGGACAGCTCGGCGCCGGTGGTGTCGATGATGGTGACCAGGGGAAGCTTGAGCTCCTGGGCCAATTGCATGCCACGGCGGGCTTCACGCAATGATGCCGGCCCCAGGCTGGCCGTTTCCGGATGACGCGGACGCTGCTGTCCCAGGACCACGCAGGCTTGATCGCCAAAGCGTGCCAATGCCAGGATCAGCCCCGGGTCCTTTTCGCCCTGGCCGGTGCCGTTCAGGGGCATTGCCTCATCGGCCGAGGCCAGAAGCATGCGGGTGTCGGGGCGGCGCGGGTTGCGGCTCAGCTGCACCGAATCCCACACGTCCTTGGCCTCGCGCACATAGGGCCGGCCGGCCGGAGCCGGGAATCGGCCACCGGTTGATGCCGGTTGCAAGACGGAGAGGGCACGGTCGATCAGGTTCGGCAGCTCCTGGGGCGGAACCACCGCGTCAATCAGTCCCTTGCGGAAAAGATTCTCTGAAATCTGCACCCCGTCCGGGAACTTCTGGCCATACAGCGCTTCGTAGACGCGCGGGCCCAGGAAGCCCAGCAGCGCGCCGGGCTCGGCCACGGTGATATGGCCCAATGACCCCCAGGAGGCCATGACCCCGCCGGTCGTTGGGTGGCGCAGGTAGACCAGGTAGGGAAGTCCCGCCTCCTTATGCCGGCGCACCGCGTCGGTAATGGGCACCATGCCCAGAAACGCGAGAGTTCCCTCTTGCATGCGGGTGCCGCCAGAGGCAGGACCTGCCAGCAGCGGCAGCTTTTCGGCAGTGGCGCGCTGAATCGCCGCCACAATGCGTTGTGCCGCTGCCTGTCCGATGGAACCTGCCAGGAAATTGAACTCCGAAACGATGACCGCGACCTCGCGCCCATGGATCCGGCCTTTGCCGGTGATGACTGCCTCGTCGGTGCCGCTCTTGGCGGCGGCCGCTTCCAGGTCTGCGGCGTACTGGGCACTGAGCTTGGGCTGACGCGGGGCCTGGTCCCAGGACTCGTAGGAGTCCTGGTCCAAAACGATATCCAGGAGTGTGGCCGCATTAATGCGCAAGGTCCTGGTGCTCATGGGGTTTCGTCCTTTCGGGAAGCCAGCCAGTGTTCGATTTCCTGAGCGTTGGCGTTGAGTACCGGCGGGGCGCTGTGTGCCGTGCGCGTGGTTTCGTTGTTGGTGGCTGGATCGAAGAAGCGCAGCGGCGGGCCAGGCAGATTGATCTTGCCCAGTACCTCGTGTTCCACCTCGACGATGAGGCCCTGGGATTTCACCTGGTCCCATTCGTAGACCTCTTCAATGGTGCGCACCTTGCCCGAGGGGATCCCCGCTTCATCGAGGGTTCTGAGTAATTCTGTTGCGTCGTAGGTGGAGAACGCTTGTTCGATGAGCTCGTTGAGTGCCGGGCGGTTCTCCACCCGGTCGGAGTTGCTGGCAAAGCGTGGGTCATCTGCGGGCAGATTAAAGGCGTTGGCGAAATTCTGCCAAAGCTTTTCACTGCCGATGCTGATTTGCACCTTGGAATCCTTGCAACCGTACAAGCCGTAGGGGGCAATGGAGGGGTGGTGGTTTCCGATGGCCTTGGGATTCTGCCTGGCCACGGTGGCCCGCGTGCCCTGGAAGGCATGCACCCCGATGATCGATGCCAGCAGCGAGGTGCGCACTACCTGGCCTCGTCCGGTTTTTTCCCTTTCCAGCAGGGCTGCCAAGGCACCGTAGGCACCGTACATGCCTGAGAGCAGGTCTGCGATTGGCACTCCGACTTTCTGCGGATCCTCCGGTCCTGAACCGGTGATGGACATCAGCCCGGCTTCGCCCTGCAAGATCTGGTCGTAGCCGCTGCGATGGGCTTCGGGTCCGTCATGGCCAAAGCCGGTGATGGATAAGATGACCAAGCGGGGGTTGAGTTCGTGCAGAACTTGGACACTGAAGCCCAGGCGGTCCAGTACGCCGGTGCGGAAGTTTTCCATCAGGACGTCGCTGTTCTTGATGAGCTCCGCCAGCTTCTCCTTGTGTTCCTGATCTTTCAGATTCAGCGACAGGGAGAGCTTGTTGCGGTTGCAGGAGAGGAAATAGGTGGCTTGGCGATTGTCTTCCGGGCCGACGAAGGGCGGACCCCAGCCTCGGGTGTCATCTCCGGTGCCGACGGTTTCGATCTTGATGACCTTGGCTCCGAGGTCGCCCATCATCATTCCGGCGTGTGGGCCGGCTAGTGCGCGGGTGAGGTCAAGTACCACGTAGCCGTTCAGCGGGCCGGCTGTCGTGCCTTGGATGGTGTTGTTGTCTGCGGTCAGGGAACTCAATGGATCCTCCTTTAGTTATTCGGCTTAGTTGTGGGGATGAACGGCTATAGCCAGCCGGGCAGGACGAGCAGTGCCCAGGCCAAAACGGGTCCGGCGAGCACGATGATTCCTCCGTAGCCCAGGACCTGCTTGTAGAAGCGGTCCTTGTCTGTGCCTTCGGGCGCGTTGGCAAGAACCAGTGCGCCGTTGGTGGAGAAGGGGGAGACATCCACGACAGTGGAGGCGATGGCCAAGGCGCAAATCAGGCCGGTGGCGCTGATGGAACCGGTATTCAGGAACGGGATCGCCAGCGGAATCAATGCGGCCAAAATGGCGGTGGATGAGGCGAAGGCGGAGACTACGGCGCCGATGTAGCAAATGAGCAGTCCTGCAAGCAGGGGTGCCCCGAGATTGGCGACACTATTGGAGACGTACTCGATGGTCCCGGCTTCTTCCAGGACACCTACGAAGGTGAGCATGCCGCAGATCAACAGCACGGTGGACCAGCTGATCTTGTTGACGGCGCCCTTCTGGGCGGCAGGATTCACCAATGCGAGGAACACGGCGATGGTAATCGAAACAAAGCCGACATCGACTTTGAAGCCCAAGGCAATGACGGCCAGGGCGATCAAGCCGATGATGGTCATGGCCTGGCCAAAACGCTGTCCTGGCGCCTTCGGCGCGGCGCCGTCTCCGGCGGGATCGCGAGGACCGTAGGTTCCCGAGCCGCTGCCCTTGAAATCGACATCTGCAGCGTGGGCACCGGCAGAAACCTTCAGGCGTGCTTCAGCAACACGTTCGGCGATGGCTCCTGCACGCTGGCCAGCTAGCTGGCGTCCGCCAAGGACCAGGAACAAGACGATGGCGATCACCAGGTTGAAGATGAAGCTGGTGAGGAACAGCGCAGTGGGGCTGAAGTCGAATCCGGCTTCTTCAATGAGGCCGTTGACGATGACGCCATAGACCGCGATAGGCGAGAAACCGCCGGCTTGGGCACCGTGCACGATGAGCATGCCCATCATCAGGGGGTTGATCTTGTAGCGCTGTGCGAAGTTCAGGCCGATCGGTGCAATGATCGCCACGGCGGCCGGGCCGAGGGCACCGATGGCGGTGATGGCTGCGGTGATGACGAACATGACCCAGGGGATCAACGAGATCCGGCTGTCAACCAGTTTCACGGCCTTGTCGACAAGTATGTCGATAGTGCCGTTGTTTTGCGCTATGGCAAACAGGTAGGTGACGCCCACGAGGGTGAGGAACAGCCCGCCGGGGAAGCTGGCGAGAATGTCCTTGGTGTCCATCCCGAGGAAGACGGCGCCGAGAAGGAATGCTCCGACAAAAGCCAAGGCTCCCATATTAATGGGGAACATCGTGGCGATGATGAACATCACTGCCAAGATGATGATGGAGACTAGCGCGACAGACATGGGGAATATCCTTTTCGTGAAGTCGCAAAGCGAGTGGTAGGTTGTGTGACAGGTGTCACTGGCTCACTGGCCTAGCCTCCTAGACTCCGAGTGTCTTGTCAAGAAAAATTTCGGTGTAAGTTTGAGCTAGGCGACATCAAAAGGAGTGAACATGGCTGAAATCAAAAAGCCCAAGGCTTTCGCCAAAGTGCAACGCCCCAGGCTCTATGAGCAGCTCATGCAGAAGATTTTGGCCTTCGTGGAGGAAGAGCAGCTGGGCCCAGGGGACCATCTGCCAGCTGAACGAGAACTGGCGGATCAGCTCGGGGTTTCGAGGGCTACCTTGGCGCAGGCATTAGTCGCCTTAGAGGTTCTGGGGGTCATAGACGTCAAGCACGGAACCGGTGCCGTCTTGGTGTACCGTCCCACAGTCGCGACAGTCTTGCGAGAACTGCATGAACATAAGAACCGGCTTCCGGACATTGTTGAAGCGCGCAGCACCCTGGAAGTGAAATTGGCGTCTCTCGCCGCAGAGCGGCGCACCGACGATGACCTCCAGCGCATAAACCACGCGCTGGATGTGATGGCCGAGGAAATTGCGGCTGGAGACCGCGGTGAAAAGGGCGACGAGCTTTTCCATGAGGCCATTACCGGGGCAGCGAAATCGTCGGTCCTGCAGAAATTGATGACTTTCATCGCTGAAATGGTGCTCGAAACGCGCTTGGAATCGCTGGGGCAGCCGGGGCGCCCGGAACGGTCCTTGGAATCGCACCGGAAAATCACTGAGGCCATTGCTGCCGGAGACCCGCAGGCGGCAGCCGAGGCGATGCAGGAGCACATCGAGCTTGTTTCCGACGTGGCCCTGCTGAAGGAAATCCAGTAGGTTCCTGCCTGCTGCCCGTGCTGGCTAGTTGCTCTTCATGACATCGGTGATGTGCTGGATCAGTGCCGTGACCAAGGCGGGCTGGCGGCGGCGGGGCATTGTCAGAATCTGCGCCGTGCGTTCGGCGAAAGCTGGATGGTCAATGCGGATGAACTCCAAGCCCTCGCTCAATGCGCTGTCCCGCGCGAATTGGCTCAAGAGCGTCACTCCCGCGCCCGAGCGCGCGAATTCCATCGCCGGGTTGATATGGTCCGTCGTCAACGCAATGTTCGGGGTCAACCCTGCCATGGACATCGCAATGTCGAACAGCTCGCGCTGGGTAATGCCCTTGGCGGTCATGGACAGGGGGTAGCGGCACAACTCCTCCAGCGAGATCTGGGATTTGCCCGCCAGAGGATGACCTGTGGCAAGGACCGCATAGGCCGGGGCGGGGCGGGAGTACTCGACTTGCACATCGCGTTGCAACCCCAGGGTGAAGACCGTCGCTATATCCGCGGTCCCCTCGACGATCTGGCGCGCCGCGTCAGCTGATGGAAGCACCGTCAGGTGCACCGACACTTGAGGATGGAGCTTGCAGAACGCGGCGATCGCCCTCGGGGTGACCGAGGCGGCCAGCCCTTCGGAGCTGACGACTTTGATGCTCCGTGAAATTCCGCTGGAGATCTGGCCGAGGTCCTGGAGAAGCTGCTCGCCCTCCGCCTGGACTCGACGGGTATGGGTGAGCAAAAGTACTCCTGCATCAGTGAGTTCCATGCCGCGGGCATGCCGGCGAAACACTGGAGAGCCTATCTGCCGTTCGAGCTGGCTGATTTGCCGGCTAATCGCGGAAGGGGAAACGTGCTGGGTTTCAGCTGCCTCGGAGATCGAGCCGGTGGTTGCCACCTCATGGAAATAACGCAGGGCGGTGGGTAGCGTTTGCATATTGCTGAACTCTCGTTCTGAGTAGGTTTGCCTTTAAGTCAAACCTAGTGCTCGAAACGGCACTGGTTCAAGCCCCTCCTGATCTCATAGTGTGATCTCCAGTACAGGAAACCATCGAGGGGAAACCGTGGCAACGAGACAAGAGCTATTGGAAAAAGCGGAGCAGTTCGCCGACTCTGGGGAGTTGTTCAATGAACTTTCGCAGCTGGTATCGCGGCCGACAGTGAGCAGCGACCCCGCGCAAAGCGTTGCTGTCAACGCATATCTCGACGGCATTCTCCTTGAACGATTCGAAGCCATGGGCTTCTCAGTGACTACGGATCTGAATTGGCAGGGTTCAGGAAATTCCTTTCTGATCGCCACTCGCATCGAGGCTCAGCAGTACCCGACGGTGCTGTGCTATGGGCATGCGGATGTGGTTGACGGGCAAGCTGGACAGTGGGACGCGGGGCGGGACCCCTTTGAGCTGCGTGCTGAGGGGGACCGCTGGTATGGACGCGGCTCCGCCGATAACAAGGGCCAGCATCTGGTGAACCTCAAAGCCATAGAGCTGATCCTGGCGGAACAAGGATCCCTGGGGTTCAACATCACCTTCCTCTTCGAGGCCGGGGAGGAAATCGGATCGCCCCAGCTGGATGAATACGCCGCGGCGCATCGCAAGCAGCTTGAGGCGGAGGTCTTCATTGCCTCGGATGGTCCGCGGCAGAGCGCGGATAAGCCCACCATCTTCCTCGGAGCACGCGGTGGGGCGACCTTTGAGCTGAACATTCCCTTGCGCCAAGGCGGATACCACTCGGGAAACTGGGGCGGGCTATTGCGCAATCCCGCGACAACACTGGCCGGCGCGATTGGAACACTCGTAGATGGCCACGGACGTATCAGGGTTCCTGAATTGCTGCCGGACAGCTTGCCGGACTCCGTGCGCGAGGTATTGGCGCCGGTTCAAGTCGGGCAGGGAAAACAGGATCCAGAAGTGGCGGCAGGCTGGGCGGATACGAGCCTGAGCGCCGCCGAGCGGCTCTATGGGTGGAACACCTTGGAAGTCCTGGCGATGAACTCGGCGGATGTCCAGGTGCCAGTGAATGCGATACCTGGACAAGCACGGGCAGTTCTGCAGCTGCGGTTTGTCGTCGGAACAAACACCGACAAGATCGAATCGGCGATTCGCCGGGCCTTGGATGACGCCGGGTATTCGATGGTGCAATTGAGCATGGGCCAATGTTTTCCGGCAAGCCGTATTGAACCGGAGAATCCGTGGGTGCAATGGGCGAGCAATTCCCTGGAAAAAACCACCGGCCAGCCCACCACGATCCTGCCGAATATTGGCGGCTCGCTTCCCAACGCCGTTTTTGAATCCACGCTGGGGTTGCCGACCCTCTGGATTCCGCATTCCTACCCTGGGTGCCAGCAGCACGGCCCCAACGAACATGCGCTGGAATCGGTCCTGCGCGAAGGACTGCAAATGATGTGCGGCCTGTTCCACGATCTGGGAACGCGCCAAGACGTGCCCAGCGCAAGCGCGCTGGCCAGTGGAAAGATATAGGAACCAGCATGGACAAACAACAACAAGATTTGGTCTCGGAAGTTCCCGCGCCTGCACGCCAGTCCGCGGCACGAGGCATTGCGGCGGCCACCATTGGCAATGCGCTGGAATGGTACGACATGTCCATCTATGCGCTGCTGGCCATCTACATCGGGCATAATTTCTTCCCTTCGGACAATGCGGCCGTGGAAGTAATCCAGGCGTTTGCCGTCTTCGGGATCTCCTACCTGATCCGGCCGCTGGGTGGCTTGGTGCTCGGCTCCTATGCAGACCGCAAGGGAATGAAAAAAGGCCTGATCCTCACCATCAGATTGATGGTAGTGGGCACTGCAATCATCGCTTTCATGCCTGGTTATGGAACTATCGGGCTGCTGGCTCCGCTGGGGCTGATCGTTGGCCGGCTGGTCCAGGGATTCTCGGCTGGGGGCGAATTCGGAGCAGCAACCTCGTACCTGCTGGCCCAAAACAAGGGGCGCAAGGGCTTCTTGGGAAGTTTCCAGTTTGCCAGCCAGGGGCTTGGCGCGCTGATGGCTGCAATCACGGTCGTCATACTGACCAGCGTCTTCACTACAGAGCAAATGAACGACTGGGCATGGCGCATTCCGTTCTTCGTCGGACTGCTGGTGGGTCCCGCCGGATGGTGGATCCGCCGGCATGTTGACGAGGCGCCGATTGAGAAGGCCGACGACCAGCAGGCTGAGGGCGGCACGAAGCAAAATCATGCGCCGGTGCAGCAGCTATTCCGGTCGCATAAGGTTTCGGTGCTGATTGCCGGTGGTGCCCTGGCCATCTCGACTGCGTTGAACTTCGTCCTGCAATACATGCCGACTTTCGGGATCAAGCAGCTGGGCATGAATCCGTCCGTATCATTTTCATCATTGATTATTTCTGGCGTGATCCTCACCTTCGCGACTCCAGTCGTCGGCCACCTGTCGGACCGGTACGGCCGCCTGAAAATCATGATCCCTGCAGTAATCGGGATTGTCTTGTTGACGATTCCGCTGTTCCTCTGGCTCATCGCAGGAAAGAGCTTCCTGGTCCTGGCCGTGGTGATGACGATTCTTGGACTGCTCAAGGCCTTGTATTTCGGGGCGCTGCCTTCGGTCATGGCCGACGTGTTTACCGGCTCGGTCCGGGCCACGGGCCTGTCATTCAGCTACAACGCGGCAGTGGCGGTCTTTGGCGGGTTCACCCCGATGATCTGTGCATTCCTGATTGAAACGACGGGACAGCCGGTGGCGCCAGGATACTATCTCGCCGTCCTGTCCATCGTCAGCATCACGGCCTTGGGAGCGGCATTCCGCTTCCGTTCTGTACGCTGAAGGAGTTCTTGGGAAAGGGTGCAAAGCACAACGGCCAGCAACTGCGAAAGTTGCTGGCCGTTTGTTGTACTGCCTTCAAGAACCGGCACCCAGCAGCTTGAGAACGTTGTCTTGATCGACCTGGCTGAAGTCCTTGTAGAACGCACCGACAGCTCCAAACCGGTGCAGCTTGAGCAGCTCAACCAGCCCGTCCGCCAGCGGAGCCAGTTCGGTGAGGGTTTCCGGGGCGATCACCGGGGACGCGATGATGATGGATTGGGGATGCAGCTGGGCGACGAGTTCCAGCGAGGCTTTCATCGTTGCCCCGGTGGCGATGCCGTCATCGCAGAGAATCACGGATTGTCCCGCCAAGTCCGGTGCATAGGCCCTGAACGCGTGGGCCAGTGCCAGCAGATCGGCATGGGTTCCATTTTCCACCGAGGCCAGCTCCTCCGGCCCAAAATACTGCAAAGCCCGCCGGTGCACCTCGGCATTGAGGTAGCGGCCGCTGATGGCTGAGTACTGTGCGATGGCGCCGAAGGCCAGTTCCGGATTATTGGGCACTCCGAGCTTGCGCACCGCCAAGACACCCAGGCGAGCGCCCAATGCCTGGGCTACTTCGTACGCGATGGGAACGCCGCCGCGCAATAGCCCCAGCACCGTGTACTCGCCAGCGGGCAAGGTCGTGGCCAGCTTCATGCCCAACGCGGCTCCGGCGTGGCTGCGGTCGTCAAACTTGGAACTGTTTTCACTGACCATGGTTCCAGTCTTGCCCAAAGTCAGCGAAATGAATAGCAACAGCCAGAAATTCAAGCGGTTCATTCACCCACCGGGCGGCCAGCTAGGAGAAACGCCAGAGGGCTCCCGTGGCCTGAACGGAATAATCCGCCCGGAGCACGAGAGCCCTTGATGGCTATTGGCGCTTAGAGCTGGTTGCCCAGCTTGAAGCCCTTGGAAGCCTGCCCGTGGTACGAGCCGTCCTCGTCGCCGGCACGGGTGTAGGAGAAGCCATCGGCGCCAATGGTGACTTCCAGCTCGGAGTCATCGGTGCGCTCGATGACTTCCTGCACGTTGCCGTCCAGATCCAGCACCTTGGAAGCTTCGGTGTACCAGGATGGAACAACCGGGTTGCCCCACCAGTCGCGACGCTGGTTGTCATGCACGTTCCAGGTGATGGTCGGGTTGTCCGGGTCGCCGGTGTAGTAGTCCTGGGTGTAGATCTCGATGCGGTGGTCATCTGGATCCAGGATGTACAGGTAGAACGCGTTGGACACGCCATGGCGGCCCGGGCCGCGCTCGATGCGATCCGAGATGCGCAGGGCGCCCATCTTGTCGCAGATCTGGATGATGTTGTGCTTCTCGTGGGTGGAGAAGGCCACGTGGTGCAGGCGCGGGCCGTTGCCACCGGTCAGCGCGGTGTCGTGCACGGTGCCCTTGCGGTGCATCCAGGCTGCATAGGTGGTGCCTTCATCGTCCTGGATGTCCTCGGTGACGCGGAAGCCCAGGTCCTCGAGGTAGGCGCGGCCACGAGGCACATTCGGGGTGACCTGGTTGAAATGGTCCAGGCGGACCAATTCGCCAGCCGAGTACAGGTCATAGCGCATGTGCAGGCGCTCAACGTGGGTGGTCTCGAAGAAGAACTCGTAGGGGAAGCCCAGCGGATCCTCCACGCGCACCGCATCTCCGATGCCCTTGACGAAGCCTTCGGTGCGGCGCTCGGTGCGGCATCCCAATTCCTTGTAGTAGGCCTCGGCCTTGTCCACGTCCTCGTTGGAGCGGACACGGAAAGCCATGGCTTTCAACGCGGCCACCGGGCCCTTGGTCAGCACCAGGTTGTGGTGGATGAATTCCTCGAAGGAACGCAGGTAGATCTGGTTCTCGTCCTCGTAGGAAACATGCAGGCCCAGAACGTCAACGTAGAAGTTGCGCGAGCGCTCCAGGTCGGTGACCACCAGTTCGGCGTAGGCGCAGCGCAGGATATCCGGTGCTGGAACCGAAGGGGTGGGAATCGGGTTCTCGATCTCTTTGCTCATGATTTGCTCCTTTGCAAGCAGGAAAGATTAGTGGAGGGAAGCGGGAGCTTCCTAGACGCCGAACTTGGGGGAGTGGGCTTCGTTCAGGGTGATCTGGATGGACTGCTGGGTGGTGTAGAAATCCACCGAGCGGTAGCCGCCCTCGCGGCCCAGACCCGAAGCCTTCACGCCGCCGAAGGGGGTGCGCAGGTCGCGGACGTTATTGGAGTTCAGCCACACCATGCCGGATTCGATCTGGTGCGCGAAGTTGTGCGCGCGCTTCAGATTGCTGGTCCACACATACGCGGCCAGGCCGTACTTGGTGTTGTTGGCCAGCTCGAGCGCTTCCTCATCGGTGTCGAACGGGGTGATGGCCACGACCGGGCCGAAGATCTCGTCCTGGAAGATCTGGGCATCGGGGGCAACATCGGCGAACACGGTCGGTGCAACATAGTTGCCTTCGTCCTCGAAGCCTTCTGCGCGCCCGCCGCCGGCCAGCAGCCGGCCCTCGGTCTTGCCGATTTCGATGTAGCTCATGACCTTCTCGAAGTGCTTCGGGTGCACCAGCGAGCCGACCTCGGTCTTCGGGTCGCTGGGCAGGCCGACGCGGATGTTCTTGGCGCGCTGCGCGAACTTGGCAACGAAGTCATCGTAGATATCGCGCTGGACCAGAACGCGGGAACCGGCGGTGCAGCGCTCGCCGTTCAGCGAGAACACGCCGAAGACGGTGGCATCCAGGGCTGCGTCCAGGTCGGCGTCGGCGAAGACCACGGCCGGGGACTTGCCGCCCAGCTCCAGGGACAGGCCCTTGAACTGCGGCGCAGCTGCGGTGGAGATGGTGGCGCCGGTGGAGGAGTCGCCGGTGAAGGATACCAGCGGCACATCCGGGTGCTTGACCAGGTAGTCGCCGGCTACGCCGCCGGAACCGAAAATCAGGTTGAAGACGCCTTCTGGCAGGCCTGCCTCGCGGAAGATGTCTGGCCATAGCCCGGCGGAAAGCGGGGTGTAGCTGGCGGGCTTGAGGACGACCGAGTTGCCGGTGGCGATGGCCGGAGCCAGCTTCCAGGATTCCTGCATGAACGGGACGTTCCAGGGGGTGATCAACGCGGCCACGCCAATGGGCTTGCGGTTCACGTAGTTCATCTGGCGCCCTGGCACGCGGAAGGAGTTATCCACCTGCGCCACGATCAGGTCGGCGAAGAAGCGGAAGTTCTCGGCGGCGCGGCGGGCCTGGCCCTTGGCCTGGGTGATTGGCAGGCCGGAGTCGTAGGACTCGAGCAGTGCCAGCTCGTCGTCGCGGGACTCGACGATGTCAGCGATCTTGTGCAGCACCCGGGAACGCTCGCGGGGCAGCATCTTGGACCATGGGCCTTCCTTGAAGGCCTTGCTTGCTGCAGCCACGGCCAGATCCACGTCGGCCGGCTGCGCCGATGCAGCGGTGGCGTAGTTCGTGTTGGTGACCGGTTCCTGGACGTCGAAGGTTTCTCCGCCAATGGAGTCCACGAATTCGCCGTTGATGAAGTGCTGCAGGTGAGTTGGCAGGTTTTCTGGTACGAAGTGCTTGCTCATGGCAATTCCTCTCGTGCTCGCTAGTGTTGTTGATTCCGGCGTGGATGCCGGTGTGTCGTAAAAATTGTGGGTTGCCTAGATCGCGCTGGGTTCCATGCCAGCGGCTTTCAAATAGCTGTTCAGGGTGTGGGCGCGGTGCTCGCGGCAGGCGGCCTCGATCTGCGCCGGGGTGGCGTGATCCGCAATCAAATCCAGCAGCGCGTCGTGTTCCTTGACGGATTCACGGGCGCGGTAGGGGATATGCGTGAAGCTGCTGGCCCGCATGGCTGCCAGGCGGCGCCAGCCGCGCTGCACCAGATCCAGGATGTGCGGGTTGGGGCACTGCCCGTAGAGCAGCTGGTGGAATTCGGTGTTCATCCGGGTGAATGCCACCGGATCGAAGTCCTCCAGGCATTGGCGCATCGTCTCATTCAGCTCCCGGGCCTTGGCCAGCCAGGCGGCATCCATGGAGCCGGCGGCCAGCGCGGTGGCTGCCGGTTCGATGATCATCAGCGTCTGCATGGTGTGCAGGTACAGGGTCGAATCCACATGGGCCACGGTTGCCCCGACGTTGCGGGTGAAGTGGACCAGGCCCTCGGCTTCGAGCCGGCGGATGGCTTCGCGAACCGGCACGACCGAGCAGCCCAGCTCATCGGCGATGGTCCCCAGCACCAGGCGGTAGCCCGGGGTGTAGGCGCCGTTGGTGATTCGTTCGGAGACCAGCTGGTAGGCGGCCTCGGACTTGGAGGCGGACGTTACAGTGCCCATGAGTCCAGCTCCGGGCTGCCGGCGTCTTTCCACGCGTGGTATTTGGCTTTCCATTGCGCGTTCATCGGGAACAGGCCCTCGATGCCGTAGCCGCGCTTGACCATGGCGAAGATGAATTCGTCATTGGATTCGGTGATGACCGCTTCAGCGGCGACTTCCTCCACCAGTGCTGGCGGGATGACCACGATGCCGTCCGAGTCGGCCACGATCACATCTCCGGGCTGGACCGAAACGCCGCCGCAAGCCACGGTGATGTCCTTGTCCCAGGCCACATGCTTGCGCCCGAGGACTGCCGGGTGGGCTCCGTTGTAGAAGACCGGAATCTCCAAGTTGGAGACCGCGTCAAGGTCGCGCACGCCGCCATCGGAGATGATGCCAGCCGCGCCGAGCTGCTGGGAGCGTAGTGCCAGGATGTCGCCCAGGGTGGCGGAGCCGGTTTCGCCGCGGGCTTCCATGACGAGGATTTCACCGTTCTCCAGCGAGTCGATGGACTGCTTCTGGGTGTTGTATCCGCCGCCGTGGGCCTTGAAGAGATCTTCGCGGTTGGGGATGTAGCGCAGGGTGCGGGCGGTGCCGATGACGCGCTGCATGCCCTTGGTCGCGCCGGGCACTTCGATGTTGACGTTGTTCAGCCCGCGTTTGCGCAGGGTGGCGGACAGGGTGGCGGTGGCTACCGAGGCCAGCTGCTCGCGGACCTTGTCGGTGAGCACGTCCTTGCCGGTGACCACCGGTGGCAGGCCGGCCGAGGCGCGGTCGCCATAGGCATCTTCCTTGTCCTTGTCGCTGGCCTTGGGCTGGTTGCCGAAGGAGCCAAAGGTGGCCGTTCCCTCGGTGGCCGTGGTTTTCAGCTTGCCGGTGGTGGTGCCGGTGATCAGGTCGGTGACTTCGACTTCCACGACGTCTCCGGGGAAGAATACGGTGGAGCCGGCGGGAGTTCCGGTGAGGATGATGTCGCCGGGCTGCAGGGTCATCTGCTGGGAGAGGTCTGCAATGATCTGCGCGAAGGAGAACAGCAGCTCGGAAGTGGTGGCATCCTGTGCGAGCTGGCCGTTGACCCAGGTCTGCACGCGCAGCTTGGCGGGGTCCAAGGCGGCGGCGCCCAGTGCGTTCGGGCCCAGCGGGGTGTAGCCGTCGCCGGACTTGGAGCGGATGTTCGATCCCTTGTCCGCGTACTTCATGTCATGCACGCCCAGGTCGTTGGAGGCGGTGACCGAGCCTACGTGGTTCCATGCCTCTTCTACCGTGACGCGGCGGGCGGCGGTGCCGATGATCAGCGCGATTTCGCCTTCGAATGCCAGCAGCTCGGTGCCGGCTGGACGCTCAACGGTGCCATTGGTGGCAGCCAGGGAACTGCTGGCCTTCATGAAGTAGCTCGGGAATTTGGGAGTACGGCCGCGCTGTGCCGCGCGGGAGGAGTAGCTCAGGTGCACGGCCAGAACTTTGCCTGCCTGGGCGAAGGTCTCTTCGGTTACTGGGACAGTAGTGGTCACCGTTGATCGTCCTGCTTTCGTCATACATCATCTCGTACATCAAATCGTATACGATCAGTGTGCTCGCAATCTCATCCGCTGTCAAGGAGGCCATGGAAAGTTCCTGCTCGATTGACCGCCGTGGACCGGGAATCCGCGGAGTGGCGGGGTAAAACAAAGGCGCCGTTCAAAGTGGATTACTTTGAACGGCGCCTTCAGCCGGTGCGGCGGTTCACTTGACCTCACCTTCGGTTACGCGCGAATCGCATCGACAATCCGCACCCTCGCGGCCACGAGCGCCGGGAGGACACCGGTCAGCGCGCCAACGGCGATCGAAACCGAGATGCCGGCCAGGGCTGCTCCAATGGGGAACGCGGGCATCTGATCGATGCCAGAGCCAACGATCATATTGATCACCTTCGGGTTGGTCACCACGGCCACGGAAATCAGCACGCCCAGCCCGCCGGCAACGGCGGTGGCGACAACGCTTTCCATCATCACCGAGAAGAAGACCCTGCCGGTCGTTGCGCCAAAGCTGCGACGGATGCCCACCTCTCGAATGCGCTGCTTCATGGTCACCATGGCCACGTTCAACAGGCTCAAGGATCCAAGCAAAAGAATGATCCCGGCAATGCCGCCGGCTACCATGGCCAATTGCTTCAGGCTCTCATCCCCGCCCCAAGACAAATAGTCGGAGCGCATGGACTCAACAGAGTATCCGGGAAGTTCGGCCTGCATTTGCACGGCGAAATGCGCAGCCAACTCCTCGGGGCCTTCAATGGGGACCCACATTTCATAGCTGGCATCAGCCAATGGCGAGGTGGCGGCAAACCAATGGTCATAGGTTTGCGGGAGCATCCACATCTGTCCGCCAAGTCCGCCATCCCTGGTTGACGTCGCCCCAATCACCGTGACCGAAACCTTCTGCGCTCCTGCATTAATTTCAATGGAGGCGGGCAGCGGCCCCTGATCCAATCCCAGCTCCTGGTAAAGGGTCCGATCCACTACCACGGTCGGAGCCAGGTTTTGCGCATCTTCGGCTTCCAGCCAACGGCCATGCTGCGCGAAGATCCGGTGAATCGGAGCGTAGTCGGGATCCACGACCATGACTTCCGAGTCGATGGTGGCATCTTGAGCGGAGGCTTTGAAGCCGTAAGTCCGGGAAACCATGGACGCGTAGTCAACGTCAAAGCGCTCAGCGGTTTTCGTGAATGCGTTGGCGACCTGCGCGTTGGCCGAAGGGAACTGTTCGCCCTGCTCGCTAAATGCGTAGGTATTGATCAGTGCCGGCCGGCCGTTGCGTTCCAGCTGTTCGGTCATCAGCTGCTGTGCCATGCCGGCTCCGGCAACTGCCGTGGTCAACGATGCCACGGCGATGGTGACGCCTACCAGGGACAACAAGACGCGCAGCTTGTGGATCCGCAGTTCCTGCCAAGCTTCCAGCAGTGCCGCCACGAATCCGGTGAAGAGTCTAAGCAAGGAATTCACCGCGCCACCTCCTGTGCCATCGTTTTGAGCATTCCGTCTTCCAGACGGAATTGCTCGCGGGCCAGTGCCGCGACATTGATGTCGTGAGTGATCGTGATCAGTGCGGCGCCGGATTCGACCGTAGCGGCATCTAGCAATTCCATGACTGCCCGGCCGGTAGCTACATCCAAAGCGCCGGTCGGTTCATCGGCCAGGACAACTCGCGGCCGGCGCACCAGCGCCCGGGCAATTGCCACGCGCTGTTGCTCACCGCCCGAAAGGGTCTGCGGCATCGAGTCCAAGCGGGCACCGAGCCCCACCTTTTCCAGAGCCTCGGCCGCGAGGGTTCTCCGGTGCCAGAAATCACGGCCGGAGGCATACATCAATGGAGCCATGACATTCTCCAGGGCGGTGCGCCCGGGTAGCAGATTGAACTGCTGGAATACGAAACCGAGGTCGCGGCCGCGCGCATGGGCTGCGCGCCGGGCACTGAGCCTGGTGGCATCTTGTCCACGCCACGCCAGGCTGCCCGAGGTAGGCCGGTCCAATAGGCCCAGGATATTGAGCAGGGTGGATTTGCCGGTGCCCGAGCGTCCAACAATGGCGATGTGATCACCTTCGGAAACTGACAAGTTGATGCCGTTCAAAATGTGCAGCTCGCTGTCATCGGGCAGCAATACGCTGCGAGTGACATTTTCGAGCTTCAGCAGCTGGGCATCACTCATCAGGGAATGATCTCCATGCCCGGATCCATTTCAACGGCAGGGGCCGATCCCGGGACATATCGCAGAACTTCGGCATCGGCCTTGAGGCCGGAGCGGACCTCCACCACCTTGCCATCGGTGATACCGAGTTCTACTTCGGTGCGGATCTCCTTGCCTTCGCCGTTCAGGATCCAGACGGCGCCTTTGCCAACGAGCCCACGCACGCTGGTCACCGGCACGGTGAGCACATCGTCTGCAGAACCCGCATTGACATCCATGTTCATATCCAGGCCGTCGAATACGACAACGTCCTTGGGGACATTGCAGGAAATTTCACTGCCCGAACTCGATTCGCCCTGCGCATCAACAGCAGGATCAGCCATTTCAGCGTCTTCCCCAGATGTTTCAGGTTCTACGTTCTTTGATGCAGAGTCGCCGATGCTGAGGTTTTTGCAGGTGAAGGGTTCAGGTCCGCCTTCAATGCTGACGGTGGCTTCAAGTGTTTCATCCATGATCCGGTAGCGATCCAGTGCCTTGATCGTTCCCACAGCGTGGAAGCCTTGCGGCTGCACCGTCGCGAGGCTTGCGCCCTTTTCGACATCATCGCCGATCTCGATATCGAACTTTCCAATTTTGCCTGTAGCTGGTGCATAAACATCGTGATAGGAGACGGTCGTTTCCGGCGAGCGGATTTCCGAGTCTGCGTCTGCATCTGCCTGCGGCTGATCTTGGGCAGTGGTTTCCTCTGTTGTTGCCGGCTCCGTCGAACTTTCGACGCGAATCTGGAAGATCTTGTCGCCTTGGCTGACGTTGTCGCCAACCTTCACAAAGGCCCAATTGACGACGCCTGTGGAGGGCGCGGTCAGGGGCTGGGAATCGACAAGCTCGATGGTTCCCGGAATTGAAAGCGAGTTCTTGATCGTCTCTTTTTCGACGAGGACAGTCTCCGCCGGGATTTCACCGGAAGGATAAAGCTGGTCGTCGGCGGCTGGAGAGCTCCCGCTGAAGGCTAGTTTTACTAAGCTGACGGCAATCAGCGCGCCGATGATTAACCACGCGCTGGGCAGGATGAAGCGTCTGAAGACGCGTCGTTGGCTCATGCTACATCTCTATTCATCCTATCTTTTTATCAAAACACTCAGGTAATACCAAGCTGATACGCAGATAGTATCCATATTGTTATTTGTTTTTCTAGACTTTTACACATCAGGTCAAGCGGTATTTTTTGGTTAAGTGATGTGAGTTCTTGCGGTGCGAGGCTGACGCGTCTCAAGCTCCCAGGGTAAGTAGATCGTAGTTATGGGGAGCAGTCCCGCAAAATGCTGGCACATAATCTTGAAGCCCGAATCAGCGGTGATCCGAGCTTCAAGACATTCAGTAATTCATTGCTGCGTGTCCATCATGATGCTGATGGCTCCTACTTGGACACGGACTTGCTATTGGTGGACGTTGCCCAGGAAGCGGTCGGAATGGACAACCGGTAGGCCTTCTTCTTTGACTGCTTTAGGGTCAACTTGGCAGTTCCTTTTTTGAGCGAGACCGTCTTCAAGGTCTTCCATGAGTTACCGGATTTGACCTGGAATTTGGCTTTCTTGGCGTTGTACTGGGCGTATCGGTACTTTTCCGGTGAATACACTTGGGCCTTGGCTGTCAGTGTTACCTTACTGCCGGAGCGTTTCGCTGACAGGGAGCTTTTGGTCTTGCCGCGAACCTGGAAGCTCTTGCTGGTCCGATCGGTGTAATCAACGTAATCGGTATCCTGGTACCCAAAGTACGAGTCCCAGTAACTATAGGTAGCCGATACATCTGCTGGTCCCACTTTGTAGGTGCCCAGTCCGTCCCACGAGGGGCAGATTAGAGCGCGATCTGACACTTTGCGGTTCTCAAACCTCAGTGAATCAACCAAGCCACCATTTCGGGTGACATCGATGAATGCGTACGCGTCTTCGTAGTCGCTCTTGACCTTCGAAGATGCCTTGACTGAGACATTATGGCAATTCGAATCGGCCACGGTGATGGACGAAACGGAGTAGCCGGTTATGTCGATCGGCCGTTCGCTAGCTTGCGCTGGCGCCGTGCCCGCAAGCAGCAGGCCGCTGAGAGCCAAACCGGCGGTCGCCATGCGAATCAGGCGGGTTGCGGAAAGTTGCATGAAGTTCTCTCCAAGTGAGTGCGAGTGGATATTCAAGAAGGATTTTCTTGAATGTTCAAACTATAAGTGATGAGCCGGACATCTAAGGCCACCGGGCGGCTACGTCCGACTGAGCGGCGCCCCGCGAGACCCTGAGGGACCGAAAGGAGCACCTGGCCTAGTGGCTGGCTGAACCAACAGAGGCAGGGCTTTGGTTCCCGAACAACTTGCTGGGGCTGCGTTGGCCCTAGGACCCTGAGCATTGGACCTCGCGTAGGAATGTTGCGAAGTTTGGCCTCGAATCGAAATCTATCTTCAATGCGGGCTCGGCGCTGGCAAAATGTAGCCATGCGACTCATTCTCATTCGACACGGGCAGACAGCGTCTAATATTGGACGCCACCTGGATACAGGCGCGCCGGGCGCGCCACTCACCGAGCTGGGCCACGAGCAAGCAAGAGCTTTGCCCGAAGCATTGGAAGGCCAGAGAATTGATGGCATTTTTTCCTCGAATCTACTGCGCACCCAACAAACCGCTGCACCTTTGGCTCAAGCGCGAGGCTTGTCGATACACATTCGTGCCGGGTTGCAAGAAATTCCTGCTGGTGATCTGGAAATGGCCAACGACGAGGAATCCATTCAGAGCTATCTCGGGGTCGTTATGGAATGGGCGGCCGGGAACGTGCAGGGAAAAATGCCTGGAACTGCGTGCACCGGTGCCATGGTCCTAGGCAAATTTGATCAGGTGGTCGATGAAATCCTGGGGCAAGGACTCGAAGCGGCAGCATTGGTGTCCCATGGAGCAATTATTCGCGCTTGGGTAGGATCGCGCGCAGCCAATCTTGAACCTGGATTCACAGCTCGAACTCCGATTTCGAATACGGGTGTTGTTGTGCTTGAGTACAGAGCGGGCCATTGGGTCGTCGTCCAATGGCAGGAGCAAGCCTTGGGTGGTCGTGAACTCGATGACCGGGGCGACGACGGGGCAGCGGCGCAAGCGCAGACTGCTGAATGAGGCCAGGGCCTTACTGCCAGATCCGCAATTCTGGAAGGCGTGCGGTACTTCGACGCCCGCGGAAACTGGGTGGTTGCGTTCTTCAAATCTGGAAATCTTGTGCTGGGAGGGCCGTTGCTCGAATACCGGAGTGCGCTGACAAACCGTGTTCGACTTGGGCGCATCATCGGCAGCGATAGAAATGCACTGAACCTTTCATTTCTTGGCTGATATTCTTCCCTCTAATTGCTGGCAAAAACCTCAGAGTCGGCGTAGTCTATCGCCATATCGTTGTCTCGAATTGGGGGATTTGAAGACGCTTTGAAACACTCGCATTCATTACGCATCTTTAGATGTATTGGGGATTATTCCTGAGCCGTTGAGTCACTTGGGGTGACTGCACTGAGGTTTGGCCATTTAAAATGCAGGTCAGAGCCTCTAATTCGTACGCTCATTTGGCAAATCACTCCTGCGCCGGATGATTTGCCGCAGACATTCTTGTTGGGGGAAAGATGTCTAAGCATCAAAGGCGCGGCGCCTTTATGCCATTTTTGCGCTTTCGTTTAATATCTAAAAAACTATTAAAGCCACTTTTAGCGGTAATTTCGTCAACTGCGTTGTGTATTGCAGTGACAATTCCGGGTTTGGCCGTGGCTGCCGAACCAACCACCGGGGTAGAAACCCAAAAAACAGAGACGGTCGCATCGCCGGAGGAGACGACTGCGGACGCGTCAAAACAGTCAGAACAGAGCACAGGGACATCCACGAAAACTCCCGCTCTCAAATCGGAACCTAGTTCAACTGCTGTGGAACCGGAAACCGAAGCGGCAGAGCCATCCGAGTCGCCGGAGCTTGTGAAGAAGTCAGCGCCCGCCAAAGTAGATAAGCCTACAACCATCCAGGCGCCGGCTGTTAAAGCTGAGCCGTCGGCCGATGAATCAAAAGCAACGGCCACCAAGAAGACTGCAAAGGCGCCAAGTCCTACTCCAACGGAATCGGCTGCCGAATCCACGAAGGCTGAGGCCAAGGCCTTAGAAGCCGCTGCGGCCGCATTGGAACCAGGCGAGCCTGTCACGTGTGACTACAACCAGGACATGGGTTCAATCAACACGTTCATGCAAAAGAACGATGTGATGGCCGACTACGCCAACGGCAATATCAACAGCGGCCTGTATGAAGGCGGAGTTGTCCATCAGCGAATTCAAATGACCCTGCCCGCAGGCGAGAACGAGCTCGTTCTCAAATACCAGGTCAAGCAAGCCGGGAAGTGGGCCTATGACGAATTGCTGAACCAAACTGTCGATGGCGCAACGATTACCGGCTGGACCGTAGTGCCCGGCTCCGGCGATGACCGTCAGGACACTGTCTATGTCACCCTCTGGGTTGATGGGGAAGAGGGCGACGAGGCCAACGTGACCCTGTACTTTGATGCCCACATTGCATCAGAACTTGATCACGGCCCGGGAACAGGTGCCTCATCAATTAATGGTTCTCCCTACCATGTTTATATTGAGTCCTTGAATTGCAAATCGGCTGGTCAGCGCGATAATCAAATTCAAGCCAGTGCAGTCCAGGCCGGCAAGGTGACCATCGTTAAAGAAGCAACACCGGCTGATGGCACCGATTTTGACTTCACGATTCACGAAAACCGTTTTGGAAATTCAACAGGATTCAGTCTTGACGACAGTGCTGATTCTGACACCGGAGCAAGCCTGCCGGACTCGGTGACCTATACAGTCACGCCATCCACGGTGACCGTCACTGAAGCAGATCTTCCCTCCGGGTGGAACCTGTCCGATATCTCTTGTACTGATAGCGGCGCCACTCGCTCTGGCCAAGCTATCAGCTTCGAGTTGAGCGATAACGAGGAAGTTACCTGTACCTTCGTCAACAGCAAGACGACCTACAAGGAATTGACCCTTGAGAAGGACGTCAAGGCATCGTTCGATCGGGACTATGACTGGCAGCTGGAAAAGTCGCTGGCCGACGGACAAGATGCAACGGTCAAGTCCTCGGAAACAGGAGTCGAGGTTGACTACAACGTTGTAGCCACCGCCAGCGACGCCCAGGACGACAACTTCGAGCTCTCCGGGAACATCACGGTCAATAACCCCAATGATGCAGCGATCAGCGGCGTGACGCTCACCGACCAGCTGGATGGGGCCAACTGCGTCATCTCCGCCGGAGGATCACCGATCAGCAATCCGGTGACTGTAGATCCGGGCGAGACTGTTTACACGTACACATGCGATCTGCCAGAGGGGACCAGTGCATCGAGCTCTGGCACCAATACTGTCAGCGCGACATGGAACGCCGATGCCTATTACGGCACCGACGGCGAGGCGAGCGCATCTGCTGATTACGATTTTGCCACAGTCACCCCAACGGTGACCGATGACGAAGTCACAGTCACGGACAGCGAATTCGACCTCTCATCGGTTGAAGGCGGCAATGTTGTCACCGTCGCGGACAGCCCGAAAACCTTTGCCTACAGCATCACCTGGGACGGGGTTCTCGGACAGTGCACCGATTACGTGAATACGGCAAGCTTGGCCGATGACGACGGCCAGGTCTTGACGGATGACGCTGCTGTGGAAGTTTGTTTGGGGCAGGACCTGAACATCACCAAGAACGTCGTATCCAGCTTCAACCGGAGCTATGACTGGAGCATCGTCAAGGACGCCATCGGAGAGCAGCCATATACTGCGGATCCAGAAACTGGCGAATTCACAGCTGAATACTCGGTGACCGTCACCCCAGAAAGCTACTCGGATAGCGATTGGGCCATGAGCGGGCAAATCACCGTGGAAAATCCCAATGATTGGCAGTCGGTCTCAACCACCGTCAGCGATCAGGTGGATGTTGGCGGTGGAGCTGCATGCACCGTGGTTAGCGTCGTTGGCCATCCAGAGATCATGGATGCTGATCCAGGAACAGCCGGCTTCCAGATCGAGATTGCGGCCGGGCAGACGCTGGCTTTCGACTACAGCTGCACCTTTGAATCCAAGCCTAATTACGAGGGCAGCAACACTGCCGAAGTGACTTGGTCTGCAGACGAAGCATTCACCGCTTCGGGCAGCGCGCAGGAAGTCGTTCCGGTGAATGCCGATGACTGGACGCAGACTCCTCTCAACGACACGGTCGAAGTCACTGACCCGTTGCATGAGTTCGACCCGGCATGGGTTATCCACTATTCGGATGGAGTGCAGACAAAGACCTACACCTACACCTGGACGGTGGAGGACGCAGGAACTTGCCAGAACTTCATGAACACCGCAACGATCACCGGCAGCAACCAGCTGGTCAAAAGCGATGACGCCGAAGTCCAAGGCTGCTACGAGGCTGGCCTCACGGTAACCAAGGACGTGCAGGCATCCTACGACCGAACCTACCTCTGGGACATCGACAAGAAATTGGCCGAAGGCCAATCACCTGACGTTGTCGTAGAAGAAGACGGCACAGCTACGGTGAAGTACACGGTTGACGTGGACAACACCGGCTACACCGATTCTGATCAGCAGATCTCAGGCAGCATCACGGTCAACAACCCCAATGACTTCGAAGATATTGAGGTCACGGTCAGCGATCAGAACACGCTGCTTGCCGAATGCACCATCAATGCTGAGGACAGCAATCCAGATCTGGCCGGGGTACAGCAACTTGTGCCACGCAACGACTCTGTTGTTGTTGCCTACACGTGCGACGCATCAGAGGTGACCGAAACTGACTACAGCGGCCAAAGTAATACCGCGGTGGTTACCTGGGGCGATGGACAACAAGCTGAAAGCCAGCCGGTGCCCATTGAGTTCATGCTCGATGAAGCCATCGACGAATCTGTCGAAGTCTTCGATGACAATGCGGACCCTGAAAGCGAAGCCACGCTCTTGGGAACCGTGAACCAGGCAGAGGCACCGAAGTCATTCACCTACGAGACCACCTACGAAGTGCCGCGGGATCAATGCCTGGTCTTCACCAACACCGCATGGGTGGTGCTCACGGGAGATGATGTCAGCGATTCACAAGATGTCAGCATCTGTGATCAGAAGAATCTGACTATCACCAAAGATGTGATGGCCAGCTACGAAAGGGATTATGACTGGTCTGTTGAGAAGCAGGTAGACCAGAGCCAATTCACCGTGGCCGGAGATGGCACGGTCACCGCGCGCTACACGGTGAAAGCCACCGCTGGAGACGCGCAGGATTCGTCCAAGCAGGTTTCGGGAAGCATCACCATTTCCAACCCGAATACCCAGGTGGGTGAATTGACCGGTACGGTCACTGACTTGGTATCCATCCCGTCGGCCAGCTGCACCATACTCGGTGCTGACGCCGATGAATCCATGGACGGCTTCCAGGTAGTGCTCGCAGACGGGCAAAGCATCGTGCTTGATTACGAGTGCTCGATACCGGCAGGTACCGATATCAGCTCGGTCTACGACAACACGGCTACCGTGACCTGGGGCCAGGAACGCCAGGCCCAGGATGTTGTGGAGTTCGAATTCGAGCAGGTCAAGCTCACCGATGACAGCGTCGAGGTCATCGATGACAAGACAGTTCCCGGCGAAGAAGTTTCGCTGGGCACCGCCACCGTCCAGAATTCGCCGGTGACCTTCGAATACGATGTTCAGCTCCAGGGAGTGGCCGGCACTTGTACCGACTACACGAACACCGCCGTGGTCAACGAGGCAACGGAGCAAGGGGAAGAAAATACCGCAACCGCCACCACCACGGTGTGTGCCGGAGCGGATATGGACATCTCCAAGAACGTTGTCACCTCCTTCGACCGTTCCTACATCTGGGGACTTGAAAAGGAACTGCTTTCCGGCGAACCGCTGGCAGCAAATCCGCAAACCGGCGAGGTCACTGCCGAGTACCGGGTCACCGTTACTCCTGAAGGCCATGAAGATGGCAATTGGGCAATGAGCGGCGAGATCACGGTCAGCAACCCTAACGACTGGCAAGACGCGCCAGTCACGGTGCAGGATTTTGCTGATGTGGGCGGCGAAGTAGCCTGCACCATCACGTCGGCCCAGGGCGAAGCCGTAGCAGACATGTCTGCGGAAGAGCCAGGATTCCAAACCGTGATACCGGCCGGAACCCAGTGGGTCATGACCTATTCATGCACCTTCGAGTCCCAGCCGGCCTATGACGGCCACAACACCGCAACGGTGGACTGGGATGCCCAGGCACTGAATACCATCAACGGCGATGACTCGGCCACGGTTGAAATCACGGAAGACGACTGGTCCCAGACACCGCTGAACGACACAGTGACCATCACCGACAGCCGCCACGAATTTGATCCTGAGTGGACGGTCAATGTTGAAGACGGAGTCCAAAGCCGGGACTACTCGGTGACTTGGACCGTAGACGAGGCGGGAACCTGCCAAGTCTTTGAAAACGTCGCCACCCTCACCGGTGATGACGGATTCACCGCCACGGACAATGAACTTGCCCAGGCCTGCCGCGAGGCAGCCCTTCAAATCAGCAAGAGCGTTGAGGCCAGCTACGACCGCACCCATCAGTGGACGATTGAGAAGTCACTGGCTGAAGGCCAGGACGACAAGGTCACCGTTGATGGCGAGGGGGCCGCGCCGATTGATTACATGATCAACGTGGAAAACACTGGATACGAGGATTCGGGATGGATGCTGGACGGAGTCATCACGATCACCAACCCGAACCAGTACACCAGCATCGATGCCACGGTCCAGGACACCGTGGATCTGGACGGCATCATCTGCACCACGTCGCAGCCGGCGGTCACCATACCGGCCAACGGCAGCATAGACGTTGGATACAGCTGTGATGTCTCTGCCGGGGTGGATTCTTCCTCCTACAGCGGCGGCACCAACACCGCAACAGTCAGCTGGGGCGATGAAAGGGAGTCCAGCACGCAGGTGCCTATCGAGTTCGCGCTTGATGCCGAAACCGATCGGGAAGTGGGCATCTGGGACGACAAATCGAACCCTGACGAGCCGGTGCTATTGCGGAACGTCAGTGTGGATGACTCGCCAGTCACCATCGAGTACACCGTGGAGCATGACGCACCAGCCGGCCAATGCGCCAGCTACACCAATACTGCGTGGATCGATATCCAAGCAGGGGAGGATCCACGGGATCAAGTCACCGTAGAATTGTGCGGCTTGCTTGATTTGATGGTGTCCAAGGATGCTGAAGCCAGCTTCGACAGGACCTACTTGTGGGACCTCGAGAAGAAGGTGGACCGCACGGAAGTCACGGTAGCTGAAGACGGAACTGCGGACTTCTCCTACACCGTGTCGGCGGTGCCAAAGGGCGTAGAAGATTCTGCGCATGAGGTGCACGGCATGATCACCCTGATCAACCCGAACCGGTTTGAATCAGCTTCCACGGTGGCAACCGTGGCTGATGAAATCAGTATCGAGGGAGTCACCTGTACCATCCAGGCCGAGGACAGCGACCCGCAAACCGAAGGATTGCAGGTTCCGCTTCCGGTAGGCCAGGACGGCGATGGCGCCACAGTTCAGCTTCCATATAGCTGCACCGGAGAACCGCAAGAACTCTCCGGCAGCAATACGGTCACTGCCACCTGGGGCGAAGATTCCACGGTTGCTGCAACGGTTCCCGTTGACTACCTGTTGGATGAAGAAACCAACAAGCAGGTCACCGTCATGGATGACAAGACCAACCCTGATGAGCCAGTGATCCTGGGCGAAGCAATCTGGAATGCCGAGGGCACTCCGATTGATTTCGACTACACCCTGCGTCACCAGGCACAGGCTGGCACCTGTACCGAGTTCACCAACACCGCGGTGATCGAGCAGACCGGTGCCGATGATTCCACAACGGTCACCCTCTGCGGACAGATGGCCCTGGGACTGGAAAAGACCGCCAAGGCATTGGTGGATCTGGACTACGAATGGGACGTCGTGAAGCAGCTGGATCAAAGCCGCCTCGAATACAACGAGGACGGAACGCTCAACGCCCACTACAGCGTGGAAGCACGCAACACTGGGGTAGCCGAAAAGAACTTGCGGCTATCTGGAACAGTCCTGGTTTCGAATCCAAATGATTTTGATTCCATCACTGCTACGTTGGCTGATCAGGCCAACACCGCCGGCGTCACCTGCAGGATTGACGCAAAGGATGCCGATGAAGCCGCAGCTGGCCTGCAAGTTGTCATCAATGCCGGAGAAAACTTGGGGGCCCGGTATGAATGCGACCTGGCCAGCTGGCTGACCACTGAGGCCTTTGAAGGAGCCGTCAATACCGTGACGGCAACCTTTGAAGGACGAGAAGTCAGCGCTGAAGCATCGATTGATTTCGAAACTGATGAAATCACCGATGAGACAGTCACCGTCACCGACGACATGATGAACCCAGACGGAGAGCCGAAGGTTCTCGGCGAAGTTCATGTCCTGCAGTCGCCACAACAATTCGACTACGAACTCACGGTCGAACCCGAGGAAGGAACATGCACGGTCTACACCAATACCGCAGCTGTCCACGAGGACACGGATGGCAACGGCAAAGACGAATCAAGAGTTGATTTGCAGGTGTGCATCGAGCAGGGCCTGATGGTGGCCAAGAGCGTCAATGCCCAGTATCTGCGAGACTACGATTGGTCAGTTCTCAAAGACGCCAAGCAGACGCAGTTCAAGGTCGAAGCCGACGGACACGCCACAGCCGACTACACGGTTGAGGCCAAGCTGGAGGGATATGAGGATCAAGAATTCACCGTTAGCGGCGAGATTACCGTAGCGAATCCGAACGACTTCAAGGACACCGAAGTCCTTGTGGAAGACAAGATCTCGCTGGAATCGTCCACCTGCACCGTTGAAGGATTAAACGATGGCAAGCTGAACATCCCAGCTGGGGAAACCATCACCTTGAACTACAGCTGCTCGTTCGACGAACCTGTGGCTGAAGCCGACTACACCGGCCAAGAGAACAAGGTGAATATCAGCTGGAGCGATGAGAATGGGGATGCTCAGTCGGTCAGCGCCACTGCACCGCTGGACTTCAAAGCCGCTGAAGTCCAGGACGAGAAGGTAACCGTCCTCGACGATTACGCCAACCCGGATCACGCAAGGGAACTGGGCACCGTAACCGCCGATGAGAAGAGCAAGAAGTTCACGTACACCATGGACCTGGCCGGTGTCGCCGGCAAGTGCCAGACGTGGACCAATACCGCCACCGTTGAAGAATCCGCATCGCAAGATGAGAACAACTCGGATTCCGTGGACGTGGAGGTTTGCTCCGAAGCACCACAGGCTGCACCTCCGGCTCCGCCGGCACCACCTGCAGCACCGCCAGCCCGGCCAGCGCCATTGGCAGCAACGGGCATGGATGAAGGACTGTTGTGGCTGGTTGGTTCAGCTTCGATGGCCATCATCGCGGGGGCATTGATGTTGCTCCGCTACCGCCGCAGGACGCACTAGCCCTCGGTAAATACAGCGAATGCCGGGTCAGCCACAAGGCTGATCCGGCATTCGCTGTGTGCTGGGTATTCCAGCGGGGACTGAACTAGGCTTGAGCGTCAGCCCGTGCCGCGGCGGCTTCGCGCTCGTCAGCTTCGCGCAGTGCGCGTTCCACGCGATCAACGTCGCGGACCGCGCCCTTGTCTGCGGACAAGGCCATGGCTGCATAGGCACGCAGCGCAGGGGAGACCACGCGCTCGCGGCTTGCAGGGCGGTAGCCGGTGGTCGCGATCAAGCGCTCGCGGCGTTCGGCCAAGACCTCTTCGGAGACGTTCAGGGTCAGCTCGCGGGTCGGGATGTCGATGGAGATGGTATCCCCGTCTTCCACCAACGCGATCATGCCGCCGGAGGCCGCCTCGGGCGAGACGTGTCCGATGGACAGGCCCGAGGTGCCGCCGGAGAATCGGCCGTCGGTGATCAGCGCGCACGACTTGCCCAGGCCGCGTCCCTTGAGGAACGACGTCGGGTAGAGCATTTCCTGCATGCCGGGACCGCCCTTGGGGCCCTCATAGCGGATGACAACAACGTCGCCTTCCTTGACCTGCTTGTTCAGGATCTTTTCTACAGCTTCATCCTGTGATTCGCAGACTACTGCCGGGCCGGTGAAAGTCCAGATCGATGGGTCCACGCCTGCGGTCTTCACCACGGCGCCGTCCACGGCGATGTTGCCGCGCAGGACGGCCAGGCCGCCGTCCTTGGAGTAGGCGTGCTCGACCGAACGGATGCAGCCGGCTTCCGAGTCGGTGTCCAGCGTCTCCCACTGGGCCGACTGCGAGAAGGCGGTGGAGGAACGCACTCCGCCTGGGCCTGCATGCCACAGGGCGCGGGATTCTTCGCTGGCGCGGCCGCCGCGGATATCCCACTCGTCGAGCCACTCGCCCATGGTGGCGGCGTGTACGGTGTGGACGGTTTCATCCAGCAGTCCGCCACGGCGCAATTCGCCGAGGATGGCAGGAATGCCACCGGCGCGGTGGACATCTTCCATGTAGTAGATCTTGCCGCCTCCGGCAGCGTTGGGCGCCACCTTGGCCAGGCATGGCACGCGGCGGGAGACCGCATCGATTTCATCCAGCCCGAAGTCCACTTCGGCCTCGCGGGCCGCGGCCAGCAGGTGCAGGATGGTGTTGGTGGAACCGCCCATGGCGATATCCAGGGCCATGGCGTTGCCGAAGGCTTCGACGGTGGCGATGCTGCGTGGCAGCACCGAATTGTCGTTCTCGCCGTAGTAGCGGTTGGCGATGTCCACCACCACCTTGCCGGCGTTTTGGTACAGGTCCTTGCGGGCGGTGTGGGTGGCCAGCGTGGAACCGTTGCCCGGCAGCGACAGGCCCATGGCTTCGGTCAGGCAATTCATCGAGTTCGCGGTGAACATGCCGGAGCAGGAGCCGCAGGTCGGGCAGGCCGATTCCTCGATGCGCAGAAGGTCTGCGTCCGAGACGTTTTCGTTCACTGCTTCGGAGATTGCATCCACCAGGTCCAAGGTGCGCACGGTGCCGTCGACCAAGGTGGCGCGGCCAGCTTCCATCGGACCACCGGAGACGAAGACGGTCGGGATGTTCAGGCGCAGTGCGGCCATGAGCATGCCCGGGGTGATCTTGTCGCAGTTGGAGATGCAGATCAGCGCGTCGGCGCAGTGGGCGTTGACCATGTATTCCACGGAGTCCGCGATGAGGTCGCGGGAGGGCAGCGAGTAGAGCATGCCGCCATGGCCCATGGCGATGCCATCATCGACGGCGATAGTGTTGAATTCGCGGGGGATGCCGCCGGCAGCCTCGATGGCTTCGGAAACAATGCGGCCTACCGGCTGCAGGTGGGTGTGCCCGGGAACGAACTCGGTGAAGCTGTTGGCCACGGCGATGATTGGCTTGCGGCCAAGATCTGCGCCATTAACGCCGGCTGCGCGGAACAGTGCGCGGGCGCCGGCCATATTGCGGCCATGGGTAACGGTGTGTGAACGAAGTGTGGTCATTTTAAAATCTCACCACAATTTTGTTCCCAAACCCAGACGGTGACGATACTAGTAGTACTACTACCATGATAATGAGGTTTGGTTATGAACGCAGGTCAGCGCCGTCGCGAGGAATTGGCGGCATTCCTCAAGGACCGCCGTGCACGTGCCGACAGGGCATCGCACGGATTGCCGGAGGTTGGCCGAAGCCGGGTGCGCGGTTTGCGCCGCGAAGAAGTCGCTACACTGGCCGGGGTTTCCGCCACCTGGTACACGTGGCTGGAACAGGCCCGGGACATCAACCCCTCGCGCCAGGTGATGCAGTCGCTTGCGCGCCTTTTCCGCCTGAGCGCCATAGAAACCAGCTATCTCCTGTCATTGGCAGGGCACGGTGAAGTGGCACCGGAAGAATCCAGCGCCATGACCCCTGCCTTGCAACGTCTGCTGGACGTGATGGATTTCCCGGCTTTCTTGCTCTCAGCCGACTGGGCCATCATCGGCTGGAACGCCCAATACGCCCAGCTGTATCCACGGATCAGCACCGTGGAAGCCGAGGACCGGAACTTGCTGTGGCTGGTCTTCACCGACGCGCAGCTGCGTGACATGCTTCCCGACTGGGAGAAGCAGAGCCGCGGATTTGTCGGCAGCTTCCGTGCCGAAACAAGAGGATGGCTCAGCCCTTCGGGAGAAACGGGAATTGTCGCGCGAGTCTCGGCAGCTTCAACGCAGTTCGCAGCCATTTGGAATGAACGGGATGTCGCGGGCTTCCAAACGGGGGAGCGGCTCTTCCGCCACCCCGTCAAAGGGCTGACCAAATACGAGCAGCACAACCTCACCCCGGCCGAAGCGCCGGACCTGACGCTGCTGATGTACGTTCCGCTCTAGTCGACTATTGCCTGGAAACTGCAGCAGGTTATCTCAGCTTTCCACAAAAGCCAGTGCCTTCTCCTTGAATTCGCGGCTGGTCACCGCGTTGGCATGATTGCGCCCGGCCAGCCACAGCACCTCGTTGGGGGTGCCCGCATCCTTGAGCAGGCGCCGCAACCGCGGCATCGTAGTTGCCAGATCGTCCTGGTCGCCAGCTACCAAAAGCGTTGGCGCCGAGGGGACTTTCGCCGCGGCATCGTAGGGTTCAGTCTTGATCGCTTCAATCAGGTCAAACAGGGCCGCCAGGTCATTGCTCGGCTCCGCGGCAGCGATCTTCATGATGGCCGCGGTGTAGTCATCGTTGATCGGCTCCCCGGTGGCGACGTTGGCTTTGGCTTGGGCCAGCTCGAATGCGGCCAATGGGTCTCCGGCGCCGGGGCCGCCGATCACGAGGTGCTCCACCAGGTCGGGGTTGAACGCCGCGAACTCCCAGGCGAGGCGGGATCCCAGCGAATAGCCGATCACGTCCACGGGTCCTTCATCCAATTCCATGACGATGGCGGCCAGTGCCTGGCGAATCTGGCTTGGCGCCCAGCTCCCCACATTGCGCCGGGGGTCGTTGCCATGTCCCGGGAGATCCACGAGCAGTACATTGCGTCCGGCATCAGTGAAATATTTCAACCATCGAGAACGCTCCCAATTCAATTCGCCGGATGAGGCGAAGCCGTGGATGAATAGCGCGGATGGGCTACTCACCTCAGCGTTTGCGCGTATCACTCGAAGATTCAGATCCAGTGTCATGCCTTAGATCATAGGCCATCAGCAACTGATTCAAGGATTGGGGTTAGTGTCGCCAAGGACTTAATGTCACAATGACTCTAACGATATTCGGCGCAGTGGAAATGAGGCAGGAAGAACATGTCATCGGCACCGGGATGGGCGAACGTCAACGAACGCCGCAACCTCCCACCCGCCCTGGCCGTCTCGACGGTCATCCTGGGCATCAGGGAAGGGCAGGACGGAGGCCCGGACAAGCTCTGCCTGCCACTGGTGCGCCGAATTCGCCAACCGCACGCCGGATTGTGGGCACTGCCCGGAGGGCCGGTCGATGCCCGCGAATCCCTGGGCCAGGCGGCCGGGCGGAATCTGGCCGAGACCACCGGTCTGCGGCCGAGCTACCTCGAGCAGCTCTACACCTTCGGGGATATCGACAGATCGCCCACCCATCGACTGGTGACTATCGCCTACTTCGCATTGCTCAATGCGGATCAGGTCGGGGCGACGGTCCAGGACGAGAACGTGGCCTGGTTCGATATCGATGATCCGGGCATTGCCCAGCTGGCCTTCGATCACCGCAAGATTGTCGACTACGCGCTGTGGCGGTTGCGCAATAAAACTGAATACGGGCAAATCGCGCATCGACTCTTGGGGGAGCGATTTACCCTGGCGGCCCTGCGTGGCGTCTATGAAGCCATCCTGGGCAGGAGGCTGGACCCGGCAAATTTCCGGCGCACGCTGAAAAATACCGCCACCATCGAGGCCACCGATGAATACCTTGCCGGCGGGCAGCACCGCCCGCCTCGCCTCTATCGCTACGCAGGCCATGGCCCCGACCCGCTGGAAGTCGACCCAGCGCAAGCCTAGAACTTTTCACCCGCTTCACCCTTATTCGCATGAAATGGACAACCCATGAGCACCCAACTCACCGGCAGCAACGAATCTGTCGCACAGAACATCACCAGGCTGAACCTCTTGGCCCCAGGCTCCACCTGCTCCACGGACCTCGCCGCCAACCCATGGGATACCCCGGCAGGATACGGGCCGGGCGCCTCCCAGGAAGACGACGTTCCAGCGGGCTACCCGGTGCAAGGTTCCATCCCGGAAGAGTACTTGAAGGCAGGCGATGCCGAGCTTGACGCCCGCATCCTGGCAGCCAAGGAAACCCTCGGCGACAGGGCAGTGATCCTTGGGCACTTCTATCAGCGCGATGAAGTGGTGAAGTACGCGGACTTCGTGGGCGATTCCTTCCAGCTGGCCAATGCCGCCTTGACCCGCGACAAAGCCGAAGCCATCGTCTTTTGCGGTGTGCACTTCATGGCCGAAACCGCCGATATCCTCAGCCGAGACGACCAGTCGGTGATCCTGCCCAACCTCGCCGCCGGCTGCTCGATGGCTGATATGGCGGACGGCCCCAGCGTCCAGGCTTGCTGGGATGAGCTCACCGCGCTGTACGCGGATGAAGCAGACGACGGCCGCATGCCGGTGATCCCGGTGACCTACATGAACTGCTCGGCGGAGCTCAAGGCCTTTGTCGGCCGCAACGGGGGATTGGTCTGCACCTCATCGAATGCAGCCACCGTCTTGGAATGGGCTTTTGAGCGCGGGCGTCGGGTGCTGTTCTTCCCCGACCAGCACCTGGGGCGCAACACCGCCAAGGCCATGGGCGTACCGCTGGAACAGATGCCCATGTGGACTCCGCGCAAGGAACTGGGCGGAAACGATCCGCAGACCATGCAGGATGCCAAGGTGATCTTGTGGCACGGATTCTGCTCTGTCCACAAGCGCTTCACCCCGGCGCAAATCACCAAGGCCCGCGAGGAATTCCCCGGCGTCAAGGTGATCGTGCACCCTGAATGCCCCATGGAGGTGGTTGATGCCGCGGACGCGGCCGGCTCCACCGACTACATCCAGAAGGCCATTGCCGCGGCCGCTGAGCCCACGGTCTTCGCCATTGGCACCGAGATCAACATGGTCAACCGGCTGGCAGCCCAGTACCCGCAGCACACCATTTTCTGCCTGGACCCGGTGATCTGCCCCTGCTCCACCATGTACCGCATCCACCCCGGCTACCTCGCCTGGGTGCTCGAGGAACTGGTCGCCGGGCGGGTGGTCAACCAGATCACCGTGCCTGCAGAACAGCAGGGCGACGCGAAAACTGCCCTGGAGCGCATGCTGGCAGCCAAGCCATGAACCCAAGAACGCTGGCAATTATCGGCTCGGGCGTCGCTGGATTGTGCGCAGCCCTGGAGGCGGCGCGCCTTGGCCTGCCGGCCATCCTGCTCACCAAGCAGCAGCTGGGCGACGGCAATAGCTCCTGCGCCCAAGGCGGTTTATCCGCAGTGACCGCGCAAGGCGAAGCCGCCGGGGACTGTGTGGCCAGCCATGTCGCCGACACCCTGCGTGCCGGAGCCTGGCACGGCGGGGCAGAAGCAGTCCAGGAACTTTGCGGTTCGGCAGCCGGCCTGGTGAACACGCTCGAAGGGCACGCGGTGCAGTTCGACAAGGACGCATCGGGGAACTACCAGCTGGGCCTCGAAGCGGCGCACAGCGTCCACCGCATCCTGCATGCCGGAGGAGACGCTACCGGTGCCGGACTGGTGGCCGCCCTGACCGCGGCGGTGCGCTCGGCCGAGCACCGAGGGCAGATCGAAGTCATCGAAAACGCGCTGGTGGTGGATCTGGAGATTGCCGGTGCCCACCGGCGAGCCGTGCATTATCTTCAGGGGGATCGTTCCCTGAAGCTGGATGCCGACGCGGTGCTCTTGGCGACCGGCGGATTGGGCTCGCTGTATGCCGCGAGCACCAACCCGCAGGGAGCCACCGCCGACGGCATTGGACTGGCCGCTCGCGCCGGGGCGGTGATCAGCGACCTGGAATTCATCCAGTTCCACCCGACCCTGGTTGATCCGCAGCTGCACCCGCAGGCCGGGATGATCAGCGAGGCTGTGCGCGGCGAGGGAGCGGTGCTGGTCAACGAGCTGGGCCAGCGGTTCATGCTCGAGCTGGACGAGCGGGCGGATCTTGCGCCCCGGGATGTTGTCGCCCGGGGAATCCACGCCCAGTACCAGGCAGGCCACCAGGTCTTCATCGACGCCCGAGCGGTGGAAACCCTGAAGGGCGCCGGGTTCCTGGCTCGCCGCTTCCCGTCAATCACCGCGCGGTTGAAGGCCTCCGGGCTGGACATGGCACTGGCCCCGATCCCGGTGGTGGCCGCCCAGCACTATGCCATGGGCGGGATCCACACCGATACCCGCGGTCGCACCAGCATCGCGGGGCTCTATGCCGCCGGCGAATGCGCCAACACCACGGTGCATGGCGCCAACCGGCTGGCCAGCAATTCGTTGCTGGAGGCCATGGTTTTCGCCCGCAATGCCGTGAACGCCATGGGGGCCGATGCTCCAGGGCGCGCCTGCGGCATCGGCGAACTCGTGGTGGGTCAGCTGCCGGCGCGGCAGGCCCAGGCTCCCCTGGAATTGCCGCAGCTCCAATCCCTGGCCAGCGAGCACCTGGGTGTTTACCGCACCGGCGAAGGGGCGGAACAGCTGATCAGGGTGCTCGATGCCAGTGCGCCGGTAGCCCAGGACCAGCGCGCGCTCGTTGAACTGGACAACCTCTACACCTGCGCACGGATGATCGCCTATGCGGCGAAACAACGAACCCAGTCTCTCGGCGCCCACCACCGGGTGGACGCGGCCAGCCAGGACAATACCGGGAACACCGTTCGCTACGGCTGGGTGCTCGATAGCGCGCAGCCGATGATCCGCCAGCTTGAAAACAAGGAAGTACACGCGTGAACCAGCCAATCCATCCGGTGCCTGTCGCCGCCATCGACCGCATCCTGGCGATGGCCTTTGCCGAGGACCATCCCCGCGGGGACCTGACCGCAGACACCATCGTGCCGGTGGATGCCCGCGCCACGGCCGTGGTCAGCGCCCGGGAACCGGGAGTGCTCTCCGGCGGCCTGGTCTTTGCCCGGGCCATGGCAACGCTGAATCAGGACATCGAAGTCACCCAGCTGGTCGCGGACGGCGAAAAGTTCGCGGCGGGAGATGAGCTGCTCAAGGTCGAAGGCCCGGCAGCATCGGTGCTCAGCGCCGAGCGCGTGGCACTGAACCTGCTGCAGCGCATGAGCGCCATCGCCACCGCAACCCGCGAGCTGGTTGACCTCGTGTCGCATACCAAGGCCCGGATTGCCGATACCCGCAAGACCACTCCGGGGCTGCGGGTCCTGGAGCGCTATGCGGTGCGTTGCGGCGGAGGAGTGAACCACCGGGACAATCTCTCCGAAGCCTTCATGGCCAAGGACAACCACCTGGCCTTGCTCGGGGAAGGCGAAGAGCTCACCGCCGCCTTGAAGGCAGTCCGCGCCCGGCTGGGGCACACCACCGCAATGGAAGTTGAAGTTGACCGGATCGAGCAGATCCCCGCGGTCCTTGCGGCCAAGGTGGATATCATCATGCTGGACAACTTCGACTTGGCAGATATTCCGGCCGCCATCGAGCTGATCGGCGGGCAGGCGATCATCGAGGCCAGCGGCACCGTCAGCGCCAGCACCGCAGGAGCCATTGCCGAGACCGGCGTGGACATCATTTCCAGTGGCGCCATCACCCACTCGGTGCGGGCTATCGACCTGGGCTTGGATATGGTTATTGCATGATCTACATGGACGCGGCTTCCACCGCCCCGCCCCGCCAGGAAGTTCTCGACCTGGTCACGCCGCTGCTCACCAGCAACTTCGGGAATCCCGCGTCGCTGCATGAGCTGGGACATCAAGCCAAACGGGCCAATGACTGGGCCCGGGCGCAGGTGGCCGGCCAGCTGGGTGTTGGCGAAAGCGAAATCTACTTCACCTCTGGCGGAACCGAAGGGGATAACACCGCTGTGATCGGTGGTGCCCTGGCCAACCCCCGGGGCAAAGTGGTCCTCAGCAGCGCCATTGAACATCCTGCGGTGATGGAAGCCTGCGCCTATCTGGCCGCAATCCATGGCTTCACGCACAAGCTGATCCCCGTCGACGAACATGGCATTGTCGATGTGCGCGCCGCGAAAGACCTGATTGACGACCAGGTCGCCCTGGTCTCGGTGATGTCGGTGAACAATGAAGTGGGCACCATCCAGCCCATCGGGGAACTGGCCCAACTGGCGCATGATGCCGGGGCGCTCATGCACACCGATGCGGTGCAGGCCGCCGGCTGGCTGGACTTGGCTCAGCTGGCCTCGCACGTGGACGTGCTGAGCCTGTCGGGGCACAAAATCGGTGCGCTGAAAGGCAGCGGCGCGCTGTACATCAGCAATCGGTGCGAGGTCCTCCCGCTGCTGCACGGCGGCGGGCAGCAAGGCGGGCAGCGTTCTGGCACCGAGAATCCGGCCGCGTCCGTAGGCATTGCCCGGGCGCTCCAGCTCTGCGCCGAACAGCGCCAGCAAGGGGCCGGATACAGCTACGGAAACTATCTGATCGACAGGATCACCAAGGAACTGGAAGCGGAAGCCCTGGGATTGGTGCAGCTCACCGGCCATCGCGAGCAACGCATCGGCGGCATTGTTTCCTTTGTCTTCCCGCGCACCGCAGGGGAAACAGTGCTCATTGAACTGGAACGCCGCGGAGTGCTGTGCTCATCAGGCTCGGCTTGCTCCGCAGGGAGCACCGACCCCTCTCCGGTGCTCACCGCCATGGGCTACGACGAGCAGCTCGCGCACACCGCGGTCCGCTTGTCCTTCACCCGGGGGGCCAAGGAGAACGAAATCAGCCAGGTGGCCAGCGCCGTGGTGGCCACCGTGAAGGCCTTGGCGGCCGGAGCCTAGCGCCCGGAGATGAAGCGCTTGGTGACCGAAATGTCCCGGTCGCCCAGCCCGGCCTCAATGACTTCGTCGATCGCCTGGCGCAACACCGGAAGCAAGACGGCATTGGTGCCCGTGGATTCTGCGATCTCGTGAGCCCCCGCCAGATCCTTGCGCATGTACTTGATCGCTCCCGACGGCGAATCATCCCCGCTGACCAGCCGATCCTGCCGGCTTTCGAGCAAGCGCGAGGCGGCATAGCCGTGGCCCAGCAGGTTCCACATTGATCCAAGATCCAGCCCGGATCGCTCGGCCAGCACCGATGCTTCGCCCAAGGCAAAGATCGTGGCGCTCACAACCAGCTGGTTGCAGGCCTTCGCCACCTGCCCGGCGCCGAGCTCGCCCAGGCGTACCGGAGTCCCGCAAGGCGCAAGCGCCTGCGCCGCCCGGGCGCATAGTTCGCCAGTGCCACCGAGCATGATGGACAGGGTTCCCCGCGTAGCTCCATCTTCTCCGCCGGAGACCGGGGCGTCGACGACCGCTATGCGCTCGCCGTAGCTGCCCTTTAGTTCATTGGCCAGGGCCCGCACGCCGGGCGCCGAGCAGGTGGAGCCAATCAGCAGCAGCAATGGCGGGGACGCGGGATCGCGGTGCTCGAGGCCAGCCAAAATGCCGGCGGGCGCTTCAAGCGCTTGGGAGATTTGCGGCAAGTCCGGGAGCATCAACAGGATTTCATTGCATTCGGTGGCCAGCTGGGCAGGATCATCTGCCCAGAGAATGCGGCCGGGGCCAGCACCGTCAGGCAATGCGGAATTCAGGTCTGCCAGGACAGATTCTCTGGGACGGCTTGATGTCACGCGGACCGTTCCGTGTGCTGCTGCCAGCAGGCGAGCCATGGGGCGTCCCATGGCGCCCAATCCGATCACGCCGAGAATGGATGGGGGATTCGGGGATGCTGAATTCATCTACAACTCCTTTGTCGGGTGGCGGCAGTGCCATCACGACATCAATGGTCAATATAGCGAACTCTGTTCAATATACTGTCCATAGCGCTATGCTGTCACTCGACGGAAAGAAAAGGAAGCGATGATGCCAACAACACAACGCCTGCGCGTGGGAATTGCCGTAGATTTGCCAGCTGCAGACCTGGAGCTGATGCGGAAACTCGAACCACGTTTGGATTTCATTTATGAACCTGGACTCTACCGGCCGCAGCGCTGGCACGGCGACTGGGAAGGCGAGCCCTCATTCAGCCGCACGCCGGAGCAAGCGGAACGCTATCACCAGATCCTGGCGTCTTCGCAAGCGCTTTTTGGCATCCCGGATGTGAATCCCGGGCTATTGCAGAAAACCGTCCGCGAGAATCCGGATCTCCTCTGGGTGCATACCACTGCCGCCGGTGGCGGCGCCCAGGTGAAGGCCGCAGGACTGAATGCCGATGAGCTTGACCGTGTCACCTTCACGACAAGCGCCGGTGTCCACGGCTCGACCCTGGCGGAGTTTGCGCTCTTCGGGGTGCTGGCTGGAGCGAAAAATCTTCGAAAACTGGAAGCCGACCAGGCGCAGAAAAACTGGCCTTCGGAACGCTGGCGCATGCGCCATCTTGATGAGATGACGATTCTCGTCGTTGGATTGGGCGGAATTGGAAAGGCGGTTGCTGAACGCTTCAAGGCTTGCGGTTCCACCGTCTGGGGCACCTCGCGCAGCGGCAAGCCTGTATCCGGCGTGGATCGGCTGATCGATCCCTCGCAGCTTGCTGCCGCAGCAGCTGAGGCAGATGCCATCGTCGCAACTCTTCCAGGTACGGGGAGCACCGAAGGGCTGATTGGCTCCGGGGTCTTTGCAGCTGTCCGCGAAGGAACGATTTTTGTGAACGTCGGCCGCGGAACAGTAGTGGATGAATCGGCCCTCATCCCAGCACTGGAAGCCGGGCGCATCGGATTCGCCGCCTTGGATGTAGTAGCGCAGGAGCCCTTGGCGCCTAATAGTGTTTTGTGGGATCACCCGAACGTTTTGATTAGCCCGCATACCGCGGCATTGAGCAACCAGGAAACCACTCGAATTGCCCGGCTTTTTGCGCACAATGCCACCTGTTTCCTTGACGGGCAGGTATTGCGGAACAAGGTGGATACCGTAGAATTCTACTGATGACAAGCGTAAACGAAGTAGCTGATGGTGCTGGGGAGCGGAGTGTGCGTGACCCCGCGCCCGCGGTGACACGCGCAATCGGAATCCTTGGCTTGCTCGCCGAAGCCGATGGCCGTGCCCTTTCGCTCAGCGAGCTTGCGCGCACTCTGGGCATTGCCAAATCCTCCTGCGCCAACCTCTGCCAGGCATTGGAAGATGGCGAGATGATCCGGCGCACCGGCGACGGTTTTGGGCTGGGGCGCCGAAATGCAGAACTCGGCGGAGCTTATTCCCTCCAGTTCAACCAGGTGCGCGAGTTCTTCGGACTGATCTCCTCATCGCCGACCTTGCGTGGAGAGCTGGTGCAGATTGCCATGCTCGACGGTGCTGATGCACTGTATTTGGCCCGCCATGAAGGGCGCACCCCTTATCGCTTTGGCGCCCCTTTGGGTTCCCGCCTGCCTGCGGCTTTCAGCGCCACCGGCAATGCGCTGCTGCTGTCGTTGAGTGATGACCAGCTCGCGGAGCTGATGGATGGCGTTCTGCCGATGCGCAGCGGCATTGATGGTCTTGAAGTGACCGCAAAGGATTTGCGCCAGCGCCTTGCAGTTGCACGCGAGCGCGGATTCGCGGTGGATGAAGGGCATTCAACCAGCGGCGTGACCGGCGTAGCGGTGCCCCTGGCTGCCTGGTCGCCTGGGGATCCTCCCCTGGCCCTGGGAACCGCCATGCCTTCGGATCAGGCTGATCCGGTGCGTGTGGCCGCGATTGGCACCGCCTTGCGCGAAGTGGCTGCCCGGCTAGAAAATCCCTGGAGGGCGCGCACGGCACGCGACTAAATCGCCGCAGGAGCCCGTCGGATAAGAGGTTCGCGGCGCCGCCCCATCGTCCCGCTTAATGCGGGCGGTGGGGCGGCGTTTTTTCGCGTTTTGGGATTCTCCGTAAATTTAAGCGTCCACTATGTTGTACACCGTTCGCTATGCTGGTATCTTCAATGCAGGAAGAAGTGATGCGATTCACTCGTCGAAGGAGACCTCCATGAATACAACACCAGAACGGGCCGCTGGCTCCGGTGGGGCAGCGCTCGATGCGCACTACGCCAAGAACCTGCAGCGGGCGACTCTAGCCTCCAGCATCGGTAGCGCATTGGAGTATTTCGACTTTGCTCTTTATGGCCTCGCCACCGCCCTGATTTTCAATGTGCTGTTCTTCCCCCAGGAGGATCCGGCCATGGCCACGGTTGCAGCATTCGCGACCTTCGGCGTCGGCTTTGTCGCTCGTCCTTTCGGCGGATTGTTCTTCGGAATGCTTGGCGACCGGCTGGGGCGAAAAATTGTCCTGATCATCACCATCATGCTCATGGGCGGAGCATCGACACTTATCGGCGTGCTTCCGACCTATGAAACGGCAGGCATCTGGGCGCCTGTCCTGCTTGTCCTGCTTCGTCTGCTCCAGGGCTTTGGCGCTGGTGCGGAACAGGCAGGTGCCACGGTCTTGATGGCGGAATACTCGCCAGCTGCACGCCGCGGATTCTTCTCGGCACTCCCATTTATCGGTATTCAGGCCGGAACCCTGCTGGCAGGCGTTGTCTTCTCATTGCTGACCATGCTTCCCGAGGAAGCGCTGATGAGCTGGGGCTGGCGAGTTCCGTTCTTGGCATCCTTTGCGCTGATCATCCTGGCCGTGCTCATCCGTTCAAAGCTGGAAGAAACCCCAACCTTTGTTGAGATGGAAAAGCGGGAACAGGTTTCAGAGCACCCGCTGCGCGAGCTCTTCCGCACCGGCTTCCCGGGCGTGCTGGTGGGAATCGGTCTGCGCATGGCCGAAAACGGCGGTTCCTACATGTTCCAGGGGCTGGCCTTGAGCTTCTTCGTCACCGTTGTCGGTCCAGAAGCCGACAAGGGATTGCTAACCTGGGGTGTCACCATTGGTTCGCTGATCGGTGTGTTCACCGTTCCATTGGCTGGCGCACTTTCCGATCGTTTCGGCCGCCGCATCATCTACCGTGCGGGCGCAGTCTTCATGCTGGTGTACTCCTTGCCGGCATGGTGGGCACTGACCTTGGGCAGCCACGTCCTGGCTATCGCAGTGATCGCGATTGGTATTGGCTTCGCCGTTGCTACGATGCTTGGCCCACAGTGCGCCATGCTTCCAGAACTGTTCGGCAGCCGCCACCGCTACCTTGGCGTGGCCATGGCTCGCGAACTTTCGGCCGTCCTGGCTGGCGGCCTGGCCGGCGTGCTTGGTGCCTACCTGATTGCCATCACTGATGGCAACTGGCTGGTGCTGGGACTATACATGACGGTATTGGCTTCGATTACGGTGGCTTCTACCTTCCTCGTTCCTGAAACCCTGCGCAGGGATCTGACCCGTACCGATGACGCCGTCAAGATTTCATCGGTCGAGGCCGGCGATGACGTGTGGCTCAAAGGGAGCCAGGGAACAGGAGCTTCTGCCGTATCCGCGCGAACTTCTTTCACTGTGGACCGGGACTCGATTACCGCTGACGAGCACTAGTCCACGGTACCGAAAAGCGCCAAAAATAACGTTGGAACTCCGGGCAACTCGGTTGCCCGGAGTTTTTGCGTTGACTCGACGTCCCGGTGGCCCAGCCCAGGAGCTCGGAAGTTCACACGCAGAATCCTTGTCCGCGAAGGCCATCCGGATCGCGGCCTCTGCCCAGTTGATTCAGCTGGATTTAGACTACTGAAAAGTAGCAAGCGGAATGCAATCCTGTTCATCAACCTCAGAATCGGGCGCTGATTTGGCTCATTGCAGGTGCGCGGACGGGCGTGATATGGCAAAGTTACAACAAGAACGTAGACCCATTTGGGGCACGATCCCGGCGCAGTCTCATGACTGAGGCCAAAACCAAGTCAACTCGCATCACTCTGGCCCGGGGAACGCTGCAACACGCGCGCAATGCGCAAAGAGTCCACCCCGATTCACGAAAAGAAGGACCTAATGAGGATTCCTGGACGCACCGCCGCAGTGGCGCTGGCCCTAACCATGAGCATCGGAACAGGCGTTCAAGCTACCGTGGCTACCGCTGCGAATGCCGACGTTCCCAAGTCATTGCCTACAAGCAAACTGAACGTTGCCGCGGCGAAGTCCACTGGTACCAAGCGCACTACCGCGGACCTTCGCATGCGTGCCAAGGCGACGACTGCTTCGGCCACCCTGGCTGTTATTCCCAAGGGCACCAAACTCACAGTCTTGGCGACCAGCGGCAAGTGGAGCAAGGTCAAATACGCTGGCAAGACCGGCTGGTCATCCAATTCATACTTGGAAGCCGTCGCTTCATCGTCAAATTTAAGCAGCGGCACCCTTCGCTACACCACTGCGAACCTGAACCTGCGTACCGGAGCGGGAACCGGGTATCGCACAGTGGGGATCATCCCCAAGGGCGAACGCGTTACCGTCCTGCAAACTTCAGGACGGTGGGCCAAGGTTCGATCCTCCAAGGGGACCGGTTGGTCCAACCTCGGCTACCTCAAGCCCGCGGCCAGCTCCTCTAACCCACCGAAGCCTAGCCCTGAATCGTCAATTACCACGGGATACACGACGGCCAGCCTGCACCTTCGAACCGGGGCGGGAACCACCTACCGCTCCGTGGGAGTGATTCCCGCGGGCGAAAAGATCAAGATTTATCGCTACTCGGGCAACTGGGCCCGGATATCCTCATCCAAGGGAACCGGATGGGTCAGCAAGGCCTATCTTGGCAAGGCCCCAGCGAGCCAGAAGCCACAGCCAGAAGGCACTTCCTCCACGGTGGCATACGCGTCCGTGGGCGTAAACCTGCGATCCGGTGCGGGTACCGGGTACCGGGTACTTGGCGTCGTCCAGGCGGGCGAGAAGGTCACGGTTCGCTCTTCCTCGAATGGCTGGTCCAAGGTTTCCAGCCGGATCGGCAGTGGCTACGTCAGCTCAAGATATCTCACTTCCTCGGAGCTGCAATCCGTGCGCAGCGATACCCAGCTGGTCATGAATACTGTTCGCCGGCTTTTCGCCGGCGACTTCACCACGCTGGGCACGATTCGTCCCGGATCGGCCGGACACAGTTCCGGAAGAGCCGTGGACGTGGTCATGGCAAATTACAAGAGTGCGTCCGGCATTCAAGCTGGGGACCGCATTGCCCGGTTCCTCTTGGATAATCGCCAGCAGTTGGGGATCAGCTACCTGATTTGGCAGGACAAGATCTGGTTGTCTGCCAAAAAGGGCTGGGAACCTTACTCCACCTCTGGCAAGTACGGCACTCAATTCACCAATAACTGGACTGACACCACCAAGCACATGGACCACATCCACGTGGAAACTCATGGTGAATCGGCCACCGGCGGAGCATTGAATTACAGGGCGCTGAACTACTAATACTGGTTCTGGCCAACAGGCCGTGACCAGAAAACCGTTCGCGAGCCAACCGCGACTGTGCCCCTCGGCAATAATGCCGAGGGGGCACAGTCATGGTCCTATAGCTGGTTTAACGCAGGTACTTGCCCGAGACCCAGCCCGTCTTGGACGAGTACTTCACCTTGTACCAGCCCGATTTCTGGGTACCGGTCAAAGCCACCTTTTTGCCCTTGGGGATGGTGAGCACCACGCGATGATTTGTTCCTGCACCGGTGCGCATATTCAAATTGGCGATGGTCTTCTTGGAGGCAGTCTTTGAGCTGGACTTCTGCTTCTGGCTCTTCGGCTTGGGAGCCGAGTCGGAGAAGCCGCTCAGGTATTGGCCCGAAACCCATCCTGACTTGCCTGCGTACGCTACTGGGTACCAATCGGATTTATTGGAGCCGGTGATGGTCACCTGCTTGCCGCGAGGAATCGTCAAGATGACCCGGTTCCCCGTGCCAACTCCGGTGCGCATGTTCAGATTCGCGGTGGTCTTGGCGGACTTGGATTGCGTGCTCTTGGGCTTTTTGTCCTTGGAACTTTCCTTTTTCTTCGTAGTGGAAGGCATCGAGACATCGCGCAGGTATGTGCCGGATACCCATCCGGTCTTGGAGCTGTACCGCACCTGATACCAACCCGATTTCCTGGAGCCGGTCAGCTGAATGCTTTTGCCGCGAGGGATGGTGAGCAGAATCCGATTGTTCGTTCCTGCACCGGAGCGCATATTCAGGTTCGCGGTGGTTTTTGCGGTGCCCTTGGACTTCTTGTCCGAATTGTTCTTGGACCCCTTGCCAGCGACGCCGTAGTAGGCCTCGAGAGTTTTTGCGCCCGAGTTCTTGTAGCTCTTGGCTAGCGTGGTGCCAAGGTAGCGGAAATGCCATGGCTCGTAGGAGTAGCCGGTGACTGATTCTTGTCCCTTGGGATAGCGGAGGATGAAGCCGTACTTGTGGCCATTTTTGGCGACCCACTTGCCCACAGGAGTATTGGCGAAGCAAGCCTGCAGGCCGCATTCGCGGTTGTGGTTGCCAACGTCAATGGCCAGCCCGGTTTGGTGCTCGCTGGTTCCGGGAATTGCCGAGATTTTGGATGCGTAGCTCTGGCCGTAGATGCGGGTGTAGTAGTTGTACAACTCAGCCTGGCGGGCGTAGGAACGATAGCCGCTGACGGCTCGAATGCGCACGCCGTCCTTAGCCGCAGCTTTGACCATCTTGGAGTATGCAGAGGCCGCCGAGGATTTCAGCCGAACATTGGTGCCCTTGACGGCCACGGTTTTCGGAGCATATTTTTTCGGGCTCAACGGATAGTTCCTATTAACGAAGACATCCGTTTTGCCTGGATCGCGCTGGATCTTCTTCGAAGCAATCTGCACGGCGGAATCCACCGTGACTGACTGCGCAGCAACTTCCGCCGGGGCGGCAGACACCACCGGAGCAGCTGTTGCGGGGGATAGCGGCAATAAAGCGGCCATGAGCGCTGCAGATACGGTTGCGGACAATGTGAACTTAGCGGCACGCGACGGTTTCATTGGTTCTCCACTGCTGGTGATGAGCGATGCGAACTTTATTCCACCACCATTTGCCGGCCGTTACAAGGTTTCTGCAATTGGTTGATGATGAACTGACTAACCAAAATGCCCAACACCTGCGATTGTTGGCATTGAGCACGGTGCCATGGGTTGGCGGTTGATGATTGCCCTGCTGTCGAGTGGTGACTGTCCTCAGAATCATTCCTCACCTGAGGTAACGCGATCGCCTTAGAGATGGCATTGAATCGTGCGCAAGTGATCAACGAATAGAAGCCATGTCCCTTCTCGCTGGGTCCACGTTGAATTTCAAGCCCAAAAGTGAACCCCGGGTGAACAATTTGTCAGCGCTAGTAACCTGTTGGCATTGGTCTTAAAACCTTCTCGCGTCGTGCGTGTTAAGAATCGATCAAAACGCCGGCTGAATTTTCCTCGGTCGGCGAGGTTTGGTAGGTTTGCGATCATGCATATCCGTCCTGAAGTCTTTGATGACCGTGCAGCGGTGTATGCAGTAACGCATGCTGCCTTTGCTGGAATCGACCCAATGGTTGAGCCCGAGGAAGTCGGATTGCTTCAGAATCTGTTCGACTGCGAAGAATATGACTCGCGCTTCTCCCTGGTTGCCCTTGACGATTCAGTGGTCATTGGCCACGTCATTGCCACTTGGGGCATCATCAACGGTGAACCCCTGCTGGGGCTTGGCCCGCTGGCTGTTGCCCCGGAGTATCAACATCGTGGTGTGGGCTCGATCTTGATGCAAAGCATTCATGACCGGGCCGAGGCGGAATCCTTGAGCGGTATCGTCCTGTTGGGCGCCCCTGGGTATTATCGTCGATTCGGGTACGAACCGGCTGAAGCCCGCGGGATTGCCCCGAGCGATAGCAGCTGGGGCGAGCACTTCATGGTGCGCGTATTCAATGAATCAAAACTGCCTCAAGGCGGCTTCCAATACGCCAAGCCATTCGGTGTTTGACTAAGTAATCGGTGGGAAAAGCTCTGCAGCTATTGTCTGGATATGGCATCAGGCGTAGATATGGAATATGTCATCAGATGAAGAGCTAGAACAACTGTCATTTACCGTTTCGGGATTCATTTCCAGGGCGGTGACCCAGGTTTATGAGGCCGTCGCAGATCCCGCGCAACTGTCGAGCTACTTCACGACCGGTGGAGCGGAAGGTCGGCTGGAAGCCGGAACAACAGTCTCATGGGACTTCCACGATTTCCCCGGCGCGTTCCCGGTGAAGGTGGTCGACACCGAATTTCCCCGCAGGATCGTCGTGCAGTGGGGCGCAGAGCATGCCACTGCTGAAGACCAGATGACCACGGTGACGTTCGAATTCACCTCGGTGGATGACAGCACCAGAACCAAAGTGGAGATCACCGAAAGCTCGTGGCAGGCCAACCCCGCCGGCGCCAAGGCGGCCTTTGGCAATTGCATGGGCTGGACCGGCATGCTGGCCGCGATGAAAGCCTGGCTGGAGCACGGGATCAACCTCCGTGAGGGCTTCTACAAGTAAATCCCTAAGCCCTAGCGCCGACGCCGGTAGTACACGTGAGTGGCCAGCGTTGTTTCGCGGCGCGAGTACCGGTCCATGTGGGTTTCGATATTTTCTACGGTGATGGCTTCGCCTCGCCCCAACTTGATGGGCGCAATATGAAGCCGCAGCTCATCGATGAGGCCCGCGTTCAGGAACTGCACGATGGTGTTGGCGCCACCGGCGATGGCCACTGGCTGTTCGCCGGCGGCTTCTTGTGCTTCGGAGAGCGCTTCGTGGATTCCCTCGGTGACGAACTGGAAGCTGGTCCCGCCGTCGAGGCGAATCAGCGGCCGGGGGTGGGTGCTGAGCACAAAAACCGGCGCATGGTATGGCGGGTTATCTCCCCACCAGCCGGTCCAGTCCGTTGAATGATTGCCAGGAGGCGGGCCGAACATGTGGCTGCCCATGATGAACGCGGCGGCTTCGGTGATTGCCGCGATTTCCTCGGCATTTTCTTCGGTGCGCTCGAATTGCCAGCGATGCAGTTCTTCTGCGCCCTCGCCGAGAGGGAACTGCATGCTCTGATGGGGTCCTGCGCAAAATCCATCAGAAGATACTGTCACATCGCAAGTAACTGGCCCCATCGCCTACTCCTCAAATCATCAACCGCAGTACTGGTTCTGTAGATATTCCTACAGTGAACCGGTCCCAGCGCAGATGCAAGCAGTATTGGGCGATGATTATTTTTCGGAGCTGTCCTGTTCATTGTCGCTGGAGCCATTCCACAATGTTGAGGAGTGCTTCTTGATGAGTGCAGCCTCTAAAAGCATGGCCGCTTTGCGGTGAACGCACGGCACCCACCGCACTTCCAGATTCAACCGGTCGATGGCTCGACGCGCCATGCGCTCTACGCTTTCGGGGCGACCGGCTTCGGCCTCGAGGACGAATTGGGCCAGCCATGCTGAATCGGCCAGCGCCAAATTCATGGCATATTTTCCAAGGCCCGAGGTGGCGCCCTTGCCGCTGGAATAGATCTTCAAGCGTCCACGCAGGCCCTTGCCATTTCGCTCGCCGGCTTGCCCGATGTACAGCGGTGGATTCTGCTCATGGCCGCGTTCCCGGACGACGTAGACTCCGGGCAGTACTGGCGCTTGTTCGGCGGACTGTTCAAAGGGGATCCACTCGGACCATTCCAGCGCATCGAGGGTGGAAGCATCGATGGGGAGCAGCGGTGCGTCTATGCCGGGCGCTCCGGCAAATTGCAGTTGCTGCAACAGGGTTGGGTGCAGATGCCAATTGCCGCCGGGTTTATTGGGGATTTGCACCGCGCCTTTGGGGCGATGCTTTCTCAGGTAGCTTCGGAGATCCTTGGTTTCGACGCCGAGTTGGCTGGCTGCTACGTCGAGGCTCAGCAGCTGCTCGTCCTTCAACAATGATCTTCCTTCTGTTTTGAACTGAACTTTCAAGCAACGCGTGTGCCTGCTCCCATGGTGCAAGAATACCCGGCAGGGAGGGTGCTGCACCCAATCCTGCCGGGCGATCTCCCGGGGATTATTGAACTGCGCGATGCAATTTGCTGCTCAAGCGGTTCAATTCGAGGAATTCTTCTTCGGATAGTGCCGTGCCCAGCAGCTCATGCAGATGCTTCACATGCTCGCGGCCGATCTCTTGCTGCAGTTTCAGCCCCTTGTCTGTCAGCGAGAGCTGGGTGGCCCGATGGTCCACCGGGTCTGGTTCGCGCACGACCAGGCCTTGGTCTTCCAGCCGCACGACCATGCGGCTCAAGCTGGGCTGGGAAATGAGCAGCTGCTTGTTCAGCTCAACCATTCGGCTCTTGCCACCCGGGCAGGTGCGTAAATTGAACAGCACGTCGTATTCGCGCATGGACAGCTTGCCGAACTCCGGCATGGCGGTGATCTGGCGCATCACCGCCACCTGTGCCCGGAAGAGGGACTCCCAGGCATCGGTGGTGACCTTCAAGGAGGCTACAGCTTTATTGGTCCCGGTCACTTGCTACTGGCTCCTCGGTATCTGCTACGTCAGCTTCCAGTTTAGCCCGGTGCGCGGCGACCAGTCCTTCATGCGTCGGAGCCGGGGTCAGGTCGGTTGGTTCCCGCGACTCCATTTCCTTGCGCAGTTCGGGCAGCACGTATTCGCCAAACATGTCGAGCTGGTTCAGCACCGTCTTCAACGGCAGGCCGGCGTGGTCAACGAGGAAGAGCTGGCGCTGATAGCTGCCGAAGTATTCCTGGAAGGTCAGAGTCTTTTCCAGTACCTGCTGTGGCGACCCAACGGTCAGTGGCGTCTGGGCTGTGAAGTCCTCCAGCGAAGGACCGTGTCCGTAGACCGGGGCATTATCGAAGTACGGGCGGAATTCCTTGACCGCCTGCTGAGAGTCCTTGGCCATGTAGAACTGTCCGCCCAGTCCGACGACGGCCTGATGGGCCTTGCCGTGGCCGTAGTGCTCGTAGCGTTCACGGTAGAGGTTGATCAGCTGCTGGTAGTGCTCCTTTGGCCAGAAGATGTTGTTGGCAAAGAACCCGTCGCCGTAGTAGGCCGCGATCTCGGCTACTTGCGGGGTGCGGATGGAACCGTGCCACACAAAGGGAGCCACCTCATCCAGGGGGCGAGGCGTCGAGGTGAAGTTCTGCAGGGGAGTGCGGAACTTGCCCTCCCAGTTCACGACATCTTCATCCCACAGGCGGCGCAGCAGGTTGTAGTTCTCAACGGTCAGGTTCACCGAGTCCTGCATGTTCTTGCCGAACCACGGGTAGACCGGTCCGGTGTTGCCGCGTCCGAGCACCAGATCCACGCGCCCGCCAGACAGGTGCTGCAACATGGCGAAGTCTTCGGCAATTTTGACTGGATCATTGGTGGTGATCAGTGTGGTGGCCGTGGAGAGGATGATGCGCTCGGTCTGCGCGGCGATGTAGGCCAGAGTGGTGGTTGGGGAGGAGGAGAAGAACGGGCGGTTGTGGTGCTCGCCGATGGCATAGACATCCATGCCGATTTCTTCGACCTTCTTGGCGATGGCCACCGATGCGTCGATGCGTTCTTTTTCGGTGGGGATGCGGCCGGTGGTGGGGTCGCGGGTGATATCGCTGACTGAAAATACTCCGAACTGCATGTCCACTCCTGTTTGTTGTTGAATGTTGCGGTGTACGCCTAAGTTCAATTTATATGCGTATGCATGTAATAACAAGTTGATGCGTCAAATATTCCCGGAGGCGGTCCATGCGGTATGGCACGTATCAGCGGCAGGTCGGAGCTTTCGTGGTTTCAGCGGCTTGGGGCTATCGGTGCATCGGAGCAAAGCCCCCGGACCAGAACAAGGTGCTTTGTTCATGAGCGCGGGCGAGTTCTGGATCCTTAGCCGTGGATCCTTCGCGGCGTTGTTGCTGGCGCAAAAGTCGCAATTCCCGGCGCAGTGCACGAGCGCTGAGTGTTTGCGCGGTGGTCTGTGGAAATTGCGGGGCAGTGCTGCCCGCGTCGGCGGCTTCGCAGAGGTTGATGGTTGAGGTGGTCATTTCGTGGCCTTTCGTAGTGGTTCGTACGAAAGCCAACAGGCTCTAGTTAGCTTGAGGTCAAACCCTCAGCCATGAATAATGCAAATATGACTACATCCAACGCAAATTCCGCCGTGCCTCAGCGCAAAAGCCAATTAGGCATCGGCGAGTTGGCGAGGCGTGCCGGAATCACGGTGCCTGCCGTCAGGTACTACGAAACCCGGAACCTGATCTCCTCAACGCGAACTAGCGGAAACGTCCGAGTTTTTGCGCGGCATACGCTGCGCCGCTTGGCCATCATCGCTGCCGGCCAACGTGTCGGAATGACTCTGGGCGAAATTGCCGAAGCGCTCAGTGAGCTGCCTGCCGACCGGGCCCCGAACAAAGCCCACTGGGAACAGCTGAGCACGCATTGGAAGCTCATCGTTGACCGGCGGGTCAGTCAACTCGAATCCTTGCGCGATTCGCTGGATAGCTGCATCGGCTGCGGCTGCCTCTCGTATAGCAACTGCTCATTGATGAATCCAGGAGACGAAGCCGCCGCCGAAGGCGAAGGATCGCGGTGGATCCGGAAGCTCGACGCAAATTCCCGAAATCAGTCCTCGGATGTCAGTTGACCATGCCGCTCTGGAACGCGATCAATGCCGCTTCAACGCGGTTGCGCACACCGAGCTTGAGCATAATCGAGGTCATATGCCCTTTGACGGTGGCAGGAGTTAGCACCAGCTCTTCGGCGATTTCCGCATTTGAATCTCCGGCCCCGACAAGCGACAAAACATCACGTTCACGCGGCGTGAGCTGTGCAATCAGTGTCGTTGCCACGGTGTGCCGCCCATGATCCAGGCTGCGAACCTTGTCGACCAGGCGCTTGGCAATGCGCGGGGAGAGGGCCGCGGCGCCATCGGCTACCGAATGGACGGCCCCAATCAACTCCTCGGGGCTGGAGCTTTTGAGCATGAATCCGGCGGCACCGCCGGCCATGGCGCGATCGATATACTCTTCTTCGCCAAAAGTTGTCAGGATCAATACCTTGGCCTCCGGGTCCTCGGCCAGGATGCGCTCCATCGCACCGAGCCCATCAAGCTGGGGCATGCGAATATCCATCATGGTCACCTGGGGGCGAAGCCGAGCAGCCAATTCGATAGCGCGGATCCCATTCTCTGCTTCGCCCAGGATCTTGATGCCCGGGTCGCTGGCGAGGATGGTCCCAAGCCCTGCGCGGATCAGCGGATCATCATCAACAAGCAGTAGCCCTACCGGATGTTCTTTGCTCATGTATTGATCCTATGACGCGGGGTAGAGGTGGTCGGCGGATATCAGGACATCATCCGAGAAGCAGAGCCGGAACATCTCGCTGCCCAGGTCCAGCACCCCGGTGCGCGCAGCGTAGTATCGGCACTGGCCGCTGGCCGGTAGCCGGGATTCATCGATAACCGGAAGCGGCTGGTCCAGACCCTTGGCCTGGACATGCTCAGCAACTTCCTCCCGGGTCATCCCCATCGAGAGCTGCTGGAAATCAGCCGGGCTCAACGCTGTGGCCCGGAAGGTCGCCAACTGCAAAAAGTACAATCCCAGCACCATGGCCGCTACCGTAAGGACGGGCACAAGAACCAGCAGCCATCGTGAAGAGGCCTTGCCGGAACCCGGCTCCGGCGGCAATCCGGAATCCGGTTTGATCCGGCCGATCGTGGCCACCACTTCAAAGGAATCATCGGAACGGTTCACGCGCAAGGATCCGCCATGCAAGGCTAATGCCGCGCGCAGGGTGCGCAGACCCGTGGCCCCGGCCCGCGCCGGAGACGGGGAACCGTCCAGCGGATTGCTGATCCGCAAGGTGATGGGATCCGCACTGCTATCAAGCTCCACGTCCACCAGGTGCTGCGGCGCGTATTTGGCCGCATTGGTCAGCGCCTCCTGCAGCACCTGATGCAGGACAGCACCGGACGCCGAGCCGGGTTGGCCTGCGGGGTCCGGACCTGTCACCTGGTAGCTGATCTGCATGCCCCGGCTGCGTGCCTGGGCTATCAGCCTTTCCAAGGATTGCTCCTGGGGGCTCAACGATGCATTCTGAGTCGGATCATGAAGCACTTCAATGATCTCGTGCAGGTGCTCAACGGCCTGATCAGCCTGGGCGCGGATGCGCACAGCGAACTGGTAAGCCTCCGACTCCCTGTCCAGGGCCATCTGCAACCCACCGGTAGACAGCGCCAACAGCGCCATGTCATGCCCCAATTGGTCATGCATCGCCTCGGCAATGCGCGCTCTTTCGCGAAGCCCGGCCTGGACCGCTGCATGGTGGCGTTCCTGGGCCCGGAAGGACAACGCATTGCGCCTGGCCCGACCTGCCCACCACGGCAATAGGACGAACAAGACCACCCCGGTCGAGAGATTCAAGGCAAAGGTCAGCACGCTGACATGAGTGGAAAAAATCAGCGTAATCCCCGCAGTGAGCGCACCGGCCGCCAAGGCAGTGATGCCATGGACCACCGAGTCCACGCGGCGCCCCGCAAGAAAGCTGCCGACGGCGGCCAGCGGAGCCAGGAACAGCCACGCTCCGCTGGTAGACAGCGGGAGCAGGTACGCGCTCAGCGCGAGAACGATGAGCAGCAAGACCTGCTTCCACTGGATAGCCATGATGATCATGCTACGCAGGACCAGTGGAAGCTGACACCGACCAAGGTCGGGGGAGCCCGACCCGGAACTGCCGACCATCTGCCGGTGTGCCCGGCTTCGTGCGATGACAGAGTTGAGCCCGGGAAAAGGAGTTCACCATGATCAAGCTCGAAGCACTCACCAAGGACTACGGCAACACCCGCGCCGTGAACGAACTGAGCGTTGGCATTCAACCGGGAAGGGTCACCGGTTTCCTCGGACCCAATGGAGCCGGTAAATCCACCACCATGCGCATGATTCTCGGCCTGGACGCTCCTACCAGCGGCCAAGCCCTGGTCAACGGGCAACGCTACGGCCAATTGGCTTACCCCATGCATACGGTGGGAGCCCACATCAGCGGCACGGCCGGGCATCCGGGGCATACGCCCCGGACATTCCTGCAGGCGCTGGCCCAAAGCAACCGCATCTGCCGGCAGCGAGTCGACCAGGTGCTCGAAGAATCCGGACTGGCAACCGTGGCCTCCAAGCGCATCGGAGGTTTCTCCCTGGGCATGCGCCAGCGCCTTGGGATCAGCGCCGCATTGCTCGGAGACCCGCAAATCCTCATCCTTGATGAGCCGATGAACGGGCTGGATGCACAAGGCATCGCATGGATCAGGCAAATGATGCGCACCCGGGCCGAAAACGGGGGAACAGTCTTTGTCTCCAGCCACCTGATGAGCGAAGTGCAGCAAGTAGCAGACCAGCTGATCCTCATCGGCCGCGGCCAGCTCATCGCTAATGCCGCCACCGAGCAGCTCATCACCGAGTTCACGCAACAGGTTGTCACCGTGCGTTCGCCGCAAGTCCAGGCGCTCGCCGACCTGCTCGGGCAGCGGGGTGTCCAGATTCAGACCGCGGGAGATCAAGCAGTGCGGGTCACGGGCCTGGCGGTGGAAGTAATCGGAGCGCTGGCCTTTGCCCACCACATCGAATTGCACGAATTGAGCGCTGCCCACGGTTCGCTGGAATCGGCCTATAACCAGCTGACTCACGACTCGATGGAATTCGCCGCACCATCCCCAGCAAGGAGCTGAACCCATGAAAACACTAGATCTTCATCCGCAGCGCCAGGTCCCCAGCGTGGGCCCGTTGCTTGCTGCGACGCGAGCCGAAATCACGAAGTTCCGCGGCTCGCGTTCTCTCACCGGATTGTACGCAGCCGGCATCCTCGCCACGATTGCACTGGGCTGGCTGCTGGGTGCCAGCGCCAAGGCCAGCGGCGATAACGGCTTTGACACCGCGATGCCCGCGCCATTGCTGGTCTTTGCCACGCTGCAGTTCGTGCAGCTATTTTTTGCTGCGGCAGCGGCATTGCACATGACCGGCGAATACTCCAGTGGCACCATCACCAGCACCTTGCAGGCGGTGCCTCGCCGCGGAATCATGGTGGCCTCCAAGTCTCTGGTCCTGGGCGTACTCGGCATGGCCACCGGCCTGGTGCTGATACCGGTCGCCACGATTCCCGCTGCTTTGAGCGCCGGGCAGTACGGGCAATTTGCCTTCGCGGATCTGTTTTCGGCTTCCCTGGGGGCAGGAACCTATTTGGCCCTGCTGAATCTGATGGTGCTCGGGCTGGGACTGCTGTGCCGGAATTCGGCCGGAGCCCTTGTCTCGCTCATCGCGCTCGTGCTTGGCCTGCCGCAAATCCTTCAGCTGATACCCATGGACTGGATGCAGACGCTGATCCAGTACCTGCCGACCAATGCTGCAACATTCATGGCCACAGGTGCCACCGAACCTTATGGGCCAGCGATGGCGTTCGTGATTCTTGTAGCGTGGAGTGCTGCGCTGCTGGGTGCTGGCACTGCGGCCTTGAAAAAGCGCGACGCCTAGGCTCACACCGCTTGCACAGGAATTCTGGCCCACTACGGGGTTCGAATTTCGATATGGTTGTGGGTATGGGTAGCAAGAGCAATGCGATGCAACAAGGCCAGAGGCGGGTTCATCCTTTGGCCTTGTTGCATCTGGCGTTGCTCGTTGGCGCCGTATTTATTGGATTGCTCTCGATGCATGTCTTGATGGCTCCAACCACGCCATCGGCCGCACCGATGGGCTCATCCGGGCAGGGCATGATCGCTCATTCTTCGGCCCATGATTCCGATATGGTGCCAGCTGGCGGCGACGAAGGCCACGGGTGTGCGGACTGCCCGAGGGATCATGAAATGTCGGCTGCCGGATGCGTCCTCGCATTGCTGGCTTTGCTGCTGTTCTTGCGTCCGCCGGGAATTCTGTCACTTGCCAAGAAGCTGGAGGTGAGGCCGGAGGCTTTGACGCTTTGCCGCCCGCGGTTCCTGCCGTCCAGGCCGGATCTGACGGCCTTGGGGATCTGTCGAACGTGATGAGCTGGCAAGCGCCTTGTCGCTTGCCTGCACATTTTATGTGCCCCCTTGGAGCGGCACTTTAATCTTTCACGCAACACAGGAGAATTCCATGAAGCACAAGACCTTATGCGTTGGCGCCCTGGCGCTGAGCACCCTCATCGCGCTGACCTCATGCGCAGCAGATCAAGGACAGAATGCCCAGGCCACTTCCGAATCCCACGGATCGGAACATCAAATGCCATCACCGTCGGCGTCGGCTGCGGGTGAAGCCAACGCGGCGGACATGAGCTTCGCCAGCGGGATGAAAGCGCACCATGAACAGGCCTTGGAGATGTCCACGGACCTGCTGGGCAAAGAACAAATCCCGGGCGAGGTCAGGAAGCTGGCGGAACAGATCAAATCCGCGCAAACCCCGGAAATCGAGCTCATGGAGCGATGGCTTTCCGGATGGGGTATGCCAGAAGGCATGGATCACGGGCAGATGGATCACGGCGAGGGAATGATTTCGCAAGAGGACATCACGTCGTTGAAGGAGTCCACCGGTCCCAAGGCGGCAAAACTGTTCCTTGAGCAGATGATCGCGCATCATGAGGGCGCGGTCGAGATGGCCGAGACCGAGATTGCCGATGGCTCATACCCCGAGGCCATCGAATTGTCCAAGAGTATTGTTGAATCCCAGTCCCAGGAAATCCAGGAGATGAAGGACCTGTTGAGCACGCTCTAGCAAGAGCGCTGGATCATCGGAGAACGATTAAGGGTGTGGGGCGGGTTCCATCTCGAACCCGCCCCACACCCCTGAAATCTCGCTGTCGTCCCTAGCTCTTGGCCCGGAGCTGATCCCGGTCGCGCCATGCGCCGGTGCCCCACAGGGCCAGGGCGATGAGCACCGGCTGGAAGAAGAGCCGGGCTAGTCGCTTGCCGTCGGTGTCGAGTCCAAAGGCATCCCGGTGCTCAAGCAGCTGGGCAATGTTGCCAGGGAACACGGCAACGAAGAACAAGGCAACGACCCAGCCGACGTGCACACGCTTCTTGAGCAACGCCAGCAAGGAGACGCCAAGCCCCACCTCGGCCACCCCCGAGACGATGACCACCAGATCCGGATTCAGCGGAAGGCTCGGTGGAACCTGCGCCTGGAACTCTTCGCGGGCAAAGCTCAGATGGCTAATGCCGGCGTAGGCCAAGAACGCGCCCAGTGCCAGCCGGGCTGCGTGCCTCGGGTTGCTGAGCTGTCTAGTCATCGGAGACAGTGACGGTCACGTCGATGTTTCCGCGGGTGGCGTTGGAGTAGGGGCAGACGGCGTGGGCTGCATCGGCAAGCTCCTGTGCTGCCTCGTGGTCCATGCCCGGGATGACAACCTCAAGCTCAACCGAGAGCTTGTAGCCTTCGCCTTCGCGGTGCAGGCTGACTCGTCCGCCGACACTGGAATCCTCGACCTTGATTTTGCGGGCGCGGGCCACGGTGTTCAGCGCCGAGTGGAAGCAAGCCGAAAAGCCTGCGGCAAAGAGCTGCTCTGGATTGGTGCCGACGCCGCTGCCGCCCAATTCCTTCGGGGCAGTGAGGACCAGATCAAGACGTCCATCCGGGGTCTGGGCGCGGCCCTCGCGTCCCTGGCCGGTGGATAGTGCTTCTGCGGTGTACAAGGTTTCCATTGTTCTGCCTTTCATTGGGGTGGACGTTCTTCGGGAACCGCGGGGATTCAGCGGTCCGACAGGGGGAGGGTTTGCATCGTTTGGGTGATTCGATGCAGCGAATTCACGAGCGCTTTGGCGCTTTCGACGTCGGGAAGCCCCGTGCCGCAGGCGATTTGTTCTGGGATATGTGCCAGTTCATGGCGCAGCTTAGTCCCCGATGGGGTCAGCGCCACGTTGACGACCCGGCTGTCGGCTTCGCTGCGCTGCCGCTCGATGTAGTCTTTGCTTTCCAATCGCCGCAGCAGCGGAGAGAGCGTTCCGGAATCAAGTTGGAGCATATCGCCGATTTCCCGCACCGGCTTTGGTCCTTCATTCCACAGCACGACCAGCACCAGGTACTGGGTGTAGGTCAGCTGCCAGGGGGCCAAGAGCTCCGCATACGCCCTGTTGGTTGCCCGGCTTGCCGAGTACAGGGAGAAGCACACCATCTCATCAACTATCGCCATGAGATAATGATTGCACACAATTGAATTGTGCACAACTTAAAAATTCAAAAAAGTGTGCTGCTGCCATTTTTGCCTTGAATTCCTGCGGGGGAATGAGGGAAATTGCCTGTCGAAAATAGCCCAGGTCGAAGAACAGGCGAGGCGGAAACCTCCAAAAAGGTTTCCCCTCGCCGGTTCTGGTCAGGAATCTTCTGCAGAATCCTTGGCCGATTTATTGATCATCTCTTCGATCGCCCGCCGTTCCTTGCGCGTCGTGGGAATCTGGCCGGTGAAGGGGTGGACCACTGAAGCGCCGGGCCCCGCATCTGGCTGGGGGTTGCGGACCGTGGTTTCCGGTGCCTTGGAAGCCGCGCTTGCCTCCGGGGCAGCCGCAGCGGGCGCAGCGATCTTGGCGCTGGCGGTATCCATGGCCACGGCAAGATCTGCAGCGTCGGTGCCCTGTTGTGCCGAGTGCTTGCGGTTGGCACGGCGCAGGGCGCGCTTTTCCTTGCCCGACTCGACCAGGCGGTAGAGCACTGGAACCAGGACCAGGGTCAGCAGCGTAGAGGAAACCAAGCCGCCGATCACCACGACAGCCAGCGGCTGCGAGATGAATCCGGATTGGCCGGTCAGTCCCAGGCCCATTGGAATCAGCGCGAAAATGGTGGCCAGCGCAGTCATCAAAATCGGGCGCAAACGCTGGCGGGCACCGTGCATGATCGCGTCGTTCAAGCTCATCGCCGGACGCTCGGGTGTTGCCACGCGGTACTGGTTGATCAAATCGATGAGCACGATGGCGTTGGTGACGACAATGCCCACCAGCATCAGCATGCCAATCAGCGACGGCAGGCCCAGCGGGATGCCTGAGATCAGCAGCAACCCGATGGCGCCGGTGGCAGCAAATGGAATGGAAACCAGCAGAACCAGCGGCTGGATCAGCGACTTGAACGTCGCCACCATGATCACGTAGACGATGGCAATCGCTGCAAGAAGCGCCAGATACAGCTGGTTGAAGGATTCCGCCTGCTCGGTGGCCGCGCCGCCGACCTCTGCGCTGGCACCCTGGGGAAGCTCAACGGTGTCGAGGGTCTTGGCGACCTCCGCGGAAACCCTGCCCAGCATGTTTTCTTCGGGAGTCAGCGTCACCGTGGCAATGCGTTCGCCATTGGAGGTCGTGACCTGCTGGACCACGTTGGCGCGATCCACCTTGGCAAGATCCTGCAGCTCATGCACGCCGGTTGCCGTCGGGATCTTCAGCTCGCGCAGCTTCTGCAAGCTGTCCAGCTTCAGGCCCTCGCCGATCTGCACCGTGAGATCCGTGTAATCCAGGCGCAGCGTGCCAGCAGGGACAGGGGAGACCTGGCCCGCCACCATGGAAGCCAACTGCGACTCGGTCAGCCCGGCGGCAGCGGCCTGATCGGCATTAATGTCGATAGATACCTGTTCGCGTTCTGCCGAGAGGTTATCGGTGATGCCCGTGACGTGGGCGGTATCCTTCAATGCCTCACGCATCTTTTGCGTAGCCTCGCGCAGCAGTGCCTCGTCCGGAGCCTTGATTTGCACGGTGACATCGCTGGAAGCCATGGCTGAGGAATTGGAGCCAAAGGTGACGTTCATGTCTTCCGAGAGATTGAGCCCGTCCACCTGCTGGCGCACTGTAGTGGCCAGCGCTTCCTGGTCGGCATCGGGGTCGGTGATGGCCGTGAAGCTAGCGGTATCCGAGCCCGAAGCGAACATGGCAGCCATGCCGCTGGCGGTGCCCACCGTCATTTGCACATCTTCAACGCCATCGATCTCGCGCAGCTTCGATTCGATCTTTCCCGCTTCTGCCACCGTGGTGTCCAGGGCCGTGCCGGAAGGCATCTTCGCGGTCACGGTGATCGAGTTTTCACCGGTGGAGCCCAGCAGGTTGGTATTGAGCAAGGGCGTCATGGCGACGGTGCCGGCAAGAATGAGCACCGAGGCCAGCAGGGTGATCACCGGATGCTTCTGCGTAGACTTCAGCACCGGCAGGTACGCGCGCTGCATCCAGGACTTGTCCTCGGCGACGTGGACTGTGCGCGACTTATCGGTTCCCGGGCGATGCGGAAGGAACCAGTAGGCAAGGACCGGGACGATCGTGAGCGACACCAGCAGTGAGGCGAGCAGAGCAATGGTCATGGTCAAGGCAAACGGGCTGAACAGCTCGCCGGCCATGCCGCCGACCAGGGCAATGGGGAGGAAGACCGCAACGGTGGTCAGCGTGGCAGCGGTAATAGCCCCGGCAACTTCCCTGACGGCCAGCAAGATGGACTGCGCCTTGGACTCGCCGAAGGACAAGTGCCGCTTGATGTTCTCGATGACCACAATTGAGTCGTCAACTACTCGGCCGATGGAGATGGTCAGAGCACCGAGGGTCAGCATGTTCAGCGTGTAGCCGAAGACGTTCATGCCGATGAAGGTGGCCATCAGCGAGAGCGGAATCGAGATGGCGGTGACCAGCGTGGAACGTACCGAGAAGAGGAAGACCAGGATGATGATGACCGCAAAGCCCAAGCCGAGGGCGCCTTCGATCGCCAGGTGGCTGATCGAGTCCTCGATGAAGGGCGCCTGATCGAAAATCGTGGTCATGGTGGCCTTATGGCCCAATTCCGACTCAAGGTCGGCGACCATGGCCGCTACCGCATGGGAGATCGCGACAGTATCGCCATCCGGGGTCTTGGTTACCGAGATGGATAGCGTTTCCTCGCCATTGGTGCGAGTGACGCTGGTAGCCTCATCGGCCTTCACCGAGATGTCGGCAACGTCCTTGAGCAGCACCGGGCCGTTGTCGGTCACCAGGGGAATCTCCTTGATGGCGTCCAAGTTATCCGGGGTGGATCCGGCAATCACCGGAAGTTCCAACCCGTCCACGTCCATAGTGCCCACCGGGATGGGCGAGCCGGCATTTTCAACACCGTCCTTGAGATCGCCGACGTTCAGCCCTGCACGAGTCATCTCGCTGTTCTTGGGGATCACAGCGATGTGCTGGGAGGCGCCGCCGGAAACGGAGGCTTCGCGTACACCGTCAATTTTCTGGAGCTTGGGAAGGGCAATGCGCTCGACATCGTCATTGAGCGCGTCGAGGGACTCATCGGATGACACCGCGAGCATCAGGACCGGCAGATCGGCAATGGAGCCAGCCAAGGCGGTGGGCTCGACGTCGTCTGGCAATTGCTGTTTTGCGTTGGAGATGGCGCGCTCCACCTGTGAGCGGGCGCGGTCCATGTCGGTCCCGTATTCGAAGGTCAACGCGATGCGGGTGAAGCCGGCCTGCGAGGTAGCGCTGGATGATTCAAGCCCTTCAACCGCCTGCAGTGCTGTTTCCAGCGGCGCGGCGACCTGTTCATCGATGACCTCGGGACTGGCACCCATCTGGGTGGCCATGACCGAGATCTGGGGGAACTCCAAGGACGGGATGAGTTCCTGTTTCAGTGATCCCATGGAGATCACCCCGAACACAGCGGCGAAGATCGTAACCAGCGCAATGAGCGCCCGGTTTTTCAATGACAAGATGGCCAAGCGTTGCATGCGGGTGTAGTCCTAGCTAGGTCGCAGTACGGAAGAGGGCTTGGCATTAAGTCTATGTGGTTGCTGAAGTGCAACTGTCCGTTCTGAGCCCAAATGGGCAAAGATCATCCGAGAGGAGTAGTACCACTGCAAAACCCCTTGAACGCGACCGCGCTCAAGGGGTTTCAGCTATGTCAGAAGTGCGCAGCCAAGCAAATTATGCCCGGACGTTCCCTCCTGGTTCAGCGGCGAACTGGTCGATGGCGGCCAATTCTTCGGCCGAGAACTCGAGATTATCGACTGCGGCCAGCGAATCTTCCAACTGCTTCACACTAGAAGCGCCCACCAGTGCCGAGGTGACCGGAGTGCCGACCGGCTGGTCGCGCAGAAGCCATGAAATCGCCATTTGCGCCAAGGTCTGTCCACGCTGTGCCGCGATGCCGTTGAGCCCGCGGATGCGGTTCAGGATTGGCTCGGTAATGGCGGATTCGGATAGGAATCGCCCCTTGGTGGCGCGGGAGTTTTCCGGAATGCCGTTCAAGTACCGGTTGGTGAGCAAGCCCTGGGCCAGCGGTGAGAACGCGATTGACCCGGAGCCGGCCTGTTCCAGGGCCTGGAACAAATTGGGTTCACCGGCTTCGGTCCAACGGTTGAACATGGAGTAGCTAGGCTGGTGGATCAGTAGCGGGGTTCCCAGCTCCTTGAGGATTCGCGCAGCTTCAAGGGTCTGCTCGGGGGAGTACGAAGAAATGCCGGCGTAGAGGGCCTTCCCGGAACGTACCGCCTGGTCAAGCGCCCCCATGGTTTCTTCCATTGGGGTTTCCGGGTCGGGCCGGTGGCTGTAGAAGATGTCCACATATTCCAGTCCCATGCGCTCCAACGACTGGTCAAGACTGGAGAGCAAGTATTTGCGCGAACCGCCATCCCCGTAGGGGCCCGGCCACATGCGGTGCCCGGCCTTGCTGGAGATGACCAGCTCATCGCGGTAGGGCTTGAAATCCTGGGCAAGATGCCGCCCGAAATTTGTTTCGGCAGTGCCATCCGGGGGACCGTAGTTATTTGCAAGATCGAAGTGCGTGACACCGAGATCAAAGGCTCGGCGCAGGATTGCGTTTTGCTCGTCGAAGCGCTTGTCGTCACCGAAGTTGTGCCACAGGCCCAAAGAAATCACGGGAAGTTTCATACCGCTTCGTCCAACGCGGCGGTACGGCATGGATTCATAGCGGTTTTCCGCTGCGGAGTAAGACATGGATACCTTTCAGCAATGCGTTTGGCGTGTTTTGTGCCAAACAACATTTCCGAGAATACCGGTAATAAGTAACCTGCGACTCAGTCTTTCTGAACGAGTCGTGTCGAGTGAAACCCTGGGACGTGTATTGGTAAACCCCGTGACATTGCTGGCGGTTCCATCAGGATGTATCGGCAAAGCCCAGACTCGACTGAGCTAGGAGTGCTGCAAGGCCAATATTCAGTTCAGCACTGTTGCGCTCCTGCCATGACACGACAGTTCAAGCGCTGAGTAATTTCTTTCCATGCTCCGATAAATAGAAACAGGTCGAGGTGTTATTGGAATGCATATGAGCAACAATCAGGTAAAAGAAAAAAATTTCGCGAAGCAGAATGTGCTGGAAGGAAATAATGGATCGGAAAATAATTGAGAATCAGTTGGCTGATCCTCTTGTGCCATGATCGAAGTGTTCTTACTTTGAAACAGAATTTATTTATTCATTATTCCTCCAAAATGTCGGCGGTGAGACGTACGCTTAGTGCTACTTGAATGGGAGCAAGTTTACCCATCAAGATCATTCGCGATTTGTTCCAAGGAGGACGCGTTGTCTATTCACTTCAATCCACCGCCAGCATGGCGGCCATACCTTCCAAGTGACTTTAATCCCGATGTCGCGTGGATTCCTGAGCGATCGTGGGGCGCTCCGCCCGTGGGATGGCCATTATGGATAGATAGCGCTACTGGTGAAGTCGCCGAGCCCCCAATTGAGTATTCGCAGAATCCCTACCTGTTTATCTCCGTCATGCCTGATTGGGAAGCTGAAGAAGGCGCATCAACAGCGGCGAAACAATCCGGGCAAGAAGCTGGGACGGGCAGAAAACGACTCAGCCGTGGAAAGAAAATTGGACTAGGCGTTGCGAGCGGAATTTTCCTCGTAATAATCATCGCCGCGCTCAGTGGAGGTGGAGATGACGGAGGAATCGAACCTGTCTCCGGCTCCAGTGCCAGCCCATCGGAAGCTGTTGTGAGCGCGGAAAGCGCCGACGACCCTGTTGCAGCTTCTTCTTCAAATTCACAAGCCGATCAAAGCAGTATAGCTGCGGCAGAAGCAAGAGCAGAGGAAGAAAAATACGCCGCGAGTTCCGAGGCTGCAGCTGAAGAAAAAGCTCAAGCTGAAGCTGAAAAGAAAGCGGAAGCTGAAGCAAAGGAAAAAGCAGAGAAAGAAGCAAAGGCTAGAGAAAAGGCCGAAGCCGAAGCGGCAGCCAAAGCGGAAGAGGAAGCTGGCACCGTTAGCCAGCAGAATGCCTTGGGAAAAGCAACTGATTACCTGGATTACACCGCATTCTCAAAGTCGGGGCTTGTTGATCAGCTTGAATTTGAGGGGTTTTCTAAGAGCGATGCGACGTGGGCCGTGGAGCGACTAGACGTTGATTGGAATGAACAAGCTGCCATTAAGGCCGCAGATTATTTGGACTATTCATCGTTCTCAAAGTCAGGCCTGATTGACCAACTGATGTTTGAGGGCTTTACAAAAAAGCAAGCGACATACGGAGTCGGAACAACCGGTCTGTAGTAGGCAACGAACATTTCCCGATCAAGGGATGAACTTCATCTGTTGAATGCGTTGAACAACATTGTCTAGGGCCACGACTCTAGATTCTAATGTTCAGGGTCCCGCCCACCTGACGGTGGACGGGACCCTGAACGAATCTGAGACTAGTTCAATCCCAGGGACTTATCCGTAGCGGCCTTCACCTCGGCGTAGAGTGCCGGGTTTTCGTTCAGCTTCTGGCCGTAGGAAGGAATGACGTCCTTCAGCTTCGACTCCCAGCCCGCGAACTGCTTCGGGAAGCAGCGCGAGAGCAGGCCGATCATGATCGGGGTAGCAGTGGAGGCTCCCGGAGAAGCGCCGAGCAGACCGGAGATGGTGCCGTCCGAAGAGGTGATGACCTCGGTGCCGAACTGCAGCACGCCGCCCTTCTTGGCATCCTTCTTGATGACCTGTACGCGCTGGCCGGCAGTGATCAGTTCCCACTGGGAACCATCGGCGGCCGGGAAGTACTCGGTGAGTGCCTCGTCCTTCTTGGCGCGGGACTTGAGAACTTCCTTGATCAGGTAAGTGGTCAGGTCCAAGTTGTCCTTGCCAACAGCCAGCATCGGGATGATGTTGTGCGGACGCAGCGACAGCGGCAGGTCCAACTGGCCGGTGGACTTCAGGAAGTTCATGGAGAAGCCGGCGTATGGGCCGAACATCAAAGAACGCTTGCCATCAACAAATCGGGTGTCCAAGTGGGGCACCGACATTGGGGGAGCGCCCACTGACGCCTGGCCGTAGACCTTGGCGTTGTGCTGGTCGATGACCGACTCGTCGGTGCAACGCAGGAACTGGCCGGAGACTGGGAAGCCGCCGAAGCCCTTGATCTCGTCAATGCCGGACTTCTGCAGCAGTGGCAAGGCGCCGCCACCGGCGCCAACGAAGACGAACTTGGCTTTGACGTTCTTGACTGCGCCAGAGGCCTTGTCCTTCACGGTCAGTTCCCAACCGGCACCGGAGCGCTTGAGGTTCTGAACCTTGTGCCCGTAGTTCACCGAAGCGCCAGCGGCGCTCAGCGAGTTGGTCAGGTCGCTGGTCAGCCGGCCGAAGTCAACGTCGGTTCCTGCCGCAACGCGCGAGGCTGCTACGGTCTGCGAAGCATCGCGTCCCTGGGCAACCAGTGGAGCCCACTGGTTGATGGTGTCCAGCTCGGTGGTGAATTCCATGTCCGCGAAGAGCGCGTTGGGCTTCAAGGCCTCGTAGCGGGTCTTCAGGTACTTGGAGTGGTCTTCGCCGATGACGAAGGACATGTGCGGCAGTGCGTTGATGAAGCTGTTGTCAGCTGCGCGCTTGTTCTCCACGGCCCAGGAGAAGAACTGGCGGGAGATCTGGAACTGCTCGTTGATGCCAATGGCCTTGGCTGGATCAACTGAACCGTCCGCCGCGGCCGGTGCGTAGTTCAACTCGCACAGGGCCGAGTGGCCGGTTCCAGCGTTGTTCCAAGGGGAGGAGGATTCCTGCCCTGCCTGGTCCAGGTTCTCAAAGAGACCAATAGACCAAGTTGGTTCCAGCTGGTTGATCAGAGTGCCAAGGGTGGCACTCATGATGCCGGCACCGATTAGTACTACGTCAAAAGATTCGGTTGACGTTTCAGAAGGCACGAGGATCTCCATCGACAGTGATACTTTGCTCTATCCCAGAGTAGACCTAACCCCCCTAGGGTCAGAAATCCATAACTGGGTTAACGGTCATTAACTTGAGACGGACGGAGAATTCGTCATCTGGACGTCGGCGAAGCATTCGTTGAGCATCGGAGATGGCGGATAGAAGGTGACATTTCCGTTAAATGCCAGCGCAGAGATTGGAAATACCAGCGGCAGCAGGGGGAGGTCCTCGTCCAGCGTTTTCAAGATGCTCGCGTAGGCTGCGGTGCGTTCTTCGCCCGACGGGATTGATCGAGCGAGCATGATTTGTGAGTCAAGTAACGTGGACTTGTATCCGAACTCATTGCCCTTATTGGCCAAGATGCCCGAAAGGAAGTCGTCGGCTGACCGGTAGCCGCCAGAAAATCCGAGCAGGTGCAGCCCGTTGAACTCGCTTGACAGAACCGTTTTGGCATAGCCGTCGGTCCAGGCGATAGGACGGGGCTTGATCCGGATGCCCACCTGGGCAAGATCTTCAGCGATCTGCGCGAAGGTGCGTTCAGGCAGCGGCAAGTAGTTGCGCGAGACCCGCAGCGGATAGGCGAACTCGATTTCCTCGCCCTTGTAGCCGATCCCGGCCAGCAGCCCCTTGGCCAAGGCCACATCATGAGTTGCGGTGTCCTCCGGGTTCGGAATGCTCAGTGCTGGAGGCAGGATGGTCGCCGCATATTTGGAGCCCTGGATGAACAACTTGTCGGCCAGTGAGCTTCGGTTCACTGCGTGGGCTATTGCATGGCGGAATTCTGGCTTGGCCAGCCAATGGTTGCGCTGGTCCATCCCGAGATACAGCACGGAAAAAGGATCGCGCTGCACGACGACCTTGGCGCTTCTCACCAGGGTGCGCATGGTGTCCACCGAAACCATGTCAAAACCGTCGATCTCATCGGCCAGCAGGGCGCCTTCTCGATTGTAGGGAGAGGGAATCGAAGAGAGGAGAACGACTTCAGGATGCTGCTTGTTGTCGGTCAAGCGTGCCTGATTCCAATAATCGGCAAAAATCTCCAGCCGGACAACGTCTTTTTCGAGGGAAACGAATTTATAGGGACCGGTGCCCATGGGCTTGGCAGACAACGATTCTGCAGGGTTGTCCTTGGGTCCTCCGGTAAGAGCGCTCGGAGCGGCAATCGCCAAGCCCGGAAGCGTCAGGGCTTCAATCAGGCCCGGCAGCCGGCGCCGCAAGTTTAGGGTGACGACATACGTATCTGTTGCCTTGATAGATCTGAAGTGGCTTGCAGAACCACCATCGGATTTGCCTTTGAAAAGATCCGTGGTGAATTGCTTCTGCAGGTCAGCCAGTTCCTGGAGGCGCTGCTGCTCCACGGCGAGTTCTTCAGGTGTGGCGTTCTCTTTCTCCTTGGCCGGGATTTCAAGATCCTTGGCCTTGGGCAGCGTGGGAATGTTGTTGTCGTAGTGGAATACGCCGAAGAAACCCTGTGTTGACTGCTTGCTCAGTGATGCTGGGAGCGATTCCCACCGCTTGAAGTTCGCAACCACCGCATCGGCATTGAGTTCGGTGCCGTCATGAAAACGCACGCCTTGACGCAAGGTGAAGGTGTAGCTCAGGCCGTCATTGCTTTCGGTCCAGGATTCGGCCAATCCAGCGACAGCTCCGCCGGTATCCGGATCAATATCGATCAGCGTTTCATAGACCTGGCGGGTGATGCGGAAGGATTCGTTGTCCGCCACAATGGCCGGATCGAGCTTGATGGGGGGAGCAGCTGCTGCCAATCGCAGGGTGCGAGGAGCCGGCTTGGCGGACGCGCTAGACGTAGCGGTGCTTGAGGCCGTGCTCTCTGGGTTTCCAGTGCAAGCAGTTAATGCCAGCGCGGTTGTCGCTAATGTACCGGTCAGCACCGCGCGTCGAGATACGAAACTTAGTGGCAAATCGGGCACTGGGATGGCTCATCTTCCTTTTAGCAAGCAGTTGGCAATTCCACGCACCACCAGAACTGGTGGTGATGTATTGGTATTTATCAAAGATAGCGCACCAAAGCTTTGGCCCCGGGGGCTGAAACTCCCGGGGCCTGGAACTGTCGCCGAATCGTTAGCTGCGGTGCACTTGATTCTCGCCGGGCTCACCGGCCGACCATGCGGCCAACTGGCGTTGCAGCAGCTTGACCATGCGGGGGAAGAAAGCCGCCGTATTACCGCCATTGTGCGGAATAATCATCGCGTTGGGGCATTTCCACAGCGGATGCTCCTCGGGCAATGGCTCTGGGTCGAAAACATCGGAGGCGACATAGAGGCGTCCGGACGCGACTTCAGCCACAAGTGCCTGGGTGTCGACCACCGGGCCACGCGCGACGTTGACAATGGTGGCGCCATCGGGGAGCTGTGCCAGAAGCTGTGCATCCACCAAATGACGGGTGGAATCGTTCAACGGAACGATCAGGATCAGCACCTCGATCTTTGGCGCATGGGCAGCAAGGTCGCTGGCGGCGAGTATCTCGCCATGTTCATCTGTGCGAGCCCTGTAGCCAAAGCGCAGCAGATTGACCTCAAAAGGTTCCAGCCGCCTGCGGATCTCCTCGCCGATACCCCCGACGCCAACAAGGCCCACGGTCCGATCGGCCAGTCCTGGCCACTGCTGCGGATTCCAGCGCGCGTCGCGCTGATCGCGGGCGGCCTGCGGGAATCCGCGCAGCGAGGCGATCGCCAAGCCAATAGCCATCTCTGCTGTTGATGCCGCGTGGACACCTGCCGCGGTGTTGATATCTGCTCGATCGCCGATGAGTTCCACCATGCCGTCAAATCCAGTGGTCTGCGTCTGCACGATTTTCAGATTCGGCGCTTTGCGGACATTGCTCAAGGCCGCGGGGGGCGCCATATAAGGCATCACCGCGATCTCAATGTCTTCGAATGGCACCTGCGGGTCGGTCTGGAGGTCCCAAAGCACGGGTTTGAGGTTTTCGGGCAACGAACCGACGGCATCGATGAGTTCTTGGCTCGGGAAAGAAATGGTTCTCTGCGCGCTCATGGATTCACTCTACAAATGCCGCCAAGACTTGAGAAGTAACCCCTAGTCATATCCTGTAATGAAGGTCACCGTTCAGCAGAGCCCATTGAATTTGCGCTGGGGAATAAAGCTGGTAAAGTTTTATCTCGTTGCGAAAGCGCGGGGCCCAAAAAGCTTCTAGAACATCGCAGCGGGCGCCTCTAGCTCAATTGGCAGAGCAAATGACTCTTAATCATTAGGTTCCGGGTTCAAGTCCCGGGGGGCGCACCAACATATTTCTTGGTTAAGCCGATGAATGTGTTCAAAAAATAAATAAGCGCCTCTAGCTCAATTGGCAGAGCAAATGACTCTTAATCATTAGGTTCCGGGTTCAAGTCCCGGGGGGCGCACCAAAATCAAGGTTCGAATAGTTGCCACGCATGGCAGCGGTTCGGACCTTGTTTGCTTTTTTGAAGTGAACTTCTCCCATGCCCGCTGCCCTTGGGTTGGCGCTAGGGAGAATTAGGGAATCCGTGGCATCCAATTCAATGCAGTGGCTGCGTCGACGTGGCGCGCTATCCGCTAATCGTTCAACGGGCGCAAGGCTTGCGAATAATCCTGGTTGGCGCTCCGGCTTCAGGGCATTCTCCGCAGCCTGTTGGCCCACGGAAAAATTATTTGTGTCTTGGATTACTAATATCCACGCCTGTGTTCCAAAAAGTGTCTTTGACCTGAGGTTTCACGATAACCGACCAGCCGGGTGCCGATTTTTGATTTTAAGCTGTTTCTGTCTATGATTATCTACGTTGCAAAGACGGGTTGTGAAAATGAACTAGTCAGAGCGATATGCGCCTCTAGCTCAATTGGCAGAGCAAATGACTCTTAATCATTAGGTTCCGGGTTCAAGTCCCGGGGGGCGCACAGTTGATCCGATCTGATTCTTCAGATCGGATTTTTTGTATACCGCGATGAGAAGAGGTTCAGCTATGAGTACTTCCGAAGCAACCGCACGCCTGGCTGTAGGCGACTTGGCCCCTGACTTCACTTTGAGTGATGCTGCTGGCAACGCCGTGGCACTGGCCGATTACCGTGGCCAGAAGACCATCATCTACTTCTACCCTGCCGCATCAACGCCTGGCTGCACCAAGCAGGCCTGCGATTTCCGGGACTCGCTGGAGTCGCTGAAGGCGTTGGGGTATCAAGTTCTGGGAATCTCGCCAGACAAGGTCTCCAAGCTCGAAAAGTTCGTCGCCAAGGAAGAGCTGAACTTCCCGCTGCTCTCAGATGAGGAACACGCAGTGGCTGAAGCCTATGGCGCCTGGGGCGAAAAGAAGAACTATGGCCGCGTTTACGAAGGGCTCATTCGTTCGACGATCGTCCTGGATGAACAGGGTGCGGTAACCCTGGCCCAGTACAACGTTCGCGCCACCGGACACGTCGCAAAGCTGCGCCGTGACTTGGGGATTGATCCAAAGTAGGTAGTGGTGGTGCCCGATTTCATATCGGGCAAAACTTCCGTTACACTAAATGAGGTCGCCTTCAAGGATCGTGGTTCTTGGCGTAGCGCCAGCGAGTATGGCGGAATTGGTAGACGCGCTGGATTTAGGTTCCAGTGTCTTCGGACGTGAGAGTTCAAGTCTCTCTACTCGCACCTGATAACCCTGCGGTCCAAGCAATTGGACCGCAGGGTTTTTGCATGCCTCATGGCGTGCCAGTCAAGCGTAGTATCAAGGAACATGGACAGCGAATGATGCTGCCTGAGGACCGGGCAATGGCATAGGGGAGGACGATATGGCAGTGGAGCGGTTGCCCACAACCTATGGGCTTGTTGAATCGGATCCAGAGCAGGTGCTGATTGACCGGCGGGGCATTGCCCCTGAGGATCTGGCGCAGATCGAGCGGATCATGGCCGAGATGGGCCGCATGCGCCAGGTTGAGCGCAAGATCATGCGCAGCTCGCAGCGCTATATGCGGTTGAACGAGACCGACATGCGCGCGCTTCGGCAATTGATCGCCGCAAAGAACGCGGGCCGGGTGACCACCCCCAGCGATTTGCGCGCATATCTCGGGATCTCCAGCGCATCCGTGACGAAAATGATCGACCGACTTGAATCCAACGGGCATGTTCGGCGCAGCCAGCATCCGACGGACCGGCGTTCCCAGTGCATTGAGGTCACCGAACAGACGCATTTGGCCGCCCGCGAGCAAATGGGGCGGCACCATGCCAAGCGCTTCGAGGTGGCCAATTCCCTGACTCCCGAAGAGCGCGAGGTAGTGATCCGTTTCTTGGCGCAGACTTCCGATGCCCTGGAATTGAGCCTGGAGAAGTCAAGCCCCCCCGAATCCTAGCCACCGCTAGGGCCGGGGATCGCGCCGTGCTTGTTCTGCGTCCTTCGCGATGTTGGCGATGGTCGCCGGGAAGATGATCCCGTGAAACGGGTAGACCGCCCACCAGTAGCAGCGTCCCCAGAGGCCGCGGGGAAAAAAGAACGCCCGCTGGATGAGCTCCGAATTCCCGTTGGCTTGCTGGCCAATGGAGTATTCAAGCCAGGCCTGTCCTGGCACGCGCATTTCCGCTCGCAAGCGCAGCAACCGGTCCTTCTCCAGCGCCTCGACGCGCCACCAGTCCACCACATCGCCCAGAGCCAGGGTGCTGTTCGAGCGGCGGCCGCGGCGTGAGCCCACGCCACCGGCCAGCTTGTCCATCAGGCCGCGCAACCTCCAGAGCGTCGGGAATGCGAAGTATGGCGAATCGCCGCCGAGCCGCTGCACCACCTCGAATAGCGCCTGCGGGGTGGCTGCCGTGCTGATCCTGCGCGTATCGGTATAGCTTTTGCGCCCGGCCCATTGCGGATCCGAGGGCAAGGGCTCGGCCGGAGCCGAGATCGGATGGGCTGTCGCCCAGGTGGTTTCCACCGCGTCCGCATGGATCTTCTCCAAGGCCAGGTGCACCGATCTGGGGTAGTCGCAGAGGCCTTGCGCAGGTGGCGGGATCAGATCATCAATTTTTCGCGATTGCATCACGCAGTCGTGCTGCAAGGACGCGACCAGCGCCGAGGCCAGGGTGCGGGGCAGTGGCGTGACCAGATTGACCCAATGCGAGGCCAGCCGCGGGGTCAGCAGCGGAAGCGCCCAGACCGCAGGTTCGCGCAGCCCTGCCACGCGGGCGTAGATCTGCATCAGCTGGGCATAGCTGTGGGCTTGCGGGCCGCCGATGTCATAGGTGCCATTGACTGGCTCCTGAAGCTGCGCCGCGGCCACGAGGTAGTGCAGGGCATCGCGAATGGCTATGGGCTGGACCTGGTTGCGCACCCAGCGCGGTGCCGGCATCACCGGCAGCACATCGCTCAGGTGCCGGATCATCTCGAAGCTGGCGGATCCCGACCCGATCACCAGTCCCGCCTGCAAGATCAGCGTGTTCACCGAAGCGGACAGGATCTCGCCCACCGCAACGCGCGATTCCAGATGCTCGCTGAGCTTGCCCGAGGGGTGCAGCCCGGAGAGGTAGACCACCTGGCCAACACCCTGCTGCAGTGCGGCTCGTGCCATGACGGACGCGCAGTTCTTCTCCAGGTCGGCGAAATTGCGGCTTCCGGACATGGAGTGCACCAGATAGTAGACCACCTCGGCTCCGTAGCAGAGCCGGGACACGGCCTCGAGATCCGCCAGGTCTCCCTCGATGATTTCCACTTCGGCATGCCAGGGAACGTCGCGCAGACGCTGGGCATCGCGGGTAAAGACCTTGACCTGGTGCCCCTGGCTCAGCAGCCGCGGGACCAGCCGGCCCCCGATGTAGCCGGTGGCACCCGTGACGGCGATCATGCTCATCGCGGGCCCCCGCTGCCACCCGATTTGCCATGCCAGGCGATCGCGCAGGCTCCCGCCAAAGCGGCTGCCGCGCAGCCAAGCGCCGCGAAGCCAACCAAAGTCGACTCGTTGGCGCCGTTCAGGCGGCCGACGCCGATCCACGTTAGGCCCCAGCCGATGGCCACTGGGGCAAAGAGGTTGCGCGCGTAGAAGCTGATGGCCAGTGCGATGAGGGCGGCAACAGCCAGGAGCGCGACGGCCAGCCCGGGGGCCCATGCGGCATGGCTGCCGAAGCCCAGCGACAAGAGCCATGCCGCGGTATTGGCGATGCTGGCCACGGCCACCCATCCCAGATAGAGGCCGAAGGTCAGCCACATGATCCAGTACTCACGGCGCGAGGATGGCGTACCGGCAAGCATGATTGCCATCATCCACGCCAGCACGGCGACGAGGGTGAAAATAATGGCAACGCTGAATCCCAGCCAGCCAAGCTGCACCACGCTGATCCAGGCCGCATTGAGCAATGCCGAGAGCATCGCCGGCCCGCGCAGGGACGCTGCCCAGGCTGAGTGCCGGCCCGAGGGCGTGAGCTGGAAAACGCCGTAGACCGCCAATCCGGTGTAGATCACGCTCCAAATCGAAAAGGCGGGTCCCGCAGGCGCCAGCAGGGTTGCGTCAGCGCTGAGATAGCCCCCGGCCACTTGCTGTACAGGGGTGCCGCCCAGCGCGCCGCTGCCGACGAAGGATACGGCGATGGCCGTGGCCAGCGAAATTGCCGTGACCAGCGGACAGGTCCATTTCGTATGAGCAGCGGGGCTTGCGCCCCGCCGCAGTGCGGGTTCGTGTGATCGGCTCATGGGGCTGCTCCTGGGGTCGTGGAATCTTTTTTGCGAATCCGGCTCGACAAAACTATATAGTTAAACCATGATGTATCTAGAAAAGCTAAATATCAACCTAGCGAGATAAATGATCATGGCAAGTGCACCTCCATTCCGCAGCTCGGAACTTTTGCGCTCTCTGCTGGGACTTCAGCGGGCCCATGCGCTCTGCGAGGTCCAATTGCGCGCCAGCCTCAATCTGAACGACACGGATCTGAGGACCCTGAACCTCATCCGCTGCTCGAGCACGCCCAGCCCCGGCGAGCTGGCCAAGGAGCTGGGTGTTTCCTCGGCCGGCATCACCGCCGTGCTGGATCGGCTCGAAGCGCGCCATGTGATCCAGCGCCAGCAACACGCGACGGATCGGCGGCGCACCGTGGTCCATCCCGGCAGCGACTTTCCCGAGGCCACCGGCGCCGCGCTGGCGATGCTGCGCAGCCTGCACTGGTTCTGCGCCCAGCTCGATGAACCCGCCCTCCAGGCGCTGCGCGCACTGCTGGACGAAATTCTCCTGACGCTGCAGGCCGCCGGCACTGGGCCAGCCGATCATTCCACCCCACCAGATTCCCGGAGCAGTGAACTATGACAACGCACGCCAGCACCGATCAATCCCCGCCGGCCGGCCCGCGCACGATAGCCGGCGAGAACGGATTCATCGACGACGCCACCCAAGCAGCCATCAGCCAGCGGCTTTCGCAGATCGGCTCGCAAGCGCAGCAGCGCACTGCAGCCTATTCCAGCCAGGGCGCTGTGCTGTGGTCGCAGATCACCGGCCGCCTGTCTACCGGCAAGCTGATGCGCCCGGCCCTGGTGATGCTCGGCTACCGCGCCTTCTCGGGCCGCAATGAGCCCCGCGCCATCGACTTGGCCTGCGCCTTCGAGCTGCTGCACAGCGCGCTGCTGATCCACGATGACGTGGTGGACAAGGACTTCGTGCGCCGCGGAGAAGCCACCATCTCGGCGCTCTACCGCGATCAGGCCCTGGCCGGCGGGCGCAGCCAGGCCGATGCAGAGCATGCCGGGAATTCGGTGGGGATTATCGCCGGAGACCTGCTGATCAGCGAGGCGATCAAGCTCGCCGCCCGCGCCGCCGCCGGCACCGACAGCGAGTCCGTCGTGGAGCAGGCGTTCTTCCAGGCAATCGAGCAGGCCGGGGCAGGAGAGCTGGAAGACCTGCTCTACTCCCTGGGCTCGGCCCCGGCGACCACCAGCCAGGTGCTGCGCATGGAGCAGCTGAAAACCGCCTCCTACTCCTTCCAGTTGCCGCTGCAAGCCGGGGCGCTCTTGGCCGGTGCATCCATGGGCCAGGCCGAAAACATCGGCACCGTCGGCTGCCAGCTCGGGGTGGCGTACCAGGTCATCGACGATGTGCTCGGGACCTTCGGGGACCCGTCGCGCACCGGCAAATCCGTCGAGTCCGACCTGCGCGAATTCAAGAGCACAATCCTGCTGGCCCTGGCAGCCGAACAGCCCGAATTCGCCCGGATGCTCAAAAGCTTCCGCTCCGGCCACGTGCCCGCCAGACAAATCCGCGAGGAGCTGGCCAACCAGCGGACGGAGCAATTCGCCCGGCAGCTGGCCGAAGCGCTGTGCAGCCGCGCCACCGGATCGGCGGCCTTCCGCGACTTGCCCGAGGGTGCCCAGCAGCTGCTGCGCACCTGCAGCCACCTCATCCTGGAGCGAAGCCGATGAACGCCATGGAACCGCGCGAGCTCGACCCCCGCACCCCGGCACTGCACCTGTATTCGCGCACCGCGCAACGCAGCTCGAAGGTGCTGCTCCGCCAGTACTCCACCTCTTTCTCGCTGGCCTGCCGGTTGCTCGATGCATCCAGCGCGACCCACATCGCCAATATCTACGCCCTGGTGCGCCTCGCCGATGAAATCGTCGACGGGGTGGCCCTCCAGGCCGGACTCGAGCCGCGTGCCATCGCCGCGTGCCTCGATGACCTGGAAGCGGAAACCGAGCGCGCCATGGAACGCGGCTACAGCACCAATCTGGTGGTGCACGCCTTTGCGCTCACCGCTCGCTCCACCGGCATCGGGCAGGAGCTGACCTCCCCGTTCTTCGCCTCGATGCGAGCGGATCTGACCACCGGGGAACACGATGCGCGCAGCCTCGAAGACTATATCTACGGCTCCGCCGAGGTCATCGGGCTGATGTGCCTCCAGGTGTTCATGGCCATGCCCGGCGCTATGCCGCTGGGCGCGGAACAAGAAGACCAGGCGAAACTGGCGGCTCGCAGCCTGGGCGCGGCCTTCCAGAAGGTCAATTTCCTGCGCGACTTGATGCAGGACAGTCAGGAACTGGGACGCGCCTATTTCCCCGGCATCGACCCCGAAGCCTTTGATGAGCAGGACAAGCAGCGCCTGGTGGAGCAGATCGAGCAGGACCTTGCGAAGGCGCGTGCCGGGCTTGCGCTGCTGGCGCCGGCCGCAGCGCGCGCGGTGCGTCTGGCCCACGAGCTGTTCCAGGAATTGAACCGGCAGCTGGCCAACGCTCCGGCCGAGGCGCTGCTCCGCACCAGGATCTCGGTTTCCCCCGGGCGCAAGGCCATGATCGCCGTGCGGGTGCTGCTGGCCAGGCAGGGAAAGACGCAAACCAGCCACATCATGGAAGGACGGCACTAGATGGCCAGCGAAGTTCGGGACGTTGTAGTCATCGGAGGGGGATTCTCGGGCTTGGCCAGCGCCGGCCTGCTGGCCGCGCGAGGGTGCAATGTCACCTTGCTCGAACAGCACCCAAGCGTGGGAGGCCGGTCCGGACGCATAGAGCGCGCCGGCTTCCGCTTCGATACCGGGCCCTCCTGGTATCTGATGCCGGAGGTCTTCGAGCACTGGTTCGAGCTCATGGGAACCAGCGTCAGCGCGCAGCTGGAGGTGCGCGAACTGGAAACCGGATACCGCACGTTCTTCCAGGGACGCCAGGCTCCGGTGGACGTGGGCACCGGGCCGGACGTCCGCGCGCTCTTCGAATCCCTGGAACCGGGAAGCACCCCGGCGCTTGAGGAGTATTTGCGCACCGCTCGAAATGGCTATGAACTGGCCCTGGAGCACTTCCTCTATGATGATTTCAGCTCTCCCCGGACGCTGATGGATCCACAGCTGCTGCGCCTGCTCCCGCAGCTGGCCGCATTGCTCGGATCCAGCCTGGAGAGCTATCTCGCCCGGCGCTTCCAGAGCAACGAAATCCGCCAGCTGCTCGGCTATCCTGCTGTATTCCTGGGCTCCAGCCCGGAACGCACCCCTGCGCTCTATCAGCTGATGAGCCACCTGGACCTGGCAGATGGCGTCAAGTACCCGATGGGCGGCTTCGCGGCGGTCGCCGATGCCATGGCGGCGGTTGCAACCCAGCATGGAGCCAGCATCAGGGTCGGAGCAACCGCCACTGCGATCGAAACCACCACGGGAAAGAGGCCGCGGGTGGCGGCGGTTCACTGGACCGATGCCACAGGGCAGCGGCAACGCACCGAGGCGCAGGCGGTGATCGGGGCAGCCGATGCGCGCCATATCGACGGCAGCCTGCTGCCAGGGCACCTCCAGACGCATACGGCCAGGAGCTTTGCGCGCAAGGATCCGGGCCCGAGCGCCATTCTGGTTTGCCTGGGTGTCACGGGGACATTGCCGGAACTGGAGCATCACAATCTGCTTTTCAGCAAAGACTGGAAAGATAATTTCGCGCGCATCCGCCAGGGCCGCGAACTGCAGCCGGAAACCAGCATCTATGTCTGCAAGCCCAGCGCCACTGACCCCTTCGTCGCTCCTGCTGATTGCGAGAATCTGTTCATTCTCGTGCCTGCTCCGGCCTTGCCGGAATGGGGACAAGGCGGTCCGGATGGACTCGGGGATGCCATGGTCGAGCAGATCGCGGACGCTGCCATAGACCAGCTGTCGGACTGGGCGGGAATCTCGGATCTGCGCCAGCGGATCGTGGTGCGCCAGAGCATCGGGCCGGCAGATTTCGAACAGCAATACGGCGCCTATCGGGGAGGGGCGCTGGGCCTGGCACACACGCTGGGCCAAAGCGCCATGCTCCGGCCAGGCAACCACAGCAAGAAGGTGCAGGGGCTGCATTATGCCGGAAGCACGGTGCGCCCCGGGATTGGCGTTCCGATGTGCTTGATCAGTGGCGAACTGGCGGCCAAGGCAGTACTGGGCATCACTGGCCCTGGACCCTTGCCCCACGAGCGCCGAAGCGACAGCAGCAGGGAAGCGGGAGCATGATCTATCTGGGTATTCTTCTCGGACTGCTCGGGTGCATGGCGCTATTGGATGCCAAATGGAAGCTCTTTGTCTTCCGCCACCCGCTGCGCGGGCTGATGGTCCTGGTGTTGGGGACGGGATTTTTTGTGCTCTGGGATGTCCTGGCCATCGGGCAGGGGATCTTCCTGCATAAGCCATCGAAGCTGATGACCGGGATCATGGTCGGCGAGCAATTCCCCTTGGAAGAACTCTTTTTCCTGGTCTTCCTTTGCTATTGCGCGATGATCGCGGTGACCGGGGCCCAGGCGCTGAACCAGTTCCTGGCTCGGCGAAACCGTGGAAGCTCAGAGCCGGGGGAGGGCGACGGCCATGTTTCTTGAGATGAGCTTCTGGTTTCTCGCCGCCGCAGGCAGCGTGTTCCTCTTGGGCGTCCAGGCCAGCCGGAAAAAGCCTGCCGACATTGCGCTGCCGGTCCTGGCGGCGATGGCGCTGATGCTGCTGCTCACGGCGATCTTCGACAACCTGATGATCTTCGCGGGGCTCTTCGACTATGGGACGCACACGCTTTCCGGTCTGCGCATCGGGTTGGCGCCCATTGAGGACTTCGCCTACGCCGCCTGCGCTGTGCTCCTGGGGCCCGGACTCTGGTGGCTTTTCGAGGCCCTGGCTTCACGGCGCAAGGACAGCGGCCATTCCATTCCTCCCAACGACAGGGCCTGACTATGCTCCATGGAATCATCACAACCTCGCGGCCGGTGTCGTGGGTGAACACCGCCTACCCCTTTGCCGCGGCCTACCTCTTGGCAGGCGGATCGGTGGATTGGAAATTTGTCGTTGGCACCATCTTCTTCTTATTTCCCTACAACCTGGTGATGTACGGGGTCAACGACGTCTTCGACTATGAATCGGATTTGCGCAACCCGAGAAAGGGCGGGATTGAAGGCGCGCTGCTGGCCCGCCGCAGCCATCGGATGATCTTGCTGGCGAGCGCGGTAGCGGCCGTGCCGTTCCTGGTAGTCCTGGCCTTCGCCGGAAGCGGCATCTCCACTGCGGTGCTGGCTGGGTCGGTTGCTGCGTTGCTTGCCTACAGCGTTCCGGTCCTGCGTTTCAAGGAACGCGCTGGACTGGACTCCGTCACCAGCGCGGTCCATTTTGTGTCGCCTGCGCTTTTCGGCTGGGTGCTGGCGGGTGCGCCGGTGCACGCCACCCAATGGCTGGTGTTCACTGCATTCCTTCTCTGGGGCATGGCCAGCCATGCACTGGGTGCCATCCAGGACATCCTTCCCGATCGCGAAGCGATGCTTGGCTCGATCGCGGTAGCGTTCGGCGCACGGAGAACGATCTTCTTGGTGGCAGGCGCGTATTTGCTCGCTGGGCTGTTGATCTTGTTCGGAGTTCGCGGAATCGGCTCATTGGCCGGGTTGCTCGCCATTCCCTACATTCTTAATGTGCTTCCGCATCTTGGGGTGCGGGATTCGACGTCCGGTACGGTTAACCGTGCGTGGAAGAGATTTCTGTGGATCAACTACCTGTGCGGTTTCCTGCTGACGATGTTGTTGATTTACGCAGCTGTATTCACCCGCTAACCACCATAGAGAAGTTGAGGATTTGATGGATGTCATCCTGCTTTCCGATGATGGCCAGCCAATTGGCGCCATGCCCAAGGAAACAGTGCATAACAGGGATACGCCTTTGCACCAGGCGTTCTCCTGCCACGTCAGGAATTCCTTGGGGCAGGTGCTGATGACGCGCAGGGCGCTGTCGAAAGCGACATGGCCCGGGGTATGGACTAATTCCTTCTGCGGCCACCCTCAGCCGGGAGAGCAGATGGAAACCGCGATCCGCCGGCATGCTGCCGGAGAACTTGGCATGGCGATCCGGGATATCCAGGTGGCGCTGCCGGACTTCCGTTATCGCGCAGTCGATGCCTCCGGCATCGTTGAGAACGAGATCTGTCCGGTCTTCACCGCTGTGATCGATGGAGGCATTGCGGCTAATCCGGCCGAAGTCATGGATTACCGCTGGGTTGATCCCGCGGAATTTGCTGTGGCAGTCCAGTCAGCTCCTTGGGCCTTCAGCCCATGGCTGGTCATGCAAGCCGGCGAAATGACCCAGTATCGGACCCGGTAGCGGTCCCCTGCCAGACCGGCTGCGCGCATAGCGCGGAGGAATAAAAAACGGTGGATGCCCAAGCGGGCATCCACCGTTTTTCCTGAAGAGCCGGAGTAAATCTCCGGCTCTGCGGTTATACGAAGTTCTCGGTGCCTTCGATGGTGTTCATGAAGTGGTCCATGAAGTCGGCAAAGTCGTGGGCATCGGATTCCTGGTCAACTTGTGCGCCAACAGTGACGGCATCATCGATGTGGTAATCGATGCTCAGCTTTTCTGGAATGCTGAATCGGAAAACCCTGCCAGTTGAGGTAGCAACTTCGTAGCCGCCATCGCTGAGTTCGGCGAGCTGGTTGACGTTGGTGTTGTTGACGTTGATGGCGTTTTCCGACGCGCGCAAATCGTTCGCGTTGACCGGGGCAATGATGAGTTCTGCTGGTTGGCGCCGATATCCAATGACCTTTAGCCCTCCAGATCCGGCAGTTCCGGTTCCAGCTACGAGGTTGTAGCTGGCGAAATTAGGGATCTGCGAGTCGAAGGCCTCGTGGAGACGGGCCTTGACCTGCTCGGCTGGATTTTCGTCTGGGCGGTTGTCCATGACTCCTACTCTACCGATAAGTTTGGACAATTTGATCAGTCATAACATTTATCGAAATGTGTCACGGTTGCGTCATAGGTTATCCGATTGGTCATATTGACAACTAGAATGAGATTTATGAGCCAGGATGCTACGCCAGATATCAAACCACGTTCCCGTGTGGTCACCGATGGTATCCACGCCGCTCCAGCGCGAGGCATGTTGCGCGCTGTCGGCATGGGCGATGATGACTTCGCAAAACCGCAAATTGGCATTGCCAGCTCGTGGAACGAAATCACCCCTTGTAATCTTTCGTTGAACCGCCTTGCACAGGGAGCCAAAGAAGGCGTCCACGCTGGCGGAGGTTTCCCGATGCAATTCGGAACCATCTCGGTATCCGATGGCATTTCCATGGGACATGAGGGCATGCACTTCTCGCTTGTTTCCCGGGAAGTCATCGCCGATTCGGTTGAAACAGTCATGATGGCTGAGCGCCTGGACGGTTCCGTGCTCTTGGCAGGCTGCGACAAGTCGCTGCCGGGCATGCTCATGGCCGCAGCGCGGCTCAACCTTTCGTCGGTCTTCCTCTATGCAGGATCCATCATGCCAGGATGGGTGAAGCTCGAAGACGGCACGGAAAAAGACGTCACGCTGATCGACGCCTTCGAAGCGGTCGGCGCTTGTGCCGCAGGACGCATGAGCGAAAAAGACCTGGATGCCATTGAGCGAGCCATCTGCCCGGGCGAAGGCGCCTGTGGCGGCATGTACACCGCAAACACCATGGCATCCATCGGCGAGGCGCTGGGCATGAGCCTGCCAGGTTCGGCCGCGCCGCCTTCGGCTGATCGGCGCCGCGACATGTTTGCCCACCGCTCGGGCGAAGCCGTGGTGGAAATGCTGCGCAAGGGCATTCGCGCCCGCGACATCATGACCAAAGAGGCTTTTGAAAACGCCATCGCCGTGACCATGGCCTTTGGCGGCTCAACCAACGCCGTGCTGCACCTTTTGGCCATTGCCCGGGAAGCCGAGGTCGACCTGTCGCTGAGCGACTTCAATCGCATTGGCGACAAGGTGCCGCACCTGGCAGACCTTAAGCCATTCGGCCGCTACGTCATGAACGACCTGGATCGCATCGGCGGCGTGCCGGTAGTGATGAAGGCATTGCTCGATGCAGGGTTGCTTCACGGCGACTGCTTGACGGTGACTGGAAAAACTGTCGCCGAAAATCTGGCCAGCATTGCGCCACCGGATCCTGATGGCAAGATTCTTCGAGCCATGGATAACCCCATCCACAAAACCGGTGGTGTCACGGTGCTGCATGGTTCCCTGGCCCCGGAAGGGGCCGTGGTGAAATCCGCTGGCTTCGATGCGGATGTCTTTGAGGGAACCGCGCGGGTTTTCGAGAGGGAGCAAGGCGCCCTCGAAGCGCTGGATGCCGGGCGGATCCAGGCCGGTGATGTTGTGGTCATTCGCTACGAGGGTCCCAAGGGCGGACCTGGCATGCGTGAAATGCTTGCCATTACCGGTGCCATCAAGGGTGCAGGCCTTGGCAAGGACGTCCTGCTGCTCACCGATGGCCGCTTCTCTGGCGGTACTACCGGGCTGTGCATTGGGCACGTGGCCCCTGAGGCCGTTGACGGCGGGCCCATTGCCTTTGTGCACGACGGGGACCGGATTCGCGTGGACATTTCCGCCCGCAGCTTCGACTTGCTGGTTGATCCTGCAGAGCTGGAAGCCCGAAAGGTTGGCTGGAAGCCGCTTCCCGCCAAGTTCTCCTCGGGCGTCTTAGCCAAGTATGCAAAATTGGTAAATTCGGCTTCGACAGGCGCATATTGCGGCTAATGAAGCCGTGGTCCAGGTGGCTGGGCGCCAAAAGCGTCCACTCATTGGACATCCATCTCATATAATGAGATGAACGGGGTGTCTAGTTGAACTTTATCCTTGGGTAGAGAAAACTAGAGACATGCAAACAAACTTCGATGTTCTACTAGTTATCAGGCGCGGAGCCTGAGACGCTGTCGCACTAAGCGGACAGAATATCGGTAACGCGCAAGCCCCCTTTCGTCAGTAGTGACGGCCGCGGGGCGTTTTTTATGCGCAAACGAAGAGATAGAAATGGAAAGGATCCCGATGAGCAGCTCAACACCAGCCAATCCGGCGTCGGTTGCGAAGTCAATCAATCGATCTAAGGATGCCGCCGCCGCTGTCTCTTCCGTCGTGGAAGCTTCGAACCCGGTACAGGGTCCGAATAATATCGTTGCTCCCACACAGATGACGGGCTCACAAGCCATCGTCCGCTCGCTGGAAGAACTGGGCGTCAAAGACGTCTTCGGATTACCAGGTGGGGCCATCCTTCCCACCTATGATCCACTGATGGATTCGACCAAGATCAACCACGTCTTGGTCCGCCACGAACAGGGTGCAGGCCATGCCGCACAGGGTTTCGCCATGGTGAGCGGGGAAGTTGGCGTATGCATCGCTACTTCCGGACCAGGCGCAACCAACCTCGTCACCGCACTGGCCGATGCCAATATGGACTCGGTGCCAATGGTGGCAATCACCGGTCAGGTCAATAGCGCCTTTATCGGCTCTGACGCATTCCAGGAAGCAGACATTGTCGGCATCACGATGCCGATCACCAAGCACGCTTTCCTCGTCACCAACGCGGAAGATATTCCCAAGATTCTGGCCAGCGCCTTCTACCTGGCACAGACCGGACGCCCCGGTCCGGTGCTGGTGGATATCACCAAGGACGCGCAGCAGGCGGAGATGACCTTCTCCTGGCCGCCCAAGGTGGATCTGCCCGGCTACCGCGTAGTGACTCGCGGCCACAACAAGCAGCTTCGAGAAGCAGCCAAGCTGATCGCCGCGGCAACCCGCCCGGTGCTGTATGTCGGCGGCGGCGTGATCAAGGCCAATGCCCACGAGCAGCTCAAAGAATTCGCGGAATACATCAACGCGCCAGTGGTTACCACCCTGACCGCCCGCGGTGCCTTCCCGGATTCGCACGATCAGCATGTGGGCATGCCCGGCATGCACGGTGCAGTGTCCGCGGTGACCGCTCTGCAGCAGTCGGACCTGCTGATCACCCTCGGAGCCCGCTTCGATGACCGAGTCACCGGTGTGCTCTCCTCCTTCGCCCCGAACGCTAAGGTGATCCACGCCGATATCGACCCTGCGGAAATCTCCAAGAACCGCGTAGCGGATGTGCCCATTGTAGGCTCGCTGGATGAAATCATCCCGCAGCTGCAAGAAGCCTGCGCAACGCGCTTCGAGAATGAACCGCAGCAGGATCTTTCCAGTTGGTGGGGCTTGCTCAAGCGCCTGCGCGAGACCTACCCGATCGGCTACACCGAGACCCAGGACGGGCTCTCGGCGCCACAGCACGTCATCCAGCGCATTGGCGAGCTCACCGGGCCAGAAGGCGTGTATGTTGCCGGAGTGGGACAGCACCAGATGTGGGCCGCCCAATTCGTCAAGTACGAGCGCCCGCGCTCGTGGCTGAACTCGGCCGGGCTGGGCACCATGGGCTACTCGGTCCCTGCGGCAATGGGTGCCAAGGTTGCACAGCCGGATCGCGTGGTTTGGGCCATCGACGGAGACGGCTGCTTCCAGATGACCAACCAGGAACTGGCCACCTGCGTGATCAACAATATTCCCATCAAGGTCGCGGTGATCAACAACTCGTCGCTGGGCATGGTTCGCCAGTGGCAGACCCTGTTCTACGATTCCCGGTACTCGAACACCGATTTGAATACCGGGCACGGGACCGCGCGCGTTCCCGACTTCGTGAAGCTTGCCGACGCCTACGGTTGCGTGGGCCTGCGCTGCGAACGCGACGAGGACATCGACGCCACCATTGCCAAGGCATTGGAAATCAATGACCGTCCCGTGGTGATCGACTTTGTCGTCTCGGCCGACTCGATGGTGTGGCCGATGGTTCCATCGGGCGTGAGCAACGACCAGATCCAGATCGCCAGGGGCATGACCCCGGACTGGGAAGAGGAGGACTAGAACATGGCAAAGCACACTCTGTCGGTACTGGTTGAAGACGTTCCCGGTGTACTCACCCGAGTAGCCAGCCTCTTCGCCCGCCGTGCCTTCAACATCCACTCGCTGGCTGTGGGCCCCACGGAAATTGACGGCATCAGCCGCATGACCGTGGTGGTCGACGCCGAGGGGGATTCCCTGGAGCAGGTGACCAAGCAGCTGAACAAGCTGATCAACGTCATCAAGATTGTCGAGCTGCTTCCGGAAACCTCGGTGCAGCGCGACCACATCATGATCAAGGTGCGCGCCGACGCGGCGACCCGCCTGCAGGTGACCCAGGCTGCGGAACTCTTCCGTGCCTCTGTCATCGATGTGTCCACGGACTCGCTGGTGGTCGAGGCCACCGGCAATGCAGCGAAGATCGATGCGTTCTTGGCAGTGCTGGAGCCCTTCGGCATTCGCGAAATCGTCCAGTCGGGCACCCTTGCGGTAGGCCGCGGCGCCAAGTCCATGAGCGACCGCGCATTGAAGACCCTGAGCGCCTAGGGCGCACAGAAGACTTCTACGGACACGAACTACAAATTTTAGATACTTGGCACCTAGCTTAGAAAATGAGCTAAAAAGCCAGAGCACAAATAAGGAGAACTACAGTGGCTGATCTGTATTACGAAGACGACGCAGACCTCTCGATCATCCAGGGCAAGAAGGTAGCCATCATCGGCTACGGTTCCCAGGGCCACGCGCACGCACTGAGCCTGCGCGACTCGGGTGTCGAGGTTGTTGTCGGCCTGGCCGAGGGCTCCAAGTCCCGCGCCAAGGCCGAGGCCGAGGGCCTGAAGGTCGCCACCGTCGCCGAGGCTGCTGCCTGGGCCGACGTCATCATGATCCTGACCCCGGACCAGGTCCAGGCCCAGGTATACACCGAGTCGATCGCCGAGCACCTGGAAGAGGGCAACGCCCTGTTCTTCGGCCACGGCTTCAACATCCGCTTCGGCTTCATCCAGCCACCAGCCAACGTCGACGTTGCCCTGGTTGCCCCTAAGGCTCCAGGCCACACCGTGCGCCGCGAATTCGAAGCAGGCCGTGGCATCCCTGACCTGATCGCCGTGGAGCAGAACTTCACCGGCGGCGCCAAGGAACTGGCCCTGTCCTACGCAGCAGGCATCGGCGGCACCCGCGCCGGCGTTATCGAGACCACCTTCACCGAAGAGACCGAAACCGACCTGTTCGGCGAGCAGGCTGTGCTCTGCGGCGGTACCTCGCAGCTGGTCCAGTACGGCTTCGAAGTTCTGACCGAAGCTGGCTACAAGCCGGAAATCGCCTACTTCGAGGTGCTGCACGAGCTGAAGCTGATCGTTGACCTGATGTGGGAAGGCGGCATCGCAAAGCAGCGCTGGTCCATCTCGGACACCGCTGAGTACGGCGACTACGTTTCCGGCCCACGCGTGATCACCCCTGAGGTGAAGGAAAACATGAAGGCTGTCCTGGCTGACATCCAGTCCGGCGCTTTCGCCAACCGCTTCATGGAAGACCAGAAAGCTGGCGCTCCGGAGTTCAAGGCACTGCGTGCCAAGGGCGAGTCCCACCCGATCGAGACCACCGGCCGCGAACTGCGCTCGCTGTTCTCCTGGATCTCGGACTCGTCCGCAGATGACTACGTGGACGGCTCCGTCGCCCGCTAATCCCCGGCGCTCGCTCTACTTGCGATAGCTGACAAAAGGTCCGGTTCTCTATCCCATTTGGGGATAGAGAACCGGACCTTTTCGTTGCGACCGTGCAATGCGAAAAGCATTCCGGTTTGCCTCCGAAGCTTGGGGGCAAACCGGGCTGCTTTCTTGCGGGTTGCTGGTATTGGCGGACTCCGTGTATGTGGCTAGCGCTTCGAAGCCCGGTAGCCGGCCTTGCGGGCATCGGCAGTAGTCTTGAAGCACTCTTCAGGCTTTGTCCGTTCGTAGTACGCTCCGCCGCGTACGTGGTACTTCCATTCCTTCTGGCTGCCGGTGCGGTTTCCCTTGACCGGGAATCCGGAGGGGCAGCTGTAGGACTTTCCGCTCATCTTGACCGAGCGCTTGGCAGCTGCCTTTTTCACAGTCAAGGTCTGAGTTTTAGATACCGTTGAAGTTTTGCCCTTGAGCTGGTACTTTACGGTGGTCTTGACCTTGTAAGTCCCCGCGGCTACCTTGACCGACTTCTTATTCTTGGCAACGGTCTTCTTGCCCTTGGTGACTGTCAGGACAGCTGATTTGATCTTGACGTTCTTGGCTTTGGCGTAGCTTGGCTTGATAGTTGCCTTGGCATTGCCCTTGACGGTCTTGTTACCGATTTTCTTGATGGTGACCGGTGCAGACTTTTTTGCTGCCACGATACCGATGCTCGGCGCTGACGCCGGTAGCGGTGTTGCTGAAGCTACTGCGACACCTGAGAAAGCGAGAGCGCAGGCTGCGATGACAGCAAGCGACCGCCTAACAATGTTTGTCATTTTTCCTCATCATTCAGGGTACGAGTGAAGAACTTGAATGTTCCAGTATTGATTCTAATACGGAAGGATCAATTCTTCACTCGTGAATATCCACGCCACCGGGTTAATGGAAAAAGCGACCTTGCCAAGATCTATTCGCATCATGAAAGCTCATGGCCGCTTCAAACTAGGATCGCGTCCGGCGAAATAAACCCAGGCTGCGGCTGCCAGCACGACGGCCCCGGCAAACACAGACCACCAGGGGAAACCTGGAATGTCAGGTGCCTTGCCAAGAGAATTGAGATCTTCAAGCGGCGTGGGCAGAATGCGTTCGGCTGTGACGAGCATTCGATGTGAATTGATGCCCAGAGGGGTGCAAGTTACCAGCGTAGCTAGGTCTTTCCCGTACTGGGGAACCAAGGATTTGGTTTCATCCGGGAGCACAGTTTGGGTTTCGGTTACTTGATAGGAGAGCACTTCTCCGAGCACTTCAATGGTGAAGGTATCCCCGATTTTCAGCTTTGGAAGATCATTGAACAGCGTTGCATCTGGAAGGCCCCGGTGTGCTGTGAGCACCGAATGCTGGGAGATGCCGCCCACGGGCAAAGCTGTTCCTTGGAGATGCCCGACTCCGTGCTCCAAGGTTGCGGCATCGGTGCCGTGGTAGATGGGCAGGTCCACGTTGATCGCTGGAATTCTCAAGCGTCCCATCAGGCCATCATCAGATACTTTGAGCAGCTCATCGTAGGACTGGCTATTGCCTTGGCGCCCGTCGCTAGTCGGTACATTGCTAGCGGGGGAGAGAAGCGCGCCTCCGACAAGTTGCTGGTTGTACTCGCGTGCCTTGTCCAGCTCTGCCTGCAACCAATCCGGTTCATCTTGTGATACTTCGGAGGAGATCATGCCAATGGTCTTGGACTGGTTGTACTGGGCAAACCAACTGGCAGTGGATGGATAAAGCAGTGTCAGCGCGCCAAGAAGAAATACGCTCGCAATAGCCAAGGTCGCGACGGGCACCTTCCAGCCCCGGGGGGCCTTCGTGGTGTTCGTGTCCTTCTGGTCCACTGCGGACATGGAATGCTCCTCTACTCAGGTGCGGACGGTGATCGTGGCGAACTTGGCAAACTTGTGCCGGGAGTTAAACCGCAGAAGCGGGAGAACGATTAATCCCCGTCCTCCCACTTCAGCGGCCTGCCAGCATGAATATGCTGGTCTTGGCTTACTCAGCGCGGCGCTGGCGTGCTCGCCGCTGTACCAATACCGCACCACCGGCTACAGCCATGAGGCCGATACCTGCCAAGGTGAATAGCAAGGTACCTTGTGCACCGGTCAGTGGAAGATCCGGTCCATCGGCCTTGTGGTTGGATATTGTCAGCTCGGCGGTGGCACCTGCATCCACCGCTGGGACTTCGGACCACGGATTAGCGGGAAGAACAAATCCTGCCGGAGCAACAGTCTCCCGCACCCAATAGGTTTCGGTGAGATCATCATCGATACCCACGTGGACCTGCCAGATGATTTCGCCGCTGTCGTTGGTCGTGGCAGTGGCGATCGGATCACCAGTCGGTTCACCATCTACGGGTGCCTCGGCGTAGAGCTCGAACTTTGCGCCGGCCAGAATCTGGTCGCCTTCATCCGTCTTGATGAGCTTGATGGTGCCCAAGTTGGTGTTGGCAGGATCCTTGACCGTAGTCCCGTTGATGGTCAGGCTCGCCTCGTTGACGACCTTCCCGTCCTCGGGGATGGCATTGACCGTGGTAACCATGCTGATGGTGAAGGTGGCTTCCCCTGCACTATCAAGCTTTGCCAGTCCGGAACCGGTCAACGAGATCTCCGTATTGTCAGCCGAGATTTCATAATCGGCCGCATCCAGTGGTGCGCCGTTGAGCGAAAGCGCGCCCCAGGAGACGAAGGTCAATTGCGCAGGCAGCACGTCGGTGAGGGTGAATGACTCGTAAGGAAGATCAGAAGCGGGAACAGTCGTTTCCAGCGTCCACGTGACGTTGTCGCCCAGCAGCTGAGCGGTGTCGTCCACCGTCTTGCTCAGGTTGATTTCATTAAGCAGGTTCTTTGGATACACGTGAACGTTGTAGTTCCACGACCCATCCTCATTAGGATATGGAACAGTTACCCAGAACGGATCATGTTTCTGGCTGATCAAGTTGTCGCCGGACTTGGTTTCGGTGACCAGGTACAGTCCCAAATTCAAGCCGGAGAATGTGGCCACCCCCGAGGCGTCCGTTGTCGTCGCTGTGCTTGCTCCCAGCGTGTATTCAGCGGAGGGAAGCGATGGCGCGCTTCCGGTAGACGTCACTGCCTCCGAGAGTTCCCAGCCTTCAGCGGTACTCAAATCAATGGGTGATCCATCATGCAGCACCTGCTGCAAGGTGAACTCAACCCCGGCCAGTTCCTTGTCCAGGCCTGGATCTGGAGTGATTTCATTGCCATCGCCCGCCTCGCCCGGCGTAGCCGAGGACTTGTGGATGCTTATGGAACCGGTCATGCCCGAATCAATGCCCGGTGCATCGTCGGCAGCAGCGGCGGTGGCCCCCAATAACCCCGCCCCAGCCAGCGCTAGCGCGCTTGCTCCGGCAATCAACTTGCCGAGTCGTTGTTCGCTGAACACAATTACTCCTCATAACGAATTGCGAATGATTGCGGTACCGGCCCCCAATTAATACCGGTACCGCGGCTTATGCGGCGGTTCGTTCAACTAGCGGATCATGCGATCGCGCCGAGTCTTCCAGAACCTGCCTCCTAGTACGCTCAACCCCAAGATCAGGATCGCTGCGCCTAGAAGATAAACGTGGTCACGTCCGAAACCGCCGGTGAGCGGTAGAACCGGACCAACCTGCTGCTCATTGACTACGGCAGCAAGCTCAACCTGCAATGCCGTGCCTTGAACAGTGAACTCATGGATGGTGTCATCTCGCTGGTAACCAGGAGGTGCCAGCAATTCGGCCAGGGTGTAATCGCCCCAGGCCAAGTTCTCGATGGTGAACTTGCCGGCAGCTGCGTCCCGGTCTGCTCCCGCGCAGGGGTCCTCGGTGCAGTCAGTGATTTCCACTGATTGGGAGTGCTCGCCAGCCGGGCCGGTGAGTGTCCACGTGGCACCGGCCAGAAGGCGATCCTGTGTGTCGGTTTTGGTCCACGTCACGGAACCTGGCTTGGCCGTGTTGACGATGGTGCAGGTGGCTTGTTGGCCCAGTTCCAATGAAATGGTTTCTCCGGTTTGCTCACCAGTTCCGGTGCAGTTCCACGCGCCTGCCTCATACCCGGCGGGCCCGGACTCGGCCAGTGCATAGCTTCCGGCAGGAAGCTGCGCTTCGGTGATGGCCGGTTGGCCTGTCATGCCGGTAGCTGTGACGGCAGGGTCTGCGGTATTGGTTGCAGTTAGCGTCCAATCAGAGACCTGCGAGGTGCCGGAGAAGTCGTCATTATCCAGCTCCTTGACCAGTGTCAGCTGCTGCACGCAGTCCACCGTATTGACGACGTCAACGACGTTTGGATCTGGCGTAACCGTCATAGTGTGCGTTGCTTGGTCGGTCTCGACCCCGTCGATGGAGGTCAGGACGGAACACAAGTCCGGAAGATCTGAGACGGTTTCCTCGATAACCACGTCGTCGCCGACGAGGTAGCCGTTGATCTCCGTGCCGAATTCCTTCTCGGCCCCATCAACGCTGAGCTGCGCTGTGCCAACGGGCTGGTCCCCGTTTGCGTATTCCTCGCCGTTGACTATCCATGTCTTGGTCACGGTCAGTGCGACTTCGGCGGTATTGGTGAAGGTGCACGTGACCTTGTCTCCCGTAGCGATGCTCACACCGTGGGCCTCCGAAACAGGATGAGAACTTCCGCAGTCGATATTGGTGAGCTGGTAGCCGGGTGCACCATCGGACTCCGACAAGGTGTAGTCGCCGGGCGAAACCGGGGCTTCTGTTACCGTGTCGCTTCCGGAACTGCCTGCCAGTGCAGTGGGACCTGTGGCCTTCAGCGTCCAGCTATCAGCCGCGGCGTTGCCAATGACTTTCTTGACCAATGTCAGTTGCGTGCAGGTCACGGTATTTGTCACCAAGTAGCTGTTCTTGCCAACGGCAAGAGCATGTTGCCCGAGATCCCCGGATGCCTCGTAATCGCATCCTTGGGGGACTTGAACATCAGCCTCGGCAACTGTAATAGTCTGCCCCGCCTGATAGCGCGTGTTGTCGCTCTTCTTGGAATACTCAGTGCCAAATTGTGCCGCGTTCTGCCCGGTGAGTTCCAGCGTTGCGTCGAATCCCTCCGGTTGCTTGCCGTTTTCGTAGCTGTGCCCGTCGATGACCCACGCCTTGTCAACAACAACGCTTGAACAGGTGCTCGGGATGGCCAGAGAGATCGGCATGACCCAATCCTTAAGGGCGGAGGTGTCGCCAGAAGCACTGGAGCGGATGTTCAGTGTCCCGTAATTTCCACTGCAATCCGCTTCGCCGAACAGCGTGGTCAAATTCAGCGCAAATTCCGCAAAGAGGCCTTTTTCAAGATTGGCTGTTCCATTGAAATTCTTGATGATGCCGTTGTTCGCCTTGCCGGTGAATCCGGCCAGATTCGGCAGTGCATTCCAGGTTCCGCTGGTTGTTCCAGTGGATGTCCAGACATCGGCGCGAGTCAGCACCAGATCATTTTGCCCATTCTGGTTGACCAGTAGCCGCAGGTCGCCGGTGCTTCGCTGCGGGGAGGGAGACGTGCTAGGCGAATTGCCCAGGGCATTGAGCTCCACGACCAGCTGCGCAGTGCCATTGCCTGTGGCGCGTTCGAAGCCGAGGTATGCATAGACCTGATTGCCCACGGTACGCTGCAAAGCGTAGACATTGTGCACATCGGACTTGTCACCTGCGGTGTTGACGCCACTGGTTTGGCTTGCGCTCCATGGCCAGTCTCCTTCGCTGACACCATTGGTGAATTGCGTATTGTCAGAAACCCCATCATTGGCAGTTGGCCCCGAAAGCGTTGTGGTCCAGTCATCTACAAGGTTCGAGCAAAGATTTCCATCGATTTCAAAATTTCCGATGACTGAATTGCCGAATTGCGGGTCGCTGCATGTTGCCGCTGCCGCACCGGCGCTCAATTGCTTCTCTTGGACCGTCGCAGATTCGCTGGGTTCAGCCGTTGCTGAGGCGCTCGGTGAAGCTGCAGCGGTCGCGCTGGGGGCTTGGGTCGAGGATTCTTTCGTGATCTCGACGCGGGTCACTGTCTTTTCGCTTTTAGTGGTTGCAGATGGCGTCACCGACGGCTCGACCAGTACGGTCGTGGCCAACGTCGGGTCAGGATTTTCAGACGGGACGGTAGCAGTATCAGGCGTGCTCGATGCACTAGCCGTTGGTCCAGCCAGCCGTACGGTTTCCTCCGCGGTTGGTGCCGGCGCTTCTGGCTCGTCGGTTCTCAATGTGCTTTGAACCGGGGCAGGATCGGAAGGCGTGGCTTCCGTCGAGGCACTCGGTTCGCTCGAAACCTCGGTCGCAGTTGATTGCTCTGCAGGTACCGGTGATGCAGCCGCGCCCGATGCAGCGATAAGAGTGAATGCGAGAATCGCAACGGACGATGTCCTGTACGTTCTTGAACGCAGAACTGTCCTCATAAATTGGTCACGGCGACGTCTCCGTCGGCGCGCAATTCTGTCCCCAACAGGATTGCCAAACACTAGATTTCCCCAAATTTTAGTGTGAAGCTGGGAAGATTAGTTCTTGAGAGCGCGTTTAAGAGTGACCTGTCGCCGAACTGTTCATCAAAAATGAAAAGTCCGGTAATACTTATCGTTCAATCCCCACGAGAGAACGACGTGCCCCAAGTTTTTGCTGTTCTACCCAGCTTCTATGCGAGTGTTATAACCGTCAGCGTATACATCCGAATAGGTTTCGTCAACAAAGTTTTAAATCCTATATATTCGGCACTGAATTGCGTAACATCATGGCTTTCGGCAGTTATGAACTAGGCTGCATTCAATAGTCGAGCCGCTTACTCGTTCTTACTTTTGAGTAACCAGAGAATACTTTTAGCTTGGAAGCGCTGAATTTTCCGAATCCAACTTGAAAGTGGCCGAGATGCAGGCAATTAGTGCGAACTACAGCAGATATAACGCCGAGAGCATCGGCCTGCCCAAGGCATAGTGCAAGGCCAGCAGGCTGAAGATAGAGCATTATTTCGACCTTGGTGCCCGTTGGACGAAATGCCGCATCGGGTCAACGGCGCCCTGCCTGAGTGATTGCCATGTCCCTCAATTCAATGCGATAATTCCCGGTAAATATTCTCATCATGAATCATCGATTCGGGAATTTGTTCGAGGTATACAGAGAGTTATTATGCAGAATATTATTCGCCAAGTGTTCAAAATGAAAATCGGAGTATATGAAAATTTGGGGCGGATAATCGAATGTTCTCAGCCTGGGAGCTTTGGGAGCTTTGGGGGGTCTTGGACGGTCTCATGGCCGGCCGGTGTCGCAGGAATATTTTCCTATTTCGGCAAATAAGAATTAAGTGCAAATAGCTATCCGAGGGATCTGCAATGGATGAATTTAGAAGCTGGGCACTAAGACCTGACAATTCTGATAGTGCTTCAAGTCTGTCACCCTGAGGGCGCCAGCAGGGAACAAGGAGTATCCAGTCGAAGTCCAAAGTGGCGAGTTATCAGTTATGGCGTGGGGTAGAGGTCAAGTGTGGCACCTGGTTGGCCACGTTACCGCGGCTCGGCATTCCATGACGTCTTTTGTGCTTCGGTTGTTGTTACACTCGTCCGAAAGCAATCCAAACAAGGGGTATAAAGATGGCTGCCAGCAATTACGATTCGTTCGCCAAGGATTACGCTATGGAAAATGAATCCAGTTTGCTTAATGCCTACTATGAACGACCGGCCATGCTGGAATTGGCCGCTGATGTCGCAGGTCGCGAGATCCTGGACATCGGGTGTGGCGCTGGCCCATTGGCCGGGGAATTGATATCCCGCGGGGCATCGGTGACAGGATTTGATGCCAGTCCAGAAATGCTGGAATTGGCACGGGAAAGGCTCGGCGTATCAATCGATCTGCGGGTGGCCCGGCTGGGGGAGCGGCTTCCCTATGAAGACGATTCTTTTGACGATGCCGTCTCTTCCTTGGTGTTTCACTATCTGCCAGACTGGTCATTCGCCCTTCAAGAGGTCCGACGCGTCCTGAAACCCAAGGGCCGATTGATCTTGTCGGTCAATCATCCAATTCTCTACCCCTGGAACCATAAGGGATCGGACTATTTCAAGGTCACCGAATACAGCGACGAAGTGACTTTGAATGGGCATGCGGCTGAGCTGACGTATTGGCATCATCCACTGCACGCCATGGTTTCGTCGATGATCGATGCGGGGTACTCCATTGAGCGCATCTGGGAACCGCCCTATTCGAAGGACGCACCGCAGGAGATTGTGCCGGATGCGCTGCGCGAACGGGAGGCGTTCCTGAGCTTCATATTTTTCGTTCTCAGGGCCAATTGAGAGCCTGCTGGGTTTGAGGACTTTCCTGGGCTTAGGGCATTCAGAAGCAGGGCTGGAGTGATGAGAAAACTGATTAGCTGAAGCTCGGCTTGTCACATTCTATGTAATAAGTGAAAGTTTTCACAAAGTAGGGTTTTCACTGCGTAACATGCGTGATTTCGCACCAAAACGAAGGATGCATAGGGTTACGCTTGAATCGACGGCAGGCTTTTTGAAGCTGCTGTCTTGCAAGCATCAGCCCAATGAAATCGCAAAGGTGCCACACCCGTGTCTGACATTAAGCCCATCGTACTTTTGGCCGAGCAACTTTCCCCTGCAACCGTTGCTGCCCTCGGTCCCGACTTTGAAATTCGTCAGACTGACGGTGCGGACCGCTCTCAGCTTCTCGAAGCCATTGCCGATGTAGATGCAATCCTGGTTCGCTCTGCAACTCAGGTGGATGCAGAAGCCATTAATGCAGCGAAGAACCTGAAGGTCATCGCCCGCGCAGGTGTTGGATTGGACAACGTCGACATCAAGGCTGCCACCCAGGCAGGTGTCATGGTGGTGAACGCTCCAACCTCGAACATCATCTCGGCTGCCGAGCTGACGGTCGGGCATATTGTTTCACTGGCCCGCCGAATTCCAGCAGCCAATGCCTCGCTGAAGAACGGCGAATGGAAGCGCAGCTCCTTCACCGGTGTTGAACTCTTCGAGAAGAAGGCCGGCATTATCGGCCTGGGCCGCATTGGCGCCCTCGTCGCAGCTCGCCTGCAGGGCTTCGGCATGGAAATCGTCGCTTATGACCCATACGTCACCCCAGCACGCGCTGCACAGCTTGGTGTCACCCTGCTGCCGCTTGACGAGCTCTTGGCTGAAGCGGATTTCATCACCATCCATATGCCAAGGACCCCGGAAACCGTGGGCATGCTGGGCAAGGATGCTTTCTCCAAGATGAAGGACACCGCTTACGTGGTCAACGTTGCCCGCGGTGGACTGGTTGATGAAGCGGCACTTTACGAAGCATTGAAGAACAAGGAAATTGCTGGCGCTGGAATTGACGTATTCGTCAAGGAACCAAGCACCGATCTTCCATTCTTCGAGTTCGACAACGTCACCGTCACTCCTCACTTGGGTGCATCGACCGATGAAGCCCAGGAAAAGGCCGGAGTATCCGTCGCCAAGTCGGTTCGCCTGGCGCTGTCCGGCGAATTGGTGCCAGACGCAGTCAACGTTGCCGGTGGCATCATCGATGAAAATGTACGCCCGGGCATCCCGCTGATTGAAAAGCTGGGTCGCATCTTCAACGCATTGGCCGTTGGATCCCTGACCAGCATTGACGTCGAGGTTGCTGGCGAAATCGCCGAACTTGATGTCAAGGCCCTGGAGCTCTCGGCACTCAAGGGTGTCTTCATGGATGTCGTTTCGGAGCAGGTCTCCTACGTGAACGCTCCGGTGCTCGCAGAACAGCGTGGAGTCGCTACCCGCCTAATCACCACCCCGGATTCGCCTGAGTACCGCAACCAGTTGACCATCAAGGGCTCCACCAACGAAGGAACCCAGCTGGCCGTGGCCGGCACCCTCACCGGTCCGAAGCAGATAGAGAAGCTTGTGGGAATCAATGGTCACGAGATCGAAATCCCAATCTCGGACCACATGATCGTTGTCCGCTATGCTGATCGTCCAGGTGTTGTCGGCTCGCTGGGCAACGTACTGGGCGAGCAGGGCGTGAACATTGCCGGTATGCAGGTTTCCCGCGACGAGAAGAAGTCCGAAGCACTGGCTGTCATCAGCATCGACTCGGCTTTGCCAGCCGGCGTTCTCGATGTTGTCGGCGCTGCCATTGGCGCGAGCGTAGCTCGCGAGATCAACCTCGAAGACTAGAGCTGATCTATAGGCCAAGTCGTTCATCGGCTTCCTCATCCATCTGGTGATGCGGTGTCCAACATGAGCGATTGATTATCTGGCCCCTCTCAACCCGTCTGCTGACCCGCCAGGTCAAGCGGGCGGGTTGTCTCGTTTAACACTTGAATCAGAGTCCCCAAGTATTGGGCCAAAAAGGTACACAGATGACGAACCAAAGAGGGTTCGAAGTCTTACTCCCGCACTATCTGCACTCCGTTGCACGTTCGGCCATGGGTCCTGCCGGCTATTGGCCTATTGATAGGAATGCCAGCGCGCGAGCGTTATGGGGCGCTGAGGCGTCAAGCGCCGGGCGAGTTGCCGATGTTCGCTCCGGTGCCCTGCTTGATCCGTCGTGGCAACTTTCATCAATACCTTTGCCAAGGAGAGTACCTTATGGTCTGGGAAGGCACATGGGCGCAAGGCGAGGTGCTTGATCATCGCTTGTCGCATCTGGAGGAAGCAGAGCTGGATCCTCGCCTGATGCCAGGCCCCGGTGATCGCGGTTTCCGGAGTATCGTTCCCGTCGAGGACCGTGATCGGTGGGGAGTCATGCGGTGGATCCTGCGGATCCATGAGGCGGACGTTCCGCGGTTGCAGAATTGCTGCTAGATGTTGTGCCGTCATTAAAGACTGTGTGGGCGCCGTAGCTTTTGAAGTAGGTGCCACCGGGCACGGGGACGATGTTGGTCGCCGGCTTGCTTAAGGCGTGGTTGTACTTGCCAGCACCAGAAGAGGACGGGGCGGAAGGTACGCCGGAGAATAAGTAGTCCGGGGATGCTGTGTCTTCCGGTGGATCAATGACAGAAGCGGGGAACCCGGTTTTTGCGGTGACGCCGGGGCGGGAATGTCCGCTGGAATCTCCGCAGTTATTTCCGTGCCATTGGGCTCGCCCAGCACGGTTTCCCGTATATCACTGCGGGGTTGGTGTGCCATTATTGCCACAGTACAGGCTGTCATGGGCAGTAACTGTGGCGTTGCAGCCAGCGACTACGTGTATTGAGCAGGAAATATCCACCCCTTCGACGCCTAGCTCGAACCCTGCTGGCATGCAGAGCCGTAGATGGCCGCTAGTGCGAAGGGTGCTGGTGAGGATCTGGATTGAGTAGCGGCACTGCACATTAAAAGCGGTGCCCCGGTCGGCTGCTGCGCATGCGCGCCTGTCTGTGGATGGGGGAGATGATTGCAAGTGAGCTTTCATTCTCGCTTGAGCCCGCTCGAAACTGCGCCGGTCATTTACGTGCTATCCGCTGGAATTACTGGAGGTGCGCATTCGGCTAATCCCAAGCTTGCGATGGTAGGGTCCGCATCCATCTGAGAATTCACAGGCAAATTTTATGAAACGTTCAAGTGAACGCAAGGTTAATATTTGGTTGATTCTACGTTATTACTAATCGCAGGTCGTTCATGAAGTCGCTGGGATCTACTAATTGGGATAATCTTGGTTTGCTATGAGGGATGAATCGAGAGACCAGGCGATGACCGAAAAGACGAGTTTCGCCCCGTCTGACACTGCTATCGTGATCGTTACGTACAACCGATCGCATCTACTCGACCGCCTTCTGACAAGCATTCAGACAATGGATCCTTCTCCCGGCCACCTCGTCATTATCGACAATGCATCTGCCGACGATACGCACGAGATCGTGCAGAAGCATGCAGATAATCTTGATGCCGAAGTCGTCTACGAGAAGCTTCCGACGAATACCGGCGGCGCTGGCGGATTCCACGCCGGTGTGAAGAAAGCCTATGAACTAGGCGCCTCATGGATCTGGATGATGGATGACGATGTCGAAGTCATTTCAGATGGACTTGGAAAAATGGGAAAATGGGCAGAACGTTTCCAGGTCATCCAAGGTCGACGCTACGACTATGACGGCAGCGAGTTCTATTGGCAGTACCGAATCTCTGATCGGCTGGCCATCCCGATTCCTTTTGCACCAAGCGACTTTGACGCCACCGGGTATCGAGAGATGAATTCCGGGTGCTTCGAGGGGATGTTCATCCACCGTGATGTGGTCCGTCGTATTGGACTACCTGACCCGCGGTTTTTCATCTACTGGGATGACCAGCTTTATGGCTGGTTGGCATCGCGGATCACCACCGCCGTTATCGTCAATGAATTCGTGCTGCGGAGAACGCGCGACATCAGGCAGCTTGATCTGGGCATTCGCCATTTCAATGCTTCAAGCGATCCGTATCGCTATTACATCATGCGAAATCGAGCAATACTCAAGAAATACTATCGTTTCCACGGGATGTGGTATCCGGGTGCCTTTGCGCTCGGCACGGCGCTCACGTTCGCCAAAGAAATACTGCGCCTGATCTTGGTTGAAAAAACTATCCGTGGGACGTCGAACCTATTTAGAGGCCTTCTCGACGGTCAGCGAATTGCTAACGATAATTCGTGGAAACCGATGGCTCCGCTCAAGACGAAGCCACCTAGGCACTAGCTCAAGGGCAATTACTCGCCTTGTATCGGTCTCAATTGCCTGACCTGATATACAGTGATTCGATGCATTCTTAAGCGTTGGAATGCCGACGCTGATTTGCACGGACAGTCTTTCGTTTTCTTGTGGACGAAAATGTATTTATGGCTTCAGAGGCCACGCGATTTTAGTCCGCTTAAGAAGCATTTCCAATAGCGCGGCCTACGGCCTGCAATGCTTGATCTGTGCGTATCCCTTGTCGCGGGAATCCAGGACTCAACCCGTTGGATCCCGAGGTCAAGGCGCCGGGAGGCGTCTTTTAAGTTCCGAGCGCGAGTGCCGGAGAACGTCTTTAAACAGCAAATGTGGGTGTGGCCGCAGCTGGCATGCAATAAATTGCTAGCTGCGGGCACACCCACATTCAGTGGTGCTTTACTGCGAAACCTTCAAGGTCTCTGCAATCTTCGAAATCTGGTTGTCCCACATCGAAAGGGCAGAGCCGATGGCCATATGCATGTCCAGGTACTGATAGGTGCCCAGCCGACCGCCGAAGAAGACGTTCTCTTCCTTCTTTGCCAGTTCGCGGTACGCGAGAAGCCCAGTCCTATCTTCTGGCGTGTTCACCGGGTAGTAAGGCTCGTCGTCGTGGCTTGCAAAACGAGAGAACTCCCGCATGATGACGGTCTTGTCATCCGGGTAGCTGTCCTTGCGTTCCGGGTGGAAGTGCTTGAACTCGTGAATACGGGTGAATTCGACATCGGCGTCCGGGTAATTCATCACCGGAGTTCCCTGATAGTCACCGATATCTAATACTTCTTCTTCAAAGTCCAACGTCCTCCAGGACAATGAGCCTTCGCTGTAATCGAAATAGCGATCAATTGGACCGGTGTAAACAATCGGAACCTGTCCCACCATGTCGTTCTTGTTGAATGGCTGGCTCGAATCAAAGAAATCGGTATTCAGCTGAACAGTAATGTTCGGGTGATCCGCCATTCTTTCAATCCAGGCTGTGTAGCCGTCGACTGGCAGGCCTTCGTACTTGTCGTTGAAGTAGCGGTTGTCATAGTTGTAGCGAACTGGAAGTCGGCTGACAATATCCCCTGAAAGCTTCTCAGGGGATGTTTGCCATTGCTTGGCCGTGTAGTGTGCAAAGAAGGCCTCGAACAATGGTCGGCCTACGAGGGCGATTCCCTTTTCGTAAAAGTTTTTAGCATTTTCTACACTAAATTCTCCAGCTTGCTCCTTTACTAAAGCCCGTGCTTCGTCAGGGGTGTATGCGGCGTTGAAGAACTGATTGATCGTGTGCAGATTAACAGGAAGCGCGAAGGTTTGTTTGTTATGCGTCGAGTAAACACGGTGAACGTAGTTGGTGAAGCTAGTGAAGCGATTCACATACTCCCATACTCGTTCATTGGACGTGTGGAAGAGGTGGGCTCCATATCGGTGCACCTCAATGCCGGTTTTTGGCTCTGGTTCGCTGTAGGCGTTTCCGCCAATATGTGAGCGCCGGTCGATGACAGTGACCTTGAGGCCTGCGTCTGCTGCACGCTCTGCGATGGTTAGCCCGAAGAAACCGGACCCGACAACTAATAGATCTGTATCCATGTAAAGCAGTCTAACCACACCTCTGCAACGGGCCATAAAAGCCAGGTTAACGAGAGGTGTACTTAACGTAAACAAATTGTCATACAGATATTGTCTAAAGGATTGAAAATAGTTTTGTTGATAACGTGGTTCCCCGAGACCAAAATTTCACCTGCAATCGGCTCGTCAAAATGGGCCGGTCGGCAGGCGAGCCCGCGGAGCCGCAAGGCGGTTACGCACTAGTTCATGCATGATGCGTAAGACAAGGAATGAGGAAATTCCCCTTGGTGGATCCGAAGAAAAAGTATGATGTGGCTGTCCTCGGATGGTGGTACGGCAAAAATTACGGATCGATTCTGACTTATTACGGTTTGAACCGTGCCATCGAAAACCTAGGCCGCTCGGTACTCATGGTTCATGAGCCTGTGGGCTACAACGGGTACCGAGTTCAATGGCCTGACGCTATCCTCTCCATGGATTTTGCGCGCCGAACCGGATACGAGTACACCAAGCAGTTGCATTACTCGGAGCTCAACACGCTCAACGAACTGGCTGACACGTTTGTTGTTGGAAGCGATCAGTTGTGGAACCCGCTCATCGGACGAGTGAACGATGATCTTTTCCTTGACTTCGTTGCGCCTGATCGCAATCGCGTTGCGTACGGCACCTCTTTTGGAAACCGCGGAACCGAGAAATTCAAGCCGAGCTTCATCGCCAAGCACTCGCAGAACCTCCAGAAGTTCAAAGCCATCTCCGTCCGCGAAAACTACGCGGTAGACACGGCTCGCGACATCTTTGGCACCAAGGCGGACCTTGTAGTTGATCCAGTATTCCTGCTGGACCAGGACCACTACAAGGAACTGGCAGCTAAGGCATCAATCTCTCCCGAGGGCGAATATTTGGCAGTCTTCTTCCTCGACCCGACACCGGACAAGAAGTCCACGGCGATGGCCATCGCCGACAAGGTCGGACTGGATAAGATCCTGGTGATCTGCAATCCGGATGAAGGCCGCAAGGCAGCGCAGGAAATCTGGGCCGACGAACCCCGCGCAGAACTCATTGCCAGCGATGCACCGGAGAATTTCCTGCGCGGCTACCAGGACGCCAGCTACGTCGTGACCGATAGCTTCCACGGAACTGCATTCTCCGTGATCTTCGAGAAGCCGTTCTCGTCTATCTACAACAACAAGCGTGGCGCAGACCGTTTCAAGAACTTGCTTTCATCTCTGGGGTTCGGCGACACCCGTCGGGTCTACGAGAGCGACACGGTTGAGACCATCAACGAGAACAAGAACGTCACCCGTTCAATCAACTTCGCCAAAGCGCGCAAGTACATCAAGAACGGACGAAAGTACTCGCTGAAATGGCTTGAATCGGCGCTTGACCCCTCAGTGAAGTCATCTGCAGCTATTGACAACGGCAAGGCAGTCGCCGCCGCGGAGAGTATCCCCTCGCAAAGCCACACGCTGGATCTGGACTTCTCGGCCAATAGCGACATCTGGTCGATTGCCAAGGGAAACGGGGGCGTGTCGCTGAGCGTCGGCAAGGACAAGGACTTGCGCGGGAAGCACGTGTGGACGGACCTGCCGGAACCACTGACTCCGGGCACGAGAAAACGACTCAAGATCCAGTGGGCACCGACTACCAAGACCAAGACCATCAACGTCCACCTGAGGAATCCTGAGTCCGGGGCCTTCAAGGTCATCGGCAAGGCAAGTGTCGCTGAGAGCTCGGGCAACCTTCGCACCGATGAATTCGAATTCTCCGTCGCAGAAGCCGGCCTCAGCCAAGTCATGCTTGGTGCGCTGCACTTCACCGGCCCGAAGGCCGGCGCCCAGGTCCACGAGATCTCCATTACTGAAGTGAAGCCGAAGGCACCTGCAGCCCCTGCTCCGGTTGTGAAGTCTGATGACGAAATCGTAGAGGGCTTCTCGAAGCAGGCACGCCGACTGGCGCTGCACGACTTTGAATCGCAAGTCCGTTCCTTTAGCCGCGGCCGCTCGGCAGATTCGGTGACCGGAATCCGCGCCCGGATGTTCTTCCATGCGCACGCCATTGAAAAGGGCCTGACCCACAGCAACTTCCGCCCAGGGTTCGGCCGCATCGCAATTCCAGGCCTTGCCAAGGAAATGAATGCTTGGCTGACTCGCGGTCTCGGGACCGACGACACCATTGTGCAGAGCTCTGCCTCGGTCATGAAGGCGTACTTCGCCCGCAACGAAGAGACCAATACGGATGTCTCGCACTTCCGCAAGCTGTTCTCGGACGAGGCGCTGGAAGTCATTGCCAATGGCCGTGTAGGGGAGGGCGGCGCGTTCCCTGCGGCGAACCACCGCGAAGACCCCGTGGAAACCCCTAACGACGACCGCGCATTCATGGACGTCATGTACGGGCGCCGAAGCGTTCGCGAATTCACAGACACTCCAGTGGACGATACAGCCATTTCGGCGGCAGTGCAGATTGCCATGCAATCCCCATCGGTGTGCAGCCGCCAGGGTGCCCGCGTGCACCAGTTCGACGATCCGGAGACCATCAAGCAGCTCCTGGACGTCCAGGGTGGATTCTACGGATTCAATGCTCCACCGCGCTTGCTGTTGGTGACGGCAGATCTGGACGCATTCCTTTTTGCTCCAGAACGGAATCAGCCATTCGTTGACGGCGGACTGTTCATGATGTCCCTGCTTCTGGGCCTGACCCAGATGGAGCTTGGATCGTGCCTGCTGAACACCGCTATGGGTGTCGAAAAGGAACAGAAGATCCGCAACATCGTCGATATTCCAGAGAATGAAGTCTTCATCGCGTTCGTAGCCGTCGGCAATTTCGACAAGAACGTCCTGGTTCCTCGCTCAAAGCGAGTCGAATCAGACAGCATTCTCAAGCGACACGCATAGAACTTAGATAAACCGGTAAGGAACGCAACAAGAGTATGACGACGCCAACAGCAATTGCGCAGGAACAGATTGAAGGACCAGACATGACCGAGTCAAGCACCGCTTATCCCGTGCAGCCAGGTATCTGGTTGCAAGCAGGGATTTCCACGGAACAAGAAGCGCACTTTCATGTCTATGGTCCCGTCGGCATTTCATTGAGCAGAGGCGTGGCAGAGTTCGCACCGGGCGGACTGCTCTCCACGAGCACCTACTACAACGTATTCAACTACGGTAAGTGGAAAAGAATCTGCGGCGATCTCCCATTGGAGCTCCAGCTCAAGGGCACCGGGCGCTACCAGCTGAATGTCTTCCAGGCAGACCGTCACAAATCATGGCACAAGATTGTCAGCGAAGTTATCACCATGGATGGCCTATACAGCCATCCAGTAGTCGTTGATGAATCGACTTCCGATGAATCCTTGCTGTTCTTCGACCTGATGGCCTTGCAGGACGGCGAACTGGAAGATTTCGCGTGGGCTACCACGGCAAAGCCAGTGCGGACTCCAGAGTTGATGCTCTCGGTCACCACTTTCCGCCGCGAAGCCGAAGTTGAGAGCACAGTCTCACGATTCCGTGAATTCCGTGCCGGTTCGGAGCTCAAAGAGCACATCAGCATGACCGTGGTTGATAACGGGAATTCCCTGAAGGTAGAAGACGGTGACGGCGTTGAGATCATCGCCAACGAAAACCTCGGCGGAGCCGGCGGCTTCACCCGTGGTTTGCTGCGAGCCCGGGAAATCGGGGCAACCCACTGCCTGTTCATGGATGATGATGCGTCTATCCAGATGGAAGCGCTGTCACGCACTTGGTGGCTGCTGGCCTTTGCGAAGGATCCGCGCACCGCGGTTGCAGGATCGATGATCAACGCTTCGCATCGGTGGCAGATTTGGGAGAATGGCGCAGAATTCGAGCTTGGTTGCAAGCCTCGGTACCACGGCCTGGACCTCCGCAACCGCGATGCAGTGTTCAACATGGAATACGAGACAACTGCTCCCGCACCAGAAGATCTCTACGCCGGCTGGTGGTTCTTCGCATTCCCTGTTGACCAGGTTCAGCACCTGCCGTTCCCGTTCTTCGTGCGAGGCGATGACGTGAGTTTCTCGCTGGTCAATGACTTCGACATCGTTTCACTGCCAGGCGTTGCTTCGGTTCAGGAAAACTTCACCGACAAGGCTTCGCCGATGACGTGGTACTTGGACTTCCGCAGCCACCTGGTGCATCACCTGTCGCTTCCCGAGAAGCGGCGCTCCTGGGTTGAACTGCAGCAAATGGTGGCCAGCTTCTACATTCGCAATGTCATGCGTTTCCACTACGACACGCTTGCTGCCATCAACCTGGCATTCGAAGACGTGCTTCGAGGACCGAAGTTCTTCGACAAGCACGCAGACATGTCGAGGCGGCGTGCCGATCTGAAGGCGCTGACTAAAGATGAAGCATGGAAGCCGGTCCAGGAACGTCCGGACGAATTGCATGGGGAGAAGCCCCGCTATTCACGTGCGCTCATGCTGGCAACCTTGAACGGGCACTTGCTTCCCCTGGGCAAGGAAGCCAATTCAAACTTGACGCTCTCCTCGCCATTCCGTGATGACTACCGCAAAGTGTATGGAGCTAAGGAAATCACCTACCTCAACGGTGACCAGTCCTCGGCCTACGTTGTCCGTCGCAACCAGAAGAAGTTCTGGCGCGAATCGCTGCGGTTGGTACGAAACACCATGCGCTTGCGTTCGGCTTACGAGGAGAACATCCGGCTATGGCGCGACGGCTACGATCAGCTGACTTCGGACTCGTACTGGACCGACAAGCTTAATCTCGACGAGGCATCCAAGCTGTCCAAATAGTAGGGCTGCCAATCAGCCGATCCGGAGGATCTAGAGATTCTATCCGCATCATTCATCAATTCATGCAGATTGAGTCAAAAATTTTCTGGATCGGCTGAAATACAAGTACTCGTGTACTAGAATACCTAGCGCTAATCACCGTTGTGAAGCACAGCGCGTAGACTCTGCTTGGCTTGCGACCGAACTAATTGGAGATGGTTATCCAGAGTACGTTTTCCAGGGGAACGTCGTTGAGCACTTGTCGACCACTTGTCTTCAACGGAATGAATCGTCTAATTTCATCCGATATAAAGTGTTAGCACCAGTACTGTCCAACGGCGACCTGCAGTAATTTTCGCCATAGATCGCGCACTTCTAACCCATCAATAATGTGATGATCGAATGCAGTTGGAACGAATTTTGGAGATATCATCCCAGATTCAGAGTTCATCAGATAAGAATTGATATCGAAGTATGCATAACTAAGTTCATCACAAGTATTTAGAAGTTTTGAATTGAACTTAAGCGCAAGTTCGGTGCGAAGAGTGCCTGACGCATACGAATTCTTGGGGTCTTGGACGACAGACTGCCGTTTTGACAAGTCGTCGGTACTATCGGTGAATCGTTCTTTTACGATTCCCGTGATGTATTTAATGGCCTTGTATCGGTCATAGCAAAGAGTAGGCAGATTTATGCCCTTAATTATGATCCGCGAGTTTGGCATGTCGAGAGTTTCGACTTAGCTGAAATACGCTCTAACAAGTTGGTCAACCAACTCGAACAAAGACTGTGTACTGCCTTGTAAATATTGATGAAACGGGAGTCCAAGTTCGATATAAACTTGCCCTAAATTTTGAACTAGGAATTCGGGCATGGCGCAATCTAGCCATTTCGGAATGTCAGAACTGACGTTTAGCGTAGACGTAAGTTTGCCAACGCCTGATACGGTCGCTCATGGATCACCTTGTTATAGCAAGTTATTCCGCGTAGCGATTTGTTAATAGTTCGCAGCTGATTGGTGGATTCCAAAATATTCGGTATGAGAGTTACCGGCGATTAGGAATTTTATTCGATACCTGTTCAATCTAAACGAGCGGGACATTGCAATAAACGGAGCCGCTCGAGCTTACAGCATGACGGGCCGTGTAGTCCTTCTAGTTGGAATCCAAACAAGTCAAAGTTCCGTTTCGGAGGAGATGGCCTCTTTGGAATCGATGAGTTGTGAAGTTGAACGGATGGACCTCGATGTTCAGGGCGCGAACTACATGTCGGGGAGCTGGCCAGATGATACATGCGTTTTGTGCTCAATGGGTATCTGAGCTAGATCTTTAGAGCGCGATTGAATCATGGAGCATCTTGAGACAGCACATGCGTTAAATCGAAAGTGAGACGATAACCGGTCGCTAAGTCAAACTATATGGCACGCGGAGGTTTCAACGCATGCTGTATCATACAATAGGCCGATATAAGTTCTACGATTAGAGTTGATTCATAATGGAATTAAATATTTCTAAGTTAGCTGATCTGTTAAACGCAAACATCTATCTCTCGCAAAGTTGCGATAAGATTTTCGTTTACAGAAACGATAAATGCGTAATTGAGTTCCCAGTTTTAATGGGTCAAGTTGCACTTGATATTGAATTGGTTGAAAACTCATTCGTTGCTAGTCTAGTCGGTCGAACCATCGCGACGCGTAGACTCATCCGTAATGCGTTCTTGACAAAGTATCAGCTTCGTCAAGAAGACGGTGAAAGGTTGCTCATACCAGGCTCGCTTAGCGACGGAAAAATTGAAACTCTAATTGAAAACGTTATAGATATTATTGAAGAAATTCAAAAAGAGACCACAGAGTATCTCTCATTTAGACGAGAAGATGTTCGGGGCGGCGCACCTGCTTTACCGATTTACTGGTGGGACGGACTGGCCAACTTTGGAGACTCAGTAGGCCCACTGCTGGTTTCTGAGATTCTTGGCGTGAAGCCATTGAATGCTCGTCAACGACTCCGCGCTGGAAATACGCTATTCTCGGTTGGATCAATTACGACCTCCATAGATCGGGATAACGTAACGGTATGGGGGAGCGGATTGCTTGCCCCGTTGTCCGACAGGCAAATTATGAATCTTAGGCGTCGCAAAGATATAGACGTTTTAGCAGTGCGTGGTCGATACACACAATTGGAGTTGGAGGCGAAACTTGGATGGACTGTCCCTTCTGTATTCGGCGATCCTGCGCTCCTCTTGCCGAAGTATTTCCCGGTCCCACGGAGAGATCCATCGGATTCGAAGTCGATTTCGGTAGTTCTTCATTGGGAGCACGCCAAATACTTAGACACGGCGGAGGAAAACATCAATTTCATCAATGTAGGCGATGATGCGCGTCTCGTGGTGGAGCAGATCGCTTCGTCTTCCGTGTGTATCTCTTCTTCATTGCATGGAATAATCGTGGCTCAGGCTTATGGAATCCCTTGGATCTGGCTTCAAGTCTCCGACCACAAATTGCACTCCAGCAACTTCAAGTTTGACGATTTCTTTACCACTTTGGAACGGCGACAGGTTTGCAAAAAGTCTGTGGTTCAAAAGGATCTGAACGATGTCTCTTGGCACAAATTGGCGGAGTCTGCCACGTTACCGGATCTCATAGTTGACTTGGATCCATTAGAGGCGGCTCTTCTTGCCGCCGGACTGACCGAGGCTAAATAAGATCTCTTGCATGCCGGTAAAACGGAAGCGCGCCGAATCGGATATCGGTGAAGTGAGCGTGAGATATGAAACGTGGATGGAAATACGCGATCAATTTTGTAAGGATCGTTGCTCTAGTAAGTCCACGCATGATTACGTTAGATTGTTCAAGTTTCGGATCAGTTCAGTCTGACCAATCCGGTTCATCAATCCATATTCCGCTTGGCAGAGGCACAGCATTTGGGGCAACGAATAGAAATCGGGCCTGAGTCCGCCCAATAGGTTGGACTCAGGCCCGAAAGTGTTTAACGATGAGACTGAATACTAATTCGACTCCCGAGCCAGACGAACTCGAAGTGTACATCAAACGTCACCGTAACGACTATTTCTTTGAATCGGGTTTTATCAACGGCACATTCTCTGGAAACTCTCCACCGGTAAACGCGGCCGCGTAGCTTGAAGCAAGATGACCAACATCAATGGTGTGTTTGTTTCCGCCATCTGGGGAACTCAAAAAGGCAGACAATGTCGTGCCTGTCGGGCCAAGTGCTGTCAGATATATATCGGCCTTCGGAGTATCCAGTACACGTTGCTTCAGTTCCGAAAATTCTGAGAAGGCGTTTCGGGGTAGCGACTCGACCAACTTGATGTCTGCCACATTATCGAACAGTTCAGGAAGCAAAGCAAAACGCGAGTTCTTGCCGGCGACGACGCAAACGTTCTTACCGTCCCAAAGCGAACGCCAAGCGTCTACCGCATCTTGTCCATGCTTCTGAAAAAATAGAGGTCTGGTTATATGCGTGTTGGCCCACGTGGACTTTGACTGTGTCAAAATTGGTTGCAAAGCGTGCCACACTTCAGCCCAAATGCCCATCCACAATCGGCTTACGAAAATGGTCGGGAAGGCTAGCAGGGTGTGATCGTAAACGGCATCGTAGGAAAGAAGTATCCGTTTGAGTTCGAACGCTAGTTCCGGATTTGGTTTCTGGAACGAAAGCTCAAATTCCGGCTGCAGCATTAGGCGAATCTCGCCGTCACCCCAACGAGCTACTGATTTCCCCTTATGAAGTTCCTCCATGGTCTCCATCATGGAAAACTGTCTATTCTGAATAGTCTCATCGACATCGGACAGGACCTCTCGAAGGCTTGCTTTGCCTAGAACTTCAAGCATCCGCCCCTGTTCGGCGAGTTGCTTACCTTGGTTCTCTAAGATCTTGTTTTGATTCTTCACGAGGGTCAGCAAGCTAGTTACGAGTTGCTCAATTTCCAAAATATTCTCCAGTCCAGGTTATTAACACTAGGCGCCATCTTACATGTGGCGTCGTTTCATCGAGGCAGTGGAGCACATCCGAAAGCATCATTGCCTAGTCGTTGAAGAAGCTTACCGGCTGCTTGAGAATCATTTTTCCGGCCAGTTTATTGACCTACGTGGCAAACCAGGTGATCTACGAGTTGGGAATTCGTCTTCCGCGGGCGACTTTAACCCGGCCAACGACTGCCCGCTGCCATCGGTCAAAGCGGATGCTACCTACTACACGGATGAAGCGGCGACGACGATCGCCGAGAACCTCATAGTGCATTGTCTCAAAGGCAGCGGATACGTAGCGGCCTGGCATCTAAACCATGGCACGCTGACTTGAACGAGCATGCGTAAGTGCCATGCGCGTAAGATTATTCAAGAAATCCGCATGGTAGTCGAGTTCGTAGTGCACCCCGTAAACACCCCAGGGGTGCCCCACGAAACTCATTGTGTCGTCATTCCGAACGCAAATGACTTCATCAGCATAGTTTTCTGAAAAGTAGGTGTTGAGCTTCCGCCACCACACATTCATAGCTCGTAGCGCAGAGGCATTACCCATTTCTTTAACTTGTCCGTTTTTCTCGCGGTACTTCGTAACGAACTCAACGTCGTGAAGAACCAACTTGGTGTATGGCGATACTCTGCGAATATAATTCACCGCTTCAGCTACTGCTTCAGCCCACATATCAAAGTATTGTTCCGACTGTGGGAGGAATTCACGAAGAAGGTTTTCTTTGTAGAAATCAGTTTTAGTGAGTTTCCACTGATTGCGGGTGACGAAAGTTGCATCCTTTAGTTGAGCTGCACCGAATCGTATATCTCCGAAGAAATCGAAAATAACGTATTCCGGCTTTTTGGTGGCGATGTAAGTATTTACTTCACGGGTCATCTCCGACCTGATGTCCGTTACGATACTGTCCTTGAGCTGGACTAGATCAGCTTCAGGAACAGTAAATGGGTCAGAAACGAAAGAGATCAGCGACCCCTGGATCAGGCTCGAACCGCATTTAAAGAACATCTTATAGTTCGGACAGAACCGCCGATTGAATACGTCCCTAGTTACGCAGCTGCCAATAACTGCCACATTGATTGGTAGTGCCGCATCGTCTGAGATTTGAGTCATTCGACCATTGTAACTTTCAACACTTGTTGAAAAATTATTGTTACCGGGGGGGCGGTCCACTTCAACCATGAAAACTTGGGATGTTATGAGGGACTGGTCTCGCTCAACTCTGATAGGCGGGGCCTCGACGGTTCAAATGACGACAGCGCCCAGATCATATTCACACTGTTCGGACGGGTATCAGCCTAAAAGGAGACGAAGAGCCAGCAGCTGCGTCGTCAGGTTTGACTTTGAATATTGCACACGTGCGGGTGCCGTCTGCGCGACAAAAAGATACGCCAGGCAACAAGAACGCAGGAGATTTGACACGGGGTGTTGACCAAGTTCCTTAAATGGAGGTAAACGCAGGATGTACAACAATGTGACTAACCTTGTTTATACTTGTAGGGTGAACCACCGTCTTCGGTGGTGGGTTTGAGATCGCCAATGGTACTTACGGGGTTGCGTGTCTCGGGCTAGTCGCACAGTAATGGACCTGTAAGACATGAGCAGGGGAACAAACAATTGCCGGATATGACAAAAGTGAAGCGAATTTCGCGTCGAATTAAGAACTTAGCCAAACGTGAAGCTCAGTCCTATTGGCGAAATCTTCCGATTATGGAAAAATCGGTACTGTTTGAGTCTTATTCTGGCAACGGCATGCTTTGCCATCCTGAGGCAATTTTTCGTTACATGCTAGAACGACCAGAATACAGCGACTTCAAATTTACATGGGTTCTAAACGACATTCATCGCTATGAGTCTATTACGAGGGACTTCGAATCCTACTCAAATGTTTCGTTTGTCAAGTATGGTTCCATTGAGTATCATCGTAAACTTTCAATATCAAAGTATCTAGTTAACAACGTTAGCTTCCCAGCACCTTTTGTCAAACGAGATGGGCAGGTATATCTCAATACTTGGCACGGTGTTCCTTTGAAAAAAATGGGATTTGACATTGCGGGAAGACCTGAAGATGCAAAAAATATAGTCCGTAATTTCCTCGCTGCCGACTATCTTTTATCGTCTTCTCCCGCGATGACAGATACGATGTATTCGAAGGCGTTCAAGCTCCAAGGCATTTATGAAGGGCAAATACTAGAAGAAGGAAATCCACGAACAGACCGTCAGCAGGCGAATGCTCAGCCAGAGCTGGAATTTCGAACGTTGATGGACAAGAATGGTGTTCGGGTTGACGACCGGAAAATCATTCTCTATGCACCTACGTGGAAGGGCGAATCGTATTTTAGTCCTCACAACGATGCCGCAAGTCTAAAGGGCCTGATCGCTAACATCGAGGAAGGTATTGATAGCACGAAATACCAGGTCCTTCTCAAGGCCCACCAGGTGGTATCCGCCGCAGTCAGCGAAGACGCGGATCTCAAGGACTACTTAATCCCGAATAGTATTCCTACAAATGTCGCATTAGGTGCTACTTCCCTCTTAGTCACCGACTATTCGAGTATATTCTACGACTTTTTGAGTACTGGTCGTCCAGTAGTTTTCTACATTCCTGATATTGATGATTACCGACGGTATAGGGATCTGTACGTTGATCCAGGGGACTTGCCTGGGCGTGTGACGAATTCTGCGGCCGGCCTGGTGGAGGCAATTAATCTAGACCTAGCAGCAGAGAAGAATGATTCGCGAATTACTGATGCTTATGAACAAAGTCGGCAAAAATACGTACCCTACGATGATGGTCGCAGCACAGAACGCGTGACGAACGCCGTCTTTGGGCGCGGTGAAGCGCGGACGATACGACTATCGGGCAACGATAAGCAGAAGATTCTTTTATACGCTGGTGGTTTGATACCAAATGGCATAACCACGTCGGCTTTGAATTTGTTAGATAACATCGACTATTCGCGGTTCGACGTTACTGTATTGTGTCCATTCAATGCACAGAGTGCCAAGCAGCATATCTATGCTCAAATCAACCCTAACGCTCGAGTTCTGTTCAGGTTCGGAACGTTTACAAGCGGATACTTGGATAATGTATTGCGTCTACGGGTTTTAAAATACGGTAATGATTCACTTATTGCCAAACTTCCAAGTCAAAAGAAACTCTGGGAAACCGAATGGCGGCGCTGTTTCGGGAACGCAAAGTTTGATCACATGATAGATTTCAGTGGCTACACGGCCTTTTGGGGAATGCTTTTCTTGCATGGGCCGGAATCAAAAAAGTCTATTTGGCTACATAATGATTTGGCTGCAGATGCCTTGCGTTCGGTGGAGGGGGATACCCCCCTCAAGGATGGACTCTATTCAACATTTTCAATTTATCGTAAATTTGATAATTTAGTCTCTGTTTCGCAAGGGCTAAATGAGATAAATAGGTTATCCCTAGCCAAATGGGCGCCGCGTTCAAATTTTTCGTGGGCATCAAACACAGTGAACGAAGAGAAGATCCGCCAAATGGCGGTCTTGAATGACAGCTCGGCGTCAACAAGTCATGAACTGGATCGACATCATCGGAGCATGATGATGGGCGATTTAGTTCAGAGACTAATAGATCCTGGACGCCCCGCGCTAAAGGAAATTGCTACACCGGTTGATTTAGGTGTACCCTTCTTCACATTCTTTTCTGCTGGCCGGTTGTCACCAGAAAAGAATCACATCAGGCTCGTTCGCGCTTTTGCCCGGGTGCATAAGCGGTTTCCAGCCACCAGACTTGTTATTGCGGGCGATGGACCGTTGAAGAAACTAATCAGGCAAGAGATTGTTAGTCTCGGGCTTACAGAGTCGGTCAAATTAGTTGGGCACATAAAAAACCCCTACCAGCTCATGTCCCTGTCTGATGCTTTCGTACTGTCTAGTGACTATGAAGGTCAACCGATGGTGTTATTAGAGGCTCTCGTTTTGGGGGTTCCTGTGATAACCACTTCCTTCGGTTCGGTCAAGGGTGCTTTGCCAAAGGACGTAGGCAGAATTGTTGCGCCTACCGTTGATGATCTGGCAGCCGGGATGATGACTCAAATTGAATCCGATGGGGAAGTTGTCGACTTTGACGTCGTTAGTTACAACAAGCGAGCCGTTGCTGAATTTGAGCAGATTCTGCTGCGGTAAATCGGATAATTACAGAGCGTGGAAATTCCACACCATGACGGTAATTGTCATACAGCAAGTTTGAAACTTACGGCGTGGAATTTGATCAGATTGGCCGAAGTTTGGGCATTTTAAGTTTTGACGTTGTTAGGAGAATGATGGTTATCAAAGATCTGTTCGCAGAGGCGACAATCAAACGTGGACAGTTACTTGGCAAGGCTGGCCGATGGGCTGAGGCACTTGATGAGTTCAAAAAGGCTGCAAAGATTGTCGGTAGTGTCGATGGCCGAGTCAATTATCTCGTCGGTAACGCTTATTTTCAGCTGAAGATGCTTCCTGAGTCCTTGTTGTGGACGAAAAAAGCGCTATCGCTCGTTCCCGATAACTATTCGTGGAATATTCGTCTGGGGGCTCTTTACGAACAAACCAAACGCCACTCTGACGCGGCCGATGCTTATGAGTATGCCGTTGCACTTCAGCCAGGAAATATTGACGCGCTCACGCGACTCGCTCGAGCGTATTCAAGTTCGAAACGACATGCCGACGCTAGAGAAGTGCTTGCCAATGCAATTCACATGGGTTCTGCAAACAAATCGATCTCCACTGCTTACGTGTCTAATTCTCTAAAAAATGGTCCGTCGTGGCAGAAAATTGAAGCTCTCCAGTATGGCCTCGAGCTCGAACCCGCGAATGCGAGCTGGCTCGAACGCCTCGGGACGGAACTCGCCTCCCTCAGCAGATATGCTGAAAGCGCTGAAGCCCACACAAAGGCTATTGCAGCCGGTTCAAAGAGTTTGGCTAATGCCTGTGGATTGGTTCGGTCGGGTAGGGAAAGCGGGCGGGCTGACCTCGAAGCCGATGGATTGGAAATAATCCGTGGCCTGAAACCTGGGGAAGACCCTATGTCGGTTGTAGCGCAATATTATCAAAGCAAGGGTCATTGGCCGGATGCTTATAGGTTCTATAAAGATGCTGCGCGTGATTCCACTGATCAGGCTTCGCTTTTGTATAACACCGGTCTAGCTGCTGACCGTAACAATGCATGGGCGGAAGCTTCTAGGTGGTTGCGCGAAGCGCTGGAAGAAGATCCCGACAAGCCAGCACGACATTACCGAATGGGACTCACTCTAGAGCGTCAGAAACGCTACGCCGATGCTGCTCTGGCATACGACGCTGCAATTCGATTCCTGGGCAAGGACCAGCCGTACTGGAGCTTCCGGTTGGCATTTGTCCTATGGTCCGAGAATGATATTGAAGGAGCGTTACAAGCGTTCTTGAAGAGTCTGCCAGGGCAGACGAACCTAGTTGAGCATGTCATGACCTTGGAAAACAAAGAGCTCGGTGCCTATGACGCAGAGCTATTTGAAGCGCACCTTTTGCGGTTGATCGAGCGAAACGATTTCAAAGTTCTTCACGACCGTGGCATCACAATGCTAAAAGCTGGCCACTACGAATTCGCACTTCGGTATTTGACTGAAGCTTGCCGTAGGGATCCTGAACAAAATGGGACCTGGTTCTTCCACAAAGCCCTAGCTGCATACCGTTTGGATTTGACTGACCTAGCTCTCTCTTCATTCTTGCAGACACGCGTTTTTGTTCGTGCTGACGGAATCGCGGCCGAACAGTATCTTAAAGCCAAATGGCAGCGCGACATCATGGAGTACGTCTCGTTACAAGAATCTACTAAACTGGATAGTCAAGCCGTTCTGTACGAAAGCTACTTCGGTGGGAAAATCTCTTGTAACCCATTGGCGCTATATCGTGAAATGGCTCAAAGGCAAGAATATTCATCGACGAGGCATTATTGGGTAGTTACTTCGGAAACTAAAGTACCGGAGGACGTGCGACAGAACCCGAATGTTATTCTTGTGCCGCGAGGTAGCCGCCTTTATCTAAAATTGCTCGCTTCGGCTGGTTATTTGATCAACAACGTCACTTTCCCTTACTACTTTGTTAGGCGAGAAGGTCAGCGCTATCTCAATACGTGGCATGGCACCCCGCTAAAGACCCTGGGCAAGGACATTGGCACGGGGTTCATGGAACATGCGAACGTAAGCCGCAATTTTCTTCAGGCAACCGACCTGATAGCACCTAACGATCACACCCGAAACGTATTGATTGATCGGTACGATATTTCTGGATTGTATTCTGGACGTATCCTCCGCACTGGTACGCCGCGCATTGATCAGATGTTGTCTCCGACGCCTTCCGAAAAAGGCGCTTTGAGGACTGAACTGGGTATTCCAGAAGGCAAGAAGGTCATTTTCTATGCGCCCACGTGGCGTGGATCGCTCAATACCAAGCATTTTGACACTGAATCACTCATTCGTGATTTGGGCGTTATGGGTGACATCGACGGAACGATCCTACTATTCAGAGCTCACCACATGACCGAGGCAATAATCGGTAAGACGGACCTGCCCGCGATCACAGTTCCTGAAAACATTGCCTCGGAGGCGGTATTGGCGATCTCTGATGTCTTGATTACTGACTACTCCAGTATCTTCTTTGACTTCTTGCCTATGAAAAAGCCCATCATCTACCACGTTCCAGATCTCGATGAGTACAAAGCTGAACGTGGGTTGTATTTTGACTTTGACGAGCTGCCTGGAACTGTCACTCAGTCACCCACGGAGCTTGTAGAGTGCATCATTTCCTCATTGTCGCAAGACGTTGCCAATGACGCTTCATATTCGAATGCCATAGCGATTTTTTCGGCTCAGGAAAATGGTTCGTCGGCCAAGCGTGCAGTCAACGCATTTTTTGGAGACGATACGGCTTACATCGAAACTCTCCGAGAAGATGAAAAGAAGGTTTTGCTGTTCCATCAGAGCCTCCTCCCGAACGGGATCACGTCGGCTTTTATCAATATGCTTAACGCAATTGATCCGTCTAAGTATCGTGTAGTGTTCCTTTTCGACCCGGCACCTTTCAGCAAGGAACCACTTCGCATGGAAAAATTTGCGATGTTGCCTGAGCATGTCCAAAAGATTGCCCGAGTTGGAGCGCATTTGGTGTCGCTTGAAGAACGATGGGTAATCGACAAGTTCAATGCATGGAACGGCTGGGGATCGCAGGAGCAAGAACAGATTTACCAAGGTGCTTTCGCAAGAGAATTTGAGCGGATTTTCGGCCAAGCGAAGTTTGATGCTGTAATCGAATTCGATGGTTATGCGCCATTCTGGTCGGCATTGCTAGGTTCTGCCACGCGAACCAAGAAAAAGATCGCATTCATGCACAATCGTATCTATGCAGAATGGACCACGAAATACCCCGAGCTCGCGGGCACCATGAAGATTAATAAGTGGTATGACAAATTGCTGTCTGTCTCTGCGGCGACTAACGACATCAATAGAGAAGAACTAGGGCATATCTTTGACATCCCTGCCTCCAAATTCCGGCCAATTAATAATTTGATTAATTTTGAACATCTCCATGAAGAGGCGGACAAGCCCCTGGACAGCGACATTCAAGCCTTCTTGAATGGAGCGAGTGAGGCGTGGTTGAGCATTGGCAGAATGTCACCGGAAAAAGCGCATTTGAAGCTCTTCAAGGCTTTCCGTCAGCACCTTGAGGTTGTTCCTGAGGCGAAATTGGTCTTGTTGGGGGACGGACCCCTTCGCGTTGAACTTGAAGCGTATGTGTCTGCGAATAACCTTGGTTCATCGATCCTTCTTGCTGGCCAGCGCTCTAACCCATTTGCTGTTATGCGTTCTGTAGATGCGTTTGTCTTGGCATCTGACCACGAGGGTCAGCCTATGGTTCTACTGGAGGCCCTAACTCTGGGGCTACCAGTTCTGGCAACTGACATAGTGGGAAATCGCGGCATACTCGAGCCAGGTTACGGACTACTTGTGGAAAATTCTGTACAAGGCCTATCGCACGGGTTCCAAGTAGTACTGGACTCCACGAAGGATTTCGTTACGTTTGACGTAATCAATTATTGTGATGAGTCATTGACTTCTGCATTATCAGAATTTGTTGGTCTCGACGCGTAGCTATTACTGTTACTTGACCCCATATGATGCGCCTAAGAATTCCTGAGGCGCATCATTCATGAAAGGACCGTGTATGGAACGATCTGGTAATGTCCTCAAGCTCGAATCGGCCGAACTTGGTGACCTGATGCAGCTGCTGCAAGCGGATTCCACGTTGCGCTTTATCCATGTGGATCTGCGGGCGATGAACGTGGATCAGACTTTTTCGCGTATAGCTTTGCATAACGCCGTCTTCCGTGAGGCCGTGGTCGCACTGGCAAAAAACGGGTATTATTCGTACGCGCAACGCGGAACTATTACAAGTTTTGTGCACGAAAGCCGACTCGATGTGCTCTGGAATCCATTGAAGGATGGTATTTACCGCAGGACGGACGACGGTACTGTTTACAAGCTAGAAGAACCGTTACAAAAACCTGAGCGCCCACGACTGCTAGTTTTGTTCTCATCCATGCCGCCAGACCTTTTCACATCGAGCCTCAGCCGATACTTTACGACTAACTTCAACTCGATTGCGAAATTTAGCAATAAAGAAACGTATATTCTAAGGATTGCTGATCTTGGTGGCGTAATCGGAAATTTCTATCTTGATACTCTGACTTTCCCAAAAAATACAAAAAATATCGGAACTCTGATTAGAAGTGTGATGACTCAAAACGGAGTTCAATCAGAAGACGTTGTACTTCTCGGATCTTCAAAGGGCGGTACGGGTGCCCTTTATCATGGCGTCTCACTTGGAATGAAATTTGTTGCTGTCGATCCAATTCTTTCGGATGCTCACTACTGGGATAAACACAACGATATTCATTTCACAAACAATTATTTGTTCCCTCTGCGTAAGGACGAAATATTCACGCAACTCCTTGCGCAAAATGACATTAATGGTGCCGACGAGGGTACTCAATGCGTAATTTATTCGCGTCGTTCTCCTCAACATAAATATATTCATGATCAGTTCTTATCGTTGACTGACAACGGGATCTTCATTGACGTGGATAGTCCGGAAATTAAGGATCATCCGGATGTGGCGCCTAATGCACTCCACGTCACGACCACCATAGCCACGACTATGCTTGCTGGGGTTGGCCTGAAGAACGGTCGTTCCGTTGTGAAGTAAGGTCGCGCGAAGTTAACTGCTGGTTGGTTAGGCCCTCGATAAAAGGACTCTCTGACATCAAATCTGTCGTCCGCGAGACTGTATGGACAATTTGTGGAATTCTCCAGCGCCTTGGCTCCTTCAGGAGTAGGTAGGATCGAATTATGATGAACCAAACTGCAATATTTATTGACGCCGGATTCTTACTTTCACTAGGTGGTCATCGTGCTGCTGGTACAACTTTGCGGTCGGCTTTCACGACTCACTATGAGTCCCTGGTTCGGGGCATAGTTCAAGCTGTCAAGAAGAATACCGGGCTTAATAACTTACGCGTTTACTGGTACGACGCATCTAAAGACGGCTTGTTTACGGAGCAGCACAAGCGTATTGGTCTGATACCCGGCGTGAAGGTGCGTTTAGGCCGTATTTCTTACAACGGTGAGCAGAAGGGTGTTGATCTTCGTCTTGCATTAGATCTTGTCGGGGTTGCCAGGAACCGTTCCGCGTCAATTGCTTATCTTGTCTCAGGTGATGACGATCTTGCGGAGGCAGTAGAAGAGGCCCAAGACCTTGGCATGAAAGTTGTTCTTTTGGGTGTCGCTAAATCTAACAGCAGGCTTGGTGTTGCCTCGGTTGCAGAGCATTTGGCTCTGACAGCCGACTACATTGAAACTATTCCTAATCAATTGCTCGATAGCGCCTTTACCAAGGTGTTGGAGTGGGACCAGCACCACTCGGAGAAAACATCGATTATTGCCAATGCGCCTGCGGAAGCACCGGCGCCAATAACAGTTAAGCCGTCTGCCCCAACACCGGCGGTGATGGCCCAAAAGGCATCCGCCAAGGCGATGGCCGTGACCGAGCCAAACGCTGAAGTGGTTTATTCCAGTGGTGGCGAGCGGCCTGGGTTCAAAGGCAATGCTGCCTATGAACAGCAAGAACTCAAAGTGGCTGAAGAAATCGGTGCCAAGGTTGCAGAGTCATGGCTCGCGTTCACCACGCAATCAGAAGTTGTCGAGCTCATGGCCGACAAGCCCCAGCTTCCACCAGAAATCGATAGGACGCTGCTCAAGGACTGTGCTCAAGTCCTGGGGGAGTGGAAAACTGATCAGCAGACTATCCGCAGAACCTTGCGCAGTGCCTTCTGGGAGTATCTGGCAAAGATCATGTGACGAGCTAGCAACGACTTGAAGAACTCCAATCGGCGCGAGCTAAGGTAAATTTGTAACGTGACTTCTCAGCAGAAACCTTTTTACATCACTACTGCCATTTCCTACCCGAACGGCACTCCGCACATCGGCCACGCATATGAAGTCGTGGCCACGGACGTCATGGCGCGGTTCAAGCGGCTTGACGGACATGACGTGTTCTTCATGACGGGCACCGACGAGCATGGTCAGAAGATGATGCAGACGGCTGAAAAGCTGGAAATCACGCCAGCTCAACTGGCTCAGCGCAACTCGGATGCATTCCAAGCGATGAATGATGAGCTGGGCACGAGTTACGACCGTTTCATCCGCACCACTGACGCGGATCACCATGCAGCCGCCCAAGAGTTGTGGCGCCGCATGGAAGCCAATGACGATATTTACCTTGATAAGTACGCCGGCTGGTATTCAGTGCGCGATGAAGCGTTCTACACCGAGGAACAGACTGAAGTTCGCGAAGACGGTATCCGCTACGCAACCGAATCCGATACCGAAGTGACCTGGACAGAAGAAGAATCGTATTTCTTCCGCCTGTCCAAGTACCAGGACAAGCTGCTTGCGTACTATCAGGACAATCCTGAATTTGGCGCGCCGCGTTCCCGTTTCAATGAGGTTGTGCGATTCGTCGAAGGCGGCCTCACCGACTTGTCGATTTCCCGCACAACCTTTGACTGGGGCATCCCAGTGCCGGGCAACGAAAAGCACGTTATGTACGTTTGGGTGGATGCCTTGACTAACTACCTCACTGGCGTCGGCTTCCCAGACGTAGAGTCCGCGTCTTTCCAGAAGTATTGGCCAGCAGACGTCCACGTGATCGGCAAAGACATTTCGCGCTTCCACGCCATCTACTGGCCGGCATTCCTGATGTCTGCCAAGCTCCCGCTGCCAAAGCGCGTCATGATCCATGGATTCCTGCACAACAACGGCGTAAAGATGTCCAAGTCCTTGGGGAATACTGTTTCGCCTGATGACTTTGTGAATCGCTACGGCTTGGACCAGGTCCGATACTTCTTCCTGCGTGAGGTGCCTTTCGGAGCTGACGGAAGCTACAACCATGAGACCATCGTTGCTCGCATTAATGGCGATCTCGCCAATAACTTCGGCAACCTTGCTCAGCGATCGTTGTCGATGGTCGCAAAGAATTGCGGCGGGGTTGTCCCAACTCCGGGTGAAATGCTAGAAGCAGACCAGCAGATTCTCAATGCCGCTGGACAACTTCTTGAGCTTAATCGGGACGCCTACTCGCGTCAGGAATTTAGCAAGGCGCTCGAAGCTGTGTGGCATGTATTGGGCGATACAAACGCTTACTTTGCGGAACAAGAACCTTGGAAGCTGAAGAAGACTGATCCGGAACGCATGGCTACGGTGTTGTACGTGACCATTGAAATCGTCCGCAAGGTCGCTCTGCTTCTGCAACCAGTTCTGCCTCAGGCCATGACCGCCATGCTCAACTCGCTGGCAATTGGCGAAGGATCAGCACGGACCTTCGAATACTTTGATACGGCATTAGTGCCTGGCACTGAGTTGCCGGCACCGTCGCCAGTATTCCCTCGGTACGAGGAAGAAAAGTAGCAGAGGCTGCTTAATCCAGATTTGCCTGCCGCGCAGAGAACCACAGTTCTCAGTGTGGCAGGCAAATTTGTACCCAGCTGTTGGTCCGCTTAAGCGCCTACGGGCTGACAACACCGGTTTGGTAGGCAATGACCACTGCCTGAACTCGGTCCCTTGCTTCCAGCTTCGCCAGGATGTGGCCAACATGGGTTTTCACCGTTGCCTCTGAGAGGAACAAATCCTCTGCAATTTCTGGATTGGATCTTCCCAGCGCTATCAATCCGAAAACTTCCCTTTCGCGTCGCGTCAGGGACTCCACGAGCTCTGAAAGCTGCTTGTTGCCCTGGGTGCTCTCTTTCTTCAGCAGGGGAGCCATATGATCCAGGAGGCGGCGAGTAGTCGAGGGGGCAATGACCGCATCGCCCTTATTTACAGTGCGAATGGATTCCAGCAGTTCCTCGGGTGGTGCATCTTTCAACAAGAAACCACTGGCGCCAGCTTGAATCGCGCTCAAGGCGTATTCGTCCATGTCAAAAGTTGTCAGAACTATGACTTTAGGCCCTTCGGCTGCAGTCTTGGAGGGATCCAGCAAACGCTCTGTTGCTTCGATGCCATCCATTTCCGGCATGCGCACGTCCATGAGGATGACATCGGCTTGGCTCATCAGGGGAGTGGCAACGGCTTCACGGCCATTGCCGGCCTCAGCAATCACATCCATGTCCTCTTGTGAATTAATCAGCATTCGGAAGCCACTTCGTACCAGCAGCTGATCATCCACCAGGGCGACCTTGATGACGTTGTTATTTTCCATGTGAATTTAGTCCTCGGAGTATGGAATGAAAACTGCGACGGTGAATCCGCCAGAAGGTTGTGGGCCGGCGGTGCATGTTCCCTCGTACAACGCTACGCGTTCTTTCATGCCAAGTAGCCCTTGGCCGGCTCCTTCAAGCTTGATTGCGCCTGCTCCGCGCCCGTCATCTTTGACCCGCAGCTCCAGCCCCCGGTAGGTCCAATTGAGGAGAACTTCTGCCACGGCGTTGGAACCAGCGTGCTTGAGCACATTAGTCAGCGATTCTTGAACGCACCGGTAAGCCGTCAGCTCTGCGCCAGCGGGCAGCTCCTTGCGTGGCGTTCCATGGGTCTGAAGTTGTACAGCCAATCCCGAGTTCGTGGCGATTTCTACCAAATTGGGGATATCTCCGATGGCCGGTAACGGCCTGTTTTGGAGTTCTTCGTCCTTCCTGAGGACTCCGAGAAGACGGCGCATTTCCTTGAGCGAAGCACGCCCAGTGTCAGAAACAGTCTTGAGGGTATCAATGGCAATTTGCGGGTCATTTGCTGCTGCATAGCGGGCACCGTTTGCCTGAGTAATGATCACGGACAATGAGTGGGCAACAATGTCATGCATCTCGCGGGCAATATGGTTGCGCTCATCGGAGGCAGCCAGCGCCCTTTCCATAATGCGTTCTTGCTCGAGGCGTTCTGCATGTTCCTTCAACGACTTCATGGCCAGCCGACGTGTGCGTGCCAAATCGCCGAAGGTCCATGAGACCGTGACCACGAGTGCCAGCCCAACAAACGCTACCAACATATTGAACGTCATGGATGGTGTCGGGTCCGACGCATAGCGGAACGGGTTGAACATGCTGAACGTAGCCAGCACTGCTCCTGCCAATCCGAGTGAGAGCGTGCCGAACGATTGCCACCGTTTCCCATAAACCGCCATGGTGTAAACCATTATGGGAACAGAAAACTGCGAAGGCAGCAAGAGGCCGTCGAATCCGAGCTGCAGGAGATGCCCAAATGCGACAACCAGGGTGACGGCCCATGGATATCGCCTGCGAACCATCAGAGGAGCTGACTGCAGTGTGGCGATAGCCATGATCGACAGCATGGCCGAGGCGGACATGGCGCCAGCTAACCCGATGGTTCCGGGGACACAAAACAAGGTGTAAATCAGACCGGTGATGAAGTCTATTCGTCGCGGATTCGCTCTGATCCAACCGTCAATTCGACGGTGGGGATTGGCAAAAATCAATGCGTCCTTCAATTCAGTGGTGTGTGCTGCAGGCTAGTGAAGCAGAGTTTGCTTCGGCCCGTAATTCTAGAATATCGACTTCAGCAGCAAGTTTGCCTCATGCCTGGGATTGAGATTTGAGCGGCCGATAAATAACAGTCCAACATATGAGATGAACTCTCACATGTTGGACTAAGATCGCTAAAGTTGAAGCATGGCAAATGAAATTGATATTGCGGTCATTCCAGGCGACGGGATTGGCCCTGAAGTTGTAACTGAAGCGGTCAAGGTACTGAAGTTCGTCACCAATGGTGGCAAGCAAGAACTCAAGCTCACTTACTACAAGCTTGGTGCTGAACACTGGTTGGAAACTGGCGAAACCTTGCCGGAGGAGACTCTCTCGGCTATCAAGCAGCACGACGCAATTCTTTTTGGCGCCGTGGGAGCGGCGCCAGGGGATACACGAATCCCGTCAGGGATCATTGAGCGCGAAATGCTTTTGAAGTTGCGTTTCTCCCTGGACCATTTCGTGAATCTGCGTCCGTCCAAGCTCTACCCCGGCATTGAAAGCCCCCTGTCCAACCCCGGGGCCATCGATTTCATTGTGGTGCGCGAAGGTACCGAAGGCCCATATGTCGGCAACGGCGGTTCGGTCCGAACCGGAACCGCGCATGAAATCGCGACCGAGGTATCGGTCAACACGGCCTACGGAGTAGAACGCGTGGTGCGAGATGCTTTCCGCCGAGCCTCAGAGCGAGAACGCAAGCACGTGACATTGGTTCACAAGCACAACGTCCTGGTGCATGCGGGACACCTGTGGAAGCGCACTGTGGAAGCTGTCGCAGTCGAGTTCCCAGAAGTGACCCACGATTACCTGCACGTAGACGCGGCCACCATCTTCCTGACTACCGATCCATCCCGCTTCGATGTCATCGTTACCGACAACCTCTTCGGCGACATCCTGACCGACCAGGCTGGAGCCATCACCGGTGGCATCGGCTTGGCAGCGAGCGGCAACATCAACATGGACCGCACCTACCCATCGATGTTTGAGCCGGTACATGGATCTGCCCCCGATATTGCCGGGCAGCAGAAGGCCGACCCAACGGCGGCCATCCTTTCGGTAGCGTTGATGCTGGATCATCTCGGAATGTCAGATGAAGCACGCGCTGTTGAGCAAGCTGTCGAAAAAGAGATCACTTCACGGCAAGAATTGACCGATAATCGTACCACCAGTGAAATCGGCGATGCAATTGTCGCTTTGCTGGCATAAGCTGAAAGTGTCGTTTCCGATTAGCTTCTAATCGGCAGCAATTCCACGAACGGGTGTTCCGCTTTGGCGTGGAGCACCCGTTCTTTGTTTATTGAGCTAGGAAGTCCAAGGTAGATGGAATTCACCGTAAATCTTTCAACGAGTCGCAAGAGCGATCAAGAGCGCGCCAGCGTTCTGGCCAACCCTGGTTTCGGGGACTTCTTCACTGACCACACCACCGTCGTTGACTGGACCGCCAACGAGGGCGGCCATGGCGGGGAATGGCATGATGCCCGCATCGAGCCTTATGGTCCCATCGCGATGGATCCAGCTGCCTCGGTGCTCCACTATGGCCAGGAAATCTTTGAGGGCCTCAAGGCCTACCGCCATGAGGACGGCTCGGTGTGGACCTTCCGTCCACGCGCAAACGCAGCTCGCTTGAACAAGTCCGCCCAGCGTCTGGCCCTGCCCCAGCTGGACGAAGATGTTTTCGTCGAGTCACTGAAGAAGCTGGTAGCCACCGACATCGATTGGGTTCCCAGCGGCGAAGGCGAAGCGCTGTACCTGCGGCCATTCATGATTGCCACCGAAGCTTTCCTCGGAGTGCGTGCCGCGCGCGAAGTTTCCTATCGCGTCATCGCCTCTCCAGCGGGCAACTACTTCGGTGGAGAACTCAAGCCGGTAGCCATTTGGGTATCGAAGAATTATGCCCGCGCCGGCCGCGGCGGCACCGGTTCTGCCAAGTGCGGCGGCAACTACGCGGCATCGCTGGTAGCGCAACTGGAAGCCGAGGAGAACGGCTGCAAGCAGGTGCTCTTCCTCGATGCCTTCAATGACAACGCTGTTGAAGAACTGGGTGGCATGAATGTTTTCTTTGTCACCAAGGACAACAAGCTGGTTACTCCTGCACTGACCGGAACCATCCTTGAAGGTGTTACCCGTTCATCGGTGATCCAGCTGGCCAAGGACCGTGGCATCACGGTTGAAGAACGGAAGATCACCCTCGACGAATGGCGTGATGGCGTTGCTTCTGGTGATATCACGGAAGTATTTGCCTGCGGTACCGCTGCGGTAATCACTCCAATTGGCCTGCTCAAGAATGGCGATGAACTCATCGGAGACGAGAACGCTCCTGCCGGTGAAGTGACGATGTCCATTCGCGAGGAACTGCTGGGCATCCAGCTGGGCACCGTCGAAGATCGACACGGCTGGCTGGAGCGTTTGGCCTAGAGGGCAATCCAAACGACTACGATGGTCTCGGGGCTTAAGCCCCGGGGCCATTGTTGTATGCGAAAAGGAATGAAATGCACGTACTGGTAACTGGCGGTGCAGGCTACATAGGATCACACGCCGTGCTCTTGCTGCTCGAAGCTGGCCACAAGGTTTCTGTCTTCGACAATCTGAGCAATTCATCGCCTGAATCCCTGAGGCGCGTACGCGACATGTCCAATTCGGCTCCCGAGCTTTTCATTGGCGACTTGCTGGATAGCGACCGGCTGGATTCCGTCTTGAGCCAGACCAAGCCGGACGCAGTCATCCACTTTGGCGGGTTGAAGGCTGTTGGGGAGTCCGTGGAAAAGCCGATTTCCTACTACCAGAACAATGTTGTTGGCACCTTGAACCTGGTATCAGCGATGGAAAAAGCTGGCGTAAAGCGTCTGGTTTTCAGCTCATCCGCAACGGTCTACGCCGAGTCCACCCAGTTGCCACTGGTTGAAGATGCGCAGCGTGCCGCATCAAACCCCTACGGTCGGACCAAGCTGCATATCGAGCAAATCCTCGAGGATCTTGCGGTTTCCGACTCCTCATGGTCCATCGCCACCTTGCGCTATTTCAATCCTGTTGGCGCTCATCCATCGGGAAACATCGGTGAGGATCCGCAGGGTATCCCGAACAACCTCATGCCGTTTATTGCACAGGTAGCGGTCGGCCGCCGCAGCGAAGTCCAGGTCTTCGGCAATGATTACCCAACTTACGATGGAACTGGCGTGCGGGACTACATTCACGTCATGGACCTTGCCCAGGGCCACCTGGATGCATTGGACTTCTTGAACACCCATACCGGCCAGTACGTCTGGAATCTCGGAACCGGAAGCGGAACGAGCGTCCTGGATGTCATTGGCGCGTTCTCGCGGGCCTGTGGCCGGCAGCTTCCATACAAGTTGGTAGAGCGTCGCCCGGGCGATATCGCCGAGTACTACGGTGATCCGACAACAGCCCGCTTGGAGCTCGGCTGGAAGGCTGAACGGGGAGTCGAGGAAATGGCTCGCGATATGTGGGAATGGCAGTCGAAGAACCCCGCTGGATATCCGGATTATGATCTTGACGGAATTTCTGAAGAAGAAATCAACGAGTTTATCCGTGGTGGCCGTGCCACGATCGCTAAACAAGACTAGACAAGAGAAAACCGAATGAAAATTGCAAGATTTGTAGTAGACGGTGATCCGCTGTACGGAGTCGTTGATGGCAACGACATCCACGTCCTGGCAGGAGACCCGTTCTTCCAAGGAATCAAAACCACAGGGGCAACCCACAGCCTGGATGATGTTCGCCTGGTGGCGCCAATCATTCCTCGTTCGAAGGTTGTCGGGTTCGGGCGCACCTACCGTGAACACGCCAAGGAACTGGGCAATGAAGTTCCGCAGGAACCCATCATGTTCTTGAAGCCCAATACCTCGGTGGTTGGCCATGGGGATCCTGTCACCCTTCCAGCGTTCTCTGATGAGGTTTCCTTCGAGGGTGAACTAGCTGTTGTCATTGGGCGTATTTGCAAGGATGTGCCTGCTGACAAGGCCCAAGACGTCATCTTCGGCTACACCGTAGCCAATGACCTCACCGCGCGCGATGCGCAACGCAGCGATCTGCAGTGGGCCCGCGCCAAGGGGTTCGACGGTTCTTGCCCGCTGGGCCCCTGGATTGAAACTGAATTGCCGGATCCAGACGACGTCGGCATTGTTACCCGAGTCAACGGTGAAGTTAAGCAAGATGGCTCCACCAACGAAATGATTTGGCCGGTCAATGAACTGGTGGCGCGAGCTTCGGAAGCCTTTACGCTCTTGCCAGGTGATGTGATTATGACTGGAACACCTGCAGGTGTGGGACTGGTCAATGCGGGGGATGTCGTTGAAATCGACGTTGAAGGAATCGGTTCATTGCGAAGCGTATTCCGGCGCTGAGTTAGTTTAACTAATCTTTATCTGGGTACAATAGTTATTAACACCAACTTGCCATCATCATTTTGGTGGAACCGCACAGGCTCTCGATCATTTATGTGATCGGGAGCCTTGCGGTTTAAATGCGACTTTCGGCGCGAAAGGCATAGAATGAAGTCATCATGACTGATCTATCGCTGATTCCCGAAGTAACCGAAGATACCCCGGTACGCGTTCGCTTTTGCCCATCACCCACTGGAACTCCACACGTTGGATTGATCCGTACGGCCCTGTTCAACTGGGCTTACGCTCGTCACACGGGCGGCAAGATGATTTTCCGCATCGAAGATACGGATGCGAAGCGCGACTCGGAGGAAAGCTACAACCAGGTGCTGGACGCCTTGAACTGGTTGGGCATCGACTGGGATGAAGGCGTTAATGTCGGTGGGCCGCACGAGCCTTACCGCCAGTCTCAGCGAGGCGAGATCTACCAAGACGTCATTGCCAAGCTCCGCGCGGCCGGGCACCTGTACGAGTCATATTCCACCCCCGAGGAAATCGAAGCGCGCCACAAGGCTGCCGGCCGGGATCCAAAACTTGGCTATGACAACTTTGACCGCGAGCTCACCGACGAGCAGAAGGCAGCGTTCAAGGCAGAAGGCCGCGAGCCTGTGCTGCGTGTTCGCATGCCGGATCACGACGTCACGTTCAATGACCTGGTCCGTGGCGAGATCACGTTCAAGGCAGGCAGCGTGCCGGACTATGTCGTCGTTCGCGCCAACGGACAGCCCCTGTACACGCTGGTCAACCCCGTTGACGACGCCTTGATGGGCATCACCCATGTGCTTCGCGGTGAGGACCTGCTGTCTTCCACGCCACGCCAGGTTGTCTTGTATGCGCTCCTGCACGATATCGGCGTTGCAAAGTACATGCCGCGCTTCGGCCACTTGCCATACGTGATGGGCCAGGGAAACAAGAAGCTTTCCAAGCGCGATCCAGAATCAAGCTTGTTCCTGCACCGTGACAACGGGTTCATCCCAGAGGGCCTGCTCAACTATCTGGCATTGCTCGGCTGGTCATTGAGCGCCGATGAAGACATCTTCTCCAGCGAGCAACTCGTTGAAGCCTTTGACGTTACCGATGTCCTGTCTAACCCGGCACGATTTGATGTCAAAAAGGCAGAAGCCATCAACGGTACGCATGTGCGCATGCTGGAACCGAAGGACTTCCGGGATCGCTTGGTTCCATATCTCCAGGCCGCTGAACTTGTTGGTGCCGAGCTGACCGCTCGCGAAAACGAAATCCTAGATCAGGCTGCTCCACTGGTACAGGAGCGTATCGCGCTCTTGGGCGAAGCCACCGACATGCTGGAGTTCCTTTTCAAGTCGGACGATGAGATTGTCGTCGCTGACAACGCCCTCAAGGGCATGCCGGCGAACCTCGCAGAGGTGGTTGATGCATCGGTTCAGGCGTTGGAAGGCTTGTCGGACTGGAACGCAGAGACCATCCAGGCAGCGCTTCGCGCCAAATTGGTTGACGAGTTGGAGCTCAAGCCGCGCCAGGCCTTCGGCCCTGCCCGTGTAGCAATTTCAGGTAAGCGCGTATCGCCACCGCTCTTCGAGTCCATGGAAATCCTGGGCCGCGAGTCGAGCTTGAACCGCCTTCGTGCTTTTGGCGAATCCCGGTAGGGTCATTCCCTAGCATCAGCGGTACATGCAGAGCACCTTGGATGTTTGCAACATTGAACGATGTTGGCATCCAAGGTGCTCTTCCTTTTGCCTGTTGGTGAGCGTGCCTGAGGGAGAGCCCAAGGGAAGCAGCCGCAATTCAGGCTGATAGATGGGGTGCGTCAATTCACAGTGGCTATTTGCGATGGAAGCGGAACCCCAGCTGGACCAAAATGCTATTTTTCAACGATTCTGCGCGGAAATTGGGCGTAGCCATGTGCAATTCCCTCGATTTGTATAGTTCTTTGCTGGGCGGTATAGTTTTATCTCGTGCTACGGAAGTGGCCTGGAATAATGCTTGACAAAATTCCTAAACTCCCAAGTCACAGTGGGATATGGTGTAATTGGCAACACAACGGTTTCTGGTTCCGTCATTCTAGGTTCGAGTCCTGGTATCCCAGCGCTTCATCGGATTCATCCGGTGAGCCAAGGTGAAACTTGGCGTACGGCCCCATCGTATAGCGGCCTAGTACTCCGCCCTCTCACGGCGGCAACACGGGTTCGAATCCCGTTGGGGTCACCACATGAAAAAACCACGGAGAGATCCGTGGTTTTTTCTTTTGCATGGAAAATGTGCCGCTATCTCTCAGCAATCGCGGTCGCCATAAGGCAAGATGGTGCACATGGAGTCGAACTCAGATCAGATCAAGCCTGCATTGAGCGAGGCTGCTGGTGACGGGCAGGTCAGCAACACCACCATCGAGAGCCTCAAGGAATTGCGCGGCATTCTCAGCGATCTAGTTTTCGTCGGCCATTCGTCTCGCGCGGCATATGAAAGTGATCAGTTGCGGGAAAAGACATTGCATCAGATATCCGATTATCTGATACCAAGGCTCTCCAACCTCGGAGCACCGCTGCTGGCGGTGATAGGCGGATCCACTGGATCTGGCAAGTCCACACTTGTTAACTCGCTGGTCGGTGAGCAAATCAGCATTTCGGGTGCTGTCAGGCCGACAACCAGAACGCCAGTTCTCGCCTTTAATCCCGTGGATCAACCATTTTTCGAATCCGACCGTGTCCTGCCCGAACTAAGTCGCGTTTCCGGCGGCGGGTTTGCAGTGGCGGCAGATTCTTCCCGTCACGATGCGCTGGTCATGAAGCCCCATGGGAACGTGCCTCAAGGGCTGGCAATCCTTGATGCGCCAGACATCGACTCTGTTTCAGACGACAATAGGGCTCTGGCAGGACAGCTGCTCAACGCCGCTGATTTATGGATTTTCGTGACAACAGCCAACCGATATGCAGACGCCCTGCCATGGGAGCTGCTAACGGACGCGGGCGTCCGGGACATTACTGTATGCGTCGTCCTCAATCGGGTTCCTCCAGGTGCCGAGCGCGACATCGTCCCAGACCTGCGCCGCCTGCTCATTGCAAAGGACCTGGATCCTGCTTTATTGCATGTCCTCAATGAGACGCAGCTCAATGAACAAGACTTATTGCCGGGGGAGCACCTCGAACCGCTCACTGCTTGGCTCCACTCCCTGGCCGCAGATTCAACTAAGCGCCAGCAGGTGGCGGCGCAGACTCTTGCTGGAGCTTTGAGGCGAACTACTGCCGATGTAGGCGAGCTGCTGGCTGAATTGCAGGACCAGGAAACACAGCTCGACGAGTTGCGCCGGTTGACCAATGAACGGTTTGCCCAAGCCCATGAACGGATCAACGCCGCACTCAATGATGGCTCCTTGCTCCGTGGGGAAATCTTGTCGCGATGGCAGGATTTTGTCGGTGCTGGAGAACTGCTCCGGGGTATTGAGGGCGCCATCGGCCGGGTAAGAGATCGAGTCGGAGCGTTCTTCTCGGGGCGCCCGCCAGCCACGCATCGCGTGGAACAGGCCATCGAATCAGGGTTGCATACGGTCTTCATCGCCGAGATCACCAAGGCCTGCCATGACGTGGACAGGTCGTGGAAGAATACTCCGCTCGGGCAGGTGCTTCGAGATGGGCTCGAAGCACCGAGGCCTTCCAATGATCTCAGCGAGCAAGCTGCAGAAAGCATCCGTCTGTGGCAGAAAGACATTCTTGAGATGATTCGCGAAGAAGGCGCTGGCAAACGCAAAACCGCCCGTATGGCTGCTTTCGGAATCAACGGAGTCGCGGTCATCTTGATGGTTGTCGTATTCGCCTCTACCGCAGGACTAACTGGTCTGGAAATTGGCATCGCTGGCGGATCCGCCGTGGTTGGGCAGAAGCTTCTGGAAGCGATATTCGGCGAGGACGCAGTGCGCAGAATGGCGATGAGAGCCCGGAAAATGCTGGATGCGCGTGCCCAGGCATTGATTGCCAAGACCTCGGAGCCGTACGCCAACGGAATTGGCCGTGCGGCCCAACCCGAGGTGGCACAGGCATTGAACCGCGTCACTGAAGGACTGAACAGCAAAGGGGCCAAGAAATGACAGAACGAAAAGTCGTCCGTGCTGTTAATGGCCTGAACCAGCAGATTGACAGTGTTGTTGAAGCCATGCAGCTTGCGGAGCCGTATTTGGATTCAGAAAGCATCGACTTGGCAGCATCGGTCATCAGAAAATCTGCATCACGGCGAAAGCTGTCTTCGGAACATGTGGTTGTCGGGCTTTTTGGTGCCACGGGAAGCGGAAAATCGACACTATTCAACGCTTTAGTTGGGCGGGAACTGGCATCCACAGGGGTGATACGCCCAACGACCACGGACACTGTGGCCGCGATCTGGGATACGTCGGGCGCCAACGAACTTCTGGATTGGCTCCAAGTCAACGACCGACATGTCATCGAAGCAACAGCGGAACCGAAGCGGGGATCCTCGAAAAAGGACTTTGATTCTGGTTTGCTGCTCTTGGATTTGCCGGACATGGACTCAACGCGGGTGGAACACCACCAGATTGCTACCCGGCTTGTTGGCCAAGTAGATTTCCTCGTCTGGGTTCTCGATCCTCAAAAGTATGCTGACGCGTCTATTCATCATGGATATTTGAACTCCTTGCGCAGCCAGAAGGGGAACATCTTGATTGTTCTGAATCAGATGGATCGAGTCGCCGCGTCCGATAGAAGTAGCATCGTTAATTCCTTGCGCGAGATCCTGGCTTCCTCGGGGTTGGAACGACTTCCGGTGGTGTGCGCTTCGGCTTCCACGGGAGAAGGGCTGGAGGAAGTCCAACGGCAAATTGCTACGGCCGCGAAAAACAAGGCGATCTCTACCCGCAGGTTGCGGGCAGACGTTGATCAAGTGGTTCACCATCTCAAAGCCGAGCTTAATGCTGAAAAAGTGCGTCTCCCGGATCAGATGCAACAGTCTGAGCTGGAGAGGGCTATAGCCAATGCGCATGGGGCGCAATACATTGCAGATGCCGTAGAGACTTCCTACAAGCTCCGCGCCGCGCGTCGCACGGGCTGGCCGGTGACTACTTGGCTGATTCGATTGCGCAACGATCCGCTTCAGCGAATGAACTTGGGAAGAAAGAGGGAAGCAGCCGAACTGTCCATCACCTCGCGTCCCGAACTTTCGGTTGCCGAGGCCGCGGCCATCGACCATGCCATCGATAACTACGTCCGGGATGCCACGGAGGAACTGCCCGACAGCTGGATTGAACCGGTCCGGAAAGAAGTCGGCAGCAACGTGCAGCAACTGGAGGGTGCCGTTGACGCCGCCATTGCTGGCACAGACTTGGGTGTTGAAAAGTCTTCCTGGTGGTGGCCGGCAGTCAAATTTGTCCAGTGGGTCTCTTTGCTGGCAGCACTGGCCGGGGCGCTGTGGCTGGCTGCCTACCCTGTGGCCGGATACTTCCAATTCGATCTGCCCGCAGCCCCTCGTGTCGAGGGCATAGCCGCTCCCACCCTAGTTTTGGCCATCGGGGTGCTGCTGGGTATCGTGCTGGGAATTGCGTGTTCATTCGTCAATCGAATAGTGGCTAAAGTTAAGCGTAGGAAGGCATTAAGAAATATAGAACGTTCAGTATCCGGGCAAGTCCGCTCCGCCGTGGTTGAACCGGTTGACCAGTATCTGAATACCTACAACAGCTATGCCGCCATTATTACCTCAGCAGCAAAGAAAGCCGAATAGAACTCTGTGACTATTAATCAGCCTGAAGCAAACGTCGGAGACCTTGGCGAGCAAGGAATACTTGATACTATTCTTCCGCTCCTAGACTCGCGCGCGGCTAACCTTGGTCCAGGCGATGATGCTGGCGCACTGAGTGTCCAAGGAACAGAAATCCTCGTTTCGGTCGATACCCTCGTTGAAAACCAGGACTTCAGGTTGGTCTGGCCTAGCGGTCTTGAACACCGTGCGTACGACATTGGCTGGAAATCCATTGCCCAGAACGTTTCGGACATCAACGCGATGGGTGGCCGATCCACCGGTGCGGTGATTTCCTTGTCGCTGCCTCCAACAACGTCTCTGGAATGGGTCAAGGATTTCGCCCAGGGGATTGCCGACGCAATCAATTCGCTGGGTGCCAAGGAGTTGACTATTCTCGGTGGAGACCTCGGAAAGTCAACGGAAATCTCGGTGACGACTACCGTACTGGGAGAAACTGCGCATGGAAAGGTTCTGCGCAGCGGTGCCAAGCCAGGCGACTTGATCGCCGTGGCGGGGCGCCTGGGTGATGCCGGAGCTGGCCTGTCGGTTTTGGAGCATGGCAGCAGCGCAAGCACGTGGAGCAGGGCGGTGCGCCGCATAGCTGAAGCGCAATGCAAGCCGGTACCGCCTCTTGGCTCTGGACCTCGTGCCGCAGAAGCAGGCGCCCACGCCATGATGGACATCTCTGATGGCCTCGTGCGCGACACAGCGCGACTTGCCAAGAGCAGCGGTGTCAGCATCGATTTCGAACGCCAGATACTGCAGAAATTTGCTGCTCGGCTAGCCCCTGCCGCACAACTGACCAAGACCGACCCGATGGATTGGGTGCTCCATGGCGGTGAAGACTTCGGACTTCTTGCCGCTTTCCCGGCAGATGCTGAGGTGCCTGAAGAGTTCACCGTTGTCGGTGTAGCCAAGGCACGCATCGGCCGACGCTCCTTGGTCACGGTTGATGGGAAAACCGTTACGGTGAACGCCGGCTTTGACCACTTCAACTAGCCGGTTGCTGAAGGTGCCGCCCGCTTTCTAGGCGTGATCGTTCTGGACCCGAAGCAGCTCGGATAGTTCATGGGCTGCGCTCGTGACGGCTTCATGATGGATCTTTCCGGGCTGCCGGGTGAGGCGTTCAATGGGTCCGGATAGCGAGAGCGCGGCGATGACGCGGCCAGACTGCCCGCGCACTGGAGCGGAGACGGAAGCGACGCCAGGTTCGCGTTCTCCCAGGGACTGTGCCCATCCGCGTCGGCGCACGCCGGCCAAGATCGTTGGCGTGAAACGGGCGTGGTGCAGCCCTTCGACCATGCGCTCATTGTCTTCCCATGCCAGAAGGACCTGCGCAGCGGAACCTGCCTTCATTGACAGCTGAGTTCCAACCGGAATGGTGTCGCGCAAGCCAATGGGGCGCTCGGCGCTGGCAATGCAGACGCGGAAGTCGCCCTGCTTGCGGAAAATCTGGGTGCTCTCGCCCGTGAGGTCGCGGAGCTTGATGAGGATCGGTCCTGCCGCGCTGACCAACCGGTCCTCGCCGGCAGCGCTTGCCAATTCCACGAGACGGTTTCCGAGTTCAAAGCGGCCATGCATATCCCTGCCCACTAGCCCGTGGTGAACAAGGGACTGCGCGATGCGGTGCACCGTGGGGCGCGAAATGTCGGTCAACTCCACCAGCTGGGACAGGGATGTTGGACCGTTTTCCAGTGCATTGAGGATGGCCGCCGCTTTATCGAGAACACCTACACCGCTACCTATAGTCATGATTCCAGTATCACGTCTCATTATTTGAGATTCAAGTCCGCATACTGGAAATGACTATCTGTGAAGTGTCAAAGTTGAACTACCACAATTTACGTAGCTTGAGGAGTGTGTCGCATGTCCGCCATGCAGTCGCCCCAGACATTGGCAGAAAAAGTTTGGAGCGCACATGTTGTGCGCCAAGGTGAAGGGAATGGAGAGTCCCGTCAGCCGGACTTGATTTACATTGACCTTCACCTCCTACACGAGGTGACCTCCCCGCAGGCCTTCGAAGGCCTGCGCCTGGCCGGTCGTCAGCTGCGCCGTCCAGACCTGACCATCGCGACGGAAGACCACAACACTCCCACGCTCGAAATCGACAAGCCCATTGCCGACTTGACCAGCCGCACCCAGATTAATACCCTGCGCGAAAACTGCAAGGAATTCGGTGTTCGCCTGCACTCCCTGGGCGACAAGGAGCAGGGCATCGTCCACGTGGTCGGTCCGCAGCTGGGCCTGACCCAGCCGGGCATGACCGTGGTCTGCGGCGACTCCCACACCTCAACGCATGGCGCCTTCGGCGCCTTGGCCTTTGGCATTGGCACCTCAGAGGTTGAGCATGTCATGGCCACCCAGTCCTTGAGCCTGAAGCCTTTCAAGACCATGGCCATCAACGTCGAAGGCACGCTGAAGCCGGGGGTGACTTCCAAGGACATCATCTTGGCTGTCATCGCCAAGATTGGCACCGGCGGCGGCCAGGGCTATGTGCTTGAATACCGGGGTTCGGCAATCCGCTCGCTGTCCATGGACGCACGCATGACCATCTGCAACATGTCCATTGAGGCCGGCGCCCGCGCCGGAATGATCGCCCCGGACGAGACGACCTTTGAGTACGTCAAGGGCCGCCCGCACGCGCCCAAGGGCGAGGATTGGGACGCGGCAGTAGCGGACTGGAAGAAGCTGCACTCCGACGAAGGAGCGCAGTTCGACGCAGAAGTCTTCTTGAACGCCGATGAACTCGAGCCATTTGTCACCTGGGGGACCAACCCGGGCCAGGGAGTCTCGCTGTCCCAGAGCGTTCCTTCGCCCGAAGACTTCGAAGACGAAAACGACCGCAAGGCCTGTGAGCGTGCGCTGAACTACATGGGACTGACCGGCGGTACCCCGATGAAGGATATCCGTGTGGATACCGTCTTCTTGGGTTCTTGCACCAACTCCCGGATGGAAGACCTGCGTGCCGCAGCGGAAGTCATCAAGGGCAAGGTCAAGGATCCGGAGATCCGGATGATTGTAGTGCCAGGATCCGCGCGAGTCCGCCTGGAAGCGGAAGCTGAAGGACTGGATCAGGTGTTCAAGGACTTCGGGGCCGAATGGCGATTTGCCGGCTGCTCCATGTGCCTCGGCATGAATCCTGACCAGCTGGATGAGGGGGAGCGCTGCGCCTCGACCTCCAACCGCAACTTTGAAGGTCGACAGGGCAAGGGCGGGCGCACCCACCTGGTTTCGCCGCTGGTCGCGGCAGCAACCGCAGTGCGTGGAACCTTGTCCTCGCCAAGCGACCTGGCCAACACTCCGGCCGCAGTCTAGAAAGGAATACCACGATGGAAAAGATTATTACCCACACAGGCATTGGTGTTCCGCTGCGGCAGAGCAACGTGGACACGGATCAGATCATTCCTGCCGTGTACCTCAAGCGCATCACCCGCACTGGTTTCGAAGACGCCTTGTTTGCCGGCTGGCGCCGCGACGAGAACTTCATCCTCAACAAGGAGCCGTTCAATGCTGGATCGGTGCTGGTTGCCGGCCCTGACTTCGGCACGGGGTCATCGCGCGAACACGCCGTCTGGGCACTGAAAGACTACGGCTTCAAAGCCGTGATTTCCGCTCGATTTGCCGACATCTTCCGTGGCAACTCCGGCAAACAGGGATTGGTGGCCGCCGAGGTGGCGCAAAGCGACATCGAATTGATCTGGAAGGAGCTGGAGAACAATCCAGGCACTACCGTGACCGTGGATCTTGAATCCCGCACCGTTGCCTGCGGTTCGATTTCGGCACCCTTCCAGATCGACGACTACACCCGCTGGCGCCTGATGGAGGGCCTGGACGACATTGGCCTGACCCTGCAGCAGGAAGAGGCCATCACGGCCTACGAAGCCCGGCGTCCGGCACACAAGCCCCTGACCCTGCCTGCGCAGACTGCTGATTAAGAGATTCTTCTCCAAGCCGGAATAATAGGCCCGCTCTTCCCCGTTCTTATAGCGGGAGAGCGGGCCTTCTGCTCTTCCTGGGACGCAGGCGCCGCCCGGTGTCGTGACGTGGCTGAAAGCATGCTCACAATGTGTGCGCCACGGGATGAACTGGACATACCAGCCGGTATATAAGCGGTATGCTTGCTTAGTCCTGCCAGTTCGAAAGCTCAGAAGCTTCGGCGGGCGATAACGACTACGCGATGAGGTAATTCATACATGGGTAAGATCTTGACGATCCATGGTGGTGTTCCACTTGAGGGCACCGTACGAGTCGGCGGAGCAAAGAACCTTGTGCCAAAAGCAATGGTCGCAGCTCTGCTTGGTGGCACTCCTTCGGTTCTGCGCAATGTGCCGGAAATCAAGGACGTCGTCGTAGTACGAAGCTTGCTTGAAATACATGGTGTCAAGGTTGAACAAGACCCAGCCACGGGTGACCTCACCATGGATCCAACCGAAGTCAAGACCGCCTCAAACCAGGCCATTGATGCCCACGCGGGCGACTCCCGCATTCCCATTCTTTTCTGCGGGCCGCTGATCCACTCGTTGGGCGAAGCATTCATCCCTGATCTTGGCGGCTGCCGCATCGGCGACCGTCCAATCGACTTCCACCTGGAGGTCCTGCGCGAATTCGGTGCCGTGGTGGACAAGGCTCCAGACGGCATCCGCATCTCGGCTCCCAACGGATTGACCGGTGCCAAGCTCTCCTTGCAGTACCCAAGCGTCGGCACCACCGAACAGGTACTGCTCTCGGCCGTTCGCGCCAAGGGCGTCACGGAAGTCAGCAACGCCGCCATTGAGCCGGAAATCCTGGATCTCATCTCGCTGCTGCAGAAGATGGGCGCCATCATTTCCGTGCACCGTGACCGCGTCATCCGCATCCAGGGCGTTGACCAGCTCACCGGTTTTGACCACACCGCCCTGCCAGACCGCAATGAGGCCGCATCGTGGGCTTCAGCGGCACTGGTCACCAAGGGAGATATTTTCGTACAGGATGCGCAGCAGCGCGACCTGACTGCCTTCCTCCACGTTTACCGCCAGATCGGTGGCGAATTCGAGGTCAAGTCAAACGGCATTCGCTTCTACCACCCGGGTGGAGACCTCAACCCGCTGATCCTGGAAACAGACGTCCACCCGGGCTTCATGACCGACTGGCAGCAGCCGCTGGTCGTTGCGCTGACCCAGGCCAAGGGCGTTTCAGTGATCCACGAAACCGTCTACGAGAACCGTTTTGGATTCACTGACGCACTCGTGCGCATGGGCTCCACGGTCCAGGTGCACACCGACTGCCTCGGCTCCACTCCTTGCCGGTTTGGGCAGCGCAACTTCAAGCACTCCGCTGTTGTCGTCGGCCCTGCCAAGCTCACCGGCGCCGACATTGACGTTCCAGACCTTCGTGGCGGATTCTCCCACCTGATTGCAGCACTAGCTGCCGAGGGAACCAGCCGTGTCACCGGAATAGAAATCATCAACCGCGGATACGAGCACTTCATGGACAAGCTGCAGAGCTTGGGCGCCAATGTTGAGTTGAGCAACTAAAAAAGGGGATCTTGTTCGTGGTTAAGATCCTGGCTCCGGGGGAGTCTGCAAAAACTAAACGAGTCTTTTCAGTCTTGGCCGGAATTGTCCGGCCAGTGATGAACGGGCTGATTGGCCGGTCTTGGAAGGGTTTTGAAAACCTTCCGCAAGGCGGCTACATCGTCTGCCCCAATCACCTGACTGAAATTGATCCGCTGGTAGTTGGACACGCGATTTACAGCAATGGCAGGCTTCCCCGTTGGCTTGCCAAGGAGTCGCTCTTCAAGCCGCCGGTACTCGGCTGGTTCTTGCGCACCACCGGACAGGTTCCGGTTTCCCGGAGTTCAGCTAGCGCTGCAGAATCCCTGAGGCAGGCCCAGAAGGTTCTGGACGCCGGTGGAGTAATCGTGATCTATCCCGAAGGCACGCTCACCAGGGATCCACACCTGTGGCCAATGATTGGCCGCACCGGTGCTGCACGTCTTGCCTTGCAGACTGGCGCGCCGGTTGTGCCCATGGCCCATTGGGGCGATCAGGAGCTATTGCCGAGATATTCCAAGAAGATGTATCTCTTCCCGCGCAAGCACGTCACCGTATCTGTTGGGACGCCGGTAAACTTGGATGACTTGCGGGAAGGACCTCGTACTCGCACCGTGCTCCAGGAGGCCACCAACCGCATCATGGATGCGATCACTGGTTTGCAGGCTGAATTGCGCGAAGAAGAACCGCCAGCCAAGCGCTGGGATCCCAGCGAGCACGGCCAGGCGCAAACTGGCCGCAGCTTCGAAAAACCGGATAATTAATCATTACTCCACATCATCACTTTCCAGAGGACTGATAATGACAAAGCCGCTTCCACGTAAGATCGCCGTGATGGGTGCCGGCAGCTGGGGTACCACCTTTGCCAAGGTGTTGGCAGACTCCGTTGCGGACCAGGGCATTCCAGTGCAGATCTGGGCGCGCCGGGATGACGCCGCCAACGAGATCAATGAACGCCACACTAATTCCCGGTACCTTCGCGAAACCAAGCTCCCTGCCAACATTTCGGCTTCTTCGAATCAGCGCGAAGTCCTGGAGGGCGCGGACCTGGTTGTGCTGGCCATCCCATCGCAGTCGCTGCGCCGCGAATTGGCCGTCTTCAAGAAGTACTTTGAGCCGGAAGCCGTGCTGCTCTCGCTGATGAAGGGCCTTGAACGCGGTACCGATCAGCGCATGAGTGAAGTGATTGCCGAAGTTACCCAGTTCCCCGAGGAACGCGTAGCGGTGCTGTCCGGACCGAACCTAGCCATGGAAATCGCCCGCGAGCAGCCAACGGCTTCGGTGGTAGCCTGTACCGATCCGGAAACGGCACAGTGGATCGCTGAGCTTTGCTCGGCACCATATTTCCGTCCCTACACCAACGACGATGTGCTGGGCGTGGAGCTTGGCGGCATCGTCAAGAACATCATTGCCCTCGCTGTCGGCATGTGCGATGGCATGGGCATGGGAGACAACACCAAGTCCACGGTGATCACCCGTGGCTTGGCCGAGACCACCAGGCTTGTGCTCTCGCTTGGCGGACGATTGGATACCTTGGCTGGTCTGTCGGGCCTCGGCGACCTGGTGGCAACGTGTTCTTCTTCTCTCTCGCGCAACAACACCGCCGGACGGTTGCTGGGGCAGGGGCTATTCCTTGATGAAGTCAATGACCGCATGTCCCAAACTGCCGAAGGCATCAAGTCAGCCCGTGCAGTATTTGATCTGGCTCGTGCGCATGAAGTGGAAATGCCAATCACCGAAGCCGTTGTCATGGTGCTTGAAGGTTCATTGAGCGTCGAAAACATGGCAGCGCGCCTGCTGTCACGTGAACTGAAATCCGAAGGGGAACTGAACTGATGACTGATCGCAAGCTTCGTGTTCTGCTCCTCTTTGGCGGACGCTCTTCCGAGCACTCGGTATCCTGCGTCACTGCGGCCGGCGTCATGCACGCCATTGATCGTGAACGCTTTGACGTCATTCCCGTCGGTATCACCCGCGATGGCGGATGGACCCTGTTGGACAAGGATCCGGAAGGATGGGCCCTGGACTCCGGGCAGCTTCCCGAGATTTCTTCCATTGACCACCCTGTTCAACTGTCTCCCGACCCGAACAAGACATCGCTCCAGGCCTTCGGCAATGCAAAGATTTCTGAGATTTCAGAAGTAGATGTCGTCTTCCCGCTGCTTCATGGGCCCTTCGGCGAGGACGGCTCGATCCAGGGCATGTTGGAAACCGCCGGAGTTCCCTATGTCGGCTCGGGCATCGCCGCTAGCGCCATGGGCATGGATAAGCACTTCATGAAGGTGATTTTTGAACAAGCCGGCTTCAACGTCGGCCCGTACGAAGTCATCACCAACAAGCAGTGGCTACGGGACAGCGATGCGGCCCTGGCCCGTTGCCAGCATCTGGAATACCCGCTGTTCGTAAAGCCAGCCCGTGCCGGTTCGTCCGTCGGCATCACCAAGGTCGACGTTCCTTCCGGGCTTCGAGCCGCCGTGGAGCTTGCACGCGCCGAAGATCCCAAGGTGATTGTCGAGCAGGGAATCGCCGGTCGTGAAATTGAATGCGGAGTGCTGGAAGGCCGCGGCAGTTCTACTGCGCGAGCCTCTTTGCCAGGCGAGATTGTCGTAGCGGATAACGGCCACACATTCTATGATTTTGAAGCTAAATATGTAGATGGCGCCGCCGCGCAACTGAGCTGTCCTGCAGAACTCAGCGAAGAGGCCACCGCGGAAATTCGCGAGCTTGCAGTCAAGGCTTTTGACTCTTTGGATGCCGAGGGCCTTTCGCGTGTTGATTTCTTCTACACGCCCGATGGCCAGTGGATCATCAACGAAATCAACACGATGCCTGGCTTTACGCCTTCAAGCATGTACCCACAGATGTGGGGAAAAACCGGCATTGACTACCGTGAGCTGATCAATGAGCTCATTGCCCTGGCAACTGAACGAAACGTCGGGCTAAGGTAAGTTTTCGATAGGCAACCAAAAATGGTGTGGTGCTCCGAATGCATTCGGAGCACCACACCATTTTTGGGTTGTTGCGCAGTCTGCGGCCTACAGCTGCTCTGATTTATCTACGCTGACGCAGGCCTTCTGTGCTGGAATTTTTGCTGCGGCATCAGCGAGTGACGCGAGCACCGTGCTTGAAGGAATGACATTCGGATCAAGCACTACTTCGGTCGCCGGGGTGCGACCGTAAGTCGTCAGCGTCCATATTCCGGTCTTGTCATCTTCGTGGGCAACCCAATCAACATCATTGACCGAAACACACGGGTCAGAGGTGGGTGTCGGCACTTGAACACCACAACGCAAAACCACTTTGGAAGGATCGCCCCACGCGGAGGTCGACTGCGATGTAGTGGTACGGCGATCAGCATCACCGATAACGTCTGGAAGAACTACCATCATGTCCGCGCAGAGCGGATTGGAAGCATCCGGAGCTGCGTCCACAGCTGCCACAGATGAGCAGGCGGTGAGAAGAGGCAAAAATAGCGCTCCAACTATGGCGCTTCGGACTAATTGGCCTGCTTTTGGATTAAGTTTTGGTGACAGTCGGGCTGTGACACTGATTTTAGACACGTTATAAGCGTACATCGGCTATCTGAAAGATAAGATGTATTGAGTTGAAACTGTGAAAGGTAGCATATGTCCTTCGAAGAGCAGCCAGCAAGGCAGCATACAAAGAAGAAGCGCACTGGGCGTGTAGTACTTTTTAGTGTTCTATCCGTAATGGTGATCGCAGCGTTGGTTGCCGGGCTCTACGCCTGGAACCTGGCACGCACCTTTGATGAAAACAGCAACAAGCTTGCTGATGCTTTCCCGGCTGAGGAAACTCGCCCCGAGGTCAAGGACGAATCCAAGGACGCTATCAACATTCTTTTGCTCGGAACCGACACTCGTGAAGAGCGCTCCGATGATGAGCAAGGCGATGATTTTGCAACGCTTCCCAACGGCGGCCGCTCCGACACGATGATGCTGGTTCACATCCCGTCGGATCGAAAGAACGTCTTTGTCACTTCGATCATGCGCGATACCTGGCTGGACATTCCGGGCGTCGGTACGGCCAAGATCAACCGTGCCTTTGCCAGCGGCGGCGTGCCCAAGGCCGTCGAGACTCTCGAGGGGCTTTTTGGCATCCGCATCAACCATGTGGCTTCGATTGACTTCGAAGGATTCAAGGGACTGACTGACGCCGTTGGCGGCGTGACTATCGACAATCCGATCGCCTTCACTCCGGTACACGCCAAGGGATACTACTTCCCGCAGGGCGTTCAAAAGCTGGATGGCGATAACGCCCTCGCCTTTGTTCGCGAGCGCAAGGCCTTCACCGGCGCCGGCGGCAGCGATTACCGCCGCGTGAAAAACCAGCAGCTGTTCGTCAAGGCCCTGATCGGGCAGATCCTGTCGAAGGAAACTTTGACAAGCCCGTCAAAAATCCAGAATGTTGTTAGCGAAATCGCGCCGTATGTGGCCGTTGATGACACGCTGGATTCGGCCAAGATTGCGGGAATCGCCTCGTCAATGCTTAATATCCGCTCTGACGACATGACGTTCTTCACCCTTCCGAACAATGGTCCGGGACGTTCCGCTGATGGCCAGTCGATCGTGGTTCCAGATATGGAAACCATCAACAAGTTCGGCGAAGCACTTCAGAATGACACGGTAGACGAGTTCGTAGCGTCAACAGACCTGTCACAGTAATACCACCTAAGGACCAACTTTCCATGACCCCCCAGAAGCTCGATACTTCCGCGCGTGCCATTAACGAATGGCTTGCGCGGAGCGTCAAGAGTCTCGGGAACCATTCTGACCGGCTCAATGCCATCAATGTTTTCCCGGTGGCCGACGGCGATACAGGGAGCAATCTCTACCTCACTGCGCGGGCCGGGCATGATGCTGTCAGCGAATTGGAAAGTGACGATATCGGTGGTTTTCTCGAAGTTGCCGCGCGTGCCTCAATGGAGTCAGCGCGCGGCAACTCCGGCACCCTATTCGCCGTATTCCTCAGCGGTCTGAGCGAACCGTGGATTGGGCACGAGCGCTTGACTGCTCCACTGCTTGCCCTCGGCTTGGAGCGGGCGAAAGTCCGTTCCTGGTCCGCGCTGAGTGAACCGGTTGAAGGCACCATGCTTTCGGTGATCAATGCGATCGCCTTGGCCGCAGGGTCTACACTGGCCCATATCAAAACCGACCATGAAAGCCGTGCCGCTTTAGACACGCTATTGGTGCAGATGAAGCAGGCCGCGCGACTGGCGGTCAAAGGTACCGAAACCGAGCTTGCGCCACTGCTTGAAGCGGGGGTTGTAGATGCCGGCGCTGTGGGCATGCTGATCATCATTGATGAATTATGCGCTGCAATCCGCAACGCGGACACCGACTTTACCTCTTATGAGGATTTCCACGGCTATAAGATCCAAGATCCCCACGTGCATATGAATCGCGAGGCAGAGTCGGGCGTCGAAGTCATGTGCACCGTTTCGCTGGACGCGCTGGGCGCAGCGACCTTGCGCGGTCAGCTGGATGCCATGGGCAACTCGGTGATCATGTCTCCGGTGAATCAGTTGGAAGAAGATACATATCGATGGCGTGTGCACGTGCATGTCGATGAAGCCCAGCCCGCGCTTGAACTCATTGGCAAGTATGGTGAACCGGTAAATGTCAGCGTAACCGACCTTTGCACTCACGATGACTGATCAGGGTTCTGTGCGATTCGAGGATTCAGAGCTTGCCAGCTACTTGGGCAGCAAGAATGCCCAAGCCTTGGAAAAGGCTTTTGGCTACAAAACGATGGGGGATTTCCTCTGGCACTTTCCGCGTCGCTACGTCGAAGTGGGCGAACTTACCCCCATAGCCGAACTGCCTTTCGATGAACATGTCACCGTCGTCGCGCAAGTAGTCGATGTCAGCCAACGACAGATGCACTCCCGCCGCGGATTCATTTTCGAGGTGACGGTCAGCGATGAGCTCAGCGCAGGCGGGCAAGAACTGAAAATGACGTTCTTCAACGGCTACCAAGCACGTACGGACTTGACCGTTGGAACTATCGCCATGTTCAGCGGAAAAGTGGGCTGGTACCAAGACCACCTCCAGCTGAGCCAGCCGGATTACGCGGTTCTTGACGAAGCCTCGCAAGCTGATCCTCGTCCAATCCCGATTTATCCGGCTTCAGCGAAGATGCCGAATAAGCGAATCCGCGATTTGGTGGGCCTGCTGCTCCCACACCTTTCAGAAGACAACCTGCCTGAGTTCCTTCCTGAAGAAGTCCTGGGCTCCCATCGCTATCCCGAACGCCACAGGGCCTTTTTAGAACGCCACTCACCTCGTGAGATCAAGCAGGCCTACAACGCCAGGCAGCGATTTGCCTTTGAAGAAGCATTCATTCTCCAGCTTTCACTGGCTGAGCGCAGCCGCCAGCTGGGCACACAACCAGCGATTGCCCGTCCCCGGGTCGCCGGGCGGCTGGCCGATAAATTCGAAAGCCAGCTGCCCTTCGATCTGACCGTGGATCAGCTCCAAGTAGGGGATCAAATCGCTGCTGATTTGTCACAGGCCCACCCGATGCACCGGCTGCTGCAAGGCGAAGTGGGTTCGGGAAAGACCATCGTTGCGTTGCGGGCCATACTCCAGGTCATTGATGCCGGCGGCCAGGCAGCCCTCTTGGCCCCCACCGAAGTGCTCGCCGCACAGCACTTTGCGTCCATCAGGAAAATGCTCGGTACGCTGGCGGAACCAGGCTTATTCGGCGAAGGCGAAGGCACCGGAGTTGCCCTGCTGACGGGTTCGGCAAAAACAGCTCAACGACGCGAGGCACTACTGGGCATAGCCAGCGGGGAAACCGGACTGATCATCGGTACTCATGCCCTATTAGGCGACCAAGTCCAATTTGCCGAACTCGGGCTCGTCGTTGTCGACGAACAGCACCGATTCGGGGTGGAACAGCGCGATGCCTTGCGGGCGAAATCAGGCGATGCCCTCCCGCACACGCTGGTGATGACCGCGACCCCGATCCCTCGAACGGTCGCCATGACGGTCTTCGGCGATTTGGATACATCAACTATCAAGCGCCTGCCCGCTGGCCGGGCCCCGATTCAAACGCATATTGTTCCCATGCAGCTTTCCGGGTATCGCCAGCGGTTATTTTCGCGGATGACCGAAGAAGTTTCCAAGGGGCATCAGGTCTATGTGGTGTGCCCGCGGATTACGGATACTGCAGCAGAGCAAGGCGTGCTACTTTCAACCTATGATGAGCCATCTGGCCAAACCATGAGCGTCGAGGCGATGACAGAGCAGCTGGCTGGCATGCCTGAGTTTGCTGGTATCCGCATAGAGGCCTTGCATTCACAACTTGATTCCGTGCAGAAACAACAAGTCATGGATTCCTTTGCCCGAGGCGAAATTGAGATACTCGTTTCGACAACGGTGATTGAAGTTGGCGTTGACGTGCACAACGCGACACTGATGGTCATCATGGACGCTGAACGATTCGGGATCTCGCAACTTCATCAGTTGCGCGGGCGTGTAGGACGAGGCGGGTTGCCGGGGACCTGCCTGATGACGACCTGGCTCGATGCTGACCATGCTTCCGTCTCGCGGTTGAAAACGATTGAGTCCACGATGGATGGTTTTGAACTGGCCGAGGCGGACTTGGCCGAACGGCGGGAAGGGAACATCCTGGGCGTCCAGCAGTCAGGCAGCCAATCGTCCCTGAAGGAACTGAGCATCATCAAGGATCGTACGGTTATCGAGCAAGCACGCAACCATGTCGATGCGCTGATGAAGATGCCGTTGTGGGAAGAAAAGTATCCGCGTCTTGTGGAAATAGCCGGAGCATGGGCTGACGAGTCAACCAAAGAATTCTTGAACAAGAATTAGCAGGAGAGAGTGGAATGAGCCGAATTATTGCTGGTGCAGCTGGCGGTCAGCCGCTGAAATCGGTTCCCGGGGACGCGACTCGGCCAACAACGGACCGGGTCAAGGAGGCGCTTTTTTCCCGCCTTGAAAGCTGGGACCTTCTTGCCGGGGCACGGGTTTTGGACCTCTTCGCGGGGTCGGGCGCATTGGGAATTGAAGCCGCTAGCAGGGGAGCTCGACAGGTAGTTCTCGTTGAGAAGGCGCCCAAAGCGGCAAGTGTCTGCCAGCAAAACGCGGCACTAGTCAATAATGTGCTGAAAACGACGGCGGTTTCAGTTCAGCGAGGCTCGGTTGATGCCGTATTGGACAGCTATGTGAATGCTGCTTCTGGTCTGCCCAGCAAGACCTTTGACTTGGTCCTGCTGGATCCGCCGTATCCGCTGACCGAATCTGAGCTCGCGGTAACTTTGCAGAAAATCTCAAAAATTCTGGCCGAGGACGCGACCATCGTCATTGAACGGTCGAGCCGCTCGCCAGAACCGGAATGGCCAAGCCAGTTGGTGAATTTCTCCGACAAGAAGTACGGAGAAACTCACCTATGGTTTGCTGAACCTGTCGAGGTCTAGTCCAGAGCGGACTTCTGCAGGATAGGGTCCGGCGTCTTGGCAACGCTGGACCAAATCCTCGGAAATCTCTTGCCTTGAAGCGGTGAGGATGAGATTGCCCGGGTATCTCTGCGTAAACATCTCCGGGGTTGAACTGAGCATCACGAAGTTAAAGGCAGAGCTTGCCGCTGCAACTTGTGATTTTGTGAATCGCAAGGGGGGATCGTCGCCGATGTTGACGAAGAGCAACCCGTCGGCAGCCAGTGATTCCCTGAGTTCGGTGTAGTACTCGGGGACTGTTAGATGCTCGGGCGCCTCCGGCCCGGAAAAGATGTCGAGAACGATGACATCGAATTTTTCTCCGGCAAGTTCCTCAGTCAAAACCGATCGGGCATCTGCCACGAATGGCGTGAGCTTGCAGTTGGCAGGCAGGGGCAATTGCGTGAGGACAAAATCGAGAAGTTCTCGTTCAATATCGACCGCCACGTGGCTGCTCGCTGGGTAAGCAATGCTGGCCCAGCGCGCCAGTGTTAATGCTCCTGCACCAAGATGAAGCATTCTCAACGGTTTATCGGGACTCCGCAAAACCTGCAGGTGATTGGCAATGCGAGCCAAATATTCGTAGAAGACTTCCCCAGGGTGCGCCAAATTGACGTGTGATTGCGGGGCGTCGCCAATGGCCAGGATTTTTGAGCCAGGGATCAGGTCGTCATCGTAGATCGTGGCATGTTCCTGCACGAATCCCAGCCAGCGTTTTGGTGTCTTATTGCTCATCGGTTCAGGACCTCGGGAAGCAGCTGCAGTTTCCCAACCGCAGCGGAGAGGACCTCGGGTTTCTTGCAGAATGCGAAGCGCAGCAACCCCTGGTAGCTGGATACGTTTTCCGGATGCACGAAAACTGACAAGGGAATAGCAGCAACTCCCACCGATGCCGGCATCTTGCGAGCCACCTCAATGGCGTCGCTATGCCTGAAGCCATTGATATCTGCCACAAGAAAGTACGTGCCTTTGGGCCTAATCACCGGAATACCCGCGTTTTCAAGTCCGTCGGCAAGAATTTGCGCGCCATCTGCCAGTTCAGAGGCGAAACCTTCGAAGAAAGCCACCGGCAGGTCCAGGGCCTTGGCGACAGCCGGTTGAAAAGCCGGGCCTGAAGAATACGTGAGGAATTGCTTCACGGTGCGAACCGCGGTGATCAAGTTCTTTGGACCGGTTGCCCAACCGACTTTCCAGCCGGTAAATGAAAACGACTTGCCGGCGGAAGAAATTGTAATTGTGCGTTCGAAGCCGCCGGGCAAGCTGGCGATTGGCACATGTTTGGTACCGAACGTCAGATGTTCATAGACTTCGTCGGCAACAATGATGCAGTCATGCCTGTGCGCCAGGGCAATGACTTCATTTAGGACCTGTGTTGAGAACACCGTTCCTGTTGGGTTATGCGGATTGTTGATGAGTATGACCCGCGTTTTGTCTGTGACGGCTTGACGCAGTTCCTCTATGCTCGGCTCAAAAGCCGGAGCTTTCAACTGAACGACTTTGTGTTGCGCATTGGCCAAGCCGATCATCGCTGCATAAGAGTCATAGTACGGTTCGAAGGTCACCACTTCATCGCCGGGTTCCAAGAAGGCCAGCAACGCCGCCGCGATGGCTTCGGTTGCGCCGGTGGAGACGACTACTTCTGTCTCGGGATCAATATCTAATGAGTAGAAACGGTTCTGGTGCTCCGAGATGGCTTGGCGCAGTTGGAGGATTCCGGAACCGGGCGCATATTGATTTGCGCCGGAAAGTATTGCGTCAACGGCGATTTGCCGAATCTCGGCTGGGCCCTCCGTATCCGGAAATCCTTGACCCAGGTTGATGGCTTCATGCTGATTGGCAAGAGCTGTAATCTCTTCAAAGATGGTCACCCCGGGCTGGCCGGATGCGTCTAGCAAATTCGCGCCATGTGCTGTTCTCTGCCAAGGAGTCATGGAAATGCTCATAGGTTCATTATGGACGTGCCACAGTTAAATGTTATTCATTGAGTCGACGAATCGTTACGGGACATTCACCGAAGTTCCAACAATCGGCGCCAATCCTTGATAAGTTCAATTCATGCGAAGAGCAGTATGTCCCGGTTCCTTTGACCCGATTCACAATGGTCATGTCGAAATCATCGCGCGCGCGGCCAGCCTTTTTGACGAGGTGATCGTAGCGGTATCCACCAACTACTCTAAGAAATACCGCTTTAGCGAAGATGAGAGAGTGGCCATGGTCGAGGAAACTGTAGGCGGACTGCGCGGCGTCAGCGCAATTCCGATGGACCAAGGACTATTGGCCGAGTTTTGCAAAGAGCACGGAGCCGAGGCAATCGTGAAGGGGCTTCGAAGCACGGTCGACTATGCTTACGAAATCCCAATGGCCACGATGAATCGGCACTTGACCGGTGTCGAAACCGTATTTCTGCAGGCTGATTCCCGGTATACGCACTTGTCGTCGTCGCTTCTCAAGGAAGTGCAATCGCTGGGCGGAGATGTCGCGGAGTACTTTCCGCGCGCCGTCATGAAAAGGCTGCTGCGCTGATCGCATCTCAATGTAATTTGTAATTACACAGGGTAGATATAAGATGAGACCCTTGAAAGTTCCCTCAAACCAACTCGGACGGTTTTCCTAATATGAATCAACGGGCCATCACCAAGGCAGTCATTCCAGCCGCAGGACTCGGAACTCGATTCCTGCCAGCAACCAAGGCAATGCCGAAAGAAATGCTGCCGGTAGTCGATAAACCTGCAATTCAGTACGTCGTGTCCGAGGCAGTAAAGGCAGGATTCACTGACTTGCTCATGGTTACGGGCCGTAGCAAGCGAGCATTGGAAGACCACTTTGACCGTGTTCCTTCGCTGGAGTACTCGCTGGAAGCCAAGGGCGACAAGAAGAAACTGGACGCAATCCACGAAGCTACCCACCTCGGCGATATTCACTACGTTCGCCAGGGAGATCCCAAGGGGCTCGGTCACGCAGTCCTTTGCGCCAAGCAGCACGTAGGAAACGAGCCGTTTGCAGTACTGCTCGGTGACGACCTGATCGACGAGCGCGATGAGCTTCTTTCGATCATGGCTGACGTGCAGCGGAAGACGGGTGGCTCGGTCATCGCATTGATGGAGGTGGAGCCGCAGCAGATCAGCGCCTATGGTTGCGCTGATGTTTCAGCTGTCGAAGGCGAAGAATTCGTCAAGGTCAATGGTCTGGTAGAAAAGCCTGCCGTAGACGAGGCGCCTAGCAATTTGGCAATTATCGGCCGCTACTTGCTTCACCCGCGCGTCTTTGAAGTCTTGGAGCACACCGCCCCAGGTCGTGGCAACGAAATTCAGCTCACTGACGCCTTGCAGGTCTTGGCTTCGGCTGAAGGCGAAGGCTCGGGCGTTCACGCAGTTGTATTCCGCGGTCGCCGTTACGACACGGGTGACAAGCTCAGCTACCTGCAGGCCAACATCACCCTCGCTGTAGATCACGACGACCTTGGCCCGGGACTGAAGACTTGGCTGAAAGAGTTCGTTGCCAAAATAGAGGACTAATTAGGCGAGGGCCACCTCGATAGAATCTCACACAGCGTCGTCGCCAGGGTGGGAATCCAGAATGCGCAAAGTGATGGCGGCCTAGTATGAACTAGGCCGCCATTGCTGTCTTAATTCGGGGTGCCGGGACCCGGCTCCTAGTGGCGGAATGCCCGCCGGCTGAAATCAGCACGCTCCTTGTCGTCACCCTAAGTTGATGGCAGGGATAATTCCTTGATGAGTCTGTTGGCTATTGCCAGATGCCCTTGCGTGTTGGGGTGGAACAAGTCGGACTTTCCCTTCCACGTCTTCGTTCCTCGTGGCCCGCGGTTCTGCGTGATTGCGTAAAGGTCGGACAGCGGAATGAAGATCCCACCGTTTTGTGCGCAAGTTTCGCTAATGACGGTATCCAGAGCTTTCGCAATCCTAGTTTCGGAACGGTACCAGACACCCAAGCAGACGAAGTCTACGGAAGGGGAGTGGGCCCGGATCCGCTTCAGATAATTCTGGTACTCCTTGCGAAAGGTATCGGTTGGCGTCTTGCCCCCAGCGTCATTGGTGCCCAACTCGATGATTGCGAGATCAAGGTCCTTGGGCATGGTTTTGCTTTGGGCGATGTAGTTTAACTTCGCCCCAGATTTGGCAATGGTCGTAATAGACTGTGTTCCGGTCGCCTTGAGCCTCCGCGAGGTGATGGCGCGGAAGCTTTCAGGTAGTAGCCGTGCGTCTCGGCCAACACTGATGGAGTCGCCCGCAAACAGCACCCGGTCGTAGCCCTGAGTCCTGGAAGTGGGCGTGGGCATCGCGCTGGGGGAGGACTCATCCGCATGGCTGTGCGTCGAGACGATACCTTGGATAGCGGGTACCAGAGCGACAGCTAATACTACGAGCAGTGCTAATGATAAAGCTGCTTTTTGCCGCAGTGACATCTTGCTATCCCTATTTGCGTCAGGCACGTTCTGGTCTCGCTTCGAGAGGTTTAGTAGTTCGTCGATTACTCAAAGTTTATCGGGGGAATCTGCCAGCCCATGGCTTACGGAGAAGCTTCAAGTGTGAGTCCTACCGCTGTCGAGGGTTACTGCATATTCGCGAATCTGATTCGCCAGACTGGGATTCGGTCCTTGCCGAAGTTGTCGATTGGTCTGCTGCATGGAGCCCGAATGGTGTGCTCGCGGTGCACGGCTTGACGCCTGCAGGACAGCATAGGTACACCCCGTTGAAATCCACGTGAAGTGGAAATTGCAGATCCGAGTTTGGAATCCGAACACTCGGCATGGGAACGGATTGAAGAATTTGGCCAGGTCTATGTGCACTGAATCAATTCCGGATTTTACTCGGGAAAAGATTTCTGAATATTTTCATCGAATTTAGCGGATTCATCTATTCTAATTTTGAACGCCACGAATGGAGTGGCATTTATCACTCTTGGTCCCGGTCAATGCACTCAGCATAATCACAAGTAGCTTATGTATGCTTGCTCTTTGCGTGAAGTCTCCCGGATGGTCCGTTGGCTTCAGTTTGGTAGCCCGGGTGGAGATGATTTGAAACACGAAGAACCTGAAGAATTCTTATTTGCGTCCCGAAGCGCGCGCAATGAAGTTGAGCGAAAGAGGAAGAAGCGAACGAGAAACATAGTTGTCGCCGTTGTGGCGGCAATGCTGGTTTGCGTACTTGGCGCGGGTTATTTCGTCTTTGACCTTCAGCGGCAGTTCAACTCCAAATCCAATTCGCTGGCGCTTGGCTTTTCTGACGCTGATCAGGAAGCGCGCCCAGTGAAAGACCCAGACGACAAGTCGATGAACATTCTGATGCTTGGTGTTGACCATGCAGCGGATGACAGCGACGGTTCTGCCGCATTGAGCGGAGCAGTGGAACAGCGAAGTGATTCGATGATGCTGGTTCATATCCCGGAAGACCGCTCACAGGTATACGTGATGTCCATGGTCCGCGACATGTACGTGGATATTCCTGGATACGGGAGCAACAAGTTAAACGCGGCTGTATCCCTGGGCGGGGTCCCGCTATTGATGCGAACGGTTGAGGGCCTCTTTGACACCAAAATTGATCATGTCGCCATGGTCGATTTTGAGGGGTTTAAGGAATTATCAACTGCGCTTGGGGGAGTTACCGTCGAGAACGACATCCCGTTCACTGCCCACGACACCGACTATTTTTACCCAGAAGGAAAAATTGACCTCGAAGGCGACCGTGCTTTGCGCTTCGTTCGCGAGCGCAAGTCCTTCACGAATGGCGATTACCAGCGAGTGGCCAACCAGCGTAAGTTCATCGCCGCCGCTGCAAACAAACTTCTCTCCTCCGACACCCTCACGAACCCGGTGAAGCTGTACGACATTGTCGACACCGTGTCGCCATATCTGACATTCGATGAAGACTTCGATGCAGCGACCCTTGTCGGGCTCGGGATGCAGCTCAAAAATGTCGATACTCAGAACATGGCAATGTTTACCATGCCCACCGCGGGTACATCGGTCAGCGCTGACGGGCAGTCCATTGAATTGGCCAGCGAATTGGCGATTGCCCAAATTGGTGAAGCGCTGCGGACAGACACGATGCAGAAGTATCTGGAAGAGAATCCTCCCGAAACAGAGTAAACCCTGTGATCGGTGTGACAAATGCGTGGATGCACCTGTCGAATCACGTGGATGACGGATCCTATCTACTAGACTTTGAACATCTGTGCTTGCTAACCAAGCGACAGTTGGCATTCGAGAATGAGGACTTTTGAGCATGACAGTTGCAGAGGAGGCCGACAAGTTCGGCTTGCACCGTGTAGGTGCGCGTCCTTCGTTGGGCGACTATCTGAGGCAAACTTGGGAGCGTCGTGAGTTCATTTATGAATTAGCGAAGGCTCGAGTTCAGAAGCAGAATCAGCAAAACCGTTTGGGAATGCTCTGGGTAGTCCTGAAGCCAACCATGAATGCAATCATGTACGGCGTGATTTTTGGTGTCTTGCAAGGTGACAAAAAAGCTGCGGATTTCCCGGTTTTCGTGGTTATCGGCGTCTTCCTTTTTGAGTTCTTCACCAGCTCGATGAACGGCGGGGCAAAGTCGATCACCGGCAACTCTGCCTTGGTCCAATCCCTTTCCTTTCCGCGCCTAAGCTTGCCGGTTGCACAGATTACGCAGAACCTGCTGACGCTGATGCCAATGGTGGCCATCATGTTCATTTATTCGATGATCCTGGGAACGTCACCGAAATGGTCATGGTTCGGGATCATTCCGCTCATCGCACTTTTCAGTGTCTTCAACATGGGTGTTGCGCTCATTTGCGCCAGGATCACTGTTCATGTGCGGGACTTCACGCAGATTCTTCCGCTGGTCACACGCATGCTCTTCTACACCTCCGGTGTCCTCTTCAGTGTCGATCGCATCCTCAGCCATTGGCCTTGGCTGGTAACTGTCTTTGATTACCACCCGTTGTATCAGACGCTGCAGCTAGCGCGAGCGATGATCATGGACACTGCCGACTATGATCCGATGGGTTGGGTCGTCGTGGGTGTCTGGGCTCTCGTGATGCTCGTCGTGGGACTTATTTTCTTCTGGAAGGCTGAGGAGCGTTACGGCCGTGCCAATTAGTTTTGATGATCTGATCAACCCGGAGTTGCACCCGGAGTATGAACCCGCACCGATTTTTTCTGACGATACGTCCTTCATCGATGTCGTTAAGCCGGAAGACATCAAGTCTTCCACGCTGACCGTTGACGAATCCCGTACGCCGGTAGTCATGGTGGATAACCTGCATGTTAAATACCAGGTGTTCTCCAGTGGCAAAGCGCTGGGCAACGCAGGTGCGCGGAGGCTATTGCAGCCAAAGATGCGGGGCGTGCGTACAGTACACGCGCTCAAGGGCATTTCCTTCGTTGCCTATGAAAATGAATCCATTGGCATCATCGGTTCCAACGGCTCGGGTAAGTCGACACTTTTGCGTGCGATCACCGGCCTGACGCCACCTGCGGCTGGATCGGTCTACGCGCGTTCGCGCCCGAGCCTTCTGGGTGTCGGAGCTGCACTGATTCCTGACCTCTCTGGTGACAAGAACATCACCTTGGGCGGCCTGGCTTTGGGATACAACCGCGAGCAGGTCGAACACATGCGTGAGGAAATCACCAAGTTTGCCGAGCTGGAAGAATTTATCGATCTTCCCATGAGGACCTATTCCTCAGGAATGGCCGCACGACTGAAATTCGCCATCGCCGCTTCAAAGGAACACGACATCCTTATTGTCGATGAAGCCTTGGCAGTGGGCGACGCGAAGTTCCGCAAGCGCAGTGAAGCCAAGATCCGTGAAATTCGCGAAAATGCCGGCACCGTGTTCCTGGTTTCGCACTCAATGAATTCAATCAAGGAAACCTGCAATCGGTGCATCTGGATTGAAAAGGGTGTCCAGAAAATGGACGGCGACCCGGACACCGTGATCAAGGCCTACCAGCAGCACAAGAAGTAAGAGACGAATGACTGAATTTCCCGGCGTATCCTACGTCATGCCAGTGCTGAACGAGGCCGACTACCTTGAAGAGGCTGTCAACTCGATTCTCACCCAGGACTATGACGGAGAGAAGGAGCTGGTTATTGCGCTCGGTCCGAGTACCGACGACACCGATGTTGTTGCGCGCCGCCTGGCTGAAGCGGACTCCCGCATCACCCTGGTTGACAACCCGAAAGGCCGTACGCCGATTGCACTGAATTTGGCAATCAAGGAGTCAATACATCCGATCATCATGCGCGTAGATGCGCACAGCGAGCTTCCATCCAACTACACCCGTCGTGGAGTCGAGACGCTGTATCGCGTCGGCGCCCACGACGTTGGCGGGCTGATGGACGCTCAGGGCCGTACAACAGTACAACGGGCCATCGCAGCGGCCTACCACTCCAAATTCGGTTTTGGTGGCCCCGCGTATCATTCGGGTGCTCCCGAGGGCGAAGCTGAGTCCGCTTATCTCGGAATCTTTCGCCGCGAAGTGTTTGACGAGGTCGGCTTTTACGACGAGAACATGTGGCGTGCCCAGGACTGGGAACTCTGCCTTCGTATTCGCCAGGCTGGCCACAAGGTGTGGTTCGACCCTGAACTGAAGGTCGGTTACTACCCGCGCGAGAACTTCAAGGCCTTGGCGCGGCAGTCCTATGCTTCTGGCACGTGGCGCGGTGAAATCGCACGTCGATTCCCGGAGGGCAAATCGCTGCGACATGATATTCCGCCCCTGCTTCTTGCCGGAGTGGGTCTCGGGTCGATTGCCTTGATCGTTGCGCCCTTGACCAAGGATCGCGCACCCCGTGCCCTTCAATCACTGATCAATGTTGCCGCTTCGGCGCCGCTGGTCTATGTGGCGGCAACGATGGCTGCTGGCTTTGCTTCCAAGGGCGAAGGGCTCAAGGAGAAACTCCTTACCGCTGGCGCGTTCCAGTCCATTCATCTTCCGTGGGCGGCCGGGTACCTCAAGGGACGCATCTTTGGCGCCGGTGGAACTTTGGACAAAGGCCGGGTCAAGTGACTATCGACCGCCCAAAGAATCCGACGCTGGACCAGCTCCGAGCTGTCTGCCAGCCACCTGAGGTGAAAGCTCGGAAGAACGCTGAACACTGGACCGCCGAGCTCTATCTTCGCCATATCTCCATTTACCTGACGGCCGTCTTGGTCAGAACACGCATCACGGCTAATGGAGTCACAGGTTTGATGATTCTTGCCGGCTGGTGCATGTCGCTTGCGCTGCTCATACCGGGTATTTGGGGGCCGATTCTCGCGGTCGTCTTGTCGCAAGTCCAGCTGTATTTCGATTGCTCTGATGGCGAGGTGGCGCGCTGGCGCGCCTCCCAGTCGCCACGTGGAATCTTCATCGATATGGTGGGGCACCATACGACAGAAGCCTTGATTCCCATTGCGCTGGGTTACCGGGTGTTCAAAGAACTCTCAGTTGACGGCGCGATGAACGCACAGGCATGGCCCGTCCTGTTCATGGGTGCATGCTTGTCTGTTCTGCTGGTGCTCAATCGCTCGCAGTCCTTGATGGTCCACGCTGCTCGGGGCATGGCCGGTTTGCCAAAGCTACCGGATACTGCTGCCGCGCGAGCTGTCTCTACTGCAACGGCCATTGGCCGCATGCGCGCAATGGCGCGTTTCCTTCCCTTCCACCGTTTGCTGCATGCTGTGGAGCTGAGCTTGCTCATTCTCCTGTGCTCCATCATTTCGGCGATTGCAGGAATGCCAGGGCTGGCGGAAAAGTGGATGATATGGATTCTGCTTCCTGCCTGCGTATTGGTGAATATCGGGCACTTCTTATCAAATATGGTGTCCTCGCGGTTGAAAGCGTAAATCTTCGCTACCGCAACTAAACAAACGGAAAGGGCAGAGCATGGATAATCGACTCGCTCCAACCATCGGCGTTGTCGTATTGACCATGGGCAACCGCCCGGTAGAGCTGCGTCGTGCATTGGATTCGTTGCTCGCGCAACGGGACGTCGTCATCAATGCGGTGGTTGTTGGCAACGGTTGGGATCCAACCGGCATTCCTGAAGGAATCAAGACCCATTTCCTGCCGGAAAACCTCGGCATTCCGGCCGGGCGAAATGCCGGTGTGGCTCAAGTCGAGGGGGAGTACCTTTGCTTCCTCGATGATGATTCATGGTTCCTGGACGACGATTTCTTGATTACTGCGGTAAACCGCTTTAAGAAGTACCCGAGGATGGGCCTGCTCCAGCCTCGTATCACCGATCCTGAACACAGTGACCAGAATCCGACGCGCTGGATTCCCCGACTGAAGAAGCGCACCGCGGAAGAACCAAGCCGCGTCTTCCACGTCGGGGAGACCTGCCTCGTGACAACCCGCGAGCTCTTTGACCTCACCGGTGGTTGGGCCGGCGGGTTCTGGTACGCGCACGAAGGTATCGAACTGGCCTGGCGTATCTGGGACACCGGAACGTACGTCTGGTATGCCGGCGACATGCGCATCGGGCACCCTGTAGTGGACCCGCGCCGGCATGAAGAGTTTTATCGCCTTAACGCCCGCAACCGTGTATGGCTTGCTCGCAGGAATTTGCCTGCGCCGTTCACCTGGATCTACCCGACAACGTGGATGCTCATTGAATGCCTGCGAATGCGCAAGAAACCCAACGCCGTCAAACAGTACTTGGCTGGTTGGAAAGCAGGATGGAAGGGAAGCCCGTGGTACCGCGAACCACGCTCGAAGCTGCGTTGGATAACGCTTCTTCGAATGACACTTTCGGGACGTCCACCGATTATTTGACCGCTGCTGATCAGGCGGATGGGATAAACGCCGGGTATCGGTCGGTCGGAATCGGTTTAGCCGATCGAGTGGACTACCGCTAGGCTAGCTGGTAGGTAAATAGAAGATTAACGCTTATCGGACTACTGGCGCGATAATTAATGTGTATCCACAAAGAACAGCGCGTGCCTTGTTCTTCCAGCACACCAGCTAGCGCGCCCGTTCAATTGCCAGACATAGACTTTGCAGAAGGAAATTTAAATGACTAAGACCGTGTTGACCTACGGAACCTTCGACTTGTTCCACATTGGGCACCTGAACATCTTGAAGCGTTTGAAAGCCAAAGGTGACCGCTTGATAGTTGGTGTCTCCACCGACGAATTCAACGCGATCAAGGGCAAAAAGCCAGTTGTACCTTTCGAGCAGCGTCGTGAAATCGTCCAGGCCATCGAGTACGTTGACCTTGCCATCCCGGAAGAGAACTGGGAGCAGAAGCGCCTTGATATCAAGAAGTACGATGCCAAGGTCTTCGGAATTGGTGAAGACTGGAAGGGCAAATTCGATGACCTCGGTGACGAAGTGGAGGTCGTCTACCTTCCGCGTACTTCGGGAATCTCAACGACCGAGATGAAGCGCGTCCTGAGCGAATTTGATGAACGTCATGTCCAGTCCTTGAAGAGCACGTTGGATACGCTGAGCCAGATTGTCAAGGAACTGAGCTAAGCGAAGTTTCTGACTGCAAGCATTTGTAATACCTTATTGAAAGATCTCATGTCCAACGAGTACTTCAGCAGTTCAATCAAAGGCAGCATTAAGTCCCTATTGCGCATGGTTGGGCGTCAGCCCGGAGCTAAGCGACTTAACCGGGCCATGGGCTTTGTCAACCGACCCGTTGGAGCAAACGTTGGCGTGTCCAACATCCAGCTTCCTGGATCTGTTGCCGTGTACTTCGGAGACGGTGCCGATAAGATTTATCAGGTTGCCCAGTGGCTGCCCGTTCTAGAAGAACTGCATCAAAAAGAAGAAGTCTTACTGGTGTTCCGCACGCTCGGCGCATTTAAGGCTGCTGGAAAGCTGACTGCTCTTCCAAAGGTCTTCGTTCGCCGATTCTCGGACCTCATGGACGTTTATGATGACAATGAATTAAAGCTTGTCATTTACGTTAACAACTCTCGCAGTAATTTCCAGTCCTTGGATCACCCGCGACTGGTCCATGTTCACGTAAACCATGGCGAGAGCGACAAGCTTTCGATGGTCTCCAATAAGGCCAAGGCTTATGACAAGGTATTTGTCGCTGGCCCGGCAGCCATCAAACGGCATCAGACCATGCTGATTGATTTCGATTACAACAAGTTGCTAGTGACAGGGCGCCCGCAACTAGATATCGACTTCAAGTTGGAGCTATCGCCAAGCGATAAACTGGATGTCATGTATGCGCCGACATGGGAAGGCGAAAACGAAGATAATAACTATACTTCGTTGGATAAATACGGTGTCGCTATAGTCGAGGCGCTGCTTGAAAACCCACTGTGGCGGGTCATTTACAAACCGCACCCTCGCATTCAGTCCAGTACTACCCCGGATATTGCTCAAGCGCATACACGCATTCTGGAGCTGCTCAAGAATGCGAATGATGCTGGGGCGAAACACGTAATTTCTGAACAGGGCAATATCTTGGCCATGTTCGACTCGACTGATGCATTGATTACCGATGTTTCAAGCGTGGGCCTGGACTATCTTTATCTTCACCCGGACAACCCCTTGGTCATTTCCGATCGTCGTACCAACCGGGAAATTCTTCACCGCGATGCTCCTGTCGCCCAGTCGTGCCATGTTGTAGATGCAGATAGCGTTAAAAATATTCAAGACCTGCTGACCAGTGCGCTGACGCATGACGTGCATAAGGAACAGCGCCTGAAGATGCGCCAGTTCTATTTTGGAGATCTTAATCGAGGCGATTCAACGACGCGCTTCCAAAACATGATTCAAGAATTGATCAGTGAACGCCAGGGGAAGCTGCAGAGCTTCCGGGGTTGGCATAGCTAGTTCGCCCTCTGTACTACCGCCCAGGCCGATGATGATTTCACTTCCGCAGCTATTGGATCGCTACTCCGTTTAGTCAAGTATCCCTGAAGTCGACTCCAAGACTATTTTCAGGTTAGCAGTGGCATTTCAACACTGTTTGAGTGATGACGAGGGGTAACCTTGTTCAGTGGATCACATGGGCCGGTAGCCAACGCACTACGTCGTTGGTGACTTTCCCATGGCATTCGCGCAAGAACGCTAAGCGTCTTCCCGAAGGTCATCCGGGAAAGAATGGCTAAAATAATGAAGGACTTATTCGTGCCAGTTGAGATTCGATCTGTACAAGATCTAGCGCAGTCTGCAATGCAAAGTTTGCGTACCCGTCGGTTGAAGCGCAAGAAGTACCGCTACTATCCCGGATACCAACAACTGGATCTCTCGGTTCGAGGGGGAACACTTCATATCGGCGCGCGTGTCGAGCATCAAGTGCGATCGGTATCCGTACTGCACGGCAACCACATTGTTTCTTCTGTGCAACCACTTTCATCGGCTTTAGTCAACAAAGCGGACGGCGAATTGCGCCAGATCCACGCAGAACTGGATCTGGCCTCGCTTCTTGAACAATGGCATGAATATCGTGAACGTTCTTCTGTCTACGAAGAGCCTGAATTCACCGAGACTGATGCCGACACTGATGAGGACGAAGCCGAAGACAACTCGGTTACTTTAGAAGATGACCAGTATTCCGGTACGGTTCGCCTTGCTCTTACCTTTAATGTGGATTTTGATGCTTTGCCAACAGGCATAGCATGGTTGCAGCTGTCTGAAGGCGGAGAACTAGTTCGCCGCAGAGAAGTTCGGAGGCAAATTGAAGCCGGCGAGGTCACTCTCAACGGCCCGGTAATTGCTCATCGAATATTGGGGCGATTCTCATCAACCACGCTTAGCGAAAGCTCGGTATACGTCTCGGGCAAACGCAGTGTAGGGCTATATATCAATAAGAAAGCCGAAGTGGCTTTGGGGCTGAACCGTCCACTGAGGTTCAAGCACCGTATCCGCACTGACATCACACAGGTTCGAGATGGCAAGTTGTCATTGGGCGGCGTTTTGGAAACCCAGAGCGATCGCCTGGCTGAGGTGACCCTACAGCTTGTTGGGCGTAAATCGGACTTCGCCGTTGAGACCCCGGTTATGCTGTCTCTTGACGAGAAGCTTGCAACAAAGCGCTTTGGGCGTGCTATCTATAATTGGTCTGCATCTGTGGATTTCAAGTCGGTCGACTGGAGCAAGATCGACCGCGGAGATAACTACGACCTCTATCTTTTGGTGTCATCCAATTCAAGCAGTGAAGTCTCGCGAATGCGCGTGACGCGAACTCCGTTTGGCGTACGGTCTACAACGCGTGCCGATACTTTGACAATTGGTGACAAGACACTAGCCATATCTCCATATTTCACCTTCAAGGCCAAATCGACATCACTCATTCTGGAAGTGTTCGACAAGGATGCCTTCGCAGTGCTTGCCGAGACCAAGCAACGTAGTTTCCCAGATGACCAGAGCGTAGGCTCCAAGCCAATATGGATCGTTGGCGAACTGTCCTATAAAGCGCAGGATAACGGACTGCACTTATTTAAGTATCTGCGAAGCGAGCGTAAAGACATTGATGCTTACTACGTGATCGATGAAAATGCTCCGGATCTGCGGAATTTTGACACTTTGGACCACGTCGTATTCCATGGCAGCAAGGAGCATTTTGAACTAGCTATTCGTTGCCAGCGTTTTATTGGGACGCATCACGCGGATTACCTGTTCCCAACTAGGCACCACAGCTTCTCTTCACGTTGCAGGGCCACACGAGTATTTTTGCAGCATGGCGTCATGGGGACTAAATGGATGGTTCCCAACTACGGCAAGAACTCTCCTGGTTTTGCCACCGACCTCTTCATGGTCTCGTCGGAACGCGAAAAGCAATACATTGTCAATGATTTCCTGTACTCGCCGGACGAAGTCAAAGTTACGGGGCTGTCCCGCTTTGACGCGTTGCTTGCCAACGACCTTGCGATCAACGAAAACATGCTGCTGATAATTCCGACGTGGCGCGATTGGTTGCAGAATGAAGAAGTTTTCCTTGAATCAGAGTATCTAGAACAATGGAAAAACTTACTGAATTCGCCGGAGCTTCAGGCACTTGTTGAAAAGCATGGATTAGAAGTCGTCTTTTGCTTGCACCCTAATATGATGCAATTCAGGGACCATTTCGAGGGTGCCCCGGCTCGATTGATAGTCCAGGGCGAGATTGACGTTCAGGAGCTTATTAAAACTTCTGCGATTATGATTACCGATTATTCGTCGGTGAATTTTGACTTCAGTTTCCTGCATAAGCCGGTTCACTACTTCCAATTTGATCGTGCGCGGTTCCTCGGGCCGAAAGGTTCCCACTTGAATCTTGACGAAGAATTGCCAGGACGTATTGCCTTTGACGCTGAGACGTTGTTGGAGGATCTTGCGCAAACCTTGCAACGCGGCAAGAGCATGGAAGACAAATACCGCAATCGTGCAGACGTCTTCATGACGCATCGGGATCAAAATAATTCGCAACGGGTAACAGAGGAAATTGAGAAAGCAGAGTTGCGGAAAAAGACTGGCGTCGGCTGGCGCGCCGAATTACCGGTGAAGTTGAAAAACAAGTTCCGACGAAACAAGCGCTACTTCGACGTCATGCGCAAGCTATTCAAGCTCTACAAGCTTGCTCCCATGGAAGACGATCTGATCGTATTTGAGTCAGGACTTGGGCGACAGTATGGGGACTCACCGCGATACATTTACGAGGAATTGATTCGACAAGGCGATACTCGTCGTAAGGTCTGGGTTTATTCAGGAAGTCACCGATTCACGGATCCCTTGACCACCACCGTCAAGCGACTGTCACCCGAATACTTCTGGTACCTAGCCAGGGCAAAATACTGGGTAAACAACCAGAGCTTTCCGCATTACGTGCAGCGTCGTTCCAAGGGAGTGTTCTTGCAAACTTGGCATGGAACTCCACTCAAGCAGATGGCCCTCGATATTCGAGAAGTTCATGGTCGCGACGAAGGGTACCTGGAGCGAGTTACAAGAGCAACGCGTCAATGGACGCATCTCATTTCACCCTCAAGGTACACCAGCGATATCATGCGATCTGCATATGCTTTCTCAGGTGAAGCTGTGGAGGTTGGGTATCCTCGAAACGATATCTTGACAAGCCAAGACGTTGTGGACCGTGAGAAAAATATTCGCGATGAGCTCGCAATACCGCCCGGGGTCAAAACCGTTCTGTACGCTCCGACGTTCCGCGACGACGCTGCCTCAGGCCGTGGCAAATTCAGGTTTGATTTGCCGATGGACTTGGATGAGTTTGATTTGCGCTTCGGCGAAGACACGATCCTCTTGCTGCGTATGCATGTGTTGGTATCGAACGCAGTTACTATTCCGGAACGCCTGAGGCATCGTATCATCGATGTTTCGCGGCATCCAGATATCCAGGAACTGTACTTGGCATCCGATGTGCTCATAACGGATTATTCATCGGTGTTTTTTGACTACTCGTTGTTGCGTCGACCAATTATCTTCTACGCATACGATTTGGAGAACTACCGGGACAATCTTCGCGGTTTCTATTTGGATTACGAAAGTGCTCTGCCGGGGCCAATCGTTGAAAACGAAAGTGACCTTTGGGCGACATTATCCTCGGCCTTGGCCGGTGAACCCCTAGCCGGTGTGGACCGTGAGGAGTTCATTAAGAAATTTGCTCCTCATGATGACGGATTTGCATCGCAGCGGGTCGTGGAACGTTTCTTTAAATAGGAGGGCTTGGCCAACTGCCAAAACGAAGTGGTGCCGGACCTCTCTAAGGTCCGGCACCACTTCGTGCTAAAGCCGACTAGCGGCCACCTTCGCTATGCTTTTCAACTAATGCAAGAGATTCGGAAATGAATCTTTGCATGCTGGCACCTGGAGAAATGTCGCCAAAGTAGTAGTTGACCAAGTCCGGTTGCCGCAAGCTTTCGTCGGCTAAGGCTTCGCGTGCCGAGCTGGCGAAATCTTTTATTTCATTCGCCTTCAACGTTGGGACTTGTGCGAGCGCCGGAGAGTCAACGATGCTGGCTTCCTCTGACACGGGTTTCGTTACATACAGTAGTTTTCCCGTGGCCAAAAAGTCATAAGCAATGGCGGATATATCTGTGACGCAGGCATCGGCAACCGACCATTGCCAACCCCAGTGGGCAGAATCGTCGAAAACGAACTGAGCTTCTGAGTCTTCGTTAGTTGTGCTCAGTTGCATTTTTATTCGTTCTAGAGCTTGTCGGTAAGCCTTTGAGTTTTGGCCCGAACGTGGGTGCGGACGAAAAATAATGTTAAACCCGCCGTCTCTGATCAGCGCGTCAATCAGCTGTTCTCCATGAGAAAGCACCGATCCGTAATTCATGGACGGCCTGTCGCCTTCCCAGGTTGGAGCGTAGAGTATCGTCGGCAGTTCGTTGTTCATATCTATTGGTGACGCATAGTGAACATCAATTTGTGGACGGCCAACTAGGCGGCAGCGCGTCGACGCGTCGAAATTTCGCAAGTGCTTTTGCAGGCGGTCTTGGGCAGCCTGGCCAGCAGAAAAAACATAGTCGTAGGCCTTGAGTTGGTTGGACCACATGTACGCTTTTTCGCTTTCACCATGGCAAATGAATACATGGTCAAGATCATTGAAACGCATGATCTGGAAATTGCGGATATTTTGATTCACATAGAACACAACTCGCAGATCCTGGGACTGTACTAGTCGCTCAACATCCTCAATTTTTGGCGCATAGTGAATCGGCAGAGGGCATTCTTTATATAAATGCATGGCGGCGTCAGGATTTCGCACGACGATTACTACACGAACAAACTCAGCTAGAGCGAGAAGCGGTTCATACCACTGCCTGATCTGATATGCATTGACCATCGCATCGGGAAAGTGCAACGCAACTTTGTACCTGTCCGCACCACCAGGTAGCTTGCGCAGCTCTGCGGCGTGATCGCGAATGAATTCTAGATGTTTTCGGGTAGCAAGGCTCGTATGGATTTTACTGATGACCCTATTGACGGTTCGATTTACGTTCATAAAAGTTCCTTCACCACCAAATCTGACGCAAGACTAGGCATGATTTGCCGGATCTTTTTCCCAGGGCCCATGTTCTCAGCACTTGCGTCGGGTGCGGCCTTGTCAATATTTCTAATCGCCAATGAGGTCTTAGGATTAAGCGGCTTTTTTGAGCGGTAGCTGTTCTGCCTGTACATCTCCTACAACTAGCTTGAGGGACTCGGTGATGAATCGGCGCATGCTGGCGCCTGCAGTCACATCCCCAAAGTAGTATTCAACGAGTTCGCGCAAGTCCGTATTATGTTCCGTGAGAGCGGAACGAATGAGCGATGGCGCATTTTCTGAGGCCTCTGCGCTCAGAGAGGGCACCCTGGCCAGGGCCGGTGAACCCTGAACCGTGGCTTCGCGAGAAGCTGGTCGGGTGACAAACATCGGCTTGCCCGTTGCCAAGAAGTCGTAAGCGACTGCCGAGATGTCGGTGACGCAAAAATCTGATGTGCTCCATTGCCAACCCCAATCAGTGGTGTCGTCAAAGAACAACTGTGCGCTCGAAGAAGCATTGGCCTCTGCCAGCTTACGGCGAATTCTTTCTACAGCCTTCCCGTACGCTGCAGAGTTCTTGCCAGACCGAGGGTGAGGACGGAAAATCAAATTGAACTCCCCGTCACTGATGAGTGCATCGACCAGTTGCTCGCCGTGCGAAATTACAGATCCGTACTGCATTGACGGGCGGTCGCCCTCCCACGTTGGCGCATAGAGCACCGTGGGTAAGGCAGGGTCTGGAGAAAAAGGAGCCGCGTATGAAACGTCAATCTGCGGACGTCCAATGAGACGGGTTCGTTCATGGGCATCGAAATTATGCAATTGCGAGGAGAGGCGGTCACGTGCAGCCTGACCAGCGGAAAATACGAAGTCATACGCCTTCAGCTGGTTGGACCACATGTAGGACTTTTCACTCTCACCGTGGCAGATAAAGACATGCTTAGGTTCATTGAAGCGCAACATCTGGAAATTATGAATGTTCTGGTTGACATAGAACAGCAGGCGCAAGTCTTGGGAGTCAACGAGACGCTCAAGATCTTCAACCGTTGGGGCGTAGTACACAGGCAACGGGCATTCATCGCGCAAAGCCAAAGCGGTTTCCGGGCGACGAGTGATGACAGCTATTGGCATGAAATCGGCCAGTTGCTTCATCGGTTCGTACCACTGGCGAATTTGATAAGCGTTGACCATCTCATCTGCGAAGTACAAGGCGGCCTTATAGCGGTCTTCGCCAACCGGAGCATGGATTAGATCTGTAGCATGACGCTCGATGAATTGACGCTGCTGCTTATCAGCAAGACTTTGACGGGCACGATTTGCCACCCTTTGCAGGGTATTCAATAGCTTCATCTCAGATCCTTTGCCGATAGTAACTGCACCGTTCTCACAAGCATAAGATCAAGATCTAGTTAAGGGCTGTTTACATGACTTGAAACGCCCATGAACCTAGGTAATTTTAAGGTTATGACCTAAATTCGCACAGGTAAGGCTACTGGCAGGGGGTCAAAAACAGTTTTTTGGCCCTTCAAGCCAGATGCGCGTGAACTTCATTTTGAATCACGCTACGATATGTTGTGGTGAGTGCAACACCAACTTGAGGGATCGATGGCTGGTTTCAGTTTGGGATCTTGGGTTGCGGCAAGCTAAGATGAAATGTCGGACTATGTTTTAGTAGGAGTCATCATTAGCGAAAAGCGTTCTGATCGATCGTCACATGGCGCACTCGATCGCAACTCGCCTCTGGTTTTTTCAACCAGGGATCTCGGCCGTTCGCCGGGCTCAATGGAGATTCTCAACGAGCAGGTTCCGGCACCCGCAGATGTGGGAAATGCACTCATCGGCATTCGTGGAGGATCTGAGCTTGACTTAGATCTTCGCCTTGAAGCCGTGCATGAAGGAATTTTGGTATCGGGTACCGCTACAGCGCAAATTGCTGGGGAATGTGGACGATGCCTGGATTCCATCGAGTACGACTACGAGGCTGATATTCAGGAGCTCTTCTACTATGAAGAGAGCGAAGAATTCGAAGACGATGATGATGTGGATCAGTATTGGGTAATCGGTGACTTGATTGACATCGATCCGGTATTACGGAGCGCAGTGGTTACCGCCCTGCCGTTCCAGCCGGTTTGCCGGGAAGATTGCTTGGGGCTCTGCAATGAATGCGGAATCAACCTCAACGAAGACCCTGAGCATCACCATGAGATTCTGGATCCACGTTGGGCAGCGCTAGCGCAGCTGTCCGACAATGTCGCAGAGGATGCGACAACAAATAAAACGTCAGACAAGAGAGAAGAGAAGTAGTCGTGGCTGTTCCAAAGCGGAAGATGTCCCGTGCGAATACTCGTGCCCGCCGTTCTCAGTGGAAGGCTACCGCACCGAGCTTGGTGAAGACCGTTGAAAACGGTCGCGTAACCTACAGCCTGCCTCACCAGGCTAAGGTTGTCACCGACTCGGCTGGTACCGAATTGTTCCTTGAGTACAAGGGTCGCAAGGTCGCAGACGTCTAAGACATGTCTTCTAAAGAAGAACTTATGAAACGTCTCGGAATCGATATTGATTCCGAGACGTTTCGTCTTGCATTCACCCATCGCTCGTACTCATACGAGAACGGTGGCATTCCAACGAACGAACGCCTTGAATTCCTTGGCGACTCGATCCTTGGCTTCTGCGTTGCAGAATACCTTTACGCAAAATTCCCGGATCTGCCCGAAGGCGATCTCGCGAAGCGCCGTGCTGCCATTGTCAGCACCCGTGCCCTGGCGATGATCGCTCGTGATCTGGAAGTTGGAGAGCACCTGCTGCTTGGACGCGGGGAAGCCCAGTCCAACGGTGCCAACAAGTCCTCCATTTTGGCTGACACCATGGAGTCGATTCTTGGTGCCACCTACCTGGTGCAAGGGATGGACGCCGCACGAGCCTTTGTGCTGCGCTTTGTCACCCCACTGCTAGAGGATCCCCGGCTGATTGGAGCCACGACCGACTGGAAGACTGTTATCCAGGAAGTTGTCGCCTCCCGCAAACTTGGCGAGCTTCGTTACCAGGTCACCGGATCCGGCCCGGACCACGCCCGCACCTACATTGCTGTACTGCATATTGGCGACAAGGGCTACGGCCAGGGACATGGTCCCTCGAAAAAAGAAGCTGAGCAGGAAGCTGCCCACCAAACGTGGTTGCAGTTCAATCCTGGCGAGCAAGTACCCAAAAGCTAGGCGCCACGCAGATGCCTGAACTGCCAGAAGTGGAAGTGGTCCGTCGAGGGCTGGAAAAATGGGTGCGCGCGCGAAGGATCGAAGCCGTACAGGTGCTGGATCCGCGTTCGGTCAGGCGGCACCTTGATGGCCCGCTCGATTTCGAGCAAACTTTGACAGGCTGCACCATCTCCTCGGTGGTGCGCCGAGGAAAATTTCTCTGGCTAGGACTTGATGGGCTGGATGTGCCGGCGGTCCTCGTCGCGCACCTGGGAATGAGCGGCCAACTACTGGTTGAGCAGCCACAAGCGGCAGACGAAAAACACCTCAAAGTCAGGTTGTCTCTGGGGGAGCATCTGGATTATCCAGATGAACTCAGATTTGTTGATCAACGGATATTCGGCGGGATGTTCCTCTCGCCACTGGTAGCAACCTCCGACGGGCTGCCGGCCGGACAAGGATCCACCGAACCCGCCATACCCCAGGCCGCCGCGCACATTGCCCGCGATGTACTTGACCCGAATCGCAGCGCCGAGGACCTCTATCTGGCCCTGCGCCACCGTAATACCGACCTTAAGCGCGCCATTCTGGACCAGACTGTCATTTCCGGGGTGGGCAACATCTACGCTGATGAGGCGCTATGGCAGGCCAAGCTGTCGGGATCCCGGAAAACTGCCACGATCAGGCGTCCTGAAGTGCAGCGGCTTAACGATGCACTAATCGATGTCATGACCCGCGCGCTGGCTGCCGGCGGCACAAGCTTTGATTCCTTATACGTGAATGTCAACGGGGCCAGCGGCTATTTTGCCCGCTCGCTCAACGCCTACGGACGCGAGGGCAAACCCTGCCTGCGCTGCGCCGAAAACGGGGTGGCCTCGGTGATCCGCCGGGACGCGTTCATGGGGCGTTCGTCCTACACTTGCCCAGTGTGCCAGCCACGTCCGCGGCGCTAATCAGGATCCGAATTGGATGCGGCGGCGTGTGCACGGCGGTAGCCAGGGAGCATAGGACTGGGCCATTTTGTGATCTCTTCTCGTGCCGATATCGATAACTCGTATCTCATGCTTTAGAACATCATGGCCGTGCCAGCCGTAACGGGGAGCAAGGCTGGTTTCTCGAGCGCCCTATGTGAATTACGGCGAGCGACTGTCCCTTCAACACGAAATCGGTATCCTCAAGCCACCACGACAGGCTTGCTTCTCTCGATGGGACGCGGGTTTGTCATCTTGCTAGTGACGGGTGAGCTCGGAGCTGGCCGCACGCACGCGGCCGAGAACTTCTTGGTCGGCGAGCCGGGGGAGCAGGAATCGTTGGCTTTCACGACGCCGGGCGCGGTCTTCTTGTCCGTCGAGTGATCGAGGACGTGCCGGTCTACAGGACGGTGAAGCCGCAGCCGAAGTCAAGCGCTCACGTGCCTGTTCCCGCGCTCGCAGCGGCGAGGACCGCTTCCAGACGTGGCTCGATGGCCTCAGCCATCATCGTGATCTCCTGCGCACGGACCCCATTGCGCTGCGCCGCGGCACGCCAGCCGGTCAGTGCTGCGATGACACGGCCCATCCTTTCGCGGGCCCGCATCGTGTCCAGGCTGCAGTCCTCCGCGAGAGCTAGCAGGGCGCCGGCCTCGTCGGGGAGGGCATCGGCACCCATGATCGACGTTGAGCGGGCCCGCCACGGATCCGGGTTCGGGTTCACATCGAAGGCCGGGCTGAGTGCCCAGGAGCCGTGATCGGCAAGGAATCCGTGGTTGCGCAGGTGGTCGTCGGTGTTGCCGAGCGCGACGCTGGCGACGACGCGATCGAACAGCTCATGGTGGTCGGACCTGGGGGACAAGGACAGATCGCGGATCGCTTCAGCGACTTCGGCGTAGTCGCGGTGGTCTCCATCGGACGCGCCAAGCGCCGTCATCGCGCTAATGTAGCCGATCCTGGCCCCCATCTCGGTCCTGTCGAATCGGCGCAGGATCAGCACACTGCGCCCGCCGACGCGGGCGAGCCGTCTGCGGGGCGTCCCGATTCCTGCGGCCTGCATAAGGTCCAGTGCTGTAGCCTCCCAAGCCATGACGTCCCACTGGTCGCTGCCGTGCGGGAATTTCGCGATGGCCAGCGATCCGTCCTCGAGGCGCACCGAGGCCTTGGGCCGCGCGCCGCCCAGTCCCGTCGTTCCCGTGTCCAGAAGCTGCTTGAGCGCCCGGCCCGGGTCATCGTCGGAGGCGACTTCGTCGGCCGCGCGCAGCAGCTCGGGCAGCGAAACCAGCTGGGGCACGCTGGAGGGCTTGCCGAGGAATTTTCCGTCCCCGGGAAGCCTGAAGCGCAGCGCCCCCTGGCGCGTGTCGTCACTGACCCCAAGCAGGAAGTCGAGGTCGTCCAGCCGACGGGGCGCTCTGCTCTCGGCGCGCGCCCGTGCGCGCTCGGCCTTCTCGATCAGGTTCCGGCCCCAGCGGTCCGGGGCGCTGTCGGCGAAGGCGCGCACGAGACCCGTCTGGTGCTGGGCGCCGGAGACCAGGGGGAGTGCGGGGTCGATGCTCGTCCCGTCGCCGGCGAGGTAGCCAGGGTCGTACAGGAATGTCGTGGAGATCTGGTTGCGCGTCCGGGTGAAGTGCGCCTGGCCGACCAGCCTGGCGTCGTCCTCGCCGCCGGCGAGGACCTCAACGGTGGTCATCGTGCCCTCTTCTTGGCGAGTCGCCCGGCCCGCAGCCGACCGATATCGCTGCTGAGCGGATCGATTGCGTCGACTGCCTGGTCGAGCGCTCCAAGTGCGCGCAGGACCTGCATCACGCTGCCGAAGCGCACCCCCGGGTCCCCGGTCTCGATCTTGCGCAGGGTGTCGCGCGTGATCCCGGCGCGCTCGGCGACCTGCTGGGCTGTGAGGCCCAGCACCATGCGCCAGCCGTGCACGTGCTCGCCGAAGGTGTTCAGTTGCCCGCCGATCTTGTATCCGGCCATCACGAATCCTTTCGTATAAGACGATAATACACGGCTTATCGCATCGATATGACGATAAACCTCGTCATATCTATTCGGAGATTTTGTCGATTCGAACCTGTCGGCGAGCGAGCCGCGCGGGCTCAGGGGTAATCACAGCATCTCGACAGGCGTGTCGGTCAAGACTCGGGGAGCTACACGAAAGTCTCGTAGACATCTCTTGAGGCAGATATAGCCAGGTTGCGCCTTAATCGGATGTCGGGAGGTTGCATCGAATCCTCGTCATGCGAAACAAAACGTTCGAGCCGCAAGCCCTTTGCTGCGAGCGCTCGACGGATTCAGCGTTGTCGAATCACTTTATGGAGGAGATTCGACACCAGAAAATGAACTTCTCGACGTGTCCTCCATGGCAGAGTGACATGACTGCAGCACCAAGACCATCTGGCTCTGCGCAAGTATATCCGCGTAATGGATTCGGCGTTACAGCTCTTGTCCTCGGAATCATCGCCGTTATTTTCTCATTCATTCCTCTCGTGGGAATAGTCTCCTTCTTCGTTGGCGGACTAGCCGTAATCTTCGGCGTCATTGGTCTCACGCGAAAGAACCGTGCGAAAGGGCTGTCTATTGCAGGTCTAATCCTCGGGGCTGTAGGAATCATCATTGCCGGCATTGTCACCGCGACAACTGCTGCATTTGTCAGCAGTGTTGATGAGGAAATGAACATAGAAGCCACAGTTGTATACAAAGCAACTTCAGAAAATAATGCGACAGCCATGCTCGGGGCGACCAGCGGTACGTCCAACGAGGATTTCAAGGGTAAATGGGAGCAAGAAACCACCGTCACCGGGTGGGACGCAACTTCCCTCATAGTAACCAGTGGCGATTACACTACATCGCAAAAGGTATCCTGCGAGATCATCATTGATGGAAAGAGCGTTGCTAAGCAGTCCGGCACCGACAATGTCAGCTGCACGGAGGATACCATCTCCAAGTAACAGCACCAACGAAAAGCAGTCCGATCCTATTCAGGACTTCCCGAATAGGATCGGGCTGCTTATGTCTGTCTCGTCTAAGTTGCGTAGAACTTTGATATTCGGTGCAAAATCCCGGTGCATCACTTGCTTGGCGAATCCAAGCAAGCGAAAATGTAGGACTCGTTGGATTAGCTTTGATAGGAATGCTTGTTACAATTATCCGCCTGTATCCGGGCAATTTATGTGTCAGCAAAGGATCAACAATGATGCTGCCCGGAATGCTGGTATTTCTATTAGCGGGCGCAGTCAGGATTATTATCGGCGTCAGCGCGGAATGGCATTCAGGCAGGAAACCGCGCCAATCTCATTGTGCAAATATGACGGATGCTAGCATTTCAAAAATGACCGTTATGCCCGATTCCTCGCCCGTAGTCCTGTTACATGGCTGGCCAGTTACGGAGAATCACTGGCGGCACCTGGTGCCAGTTCTCGGCAATGCAGGTTACAGCGTTATCCCAATCACTTTGCCTGGCCTCGGAGCTGCGCCAGAAGGATCTCAGAGTTTCCGAAAAACAGACCTCGCCATGTGGGTTCGTAACGAACTCGCACGACGAGGGATCACACGTTTCGCCCTGGTTGGGCACGACTGGGGTGCCACGGTGGCCGCACTACTTACTGTGCAACTTGGATCCGCGGTCACCGCGCTCGTCGTCGAAGAAGAAATCCTACCGGGAATCGACATCGGCATCCCCGCCCCAGGGCGAGAATACTACCCGACATGGCACGGCTCATTTAACAGTGTGCCTGGACTTGCCGAGCACCTTGTGCCCGCAAACGAAGCTGTCTTTTACGGAAAGTTTCTTGCGCAAAGCGCAGGGCCTCGAAGGCTGGACGACGAAGCAGTTGATTCATACATCCAGGCCTATTCTCGATCGGGCGTCCTGGAAGCGGGTCTCAGCTACTACCGCACCCGGAACGGTGACGTCGCCGACGTCCGAGGGTTGTTGACCGGCCCTTTGATGAAGGCTCCGGTACTCGCCATAGGAGGAAGATATGCGATGGGATCTGCCGTTGCCGAAGGCATGCGATTGCTGGCCACAAATGTAAACGGTCTCGTTTTCAATAGCTCTGGGCACTACCCCCTGGAACAAGAACCCATCGAAAGCTCGCAGGCGATTCTTGCCTTCCTGCACCGCTATCATTCGACGGATAACCTTGGTCTTTCTGCCTAGCCTCACTATTCTGACTCGCTTGAGAACAAGCGACTAGCAGTCACTTAAAATTGTCCAGCCCTCACCGAAGATCAATCGTGTGAGGGCTGGCTGCGAGTTTTGCGCCAAGAGTAGGATTTCTCCCAGTTCCTCTGAACCTCCGTTTCCCCCAAAAATGGAAGTCCGGCGTGAAACATTAGACAAAGACTACCCCTCGAATCCAAACTCAGCTACGCATTACACGGGTAAGTCCACTTTCGGCGTGAGTAGCCATAGGCCCCTTTGGCCGAATAGTGAGTGAGTTGGGAGAAATATCTTTGTCTCTAGGCGAGGTAGAACAAAGGTTGGTTGGCAATATGCCACTCCAAAACATCACCGGTCAATCCGCAAATTCGCGCCCCCAAGAATGAATTCGTACTGGTGAGCCGGCTAGGAATTCCAAATGTCGGAGAGTTGCCTGCATAATGAATTAACCACCACACTCGGCGCTAGGAGGGGTTGGGCCGCCGCGTGTATTCAGCGTCCGTGGGTATTACACCTAGGCCACCAAGTCAGTTGGCGGCTGCGAAGGGAGAGGCACGGAAGCCCTTTCCGTGGGCTTGCTCGAAGTCCGCGGGCGTGTTCGAGGACGTGTCGACCATTGAAGAATGTACGCCGTGGCGATCGCCGAAGTGGACTCGTAGCGCAGCTTGGCCGGGGTTAGAGGGGATTGCCGAGAAACACCTCGCGGCATTGATGGCGACCGTTCAGCGCTTGATATTCGTCAGCCGTTTTCCCTGGCTGGGGAATCGAAAATATACAAGACAGCGGGACGGTGCCCGGGATGAATGCCGGGCTCAATGCCACGAATCTTTCAACGATAGCGAATTGGCTCCTCAATCCTCCCCTAGAGGGAAAATGGCTCAGGCGTTTGAGGAAACGAGAACAACCTTGAAGTCTGTACCCGCGGGCGGCGCCGCCGACTGCCCTGTATCAGACTATGCCGAACGACCTCGCTGGCCTCGCCAGGATGGATGCGACTTGTTAAGGCATGTTCTCCGACATGGGTTTCGGCGGCGGGTGGCTTGTCTTCATAGGAGTTCTGGGAGGTGAACCAGGTTGCTGGCGCTGGCACGAAGCCCGGCCAAAGCGGCCAGCGAGCCTAGCAGTGACCGATCGCTGCAGGAAGCTCAGCGTTCCGGCTCCATGCGCTCCAGCTTCCTGGATAGAGCCTGCCCTGTCCAAGCCCGGCGTATTCCATGGCCAGCAGATTGTGGCAGGCTGTCACTCCGGCCCCGCAGTAGCTGACCACGCCGGAGGCATCGACAATGCCCTTGGCTGCGAACCTGTCGCGAATGGCCTGGGGCGGCTTGATCAATCCGTCGGCCTCGAGATGTTCCCGGCACGGAACATTGATCGCGTTCGGGATATGCCCTCGGCGAGGGTCGGCTTCGGGAACCTTGCCCAGCCGCGGATCGGTTTCGGGTTCCTCGCCTCGATACCGGTTATTTGGCCTGGCATCGACCAGCACGGCTTCCGAGAGGGCTGCCACGTCCCGGGTGGACAATGGGGATCCTGCAGGCCACGGCTGGGGAGGAAAGCAGCTGGCCTCGGATGAACCAGTGAGGAGTCCAGAGCGCCTGGATAGGCTTGGATTCCGCCGGAAACCACGGCGGCAGGAACCTTGAGCAGCCGCAGCATCCATGCCAGGCGCGCAGCGATGACCCCGCCCGCGTCATCGTAGGCGGCCACCGGCCTGGAACCGTCAATCCCGGCTCGGGACATGGCCCGGGCGAAATCCTCCGGTGCCGGGAAGGGGCCCCGTCCGGAGTCCGAAGTGATTTCTCCGGTGAGGTCGGCATCGAGATCGACAAATACCGCACCGGGCACATGCCCCGTCAGGTAGGCATCAAGACCCGGGCGATCCCAGTACCAGCGGGCATCGACCAGGACGATTTCTTGGACATGATTTTTGCACCATTGCCAGGTGACAAACGGTTCCATGCGGCCTCACAAATGACGATAGGACTATGGATAGTGCTGCTGTTGTCCATATTCGGCCCATTTTGTGTACCTCGCCAAGCCATGTCCACCATGTGGCGAGTGGAGACCCAGTGAATTCAGCAGGGAAAGGCGTTCCTTGAATTGCGTCAGGACAACTGCGAGGCCAGGACCTGCTCGTTGAATGGCGCCCAGGCGTCCACCGCCCACTGGCCGAAATTCTTATCGGTCAGCGTCACGCACGCCAGGCGATGCTCCGGATCGACCCACAGGAAGGTGCCGGACTGGCCAAAGTGCCCGAAGGTGCTGGCCGGATGGTCTTTGCCGGTCCAGTGCGGATTCTTGGTGGAACGAATCTCAAAGCCCAGGCCCCAGTCGTTGGGATTCTGCCGCCCGTAACCGGGCAGGATGCCGGCCAGGTTTTCAAAATGAACCCGGGTGGCATTCTCCAGTGTTTCCCGGGCCACGATGGTGGGGTTGAGCAATTCGGCGGCGAACTTGGCCAGGTCCGCGGCCGTGGACCGGCCATCCTTGGCGCAGCTTCCCGCGATCTGGGTGCTGGCCATGCCCAGCGGCGCGAAAACCGCCTCTTCGGCGTACTCGGCCATGCTGATTGAGGTCTGTGCCTCAAGGTGGGCGGCAAGCTTCTCGAAACCGGTATTGGAGTAGCCGCGCTTGGCACCTGGCGCAAAGCGGATGGTCTCGGAATCAAAGTCGTAGCCGGCGGTGTGGGCCAGCAGATGATGGACCGTGGACCCTTCCGGGCCGGCGGGATCGTCGAGGCTGATCGCTTCTTCTTCCAGTGCTACCAAGAAAGTGTAGGCGCTGAGCAGCTTGGTGACCGAGGCCAGCGAATACACGCGGTTCAGCTCACCGTGCTGGTCGACCACGCCACCATGGCCATCGATGACGACGGAAACTGCGTTCGCGGAAGGCCACTGGTCAATCTGGCTCAGAATGCTCATGGAATGATCTATCCCTCGATATTTCTTGATGGTATGTGCGAGCAGAATCAGAAAAACCCGAACACGCTTCGCTAGAATTGCGTGAAGGATTGAGTGCTACTGCCCAAACCAACCTTAGCGATCCGACCCAAACTTAGGAACTTCACGCCGTGCATCTAAAGACTCTTACCGTTCGCGGATTCAAGTCTTTCGCGTCGGCAACAACGTTCGAGTTCGAACCCGGCGTCACCGCAGTGGTTGGCCCCAACGGCTCCGGCAAATCCAATGTCGTTGATGCGCTCGCCTGGGTGATGGGGGAGCAGGGAGCGAAGACGCTTCGCGGCGGGAAGATGGAAGACGTCATCTTCGCCGGCACGTCCGGACGCCCGCCCTTGGGCCGCGCCCACGTTTCGCTGACCATTGACAATGCAGATGGCCAGCTTCCCATTGACTATGCTGAAGTGACCATTTCCCGCACGCTGTTCCGCGCCGGCGGCTCTGAATACGCCATCAACGGGAACTCCTGCCGCCTGCTTGATATCCAAGAGCTGCTCTCGGATTCAGGACTTGGCCGGGAAATGCACGTCATCGTCGGCCAGGGGCAGCTGGACCGCATCCTGCACGCTACCGCCGAGGACCGCCGGGGATTCATCGAAGAAGCCGCCGGGGTGCTCAAGCACCGCCGCAGGAAAGAAAAAACCCTGCGCAAGCTGCAGGCCATGCAGGGCAACCTCGACCGTCTTGAAGACCTCAATGCCGAGGTCCGCCGCCAGCTGGCCCCCTTGGGACGGCAAGCAAAGATCGCGCGCCGCGCCCAAAGCGTGCAGCATGATGTGCGTGATGCCAAGTCGCGCCTGCTCGCTGATGACCTGGTGACCCTCAATAACCGGCTTGCCCAGGACATCGATGACGAGTCCAAGATCCAGGCGCAGCAGCAAGAAGCCTCAGATCGGCTCGAACGGGTCAAAAGGCATATCGCCGAACTTGGCGCCCAGGTCGAAAATGTCACCCCGCGCTTGGGGCAGATGCAAGATACCTGGGTGGCACTGAGCACCCAGGCCGAACGGTTCCGCTCCTTGGCGGCCTTGGCCCGCGAACGCAGCAAACTGCTGGAAAGCAATGAAACCCACTTTGATTCCAGCCGTGATCCTGAACGGCTCGAATCCCAGGCCGAACGCCTGGGCGAAGAACTCGAAGAGCTTGAACTAGCGCTGGAAGACCGGCACGAAATCCTCGCCGAAGCCGTGGAGGCCAAGGAAGAGGCTGAAGAACAGTCCCGGGCCGAGCAGCAGCGCATGGCGGCCATGCTCCGTGCCGCGGCAGACCGCCGCGAAGGAATCTCCCGCCTGGCCTCGCAAGTCGCCTCGGCGCGCAGCCGGGTGGACGTGACCCGGGCAGAGATTATCCGGCTGCAGGAAAGCGTTCAATCCTTTGACTCGGAGCTGCAGCTCGATCAGCGTTCCCATGATGAAGTCTCTGCCGAGCTGGAATCCCAACTTGCCGGCGAAACAGAGCTGAACGAGGAATTTGAGCTGGCGGACAAGAAATTCTCCGCTCTGGCCCAAGCCCAGCAGGCCGATACCCAACGGGAACGCGAACTGTCGGTGCGCGTCTCCGGCTTGCGCTCAAGGCTTGAAGCGCTGAAGCTCAATACCAAGCCCGATGACCAGTCCTCGCAGCTGCTGCAGTCGGCTTCGACTGCGCTGCTCGGGCGCCTAGGCGAGCTGATGACCGTGAACCCCGGCTACGAGCAAGCGGTCGCAGCGATCCTTCGGGACAACGCGGAATCGCTCGTGGCAATTGACGCCCGATCGGCAGCCGGTCTGCTGGAGCAGCTCCAGTCCGAGGAGTCCAGCGCCGTCTTCCTGCACGCGGATATCGGCCAAACCGCCGCGCCATCGCCAAAGCTCCACAACGCCATTAGCGCCCGCGAAGTCGTCAGTTCGGAGAACAAGGTCTCCGCGCTGCTGGATCAGCTGTTCGAAGACCACTACGTCGTTGAAGAACTCGGCCAAGCACGCAGCGTGCTGGCTGAATATCCAAAGGCGAAGGTGACCACCTTGGACGGGACCACGTTCTCGTCCCTGCGCAGCTCCGTGGGTGATGCCGCCGGAGCGTCGCTGATTGCCCAACAGGCCATGGTGGAGCAAACCGAGGCCGAACTGAACGAATGCCAGGGCGAACTCGGACTGGTCGAGGAGCGCATTGCCGCGCGTGCACCGCAGCTCTCCGTCGCCCAGCAGCAACGGGAAGATGCGCTCTCGGCGCTGACCGAATCGGACGCCACGATCGATGAGCTCAGTTCATATCTGGCGCGACTGGGACAAAAGCTGCGCAGCGCGCAGGCTGACAAGCTCAAGCTCATCGAGCGTCTGGAAACCTCGAACGAGAAGCTGGAAATCGAGCAGGAATCCCTTGAAGAGATCACCGAGCGCATGGAGCTTGCATCCACGGACCAGGAAGAAGAAACCATCGATGACGCAGCGCGTGCCGCGCTCGCCGATGCCGCCGCTGCCGCGCGCCAGCAGGAACTAGAAGCCCGCCTGGCATTGCGCAGCAGCGAGGAGCGAGTATCGGCGCTGCGCTCGCGGATCGAGGGTCTTCGCCGTACCGCAGCTGCAGAACGCAATCACCGCGAAGTCGCAGCCCGCCGGGCCGAACAGCGCAAGGCGCAGGCTGCCAACGCGAGCCGTGTCGAACAGGCCGCCGAACGGGTTTTGCGCTTCATCGAAGTCTCGGTGTCCATGGCCGGGCAGGAACGTGAAGAACTTGCTTCCAAAAAAGCCGAACTCGACCAGATGCTCGGCAACCAGCGCACCGAGGCCGAGCAGCTCAGTGCCGAACTGGCCAGGCTGGCCGACGCGGTGCACCGCGATGAGATGGCCCGAGCCGAATTGCGCCTGCGCATCGAGAATCTGGAAACCAAGGCCCTGGAAGAACTGGGATTCACTCCCGATCACCTGATTGCCAACTATGGCCCGGATCAACTGATCCCTGAAGCCATCGATGAAGATGATAAATGGGGGAGCCTGCGCCAAAATGTCGACGAAGACGGCAACCCCGTTGGAACCAAGCCCTTTGACCGCGTTGAACAGGAAAAGCGCCTGAAGAAAGCGGAGCGGGATCTATCGGCCTTGGGCAAGGTCAATCCCCTCGCGCTCGAGGAATTTGCGGCCCTTGAAGAACGGCACAAGTTCCTTTCGGGCCAGCTTGAAGACCTGAAGAAGTCCCGGGGAGACCTGGAGCAGATCATTGCCGATGTGGATGCCCACGTGGAGCGGGTCTTCACCGAGGCCTATAACGACACCGCGGTTCAGTTCAAGCGGATCTTTGACCGGCTGTTCCCCGGCGGCGAGGGCCAACTTGTGCTCACCGATCCAGAACACATGCTGACCACGGGCATCGAAGTCGAAGCGCGTCCCGCCGGCAAGAAAATCAAGCGCCTGTCGTTGCTCTCCGGTGGCGAGCGGTCACTGACGGCAGTGGCCCTGCTCGTTGCCATCTTCAAGGCGCGCCCTTCGCCCTTCTATGTCATGGACGAGGTCGAGGCGGCACTTGATGACATGAACCTGGGCCGCCTGATCACGATTTTCGAGGAGCTTCGCGAGTCCTCCCAGCTGATCGTCATTACCCACCAGAAGAAGACCATGGAGGTGGCCGATGCGCTTTATGGCGTCACCATGCGTGGTGACGGTGTCACCACGGTCATCAGCCAGAAGATGGAACGAACCCTCACTTAGCGGGGTCGCCGCTCCTCGCCCCATGCCATCACATGGCCACGGGGGAGGAGCCTTCCTGCAGTGAAAAGCGCATTAGGGATATAGGCGAACAGCACCGCGCCTACTGGCCGGCGCTGGCCAAATGGCGCCGAGCGATGGCTGTTTGCACAGCTGCCAAGCGTTCTTGGGCTCGCTCCCATTGCGGATCCAGCCGAACGGCTTCACCCATGGCGGCTTCTGCTCCGGAGAGGTCACCAGCCTTGATCAGGCATTCGCCCAAGCGCAGATGCGCTGCTGGCTTGTCCGGTGAAATGCGGCAGGCCAGTTCCATGGCGCTTGCCGCCTGCTGGTAGTCCTTTTGCGCGGCATGGGCGTAGCTGAGGCGTACGTGGTAGTGCGAATTCCCGGGGGACATATCGATGGCCCGTTGCATCGAGACTTGAGCAGAACGGTAGTCCTGTGCTTTCAGCTGCCATTCACCCAGTCGAAGGTAATATTCCGATTTCTCGGGTGCCAGCGCGACGGCGCGCTTCATTTCATCTACGGCATCGGACCAGTGGTTTTGATCTGCGTACGCATAGCTCAAGCGGACGTGCGCCGCCGGTTGGTTGGCATTGATCTGCAGGGAGCGGCCGATGGAGGCTTCTGCCTCTTTTGATCTGCCAGCCTTCAGCAGCAGCTCTCCTAGGCGCAAGCGGGCATCTGCTTTCGACGGCGCCGCTTTGACTGCCTGGCGAATGGCCCGGATGGCATCCGACAGGTTCCCTTGTTTTTCGTGAATCCTGCTGAGGCGCGCATGTGCACGGGCCAATGACGGGTCAATGGCCACGGACCTTTGAAACGCCAATTTGGCTTCCTCGTATTCGCCGGCGGTGAGCAGCATTTCGCCAAGCCGATAGGGCAGCCGCGCGATTTTTGGATTCATGGACTCAGCGGTGCGCATGGCCTTAATGGCGGCGGCGCTATTTCCTTGCCGGGAAAACTCGGCAGCTTGCTTTTCGTGCGGATAGTGCGTGAGCTCGGTGTTGGTTCTCACTACTTTATAGAAGTTGTCCAGGTCAAATTCGCCGTGGGCAATCTCGCTGACGAGGCGCTTGAGCTTGTAGGTGTCATTCAAAAAGAACGAAACCGGATGCCCGCCATATTCCAATGGAACCAGTGTTCCCTTGGTCATGCGCTCGATGCCTTGGGCATGTTCAACGTCTACCGTATCTGGGCAATAGAAGACGTAGCCTTGGGCGTCCTTGCAGTCTCCTGAACGGATGTAATTATGCTTGAAGTCAAAAAGATGTCCTTCATCGCCCCATCGATCGTCCTTGACCTCGCCGTCAGTGGCGATATCGTACAACGGCGAAAGGGCAATGAACGTTTTCGCGCCAAGTTTCGTCGCGAGGCTGATGGCAGCCATGCCACCCATGCTCCCGCCGTAGGTGATTAAAGTGGTCCCCTCGGCACGTTGCTTGATGATGTCGACGACTTGTTCGATTTCATCTGTTTGGTACCAGTGGTTTCTGCTGCGCTTAACCAGGAATTCATTCATGCCAAGTTGTGCAAATATGCCACGCCCATAGCCGCCCTCGAAGGGGCTGGGCTCAATGGCGTCAATATACTTGTTCCTCGCCTCGAAAGTGACGATTGATATGGGAAAACCGCCGTCGTGATAGTCGAGGGCGAGGTCGTGGCCGACAAACAGCTCTTCGTGGATAACGGAATTCTTTAGCACGGGTAAACCCTAGCTTCGCGAGGATGACGGGTTCAATACATTACCGAGGTGTCGCGTCGATTTCTATCGAGGTGAAGCGGACCGTGGTGGCCGATGGGAGAGGGTTCGCGATCTTCCATCGAGAGGATTAGAGTGGTCAAAGCCCAATCGGAGCGATCGTTATGAATTTGTAACATTACTAATCAGGTGGGAAATAGCACCTCCTAGGTGGTCGCATCTAGTGTTGCTTCTCTGTATATAATTAGGGTAGACATACATCGAACCCGGAAGGGTTCTGAAATTTGGGAAATTGATGGCTCTGTTTAGAAGGCGCAGTAAAGCTTCAAGTGGCAATGTTTCGCACGAGGTGTCCCCGCCGGATCAGGGCGAGCCTGCGGCACCAGTGATCCCCGCGAGGCCCGCCAAGGCCATGGCCCCGCAAACTTCCGATGATTCTCAAGCGGTGGAAAAGACTGCTGAGCCGAAAGCGGTCGGAGTTTTCGTCAGCGTCATCATTCCTGTTTACAACTCAATGCCCTACCTAACTGAATTGCTCAACTCCCTGGAACTGCAGGATTTGGACAAGAGCCTTTACGAGGTCATTGCAGTTAATGACGGATCCACTGATTTCGGCGGTGAGATCCTGGACGTCTATGCCAAGCGCAACGACAACTTCACCGTCGTGCATCAGGAAAACAGCGGGTGGCCCGGCAAGCCTCGCAATGTCGGAACTGCACTAGCCAAGGGCGAGTATGTTTTCTACGCGGATTCTGATGACACCTTGGGAACTGAAGCGCTGCGGCGCATGCGCGATTTCGCCTTGGAACATGATGTAGATGTCCTCGCCCCAAAACTCGTTCCCGTTGGCGGTCGAGTGATCCGCACTTCGCTGTTCTCCTCAACCCAGATCGATGTGCCACTCGAACAGATCTTTGCGACTTTGATGCCGCAGAAGCTCATTCGGCGCCAGATGATCCTCGATCACGGCCTGCGCTTTGCTGAGGAAAAAGTCCGCCTCGAAGATGGGATGGTGCTGGCAGGATGCTACCTGCATGCCAAGCGCGTGAGCGTCCTTGGCGATTACGACTACTACTACATTCGTGAACGCGGGGACGGGAACAACATCAGTGCCCAGCCTTTTGAGCCAATGGGCTACGTCGAATCCATGACGCACATCAGCAATACGATTCGCAGCAACACCCTTGACGATCCAGAGCTGGGCCGCCGCCTGATTGCCGGCCTATTCAAGCGCAAGGGCTTGAAGTTCTTCACCGGGGAGCGGTTCTTGAAATACCGTGAAGCCCGTGCCAAGTTGTGGACGGCGGCATTTGGCCCGTACGTCCAGGAATTCCTGGCCGAGCGCACCAATGAAGTGCTCAGCGATCACGATGCTGCCAAGGCCGCGGCAATTATTGCAGGGGACTACGAAGAACTGAAGCGGCTGGCGGCGAAGGATGATGACGTTGCTGGGCGCCCGGAGCTGATCAAGGCCACCAGCAAGAGCGATCATTTCGAACTGCGCTTCGCCAGCCCTGCCATTGGGCCGGCTCCTCGTGGAGTCTATATTGACGAACGCGAAACCGATCGTCGTCTGCAGTTCCCTATCGTGGATCAAGATTCCGGGCAGTACATAGCCAAGATTTCCTATGCAACGTTGGGCGCCAGCCTCAAGGGCAAAGCAGACATACACGTCAGGTACGACCACGCAGAAACCCGGCGTATTCGCATGCCGGCCAACGTCAAGGAAGCAACTTATGCCGGTGCGATTGTGTTCCGGACAGTCACTGGTGCGTTGAGCATCGATCTGCGCAAGGCAAAGCTCGTCTGAGCGCGCACAAGAAAACGATGGAGTGAATGCCAATAATTGGCATTCACTCCATCGTTTTAAAACCGGGTTCCGGTGCCGAGCGTTGCTGCCCGCCGCCGGGGACTAGCTCGGATTCTTTGGAGCTGCGGAGTCCACGTCCAACGCCACGGGGCGGATCGTGCGGGGGACCATCGCCCAACCAATCAAGCCCACCAGCGCAACCAGAGCTGAGATTCCAAAGGCAATTTCATAGTTCAGCGCGTCAGCCAGGAACCCTGCAAGCAGTGGACCGATAATCGCTCCGAAGTCCTGGCACATCTGGAACCCGGCCAATGCCTTGCCGCCGTTGCGTCCTGTGCCGATGACATCGGAAACCGACGCCTGCTGCGCCGGTCCGAGGATGCCGCCGCCGAAGCCGGCGAAAATCGAGCAAATGACGAAGCCGGCGCCCGAGGTGAAAATCCCCATAGATCCGATGGACAGCAGCAAGAGGGCCAAGCCAATCATGACCGGCATCTTGCGGCCCACCTTATCGGTCAGCTTCCCGGAGAAAAGCAGTGCGCAGCCATTGCCAATGGCAAACAGCGCCATCGACAATCCGGCAATCGTGGTGCCCAAGCCCTGCCCGAAAACGGATAAGGCAAAGAGCGGAATCATGCTGTTTCGAATACCGAAGGCCAGCCATCCATAGCTGAAACCGGAGAACAGCGCCGCGCGATAGGCCGGGGAGCTCAGCGCCTCCCGGGTCGTGACTACTTCAATGGCTTGTCGGGTCTTGGCAGAATCCTCGGCATCCCGGTCCAGGTCGCGGCGGCGGCCCAGCGCGAAGTAGACCACGGCTGCAGCAATGACCAGGGCGGTGCCGTAAATGAAGAACGGCAGGCGCATGCCCAGCGGCGCCAAGAAGCTTCCGAGCACTGGACCGGCAACGTTGCCCAGCAAGAAGGCGCCGGCGTACAGCCCGGAAATGCGGCCGCGGGACTCTTCGGGTGAAAGCCTCGCTATCAAGGCCATAGCGGAAATGGTGAACATGGTTGAGCCGAATCCACCGAGCCCGCGAGCGATCAGCAACTGGGTGTAATCCTGGACGATGCCGCACAACAGCGTTGATACGGCCACCAGCAAGACCCCTGTGACGTAGATGCGCGGTTCCCCGAGCTTGCCCACCAACGCGCCGGCCACCGGAGCGAAAATCAAACGGGTAAAGGCAAAGATGCTCACGATGACACTGGCCGCCGCCGCGCCCACATCAAAACTCACCGCATACTGCGGCAGGATCGGGGCGATGAGCCCAAACCCCAAAGCGATAATGAATGCCGCCACCAGAAGGACGCCAATTTCGCGGGGGATCGGGGCGCGTGAAGCCGCTTTGCGGTTGAAAAACTTGATCATTGCCGATGGCCTGGAGCTAAACAGGCCTCCCAGCCTTTCTACGGGATAGATGAGGGCGATAGGGCCAAACTAAGTCTATGTCCTCTTGGTCTTTCATATTTTGGCTACATGATCATGGCTCGGTGTGGGTACCACTAGGCTGGTCCAGGCCATTCAGCTGCAAGTTCACAATGGGCCGGAACATTGAGCAAAGTGGGCACGCATATGGTTGGCTAGAGTGGAATTCGGGCATGCATCCCTCGGGCAGGACGGAGCTCTGTCTTATACAGCGTGATGAAGCTACAACCAATTCATTCGTATTCGAAGTCGAACTACATGGAGGAAGAACTTGGCAGAGCTGGCCAGCGCCCATCATTGTGCTATTGCCGAATTGGCTAATGACCCCATCGGTAGCGCAATTTTTACGAAGTTCTCCAGTGACGAAACCGAGATTCATGCCGCGGTACCTGTCCTGGGGTCGACCGTTGCAGTCCGATGCGTGCCTTCGAGCGAGGGATATATTGTCGGATGCGTCGGAACTAATGCCGCTGCCCTCCAATGGCTTAACGACGTGCTGATTACGCAGGCATCGGTGGAATTCGATGTGCATGGTAATCCAATGCATGCGCTAGCCACCCGCGTGCCAACCGGAAATGTCCCGGCGGAGATGATCCGCGCGGGACAAAAATTGTTGGCATTGCGCAGGCAAGAGGAAGTTGGGGATTTCGACCCGGGGACCCACATTCCCATGCATTGGTATTCGGCGAAACTCAACTTTGGCGACTGGGTGGGGCCTCAAATGGTCCAGGCATATTCGGGTCGTCAACCTATTCAGTTCAACCGCCCCGGAACCAATGCCCGGGCCTTATTCAGCGTTGGTTCGATTGCAGGCAAGATCAACCGGAACAATGTTGACGTCTGGGGCAGTGGCTTGATGCGTCCATTGACGATCAAGGAAGTTGAAGTGCGCAAGCGGCTCAAAGGGATTAAGGTCCACGCGGTGCGTGGCAAGCTGACCCGTCGTGAACTGCAAGATTCACTCGGTTGGGAAGTTCCCGAGGTCTATGGTGACCCTGCGCTACTATTGCCCGATATGATCCTGCCCCATGACCAAGGTCACGGCCAAGTCGCAGTCGTTCCGCACTACGTTCATTTGCCAAGAATTGACCACACTGCTGTGAGTGGACGAGTGGTAGATGTGCGCAATGATGTCAAGACAGTCGTCGAGGAGATCGCCGGGGCCCAAGCGGTGGTGTCCAGCTCCTTGCATGGTTTGATTGTTGCGCAGGCATATGGTGTGCCTTGGGTATGGCTTGATGTCATTGACCATCAGCTGGGGGGCAAGGACTTCAAGTTCGAGGACTTCTTCAGCTGTCTGGACCGCGAGACCGTAAGCCGGATACAGATCAGCGCAAGCGAGCTCGCAAGTATTGATCTAGCGGCACTGGGAGCCAAGGCGACGCTGCCGGCGCTTCAGATTGACTTGTCCCTGTTACGCGACGCGTTTCCGATCGATCCTGTGTCCGGCCCGCTGCACGAAGATTTTCGTGCCCGTGTAGAAGTGCTCCGCTAGCCCGGAACTGTCCATTAACATGGGGCACCTGGCCAGATGCGGACGTGTCAGGCAGGTGCTTTGTCTACAGCCGAAAGGCTTGCCGCCTGACGCTACGGATTTTTCTCGCCATCGGTAGTCACTGCGGTGGCTTCGGGGCGCGGTGCGCCCTTGAAGACATTCTCATAGCTGTTTGAGAGATGGCCGATATCCAGCGCTCGTTTTCCGGCCCCAGCAAGGCGGTGGGCAAGGATCCCTCCGGCGGGCCCCAAGGCGATGAGCACGAGTTCACAGTCGCTGTCGGCAACGAGAGCTTGAACGCGATCCAAATCGTCGTACGCTCCCACTGGTTTCGAATAAATGAACTCGTGGCTCGCAAGGTTGTCGAACAGTTCAGGAATCAGTTCAAATCGTGACCCTTCACCGGTCACGATAGCCACCTTTTTGCCATCCCATACTTGACGCCACAGATCGACGGCACGCTGTCCCAAGGTCGAGAAGGCTTGGGGGCGAGTAACATGGGCGCAAGCGTAGGCGCGGTCAGAAGCTGTAAGTTGCACTAAGCGCGGCCATAGTTCTTGATATACGCCGGACCAATGTGCATCACGGAACAGCTGAGGAAAACCGACTGCCAAGTTGGCGTCATTACTGGTGAAAACATTCCGAAGGTCTTCTTGGAGTTCGGAGGAGTTCTTCTGAAAGCGAAGATTAAAATCATTGAGCAGCATGAGCCGGAACTCGCCGTCACCGAAACGTGACATGGACACATCCGTTGTGGCTAGCAGTTCCAGGGTTTCCAGTAGCGTTTTGACTTGATTGCGGTGGAACTTTGATACATCCTGCATGACTTCAGAGGTTGCCGCAAGCCGGATGGTTTCGAGCTCCCGTCGATGTGTCTTCAGCTCATTGTGAATCTGGCGCAGCAGGGTCTTCTGATCCCGGTCGGCAGTAATTGGCGGGTCCAGCGTTACTGCGATTGGCCTGCTATTGACTACTTTGACGCTGAAAATACGGTTGGCGACTTTTCGAATGCGATCTAACATGCGGAAATCCTCTTTCACTCCAGCTCTTGTTGAGCTTATCATTCTCCTCCTGCGTTATTTCCACTGCGATCGGCGCTGCAGACACGTAGTCATCCGCTTCTGACTAGGATAATCATCAGCGGGGTCAATCATTGGGCCTGGTTCAATCCGCAGACTTTGAAAGAATAATCGTCGAACCGCGGGCCGTATTTGAAGCCGCTATTGCAGCATGGCGCGCTCGGGCTTCACATCTTCCATTGGCGACATCATTTCGGCGATAATCTGCGGGCGTGCCGCGCAGGATTAGCGTGTCGGGCCCGTGCCCTATGGCGGCGCACCTTGCTTGACGGTTTGCAGCCGAGAACCAGCAGCAGCGGCACTGCCAGTGGGCCTCGCCGGTCGCGCTCCAAGAAGTATCGAGAAACTAGGCTCTTCTTTCTTGGTGCAGTACGGGGCATCGTCCCCAAAGACGAGGAGGTGTGAGACGATTTAACGCGTGTCTGATTCGCTTACATTAACCATCATCATTGTCGCGGTTGTTGCCGTGGTGGGCATTGGCGTCATTGCCTTTGTCACCAAGGGCCGCAAGCCCAAGACTCCATATACTTCCGAGCGCGATGCTGACGACCTGCCAGCCGGTCAAACCGCAGAAAGCACGACCGAGGCTATTGCTGACTCCGCCGGTGCAACCGATGCGGCCGTCGCCGTTGAAGAGCCCGTCGTACCGGCAACGCCGCAGCTCGATGTTCCCGAGCCGGTCCAGGGCCGATTGGCGCGACTGCGTGCCCGCTTGACCAAGTCCAACAACATGTTCTCCAAGGGACTGCTGGCGCTGCTCAGCCAGGACACCATTGACGAGGATGTCTGGGAAGAGATCGAAGAGAATCTGCTGATGGCAGACCTCGGCACCGAACCAGCCATGGAACTGGTCGATGCCCTGCGCGAACGAGTGAAGATCGAAGGCAGCAAGGATCCCGCCCGCGTGAAGGCCATGCTCCGCGAGGAACTGCTCAAGCTCGTGGATCCGAGCCTGGATCGCAGCTATCTGCCTGAGCCGCACCCGGATCGTCCAAGCATCATCATGGTCGTGGGTGTCAACGGCGTTGGCAAAACCACCACCATCGGCAAAATGGCCCGTGTCCTCGTCGCCGAGGACAAGGACGTGCTGTTGGGTGCCGCTGACACCTTCCGAGCGGCAGCAGCCGAGCAGCTGGCCACCTGGGGAGACCGCGTGGGTGTTCCAACGGTTCGCTCCGACATCGACGGTGCCGATCCGGCCTCGGTGGCTTTCGAAGCAGTTTCCGCCGGCATCGACCAGGAAGTCGACATCGTCATGATCGACACCGCCGGACGTTTGCAGAACAAGGTCGGATTGATGGACGAGCTTGGAAAGATCAAGCGCGTCGTCGAGAAGAAGGCCACCATTGACGAGGTGCTGCTCGTCTTGGATGCTACTACCGGACAGAACGGCCTGCAGCAGGCCAAGGTCTTCTCGGAGGTGGTCAACGTGACCGGCATCGTGCTGACCAAGCTCGACGGCACCGCCAAGGGCGGCATCGTTGTCGCTATCCAGCGGCAGCTGGGCGTACCGGTGAAGCTGGTTGGCCTGGGCGAGGGCCCGGATGATCTGGCGCCATTCAGCCCGGAGGACTTCGTGGACGCTTTGCTCGAAGGCTAGCAGGCAACGACAGGCCGGGCGGGCCTCGCTATGGCGGTACCGCCCGGCCTGTTTGCGCGTCAAATTGGATGCGCCACGCCGATGGCGATCAGTCGATGTAAATTCTGGATCGGCACGAACATTGCCGGGTTGCGCGGTCCGTTGCGCCATGTCAGTACTGAAATATGTTGCGGATAGCCGCAGCCAGTGGATCCAAGCAGCCGCTTGGATGCCCAGGATTCCCAGAAACATGCCAGTTACCTTCGGTAGAAATGAAGGCTGGAAGTTTAACGTGAAATTACTACACCTGAACACCAGATGACGTTGGCGCGACCAACTGTTTGGATCGTTCGGTCTCCACCCGCAAAGGATCTCTTAGGACGTGACGTCGAACCAAGACCTGCCCTTGCCCATTCAACGCGACCCGAGGCCCCGGGCCTTCCGCGCTGACATCCAGGGACTTCGCGCCATTGCCGTTGGCATTGTGGTGCTCTATCACTTCTGGGGACATTACCTTCCAGGTGGATTCGTCGGCGTTGATGTCTTCTTTGTCATCTCAGGATTCCTGATCACCTCGCACCTTATTTCCAAGCCGCCAAAGAATTTGGCGGATGTAGGGCGTTTCTGGATGCGCCGAGTCAAGCGGCTTATCCCTGCCTCCTTCGTCGTGATTTTATGCAGCGTCGTGGGGATTTGGTTGATTGCTCCCGCCACGGTGTGGCAAGACTGGGGCTTGCAGGCCATAGCTGCGACCTTTTATTTCCAGAACTGGTTCCTCGCCCTCACCAAGGTCGATTATCTGGCCGAAGGCGATGCCGTAAGCCCGTTCCAGCATTTCTGGTCGCTGTCCGCAGAAGAGCAGTTCTACTTCGTGTGGCCAATCCTGATTGGCGCGCTGGTCATTGCCGCGCTGCGGTTCCGGCTGAAGCCCGGGACCGTGGCGCTAGCTGGAGTAGGCACGGTCTTCGCGGTGTCCCTGGGATACTCCATCTACGCCACGGCCACCGATCCGGGCAGCGCATATTTCTCCACCTTCACCCGCGCTTGGGAGTTCTCAGCAGGAGCGCTGGTCGCAGCCTTGGGAAGCAGGATGCACGCAGCGAAAAAGGACTGGGTCAGTCTGGTAGGCGCATGGGGAGGCATGCTGGCTCTTGCCTTCAGCGCGCTGGCCTTCACCGGCGATATGCCGTTCCCCGGCTATATTGCCGCCGTCCCGGTATTGGGCACGGCATTGCTGTTGCTTTCGCATTCCACGCACAAGTATTCGCCCAACATTTTCCTGAACACCAGGCTTTTCCAATTCTTCGGCGATAACTCCTATGCGATCTATCTCTGGCACTGGCCGCTGCTGATCCTCATGCCGTATCTCGTTGATGACTTTGAGTGGCCGCAGAAGTTCATTGCCTTGGCCCTGACTTTGGTTCTTGCTGTCCTGACGCAGAAGCTGGTGGAGGTCCGTTTCCGGAAGTTCATCGATACTTCCGCCATCCTCTCCGCCCCGCGCTTCCTGGCAGCCGGAAGCCTGGTCCTCGCCCTTGTGGCAGGCAGCTTCTACCTGACCAGCGCACGTATCATCCGGGATGCGGAAAATATCGACGCTGCCCTCGCTTCGGTGCAAGAAGAACTGGGCGAAGACTGCTTCGGACCAGAGGGGCTGTCAGCTAGCTGTGATGATCCGCAGACGCTTCAAACCTCCTACGAGAGTGCTGCGCCGGCGCCTGTCGTTGCGAAAGAAGACAAGCCGCGGGTATATGCGGACGACTGCTTCTCGGGCGCAGGGACAGATTTCGCGACTCGCCCCGTATGCAACTACGGACATGGGGAAATCAAGGTGGCGCTGGTGGGCAATTCCCATGCGGGACAGTGGTTCCCTGCCATTGACAAGGTCGCCAAGGCACATGGCTGGAGCCTGGATACCTATCTGGCCAGCCGGTGTGCAGTACTCGATGCCCCGCAGGAGTTCGAGTCGGAAGAAGACGTTCAAGGCTGCAATGACTATGCCCGCTGGGCTACGAAGCAGTTTGAAAAAGAGGACTACGACCTGATCATCAGCTCCAACAGATTCGCCCAGCCTCTTGCGGGACGCACCCTGGCAGAGAGCGAGGCCCCAGGGCGCGATGCCTATGAAGAAATGCTCCAGGACTGGAGCGATACCGGGGCAGAGGTCGCGGTGATCCGCGACACTCCGTGGCCCGGGTCAACGGTAGGAAACATTCCGGACTGCGTGGCAGCGAATTCCGCAGACTACAAGGATTGCTCCGCAGCTGCTGACGAATGGATTCCCATGGACCCGCAGGCCGAAGCAGTCAAGGCGCTGGATGATCCAGACGTCGTGAGCATCGACATGAATGATCAGCTGTGCGATGACACCACGTGCTACCCAGTCGTCGGAGGAGTCATGGCCTATTGGGACCACTCTCATTTGAGCGAGACCTACGTGCAGATGCTGGCCGAGACCGTCGACTCCCGCTTGCAGAAGGCCGTTGATTCAAAGGATCTCTTTCCTGGATCCTCCAGCTGATACTGCAAGCTAATAGCAAAACAGAGCTGGCGTTGAACCATTCCTGAACTGGGTCCCGAAAGTTGGACTTACTAAATAATAGTCCTGCTCAGGCTGCAAGGGTATGACACCGATATTCCATCGGAGTCATACCCTTCAGCCGTTCCTTACGACGACTGCTGTTGTACCAATCGATATACACCTCAACCTCCACCTTGAGCTCCTCATAATCCGCGAAATGCTCTCCATGAAACATCTCTGACTTGAGATGTCCAAAGAAATTCTCCATGACCGAGTTGTCGAAGCAATTGCCTTTACGAGACATGGACTGCACCGCGCCATGCTCCTCCAGCAATCGTTTCCACGATTGATGCTGATACTGGAAACCTTGATCCGTATGCACCAACAGCTTCTTGTTGAAGTCCCGGGAACCTAAAGCCAGTGCCAAGCTTTGACTGGTGAACGCCGTAGTAGGTGACGAGGCGATCGTGTAGCTCCGGATGCTGTGGTCAAACAGATCCATAATCGGTGACAAATACAGTTTTCTCTGATCAACTCTGAACTCAGTCACGTCACTGACGTAAACGGTATCCGGAGCTTCAACATCAAACTGTCGTTGCAACAGATTCTCAGCGATCTTGCTCTGCTCACCCTGATACGAGTTATAACGCCGCTTCGGGCGCGCTTTGGATTGGAATCCGAGGAGCCGCATGAGCTTGCGGACCAGCTTCCTACCGACATTCCAGCCTTCAGCGCGAAGGTCCATGTGAACTCTTCGGTACCCGTAGCGCCGTTTGCTGGTCTCAAAGGACGTGGTGATGGCTGTTTTGAGTTCCGCGTGCGGATCCGCCTGGTCCATCAGTTTCAGATGGTAGTAATAGGTTGACCTGGCCAATCCTGCCGCGGCAAGCAGGTCTGTGAGGTCGTGTTCTGACTTGAGAGTGACAATCGCTTTGGTTTTTAGCGGTGCCCCTGCTCCCTCAAGTCCCGCAATTTTTTCAGGTAGGCCACCTCGGCGAGCAGTCGCTTGTTCTCCCGGCGAAGCTTCTCTTCTTCGCTCAAAGGTTCAGGCCGAGCGGCGCCTTTAGGCCGTCCTTTGGGTTTGGGCATGAGCGCTTCGTCCCCACCTTGGCGCCATGCTCGCGTCCAACTCTTCACCAATTCCTTAGAGCTGATATGGAACTCGGCCGCGAGATCCATACCAGTTTCACCGGCGAGGTACCGCTGAACGACTTCCTTCTTGATCTCGAAGGAATATACAGTCTTGGTTGGCTTTTCCATAAGACAAAGCCTGCCATGTAATCGCCACCGATCGTAAAGCTTCTCCGTGGCAGAGTAACGAACGTTCAGTTGGCTGGCGGCAGCTTTCGATCCCATGCCGGCTTCAAAAAGATCAACGAGTCGTTCTCGTTGGCCCTCGGTTAATGTGCTGCGTGTTCGCATGAAGATGCTCCCCAGAAGTAGTTCTGATTTCTCAGTCCAACTTTTGGGGAGCAGTTCATTCCTGGTCCCGCGCCAGCTCTTTTTATCCCCGAGGTTTTGCTGGGGGCACCGGGGCGTCCCTCCCTGGCCGGAAGGCAGAAACCGTCGGGTCGCCTTTCAGCCAGAATCGCCAAGGATAAGCAGGCCCTCCTGCGACTCCGGCCACCCCGACACGAGGTCCTCTGGCAATATCAGTCTCCGCCACTCCGCTTTGGACAATGTGAAATGGCTCAGCCAGCAAATCCAAGCCGTCATGCGATTCACGAGTAATGCCCAAAGCCGCCGCGAGATTGCCAGGCCCGCGGGCCAACTGGGCATCCTTGACGTATTTCGATGCAGGGCGCGGACTCTGCTTGGCATGTCTTCGTTCCCGCGCCAGATCGATCCCTTGGACAATCTGTCCTGAACGTACCAGTACGCCGGATGCCACATGCTCCTCGGAGCACACCAGATTCAACGCGAAGTGCATCCCATAGCTGAAATACACATAGGCGTGGCCCGGCGGCAGGAACATCGAGGAGTTGCGGGCAGTTTTTCGATCCTTGGAATGGCTGCCCGGATCGTAAGGGCCGGTGGACCCGACGCCCAGATAGGCTTCGGCCTCCGTGATTCGCAGGCTCACTGGCCCCTGGGGAGAATCGACGCTCAGGATCGTGCCAAGCAGGCGAGGGGCCACGCTGAGCGCATCAGGCATGAAGAAGGATCGGTCCACGACCCCAGTATGCCAGCGCGTCAACTTCCAGGCTTACTTTCGCCCTGCATTCACATGGACACCGGCCATTCGTGAAGGCTTTGAAACATGCCGGAAACCGGTTCGAGAAGCAAACGTTACCCCGACGCGCTCTTGGATACATTCTTGAAATGCGGCAGCGAGGGAACCGAAACATGGTTAGCGAAGAATGGTCTCAACACCGGGCCAAGGACACCGCAAATCTGCAGCCGGCCCGACTCGCCACCGACACACCGAACACCTTGAGGGGAAGTGATCCAGATGGAGTTGGACGTAGCCAGCTTATGGATCCTGATAGCAGCCGCACTTGTACTGATGATGACGCCGGCATTGGGACTTTTTTATGGCGGCATGACGCGAGCTACCGGCGTCGTCAACATGATGCTGATGAGCTTCTCCGCCGCGGCAATCACCGCCGTGGTCTGGGTACTGTGGGGGTACTCGTTCTCCGCAGGTGAACCAACCATCGCAGGTATCGTAGGAAATCCAATCAGCGATTTCGCGATGCACAACACCGAACAGGCAGACCTGCTTTCTGCAGGCTTCTCCGGCACCTTCGCCATGATTTCGGTGGCCATCATCTCCGGCGCCATCGCCGACCGTGCTCGTTTCGCTCCTTGGCTCTTCTTCATCCCGCTGTGGGTCACCCTGGTGTACGCACCGGTTGCGTTCTGGGTCTGGGGTGGCGGACTGCTTTCCGCAGACGGCGCACTGGGTAAGATCTTCGGCGAAGCAATCGACTTCGCTGGTGGTGCTGTGGTCCACACCAACGCAGGTATCGCGGCTCTTGTACTCGCACTCAAGCTCGGCCAGCGCCACAACTTCCATGATCGCCCGCAGCCGCACAACACTCCACTGGTTATGCTCGGCGCAGGCCTTCTGTGGTTCGGCTGGTTCGGCTTCAACGCCGGCGCTGCCACCACCATCGAGCAGGCTGGCCTGATCTGGATCAATACTTTCGCAGCACCAGGCGCCGCAGTGCTCGGCTGGATCCTCGTTGAAAAGCTGCGTGGAGAGCGTGCAAGCTCGGTAGGCGTAGCATCCGGTCTCGTCGCAGGCCTGGTGGCCATCACTCCTTCTTGTGCAGACGTCGCCCCATGGGCAGCACTGCTGCTGGGCGTCCTGGCCGGTGCTGGTGCAGCTTGGGCAGTGAACCTGAAGTGGAAGCTCGGCTACGACGACTCTCTCGACGTGGTTGGCGTCCACCTGGTCGCCGGTATCATCGGCACCCTCTTCCTTGGATTCTTTGCACTGCCCAATGAGGAAAGCGCAGGCGGCCTGTTCTACGGCGGCGGTCTCGCACAGCTCTTCGCGCAGTTCATGACGCTTCTCGTGGTCATCGCCTTCTCCGCCGGCATGACGTGGATTATCGCCACGATCATCGGCAAGTTCAGCCCATGGCGTGTATCGGCCGATATCGAAATCGCCGGCATCGACGCAGCGGAACACAACGAGGCCGGTTACCAGCTGGCATCCAAGTAAAGAGGTGGGAACTGAAAAATAGCAAATACATCATCAAGGGGTAGGACACGATTCTGGTGTCCAGGAAACCGCCGGTGGGCCATGCAGCCACCGGCGGTTTCCGCATTTAACGGCCTATTCCGGGCTAGATGTGTAAACCATGGGAATCGCTGGACCCGCTGGAGAGCGCGAGTCGGTGGCCTCTAGCGTGGAGAATATCCAGCCAGATTTCCCGAGAAACAAGGAGAACGCCATGGCCAATGAACCGAAGCATCCAACTGACCCAGGACAGCAGCCGGAATCGGTGCCGGGCCAGGACAGCGAATACCTCACCACCGCGCAGGGCGCACCGGTCAGCGATACCGACCATTCGCTCAAAGCAGGCGAACGCGGTCCGACCTTGCTGCAGGACCACCACCTGCGTGAAAAAATCATGCACTTCGACCATGAGCGCATTCCTGAACGCGTGGTCCACGCCCGCGGGGCCGGGGCCCATGGCCTTTTCACCAGTTACGGCAATGCCGAGGAGCTGACCCGGGCCGACTTCTTGAAGCCCGGACGTACCACCCGCGTTTTCGTGCGTTTCTCCACCGTGGTCGGCTCCCGTGGTTCCATGGATACCGCCCGAGATACCCGTGGATTCGCCACGAAGTTCTACACTGACGAAGGCATCTTCGACCTGGTGGGCAACAACATCCCGGTGTTCTTCATCCAAGACGGGATGAAATTTCCCGACCTGGTGCATGCGGCGAAGCCACATCCCGACCTGGAGATCCCGCAGGCGCAATCCGCCCATGACACCTTCTGGGATTTCGTCTCGCTGCATACCCCGGCGCAAGCCCATGTGATGTGGCAAATGAGCGACCGGGCGATCCCGCGTTCCTACCGCATGATGGAGGGCTTCGGCGTGCACACCTTCCGCATGGTCAATGCGCAGGGCAAGTCCTCGCTGGTGAAGTTCCACTGGAAGCCCAAGCTCGGCGTTCATTCGCTGGTTTGGGAAGAGTCCCAGTTGGCCGCTGGCGCGGATCCGGATTTCCACCGACGCGATCTGGCCGAAGCCATTGACACCGGCGCATACCCCGAATGGGAGCTTGGCGTGCAGATCTTCGAGGATGACGGCACCTCGATATTCGAGGGGATCGACCTGCTGGATCCCACGAAGTTCGTCCCCGAAGAGCTGGCTCCGGTCCAGCCCCTGGGCAAGATGGTGCTGGAGCGCAACCCGGAGAACTATTTCGCGCAGACCGAGCAGGTGGCGTTCCACCCGGGCCATCTGGTGCCGGGCATCGACATCACGGATGATCCCTTGCTGCAGGCGCGGCTGTTCTCCTATCTGGACACCCAGCTCACCCGCCTCGGAGGCCCGAACTTCGCGCAGATCCCTGTCAACCAGCCGCAGGCACCGGTCAACGACATGTTCCGGGACGGGCAGCACCAGCACCGGGTGCCCGAGGGCATCGCGCCCTACAAGCCGAACTCGCTGGATGGCGGCTGCCCATACATGGCGCAGCTGGCGTCGGGGCAGCGGCCTCCGCTGGATTTCCCGCAGAAGCTCGAGCCCGGCAAGAAGCTTCGCGCAGAGCCGGCCAGCTTCTCCGACCATTTCAGCCAGGCCCGCTTGTTCTATCTCAGCCTGTCGGGCGTTGAACGCGCGCACGTGATGCAGGCCTATTCCTTCGAGCTGGGCAAATGCACCGATGTCCAGGTGCGCCAGCGGCAGGTCGGATGCCTGGCCAAAATCGACACCGGGCTGGCGGCCGGTGTCGCTGGGGCCCTGGGCCTGCCTGCTCCGGCGGCACAGGAGCTTGGCGAACCCGAGCGCAGTCCTGCACTATCCCAGATTGGAAAGTCCTGGCCGGTGGATGGGCGCAAGATCGGGGTCGTGTTCGACCAGGGAAACCGCGAGCAGGTGCTGGCCATCCGTTCGGCACTTCGCGAGCGCGGCATGGTCGCAATGCTGGTTTCGGCCAGGGGCGGAGAAATCGCTGAGGGAGTGGCGATTGACCGGACCTACCTGACGGCGCGGTCCATTGAATTCGACGCGCTGGTGCTGGTCGGGCCGCTGCCTCCGGCCCCGGATGCCGAGGCTCCGCTGGATGCCAAGGCCGGGGATGCTGGCAGCGATGGGGATCTTGTCGATCCGCGGGCGGGTTTGCTGATCAACGAGGCCTACCGCCATTGCAAGGCCATCATCTGCCTGTCCGGACAGTCCGCTGACCTGCTCCGTGCCGTGGGCCTGCCAGATGAGGCTCCGGGCGTGAGCGTGGTCGAGGTCTCCGCGGTGGCCGACAGTGCCGCGCGGCTGCTATCCGCGCATCGTGTCTGGGAACGGTTCCCGGCTGCGTAATAGGCGCCGATAGGCCGGAATCGGGTGCTGCAGCCAGCCTGCCCCTATCGAGGAATCCAGGATGCTCCGGCTAGGGACATTCAACCGCTGAACATCCACGCATCGGTCGTGCTGTCCTGCAGGACGTGATCAGGAGATAGTATCCGTGAAAACTCGCTGAACACAGAGTTGCGTCCCATGGAAATCATTCCATGGGACGCAACTGGGTCAGCGAATCTTAGGACAGATCATCCTTGATGTCCTTGGCAGCATCCTTGACATGTTCCCCAGCCTGCTTGGCCTTGGCTGCGGCTTGGTCCTTGGCGCCTTCGGCCTGCAAACGCTCGTTGTCGGTGGCATCACCCAAGGCTTCCTTGGCCTTTCCAGATGCTTCCTGGGCCTTGTTCTTGATCTTATCTCCAATACCCATGATTCCTGCTTTCTGAATTGATCTGATACTGACAATTTGAACTATAGAACGGATCTCGCCACCGGTTATTTTGGCTGGACGATTGCTGAGTGGTTGCATGGCGCAGCATATGAATCTGGTCCCGGATTTGGCGGGGTGCCCCGTCAACGCAGTGGAAACTGCCGCCGGAGCATCGCTGTTGCCGTACGGATCCCGCATGGCGCTACCACCGCTGGAACTGGCCGATGCACTCTGCCCTGCCTCAGGGCAGGCAGCCGTGGCCTGGCCCGGCTTCGGACGGGCAATCCTGCGACATTTTCGTCGCCAAGCAGTAATGCAACCAGGAAGCAACCGCAGTTGCGACCAGGGGCAGAAAAATTGATTCCAACCACCGATGGCGGCTACTTATGCTGGTTCAGTTCCTGATCTCAGCAGGGAAACAGACTGGTGGCAGAGCCAACGAAGGACGGGGCAATCAGGCAGAGAGGAACCCCGGCGCGCCGATTCCCCTTCCTGCCAGGCCGCGAGATCTGCGAGGGCCGCATTTCAACGGCCCATCAGCGGCCGTGTTCATCGCCATCATGATGTTCTTGCGGGGCAAAGCGCTCGGCCCAGGTCTCGTCGCTCAATGCCACGAGCTGCTTGATCTGCGAATCGGCCCGGCGTGAAAGGTCCAGCAGCAGTCCCCGATCAAGCCGCTGCTCATGGGGGAGCATGAGCAGCAGCGTCTGCCACATGCGCAGCTTGGCATTGAGCAATCCGGTGAGAACATCCAGTTGGACTTGTGCAGCGGCTTGTGTGTGCAGGCGCAATGGGTTGAAGGGGTTGGCCTTCCCGGCAAGCCGGGCCACAGGAGCCAGGAGCTTTCCGATGGGGCGCGGGCTGCAGCCGAGCTGGGCCATGATCTTCTTGAGGTCCTCTTGGTCCGCCTGAACTTGCTGGTGCAGGGATTCAAAGCGTTCTTCGAAGGCGGTGCCGGCCCAAGTGCCATGTGCAGCCTTGAAATGATCAAGCCCGGATTCGGAGCCCAGCAGATGCCGGTCGAGGTAGCGATGCAAAGTGTCCTGGTCGATCGTCGATGGCGTCATGGCTTCGATTCTCCAATCGGGTCGGGGAATTTCTGGTTCGCTTCGAAACCCTAGGGCACCGCCGCCACTCAACCAATCCGTGTCCACGGATCTGCAGGTGGCATCCAGCTAGCAACGGAGGCCTTGCCTGGACCTGCTGTTCTTCGCAGCTAAGCAGTTAATCGGGCCAGCTTGCCCAGGCCGCCGGATTTACCCGTGGTCCACAGCGGGTAGCCGCAGAGCCTGGGAATCAAGAGTTGGTTTCGGGGAGATTTTTATGAGTCAAGTCGAGCTATGGTCATTGCATGCTTCTGGGTCTATCCTGAGAGCCTGTTGTTGATTTGCGGTTTTGGGGGACTGGCAAGTTATGAAGCGACGTCATCACGATTTGGATATTTCTGTGCCTTCACAGGCGCCGGCAACCACTCATGGATTTGCATATTTTGCTTTGGGGATAGCAGCGGTTGTGGGCCTGAGCAGCGCCACGGGATGGCCAGTTCCGCCGCCAGCTCGCGTGGCCTCCAGCCACTTGGCCATTGAACAAACGGCTATCGCACGGCCGGGCCCCCTTCTGGTGACTGCACCTGAGTCCCAGAAGCCCCTGCTCGGCGTGGTCGGCACCCTCAGCTCGGTTCCGAAGAGCGCTGCGATTGGGCAGGACAACTCCCGAGTCGCCCACGGTGGCATCCACCCGCCAGCTATCGCCAACCAGCCGGCATATCTGGAATCCGCAAGCAACCCGCTAATCAGGCCAAACTTGTTGTCTTTCCAGCTCATGCGCCCCGTGGCTACGAGCATGATTTCCAGCCCCTTCGGATGGCGCAGAAATCCGACAGGTCCTGGCCGGCAAATCCACATCGGCCAGGACTATCCCATAGCTTGCGGCTCACCGGTGAGAGCTAGCGAGGACGGTATTGTTGTGGTCGCCTCATGGGCTGGCCATTCAGGAAACCGCGTCACCATTGACCACGGCAATCGGATCCAGACCGGATACAGCCACAATTCCCTGATCCTCGTCGGTGCAGGGCAAAGGGTAAGCCAAGGCCAAGTCATTGCCTTGGCGGGCACCACCGGAAATTCCACTGGCTGTCACGTCCACTTCGAGGTCATCATCGATGGCCAGTGGCAGAACCCGAGCAAATATCTGGCCATGGGCGCGGGACAAATCGCTTCGATGTTTCTCCCAGATGCTCCAGCGGTGGCGGCCAACCGATTCCTCGCCGCCCAAAGTCCCCAGCGTCTTCCAGCTCGCAGCTTGCAGGCTGCAGCGCAGCACTCCGCAAAAGCTCCGGTGCACGGATCGAGGCACGCACCTAAGAAGCCGGTTCGCGCGCAGGGATCATCGAGCTTGAAGCCCGCTGCATCTTCAGCCGCGAAGCACCGGACGGACAAGGCGAAAACTAATGCTCCAAAGGTTCTTCAGCCACAGCGCACCGCACCATCCAAGCAGGCCGAGAAGCCACGCCCAATAAGCACGCCGCCAGCAACGCCAACACGCACGGTGCCACCGAGCGCTTCGCCGTCGCCGACGGAGCACGCACAGACAATTACACCGGTGCCCACGCCAAAACCGAGCACAGCCCATCCAACCGCTTCCCCGAGCCTTGTAGGGACATCCAGCCCGAGTGCCGCGCCAACCGCTTCGGCAAGCGCAAAGCCTTCGCTGACTCCACGGCCGACGCAAGAATCCAGGCCGAGCATTGCGCCTTCGCCATCGCCGTCGGTGCAGCCATCATCATCGCCTGAACCGCCGAAGCCCACGCCGAGCACATCGCCCAGCGTGCCGCCCACCGATGCCAGCCAGGCACCGATCGCTGATTCCCAGCCAACTGAAGGACCAGCAGGGGAGCCATCGCCTGAGCCAACAGCCACATTGGAAGTGAACCTCAAAGTTCCGGAGAATGCGCCAACAGCAAGCGTGCCCAAGGCCAAGCCCCCTCATAAGGACCCAGCCAAGAAATCGCCGCCGGCAACCAAGGCGACAGCCGGGAAGACAATAGAATCCGAGCCGCCGGCCCGCCCTGCTGTTCAGGAAGCCAAGCCTGTGAAGAAAAAGCTTGCCCATGCTGCCACCGCCGCGCCGTCAAAGAAGCCCATGGTCAAGGCGGCTGCCTCCTCATCCAAGGCGCCAATTGCCCAGTCCAAAGCGCCAATTGCCAAGCCCAAGGCTTCTGTTGCCCAGCCCAAGGCTCCTATGGCCAAGGCCAAGGTGCCGGTAGCGAAGGCCGCACCAGCTCCGATCCCGTCCAAGAAGCCTGTGGCCGCTGTACCGCCGGTCAAGCAGGCCGCCAGCAAGAACCCGCCGAAGCCAGCATCAGCTGAACCACGCAGTGCAGCCGTGGCCACCAAGCCGGCAGCGAGCGCTCCGTAGCAACCGCCAGTTGCGCGCCCGTAGTCCAGGGCAACCCTTGGCTACGGCGCGCACCGCAAAGTGATATGGAACTGGTTAGATCGTGCCGTGATTCTTGATATTCTTATAAGTCGAGTCCTGTGCGTTTTTGACGCGCACCACAAGACCTATCGAAAGAAGTGCCCGGCACGTGTTTAATTCACTTTCCGATCGCCTGACAGCAACCTTCAAGAACCTGCGCGGCAAGGGCCGCCTGACTGAAGCAGACATCGACGGTACAGTCCGCGAAATCCGCCGTGCCCTGCTCGACGCTGACGTTGCCGTCTCGGTGGTCCGCGCCTTCGTGGCCCAGGTGAAAGAACGCGCACTGGGTGCCGAGGTTTCCGAGTCCCTGAACCCGGGCCAGCAGGTCGTCAAGATTGTCAATGAGGAGCTTGTTGGAATCCTCGGTGGCGAAACCCGCCGCCTGAACCTGGCCAAGAACCCTCCAACGGTGATCATGCTCGCCGGTTTGCAGGGTGCCGGCAAGACCACCTTGGCCGGAAAGCTGGCCAAGCACCTGAAGTCCGAGGGCCACACCCCGATGCTGGTGGCCTGCGACCTGCAGCGCCCCAATGCTGTCAAGCAGCTGCAGATCAACGGCGAGCGTGCTGGCGTTCCGGTCTACGCACCGCACCCGGGCGTCTCCTCGGAGTTCGACACCCCAACCGGCGACCCGGTCGCCGTTGCCCGCGACGGCATCGCCGAAGCCAAGTCCAAGCTGCACGACGTGGTGATTGTCGATACCGCCGGCCGCCTGGGCGTGGACACCGAGATGATGGCCCAGGCCGCGAATATCCGCGCCGCCATCAACCCGGACGAAGTGCTCTTTGTCATCGATGCCATGATCGGCCAGGACGCGGTCAACACCGCCCAGGCCTTCCATGAGGGCGTTGACTTCACCGGCGTGGTGCTCTCCAAGCTCGATGGCGATGCCCGCGGTGGCGCCGCCCTGTCGGTAGCCTCGGTGACCGGCAAGCCGGTCATGTTCGCCTCCACCGGCGAAAACCTGGACGACTTCGAGATCTTCCACCCGGACCGCATGGCTTCGCGCATCCTGGACATGGGCGACGTCATGACGCTCATCGAGCAGGCCGAGAAGAACTGGGACAAGGACGAAGCCGAGCGGATGGCGAAGAAGTTCGCCGACCAGGAAGACTTCACCCTGGACGACTTCCTCGCCCAGATGGCCCAGATCAAGAAGATGGGCTCGATGAAGAAGCTGCTGGGCATGATGCCCGGCGCGCAGATTTCCCGCCAGCAGCTAGAGCAGTTCGACGAGCGCCAGATCGACCGCGTGGAAGCCATCGTCCGCTCGATGACCCCGCATGAGCGTGTCGCGCCGAAGATCATCAACGGCTCGCGCCGCGCGCGTATCGCCAAGGGCTCGGGCGTCTCGGTCTCCGAGGTCAACCAGATGCTTGAGCGCTTCACCGAAGCGCAGAAGATGATGAAGAAGATGGCCGCCGGCGGCGGCATCCCGGGCATGCCAGGTGCAGGCAAGGGCGCTGCCCGCAAGGCGAAGGCCAAGGGCAAGGGCAAGAAGCAGCAGAAGTTCGGAAACCCGGCCAAAGCCGCACAGGCCGAGCTGGAGGCCAAGAACAAGAAGTCTTCGGCACCAGCCGGGGCCTCCTTCGGACAGGGCGCCAACCAGGACTTCGATCCATCGAGCCTGAACTTGCCAGCCGGCTTCGAAAAGTACCTTGGCAACAAGTAATCACGAGTCCTTGCAGGGCGGCGACCAGGAGCAAACGCTGGTCGCCGCCCTGACTCTTATCTTCGAAGAACCGAACGCCGGGCAGGCCGAAGCCAAGGTCCGGGAGCTGCTGGCCGCCCGTGAGGTCATCTCGCTGGTCTCCATCCCGGTGCCCTGGAATGGACTGTCCATTATCGAGATCAGCATCGCAGTCACCCCCGAAGGCCTGTTGTTTTTGGCCAACGCGGGAGGCAGCCTGAGGCTGGGCCAGCAGGTCGAGGATTTCGCGCTGGCGTTGAAGCTGGGCACCGGTGCGCTATATGTCGACCAGGACGACGTCGAGGTGCAAAGCGGGGAACCCATCGACGATCCGCGGCTCGAGGCCATGCCTTCGGGGCGGACCCTGGTCATCGGCGCGCTGAACGAGCCGGACATGGGCGTGTGGGCGTCCGCGAGCAGAACCAGCTGGCAGCTTCTGCCGCCGGGGCCCGGGGCCGCAGCAGTGGCCGTGCACGAGGGCTTTTTGGTGGGAGGGGTTCCTGCAGCGAGCCAGCATCCGGCTATTATGCTCAGCCGCACCGGAGCGCGATTCGCCGCGAGCTTCTGGTTCCGCAAGCAGGCGGTTAAGCTCGGCGGGCTTCCAGCCTGGGTTCATATCTGGCCAGTCGCAGCCAGCCCCGCTTTCTGGCCGGCGGAGCAAAGTCCCGCCAGAAGGGAATTGGACTGGTTGATAGCCAACCAGGACAGCATCGATGAGCAGGAGCTTGATGAGCTCGCTGGGCTATCGGTGGGCGCCCAAGAGATCGAAAGGCTTAAGCAGGTGCTGGCCGGCACCGGCAGCCTGGAATCGGTGCAGCGGGTGCTGGAAACCTTTGGGCATGAACCAGCGCTGGCCCGCTACCTGGAGGATGCAGTTCTTCCCGAGAACGCGCGGCAGGTCGAGCCGGTGGGCATGGCCAAGGCCGTGGTCCGAGCCATGATTGCCGAATTCAGAAAGATCAATGCCCGGCCGCGGTGGTACAACGCTTCGTCGTGGAAGCCTGTGGCCCAGCTGGCGCTGGGCCTTGCGGAGGCATTGGTGTTCTCGCTGATGCTGGCAGGAACCAATTGGCAAGAGCCTTGGATGCCGCCTTGGGCCATCATGCTGCTACTGGTGCTTGGCTATGCGGACGCCGCCGGGAATACCGCCTTCGGAGCGCTGCGCTGGTTCCGCACCCGTCGCCGACGCTACCGCTAGCGTTGGCCCGTACGTTCTCTTCCAAGTGGGTACCGGTTACCGCCTATGATTGACATATTGCCATCTTCAATTGACCAAAGGGGCTACTCTTCGTGGATTCAACCGAGTTCAACTACCTCAACCTAGAGTTCATTTTCATGGGCGATAAGCCAGATGCCGCCGAAGTCGTGCGCACCGCATTGGCCGACCGCCGATTGCTGGGATTCGTTGGGGGAGCCGTCGAGCGAGAGAACTCCACCGAGGTACTCGCCGAGGTCGCAACTGTCAGCGAAGCCCGGGATGCGGTGCTCTACCGCATCGATGCCAAGGGCAAATTGCGCGAAGGTTCCCGGGTCACCAAGCTGGTGCACGAATTGAAGAACTCGACCGAGGCCGACTACGTGCTGGTCGACGGCGACGAGATCGACGGACCAACCCCCGATGATGACATTCTCGGGGATCTCGGGGCCACCAATGAGCTGCTTCACGGGGCAACGCTGAAGGCCTCGGAACTGGTGCTCGCCGCCGGCTTCGACGATAACCAGATCACCGTATGGAACACCGATTCCGGACTCATGGCAATGCCTGCCCAGCCGGTCTTCGCCCCTGGAATCGCTCGCTCCAACCGCCCATTCCTGTCGCTGGCCCGCACCGGCAATGTCATCATGGCCACCGTTGAAGCCAAGCGCCCTCGGCGCGAGCTCTATGGCCCGTCGTTGATGATGGTTCTGGATCTTGAACGTCAGGTCATTCTTGAGCCCGAGACGGATTCTCCGGCCGCGCAGCGCCTGAAGGAACTTGATGGGCTGCTCTTGGGCATCGATGACGAGACCGTGCAACTGCTGGATGAACTGGTCTCTGACCCAATAGCACGAGATGAGGCTTTGGGCCTGCTGCAGGGCCCGGTTGATTTGGCGGGCATGAAGCGCTTTGTCGCCTTGCTGGGCTTCGATCCGCGGAGCATTGACTATCTGACCGGCCGCCCGATTCCGGAAGACCGCCGTGTCATTTCCACCGGCGGACCTTTCCGGAGCTTGCGCGCCGCCTTGAGCGAGCAGGAACGCGAAGCCACCGGGCTCAAGCGGGTGCTCTTCCGTGCCGGGTGGAACCCGCAGGCCTTGATCGGCTCCGGCGCTTTCGTCTTGGCCTCTGGGCTGGGCGTTCATGCAGTATTGGCCAAGAGCGAGAAGTTCGCATGGCTTCCCAAGCCAGCCCGCCAGCTGCTGATGTTCGCTTGGTACGCTGACGGAGCGTTCTATCTGGGCAAGGGAATTGTTGATGCCGCGAAGGCCAAACGAGATTTCTGAGCCATAACTGGCAGATCTTCATAGGGCACCGGCGGGGAGCAGCTCAATCGCGCTGTCCCCGCCGGTGCCCTAGTGCATTGAATGCACCCAAGCATCGCAAGCTGCGATATTTCAGTCCTGGAAGTCGGTATCGCGGAATTCATTGGGCGGGACTTTGCCGGCCGCATGCTGCTCTTCTTCAGCCAGGCGCAATTCAACCCGGCGGATCTTCCCGGATATGGTCTTGGGCAGATCCGAGAACTCCAAGCGGCGAATCCGCTTGTACGGGGCCAAATGCTCACGGCAGAATCCGAGGATATCTTTCGCTGTGCCAGCGCTGGGCTCATAACCGGAAGCCAAGGTGACAAAGGCCTTGGGCACCGATAGCTTCAGCGGATCCGGTGAAGGGACTACAGCAACTTCGGCCACGGCCGGATGCTCCAAAACCACGGACTCCAATTCAAATGGACTGAGCTTGTAATCGCTGGATTTGAAGACATCGTCAGCCCGCCCGATGTAGGTCAAGATCCCTTCCTCATCGCGTTCGGCAATATCCCCGGTGTGGTAGAGCCCGTCGCGCATTACTTCGCCGGTCTTCTCCTGGTCATCAAAATAGCCCTTCATCAGGCCCACCGGACGCGGATCCATGCGCAGGCAGATTTCGCCAACCTCGGCAAGCTGGCCAGTGGTTGGATTGCGCAGTTCGACATCATATCCAGGCATCGGGCGCCCCATGGCACCCACCTTGAGCGACTCCCCGGGTGAATTGGCGATTTGCACGGTGGTTTCGGTCTGCCCATAGCCGTCGCGGATCACCTGGCCCCACGCATTGCGCACCTGGTCGATGACTTCGGCATTCAGCGGTTCGCCGGCCGAAACCAATTTGCGCGGAGGGCTTTTCAGTATGGAAAGATCCGCCTGGATCAAATAGCGCCAGACCGTCGGTGGCGCGCAGAAGCTCGTGACATTTTCCTTCCCCATCTGGCCCATCAGCGCCACCGGCTCGAAGCGGTCATAGTTGAAGACAAAGACGGTGGCCTCGGCGATCCACGGGCCAAAGAAATTCGACCAGGCGTGCTTGCCCCAGCCGGGGGAGGCAACGTTCAAATGAACGTCGCCGGGTTCCAGCCCAATCCAGAACATGGTTGCCAGATGGCCTACCGGATACGAGGAATGGGTGTGCTGCACGAGCTTGGGCTGGGAAGTGGTGCCGGAAGTGAAATACAGCAGCAAGTTTTCGTCGGCACGAGTTGGCACATCCAGCGAGAACTCGATGGGCGCGCGATGCGAATCCTCGAAATGCAATGTTCCAGCCTCGGGGGCGCCGCCGACCTGCACGATGGTGCGGGTCCCGGGAACTGCGCGGAGCTTTTCCATCTGGCCGTGGCCGGCGATGACCCATGAAGCCTTGCCGCGTTCGAAGCGGTCAGCCAGATCCTCGCTGGTGGCCTGGGTAGTCGTAGGGATGATCACGGCGCCCAGCTTCATGCCGGCCAGCATCGTTTCCCACAGCGCCACCTCGTTGCCGAGCATCACAATGATCGCCTCTCCGCGCCGCAGCCCGTGATCGCTGAGCCAGCGGGCCACCTGGGTGGAGCGCGCGGAGAGCTCGGACCAGCTATATCGGGCAGTGCTGCCATCTGGTTCAGCCAGGATCAGCGCGGGTTCGCTGGAACGCCGGGGATCCTGCGCGATGGCGTCGAACCAGTCATAGGCGAAGTTGAAGTCGGTGAACTCTGGCCAGGTGAACTCGCCCCGGGCCCTGCGGTAGTCATCACGGGCGTCCAGGAGCAGGTCGCGTGCGGCTCGGAACTTCTCGGTATTGCTCATCGCAGTCCTTTGCGTCGGGGCGAGATCGCCAGCAGCCGTCATTGTTCGTTGCCACCCAATATACGGTAGCGACCAGCAGGACAAAGCGCCGCCTGACCGTGGGCATGAGGCGGGATCCAGATGCCTGGTTTTCCCGCGATGCCGCCCTGATCAATCCAGCAGTGCGGCCCCGGATGCGCGGTGGGAGAAAGAATTGGACGGTAATGGCCGTGATGGTCTAGCGTCTGAAATATGCCAAAGGAACAAGGTCCCGCCAAGAAACAGAATCCGCTTCTTGTGCTGGGAAAAATCAGCGCCATCCTTGACTCCTTTTCCTTGCGCCAGCCGGTCCTGACCCTCTCTGATTTGCGCGAGGCCACCTCCATGCCGGCCTCCACAGTCCAGCGGCTGGTGGCCAACCTGGTGGAGCAGGGCTTCTTGGACCGCGAGGGGGATGGCTATCGCATTGGCATGAAGATGGCGTACTGGGCTGCGCCTGCCACGCGCGGCAAGGAAGTGCTCGACGTGATCAGCCCGCTGCTCGCAGAACTCCGGGATAGCACCGGGGAATCGGCCTGCCTTTTCCGTGCCGAAGCGGTGTACCGGGTCTGCGTTGGCATCGCCGAAACCCGCCACGTCCTGCGCCGGGAAATGCACCTGGGGGAGCTGGCGCCACTGCATGCCGGCTCTGCCGGCCGTGTGCTGCTGGCCTGGAAACCGGAGCTGATGCAGCGGTTGGTTGAGGGCTCGCTGGAGTCCCTGACCTCCTCGACGATTACCGGCCTTGGCGACTTGCAGGCTGCTGTGGAGGCGACCCGCGCCGATGGTTTTGCCATCACCATCGGAGAGCGCGAAAGCGGCGCCTCCGGCTTGTCGGCACCGGTTTTCGACTCGGCGGCCCGATTGGTGGCTGCCGTGACCATTAGCGGACCGACCCTGCGCATGCCGCAAGCGGTCTGCGAGAGCTGGGTTGAGCCCTTGCTGGAAACGGCCGAGCGGATGACCCGTTTGATTGGCGGGCGTTTTCCAGGGGAAACCCACCGCCCCGCATAGCGGCGAGACGATGGGCTGATCGTTCGCGGTTCCTAGGTCCGGGCGTTGCCCATGGCGCTGGGCTCCGAATCGATCACCCATTCGAAGGCCTTGGCCTTGGACCGGGCTCCCTGGGCCGACTTCGACCGGTTTGGCTCGCCCAGCTGGGCCAGCAGCGATTCGGATAGCTGCACCAGTTCGCCAAAGCGTTCCGGGGTCAGCCACTGGGGACGGGTAGCGAAGAGGATATCCTCGCTCGACGTATTGCCGCTGGCCCCTGGAGCGAAGGGGCATCCACCCAATCCGCCCAACGCGCCGTCCACCACATCGGCCCCGGCCGCGATGGCGGCCAAGGTATTGGCCACTCCCAGCCCCCAAGTGTCGTGCCCGTGGAAGACGATGCGCCGCCGCGGCGAATTTGCGCGCACATTGCTGATCAGCGAGGCCACCTGGGCGGGGACCGCCTGGCCCAAGGTGTCGCAGATGACGATGTCGCAGGTTCCTTCGGCCCGGGGATCATTGGCGATCTCCAGCACCCGCGACTCGGGGACCTGCCCGTCAAAAGGGCAGGTAAATGAGGTGGCCAGGCAGAGCTGGATTCTGCCGTTGACCGCCTGTGCGTACCCGATGGCCTCGGGCAGGGCCTCCAAGCTCGCTTCGGTGCTGCGCGAGATGTTGGCCTGGTTATGCGCGTCGGACACCGAAAGGCAGTACTGGAAGTTGGTGATGCCGGCCTTGGCCGCCTTGGCGACATGTCCGGGCGTGGCCACCCAGATCCAGCAGTGGGCCAGTTCCTCCGCGGTCAGCGCCTCGGCCACCGCCAGGGTATTGGCCATCGGAGGGACCAGATCGGCGCGGGCCATCGAGCCCAGCTCGATTTCCTGGACGCCCAGGCGCAGCAGTTCCCGGACGGTCGCGATTTTCTGCTCGGTGTCCAGAAGCTTTCCGGTCAGCTGCAGGCCGTCGCGCAGGGTGACATCGCGCAGGGTTGCTGCCGGGGAGAAGGAGTAGCTCATGCTTGGCTCGTTTCGCTGTTGGTGGCGTTGGTGATTTCTTCCGGGCTGTAGCCCAGCAGGGTGCCCAGGATTTCCCCGGTATGCTCGCCCAGGTCCGGGCCGAGGCTGCGGATGGGCAGGGAAACGGATCCCATCACCGGCACTATTCCGGGGAACCCGACGTCGGGCAGGATTTCCTCGCCGGTGGATACGCTGAAGTTCTGGATCATGTTGCGGGCCTGGTACTGCGGCTCATTCACAATGTCCTCGGCGGTGTAGATGGGACCGGCGGGCACTCCGGCGGCGTCGAGGATTTCCAATGCCGCCTTGGAGTCCAAGGTGCTGCTCCATGCGCCGATGGCCTCATCGAGCATTTCGCGTTGTTCCCACCGTTGGGCGTTGGATTTCAAGGATTCATCGCTGGCCAGGTCGGGTCGTCCGATGGCTTCCATATACCGCCGGTAGATGCCGTCGCCATTTCCGGCCACGACGATGCTTGCTCCGTCGGCACAGAGATAGGCGTTGGAGGGGGCGATGCCTTCCATGCGCCCGCCGGAGCGGGTGCGCGATTCACCATAGGCGCCCTGGTCGGGGATGAGCGATTCCATCATGGAGAACATGGCCTCGTGCAATGCCACGTCGATGATTCGGTGATCCAGTGGCAGCGGCCGGGCCGTGGCGCTCTTGCGGTCGCGTTCAAAGAGCGCCATCACTGCCCCGAAAGCGGCATAGAGCCCGGCAATGGAGTCTCCGATGGACACGCCCACGCGCACCGGCGCCCGGTCGGGGTCGCCGACCAGATTGCGGAATCCGCTGAAGGCTTCGGCCACCGCGGCAAAGCCGGGGCGTTCGGCCAGCGGGCCGGTCTGCCCGAAGGCGGAGATCCGGGTGATCACCAGGTCCGGATTGGCGGCGCTGAGCTGCTGGGGGCCCAGGCCCCACTTTTCCAGGGTGCCGGGCCGGAAATTCTCCAGCAATACGTCGCATTCACGCACCAGGTCGAGCACGGCGGCCCGTCCGGCATCGCTGCGCAGATCAAGCACCACCGATTTCTTGTTCCGGTTGATGGTGCGGTAGAGCATCGACACACTGCCCTTTTTCAGCCTCCAGTTGCGCAGTTCGTCGCCGGTTTCGGGGCGTTCGACCTTGATGACTTCGGCACCGAAGTCCGCCAGCAGGCGCCCTGCGGTGGGTGCGGCAATGTAGTTGCCCAGTTCCAGAACGCGGATGCCTTCTAGCGGTGCGATAGCCGGGGTGTTGGACTCTAAGCGGCTCATGGATAGCTCCTTGGATCTGCTGGCTGGAATTAGATAAAGATGCTCATGACCAGGACAAGTCCCAGCGCGATCACCGATGCGACGGAAACGCCGACGGTCACGGACTTCAGGGCGCCCCGGACGGTTTGGCCCAGGAGGGATTGCAGGAGCCAGAAGGTGTTGGAGGTGACGTGGATCATGAACAGCGAGCCTGCCCCGGCAGCCAGCGCGATGAGCACCGGATCCAGTCCCAGGGCCGGCGCGATCGGGGCGAGCATGCCGGCGGCGGTGATGGCCGAGAGGGTGACCGAGCCTACCGCGATGTGCAGAACCGCGGCGATGGCCCAGACGACGACCAGGGGAGCGACAGCGCTGGCACTGAAGAATCCGCCGAGGATATCGCCCAGGCCTGCGGCGGCCACGGTGGCAGCCAGCGAACCGCCGGCACCGGTGAGCAGCAGGATCTGGCCGCTTTCCTTGAAGCCGGTGGTGATGGCTGCCTCGACGCCCTGCTGGCCGATGGCGCCGCGTCCCACAATGGTGGTGCCAATCAGTCCGATGAGCAATGCGACCACCGGGTTGCCGACCAGTTCAAGCACGCCATTGTGGATCTTCGCAATTTCGGTCACCGCGCCGATGGCAATCAGCAGCAGCGACAGCAGCAGCGGCGCAAAAAGCAGCAGCAGCGGGGTTTCCTTCTTGCGCTCCTGGCCCACCGCGAGCTTCACGGCGCTGGCCTGTTCGTCCTCGTTGGCGAAAGGAATCCTGGAAATCTGCCCGGGGCCAGATGGGTTGGCCTGCGGGAAGTCGTCTTCTTCGAAGACATGCTGTTCGTCGCGTTCGGGCTTCCAGAAGCCGCGGCGGAAGATGAAGGACATCACCATGGTGGCCAGCAGAACCGTGGGCACGACCAGCAGCAGGCCGCAGATCAGCATGGTGCCCAGCGGCACGCCGAGCACGCCGGCCACGGCCAGCGAGCCGACGCCGGGAACCATGAAGATGATGCCGCACTCCAGCGAGATGGCCATTGCGGTGGCCAGGCGGGCGGTGCCCATGGGGCCGATCTTTGGCGCCATGCGCCGTGCCAGCGGGGCGGAAATCACCAGCAGCACATCGACAAAGATCGACTGCAGCACGGTGCTCATGGCTAACGCCATGGAGTATGGAAGGTACTTCGGGCCAAAGACGCTGAGCAGTTTTTCAACCAGGCGCCGGATCGCTCCGGCCTGGTTCAGGATCGACCCCATGAGCACGCCGAAGGCGATGAGCAGGCCGACTTCCACCATGATGTCGCCGAAGCCCTGGGTGATGGTTTCGATGGTTTTGGTGATTCCCAGCTGGGTGCTCAGCCCCAGATACAGGGAGCCGAGAATCAGGCCGATGACGGGATTGACCTTGAATTTCACGATCAGCAGCACCGTGGCGAGCACGGCCACGGCGGTGTTTATCAGAATCGCTGTATCTGACATGGGGTTCCGATCTTCATTGAATGCGGGGACAAAGTGAGCTGGGTCACGAATTTCTGATTCATAGTATGGGTTGCAACTCACGATGTAAACTTCGTGTCGTGCTCGAGTCACACGTCCTTTGGCTCCAGTTCCTTTAAAGGAAACGGGTCCCGCAGCCTATGGCTGCGGGACCCGCCGGGCCGCGGAATTTCCGAGGCTAGGATTTGAGCGAAGGGAAATCGGTGTCCTTGTATTCGGTGCCTGCCGGATCGCCGCCCTGGAAGCGGCGCTCCTCGGCCTGGCGCAGTTCCACGCGGCGAATCTTGCCCGAGATGGTCTTGGGCAACTGGGCGAACTCGATGCGCCGCACCCGCTTGAAGGCCGACAGGTGCTCGCGGCAGTGCGCCAGGATCGACTCGGCCAGTTCGGGGCCGGGCTGCGCGCTGCTGGTTGGAACAATGTAGGCCTTCGGCACGCTCAAGCGCAGTTCATCCGGCGCCGGGACAACCGCCGCCTCGGCTACCCCGGGGTGCTCGATCAGCACCGACTCCAGTTCGAAGGGGCTGATCTTGTAGTCGCTGGACTTGAAGACGTCGTCCGCGCGCCCGACATAGGTCAGCACCCCGCGCTCATCGCGTTCGGCGATATCCCCGGTGTGATAGACACCGTCGCTGAACACCTCGGCGGTCTTCTCCGGGTTTTCGAAGTACCCCTTCATCAGCCCCAGCGGGCGCGGTTCGGTCACCAGGCAGATTTCGCCCACGTCGCCAGATTCGCCCGTGGCCGGGTCACGCAGGATGACGCTGTAGCCGGGCATTGCGCGTCCCATGGCGCCGATGGTGATTCGCTCTCCCGGAGGATTGGCGATTTGCACCGTGGTTTCGGTTTGCCCAAAGCCATCGCGGATGACCTGTCCCCAGGACTTGTGCACCTGGTCGATGACTTCCGCATTCAGCGGTTCGCCGGCCGAGACCAGTTTTTGCGGCGCCGTCTTCAAGGCGCCCAGATCCGCCTGGATCAGCAGGCGCCACACGGTGGGCGGCGCGCAGAAGCTGGTCACCTTTTCGGCATCCATCTGGTTCATCAGCGCGATCGGGTCAAAGCGGTCGTAGTTATAGAGGAAAACGGTCGCCTCGGCGATCCATGGCGCAAACAGGTTGGACCACGCATGTTTTGCCCAGCCCGGCGAGGCGACATTCAGGTGCACATCCCCAGGTTCCAGCCCGATCCAGAACATGGTGCTCAAATGGCCCACCGGGTAGGACGTATGGGTGTGCTCAACCAGCTTGGCCTTGGACGTGGTGCCAGAGGTGAAGTAGCGCAAGAGCGTTTCATCGGCACGCGTGGGGGAGCCGAGCTGGAAAATGGCCTCGGCCTGGTGGGACTGGGCGAAGTCGAGAATTCCTTCTGGGGCGCTGCCGCCGATCTGGATCAGCGTGTAGTCCCCGGGCACGGTGTCGAACTTCTGGATCTCGGCCTCATTGGTGATCACCCATTGGATGTGCCCGCGATCGATCCGGTCGGCCAGATCCGTGGGCGTCAGCTGCGTGGTGCACGGGACCAGGATGGCGCCGAGCTTGATTCCGGCGAGCATCGATTCCCAGAGCTCAACCTGGTTGCCGAGCATGATGGCAATGGAATCCGAGCGGTTCACGCCCTGGTCGGCGAGCCAGCGGGCCAATTGGGTGGAGCGCTCGGAGAGCTCGGCCCAGGTGCGCCTGATTGAGCTGCCGTCTCGTTCGGTGATGATCAGCGCCGGGGTATCCGCCCGCTGCGGATCCTTGGCAACCTGGTCGAACCAGTCGAAGCCGAAATTGAACTCGCTGAACTGGGGCCATCGGAACTCGGCCCGCGCCTGTTCGTAATCATTGCGCAATTCCAGGAGTTGATCGCGGGCGGCTCTGAATTCATCGGTAACGCTCACAACTAACCTTCCCTCGCGTGGACAATGGCGCCCCGTCGATAGAGTGAGGCGGATCACTTGCCAATATACTTGGAAGTCCTAGCGTTTGAAAGCGTTGTTACCCACCGAAGTCTTGAATCACCCGGGGCTGGGGTATTGAATAAGTGCATGAGCCAGCAGCCCAAGGTGCTTGTCTGCGGTCCTTCCAGCTGGAATCAGCTGGTTGAGCTCGACCGCCTGCCCGAACCCCGTCCTCAGCAACTCTTCGCGCACAGCGCATGGCGCACCGTCGGCGGCACGTCTGCGGGCAAAGCGCTGCACTTGAGTTCGCTGGATATTGCCACCGAGCTCTTTACCCAGGTGGCCGACGACGAATCCGGCCGGGCGCTGCGGCGTGCGCTCTTGGATGCTGGCATCAACCTGCAGGTGGTGCCCAGTACCAGCACCGAGCAGCATGTTAACCTCATGGCTGGCGGCCAGCGGGTCTCGGTCTATCTTGCCACCCCGTCCGCTCCCGCGGATGCGGATGTCGATGCCGTTTGCGCCGCGGTGCGCGAAGCTGATCTGGCGGTCGTTGACCTGAGCGAGTTGGGGCTGCGGGTCATTGGGCGACTGCGGGAGCCGGCCGTGCCGCTGTGGGTCGACCTGCATGACTTTGATGGCTTTTCCCCATTCCATATGCCATTCCTGGGTGCGGCTTCTGTGGTTTTCATGAACGATGACGCCACCAGCGACCCGTGGGAGCTGCTGGCCGGTTGCCTGCGCCGTGGCCCCAGCCTGGCTATTTGCACGCTGGGGGAGCAGGGAGCGGTGGCCATGGATCACCAGGGCCGGCGTTGGGAAGTGGCCGCGCCGAAGGTCGAGGTGGTCGACACCAATGGCGCCGGAGATGCCTTCATGGCAGGATTCTTGGCGGCCCGCCTGCGCGGCGCGCCAGTGCAGGCGTCGATGGAAGCGGCTGCCAGCAGTGCGGCGGTAGCTCTATCGAGCAGGCATCTGCACCCGAAGCTCGCCCAGTTGCCCGCCTAATGCCGGGGTGCACCCAATGCGCGCAATGGCGTGATCGCCGGAACACCAGAAGTTACTTGAAGCATCAAGTAAATCGGAGTAGGGTTATGGCCAACAGGAAGTCCTGATCGGAAAGAAGGCGCTGGAGATGACCACGCTCAAAGAAGACAAGCTCGCCGCAACCACACACATGAACGCCGTGCAGCTGAAGGTCGGCGACATGAAGGCCATGAGCGGGTACTACCAACAGGCCTTGGGGCTGACGGTTTTGGATGAAACCGCGGAAGGCACCCGGCTGGGTCGCGGCACGCAGGAATTGGTCAACCTGCGCAACGCCCCCGGGCTCAAGCTTCCGGCACGCAGCGAAGCGGGCTTGTTCCATACGGCATTGCTCTTCAACAGCCAAGCCGACCTGGCCGCTACCGTGCTTTCGGCAGCGCGGTTCGATCAGGGAAAATTTGTCGGAAGCTCGGATCATCTGGTCTCCGAGGCCTTCTACTTCACCGACCCTGAGGGCAATGGCATCGAATTGTACTTCGACCGGCCCCGCGACACGTGGACCTGGAACAACGGAGTGGTGCGCATGGACACCATCTATCTTGATCCCAACCGCTACCTCGAAACCCACCTGAGCGAGCAGGCCGTGTCTTCCCTGCAGTCGGCCAGCGCCGAAGTTGGCCACGTCCACCTGCAGGTTGGCGATGTGGGCAGCGCACGGCAGTTCTACGTCAACACGCTCGGCTTTGACCAGACCACCGCATTGGGCAACCAGGCGCTCTTCGTTTCCGCTGGCGGCTACCACCACCATATGGCGATGAACGTCTGGAACTCCCGCGGCGCAGGCCCGCGCAAGGACACCCTGGGCCTGGGCGAAGTGCTGATCAACGTGCCCACCACCGAGGAAATCAGCAAGCTGGCACAGCGATTGAGCTTCGCCAAGATCGCCCACCATCACACCGGAGCCGAACTGCGCTTCAAGGATCCGTGGAACAACCAGCTGCGCGTCACCGTCGCCTAGCCGGGCATTGCGCCCGGGGATTCAGCCCGCGGTGGCCGGGGTGCCCAGATGTTCTGAAATCACCTCCGCGGTCAACGGCTGTGTCTGAAGCGGCTGGAACTGGCCATGCTCGCGGCCGCGCAGCACCTGCGCCGCAAACAGGTCCGGGGACCTGACATCGCATCGCGTCAGATCCTCGGGAGCCAACTCCCACCACGCCGAGGCCTGCAGCGCTTGCACCGTTTCGGGCTCAAAGCGGTCGCGGATCACCCGTGCCGGGACGCCGCCCACCACTGTATAGGGCGCCACATCCTTGGTCACCACCGAGTTCGATGCGATCACCGCACCATCCCCGATGCTGATCCCGTGGCCCAAGGTCACTTTCTCGCCGATCCACACATCATTGCCGATTGCGATCTTCCCGGCCTTGTAGCCGAATTTCGTGGAATTCAGCACCACACCGCGATCCTGGCCATAGGCCTGGGCCAGCAGCTGCTGGTTGTAGAACACCGGGCTGGTCGAGGCCCACTCATGCGGATGGCGGGCGCCCATCACGCTCAGGCCCTTGGCGATCGAGGTGAATCGGCCGACGGCCAGCGACTTGTGCAGCCTCGAATGCGTATAGGAAAACGCGCCCATCCGGCCCAAGGCCAAACCCGTCGTTCCCCAAAACGTCGTGTAGGGATGCAATGCGAGGTCGGCCTCGTAGTTCACCAAGGCGTCCGGGGCATAGGAATCCCCGGTCTTCTCCATGCTGTCCACACCACGGCCGGCCAAGAGGATCCGGTACTCGCGCAACAGCGGCTGCAACTGGGACATCGCAATTTTCATGTCTGCCAGCCTAGGGCCGGGAACTGTGCGCGCCATGAGCGGGCTCCGAAGAGCAACTGGTGGTGCGTCCGCCGAGCGCTACTTCCCGGATTTGAACGAGAGGTTGTTGTGCGACGTGAAATACGGCAAGGTGCGCGAATTCTTCACGCCCAGCCGCTTGAGCTTCACGCTCTGCCCCAGCCGGCAGCGCAAATACACATCACTGGGCGAACCATGCCCCGCAGTGGCCCGCAGCGCCTGCGGATCCAGGGTGAACACCAGCTGCGCTCCTTCTCGGGCGCTGGCCGGATAAGCCTGGAGTTCCTCTTGGCTTTCGCGGTCCAGGACTACCAGCTCGAAACTGGCTCCCGCAGGCAGCGGCCCGGAAGGCCTGACGCGCAGTTCAAGCCCATCGTCGTCGAGGAATTCAAGCGAGGCGATGCGGGCCGAAAACTCTGGCATCTCTTCCCTGGAACCCAGGGCCTTGAGCTTGGCGGCAATCTTCATGGTCTCTTCCCATCGTGAGGTGACATCCCGGCCGGCATACTCCCGGGCGAATTCCCGGCAGTGCGTGGACATCGTGGCGGCCAGCTGCGCATTGGCCATCAGCTCTTCGACCCGGTCGGCCATCGCCTGGAGATCGCCGGGGGCCACCAGGAAGCCATTGACTCCGTCGCGGATGCTATCGGCGGGGCCGAAATTGATGTCGAAGGACACCGGAATGCACCCCTGCTGCTGCGCTTCGAGCAAGACCAGTGCCTGGCCCTCATTGGTGGAGGTGAATAATTGCGCCGTGCAACCGGCAAAAAGCTCCGGCAGCCGATCGGTATGCCCGTGGAAGACCACCTGTTCGCGGACCCCGAGCTCCTGGCTCAGTGCTTCGAGCTTCTCGCGCTGCGCGCCCTGGCCGGCCACATGCAGCACCGGCTCATGACCACGGCGAACCAGCTCTGCCACCACCTCGATGCTGGCGGCCACATTCTTATTCGCCGTCAGCGATCCGGCCGCAATCAGGTGCGTGCTGCGGCGCTGCGGCGGCGGGCCCGTGGCCACGCTGGCCTTGAGCGGATTGGGAATCACGGAGGCGGTTTCGGCATCCCCGAAGCGCCGCACGTAGGCATCGCGCTGCGCCGCGGTGAGGAAGACGAAGCCATCCCAGAGGTGCCGCTGCCCGATGATCGGCGCATGCGGTTCGGATAGCTGGCCGGTGAGCAGGGATTCGCCCTTGGCCACGTGAACGCTGTGGAAGGCGTACAGCTTGGGAACTTTCGTGGTTTTCCACGGGCCCAGCAACGCCGCGGTGTATTTGCTGTCGACCACAACCAGCGAGTTCTCGTGGTCGACCAGCGAACCGAGCCAATGCCGGTACAGGGCGCCGGCGGTGGTGAATCGGGCGATCACCGTGCCTTCGGGAGCCATCACCTCCAGGCACCTGCTTTTCCTGCCCTGCTGGTCAACACCCTTGGTGTCGAGCAGGAAGATGCTGCCGTCCTTGCGCAAGAACCGCGTCTGGCTGGTTCCCGAGGCCGTGCCACCGGTGAAATGCTGGCTGAAGGCGCACCCGGGTGCCTCGGGATATTCCACGGTCTCCTCGAGCACCAGATCGCGGGCAGCCGGATTGAACGAAAGCGGAGCCACCGGATCCTGCGGCGCCATCGGGCGCTGCGCCAGGTCAAGGTACAGGTTGATCACTTGCACCGCCGGTGACAGCTTGCCCTTGCGAACCAGCTCGTCAACCACCTGCGGCTGATCCGGCGCGGGGTTGAACGTCACCACGAAGGCCCGGCCATAGCGCTGGGCGAACAGCCCGGCGCGCTGGGTGCACACCGTGGTCATGCCGCCGAATTCGCGTTCGAGCTTCCACGTCACCATATAGGCGTCTAGATGTTCGCTGGGCGATGCCACGGGCCGATCCTTTGGTTGAACTCTATTGGCGGTGCTGGCCAAGGCCCGATCCCCGGCCGGGGACCGGGCTGGCCGCTGCCACCAAGTCTAGCCGCTCGCCGATGCGGGGCCAGGGCCGCGCACGCATTGTCCCGCGAGCTGCCAGCGGCTTCGGTGCCCCGGCATAGCTCGCGCACAACCGCAAAAGCCCCTTGGCGCCGGCCCGCGAACGGGTCGAGGCCAAGGGGCGCACTTCCGGAGGGCTACGGCAGCTGCGGATCCACGTCGAAGTGCTCGGCAACCTGGGTGATCACTTCATTCGCTCCCTGGATCGACACCGAGGACAGGAAGATGGAGTCGTCGACCGCAACCACTTCGCCCTTCAGCTTCTTCCACAGCGGGTTGGAGGTGAACTTCTTTTCCTGGTCGCGCGAGGCATCGCCTTCAGCGCCTTCAGGCGACCAGGTGGACTGGAAAATGACACCCGCGTCGGCCTTGAGGATTTCCTCGGGCGAGAGCGGCACGAAGATGGATTCGGTGGTATCCGGCGAGCCTTCCGTGCGCGGGATGGCCATATCCGACATGATCTCGCCGATGAAGGAGTCGCTGGAGTACAAGCGGGCGGTGTCTTCCCCGGCAAATCGCACCAGGGAGTAGGTGGCAGCGGCATCCTTGGCGAGGATTTCCTTGCCGACCGCGGCGGCGCGTTCTTCGTAGGCTGCCACGGCCTCCTGCGCTTGTTGCTTCTTGCCCAGGGCCTCGCCGAGCAGGACCACGTTCTCCTTCCAGGTGGGCCCGGTGGATTCGGAGAAGATCGTCGGTGCGATCTTGTTCAGCTGGTCGTACATGGCGCCCTGGCGGACATCGGCGGAAATGATGACATCCGGTTCTGTGGCCAGCAGCTTTTCCAGGTCCGGCTCGGTGGTGGTTCCGATGTTGACCGCCTCGTCGGTCAGCTCGGAGACATCGCCGAGGTATTCCGGGAAGGGGCTGCCCGAGGAGCGGTATTCGGTGTAGGCGACCAATTCGGCGCCCAGCAGCATCGTGGCATCAACATAGGAGGGATCCAGCGCGGCCACGCGCAGCGGGCGTTGTGGCAGTTCGGTCGTGCCGCGGAAGTGCTTGATGGTTGCCGGGAACTGCCCGTCGGAGGCCGAGGTGGCGTTGGCCGAGGGCTCGCTGGTGCTGGCGCCGCCGCAAGAGCTCAGGGCCAGGGCGGCGGCGGCAAGGGCCGCGGTGAGGGGGAGAATTCGTCGAATGTGCATGCGAGTGCTTTCCGTGATGAAGATTTATTGATTGCGGCATTATGTAATTTTGCACCCGGAGGTTAGGCAAGGGTAAGCTCAATGCGCAGGTTGAACAGTAGCATGGCCCAGGCCACCGCGGTCAACCCCGCACGACATAAACCCGCATCCCTGCCATATGACAAAGAGCGCCGAGCCATTCCACGAACCACATTGCGCACCGCCAGCCTGCTGGCCCTGGCCCTGGGGCTGTTCGCCGCCGTCGCACTGAGCCTCTGGGTCGGAAGCCGAACGTCCACTCCGGCCGAACTGGGCCACGCCCTGTTTGCGCCCGACGGCTCAGCCAGCGACATCGCCATCCGCGAGATCCGCTGGCCGCGCACGGTCACCGCGCTGGCCGCCGGCGCCGCCTTGGGCATGGCCGGAACGCTCATCCAGGGGCACACCCGGAACCCGATCGCCGAGCCTGGCCTGCTGGGCATCAACCAGGGCGCGGCGCTGGCCATCGTGGCCGTTGCGGTCTTTACCGGCCCGCTGGCCCCGTGGACCCAAGCGGTGCTCGCCCTGGGCGGTGCGCTGCTGGCGGCCCTGGTCGTGTTTGGCATCGGGCGGGTGGACGGGCCGGGCAGCTCGCCGATCACCCTGGTGCTGGTCGGGGCCGCGGTCACCGCCCTGTGCGCGGCGGTGGTCTCGGCGATTGTGCTGCTCAGCGAGGCGGCGCTGGAAACCCTGCGCTTCTGGCAGGTCGGCTCCGTGGTCCAGGGCTACGATTCCTTCCTGGCGCTGTGGCCGCTGCTGGTTCTGGGCAGCGTGCTGGCCCTGGCCAATGCCCGCGGGCTGAATGCGCTGACCCTGGGCGAGGATTCGGCGCGAAGCCTCGGGGTCACCGCGGCGCGTGCCCGCACCCTGGGCCTGGCCGCCATCGTGGCGCTCTCGGGCCTGGCGGTCACCCTGGCCGGGCCGATCGCGTTCCTCGGCCTGCTCGTCCCGCACGTGGCCCGCCGGATTTTCGGGGCCGACTACCGCTGGGTGATACCGGGCTCCGCGGCCTGCGGCGCGCTGCTGCTTTGCCTCTCCGATGTGATCGGACGGGTGCTGGCCCGCCCCGGCGAACTGCCGGTCGGAGTGGTGGTCGCACTGATCGGCGCCCCCTTCTTCATCTATGTGGCCCGCCGCCGCAAGCCGGTGTCCGTATGAGCACCCGCTTATTCATCCACGACGCTGCTCCGGCGGCCCGGCGCCGATCGCGGCGCGCCATGTCCACCGCGCTGGGCCTGCTGGCCGTGGCGCTCGGAGCGCTGTGCCTGCACCTGGCTATCGGCGGCACCCCGATCCCGATCCGCGATGTCATCGCCAGCCTGCTGGGCGCGGCCCCCGATCCGCGCACCGAACTGGCGGTGCTCGAATTCCGCCTGCCGCGCACGGCCGCCGCGGTGCTTGCCGGGGTGGCCTTCGGAGTTGCCGGGGCGCTGACCCAAACCGTGGCGCGCAATCCGCTGGCCAGCCCCGACATCCTCGGGGTCACCAACGGGGCCGCCCTGGGCGCGGTCAGCGTGCTGGCACTGACCAGCCAGGTCGCCGGATTGCCCGAATTCTTCCTGCGCCACGGGCTGGTGCTCGCGGCCACCGCCGGGGGATTGCTCGTCTCCGCCCTGGTGTTCGCCCTGGTCTGGCACAGCTCCCTGGAGAGCAACCGGCTGGTTCTGGTCGGGCTGGGATTCAGCGGATTGTGCGCCGCGGCCACCTCCTGGATGCTGACCCTGGGCGAGGTCTACAACGCGCAGCAGGCGCTGACCTGGCTGGCCGGAACGGTAAACGCCATTTCCTGGTCGGATCTGCTCTTCGCGCCGGTGGCCATCGTGCTCTGCGTGGCACTGGCCGGGATGCTGCACCAGCAGCGCCAGGTGCTGGCCCTGGACTCCGACACCGCCCGGGCGCTGGGCATGAACCTGGGGCGCGAGAGGGTGCTGATGCTGGGACTGGCGACACTGCTGGCCATTGCGGGCACTGTCATTGCCGGCCCGCTGGCCTTCGTCGCGTTGGCCAGCGGCCATGCCTCCCGGCTCATTGCGCGCAGCACCATTCCCACGGTGCTGCACAGCGCGCTGATCGGCGCGATCTTCGTGCTCCTGGCCGATCTGGCCGCCGCCCGCAGCTTCCCGGTGGTCCTGCCAGCCGGCGTGGCCACCGCGGTCATCGGCGCGCCCTATCTGATCTTCCTGGTCCTTCGCCAATCCCGGGTGCGCGCCGCTAGCTAGCGCGGCGCCGGATCGGTGCTTTCCCACAGCCGGAATTTTTCTGCGCCCGATCTGTGCGCCGGCGCCCATCATGGGTCCATGGGAATTCACCAGCTGGCCGGCACGCTCACCGCGTTGCGCCATACGATCACCGGGGGACTGCCGCGCGGGGCGTGCGCGGTGCTCCTGGAGATCATGGCCGCCTGCTGCGCCCTGCTGGGTCAACTGTCCCACGCCCTGCGCTCCAGCGAAGACCCGCGCGCCGCCGCCGCCCACGCCCGGCTGATCGAAACCCTCTTCCGCTACACCGTGCGCGAGCAGCTGCAGTGCGCCATCCACCTGGAATCCACCGCCGCCCACCTGCTGGCGGACGAGGATCTGGCCGCGGCCCGCGAGGGAACCACGGACTTCAGCCGACCGGCCAACCTGCATTCGCAGCGCGCACACTATCGCGGCACCGCGGATTTCATGGCCAGCTGGCTGGGGCTGAACTTCCACGAAGCCGATCACCGCGTCTGTGATGCGCACCTGCTCATCGCCCGCCGGGCCATCGACGGCTCTACCCTCGCCCCGCGCCTGGCCAAGCTGGCCCAGCTCTACAACGGCTCGCCGGTGCTCGACCCGCGCACCGTGGCCCGCGCCGCCCGCGCCCTGGACAAATTCGAACCGGCCGATACCGCCTTCGAAGGCCTGCCGCTGGATGCCACCGCCACCCACGCCGACGGCCGCACCTTGGAGGAGCACATCGTCGAGCTGTTCCAGGAGCCGGACCTGGCCACGGCCCAATCCCGCGTTTCCGAGCTGATTGCCGCCGAGCGCCTTGCCCGCAAAACCCTCAAGTCCCTGCAGCCCGGCTTCTACCCGCGGGGCACCATCGGGGAATGCGACCGCTATGAGCTCATCGTCGCTGGCGCCCAGCGCGAGGAATTCCGGTCGGTGATAGGGCAAAGCGACAACCCGCGCACGGATGCCGGCAAATCGGCCCGCGGCGCCCAGGACTCGTCGGCGGCGCAGGAGGATCACACCGGCGACCACCCAAACGACTGCCCAGACGACCGCCCAGCTGCCCGGGACTACCTGTTCAGCAGCGATGAGCCCCTGCCGCCTTGGGCCCAGGAACCAGAAGGGCAACCCCCGGAAGATCAGCAATCCGCCTTGGCGCAGGGCGAGCAGCTAGAGCAAAACTTTGCTGACCCGGGTACCGCCGATACCGGGCAGCAGCATGGCGATGCCGGTCCGCTCGCCGATTCGGGCGTGCCGGTGCCCCAGCGCCGATTGAACGCGTTGATCGCGGCCCTGAAGAACCGTGGATCATCGCGCACCGGAAAAACCGTGGCCCCCAGAATTGCCATTCACATCACGCTCGGATCCCTGGCCGACCTGAACAACCCGGACAACCTCACCTCCATTTCGGAGCACGGCGTCAAGCTGGGGCCGGCGGACACCGGCCAGCTGATCTGCCAAGGTGAAATCTTCCGGGTGATTTTCGGACCCGACGGGCAACCGCTGGATCTGGGCCGATCAGAGCGCTTCTTCACCGAAGCGATGAAACGCGCCATTTTTGCCCGCGATCGAGGCTGCATTGTCCCGGGCTGCACCGCGGGGCCGGAAATGCTCGAGTACCACCACGACACCTGGTGGGAGCATGGCGGTGGCACTTCCACGCGCAACGGAAGCTGTTTGTGCCGCGCGCACCATCATGCCATTCACGCGAAGCTGCTGGCCCTTGTATCGATTGGCGGATTGGCACACATCATCCTGCCCAAGCACCTGGATCCACTGCAGCGACCGCAGCGAAACCGGATCCATTTGGCCGCCTAGCTTGCTGATTCCAGGCACGTTGCCGAGCCGGTCGCCGAGTGCGCCAGATTCATCCGGCCCTGGACTACGAGTTCAAGGGAACCGTACTGGCCGCAGACGATCGAAATGGATCTGCTGATTCGGTCCCGCGGCGGCCGGGCAGGTCGATTCGGGGTGGCTTTTCGCCGCGAACGGGTGTCACCCGGTTGGATATCGAGTTGTTCCCCTGGGCGTGGGTGGTGTCCCGCCACGGCCCAGTGCCAAAGGCGCACTACGACTGGATACGTGCCGAAACCCTGGCTCCGACCCTTGTTCAACGGTGAAGAACAAGCTCAAGTCATTGTTGAACCGGTGGCATCACCAATGGCCCGGTGACTCGCCGAGTCGAGGCTCTTTAACGCGGGGAGTCACCGCTCAGCCAGCGAAGCACAGCGAACGCGGGCGCCAACGAAACCGCCGGAGTCAGGATTCGAACAGCTGCTGGCCGAGGTACTGCCCTTGGCTGATGCCGGGCAGGATCGCGTAGAGCCCCGAGGAGGTATGCCGCAGATACTCGCTCATGGCGTCCTTGGAGCTCATGGCCTCCTGCAAGGGCACATAATGCGTGCGCGCATCGTTGACAAAGGCGATGAAAAAGAGCCCGGCATCCAGGCGCCCCAAACCATCCGAGCCATCCACATAGTTAAACCCGCGACGCAGCATCTGCACACCGTCGTGTTGGGATGGATGCACTACCGCTACATGCGAATCCACCGGAATCACCGGCCCAGCAGAACCGGCCATGGCAAAGTCGGGTTCGCTGAATTCTTCGCCGCCGGATAATGGGGCACCGGTGGACTTCACGCGTCCGACCACGTTTTCCTGCTCGCGCAACGCGGAGCGATCCCAGGTCTCCACGTGCATGCGGATCCGCCGGGTCACCATATAGCTTCCGCCCGCCATCCACGGCTGATCGGTGGAATCTTTTCCCACCCACACGTGCTGATCGAGCAGTTCCTGGTTATCCGCCAGAAGGTTTGCCGTGCCGTCCTTGAAACCAAAGAGGTTGCGCGGAGTCTGCTGGGCTCTGGTGGTTTTCGAGGTGCGCCCGAATCCGGTCTGGCTCCAGCGCACTCGTACCGTGCCAAATCCCAAGCGTGAAAGATTGCGGATGGCGTGCACCGCAACCTGCGGATCATCGGCGCAGGCCTGCACGACGATATCCCCGTCGCTGCGCCCTTCCTCGATCTGGTCCCCGGAAAAGTGGGGGAGTTCGATCAGCGCTTCGGGCAGTTTTCCGTCTAGGCCGAAGCGGGCCCTGCCGTGCGTTCCCACAAACAGGCTGCGCCCAAATCCGATGGTCACGCTCAAGTTGGCGGCGCTCAAATCTGCTGCCTCGCCGGTATCTGACGGTGGTGCGTCGTAGGAACCTGTCGCCGGATCATCGGCACCCACCTGCTGGCCCTGGGTCATGGCAGCGATGGCATCGGTCCACGAGCGCAGCATGGAGATCAGCGCCTCGCGATCATCGCTGGTCACGTCAAAAGCTGCGGTATGCATCCGGTCTTGGGCGGCGGTGGTGATTCCGGCCTGATGGGCACCGTAAAATTCCACGGTGTCCACCACCGTGGCAGCGTGGCTTCTTCCAGCCAGCCCGGCATGGGCCAGCGCGCCGACGGCCAGGCCGGCAGTTCCTGCCCCGGCGCTGGTGAGCAACAGGCGCCGGGACAGCCCGCGGCGCGATTCTTTCGCGCCGGTCTGAGCAACAGCTGAAGGCTCGGACGTGGACGTGGAAGAATTTTTGGGCACGATGTTGATCCTTGGTCTAGATGGTGCTGATACAGGGGCTACTTGACTACAGCGGCGGTCAGTTTGGACAGCGGCTCGGAGAGCGCGTCAACACCGGCGGCCAGTTCCTGGACTTGCTTGGTGCTCAGCTCGTCGTAGTACTTGAAACCGTCGCCGTCGCGGTACTGATCCAGTTGCTCCTGCAAAGAGGTGAAGTTCTTCTCAAGCTGGGCATCCAGCTTGTCGTCGGTTCCTTCCAGCAGCGGCTTCAAGTCCTGGTAGGCGATCTTTGCCCCTTCCATATTCGCCTGGAAGTCCCAGAGGTCGGTGTGCGAGAACGCCTCTTCCTCGCCGGTGACCTTGCCGGTGGCAACTTCGTCCAACAACGACTTTGCGCCGTTAGCCAGCTGGTCTGGGGTGAAGCTGAGTTTGAGGGTTCGATCGTAGAGCTTTTGGGTGTTTTCCACCATGCCGTCGGCAATTTCCTGGCGCTGCTTCCCGGTCATCTTGGTGTACTTCTCCGGTGCCCACAAATCCTTTTCGGCGCGGTGCCAGCCTGTGAACTGGTCGCCTTCGGCCAGATCTGCCTCGCGGGCATCCAGAATCGGATCAAGGTCGCCGAAGGACTCCGCCACTGGTTCAATTCGTTCCCAATGCATGCGGGTTGACGCGTAGAGCTGTTTGGCGGTTTTCTCGTCGCCGGTGGCAAAAGCTGCAGCGAAGTCCTTGGTGCCTCGCAGCAGCTGTTCGGCCTGGTCCTTGACGTAGGCGGTGTACTGCTCTGTTGCGGTTTTTTGCAATGTGGCGCGGTCTGCGGAGACCTGCTGCCCGTCGGCCGCCGCGGTCACGGTGAAGGCCGAGCGGATGCCGTCGCCGATCATTCCTGGCTTGCAGGCGGCAAGGTAGCTGCCTTCCGGTGCCAGCACGACGAGATCCCGGCTGACCCCCGGCCCAACGTTTTCGACTTCTCCCACGATGCGCAACCCGTCATCGGCCAGCAGGTAGAACTCGTTGATCTTGCTTCCTTCGTTCTTCACATTGAACTTCAGCGTCCCGCCGGGCGCGTTGTTGGTGGACACAGTGCACGAATCGTCGGTGGCCACCACGTTGATGGAGCCGTCGGAGGCGGCTGAGACGTTGTTATCGGTGCAACCGGTCAGAACCAGGGCGCCGAGCGAGAGCAGCGCGGCGGGTGCAAGAAGTTTCTTCATGAGGGTGATTCCTTGGTCGGTGATGAAGCGTGAAGGTGAGTTCACAAGCTAGGGTGTGAAAAATTGCGCTGCTGCAGCTTAGCTAGCCGCAGCTGCTTTGGCTTTGGCCGCACGTGGCGGGGAGGTGGTCTTGCGCAGGTAGAAGAACATCACTGGCACCAGGTAGGCCCACCATGCGATGGCCGACAGCCATGGGGTGGCAGGGATGAAGTTGAAGACGCCCTGCAACACCGTGCCCAACCAGCCTGACGGCGGGATTGCGGCGCTGAAATCGTAGGCAAGTGAGTGGATCCCGGGCAGCACTGCGGCTTCCTGCAGATCATGCACCCCGTAGGAGAAGACCCCGGCGGCCACAATCACCAGCAAGGTACCGGTCCAGGTGAAGAACTTGGAGAGCTGAATCTTCACGATGCCGCGGTGGATCAGCAACCCGATGGCGATTGCGCCAATCAGCCCCAGCACCGCTCCGAGCAGCGGCTGCCAGGTTTCTCCGGTGCTTCGCGCTGCGGCCCAGATAAATAGCGTTGTTTCCAGTCCTTCGCGGCCAACCGACAGCGCGCCGACCATGACCAGTCCCCATGCTGAACCGGTTGCCGCCTTGTCGACCTGGTTTTTCAGATCTTGATTGAGCGTTTTAGAAGCGCCGGCCATCCAGAAGATCATCCAGGTCACCAGGCCGGCGGCGATAATCGACAACCCGCCGCCAATGATTTCCTGCGCCTGGAAAGTCAGTCCGCGAGGCCCGAACGTCAGCAATGCACCAAAGCCCAATGACACGATGACCGCAAACGCCACGCCAGCCCAAATACGCGGAAGCAAATTGCGCCGATCCGTTTTGGTCAGGTAGGCGATGAGCAGGACGACGATGAGGACGGCTTCAAGTCCCTCGCGCAGGCCGATCAGGAAGTTTCCGAGCATGGTGTGTTGCTTTCTCGAAAGTGTGGAGACCGCGAAGAGGCGTTCCCCTTCATGGCAGTTCTTGCACTGCGCGCACATCCCTTGATGAGGCAGCGGGCGAGCACTCAAACCTCAATAAGGTTAGCCTAAACAAACGCGTGCCAATACCGGCCTGTCGGTATTGGCTTAAGTATTTCGGCGTTGGTTAGCCTCGGCATGCAAAGGCTCCCTGCGGAGGACTAAAAAACAGCTAGACAAGTATGATCTTTTCCCCTCAAGCAGCTTGTGAAGAAAATACACGGTTACGCGAAATTTCCCGGCTCCATGTTGCGGCGAACCCACGTGGGCAGCGAGAGTATCCAGTGCCCCAGCGGCCGGAGCCCTTTGTACCTGGCAAGGAACAACACGGGGACGGCGAGTAGTATTGATTCATCGCTCAGTGGCGCACAACCCTGCTCATCACGCGCTACGTGATCAAGCTCATGGGCGCAGGTCGACGCGCCAGCAGAAAAGAGTTGGCCAGCAACTAAGCTCTCTGGCATAATTGCAGGGTACTCGATTTGTTGTGGCCCCTCTCTCCGCTTCGAATCCTGTCCTTTTTAGAGCGCGAGAAGTAAGGCCTGCCCCACAGGTGCCAAAAATCGTGCTCGACCATGTTGAGAAACAGGAGTGACCACTACAGTGGCCGTTAAAATTCGTCTGAAGCGCTTCGGTAAGATGCGCGCACCTTTCTACCGCGTTGTTGTCATGGACTCCCGCGCCAAGCGCGATGGCCGTGCCATCGAGGAGATCGGCAAGTACCACCCAACCGAGAACCCTTCGATCATCGAGATCGATTCGGACCGTGCACAGTACTGGCTGTCCGTTGGCGCTCAGCCAACCGAGCAGGTACACGCACTGCTGAAGATCACCGGTGACTGGCAGAAGTTCAAGGGCATCGATGGCCAGGAAGGCACCTACAAGGTTGCCGAGCCTAAGCCAGCATTCGTTGCTCCTGAAAAGGGTTCGGTGATCCTTCCTGAGGCCATCACCAAGAAGGCTGAGAAGCCAGCTGCTGAAGAGGCAGAGGCCGAAGCAACCGAGGCTGAGTAACAGTGCTCGTTGATGCGCTGGATCATATGGTGCGCGGAATCGTCGAGGAGCCGGAAGACGTCAAGGTTGCCTTGAAGTCCACCCGCCGCGGCGATCTGCTCGAAGTTCGGGTCAACCCTGAGGATCTCGGTCGCGTGATCGGACGCCAGGGACGCACCGCACGAGCATTGCGTATCGTCATGGCAGCGCTGGCCAAGGAATCGGTTCGTGTTGATGTTATCGACACCGACCGTCGCCGCGGCTAAGCAACTGCAGCCCAACACTTAGTTGGCTTCATCTCGAAAGGAGTTTCCGTCCCACTGGTGACGGAAACTCCTTTCGTGTTTCACCCCCACACAATGCAGAAAGAGCAGCAGACTATGCGATTGCAGGTTGCCCGCATCGGCAAGCCCCACGGTATCCGTGGCGAAGTTACCGTTCAGGTCCAGACCGACACCCCCGAGGAGCGGTTCACCGCAGGCGAGGAGCTGATCGTGATCGACGGTCCAGTCAAGAGCCTCACGGTGAAGAACGCCCGCTGGAACAAGACCATCCTGCTGCTTTCCTTCCAGGAGATCAACGACCGCAACCAGGCCGAAACCCTTCGCGGGGCCCGCCTTGAAATAGAGGTTTCCGACGAGCCCGAGGACGATTCGGATGAATGGTACGAGCACGAGCTGCTCGACCTGAAGGTCATGCTCGAGGGCAAGCAGGTCGGCGTCATCACCGCACTGCGCACCAACCCCGCACAGGATCTGCTGGTCTTCGAGGACACCGAAGGCAACGAGGTGTACCTGCCCTTCGTCGACGAATTCGTGCCGGAGGTCGATCCGGAAGCTGGCATCGTGGTCATCACCCCGCCAGCCGGACTGCTGACCCTGAACAGCGGCGACGACTCCACCGAGGAAGAGCACTAAACCATGCGCCTAGATGTCATCTCGATTTTCCCCGAGTACCTGCAGCCGCTCTCGCTCTCGCTGATCGGCCGGGCCGCCGAAGACGGCATCCTGGATTTGAAGGTCACCAACCTGCGCGACTTCACCGAGGACAAGCACCGCAAGGTGGACGACACCCCGTACGGCGGCGGCGCCGGCATGGTAATGATGCCCGAGCCGTGGGGCCGGGCCTTGGACTCCGTGCGCCCTGCCGGTGCCCCGGGTCGCAAGCCGACCCTCATCGTCCCGTCGCCGGCCGGTGCGGTTTTCAACCAGCAGATGGCCTATGAGCTCGCGGAAGAAGAGCACCTGGTCTTCGCCTGCGGACGCTATGAAGGCATCGACGAACGCGTTGTCGACTACGCGCACGAGAACTTCAACGTCATTCCCGTTTCCATCGGCGACTACGTGCTTAATGGGGGAGAAGTAGCGGTCATGGTGATGGTCGAGGCCATCGCCCGGCTGATTCCCGGCGTCATTGGCAACCCGGAATCCCTGGTGGAGGAATCCCACTCGGATGTCCTGCTGGAATACCCGGTATACACCAAGCCTGCTGCGTGGCGGGGCCGCGAAGTTCCCGAGGTCCTGCTTGGCGGAAACCACCAGCGCGTGGGCCGGTTCCGCCGCGACGAGCAGATCAAGCGCACGGCCGCCCGCCGCCCGGACCTGATCACCCAGATGGATGTCCAGAGCCTGAATCGCCGTGACCGCGATGCCCTGTGGCACAACGGATTTGCTGTGGTTGACGGGGCCATCACGCCGAAATCCGAACTGGATTGGGCCACCGGGGCAGGCGCCGGGGAGAGCAGCGGCAGCTGAAGCCTGCCTGGCCAAAGCCGGGCAAGAGGCCAACATCACGGCAGCAGGAATTTGGCTGGACTCGCGCGAACCCCAGTGATACGGCATAATTGTTTCTTGGCGTGTTTTTATCTGGCTCCTGCCGCAGGGGGAAGACCGGATCTAAAAGAACCGCCGCATCGGCTGCTAGAGCCAGTCGGTGGTAAACGTTCCGGGGAGTTCGCCAGGCCTGAGGCCGGCGATGGGCCCCGCTACGAGGATTCGGTGACCTGCGGCATTGATCCTAGGAGATGCAACATGCATATTCTTGACTCCGTCGATGCAGCTTCGCTGCGTTCAGACATCCCAGCTTTCGGTCCTGGCGACACCCTGAAGGTGCACGTCAACATCATCGAAGGCAAGAACTCGCGCGTCCAGGTTTTCCAGGGCTACGTTATGGGCCGTCAGGGCCAGGGCGTTGGCGAAACCTTCACCGTCCGCAAGGTTTCCTTCGGCACCGGTGTTGAGCGTACCTTCCCGGTTCACTCCCCAATCATCGACAAGATCGAGGTTGTGACCAAGGGCGACGTTCGTCGTGCAAAGCTGTACTACATGCGCGATCGTCACGGCAAGGCTGCTCGCATCCGCGAGAAGCGTGACTTCAACGCAAAGAAGTAATCTGCGTTCTTCGATGAACCAGATTGCCCGCAGCGAGCGAGCAATGGTGAAGCGCCGGGCCTTTTCATGGGTCTGGCGCTTCGCTGTACTCGCCATCATTCTTGGCCTATTGAGCACCATCATCTTCCGCGCGACGGTGATCGACCTCTACCATATCGACTCCAATTCCATGCAGCCGACCCTGAATCCGGGCCAGAGCATCGCCGTTGACCGCCGCGCCTACCGGGACGCGCCACCGCAGCGCGGGGACGTGATCGTCTTCGACGGGCGCGGTTCATTCCTGCCCTACGCCAGGGCCGGTTTCGCCGACGATATTCTCGGTGCGTTGAGCCTGAGCGGCACGGGCAGCAAGTACGTCAAACGCGTCATCGGCGTTGGGGGAGACACCGTCGAATGCAAGGGGTCCAACTGCCGGATCACCGTTAATGGCCAGCCCATCAGCGAGCCCTATATCTTTGCCGGCAACGCACCGAGCGACCAGGAATTCTCGGTCCAGGTCCCCGAAGGCCGTTTGTGGGTCATGGGCGATCACCGCTCCACATCCAAGGACTCGCGCTCATTGCTTGGGGCCAGCGGCGGCGGAATGATCAGCATTGACCGCGTCACCGGCAAGGCAACGAGCATTGCCTGGCCGCTGAACCAGAAGGCTGCCATCGATTGATTTGTTGAATATGTACCTTTAGTTAACTGTGTCGGATGGGGAGAACTCCCCATCCGACACAGTTGTTTTTTAATGATGAAATATTCATGTCGCTCGTTGGTGCCAAGCTGAATCTGTGAGTTTCGTATGCAACTTTTGCGCATATTCACAGAATTGGCGACTCTGACTAGGGCGTAGAAAGATAATTCCAATATTAAACCAACGTGCCCTTCGGTTGGAATGTGATCTAGTCGAAGTTCGACCACGCCTATTGACTAGGTGATTTGGCTGGCGAGGTTTGTATTTTCGTTTGATTCGGCACTTGAAAACCATGGTGTCATGCGGCTAGTGTTTCATTTTGGTAACAACACCTGTGCCTAGAAGCGTGCCCAGAGGTAAGGGCCGCGGGGGGCACTCGCACCATAAATGTGGGAGAAGCATTAATGCCAAATCCAAATAACAAGACTGCGCAACGTGGCCTCGTTGCTGCAGCCGCTACCGCTTTGGTAGTTGGCAGCAGCTTCATGCCCGCCGTTGCCGCGCAGGAGACGAAGGGTTCGCCTTCTCCGTCGGCCTCCTCAAGCGAGGCCAACAGCGCAAGTTCGTCCGCCACGGAAAACTCGGTGGATACCACCGGACTGCCGGAGGCCATCGAGCGCGACCTGGACAAGTCGGTTGACGAGTACCTGGAAGACTCGAAGTCCAGCGAGACCGCTGCCGCAGTAGATAAGAATCTTGAAGACGAAGGTATCGAAGCTCGTTCGTCTGTCGAGGGCGGCAAGGTTGAGGTCGAGGTCAGCAAGAAGGACGCTGCCAAGGCCAAGGCAATCGTCGAAGCCTCCAAGGCTACTGTTTCCCTGGAAATCAATAAGAACAACCTGTCTACCGCCGAGGGCGTGTACAAGGAGCTCGTCGACAATGTTGACAGCACCGAGTTGAGCCGCCTGACCGCGATCGTGGAAACCACGGTCAAGGGGCAGAAGGTCGTCAAGATCATCGCCTCGGGCCCTGGCTCGATCGAGGGACAGAAGCGCGAGATCACCAAGAAGGTAGTCGCTGACGGCGAATTGTCCTTGGAGCAGTTCGCAGAGCATGTGGCAGCCTCGGACGTCGTCTTTGCCCCATCGGAAAAGGACGGCAACGGTGCTGCTAAGCCCGGAGCCAACGAAGACATCTATGGCGGCATGGGCTACGCGATCGGCCAGAACGGCCAAGCTCCCGATTCACGTTGCTCGATCGGCTTCAACGCCTGGGATGCCAGCGGCAAGAACGCCATCCTGAGCGCCGGTCACTGCACCGAAGACGGTTCCATGACCGACACCTATGTCCTGGAAGCAAACGCTCCGAACGATTTCCTCGGCTACACCGACGCACTGGGTACATTCGGTTTTGCCCAGTTCGGCGGCCCTGGCAACTCGGGCTACCCGGTTGACGCGACTTGGGAAGACGTAGATACCGAGAATCCTGGCACCGACATTTCGGTGGTTGAAGCGATCAACCCTGCGCTGAATCTTCACGCAGCAGTTTCGCAGTGGCCAGCAGGTGGCGACGAGCGCGACCAGGTTATCAAAATTACTGATGTTGCTGCCGGCGCTGTTGGTGCTGAAGCCTGTTCTTCGGGTGCAACTACCGGGTGGAGCTGCTCGACCATCACCGGCGAGGGCATCTTCTTCGTCCAGGGCATGGACGGCACCTTGCGTGACGTCTGGGGATACACTGCAGATAACCCGGGCCAGGACGTCCTGGACCAGGGTGACTCGGGCGGTGCCGTATTGATCGGCAACAAGGCCATCGGCATTAACTCCGCTAACGGTCCTGGCGAAGACGGCGCAGAAGACACTGCGGATGACATCGCCATGTACACCGGCCTGAAGGACGCGCTGACTCGCATTGATGGAGTCAAGGACTACCAAGTCAAGCTCTTCATCAATGCTCCTGCCATCACCACTGAAAACGGTTCAGAGGTGGAAGCTGGAAGCGACATCTCCGGTAACGTCAAGGACGCGTCAGAAGGCACCCAGGTTGACGTAATCGTCAACGGCGAAGTCGTGGACACCGTGACGGTTGACTCTAACGGCGACTTCACGTTCTCTGCACCAGAACAGACTGGCGCATACGAGTTCACTTTGCAGGCGCACAAGGGCTTCGACAAGTCGGCAACCACGAACGGCAACGTCATCGTTGTAGCCGTTCCTACGCCAACCCCGACTCCTACGCCAACCCCGACTCCAACTCCTACCGAGGAGCCTTCGGAGTCGGCAACGCCTACCGAGACTGCTACTGAGGAGCCTTCGGAGTCGGCAACGCCTACCGAGACTGCTACTGAGGAGCCTTCGGAGTCGGCAACGCCAACTGAGACTGCTACTGAGGAGCCTTCGGAGTCGGCAACGCCAACTGAGACTGCTACTGAGGAGCCTTCGGAGTCGGCAACGCCTACCGAGACTGCTACTGAGGAGCCTTCGGAGTCGGCAACGCCTACCGAGACTGCTACTGAGGAGCCTTCGGAGTCGGCAACGCCTACCGAGACTGCTACTGAGGAGCCTTCCGAGTCCGAGACCGAAGAGTCTTCGGAAGCCCCACAGGACGACAAGTCCAATGACCCAACCAAGTCGGCAACGCCAAAGGAAACTCCTAAGAAGGACGATCCACTGGCTGACACCGGTTCGAGCAGCGCTCCTTTGATCGCTGCAGGTGGCGCCTTGGCTCTGGTCGGTGCAACCTTCCTCCTGTTCCGTCGCGGCAACCGTCGCCACGGCTAAGGAACGAATTACCCATAGGTTCTAGGAACCTCTGAAAGTGTCCCGCTACTTCACCACAGGTAGCGGGACACTTTTTAGTTAGTGCACATGTGGCTCACTGACTGTTTTACGAAAAGCCCTATAACCTCGAAGTCAAGAAGGCTATGGGTACGCAAAAACCGAGGTGCAATTATGAATTTCAACTCCAGAACATCCCGCACTCCATTAGTGCTGGCCTCCACGGCGCTCATGGCGAGCCTGCTGCTAACCGGTTGCGGGCAAGGAACGGACCCAGGAACCAAAGAGTCCTCGGGCGCCGAGGCCTCTGCTCCCACCGCGCCCTCCGAGAACCAAAGCGAGAATTCCGTGGACCAAAACGCGCTGCTGAAGATCAACGACAAGCTTTCCGCAGACCTCGGGGAAAACTATGTCCAGGGCTGGATCAAGAACGGCAAGCTGCACGTGTCGACAACTGATGAAGGCCAGCTCGCTGCGATCGAAGAAGCCGGCGCCGTCGGGCATATCGTGAAGCACAGCAGCCAGGAACTGCGCCAGGCCATTGAAAAGATCATGACGTGGCAGGGCAAGCAGGAGAACCCGATCCGCAATTCGATCCACGCCTATTCGATGAATCCTGAAACCGGCGGCATTACGCTCTCCGTGGACAGGAGCCAGATCGACGCGATCACTAAGCTGATCGAAGCGGATCAGCCAGTCGGCGATATCCCCGTGGACTTCAAGTCCAGCGGCGGTGTAGGCTCGCCCGCCAACTCGTAGATAGTTTCCACGCATATAGCCCGCCCGCGCGGGGCAGAACACTATTTTGCAACGGCCAGCCCCGCAACGGGCTGGCCGTTGTTGCGTCCCACACCGTTCAGGCGAAGCCGATAATGAACGATTCGGCACCGGCAGGCACGTAAGATGGGGTGTGTTACGCGATATTGGAAGGTACTAATCGAACTGTGAGCGCCGCATCTGCTGAAAATCCCCAGGACAAGGGGCCGCTATACAAGATATGGCGTTTCATCCGTGAAATCGCCATCATCGTGGTTATCGCCTTGGCGCTCTCCTTCGTGATCAAGACCTTCTTCTTTCGCGCTTATTACATTCCTTCGGGCTCCATGGAACACACCTTGGAAGTCAACGATCGCATCTTCGCGAACCTGATGGTCCCCGGTCCCTTTGAACTGAACCGCGGCGATGTAGTGGTTTTCCGTGACGACCTGGGCTGGCTGCCGCCCTTGGCACAGTCACCCACAGCGTTTGAAAATGTGCTCTCCTTCGTGGGAATCCTTCCGGCCGCCGACGAGCAGTATCTGGTCAAGCGCATCATCGGCATGCCAGGAGACACCGTCGAATACGATGCGGCCGTCGGCAAGATCATGATCAATGGCGAAGCCATCGACGAACCATACATCTACACCGGCAACCAGCCATCGGACATGGAATTCTCGGTCACCGTGCCAGAAGGCAAGATCTGGGTCATGGGCGATCATCGTGCAGCCAGCGCAGACTCGCGCTTCCACACCGATATCGAAGGCGGATTTGTGGACATGGACTCCGTCCAGGGCCGGGCCTCTGTGATTTCGTGGCCAACCTCGCGCTGGGGCACCATCGACTCCCACGATGAAGTTTTCGCCAACGTCCCAGCCCCGGCCAGCAACTAGCCCGCCAGAGATCATGACAGCCACCAAGAACCAGCCCACCACCCTCGACCTCGAACGCGCCCTGGCGGCGCGCCACGGCGTTCGCTTTATTGGAGCGGTCGACGAGGTAGGCCGCGGCGCATTGGCCGGGCCAATTACCGTGGGCATTACCGTGATCGACATCGAGAGTGTGCACGAATTTCCGGAACTGCGCGACTCGAAGCTCTTGCGCCCGGAAACGCGCGAAGAGCTGGTGCCCAAGGTGCGTGACTGGGCCGTGGGCCACGGCGTTGGCCATGCCTCCGCCCAGGAGATAGATGCCCTGGGCGTCACCGCCGCCTTGCGCCTGGCCGGGACCCGCGCCGTGGAGCAATGCGCCGTCGCACCCCAAGCGATCCTGCTGGACGGAAGCTACGACTGGCTGACCGCCCCGGAACCGGACCTTTTTGATGTGCTCGCCGACGAGCGCGAACCAGTGGGACTGCACCTGCCGCTGGCCACCATCATCAAGGGCGATATGACCTGCCAAGCGATTGCTGGCGCCTCTATCCTGGCCAAGGTGGAACGCGACGGTATCATGACAGATCTGGCCCTGTCCCACCCCGACTTCGGCTGGGAAATCAACAAGGGCTACGCAACCGCCGCGCATCGTGCGGCAATCAGTGCACAGGGCCCCTGCGATTACCACCGCAAAAGCTGGAACTTGACTTCGCAGGCCGACTCGGCCCATGGTGAAGCCACAACAAAGAAAGCAAAGTGATGGCTGGCGACGATCTGGAAAATTACGAGTCCGACATGGAACTGCAGCTGTACCGCGAGTACAAAACCGTGGTGGGGCTTTTCAATTACGTGGTCGAGACCGAACGGCGGTTCTACCTGGCCAACCAGGTAGACGTCAAAACGCTGAGCAACGCCGGCGAAGTCTACTTCGAACTGAACCTCACCGACGCGTGGGTGTGGGACATCTACCGGCAAGGGCGTTTTGTGAAGTCCGTGAAGGTGCTGACCTTCAAGGACGTCAACGTCGAGGAACTAAATCGCGACGAGCTGCAGATTCCCAAGGAGGGGCTGGACTCCTAGCGCCGGTTTTCCACACTCCGCTTGCCTGCGGCGCACGCGCGGGCATGAAACTCCGAAAATGTTGAGGACCAATAGTCCGAACATTCAGGAGCCATCATGCGCACCGCGGCACAACGATTGGGTGCGGCCGGGGAACTGGCCGCCGCCAATTACCTCAGCGACCACCAGTATGAGATCCTCGACCGGAACTGGCGCTGCTCTGTTGGCGAGCTGGATGCCGTAGCTCGCGCCGGCAACGGCCAGATTGTGGCCGTCGAGGTTAAAACGAGGTCCTCAACCCGATTTGGCACCGGCTTTGATGCCATCACCGCGCAGAAATACCGCAGGCTTCACAGGCTGCTGATACTTTGGGCGCAAGCCCATCGGACATTCATCGCCGAACCCCGCGTTGATATTCTCGAGGTCTATCCTCAAGGCCCGGGGTACACCTTCCTCCTGCATCAATCGGTGCAAGCATGAGCACTGCACGAACCAGCGCTGCGGCCATCCACGGGGTCAGCGTGTCGCTGATAGAAGTAGAAGCCGATCTCGGAAACGGCATCCCCGGCTTCATTATCCTTGGCCTGCCCGATGCCTCGCTGAATGAAGCACGGGAACGCATCAAGGCGGCGGCGCGGAACACCGGCATTCCGCTGGCCAACCGCAAACTAACGGTTAATCTGTCCCCGGCGACCCTGCCCAAATACGGTTCGGGCTTTGATCTGGCAATTCTTGTCGCCGCGCTGGCTGCCGATCACCAGTTGCTCGCCAGCTCCTCCACGCTGTACCTGGCCGAGCTCGGCCTGGATGGCACCTTGCGCGCAGTTCCTGGTGTCCTGCCCGCAGTGCAACTGGCCAAGGAACATGGATTAGATCGTGTCATTGTGGCTGAAGCAAATGGGAATGAGGCACGGCTGGTTGAGGGAATCGAGGTGAAGTCTGCCCGCCACTTGGGGCAGGTGCTGGAATTCTGTGGCGCGCAGAAGGAACTGATCACTACGCATTTGCGCCATGAGGGCCCTGCCGTCGCCCGGGCACAATCCACTCTGGCCAGCACCAGCCATGACGAGGCAGACCTGCAGCTGGTCAACGGCCAGCAGGAAGCGCGCTTGGCGCTGGAGCTCGCAGCTGCCGGGGGACACCACCTGATCATGGTTGGTCCGGCGGGCGCCGGGAAAACCATGCTGGCCAAATGCCTGCCCACGATCATTCCCCCGCTGGATGACAGCCAAGCCCTGGAGGCCACGGCCGTGCATTCCATTACCAGCGGTGCAATGAACGAGGTCAACCAGCTGCAGCGCACCCCGCCATTCGTCGCACCACACCACACGTCTTCGCTGTCGGCGCTGATTGGCGGTGGAACTGCGCAGCTGAATCCCGGGGCGATAACGCGGGCCCATCACGGGATCCTGTTTTTGGACGAAGCCGCCCAGTTTAATACCGGCGTACTTGACGCCCTTCGCCAACCCATCGAGGAAGGCTATATAAATCTGGCCCGCGCCAGAGGCCACCAGCGATTGCCCGCCCGATTCCAGCTCATTCTCGCATCCAATCCCTGCCCTTGCGGGAGAAACTTCGGGACGGGAACCGGCTGCACGTGCACGCCCATGGCCCGCCGGCGCTACTTCGCCAGGCTCTCCGGGCCCATTTTGGATCGTGTTGACTTGCAAGTTCGAGTGAATCCGGTACACCAATCACAGCTGTTGAGTACCGCGCAGAATGAATCCAGCGCCATAGTTCGCGAGCGAGTCCGCACGACCAGGGAGCGCAGCCAGGAGCGGCTTCGTCCCTTCGCCATTAGCTGCAATGCCCAAATTCCAACGCAAGTACTGCGCCACGAGCTGAGATACCCGGCAAAAACCAAGGCCGCTTTGGAACAGCTTGCTGCTCGCCGCGGGCTTTCGGCCCGCGGTATCCACCGACTGCTGCGGGTGGCCTGGACCGTCGCCGATCAACAACAGCACGCAGCTCCCACCGAAGACGACTTGGCCATTGCAGCGCATCTGCGCCAAAGTCTTGAGAATAGTTAGGCCATCGAATGTCCATCAATTCAAATCCTGCTCCAGTGGGCGATCGCACGAATCAGGAACGGATGACATATGCGCACTTGAACCAGCTGATTGAGCCCAACGACTACACCGCTAGTGCCCTGCTGGAACTCATGAGCCCCCAGGAACTGCTTGCACTGATTCGAAGAGCAGACTTCGTGCCATGGGGGCTCAAGCCCCAGGTTGACGACATCCTCGGAGTGAAGACTTCCGCGAGTATGGCGCAGGACCTGAAAGCCGCGCTGACTCGTTGGCGCAAGAGGCTGCCGCTGAGCAACCCCGTGGCTGCATTGGACACCGCGGCCCGGCGTAATGGAGGACTGCTGATCCCAACGGACCCGATGTGGCCAACTCAGCTTGATGAGCTCAACCTGGGACGACCCCTGTGCCTATGGTGGCGGGCCAGCGACCCCCAACTTCTTGCCGGAGCACAGGTTGCGAAAAATGTAGCGATCGTCGGCTCTCGTGATGCCAGTGACTATGGCGACCAAGTGACCTTCGACCTTGGCAGGACTCTTGCCACGCGTGGGTACACCATCGTCTCCGGGGGAGCCTACGGCATCGATGCCAGCGCCCACCGGGCAGCTCTGACAGTTGAAGACTGGGCCTACCCGAACCCGCCGACCATCACCGTGATGGCCGGCGGTATCGATCGGCTCTATCCATCAGGCAATAGCAACTTGCTCAACCAAATTATCGCGAGGGGCATCCTGCTGTCGGAAGTCCCGCCGGGGACCACATCAGCTCGTTTTCGATTTTTAAACCGCAACCGTATCATTGCCGCCTTGAGCAGGTTGGTCATCGTCGCGGAGGCACGACACCGCTCTGGAGCACTGAATACAGCCAGCCATGCGGTCGAGCTAGGCCGCGATGTCGCAGCCGTTCCCGGAAGCGTGTTCGCTCCGAATTCCGCCGGCTGCCACCGGCTGATCGCCGAGGGAAGCGCCGCGCTGCTGGCTTCACCGCAAGATGCCCTCGCGCTCGTCGGCGCCGACCGCATCCCGCAGTCTTCACGCGCGGATCTGGTGCCCGAGCGATCAACAGATCAGCTGGGCCTCGATGAAGGCATGATCTACGACGTCATGTCGTTTTCCAAGCCGCGGCTGGTTGATGAAATTTCAGCGCGCAGTGGTGTTCCGATGCTCCAAACACTGCAGGCGGTAGCCCGCCTGGAGGCACTAGGGCTGGCCAGCACCGATGGCCTATCGTGGAAATTGGTCTACCAGGGCAAATAGCTGCCTTCAGGTAAGCTCGATGGTGATGAAGCACGATCCTGCCTCGAAGCATTCCTGCGGCCCGTCGGCAAAATTTTCCGAACCCGTGGCCGACTATTTGGAGTACCTGCAGCACGAACGCGGCCGCAGCGAAAATACCTTGCGCGCCTACGACGTAGATCTCCGAAACCTCGGACAGTTCCTCAACGATCACGCCGGGGATCCGGCACTGAAGCAGATTTCTGTCCAAATGCTTCGGGACTGGCTGGCTTACCTGCATGAGTCCGCAGTTTCTCGGACAACATTGGCCCGCCGCATCTCTGCGGTGAAAAACTTCTTCGCTTGGGCATTGAAGAACCACCTGGTTGAGAGCGATCCTGCCTTGCGATTGGCAGCACCGAAAAAAGAGCGGCGGCTGCCGCACATACTTCAGCCCAGCCAGATCGACAGGCTCCTGTCGGAACATGCTGGTCCTAAAGATGAAAATGAGGCAGCCGGGCAAACGGGCGATGGAACCGACCAGAATCCCAAAGCCAGGGCGATCCAGTGTCGAGACAGGGTCATTGCAGAATTGCTCTACGCTTCGGGATTGCGTATCAGTGAGCTGGTTGCCTTGGATATCTCAGATATCGACTTTGAGCGAAGGACGTTAAGAGTCCTTGGTAAAGGCAATAAGGAGCGGATGGTGCCCTTCGGCAAACCTGCCGAGCGGGTGATTATTGAATGGATACGCTCCTACCGTCGAGTCGTTGCCGCAGAGCAGGCTGGGGATGCCTTGCTGGTTGGAATTCGCGGTTCCAGGCTGAATGTTCGACAGGCGCGTGAAGTCGTTGCCAGCGCCTTGCGCTCACTTGGTGACACCTCGGCCAGCGGGCCACACGCCTTACGCCATACAGTCGCCACCCATTTGCTCGATGGAGGCGCTGACCTGCGTGCGGTGCAAGAGTTCCTCGGGCACGCATCGCTTGCCACTACCCAGCTCTATACGCATGTTTCAGTCGATCGATTGCGGCAAAGTTACCGCCAAGCACACCCTCGGGCCTAGAGATTTTCGTCTAATCTGTGAATATAGCCCGCGTGGGTGGCGAAAAGTGCTGTTCATCGGGCAAAATAGAACTATCGGCGGCGATAGCACCAGTTCGATGTTGACGTAGGGGAAGACGATCAACACCGCAACGGAGGATGGCATGTCTGCACCGATGACCAGAGGCGTGATATTTGTACATTCCGCCCCTGCTGCACTATGCCCGCACCTGGAATGGGCAATTGGGTCCGTGCTCGGAACTCCAGTCAAGATGGACTGGACCGAACAACACGTCGCACCCGGATTTTGTCGCGCCGAAATTGAGTGGGTAGGCCCTCAGGGAACTGGCGCACTGCTCACCAGTGAAATGCATGGATGGCAGCATCTGCGTTTCGAAATCACAGAGGATCCAAGCCCCGGCGCCGACGGCAGCCGTTGGTCCGTAACGCCAGACTTGGGGATCTTCCACGCGACCGTTGATGTTGCTGGCAACATCATGGTTGGCGAGGAAAGAATCCGCTGGGCCTATGAGAAGGGCGATGGAAACCCGTCAATTTTCTATCAAGAAATGTCCATCGCACTGGGCGAAGCCTGGGACGAGGAGCTCGAGCCTTTCCGCCATTCAGGAGATGAAGCACCTGTACGATGGCTCAACCAGGTGGTTTAGCAACTGGTTTTAATGTCTCTGGGTGAGTTTACAACTGCACTCAGTTAGACCCCGGTGGTGCGGGGTTGTTACCACGAGAAGTGGGATGCCATATTGGGATCCCACTTCTTGGTTTTACCCTGAAGACATAGTCAGGCGCGCGCCAAGGGTGCTAGACTCATTAGCGATGAAGACCAGTCAGGCTCTAGGCAGCCATTCCCGGAACGGCTATCTGGTCGTTCCCTGATCCGCGGACCACCCTTTCGCCGGAAGATTCAAGCAACAGAATTTTCGGACATATTTTGAAAGGGACAGATGACCGCGCAATTCAACCACACAATTATCGCTTCAACGGATCCACAGCGCATGGCAGAGTTTTACACTGACTTGCTCGAAGCGAAGCCTGCCCCCAGTTGGGGGCCATTTTGCAACATCAGCCTTGACGGTGGGGTGTTGCTGCAGTTTGCGACGCCACCGATTGATTTTCCGCCTCAGCACTATGCGTTCCTGCTCAGCGAAGCGCATTTTGACCGCGCTTACCAAAAAATTCGCGCAGCGGAGCACGAACATTGGGCTGACCCACAACGTCAGCAACCCGGAGCAATCAATCATGAGCACGGTGGCAGGGGAGTCTATTTGCTTGACCCATCGGGACATTATCTGGAACTAATCACGAAGGAATACATCCCGCGATGAGGTCACCGGACGACGTCGAATACATTCTTTTGGATACCATTTGAATATGTTTGTGAATCCACGAGCTTGAGCTTTTGCGCGTCCATGCTTTTCTGGCTGAACAGGCGCTTGCCTGCGCCGAGCAGGACCGGGAAAACCAGGAGGTTGTACCGATCAATAAGCTGGTGCTCTTGGAGGGAACGAACCAAGGTTGCCGAACCATGGATGCTGATGGGTCCGCCCTCGCCCGCGCGTAGGCGTGCGACGTCGGAGATCGAACGCAGGATGGTTGTCTCGCCCCAGTTGTCTACGAGGTCCTTCTCGGCCAGCGTTGTGGAAAGCACGTATTTCGGCATGGCGTTATAGCGCGGAAATTCCTCGGTCATCGATGGCCAGATGGGGGAGAAGGCCTGGTAGCTGATCCTGCCCAGCAATATGGCTGAAGCTTCGGCCTGTTCGGTGCCCTTCAGCTCGTACGCGGCTGGATCGAACTCGACACTATTCATGGTCCAGCCGGAATTGCGGTATTCAGGTTCGCCGCCTGGAGCTTCAACGACTCCGTCGAGCGAGACAAATGCAGTTGCGATGAGTGTGCGCACGAGGGTGGCTCCTGAGTTGATCGAAGTAACAAGTTCCCACGCCAGGTGGGCGGATCTTGAGCGTAACAAGCCCAGGTGCGATCAGACAACGCTTTGCCGAAGAAGCCAGAGAATTAAAGCAGGATGGGCTGGTCCAAGGAAACCCTTGGACCAGCCCATCGGCCATGCGGTTGCACGCAACCGGGATATTGCTAGACGCTGCGGATAGCGACGACTGCGTTGTGGCCACCGAAACCGAACGAGTTGTTCAGTGCCACGATGGTGCCCTCAGCCGGAAGTGCTTCCGGCTGGCCGGTGACTACCTTCAGCGGGATCGCTGGATCCTGGTTATCCAGGTTGATCGTCACAGGGGTGGTGCGGTGGTAGACAGCCAGCGCGCACAGGACCGATTCAACGGCACCGGAGGCGCCAAGCAGGTGGCCCATCTGCGACTTCGTCGCCGAGACCCAGACGTTGTCCAGCTGATCGCCCAGGGCGGTCTTCAGGGCGGTGTATTCCGGAGCGTCGCCCACCGGGGTGGAGGTTGCGTGCGCGTTGACGTGCACAACGTCCTCTGGCTGGATGCGGCCGTCGAACATGGCGGCCTTCAGGGCGCGAGTAGCACCCGAGCCATCTGGATCCGGAGCGGTGATGTGGTGTGCATCAGAGGTGACCGACGAGCCGGCCAGCTCGGCGTAGATGCGGGCGCCACGAGCCAACGCGTGCTCTTCGGCTTCCAGCACCAAGGCGCCAGCGCCTTCACCCATCACGAAGCCATCACGATCGATGTCGTACGGGCGGGAGGCCTTGGCAGGATCGTCATTGCGGCGCGAGAGCGCATGCATCGAGGAGAAAGCAGCCATTGGCATGGGGTGGATGGCGGCTTCAGCGCCACCAACCATCACGACATCCGCCTTGCCCGAGCGGATCAGTTCCAGGCCAACATGCATGGCCTCGGTGCCCGATGCACAAGCGGAGACCGGGGTGTGAGCGCCACCGGCGGCACCCAGATCCAGGGACACCGCAGCAGCTGGGCCGTTGGGCATCAGCATTGGAACAGTCATTGGCAAAACTCGGCGGGGGCCCTTTTCGCGCAGGGTGTCCCAGGCGTTCAGCAGGGTCCAGACACCGCCGATGCCGGTAGCGAAGGCCACGGCAAGCTTGTTCTGATCGATGTCGTCCTTGCTCAGACCGGAGTCAGCCCATGCTTCGCGCGAGGCAACGACAGCGAACTGCGTGGAAGGATCCATGCGCTTGGTTTCCGGGCGGGTGAGAACCTCGGTTGGCTGAACGGAAGCGCGCGCAGCGAAGGTGACCGGAAGGTCGTATTCCTTCACCCAGGCATCATCCAGGGTTGCGGCGCCGGAGACGCCCTTCAAAGCGTTGGCCCAGAGGGTGGGGACGTCCCCGCCGATTGGGGTCGTGGCTCCGAGACCGGTGATCACTACTTTGCGCGCCATCATCAAACTCTCTACTGTGCGATTAAGAAATTTAGGGGGCCGGCTTGACGTACCGGCCGATGCGCACGGCTCGCCCGCGCAACGGTGTGGCGATTAACGCCGAAAGCTTAGGCCTGAACCGAAGCGATGAAGCTGACAGCGTCGCCTACGGTCTTCAGGTTCTTGACTTCCTCGTCCGGAATCTTAACGTCGAACTTCTCTTCTGCCTCTACGACGATGGTCATCATCGAGATCGAGTCGATGTCCAGGTCCTCGGTGAAGGACTTGTCCAGCTGCACGTCTGCTTCGTCCAGGCCGGTCTCGGAGTTGACGATTTCGGCGAGGCCCGCCAGGATTTCTTCGTTGCTAGCCATGGATGGCTCCTTTTCTTCAGTTGCCGGAGGACTCCGGTGTTCTTTGTGGCTGCAACAGATCCCTGCGGACAGGTTTCCGTCGCGAGCCGATGTCCTGAAACGAAGGTGCATGAATCACGCACCGCAGTTTCGTCGGTTTAAAGCTTAGGCCAGAGATGAGCCCGCCGGTGCCATCATGACTGGTTTGGCGCGCAAATCTTTGAGTTCTGCCGGTTAGCTGGCAGTGTGCTCGGCGATGAAGGCCTGGGCGGCTTCAAGATCGGCAGGCGACTTGACCGCGAGGGTCTTCACGCCCTTCAGCCCGCGGCGGGCCAAGCCCACCAGGGTGCCAGCTGGAGCCAGTTCCAATACTCCGGTGACGCCGGCTTCGGCCAAGGTCTCCATGCATAGGTCCCAGCGCACCGGGCGGGAGACCTGGGCTACCAGGGAGTCGAGGTTGGCTTGGCCATCAGCGACCGGCTGGCCATCGAAATTCGAGAGCAGGCGCACGCTCGGGTCAGCGGGCGCGAGGGTATCGGCCAATTCCTTCAAGGTGCCCACCGCTGGCTGCATGTGCGAGGTGTGGAATGCACCGGCAACCTTCAAGGGGATCACACGGGCCTTGGCCGGTGGATTCTCGACCAGTTCGGCCAGCTGTTCGGTGGTTCCCGCGGCAACGATCTGCCCGCCACCGTTGGCGTTGGCCGGGGTGAGTCCGAAACCGTCCAAGACCGCGAGGACCTCTTCAGGATCGCCGCCGAGCACGGCGGCCATGCCGGTCGGGGTGGCTGCGGCCGCTTCGGCCATGGCATTGGCGCGGACCTTGACGAAGTTCATCGCATCGGATTCAGCCAAGGCCCCGGCCAGTGCGGAGGCGGTGATTTCGCCAACCGAGTGGCCAGCGACGATGCTGCCTGCTGGCAAGTGATCGCCGAACAGCGCACGGGCGGTCACCAGGCCTGCGGCGACAATCAGCGGCTGCGCCACGGCGGTGTCCTTGATGGTCTCTTCGTCGGAGACGGTTCCGTGGGCGGTGAGGTCGCGCTCGGTAATGGCGCTCAGGGCTGCCAGATGATCGGCAACACCTTCAACTTCGAGCCATTCGGCGAGGAAACCTGGGGTCTGGGAGCCCTGTCCGGGGCAAACGATTGCTAACACTCTTACAGCTTTCCAAATTCTAGGAGCTTTTCGCGCTTCATTTCGGTACCAAGCTCAAGGTGGCTATTTGTAGGAACTCTACAAAACAGTATCCCATGCCCAATCGGAATTCCCATGTAATGCGCTATGAGCGAGCAAAATGGTGTTGTTTGCCATGCCCATTCTTTGGGTGAAGCCTACAAGTTGAACTCGTGGAGCCGGCCGTAGAGCAATGCCGACTGGAGCACAAAAGCGTCACGCGGCACCAACGGGTCCCAGCCGCTGACCTCGCTGACCCGCTTGAGCCGATAACGCACCGTATTGGCATGGACAAAGAGCTCGCGCGCGGTGCCTTCCAGCGAATGCCCCAGCGCCAGATAGCTGGAGAGGGTTTCAAGCAGCCCGTTGGAGGCTTGCTGCAGCGGCTGATACACCTGTTCGATCAGCGCCGTGCGTGCCAGCTGATCGCCATTGCACGCGCGTTCCGGCCACAAATCATCGGTGCTGACCGGATTGGGCGCCTGCGGCCAGGCGCGTGCTGCGCTGTAGCCGGCGACCGCGGCCACTGCGGCATGGTGCATGTCCTTGACCGTGGCCGCCAGCGGCGAGTACACCACCGGGCCCGGGCCGAAGAACCGGGTGAAGCGGGTGAGGTCGACGTCGTCGAATTTGGTATCCGAAAGCATTAGCACCGAGCGGTCGCCGAGCACCCCCACTAGCGAATCGCGCGAATAGCGGGTGGCGACCCGGCGCAAGGTCGTGACGAAGGTTGCCGAATTGGCTGCCGGCGTGGTGCCCACCAGGATGCGGATGTCCTTTTGCGACTTCCAGCCAATGGCGGCAATCCGCGAAGCCAGCGAGTCATGGGGCTCGCCGTGGAGTACCGCATCAACCACGTGGGCCTCCAGCCGGGAGTCCCAAGCACCACGGGTTTCGGCGGCACGCGCGTAGACGTCTGCGGCGGCAAAGGCGACCTCGCGGGAGTAGCGCAGCACCGCCTCGCGCAGGGCGGCCTGCTCGTGCTCCGTGGCGATATCCGGAACCTGGGATTCGACGACCTCCACGATGGTGCGCAGCAGCCCCAAGGCCTTTTGCAGCGAGATTGAGCGGGTCAATTCGGTGGGAGCTGCCCCAAAGACGTCGGTGACCACCCATGACGGGGTGGAGGACGGATCCTCATACCAGGTGACAAAGGTTGAGATGCCCTTTTGGGCGATCAGGCCCAGGGCTGCGCGCTCGTTCGGATCCAGCGAGCGGTACCAGGGCAGCTGCTGGTCAAGATACTTCAGGGCGGTGGTGGACAGGACCCCGATATGGCTTTGGAGCCGCTTGAGCGTTTGCGGGCTCGGTGGCTGTGGCTGGCTGGATCGGTTTTTCGGCGTGGCGGCTTCGAGTTCGGGACTCATGCTCTCAAGCTTAGTGATTTTTTCTCCGCCATGCCCATGCCATGAAGGGTGATTAAAAAGCTCCTGCCCCGCAGCGGAAATTCCGTTGCGGGGCAGGAGCCGATCTGGCACAGGTGCCGACCCGTGGGTGCTTAGGCGTCGCCGCCAGCGTTGCCGGACTTGCCGGCGTTCGGGTTGTTCAGATCGTACTTGGCGTGGGCCTTCACTGCGGTGTCCGCAGGGATTTCGCCGCGCTCGACCAGCGACTGCAAGGTCTGGACCACCAGCGAGTGGGCATCGATCTTGAAGAAGCGGCGGGCCGCTGCACGGGTATCCGAGAAGCCGAAACCGTCCGCGCCCAGGGTGTGGAATTCACCTGGCACGTAGGGGCGGATCTGCTCGGGCACGGCGCGCATGTAGTCGGTGGTAGCGATCACCGGGCCCGGGGTGGACTCCAGCTTGCTGGTCACGTACGGGGTGCGGCGAGCCTTGGAAGGATCGATCAGCACCTCGGCGTCGGCGTTCTGGCCGTCGCGGGCCAGTTCGTTCCACGAAGTCACTGACCAGACATCGGCGGAAACGCCCCACTCTTCGGCGAGGATTTCCTGTGCTTCCAGCGCCCATGGCACGGCCACGCCGGAGGCCAGCAGCTGTGCGCGCGGGCCGTCGGTGGTGGCTTCCTTGAGCAGGTGGATGCCCTTGATGATGCCCTCGACGTCAACGTCCTCCGGCTCAGCGGGCTGGCTGATCGGCTCGTTGTACACGGTCAGGTAGTACATGACGTTTGGATCCTGGTGGGTTCCGCCGTACATGCGGTCCAGGCCGGAGCGCATGATGTGGCCGATTTCGTAACCGTAGGCAGGATCGTAGGTGATCACGGCCGGGTTGGTCGAAGCCAGGATCGGCGAATGGCCATCGGCGTGCTGCAGGCCTTCACCGGTCAGTGTGGTGCGGCCGGCGGTAGCGCCGATGATGAAGCCACGGGTCATCTGGTCGCCGGCAGCCCAGAACTGGTCGCCGGTGCGCTGGAAGCCGAACATCGAGTAGAACACGTAGATCGGGATCAGCGGTTCGTCGTGGGTCGAGTAGCTGGTGCCGGCAGCGGTGAATGCTGCGACGGCGCCGGCCTCGTTGATGCCCGGGTGGATCAGCTGGCCCTGAGGGGATTCCTTGTAGGCCAGTACCAGGTCGCGGTCCACGGACAGGTAGTTCTGGCCACCTGGGTTGTAGATCTTCGCGGTCGGGAAGAACGAATCCATGCCGAAGGTACGTGACTCATCGGGAACGATCGGCACGATGCGGTGGCCGAATTCCTTGTCGCGCATCAGGTCCTTGAGCAGGCGGACGAAGGCCATGGTGGTGGCTGCCTGCTGCTTGCCCGAGCCGCGCTTGGCGATGGCGTATGCCTTGTCGCCTGGCAGCGGGAGCTTGACTGAAGTTTCCTTGCGGCGGGTCGGCACCGAACCGCCCAGGGCCGCGCGGCGTTCCATCATGTACTTGAACTCCGGCGAATCCTCGGATGGGCGGAAGTACGGTGGCGAGTACAGATCGGCTTCGAGCTGCTCGTCGGTGATCGGGATGCGCAGGTGATCGCGGAAGCCCTTAAGGTCTTCCATGGTCAGCTTCTTCATCTGGTGGGTCGCGTTGCGAGCCTCGAAGTGCGAACCCAAGCCGTAGCCCTTGACGGTCTTGGCCAGGATGACGGTTGGCTTGCCCTTGAACTCGACGGCAGCCTTGTAGGCGGCGTAGACCTTGTGATAGTCGTGGCCACCGCGCTTGAGGTTCCAGATCTCGTCGTCGGTCATGTCGGCAACCAATTCCTTGGTTTCCGGACGCTGGCCGAAGAAGTGCTCGCGCACAAATGCGCCGGACTCGGCCTTGTAGGTCTGGTAGTCGCCATCCGGGGTCTGGTTCATGATGTCGACCAGGGCATTGGTCTTGTCGGCTTCGAGCAGGGCATCCCACTCGCGGCCCCAAGTGACCTTGATGACGTTCCAGCCAGCACCGCGGAAGAAGGCTTCCAGTTCCTGCATGATCTTGCCGTTGCCGCGAACCGGGCCGTCCAGGCGCTGCAGGTTGCAATTGATGACGAAGTTCAGGTTGTCCAGCTTTTCGTTGGCAGCCAGCTGCAAGAAGCCGCGCGACTCCGGCTCGTCCATTTCGCCGTCGCCAAGGAAGGCCCAGACCTGCTGGTCGGAGGTGTCCTTGATGCCGCGGTTTTGCAGGTAGCGGTTCAGCTGTGCCTGGTAGATGGCGTTAGCTGGGCCGATGCCCATCGACACGGTCGGGAATTCCCAGAAGTCGGGAAGCGAACGCGGGTGCGGGTAGGAAGGAAGCGCGTGGCCTTCCTTGGAGTGCTCCTGGCGGAAGCCGTCCATGTCCTCTTCCGACAAGCGGCCTTCGAGGAAGGCGCGGGCGTACATGCCCGGCGAGGCGTGGCCCTGGAAGAAGACCTGATCGCCGCCGCCTGGATGGTTCTTGCCACGGAAGAAGTGGTTGAAGCCCACTTCGTAGAGGGTGGCTGCACCAGCGTAGGTGGAGATGTGGCCGCCAACGCCGATGGCCGGGTTCTGGGCTCGGTGCACCATGATGGCTGCGTTCCAGCGCATGAAAGCGCGGTAGCGGCGTTCGATGGCTTCATCGCCCGGGAAGTCTGGTTCCTGGTCCACAGGAATAGTGTTCACGTAGTCGGTGGTGGTCACATGGGGGACACCCACGGACTTTGCACCTGCACGCTGCAATAGCGAGCGGATAATGAACTGAGCACGCTCGGTGCCCTGGGATTCTACGAGAGAATCAAACGAGTCCATCCATTCCTGAGTCTCCTCAGGATCCCGATCTGAAAGCTGGTAAGTCAACCCGCTACGGATCTGGGAGATGTGTTCCTCTACAGCCACGGAAGCTCCTTGATTGAATTGCGGCTCCGCTGCGTTGCAGTTTTCCACTGCGATGCAACGGTTTTGGGACAACGGGTGCAGTAACACTGGAGTGATGTGCACTGTCGGTTCATATGCAACTCTAATGTCATTTTTGCAGGCCTGGGAGCACAATTTTGAGCCAAATAGCGCTTAAATAATACTTTTTGTGTGACTTGGATAATACCGTACAGGAGCTATCAGCTCGACGTGCCTGTCGATATGATGTGGACCACTGTATCGTGGGTTATATTTGTTCGGCGTGTTATTGCTGCAGCGCTTGAATGGAACAGGAAAACCGTGTTTCGTTGGTAGTAACGCTTTGCACCAGCAGGAGGAATGAAGTGAGCGACGCCGTATCGGCAAATCTGGAGCCCGCCAAAAAAATGGGGTTCCAAAATGAAGACCTTATTCAGGAACTGGGTTACGACGATGACGTGGATTACGATCTGCGTGACTCGATCGAGGATCTGATTGGTTCAGAGCTGCTCACCGAAGAGGATCATGACGTTGTCGACGCAGTTATCTTCTGGTGGCGCGATGGCGATGGAGACCTTGTTGATTCGTTGATGGACGCGTTGAACTGCCTGGAGGAAAGCGGCATTGTCTGGCTGCTAACCCCTAAGCAGGGTCGCGAAGGTCACGTATCCCCAGCACTAATCCAGCAGGAGGCGCCAAGTGCCGGCCTGCATGTGACTACGAGTGAAGGTGTTTCGGAGGACTGGTCTGCAGTCCGCCTGGCCCCGCGTAAGAAGAACTAATGATTCAAGCAGGTTCGCGCCTGTTCGATTTCTCGCTGCAAAATCAATACGGTGAGTCGATAACCAGTACCGGGCTTTCACAAGGCCGGGTGCTGGTTGTCTTTTTCCCCTGGGCGTTTTCTAGGGTTTGCGGTTCGGAATTGGCGGCGCTTAATAACGAGCATGAGTACTTTGCCGAACGCGGGGTGCGCGTTGTGGGCATATCAGTCGACCACAAATTCACCCTGCGCAGCTACGCGGAGTCGCTGGATCTTGAATTCGAGCTACTTGCCGACTTCTGGCCCCACGGGGAAGTCGCACGGCAAGCCGGTGCGTTTGATGGGTATCAAGGTGTCGCGACGCGCGCCTCCTTGCTCCTCGTTGACGGCCAGGTGCACAAGATTTTCCGCAGCGGGATGTCCGAAGCTCGCGCGATTCAAGACTATGTGGATGCTATCGAAGCCTTGTAGGGCCGGGGAACTCGCACTGTGCTCCAGTTCACGCAGAAAGCTTCCGCCTCGATTTGCGCGTTGGGAAATATCTCGGTAGAGTTATTCCTCGTTGGCTTCCAAAGCGAACATGGTTAGGGCCTTTAGCTCAGCTGGTAGAGCGTCACGTTTACACCGTGAATGTCATCGGTTCGATCCCGGTAGGGCCCACCAAACAGAAATCCTCGATCCACTCGGATCGAGGTTTTTTGCATTTCTGCAGTTTTCCAGCCTTGTGCCGGTGGGCCGATTGGCGCTTGAATTATTTAGCGAGACGCACCGTGGTGGTCGTTCCCATGATTCCGGCTTCGTATGAAATCTCGTCCTTGTGAATTGTAAATTTCTTGGTCTTGTCGCTTGAGGCCAATATTGCGTTATCAGTTGCCTTCCGGTCCCGCTTGGAAGTCCACGAATAGGTATCCGCTGCGGCATTCGGTGCCTCGAATGAACCAACCCAATCAAGTGATTTCGTGTCCCCGTGGTTCGTGACCCGGTTGATGGTGATAGTTTCTGAATCGATAGTGGCTTCCTGGTAAGCTTCCGCGTCCATCGAATTCTTCTGCTTCCATATGCCCTGCAGATCGATGGGGTGTGCGGATTCTGACGAAACTGGGCTGGCTGTTGGGCTTGTGGAAACTGGCCCGTCGGCCTGTGTTTGGCTTCCGCAGGCGGCCAGCGCGAAACTAAGAACGATTGAAACAGGAGCGAGTATTTTCTTTATGCTCATAGTCTGGCTGAGTGTTCCGACAGTTTGGCGGATTGATCCCGTGGGATGGGGTACGGATGTGCGAGATGTTGTAGGAATACGGTGTTCTAGTGGTGACGCTCGGCACTCTTGTTGATTTTTGACGATTTCAATTTGCCAAGTCAGTCCCGGGTGTACTAAATTATTTCTTGTTGCAGAGAATGAGCGAAACAAAAAGATTTGTTGGTATCGAATCTGCAGGAGGGCCTTTAGCTCAGCTGGTAGAGCGTCACGTTTACACCGTGAATGTCATCGGTTCGATCCCGGTAGGGCCCACAGAAATCAAACCCGTTTCAATCAGGCAAATTATGGCTGGTTGAAGCGGGTTTCTGTTATTTTCCGACGGTACGTCAATGACGGGACTCATCATCAAACGTCGATTTCATGCCCGGGGGCGTGTCCTCATCTCATGCACTGACGTAGTGGAGTTGTAGCTACTAGTGCGTTCCTCCAGGCTTTTACGGCTTCGTGCGAGCGCCTGCCTAATGAGAATAGCCAGTGACGTTTTACTGAACCGCTAGGCGCCACAGGGTTGTTGTTTCCATGGAACGGGCCGAGTAGAGCGGGTCCGACTGATTAAATGCCCTAGCGTGTTGCGGTTGGGCATCGATTTGACCAATAACTTTTAGTCCAGCGTCATTGATGGCTGCGGCTAGAGCCCGGCTAGTTCGGAGCCCGAGTAATTCTGCCAGATCCGACATGATCAACCAGGCTTCACCATCTTCAGTGAGATGCTCAGGCAGGCCACGCAGAAACTGCAACAGCATTTTGCTTCCGGGATCGTAGATGGCTGCATCAAGACTGGTTGGGGCGCTGCCTGGGAGCCACGGAGGATTGCAGATAATCAGTGGTGCTTTGCCGTTCGGGAACATATTGGTCAGTTCGGCATGAGCCGACCTTGAAATGCCAAGTTGCGCGAAATTCTGGTTTGCGCAATCCACCGCACGTTGGTGAATGTCCGTGCCGATAACTCTCTTCACGCCACGGTCTACTAACAGGGCCGCGAGCACACCAGTTCCGGTGCCTATGTCAAAGGCAAGCGGGGCTTTCATGATTGGTGCCTTGGCAACAAGGTCCACGTACTCCTGTCGGGTGGGCATGAAGGTGCCGTAGCTGGGGTAGATTTTCTTCCCTAGCGCCGGAACCTCCACTCCGTTGAAGAACCATTGGTGTGCGCTGAGCACTCCGGTCAATTCCTGCAGACTCACAACTGCCTGGCCAGCGTGGCGGCCTCGGGACTGTTCGTATCCGAACGCGATGGCGGCTCCCGCTTGAGGCGCTCTACTCAGGGATATCTGCGTGGACCCTGGTGTGCCGTTAACAGACAACGGGACCAACAGCAGGGAGAGTATCCGGGAACGATGCGCCCGTGCTTGACGAATGGAATAGAACTTCTGTTCGTCGCTTTGCCCTCGTTTGGGGAACCGGACGGCATCGACGACGCTGAGTCTGCGATCCATGGCTGACAATAATTGCCGGGCGTTGTTGTAGTCGCCGTGCCATAACATCGCAATGCCTCGCGCCGCATTTCGCATCGCCGCATCTGCGCTGAGCCGATCGTCTACAGCGACAATATTTTTGGGAGCAGGCCGGTCGTTGGCCGAGAACCAGGTGGCGTGATGGCCTATGCCATCGAGAATCCACGAAATAGTAGGTTCGGAAATGCCTGATGCAGTGCAGATGGCTCAACGCCCTGTCGACTTGCGGTGCTCACCCGTTGGAGAACCGCGCATGAGCTGTGCAGCTGCGAGGGTCGTTGAGCGTAAGTCTACCGATGAATTCGGCCGGACGTGCGCGTGCGGAGAGCTTACTCGACTATTTGCGGGTACCGCAGGTTTTGTCGAATACGTCCAGCATGTGCTTAGTGGGCCAACAGCCCATTCCTGATATGGGCCTGTAGCGTCGAAAGTGTTCGTTGTTCAATCGACTGCAAAAGGAGTTCATCTGATGGGTTTAGGCGATAAGTTCAAGAACAAGGCTCAGGAAGCATCCGGCAAGGTTAAGGAGTCTGTCGGAGATGCAACCAACAATGAGGATTTGCAGGCTGAAGGAGTTAAGGATCAGGCCGCGGCCAAAGCGAAGCAGGCCGGCGAAGATGTCAAGGATGCAGCCAAAGACGTCCGCGACGACTTCAACAAGTAGCAGTTAGTTCAACGAGGGCACGCACCGCACGGTGGGTGCCCTTGTTGTCTCTAGCGTGAGGGCCGGTACAGTTCCAAGAACTTTGCAACCGTTAGCGCACTGTTTTCTTCGGCCGCGAGTTTGGTCGAGAGCCATGCGGCACTTTGGCGGTATTGCACATTGCCGACAGCTTCGTTGATGGCTTCGGCGAGCGAACCAACGGTCAAGTTTTTGAAGGAGACCGGGACAGCGCCCGCTCCAAGACGGTGCAGTTGAGCAGCCCAGAAGGGCTGGTCGGTGAAAATCGGTACCGGCACTGCCGGCGTGCCAGCGCGCAAGCCGGCGGCCGTTGTGCCCGCACCGGCATGGTGCACCACCGCAGCTACTTGAGGGAACAACCACTGATGAGGTACTGGACCAATGCCCAGTACGTCGGTCTCAATAAATTCTCCGGCGCCTTGGATGATGGTTCGGGGGCCAGTGCGGTGGGCAACTTCAAGTAGGAAATCTGGTTCCAAGGCCTCGGTACTCCCGAATCCAAGGAATGTCGGTGGCTCTCCGGCGGAGAGGAAATCACGCAGCTGGGCTGGGGCGCTCCACGAAGGATCGGTCGCCGGCCACCAGTAACCGCAATTGATTATGTTCTCGTGCCAATCGGCCGGGCGGGGCACAACTGCAGAACTGAAACCATTTAGGACTGGTTGATCAGTCTTTCGGCGCTGACGTTCTGTGGCCGCTCGGCTTCGCTTGGGCAGTCCTAGTTCTGTGCGTATGCGTGCGCTTGGCCCATCGTAGGGGGCCTTAGCAGATGAAAGCAGATGATGTAGTGCCCGGTTTCCAATGCTTCCAAAACTTCGGGCAGTGCCCAAGGCCATCGGCGCGTATTGACCGCTTGGTTCAGTAGGTTGCAAATGTGCGCTGATCGACGGGATTCCTAGCGCCTCGGCGACATCGAAGGCGAAGGGTGCCACCGAATTTGCGAGAATCAAATCTGCACCGTGCTCTGCGGCCTGCAAGGTGCCGGTGGCCGCATGATCAAAGTAGGTGCCCAATTCTGCGAGGTAGTGGCGCAAATCCTTGGGACTGGTCTTTGTCCCTGGGGCTGCAGGATTGACCAGAGCACTCATATCGCCTGGAAGCTCGCGGAAAGCACATCCGGAAGTAGTAACCACCTCTTGATACGCAGGGTTTGCAGCGATCGCGACATCAAAACCTTGCTGGATAAGTGTCTGGCCTAGACCTGCCATAGGCGTGACATCACCACGGGTGCCTGGGGTAACGATCAGTATACGCATGAATCCCTGTAACATTAATTGCGAACAGTGTTCGCGATTAACTATACAGTCTCCAGGAGCACCCACTGTGGCCAAGAGTCCAACGCAGAGAACCACCGGTCCAAAGCCTCAATACTCGCGCGAAAAAATCGTAGATGTTGCCGTTGGGCTAGCCGATGCTGAAGGAATTGAGGCTGTTTCGGTGCGGAGCGTCGCGTCGATGCTCAACACGGGGCCCGCATCTCTCTATCGATACGTGAAGTCCTACGATCAGCTCACCGAACTGATGGTGGACCGGATCAGTGCTGAGTATGACTATGAGGCATGTACGGGTTCCGCAATTGAGCAGCTGTTGGAAATGGCTCACCAAGGCCATCGGATCATGCGTCGTCATCCGTGGGTTCCGCTGATCGTAATGCAAAAACAGGTGATGACTCACAATTCTTTGGTGTACCTAGAGCGTGGTTTGCTGGCCCTGGCCGATACGGATTTGAGCGCCGCCCAAAAACTGCACACTCTCGCAATGCTGAACTCCATCACTGCCGCGTTTGCGCTCAATGAGCAGAGCCAGCATGAGCAGCAAGACGCTTCAGCCTTATTGAATACTATGCAGATGGGTTCCTACCCGCACTTGCTCGTAGCGCTGTGTGAAATCAATGAGCCTCCGGACCTGGATAGCGCATTCGAGCAGGCCATCGTTACCTATCTTGGGGGTGTTGGAGTGGGGCAGTACCCGCACGCATAGCCTTAGTATGAAATCTTCTATGCGTAGATGACATGGTATGACAGCATGAAACCAGTGTATTTACGCCGAGTACTCAGGAGTTGTGATGGCTGTACCGTCCGAAGCAAGCATGAAAGAAATCCGCGAGCTGATCGCGGTGGACACGACGAGCCGGGACACGAACGTGCCACTCATCGAAAATGTTGTCGACAAACTTCGAGCGCACGGTGTCGAGCCAACGCTGATACACAACGAAGATGGCAGCAAGGCTAATCTCCTGGCGACCATCCCGTCCAGCGACGGCACACGTACCGGAGGCATCGTGCTCTCCGGGCATACAGACGTTGTTCCTGTTGATGGGCAGGACTGGAGCAGCGAACCATTTGATGCCCAGGTGCGCGGTGACAAACTATATGGCCGTGGAACCTGCGACATGAAGGGCTATCTCGGGGTCATTCTTGCCAAGCTTGATCAACTGACCAGCGCCCAGCTGGCAGAGCCCATCCACTTGGCCTTGTCCTACGACGAGGAAGTGGGCTGTGTTGGCGCAGTCAGCCTGGTCGAGAAGATTGTGGCTGACGGATTGGCGCCGCGTGGATGTTTTGTGGGGGAGCCGTCGAGCATGCGCGCCATTCGCGGGCATAAGTCGATGAACGTCTTCCGTGTGCAATTCAACGGCGTTGCCGCCCATTCATCGCTTCCTACCGAAGGGGTCAACGCAATCTCCTATGCGCTAAAGTTTGCGAACTTCGTGGAAGAAGTCTCCGCAGAACTTCGTACCAGCGGACCTAGCGATGAGGCGTTTATCGAGCCAACGACCACCATGAACGTTAACAAGTTCGACGCCGGCATCGCAGTGAACACCATTCCCGCGCAGGCGGTGGTGTTCTTCGAGTACCGTTCATTGGCTGTGGTGGATCGCGAGCAGCTCACGGCCCGCTTCCGTGATGAGGCCGCCAAGCTCGAAGCCCAGATGCGCGAGAAGAATCCGTCGTGCTCGGTCAGTTTCGAGCAGCAGGCCGGAGCTCCTGGACTGGATACCGCGCCCGGCGAAGAGATCGTTGCGCTGGCCGCAGCATGCGGTGCGATCGCCAGCGATGAGAAGGTCACCTACGGCACCGAGGCCGGCTTGTTCTCGGCTGCGGGTATACCGACGGTCGTGTGCGGCCCAGGCGACATCGCCCAGGCGCACGCGCCAGACGAGTACATCTTGCTCGACCAGATTGCCGAGTGCGAAAACTTCATTGAATCCCTGATTGCGCAGCTGAGCCGATGAGTGCCGGAGAGAGGGCCACCGCACACCAGGTGGCGATGGCGCGCAAAGCCGTCATCTCAAGTTCCATCGGGGCGGCCCTTGAATGGTTCGACATCATTGTCTATGCCACTTTTGCTACGACGATCGCCAAAGTGTTCTACCCCGAATCGGATCCGACTTTCGCGCTGATCCTCACGTTCGCGACCTTTGCGATTTCCTACGTGATCCGACCGCTCGGCGGCATGGTGCTGGGAAGCTATGCGGATCGCAAAGGCCGGAAGAAGGCGTTGACGCTGACCCTTGGGCTGATGATGCTGGGCACCCTGATCATGGCCGTAGCTCCGCCCTACGCCTCGGTGGGAGTGGCTGGCGCGCTGATTATCTTGCTCTCCCGGCTGATTCAAGGGTTCTCGGCTGGCGGCGAGTTCGGAACCGCTACTGCCTTCCTGATCGAGACGGCGCCGAATAAGAAGGCGTACTACTCGTCGTGGCAGGTAGCTAGCCAGGGTGCCTCGATGATGCTCGCCTCCGGGTTCGGATACTTCCTGACCACGGGGCTGAGTCCCGAGGCGCTGGAATCGTGGGGCTGGCGTGTGCCATTCTTCGTCGGCTTGCTGATCGGCCCGGTCGGCTTGTATATCCGAGCCCGGTTGGAAGAGACCGAGGAATTCACCGCGGCGGAAAAGGAGAAATTCCCTCTCGGGACGCTCTTCAAACTGCACTATGGGCGGTTGTTGGCCGGCGTAGCGGTGATCGGCGTGGCTACGATTTCTGTCTACCTGATCCTTTTCATGCCGACCTTCGCAGTCAATAACCTCGGTATACCTGGCGATGCGGCGTTCTTGGGAGGTATTGCTGCCGGAGTCATCACGCTTTTCGGTGTGCCATTTGTCGGGCACCTTGCCGATCGCGTTGGACCGGCCAGGGTGATGACCTGCGCCGCGTTCGCTGCGTTCGTCTTGGCTTATCCCTTGTTCAAACTGATGACGTCTACTCCGACCGTCTGGGTCATGGTCGTCGTGATCGCACTATTGGGCGTCATTATGTCCTTCTATTTCGGGCCGCTCCCGGCACTGTTGTCTGGGCTCTTCCCGGCCTCGATCCGTGGCTCCGGATTGTCCGTGGCCTACAACGTCGGCGTCACCTTGCTGGGTGGAATCGCTCCACTGGTGCTGACCTGGCTGCTGAAAGCCACCGGTTCGTTGGATGCACCGAGCATCTATTACATGGCCATTGCCGTGATTTCGCTGGTGGGGTTGTTCTTCGTGAGAAAACGATACGCTCAGCGCTAGACGCGTAGTCAAACAGTCGTGCGCACCGACTTCCTAAAAGTTGGTGCGCACGACTTTTTTGCGTTGGGGTGGGTTTAGATCGCTACGAGCAGCACGGCTGTCCAGTGGCAGAGGAATGCGATGATCGTGCAGGCATGGAATAGCTCATGGAAACCGAAAACGGCGGGCAGGGGATTGGGGCGTTTGGTGGCATAAAAAACAGCCCCAACCGTATAGGCCAGTCCGCCGGCAAGGATCAGGATCATGGTTGCCGGATTTGCCGCCCAAAATGCTGGCAGCTGCATTAGCGCGCCCCACCCGAGCAGAATGTAGAGACTCACGCCGACCCAGCGCGGTGCCGTGGGCCAGATGGTTTTGATTGCAATCCCGGCTATTGCTCCAGCCCAGATGATGGATAGGACGATCATTGCCTGTTTGCCCGGGAGCGTCAGCGCAGCAACCGGTGTGTAGGTGCCGGCGATGAGCAGGAATATGTTGGCGTGATCCGCTCGGCGGAAAAGACCCATGACCTTGTCGGTCCAATTTCCGCGGTGGTAGAGCGCGGAGGTGCCAAAGAGCAGGATGGAGCATATCGCGAAGATTGCGCTGGTCCATTCGGCAAGGCGACCATCGGCCAAGACGATGAGCACCAGATTCATGATGATGATTCCCGGAGTTGACCATGCATGAATCAATCCGCGCCAGCGCGTTCGTTCGGTGCCGATGGACAAGAATTTTTTCGGAGCTCGATTTTCTGCGGTGGGGATCATGGGATCAATGGCCACGGGAGTCCTTAACGTAGTGCTCGGGGAGTGATCCCCAGTCTTCGAAGTCTACGGCAGAATGCTAGGTTCCCACTGTGTCTGAGGCTGGATGCCAAGCAAGAAGAAACCCGCCCAGTTCACTGGGCGGGTTTCTTCAATGGCGAAAGGGACAAGTATAAAAATAACGACTAGGCGCGCTTCTTGGTGATGAATCCCCAAACGAGCAAGACTATCAATGCGCCGCCGATGGCCAGGAGCCAGCTCCAAAGTGAGAAGAATCCGCTCATTCCCTTGTCAAAGATGAGGCTGCCAACCCAGCCGCCGAGCAATGCGCCGACGACCCCTAGCAGCAAGGTTGCGATCCATCCGCCACCTTGCTTGCCTGGCAGGATTGCTTTTGCGATAGCGCCAGCAATCAAGCCCAAAACTATCCATCCAATGAATCCCATGATTCGCTCCAATGGTCAGAATCTCTAGTGATCGGGTTTGACCACTTAATCCAGAGATTACATTGCTTTGAGCTGGGGTTCTACAGGTAGCCTGTTGATTTTCGGGCTTTTCACAACATTGATTCAAGTTTAACTTGAAGGTTCCGTAAGTTTCAGCTTGTATATGATGCCTGATCTGTCTTTTTGAAGAAGTCAATGCTCGAGCTCTGTGAAATGGTTGACACGGGTCACTGTCGCTCATACGCTTGTTAAATCAGATTTTATCCAATCAAACAATCCTTAAGTCTGATATTAGGTTTGCGCACGACGGAGTGAATACATGAGTGAACTGGTCCCAGCCATCATCATTATGGGTGTTTCGGGCAGCGGCAAGACGACCATCGGCCAGATGCTGGCAGATGAGCTGAATCGTCAATTCGTGGACGGTGATAGCCTGCACCCCGAATCCAATAAGCAGAAAATGGCTGCAGGCGAAGCATTAGATGATCAGGACCGCGAACCATGGTTGCGAGTCATTGGCCAGAAGCTTGCTGAAGGAACCAACCAGGGAGAACCGTTGGTTGTTGCGTGCTCCGCCCTGAAGCGCAGTTACCGCGATCTGATTCGTTCCTTGGAACCGTCAACTGTTTTTGTGCACCTGGCGGGTGTGCCCACTGTTATTCGCGATCGAATGAATGCACGCTCCCATGAGTACATGCCTTCCTCGCTGCTGGACAGCCAATTGGCAACTCTGGAGCTGCCTACCGCGGATGAAGCGGTACTCACTGCAGACATCTCCAACTCCCCTGAGGACATCGTGCGTCAACTTGTAGTTGACCTCGGGGTAGCGCACCACGCATAAGCCACGTGCCAGTAACTGGCATGAATAACCATTGATCAAGGACGACAATGACAACTGAGCTCGAAATGAACTGGACGCTGGGTACGCCCGGTCTCCTCGGTCTGGCAGTAGCGGCAGTCGCCGTGCTGCTGGTTCTAATTATCCGCTTCCGGGTCCATGCTTTTGTGGCTCTGGTTCTCACCAGCTTGCTGACGGCGATTGCCGCAGGTATTCCTGCGGCATCGGTGATCACCACTTTGACCAGCGGCTTCGGCTCAACGCTTGCAAGCGTCGCGTTGCTCGTGGGCCTTGGCGCGATGCTCGGCCGAATGCTGGAAACCAGTGGCGGCGCGGAGGTAATGACCAACTGGCTGATTTCCAAATTCGGTGAAAAGCGGGCACCGCTGGCCCTATCCGTAGCCTCACTACTTTTCGGGTTCCCGATCTTCTTCGACGCTGGCCTGGTGGTCATGCTTCCGATCATCTTCACCGTGGCACGCCGCCTGGGTGGATCCGTACTTTTCTACGCGATTCCAGCAGCAACCGCTTTCTCGGTGATGCACGTCTTCGTTCCACCTCATCCGGGCCCAGTGGCTGCTTCGGGTCTGCTCGAAGCAAATGTTGGCTTGGTCCTCGTTCTGGGCCTGCTTGTTGCCATCCCGACATGGTTCTTCTCCGGCCATCTGTTCGGAAAGTTCGTTGGCAAGAAATTCGACATTCCGGTGCCCGACATCCTGGATGCAGCACTGGGCAACGGCACTGGCAAGGATGACTTCAAGTCCTCTCCATCGGTAGCAACCGTCTTCAGCCTGCTGCTACTGCCGCTGATCTTGATCTTCATGAACACCGGGCTGAACATGCTCGGTAGCGCCGGCATCGTTGATGCAGAAGCATCATGGGTTACCTGGTTGCGCCTGATTGGCGAGACCCCGGTAGCACTGCTGGTCACTGTCTTGCTTGGAATGTTCCTGCTCGGCTTCCGAAAGGGCAAGGACAAGACCCTTGTCGAAACCGTTGTGGATTCGGCGCTTGGCCCGGTGTGCTCGATCATTTTGATCACCGGAGCCGGCGGCATGTTCGGTGGCGTGCTTCGTGCCAGTGGTATCGGCGACGCCATTGCAGAATCGTTGCAGTCGGTGGGCATGCCACTGATCATCGCGGGCTTCCTGATTGCAGCCATCGTGCGTTTGGCCCAGGGCTCGGCCACCGTGGCATTGACCACCGCAGCTGCCATCGTTCAGCCGGCAGTATTGGCTGATAGCTCCTTGACCGCTTTCCAGGTGGCCACCATGGTTCTGGCGTTGGCCGCCGGTTCGGTTTTCGCGGGCCACGTGAACGACTCCGGCTTCTGGCTGGTGTCCCGCTTCCTGCAGATGGACGTGTCGACGACTTTGCGGGTATGGACCGTTGGACAGGCTTTGGTTTCGGTTGTCGGCTTCGCCTTCGTGATGGTGCTCTACGGCATTGCAACTGCGCTGGCCTAAAGCGCTTCCAATCTAGCGAAAAATCCGCCGGCCCAACGAATATTCGTTGGGCCGGCGGATTTTTAGTTGTCCTGAAAGCGTGAATCGGTGCGCTGATCTAGCGAGCATCCTTGGCTGGGTCGACAAACAGGCGCGGCTGGCCCTCCCAGAGGCTGCAAATCTCGTTATGGGTGCGGCGCATGATGCTTTCCATGTTCTTGCGTGCACCAGCCGAATCGGAATTGGAGATGGCATCGGCTACCGATTGGTGCCAGAGCAGCGCCTCTTCGTGCGGGCGCTCTGGCATCAGTCCAAGTTCGGTTCGACCACGCAGGATCGCGCCAATGGGTGTGGAGAGATTCGCGAACATCTCATTGCCTGAAGCGGCAAGCACCAGGGCATGGAAGCGAATGTCCAGTTCCAGGAATCGGCGAAGGTCGCCTTGGCGTCCATAGTGATTCATCTGAGCGGATATCATCATCAGCTCCTTGCGCATGGCTTCCGGTGCGACCTCGGCGGCCAATTCAGCGGCCATGGGCTCGACGGAAATGCGAAGCTCGGTCAGGGACCGGAGCTGCGTCCCCTTCTGATCGCCGGCCAGGCGCCAGCGAATGACGTGATCGTCGTAGGGGTTCCAGCTTTCCGCCCCCAGAACTCGAATGCCCACCCGCTTGGTGCTGGTCACCAGGCCGCACTGCGCGAGGACGCGAACCGCTTCGCGGATCACCGAACGGGAGACCTGGAGCTTCTGCTCAAGATCCGCGGCAAGAATAATGGAGCCGCGGGGGATTTGTCCGCTGACGATGCGGGAGCCGAGATGCTCAACCACATGAGCGTGCAGACTAGTTGCCATAGGGATAGTTTAGCTAACGGCTAGGGACAAATAGGGTTGCGCCCACCGAATACCCAGAATAAATATGTTTTAACTTTGGTAGTCCTCTGGGAAACAGGGTGCTGTGCCTAGTAGGATAGGAAGGTCACGTGGTCGTGATTCAGGGGCCATGGTTTATGGTCTCTGTTAACGGCACACCTCCCCGTAATTGATGGAGACTTATTTTTATGCCTGCACAGATTGGTGTCACAGGTCTGGCCGTGATGGGCGCAAACCTCGCCCGCAACTTCGCCCGCAACGGATACACTGTCGCCCTGCACAACCGCTCGGTCGGAAAGACCGACGCACTGCTTGAGGCGCATGGCGATGAAGGCGACTTCATCCGTACCGAAAGCCTCGAAGAGCTGGTCGCGAATCTTGAAACTCCGCGCCGCGTACTGATTATGGTCAAGGCTGGCGGTCCGGTGGATTCCGTCATCGACCAGCTGGTTCCGCTGCTTGATGAAGGTGACATCGTCATTGACGCAGGCAACTCGCACTACACCGACACCCGTCGCCGTGAAGCAGCCCTGAACGAAAAGGGCCTCCACTTCGTTGGCGTTGGCGTTTCCGGTGGCGAAGAGGGCGCACTGCTGGGCCCATCGATCATGCCAGGCGGCTCGGCCGAGTCCTACAAGGCGCTGGGCCCGATGCTGGAAAAGATTTCCGCCAAGGCCGACGACGGTGCTCCTTGCTGCGCATGGATCTCTACCGACGGTGCGGGCCACTTCGTGAAGATGGTTCACAACGGCATTGAGTACGCCGACATGCAGGTTATCGGCGAAGCCTACGACCTGCTGCGCAGCGCTGCAGGCATCGAGCCAGCCGCACAGGCCGAGATCTTCAGCGAATGGAACCAGGGCGAGCTTTCCAGCTTCCTGATTGAAATCACCGCTGAGGTCCTAGGCCACACTGACGCTGCCACCGGCAAGCCGCTGATCGACGTAATCCAGGACTCCGCGGGCCAGAAAGGCACCGGCCGCTGGACCGTGCAGTCCGGACTGGACATGGGCTCGCCGGTTTCAGCCATCGCCGAATCGGTATTCGCCCGTTCGCTGTCCTCCCAGCGTGACATCCGCGCTGTAGGCCAGAGGGTGCTCGCAGCAGACACCACCGAGGTCACCCTGCCAGAGAACTTTGTCGAAGCCGTGCGCCAGGCACTGTTCGCTTCGAAGCTGGTTTCCTACGCACAGGGCCTTGACATGCTCACCTCGGCTGCCGGTGAATACAACTGGGAGCTGAAGCTGGACGAGATCGCTGGCTTGTGGCGTGAAGGCTGCATCATCCGCGCGGCCCTGCTCAAGGACATCACTGCTGCTTACTCGGCGGACGAAAAGCCAGTCAACCTGCTGTTCGCTCCAGCCTTTGCCGAAGCAATTGCCAAGGCAGTTCCTGCATGGCGCCGTGTTGTCTCCGTGGCAGTTCAGCTTGGCATTCCGGCACCAGTCTTCTCCTCGTCGCTGGCTTACTACGATGGCCTGCGTCACGACCGCCTGCCAGCAGCATTGACCCAGGGTCTGCGTGACTTCTTCGGTGCGCACACCTACCGCCGCACTGACAAGGAAGGCACCTTCCACACTCTGTGGAGCGGTGACCGTTCCGAGATTGCTGCAGAGGACACTCACTAGAGTTCACACAGCCTAAACCGGTCTTCTTTCTAAGGAATTACTTAGAAAGAAGGCCGGTTTTTCTTAATAGGATCAGCGTCACAAAGACAATTTTCTCCCCGGATACATCCAACAATATCCCGCTTGAATTATCGTTCACGGAAAATACCTATCTATATCGGTAACTGCTGACAGGTAGCGACTATATAAATTTTTCCATGACGAATTCTGCTCAATCACAAAATACGAGAGCCCAACAATTAGCCCACGAAAAAGCAGCCAAGAGTAAAAAGCCATCGCGCCGAACGGTACTCATAGGTTCGCTAGCGGTACTCGCCTCAGCTAGTGGTGGTGCCGGATGGGCGCTGGATCGATTTGTAGTCGAGCATGTTGAGCAAACCGGTGTCACCAGTGCCGCCGCCAAAACTGCGACGACCGCTTCCGAAACTGCGGCAACTATCACCGGTACCAGCTACACCTCGAATCTTGCCAAGATCAATATCGCCAAAACCGTCACGGGCAGCGGCAGCAATCAAGTGACCTACTTTGCAGCCGATCTCAAGCTTCAACAAGGAACCGTGCTGGCTTCCGCCTTTGCCAAAGACAGCTTTGGCGAGAACATCACTGAGACCACCAGCGTCATCGCAGAGAACAACTCAGCAGTATTTGCCATCAACGGCGACTACTACGGATTCCGGGACACTGGCATTGTTATTCGCAACGGCGTGGCCTACAGGGATAAAGGCGCCCGTGAAGGACTGGCCTTCTACGAGGATGGCAGCGCCAAGGTTTACGACGAAACCACTACCAACGCAGACACGCTGGTCTCCGAGGGCGTCTGGCAAACTCTGTCTTTCGGCCCTGCCATCGTCAAGCACTCGAAACAGGCTGACGGCATTGACCAGGTCGAGGTTGATACCAACTTCGGCAACCACTCGATCCAGGGTCAACAACCACGAACTGCCGTTGGCATCATTGATGAGAACCACTTTATTTTCGTCGTTGTCGATGGTCGCTCGGAAGGCTATAGCGTCGGCGTGACGATGCCGGAACTTGCCCAAATCATGCTCGATCTGGGGTGCGAAACTGCTTACAACATTGACGGTGGCGGATCTTCGACCATGTTCTTCAACGGGCAGCTGGTTAACAATCCTCTAGGTCGCAATCAAGAGCGTGGCACCTCCGACATTCTGTTCATCGCAGGGCAAGGGGAGGCGCAATGATCCTCCTGATCCCAGCATATGAACCCGACGAAAAACTCAACCAGCTCATCGAGTCGCTACAACTAAAAAGCAACGAAACGATGCTGGTCGTTGTTGACGACGGCAGCGGCCCAGAATCGGAGGAAATTTTCTCCTACGCCCAGCGCCAAGGCGCGGTCCTCGTCCAGCATCCGGTCAACATGGGAAAAGGGGCCGCACTAAAAACCGGATTCAGCTTCATCGCCGAAACCTTTCCTGGACATGATGTTGTGACTGCGGATTGCGACGGACAGCATGCTGCTGAGGATATTTACGCTGTGGCAAGGCAGGTAGGCTGCAAAAAGAGCATCGTTCTTGGCCAACGTGAATTCAACGGGAAAATACCCCTGCGTAGCCGGTTAGGAAATAAGGCCACCACATTATTCTTCGCACTATCCACCGGTACGTGGCTCAACGACACCCAAACAGGACTGCGCGGATTCCCGGCAGAAGTTCTTGGATGGCTTGGAAGCGTGGACGGCGAGCGCTATGAATACGAATTGAACATGCTTCTTGAAGCGCGCAGGAAGAATATCGCTCTTGAATCGGTCAAGATACAGACCATCTATCTCAACGACAATGAGAGCTCGCACTTCCGACCCATCAAGGATTCGATACGGATTTATGCGCCACTGCTGAAGTTCTCAGCATCTTCGCTGGCAGGGTTCGTGGTGGATACTGTTCTGCTAATGGTGTTCACGACGCTGTTCAATTACTTGTTGCCGGCAGTGGTCCTGGCGAGATTCGGAAGCGCAGTGGTGAACTATTGGATCAATCGCCAACTGGTGTTTGCCGAAGGGCGTTCGCTGCCGATGAGGTCAACGGTGACACGCTACGCGCTGCTGGCAGTGGTGCTGCTGGCTTTGAATTATGAATTGCTGACACTGCTCTCAACTAACGGAAACCCTCTGCTGCTCGCAAAGATTGTCACTGAGATCATCTTGTTCTTGGTTAGTTTCTACGTCCAAAAGCGGTTTTTGTTTCGGCAACGAGGGCATCGGGAGGTGCCAATTCATGATTCGCATCCGGAGCATTTGGTGAATACAGATTCACCACAGAGTGGTATTGAAAGATAGTCATATACCCTCCAGCGAACAGTAATAAATTACTGCAATCCCTTTTGAATGAAGAAAGAATGCTCATGAAACGCACATTTAAAGTCAAGGCACTAAGTTCAGTGGCCGCTTTATCGCTTGCACTGGCAATGACCGGATGCGCGAGTAGCGGCAGCGGGACCACGGTCTCAGATGTCATCAACGCAACCAGTAGTTCCAGCAGCGCAGACACAGCTGCCGAAAACGCGAGCTCAGCGAGTGGTGATTCAACGATACCGGCAACGGATCTTTCGGAAGACACCCACTTTGATGAAGACGATCTTCAGTGGGACGCCGATAAGGAAACAAAAGTAGGCCTCTCCGATGGAAGCACGACGGCCTCGGGGACTGACTCGGATAGTGTCTCCGTGGACGAAGATACCGTCACCATTAGCGCAGCGGGCACATACCGGCTTTCTGGTTCGCTCAGCGACGGCAAGGTGGTTGTTGCTGCCGGCAAGGAAGACGTGATCCGAATTATTTTGGACAATACGTCGATTAGCAGCTCGGCCGGTTCGGCAATCCAGGTCGATGAGTCCAATGAGGCCCTCCTCTACCTTGAAGATGGCACGAGCAACTCCGTATCGGATGCTAGTACTTATGCAGATACTGCCGAGGATGCTGCGAATGCAGCGATCTACTCGATGGCGGACCTGACCATTGCTGGTGAGGGTTCCTTGGATGTCAAGGGAAATTACCAAGACGGCATTGTGAGCAAAGACGGGCTGGTACTCGCTTCGGGCCAACTGACAGTTACGTCGGCAGATGATGGAATCAAGGGCAAGGACTACGTCGCGCTGCTTGGCGGAAAAGTTGATATAACCGCGTCCGGTGATGGCATTAAATCAACGAATGACACAGATGCTGACCGGGGCTGGGTCCATCAGTATGGCGGTCAGCTGAACGTTTCGGCTGGTGACGACGGCATCAAAGCCGAGCAGCTTTTGACGCTCAGCGGGGGAGCTGCCACGGTCACCAAGTCAAATGAGGGGCTGCAAGCGCCGACTATCAATCTGACCGGCGCAACGGTGAACGTGACTGCCAGTGACGACGGCGTCAACGCAACTGCTGGCAGCTCCGAGAATGCTGCTCAGGGTGGTGGCGGGGCAATGGATGCCGCACAGGATGCCCACCTGAATATTTCTGGCGGCAAGGTCGCCATCTCTGCCGAAGGCGACGGGTTGGATTCTAATGGGGACATCTCAATTACCGGTGGCACTACCATTGTCAACGGCCCAACCAATGGCGGCAACGGGGCGCTGGACTCGAATGGCGAAATCTCGGTCGACGGCGGCGTGCTGTTTGCCGCGGGCAGCGATGGCATGGCAGAAGGCCTAGGCGAGACGTCAAAGCAGTCCGGTGTCCAGGCTTCCTTGGGAACGAGCGTCGATGCAGGCGTTGCCATTCACATCGTTGATTCCAGCGGCAGCGTGATTGCCAGTTTTGTGACTTCAAAGGCAACATCCAACGTGGTGTATTCCAGCTCTGAGATCGTAGACGGGGACAGCTACAGCATCTACACCGGAGGAACTGCCGATGTCGACGCGGGCCTGGGGACCGGCAGCATCACGGATGCAACGAAGGTGGCAACTGCGACCGCTGGAGAATTCGATTCCGGAATGGGTGGCCAGGGTGGCGGTCCTGGCGGCCAGTAGAAATCCATAACTTGCAGGGTTGGCATGGAAGCTGAACCCCGTTGCCCCAATCATGAGCTGGGGCAGCGGGGGTTCAGTGCTGTTAATGGCTATGCGCCGGGTCTATCGTTCGCAGGCGACGAGGGTCTTGGCATCTTCCAGCAACGTGCGGGCCTGTGCCGGGGCAATGCGAACAAGCGCAAAAGCTGCAACGACGAGGCCTGTGACCGTTGAGGCGAGGCGCTGTTGGACGATTGGATCGAGATCGCTCCGGCTCGCATGAATGCCACGGTTGAATGCTGCTTCGAGTTCTTCGCGATAAGCCTGGATGACTTTGGATACGTGCGAGTCGGTTGACAGCGGGGAATTGGCCGTATTGATCAGCAAGCATCCATTGCTCGTTGGCAGCGCATCTGGTTGGCTGAAAACGGAACTTAGCCCGTCCAGGTATTCGATGAGTGCATTGGCCTCGACATGGTCGGCGGTCAGTGGCTGCAGGCGCGGACGGACGATTTCGTCCAGGTAGCTTTGGACCGCAGCGTCAAAGAGGCCTCGTTTTGAGCCAAAGGTGTTGTAGATGCTCGAGCGGCTCAGGCCTGTTGCTGCTTCGAGTTCCGGGATGGAAGCTGCTTCGAATCCCTTGGCCCAAAACAGCGATCGCGCATTCTTGACAACGGCGGAACTGTCGAAGGCTAGTGTTCTTGCCATCACACACCTCTCTACTTTCGGAAACGACCATTACAGTATATATTGAAATGGACGTTACAGAATACTTGTTCCTCTCAGACTTCCAGGAGCTCTGCCTCATGATTATCACCGCACTCGTGTTGGCCGCCATGGCCGCATTGATCCACGTGTACATTTTCTTCATGGAATCCTTGTGGTGGACTACCGCCAAGGTTCGCGCCACATTTGGTTCCACCGAGGCCGAGGCCGAGGCCACTAAAGAGATGGCGTTCAACCAGGGCTTCTACAACCTGTTCCTCGCGATCGCCACATTCGCCGGCATCATCTTCCACATCGCAGGGCAGTCGGCTATCGGCTCCACGCTGATCTTCACAGGAACCGGCTCAATGCTGCTTGCGGCCTTGGTTTTGATCATCTCCAGCCCATCAAAGGCTTCGGCAGCAATCAAGCAAGGCGTTTTCCCACTGCTGACTGTCATCGCACTAGTCGCCAGCGTGGCACTCTAAGTTTTCAAACCCGAAAAAATTCGATTACGGAAAGGTACTCATCACCATGAGCGAAACCACCAGCACCCAGATCCATCTCGCAAGCCGCCCTACCGGATGGCCAACCAATGAAAACTTCACCGTTGAGCATGTAGAACTCGCCGAGCTGAAGGCCGGGGAAGTCCGGGTGCGCAATGAATTCATTTCCGTTGATCCATACATGCGTGGACGCATGAACGACACCCGCTCCTACGTGAAGCCATTCCAGATCGGCGAACAGATCTCCGGCGGCGCGGTAGGGCGAGTCATCGCTTCGGAAGACAGCTCCCTTCCAGTGGGCACCCTGGTTCTTCACCAGCTCGGCTGGTCGGATCTGGTCCAAGCTCCAGCAGCCAGCTTCAAGGAAATCCCCGACCTGCCAGGCGTGCCCAGCTCGCTGCGCCTGCATATTCTGGGCATGACCGGTTTGACCGCCTACGTTGGACTGAAAGCTATTGCAGGACTTGTTGAAGGCGAAACCGTATTCATCTCCGGTGCAGCCGGTGCTGTGGGCACCGCAGCCGGCCAGATCGCAAAGCTCATGGGCGCGAAGCGCGTCATCGGTTCCGCTGGCAGCGCTGAAAAGGTCGAGCTGCTGACCAGCAAGTACGGCTACGACGCAGCCTTCAACTACAAGGACGGCGACGTTCGTGGGCAGCTGGCGGCAGCCGCTCCTGAAGGAATTGACGTTTTCTTCGACAACGTTGGCGGCGACCACCTCGAAGCAGCACTGGCAGCCTTCAACGATGGCGGCCGTGCGGCCCTGTGCGGTGCAATCGCCAGCTACAACACCACCGAACCAACCCCAGGCCCAGAGAACATGGCCAACCTGATCACTCGCGGCCTGAAGCTGCAGGGCTTCACCCTGTCGAGCTACCTGAACTACGGCCAAGAATTTTCCGCGCTAATGGGACAGTGGTTCGCTGAAGGCAAGGTCGCATACGACGAAACCATTGTCGACGGCATTGAAAACACCGTTCAGGCTTTCCTGGACATGATGGGCGGAGCCAACACCGGCAAGATGCTGGTTCGCATCTAGCAGATCGAGCGCCAAATAGCAGCGAAACGCGGGGCCAGCCAGAAGCATCTGGTTGGCCCCGCGCCTCGTTACCCCATGTCCTGCCAGCCGTAGCTTCTGGTTCAGGCCTGCTCGAGCAGGCGCACCATGCGCGCGTCCGTAATCAGCGGAGCTCCCGGGTCAAGTTGTGCCAGACCATCAAATTCGAAACCATTGCGTCGATAGAAAGCGATGGCCCTAGGGTTTTGCTCAGCCACCCATAGCATGGCGGGCTGATCGCCGAGTACGGCATCGATCAATTGTTGGCCCGCGCCGGACCCGTGATGATCATTGAGCAGATACAGATTGTAGAGTTGACGTTCGATACCTTCAGGAACGTCGACAGCGTCTTTCGAGCACGGTGCAGCGAAGGAAAAGCCAATCAGCTCACCGTCCTCGTTGCAGGCGAGGGCAAGATGGAAATCGGGATTCGGATCGCCAAGAATCCTATGCCACATGCCGATTCGTTGTCGAAGATGCGCAGCATCGAAAAAGCCTTCCGGCAACAATCCGCTATAGGCCTGTTTCCAGCACGCAACATGCAGGGCAGCAAGCTCCATGTCATCCTCGAGCACCGGTTTCCTCAACGTGTAGCTCATTTGGCGCCGTCTGCATACTGCTTCAAGTGGATTCCGGTGAGCGTGCCGGATGCCGCCAGTGCTTCCGGGGTGCCTTCAAATACGATCTGGCCGCCTTCGTGGCCCGCGCCCGGGCCCAGATCAATGACCCAGTCGGCATGGGCAACAACGGCGAGGTGATGCTCGATGACGATGACTGTGTTGCCTTCGTTGACCATTTCATCGAGCAGGCCCAGCAAATTCTGAACATCGGCCATGTGAAGTCCTGTGGTTGGTTCATCGAGCACATAGGTGCCAGATCCCTTGCCCAGGTTGATTGCCAGCTTGATCCGTTGGCGCTCGCCACCAGAGAGCGTATTCAGCCGCTGCCCAAGCTTGAGGTAGCCAAGGCCAACTTGGTTCAGCCTGGTCAGCATCGGCTTGGCCTTGGGAATCTTCAGCTGTTCCAGTGCCTGCTCCATGCTCAAATCCAGAACTTCACTGATGCTGAGGCCATCCAGAGTGTAGTTCAAGACCTCAGCGGTAAAACGGGTACCTTCGCACACCTCGCAGGGCAGGGCCACTCCAGCCATGGACACCAGATCGGTATAGGTGAAGCCGACACCCTTGCAATTCGGGCAGGCCCCTTCGGAATTTGCGCTGAATAATGCCGGCTTGACCGAGTTGGCTTTGGCAAAAGCCGCGCGAATAGGATCCATGATCCCGGTATAGGTCGCTGGGTTGGAACGCCGCGAACCACGAATGGCGCTTTGATCCACGACCGCTACGTCTTCACGCTTGGAAATTGTGGAGTGGATCAACGTGGACTTGCCCGAGCCGGCGACTCCGGTCACGGCACACAGCACACCGGTTGGGACGTCAACATTCACATTCTTGAGATTATGAGTCGAAGCGCCACGAATTTCCAGGGCGCCAGTTGAGGTACGGGGCAGAGAGCTGAGCGGTACACGCGTGGAGAAGTGCTGGCCAGTCAGTGATTCACTGGCCAGTAGCCCGGGCACGTCACCGCTATAGCACAAGGTGCCACCATGTGTACCCGCACCTGGACCCAGGTCCACGACGTGGTCGGCAATCCTGATGACCTCAGGCTTGTGTTCAACGACGAGGACGGTGTTTCCCTTGTTCCGCAAGTTGGCTAAGAGGACGTTCATTCGCTGGATGTCATGGGGGTGCAATCCCACGGTAGGTTCGTCAAAGACATAGGTAACATCCGACAGCGCACTGCCAAGGTGCCGGATCATCTTAACGCGTTGGGCCTCGCCGCCGGACAACGTGCCTGCAGGCCGATCCAGTGAAAGATAACCCAGCCCAAGATCGACCATCGAGCTCAAGACCGCGCCCAGATTCGTGATGAGCGGAGCCGCATCGGCAATCTGAATCTTCGCCATTTCCCCGGCTAATTCCGAAACCTGCATGGCAGCCATGTCGGCAATGCCCAAGCCGTTGATTTTTGAAGCTCGGGCCTTTTCGCTCAGCCGAGAGCCATTGCAGGCAGCACACGGTGCGGTTGTAGAAATGCGATCGATCCACTCGCGGATATGAGCCTGTTTGATTTCACGGCCGGAAAGAATGTAATTGGACTTGATGCGCGTGATCAGCCCGGAATAGCTCATGTTCGCCCCGTTGAGCTTGACCTTGCCATCCTCGGCATAGAGCAACCGATCGAGCATCTGCTTGGACAGGTCCTTGAGCTTCACATCAAGATCGACTTGCGTGCCAGCAGTCAGGGTTTGCCACAGCCAAGCGCCCGGGGTGAAGTTCGGAGCCTTGATCGCTCCTTCATTCAGGGTCTTATCCCAATCAAGGAGCTCATCCAGATCGATGCTGGCTTCCGTGCCGAACCCCTCGCACACCGGGCAGGCGCCTTGGCCGAGGTTGAACGAATAGGCTCCCGCGCCGCCGGCGCTCGGTGACGAGTAGCGCGAGAACAGCACGCGCAAGAGCGAGTAGGCATCGGTGGCGGTGCCGACCGTGGAGCGAGAATTAGAACCCATTCGCTCCTGGTCCACAACGATGGCTGCCGACAAGTTTTCCAGGACCTCGACATCGGGGCGGGGCATGGATGGCATGAAGTTCTGGATGAAGGAAGTGTACGTTTCGTTGATCAGCCGCTGCGACTCGGCGGCAATCGTCCCGAAGACGAGCGAGGACTTTCCGGATCCCGAAACACCGGTAAATGCGGTAATCCGGCGCTTGGGAATATCAACGTCGATGCCTTTGAGGTTATTTTCCCTCGCTTGACGGACTCGGATCATGTCATGGGCGTCGGCAGGATGCAGGTTCATAACGCCAACTTTACTAACTGGTAAGCCCGGTGGATACCCGGCTTCACCGACGCCCTGACGGCGCTGCCGCTCGCGAAGCCCCTTGGCCTCCCGGTGTTTGCGCTCGCCGTCAGGGTGAGAGGATCTAAGCTTTTCGCAGATTTTGGATTTTTCCTTAATTCGGCGCCGGCAACCGGGTGGAGCATTTGCTTCATTTGTTCTGCGGCGCACACGCAATGGCGATGAAGTTCGAACATTGCGAATGAATTGCAAAGATCTTGTGGCGAATCTTCGAAAATAGGCGGTACCCTTGGAATTCCCTAGTGATTCACAAGATTTCCGGGTTGCTCTTCGCCGCATTATCATTATCGAGGCGTGTGCTGCGACACATTAGTGGCATCTCGACCTGACGCATGATCCCGAACCATCAAAAGGACCTTCATGAAGCTGCTGAAATCTATTCCATTGCTTGGCTGGGTGCTTGTCGCCATCGTCCTAGGCGTCCTGCTGGGCCCGGTAATGCCGGTGTGGCTGGGAAGCTTGTTCCTGACCTACAATTCGATTTTCTCGGGCTTCCTGAGCTTCGTGGTTCCCCTGATTATTTTCGGTCTGGTCGCTCCGGCCATCGCCGAGCTCGGTAAAGGAGCAGGCAAGTGGCTAGGCATCACTGCGGCGATCGCCTATGGATCCACGCTGTGCGCGGGACTCCTTGCCTATTTCGTGAGCCGTTGGCTATTTACCCAGTCGCTGTCCGGAGGCGGGCTCGAAGCCATCGGTGAGGGATCGGGCTCAGGTTTCGAGCCATTCGTCTCCGTGGTCACGAGCGCGGGAGATTCGGCGACCGAAATCGTCTTGCCACCTGCCTTGGATGTAATGACCGCCCTGGTCTTGGCTTTCATCCTTGGCCTGGGCATGACAGCCTTCCGCTCGAAGGTGCTCTTCCGTGGCGTGGTTGAATTCCGCACCATCATCGAAATGGTGATTCGCCGCATCGTTGTTCCAGCTCTGCCATTGTTCATTTTCGGCATCTTCCTGGATCTTTCAGCCAGCGGAAGCGCGATCACCGTCGTCTCGAAGTTCTTGCTCGTCGCAGTGGTGTCGTTTGCCTTGACCCTCGTCGTACTGCTGATCCAGTACTCGATTGCTGGCGCAATGAACAAGCGCAATCCATTGACAGCATTGTGGGGAATGCGAGATGCCTACTTCACCGCTCTGGGCACCTCGTCGTCAGCAGCGACCATTCCGGTCACACTGGCCTCGGCGAAAAAGAACGGAGTATCCGACGCAGTAGCCGGGTTCGTCGTTCCGTTGTGTGCCACTATCCACCTTTCGGGTTCGATGGTGAAGATTACCTGCTTCTCCATCGCGGTTCTCCTGCTCACCGGTGGCGACGTCAACTTCGGAGCCTACTTCCCGTTCATCTTGATGCTCGGCGTCATGATGATTGCCGCCCCTGGCGTTCCTGGCGGCGCGATTGCAGCCGCCGCGGGTCTGCTGGGACAGATGCTCGGCTTCGGCGAAGTGGAAGTCGGCCTGATGTTCGCCGCCTACATTGCCTTGGATAGCTTCGGCACCGCAACCAACGTGACCGGTGATGGCGCCGTGGCGATGATCATGCAGAAACTGACCAAAGGCAAGCTCGGAGCACAGCCGCAAAGCGACGAAGATGAAATCGTTGAACTGGCTGATGGCAGCCAGAGCAAAGCTCACCAGCTAGGCGAGTAGCGCTTGCATAGTAATGGCCGATGTTCGCACCCAATGAACTGCTCCCCAAAAGTTGGACTGAGAAATCAGAACTACTTCTGGGGAGCATCTTCATGCGAACACGCAGCACATTAACCGAGGGCCAACGAGAACGACTCGTTGATCTTTTTGAAGCCGGCATGGGATCGAAAGCTGCCGCCAGCCAACTGAACGTTCGTTACTCTGCCACGGAGAAGCTTTACGATCGGTGGCGATTACATGGCAGGCTTTGTCTTATGGAAAAGCCAACCAAGACTGTATATTCCTTCGAGATCAAGAAGGAAGTCGTTCAGCGGTACCTCGCCGGTGAAACTGGTATGGATCTCGCGGCCGAGTTCCATATCAGCTCTAAGGAATTGGTGAAGAGTTGGACGCGAGCATGGCGCCAAGGTGGGGACGAAGCGCTCATGCCCAAACCCAAAGGACGGCCTAAAGGCGCCGCTCGGCCTGAACCTTTGAGCGAAGAAGAGAAGCTTCGCCGGGAGAACAAGCGACTGCTCGCCGAGGTGGCCTACCTGAAAAAATTGCGGGACTTGAGGGAGCAGGGGCACCGCTAAAAACCAAAGCGATTGTCACTCTCAAGTCAGAACACGACCTCACAGACCTGCTTGCCGCGGCAGGATTGGCCAGGTCAACCTATTACTACCATCTGAAACTGATGGACCAGGCGGATCCGCACGCGGAACTCAAAACAGCCATCACCACGTCCTTTGAGACCAGCAAACGGCGCTACGGGTACCGAAGAGTTCACATGGACCTTCGCGCTGAAGGCTGGAATGTCGGTAGGAAGCTGGTCCGCAAGCTCATGCGGCTCCTCGGATTCCAATCCAAAGCGCGCCCGAAGCGGCGTTATAACTCGTATCAGGGTGAGCAGAGCAAGATCGCTGAGAATCTGTTGCAACGACAGTTTGATGTTGAAGCTCCGGATACCGTTTACGTCAGTGACGTGACTGAGTTCAGAGTTGATCAGAGAAAACTGTATTTGTCACCGATTATGGATCTGTTTGACCACAGCATCCGGAGCTACACGATCGCCTCGTCACCTACTACGGCGTTCACCAGTCAAAGCTTGGCACTGGCTTTAGGTTCCCGGGACTTCAACAAGAAGCTGTTGGTGCATACGGATCAAGGTTTCCAGTATCAGCATCAATCGTGGAAACGATTGCTGGAGGAGCATGGCGCGGTGCAGTCCATGTCTCGTAAAGGCAATTGCTTCGACAACTCGGTCATGGAGAATTTCTTTGGACATCTCAAGTCAGAGATGTTTCATGGAGAGCATTTCGCGGATTATGAGGAGCTCAAGGTGGAGGTTGAGGTGTATATCGATTGGTACAACAGCAGTCGTCGTAAGGAACGGCTGAAGGGTATGACTCCGATGGAATATCGGTGTCATACCCTTGCAGCCTGAGCAGGACTATTATTTAGTAAGTCCAACTTTCGGGACCCAGTTCACAATGGTGCGAACATCGGCCATTACTTGTTTGCCTGCTTTGGGGCTAGATCCACATCGCCGGATCGATGTACTCTGCCGGGTCAACCGCAGGCTTGCGTTCCTCAGGCTTGCGCGGACGATTCTGCGCAGGGATTCCGGTGACGATCGACCCCTCTGGCGCGTCCTTGACCACGACGGCATTGGCGCCGATTGCTGAATCGGCGCCGATTACGATGGGGCCGAGCACCTTGGCGCCAGCGCCGATGACTACGCGGTCGCCAATGGTCGGGTGGCGCTTGACCTTGGCCAGGGATCGGCCGCCGAGGGTGACGCCGTGGTAAATCATGACATCCTCGCCAATTTCAGCGGTCTCGCCGATGACGATGCCCATGCCGTGGTCGATGAAGAAGCGGCGGCCAATGGTGGCACCTGGGTGGATCTCGATTCCGGTGAGCGCACGGGTAGCCTGGGACAGCAAGCGTGCTGGCCACCTCAGGGACGGGTTTTGCCACATCTTGTGGGCCAGCCGATGCATCCAGATGGCGTGCAACCCTGAATACACGAAAAAGTTTTCGGTATCACTGCGCGCCGCAGGATCATGCTGTCGGGCTGTGGCCAGGTCTTCACGCAGCCGGGAGAAAAAACTCATGGAAACTACCTTAGGGGTTGCGGTTCGCTGCGCTGGAATCCGAAGACGTCACACAGCAAATCGGCACGAGCCGCACCGATTTAGGACTCTCATTAGACCTAACGGTGGCTCGCGCCGATTTATTCTAGTTTGCCGAAACTTATTTAGCCGCGGATGTCATCAAACAGCAGGGTGGAAATGTAGCGCTCACCGAAGTCGGGAATGATGGCAACAATCTGCTTGCCTGCGTATTCTTCGCGAGCAGCGATTTGCAGTGCGCCCCATACGGCTGCGCCGGCGGAGATTCCGCCGAGGATGCCTTCCTTGACGCCCAGCGCGCGGGCGGTGGAAACTGAGTCCTCGATGCTGGCATCAAGGACTTCGTCGTACAGTTCGGTGTCCAGAACCTCTGGGATGAAGTTTGCGCCCAGGCCCTGGATCTTGTGCGGGCCTGGCTTGCCGCCGTTGAGGATCGGGGAATCCTTGGGCTCCACAGCAACAATCTTCAGGTCCGGGTTCTTTTCCTTCAGGAAGCGTCCGGCACCGGTGATGGTGCCACCGGTACCGATGCCTGCGACGAGGACGTCGATCTTGCCTTCGGTATCGTCCCAGATTTCTGGGCCGGTGGTGTCCGAGTGGACCTGCGGGTTAGCGGTGTTGGCGAACTGCTGTGCCCAGACGGCGTTGTCAGAAGTTGCAACGATTTCCTTGGCCTTCTCCACTGCTCCGCGCATGCCGTCGGCACCTGGGGTGAGCACGATCTCTGCGCCGAAGGCACGCAGCATGACCCGGCGCTCGGTGGACATGGTCTCTGGCATGGTCAGGATGACCTTGTAGCCACGGGCTGCGCCGACCATGGCAAGGGCGATACCGGTGTTGCCGGAAGTGCCTTCAACAATGGTGCCGCCTGGCTTCAGTGCCCCGGACTTCTCGGCGGCGTCAACGATGGCTACACCGATGCGGTCCTTGACGGAATTGGCTGGGTTGTAGAATTCCAGCTTCACGGCGATGTTGCCGGCCAGGCCCTCATCAAGTCGGTTCAGCTTCACCAGCGGGGTGCGGCCGATAACTTCGGTGACGTTGTTGTAGATTTTGCCCATCTTCTATGCAGTCCTTACGTGACTCATTGCGGCCGCGATTGCTGGCGGCGAGTTACTTGCAGATGCCGGCTCAATAGCGCGGACACCTTGGAGGTTCATATCCAACCCTAGTAGCCGATTCGTCAAGCTAGGCTTCATTTAGCCATTGAGCGTAATATTTCCTGACCTTTGCGAGTTTCGGGTCAATAATCACGCGGCAGTATCCGACATCTTGGTTCGCAGAGTAATAATCCTGGTGAATTTGCTCTGCCGGGTAGAAATCTTTGGACTCTTCTATGGTAGTGACGATCGGATTAGTGTAAAAGGACGCAAACTTGTCCTTAGCCGCAATGAATTGCTCGCGCTGCTGATCATCGAGCGGGAACATCGCCGAACGATATTGGGTGCCCACGTCATAGCCCTGGCGATTGAGCGTAGTTGGGTCGTGAACGGTGAAGAACATGTCCAAGATGACTTCAGCGGGCACGATCTGTGGATCAAAGATGACGGCGACGCCCTCGGCGTGGCCGGTGGTTCCGGAGCAGACCTGTCGATAGTCCGGATCGCTGGTGTGCCCGCCGATGTATCCGGAGATGACTGCATGGACGCCACGCGTGCGCTGGTAAACCGCATCCAGGCACCAGAAGCAACCGCCGGCCAGGACGAAGGTCGTCAGCTTGGTGTCTTCGAGCTGCAGTGATGGACTGAAATGATGTGGTGATTGAAGGCTGAGAATACTCACATAGTTCATAACGATGCGGCGTTGCATTCTGTTCCAACCCTGTTGGCAACGCGTAGGGTTGTTGATATGCAGAGCAAGGCAAATAACTCGCAAGAACCGGGGAAGAAGAATCAAAACCCGGACGCTGCTGCGCTTAAGCCCGTTACCGATGAAGAAGTGATGCAGTCCGAGGAATCCGCTCCCTCGGCGCCAACTACTTTGGGTAATGTCCTTGAAGCAGTGGAAGAGCTTTGGCCACATTCCTTGGCCGAGGACTGGGACGCCGTAGGACTGGTAACCGGTCGTACCGGCCAGCCGGTCTCGAAAGTCGTCATGGCAGTGGATCCAACGCTGGAAGTGATTGAAGATGCGATCGAGCGTGGGGCCGATCTGCTGATTACTCACCACCCGCTGCTCCTGCGTGGTGTGACCCAGGTGGCTGGCACGAGCTTCAAGGGCGAAGCTATACATCGGCTCATCGAAACTGGGACCGCATTGCTGACGGCACACACAAATGCCGATAGCGCTATCGGGGGAGTAAACGACGCGCTGGCCGATGCCTTTGGGCTTAAGGATTGCGTGCCGCTGGTTGATTCGAAGGACGGCCTGCCTGAAGAAGGCTTGGGCCGTGTGGGCTTCTTGGAGAAGCCAATGAAGCTCGAGGATTTCGCGGAACGTGTTTACACGGTGCTGCCGGTGGTGGCCGGTGGTGTGCGTGTTGCCGGAGACCGGACCGGGATTATTCGAAAAGTCGCCCTATGCGGCGGCGCCGGTGATTCGCTCTTTGACGCGGTGCGTTCACACCAGGCCGATGTATACGTCACCGCGGATTTGCGCCACCACCCGGCGAGCGAAGCACGCGAAGCAGCCAATGGAGGGTTCCCGTACCTCATCGATGTATCGCACTTTGCCTCCGAATGGGTGTGGCTTTCGGCGGGAGCCCGCGCCCTGGGGAACGTGCTCAATGATTTGGGGCATGCCGTGGAGATTGAAATTTCACAGGTCAATAGCGATCCATGGGACTTTGTCCTGACTCCATAGTTGGGCATAAAAGCGGTCAACTTGATTGTCTGGCTGCTCCTCGTAGGAAACGGCTTGAGATCGCCGCGGGCAAAGCTTCTGGATACCCTCCTGGATTCACTTCCGGGAGGGTTTCTTTGCGCTCGATGGGTTCGCGGTTAAGGGAGCCCGGTTCTTTACTTGAAAGTCATAGCTTCTATAACCTTTCTGCAACGATTTGAATATTGATGCGTAAACTGTCGAAACCTTGTGATTAGCTGGAAGCCTACGATTGACTTTCTATGGGGGAAAATTGAACGAGGTAGGATCCGATTTTGGGCGTGCCGCCATGGGAGGATTCCAGGGCTTCTGCCCGGAATGCGGAGCGGTGAGTCCCATTTTTGACAGTGAATCACAGGCAGAAGACTTCGAATACTCGCATCGTGCAAAGCATGAGAACGATTAGCCTGGTTTAACTGACCAGCATTGCGTGTTAGGCGCCAAGGCATCGGCGGATCAACCCTTGGCTGACTGCCCGGCGATGACGATCGATTGGTTGTACCGGTCGCAGGCCTACTGCCGTGGCATCATTAGCCACTAGACGGACTACTTGGTTGGGCAGGGACATGCTGCATCATTTGGAAATCTGGGTCGACGATTTAGCAACTAGTACGGCATCGCTGGGCTGGCTGCTGACACAGCTTGGCTATCGCATCCAATCGCAATGGGACAACGGCATAAGCTATCAGCACGGCAGCCATTACATCGTTTTGGAATCTGGGCCAGATGTCCGGCATGAACTTCATGATCGGCGCTTGCCGGGGTTGAATCATCTGGCTTTTAGCCTGCCGAGCGCACAACTAGTTGAAACCATTGCAGCTGATGCCCTCAACCATGGATTCACCATGATGTTTGCGGATAAGCATCCGCATGCCGGAGGCCCCGATCACTACGCGGCCTATTTAGAGGATCAAGCCGGCTTCGAAGTGGAACTAGTTGCAGCACCAGCCTCAGGGGAAAACTAAAAGGCCCGGCGATTTTGCGCCTTGCTGACGATGGGCGTGGCCGTCCCAGCGAAATCTCCAGTAAGTGGCCAGAGTCCGCTGGGCTATTTGGCGGTGGTGAACTGGTGGTCCTCGGGAAGCAAGATGTTCAGTGCTCGTCCCTTCTTGTCCTCAACGAGAGACGCCTCCCACTTGGATCTAATCAGCTGGACCAGCTCATCGGCAGTCGCTGGCTCGGTCTCTTGCTGAACCAGGAACCGGGCAACTTCGCCGCGGGTGTGCTTGGCAAAATGGGAAACGACTTTCGGCACGCCGTTGCGCAACTGGAAAACATTGATGGCAACGCTGTTTCCGTTACTTGGCTTATAGGCGGCGGCATAAGTGCTGGAGCGGGCATCAATGACCAGCTGGTCTGCAGCGGCTTCATCGAGAATCGCAGCGAGCCGCTTTTTCCACCAGGTGGCTAGCTTGCCCAGGGGCTCCAATTTCACGGACATGGACAGCCGGTATGGGGGAATGCGGTCGGCAAAGCGCACCGCGCCCCATAGTGCGGAAATCACGACGATGCTCTGATCAGCGCGCCGTTGCGCTTCAGGGCTGAGCGTCGAATAGCCCAGCGCTTCAAAGAGCACGCCAGAATAAATGTCGTGGGCCTTGGCGGCAGGCTCTACGTGCAAATTGATATTGCGAGCGACTTCGTTCGCCAAGGAAGCGCCAACGCCCAAAACGTCCATGGCATCCGCCCGGCCGGAAACCTCAGCCAAGGCTCCGAGCACTTGATGGCGATCATCGCTCAGTTCAGGAAACGAGAGGTCTGCAAGGTCGAACGGGGAACCTTCAGCATGAGCGGTTTTACCTTCTGAAGGTGGCAACAAAATAAGCACGCCTTCCAGCTTATCTGAGGACAGCGAGGAATCCCGGTTGATGAATAACGGCACGACCTGGCCCTTTGGCCAGGCGGCAATTGGCTGTGCCTGTGTCGAAGGGCTCGCAGCTGCTGTTAGCTGGGGCGAACTGCCGGGGCTAGAATGGTTAACGAATGGGATGGCCAGACGGTCGCGTGGCAAGTTATTGCCCCGAGGAACGTCCGGGCTCCACAGAACAGGGTGGTGGGTAACGCCCACTCGGGGCAACCCGCAGGCTAGTGCCACAGAAAATAGACCGCCAGGCTTCCTGGTAAGGGTGAAACGGTGGTGTAAGAGACCACCAGCGTTCCGGGTGACCGGAATGGCTCGGTAAACCCCACTCGGAGCAAGGTCAGACAGACTGCGTTATGAGGGCTGTTCGCCCCATGCAGTCGGGTGGACCGCTAGAGGCTGCCGGCAACGGCAGTCGTAGATAGATGACCGTCCCGCTTCGGCGCGACAAAACCCGGCGTATCGGCCATCCCATTCATCTCCTCCAGCCTTTCGGGTGAGAAGTTTCACAGTGACTCGTGCCCTGAATTTTTCTGCGCCGTTTAGAATGGAAGGCGTACTTAGTACTTGCGAGGATGATCCTGTAGACCTCGTACCACCGCAAAAGCAATGGTGCTTCCCACGGTGCCAACCGACTTTATGGATCTGCGAGTCGGCTGAATTGGAAGGATTTTCTGTGACCCAGCAGTCTGTCGTTGCCCAGCAAGAATGGAGCGGGCGCGAAGAGCTCGCCGAGGCCATGATTCCACTGATCGGACGCCTGTACCGCAAGAACAATGTGGTGCCCTCCGTATATGGCCGCAAGCTGATCAACCAGTCCGCCATCGACATCATCAAGGCGCACCGCGTAGTACGCCGCATTGATGGCGAAGAGCTAAGCCTGAAGGCAACCAAAGCAATCCTCGACGAGATCGAGACGCTGAATGTTGGATCGGTATCCGTTGACCTTGGCCGTTTGAACAAGAAGTTCAAGGAATCCGGTTCTGTTGACCTGAATGCATTCCTGAGCAACGAACTTGGCGACAAAGTTGGCCAGGCCGGTGCCACTGATGCAGAACCAAAGGACGTCGTCCTCTACGGCTTCGGCCGCATTGGCCGCCTGCTCGCCCGCATCCTCATCGAACGCGGCGGCTACGGCCTGCGCCTTCGCGCCATCGTGGTCCGCAAGGGCTCGGACGATGACATCGTCAAGCGCGCTTCGCTGCTGCGCCGCGACTCGGTCCACGGTCGCTTCGAAGGCTCGATCACCGTCGATGAGGAGAACAACACCATCCTCGCCAACGGCACCCTGATCAAGGTCATCTACTCGAATGATCCGACCACCGTCGACTACACCGCGCACGGCATCGACAACGCCATCGTCGTTGACAACACCGGCCGCTGGCGCGATGAAGCCGGCCTGTCCCAGCACCTGCAGGCCAAGGGCGTTGCCCGCGTTCTGCTGACCGCACCGGGCAAGGGCGACTTGAAGAACATCGTTCACGGAATCAACGATTCCTGGATCACCGCCGAGGACAAGATCGTTACCGCGGCCTCGTGCACCACCAACGCGATCACCCCAGTGCTCAAGGCGCTGAACGACAAGTTCGGTGTGAGCCACGGACACGTCGAGACCGTTCACTCGTTCACCAACGACCAGAACCTGATCGACAACTTCCACAAGGGCGAACGCCGCGGCCGCGCCGCAGCGCTGAACATGGTGATCACCGAAACTGGTGCCGCCAAGGCCGTGGCCAAGGCCCTGCCAGAGTTCGAAGGCAAGTTGACCGGCAACGCCATCCGCGTACCAACCCCGGATGTCTCCATGGCCATCTTGAACTTGAACCTGGAGAGCGAGACCACAAAGGAAGAGCTGAACGCCTACCTTCGCGAGACTTCGCTGACTTCGAACCTGCACAAGCAGATCGACTACATCGACTCTCCTGAGGTGGTTTCCACCGACTTCGTCGGCTCGCGCCGTGCTGGCATCGTCGACGGCCTGGCTACCATCGTCTCGGGCAAGAACGCTGTTGTCTACGTTTGGTACGACAACGAGTTCGGCTACTCCTGCCAGGTGGTGCGTGTGATCGAATCGATCGCCGGCACCCATCCGGTAGCAGTTCCAGCTCTGAAGGCTGAAGCAGTCACCGCCTAAGGCCGTATCGCCGTAGCCTCGGGACCATGCCCGCGCACAGTGCGCAGGTGCATGGTCCCGAAGTTTTAACCAGCTACGGCATCCTCGTGGCAAGATCCCGCAGGCACCGCCAAGCGCCCCTGGCTGTTACGCTCTGTACCAGGGACCATGGCGGAAGGCAGGCAGATGGAACGCGAAAGGCTCTTATCGGCCCGGATGGCCAGCCAATTGTTGTCCGCGCCTGCCAGATCCACGCTAGAAGCCGCTGGGCACCTGCTGGCTACCCAGTCGCAGGACTTTATTGCTGGTCGATATGCACTGGCCCAGCGCGTTGACCCGATGCCAAGCAGGGCACAAGTCGACCAGTTTTTTAACGATGGCTTGATTGTTCGCTCGTGGACCATGCGTGGAACTCTGCATTGCTGCCTGTCCCAAGACGCACAATGGCTGGTGCAATTGGCCAAGGAACGCACCTTGCGTTCAGCTGCTGCCAGGCATCGAGAATTGCAGATTGATCCTGCGGCCATTGAACAAGCAGCCCAGATCATCCATGCCTATCTGGCGGAAGCGGGAGCGGCCAGCAGGACGGCGATTTTTGAACAACTGAGCAACAAGGAATCGGCACGAGCAATCAGCGAGGCACGCACTTGCTGCTCGCATTGGTTCTGCACGGCTTGATTTGCCTCGGGCCGATTCCGGAAGGCGCCAAGCTGGTAGCCCAGGACTTCGTGCTCGCAGAGCAATGGATCAGCAAGCATCATGTTCCCGATAGCCCGATACAGGAATTGCTGTTGCGCTATTTGGGTTCCCATGCTCCTGCGACCTTGCGGGATGCCGCCTGGTATGCCGGGCAAACGCTGACAACCATCCGCACGGCGGCCGCGGAACTGGGTCGTGAACTGGTCAGCGTGGGAAAGAACGAGCGCGGCGAGGACTTTTTCGTGGTCCAGGGCTCGGCAGCCCATCAAGCCTTCGAATCATCAGGCGCGCCGCGACTTCCCACCCGTTTGCTCGGAACCTTTGACGAGTACTATCTCTCTTGGGCCGATCGCAGCCTGGTGGCCGATGAATCGATGCAGAAGCAGATCACGCCAGGGAAGAACGGGATGTTCAATGCATTCTGGCTTGAGCAAGGCAGGGCCTGTGGCCTATGGAATGCAAATATAGCGCCGACCGATGCTCTCGGTGCGGCGCTACATCAGCGGTATATCGACTTCCGGACTACTGCATAAGCAGCTAGAAGGCTAATGGCCGAAAGGATCCTCATCGGTCCCGGGCAGCCAAGTGTTCCCTGGTACGCCCCAGCCCAGCGCCTTCTTGGCTTTCTTCCACCGCTTATCCCAGCGCGGCTGCAGCTTGTCTACATACAGAAAGCCATCAAGGTGGTCGTATTCGTGCTGCATGATGCGGGCGAACCAATCGTGGGCTTCAAAAGCGATCGGCTGGCCAAATTCATCGAAGCCCTCCACCTTGGCGTATTCGGCACGCTTGAGCGGGTAGTTCAGCCCAGGTACGGACAAGCAGCCTTCGGACTCGTCATCAACGTCAGCTGGCGCCTGTGAAACCTTGGATAGGGTCAGCTTGGGGTTGATGATCACACCGCGTTCAGGAGCAGAGTCCTGGTCGGCAAAGACGTAGGTGAAAAGGCGTAGACCGATGCCAATCTGCGGAGCGGCCAGTCCCACGCCGTGTGCTTCGTCCATGGTCACATGCATATCTGCAACGAGCTGGCGAAGTTCGTCGTCGAACTCGGTGACTTCCACCGCGCGACGATGTAGAACAGGTTCTCCGTAAACTGTGATCTGCCGGATAGGCACGTGATCAGGTCCTTTCAAAAGTGCTTAAAGTGCTCGTCCAATAGTTTCACGCATGATCTCGCTTGTGCCACCAAAAATGGTCAACAGGCGGGCTGCGGTGAATGACTGGGCAATAGGGTACTCCATGATGTAGCCGTAGCCACCATGGATCTGCAGGGCCTTATCGGATAGCTTTTTTGCGCTCTCACTAGCCCAAAGCTTCACTTCGGCCGCTTCGTGCGCGTCCAATTCGCCGTCGTTGAACGCGAGTACTGCTTGATCAACAAAAGCCTGAGTGACATGGGACTCAGTTTTCAGATTGGCCAATTCGAACCTGGTGTTCTGGTACTGGGTCAACGCCTGACCGAAGGTCGAGCGGTTCTTCGCATGCTCCAGGGCCTGCTCGAAGGACGCGGTGCAAATGGCGGCTGCTGCCACGGCGATAGCCAGGCGAGCCTGTGGCAACTGCTCCTTGACGTAGCGAAGCCCCTGGCCGATCTCGCCAATGCGGTCAGCATCAGATACCCGGACCTCATCAAAGAACAATTCGGCAGTATCCGAAGCGCGCAGACCCATCTTGTCGAATGGATTGCCATTGGTGTAGCCCTCAGCGCGCTCCACCATGAACAGGGAGAAGGAATCCTCGGACGCGCGACTGCTCTGGCCGTCGGTACGGGCAAGGACCAGGGCGGCATCGCCGAAGGCTCCGTTGCCGATGAAAGTCTTCTGGCCGCTCAGCAGCCAATCTTCGCCATCACGCACCGCCTTGGTGCGCACCGCGCGCAGATCCGACCCAGCCCCTGGCTCTGTGAAGGCGCAGGAAGTAATCGTGGAGCCATCAACCATGCGAGGCAGCCACTTGGCCTTGAGCTCCGCAGAGCCGTAGGTCAGCAGGTATGGAAGCACGAGATCGTCGTGCAAGTGGAAGGCCAACGCGACAGCCAGGTGGCCTGCACGCACAAACTCCTCGTCCATGACCACGCGGAAGCGGTAGTCATCAATGCCCATGCCGCCGAATTCCTCGGGAACCGCCAAGCCCAGCAAGCCATTCTCGCCTGCTGATTGCCATACCTCGCGAGGAATCTGGTGGTCCTTCTCCCACTGGGCGTATTTGCCAGAGACTTCACGGGTGTTGAACTCCGTAGCCAACTCACGGAACTGTTCGTGGTCCTCTTCAAAAAGCGCGCGTTTCACAGGGGGAGTACCTTTCAGTGGATAGGACGCAGGCAATCAACTCAGAGACTTGCCAAAGTACAAGTTCCATTATGGTTGTTTGCACGAATTCATAGCTAATAGAATCGCTAACCCACGTGCTCAAGTCGCCAAATAACGCCAGATGTCTCGAAAAATACGGGGTTAGACCCAAAAGCACAACGCATTCGAATACAGTTTCGAATGCTGTCTGCAGGTTTCTGAAATATGACTTAACCTGCGGGAAAGGTCCAACGGACCAGCTATGAAATCGATTCAAGCCCGCGCTTGCCGAACAACGGGTGATGGCAACCTGGCCAGGTGCCGGGCTTGAATCACGGCGTGGCCTAAAGGCCGAACGCCGGGGGAGCTAAGGGGCTGGACAATTTCTTTGATGTCCAGCGCGGCCAAGAGTTTACGAGTAGTGGCAGTGGGCATCTGGCCAGCGGTGCTGGCTGTTGGCCTCGGGGCAACCAGAGCGAGTCGGGTAGATAATCACAAAGTTCTTCGCGACTTCATTTGTGCCAATGACGCGGTGCGCCCAACAGGCGCTGTTGGGACGGCATGGCGCTCGCCGAGGGTTGCCATGATAGTGCGCCAGTTGTACCTATTGGTGGCGAAGCGACGGGAGCTGTGCATTCACCGAGCCATCGGATTGCGCTGGCAAGGGTGCGCGTCGAACCGATCGGAATTACATTATGGCCATGGAGAACATCATTATTGCTGTTCATGCGATTTCAGCCAGTCTCGTTATTCTGCTGGCGCCGGTCAATATTCTTCGCAGGCGCAAGGACTTCCGCCACCGGGTGGTCGGCCGCGCATGGGTTATATCCATGTATTTTGTCTGCGTGAGCGGGATGTTCATCTATACCATTAGCGGGGGATTCACGATTTTCCATGCGCTGGCAATTTTTACTTTTGGAACAACAACTTTCGGAGTGGTAAATATTCGGCGGGGCAATATTCCTGGGCATATCGGAAACATGGTTCGTTCGTGGATCGGCGCCATGGTCGCCGGCGCTTTTGCTGTTTTCGCGCCCGGTCGGGTGATTTCGACTCTTTATGTCGATGAGCCGTCGTTGCTCTGGGGTGCAATCGGAATTGTTGTCGCCCTTGCAACTATCTGGGTGCTTTACGTTTTGCTGATGCTTCGGAAGGGAGCGCGGGGCCGAGCTTCTGGCATGGGTACGACGGCAGGGTAGGTTTGACCTGCGATTCGTGGGTGCGGTGCGATAAGCCGGGAAAGCAAAAGGCTCGATCCAAAACCGGAGTTCTGAATCGAGCCTTTTGATCTGGGGTGAGTAACGGGGTTTGAACCCGCGACCTTCTGGACCACAACCAGACGCTCTACCGACTGAGCTATACCCACCATGTTCACTTCGATACTAGTCAGAAGCCTTAGGGCTAAAAGTCGTGTATCTGGCAACGAGAAATACTATACACGTAATTGCGGGTTGAATACCAATCAGGAATGGGAGATCGGGCTGCATGTGACCAGCAGCTCAATTATTGAATTGCCCAAGGGGGATTTCTTCAGGGCGACAGTGAATTTTTTGCTTATTCGCCATCGATGCGAGGACTCTTGAATGGAAGCGATTGGACCTGACTGCATCGTCTTGATTTTGTTGTTCCGTTTGCCGGAAGGCGCCTCCGAGGCGGTAACTGCTCTTGAATCGCCTGGGTTTATTCTAGGGCGGAATCTGCTGGCGAAGGCTCCGGGGAAAGCAAAGAAGGCCTGACTCGAAACCGGAGTTTCGAATCAAGCCTTCTGACCTGGGGTGAGTAACGGGGTTTGAACCCGCGACCTTCTGGACCACAACCAGACGCTCTACCGACTGAGCTATACCCACCATGTTTGCTTCGATACTAGTCAGAACGCTTTTGAACACTTGATCAGTATCTGGCAACGAGAAATACTATACACATATTTCTCGGCTGTATGCTAATTGGAAGCTCCCGAAGGTGCTGTGCAGTGCGTCACCTGCACCCCAGGAGCCCAATCGCGGCTGCTGCTAGCTGTTCGGAGCAATCCTTGAAGTGATCAACCGGGCTTCTTCCACGGTGGGGCCGGGGGAGGGAACCATGATGGACTCGCGGTAGTAGCGAAGTTCGTCAATTGAGTCCTGGATGTCACCCAGTGCCCTGTGGTTGCCGGTTTTCACCGGGGCTTCGAGGTGGGCAGTCGGGTACCAGCGTCGGCTGAGCTCTTTCAGCGTGGAGACGTCGATGATTCGGTAGTGCAGGTGCTCGATGACCTCGGGCATGTCCCGTGCCAGGAAGTTCTTATCTGTACCCACCGAGTTGCCGCCGAGCAAGGCCTTCTTGGCCTCGGGCACATGCTGCTTGATGTAGTCGAGGACGATGCGCTGGGCTTCGTCCATGGTGATGCCCTGCTCAAGCTCGGGGAGCAAGCCGCTGACTGTATGCATGTTGCGCACAAAGTCGTCCATCTGGGCCAACGCCGCGGGTTCAGGCTTGATGACTACCTGGATTCCTTCATCAACGACCACCAGCTCTGAATCGGTGATCAGCACTGCTACCTCGATCAATGCGTCGTTGACCAGATCCAGGCCGGTCATCTCGCAGTCGATCCATACAATTTTTTCTGAATTACTAGCCACATGACCAATCTACACGCGCTGGCAGGCTGTGGGGCAGCGCACGGCGTGATTGCGCGCTTGGAAATAGTGTCCTACCTGCTTTGAGAGGCGGTGCGATGCTAAAATCGTCTGAGATTCCCGGCCGTTGAATCACCTGTTCGCATGGCGAATCCCGATGCGTGGTTGGCCAAGTTTTACCAGATTTTTTGTCCGCTACAGCACGAGGTGTCAGTGTGTCATCCAGCAACGTAGAAGCAGTGCGCTCCCAGCCCGAGGCTGGCATTAACAGGACGCTGCTCAGCGGCGTCATTGGTGCATCGCTGCTACTTTTTGGCTCATTCGGAACCGGGTGGCTCGCCAGCGTATCACCGCTTAACCGCGATCCATTTTTCATCATGCTGCGCACCGAAGCCGCCGGTGTCATCACTTGCGTCATCCTGCTGGCCATTGGATGCTGGCTGCTTTTCCGCTCTTGGTGGCGGCTAGGCCAAAAACTGGGTGACTGGGGTGAAGGATCCCTGAAGATCGTTCGCCGGGCGGTCTGGCTGTGGAGCATACCGATGTTTGTCGCGCTGCCGATTATGAGCCGCGACGTCTTCGCCTATATCGGACAGGGGCGATTGGTTGACGCAGGGCAGGATCCGTATGTCGATGGGATTTCCAGCCTGAACAACTGGTTCCAGCTGGGCACCGACACCATGTGGGCCCAGGATGGAACCCCCTACGGGCCCTTGTACTTGTCCATCGAATACCTGGTGGTCAACGTTGTTGGCGGTTCGACCGATGCTGCGGTTCTCGCATTCAGGGCGATCGCGTTCATCGGGGTATTGCTCTGCCTGCACTTTGTGCCGAAGCTCGCCGAACTGCATTCTGTTCCGGGAGCAAAAGCTGCTTGGATGACCGTTGCGAATCCGCTGTTCCTGGTGAATTTTGTTGCCAGCGCCCACAACGACGCGCTGATGACCGGCCTGTCCGTGTGGGCGGTTTATCTGGCGTGCAAGCGGCACGGGTTCTGGGCGATTGTTGTCCTGGCTGCTTCCATCGGCGTCAAGCCCATCACCCTGGTCCTGCTGCCTTTCATCGGCCTGCTCTGGGCCGGTCCGAATGCCACGTGGCCCCGCCGCATCCTGTATTGGTTCTACTCCGGCATGATCTTCCTGGCCCTCATGACCGCTGTCGGGTGGCTCAACGGATACTGGTTCGGCTGGCTGGACGTCATGCTCAACTACACCGGGGCCGGCTTCTCGATCTTTGCCCCGCTGGGCCTGATGACCGTCGCCATTTCAAGCATTTTCCAATCCTTCGGGTGGGAATCAGATGGCGTGCTATCGGTCATCAAGACCGCGGGACGGCTTATCGGCGTCCTGATGGCGATCGTGCTGATGTTCCGCGGCAAATATTCCCACCTGGTGCAGCGCATGGCCATCGCGTTCTCCGCGATCGTTGTCCTCTCTCCGGTAATCCAGCCATGGTACCTGCTGTGGCTCTTGCCGTTCTTTGCCGCCACGGGCCTGCGCGATGACTGGCAAATGCTATGGCTCCACCTGACCACGATCTTCTTCCTGGCCTATCAGGCAGCCGACCAGATCTTCGTTTGGCAGTTCCTCCAGGATTCCCTGGTGCCTCGTGTCCAGATGATTTCGTGGGGCATTTCGATTGCCTGCGCGGTTTACCTGGTCTTCTTCGATCCAAAAACCAAGACCATCTGCCCTGACCTTCTGAGCTCCACCAACTGGCTGAAGAAGTCGAAGAAGGCCTAGTGGCGGTGTTGGCAATTAACCGGATGCTCTTGGGGGAGAGCCTGCGCTCATTGGGATGGCAGGGTTTTGCCGCCTCGGCGATGATCACCGTGGCTTCCTGGGGGATTGGATGGTTCCCGCGCAACCAGCTTTCCCCGTTGGCCCGCAGCGGGTTCTTCATCGAGTTCCGGACCGATGCCAGTGGCGTCATCACGTGCATCATCTTGATGGCGTTGGGCATGGTGTGGTTGACCCGAACGTGGATTGTCACCAGGCCACGCGTGCAAGGTGCCACGGGTGTCACCCACAAGCAACTGGGCCAGCTGCTGGGGATGTGGGCGGCGCCGTTGATGTTCAGCTTCCCGATTCTCAGCCGCGATGTGTATTCCTATCTTGCCCAAGGGCGGATGCTGCACGCAGACAAATCACCGTATGCCGAGGGAATCTCGGCCCTGCCAGGCTGGTTTGATGGAGGCTCCGATGGCCTCTGGGCACAATCGCCTTCGCCATATGGCCCGTTCTTCCTGGTGCTGGCCCGCGTCATCTTTTTCGCCTCCAATGGCATTCCGGAAATCGGCGTGGGGCTGTTGCGCATTGTCGCAATGCTCGGCGTGATTGGCTGCTTTCACTTCACGGCAAAACTGGCCAATAAAATGGGCCAGAACTCGACCTGGGCCAACTGGGCCATCGTGGGCAACCCGCTGTTCCTGCTGACCATGATCGGGGGCGTACACAATGACGCGCTGATGATTGCCGGAGTTTTCTGCGCCATGGCCTACGCCTACGATCGCCGGCCTGTGGCCTCGACTTTGGCTTTGTCGATTGCCATTTCGGTCAAGCCGATCGTATTGCTTGTCCTGCCGTTCCTTGGCTTGATCATTCTCGGCAAGAACCCATCAAAGCGTGCCCGCTGGTCCATGTGGGCCAAAGTCCTTGTACTGACTCTCATTTGGCTCAGCATCGTTGGAGCACTGACCAACCTGTGGTTTGGGTGGCTGCCTGCGATGTTCAGTGCTGGAAGCGCTGCGTTTCCATATGCTCCGGTGGGGTTGATCGGGTGGAGCGTGAGCAACCTGGCGGGAATCCTCGGGGGAGACATCGGATTCGTCAACGGCTTGGTAGTGGCGCTGTTCCAGGCACTGGCCCTGGTCATTGTTGCGCGGCTGGCGTTGTCCAAGGACATCTCAAATCCGGTGCGATTGGCCGCCTGGTCGCTGTCGGCAGTGGTTCTTCTCGCTCCGATAATCCAGCCGTGGTATATCTTGTGGCTGATGGCACTGTTCGTGATTTCCCACCGGGTGTCCTGGTCTTCGGAAAAATTGATGATCTACGTCTCCAGCCTGATTCTAGTGGCGGTATTTGTCGACCAGCTCTCCATCGAACAATGGCACTCGGCGTGGATGATGCGCTCCTTCGCCGGGGTATTGGCGGTGCTGCTGTTTGCTGGCCTGTTCCGCTTTGATGCCAAAACCCGGCGCATTCTTGCAGGTCCGGCCGGGCCTGCCGGATCTTCGCATCAAGGCAAAATGTAATAGCCAAAATCACATGCCCCATCACAGGTACTTCTTCGAACCGTCGGCTTAGATAGAACTATGCAAACGATGATTTGGCCTGCGGCCATAGCAGTTCTCGGTGCCGCCCTGTTCCTCGGTGCTGCGGGTGTCTTCCTGCTGGCCGTGCAATACCGGCGTCACGGTCGGTTGTCTTGGCGCCGCACCATCACCACAGCCATGGCGGCAATCTACGGGTTCGGCCTGTTCAGCTACACCATGCTGCCGCTGCCCGCGACCCGTCCAGCGGCTTGCTTCACCGGTTCGGGAATTACCCAAACGGATCCCGGTCATTTCCTGTATGACTTCAGGGCAGCGATCGCTGAAATGGGGCTCCGCGGATTCGCCACGAGCTTCGTGCTGTGGCAGATCTTGTTCAATATCATCTTGTTCATGCCGCTGGGCATCCTGGCCGTGCGCTGGTTGCGCGGGAACGTCTTCACCGGCATGGTGCTGGGCTTTGCCGCATCGTTGGCGATCGAGCTTACCCAGTACACCGGAATTTGGGGCCTGTACGACTGCGCCTACCGCGTAGCCGATGTCGATGACCTGATCATGAATACTGCGGGGGCACTCCTTGGTGCCATCCTCGCCTATCTGCCGATCTTCAGCTTCCTCACCGGTCCCAAGGAAGGCGATGCACGCTACGCGACTGCCCGCAGAGTTACCCGTGCCCGGCGGGCAATGGCCAACGTCTTTGACGCGGCCATCACCACTGGGGCCGTCTTTGCGATCACCGGTGCCCTGTCGCTGATCGAAAGACTGGGCGGACCCGCCACCAATGAACGCTTGATGAATTTCTGGATTCCACTGGTGGTCGTGGTCTTAGTCTTCTTGCTTCCCAGCATGAGCCCTGGCCGGGCTTCGCTGGGACAACGCTGCGCGTGGTTGATGGTTGCTGGTCCCGGCTCTGTCCCCGCCTCGGCGCCCCGGGCGCTGATCCGCAGCATCCTTGGATTTGGCGGAATCACTTTCCTATTCCAAATTTCCACCAGCCTCACGGATGTCAGCCCATACCCGATTTTGAACATGCTGGTCACCGCCTATATCGCTGTGAGCGTGGTCTTCTTCCTCGCTGATTCACGTCACCGCGGGCTCGCCGGGAAGGCTACCAGAACCGGTTTTATTGATCGCCGGGCCATATCAATCAGAGAGCATTAGCACTAATCATTAGGGGCTAAAATAGAATCTGGTGGCTTTGGACCTATGCGCTGGGGTCATCACACTCGCCTTCGACGACACATCCGAATACTGAGAAGTTAGGTCTGCCCAGCAGCATGGAAGAAAATAAGCTTGAGGTCCCGAACGAACCGCACAAGGCAGTCCTAGGCACGGCCGTCGGCGCGACGGTCCTGATCGCCATCGGCGCATTCGTGCTATCTTTCGCCGCACTTACCGACTTGGCCGAGCGCTCGGGCATCAGCCCCCGGCTGGCCTGGATCTGGCCAATCATCATTGACGGCATGATCGTCGCCGCCACGGTGGCCATCGTCGCCTTGAATGGATTCAACCGCAAGGCCATGATCTATCCTTGGTCGCTGTTGTTCTTCGGCGCCATTGTTTCCACCGCCGCGAACTCCACGCACGCCATCTTGACCGTTGACTCGATTGAGAACGGAGTGCCTGCCCTGGTTTCGGCCCTGGTCGCCGCGATGCCGCCAATTGTTCTTTTGGCCATTACCCACTTGACCGTGCACATGTACCAGAAGAAGTCTGAAGCCGCCAAGCTCCGTGCCGACCTTGAGTACGACGAAGAGCAGGAAAATGCCCAGAAGTACGGCGTGGCCTATGACGATGGTTACGGCGCCGCGTTGAACGACGCGAAAACCGCTGAAGACGAGCGCATGGCCGAGATCGAGCAGGAACACCAGGACGCCTTGGCTCGTGCTCGCGCCGAAGGCATCGCCAGCGCACGCGCGGATGCCAAGGTCACCCCTATCAAGCAGAATGCCAAGACCGCTGCCGAGCCGGCGGCCGAGCAGAAGAAGGCAACTGACGACAAGGCTCCACTGTTTGACGACATGGCCAAGCGCCTGAGCCGTCCGTAGTTTCTTCCAGAATCACCCCGGCCGGCGCAACACGGAGCATGAGGACTGCAAAGCAACGAGCAAATCAGTAACGAGGAGGCAGTTATGACGGAATCCCAGCATGAGCCAAGGAACGATGAGTTCTCCGAGCACATCGAGAACTCCGTTGAACAGTACAAGTCTGTCACCGGCGAGCTGAATACCGTCATGTCTGCCATGAAGGCGAAGATCCGCAGGCTCTTTGCGCAAAGCGAAGTCCAGCCCTTGTTCATCACCGGCCGGGTCAAATCTGCGCAGTCCTTCCGTGCAAAGGCTTCGCGCCGGCTGCAGGAAACGAGCGAGAGCGCTCCGGTGCTCGAATTCCCCAACCCGCTGCGCGAAATCCACGACATGGTCGGCATCCGCATCATCGTGATGCTGCCTCATGAAATCCAGCAGGTTGCAAGCCTGATCAAATCGCATCGGGACTCCTTCGACTGCCGCAGCGATCGCGAGAAGGATATTGGTTCAGTCGAGTCGGGGACCTACGGGTACTCGTCGCGGCACCTGCTTCTCAAAACCCGCAGCGAACCAACCGTGCGGAAATTCCAGGAAGCCCTGGGAAAGCCGGTGGTTGCCAGCGGAAACTTCGTCTTTGAAGTGCAGATCCGCACGGTGCTCCAGCACGCTTGGAGCGAGATGGAACACGACATCCGCTTCAAGCATCCTGGCGAAGCAGCCTGGAACCCGCAGATTGACCGGCACTTCACCGCCACCGCTGCCATGCTTGAAACGGTTGAAGACTACTTCACCGATATCAATGAGCTGTACCACCGGCTCAACGGCTACCACGACCAGCAGGGTGCCGGAGCCGAGCCGTTGTCAGGCGAAAAGATTGGTGAAATCTGGCAGACCCTGTTGCCGCACGTTGACCGCAAACGCGACGACGATTGGTCTTGGGCCTCCGAACTGCTCGATGCGCACGAAATCAACCAGACCTGGCAATTGGCGCAGTTGCTGGACGCCAACGTGGTCACCGATGTTCGCGCGGCATTGGACCACCGCTATTCGCCAGGCCCAGACCGCCTGCTGGACGATGTCCTGCTGTGGCGTTTCGGCAAGGAGCACATCGACAAGACCAGCGGTGGGGACCTTCGCCGAGAAGGTTCGCTGCGCCGCCGGTTGATTCAAATGAAGGATTACCGCTCCCAACCGGGGCAGTAGCCGGTCAAAAATGCGCGCTGGACTGTTAGTTTATGCACTTTCCGCCAGTGCCTGGGCCTTTGGCCGGTAGACTAGTTAAGTTGCCCGATTAATGGGCATAGTTTTGTGCCACCGCGTGAAAGGTCCACACCATATGATTTCCGTAGCCAACCTTGAGCTACGCGTCGGCGCCCGCTTGCTGATGGACGAAGTGAACTTCCGCATCGACAAGGGCGACAAGATCGGACTGGTGGGACGCAACGGTGCCGGCAAGACGACGATGACCAAGGTCCTCGCCGGCGAGACCCAGCCAACCAGCGGAGACGTGACCCATAAGGGCTCCATCGGCTACCTGCCCCAGGATCCGAAAACCCCGGATATGGAACAGCTGGCACGCGACCGCATTCTCGGCGCCCGCGGCCTGGACGTTGTTCTGGGCAAGCTGGCCCAGAACCGCGATGAAATGGCCAGTGACGACCCTGCCGTTTCGGCCAAGGCCATGCGCCGCTATGACCGGCTGGAAGCGGAATTCATTGCTGCCGGCGGCTATGCCGCGGAGTCTGAAGCCGCGGCGATCTGCGCCAATCTGGACTTGCCGGACCGCATTCTGGAGCAGCCGCTGCGCACCCTTTCCGGTGGCCAGCGCCGCCGTGTGGAATTGGCCCGGATTCTCTACTCGGACGCTGAAACCCTGCTGCTCGACGAGCCGACCAACCACTTGGACGTCGACTCGATCAACTGGCTGCGTGACTTCATCAAGAACTACCCAGGCGGTGTGCTGATGATCAGCCACGACACCGGCTTGATGGAAGAAACCGTCAACAAGGTCCTGAACCTTGATGCCAACCGCGGTGTTGTTGATGTCTACAACATGAACTGGAAGCGCTACAAGATCCAGCGTGAAACCGATGAGCGTGCCCGCAAGCGCGAGCGTGCCAACATCGAAAAGAAGGCCTCCGTGCTGCTGACCCAGGCAACCCGCATGAAAGCCCGTGCCTCGGGTGCCTCGGCGGCGCAGTCCATGCTCAAGCGTGTTGACCGCATGCTCTCGGGCCTGCAGGAAGAGCGCGCTTCGGACAAGGTCGCCGCCCTGCGCTTCCCGGATCCGGCTCCCTGCGGCAAGACCCCATTGATGGCCGAAGGATTGTCCAAGGCCTATGGCTCGCTGGAAATCTTCAACGACGTGTCGCTGGCTATCGACCGCGGTTCCAAGGTCGTCATCCTGGGCCTGAACGGTGCCGGTAAGACCACCTTGCTGCGCATGCTCGCAGGCGTGGCCGAGCCCGATACCGGAAAGATTGTTCCTGGCCATGGCTTGAAGATCGGCTACTTCGCCCAGGAGCACGACACCCTGGATCCCGAGGCCACAGTGCTGGAAAATATGCGCCGCAACGCCCCGGATCACCTCAACGATGCCGATGTGCGCTCGATCCTCGGTTCGTTCCTGTTTGTTGGCGATGACGTCTCCAAGCCTGCCGGGGTGCTCTCCGGCGGCGAGAAGACCCGCCTGGCACTGGCAACTATCGTGGCATCCAGCGCCAACGTGCTGCTGCTCGATGAGCCTACCAACAACCTGGACCCAGCCTCGCGCGCGGAAGTGCTTGGCGCCTTGTCGACCTTCCCAGGCGCCGTGGTAATGGTCAGCCACGATGAAGGCGCAGTGATGTCCTTGAAGCCAGAGCGCGTCGTGATCCTGCCCGATGGCGACGAGGACTTGTTCAACGAAGACTACCTTGAGCTCGTGTCGCTGACCTAGGCCTAGCAGCCCAACAAGAAAACTCATAGGCTTGGCATGACACCGCTAGAAGGGGTTGTGCCAAGCCATGAGTTTATCTGGACGCCGAATGGATGTTTTCGCCGCAGGCATTTTGCTGGCCACGCTTGCGGCCACTGGATGCGTGCAGAAAACATCCGACGCGGTGAACGCGCAATGGAGCCTGATGGATTCCTCGGCGGTGACCTCCAAGAGCACAAGCCTTGATCTCGGGGTGATGCGCATTGCCTGCGGTTCAGGGGTGACCGGTGGGATTACCAGCGCCCAAGTTGATTACGGCGAGGAAAATATCACCATCGGCATGGTGGTGGAACCGCTGACTGGCGAACATCAAACCTGTCAGTCCAATGAGACAGTTCCCTACAGGCTGGAGCTCGAAGAGCCGGTAGGGCAGCGCACGCTGATTGATGCTTCCTGTGCTGCGGCGGGTACTCCCGGGGATGAAACTGGGGGCTGCGGCCAGGAAGGCATTCGTTGGGCGCCATGAGCCCGGACTCCTAGAGCCGATTAGCGAAGGTCGCTGGGTGCTTCTGGCGCCTCATCGAGCAGTGCATCTTCGATGGCTTCATCGGTCAAGGAACCGTCGCGCCGGTACTTCTTCTCCGCTTTGGCCCGCACCTTGCGCACCTTGTGCACCGGTTCGTCAAAGCCCAAAGCCCGTGCTTCAGCCAGCTCGGCTGCGTCCTCGGCGTTCAACTTCTTTTGCTGCCTAGCGGCATACCAGAAACCGACAAAAGCGAGCACTCCGAAGGCGTACCACTGGAATTCGTAGGAGAGGTGGGGACCTTCGTCCATATCCGGCGCATCCAGGGGCTGAGGCGTGACGGACGGGGCAGGATCCTCCTGGTACATGATGCCGTAAGCGCCCTGTGCGATGCCATAGTCGACCTGCTGCGCATAATCCTCTAGCTGGATTGATGCGATCTGCCCTTCTGGGGCGCCTCGGTCCAACCGCACTTCACCAGGCTTCAGCCGAGCGAGCACCGTCACTTCTCCCGAAGGCGGTGCCGGGATGGAGTCGGGGTGTCCGCTCTGTTCATCGCCAATCGGCAGGTAGCCGCGGTCAATGATGACAACTTCGCCCTGCGTGGTCTTGAAGGGCACCAGCACTTCGTAGCCCGGGCGTCCAGCCTTGATGCGATTCCTCACGATCAAGGTATCGCCGGGCAGGTAGCTTCCGGTGAGCTTGGCCGTCATCCAGGTTTTCTCTTCGGGAAGCTGGTTGAATTTCTCAAGAGCCTGTCCGCCTGAGACCGGGTCGGCGAAATAATTGCGGTTGACCCGTTCAATGCCCGTGAGGACCTGTTCCCTGCGGTTGGCCTGCCAGTTGCCCAGGCTGACGCAGGCGGTGGCGAAAATGGCTACCAAAATCAACCAGCCTACCCAGCGGGTGCTTGCTAGAAACCGGTACATTTACTCGGTGCCTCCAGTAGTTCCTGGCAACGGCAGGGTTTGCCGGTAAAGCAGGCGTTCTTTTAGATACGTCTCCAGCCAGTCCAGATGCTCAGGGCAAGCCAGCCAGATTTTGCGGCGTTCGGGGGTGTGGATTTTTGGGTTGTTCCAAAGCAGCTGGTGCTCGGCACGGTTGCGGCAGCCCTTGCGCGAGCACTGAACCTCGGTGCTGGCTTGCGGCTGTCCCAGTGAACCTAATAAATCCACTAGTCCTCCTTGGGTGGGTTGTTTGGCTGATCAGCAAGAGTGCCCTCAATGACTTCAGCTTCCGTTTCCGACGGTTCAGCGGAGGCCGCTGGAGCTGGCAGCTGTCCGGGTTGCGGGTCCGTGTAAAACTCGGCTGGCGGCTCACGCTTGGTCAAATCCGCACCGCCGTTGGCAACGACCACAGCGATATAGGGCAGGATGACGGCGCCAGAGATAAATACCCAGCGCAGCCAACCGTCAAAGAAGAACGCGAGAATGAAGCAGATCATTCGGACAGTCATCGAAATCGTGTATTTGCGCACACGGCTATCGCGCTCGGAAGTATGGGATTCCCGGGCTTCAGTGATGCGGTGAACTTCAGGTTCACGCGAATCGTGATTCGTGGGTTGAGATGACATGTAGAAGACTTCACTTTGCTGTACAGAAACTGCTTCCATTGTCTCACCTGTGGCACCGAGAGTGTAATTTCTACGCGCTGTCGAAGCTGTAAAACTGGGCAGTAACTAATAGGATTGATCACGGAGAAGCTACTTAACTAGGCAAAGTGCGTTAGTCGAGGCCTCAGTCACACGATTTGTCGTGCTCGCGCCAACGCATGAATGGAGAAATACATTGACTACGGAACCAACCACAGGCCGCAGCGTCCTCGTCACCGGCGGCAACCGCGGCATCGGGCTTGCCATTGCCCGTGCCTTTGAGGCCAACGGCGACAAGGTAGCCATCACCTACCGCAGCGGCGAGGTTCCCGCCGGCCTGCTGGGCGTTAAGGCAGACGTCACCGACAGCGCCTCCATCGATGAGGCATTCAAAGAGGTTGAAGCGGCCCACGGCCCGGTTGAAGTGCTGGTCGCTAACGCAGGTGTCACCAAGGACACCTTGCTGCTGCGCATGAGCGAAGACGACTTCACCTCGGTGATCGATACCAACCTCACCGGCGCCTTCCGCGTCATCAAGCGAGCCACCAAGGGTATGATGCGCCTGAAGCGGGGCCGCGTTGTCCTGATTTCTTCGGTGGTTGGCCTCTACGGCTCCCCGGGGCAGATTAACTACGCTGCATCCAAGGCCGGCCTGGTGGGCATCGCCCGCTCGCTTACCCGTGAGCTTGGCTCGCGCGGCATTACGGCCAACGTGGTGGCGCCGGGCTTTATCAACACGGAGATGACCGCCGTGCTGCCTGAAGAAACCCAGAAGGACTACCTGTCTAATATCCCGGCTAACCGTTTCGCCGAGCCTGAAGAGGTTGCCAACGTGGTTCGCTGGATCGCCAGCGATGAGGCAGCCTACATTTCGGGCGCCGTGATTCCTGTCGATGGCGGCCTGGGAATGGGCCACTAAAGAGCTTTCCTGCAGCGCGGAATGCTGCACGAGATTCAATTTTCCCTAAGATCCAAGGAGAACATTCAAGATGAGCGAATTTAAAGGTGCCGTAGTTACCGGTTCCTCCCGTGGCATTGGTGCGGTCACCGCGCAGCTGCTGGCTGAACAGGGCATCGGTGTTGTGGTGAATTACCGTGCCAAGGCACCGCGCGCAAACAAGATCGTTGCCGCTATCGAGGAAAAGGGCGGCAAGGCAGTAGCTGTTGGCGCCGATTTGACCACCCCGGAAGGTCCGGCGGCCTTGGTTGATGCAGCCGTGGAGAACTTCGGATCCCTGGATGTAGTTGTTCTGAATGCTTCAGGTGGCATGGAAACCTCTATGGGGGAGAACTACGCCCTGCGCCTGAACCGGGACGCCCAGGTGGCCATGTTGGAAGCAGCATTGCCAAAAATGTCTGATGGTGGACGCGTAGTCTTCGTGACCAGCCACCAGGCACACTTCATCAACGACGTTTCCACTATGGACGCTTATGACGCAGTGGCGAAATCCAAGCGTGCCGGTGAAGATGCACTGCGCGAAATGATCCCCCAGCTTGCCGAAAAGAACATCAGCTTTGTTGTCGTCTCCGGCGACATGATCGAGGGAACCATCACCGCCACGTTGTTGAATCGTATGGAGCCAGGTGCCATTGATGCCCGCCGCGAGGCCGCTGGCAAGCTCTACTCCGTTGAGGAATTCGGCGCCGAAGTAGCCAAGATGGTATTTGCCGACGTCGAGACCGGCTATACCGAGCTGGTCGGTGGCGCAGGAGACTTCCTGAAGCAGTCTGGCAAGTAGTCCAGGCCTGATTCGTCAGCAAACCAAACAGCTGGTGCCTTCCTCCCGTTCAGGGAGTGAAATGCTCCCCAAAAGTTGTTGACTTTTACAGTCCAACTTTTGGGGAGCAATTCAGAAGTTGGGCAGCAGCTGTTTTTGCGCGGTGATTAAAGTTCAATGCCGGGCATCTTCCATGGAAGATGCCCGGCATTGGCCAATCTGAACTGCTATGGCTTTTCGCCGCACACGATCTTGTGCCAAGGGCTGTAAGTCCAGCTCTTGGTCTCGGCGGGGAGCTTCTTTGAACCGTCGAAGGTTTCGCGGTAGCGAGTGATATCGATGGTGAAGCCCTTCTTGCCACCGGACTCGGATACGCACTTCTCAGCAGTATTGTATTTGGTCTCGGGGTCCGTCTGGTCGTACTTTCCAGAGCTCTTCTGCGACACATCCCAGTACTTGGTCGACCACAGTCGAGTGTGTACGGCGTCGTCGGATACCCATGCCTGCACCAGCACGCCGTACGGAGTGTTGTTCTCCCAGATCATATCGATCTGCCCTTCCCACAGGGTGGCTTCGCGACCGGCTGGATAGCGCTCGAACCAGCGGGAGTGCGGCTTATGGGTAATGTCGTCGTAGCCGGCCAGGAACCCGACGTTGTACATCATCGTGGAAATCTGCGAGAGTCCTCCACCGACTGCTTCGGCGCTGAAACCGTTCTCAACAACGCCGGAGCTGAAGTATCCGTTGGCCACGGTAATCGGGCCCAGGGTATCAAGCAGCGAGAACCGTTCTCCGGGCTTCACCACGACGCCGGTGACGCGAGCTGCGCCGGCCTTGAGGTTCTTCGTGCGCACGGTGTCCGAAGCAGGATAGGGGGTCGAGAAATCGACGATTGGTTCCTTGATGCCCAGCTTCTTTGCCTCGGCAGTTGTGAAATCCGCTTCCTTTTCAGTCATCTTGACTTCGGCAGTGCGGTTCTCGGTCGCGCTGGCGGCAAGCACCTTGGCGCCTAGGCCTTCCGTTTCCAGCGAGATGCCCTTGGTGGACGCCTGGATCGAAGGCTTTCCGCCCTTCAGGACGATCTTTGCGTCTTTCGCGGTGCTGGAAAGATCCGAATTGCTGGTGGCAGCTTTATACAGCTTTTTGTCGTCAAGGGTGAGGGCAGGAGCCCCATCCTTCGGTGCGTAGGACGCAGCTGCCGCAATCGATGCTGGTGAGAGGGTGGCCTTCTTGTCCCCGGAAACAAGTTCCACGTCGCCCTTGAGCAACGACTTCACTTGATCGTCGTAGAACTTCTGCAACGTATCCGATGAAATCTGGGGCTTGACTACTTCTGCGGGCAGCTCGATCGGGGGACCGGCAATCGACCAGTCTTCACTGAATTTTTCAATGGCAGCTTCGTTGTCCAAGACCACCCCGTCGACAGGCTTGGAAAGCTTTGCCGCACCATCGACAAATTCGATTTTGCCTTCGGTGACCTCAGCGTTGGCCTTTTTCGCCAAAGCCTCAATCTGTTCGGACAGCTTCTGCTGATCAACATTCAACTCCGGGATGACTTCATAGTCACCAGCCAGGCGCTCGTAGAGCTTCACGGGATTGACGACATAGGACGTCAAGTCCTTGACTGTGTCGTCGACGTTGAGGCTAAGCCCTGCCTCGGCAGGGTCAACAGTGTAGTCCTTGCCATTAACTTTGACTTCGATGGGCTCCTGTGCCAAGGGCGAGACCACTCGCTCAATTTCAGCACGCGCCTCGTCACTGTTCATCGACCCGATATTGACGCCGGCAATCGTGGCGTTGGCTGGAACTTGCGAGCTGACAAAAGCAGCTGCGCCGAAGTACGCCGCGACTACGGCCACCGCACAAGAACCGCCAATGATCCAAGGCTTGGCCTTGCTCTTGGGCTTCTTCTTATTGTGTGAGGGATTCGTAGACGTAGTGGGGGTACTGTCCTGAGGAGGGGTCTGCACTGGTTTTAGTGTTCTTTCGAAAAGCGTTAGGATTTAGCCGCTTGGTCGAGGTATCTACCACAGGCCATTGGGGCGTCTAGTGAAAATACTAACCGCTGGAACAACCGATAGACGCGCAGAGAGACTCTATTCACCTCAATTGTTATCGAGTTGTTGGAATCTTTTAGTTCAAGTCATCCAGTACGAGATCAGCGATCACGTCGAGTCGCCCGAAATCCAGGCGGACATCTGCCTTGTCACGCAGTGCTGGCTTGGCGTTGAACGCGATCCCCAAGCCCGCTGCCGCCACCATGTCCAGGTCATTGGCACCGTCACCGGCAGCGATCGTCGCATTCAATGGGATCTTATGCTCTTCGGACCAAGCGCGAAGCTTCGTCTCCTTCATCTGGCGATCCACAATTTCTCCGTGAACCGTGCCGTCAAGCACTCCGTCGGTGATACCCAGCGTGTTGGCCAAGGCATGGTCCAGGTTGAGCGTTGAGGCCAGCGGGTCGAGGATTTGCTGGAATCCACCCGAAACGACAGCAACCTTGTGGCCCGCGGCATGGAAACGGCGAACCAATGAAGGTGCGCCGTCGGAGAAGATGATGCGTTCTCCGACTTCGGCCAGAACCGAGTCCGGCAGATCCTTGAGGGTTGCTACACGCTGGATCAGTGATTGGGCAAAATCCAGTTCACCGCGCATGGCAGCTTCGGTAACTTCCGCGACCTCTTTTTCCCGCCCGGCATGGGCCGCCAGCAACTCGATGACTTCCTGCTTGATCAGCGTGGAGTCCACATCCATGAGCAGCAGCAGTTGTGGGGCCGAAGCGACCTCTTCTGGCACTACGGCCAGGCACATGTCGGCATAGGCCAAAGTCCCGGCCGTGACGTGCCGGTCAATGAATTCAGTCGCGAGCTGTTGAAGGCGATCAGGTGATCCGGCAGCATAGTGCACCTTGGCTACCAGTCGTTCTTCGCTGGTTTTGATCGAGAGCTCCAGCCCTTGTGGAATCAGCTGTTCTGCGGCCGCGAGGTCCAGTAAAGCCAGGAACTGTTGGCGCGGGAAGGACGGGCGGGAGACAAAAACCAGTGAAGAAGCCATGCCTCCATTTTTCAATGATTCAGCAATTACGACCAAACATGACAGCGGCGAACGGCGAATAATCGGGGGATTGCAGGTGATTCAATTAGTGAAACAGCAACGAAAAGTCTAGTCTTGAATACCATGAGCGAAGTGCTAACTTTCAAAGATGTCAGCGTGGTACGCGGGCGAAAAGAACTGCTCAAGGACGTGTCCTGGGAAGTTAAAGAAGGACAGCGGTGGATTGTTATCGGCCCCAACGGCGCCGGCAAATCTACCTTGATGAATATCGCAGCCACTCGGTTGCACCCCACCCGAGGCACAGCCGATATTCTTGGCGAACGCTTGGGACGAGTATCAGTGTTTGATCTTCGTCCCCTGATTGGCTTGAGCTCGGCGTTGGTCGCCAACTCTATTCCAGCCAACGAAAAGGCATTAAATGTAGTTCTGACCGCAGCGTACGGCATGACTGGCCGCTGGCGCGAGAAGTACGAAAAAATTGATGAACGCCGTGCCTTCCGTTTGCTCCATGAATGGGGCATGTCGACGTTCATGAACCAGCCGTTCGGCAATCTTTCTGAAGGCGAGCGCAAGCGGGTGCTGATTGCCCGTGCGCTGATGACGGATCCTGAACTCCTGATCCTGGATGAGCCAGCTGCGGGCCTGGATCTTGCCGGACGAGAAGAACTCGTCGCCCAAATGGCGGAGCTGGCTGCCGATGAGGACGCTCCTGCGCTTGTGTTGGTGACACACCACCTCGAAGAAGTTCCTGCCGGCTTTACCCACATCTTGATGATGCGTGATGCACAGGTGGTCGCCGCTGGCGAGATTGATTCCACACTCACCGAAGAGAATCTGGAAAAGACCTACGGAATGAAATTGAAGCTTCGCCGTGAAGGTGGACGCTATTCGGCATTTGCTGGCGCGTAATTGAACACTCTAGAGGGGAAGCTTCTGCGTGGTTGAGTTTTGGCGTGAAGCCCTCATCTTCATTGGTGGTCTGTGGGCTGGAACGATTAACACGGTGGTCGGGTCCGGTTCCCTGGTTACGTTCCCGATTCTTGTCGCTTTGGGGACTGCGCCGGTCAACGCGGTAGTCTCTAATGCGATGGGCCTGGTCGCTGGCGGATTCTCTGGTGCCTGGGGCTATCGCAAAGAAGCAGCAAGCGTGAAGAGGACGCTGCTCAAGCTGGTTCCGGTATCCCTCATCGGCGGCCTGATCGGATCGTTGCTGCTGCTGAACTTGCCTGAATCAGTATTTGGCGTGGTCGCGCCGGTCCTCTTGGTCTGTGCCTTGATCCTGGTGATCTTCCAACCGAGGTTGGCCAAGTGGGCTAAAACCCGCCAGGCAGCTCGGGGTGGGACGGATCCGGATGAGGCGGACCGAACCAAGGTGCCGACGATCCTGTATGTGCTGGTATTTGCTATCGGCATCTACGGAGGATATTTCACCGCGGCACAGGGTGTCTTGCTCATGGCGGTTTTCGGTGTCTTCCTGCAGGCTTCGCTGCAGCAGTCCAACGCCATCAAGGTCATCTTGTCGCTGATCGTGAATCTTATGGCCGCCGCGATGTACCTCATCATTGCTCCGGAACGTATCAACTGGTTGATCGTCCTTTTGATTGCCGTGGGATCTCTGATTGGCGGATTCATCGGAGCGAAAATTGGCCGGAAACTCTCTCCAGGCTGGCTCCGCGGAATTATCGTCGTCCTCGGTGTTATTGCACTGGTCAACATGCTATTGAAGTTGGTTTAGCCCGGTGGCCGAAATTCTTAATCCAGAGCGGATCCTGCACGTTGAAGATCTTCAGGACTCGCGTCTTGACGAATATCTGAGGCTTTCTGAGGCGCATCTACGGATGCGCACCGACGTGGAGAATGGTCTCTATATCGCGGAAAGCACCAAGGTTGTCCAGCGCGCGATCAATGCAGGGCATGTGCCTCGCAGCTTCCTTCTTGCTGAAAAGCATCTGGGACAGCTAACCGATGAATTCAACCGCTTCCCAACAGCGCCCATTTTTATTGGTGATGACCGCCAGCTGGAAGACCTTGTTGGTTTCCACCTGCACCGAGGCGCCATGGCGGCCATGAACCGCCCAGAACCTCTGGATCTGGACAAGGTGCTGGAAACCGGTTCCCGAATCGCCATTCTCGAAGATATTGCTGACCATACCAACTTGGGTGCCATCATCCGGTCGGCCTCAGGGCTCGGAATTGATGCTGTATTGCTGACGCCTAAGTGCGTTGATCCCTGGTATCGCCGCAGTGCTCGGGTCTCCATGGGGACCGTTTTTGATCTTCCGTGGGTACGCTTGGAAAACTGGCCGGATGACATGGACAAGCTCAAGAAACACGGCTATGACCTGCTGGCCATGGAATTGACTGACGACGCGATTGCGCTCAACGACATCCAGATTGCTCCAGGCCAGAAAATAGCGATGATCCTGGGCAATGAAGGCAGGGGAGTAACGCAAGAAGCGCTGGCTTCCGTGGACCATACGGTCATCATTCCGATGCATCGGGAAGTGGATTCGCTCAACGTCGGCGCGGCCAGCGCAATTGCCTTCTGGCATCTGTGTTCTGCCCCACGTTGAGGCGGTTCTCCTCGGCCGTAAATGTGCGATAGGATGTAATGTCTGTGTGTTGCAGGTTCTTTAATGAACGTTGTGCTGCATGGCGAATTTCCGAGCAATTAGCTGCTGGCAAAATCCAGTGGCCATAAACAAAAAGGTGTATAGCTATGAAGGCTGATATCCATCCACAGTACGGCCCAGTTGTCTTCAACGACCTGGCATCCGGCGAAAAGATCCTGACCCGTTCGACCGCAACTTCGAACAAGACCATCGAGTGGGAAGACGGCAACACTTACCCAGTGATTGACGTTGAAATCTCGGCTGCTTCGCACCCGTTCTACACCGGTAAGCAGCGCATCATGGACACCGCTGGTCGTGTCGAGCGCTTCAACGCCCGCTTCAAGGGCTTCGGCGGCAAGAAGTAATACTTCGCCCCTCGCAAGCTTTACGCGGCGCGCTTCCAGTTTCCCTGGAAGCGCGCCGCTGCTGCTTTAACGGCACTGCACTGGCAGCCGTGGAAGGAGTTCGAGGCGCAGGTGCCCGGGGATAGAATGAGAACATGATGCATCATGGTGAATACAAGGTAGTCGGTGGCAAATTAGTCGTAGTTGATCTTGAAACAAGCAACGGGACAATCACGGATGTATCACTCAACGGAGACTTCTTCCTGGAACCGGACGAGGCACTGGAAGATCTCAACGAGTCGGTACGGGGATTGCCGACTGACGCCAGCCATGGCACCATCCGCGATGCCGTAACCAACAACCTGCGCGAAGCCGCAGTGATGTTCGGATTTGATGCGGACGCAGTCGCCCGCGTGGTGCGGCGCGCCCTCGGGCATGCAACTAAGTGGGAAGACCACGAGTGGGAAATACTCGGACCGGAAATCATCCCCATCACTGAACAAGTGGCGCTGGATGAGGTTTTGACCCGCCAGATCGCCAAAGGCGTTCGCAAACCAGCCATTCGATTCTGGGACTGGAACGAAGGCGCGGTTGTCATCGGTTCCTTCCAGTCGCTCAAGAATGAAGTTGATATGGAACAGGCCGACAAGTACGGCATTCAAGTGGTTCGCCGCATTTCCGGCGGCGGTGCCATGTTCATGGAAGCTGGCAACTGCATCACCTATTCCCTGTATGCGCCCGAGTCGCTGGTCGACGGCATGAGTTTTGCCGATTCCTACCCGTTCTTGGATGCTTGGGTCATGGAGGCGCTGCAGAACATCGGCCTCAAGGCGCACTACAAGCCTTTGAACGACATTGCCACGGAAGCAGGGAAAATTGGCGGTGCGGCGCAAAAGCGGTTCGCCAATGGCGCCATGCTTCATCACGTCACGATGAGCTATGACATTGATGCCCAGAAGATGACTCAGGTCTTGCGCATCGGCCGGGAGAAAATTTCAGACAAGGGAATCACCTCGGCGGTGAAGCGAGTGGATCCGTTGAAGTCGCAGACCGATCTGGAGCGCATGGAAATCATTCGGGTCATGATGGACACCTTCGCGCAGCGTACCGGTGCCCAGCAAGCACAACTTGATGATGCTACCCGTCAGGCGGCTCAAGAGCTCGCTGAAACCAAATTTGCCACCGAGCAGTGGACCGCTCGCGTTTCCTAGCCACGTCAAGGGGAATAGGCCAGCGGGCCTGCGCAATGCGTCAAGCATTGCGCAGGCCCGCTGGTTTCTGAGTGGCAGCTAGCGGCTGGTTCGGCTGAAAGCTTGAGCGTTCAGTGAGCGTTCCAGTTCCGCGCGCTCTTCCAGAAGGATGCGCTTCAATGCACTCGGTACCTGCGCATTTTCCTCTAGCCAGGCGGTCGCTGCCGACAATGCCTGGTTCTGTTCGACCGAGCCATCCAAGTCTTGATGAGCCGGGTAGAGTCCTTCGATTACTCGAGTAGAGAACTCCATGCTCATGGATTCGAAGACTGGGAGGACAGCGGCCCAGAAGCGCTCCTCAAAAGGCGCTAGAAGGGCCGCTGAACCCATGGAAAAGCCCAAGGCCGTTGCGGAAAGTGCATCGTTGGACAGCTGGCCCTTTTCATCGCGAGCCATCAAGACGGTGTCGAAGGCGTTCATCTTCGCCTCGGGATCGGGGCGGGCAGCCAATGCAGTTCTCACCGCATTGAGCGCAACGCTCGTCGGGTTCTGCTTGGCGGATTCGTGCATTGCAGCTTCAGCGGTTGCGTCGAGTTTGCCAGCAGCGGCGAGCGCAATGTAGGAATTCCAAAGCAACTGCTCATCGACCGTGACCTGGTAGGCGTTAGGCTGCTCGCCGAGGAACGCGTCAATGACTTCGCCGGCAACACCGGCTCGTGCCAAACGGGTCAAGGTTCGCGCAGTCGTGGTTTGCTGATCGCTGCCCGGCTCGAATTTGCCGAGCCAGCCGGTGAGGATCCCAGCGGCGCGAGTGCGTAATTCTGCCCGCAGTTCCGGTGCGGCGTATTTGGAAATCGAGCTCACCAGCTGATCCGTGAGGACTCCAAAAACTCCAGCGTCAGTTACGGTGTAGGCGTGAGCCAGCACCGCATCGACATAACTTTGCGCATCCAAGGTTGCTGAACGAACGGCGTCCCACAGCGAAGCCCAGCAGGTAGCGCGCGGCAAGGAATCAGCCAAACCTGACAGGTTTTCCAGCAGGGTAGCGCGTGAAGCTTCATCAAATTCAATCAAGGCATAAGTTTCATCGCCGTCGTTAGGCAGGATGAGATCAGGGACGTTTCGTCCTACAAGGAAATCAAGTGCCACGGATTGGCCCACAAGTTCTACCGGCACGGTGTCGGTGCGCACCAGCTGCCCATCGCGAAGTTCATAGGCACCCACGCTTAGGACATGGGGACGAACGATCGGCTGGCCGGTCACCGGATCCGAGCCGAACTGATTGAGTTGAGCGTGGGTAATGACGCCTTGGCTATCGGTCTTGAGGTCAACCTTCAGCTTGGGGACACCGCTGGTTTTCAACCATGCATCGGCCCATTGGCGCATATCCCGGCCGCTGGCAGTTTCCAAAGCCTGCAAGAAGTCTTCCAGCGAAGTATTCGAGTAGGCGTGCTTGCGGAAGTAGGAGCGCGCCGCGTCGCGGAACGCGTCTGCGCCCACAAAGGCCGCGAGCTGCTTGAGCACGCTAGCGCCCTTGGCGTAGGTAATGCCATCGAAGTTCTGGTCTGCCGCCAGCAGGTCTGGGATATCGGCAACAATGGGGTGCGTAGTGGGCATCTGGTCGGCGACGTAGGCCCAGGCCTTGCGCCGGGCTGCGAAGGTCGTCCACGCGGTGGTGAAGTCAGTGGCCTCGTCGTTGGCCAGGGTGCCGATGTAGTCTGCGAAGGACTCCTTGAGCCACAAGTCGTCCCACCATTTCATGGTGACCAGGTCGCCGAACCACATATGCGCCATTTCGTGCATGATGGTGTTGCTGCGCTGCTCGTACTGGCCCTCGGTGGCGTGCGAGGTAAACACGTAGCGTTCGGTGAAGGTCACCAGGCCCGGATTTTCCATGGCGCCGAGATTGTATTCGGGAACGAAGGCAGAATCGTATTTGCCCCATGGATAGGGGTAGTCGAAAAGCTCGTGGAAATAGCTCAGCCCGCGGCTGGTCAGCTCCAGAATCTCCTGGCCGTCAAAGTGCTCAGCCAGCGAGGCGCGACAGGTCGCCGCCAATTCAATAACAAGCTCTTCACCGTCTGGCAGTTCTTGGACATGCTCGCCACGCTCCACATGGTACGGGCCGGCAAGGACCGCGGTGATGTAGCTGGAGATTGGCGGGGTGGGGGAGCAGGCAACAGTTTTGGTGCCGTCATCGTGGAAGTCCTCGTCCACGATCGGCTGGTTGCTGGCCAGGTGCCACCCTGCGGGGCCAGTGAGGGTGAAGCGGAAGCTGGTTTTCAGGTCCGGCTGTTCAAAGCAGGCGAAAACACGGCGGGCCTCGGATGGCTCGAATTGCGTGTAAAGATAGGTCTCGCCGTCTTGCGGATCAACGAAGCGGTGCAGGCCTTCGCCGGAGCGCGAGTAGAGCGCTCGACCGGTGACCTTCACGGTGTTTGGCACATCCGTGCGCAGGTTATCGAGATAGATGCGTGAGTCCAGTACGGCCGTCGACAGGTCAATGGCGGTGCCGTTGACCAGAATTTCCTCCACGGATTCGTGGATGAAGTCGATGAAGGTGTCGGGGCGCAAGGATGAAAAGTTTAGCGTCGTCGTCGATGCATAGCTGGTGGCCGATGGCTCGGGGGCGTTGCCCAGGTCCAGTTGCACTTCCGCGAAGTGCCAGGAGATGTTTTCAGCGCGCCAAGCCGCTTCATCGCGTCTCAGGTTTTCATTTGGTGCATAGCGTTCTAGAGTGTCCACCATTCCAGCTTAGCTGTGAAATAAATGTTTGAGACCTTGGGCGGCCATTTAATTCCTGTTCTCCTGGCACTCCACGCGGCGAGCCTGCGCGGTTTTTGCCGGCGGAGGCCGGAATGGACGCGCATCTGCTCGTCACCATGCTGGACAGGCGCGCCATCGAGCGCAGCAGGCCGGTGGGCTGAATCCGCTGATCCTCACGTCGCCCCTTGATGGGCTGGCGGGCATTGGCGCTACGGCGTTTTTCCTTGGCGGAGCATTCTGACCTAGGGTTAAAGCGACACCCCGCACTCTTGAGCATCGGAGAAAGCCAATGGACACCTTCATCAAGGGCCCTTCCAAGCGCGACGTCGCCGGCATGAAGGCAGCCTTCGGCGCCATTGAAGAATCCGAGGTGATTTCGGTCCTGTACAAAACCGAGCGCTTTGGAAACTTCCTGGTTACCGGAGCAGCGCATCCCACCGTCCTGGACGACGTGATGGTGGGAGGGCTGAACGCCGCCGCTGCTAAAAAGACGGCCAAAGCCAGCGACGGCTCCGAGGTGATGCAACGGCAACCGGATAAAGACGTGCGAGCATTCCCGGCGCAGTTCGATGGGGAATTCTCGCCCCAGGACATCGAGGTTGCACAGCTCTCCCATGGCGATCTGGTGGTTGCTTCCTTTAGCCAGGAACCGTACGGGGACTTCGTGATCACCGGCGTCGTTACCGAAGCAGAAAACGACCGCTCGTACCTCATGGTTGGCCCGTGGATCCTGCAGACCGCACAGGGCAATGCCCCGCGTCTGTTGAGCATTCAGCTAGTTGCCGGCAATGGAACCCACGTCGCGCCGCTGCCTACACGCCGCGGCTTGGTGGAAGTGGACGGATTGGCCTAGCGGTCCGCGGAGCGCAAGGCCTCGCCCAGGATCCTTCCCGCCTGGTCAAAAGCACCCGGATTCGGCCCAGAATAATTCAGCCGCAGATATTGGCCAGACTCTTCGGCGGGGAACCAGCTCGCACCGGGAGCGATGGCGAGTTTGCGAACCTCGCACTCTCGTTCCAACCGGCGCAGGTCGGTCCCATCGGGCAGCTGCACCCAAAGGTTCAACCCGCCCGGTGGAACCAGTTGCAAATGGGCTTCGGGAACATGCCGGGCGAGCGAATCGATGAGCAGGTCGCGCCGGCCAGCCAATTGCTGGCGCAGGGATCGAAGGTGTGTTCGCCATGCTGGCTGGCTGACCACGTCTAATGCCACCGCTTGCAGGGGTCCGCTGACATACATTGATTGCGCTTGATGGTCTGCCAGGATCCTGTCCCTGGCCGGGCCGCGGGCGATCAGTCCTGCGACGCGCACCGCCGGGGACACGCTCTTGGTCAGCGAACGCAAGTAGACGACATGCCCGTTATCTTCTCGGGCCGCCAAGGGGGATGAATCGCTGCTGATTCCAAAATCCTTGGCCCAGTCATCTTCGACCAGGAAAGCACCGCGTGCTTTCAGGATTTCAAGTACTCGTTCCGAAACTTCTGGACTCCACTGGGCCCCGGTGGGGTTGGCGAAGTTCGGATGCGCATAAAAGGCACGGGCGCCGGTGCGTTCGAAGGCGCGATCCAGCTCTCGGGTATCGGGACCCTGCGGGCCCGCCGGGATGGGGATCAGCGTAACGCCCACTTGTGCAGCAGCGAGAATAGCACCCCAATAAGTTGGCGACTCGATAAGCATTGGATGCCCCTCGCCAACCAGTGCTCGGAAGATTGACCCCAATCCGCTCTGGCTTCCGGGCAATATGATGACGTCCCTGGCACTGGGGGCGCTGAGCCCGGGAAGCATCTGTTCGGCCAGTTCGGCAGCGAACCATGATTGAAGTTCTGGCAGTCCGGCAGCTTCGGTCCTTTGCAGGACCGACTCGCTGCGCGCGGCCCGCGCGAAGGCTGATTTCACCAATCTTTCCGGCAACAGTTCCCGATCTGGGTACCCCGACTGCAGGGCTATGAAGTCGTTGGGCAGGGTGCGTTGGCTGGGGTGGACCTCGGGCAGCTTTTGCCGGGGAGTGCCCAGAGCCGCCGTCTGCCAGCCGTAGTCGTATGGTCGCGCCGTGGGCATACCGCGAACAAAAGTTCCAATGCCCGGGCGGGACTCGATCAATCCTTGGGCGATTAATGCCCGCAAGGCTTTTTGCACCGTAACTGGACTGAGCGAATATTCAGCAACCAGCTGCCGAGTCGATGGCAGCTGGGTTCCAGCGGGAGCTTGGGAGATCCATTTGCGCAGTATCAAAACCAAGTTTTCACTGCTACTGTTAATCATGAATCACGATAGTACCGCTACTCAATCAAAGCATCAACCGCTATTCAACTCCCCAGCGGGTCTGATTTGGGGCCTGCTTGGCGTTTGCGCCTTTTCATTGACGGTTCCAGTCACCCGCATCGCCGTGTCCAACGAGGGCATGGATCCGCTTTTTATCGGCGCTGGGCGCGCGGTTATTGCTGCACTCGTAGCTGCTGTTGCACTTGGGGCCACCAAGCAAATACGTCCTAGTACCAGACAATGGATTCGACTGTCCGTGGTGTCGTGCGGCGTGGTGGCAGGATTTCCGCTGCTCACCTCATTCGCCATGGCCACCGTTCCAGCCAGCCACGGGGCTGTGGTCATTGCGATTCTTCCAGCGGCCACTGCCGTGGCAGCTGTTATCCGCACCAAGGAACGAGCCCGTGCTTCGTTTTGGTGCGCCGCTGCCCTTGGCACACTCGCAGCGGTGTTCTTTGCTGTAATTAGCGGTGGGGGACTATCGGGCATTCAAGTGGCGGATCTGCTGCTCTTTGTCGCAGTGATTGTCTGTGCTGCTGGATATGCAGAAGGAGGCCTGCTGGCACGGGAGTTGGGTTCCTGGCAGACCATATCCTGGGCATTAGTCCTGGCCTTTCCGCTGATGCTGGTACTGAGCGTGGTGAGCATTAATCAACAGGTGCCAACCGGCGGCATAGCTGCTTGGGGATCCTTCGCCTATTTGGGCCTAGTCAGCATGTTCTTGGGCTTTGTGGCCTGGTACCGCGGCTTAGCTATCGGCCCGATGTCCCGCGTTAGCCAGGTGCAGCTGGCCCAACCCGTGCTGACTATAGGATGGGCGGCATTGCTTTTGGGTGAGCATATTGGCTGGAGCACAGTAGCAGGGGGATGCGCCGTGATTTTATGCGCCTTGTTTGCAATACGTTCCAGAACCTCAACTTCTCGTCCCGCGGCAAGGACCATCGGGACGCATTCAATGAACTAGTCGAAGTTCTCTGGCAAGATGAAATGAACCGAAACTGAAAGAGGTGCCCGTGAAGACCTTTACTGGCTTGAGCGCATTCCCGCTCACTCCCTTGGCGGACGACAAAGTGGACGAATCCGCGTTTTCTGGATTGGTCCGACGGCTATCTTCGGCTGGGGTGGATTCGATTACTGCGCTCGGGTCCACCGGTTCCTATATGTACTTGAATCGGGCCGAGCGAGCAAGGGTCGCTCAATTGTCAGTGGCGAATGCTGCGGGTGTGCCAGTGGTTATTGGTGTTGGCGCGATGCGCACTTCTCACGTCTTGGAGCACATCGATGATGCGGCGGCGGCAGGTGCCGATGGCGTCTTGCTAGCACCCGTTGGCTATCAAAGGCTGGGAGAATCTGAAGTTCTGGACCTTTATCGGACGGCCACTGAACACAGCAGCCTGCCGGTGATTGTCTATGACAATCCTGGAACAACGCACTTTGCCTTCAGCAACGATCTTTATGCGCGGATTGCCAGTCTGCCTGGGATTGCCTCGATCAAGATACCAGGGGTTCCTGACCATGCAGGGATGGCCAAGAAGCATGTTGATGCGATTCGCAGCATTTTGCCTGAGCATGTGGGCATCGGTGTTTCCGGGGACGCCTTCGGTGCTGCAGGACTCGTCGCTGGATGCGATGCCTGGTACACGGCGGTTGGCGGAACGATTCCCGGTCCAATGCTGGATATCACCCGTGCAGTTCAAGCCGGTGATCACCAAGAGGCATTGGAAATTTCCCGGCGCCTCGAACCATTGTGGTCCTTATTCACTGAATTCGGCGGAAGCCTGCGAATCAGTGCAGCCATCGCTGAGCACCTTGGATTGGCAGCACCTGGATGCCTGCCGTTGCCAATTCATGGTCTGAGCTCGGAGCAGCGCCAGGTATTGATCGGCGTATTGAATGAACTCGGCCTTGACGAGACGGCCAGACAGCAGTTCACAGGGAAGTTTTCCTGATGCTCTAAATTTTCCCTGACATGATATTTTGCCGGATTTCGCGACTCATGGGGGGATGCCGGAACGCTGGTGTTAAAGCGGACCTGCTCGTAGCATGAGTGCAACTGGGGTAAGCGAAGTTTAGAGCCAGAAGGCGGCAATTATGGGCAGCATCAAGAGGTTTGATCATATCGGCATTACGGTGGCGAACCTTGAGGAAGTCACCAATTTTTTTGTTGAGCTCGGCCTGAAAATCGATGGGCGGGTGGACGGCATCGAAGGCGAATTTCTGGAAACCGTCAGTGGTGTCCCTGACTCGCGCACCAGCATCGTGATGCTGAAGGTGCCCGGGAGCGATGTGGGAATCGAGTTATCCAGCTTTGAAAAACCCGACCATGGTCCTGGCCAGCCGCAAGCGATGGCAAACGAACTGGGGCTTCGATCATTGGCTTTTGAAATTGATGACTTGCGGGCAACAGTGGCCAAATTGGAGAACGAAGGCTACGGGCTGATCGGTGGAGTCGGCGAATATGAAGGCGTCTGGGCCATGGCGTACGTCCGAGGGCCTGAAGGACTGATTGTCGCTCTCGCCCAACGCCTGCAGAACACCGTTGGCTAAAAGGTGGCGTCCGATTTCAATTGATTGAAATCGGACGCCACCTTATCTGGTTTATGCCGAAGCCTTCTTCAACGATTTTTCGCTGATTGGCGCGTTGTCGCTAGCACGCAGCTTGCGGAAGTACTCCATGGCCTCGTCTTGGCGTTCTGCTTCGGTGCCGTTGGAGATATCGGCACGCAGATGATCCTGGGTATAGCCGAAAGCGTCAACGAGATCCTGGGCATGGGGGCGCAATCGGGCGAGCAGGCGGTTGAGGTAACCGGGCAGTGTCCGCGCACGCTGCATCGACAGGTGCCCATTGGCCAGGAACCAGCCAAGGTCTTCTTCAATGAGGCTCAGCGTGAAAACATCGCGAAGCCAAGTGAGCACTTCGGATGTTACCGGGTCTGCGATCTTCTCTAGCGCTGCGGTAAATGCTTCCCAGCGAAGCAGCTGACCGTGGTCCCGCGCCGCAGAAATCAGCAGCTCCTGGTTTTCATTGAAGGCCTGTGCCGCCTTGACTGGATTCTTGCCAGCTGCGCGTAGGGCATTGGCCACTTCGGCAACCTTGGCATTGATTCGATCGGTGAGCAGGGCGCGTTGGTTCTCCGGATCCTTGAAGAAATTGGCGCTCTTTCGTTCGTCGGAAACATCAGCCAGGGCTTGGCCAACGCTGCGCAAGCCTGAACGGTGCAAGGCAGTATTTCCTACCTGCTTGGCTGCATAGAGAGCCATGGCACCGGTATCCAGCTTGCGGAATTCCGCCGCGTAATCGGTGAGCAGGCGCTTGCCCACTAGCTGCAGCAAAACGTTGTTGTCGCCTTCGAAGGTTACGTAGACGTCGAGGTCCTGGTAGAGCTGGGTGAAGCGGTTCTTGGCGATGAAGCCGGAACCGCCGCAGGCCTCGCGGCACTCTTGAAGGGTATCCAGTGCGTCCCAGGTGCTCAATGGTTTCAAGGCGGCGGCGAGGGTTTCCAAATCCTGGCGGTCTTCGTCGCTGTCGGCGCGTCCGGAGAAGACGGCATCGAACTTGTCCAGAAGTCCGTCGTGGGCGAAGGAGGATGCGTAGGTTCGAGCCAGCCGGGTGATCAGGCGGCGCTGGTGGCGCTGGTAGTCCAGCAGCGTGGTCTCTTCGGTATCCGAGGTGGAATTGAACTGGCGGCGCTGATTGCCGTAGGTCACGGCGATCTGCAGGCCAATCTTCGAAGCACTGGTGGCGGCACCGTCAAGGGAGACGCGTCCTTGAACGAGTGTGCCAAGCATGGTGAAGAATCGGCGGCCTGGAGAAGGAATGGGGGAGCTATAGCTGCCATCGGCAGTGACGTTGCCGTAGCGGTTGAGCAGGTTGGTGCGTGGCACGCGGACATTGGTGAAGTGCAGGCGGCCATTGTCGATCCCGTTCAGACCGCCCTTGAGGCCGTCGTCCTCTCCGCCGATGCCTGGCAGGAAGTTTCCGTCTTCATCACGGATTGGAACGTAGAAACAATGAACGCCGTGATTGACGCCCTTGGTGATCAGCTGGGCAAAGACCGTGGCTGCCTTGCCATGCAATGCGGCGTTGCCCAAGAATTCCTTCCATGCCGCCTTGAATGGGGTGTGGATGACGAATTCTTCGGACTCTTCGTCGTAGGTCGCGGTAGTCGCCACGGAGGCAACATCTGAGCCGTGGCCGATTTCAGTCATGGCGAAAGCCCCCGGGGTCTTCAGGCTCATGGCATCGGGCAACCACTTGGCATGGTGGTCTTCGGTGCCAAGGTGAAGAATGGCACCGGCGAAGAGGCCCCACTGGACGCCGGCCTTGATCTGCAGGGAAGGGTCCGCGGCAACGAGCTCCTCAAAGGAAGCGATGGAGCCTCCATGGTCATCGTAACCACCGAATTTTACCGGGAAGGCGCGCTGAACTGCTTCTTCTTCCACTAGGAGGCTGAGCTGGCCCAAGACGCGGTCGCGATGTTCGTCCATGCCCAGCAGCGGGTCTCGCTGGAGTTCAGGGCGAGCCGCTCGAGCACGTGAGGCCTTGCGAATTTCTGCATAGGGGCCAAGTAGCTGTTCTGCCAGGTCGGTGACGTTGATGCGGTTCTCGCTCATAACGTTCCTTTCATTCTTTGGTGAGTTGGAGCTTGATGCTTTGGTGTTCATGGGTTTTTTGTGCCGGAAGTCGAAGCAATGCCATAGGCCAGCCAGTTGGTCAGTTCGCGGGCCATGGTTTCGATGCTCGGCTTCGAGTTTGAATCCGGTTCACGGAGCCACTGTTCCCCTGCGGCCCGGACCATGCCAAGGGCAGCGCGTGGCCAATAGCCCAGGGCGGCTGCTGTTGCTTTTTGGTCGTAGAGCTTCAGCAAGCGATCGCTGATCATTCCAGAGGCTTCATCGAAAAAATCGTTCAGGGCTCCTGCGGACATGTCATCTGCTGAGCGTGGTGCACTGGTCACAAAGTAATAGAGGTTCGGGCTGTTGGCAGCCAGTTCAAGATAGGCCGTCACCATGGCATGCATGGAACTCAGTTCCTGATCCTTCGCCAGCGCCGCGGCGATGACCCGTTCGCGGAAGTCGTTGATGACGTTGGCGCTCAGGGCTTGGCGCAGCCCTTCCTTGTCGCCGAAGTATCGGTAATAAACGGGTTTGGATGTTTTCGCGAGGCTGGCGATGTCCTCCATCGATGCCTGCGGCCCGAGCTTGTGCACGGCTTTGCGTGCCAGCTTTAGCAGTTCTTCGTGGCGGGCGGTCCGATGCGCATGCCAGCGCGATGCTCGACCGTCAGTTTCGCCGTTTATTGCTTCCGTGATCTTGTTCACGTTACTCACAGTATCATGTACTCTTGGTTACAGTAATAGGAGTCACAACAATCCATGGAGGAGTTTTTGAACATGGCCCAGCAGTCAGTGCGCAATGCCGTAATTATCGGTGGAAACCGCATCCCCTTTGCTCGCTCCAATACCGCCTATGTCAATGCGTCGAACCAAGACATGTTCACCGCCGCTCTCGAAGGGCTCGTGGCCCGCTACGGCTTGCAAGGCCAGCGCATGGGCGCGGTCAGCGGTGGCGCAGTGCTCAAGCACTCCAAGGACTTCAACCTCATTCGTGAATCGGTCCTCGGCTCTTCGCTGGATCCGGCAACTCCCGCCTATGATGTGCAGATGGCCTGCGCCACCGGAATGGAAGCCATCGGCTCGCTGGCCAACAAGATCAAGCTTGGACAGCTTGAGTCGGCTATTGGCGGTGGCGTCGATACGACTTCGGATGCGCCGATTGCTGTTTCTGATTCACTGCGTGGAATTTTGCTCGAATTGGCTCGTGCGCGTACGACGAAGGCCAAGCTTTCAGCGCTTGCAAAGATCCGCCCATCGCACCTGGCGCCCTCGGCGCCAGGCACCGGAGAGCCACGCACGGGACTGTCCATGGGCGATCATCAGGCGCTGACCACCAAGGCCTGGAAAATTACCCGCGAAGCACAAGATGAATTGGCCATGGCCAGCCACGCAAATCTTGCCGCTGCTTATGACCGTGGCTTCTTCAATGACCTCATAACCCCTTTTAAAGGCCTGTCCAAGGACAATAACTTGCGCGCCGATTCGACTTTGGAAAAGCTGGGCAAGCTCAAGCCGGCCTTCGGCAAGAATCTTGGCGACGAAGCAACCATGACCGCAGGCAACTCGACCCCGCTGACCGACGGCGCTTCTGTGGTGCTTTTGGGGAGCGAGGAATATGCTCGCAGCCACGACCTGCCGATGCTGGCCAACTTTGTTGATTTCGAGGCAGCCGCGGTGGACTTTGTCCATGGTGCTGAAGGATTGCTGATGGCACCGGCCTATGCGACCGCCCGAATGCTCGAACGGAATAATCTCACCCTGCAGGATTTTGATTTCTACGAGATCCATGAGGCCTTTGCCGGGACAGTGCTCTCGACCCTCAAAGCATGGGAAGATGAGGAATTCTGCCGGGAGAAGCTGGGGCTGCAAGCACCGCTGGGAGCCATCGACCGGAGCAAGCTGAACGTCAACGGATCCTCGTTGGCCGCGGGCCACCCATTCGCCGCCACCGGTGGACGCATCATCGCCAGCACCGCGAAGATGCTGCACGAAAAGGGTTCAGGACGCGCATTGATTTCTGTCTGTGCCGCAGGTGGACAGGGTGTCGTGGCAATTTTGGAGGCACGCAACTAATGGCAGACAAGTACATGGAACTCGTGAACACCGGGGCGACAAAGAAGCTGGCCAAGCTCTTGGGCCTGCCGAGGCCGCCACGCTTGCGCCGCTACACTCCAGACAGCCCACTGCTGCCTGGGCCAGTTCTCGTGCTCGGTGCATCAGCACAAGCCCAGGAGCTCAGCGACATCCTGGTTTCTTGGGGGCTGGATGTCCGCCGGCATGATGCAGGCGAGGCCAAACTCGGTGGCATCCTGCTGCTGCTTGAAGAGCTGGATCATCCGCAGTCGCTCTCGCCAATCATGCTCAGTGCTGGTCGTGCCCTGCGCCAACTGCGCCCTGGCGCGCGCGTTGTTTCCATATCGCGTCCAGCCACGGCAGAAGACGACCCGGCTCTGGGTGCAGTACGCCAGGGAATCGACGGAGCTATCCGTTCCCTTGGACGCGAAATGCGCGGTGGCTCCACCACCAATGGCATCGTGCTCGAAGAGTCGACTTCCGCGGTCAGCCCCAGTGCCTTGGCAGCCCTGCGTTTCTTTTTCTCCGGTCGCAGTGCCTACATCGACGGCCAGTTCCTGACGGTGCGCAACGATGACGGCGCACTGCCAAAAGACTTCAGCCAGCCATTGGCGGGCAAAGTCGCAGTGGTCACTGGTGCAGCTCGGGGCATTGGCGCAGCTATTGCCCGCACCTTGGCCCGCGACGGTGCGCAGGTGGTCGTCGTAGACATGCCGCAAGCTGGCGACTCATTGGCGAAGGTGGCCAATACCATTGGAGCGACGACACTCCAGCTGGATGTTACCGCGCCAGATGCGGCCCAGCAGATCATGGATCATGCAATCGGACGCCACGGCTCGCTGGACATCGTGGTTCATAACGCCGGGATCACCCGCGACAAGTTGCTTGCCAACATGGACGCCGGCCGCTGGGATTCCGTCATTGCCGTGAACATTGCCTCCCAATTGCGCATGAACGAAGCCTTCCTGGCAGCAAAGCTGCCAAACCTGCGTGTCGTGTCGCTGGCCTCCACCTCTGGCATTGCAGGCAATCGCGGCCAGACAAACTACGCTGCGTCCAAGGGCGGCGTGATCGGCATGGTGCGCTCAAGCGCCAAGCTGTTTGCAGAAAATGGCGGATCAATCGCGGCCGTTGCTCCAGGGTTCATTGAAACCGACATGACGGCAAAGATTCCTGTCGGCACTCGCACCGTGGCGCGCTTGGTCCTTCCGTCATTGATGCAGGGTGGTTTGCCAGAAGACGTGGCCGAAGCTATCAGCTTCCTCGGCTCGGACGCGGCCGCCGGTCTTAACGGGCAAGTGCTTCGCGTGTGCGGACAATCGTTGGTTGGTGCCTGAATGGGTGCGCAGATCGTTTCTGAGATCCCTTCCATGGCCTCGGTTTTTGCCAAAGCCGCAAAAACTCTCGGACGCAAACCCAAGGAGCCGGTGTTGCCGCAGACAGTACTGGTCTTTCAGGGCGCTCACGCTGACCCGGAGAAGCTCAACGAGTACCGCAGGGCAGTGGGAGCGCCGATGAACGCCGTGCTGCCCAGCCTTTATGTACATTCCTTGGCTTTCCCATTGGCCATGTCACTGATGCTGCATGATGACTTCCCATTGCCACTTCTGGGCATGATTCACTTGAGCAATCACGTCGATGTCGCCGCGCCCCTGGGCGAGGGTGAAGCCTTCGATGTCGAGGTGCACAGCGAAAATCTGCGTGCCCACTCGAAAGGGGCAACATGCGATCTGGTAATCCGGATCGTAGCCGACGGCGAGGATCGAATGCTCCTGCGCAGTACCTTCCTTGCCAAAGGCGTAAAACTATCCGGCGAGAAGCCAATCCGCAGTGAGCGTACTGCCTTTGACGTGCCGGTTCGTACTGCCCACTGGAAACTTGACGCTGGCACTGGCCGGCGGTGGGCGAAAGTCGCCGGTGACTACAATCCGATCCATTTGTCGGCGTTGAGCGCCAAAGTTCTGGGGATGCCCGGAGCCATCGCACACGGTATCTACATGGCAGCACGAGCGCTGGCCGGTATTGAACCCGGCCGGGGGTCCTACTCATGGAACATCGAGTTCAAGACCCCAGTAGTCCTACCGGCCGCCGTTGATTTGGCTTTTGAGCCAACTGCTCATGGCTACCGCGTGAACGCGTGGCATGCGCGCAAGGGCAAGCCGCATTTCGAGCTGGAACTCTCTGTCGCCGGTTCCTAATCGCCAATCTTCTGGTCTTCAATCAGCAACGATTGAAGACCAGAGCTTTTAATCAGCTTTGAACTTCAGACTGGGCAATTCGGTAACTGGCCAGTGTCGCCACTGCGGCACGCTCCCAGGTGAATAGCCCGGAATGTTCAAGGGCGCCATGACCGGCTGTTGTCACCGCATCAGGATTCTGGGCCAGCTCAACAAGTTTCTGCGCCCACAGTGAGGCGTCCGCTTCAGGCATAAGCCAACCCGATTTTCCATCGTTCACCGCATAGGCGAGCCCGCCAACGGCATTGGCCAAGACCGGTGTCCCGCAAGCTTGTGCTTCGGCGGCCACCAGCCCAAAGGTTTCGGAAAGGGACGGAACCGCGACAATATCCGCATTGGCAAAAACCAGAGCCAGTTTGGCCGGTTCCAGGGGATCATAGAATCGCACAACATCGCCCAGGTTCTGTTCGTTGGCCATTGATTTCAGATCGTAGTCCGCGGATCCAGAAGATGCGCCAAAAAGCGATGCGGTGATCCGCAAATCAGGATGGCTGCGGCGTGCCGCGCCCATGGCACTAAGCAATAAGTGAGCGCCTTTGAGCGGTTGCATGCGGCCCGCGTAGACCAGATGCAAATCATCTTCGCCCAGCGGGCGGCGCAGCTTGTCCTGATCTGGGTGGAAAATCCGGTGATTGACCCCGGGCAGCACCACGTCCAATTTGGTGGATTCGACCTGGTAGAAGCGCGCAAGCTGTTTGGCTTCAACCGGCGTGTTGGCAATGATTCGGGCACATTCCAACAGCAATTGTTTCTCGGCCTGTTTACGATTGCCCGGCTCGGGGATGCCCGACTCATGTTCTTTCGCCGAAGCCGAGGTGTGCATCGAAACGAGCAGCGGAACGGACCAAAGCTCTGCGAGTTCGAGTCCGGCCATTCCCGAGAGCCAATAATGGGCGTGAATGATATCGAACTTCAGTCCCTGAAGATGTGCGGATACTGCAAGGACGGCTGGGCCAATGATTTCAGGGAGCTGTTCCTTGGACAATGATTGATTTGCTGCCGCCTGAACTTCGTGCATCCAAACGCCTTCGCCAACCTGAAGGGATTGGGATTCAGCCGCGGTGCGAGTAATCATGTGCACTTCATGGCCCAGGGCGCCCAGCGCAAAGGACAAGTTCTGGATGTAGACATTCATGCCGCCGGCATCACCCGAACCCGGTTGCTGCATGGGCGAAGTGTGCAGGGAAAGCATGGCAATGCGCATGTTGATGGCTCCAGGAAAATTCGGGGGAGACGGGCTGCTGTGGCTGAACGCCCAGAGTTGATGCTATCAAGAAGCGAGGTCGAGCATTTTCGAGTTTGCAGCTGTCCAGCGCTCCACCATTGATGCCCCGCCGTGTGCATTCCCTTCACAGATCTGCAGCTCAGATTCTGGCCATGATTGATGGAGTTTCCAAGCCGTTGCCGCGGGACTGGAAACGTCATTCCTTCCATGGATGAATATTGCCGGAAGATGATTGATGCGCTCGACCTGGTCCAGAATCGGTGGTTGGCAGAATCCGTAGTGAGACCAGAAATGCGTGGTTAGTCGGGTCATGGCGTGGCGGAATTTTTTCTCCTTCCAGCGTGGATCGCGAAGGACCCGTTCGCTGCCGAGAGAAATATGGGTATCTTCCCAGAGCGCCCATTCGATCGATGCGGCATCTCGAAGATCGGAAACAGGGGAGGAAAGCATCTGTGCGTAGGCCTCGACCAAAGACATTTGACCTGATTCATAACCAGGGATGTGCGTCCGGGCAAATTTTGACAACCGGTCCCAAGCCTCGGGAAAGATGGTTCCGGCTGTTTCAGTTATCCACTTGACTTCTTCGCGACTTGTCGTCGTGACGGCAAAGAGAACGAGGCCGAGCACCCTGCTTGGGTGCGCCTGGGCGTACGCCAGCGCCAATGTTGATCCCCAGGACACCCCATTCAAAATCCACTTGTCGATTCCTCGATCAATTCTCAAGGCCTCGATATCCTCGATCAGTTTCTGGGTCGTGAATTGATCTGCTGGGATATTGAGATCGGCAGCCGATGGTGTCGAGCGTCCGCAACCGCGTTGCTCGAACCCGATAAGGCGGGTGCGAGCCAGATCCCAGCGATGCCGGTAACCTGAATTACCCAGGGTCCCACCGGGACCGCCATGAAGATGCAAGGCCGGGACGCCTTGGGGAAGGCCTGATTCCTCCCAGAACAGACGATGTCCATCACTGACGGGAAGAAATCCATGCTCGCCGGGGCTATTGAGATGACCTGAGGAATCCATAGCTGAACCTTATGCGAGGAAGAGTGAAGCGAAGGGAATCTGCGTCGAGCGCATAAAAAGAAATTCCCGGTTGACCTAAGTCAACCGGGAATTTCACCTGTGCGCGAAAGGGGACTTGAACCCCTACCCTCTTGCGAGGACTAGCACCTCAAGCTAGCGCGTCTACCTATTCCGCCACCCGCGCAGGTTACTCGTTGTTCGCGTTGTTATCGCTGGCAACGAAGTAAAACTTTACCATCCCTTTCGAATGAATTCCAATCGGGCGGTTCTCGGCCCCGATGCCGAAAAACTCCCGGAAATTCGCGGTAAATTCAGGGTTGAGTAGTCATTTAAGGGAAAAAACCCCTCGATCAGTGGCAAGGGTCACATGAAACTTATGTGATTGTCCTAGTGAGGCACGGGTTTAGCCGGCGCTCATAGTTGATTTTCGCCGCCAATCCTTCGGGTGAATTCTTCTGCGCCGAGAACTTCATTGAAGATTTGCCCAGTGGGTTCTAGCGCTTTTCCAGCGGCCAAATCGGGAAGCTGAACCGGGGTGAAACCTAATTGGCGAACCAGTGACGAGACCAATGCAGCATCTTGGGGACTGTCAGTCGCGATTCCCAAGGCGCGCCGGGCCGCGGATTTGGAGGCTCGATCCGCATCGAGGTCCCAGTGGCTGATGTGGTTCAAGGCTTTGGCCACGCGGGATTGGCTGAAGTGTTCAGCGAGCGCCTCTGAACTTGAAAGGCCTCGATCAATTGCACTTTGCAGCCAGTGCGGCAGCGGTTCGTCGTTCCACCGGTTTGTTGCGTCGATCAGCAGCGAACCCGCCAGCGATTCGCTGTCGATGTCGTCCAAGTCTTCCTGCGGAACCATGAGGGCTACTAGCTGTACTTCTTTGGCGATGTCGGTGGCGTCCACGGCGATGGCCTGTGGCGCATACTGCGCCAAATGATATTTCATGAGCCGCGCTGGCCTGGAGCCTGCAATCGTCACTTGAATGCCAGCGGAGGCTGCCGCTCTCGCCAATGCGGTTCCGGCACGGCCTGCCCCGAGAATGCCGATTTTGTCGATGCTCATGAAACCAGCTTAAACGCCGAGGCCGCCGGCATCTGCGCAAACTGCACAGATGCCGGCGGCCTCGAATAAACTAGCCAAGTTCTATCCGGCCCATAGGGGGGAGAGGGCCTTGTAGAGCTGCTGTATGCCAAGAATGATGAAGAGGATTGCGGTAATCGCTAGAGCGGTGTTGGTGTGCCAGCGGTTGGCCCACTGCTTCGGGATTCGCTTGCCGTTGAGCAGGCCCAGCAAGGTGACCGCAAGGAACGGCATGAACAGCGCTCCGAGCACTCCATAGGCCAGGATCAGCGCGATTGGCTTGTCCAGCAGGAACAGCACCATTGGCGGGAAGGTCAGCCACAAGACATAGAACTTGAAGTATTTGCCACCGGTCATGGTGTCCGGGTGATTTGCTGGGCGCTTGCGCATGTGGCCCCAGAAGTCTGCGAACATCAGCGAAACACCGTTCCATACGCCGATGATCGAGGAGAACGAAGCGGCCCAGAAGCCGATCAGGAAGCCGTTGCCGACCGCCACGCCGTATTCCGCCTTGAGCACATCGCCCAGTTCCAGCAGACCCTTGTCTCCACCGGAAATGGACACGCCGGCGGCACGGACTACCTCGGCGCCGACGATCAACATGGCGATCACGAAGATGCCGGTCATAACGTAGGCCATGGAATTGTCGATGCGCATAACCCGCATCCACTTGGGGGTGTACCAGCCCTTTTCGCGCAGCCAGTAGCCGTAGGCTGCCAGGGTGATGGTGCCGCCCACGCCGCCTGCCAAGGCCAGGGTGTAGATCACGCCGCCCTTGGGGATCATCGGGATCAGGCCCTTGAGCATTTCCGGGACATTGGGCACTGCGATCACTGCCAGGCCCACCACGGTGATGAACATGATGCCCACCAGCACCGCAGTGACCTTTTCGAAGAAGTGGTAGCGGCCGAACCAGACCATTACAAAGCCCAAAAGACCCATGATGATGGCCCAGATCTTCAGGTCCACGCCAGGGATCAATGCTGCCAAAGGCAATGCCGCCGAACTCATTGCCGTCGCACCGTAGACGAAGCCCCAGATGATGATGTAGGGGCCAAAGTACCAAGTCGTCCACTTGCCCAGGGACTTCCAGCCTTCGAAGATCGTCTGGCCTGTGGCCAGGGTATAGCGGCCGGCGCCTTCAACGAGGACGATTTTCAGGATGACGCCCAAGATGACTGCCCAGAGCAGGGCATAGCCATATTGGCTTCCGGCTACGAGGGTTGCCACCATATCTGCGGCGCCAACGCCGGTAGCGGCGACAACCAATCCGGGGCCGATAATTTTCCAGCGCGGTGGCCCGCCGGACTCTAGGCCGGCATCGGGTGCCTGGGTGCTTTCACTCATGGGGTTATTCCTTTGTCACAGTGCGGTTCGCTGCGGACTTCATCGTCGGTGATGAGGGCCACAAGCGTGCGAGATCGTAATCAATATTGGTAGTGATTCAGATTACTTGCAATCTGAGTTGGAAGTACTAACACTTTCTTAGGACAACGAGCCGGCGCCAACGCTTGGTGCCTGGAAAATTGCTAGAATTGCCTAGTTATCGCGGGCCGAGCGCCCAAATTCAAACACCAAGGATGGTGCCGTGCGGCTTTTGATCGTCGAGGACGACCAGGCAGTTGCGGATGCGCTCATTGATGCTGTTACCGCTGCTGGCCACGAGGCCGCGCACGCTGGCAGGGGTTCCGATGCCTTGCTGCGCCACCATGACGCCGAGTTGATCTTGTTGGATCTTGGCCTGCCGGACATGGACGGTTTGGAAGTCCTTCGCAAGCTCAGGCAAGTGAGCGACGTGCCAGTGGTCGTCCTGAGCGCGAGGAACGATGAACGCAGCGTGGTTCGCGGTCTGCGCCAAGGCGCTGATGACTATTTGGTGAAGCCCATCGGACTCACCGTCTTGCTGGCAAGGATTGATGCCGTAGCACGCCGGTCCAACGTGGACACCGGAGCAGACAGAAACCAGATCAGCGCCGGATCCTTGGTGATTAATCTGGATAAGCATGAAGCGGTTCTGGCAGGTAAGGCTCTTGCCCTGACCGCCAAGGAATTCGAACTGCTCACGTTGCTTGCCCGGCATGCAGGATCCGTGGTGACCCGTGAACAGATCCTCGATCAGCTATGGGGCGATGCTTTCCTTGCAGTCTCCCGTTCGCTCGACGTGCACCTGACCGGACTTCGCTCGAAGCTTGCTCGCTCCGGGATGATCGTCAACGTTCGCGGTGTCGGCTATCGCCTTGAGGCTCCGTCGTCGTGAGAGTCCGGGTTTTGGGGGTGCTTGGCTCCTCGCTGCTGGTGATAGTAGTTCTCGTCAGCACGGTTCTGATGCAGGGGGTCAGCCGTGATGCCGCGGCTGAGATTCTCTCGAACCGGCTCTCTGCACTGAATCGATTCGTCCAGCTCGCGTCGCATGTCGCGAGCGACGATGACTTGGAAATGCTTCAAATCGAGATGGATACGTATTCCGGCCTCTATGGCGAAGGGCTGCTGATAGTTGCCGACGGACACCAGCTAGTTTCCGGGAATATCAGTGCACAAGACCCTGATGTGGCCGATACGCTGCGTGCAGCCGCGCTAAACCTCGAACGCACGGACATTCCTGCGGTGAACCCATTCCTTGACACCGGGGCCTTGATTGCCCGCCCGTTCGGTAATACTGGACAGGTGCTGGGCTCGGTCACCATGAAAGTGAATCTGGAACCCGCGCGCATGAAGGTTCTTCAAGCATCGAGCATGGTCATTCTCGCGACCCTCACCGTCGGTGCTGTCTTCCTGTTATTGGCCAACCGGTTGGCAACCTGGGTTTTGCGCCCCTTGCATCGCCTCGATGACTCAGTTCAGTTGCTGACTCAAACGCAGCGTCCCATCCCGCTCGTTGAGCAGGGCCCGCCAGAACTGCGCGCGTTGTCGCGCTCGGTCAGCTCCATGGCGCAAACCATGGCGACAAGTCTTCAACAGCAACAAGAGCTCATTGCAGAAACCTCCCATCAGCTGCGCAATCCAGTGGCCGCGTTGAGACTGCGGGTGGACTTGTTGAAAATGAGGCTTCCCGATCGGGCGAGCGCGGAAGGATTGCGTTCAGTTGAAAATGAGCTGGAACGAGTGGAAATGCTGTTGGACGGAGTTTTGCGCTTGGCTAGTGCAGAGCACCGTTTAACCGAGCAAAATTCGGAGGAAGGCGTTGCTGGTTCAACTGCTGGGAAAGAATCCATAAATGTTCTGCAGGTCCTCGCCGAAGAGTTTGAACGCCAGTCGGCTACCGCACAGGCAGCAGGAAATACATTGATTCTGGAAGGGACGGCGGAATCAGCACAAGACGTGTCGGTTTGGTGCAATCTCTTCGACCTGCAGCAGATGGTTGCGGAGCTTCTGGAAAACGCGATCAAATATGCGCCGGCCACCCAAATCACGTTGTCCGTAAAAAGTTCTCCGACGATGGTTGATGTCATGATCTGCGATCAGGGCCCAGGGATGAACAAGGCTGAAATCGGACGTGCGGGCGAACGTTTTTGGCGAGCGGAAAGCGTCCGAGGCACTGCGGGCACGGGACTGGGATTAGCGATTGTGGATCGGCTGGCACGGGCAAACTCAGGCCAGCTGCTCGTGACGGCTAACTCACAGGCCGGGCTCGCGGCCATTATCAGTTTGCCCCGTGCCTCATCAGCCGCGGAGAAGAACGATGACTGAGAAAAATCCACCCGAGCGCCGCACGATCCTCAAATTCCTGATGGCTGCCCCCGTGGTTCTGTCGATGCCTGTCCTGGGCGCATGCAGCAGCCGTGCCACAGAACCGCGCCTTGACATTGCTTCAGGTGAAGAAGGCGGAATGTACTTCGAATTTGCGCAACTGCTTTCCTCGGCCTTGGCTACCGAAGGAATTGCCGTGCAGTCAAGCGCCCTGAAAACCCAGGCCAGTGCGCAGAATCTTGGGCTGCTTGTCCAAGGCGGCGCCCATCTGGCCCTAGCCCTTGCCGACACGGTCGCTGAATTTCGTTCAGAAAACAAGGAACACAGTGGCATACGGGCGTTAGGGAGGGTCTACCAGAATTATTTTCATTGCATTGTCCGAGCCGGCAGCGGCATCCGATCCCTCGCCGATTTCCCTGGCCGCATTATCGGCACGGGAGCGGCCGGTTCTGGAACGTGGGTTACAGGACAGCGGATACTGCAGGTTGCTGGTCTCAAGGTCCATAGCCAGCCGCCGGAGGAACGGAAACTTGGGTACACCGCAGGACTTCACGCGCTCAGCCAGGGCCGCATTGATGCGCTCTTCCTATTTGGCGGGATGCCGGTAAGGCCCCTGACCCAGCTGGCCCAAAAACTCGACTTGAATCTCTTGGATATCTCCAAGGTGCTGCCTCAACTGCGCGATGCCTACCCCGGCCTTTATGATCGCGTGGTCATTCCAGGCAACACGTATCCGGGGATACCTGGTGTTGACACGATCGGTGTCAGCAATTTGTTGATGGCCCGCGCTGATTTGCCGGATAGAACGGCGAAGGCGATCGTTCTGCTTCTCGCGACCAAGGCGCAACAGCTTGTTCCCGAATCCAGCGCCGGAATCCAGCATTTGACACCTGAAACGCTTATCAGCACCGCTGGGCAGCCGCTCCATCCCGGCGCTCGCGCTGCCTACCTGGAGTTGCACGGCTAGCTGCCAAAAGTCGCCAGAGCAAGCGACGAATCGCCCATTGCCTACTATGGTGGAACTCAAGACCAGCACTGCGAAAGGTATTTCCCTGATGACAACCGCCATTGAGCGCATGGAAAAAGACGCCGTTGAAATTTGCCGCGGGCTGATCCGAATTGATACGACGAATTATGGCGGCAATAAAGGGGCAGGCGAGTTAGAAGCCGCACGCTATGTTGCCGAGCTGTTTGACGAGGTTGGCCTGGACGCGCAGATCTACGAGTCAGCGCCAGGGCGCGCCAATGTGGTCCTGCGAATTCCGGGTTCAAATCCATCCTTGCCGGCGCTTATCGTGCATGGGCATCTTGACGTGGTTCCAGCCATTGCAGAGGACTGGAGCGTTGACCCGTTCGGCGCCGAAATTATCGATGGCATGATCTGGGGCCGTGGCGCGGTGGATATGAAGAATATGGATGCGATGATTATCGCCGCTATCCGGCATCTTCACCGTGAGAAGATCTCGCCACGGCGTGACTTGATCATTGCTTTTTTCGCTGACGAAGAAGCTGGCGGCGATTACGGTTCTGGCTGGATGGTGCAAAATCACCCGGAGGTCTTTGCAGGCGCCGAGGAAGCGATCAGCGAAGTCGGCGGATTCTCCGTGGACATCAACGGGCGCCGGGCCTATATGCTGCAAACCGCTGAAAAGGGGATCGCGTGGCTGAAGCTCACCGCGCAAGGAATGGCTGGGCACGGATCCCAAATTAATTCCGATAACGCCGTCACCACATTGGCCGGTGCCGTATACCGCATCGGCGAATACCAGTGGCCTTTGTCCTATACCAAAACCACGCTGTCCCTCCTGGAACAGGTTGCCGAGTTGACGGGGCTGGAATTTGACCAGCAGAACCCGCAGCCGCTACTTGAAGCCATGGGTAATGTTTCGCGTTTTGTCGGAGCAACCCTGCAGAACACCGCTAACCCCTCGGCCTTGCAGGCTGGCTATAAGCACAACGTCATTCCGGGGCAGGCAGAGGCACTCATTGATTGCCGCACGCTTCCAGATGAGCACGAAGCAACTTTGGAGAAGCTAGCAGAACTGGCCGGAGAAGGCGTTGAGCTTTCCATTGTCCACGAGCAGGATTCGCTGGAAGTGCCTTTTGCCGGAGCGCTGGTCGACACCATGGTCAAGTCGCTGTTGGATGAGGATCCAGACGCGATTGTCTTGCCTTATATGCTCTCTGGCGGCACCGACAACAAATGGCTGGCCACCATTGGCATCACCGGATATGGTTTTGCGCCGCTGCAATTGCCGGCAGAGCTCGACTTCACCGGCATGTTCCACGGCGTGGACGAGCGTGTCCCGGTGGACGCTATTAAATTCGGGGTAAAAGTCCTCGAAAACCTCATGCGCAGCTACTAGCGGCTAGCCGGAACGAAGCCTCAAATATGCAGGAGCAAAAAGTGTCAATCGAGTCAGTGCTCTCAGATCGACTTCTAGAGCAATTCCGTGAACGTGCTGCGCAATATGACGCGGACAATTCCTTCGCCTCAGAGGACTTTGATGCGCTGGTGTCGTTGGGATATCTGAAAGCCTTGATCCCTGTCGGACAGGGCGGGCTGGGCTGGAGCCTGGAACAACTCGCGTTGGCCCAACGGCGCCTGGCCACGGCAGCCCCAGCCACGGCGCTGGCGGTGAATATGCACCACGTTTGGGCTTCGGTCGCCAACGTGTTGCAAGGGCGAGGCGATCATCGTCTGCAAATGGTCAGCGACTGGATTTCCCAGGGCGAGGTCATGGCCTTCGGAATTTCGGAGCCAGGCAATGATTCGGTGCTTTTTGATTCAAAAACCTCGGCCAGCACGCGGCCAGATGGATCCGTGATTTTTAACGGGGTAAAGATTTTTACCTCGCTGTCACCGGCATTCACTCGACTCGGCGTTTTCGGGAAAGACGAAACAACCGGTGAACTGGTTCACGGGTTTGTGGCCAAGGGGCCGGGGGTCGAATCGATGGGGGACTGGAACACCCTGGGCATGCGGGCCAGCCAGTCGCACACGACCAAACTCGTAAATGCAGTTTCCCCGCGCGAGTGGGTGCACAGCCGGCTGCCGGCAGGTCCAAATCCGGATCTGCTGATTTTCGGGATCTTCGCTTCTTTCCTGACCCTGACTGCCAGCGTCTATGTGGGCATGGCGGAGCGGGCCGTGGCCTTGGGCCAAGAGGCACTGAATAAGAAAGTGCATCACGACGGGACCAAGTACTCCCAGGATATCCGTGCCAGGGGGCTTCTAGCCCAGGCCGCGATGAGGCTCATTTCGCTAGACGCTCTCCAACGGTCGGTGGCCGCGGACATAGATGCCGCAGTGGATCACCGCGAAGCGTGGTTCCCGAAACTTGTCACCCTGCGCACTTTGGCTGGAGATGCCGCCCGGGAGAATATCCAGGTGCTCGGGCAGCTATTGGGCGGTAGCGGATACTTCCGCGGTTCCGAATTCGAAAGGCTCTATCGCGACGTGCAGGCCAGTTGGTACCACCCCTCGAACGCTGCCGCGGCAGCAAACACCGTCGCATCCTGGCTTGTTGGGCCATTGGATACGTAGGGGCTGCTTGCCTAGTCCGATGGTGGAAGGGTGCTGCGAATTCTCATGACCCGCCGCCGTAGCCAATATTTGTAGACGCCGCCTTCATATCTGCAGGTACGCATTAGTTCCCATTTGCCGTTGTCAGCATGTTCACGCAGGGCGGTACGAGCAAGATGAACGGGCTCGCTGGGGAAGGCGGTGATCACCAAATATTCGAAGCGCTGTTCATCGGAGTGATGCAGCGGCGGTTTGATTCTTTCTTGAAGCATCTTGCCCCCTATCTAAAGAACCCTATGCGTTGTAGCTTAAGACCATGAGTACTGATCCAAGTTTTGCATTGCAATCTTTGATTGCCCGGCTCGAACAGCACCTGGCCGTTGTTTCGCAAAGTCGCGGTGTTGCCGAAGCGTCGGTGGACGCTGCGTTTGGAGCATTGGCAGATGCCTTCGAAGACTACGAAGACGCGCTGTACGATCAGTATTCGGAACTTTTGCCTTTCACCATACCTGCAGATGACGCGTGAGTACGACCACGGGGTGATTTTTGGCCCAATCGTGTTTTTGAGCCTCGTTCCTTGCTGGCGGTGAAGTAATGTCGAGGGGTGAATTGGTTTGAAGCAGCTTTCCTTGGATTGATCCAGGGCCTGACCGAGTTCCTCCCGATCTCGTCCTCGGCCCACCTGCGTATTGTCGGCGAACTTTTGCCGAATGCCCAGGACCCCGGAGCGGCCTTTACGGCCATCACCCAGCTCGGCACAGAGACCGCGGTCATCGTGTTCTTCTGGCGGGACATCGTGAGAATAATCGGTGCCTGGGGCAAGGCCCTCGCGGGCAAGATCCCGCACTCGGATCCCGACGCAAAAATGGGTTGGCTGATTATTGTCGGCTCGATTCCGATCGCTATCCTGGGCCTGTTGCTCGAGGACTACATCGATTCAAACTTCCGATCCCTGTGGATCGTGGCGACCACTCTGGTGGTCTTCGGCCTGTTCCTCGCCCTTGCTGATCATTATGGCAAGCAGCAGCGCGGCCTGGACAAGCTCACCGTCAAGCACGGCATCCTCTATGGCCTGGCCCAGGCCATGGCCTTGATTCCCGGCGTTTCGCGATCCGGCGGTACGATCACCGCAGGCCTGCTCATGGGATATACCCGTGAAGCCGCCGCGCGCTACTCGTTCCTGCTCGCCATCCCCGCGGTCTATGCCTCCGGCCTGTACAAGTTGGCCAAGACCTTTGACGAGCCTGGGGTGTACACCCTGGCGCAGACCGGTGTGGCGACCGCGATCGCCTTCGTGGTCGGGTTCTTGATTGTCGGCTGGTTCCTGAAGTTCGTTTCCACCCACTCGTATCGGTTCTTCGTTTGGTACCGCATTTTGCTGGGCCTCGTGCTTTTCGTGGCGCTGGGCTTCGGCCTGATGAACCCATAGCTTGATCTTTATCGAGATGTCCGTGGAGCGTTTCACGGACATCTCAACGTTAACGGGAATAAACCTCGTCCTGCTTCACTTGGACTTATAGGAAGAAAATCGTCGCATCTGCGAAAGGATGTTCATCAGTGCACGCGTGGAAAAACCCTGAGGTACCTCAGGTGGCTGGTTCAGCACCAATTTTGGAACTCTTCAATACCGCCACCGGTAACCTGCAGGCCACCGCACCTGCGGATGCGGCAAATGCCGCCGCCAGCATGTATGTCTGCGGGATTACCCCGTACGACGCAACCCATATGGGACATGCATCCACCTACGTCACCTTTGACCTCGTGCATCGCACGTGGTTGGACAACGGGCGCCCTGTTACGTACTCGCAAAATATCACCGACGTCGATGACCCGCTCCTTGAGCGTGCAGAAGCCACTGGCGTGGATTGGCGGGACCTCGCTGAGCAGCAGGTGCAGCTGTTCCGCGACGATATGGAAGCGCTGAACGTGATTCCACCGCAGCACTACATCGGTGCCGTCGAATCCATCGAGTGGCTCGTTCCCGTGGTGGAGCAGCTTCTCGAAGCGGATTTGGCATACCGCGTTCCAGCCGGCGCCGATGGGGTTGAAGGCGATATCTACTTCGACACCTATGCCGCCGAGAACGACGCGTGGAAGCTGGGCGCAGTGTCAAACTACGACCGGGAAACCATGCTGGGCTTTTTTGCAGAGCGTGGTGGTGATCCACAGCGCGAAGGCAAGCGCGACGCGTTGGATCCCTTGCTGTGGCGGGCAGCCCGCGAGGGTGAACCGTCGTGGGAGGGCGGCAAGCTGGGCACCGGTCGTCCGGGATGGCACATTGAGTGTTCGGTGATCGCCCGCAAGACATTGCCGGCGCCTTTCACCGTCCAAGGCGGCGGATCCGATTTGATCTTCCCGCACCATGAATTCTCGGCTGCGCATGCGGCCGCCAGCGACCACCATGAGCTTGCCCAAGCCTACGTGCACACCGGCATGGTGGGCTTAGACGGTGAAAAGATGAGCAAGTCGCTGGGCAATTTGGTCCTGGTTTCCAAGCTGCGTGCTGCTGGAGTCGAGCCCGTGGCCATTCGCGCCGTATTGCTTTCCCAGCATTACCGCACCAACTGGTTCTGGACCGATGACCTGCTCGGTACTGCACAGCAGCGCATTGCCCTGTGGCGAGAGCGCCTGGAAGGCACGGGCCTTGCCGAGGCCACCGCGCTGCTAGCCCGCATCCGTTCGCATATGGCCAATGATCTAGACGCTCCGAGCGCCTTGGCGGCCATCGACCAGTGGGCCGCGCAGCCAGCTGATGGCAGCGGCGACGGCGCGCAATTGGTGCGTGAAGGCTTCGACGCGCTCTTGGGCCTCAAGCTCTGAGTTCTGTCTTCCACCCCGGTGAACCGGTGAACCGGTGAAGCCATCAGGGGCCGACATCAAATTTCGAAGTCGGTCCCTGAGCCGTCCGGGCGGAATTTTCCCCGCCGGCGCAGATACCTTTCAAATTCGCGGGCAATGGATTCACCGCTAGCCTCCGGCAAATCGCTGGTATCAGTTGCCTCTTCGAGCTGCTGCACATACTTGGCCACGTCCGGGTCAGCGGCCGCTAATTCGTCGACTCCATGCTTCCACGCCAAGGCGTCATCACGCAGTTGCTGATCCGAAATGGTGATGGGCAGCAGCTCTTCAAGCATCTCGACGAAGGCCAGCTGGACCCGTGGGCTCGGCGACTGGGCAACATAGTGCGAGAGCTGCGCCCAAAGCGACATGGTGGGGATGCCCCGGCGTTCAAATTCGATGCCGAGGATCGAAGGGATGCCTGAAGGCCCCTCGTAATTCGAAGCCTCGATCTTGAAGTGTTCCTGGAGCCTGGCATCGTCGCTCGATAATGACGTGGGCACGGGGCGCGTATGCGGCACATCGGCCAATAGCGCTCCCAAGGTCAGTACTGCGTGCGCGTTGTGCGCTTGGGCCACCTCGATGATCCGGGCGCAGAAGCTTTGCCATTTGAACGTTGGTTCCACTCCGAGGATCACCAGCAAATCCGCGGCTGCCTGCGGCAGTTCCATCTTGTAGATTTCGGTGCGGGGCCAGTCCACCATACGTCCCTGGGCGGTGCGACGTGTTTTCGGCCGGGAGAACTGGTAGTCGTAGAAGTCGTCCTCGCCGATAGTGGCAATATGCTCATAGGTGTTTTCCTCCAGCAGCAGGCGCACTGCATCCGTTGCCGCTGAGCCTGCGTCATTCCACCCTTCGAACGCGGCCACGACGATAGTGGGGCGAATCTCATGCTCGGCCTGGGCGATATAGGTATTCAGCGTTGGGGTGTGGAAATCCTTGTTCAATGAAAACTCCTATGCAGCATTCTGGCCGTTGGCGTGGCTTGCCAAAGCGGCTTAGCCCCACTCTTCCATCTAGAATGGACTCATGCCAAGCACCAGTTTTGACTTTAATTCCGCATCCGACCCCCGAACGCCGCAAGCGGTTCTGTGGGACATGGACGGCACCTTGATCGACACCGAGCCTTATTGGATCGTTGCCGAGTCAGAACTGGTCGCAGCACATGGCGGAACCTGGACTGAGGAGCAGGGCCTCTCTCTCGTCGGCAGTGCGCTTCCTAATTCAGCGCGGATCTTGCAGGATGCCGGCGTCAAGCTGTCGGCACGTGAGATCATCGACCTGCTGAGCGCCCAGGTTGTTGCCGGGATTCGAAAGGAAATCCCGTGGAGGCCGGGTGCCCGCGAGCTGCTCGCGGCCTGCCACGAGGCCAATATTCCGCAGGCCCTGGTGACGATGTCTGAGCGCAGCATCGTCAATGAGCTTCTGGATCAATTGCCAGAAGGAACTTTCCAGGCTTCGGTCACGGGCGAAGAAGTGGACCATGGCAAACCGCATCCAGAACCTTATCTGACCGGATTGAAATTGCTGCAAGACGAGGTGGGCCACGAACTGGTCGCTGAAAAGTGCATTGGATTTGAAGATTCGGTTCCGGGTATTGCCTCAGCGTCGGCTGCGGGATTGCACGCCGTGCTGGTACCCAATGCCATTGATCCCGGTGACGGAAAGTGGCGTCGAATAGAAAGCTTAGACGGGGTAGACGTGAAAGAAATGACTCGATGGTTGGTGCAGGTTAGCGCGTGAGCGATACTTCAGAAAAAGCCCCCGGAATAAAGCTAGGACGCATTGGCGGAGTTCCTGTCTACCTTTCGAGCTCGTGGTTCATCGTCGCGGCGGTCATCACTGTCTCAGTGGGGATGCAGCTTTCACGCAGCCAATGGATTCCGGCGCTCAACGCCTATCTCATGGGTTTTGCCTGCGCTGCGGTGATTGCGGTTGCGGTATTGGTCCACGAAGTAGCCCATGCCATGATGGCCCGGGCATTCAAATGGCCCGATGCGCATATTGTCCTGACGCTGATGGGCGGACACACGCAGTTCGGTTCCTTCAAGGCAAAACCGGGTGCTTCGCTGTGGGTTGCGCTCTCAGGGCCGGTGTCCAACTTTGTTCTCGCCGGCCTGGGCTGGCTGATTCTCCAAAATCTTGAACCAGGTATCTACTCGAAGTTGCTACTGGACTTCTTTATATACGCCAATCTGCTACTCGGAGCATTCAACGCTTTGCCGGGGCTTCCATTAGATGGCGGTCGGCTGATTGAGTCGATCGTTTGGAAAGCGACCGGATCACAGTTCAAGGGGACCATCGCATCGAGCTGGGTAGGCCGCGTCATTGCGATTGGCGTAGTCTTCTACTTCGTCGCCTACCCATATCTGCGCGGCGAAGAAATTCAAATTATCACCGCCGTCGTTGGCCTCATGGTGGCGATGTTCATGTGGCAGGCAACCACGGGGCTGATTGCGCACTCGAAGATGATGCTCAACCTTCCTAGCGTGATTGCCTCGGATTTGATGAAGCCCGCTTCCGCCATGCTGTCCCAGGTAACGGTTGCCGACGTTTATGTGCGGCAGAACCAACGCGGTGGGGAAATAATCCTTGTCGATGGCAAGGGCATGCCCGTCGGCGTGGTTGACGCCCAGGCCATTGCACGAGTTGACCGTGCCCGGGCGGCAGAAGTCCCAGCCCTGGCGGTCGCGCGAGCGCTGGGGCAAGGTGCCATTGTGGCCGAAGAATCTGATGGGCGTGCACTGATCGACTACCTCGCCAGCGTCAGCTCAGTCGAATACGCAGTGATCAACGGGCAAGGACAAGTTGTCGGCCTGCTGCACCAGCGGGATATCATCAGCGCCGTTACCGGACGACGCAAGTAGACTTTCAAAGAATTCATAGAGCATTAAGAAAAGGATCACACCAGTGAGCGAAGCCAACAGCACGGCACCCCACGGTGCGGCAGCCCGCCGCGGACCATTCCGCGTAGGCGACCGCGTGCAATTGACCGACGAAAAGCGCCGGATCAACACCATCACCCTGCAAAACGGCGGGGAGTTCCACACCCACAAGGGCGTCTTGCCGCATGAGGCGATCATTGGTCTTCCCGAGGGCTCTGTCATCGAGAACATCGATGGATTCCGCTACCAGGCACTCCGCCCGCTGGCCAAGGACTTTGTGCTCTCGATGCCACGTGGCGCCACCGTGGTGTACCCGAAGGACGCAGCCCAGATTGTCCAGTTCGGTGACATCTTCCCGGGTGCCCGCGTAGTGGAAGCCGGCGTGGGTTCTGGCGCGTTATCGATTTCCCTGCTTCGGGCCGTGGGCGATGAAGGATTCCTGCACTCGTTCGAACGCCGCGAAGAATTCGCCGATATTGCCCGTGGCAACGTGTCCACCGTATTCGGTGGCGACCATCCATCATGGCAGATCTCCATCGGCGACTTCCAGGACAAGGTTGTCGAACTCGAAGAACCAGGCAGCGTGGACCGAGTGGTGCTTGACATGCTCAGCCCGTGGGAATGCCTGGATGCTGTCGCGACTGTCCTTGCACCGGGCGGGGTCTGGACGAACTACGTCTCGTCGGTGACCCAAATGTCCCGCGTCGTCGAGGCAATTCGCGCTTCGGGTCAGTTCACCGAACCAGAGTGCTTCGAAACCCTGGTGCGTGGTTGGCATGTGGACGGCTTGGCCGTGCGGCCAGACCACCGCATGGTTGCCCACACCGCTTTCCTGATCACCTGCCGCCGGCTGGCTGATTCCGCTGATGGAATCCCGAAGGCCAAGCGAATCAAGGAGCACTCCTACTCAACTGAAGACCTGAGTGCTTGGACCCGTGACCACGATGAGCAGCAGTGGTCTGCAGAAGCTCTGGGAGAGCGGGGCATTTCGGATAAGAAGCTGCGCCGTGCCTCTCGCGATGCACATCAGGCTGTGCGCGTGCGCGATGCGCAGAATTCCGATGCGGACTCAGAGAGCTAAACAATCCGAATGACCGAATACTGAGATAGATTGTCTCAGTATGTGACTTCAGGCCCCGTGTGTTCTGCACTCGGGGCCTGAAGTTCTTAGGATGGGACTAAAGCGGTGCGCTGAGCACCGGCAAAACCTCGTTGGATCCACACTGACCAGCGACGTTGAATGTGGGGGAGTTGGAACGTGAACGAAAATCACGAGGCAGAGAAATTGGCCGAACGGCTTCAGATGACTGAACGCCAAGTCAATGTGCTGCGCGATAAAAATCGCAACCTCGATAAGCAACTTGCCGGGCTCAGCGGAAACAACCAGCGGCTGGTCGCGCTGCTTGAAACCACGCGCGAACAAATCATCAATTTGAAAGCAGCCCTGGAAAAGGACGGCGACACGCCATTCAGCTACGGCACCGTCGTGGCCAAGCACCCACGCCAACACCCGGCAGCCGGGCAAGGCATCGAGTCCACCGGCATACAGGCTGTCGACGTGATCTATTCCGGCCGCAAAATGCGCGTAACAGTGAGCCCGCTTTTGGACTTCGACTCCGTCCTCATCGGACAGCAAGTACTGCTGAATGAAGCCCTGGTTGTGGTGGCTGCCCTGGGGTTTGAGGAAACCGGCGAGCTGGTCACCGTCAAGGAACTGCTGGAGAATAACTTGGCCGTGGTCATGGCACACGCCGATGACCAGCGTGTTATCGAGCTGGCGGAACCCCTGCGCAAGACCCACCTGCGAGTCGGCGATCAGCTGACCGTTGATTCTCGAAGCGGCATGGCCGTAAGCCGCGTGCAGCTCACCGACATGCAATCGCTGGTCCTTGAGGAAGTCCCTGAAATCTCCTACTCCGATATCGGCGGACTGAACTCGCAAATCGAGGCCATCAAGGATTCGGTTGAGCTTCCCTTCACCCATCCGGACCTGTACCGAGAGCATGGATTGAGCGCTCCCAAGGGCATTTTGCTCTATGGCCCTCCGGGCTGCGGCAAGACCCTGATTGCCAAGGCCGTCGCCCATTCGTTGGCCCAGCGTGTTGTTGAGCGCAAGGAAGGCACCAGCACGCGTAGCTACTTCCTGAATATCAAGGGACCTGAACTGCTGGACAAATACGTCGGCGAAACCGAACGCCATATTCGCCTGATCTTCGCCCGGGCCCGTGAGAAAGCCTTGCACGGCGATCCGGTTGTGGTGTTCTTCGACGAAATGGAAGCCCTGTTCCGCACCCGTGGAACCGGTGTGTCCTCCGACGTGGAAACCACCATCGTTCCCCAGCTGCTGGCCGAAATTGATGGCGTGGAACGACTGGATAACGTCATCGTCATTGGCGCGTCGAACCGCGAGGACATGATTGATCCCGCCATCCTGCGTCCAGGCAGGCTTGATGTGAAGATCAAGATTCGCCGGCCAGATGCACTGGGAGCCACCGAAATCTTCAGCAAATACCTGACAACCGACCTCCCGCTGCACGAATCCGAATTGGCGTCCGACGCAGGCAATGGCGAAGCGACGATTCGCCGGATGATCGACTCCACCGTCTCCGAGATGTACTCCACCGAGCGCATCAACGAATTCTTGGAAGTCACCTACGTGACCGGTCAAACAGAAATCCTCTACTTCAAGGACTTCGCCTCTGGCGCCGTCATCCACAACATCGTGGACCGTGCCAAAAAGCACGCCATCAAGGCACTGATCACCACCGGTGAGCGCGGCCTGAAGATGGAGTATCTGCTTCGCGCAGTACGCGAGGAATTCGCGGAACACGAAGATATGCCCAATACGACCAATCCAGATGACTGGGCCAGAATCTCAGGACGCAAGGGCGAACGCATCAGCAATATCCGCTCCTTGGTCAACCGCCAGGCCGCCTCATGAGCGCGCATCGCCTCGTCGGACTGGAAACCGAGTACGGCATCATTCGTCCACAAATGCCCAATGCCAACGCCACGGTCCTCTCGGCTCAAATCGTTGATGCCTACGCACAACTTGTGGCCGAGCAAAGTTCCACTGCCACCGCAGCTCGCTGGGACTACGCCGACGAGTCTCCCTTGCAAGATGCCCGCGGTTTTGAAATGGACCGGGACCAAGCACACCCAAGCCAGCTAACGGACGTGGAGCCAGGGCTAGAGGAGCCTGGCATCTGGACTGCCGAGTCCATTGCGCTGGATGGCAATGATGCCCGGCTGGGATCCACCTTGTACCAGGAGAAGGATTCTACCGATGTTGTGATGAACATGGTGCTGGGAAATGGTGCACGCCTGTACGTTGACCATGCCCACCCCGAATACTCCAGCCCTGAATCGCTGACGCCCCGCGCCGCCGTTTTATGGGACCAGGCCGGAGACGAAATCATGCGCCGCGCCGCTCAAACAGCGCAGCGGCTGGGCAGTGGCGAGTTACTGCTCTACAAAAACAATACCGACAACAAGTCGGTATCGTACGGTGCCCACGAGAACTATCTGGTTCCGCGCTCCGTTGAGTTCTCCTCCATCGTGAGCGGATTGACCCCGTTCTTTGTCAGCCGCCAAATCTACTGTGGTTCTGGGCGTGTAGGCCAAGGCATGCTCAACGAGAAAGCGGAATTCCAGATTTCGCAGCGTGCTGATTTTTTTGAAGCTGAAGTTGGATTGGAAACGACGATCAATCGCCCAATCATCAACACGCGCGATGAGCCGCACGCCAACTGGGACAAGTACCGTCGCTTGCATGTAATCATTGGCGACGCCAACCTGGGGCAGATTTCCACCCTGCTCAGGGTTGGGGCCACCAGTTTGGTGCTTTCGCTCATCGAGGCAAATATGGCACCAGATCTCGAATTAGCTGACCCGGTCCGGGCTTTGCAGCAAATCAGCCACGACCCTAGTCTCAAGACACGAGTAAAATTGCGCGGCGGGATAGAACTGTCGGCCATAGAAATCCAGAGGCTGTATCTGGAAGCCAGCGAAAAATATTGTGCCGCACGAGGCATTGACGATCCGGACACCACCGAGATTTTGACCCGGTGGGCACAGATGCTCGAAGTCCTCGAAAGAGACCCGATGGACGCAGCGGATCAAGTTGATTGGATCGCCAAGTACAAGCTCATCAGCGGGTTTGCCCAAAGGCATCAGCTCTCGCTGGCTGACCCGCGCGTAGCCATGATGGATCTGCAATGGGCGGACCTACGCACTGACAAGGGGCTGTACTATCGGCTCGCTGCGCGCGGTGCGATCCAAACACTGTTCAGCCAGGAAGAAATCAATCAAGCGGTTGCCACTCCTCCCCAGGACACCCGCGCATACCTGCGCGGAATGGCGCTGCAACGCTACGCACCCTACGTGGTTGCCGCCAACTGGGACGCACTGTCTTTCGCTGTTCCCGGCGCACGAAAGATCAGCCGATTCCACATGTCCGAACCCTTGCATGGAACCCGCCAAAGCGTTGGCGACTTATTCGATGCTGAACTGGAGATTTCGGAATTCATCGACGAATTGGCGAGGCGCAGGTAAACAGCGCAGAATAGGAATGAGTCTCGGGACCTAATTCCGGGATTCAGAAATTTAAGGAGAATATGATGACCCAGGAAAGCTTCTCAGCCCGCCGCAGCTCCGAGCACCAGGCAGCTGAAACCGAGCAGGTGCAGGCCAACACCACCGGGCAGTCCGCTGACGTAGATGACCTGCTCGACGAGATCGACTCGGTCCTTGAGTCCAACGCCGAGGAATTCGTCCGCGGATTCGTCCAAAAGGGCGGTCAGTAAAACCACTGCGGGCACAACGCAACCACCAACTGGCATGACACTAGGCAACGCCGCGGGCGAGGGGAAGTAACTACGCGTGGATCGCAGAATTTACGGGCTAGAAACCGAATTCGGACTAACTTACGTCCCGTCTGACGGACGCCGGCTGACTCCAGAGGATGCTGCACGGCATCTGTTCAAACCAGTAGTCAATTGGGGCAGGAGCTCCAATGTCTTCCTGGAGAATGGATCGCGGCTGTATTTGGATGTCGGCTCCCATCCCGAATATGCCACGGCCGAATGCGACCAGCTCAAACAGCTGATCGCCCACGACCGTGCCGGCGAGGCCTTCATGCTCGACCTTGTGGACCAGGCTGAGGACCAGCTGCTCGAAGAAGGGCACGAGGGCCGGATCTACATGTTCAAAAACAATGTGGACTCGGCGGGCAATTCCTATGGCTGCCATGAAAACTATCTGATTCCTCGCAAGATCGAATTCAAGCGGCTTGCCGACATGCTCATTCCCTTCCTGGTCACCAGGCAGCTATTGTGCGGAGCCGGGCACTTGATCGCCGAGGAAGACCAGACGAAATTCGTCTTTTCCCAGCGCGCGGACCACATGTGGGAAGGCGTATCCTCGGCAACGACGCGCTCGCGTCCGATCATCAATACGCGCGATGAGCCACACGCCGATGCAGAGTACCACCGTCGCTTGCACGTCATCGTGGGCGACTCGTCCATGAGCGAGACCACGCAGCTGCTGAAAATCGGCGCCACCGATCTCGTCCTGCGACTGATCGAATCCGGCGAGATCTACCATGACCTGCGGCTGGAAAACCCGATCCGTTCAATTCGCCAGATTTCCCATGACTTCAACGGCCAAACAACTGTGCGCCTGATGGGCGGCGACGAACCGACCGCGCTGCAGATCCAATGGATTCTCCTTGAATCGGTGAAAGAGTTCGTCACCCGTCACGGAGCGCATCACGATCAGGTCGAGCGGGTGCTTGAACTTTGGGAACGGACACTGACTGCGATTGAAAGCGGCAACTATTCGCTGATCGACCAGGACATCGACTGGGCCATCAAGCACAAGCTGATTCACGGGTATGCCCAGAAGAACTCCTTGCCGTTGTCATCGCCACGCCTGGCGCAGCTGAACTTGACCTATCACGATATCGATCCTGCCCGCGGGCTATTCCACGTGCTCAAGCGACGCGGCTTGGCTTCCAGCGTGGTCAGCGATGCCGATATTCGCGAGGCCGTCAACAATCCGCCAGCGACGACACGCGCCGCGATCAGGAGCAAATTCATTCGTGCCGCGCGTGCCCATGGCCGGCGCTACAGTGCAGACTGGGTTCATATGAAATATGAGGACGAGCCCGGTGGCATCGTTCTATGCAAGGATCCGTTTGCGACCAGCGACCCTGAGGTTGACAAGCTCATTGACCTGATGAGTCAGCGATCTTGACCAGCGGGCGGAAAGACTTTTCACAGCTATCTTCCCTAGGGTGGTAGCAGTGAGTTTGATACCCAGATGATGGGTATCTGTGTAAATTTTCAATTTTGACTTCAACGAAAGTAGATACGTGCGAAAAGTATTGGCATTGTGCGCTACCGCCTCGGTTCTAGCCCTGGCAGCTTGTGGATCAGGTTCATCCTCGGATCTGTCTTCGATCTCGGTCAAGCCAGCGTCAGATGACAAGACCGCTCCAGAAGTTTCCTTCGACACTCCTTTTGTCACCGACAAGGACGAGGCAGTCACCTTGGAACAGGGCGACGGCGCTGAGATCAACCCAGGCGATACCATTTCGATTAAGTCGGGTCTCTACAAAGCCATCGATGGGCTGAACGCCGGAGAGAACTTCACCGGACAAGCCACCCCGATGACTGTCGACGACAGCATGAAGCAGCAGATGCCTGAACTCTACGACCGCTTGGTCGAGTCAAAGGTCGGAGACTGGATCGCCTACTCCAGCGTCGAAGGCACCCAGCAGGCTGATGGCAGCATTGCAGAACCTGAAGAGGGAGCAAAAGCCGAGCGCATCATCGTGCTGCACGTTGAAGACAGCACCGCTGCCAGCGGAACCATGAGCAAGGATGAAGTAGCCAAGCAGAAGAAGGAAGGCAAGCTTCCAACTGTCAAGGTCACCGATGGCAAGCCAACCATCACCATCCCGAAGGACACTGAAGCTCCCAAGGATCTTGCAGTAGACGTTCTGGAAGAGGGCAAGGGCGAAGCCGCCACCGCGACCTCCAAGGTCAAGGCCAAGTACTCCGGTGTTACCTGGGCAGATGGCAAAGAATTCGATGGCAACTTCGACAAGGACGAGGCCACAGAATTCAGTCTCAACCAGGTCATCAAGGGCTGGACCGAAGGCATGACCGGCTTGAAGGCCGGTTCCAAGGTGCTGTTGACCATTCCGGCCGATAAGGCCTATGGAAATTCTTCCCAGAGCGGATCGCCAACCGGCACCCTGGTCTTCTACGTAGAATTGGAATCTGTTACTGCTGGCGACAGCAAGTAGACACCTAAACCACGACTGAGAAAGGCCGTGACCATGTCGTTCGGAGAACGCAACTACGACCGCACCAAGCCTGAGATTGACTTCCCGGGCACCGACGCACCAGAAGAGCTGGTCATCACCGACCTGGTTGAGGGCACCGGCGACGAAGTAACCCCAGGCACCACCGTTCAGGCGCACTATGTTGGTGTTGCCTGGTCGACCGGTGAAGAATTCGACTCGTCCTGGAACCGTGGACAGACCCTGGACTTCCCAGTAGGGGTTGGCATGGTCATCCAGGGCTGGGACCAGGGACTGCTGGGCATGAAGGTCGGTGGCCGCCGCCGCTTGGAGATCCCCTCCCACCTTGCCTATGGCGAGCGTGGCGCTCCCGGCGCCATCGCCCCAAATGAGGCATTGATCTTCGTAGTAGATCTCATCGGCACCAAGTAAATAGCTGATGGCGCCAAGGCCCCGATATAACAATCGGGGCCTTGGCTGTCTTAAAAGTCATGCTTAAAGGTAAAAGTTGGTTAGTCTAAACAAGTGAGCATAAAGCAATCCAGTGGTCCGAGCAAAGCAGAGCGCCTAACCAGCCTGATCTATGCATTGGCGACCAAATCCCGGAAGTTCAATGCAGAACGCATTGGGGAATATCTCGTTCCTGACGGTTCTGCCGATACCCGGGAAAAGGCCCTTGACCGGCTCAAAGACGACATCCGCAATGACTTCGGACTGCAGTTGGACAAGGAAACGATCGACGGCGTTCCCTATTACAGCATTGACACGACCGACTGGTTCTTGCCGCCGGTGATGTTCAGTCCATCTGAAGCCGGAATCGTCGCCCTGGCAGCGAGCCTATGGAAAGACACCAAGCTCCAGTCGCTGGGCTTGAACGCGGCCGCCCGGGTTACCGGCCACGCCGATGCCGTGTCGCCGGTTGCACCGCTGGCAGGATCGCTGGTGCCCCGCTTGTCCATGGATGAGCCGAACTTCCGCGACTGCGCGCTGGCAGTTTTCAACCGCAAGACGTTGAAATTCACCTATGTTTCTTCCCAAGGCTCAAAAACGGAACGCATCGTCGACATGTGGGGGATTGGGCAGCGCTACGGCAACTGGTATTTCACGGGCTACGACCACTCCCGCAGCGACTCGCGGGTCTTCCGACTCTCGCGCGTGCAGGGCAAGCTCAGCAACCACCGGCACAACGGGCAGGGGAGCGCCTATCATCCGCGCCCCGAGGGCTTCCAGATGAACCAGGTGCTCCTGGACTTCGATCTGAGACACCCGGGATATATCGCAACCATCAAGCTGCGCGGTGATGAGGCAATTCCGCTGCGTGCGCAGTCCCTGAACGGACGCGGCACAAGCGCAGAGCTTCAAATTGGTTACTCGGATCCGCACTCTTTTGCAACCGAACTTGCCGCGTACGGGCCGGCAGTCCAAGTACTCGAGCCAGCAGAATTGGCCGAGCAAGTTCGCGGGTTGCTCTCCGCGGCCAAAGCCTCGCAACTGGCACAGCAGGGCTTGGATGCCTATTCCCAGGTGAAGTTCCGGCCCAGCCGGGCTGCCGGACGCGGAACGACGACCACCCAGGTGATGCGCAATATCGACATGATCCAATATGTCGTTGCCCATGGCGCCGTGGCAATCCAGGAACTCGCCGAACGCTATTCAATGAGCGTGGCCAAGGTCCGCGAAGAATTATCCATGATCATGATGTGCGGTGTCCCCAATGGTCAACACGACGAATTGATCAATGTTAATGACGGAGACCTTGAATCGGATACCGTCACGATCTCCAACGCGGCACTATTGGCTGAACCGCAGAAGCTTGCACCGCTGGAAGCCGTCGCGGTTCTTGGCGGCCTTAATGCCTTGGCGAGCATCCCGGAGTTTGAGCATCAAGATATCCTGAACTCTGCCCTGGCCAAGGTCAACTCCGCCGTAGCCCGCTTTGAAGGCTGGAACGGCGCACTGGGTTTTGCGCTGTCCAAGGCACGCGAAAGCGACATCCCGCGCCAGCTAGTCCAGGCCGTTCGGCAGCATGAAGTGGTACGCATCGATTACTACTCTGCCAGCTCGCGCACCCATCAGCTGCGCGACGTTGAACCGGTGAGGATGATTGAAGACGGGTCCATCCAGTACCTGCGCGCATGGTGCCGAAAACGGGAAAATATGCTGACGTTCCGTGTCGATCGGATTTTAAGTGCCCAAACGCTAGATGAACATTACGTTCCGTCAACAAGGCACGAGGACCAGCAGGACGTCCTGATTCGATATGAGGCGAGTTCGGATGACCTTGAGGTCGTGCTCTTTGTTGATGCGGAAATCTTGCCCGTTGTAGAAGCTTTCCACCCTATTACTTGGTCCACGGGCAAAGTCGATAATGGATACCTGGCCACGGTACGCTTCTCCGATCATCAAGTGGCCGCTCCACTGGTGGCTCGGCACAGCGGTAAACTGGCCGTGGTCAGTCCTGACGCTACGCGCGAACAAGTCGTGCTGTGGTTGGACGAGGCTATCGGAATGTATGAGGATTAGTAGATGCTTCCTTGGTGGTTTTGGGTCCTGTTGTGGACGGTGCTTGTATTGGCGACTCTTCTGGTAGCGGTTCTTGCTGGATTCCGCTTATTCAAGCGGGGAATGGCTGTCGTTGAAGGTCTAGGCGCTGCTGCCGACCAGATTGGCGAGGGGCTGAGCCGTCCCGGCACCGTCGTGGAATACACTCCGAATCCACGCCGCTATCCGCACGGAACAGATGCAACGCACAGCGATCCCGAGAAGATCCGCAAGCTGCGTGACAAAGGTCAAGCAGAACGCATTGAGGCGCGCAGATTGCGCAGAGTCGCCCGTCGAACCGAACGAGGACAAGCCCAGAACATGCGCGATCTTCGCCTGTTCTGACGTAGACTTTAACTTGAGAGAAGGGAAATCACATGGGTGGTTTACAGGGATGGCATCTGGTCATCATTATCGTATTGGCACTGCTGCTTTTCGGTGCGCCAAAGCTTCCGGGCCTTGCTCGCTCGATGGGCCAGTCGCTGCGCATCTTCAAATCTGAAGTTCGCCAGATGAAGGATGACGATCCAAAATCGGAGACTGTCGACGGGACAGTCAACGAACAGAATCCTAACGAAAAGAACAACTCGTAACCTTATCTGTGGCAACAAATAACGATAAGACACCGCGCAATAAGAAGAAGCGGGTCAAAGACGACGAAGGCCGGATGTCTCTTAAAGAGCATCTGATTGAAGCTCGAAACCGGCTCTTCAAATCGCTCATAGCGCTGACCTTGGGCACCGTGGCTGGATTCTTCATCTATGACTGGCTGCTGGAGCTCATCATCGCTCCAGTGCAGGCAGCTGGGGGATCAGTCAATTTCACGGCCGTGATGTCGCCTTTCGACATCATGATCAAGGTCGCGCTCTTTGTCGGAATTCTCATTTCGTCCCCGGTATGGCTCTATCAGTTGTGGGCATTTATCGTCCCAGGACTGAAAAAGAATGAACGCCGGCTCAGCTATAGCTTCGTTGCCATCTCGGTGCCGCTGTTTATCGGCGGTGTCGCCATGGCCTACTTTGTGTTGCCCTTCGCCCTTCATTTTTTCATCAGCTTGGCTCCGGAGAATTCCGAGAACCTGATCAACATCAACGAGTACCTGCCATTCATCATCCGCTTGCTGCTTGCCTTCGGCCTGGCCATGCTGGTTCCGGTGCTGATGGTGGGCTTGAATATGGTGGGCGTACTTTCTGCCAAGGTGATTTTGAAGAATTGGCGAATCACCGTTTTCCTTATTGCGGTGGTGGCTGCGATGGCTGCTCCGGGTGGCGATGCCATCACGATGTTCGCGCTTGCAGGACCACTGTTCCTGACCTTCGCTGCGGCAACAGTATTCTGCTACTTCAACGACAAGAAGCGTGCGAAGAAGCAAGCCGCCCAGGATGCTGAAAACGAGCGCTTGGCCAAGGGGGATTCGTCGACAATCGATGCTCCGAGCCACATCGACGAACCTAATTCACAGTTGTAAATAACCGTCAAGAAAGCGAACGGCCACAAGTGACTTCACCCGCGGAACAATACGCGAATTCCAAGGCACGGCAGGTCGAACTCGGCACCGCGCTACCCGACTTCCGCGCAAGCATCTCCTTCGACCTGGATCCGTTCCAAGCCGAGGCCTGCAAGAAAGTTACCGAGGGCCACAGCGTGCTCGTTGCAGCGCCAACTGGCGCCGGAAAGACCGTGGTCGGTGAATTCGCGATCTTCCAGGCACTGCGTGAAAACCGCAAGGCCTTCTACACCACTCCGATCAAGGCCCTGAGCAACCAGAAGTATTCCGAACTGGTCAATCGCTATGGCGCCCAGAGCGTCGGCCTGCTCACGGGTGACACATCGATCAATTCCAAAGCGCAGATCGTTGTGATGACCACCGAAGTCCTTCGCAATATGCTTTATGCGGAATCGCAGACCCTTGATGGACTCGGCTACGTCATCATGGACGAGGTCCACTACTTGGCCGACAAGTTCCGTGGTGCAGTGTGGGAAGAAGTCATCATTCACCTGCCCTCGAACGTTCAGATCATCTCCCTGTCAGCTACGGTATCCAACGCCGAGGAATTCGGCGGCTGGCTGGACACCGTGCGCGGGCAAACGGACATCATCGTCTCCGAGCACCGTCCTGTGCCGCTCTTCCAGCACGTCATGGTGGGACCAAATGTTGTCGACCTCTTCGCTGAGGACGTCGCATTCGACCAGGTGGCAGGGGGCGAATCCAAGGCGAGCGTCAACCCTGAACTTCGAAAGCTGGTTCGCACCCTCAATGCAGGCGGCCGTGTCCAGCGCGGACGAGGCAAGGGAAGCCGCGGCCCGCAACGGGCCTCGGGCTTGGGCCAGCGGGTCAACCGTCCATCGGTGATCGGCAAACTGGACGGGGCCGGGCTGCTGCCGGCCATATTCTTCATTTTCTCCCGCAAGGGCTGCGACATGGCAGTGCAGCAATGCGCCATGGCGGACCTGCGGCTGACCACCAATGAGGAAGCCGCAGAAATCGCACAGGCACTGGACGAGGTCGCCTATCGGATTCCCGGCGAAGACCTCGATGTCCTGGAATTCTGGGCTTGGCGCGATGGGCTGATCCGCGGTTTCGCCTCGCATCATGCGGGCTTGCTGCCGATCTTCAAAGAAATTGTCGAAGACCTGTTTGCCCGGAACCTCATCAAGGTGGTTTTTGCCACCGAGACCCTGGCCCTGGGCGTCAACATGCCGGCACGTTCCGTGGTTCTGGAAAAGCTGGTCAAATTCAACGGCGAGTCCCACGTGCAGATTTCCTCTGGCGAATACACCCAGCTGACCGGCCGCGCGGGGCGTCGAGGCATTGATGTCGAGGGCCACTCCATCGTTATTTGGAATCCGGACCTCGAACCCGAAGCTCTGGCCGGACTAGCCTCAAAGCGAACCTATCCGCTGAATTCTTCTTTCCGGCCGACCTACAACATGTCGACCAACTTGCTGGCCCAGTTCGGCCGTGAGCAAACCCGCCAGATACTGGAATCATCCTTCGCCCAGTACCAGGCAGACCGCTCGGTTGTCGGTATGGCCCGCCAGGTCCGGTCCAAGGAAGAATCACTGGCCGGCTACGCGGAATCAATGCAGTGCCATCTCGGCGATTTCCCCGAGTATCTGAAGCTCCAGCGAAATTTGTCGACACTGGAAAAGAACGCGGCCAAGAACCGCCGCGCCGAACGCCGTTCCGCCGCAGAACGCTCCCTCCACTCGGTGATCCGCGGAGATGTCGTCGATCTTCCGGGAGGACGCCGCTTTGGGCGTGCTGTGGTGGTGGAGCTCGATACCGCAATGTACAACCCGCGGCATACGGTGCTGACAGAAGACGGGCACCTGCGACGGCTGTCGTCCGAGGACCTCAGCGGACCGGTCGAAATCATTTCGCGGATCAGGATTCCCAAGGGGTTCACTGGCCGGGCACCGAAGGAACGCCGCGACTTGGCCTCCTCGCTGCGCAACGCCGTTCATGACCAGCGCCCGCCCCGCGTGGATGCGCAAAGCTTCAATTACGATGGCGCGGATTCCTTCGAACGGGAAATCGACGCCTTGCGCCTGGAACTCAAGGATCATCCATGCCATGCCTGTTCCGAGAAGGACCAGCATATGCGCTGGGCCGATCGGTATTGGAAGCTGAAGAAGGACACGGACAAGGCACGCCGCGCCATTCGCGGGCGGACCAATACGATTGCCACGCAGTTCGACAAGGTCTGCAAGGTGCTTGAACAGTTCGAATACCTCACGCCCTCCGGTGAAGGCGATGATTTCACGCTCACCGACTCGGGCCGGCGATTGCGCAGGATCTACGGAGAACGCGATCTGCTAACGAGCCAGATCCTCGAGACAGGAAAGCTCAGCAAGCTCAATTCCGAGGAGCTGTGCGCGGTCGTCGCCAGCCTGGTGTACCAGGCGCGCCGGGATGGCGATCGCCCGGATCCGAAGATGCCCACGGACAAGGTTGCCGACATCTGGAATACCACGATTAAAATCTGGGGCGACTTGTCGGATGCCGAAGAGGCGCTGGCCTTGGACCCGACCGCACCACCTGAATCCGGACTGATCTGGCCTATGTACAAGTGGGCTCGGGGCTCGAGCCTGAATAGCGCACTGCGCGGAACCGACATGGCACCGGGAGATTTTGTTCGTTGGGCCAAGCAGGTCATTGATACCTTGGACCAATTCGCCAAGAATTCCGACCTGCCTCCAATGCTCGTGCGCAATGCCTATAAGGCAGCCGACCAGGTCAAGCGCGGGGTAGTGGCCTACTCGAACGTGCTGGCCTAGCATGCCGTGCGCAGCACATTAAATACTTACTAATCGGTGCACGAGAAAAGGGAGCACGCTGATGGCAAAAACACTGTACCGAAACGGGGCAGTCTATTCCGCCGCGGACCCATTTGCGACCGCAATGGTTGTGGATGGCGATACGATTTCCTGGCTAGGCGGTGAGGACGCCGCGGATCGCCACGCCGAATCGGTTGACCAGATTGTTGATCTGCGAGGAGGGCTGGTGACTCCGGCCTTTGTCGAGTCGCACACTCACCTTGCGGCCCTGGGCCGTACATTGGCTGGGGGAGACCTGAGCTCCGCCACATCAGCCAGCTCGCTGTTGGCTCTGGTTGCAGGGCAAGGCCAGAAATCCAGCAAGGTTGTCCTGGCTCAGGGGTGGGACAACTCCGGTTGGGCGCAGCAGGAACTCCCTGCCGAAAACGACCTCACCAGCGCCGCTGACGGCCGCGCGTACTACCTCTCCCGCCGCGATGTTCACAGCGCCCTAGTCAACCAAGAGCTCCTGGACTTCTTGGGGCTGGGAGATTTGAAGCCCGGACTCGTCGCCGGCAACGATCATGACGAGGTGCGCTTGGCTCTGGCTAAGGCGCAAAAGGCCGATCACGAATTCCAGCGCCTGGCTTTGGCGCACTACGCGTCACGGGGCTTTGCCACCGTAGTGGAAATGGCCGCGCCGCAACTTGAGGGTCGTGCTGCCTTGGACCAGCTGTTGGCTGACGATCAGCCGAACCTACCGAAGGTCTATGCCTACTGGGGCGAACTGGTCAGCGATGCTGATGCAGCCGATGAGCTCTTTGCATCATTTCCATCAGGCAGGCTCTTGGGCCTGGGCGGAGATCTCAAAGTAGACGGTTCCCTGGGCAGCCACACGGCTTACCTGCGCGAAGACTACAGCGACCGCTCCGGCGAGCGTGGCACGCTGTACTTGGACAAGGAAAAAATTGCAGCACATTTGGTAGCGTGCAGCACTCGCGGCATCCAGGCTTCCTTCCATGTCATCGGAGATGGCGCACTGGATGTGGTTCTTGACGGTTTTGATCTGGCCGCCGAACAAATCGGCGTTTCCAAGGTGCAGATGGGCCGACACCGCCTGGAGCATGTGGAGATGGTCGATGAGCCAACTCGGTCACGGCTATTGCAGTATGCCATCACCGTTTCCATGCAGCCGGTATTCGATAAGGCATGGGGCGGTTCGAACGGAATGTACGTTCAGCGCTTGGGCGAGCGCGCCGAAACGATGAACAACCTTTCGGCCATGCTTTCAGCTGGTGTTCCAATGGTTCTTGGATCCGATGCTCCGGTGACCGAGGTCGATGGGTGGGAAGTAGTACGCGCGGCGATGAACATGTCCAATGCCCGAGCACGCATTTCGGCACGCGCCGCTTTCTTGGCCCAAACCAGGTCAACGTACCGTGCCATGGGCGAGATGAATCCGCTAGCCGGTCAGCTGGCTATCGGGGCACAGGCAACTTTCGCCGTGTGGACAGCCTCGGAACTTGCTGTGCAGACCCCGGACGTTCGCATTAGCTCGTGGAGCACGGACGCTCGCGCAGGTACGCCAATGCTGCCGGTGGTTGACGAGGAAATTCCGCAGTGCTTGCGCACCGTCCGTGCCGGAATTACGATCTTCGACAATCTGGAGCAGGTCATCTAGCTTAAAGCGAAACCATTGACCTTAGCCTAAAAATTTTCATCAAGAACGACCTGACTAGTGGTGTCTAGATAAAGGCTGAAGTCATTAGATGGTTGACAGCCTAGGTGGGTTACCCACTAGGCTGAGGTAAGCGCCTCTTCGCGATGCACAAGCGTTGCGTTCGAAACGACGCAGTTTAAACAACGATCCTCAGTGACCTTAGATAACATTTTGCGAGCTGCTTGCGGGCAAAATAGGGCCGAAGTCACTGAGGATCGTTGTTTTAGGCAGTGTCTTCAATGATCTGGCGAACAATTGATGACTATACTTTGAATTTGGATTATCTCTTCCCGTTGCCGAATTTGCTGGTTTTCCAACTTTCGGGTTTCGGGGGAGAGCTTTTATGTTGCATACCCAGAAAGGTGTCGCCGAGTGCGCGTCATTACAATCATTCCGACCTATAACGAGCTGGAGTCGCTCCCGCTAACCGTAGGGCGGTTGCGGTCCGCGGTTCCGGATTCGGATGTATTGATCGTTGACGATAACTCACCGGATGGCACAGGCGAACTTGCTGACAAGATGTCGGCTGATGATTTAAACATCCATGTGCTTCACCGCACCGGCAAGGATGGTCTCGGCGCCGCCTACATCGCGGGCTTCGAGTGGGCACTGGCTCGCGACTACGATGTCCTGGTTGAAATGGATGCCGACGGTTCGCACATGCCGGAACAGCTTCCACGTTTGCTCGAGGCAAGCGCCGCTGGCGCCGACCTGGTCATCGGGTCGCGTTGGGTCAAGGGCGGTGAGGTAGTTAACTGGCCGCTGCTGCGCAAGATCATCTCTCGTGGCGGCAGCTTCTACTCCCGTACGATGCTTGGACTTCCGCTTCGCGACATCACTGCCGGGTACCGTGCCTTCAAGCGCGAGACCCTGGAGGCCATCGACTTCGATGCTGTTGAATCGCGCGGCTATGGCTTCCAGGTAGATATGACTTTCCGCGTGGCCATGCTGCGCAAGACGATTGTCGAGGTTCCAGTGACCTTTGTGGAGCGAGAACTTGGGGCATCCAAGATGAGCGGCAACATCGTCTTCGAAGCGATGTGGAATGTAACCCGTTGGGGTTTGGGCGCTCGTTGGAAGAAGCTGACTTCAAAGAAGTAGATTTGATGATTTGGCGCGTGCCGGGAGATAACCCGGTGCGCGCCATTTCTGCTTTCAGCTCGGCACCGCTGCCCGCTGAAAACATTCGAGGGCTGGTTCCGCAACCAATGGTTGTGGAACCAGCCCTCGAATATTCCCTCAAGCCGGCACTGGGCTTGCCAGCGGCTTATCGGGGGAGTGCTAGACAGTTTCCCCGCGAGCGGCACGCAGCTGCTTCAGGCGGTCTGCCAGAGTCTTTTCCAGCTCCTCTTCGCTGCGACGCTCCAGGAGCATATCCCAGTGGGTGCGGACTGGCTTCTCATTGTTAGCTTCTTCCATCTGGGCTTCGCCATGGACAAGCTTGGCTTCCTTGCCGGTCTTGGTGTGCCAGACGGCTGGAATTTCTGCTTCCGCTGCAAAGACAACAAAGACGGTCTCGCCGTCTTCGGTACGGTATTCCACGCGCTGACGGGCAGCCGGCTCCACACCTGCCTCAGATTCCATGCTCTGTGCACCCAGGCGCATGCCTCGTAGGCTGCGATCGCTCATGATTTCCCTCCGCGATGTTAAAAGAATTCGCTACACGTACCAACGTTTGGCACCGAAGAATAATTCCAGCCAACAATCAGCCGTGGAATCTTCAGGCACCAAAACATCCATTATACGCGTTAGCGGCGAGGTGCATGGCCTGCACCTCGCCGCTAACTGCTATCTAGTTATGAAACCAGCTGCTGCTACACGTCGCTGCCAGTGGCAGGGGGAGTAGGAGGGGTTGCTGGGGACGTGTTGCCACCAAGTGCTCCGCCGATACCCTTCAAGGCCTCGGTCAGCTCACTTGGGATGACCCACAGCGTGTTGGAAGTGCCTTCAGCAAGCTTCGGCAAGGTCTGCAGGTACTGGTAAGCCAGCAGTTCCTGATCTGGCCGGCCAGCGTGAATTGCGTCGAAGACCTTCTGGATAGCCTGGGCTTCACCATCGGCACGCAGGATCGATGCCTGCGCATCACCTTCTGCCTTCAGGATCTCTGCCTGGCGCTGGCCTTCAGCGGTGAGGATGGAGGACTGCTTGGTACCTTCAGCGGTCAGGATGGCGGCGCGGCGGTCACGCTCTGCACGCATCTGCTTTTCCATCGAGTCCTGGATGGACAGTGGTGGATCAATGGCCTTCAGCTCGACACGCGAGACTCGAATGCCCCACTTGCCGGTGGCCTCGTCCAAAACTCCGCGCAGCTGGCCGTTGATCTGGTCGCGGCTGGTCAGGGCCTCTTCCAAGTTCAATCCACCAACGACGTTACGCAAGGTGGTGGTGGTCAGCTGTTCCACAGCCTGGATGTAGTTGGCAATCTCGTAGGTTGCCGCACGTGGCTCGGTGATCTGGAAGTAAACCACGGTGTCAATTGAGACCACGAGGTTATCTTCGGTGATCACTGGCTGTGGCGGGAAGGAGACCACCTGTTCGCGCAGGTCAAGTAGAGGCAAGAGGCGATCCACGAACGGGATCAACAATGTCAGGCCGGGATTCAAGGTGCGGTTGTACTTGCCGAGGCGTTCAACAATGCCGGCACGTGCCTGGGGCACGATTCGCACGCTGCGCAATAGAACGACGATCACGAAGATCGCCAGAACGACAAGCACAACGGTTACGCCAAAACCATTAGAATTCATGGTTCGTACTCACTTTCATTGTGCGGGGTGATGAAAAAGTCGAGAAGGAATCAGCTGTCAGCTGGGTCTTCAGGCTTCGGGGAAAGATATGCGGTTGCGCCATCAATGCGGGAAACCACGGCGTAGGTTCCAGGGGTCATCGTCGGAACATTCGACTCTGCGCGAACGGACCAAATTTCGCCCTGGATCTTGGCTGAGCCAGAGATCCGAGAGGTGGGCTCGAGGATCAGCGCATCCGCACCGATCAATCGCTCGATATTGGACCGGAATCCGGCCGGTGATTTTTTCAAATGCCTAACGGCGATGGGCCGAACTAGCAGGATCATCAAAAGCGAAACTACGCAGAAGACAACTACCTGCAACCACAGCGGTCCATTGAGCAGGGCTACCGTGACCCCTCCAAGAGCACCTATGCCCAGCATGATGAAGTAAAGGTCGAGTGACAGCATCTCGATAATGGCCAAGAGCAAGAACAGCGCAAGCCAGATTACCCACGCATTACTTATGATCCATTCCGCAGTAGTCATGGAATCCACCTAATTTCTCATAGGACAAGGGCCACAAGCTTTGGCCTTTCCTACATTCTGCCGTATCCCGGACCTGAAAGTAGTAGTCATTTTGGGGTATTTTCTATGCCTCAGGGACGAAAACGTGTACTCCGAAGGATGCTGTTACCTGCTGGTTGCCGAGGGAACGTACTTTGTCTCTCAAAGTTTCGGGGGAGAGGTGGTGTCCCGCGGGGCCCATGAAGGCCAGGTTGTACAGGTCCTCGTCGTTCAACGCCATCTGATAGCTCAGGTGCTGAGTATCACTGTGCGCCAGATGCTCGGCCGCAAACTTTTCCGTCAGGGCAGTCAATTTCCCTTCAGCAACCGATAGCATGCCCAATGGCTCGACCACTTCGTTCAGGTGATCGGGTTCGCCGGTGACGACGATGCATACGCCGTCCTCACGCAGGACTCTGCGAAACTCGGCTGGATTGTGCGGAGCAAAGCAGTTGAGCACCACATCGCGCGAGGCATCGGCCGACGGCAATCGCCGCCAAACGTCCCACACCACAGCCATGGTGCTGGGCAGCTTCGCGGCACGGCGCATGGCAAACCGGGAGATATCCAACGCCAGTGCATCATGCTGGCAGTTGGCTGTAGCGTTGAGGATCTGGTTCAGGTAGTAGCCTGTGCCGGCGCCCGCGTCGAGCAGATCCAGGGTAGATCCTTGATGATATTTCCCTACAAGTTCCAAGAGCTTGCCTGCTAGCGGGGCGTAGTGTCCGCTCGACTGGAATGCCTCTCGTGACTGCACCATGGCCGAGGTGTCTTCAAGGAAATTGGTTCCCTTGCCCGTGAGGAAGTTGAAGTAGCCCTGTTTTGCGGCGTCGAAGCGATGGCTGGAGACACAGCGCAGCGACTTCCTCGTTTCGTCGCTGAACTGCAACGGCATGTCGCAGACGGGACAGGTGACGGTGGTGTCGATGTTGGGCATCAGAAGTTCAGTACCTTCTTGGCGGTGTTGACGTCCAGACTTTCGTGGCGCCATAGTTCTTGCTCATTGATCAGCGAGCGCGTTTCCGACTTATCAACGTAGACGACCCCGCTGAGATGATCCGTCTCGTGCTGCACGATTCGTGCTTGCCAGCCACTGAACGCGCGTGAATGTTGCGCTCCGCCGCGGTCCTCGTAAGTTGCCGTGATATCGGCAGGACGAGTAACAACGCCCTGGAAGCCTTCAAACGACAAGCATCCCTCATAAAACACGGCTTCGCGATCGGAGGTGGCGGCGTACGACGGGTTGAAAATTTCGAAGTACTCCAGCGGTTCGCGTTCGCGTTCGGCGGCAATCTCTTCTGGCACAGGGTACAAATCTTCAAGCACTGCGATCTGAAGCGGAATACCTACCTGCGGTGCAGCCAGCCCTACACCCGGCGCGTGATACATGGTTTGGCGCATGGCGCTTAAAAGCTGTTCGAGCAGGGGCTGATCCAGCTGTCCGGTGTAGGCAACGGCTTGCTGCCGAAGTACTGGGTGGCCAAGCTGGACGATAGGCAGGACGAGATTGTCGTCAGCTGTTTCTAGCACTGCGAGCACGAGCGCTTGGATCTCTTGGTTGGTGTATTCAGGATTCATGGAGAAACAGTGGTCCGTTCTATGTCGTGGCGGTGTAGCTGCGCTAGGCGCGAGGTCAATCGCGCCTTTTCGGTGGCATGAAGCATATGGCCCAATTGGGACAAGTCGTCCTCGGCGTACAAATGAACTTCAATGTCCTTGTCGTAGAAGACATCGATCAGGTTCGCGAGACGGCGCTCTTCATCCATTGGCATCAGTTCGCTGGATGGGATTTGGGTGATGTGCCACCGCGGAAAACGGGTGGCAAGTTCCAGATAATCCGCGGTATTGCGCCGGGTCCTGCAAATTTGATCGAAGCTAATCCAAATAGCTTCGCCTGCTTGGCGGGCCGGACCGATTCGGTCGTATCCGATTTCTATCCATGTTTCGAGCGAGTCGCTAGGCGCCTGCTGGGGGAGCAGGGTCAGTGAACCACTGCGATACCCGGAAGTGGCGCCCTCCATGTCTGCCTTCCGTAGACGGTAGTCCAGCGCATGATCCAGTTCAAATACCTCGTAATCAGCACGGATGGACTCGATTATTGGCTTGACCAAATGGTGGAAGGCATCGTCGTCAAGCAGCTTCTCAGGCTCGTAGTTGGACGTGGTCACCAATTGAATATCGTGTTGCTTGCAGTACTTGACCAGTTTTCCCATAAACATGGCATCGCCTGGCTCCGTGCAGTGGAATTCGTCGAAGATGAGCACCTGGATGCCAGCCAGTTCCCGTTCGAGCCCTTGAGAAAAAATGGCGCCAAGTGGCTGGCCAGGGACGCGATTTTTGGGGGAGTTCAGTTGGTGAAAGAACTCGTGGAAATGAAATCTCCTAGTGCTGTGCGCCGGGAGATGCGCAACCAACGAATTGGCGATAACCGTTTTCCCTCGACCTGGCGGGCCGTAGATATAGGCGCTTTGCGGGGCGTTCTTCGAGGCTGGTCCGACCGTCTTGCCCAGAACGTCGATGAGCTGTTGCTGGGTAGGATCAGCGATAATTCCTTCTGCAGCCAGGGAATCCAGGATTTGCTTGGCCAGTGCATTCTTTGCGGAATTTCGTAACGACGGTTCGGGCATAACTAAATTTTGCCATTCGCGGATGCGGCATCCAATTCACAGGCGATCTATCAATTCTTGACACCATCATTGCAATGCCGTTCACAAGCCTGAGAAATATTCAAAATACCTAGTCAGGCGTTGAAACCCTCAATTCATTTCGGATGATTTATTCAGGGGAGTTGCGCCAGGCAAGGGCTCGCCGAAGGCTGGCCGGTGTGAATTTTCGCTACGCCTATCGCTTTTCCAGCGGGTAAGTCCATAATGGACACACTCGGCAAGCAGTTTGCGAAAGGCTGAATGGTCGAGGAGTTGATGCCATGGGTTCAGGGAGTGTTCGTGATGACTGGTGAATATAGCGTCCCGAGGGCGCGAGCAGAAATCATATCGAGTGATCTGCTGGATATGACGGTGACCGTTCTCAAGACATTATCCGATCCTTTGCGGCTTCAAATGCTCTGGGCGCTGTGTGATCGGGATCTGACATTGTCTGAGCTCGCACAGCTGATAGGTGTCAGCCCGACGGTGGCCGGCCAATTGCTTTCGCGCATGAGGACCGCCGGGGTCCTGCAAACGAAAAAGTCTGGCCGTCACGTGATCTACTCGATGCACGATGAGCTTTCCCGCCAGTTTATTCGCCAAACTTTGGACTTTGCAGCGCACCGACTTGAGCTGCAGGGTGCTTCGGATTCCACAGACGATTGAGGCAGCATTGATAGGCGGATTAGCTGGTATCTGCACTACTTTCGCGTAGATTATCGGTAAGCCGATAATCTACATTATGTAAAGTAATGGAAATCTGCCACTCCCCAATAGTCCAGTTTCGCTCGTACGATTTTGAGGTTCACCTAATCAGAACAAAACGCTTGAAATTGCTAAGCACCGGCTCGTTTTGGCCAACGGGGACGTTGACAATGAAGATGCCTCGGAGCTTGCTTGCATCGACACCGATGTGCAGACGTGTTCTCTGGGACCTCCTGAACTCAACGTCAGTGCTTTTGAACATCAGCCGAACCGGCAATCTTGCCGATTATTTTTAGAGTCGCGGGCTTTAGGGCTCCTCAGCCAGCAGCAATAATTTGGAGTGTTCCTGGAAACGTGGCTGCATCCAAAACTCTTTGCGTCGAACTTTTCGGCTTGCATCGAAACACCGGAATGGCCACTGTTAGAGCGTCAGCAATGTGTCGCTAATTCGGAATTGAGAAAATTGCAGGGTGCCTGTCAGGTTAGTCTAGAAGGAGCTACTAAAGACGTAGCACTCCCCTATCTTTCAAGGACTGACGCAAGACTATGTCACCAAGCGCCCTATACCGTACGGTTGCTCGTGCAGAAGCGATCACCTGGACGTTATTGATTATCGCAATGGTTCTCAAGTACGCAGTGAAAGTCGGTGACTGGCCGGTATCGATTGCAGGCTTCGTCCACGGCTTCGTCTTCCTTACTTACATTGCCACTTCCATCTTGGTCGGCATGAATCAGCGCTGGAGCAAGAGGCTAATTCTCGGCGCTGCATCAACATCCGTGGTTCCGTACTTGACAGTTCCTTTTGACAGGTGGCTCGAGCGTCGAGGCAAACTTGTTGGCTCCTGGCGCACTCAAGCCAGTGAACATCCGGCAGATCAGCGTTGGATGGATTCGGCCATGCGTTGGCTTGTTGGGCGACCGGTTCTTTCATCCATCGCGCTCTTTGCTGTGATTGTCGCGGTCTTTTCCACCATGCTGGTCATGGGCCCTCCAGGTGGCCGAAGCTGATCAGCTCCTGTTGGAGCACCTGGCTTCGGGCCAGTCTTCTTCGGCCCTGACTGCACGGACCGGTTTTCCGAGTTGGAGGCAAAGCGTACTTTAGCCTCTAGGACTTCCCAGGGGATTGTTCGGCGTCGCCCTAATAAGTAGCGGCACGACCCTAACCATGACGAGCATCGCCACGAGCTCAATAAGCGTCTGCGTCACTACGACTGATGAGGCCAGGGAATATTCAATCGGCAAGGCCAGTGCGATGGGTAGTACAACCAGGGAATTTCTTGTGACCCCGCTGAAGCTGACAGCACGCAGGGCCGTCGCGGGGAGGCCGAATGCTTTGCCAATATGAAACGTGGCGAAACCTGCCACAGGGATAAAGATAATAAATACTAGTGCCGCCTGAAGCAGGCTTTCGGCATGATCAGTCAACGTGTGGATTTGTGAACCCACCACGCTGAAAAGCGTTCCCATCATGGCTGGCACCATGAAGTTCTCTGCGCGGCAAGCGATATCGCTGAAGCAAGCGAATTTATTGCCCAGGACCTGAGTAGTAAACGCAAGCACAAGCGGTAAGAATATGAGCAATGCCAGGGTTGCTGCAAATGGTTCTGGCGCAGGCATCTTCAATGAGGATTCCCCGACTATGACGTACATATAGATGGGAATCAGCAGCATCTGCAGTAGCAGCAAGAGCGGTGTTGCGGCGAGCAGCTTGTGGTTCTCTCCCCCGGCCAGTCCTGAAAAAACGATGACGTAGTCCACACATGGCGCCAACAAGACGAGGGCGACACCGATCAAAACAGCTTTATCGGCTTGGATGAATCTCGTCAAAACGTAAACCAAGATCGGGATCACCATAAAGTTGGTTACCACCAGAACCGAGATGAATCTGAAATCCTTGAAACCTTCGACCAGCTTGGTCAGAGGGGTGCTCAGGAACGTGATGTAAAGCAGTATGCCCAAGAATGGGTTGATCGTAGCACCAAGGACGCTGTTGAGGTTCGGGATGCGCCCGCCAACAAGGCAGCCTGCCGCGATAGCCAGTAAATAGAGCCAGATTTGTTGCTTGTTCATCCACGTCGTTGCCGAAGACAAGAATTCTACGCTCCCAAAACTGATTATCGACCATTGAATAACTGCCGGTGGGCCTGTTCTTGCTGACGGTGCTCTGCTGTGTCTGAATCAACAGCGTTCTCGTCCTGAAAGGTACCGTGAATTCGACGGAGGCATCCCTATCATGAGTACATGAAGCAAAGTATGAGCAAGTGGCCCTGGATGGTTTTCATAGACGTTCTCCTCATCGTTCTCTTCGCGTTGCTGGGACGCCGAGAACATGAGCATGGGCTGGGAATCAGCGGGATCTTCATGACTGCTCTGCCCTTCCTCTTAGCCTATGTCGTCATGACTGTCCTGTCGCGGCCATGGCAGTCGATTAACAAACTTTGGCCAACAGGTATTCTGGTCTGGCTCGGAACCGTCGTCTTGGGTGTTGCGACACGCTTATTGATGGGAAAGACGGCCGCCATTTCATTCGTGATCGTCACGTTGATTGTTCTTGGGCTATTCTTGCTTGGCCGACGAGCAGTCTGCGGATTTGTCGCTAAACGATCACAGCAACAACAGGCCTAGCCCGTAGGAGCCGGCAGCAACCAAGCTGCTGGAGAACGTGCCCAAGATGAATTGTTCAGCCGCGCGGTGGTCTTTCAATTCAGAGAACCGGCCGAGTCCTTTAACCGCCAGTACGATGGCGATGCCTTCTGGCCAACCGGCCCATAACGTACTGACGATGGCAGCTCGCTCCAGGAGTCCGATCCATAATCCGCCACGAAGCGGAGATGGGTCGGACTCTTCCTTATCGATCTCTGAATCATTTTTGGCGGCCAGCTTGAAAACGAGTTCCGTAAATGGTCCACCAAAACTCACCGCGAATATGGACGAGAGCATTACGACATGCAGTGTCGGTACATGGCTGGACTGATCAGTTGCACCGGATGCTGCGGATAAAACTGCCGCAGTAGCAGCCAGAAGTCCGGAGATCACAATGAGAACTTCGCGCCTACGCGCCCGCTTTCCCATGGCGTAACCCAGATACGCAGCGAGGCAAGAAAGTATTGTGGCTAGGCTCAGACTCCCCCACGCGATCCAAAACATCTACGACTCTCCTAGCATTTTCAATTGTCGAGTCAGTGACTTCGCTGCCTCATCCATCATTCGATTTGCCTCAAACCATAGTGCTGCGGATAAGCGAGACGAAACTGCCTGCTGGGTGATTCCCAATTCCTTGGCAATTTGTTGCTGCGTAAAGCCCTCGTCTGCCAAGGTTCCGGCTTCCCAGGCGGTGGCCCTGCGCTTGGCGACAATACAGGCGGTTAGCTGGAGCTCGGCTTCTAGCCGCGTTGCTTCATGGGAGGGCCCATGGACGGCAACGTGCGCATTCGTATTCTTTGAGCGCTCAACGGCGACTCGGGCGTATTCAAAAGCTGGACCACGACCGGCCCGTGTCTCTTTTGGCAAAGGGGTCTCAACCTGGCCGAATCCGAGACCGACGCTCCAATCCCCCGAAGCTGCCATCATGACTGCCAATCGAATCGCTTCCGACGCATTATCGAGTACAGCTTGAACTTCATCTCCGGCGGTACGCTGGAATGGACGCACTACCGGAACTGTGGCGTTGGCCTGTTCAATGAGAGCTTGCACCTTGTCTTCCGAAGAACGTGAGCGCCGCTGGTCGATGGTTAAAACAATCATGCGACAAGTATAAAGCATTGTAAATCTAAATACTAACTTTAAGGCTTGTGAACCGCGTCCATATCGCGTTTGACCGACTCGCTGAAATTGTATTTTCGACTAGAGTTGAAACTAAGTCGTAGGCCTTCAGTGTGAAGGCTCAAGTAGTGAAAGGCGCAATTATGGTTACTGCATTCGTCATGATTCAGACGGCCACGGACAGCATCCCGGAGTGTGCTCAACAGATTTCCGCAATCTCAGGGATCAGCGAAGTCTATTCCGTCGCTGGCGATTGGGATCTGATCGCGGTAGCCAGGGTCCACAAGCATGAGGATCTGGCGGAGGTAATCGCCAACAAGCTCTCCAAGATTCCTGGGATCCGGGGCACCCAAACCCATATTGCATTCCGTGCTTATTCGGATCATGACTTGGAAGCAGCTTTTTCCCTGGGCTTGGACGACTGAAGCCACAGAACGACGGACGGGTTCTGGTTGCCGCTTGTATTAGCGGCAACCAGAACTCGTCCTTGTTTAAGCCGGTGTACTACTCGCCTACGATCCTCTGAGTGGTCTGCGACCAATTGGCCAGAACGGTCTTTGCTGCTCCGGAATCAATCGAGGCGGATGCCTTTGCGACGGCGATCGCCATGCGTTCTTCGAAGCCGCCCTCGTTCGTTGGTTCGTAGGCAACTATTCCCGCTGCTGCGTTCAACACAACGGCATCGCGAATTGGCCCCTGCCCTCCAGAGACGATCTCTTTGACAACCTCTGCATTGTGTAGGGCGTCGCCTCCGCGGAGCTGTTCGATGCTTGCGCGCGCTATGCCGAGATCCTGCGCATCAAAAATGAACTCGTTGACCCGTCCATCGCGAACCTCCCATACCCGGTTGGGTGCGGTGGTGGTCAGCTCATCGAGGCCGTCGTTGCCCCGGAAGACCAGGCCGCGAGAACCGCGGCTGGCCAAGACGCCGGCCATGATTGGAGCCATTGCCAAGTCTGAGCAGCCGATGGCCGACGAGCTGGGAAGGGCGGGGTTTGTCAGGGGCCCCATGAAGTTGAAAGCTGTTGGCACGCGCAGCTGGCGCCTGGCCACGGCAACATGGCGCATTGACGGGTGGAAAACGTTGGCAAAGCAGAACGCGATTCCGACCTTGTCGTACACCTCGACAAGCCTCTCGATTGGTACATCAAGGCGGACGCCGAGCGCTTCAAGGACGTCAGCCGATCCAGAGGAGGATGATGAGGCGCGGTTGCCGTGTTTAACAATGTTGATGCCGGCGCCTGCGCAGACCAATGTGGCCATCGTCGAGATGTTGACGGTGTTCTGGCGATCTCCGCCGGTCCCCACAATGTCCAATGTTTGTGCTTTGATGTTCAATGGCTTCGCATTGGCAACCATGGAATCCACGAGGCCGGTCAGCTCCGCGACGGTTTCACCTTTGGAGCGCAAGGCAACCAGGAAGCCGGCAATTTGAACATCGCTGGCCTCGCCGCTCATGATCTCATTCATGGCCCACGCTGCCTGAACGCGACTGAGATCGCCACCGCTAATCAGGGTGGCTAAGAGATCTGGCCACGTTGGGAACTTTTCGTTTTCAAGGCTCGTTGACACAAATGAAAGCCTATCGAGCCGGCAGTCCCAGACCCAATTCATGTCGCCAAATGATGTGTCTCAAATCGCTAGAATCCTAGTGTTTCTAGGGATAAATAGGCTACAAGAGTGTTGCATAAATGATTGTTTAGCAAGACTCGCCGAATCAAGCTCTACGAATTGTAGAAAGAGTTTTCTGCATACTTCCCCGTGTTTCCGCGGTTGTTGTCGTTGTGTGGCGCAAAAAACCTCCGACAACGCCTTTCTGCATTGGTATCTGAGGGGCATTTAGAGACATAATGTCAGTGTGACAACTGCGACTCATGCCCCAAATACGACGGCGCCACATGCGCCGAACCGCCCAAACATGGTGTCGGTGGGAACGATGGTGTGGCTCTCCAGCGAGCTCATGTTCTTCGCCGCCCTCTTCGCCATGTATTTCAGCCTCCGGGCTGCCGCGCCCGAACTATGGGCGACTGAAACTGCCAAACTCAACGTGCCGTTTGCGCTGGTTAACACCTTGATTCTGGTGTCCAGCTCGTTCTCGTGTCAGCTTGGCGTGTTCCGTGCCGAAGAATTCAAGCCTCGCCGTTCCGGCGGACTATTCAACTTCAAGGAATGGGGAATGATCGAATGGTTCATTCTCACCTTCATCCTTGGTGCAATCTTCGTCTCGGTCCAGGCCTATGAATACGTCACCCTCGTTCACGAGGGCGTAGCACTGAACTCGAACTCCTACGCCTCAGCCTTCTACATGACCACCGGCTTCCACGGCCTTCACGTCACCGGTGGCCTGATTGCATTCCTGCTGATCATTGGTCGTGCAATGCTGGCTAAGAAGTTTGGCCACTTCGAAGCAACGGGTTCCATCGTTGTGTCCTACTACTGGCACTTCGTTGACGTTGTTTGGATCGCGCTGTTTGCGATCATCTACTTCTTGAAGTAGCAACTTTTAGTCATTAGTTGCCACACCAAGAAGTACGGCAACACCACACCAAAGAAACTAAGTGAGGAACCAGCAAGTGAAGGCTCTTTCGAAAAAGCGCCGCCACCCGCTCGCCGCTGTGGCCCTGCTTCTGTTTGGATTGCTGATTACCGGCAGTCTCTACACCGCAGCAGGAAACATCAGCGAAGCGAAGGCCGCTGAGACCACCGCCGCATCGCAGACCGATGTTGACGAAGGTCAGAAGCTTTTCGTCGCCAACTGTGCTACCTGCCACGGTATGAATGCTGAAGGCTCGGACTCCGGTCCTTCGCTGATCGGTGTTGGCGCCGCGTCTGTTGACTTTCAGGTGGGCACCGGCCGCATGCCAATGCAGATGCAGGGCCCCCAGGCCCAGGTGAAGCCAGTCCAGTTCGATGACAAGCAGATCTCCCAGCTGTCGGCCTACGTGGCCAGCCTGGGTGCGGGTCCAGCGATTCCGGATGAGGAATACCTCGATACCACCAAGGGCGATGCTGCCCATGGTGGTACTGTCTTCCGCGTGAACTGCGCAATGTGCCACAACGCGGCAGCAGCCGGTGGTGCTTTGACCCGAGGAAAGTTTGCTCCGACGCTGACCGGCGTAACTGAGAAGCACATCTACGAAGCGATGGCTACCGGCCCACAGAACATGCCCGTGTTCAATGACTCGAATATCACCCCAGACGAGAAGCGTGATGTCATCACCTTCCTGAAGACCATTGAAGCCAATGGTTCTGCTGGCGGTGCGGCCCTGGGCTCCCTGGGTCCAGTTGCTGAAGGCTTGTTCACCTGGACCGCAGGTCTGGGCATCATCATCGCCTTCACCATTTGGTTGACCTCGCGTCCTTCCTAAGGCAAACCACGGCACTGGCCGTAACCATCACTACGTACATAATTTCCTAACAGAAGGATGAGAGAGAAACATGGGCGACCATAGTCACGGCAGTCCCGAAAACTCGGGCACCGTTGCTAAGGCTGACGATGTAGCTCAGGATCGTTTCCCCGATCCGGGCTTGCCACCCCATCGTCCGCGTCTCGCAGATCGCGATCCGCGCGCAGCCAAGCGACACGAGCGTCAAGTAGCGCTCCTATTTACCATCTCCATCATCGGAACGCTCTTCTTCTTCGTGGCCTACTTCGTCTTGGGCCGCCTGGGCGAAATGTCTTTCGCTGAGCTGCGTGTGCAGAACGCTGCACTGGGCCTGGGCACCGCATTCGCGATGCTCGGTATCGGTGTAGGTATTGTTCACTGGGCAAAGACCCTCATGCCGGATCACGAGCTCATGGAAATGCGCCACGAGATCCGATCTGAAGAAGACCGCCAGGATGCAGTCGAGATCGTAGATACCGTTCTTGAAGAATCCGGCATCAAGCGTCGTCCGCTGATCCGCAACACCCTGATCGGTGCCATTGCCTTGGCTCCGATTCCGGCGATCTTCATGTTCCGCGACCTGGACCGCACCGGCAACACCGCGAACCAGATGATCGATTCCCTGCGCCACACCATGTGGGACACGGGCATCCGCTTGACCCGCGACCCATCCGGTACCCCGATCAAGGCATCTGATGTCCAGATCGGCTCGGCCTTCCACGTTGTCCCAGAGGGCATCAACGATACCGAGAATCCGCTGAACGAAAAGGCCAAGGCCGTAGTTCTGCTGATGCGCATGGATCCAGCAGAAATGCAGATCTCCGAGGGACGCGAAGACTGGAACGTGGACGGCATCGTCGCATACTCCAAGATTTGCACCCACGTCGGTTGCCCAATCGCACTGTACGAGCAGCACACGCACCACCTGCTGTGCCCTTGCCACCAGTCGACCTTCGACCTGACCCAGGAATGCAAGGTTATCTTCGGCCCAGCTGGTCACGCACTTCCACAGCTGCCAATCACCGTGGACTCCGAAGGCTACCTGGTTGCGCAGAGCGACTTCCATGAGCCTGTTGGCCCGTCCTACTGGGAGCGTGGTTAATCATGACGACGACTAACGAATACCAGGCATCGACCGCCACCGGTCGTATCGCCAACTTCGTGGATTCACGTGTTGGCGCCTCGGCCATGGTCAAGGAATTCGGTCGCAAGATCTTCCCTGACCACTGGTCGTTCATGTTCGGTGAAGTGGCAATGTACACCTTCGTGTTGCTGCTGCTTTCCGGCACCTTCCTGACCTTCTTCTTCGATCCGTCGATGGCCCACGTGGTCTACAACGGTTCGTATGTGCCTATGAAGGGTCTGGGCATGTCGACCGCCATGGCTTCCACCATGGATATCTCCTTCGACGTGCGCGGTGGCCTGTTCATGCGCCAGGTGCACCACTGGTCGGCACTGCTCTTCGTAGCATCGCTGTCCGTCCACATGCTCCGCGTGTTCTTCACCGGCGCATTCCGCCGCCCCCGTGAATTGAACTGGGTTGTCGGTGGCGTGCTGCTGATCATGGGCCTGGCTGCTGGCTTCACTGGCTACTCCTTGCCTGATGATCTGCTTTCCGGTAACGGCCTGCGCATCATCGACGGCGTCATGAAGGCGATCCCCATCGTTGGCACCTACCTGTCGATGTTCTTCTTCGGTGGCGAGTTCCCAGGCGAGCACGTAATCCAGCGCCTGTACTCGCTGCACATCATGATTGTGCCTGCGGTGATCATCTTGCTCATCGTTGTCCACCTCTTCATGGTTGTGACCCACAAGCACACCCAGTACCCAGGCCCAGGCCGCACCAACGACAATGTTGTTGGCTTCCCTGTTGGCCCGGTTTACGCTGCTAAGGCCGGTGGATTCTTCTTCATCGTCTTCGGCATCGTGGCATTCATCGCTGGCCTCTTCCAGATCAACCCGATCTGGAACTACGGACCATACGACCCATCCCCTGTTTCGGCTGGTACCCAGCCTGACTGGTACATCGGCTTCGTTGATGGTGCACTGCGCTTGATGCCAGGTACCCTGGGCAACTTCAGCTTCGAGTGGATCATCCCGTTCCCTTGGGGTGACAACACCCTGGTGCTGTCGGTTCTGCTTCCGGCACTGGTTCCTGCTGGCGCGCTCTTCGTGGTGATGTTCGCATGGCCATGGATCGAGCGTTGGGTAACCAAGGACAACCGCGAGCACCACTTGCTGGATCGTCCGCGCAACGCGCCGTTCCGTACCGCTATGGGTGTTGCTGGTGTGATCTTCTACAGCGTGATGTGGGCAGCTGCATCCTCTGACTTGATCGCAACCCACTTCCACGTGGCGCTGAATGACGTGACCTACTGGTTGCGCGCACTGTTCTTCCTCGGCCCGATCCTGGGCTTCTGGTTGACCCGCCGCATTTGCCTGTCGCTGCAGCGCAAGGATCGCGAGATCGTCTTGCACGGCCGCGAAGCGGGCATCATCCAGATGTCGCCGGAAGGCGGCTTCAGCGAGAAGCATGAAGAGGTCGACGTGTACAAGCGCTACCTCTTGACCAACTTCGTGGATCGCCAGTACATTCCGGCTGAGCCTGACGCTGCCGGCCACATCTCCGGTTCGGAGAAGCGCCGTGCACTGATCTCGAAGTTCTTCTTCGAAGATCGAGTCGCCCCGGTAACCCCATCGGAACTGGAAGCAGCACATGCTGCTCACGGCCACCATGAGGTTGAGGGCGACATGCAGGACTCGATCGGGAAGTAATTCCGACTCGCGTTAGTCACAGAAGGAGGGACACACCGAAAGGTGTGTCCCTCCTTTATTTAACCCAACACGCCAGAAGCCCGCAGGAACGATTCTGGGCGCTTTAGAAGCGCGGGAGGCGCAAGCGGTCACCGACGGGAGCGATGGGCCTCGTCCGCGGCAGGCAAAGGCCTGTGGCAGTCGCCAGGTGATACGTGTCCCCCAATGGCCGTTATGGCGTTGGCCTTCTCGCGCGGCACCATTGGAATTCTGGCGGCCAGATTCGCATTGCGCTAGACATCGGTGCCGGGGAATCCATGTGTCCCATCAGCCTGTGTGCACATTTGCGAACATTGGTGATCGATGCAGAACGGACCGTGCCCGGAGACGAGGGCCGTACACACGGCCGAGAGCAGCCAGTAAGCCACCGGAAAGGGCTCGGGGTGCCGTGCTTCTTGCGGAGCTTGCAGGCTTGCTCCCCCGCATGCAGAGGCTAGAACGAGTCGGTGTAGCGCGGGGTGCGCGTGCCTACGCGCTGCAGTGGTACGAAGAGCTTGTAGCGGTCCGAGCGATAAAGCGATACGGAATAGTCGGCGAGCCTTTCACCGATATAGGCGTAGCGGGTGATCTGCAAAAGCGGGAACCCTGGTTCAACGGCCAGCAAATGGGCTTGGCTCTTGCTGGCGGCGGTACTTTCGACCTGATCCTCGCCCCACTCCAAAAGGATCCCGTAGCGCTCGTGGAGTGCTTGATAGAGCTTGGACGGTGGTTCGGCATCAACGAAGCCCGGAACCAAGTCCGCTGGCATGTAGTTCTCGTCAAGGCTCATTGGGGTGCCGTCGGCCAGCAGCAGACGCTTGAACTGCACTACCGGCGTGCCTTCCTCCACCATGAGCTGCAAGGCGAGGTTGGTGTTGGCCTTGATTTCGGCAAATTCGAGAACGTGCGCGTCCGGGACCATGCCACGGCGCATCATATCCTCGGAATAGGAATGCAACCTGACGCGAAGGTCGAGCTTCTCTGGCACCACGAAAGTGCCGATGCCAACCACGCGCTTGAGCACCTGCTCATCGACCAGCGCGTCGATGGCCTGCCGGATGGTCTTCCGGGCCACGGAAAAGTGCTCAGCGAGCTCGCGTTCTGGCGGAAGCTTGTAGCCAGGTTTGCAGGCCTCGCGTGCATGGGTCTTGAGGATCTCCCGGATCTGACGGTACTTGCTCTGCTTGCTTGCGGGATCAAGATGGCCCTCGACCTTCGGCTGGGGTGCGTGGCGCATAATCGATCTCCTAGGCTCTGGCTGGGCCGTCGAGTCAATACCGGCCCTGCTGTAATTAAAAGACTAATGGGGTGACAAGCCAATTGCTTGTCACCCCATCAAGGTCACTGCTTAGTGTGCGTGGTCTCCACGGCTGTATTCGTAAACCCAGCCGGTCACACCGACGACGGCCAGGCCGGCTCCGATGTAGAAGACCCACCAGCCTACGGCGAGGCCAAGGAAGGAGATTGCCGCAGAGGCGGCCAGCACCAGTGGCCACCAGCTCCATGGCGAGAACAAGCCGATATCACCGGCGTTCTCGTGGATCTCACCGTCAACGCGGTCCTCGGGACGAGGGCCGATGCGCTTGGCAGTGAAGAGCAAGTACCAGCCAACCATTGCGGACAGGCCTACCAGCATCAGCAATGCCAGGAAGCCAACCCATTCGCTCCAGTTGGTCATGTAACCGTAAACTACGGCGACAGGGGCGAAGAAGAAGACGCCACCCAGGAAGATCCAGGATTCAATTTTCATCTTTACAGGTCCTTCTGGTCAGCAGGGCCGAAGATCTTCGCAACCGGGGATTCCGGGGTAACGCGACCGCTCAGTTCCGGGTGATGCAGGTCCAGAGCTGGGCGCTCCGAACGGATGCGTGGAATCGAGTGGAAGTTGTGACGTGGTGGCGGGCAAGAAGTCGCCCACTCCAGTGAGGCGCCGAAGCCCCACGGATCATCAACTTCAACCTTCTTGGCGTAGCGGAAAGTGGTCCATACGTTCCAGAAGAACGGAATCATCGATGCGCCCAAGATGAACGCGAACACAGTCGAAACCTGGTTCATGAAAGTGAAGCCATCTTCAGGCATGTAGTCGGCGTAACGACGTGGCATGCCCATGACGCCCAGCCAGTGCTGGATCAGGAACGTTCCGTGGAAGCCGATGAACAGCATCCAGAAGTGGATCTTGCCAAGACGCTCGTTGAGCATCTTGCCGGTCCACTTTGGCCACCAGAAGTAGAAGCCAGCGAACATGGCGAAGACCACGGTACCGAAGACCACGTAGTGGAAGTGCGCCACCACGAAGTAGGAGTCCGAAACGTGGAAGTCCAGTGCGGGAGCGGAAAGGATGATACCGGTCAGGCCACCGAACAAGAAGGTGATCATGAAGCCGATGCTCCACAGCATGGGGGTTTCGAAGGTAATCGAACCGCGCCACAGGGTACCGATCCAGTTGAAGAACTTCACGCCGGTTGGCACCGCGATCAGCATGGTCATGAAACCGAAGAACGGCAGCATGACCGAGCCGGTTACGTACATGTGGTGGGCCCACACGGAAACCGAGAGGGCAGCGATCGAGATGGTCGCGAAGACCAGGCCCTTGTAGCCGAAGATCGGCTTGCGGCTGAAGACCGGGAAGATCTCCGAGACAATGCCGAAGAACGGCAACGCAATGATGTAGACCTCTGGGTGTCCGAAGAACCAGAACAGGTGCTGCCAGAGGACGGCACCGCCGTTCTCGGGATCAAAGATGTGAGCGCCAAAGCGGCGATCAGCACCCAGTGCGAACAGCGCGGCTGCCAGTGGCGGGAAGGCCATCAGCACGAGCAGCGAGGTGATCAGCGTGTTCCACGAGAAGATCGACATGCGCCACATGGTCATGCCAGGGGCACGCAGGCAGATGATCGTGGTGATGAAGTTGACGGCACCCAGGATGGTGCCGAAGCCCGACAGCGCCAGGCCGAAGACCCAGAGGTCTCCACCGACACCTGGCGAGAAGGTGGTGTTCGAGAGCGGCGCGTAAGCGAACCAACCGAAGCTAGCTGCACCCTGCGGGGTGAGGTAGCCGGCCAGGGCGATGGCCGAACCCATTGCAAAGAACCAGAAGGCCAGTGCGTTCAGACGTGGGAAAGCCACATCCGGGGAACCAATCTGCAAAGGCATCATGACGTTGGCGAAGCCTGCGAAGAGCGGGGTTGCAAACATCAGCAGCATGACGGTGCCGTGCATGGTGAACAGCTGGTTGTACTGTTCCTTGGTCTGCAGGATCTGCATGCCTGGTTCGAACAGCTCTGCACGGATCAGCAGCGCCATAACGCCACCGACGCAGAACAGGACGAACGAGCTGATCAGGTACATGTACCCGATCTTCTTGTGGTCGGTCGTCGTGATGTAGTCGACGAAGAGGCGGCCCTTCGACTTCGGCACCATGGCTGGGGCAATCGACCGGACGTCGTCAGTTGCATACTCAAACGTTGTCATCGTGATTATTCTCCTTCCCCGTGTTCGACTACGACGCCGTTAACCGTGTCCGGCTGGCGGTCGTATTCTTCGCCGATGTGTCCATCGTCCATCTTTGCGAGCTGAGCCTTGAACTCTGCGTCGCTGACAACCTTCACGTTGAAGAGCATCTCGGAGTGGTACTCGCCGCAAAGCTCGGCGCACTTTCCGTCGTAGTTGCCTTCAACCTGAGGAGTCAGGTAGATGTGATTGGTCTTGCCCGGGATCATGTCCAGCTTCTGCAAGAAGGCTGGAACCCAGAACGAGTGAATGACATCGCGGCTATTCAGATCCAGCTGTACCGACTTGCCTGCTGGCAGGTACAAGGTAGGCAGTTCTTCACGAGCGCCTTCCGAGCCATCGGTGTGCAGGTGGGCCTGCGTGCCAGCGAAATGCTTCTCAGTGCCCTGGTAGGTGTAGTTGAAGTCCCAAGACCACTGCTTGGCTCGAACGTCTACTACGACCTCGGAATCAACAGGCTTGTTGATGCTCTTTTCCAGGGTGTTGTTGAAGCTGAAGAAGACTAGAACAAGGACCAAAGGAATGGCCGTGTAGAAGATCTCCAATGGCATGTTGTAGCTCAGCTGGCGGGGGTAACCGGTGTCGGTCTTGCGGCGACGGTAGGCGATAATGCACCAAAGCATCAAGCCCCAAGTCAAAATACCGATGACGACCACGGCGATCCACGAGTGAACCCAGAAATCCTGGATTGCAGCTGTGTGGTTAGTGGTGTCACGCTCCACGTTTGGGAGCCAACCGCGTTTAGCCTCCGCTGAACATCCCGTCAACAGCAGCGCGCCGGCGCCGACTAAAGCCAGAACTTTGGCTTTAGCAGACCCGCGACTGCCGGTTCGGTCTTGCGAACTCACAGACGGCCCTTCCTCTTTGTTGGTGCAGAATGTGGTCTTCATAAGTCACCTCGTGGTTTAACGTGTTGCACAGTGAGGTGGCTTACGAAGGGAAACATAGTTTTACTACTTAACGTAGAGCTTACCCTCTTCGGGGTCAGAATGCCGAAAAACGCCGCCGTTCTAACGAGAAATTTCTTCAACGTTTGAACAGCGGCGTTAGTTCCCTTGGGCCTAGTGGAAGGAGTCTCCACAGGCGCACGAGCCGGAGGCGGAAGGGTTATCGATGGTGAAGCCCTGCTTGGAGATGGTGTCTTCGAAGTCGATCGAGGCACCGGCTAGGTAGGGAACGCTCATCTTGTCGACGATGACCTCTACGCCGTCGAAATTGCGAACAGCGTCGCCGTCGAGCATGCGCTCATCGAAGTAGAGCTGGTAAATCAGGCCTGAGCAGCCACCTGGCTGCACGGCGATGCGCAGACGCAGATCGTCGCGGCCTTCCTGCTCCAACAGCGAACGCACCTTTTCGGCGGCCACGTCGGAAATATTTACCTCGTGGGTTGGCAACTCGGTTGGGTCGCCCTTGGTTTGGTCAACAGCTGCAGTCATGATTTCCTCCCATACTGCTCGTTGTGGCGTCTGCATCAGGTTTGCCCTGAAGCATCGCCCCTGTTCTTGCTACTATCCTACGTCGCTACGGCGAGGATTTCTCCCCTTGTGTCACGGCGTATGACACGCTTCATAGTCCTTCGGCGTTGATCCTGGCCAGCAACAGCGCTTCAGCCTCAATTGCATGCTGGAAGTCGCCAAGGTGCAGGGATTCATTCGCCGAGTGGGCTCGGGAATCTGGATCCTCGACTCCAGTCACGAGGATCTGCGCCTTCGGGAAAACCTCAAGCAGATCAGCGATGAATGGAATTGATCCACCCAATCCCATATTCACCGGCACAACACCCCAGGCTTGTTCAAGAGCCCAGCGAGCAGTGTCGTTCGCCGAAGCTTCCAGATCGGCCTTGTAGGCATTGCCGGCTTCTGTGGCCTTGAAATCCACCTGCGCACCGCGCAAGTCGACTCCCCTCACATGCGCCTCCAGCGCCTGAAGTGCCTTGGCTGGATCCTGGCCCGGTGCCAAGCGCATTGAAACCTTGAATCGAGTTTGCGGAATCAGGGTATTCGACGACTGGACAACGGTGGGGACATCCATTCCAATAACGCTCAGCGCTGGTTTATTCCACAAGCGATCGGTGATTTTTCCAGTGCCGGCCAATTCGAATGAATCCAGGACGCCTGAATCATTGCGGAACTGCGCTTCGTCAAAGTCGACTTCGGCTGATTCATTGGCAACAAGGCCGGCAACGGCAACAGCGCCGTCTTCATCGTGGAAAGTGGAGATGAGCTTTGCCGCGAGGAGCGGGGAATCCAATACTGGGCCGCCGAACATGCCGGAATGAACCGCATGCTTGAGCGACCGCACGGTGATTTCAGCGGCACACATCCCGCGCAGCGAACTCGTGAGCGCCGGAGTGCCGACAGCCCAGTTGCTTGAATCGGCCACAACGATCACGTCGGCTGCGAGCTTGTCCTGATGCGCTTCGAGGAAGTTGCGGAACGACGGCGAGCCTGCTTCCTCCTCCCCCTCGAAGAAGTAGGTGACGCCGAGGCCAAAATCTTTTACGAGGTCCAGCACCGCGCGCAGAGCTGCGATATGGACCATGATTCCGGCCTTGTCGTCCGCTGCCCCACGGCCAAAGAGGCGGTCGCCGATCTTGGTGGCCTCGAATACGGGGGTATTCCAATCTTTTTCGCTGCCCGGAGGCTGCACGTCGTGGTGGGCGTACAAAAGGACGGTTGGCTTGCCTGGCGCGGCCTTGCGCCGGGCTACGACTGCCGGGGCGCCCATGGCGCCGTTTTCGGCAGGTTCACGCAAAATCTCCACGCTCTCCATTCCTGCATCCCTGGCCAGTTCGGCAACGGCTTCTGCCGACTTTTCCAGGTTCTGCGGATCAAAGGATTCCCACGCAATGCTGGGAATGGAAACTAAAGCCTTGAGTTCATCGAGGATCTGCTCGAAGTTCGTATCAATGTGGCCTTTTATTGAAGAAATATCAACACCGTTCGTAGCGGCGTCGAAGACAGAATTTGTGCTCATGTCTTCAGCCTAGCAATTCATTGCGTATCGAATGTCACGCAACAAGCTAATTCCGGCTAGGATAGAGGGGTGTTTGGACGTAAGAAGGATGAACCTCAATCCCCCGTAAATGTACAGCCCGTAGAGCAGTCATCGGAATCAGCCGATGGACGCAAATCGGGGCCAACGCCCAAGCGCAGTGCGCAGCAGGCGAATCGTCAGCGACCTTTGGTTCCGACTGACCGCAAGGCGGCCAAGGAAGCGGAGCGACAGCAGCGAATTGAAGCTCAAAATCGCTTGCGCATAGCCAATGAATCCGGCGACGAGCGCTACCTCATGCCACGCGACAAGGGTGAGCAAAAGCGTTATACCCGTAATTTCATCGATTCTCGCTGGATGTTTGGCGAGTTCATGATGTTCATCATTCTGGCATTCTTGGTAATTTCGCTTGTATTCCAGAGCAACCTTCAAATCCAGGTGTTCGTTCAGCTGGCGCTCTGGGTTGTTATCGCCTTGATCATCCTTGAAGCAATCGTCACGTCGATTCTGCTCAAGCGCCGTCTGGTGGCCAAGTTCGGTCACATGGAACGCGGAGTTCGCATGTACGCGGCGATGCGTGGAATGCAGTTCCGCAAGCTTCGCTTGCCTAAGCCGCAGGTTGCACGCGGGGCCAAGGTCGACTGATTAACCTTAATTTAGCAATAGAGGCAAGCGCATTCGAGCTTGCCTTTTTTGCTATGTCCTGTCGATTTTGAACAAGATAAAAACTTTGTAAATTGGATTACAATGTTTTAGCTCGCATGTCATGCAATTCCCTACACGCTTTTTGCCTCGTGCGCTCCCCCTGCATTTACTGAGCGGATCTTCTTGTAGCGGCAGATACAAAGCCTGATCCCGATCCTTCTTTGCATCCCGCTCCTGCCTTAACGCAGATCGGGGCTGGAGAACGATGGCGTTCTCCAGCCCCGAAGCTTTCCAAGACGGTGCGAGTGGAATCTCGATCGCTCTAGAGCATGCGCTCAAGGTCCTTGTTGATGGAGCGAGCCCAGAACGGGCCTTCATACAAGAATGCAGTGTATCCCTGCACGAGGTCAGCGCCCGCGTCCAAACGATCCTTGACATCTTGTGCGCTTTCTACGCCGCCGACGGCAATGAGCGCCATGTCAGCAGGTACGAGCGAACGAAGCTGGCGTAGCACGGCCAGGGAACGCTCCTTTAGCGGTGCTCCAGACAATCCGCCAGCACCAATTTCTTCAACCTTTGCCGCGTCGCTCTTCAAGCCGTCACGGGTAATGGTCGTATTTGTCGCGATGATGCCATCGAGCTTTAGCTCTATTGCCAGCTGTGCCACGTCCGAGACATCCTCATCGCTCAGATCCGGAGCAATCTTCACTAGTAATGGAATGTGCCGTCCGGAGACTTTGTCGGCAAGCTCTCCTACTTCGGAAAGCAATGGACGCAAAGATTCGACGCTTTGTAGCAGTCGAAGGCCAGGGGTATTAGGGCTGGAAACGTTGACCACCAAGTAGTCTGCATGAATGGCCAGCTGGCGCGTCGAGGCGAGGTAGTCCGCTACAGCGTCGTCAAGCTCAACTGCTTTGGTCTTACCGATGTTGACGCCGATGACCGGCCGGGTCTGCTGGTAATCGCCCTTCAAGTGCTGGCGCGCGCTGGCAACTCGAGCTGCAACACGCTCAGCGCCTTCGTTGTTGAATCCCATGCGATTGATTACTGCACGGTCTTCAACGAGGCGGAAGAGCCGAGGCTGCGGGTTGCCTGGCTGCGCCTGTCCGGTTAAGGTACCAATTTCAACGTGGCCGAATCCGATATCGCTGAGCGCAACGATTCCGGTAGCACCCTTGTCGAATCCGGCTGCCAGTCCGAAAGGCGACGGGAAGTCGATTCCCATGACCGTTCTCTTCAGTTTCGGCGCAGGAGCGAAAAACTTGCGGGCCGCTTTGGTGAGCCCAGCACGTTGCGCGATCTTGATGGCATTAAAAGCAAAATGGTGAGCCTGTTCAGGATCCATCTTGGTGAACACGTGCTTGAAGACCAATGGGTATATGCGCATGAAACCATTTTCCCGTGAAGAACCCGAAACAGACAACTTGAGATGAGTAGTATTCAAGATATGAAGGAGCACATCATCCGCGAAAGCGACGCGTGGCCTGATTACCTGGCCTCAACGCCGGCCGGCGAGTGGTCTCAAGATCTTTTGGGCGAGTCGTTCGAATGCCAAAGTTTGGACTTCGGCGATGATGATGAAGGGCCCGCAGTAGCAACCCTGGTTCACTACCGTCCTCGGGGAATTCGAAACAAGCTTGGGCGCAAAGCACGGGGCATCGTGCTCAGCGTGCACGGGTGGAGCGACTATTTTTACAACCAGGAATTAGCGTTCTTCTGGCATGCCCAGGGCTATCACTTCTACGCCGTTGATCTGCGCCGGCATGGCAGGAGCCTGAGATCAGAACACCAGCTGCCAGGCTACGTCGACGATCTGGCGGTTTTTGACGAGGATCTCGATGCGGCGCTGTCCGTGATGAAATCCGAGCATCCGGCCCTGCCCATTGTCGCCCAAGGCCATTCGACCGGCGGCCTGATCCTGAGCCTGTGGATTGCCCGCAAGAGCCCCGGAATCGCTGCGCTGGTACTGAATTCACCGTGGCTGGAGTTCCAGGGAACAGCGTTCTTGCGCATACCCATGCACGGGCTCATGGAAGCGATAACAAGAACAAATCCCCGACGCAAGCTGTTAGGTCCGGAATTTGACCACTATTGGCAATCCCTGAGCACTCAAGCGCACGGCGAATGGGACGTTCACCGGCTGTGGCGGCCGCGCCTGGCATTCCCCAATACGGCTGGATGGCTCAAGGCCATCTTCGATGGGCATGCCCACGTTGCCAAGGGCCTGAATCTTCGCTTGCCGATCCTTGTCATGACTTCTGACAAAACCCGCATCGGAACCAGCTATTCGCCGGATATGCAGCATTGCGATTCGGTGCTTGACGTTCAGCAAACCCGCCTTCGCGCAGGAAAGCTGGGAAGCTTCGTCACGCTGTGCGAAGTACCGGGCGCCATGCACGATGTTTTCACGTCAGCCGAGCCAGCCAGGGCAACTGCCTATCGGGATCTGGCCTTGTGGCTGCGATTGGTCGGCAATATCCGGAAATAGGCCCTAAGCCTGTGGCTTGTCGATTGCGCCACCATACCGCCGGTCGCGCTTGGCGTACTCCTCGACGGCGGTGAACAACGTGCGGCGGTCGACGTCTGGCCAGAGCTGGTCGAGGAACACCATTTCTGCGTACGCAGACTGCCAGAGCAAGAAATTGCTGGTTCGCTGTTCGCCACTGGTGCGCAAGAACAAGTCGACGTCCGGCAGTTCAGGTGCATGCAGGTACTTGGCGATGGTCTTCTCCCCCACCGCGCTGGCGCGCAGTTTCCCTGCGGCAACATCTTTGGCAATAGCGCTCACCGCATCGCCAATCTCCGCACGCCCACCATAATTCACGCACATGGTCAGCTGGCACCCCTGGTTGGCCTCGGTGAGCTCTTCGGCGGCACGCAATTCGTTGATCACGGACTTCCACAGCCTGGGTTCGCGTCCAGACCAGCGAATGCGCACGCCCCAAGAATTCAGCGTATCTCGCTGGCGGCGCAGGACGTCGCGGGAAAATCCCATCAGGAAGCGCACCTCGTCCGGGCTCCGCTTCCAGTTTTCGGTGGAGAAGGCATATACCGAAACGTACTTGATGCCCATTTCGACTGCTCCGGCCATCACTTCAAGGAGGGCTGCTTCACCCGCGCGGTGGCCTTCGGTGCGTGGCAGGCCGCGCTGATTGGCCCAGCGTCCATTGCCGTCCATCACGATGGCCACGTGCTCAGGGACCAGCTCCCGGGGAATTGCAGGCATGCGAGGATTCGCTGGATGCGCGTATGGCGCTACGGGACCTCGCCGGCCGGTGATCTTCGGAAGTTTTTTCAATTTCTCTCCACGAGACGTAGGGAATTCACTGCACGCTCAAGGTGCCACTGCAAATAGTTTGCCACGATGTCTGCTGCCTGCTTGCGTGCTCGAGGGCCGGCCTCGGCAACGCTGGCCCAGTTGCCTTCGAGCAGCGCCTGCAGATAGTCAATGGTGATCGGATGGGGCGACAATGAACCTGGCGGACGGCATTCCGCGCAGACCACTCCGCCCAGCTGGATATGCACGGCCTGATGCGGGCCGGGCTTGCCGCACTTGACGCAATCGGTAAAGGATGGGGCCCACCCTGCCATCGATAGCGCGCGCAATATATAGGAATCCAGCACAGCGCCGGAATCCACGCGCTGCTTGGAGAGCAGGGCGATGGCTCCATGGAACAGCCGATATTGCTGCAAGGTGGAGTCGCCTTCGGCCTCGAGCAGCTTTTCGGCAATCTCGGCCATGGCGTTGGCAACGGTGTAGCTCGGATAATCTGCCACCAGCAATTGCCCGTAGGAATTGCGAAGCTGCGCCTGGGACACGATGTCCAGGTTCCGCCCCATCACCAGCAGGGCTTCGACCTCCATGAACGGCTCGAGGGTTGCACCCAGCCGCGATGACGTTCGGCGAACTCCCTTGGCCACCGCGCGGACAATGCCCTTGGGCGTGAGCAAGGTGATGATGCGGTCCGCTTCTCCCAGCTTGTGGGTGCGCAAGACCAAACCACGCGTGTGGTAACTCCTGGAAGCAAAACCTGATCGGGACACGGAGAATATTCTCCCACTACCGCAATCAAAGTGCGCAATCTGGACGATTGCCGGTGTCGCGAGGATGCTGCGGGAAAAAAGTGCACGCCATGCCAAAGGACATTGCCTTCGCCATGGCGTGCACTTGTTCTAGAAGGGCTGGCCTCTTTAGGCAGCGTCGCGGATCGCGCGGTTCACTGCCGATACCACGGCCTTGAGTGCTGCAATGTTCGTGTTGGTGTCCATGCCGATGCCCCAGAGGATGCGATCGCCAACGGCGCATTCAACGAAGGCTGCGGCACTGGCGTTGCCGCCTTCGCTCATGGCGTGCTCGGTGTAATCCAGGACGCGCAGGTCCACGCCGTCGTCGTTGAGCATTTTCACCAGCGCAGACAGTGGACCGTTGCCCTGGGCAGTGCGTTCATGGGCCACGCCGTCGATGATCAACTTGGTATCCAGCTGGAAGCTGCCATCTTCGGCAGAAGTTGCCGTAGCCGAAGCGATCTCGTAGTAGCCCCATGAATCCATGCCTGAATCCTTGGCAACTGGCAGGTATTCGTCCTGGAAGACATTCCAAATGCGCTCCGAGGAGATTTCGCCTCCTTCGGTGTCGGTCTTGCGCTGGATGACGCCGGAGAACTCGATCTGGGCACGGCGTGGCAGATCCAAGTTGTAGTCGTTCTTCAGCAGGTACGCGACACCGCCCTTGCCGGACTGCGAGTTCACGCGGATCACAGCCTCGTAGGAGCGGCCGATATCCTTCGGGTCGATCGGCAGGTAGGGAACGGCCCAAACCAGCTCGTTGATGTCCTTGCCCTCGGCGCCGGCCTTGGCTTCCATCGACTCCAGGCCTTTCTTGATGGCATCCTGGTGCGATCCGGAGAAGGCCGTGAAGACCAGGTCGCCACCGTAGGGGCTGCGTTCTGGCACGGGCAGCTGGTTGCAGTACTCAACGGTGCGGCGGATGTGGTCCATATCGGAGAAGTCGATTTCAGGATCGATCCCCTGGCCAAACAGGTTCATGCCCAAGGTGATCAGGTCGACGTTGCCGGTACGCTCGCCGTTGCCGAACAGGCAGCCTTCGATGCGGTCCGCGCCGGCCAGGTAGCCCAGTTCTGCCGCGGCCACGCCGGTGCCGCGGTCGTTATGCGGGTGCAGCGAGAGGATGATCGAATCGCGGTTGGCCAGGTTGCGGTGCATCCACTCGATTGAGTCCGCGTAGACGTTCGGGGTAGCCATTTCCACGGTGGCTGGCAGGTTCAGGATCATCTTGTTTTCCGGGGTGGCTTCCAGGATTTCGGCCACGGCCTCGGAAATGCGCTTGGCGAAGGCCAGCTCGGTGCCGGTGTAGGACTCCGGCGAGTACTCGTAGGTGATCTTGGTGCCGGACAGCTGCTCTTCGTACTTCTTGCACATCCTGGCGCCCTGGACGGCGATGTCCACGATGCCGTCCTCGTCCTGGCGGAAGACGACTTCGCGCTGCAGGATCGAGGTGGAGTTGTACAGGTGGACGATGGCCTGCTTGGCGCCTTCCAGCGCCTCGTAGGTGCGCTCGATCAGGTGTTCGCGGGACTGGGTGAGCACCTGGATGGTCACATCTTCGGGGATGCGATCCTGCTCGATGAGCTGGCGCACGAAGTCGAAATCGGTCTGCGAAGCCGATGGGAAGCCAACTTCGATTTCCTTGTAGCCCATCTGCACCAGCAGGTCGAACATCTTGTGCTTGCGCTCAGGGCTCATCGGGTCGATCAGCGCCTGGTTCCCGTCGCGCAGGTCGACGGCGCACCAGCGCGGGGCCTTGGTGATGTATTTGTCGGGCCAGGTGCGATCGGGCAGGTTGACTTCGATCTGGTCCTGGAATGGAACATACTTGTGGATTGGCATGTTCGAAGATTTTTGCATGTTTTGCATTTCGGTGTGTCCCCTAGACAAAAATAGTGCTTAGTTTGTGGGGCCAGACAAGAGCTACTCCGCGACGAGGGGTCGGCCTGTAGACCACTAGCGGTCCTTTGGATCCTCGCAGCGGCTGAGTAGTAGTAGAAGCTCGAAATGCACGAATTGAGCATAACACCGAGGATTCGGCTGTGCTCAAACTTATGTCGACGCTGTGTCACATTGTGGACAGCTGGCGTGCCGACGACCCTAGACAGCCCGGGCCTCCCGGCGAAGTATGGGAATTGAACGGTACCGGCCCAAGGAGGTTTGCGGATGAAAGCGATCATCGTCGGCGCGGGAATCGCCGGACTGGTGGCTGCACTGCAGCTGGGGCTGGCCGGTTGGCAGGTGCTGGTGCTCGAGCGCTCTGCGGCGCCACGCCGCGATGGGTACATGATGGACTTCTTCGGGCCGGGGGTCGAAGCCTCCGAACGCATCGGCCTGCACCCCTACCTGGCCGAGGCGGCCTACCAGGTGGAAGCGGCCGAATACATGGATCCGGGCGGACGGGTCACCGCCAGCCTGGGCTACCTCAAATTCGCGGATCTGGCCGGCGGCAATGTGTTCTCCTTGCTGCGCCCCGATATGGAGAGCGCGGCGCTCAAGGCTCCGGACGAGGTGCAGACAGGCCGGGTGCAGGTTCGCTACGGCGTGCACATCGAGCGGATGGAGCTTGACGGGGCACAGGTGCGGGTCTGGGCCGGAGATGGGCAGCCGGTGGAAACCGCTGACCTGCTGATCGGCGCCGATGGCATCCACTCGGCGGTGCGGGCCGCGTTCTTCGGGCCCGAGCAGGACTTCCTCAGCCCGCTGGGGATGCGCGCGGCGTCCTTCATCGTGCACGAGCCGGCGCTGAACCGGCAGTTCAAGAACCGGTTCGTGCTCAGCGACACGGTGGATTGCGCCGCGGAGATCTACGGTTTGCGCGACTCGGAGGTCGCCTCATTCCTGGTCTACCGGCAGGATCCGCAGGCCCAGCTGGACGGGACCCGCGAACGCTTGCGCCGGATCTTCGCCGGCGCCGGCAGGCAGGTGGACCGGCTGATGGAGCTGTGCCCGCCGGATCCCTATGACGATGCCGTCGCCCAGGTGCTCATGCCCTGCTGGCATCAGCGCGCCGTGGTGCTCATCGGGGACGCAGCCGCCGCGGTGTCCCTGCTGGCCGGGCAGGGCGGTGCGATGGCGGTCTGCGCGGCAGCGGCGTTGGGCGATGCCTTGGGCCCGGTCTCCAGACCGGAGCAGCTGCCGGCAGCCCTGGATGAGTATGAACGGGCGGTGCGGCCGAAAATTGCCACCGCGCAGGCTTCGGGGCGCCGGGCGGCCAACAGCTTCCTGCCGCGCCGCAAGCTGGGTCTGCTCTGGCGCCGGCTGATCCTGCGTTCCACCAGGCTGCCTGGAATGGATCGGATCATTGCCCGGCAGATCGTGAAGCGGCTGGCCAAATAGCGGCCGGTTAAGCAAAAACCGGCCGGAACCAAGTGGTTCCGGCCGGTTGAAGATGCCTCTTGGCACCGGGTGCCGTGCCGCTTAGAAGCCGAGGCGCCCAAGCTGCTTGGGATCGCGCTGCCAGTCTTTGGCGACCTTCACGTGCAGGTCAAGGTACACCTTGGTGCCCAGCAGCTTCTCAATGCCCTGGCGCGCATTGGAACCGACTTCACGCAGGCGCGAACCGCCACGGCCGATCACGATGGCCTTCTGGCTTGAACGCTCCACGAACAGCGAGACGTGGATATCGATCATTGGGTTGTTCTCTGGCCGGCCCTCGCGAGGAATCATCTCTTCGACCACCACGGCCAGCGAGTGCGGCAGCTCGTCACGCACACCTTCCAATGCGGCCTCGCGGATCAGTTCGGCCACCATTTTGGCCTCGGGCTCGTCGGTCAGCTCTCCGTCAGGGTATAGCGGCGGCCCCTTGGGCAGCTGCTCAACCAGGACGTTGGCGACCTCCTGGACCTGGAATTCCTTCACCGCAGAAACCGGGATGATGGCGGCAAAGCCATTTTCCCCGAAGTTCTGGGTGCCCATTTCGGCGACCGCGATCAATTGCTGGGCGAGCTGTTCGCGGTCCACCAGATCCGCCTTGGTGACCAAGGCGACGATCGGCTTGCGCTGCAATTGGGCCAGCTGGGTGGCGATGAACCGGTCGCCGGGGCCGATCTTTTCGTTGGCCGGAATGCAGAAGCCAATGGCGTCGACTTCCGAGAGGGTGTCTGCCACCAGGTCATTGAGCCGCTGTCCCAGCAGGGTGCGCGGGCGGTGCAGGCCCGGGGTGTCGACCAGGATCAGCTGCGCATCTTCGCGGTGCACAATGCCGCGAATGGTGTGGCGGGTGGTTTGCGGCTTGGCCGAGGTGATGGCCACCTTCTGGCCCACCAGCGCATTGGTCAGCGTTGACTTGCCGGCGTTCGGCCGTCCTACGAAGGAGGTGAATCCCGATCGGAAATTCTCCGGCCATCCGCTGGCGGCTAGCAGGTTATGGTTTTCGCTCATGTGAGGAATCCTCGTCGTTCTCAATATGGTCGGATGCGTCCGTTTCCAGGCGCTCTACATGGATCTTGCCGATCCGGTTGCGTCTGCCGGCCAGGGAGACCACGGTCAGCCTCAGGCCGTTGACATCGGCGGTGGATCCGAGCACCGGCACCGATTCCAGGGTCTTGGAGAGCAAACCGCCAACGGTGTCGACGTCTTCCTCTTCAATATGCATGTCAAAATGGTCGGCGATGTCATCGATGGCCGCAGTGGCTACCGCAAACAGGGAACCATCGGGGTTCTCGATCAGCTCGGTCCTTGACCGATCATACTCGTCATCGATCTCTCCGACGATTTCCTCCAGCAGGTCCTCGAGGGTGACCAGTCCGGCGGTTCCTCCGTACTCGTCAATGACAACGGCCAGGTGGATGGATTCCTTCTGCAGTTCCTGCAGGAGCTCCGCAGCTGATTTGGATTCCGGGACGAAGCGGACCTTGCGTGCCAGATCTGCCAAGGTCTCGGCCTGCTGCAACCCGTGGATCTCGCGAATGAGGTCCTTGAGGTAGATGATGCCTTGGATATCGTCCGTGTCCTCGCCGATCAGCGGGATACGCGAATAGCCGGAGGCGATGAACAGGTCGATTGCACTATGCATGCTCTGTTCAGCGGTGAGCACCACCATATCGGTGCGAGGCACCATCACCGAGCGGACACTGGTTTCCTCCAGATCGATGACCGAGGAAATCAGTTCCGCTGATTCCTCATCAAGATCTTCGCCTTCCGAGGCGCGGTCTACCAGGTCCCGCAGGCGCTCCTTGCCCAGGTATCCGACTTCGTCCACTCCGCCGGGGCTCAATGCCTTGGCAATGGACGCCAGCCAGTTGGTGACCGGGCCGAGCACAATGCGTAGCAGCCGGACCATCGGTGCGGTATTCTGCACCACGCTTTCCGCGTTGGAGCGGCCGTAGCGCCGAGGCGATACGCTCACCAGCACAAAGCCCAAGCCGGCCATGGCAATAGTCGATATGAGCCCGATCAGCCAGACATTTTCAATCCATTGGGCGACCAGCAGGGCGACGGCCACAGCGGAAGCGGTTTCGAACCAGATGCGCCAGAACTTGATGGCCTGGGCGTGGGTTTCGGTTTCGTCGAGAATCGCGGAGAGCGACTTCGAATTGGATTCGGCACGCAAGCGTTCTGCGGCGTGGCGGGATAGTGCGTAGAACGCTGAGTCTGCTGCTGTCAGCACGGCGGAAAACGCCATGAAGACCAGTGCGAGAATCAGCAAGAGTATTTCCACGGGGCTATTCCACCGTTTCTTTCGGTGCCGGGCGCCCGGTGTAGGCCTCCAGCAGGCGGCGTTGCAAAGTGAACATCTCTGTTTTTTCGTCGGGTTCCATATGGTCGAAGCCCATGAGGTGCAACAGGCCATGCGTTGTCAGCAACAGGATTTCATCATGGGTGCTGTGGCCGCCGGCCTTGGCTTGGCCTTCGGCTACCGTAGGGCAAATCACGATATCGCCGAGAATGCCGTTCTCCCCCGGTGCGCTGGCGGATCCCGGGCGCAGCTCATCCATGGGGAAGCTCATGACATCGGTGGGACCCTCAAGGTCCATCCACTCAACGTGCAGTGCGCTCATGGCCTCTTCGTCGATGAATACCACTGACACCTCGGTCTCGGGGTGCAGGTACATGGCCTTGAGCACCGAGTCGGCCAGTGCGCTGACGTCTTGGAGGTCGACGTCGTATTCGGTTTCGTTATTTACTTCAATGCTCATTTGCTGCGCCGTCCCCGGTTGTGTTCTTTGCGTCGTGTATCGTCCCAGCGGTCGTAGGCGGACACGATGTCAGCGATCAGGCGATGGCGGACCACATCTGATGCGTCGAGCCGGCAGACGGCGATGTCATCGATCCCTTCAAGCACGTCGCTGGCCATGCGCAGCCCGGAGATCGCGTTGTTGGGAAGATCGACCTGGGTGATATCGCCGGTGACGACCATCTTCGAACCGAAGCCCAAACGGGTCAGGAACATCTTCATCTGCTCGCTGGTGGTGTTCTGCGCTTCGTCAAGAATGACGAAGGCGTCGTTCAAGGTGCGCCCGCGCATATATGCCAGCGGCGCTACCTCGATGGTTCCCGCTTCCAGCAGCTGCGGGATGGTCTCAGGATTAACCATGTCGTGCAGCGCATCGTAGAGCGGACGCAGGTACGGGTCGATTTTTTCCGTCAGCGAGCCAGGAAGGAAGCCCAGCTTCTCCCCCGCTTCAACTGCGGGTCGAGTCAGGATGATTCGGTTGACCTGCTTGTCCTGCAAGGCGGCGACTGCCATGGCCATGGCCAGGAAGGTCTTGCCGGTGCCGGCAGGCCCGATGCCGAAGGTAATGGTCGACTCTTCTATGGCATCGACGTAGCTTTTCTGGTTAACCGTCTTGGGGCGAATGGACCGGCCGCGGCCGGAGAGGATCTTCAGGCCTAGAACATCGGTGGGAGCGTCGGGGGTCCCGGCGCTGAGCATCTTGATGATCTGCTCGATAGTCTCCGCGCTCATGCGTGAACCGCGCATCGCCAGCGATCGTGCTTCTTCGGTCACCCGCTGTGCCTTGCGGACCTGTTGCGGGTTTCCTGCCAGCACAAGGGCTTGGCCATTAGGCCGGAAATTAACCTGCGGGTAGGCGCCGGAGAGGATCCGCAAGAGCTCATCATTCGGGCCCAAGGTAGCAATCATGAGTTCAGCTGTATCAAAACTAATGGTGAGCGATGCGGACTCCGAGTCCGCTTGCGTCTTATTCTGTTCAACCTGCATGCAGTGCTTGGTGCCCCTTTGGTGAGCTTGATGGTGGTGTTGCTTTGTCCTTGGTTCCATTCTATCCAGTCATCGGGTTCTCCGGTGGAAATTCAGGCCTGAGCGTAAGAGCAGAACCTGAAAGTAGTCTTAAATGAATCTATTTCCAGCAGGTCGCGAAGATATAGATTTGGTTACGGATTAGTAGGCGCGGCTGATTTCGGGCAGATTGCGGCAACTCGTATGGCAAGCTATGACAGCGGCTCCAAAATGTTTTGCGAGCCCTAAACCGAAAAAGTTACACGGATTGGTATGTAGTGCAGTCAAGGTTCTTGCAGAAAATTCCGCGCCGAATTGGCGTTGTCGGAATTGCTGCCGCCCTCGTGATCGCCGCTGGTTGCGGCTTGAGCAATCGCGAGAGCTCCTTTGAGATGCCTTCCAGCGCAAACGCCGAGTCCTTGAACCTGCCGAGTGCCACCGACGCTGGTGAACAGATCGGCGTCGCAACCAAGCTGCCGATCTACTGGCTGGAAAATACGGATACCGGAGTGTTCCTGTATCGCGAGTATCTGGCGGATAACCGCCACAATGAGCCGATCGGCGACGCCATCTGGACCTTGCTGTCCGCGGAGCCTGCCGGACCGCATCGCTACACGCATCTGGGCGCATCTGACGAAATCGGCGTCTCGATGAGCGGAACCAACGTGATCACCTTGGATTTGCCCGCCAAGGTCTTCAGCGCACACCTCGATGAAGGCCTCTCGGAACGCTCGATCCAGCAGCTGGTCTTCACGGCAACGGCTGCAGCCTCTAGTTCCGGACTTCTGGTAGGCGACTCTGCCCCGACGGTGAAGATCCTGGTTGATGGCCAGCCGAATGCCGAGGTTTTTGACGGGCATCGGCTGGAAGACGCTTATGAGCGCAACCCCAAGTTCATGGCGCCGATCTGGATCGTGGATCCGCAGTACGGAACGGTACTGGAAGATGGCAAAGTACGGATCAATGGACGAACAACCAAGTTTGATATTGGAACCTTCTACTCCCTGCAGAAAAAAGACGCCGACGGAAAACTCACGGTGATCACCGCGCAGAAGCAGGTGATCCCCGGAAAAATTGAAAAAAGTGGCGCCTTCAGCATCAGCGAGCGGCTCTCCCCCGGTTCCTACAGGCTCACCTTCTGGGGCATGGAAACCGAATCGGATGCAAAAGTTGGCGAAGTGACTTCGGTCTTCACGGTTAAATAACCGGCGCTTGAACCGCTATATTTTTCGCTAGAACCCAAAAATTCGCGGGCACCTTTCACAAGGTGCCCGCGAATAGCCATATTAGTCAGATTTCGCCAAGCAAATGCCGGATCAATACCAGCGCTGCCGGTCCTGCGGTGGAAGCCCGCAATACGTGCTGGCCCAACAAGGCCGCATGCGCGCCAGCATCGGTGAATGACTGCAGCTCCGAATCGGAGATTCCCCCTTCGGGGCCGACGATCATCACAACCTTCTGCCCCAGTTCCGCCCCGGCAAGCCAGGTGGCGACATGCGCCGCCACCGGCTGGGTGGCCTGCTCGTGCAGCACCAGAACCAGTGCCCCGGCCTGGACATCTTCAGCAACAGCCTTCGCTAGTTCCTTGGAATGAGCAGGTGCCAGAACCTCGGGTTCAAAAGCGCGACGGGATTGCTTCTGGGCCGAGCGGACCTGGGCGCGCCACTTTGCCAGGGCCTTGTCCGTCTTGGCAGCATTCCAGCGCACGATCGATCGGTCAGCTTGCCACGGGCGCACGGCAAGCACTCCAAGCTCCACCGCTGACTCGACGGCTTGCAAATCACGTTCGCCTTTGGACAGCGCCTGCACCAAGGTGACCGGATGGTCGCTGCCCCTTTCCTGGGTGCATTCGAGCACCCTGGCGCGCAGCAGATCCTTGCCGGTGCCCAGCACTTCGACAGTAAGGCGAAGGCCCTGGCCGTCGAGCAAGTCCAGGTGCTCACCTGCCGCGACTCGTTTGACCGTCACCGCGTGATGGGCCTCTGGACCGGAGAGCTCCAAGGTATCCCCCGGACCTGAGTTTTGTGCCAATTCGGAGTCGATGACGAAGCTGTGGTTGCTCATGCTCAGCGCTGGTTCAGCTTGTCGCGCAGCCGGGAGAACATGCCACCTGAATGCTCGACGCGTCCAGCGGTCATTTCCTCGCCACGCAGCTTGGCCAGCTGCTCAAGCAGATCGCGCTGTGCAGCGTCCAGCTTGGTCGGGGTCTCCACCTGAAGATGCACGATGATATCGCCGCGCTTGCCACCACGAAGGCGCGGCACGCCCAGTCCTGGCAAGGTGACGGTGTCGCCGTCTTGCGCACCGGCTTCGACGTTGATCGGCTGTTCGCCGTCAAAGGTTTCCAGCTTGAGCTCGCAACCCAGTGCGGCTGCGGTCATCGGGAGGCTCATCTTGGCATGCAGGTCGGTCTGCGCGCGTTCGAAGACCTTGTGGCGGCGCACGTCAACCTCGACAAACAGGTTGCCATTCGGTCCACCGCCGGGGCCCGCCTCGCCCTGGCCGCGCAGCTGGATGCGGGTGCCCGAATCGACACCTGCTGGAACATTCAGCGACTTGGAGACATGCTCGCGCACGCGTCCTTCGCCGTTGCACTCCAAGCATGGGTCCGGAATGGTCGTACCGAAGCCGCGGCAGGCCGCGCAGGTCTCCACGGTCATCATCTGGCCGAGGAAGGATCGGACCGGCCGCTGCACTTGTCCGGCGCCATGGCAGATATCGCAGGTGACCGGGCTGGTGCCCTCACGGGTGCACGTGCCGTTGCAGGTCTTGCAGGTGACTGCGGTTTCCATCTCCAGCGGGTAGACAGTGCCCTTGACCGCGTCTTCCAAGTCAATCGTGATGGTGATCAGCGCGTCACGGCCCGGCTGGGTACGAGATGCCGGGCCCTGGGCCTGGCCGCCACCGAAGAACTGCTCGAAGATGTCGCCGAACCCGCCGAAGCCCTGGCCGCCGCCGCCAAAGCCCGGGTGGCCGTTGCCGTTCTCATCGCCAGTTGCATCGTAGTTCGAGCGCTTGGTCTGGTCGGAAAGAACCTCGTAAGCGCGGGTCACAAGCTTAAACTGCTCTGCGGCGTCGTCGCTTGGATTCACATCCGGGTGCAGTTTGCGTGCCAGCTTTCGGTAGGCACTCTTGATTTCCTGAGGGGTCGCGTCCTTGGCAACGCCCAGGGTCTCGTAATGCGAGCTCACGTTATTCGCCGTGTCCTTTCCTAAAAATGCAAAATTCAAAAAATGCTAAGCGTATCGCCAGCGTAGCTAGTGCGCCAAAATCTTTGACAGGTACCGGGCTACTGCCCGCACCGAGGCCATAGATGTTGGATAGTTCATGCGGGTCGGGCCGAGCACGCCAAGCTTGTTGCGCACGTCGGCACCGTAGGTCGTGGCAATCACCGCGGCCTCCGAGAGCTGCCCGTAGTGATGCTCGGTGCCGATGGCCACCGCCACGCCGCACGAGTCGGCCTCCAGCTCGGAGAAGAGCTTGAGCAGCACGACCTGTTCTTCGAGGGCTTCGAGCACCGGGGTGATGGTCAGCGGGAAGTCGCCTTCCACGCGGGCCAAGTTGGCTGTTCCAGACATGATGATGCGCTGGGTATTGGCTGCCTGGGCCATTTCTTCCAAGGCGTGCAATACGCAGTCCACCAATGGTTCGGATTGCTGCTGCGGGTTCAACCCGGCCCGGGTCAGCTTGCCGCTCAGATCAGCGAGCTGGACTCCTTCGAAACTATTGAGCAGCCACAACTTCAGATCGGCCAATTCGGCATCCGAGTACAAGCGCGCAACGGCCATCATGCGCTGGTCCACGGTGCCGTTGGAGGCAATCATGACCATCAGCACCTGGGAGCTGCCCAAGCTGAGCAGTTCGAGGTTCTTCAGCGACGCGGTGTCGTAGTGCGGCACCTGGATCATCGCCACCTGATTAGTCAATCTGGCCAAGAGCCGAACAGTGCTCTTGAGCATTTCATCCAGGTCGGTGGAGTCATCCAGGATCTTGTTGATGGCATCGCGTTCGGCCCTGGACAGCGGCTTGAGCTCGCCAATCTCATCGACAAAGCGGCGATAGCCCTTTTCGGTCGGAATACGGCCCGAAGAGGTGTGAGGGGCAGCAATTAGGCCCTCTTCTTCCAGCAAGGCCATGTCATTTCGTATCGTGGCCGCACTGACGCCAAGATTGTGCCGATCGAGCAGCGCCTTGGAACCAACGGGTTCACGCGACTGGACGTAGTCTTCCACGATGGCGCGCAAAACATCCAAACGCCGAAGCTCACTCACAACGCCACCTCCTTGGCATCCCTATCAGAAGGGTTTGGCACTCTAACCTGTCAAGTGCCAAGTCTAATACGTTCAACGGTTGCTAGCATTGGATTTCGAGCGTATTCGATCACAGCGAAAGGCAGTACGTGGCTAATTACTCCTGGGGACCGCAAGATCTCAGTGCCCCGGCACAGAAAAAACTCCGCCAGGTACCCATCGAACGCGGCATGATTCTGGAAGATGCCACCTCAGGCTGGGTTGGCGAAGTCATACGTACCGAGAAGTCCGGCGGCATGCGCATCATCGTGTTGGAGGACCGCCATGGCAAGACCCGCTCGTTCCAGGCCGGTTTCGGATTCTATCTCGAAGGCGAACCCGTCGAGTTGGTCGATCCGGTAGCCAAGGCCGCGCAGCCCAGGACCTTGGTCTCCGCTTCCGGCTCCCGTGCGGTCACCGGATTGAAGGCCCGCCAGGCACGCGCCAGCCGAATCTGGGTGGAAGGCAAGCACGATGCGGAACTCGTGGAAAAGGTTTGGGGCCACGACCTGCGTGTTGAGGGGATAGTTGTTGAACCACTGCACGGTGTTGACGACTTGGCCGGAGCCATCCGCAATTTTGCCCCTTCCCCGGATCGCCGCCTTGGCATCCTCGTTGACCACCTCGTGGCCGGCACCAAAGAGGCCCATATTGCCGCCGAGGCCATGAAGGTCCCCGGCGCTGCACAGAACGTCCTGATTCTCGGGCACCCATATATCGACGTCTGGCAAGCGATCAAGCCCGCGACGCTCGGAATCAAGGCCTGGCCTGTCATCCCCAAGGGCACCGACTGGAAAACCGGTGTGCTCCGCGCCTTTGGCTGGCCACACGAAACTGCCGAGGATATCGGTATCGGCTGGCAGCGGATCCTGTCCACGGTTTCGCATTATGGGCAGCTGGAACCACAGCTTTTGGGAAGAATAGAAGAATTGATCGATTTTCTGACCACCGAAGATTACGGTTTCCTAACAATTGACCAATAGCTGGACTTTAGCCCGGTAATGAAGCATCTGCGTGAACCGAGCCAGCTATGATGGAGAAGAAACCAGCCACAGCAAGACAAGGGAAAACAGTGACTTCACGCCAGACGCAGTCATCGGAGAATTCGCGCTTCGAAGGATCGCGAACCGCTGCGTTGCCGCTGACTCCAACCGAGGACCGGCAATGGTCGACCATGGCCCACTTCGGCGCCATTCTCGGCTGCATTCCGTCTGCCATTATTTTTGCGGTTTTTCGTGACCGAGGCGCATTCACCGCCCAGGAATCCAAGGAAGCCTTCAACTTCACTTTTCCGCTCACGATCCTGGCTATCGCGCTGAACGTATGCACGATCCTGCCCGGCATCGGCTGGCTCTTCTCCGTGCTTGCCGTGGCCCTGTGGGTCACGATGACAGTATCGGGCGCCCTTGCCGCCATTCAGGCCAACAAGGGACGCCCCTACCGCTACAAGTTCAATCTTCGCCTGATGAAGTAGCAGTTCTACCCAGGTCTAGAAATCGAGCAATTCTCGCACCACGAGGTCGGCTAGCAGCCGGCCTCGTTGCGTTAACACCAAGGTGCCAGCAAAAGCCGCCTTGGCATCAATCAGTTCATCAGCAATCAGCCCCGCGACCTTGGTGCGCCCGGTGGCATCGAGCTCACTGATTTGCATGCCGGAACTCAGGCGGGTCAACAGCATCGTTCGCTCCAGCTGGACAGCCTGGGCATCGGGGTACTCTCGGCCGTGTCCGGGTGAGATCCCTGCGTCAATGCGCTGCTGATACGCAGCTGGATGCTTCACATTCCACCAGCGCAGGCCGCCGACGTGCGAATGCGCGCCAGGTCCTGCACCCCACCAGTCGCCGCCCTTCCAGTACGCAATATTGTGCTGGCAAGCGTTGGCTGGAGTCTTGGCCCAATTGCTCACTTCGTACCAAGAGAAACCGGCGGCAGCGAACATCTCATCAGCCATCTGGTATTTCTCGGCATGGTCGTCATCGTCGATATTGGGAACCTCGCCACGGCGGATTTGCGCAGCAAGCTTGGTTCCCTCTTCGATGATCAGCGCATAGGCGGAAATATGGTCCGGCTCGTAGCTCAGCGCCGCTTCGATGCTCATGCGCCAATCTTCCAGGCTCTCCCCCGGAGTGCCGTAGATCAGATCGACACTGACATCAAGGCCGGCTTCGCGAGCCCATGCCACAGCCTGGGGTACCCGCTTGGGATCATGGGTTCGTTCTAGGACCTTGAGCACATGGGGCACAGCAGACTGCATCCCGAAGGAAACACGGGTGAATCCGCCGTCGGCCAGTTCTTGCAAGCTCTCGCGGGTCACCGAATCGGGGTTGGCCTCGGTGGTGATTTCCGCACCCGGCTTCAGGCCGAAGTCCCGGCGAATCTGACCGAGCACCGATACCAAGTCACCGGCGGGCAATAGCGTCGGAGTGCCGCCGCCAAAGAAGACGGTTTCAATTTCCCGGTGCGGCTGGCCCGAGCGGTCCATCACCTCGCGGGCAAAGCTGATTTCCTTGTTCACCGTGGCAGCATAGGTCGCCTGGCTCGAACCCGAACCCAGCTCGGTGGCGGTGTACGTGTTGAAATCGCAGTAGCCGCAGCGCACCGTGCAGAACGGAATATGGACATAAAAGGACATGGTCCGCCCCTGGGCCTCATGCGCGCATGAGGCCGGGAGCAGACCATCGGCCGGAGCCGGATCGCCGTCAGGCAGTACTGATGGCATTTACTTCTTTTTCGGCTCGTCGGTGGACAGGGCTGCGATGAAGGCTTCCTGCGGAACTTCCACACGGCCAACCATCTTCATGCGCTTCTTGCCTTCCTTCTGCTTCTCCAGCAGCTTGCGCTTGCGGCTGATATCGCCGCCGTAGCACTTGGCAAGAACGTCCTTGCGGATTGCGCGGATGTTCTCGCGGGCAATGATGCGCGAACCGATTGCAGCCTGGATCGGCACCTCGAACTGCTGGCGAGGAATCAATTCGCGCAGCTTGCCGGTCATCATGGTGCCATAGGCGTAGGCCTTGTCGCGGTGGGTGATCGCGGAAAACGCATCCACCTGGTCGCCCTGCAACAAGATGTCGACCTTGACCAGGTCGGCAACCTGCTCGCCATCGGCCTTCCAGTCCAGCGAGGCGTAGCCGCGGGTCTTGGACTTGAGCTGGTCGAAGAAGTCGAACACGATTTCAGCCAACGGCAAGTGGTAGCGCATCTCCACGCGGTCCTCGGAAAGGTAGTCCATGCCTCGCATGGTGCCGCGCCGGGTCTGGCACAATTCCATGACCGCGCCGATGAATTCACTCGGAGCAAGAATGGTGGCGGCCACCATCGGCTCGTGCACTTCCAGGATCTTTCCGTCCGGGAACTCCGAAGGGTTGGTCACGGTGATCATCTGCTTGTCTTCGCCCATGACTTCGTACACCACGTTCGGCGCGGTGGAAATCAAATCCAGGTTGAACTCGGACTCCAGGCGCTGCCGGGTGATTTCCAGGTGCAATAGGCCCAAGAAGCCCACGCGGAAGCCGAAGCCCAGGGCGACAGACGTTTCCGGCTCGTAGGTCAGGGCGGCGTCGTTGAGCTGCAGCTTGTCCAGCGCGTCACGCAGTACCGGGTAATCGGTGCCGTCCATCGGGTACAGGCCCGAGAACACCATTGGCTTGGCTTCTTCGTAGCCGCCCAATGACTCGCTGGCAGGCTTCAGGTAGTTGGTGACGGTATCGCCCACCTTGGACTGGCGGACGTCCTTGACACCGGTGATCAGGTAGCCCACTTCGCCAACGCCCAGGCCCTTGGTGGGCTCCGGGTTTGGCGAGGATACGCCGATTTCCAGCAGTTCGTGGGTGGTGCCGGTGGACATCATTTGGATCTTCTCGCGAGGAGACAGCTTGCCATCCACGACACGTACATAGGTCACCACACCGCGGTAGGTGTCGTACACCGAGTCGAAGATCATGGCGCGCGCTGGCGCTTTGGCATCGCCGACAGGCGGTGGAAGCTGCTTGATGACCTCATCGAGCAGCGCCTCGACGCCTTCGCCGGTCTTGCCCGAAACCTTGAGCACCTCATCTGGCTCGCAGCCAATCAGGTTGGCCAGTTCGGCGGCGTATTTTTCAGGCTGCGCGTTGGGAAGGTCAATCTTGTTCAGCACCGGGATGATGGTCAAGTCGCCCTCAATAGCGAGGTACAGGTTTGCGAGGGTCTGGGCCTCGATCCCCTGGGCAGCGTCGACCAGCAGGATGGCGCCTTCGCAAGCGGCCAGGGAACGCGACACTTCGTAGGTGAAGTCGACGTGACCCGGGGTGTCGATCATGTTCAGCGCGTAGGCGGTCCCATCTTCGGACTCCCATGGCATGCGAACCGCCTGGGACTTAATGGTGATGCCGCGTTCGCGCTCAATATCCATGCGATCCAGATATTGGGCCTTCATGTCGCGGGCCGAGACAACGCCGGTCAACTGCAGCATGCGGTCGGCCAGGGTCGACTTGCCATGGTCGATATGGGCGATGATGCAGAAGTTACGGATAAGCGACGGATCGGTCGCGGCAGGCACCTGAGCGGTGCGGGCCAATGGAGACACCTAAACAGACCTCACTAGCTGACTAAAAGACGTAGTTGGATTAGCCTCCATTCTGTCATGGTTTCCGAGTCATCACGTATTTCAGCCATCGGCAGCTGGTAGTTTGTCGTTCATGGCAGTGAATCCAGAGAAGATACTTAGACTCGTGATGCGCGTGTTCAAGCAGATCAATGCGACACGCTCTCGCACCGCAGGAAAGAGCAGCGCCGGGAATTCTGGCTCGCGGAGCAACCCTGGTGCCTCGTCTGGGCGCGCGAGCAACGCCGGCGCATCGGCTGCGGGCGGTTACCCGGGCGATTTCCGCGGGACGATCAACTACGAGTACCAGCCATCATTGGACGGCAACGCCGATCCGGGCGAAATCGTCTGGGGCTGGGTGCCGTACGAAGAGGACCACTCCCAGGGCAAGGACCGTCCGGTGCTGATTGTCGGTCGAGACAGCGGGTGGCTTCTTGGCCTCATGCTTACGAGCAAGGACAAGAACACCTCAAACCACCAGAATCCTGACTACATGGATATTGGAACCGGGAGTTGGGATCGGGAACGGCGTCCCAGCGAAGTGAAGCTGGATCGCATCATTCGCCTGAATGACCAGTCCATTCGCCGCGAGGGGGCCATCTTGGACCGGGAACGCTTCTCAAATGTGGTGAACGCCCTAAACGAACGAGCCTAAGTACTCGTTGTTGGGCCCCGTGTCTGATAAAGTTAATCCTTGTGTGTTGCGCAGGTTGGGCAACACGCCCCCTTCGGGTCGCCATAGGTGCCCCACACCGCTCAGTCGATGGCCTGAAGGATGAACCCTCTACCGACCGTATAAAACGATAAACGAGAGAGTTTATTAAAGTGGCTAACATCAAGTCCCAGAAGAAGCGTATCCTGACCAACGAAAAGGCACGTCTGCGTAACGTAGCTGTCCGTTCCGAGGTTAAGACCGTAATCCGCAACGTCAACGAGGCAGTAGCCTCCGGTGACAAGGATAAGGCAACCGAGGCATTGCGCCTGGCTGGCAAGAAGCTCGACAAGGCTGTAAGCAAGGGTGTTCTGCACAAGAACAACGCTGCAAACCGCAAGTCGGCAATTGCCAAGAAGGTTAGCGCCCTCTAAGCCAAGCTTAGACTTCATCATCTCCCCCGCATCCATTGGGTGCGGGGGTTTTGTGTTGCCAGCGGCAGTGGTACAGGAGATGGCCGTTGAATCGGCCCTGGCTTTTCGGCGAGGTAATCCGATGCTCAATGCCGGGTGTCACTGCGGACCGGAATCTCCTGTTGCTTTGAGCGCTGATCGATGAACCAGGCCACTGCCCACCGAACTGCCAAGTTGAGCGCAACAACCGGAGCCAGCCATGCCGGGCCCTGCGGTGCAGAACACGTTGGCAGGCTCCGGCCAGATCCCGGAACTTCTGCTTATATAGCGTCAGCTGTTGTACGAGTTGGCGAAACCAGTTGCGATGCGAGTGCCATTGGTGACGGCTGGCAGCGCGTCGGGAGTTGATTTGCTGACGTAGTAAAGCCACACATCGCCGGCCTTTGTGGTGGCGAGCAGCGGAGCGGTTCGTGTCCGATTTCCATTGGCATCAGTGCAGTTTCCAACGGAGAAGGAAACAAAGTTCTGCCACGTGGAGGAGCGAACAACTTTTGAGGACCATTTCGTCGGCGTTGCCCGAGGAATGGTGTATTCCAGCAACCGGCCGTCCGAGGCGTTGGACAGGAAAATATCCGCTTGGTCGCCGTTGGACAGGGTCTTGGTCATCCAGTAGCTGAATCCCTTCAACGGCCACCAGCCGCGAGGGGAAACTTGGACCCTGCCGAACATGTTGGCGGTCGCTTGCGACTGCGTGTATCGATAAAGCGCACCCTGATCGGTGATGGCGTAGGTGTAGGTGACACCGGTGACAGAGTCGTACTTGTCGGTCACCACAACGTCCGTCATGGTTCGAATTCCAGCCCACGTGTTATTGACTACGGTTGATTCATAGCCGTCTACCACATAGAGAGTGCCGTCGGGATTGGTCGCATACAACAGGGAATCATAGCCATTTTTCCTGACGAGCGCTTTCGGATTGAATCCCAAGTTCGTGTGCTGGACTGGATTCAAATTGACGAAGGCGTCCACGCCTTGACCACCTTCATTCGAGCCGGGCCAGTAGGCGTATTGCACTCCCCTGAGAAGGCCGGGGAACTCTGGATCCCCGCGCTTCATGTCTGCGTTGCAGGTCAGTCCCGCCGGGCCTTCGGGTGCAGGCTCGTAGGCCGAGGCGGGGGCGGACAGGGTTGCGGCCAGTGCAAGAGCTGACAATGCTCCAGCGGCGATTTTTGCGAGTGATCGTCGATTAATCATGCTGTTAGTATAAACGGCGCTGCAGGAAACCGCGGACTTCAGCATCGACTTTTTATGCAACGACTAGAAGATTGCGTGCTGGATCCAAGTTTGCTGGCGCACTACGCCAGCGCATCTTCAGGTCATCGCACTGGGCATTGTTCTACCTTTTTGGTGCTTTTTCAGAAATGAACAGGATGGCATGCTCCAGGGCGTAGCCTGGCGATCGGCTTCCGCCCTTGACCATCCGATCCGTGTTCGCGATTTCTTCAATGCACAGGGCCAGGTCACTGCGTTTCCAGCCGCGAGCCTGTTGCTGCGCTTGCTGAACTTGCCACGGGGCCATCCCCAGCTCGGAGGCCAGCGTCGCAGCTGGCTCATTCACTCCGAGAACCTTGGCGAGCTGGCGTACTTTCATTGCCAGGGTCGCGACAATGGGAATCGGATCCGTTCCGGTCCCCAGAGAATGCCTCAACGTTCGCAGAGCGGCCTGTGCATTGCCGGAAATTGCGGCATCAGCGACTTTAAAAGCCGTCGCCTCGACGCGGCCGCCGTAGTAGCGATCAACCATGTCCTGGTCAATCGTGCCTGTGGTGTCCTGAATGAGCTGCGAGCAGCTCGAGCCAAGCTCGGCCAAAGAGTTGCCTACCGCAGCGACGAGGGCTTTCACCGCGTCGTTTGTGATCCGGCGCTTCGCGGCCTTCATTTCAGCCTGGACGAAGTCGATCTTCTCCGCATCTTTTTTCACCGGTTGGCAATTCACGATCAATGCCCCAGCCGCTTTAATCGCATCAATGAGCTTCTTGCCACGGGTACCACCCGAGTAATGCATGATCAAGACATTTTCGGGCGCTTGGTCCTTGAGATAACTGGTGGCATCTTTCAGGAAGTACTCGTTCATGTGGGCGAGCTCGTGCACTTCCACCAGGTTGGCACTGGAGAACAACGAGGAACTGGTAGCTAGCAAAAGCTCCCCCGGCTCATATTTGGATGCGTCGAGCCGTGTGACCTCGATATCCTCACGCTGGGAGGCTTGCGAACGGAGCAGCTCGAAAGCTCGGGATGCCAGGTAATCTTCTGAACCGGTGAGCAATATCAGCGGTTGCGGCGTGAGTTCTCGCCATGAGATCCCTGGATTGGCTTGGGCGCGTGCCATCGAGCTCCTTAGTGCTTCGGTCGATATATCGATCCTACCGAACTGGCGAACCCATGGCAGTACTCAGAACCCCTTGCTCGGTAAATGTGAGAAGCACCGTACCTGACTGGTCAGTCCTGAAGACGCGGGCTCCAACCTCTTGAGCGGCGCGTAGAGTTTCCGGATGCGGATGGCCGTAGGAATTGTCCTTGCCGGCAGAAACCAAGAGCACCTGGGGCGATATGGATTTGATGATCTCTGTTCCGCCATTTCGGGCGCCATGATGCGAGGCTTTGAGAATCGCGGCAGGCGGCTGCGGGTTCTTGCGCAGCAGCGCGGCCATCGCCTCGGTCTCCATGTCGCCGGCGGAAAAATAGTCGATCTCCCCGTTGTGCGTATGGAAGGTAAAACGGATCACGAGCGACGTGTCATTGGGTTCCGCGCTCCTGGCCGCCACGGTCTCCGGACCGATCACGTGATAGTCCACGATCCCGAAGTCCTGGCCATCTCCCTGCTCGACCACTTGGGCCCCAGGCCACCGGTCGATTTCGAAACCGGCAGAAACCAGCCGCTGGCCAATTTTGATGCCTGACTCCTCCACGGCTTCGATTCCTCCTAAATGGTCGGCATGGGAATGGGTAACAAAGATGATGGGCAGCGCGGTGATATTCAGCCTGCGGAGGCACTGGACGACGTTTCCATCCGGAGGACCTGCATCTATCAGCCATCCCTGGTTCTCCCCCACATTGACAACGACGGCGTCACCTTGGCCGACATCGCACATGGCGATATTCCAGTTGGTGCCAACCGATGCCCGATAAAACATCGTCGCCGGCACGATCAACGCCGCGGCAAAAACGAGGACCGCGCCGAGAATTCCTAGTGAAACCTGTCGCACGCGAAAATGTTCTGTCTCGCGCCCCGCGATCAGGAGGATGCAAAGCACGGCAGCCAGCATGATGGCCAGGACAATTCCAAAGGCGCCAGCAGGCCACGGCCTGGCCGCACCCGGCAGGCCAGCGGAAAACTGCGCGATGCGGCCAATAAGCTCGGCTGGGAGCCCCGGGAACCACAGAAGGGCATGGGCCACCGACGGCAATGGGGTGCAAAGCAGCAAACAGGCCATCCCGACCGCGGTAATCAACGGGAGCAAGGGTGCAACCAGCAGATTTGCGGGCAATGAATAGAGGCTGAAATTGCTATTCAACGCAATAACCACCGGCAGGCAGGTAAATTGTGCTGCACAGCAAATAGCAGTCAGTTCAGCCAGCCACGAAGGCAGGAATTGCCCAAAAATTTCGGTGAGCGCCGGTGCAAGCATGATGATGCCAAGGGTGGCCAGGACAGAAAGGGCAAAAGCCGGTTCGGCTCCCAGTCCCGGTTCAATGAGCAGCAAGATGGTCGCGCTCAAAGACAGGATCCCCAACGAGGCCTGGCCCCGGCCGGCGAGCAGCGAGAGTACCGCAATGCTGCCCATCAAGCTTGCTCTCAGGACGCTGGGATCCGGCCCGACGAACCAGGTAAAAAGCCACACTGCGCCAATCATCAACAACGTGCTTGGTGCCTTGGGAATCTGGAACAGCCGAAGCAGGGCCAGGGCGATTGCGGCCAGCAATGCAATATTTGATCCGCTGACCGCGGTGAGGTGGCTCAGGCCGCTGGTCTTCATCGCATCAGACAATGCCTCGTCCTGGCCTTCGCGATCGCCATAGAGCATGCCCGGCAGCAGTGCCCGCGCGTTGCCCGGCAAATGGTTCAGGGCCAGCGAAAACCGCTGCTTCAAATGGTCGGCAGCATTCGGTTCGGCCTCGGAGAGCACCTTCGGTTCGCTGGCCGCCCGCGCCCACCAGTTAAATGATCCGGCATCCGCCGGGTCGAGGCTAACGACGCTCTCGAAGGAAGCGGCATGATCCGGCAGCGAGTACGGCACGCTCAAATACACCGGTATCTCGCATTGCACCCACGCATCATCCTGCCAGTAGCGTTCAATTGTTGCCTTGCCCTTGCGCACTCCTTCCTGGTCAGGCGCCCCGGGCTGCTCAAAACTGAGCACGGCGCGGCGCTGATGCTCCTGGTCCTCCGGGAGAACGCATTCGGTCCGGGTCAAGCCCAGTGAGGCCACCGCCAGCAGCCCCAGCAGGAAGACGATGGGACCGGTGAACCACGGTGCGGCCTGTGCGCCGTCATGGCGTTCCCGAAGCAAGAGGGCCAGCAGCAGTGCCAGCAGGCCAATGAACACCCAGAGCAGCAGCCCAGGCATGGTGAAGTAGGCGGCGATCCAGGCCCCTGCAAGCAGCCACAGGCCGCGAAAGTCGGTGTTCATGGGACCACCAATTCGGTGAGCTTTTCCAGCATGGCCGGGCCGATCCCGGACACCGCGTCAAGTTCCGCGACCGAGGTGAATGGGCCGTTTTCGGTCCGGAATTCGATGATCCGCTCGGCCAAGGCAGGGCCGATGCCGGGAAGCTCCTGCAGTGTTTGCGCGTCGGCAGTGCTGATCGAGATCTTCGCCTTCTCGGTGGGCGCAGGGGCGTTCTGCCCGGTGGCAGCGCTGCCGCCGCCGGGCAGGATCACTTGCTGGCCATCAACGAGCTTGGCAGCCAGATTGACCAGCTCGGGGTGGGCATCCTTGGCCAGGCCGCCAGCCTTTTTCACCGCGTCGGTGATGCGCGAGCCTTCTGGCAGGTCATATACGCCGGGCTTCTTGACCGCTCCAACAACATGCACGGTCACCTGCGGTCCGGGCGGGTGGCCCGGGCTGGACGGACTTCCAGCCGGGGCGCTGCTGCTCGAGGGATCGGATTCAAGTGGAATCGCCGCCAATTGCTCGCTGGCCGGCGGCGGCGCCAAAAGTATCGAGATTCCGATCCAGCCGAGCACGATCATGACCAGGGCGAGCACCGCCACGCGCGAGATCGCAAACCTGACACGACCGGGGCGTGGCGCGTACTTGCTGAAAAAATCGTGGCGGCCCATGCGCCACAGTATGGATCAGGGCCCGGCAGGCTCCGGGGAATCTGCGGCTGGCTGTGGATCCAGCGGAGCCACGGATACCGCGAGAACTCCCATCCCGGTGTGGGCGGCCAGCACCGCGGGCAGCGATTCGATAACCACCGGCTGGCTGCTGAAGGGGCCCAGCTCCGTGGCGATTTCGGTCGCGAGTTCTACGGCGCCAAAGTGCATGACGCCCAGGCGCACCGGGCCCTTGGCAGCCCGTGCATCGCGCAGCGCAAGGGCTACGAGCCGGGCCTGGGCGCGGGCGAAGGAGCGGGGCTTTTCCAGTGCGCAGATGGCGCCCTGGTCGATGGTCAGGATCGGCTTCACGTTCAAGAGGCTGCCGAGCACCGAGGAGAGCGCGCTGATCCGGCCGCCGCGGCGTAGTTGCTCCAGGGAAGGCACCGCAAAGTACACGGAGCTGGCGGCGGACATCCGGATGATCTGCTCGAGCATTTCCACCGGTGCCCCGGCATCCCTGGCATCGAGCACGTCGGCCACGGCAAAGCCCAGCGGCAAAGCCACCGTGCGGGAATCGAGCACCGTGACCTGGTGGGCGAAATCGGCGGCAGCCAGCCGCGCGGCCTCCGCGGTGCCCGACAGGGCCCCGGACATGTGGATGGAGATGACGTGATCGCATCCCGAATCAAGCAGCTGGCGGTAGACGCGCGCGAATTCGCCCGGTGCCGGGCGCGAGGTCTTCACCGCCTTGCCCATGGCCAGCCCCATCATCAGCGCCTGGGTATCCGAGCCCTGCACGTGGTTATCCACGATAATCGGGATGTTGACCTCCACGAAGCCAGGCCGGTCGCGGAAAGCTGCGGGAAGGCAGGAGGCCGAGTCGGTGACAACCCCGATGCGGGGACGCGAAAGCCCGCGCGGGGCCAGCCACTTGGGCAGCCAGCCCGCGCGCGAGCTTTTCTGTCGTTCGTCCATGAGCCGAGCTTACGGGGCCGGAACCACGTTCACCAGTTTCGGCGCACGCACGATCACCTTCAGCGGCGCCTTGCCCTCGAGCATCCGGATCACCGCTTCATGGGCCAGTGCCTGCTCGCGCAGCTCGTCCTCGGTGATGTCCACCGGGACCTCCAGGCGGGCACGGACCTTGCCCTTGATCTGCACCACGGCGGTAACGGTGTCATCCACCAGCAGCGATTCGTCAACTTCTGGCCAGGCGCTGGTGACCACGGATGGCGCGTAGCCCAGGGCTTCCCACATGTCCTCGGCGGTGTACGGGGCGAACATGCTCAGCAGCTGGGCGACGACGGTGGCCGCTTCGCGCACTGCCGGGTCGGCCGCGCCGGCGCCGGAGTCGATGGTCTTGCGGGTGGCGTTGACCAGCTCCATGGCCTTGGCGATGACCACGTTGAACTTGCCCGAATCCAGCAGCTGCGCGGATTCGTGCACGGTGCGGTGGGTGACCTGGCGCAGCGCCTTGTCCCCTGCCGCGTAGTCCACGCCCGCCACGCTGGCCACGTCCTGGGCGATGCGCCAGGCGCGGGCCAAGAACTTCTGCGACCCCGATGGGGAGACATCGGCCCAGTCCACGTCGTCCTCCGGCGGGGAGGCGAAGACCATGGTCAGGCGCACGGCGTCCACGCCGAACTTGTCCAGCTGCTCGCCCAGATCCACGCCGTTGCCCAGCGACTTGCTCATCGCCTTGCCGCCGTTGAGCACCTGTCCCTGGTTCAGCAGCGCGGAGAATGGCTCGGTCGCATCGATCAGGCCCAGGTCATGGATGACCTTGGTGAAGAAGCGCGAGTACAGCAGGTGCAAGATGGCGTGCTCGACGCCGCCGACGTACTGGCCTACCGGCATCCAGTCGCGCACGGCCTTCGGATCGAAAGGCCCCTCGGTGTAATCCGGGGAGACGAAGCGCAGGAAGTACCAGGAGGAGTCCACGAAGGTGTCCATGGTGTCGGTGTCGCGCTTGGCGGCGCCGCCGCACTTCGGGCAGGCCACATTGACCCATTCCTCGGCAGCGGCCAGCGGGCTGGTGCCCTTCGGGGACAGCTGCTCGCCGCGCAGATTGTCTGGCAGGCGGACCGGCAGCTGGTCATCGGGAACCGGGACCTCGCCGCAATCAGCGCAGTGGATGATCGGGATCGGGGTGCCCCAGAAGCGCTGGCGGGACAGCAGCCAGTCGCGCAGGCGGAAGTTGATGGTGTGCTTGCCGGTGCCGGCAGCTTCCACGATCTCGATTGCCTTGGCGATCGCCGCGGTCTTCTCCAGGCCGGTCAGCTCGCCCGAGTTGACCAGCTTGCCCTCCCCGGCGGTGGCGGTGCCGGTTTCATTCGGGTCCTCGGCGCCGGTCTGAACGACCACGCGCACCGGCAGGTCGAAGGCGCGGGCGAAGTCCAGGTCGCGCTGGTCGTGCGCGGGCACGGCCATGATCGCCCCGGTGCCGTAGTCGGCCAGCACGTAGTCGGCGGCCCAGATAGGCAGCTTCTCCCCCGAGAGCGGGTTGATGCCGTAGCGGCCGGTGAACACGCCGGTCTTCTCGCGCTCGGTAGACTGGCGCTCGATCTCGCTCAGCGCCTTGACCTGCTCCTGGTACTCCTCCAGAGCGCCGCGGTGTTCATCGGTGACCAGCTCGCCGGCCAGGTCGGCGTCGGCGGCCACCACCATGAAGGTGGCACCGTACAGGGTGTCCGGGCGGGTGGTGAAGACCGGGATCTTCAGCGCGGGCTTGTCCCCGGCGGCCTCGATCTCGAAGGTCACCTCGGCGCCTTCGGAGCGGCCGATCCAGTTCTTCTGCATCAGCAGCACGCGCTCGGGCCAGTGGCCCTTGAGCTGCTCCATGTCCTGAAGCAGGCGGTCGGCGTAGTCGGTGATCTTGAAGTACCACTGGTTCAGGGACTTCTTGGTCACCGCGGTGCCGCAACGCTCGCAGGCGCCGTTGACGACCTGCTCGTTGGCCAGCACGGTCTGGTCCTTCGGGCACCAGTTCACCGGGTGGTCCTTGCGGTAGGCCAGTCCCTTTTCGTAGAACTTGGTGAACAGCCACTGGGTCCAGCGGTAGTACTCGGGATCCGAGGTGTGCAGGCGGCGATCCCAGTCGGCGGAAATGGCGTAGCGCTTGAAGCTGGCGGCCTGGGTGTCGATGTTCTTGTAGGTCCACTCGGCCGGGTGGCTGTTGCGCTTGATCGCGGCGTTCTCTGCCGGCAGGCCGAAGGAGTCCCAGCCGATCGGGTGCATCACATCAAAGCCGCGCAAGCGCCAGTAGCGGGCCACTACATCGCCCATGGCAAAGGCCTCGGCGTGGCCCATGTGCAGGTCGCCCGAAGGGTAGGGGAACATGTCCAGGACATAGCGGCGTTCACGGCTGCCATCATCGGCGGGCTTGAATACTTCTAGCTCGTCCCATACCGGCAGCCACTTGGACTCGATGTCCTTGAAGTCGTAGGTCCTGGGTTCATTCGTCGATGATGTCACGCTGCTCTTCTCACACGCTTTGCGGAAATATTTCGGATTGGAAAACTTGTTTTTGGTTCCAGACACAACAAAAGCCCCCAAATTTCCACTCGGGGGTACGGCCATCGGCCGTGCTTAAACTAGGTTGCGCTTCGGATGCATATCGCGATTCTATCGCACATCGCCTAGTGGCGCGCATCGGTGAAGAGCCAGATTCGACACAGCGGCAATCCCGGCTTCGCTTGCGCCTAAGCCGCGTGCCGGAAAGTTCTCCACAATCCGCCCCAGTGTTCGATCAGCGCGTGGCCCAGCACGGGATGCTCGTGCACATGAAGACCACCGCCCTCTTGGCCGCCATGCGCGAACTGTGCCAGGGTCCCTGGAAACTGGGATCCCAGCTCACCTCCGCCATGCTCCTCGAGCTGGGCACCATGTGCCTGTCGATCCTGACGGCGATCGGGCGGCTCATCCACCAAAGCAAGGACCCGCGCCTGGTGCTGCTGAACCTCCAGCTCATCGAAAAGGTCGAGCAGCTGGCGCATTTCCAAAAAATCGCGCTGGCCTTTGATGCCGAACTGACCGCTGCCAACGCATTGAGCCTGTCCACGCTGGACACGCTGCGAAAGCTGCCCGGGCGGCCCCAGGCGGAACTGGACGCCTGCTTTGCGCAACCCCCTCAGCTGGCCAGCGGCCGGACCTGCTACAACAACGCGGCGGAACTCATTGCCGCCTGGCTGGGCATCAGCTACTTTGAGGCGGAGCGCCGCATCGACGATGCCCATTTGCTCATCGGCCGGCGGACTGCCAGCGGTGAAGAATGCGCACCTCGCTTTGAACACCTAGCCGCGCTCTTTGCGCAGGGCAGCGTCGATCGGCGCAGGATCGCGCAGATTTCGCGGCAGCTGGAGAAGCTAGAACCCGGGGATACGACCTTTGACGGGGTGCCTGATCAATTGCGTGCCCGCGGAGCCGATGGCCTGTTGCTCGAGGAGAGCGCCGCGCAAGCCCTGGCTGAGCTTGGCCCCAATGCAGCCCGCAAGCAGATCGGCGCCCAGATCAATCAGTACAGGGAAACCCACGGAATGATCATCCCGCCCAAGCTCGGTTTCTTCATCGGCAAGGTGCTTGGCGGCGTGCACTCTTTCCACCTGCGCACCGATGCTTCACAAGCCGAGGTGCTCCATTCCATTGCCGCGCAGTCGGGCAATCCGCGCACCAAGGCGGGCAAGGCGGCACGCAAGCCGGCAAATTCCAAGTCGGCGTCTTCCGATCCGGATGAGCCTCCGCAGGAAAATGACACTGCCGCCGGCCAGGAGCAAAACCATCCCGCGGCGCCAACACCAGACTGGCTGATCAGCGAGCAGCCGATGCCTGATTGGGCCCGCAGCGAAATGGCTGGAGACAACGAATCACCTGCCGAGCGCGAAACCGCCGCCGAAGACGTTGCTGGAACCCCCAATGACACGCAAGCCCAGACAGAGCCCGCCGATCACGAGGCACCGGACGCCGCAGGGCTCCGACTCAACGCGCTTATGGCGATTCTTGCTGCCAGCGCTACCCCGGGCAAGCAGAGGAACATTGTCCCGAAGGTGCTGGTGTACATGTGGCTCAGCGACTTGCAGAATCTGGCCGAGGCACATGGAGTCAGCGCCCATGGAGTTGATATTCCGCCCGGCGAACTTCGACGGCTGTTGGCCCACGCGGGAATCATCCCGCTGGTGCTGGGATCAAACAGCCAGCCCCTGGACATGGGACGATCACAGCGTTTCCACAAAGGAGGGATCAGAACGGCCATCATGGCCCGGGATCGGGGATGCATTGTGCCCGACTGCACTACCCCGCCCGAGAACACCGAGGTCGACCACTATGACGTGCCGTGGTCCGAGGGCGGTGAAACCAGTGTCTGGTCTGGAGCCGGGCTGTGCACGACCGGTCATCATCAGCGGCATGCGGACCAGCTCAAGGTTGTCGACGTCGATGGCCTGCCGCATGTGATCCTGCCCGAACACCTCGATCCGGAACAAAAACCCCGGCGCAACACCTACTGGGGTGCGCTCCAGGCTGGGGACTGCCCTGCCAGAACCCAGCCCGCAGAACCTGCCGGCCCCACGCCCCCGGCCACGGACAGCAACGCCGGTCCGGATCCTGATGAGTCCCCGTAGCTGCATGCGCTAATTGGCTGGACGCAACGACGCCCGAACCTTTGCAGGTTCGGGCGTCGTTTCATGCTCAATTTTCGTGCAAGGGCAAGCGATTAGGCTTTGGTGTCCTCGTCGACCCAGTCGAAGGTGCGGGTCACGGCCTTCTTCCACAGGCGCAGGTTGCGCTCGCGCGCTTGTTCATCCATGGTTGGCTCCCAGCGCTTGTCCTCGGACCAGTTGGCTTCCAACTCGCCCAAATCCTTCCAGAAGCCCACAGCCAATCCGGCAGCATAGGCCGCACCCAAGGCAGTGGTTTCGGTAACCTTCGGGCGAACCACGGGTACACCCAAGATGTCGGCCTGGAACTGCATCAGCGCCTCGTTGGCAACCATGCCGCCATCGACCTTGAGCTCGGTCAGCGGTACTTCGGCGTCGGCGTTCACAGCATCCAGGACCTCGCGTGTCTGGAATGCGGTGGCCTCCAATGCGGCACGGGCGATGTGGTTCTTATTGGCAAATCGAGTCAGGCCCACAATGGCACCACGGGCATCCGAACGCCAATACGGCGCAAACAAGCCGGAGAATGCAGGCACCACGTACACGCCGCCATTATCTTCCACCTTGGCCGCCAGCTCTTCGATTTCCGGTGCGGAGGAGATCATGCCGATGTTGTCGCGCAACCACTGGACCAGGGATCCGGCTACCGCAATCGATCCTTCCAGTGCGTACACCGGCTTGGCATCGCCGAGCTTGTAGGCCATGGTGGTCAGAAGACCATTGGTCGAATTCACGATTTCGGTGCCGGTGTTGAAGATCAGGAAGCAGCCGGTGCCGTAGGTGTTCTTCGCGGTACCAGCGGTGAATGCGGCCTGCCCGAAGGTGGCCGCCTGCTGGTCGCCGAGGATGCCGGCAACTGGTACCTCGCGCAGCAGCTGGTTGGTGTGCACGTTGCCGTAGACCTCGGATGACGAACGAATTTCAGGCATCATCGAAAGAGGAACACCAAAATCAGCGAGAATCTTCTCATCCCACTGCAGGGTCTTCAAGTCCATGAACAGGGTGCGCGAAGCGTTGGTCACGTCGGTAACGTGCACACCGCCATCGGTGCCACCGGTCAGGTTCCACAAAACCCAGCTGTCGGTGGTTCCGAAAAGCAGGTCGCCGGCTTCGGCACGCTCGCGAGCACCTTCCACATTGTCCAGGATCCACTTGATCTTGGTGCCCGCGAAATAGGTGGCCAGTGGCAGGCCCACAGTTTCCTTGTAGCGGTCGACGCCACCAGAAGCTGCCAGCTCGTCAACGATGTCCTGGGTGCGAGTGTCCTGCCAGACAATGGCGTTGTAGACCGCTTCACCCGTGGTCTTGTCCCAAACGACGGTGGTTTCACGCTGGTTGGTAATGCCAACAACCTCGATGTCGTGACGGGTCAGATTGGCCTTGGACAGGGCTTGGCCGATCACCTCGCGCACGTTGTTCCAGATTTCGGCTGGGTCGTGCTCTACCCAGCCAGCGGCCGGGAAGATCTGTTCGTGTTCAAGTTGGCCGACCGAGTGCACGTCGCCCGCGTGGTTGAAGACAATCGCACGGGAGCTGGTTGTGCCCTGGTCAATGGCGATCACAAATTTTTCACTCATGATTTACTGCTCTCTTTCTAGAACATTAGAGCGGCGACAAGTCCGCCAAGGATACCGCCGATTGCTGGTCCCGCCAATGGCACCCACGAGTAGGCCCAGTCGGAGGATCCCTTGCCCTTGATCGGCAAAATGGCGTGGGCAACGCGTGGGCCAAGGTCACGGAATGGGTTGATAGCGTAACCGGTAGGACCGCCCAGGGACAGGCCAATGGCAACAACCAATAGCGCAACAGCCAGCGGGCCAAGCTCATGAGGAGTATGTCCCAGCCCTGCGATCACGAACACCAGGACGAAGGTACCGAAAATTTCGGTGACGAGGTTCCAACCGTAGGAGCGGATGGCCGGTCCGGTGGAGAAAACTCCTAGCTGGGTGCCTGCATTCTGCGGATCATCCAGATGCTTCTTGTACGTCAGCCAGGTGCCGACGGCTCCGAGGAAGGCGCCAATAAATTGCGCCAGGAAGTACAGCAGGGTATTGGCCAGGGTTTTGGCAACGCCGGGTGCGTATTCTGCGACATCCGGGTTAACCAGCAGGCCCAGGGTGACAGCTGGGTTCAGGTGGGCTCCGGAAATGCCGGCTATCCAGACGCCGCAATAAACGGCGAGGCCCCAGCCAAAGCTGATGGCGACCCAGCCTGCGGCGCTGCCGAGGGTTCCCTTCAGGGCAACGTTCGCGCAGACGCCGCCACCCATCAATAGGAGAATGAAAGTGCCGACAAGCTCGGCAAGAAACACGTGAGTGGACATCTTTGACCTCTTAGTGATTTCGACTGCCGGCGGCTACTTGCCGCCGGCCACGTGGCAGATTAGCCCAGGATCACTCCGTGGCTATCTGCGAGAACCGAGAGCGAATGGTCGATTTCGGTTTGCAGCTGGGATTGGTCCCAACCCATTGGGTCAGCTAGGCAGTTGGCTACCTCGATGACCAAATTCTTTGTCACCAAGCCACGGAAGGCAAGGTTGGTGCGGCGGATGAAAACGTCGATCAAGCGGCCAACCTGCTCATTGTTTGCCATGTAGGTGATTTCCTGGCACGAGAGCTCGTCGGTGTGCTCCAGCATCTGCTCTTTACCACCCAGCTGCTCCAGGACGTGGTCGGCCCGGGTGCCGTAGCGCTCAAGCAATACCCGCAGGCGGTCACGCGAAGCCTTGGATTCGCGGGCCGCGTACCAGGCAGCCAGCGCGCCTTCATTGGCAGGGAAGTTCTTGCCGCCGCCAATGGGCACGCCAGCAGTCGACTGCACTTGGCGCTCGCCCAGGAACGCCAGGGCCTGGCCGCCCAAATTCTCGCTCAGCGCGCGGAAGGTCGTCCACTTTCCGCCGATCAGCGAGAGCATGGTGGTCTTGTCGGTCAGGCGCGTTTCCTTGACCTGATAGTCGCGCGATACAAAGCCAGGCGCGGTGTCGTCGTGATTTGGCAGTGGGCGCACGCCGGAGAACTTGTAGACGATCTGGTCCTCGGTGGCCTTGATGCCCGGGAACACGTGGTGGATCAGATCGAAGAAGTACTGGACTTCTTCATCGGTGCATACCGCTGGTTCGTTCATGTCGTGTTCGAGGTCGGTGGTGCCGACCAGCACTCGCCCGAGCATCGGGTAGATCAAGACAATGCGGCCGTCTTCGTGTTCGAAGAAGATTTCGCGGCCACCGGTGGCTTCGAGCAGTTCCGGGTGATCGAGGACGATGTGCGATCCCTTGGTGCCGCCGGTCCATTTGGTTTCGCGGCCCAATTCCTTATTGGTCAAATCAACCCATGCGCCGGTCGCGTTGATGATCACTTCGGCGTCAAAGTCGAATTCGTCGCCGGTCAGGACATCGCGCAGCTTGGCGGTGCCGCCGTCAACTCCGGCGAGTTCAACGTAATTGGTGGCCCGGGCCTGATCGTTGGCGTTCAGGCCTTCGCGCAGCACATCCAAGGTGAGGCGTTCCGGGTTGTGCACCGATGCGTCGAAGTAGGTTGCGGTGTACTTCACATCGTCGCGCAATTCTGGCAGGTCCTTTCGGGCCGCCTTGCCGGACTTGAAGCTGTGCCACGGGGTGTTGCGGCCGCCGATGCCGGCGAACACGTCGTACATGATCAGGCCGGCTTTGATCAGTGCCGCGCCGCGCTCGGTCGGCTTTCCCGATTTGTGGGTGAGGAAACGCGTCGGTGCGCTGAGGATTCCGGAGAAGGTGGAGAAGATCGGGATGGTGGTTTGCAGCGGCTTCACGTAATGGGGCGCGATTTCCAGCAGGGAATTGCGTTCCTGCACGGATTCGTGCACCAGGCGGAATTCGCCATTCTCCAGGTAGCGGATGCCGCCATGGATCATATGCGAACTGGCGCCGGAGGCACCCTGGCTGTAGTCGCCGCGTTCAATCAGCGCGACGTCGATTCCCTGCATGGCCAGGTAGCGGAAAGTCGCTACGCCGTTGATGCCGCCGCCAACTACCAGTACCCGCGCTTGCGGGCGTTCACGCAGTTTGGATAGCTGTTCCCGAATCACGATGTGTGCCCCTTTGTAACAATTGAATGAGTCTGAGGCTAGTCTTGTGAGTGAACGGCAAATCGGTCAAACAAAATGCACAAACGTGCAGAAATGGTCAGATTGATGAAGAAAATTCCATCCGGGGGAACCTACAAGCGTGGCGTGACTGGCACATCTGTGCACACCACACCCAAGGCCAAGGACGCATTGCGGGCGGCCCAGCTGTACTACCTGCAGGACATGAAGATGGAAGTGATAGCCAAGGAGCTGGGGACTTCGCGTTCCACGGTCTCCCGCCTGCTCACTCACGCAAAGCGCACCGGCATGGTTTCGATCAGCATCACCCCCAGCGCCAACATGTCTGCCCTGCTGGGAAACCAGCTCTCCGAGCACTACGGGGTGACTTTCAACGTGGTGCCCACCGACGGGTCCATGCCAGATTCCGAATTGCTCGCTCGCGTCTCGGCGCACGCAGCCTATTTGCTGGGCGATCTCGTCTCCTCCTCGATGACCGTTGGCGTCGCGTGGGGATCCACCATGCAGGCGGTATCCACGGCACTGGCATCCCATCCGACCCATGACACGAAAATTGTGCAGCTCAATGGCGCCGCCAATCCGGTCAGCAGCGGGGTCAGCTACGCCAGCGATATCCTCACCCGCTTTGGCCATGCCTTCACCGCGCGGACCGAGCAGTTCCCGGTGCCCGCATTTTTCGATCGCGCGTCCACCCGTGAAGCAATGTGGCAGGAAACGTCAATCAGGCGTGTGCTTGAAGTGCAGCAAGAGATGAACCTGGCAGTCTTCTCGTTGGGTTCCGCTGGTTCGGCGGTCATTTCCCAGGTGTACCGCGGCGGGTATCTGACCAAGAGCGAGACTCAGGAGCTGCGGGAAATGGGAGTGGTCGGCGATGTGGCTACCGTGTTCTTCGACAAGGACGGGAATAGCTCCAACATCTCCCTCAATGCCCGCTCGACTGGTCCAGCACTGGATTCCCTGCTCAGGGTGCCCACCCGCTTCTGCGTGGTTGCCGGCCGCGGGAAGCTTGAAGCGGTGCGCGCGGCGTTGAAGGGCGGGCTGATCACCGACCTCGTCATCGACGAGGGCACGGCGTTGGCGCTTTTGGACGGGTAGGATTTTAGCCATGCTGCAAAGAGAACAACTTGTTTCCACGCATCGCCTCCATGGCGCCGAACTGCGCGTCTTCACGACGGTGGCGCAAGAACCTGCACGTGGTGTGATTTTTGCGGTCCATGGTTTCCGCGGCGACCACCACGGCTTGGCCCGGATCGTGGACCACCTGGAAAACTACACGGTGATCGTTCCCGATCTGCCCGGTTTTGGCGCCTCGACGTCCATGACTTCCATGGAGCACGACGTCGACGGGTACGCCCAGCTGCTCGACGCGCTGGCGGACGAGCTGAACTTGGATGACAGCATCCACCTGCTCGGCCATTCTTTCGGTTCGATCGTCGCCGCGAAATTGGCGACGGATCGGCCCTTTGCATCGCTGCTGCTGCTCAACCCGATCTCCGAGCCCGCGCTGGATTCCTCGCAAGCGCTGCTGGCCAAAATCACCAGCGCCTATTACGCGGTCTGCGCCACGCTTCCGGCGAGCATCGCCGAGCCGCTGCTTCGCTCCGGCCTTTTCAGCGATGCGATGAGCTTTGTGATGACCAAGAGCAAGGATCCGCAGATCCGCCGTTATGTGCGCGAGCAGCATCGGCGGTACTTCGGCGGTTTCCATTCGCGCAGCACCCTGGCCCAAGCCTACCGGGCCTCCATCAGCTCCACGGTCGGCCACTACTCCCCCGGAATCACGTTGCCGACGCTGATGATCGGCGGCATGCAGGACGAACTTGGCACCCCGCAAACCCAGGAGGAGCTGCGCAACAGCTTCGCCCGCGCGCAATTGGTCATGCTCGAACGGGTCGGGCACTTGATCCACTACGAAAAGGCGCCGGAAACCGCCCGCGAAATAGACGCCTTCCTGCGGTCGTTGCGCAGCCTGCCCAGCGGCAGCTAAAGTACGCTGTCCGGGTCGATCGCGATATTCACCAGTGGATCCTTGGCGGCTGACATGCTTGATCTCAGCTGGCGCAGGACGCTGGTGACGTCGAGGCCATCGGCGTAGGAGAAGAACAGCACGTAGCGATGCTCTATGGGCGGGCCGTCGATAACCGTCGGGCCATGGATATGCACGCGGGCGCGCGTGGGAACATCCAGCGCGGCGATCAGGCGTTGCGCTCCCGGCCCGCTGATCACGGCACTGCGCACGGCCGGTGGCAGCCCGACTTCACGGCGCTCAGCCAGCTCGCGTTCGGCGAAGCTCGACGGGTCGTAGCGCACCAGGCTCGCACCGGCTGGGCTCGGATTGCCGGTAAGCACGACCACCCCGTCGCTGTTGGCCATGGAGGCCGCGGTAAACCAGCGGGCGAGGACTTCTTCGGCGTTGCGCAGCGAGTCATGGGCGAGCATCTTGTCGGCATCGAGCAGCAGCACCGCGCTGTAGCCGCCTTCAGCTATCGGTTCGACTCCCGGCGTGGCCACGATGAGCGCCGGTTTTCCGGGAACTTTTTCTACTGGCTTTGCTCCGGTGGAGGAAATAACAGCGACCTTCGGAAAGGCCAGGCCCAGTTCTTCGGCCGTGCGCTCGGCTCCGATGCTGGCAGCCCGGATCCTCGGCGAGCCGCAATTCTGGCACCGGTAGTCATGGAACTGCTCGCCGCACCAGCGGCAAGCCACATGCGACTGCTTGCCGGCAATATGCAAAGGGCCCTGGCAGATGGTGCAACGAGCCAGCATGCGGCAATCCTGGCAGGATACCGCCGGTACAAATCCGGTCCGTGCCACCTGCACCAAGACCGGGCCGGATTCCAATGCCTTCGTCGCTTCACGCCACGCCACGGACGGAATGCGGGCGCGAGCCAGCATCGGATCGCGCTCCAGCTCGAAGTCATTGGTGGTGGCGACGACCCGGGCAGTGTGCGCACGCAGCAAGCCGCGTGGCAATTTCAGCTCGATGGCCCACTCGGTGGCAACCAGGCGTTGCGCTTCGACCGATCGCGATGGCGCGGCGATCAGCAGCGAAATACCTGCCTGCGCGCTGCGCAGCAGGGCCACTTCCCTGCTGTGCTGATAGGGAGCACGCTGTTCGCGATGCGATTGATCGCCGTCCTGCCAGACGATCATCAGTTCCAGATCCGGTACGTGGCACAGGGCCGCAGAACGGGTGCCGATCACGATCTGGACATTGCCGCCAATGGCGCGAAGGTAATTGCGGTATCTTGGCGTTGGCCCGTCATCGGCCTGCAAGCGCGCGTAGGATTCTGCCCCGTACTCTTCGTCCAAGTAGCCGCCGAGGATTTTCAGATCCCGGGCATCGGGGACGACCAGCAGGACGCGCTTGCCGCGCTCGAGTACCGGACGGCAGGCATCCAAGAGGAACTTGGGCCAGAATCCGTCCACATTGGGCACCCAGGTGGCGACGGCGCGAAGCGTTTTGCCGGTTCCCCAGGCTTCCAGCGCCTGGGAGCCGTGCTCGTAGAGTTCAAGCTGATTTGGCCCCTGGGGCAAAACAGGCGCTGTTGTTTGAAGTTCTTCTTTTTCGACCTTCGCGGCCCTGGCGGGCACGGCCGAGCGCACAACGTCCCACAGCGTCCCGGCATATCGCGCGGCAATGTCGCTTGCCGCGGCAACGACCTCCGGGTAGAGCGCTACCTGGTCGCTGACGATCTTGGCCAGCGGCCGCAATTTCATCGTGGTGGCGTGGTCCTGGAGGATCTCGACGATGAATCCCGCCAATTGTTGCGGTCCAAAAGGAACCTTCACCCTGATCCCGGGCACCGCCTGCTGTTCCATCGAAGCCGGAACCTCGTAGTCGAACAACCGGTCCAGGTGCGGGACGGAAGAATCAATCAGCACCCGGGCAACCCGCTTGATGCGGGTCGGCTCGGGTGCTGCGATGAGGGCATCTTGCTGCACTCGGCAGTTCCTAGGCGTTGAACCAGTTGCGCAATGCGTCGACTCGGTCCAGCTTCTCCCAGGTGAAGTCGTTGTCCTCGCGGCCGAAGTGGCCGTGGGCAGCGGTCTTGCGGTAGATCGGGCGTTTCAAGTCGAGGTCTTCGATGATGCCCAGCGGGCGCAGATCGAAGACCTCGTTGATGGCCTTGGTGATCTTGGCCGGGTCCACGGTTTCCGTGCCGAAGGTCTCCACGTAGAGTCCAACTGGGTGTGCCACGCCGATCGCGTAGGCAACCTGGACTTCTGCACGACGCGCCAGGCCGGCAGCGACGACGTTTTTCGCTACCCAGCGCATGGCGTAGGCGGCCGAACGGTCCACCTTCGATGGATCCTTGCCGGAGAACGCGCCGCCGCCGTGGCGTGCGAATCCGCCGTAGGTATCCACGATGATCTTGCGGCCGGTCAGGCCGGCGTCGCCCACCGGACCGCCGATGATGAAGGGCCCCGAGGGGTTCAAGATGATCTTGGTGTTGGACACGTCCAAGCCGGAGCGCTCCAGGATGGGGGTGACGACCTCTTCGTGCAGGTCGGCCTTCAAGGTGGCCAGTTCGTATTCCGAAGCGTGCTGGCTGGACACCACAACGGTGTCCACGGAGACCGGCTGGTCGCCGTCGTAGCCGATGGTGACCTGGGTTTTGCCGTCCGGGCGCAGCAGCGGCATGCGGCCGTTCTTGCGCACCTGGGTCAGCCGCTCGGAAAGGCGGTGTGCCAAGAAGATCGGGGTCGGCATCAGCGACTCGGTCTCATCCGAGGCATAGCCGAACATCAGCCCCTGGTCTCCCGCGCCCTGCAGGTCGCGAGGATCCTTGGCCGTGCCTTCGCGCGATTCCAGCGAGTTGAACACGCCGTCGTGGATTTCCTGGGACTGCTGGCCGATGGACACGGACACGCCGCAGCGTGCCCCGTCGAAGCCGTTCGCGGAGGAATCGTAGCCGATGTCCAGGATGGTCTTGCGGACGATCTCAGGGATCTCCACGTAGCCGTTGGTGGTCACCTCTCCTGCCACATGCACCAGGCCGGTGGTGGTCAGGGTCTCGACGGCGACCTTGGAGTCCGGATCCTGCGCCAGCATGGCGTCGAGGATCGCGTCCGAAATTTGATCGCAAATCTTGTCCGGGTGTCCCTCGGTTACGGATTCCGAGGTGAAGAGACGAAGTTCAGGGGTTGTTGAAGTCACCTTTTTACTCTATCTGGTCTGGTGGACCGTTAAGCAGTTGTTGCGACGATACGTGACTAAGCGCCCTATGGCGCAGCTCACGAGATGTCGCCTGCATGTCCTTTTATTGCATGGGAAATTTGTTCGATGACTACACGGGCCACATCCAATTTGCTTCCGGCCGCTTGCACCGTTTCGCTGCCGTCGGCAAAGAGCACCTGAATGGCGTTGGTTTCCTGGCCGAAGGTCAGCGTCGTGCCGACCTCGTTGACGACCAGCATCTCGCAACCCTTGCGCCGAAGTTTCGCCCGGCCGTAGTCCAGCACCGTGCCCTGGTCATCTCCGGTCTCCGCGGCGAAGCCGACGATGAAGGGCGGCAGCTGGGCCTTCGTGCCGCGTTCCTGGACTATTTCTGCCAGGATGTCGGGGTTGCGCACCAGCTCGATCACCGGGGCTGAATAATCGTCGCGCTTTTTGATTTTCGAGTTTTCGATCGTCGCTGGCCGGAAGTCTGCGACCGCGGCATTCATGATGAGCACGTCCTTGCCCGGGGCGTGTTCGAAGACTGCCTCGCGCAGTTCAAGCGCGCTCGATGCGTGTATGAGGTTCACCCCATGCGGTGGCGGTACTTCCAGGTGCGTGGCGATCAGCGTGACCTCGGCCCCTGCCGCTCGTGCTGCTTCGGCCAGGGCAACACCCTGACGGCCTGATGAGCGATTGCCCAGGAAACGCACCGGGTCCAGCGGTTCGCGTGTGCCGCCAGCGGTAATCAGCACGGAGATGCCGGCCAGGATCGGCTCGGATAGCAAGTCCTGGATGGACGCGAAGATCTCTTCTGGTTCCGGCAATCGGCCGGGTCCGGAATCCTTTCCGGTCAGCCGCCCTGATGCCGGCTCAATGATGCGCACGCCGCGTTCCCGCAGGGTGGCTACATTGTTTCGGGTTGCCGCGTGTTGCCACATTTCGGTGTGCATGGCCGGAGCCATGACGACAGGTGCGCGGGTTGCCAGCAAGGTGCCGGTCAGCAGATCATCGGCGATCCCCGCCGAGGCTTTGGCCATGATGTCGGCCGTTGCCGGGACAACGAGCACCAGGTCGGCTAATTGGCCCAGGCGCACATGATTCACGTTTTCGACCGCCTCGAAAACACTTGCGGTGACGGGGTTGCCCGATAGCGCCTCCCACGTGGCAATTCCCACAAAGTTTTCTACATTGCTGGTCGGGATCACGTCGACGTGGTGCCCGGCTTCACGCAGCAAGCGCAACAGGAGAACAGACTTGTAGGCGGCAATTCCTGCCGAGACGCCTAGGACGATTCGCTTCACGAAGTACTTCCTCGAAGTTTTCTGTGCGGTGAGAACTCAATAAAATCTATCGGCCCTGCCATAACCGGCAGGCCGTGGTGGAGATCTTGGTTAAAGGTGCTTAACGAAAAAGAAGGCGCCCGATCAGGGCGCCGACTTTTCGATTAGTCCTCGATGACCTCGGCCGGAGTAACCTTCAACAGGCTCTCATCCAGCTCGCGCAAGGCGATGGTCAGTGGCTTTTCGTTCAGCTTGGTTTCAACCAGTGGGCCTACGTATTCGAAAAGGCCTTCGTTGAGCTGGGCGTAGTACGCGTTGATCTGGCGTGCGCGCTTAGCCGAATTGAGCACGATGGCGTACTTCGAGTCGTTGGTCTCAAGCAACGAGTCGATCGATGGGTTAATGATTCCCTCTGGGTTGGACACAGGACTCCCTATTTGTCGTTCTTTAGCCCCATGAGGGCTACAAGCTCTTCGGCGGCACGTGCAACATCGTCATTAACGATGGTCACGTCGAATTCTGATTCCGCCGCAAGTTCTAGTTTAGCGGTTTCTAGGCGGCGCTGCTGCTCCTCGGGCGATTCAGTGCCGCGCCCAACAAGCCGGCGCACCAATTCTTCCCACGATGGTGGTGCCAAAAAGACGAATTTTGCTTCCGGCATCGATTCCTTGACCTGGCGGGCACCTTGCAGGTCAATCTCCAGCAGAACTTTTTTGCCTTCTGCTACTGCATCCTCGACCGTCGAACGGATCGTGCCGTAGCTGTTCTGGCCGTGGACGACAGCCCACTCCAGCATCTGGCCTTCCTCGACTAGTTCATGGAAACGTTCCGGGCCCACAAAGAAGTAGTGGACTCCGTCCTGTTCCCCTGGTCGTGCGTTTCGGGTCGTCGCCGACACCGAGAGCCAGACATCTGGATAATTATCGCGGATATAGGTGGAGACGGTGCCCTTACCTACTGCCGTGGGGCCGGCTAGAACAGTTACCGACGCAGCGGTCATTGACTACACTTTCGTTTTTGGCGGGCTTTGCTTGAAGTGCTCGGTGATTGCGGTGCGCTGTTTGCGGCCCAATCCGCGCAGGCGGCGTGATGGTGAAATGCCAAGGCGCTCCAGCAAGTTCGCCGCGCGTACTTCGCCTACGCCCGGCACCGATTCCAGAAGGTCCATGACACGCATGCGTCCCACGGCTTCATCTTCGTAAACCAAGTCTAGTACCTCGGTGATGGAAATTTTGCCGGCGCTGAACTCCGCCTTGATTTCCGCACGACGTGTGCGAGCAGCAAGGGCTTTGGCGCGGGCCCGGATACGATCTTCGTCAGAGAGTTCTCGCAGTACCATCGTTCAGCCATCCTTAATGTGTAATTGACTAAGGCTATGTTGAGAAACATAGCTTTCAAACGCTGCTTTTGCAAGACTAAACGCGTTGTGGCTACTAGAAACTCTAGTAGCCACAACGCGTTTCTGTCACTAAGCGGAATTTTCGCTAGCCGGCGGCGATCAATTCATCGCGAACCCTCAGCGCTTTCTCACGAAGCGCCGCTACATTCGGCCCCTCTTTCAAAACGTCGCGGCTGCTCGTGCCGAGCACCTGCGAGTAGCTCGAGGCGAATGACGTGGCGATATCAATGGCTGTGGCACCCTGCGCGCCCAGTCCAGGTGTCAGCAGCGGCGCCTTGCTCGCCTTCAGGTCGATTCCCAGCCTCTCAGGCGCGTCGCCGATCGTTGCTCCGACGACAAGCCCAACGTGGCCTAAATCTTCTGCAGCCGAATTTTCTGCGGTGACTTGGTCGATAATAGATTTAGCAACCGAGTTTTCACCGCCGACGTGCTGCACGGATGGACCTTCCGGGTTGGAAGTCAGCCCGAGAACGAACACTCCCCTGCCAGTGGCGGCCGCCAGATCCAGCGCCGGCCGCAAGGACTCGTAGCCCAAATATGGGCTGAGAGTCACAGCGTCCGAAGCCAGTGGAGAGCGGTCATCGAGCCACGCGGTCGCATAGGCGGCCATGGTCGAACCGATATCCCCGCGCTTCGCATCGGCCAGAGTCAGCAGGCCAGCGGACTTGGCAGCCGCCAAGGTCTCTTCCAGCACCGCAAATCCGGCCGAACCAAAGCGCTCATACAGGGCAACCTGAGGCTTGAGAATTGCCGCGGCGCCAACCATTGCCTCAACGACGGTCAGTGAGAAAGATCGCACGCCTTCGGCCGTGTCGTCCAGCCCCCACGCTTCCAGCAACGCCGGGTGCGGGTCGATTCCCACACACAGCGGGCCACAAGCCTGCATGGCCGAACGAAGCCGTTCGCCAAATGGGATCGGGCTAGGCATTGCGAGCTGCTCTCAGGTTGGCTTCGTGCTCCTGCAGGCTGGTGACATCCCACGCGTATTCACGCAGTGCGTCGATCGCCTGGACCGAGGCGCCGAACTCGGCAACCGTGGTGATCACCGGGGTGCCCACCGAGGTGGCGGCCGCGCGGATTTCGTAGCCGTCACCGCGGGCATCGGAACCCGACGGGGTGTTCAGGATCAGGCCGATTTCGCCGGCGTTGATCAGATCGACGATCGAGTCCCCGCCTTCGTGCAGCTTGCCCACAACCTTGGTCGGGATGCCGTTGCGGCGCAGCACCTCTGCGGTGCCGCCGGTGGAGATGATCTCGAAGCCGTTGTCCGACAGGTGCTTGACCGGAAGCACGATCGAGCGCTTGTCGCGGTTGGTGACCGAAACGAAGACCTTGCCGGAGGTTGGCAGCGGGTTGTTCGCCGCGGCCTGAGACTTGGCGAAGGCGGTGTCGAAGTACTTGTCGATACCCATCACTTCGCCGGTGGAGCGCATCTCAGGGCCGAGCAGCGAGTCGACGACCTTGCCTTCGGGCGTGCGGAAGCGGGCGAATGGCATGACCGCTTCCTTGACGGCGATCGGTGCCGAGTCCGGCAGGTGCGCGCCATCGCCGGAGGCTGGCAGGTAGCTGCCGCGCAGTTCGGCCAGGGTCTTGCCAACGCCGATCAGGGCGGCAATCTTGGACAGCTGCACCCCGGTGGCCTTGGAGGTGAACGGCACGGTGCGCGAGGCGCGGGGGTTTGCCTCGATCACGTACAGGATGTCCGATGCCAGCGCGAACTGGATGTTGATCAGGCCGCGCACTCCCACGCCTTCGGCAATGGCCAAGGTCGCAGCCTTCACGCGGTCGCGCACATCCGGGCCCAGGGTGATCGGAGGCAGGGTGCACGCCGAGTCCCCGGAGTGCACGCCGGCTTCCTCGATGTGCTCCATGATGCCGCCAACGTACAGGTCGGTACCGTCGTACAGGGCGTCGACGTCGATCTCGATGGCGTCTTCCAGGAAGCGGTCAACGAGGACCGGGTGGTCCACGGTGATCTCGGTGGCATTGGCGATGTAGCGCTCGAGGTTGGCCTCGTCGTACACGATCTCCATGCCGCGGCCACCCAGCACGTAGGAAGGGCGGACCAGCACCGGGTAGCCGATGGAGTCAGCGATCGCCTTGGCATCGGCGAAGGAGACGGCGGTGCCGTTCTTCGGGGCGATCAGACCGGCGTTATCCAGCACACGCTGGAAAGCGCCGCGGTGTTCTGCCAGATCGATGGCCTCCGGCGAGGTGCCCAGGATCGGCACGCCGGCGGCCTTCAATTCGGCGGCAAGCTTCAGCGGGGTCTGGCCGCCGAGCTGCACGAACACGCCGAGCACTCCGCCGGTCTGCTCTTCGGCGTGGATGACCTCGAGGACATCTTCCAGGGTCAGCGGCTCGAAGTAGAGGCGATCGGAGATGTCGTAGTCGGTGGAGACGGTTTCCGGGTTGCAGTTGACCATGACGGTCTCGTAGCCCTCGGCGCGCAGTGCCATCACCGCATGGACGCAGGAGTAATCGAACTCGATGCCCTGGCCGATGCGGTTCGGGCCCGAACCGAGGATGATGACCGACTTCTTCTCGTGGGTGGCCAGCTCGGTCTCTTCGTCGTACGAGGAGTACATGTACGGGGTGAAGGCCTCGAACTCGGCGGCGCAGGTGTCCACGGTCTTGTAGACCGGGCGCACGCCCAGCGCGTGGCGGATGCCGCGAATCACGGCCTCGGACTTGCCCGTGAGCTGCGCGAGCTGTGCATCGGAGAAGCCGTGGTGCTTGGCTTCGCGCAATACTTCAACCGGCAGGTCCTTGTTCGCCGCCACCAGCTGCGCGGTCTCGTTGATCAGGGCCAGTTGGTCCAGATACCAGGGATCGATCGAGGTGGCTTCGTAGAGGCGCTCGATCGAGACACCTGAGTAGAGCAGGCGCTGGACCAGCGAGAGGCGCTCGGTGGAGCCCTTCACGATGGAGGCCAGCACGGCTTCGTGCTCGGATTCGTCGATGGTTTCGAAGCTCAGCTCCGAGCCCTTCTGCTCCAGGGAGCGCAGGGCCTTCTGCAGGGCTTCGGTGAAGTTGCGGCCCAGGGCCATCGCCTCGCCGACCGACTTCATGGTGGTGGTCAGGGTCTTGTCCGCTGCCGGGAACTTCTCGAAGGCGAAGCGCGGGACCTTCACGACCACGTAGTCCAGGGCCGGCTCGAAGGAGGCCGGGGTCTTCTGGGTGATGTCGTTCGGGATCTCATCCAGCGTGTAGCCCACGGCCAGCTTGGTGGCGATCTTGGCGATCGCGAAGCCGGTGGCCTTGGAGGCAAGAGCCGAGGAGCGCGAAACGCGCGGGTTCATCTCGATGACCACCACGCGGCCGGTGTCCGGCTCGATGGCGAACTGGATGTTGCAGCCACCGGTGTCCACGCCGACCTCGCGGATCACGGCGATGGAGATGTCGCGCAGCTTCTGGTATTCGCGGTCGGTCAGGGTCATGGCCGGGGCCACGGTGATCGAGTCGCCAGTGTGCACGCCGACCGGGTCGAAGTTCTCGATGGAGCAGACGACCACGACGTTGTCGTTCTTGTCGCGCATCATCTCCAGCTCGTACTCCTTCCAGCCCAGGATCGACTCCTCAAGGAGCACCTCGGTGGTGGGCGAGTACTGCAGGCCGGCACCGGCGATGCGGCGCAGGTCCTCCGGGTTGTAGGCCATGCCCGAGCCCAGGCCGCCCATGGTGAATGATGGGCGCACCACAACCGGGTACTTCAGCTCCTCGACGGCGGCGAAGGCCTCGTCCAAAGTGTGCACGATCACGGACTTGGCCGATTCGGCGCCGCAGCGTTCGACGACGCCCTTGAACTTCTCGCGGTCCTCGCCCAGCTCGATGGCTTCGATGTTCGCGCCGATCAGCTCGACGTTGTACTTTTCCAGGGCGCCGGACTTGTCCAGCGCGATGGCGGTATTCAGCGCGGTCTGGCCGCCCAGGGTAGGCAGGATCGCATCCGGGCGCTCCTTGGCGATGATCTTCTCAACGACCTCCGGGGTGATCGGCTCCACGTAGGTGGCGTCGGCGAATTCCGGGTCGGTCATGATCGTCGCCGGGTTGGAGTTCACCAGGACAACGCGCAGGCCCTCTTCCTTGAGCACGCGCAGTGCCTGGGTGCCGGAGTAGTCGAATTCAGCGGCCTGTCCGATGACGATCGGGCCCGAACCGATGACGAGAACTGATTTCAGATCGGTGCGCTTAGGCATTACTTGCTGTCCTTTTCTGCGGCGGAATCCAACGCGGTGATGAAGCGGTCAAAGAGGTAGGCGGCATCGTGGGGGCCAGATGCCGCTTCTGGGTGGTACTGCACTGAGAAGGCCGGGATGTCCAGGCAGTTCAGGCCTTCGACCACGCGGTCGTTGAGCGAGAAGTGCGAAACCTCGACCTTGCCGAAGCGCTCGACCGGTGCGGTCATTTCGCCCTCGATCGGGGCGTCCACGGCGAAACCGTGGTTCTGGCTGGTGATTTCCACCCGGCCAGTGGCCTTGTCCATCACCGGCTGGTTGATGCCGCGGTGACCGAAGCGCAGCTTGTAGGTCTCAAAGCCCAGGGCGCGGCCGAGCATCTGGTTGCCGAAGCAGATGCCGAAGTACGGCAGTCCGGCGTCGAGCACCGAGCGGACCAGTTCCACCTGCTTTGTGGCGGTGGCAGGATCGCCCGGGCCGTTGGAGAAGAATACGCCGTTCGCGCCGGTGGCCTTGATATCCTCCAGGGTCGCATCGTGCGGCAAGACGTGCACGCGCAGGCCGCGTTCGGCCAGGCGGTGCGGGGTCATCGACTTCATGCCCAGGTCGATCGCGGCCACGGTGTGCTTGGCAGCGCCCTCGTAGCCGTGGTCGGCCGGCTCGACGATGTAGGCCGAATCCACCGAAACTTCGGCGGAGATGTTCCGGCCGGCCATCGATGGCTGGGCCTTGACGATCTCGATCAGCTCGGCATCGGACTTCGCGGCGGCCTCGCCGGAGAACACGCCGGACTTCATGGCGCCGGCTTCGCGCAGGTGGCGGGTCAGGGCGCGGGTGTCCACGCCGCGGATGCCCACGATGCCGTATTCCTTCAGATCCTCATCCAAGGTGCGCTCGCTGCGCCAGTTGCTCGGACGGCGGGCGGCGTCGCGCACCACGTAGCCGGCGGCCCACATCCGGGTGGACTCCGGGTCTTGCGAGTTCACGCCGGTGTTGCCCACGTGCGGGAAGGTCTGCACGATGATCTGGTGCGCGTAGGAAGGGTCAGTCAGGGTTTCCTGGTAGCCGGTCATGCCGGTGGTGAAGACTGCTTCACCCAGGGTAGTGCCCACGGCGCCATAGCTGCGCCCGCGGAAGATGCGGCCATCTTCGAGTACCAACACGGCTGGTAGGTTGCTCAGGGAATTCACTTATTTGTCTCCTGCTCGGCTTACGTCGCCATGCGACGCCAGCAACTGATAAATCTTGGGGGTGTCCTCGGAGAACCGGGGACGGAATCCGGTGTCGAAATTGAAGCCTTCGCGATTCCAGCTGATCACGATCAGCCCGTTCTTCTCGACAAATTTGCCGATCATCCCGTTCGATCGCCTGACCGCATCGAAGTGCTCCCATGGAATGTGCACATCGCGACTGCCCGGCCTGACCAGATGCACACCGCTCGCCCCGAGTTCCAAGGTGGCGTTGGAGCGCACTCCCAGATCGTGCACGGCAATGCGATCGAGCCAGTCGTCGAACTTCGTGGTGGCCACGTACATTCCGGTGAAGCTGTGTTCGATCGAATCCTCGAAGGCCTCAAAGGGCTCGGGGATCTGCGCCTGGCGGGCCTTGAGGTTCCGCCAGCCGATCAGGATCAGCGAGATTCCGGCGATGATGACCAGAATCGTGATGATGACCGGGCCGAGTGCTCCCTCAGGCATGGGCCGCCCTTGGGGTTGCCAGCTGGCCATCGAGCACCGTGGGGTGGCCGTGGAAGAAGGTCGCGCGCACCGATCCAGGAAGCTGCATGCCGGCGAACGGCGAATTGCGGCCCTTGGTGGCCATGGCCGAGGGGTCCACCGTCCAGCGGGCGGCCGGGTCCACGAGGGCCAGGTTGGCTGGCTCCCCCACGGCGATCGGGCGGCCCTGGTCGGCAACGCGGCCGATCTGCGCCGGAACTTCGGAGGTGATGCGGGCGACGTCGGCCCAGTCCAGCAGCCCGGTGTCCACCAGCGTGTGCTGGACGATGGACAGGGCGGTTTCCAGTCCGGTCATGCCCATGGCGGCAGCCCCCCATTCGCAGTCCTTGGACTCGGAAGGGTGCGGTGCGTGGTCGGTGCCGATCACGTCGATGGTGCCATCGGCGACGCCGGCGCGCAGGGCCTGCACATCGGCTTCGCGGCGCAGCGGCGGGTTGACCTTGTAGACCGGGTCGAAGGTGCGCACCAGCTCATCGGTGAGCAGCAGGTGGTGCGGGGTGACCTCGGCGGTGACGTTGATTCCGCGCGCCTTGGCCCAGCGGATGATTTCCACCGAACCGGCTGTGGAGACGTGGCACACGTGCAGGCGGGCGCCGACGTGCTCGGCCAGCAGCACGTCGCGGGCGATGATCGACTCCTCGGCGACCGCTGGCCAGCCCGGCATGCCCAGGATCGAGGAGACTTCGCCCTCGTTCATCTGGGCGCCTTCGGTCAGCCGCGGCTCCTGGGCGTGCTGGGCGATGACCCCGTCGAAGGCCTTCACGTATTCCAGGGCGCGGCGCATCAGCAGCGGGTCCCAGACGCAGATGCCGTCATCGGAGAACATCTTGACCTGGGCGCGCGAGTCGGCCATGGCGCCGATTTCGCTCAGCTGCTTGCCGGCCAGGCCCACGGTGACCGCGCCGACCGGGCGGACATCCACCCATCCGGCCTTGCGGCCCAGCTCGTAGACCTGCTCGACCACGCCGGCGGTATCGGCCACCGGCGTGGAGTTGGCCATGGCGTGCACCGCGGTGTAGCCGCCCTTGGCTGCAGCCTGGGAACCGGTTTCCACGGTTTCGGCATCTTCGCGGCCCGGTTCGCGCAAGTGGGTGTGGGTATCAACGAGCCCTGGCAGCAGCACGAGATTCTTCGCGTCAACCACCTGGACGTCGCCGCTGGCTTCGATGGAGCCGATCTGGGCGATCTTCCCGTCGACGATCACCACGTCCTGGGCTTCGCCGCCGAGGATGGCGGCCTGTTGGATCAAGTAGTTCATGGGTTCTTCTTTCAGATCAGGTCGCCGGAGAGGAGCATGTAGAGGCTGGCCATGCGCACGGCCACGCCATTGGTGACCTGGTCGAGCACGGTGGAACGCGGTGAATCCGCGGCGGCCGAGGAGATTTCCAGGCCCCGGTTCATCGGGCCCGGGTGCATGATCAGCGTTTCGGCGCCGCTGGAATCCAGCTGGCCCAGGCGCGCATCATCCAGCCCCCAGTAGCGCGAGTACTCGCGGGGGTTCGGGAAGTAGGCGGCGTTCATGCGCTCGCCCTGGACACGCAGCATCATCAGCGCATCAACGCCCGACGCGATCACTGCGTCCAGGTCGTAGCTGATGGTGCAGGGCCAGGAGTGCGCACCCACCGGCAGCAGGGTTGGTGGGGCCACCATGGTGACCTCGGCGCCCAGGGCGTTCAGCAGCCAGAGGTTGGAGCGGGCCACGCGGGAATGCAGAATATCCCCGACGATCGCGACCTTCAGCCCATCCAGGCCCTGTCCGGCCGGGCTGGTGCCATTGCGCAAGGCCACCTGGCGGCGCAGGGTGAATGCGTCCAGCAGCGCCTGGGTGGGGTGTTCGTGGGTGCCATCGCCAGCGTTGACGATCGGCAGGCCGATCCAATCAGTGGCAGCAAGGCGGGCCGGGGCCCCCGAGTCCGGGTGGCGGATGACTACCGCGTCGGCGCCGATGGCCAACAGGGTCTGCGCGGTGTCCTTCAGCGATTCGCCCTTGGAGACGCTCGATCCCTTCGCGGAGAAGTTGATGACGTCAGCGCTCAGGCGCTTGGCGGCAGCCTCGAATGAGATGCGGGTTCGGGTGGAGTCCTCGAAGAAGAGGTTCACCACGGTGCGTCCGCGCAGCGCCGGCAGCTTCTTGATGGCACGGGTTCCGGATTCGCGCATTTCCTCGGCGATATCCAGGATGGAGATGGCTTCTTCGCGGGTCAAATCCGCGGTGGATAGCAGGTGCTTCACGCTACGCCCTCGATCATCACTTCGTTGGTTCCGTCGATTTCGGCCAGGTGCACACGCACCTTTTCGCTCTTGGCGGTGGGCAGGTTCTTGCCCACATGGTCGGCGCGGATGGGCAGTTCGCGGTGGCCGCGGTCCACGAGCACGGCGAGGCGGACGATGCGCGGACGGCCCCAGTCGGCGAGGGCATCCAGTGCGGCGCGAATAGTGCGGCCGGAGTAGAGCACGTCGTCAACCAGCACCACGACTTTGCCGTCGATCCCGCCGGCAGGAAGCCGGGTCGGCGACGGGGTGCGCGTGGTGGAGTGGCGGAGGTCATCGCGGTACATGGTGATGTCGAGCTGGCCGACAAGAGCTGCCGGATCGAGATCGCCGGGCGCGGAAGCGGCGATGCGCTGCGCCAAGCGCTGGGCCAGCGGGAAACCGCGGCTGGGAATGCCCAGGAGCACTAGGTCGTCTGTGCCCTTATTGGCTTCGATGATCTCGAAAGCCACGCGAGTGAGTACACGATCGATATCGTCGCCGGTAAGCACCGTGCGCGACACATCTGGCACTGAATTTTCATTCATGCTGTGCACCTCTCCCTTCTCCGCCTCACAGGACGGGATTTAAAGGAATATTGCTACCTCAAATTATCATGAGCCGGCAGCGATTCCCTAGCGGAAAGCTATGCATGACACTGGATGATCGGTGAGATGCGCCACCTGGTGACGTGCCTGCCATGGGCGCACCGGCGATTTACTGCAGATCGGCGCGCGGATCGGGCTTCTAGGCCAGCTGCTGTTGGCTTTGGCACATCCGCTGGGCAGCTGTTCGGTGCTAGAGCCGGCGCACTATTGCCCCACGCGCCCGTCAATGCGTTCGCGCAGCAAATCCGCGTGGCCGCAATGCCGGGCATATTCTTCGATCCGGTGCACCTGCAGCTCGCGCACGATCACCTCTTCCCTGCCAACACGCTGCCCGAGGTCCGCAAAGTTCGCCAGCGCCCGGTCCGTGGCGTGCTGCTCTTCATGGAGAATCTGCAGTGCTTGGGCGAGGCATTCAGGCTCGGGCCGCACCCCGTCGAAATCCGCACCGTGCCCGCCGTAGATCGGTGCAATCCTCTTGCCGTCGCTGATCCAATTGCGCCAGTCGCGTTCGACTTCGCCCAGATGGCGCAGGAGTCCGAGCAAGGACATGGTCGAAGGAGGCACAGAGCGTCGGGCCAGCTGCCCGGGCGCCAGGCCTTCGCATTTCAGCTCCAGGGTGAGCCTGTAATCCCGAAGATATCTGGCGTAGGTTTCCTGCTCCCCTGCTGGATCCGGCTCGTTTGTATCCCTGGGGTCCTGATCGGGGTCCAGCCACATGTCGGGAAGCTGCACCGATTCGCTCCATCGTTCAGGTACGTGGTTCATCCCGCCATTCTTGCCGGGCGGATCGACCATGGCAAGAGAATGTTCCAGGGCGCAAAAAAGCCTGGGCCGGAAAACCCCGCGAAAGGGAGTTCCGACCCAGGCTTCTGGGACTGGGAAACGATCTTAGTCGACCAGGGTGTCCTTGACGCTCTGGATCCGGCCCAGTACGCCGTTGACGAATTCCGGGGACTCGTCGGTGGAGAGCTCGCGAACATTAACCACGGCTTCTGCCACGGCTACTGCATCGGGAACATCATCGTTGTAGAGCAATTCCCAGACGCCGATGCGCAGGGCAGCGCGGTCAACGGCCGGCATGCGCTCGATGGTCCAGTCCTTGACGTAGCTTTCCAGCACTTCGTCGATGCGGTCCAGATGGGCCATGACGCCTTCGACGATCGTCAACGAGTACTCATTGAGCACGATGTCCGAGTTTTCCCGGCGCGAGATGGCAACACCCATGGGGTCGACATCGCGGGCTTCAGCCTCAAACAGGAATTCGAGGGCTCGGCGACGGGCTTTGGCGCGGGCTCTCACTAGTTGACACGACCCAGGTAGTCGCCGGTGCGGGTGTCAACCTTGACCTTGGTGTTCTGCTCGACGAACAGCGGAACCTGGATTTCCTTGCCGGTTTCCAGGGTTGCTGGCTTGGTGCCGGCCGAGGAGCGGTCGCCCTGCAGGCCAGGCTCGGTGTAGGTGATTTCCAGAACGACCGAAGCTGGCAGTTCCAGGTACAGCGGGCTGCCATCGTGCATGGCGATGGTCAGTTCCTGGTTTTCCAGCATGTAGCCAGCGGTCTCGCCCACGGTTTCGCCCGGGACGGTGATCTGGTCATAGTCTTCCAGGTTCATGAAGACGTAGTCGTCGCCATCCTGGTAGAGGTACTGGTAATCGCGGCGGTCAACAGTTGCGGTTTCGATCTTGGTTCCGGCGTTGTAGGTCTTGTCGACCACCTTGCCGCTCATCACGTTGCGCATCTTGGTGCGGACGAAAGCGCCGCCCTTGCCTGGCTTGACGTGCTGGAAGTCGATGATGGTCCAGAGCTGGCCCTCGATCTTCAGAACCACGCCATTTTTAATGTCAGTTGTATCCGCCACGTTTCCTCAATCCTCTATTGACACCAGCATGCACTGGCATTATCAAAAATCCATCTACAAGTTTACCCTACTCGGCCTCGGGCCGTTAGGGTTGCGCGCGGTGGCGCTCGTTACTGCGCGGCCCGCTCTTCGGCGATATTCAGGCAGATGCTCGATGCGTTGACCAGGTAGGCGTCATCGCCCAGCTCGATGCGCAGGTCCATCGCCTTGCGGAAACGCGTCGCCGCGGCCTTGAAATCGCCCTTCGCGAAGAAGGAAAGACCCAGGTGGTGGTGCATCAGCGGTTCGTAATCGGTGCCGGCGAACTCTTCGGAGAGCTTGCGCAGCCGATTGATCGCGCGATCAAAATCGCCCTGCATCCGGGTCAGCTCGGTATCGAGCACGCGCAGGTGCGCGTTGGTTGGATCGATCAGCCGGGATTCAGCGATCAGTTCGCCGGCGTCGGCAAGATCGCCGCGAGCCAACAGGATCATGACCTGGTCGGTAGGGGAACCAACCTGCATCTGGTGCTGCGCGGCCTGTTCGTCGGCGACGTAGGGCTTGAGGGTTACCGGGTCGATCAGGACGCCGTTGACCGAAGTCCCGACACCTTCCCGGTTTACCGATGCGACATCAATGGCGTATGCGGTGTGGTCGCCCATTTTCACTCCCCGATTTCCTGGTAAGCCGCGAACAGCAGCGAGTTATCCGGCACTTCGTAGATGCGCGGCTTGCCGATCTCTTCGAGCACGACGAAGCGCAGCTGGTTGCCGCGCGCCTTCTTGTCCCGCTTCATGCCATCGAGCAAAGCGGCCCAGCGGTCGTTGCGGTAGCTCGTTGGCAGTCCCAGCGAGGTCAAGATGCTCACATGGCGATCGGCGATCGCATCGGAGGTGTAGCCAACGGAGCGGCCCAGCTCGGCAGCGAAGCACAGTCCGATGGACACCGCGGCGCCGTGGCGCATCTGGTAGCGCTCGGCCAGCTCGATGGCATGGGCCAGGGTGTGGCCGTAGTTCAAGAATTCGCGATCGCCCGATTCCTTCAGGTCGCGGGAGACCACGTCGACCTTCACGGCGATGGTGCGTTCGATCAGCTCGCGCAGGCGGGCGCTGGCCGGGTTGATGGCGTCTTGCGGATCTTCTTCGATCAGTTCCAGAATGCGCTCATCGGCGATGAATCCGGTCTTGACGATTTCGGCCATGCCGGTGACCAGTTCGTTCTTCGGCAACGTGGCCAGGGCGTCGAGGTCCGCGAGCACGGCGGCAGGTGGGTGGAATGCGCCCACCAGGTTCTTGCCTTCGGCGGTATTGATGCCGGTCTTGCCGCCTACCGCGGCGTCGACCATGGCCAGCAGGGAGGTCGGAATGTGAATGACCTTGACCCCGCGCAGCCAGGTGGCTGCCACAAAACCGGCCAGGTCGGTGACGGCGCCGCCGCCAACGGAGATGACCGCGTCGCTGCGGGTGAAATCATTCTTGCCCAGAACTTCCCAGCAGAAGGAAGCCACCTGGATGTGCTTGCCTTCTTCGGCATCCGGGATCTCTGCGGTCAGTGCTTCCAGGCCGGCATTGGCCAGTTCATCACGAACCACGTCGCCGGTGGTGCGCAGCGCGCGAGGGTGGATCACCAAAACCTTCTTGACCGAAGGTCCGAGCAGTTCGGGCAGGTGCCCCAACAATCCGTTGCCAACCAGTACTGGGTACGATTCGGCGGCCGTGTCTCCCGAGACCTTTAAAGTGGTCGGTGCTAATGGCATCAGTCTTGTTCCTCCTGATGGTGCTGATTTGTCTAGCGTACGCGTGGGATTGTCGAGATCTGGCATCTCGTGGCGCTAATCACAGCTGTTCGAGTTGCGGCAAAATCTCTTCGACAATTTGTAGAACAGACTTTCCGTCAACCACAACGTGCACGTCAGCCAGCATTTCGTAAATGGGGCGGCGCTTTTCGTAGACCGAAGCCCAGACAGTGAGTGCTTCATCACCTGCCAGCAATGGCCGGTTGGAGTCCGCCTTGATTCGCTCGGCCGCTGCCTGCATGCCCAGCTCCAGGTAGATGACGGTGCCGCGGGAAAGCAGCTGCTGGTTCTCCTCGCGGAGCACCGCGCCGCCGCCGGTGGCGACGACCCCGGTGAGCAGGCGCGCCAGGGCCTGGACTTCCAGGTCGCGGAAATGCGCTTCTCCGTGTTCGGCAAAAATTTGCGGAATCGTGCCGTGATGAGCCACGACCGTCGCGTCGGAATCGGCGAAACTGGTTGATAAGGCCGTGGCCAGTGACCTGCCCACGGTGGACTTGCCACTGGCCATCGGACCAATGAGGTAAATCATTGACGAATGCTTCCTAGACGCCGGTCGATCCCAGGTTATCCGGGATGCTGGCCAGGTAGGAGTCGATATTGCGCTTGGTTTCCGCAACCGAGTCGCCGCCGAACTTCTCGAGCAGGGACTGGGCGAGCACCAGGGCAACCATGGCTTCGGCAACCACGCCGGCAGCCGGGACTGCACAGACATCTGAACGCTGGTGGTGCGCGGTGGTGTCTTCGCCGGTTGCGGTGTCGACGGTGCGCAGGGCGCGGGGAACGGTCGCGATCGGCTTCATGCCGGCGCGCACGCGCAGCACCTCGCCGATGCTCATGCCGCCCTCAATGCCGCCAGCGCGATTGGAATTGCGCTTGATGCTGCCATCTTCAGCGTGCACGATCTCATCGTGGGCGGCCGAGCCGCGGCGCGCCGCGGTTTCAAAACCGTCGCCTACTTCCACGCCCTTGATGGCCTGGATGCCCATCAATGCGGCGGCCAGGCGTGCGTCCAGGCGGCGGTCCCAGTGCACGTAGGATCCAATGCCCGGAGGCAGGTTGTAGGCCAAGACCTCAACCACGCCGCCGAGGGTCTCCCCCGCCTTGTGCGCGTCGTCGACCTCGGCCACCATGGCCTGGCTGGTTGCCTGGTCGAAGCAGCGCAGTGGATCGGCATCGAGCGCTTCAATATCCGCAGCGGTCGGCAGCGGGGCATCAGCCGGAGCCGAAATAGCGCCAACGGCGGTGGTGTGCGACACCAATTCGATGCCAAGGTCGTTCAGGAAACGGGAGGCTACCGCGCCCAAGGCCACGCGGGCCGCGGTTTCGCGGGCGCTGGCTCGTTCCAGGATCGGGCGGGCATCGTCGAAACCGTATTTCTGCATGCCCGTGAAGTCGGCGTGGCCCGGGCGCGGACGGGTCAATGGCGCATTGCGCGCCAGCGAAGCCAGCTCGTCGAGGTCCACTGGATCCGCGCTCATGACGCGTTCCCACTTGGGCCATTCGGTGTTCCCGATTTCAATGGCCACCGGACCGCCCTGGGTCTTGCCGTGGCGCACGCCGCCAAGGAAAGTGACCTGGTCCTTTTCAAACTTCATCCGCGCGCCGCGGCCGTAGCCGAGGCGGCGACGCGCTAATGCTTCGCGTACAACTTCGCTATCCACCGATACTCCGGCAGGTAGCCCTTCAAGAATTCCAACAAGTGCCGGGCCATGCGATTCGCCCGCGGTCAACCAACGCAACATGTCCTCCATTTTGCCATGACCTGAAGCAATTACTGGTGTCGGGCCAGTCCCAAGGAGTCATACATCGCATTTGTGACGTCAACACGACGCTGCTCATCCCAGGCTGCACCGGCAAACAGGCGCACCTGTTCCACTGCCTGGTGCACCAGCATGTGAAGCCCGGAAATGACCTGGCCTTGCCATGAGGCAGCCAGTTTGGAGGGCCATGGATCGTAGGCCACATCGAGCAGGATCCCGTTGCCGGAACCGATAGCAGGCACCCATTCATCGCCCGCGTGCGGCGGCAGCGTGCTGAAAACCAAGGGCATCAGGCGCAACTGATCGGACAGCTCGCGTGTGATGCCGGAAATTTCGTGGACGACCGGGTGCAGGCCCAGTTCCTTGGCCAGGTCCACGGCGCGCTGGGAGCGCTGAATGGAACGAACGACCAGGGTGACGCGCTCAACGCCAAGCTCGGCACAGGCCTGCAGGGCCGCTAGCGAGGTATTGCCCGACCCCAGGATCATGGCCTGGTCGGCGGCGGTCATCGAAAAATCGGCCAGGGCCTGGACCAGGCCGTCGATGTCGGTATTCTCCCCGAACAGCGTTCCGTCCTCGCGCACCACGATGGTGTTCAGGGCGCCAAGTTGCCGCACGCGGGCAGAAACCTCGTCCATGAGCGGCACAAAGGCATCCTTCAGCGGCATGGTCACCGACGATCCGGCCCATCCCCCTGAGCGCAGGCGTGCAACGTGTTCGGCGCACTGTTCGGGCACGAGGTCGATGGCCTCATAATTCAGCGGCGCGCCCAACAGCTGGTAGGCGGTGCGGTGCAGCACCGGTGACTTGGAGTGGCCGACCGGGTGGCCCAGTACGGCAGCCTGCTTTATCAATTCACATACTTTCTGCGTTGCTGCTGCGCTTAGCAGACATCCGAATTCTGTTGGCACCATGCCCGGAATTCAGCCTGGTTGCGCTGATGTTCGGCGTAGCTGGAAGCGAACTTGGTTTCGCCCGTTTCGATGTTTACGGTCACCCAGTAGTAGTAGCCGTTATCCTGCGGGTTGGCCGCAGCCTTGATCGCCGAGGTGGCGGGTGAGCCGATCGGCGTCGGGGTCAGGCCCTTATGCACGTAGGTGTTGTACTTGTTGGCGGCGTCCTTGCGCTCGGCCTGGCTGAACTGCAAGCTGTAGCGGTCCAAGCCGTAGATCACCGTGGAATCCACCTGGAGCAGGCCATGGGTTTCCTTGTTGGCGGGATTCAGCCGGTTCTCGATGGCTCCGGCCACGGTGGCATAGTCCTTCTCGCGGGCTTCTGCCTGCAGGATGGAGGCTACCTTCAGGGTGCGGTAGCCCTTCTCGAGGTCGGTGATGCCGGCGTCCTTGAGGGTGTTCTTGGTGGACCTGACCATTTTGGCCAGCACTTCCTTGGGGGTGCTGTCCAGGGCGAAACGGTATTCGCCCGGGTGCAGCCAGCCCTCGAGGTTCGACACAGAGGAAGGAAGTCCGAACTTTTCCGGTTGTCCAGCCAGTTTTTCCAAGTCGGCAAGCTTGAGCCCGGAGCCCTTGGCGATCTCCTCCAGCGCCGCGTTCAGGCGCAAGTTCGCCTTGAGCCCGATGTAGAACACCTTGCCAGGGCGATTATCGACCAGGATTTCAGCAGCATCGGCTGCCGGCATCTGGGATTTGAGCTGGTAGGTTCCCGGGTGGACGACCTTATTGGCGCGTTCGGAGTTCTCCACGGCCTTGATCAGCAGCTTGTCGTTGGAAATGACGTCCAGGTCCTCGAGCTTGCGTGAGATCGCGCCCAGGCCCCAGCCGTCTTCCACGGTGAATTCGACCGTGGCGCCGCCCGGGCCGGGATAGTCATCCGGGTTGAACTGCTTGACCAAGGACTTGACGAAGTAGAAGGAGCCGGCGACAACCAGGGCAAAAATCACCACGGTGGCCAGCATCACCAGGTTGCGCTTCCGGCGAGTCTTTTTGCGCCGCAGCTTATTGAATGCTTCATCGCCCTGGTCGAGCAGCCCATTGCGGTGCAGGGCGTCCTGCTGTTCGATGACCGGAGTCTGCGCGGTATGCGCAGCGGCCAGAGTGGGCAGGAACCGGGTATGGGTTTCCTGCCCATCCTGGTCATCGGCGCTTGCCATGGCAGTATCCGGCGCCGGGTCGCCATCGGTGGAAGCACCGAGATAGTGGTCCAGCCCGGTCAGCTCAGGAGTCGACGGTTCAGCGATGTGTTGCCCTTGGCCTGCCGCGAAGCTCTCGTAGAGGGCACGAAGAGTTTCGCGTTGCCGTTCTTGACGGGCTTCTTCTCGCATCAACTCTCATTTCTCGGTTTGGCACCGAACTGGGCCGCGACGTGCGGGATCTATTTCATGACGATCCGGCTGGCCTGGACACGGACGTTGTTCCGACGCATTTCCAGCACTTGCTGCAGGATCTCGGTGGCAGCGACCTGGTCGACAACCTTTCGATGATCCTCCATCTTACGGCCTGAGGCGTGCAACGCGCGATGGGCGTTGACGGTGCTCAATCGCTCGTCGACCAGAAAAATCTCAAGCTCGATATTGGATCTATCGGCTTCTTCGGCCAAGGCAATAGCGTAGTCACGGGCCATTTTGGTGGATTCGGTATCATTGCCGGCCAAGGATTTCGGCTCGCCGATGAATACTTCGCCCACATTCCGGTCTGTGATGATCCTCAGGAGCATCCGGCGATCTGAATTTTTCTTCGCATCCCGGCGCAGGGTCATGACCGGCGTGGCTAGGATGCCCGAGGGATCTGAGATGGCGACGCCGACGCGGGCCAGGCCCACGTCGACGCCGAGTGCCACTTTAGCCATTGGCCAAAGCCGCCCGAATGGCATCCAGCGCTTCGTCGATCTTTGAAGCGTCCTGGCCGCCGCCCTGGGCCATATCGTCCTTGCCGCCGCCGCCGCCGCCGAGCACACCGGTAGCGGTGCGCACCAGCGCGCCGGCCTTGAAGCCGTTGGCACGGGCGTCATCGTTGGTGACGGCCAGGACCAGCGGCCGGCCGTTGGCCACACCGATCAGCACAATGACTGCTGCTTCGGTGCCAAGCTTGCCGCGCAGATCCAGCGCCATGGTGCGCAGGGCATCCGCGGAGTCGATGGTCCCTGCGTTATGGGCCAACAGGCGGGTCGAGCCGATGGTCACCACCTTTTCCAGCAGGGCTGCGGACTGGGCGAGCATGGCCTGGCTCTTGAGCTCGGCGATCTGCTTTTCGGCGGCCTTGAGCTTGGCAACGGTGTCATTGACGCGCTCGGACACCTGGCTGGAAGGAACCCGGAACAGGCCCGAGAGTTCGGAAACCAGGGCACGCTCGGCAGCGCCGTGGCGGAAGGCCTCCATGCCGACCAGGGCCTCGACGCGGCGGTTGCCCGAACCGACCGAGGCCTCGGAGAGCAGGGTCAGCTGGCCGATGCGGGCGGTGGTGTCCACGTGGGTGCCACCGCACAGCTCGCGCGACCAGGCGCCGTTCATTTCCACCACGCGCACGTCGTTGGAGTACTTCTCGCCGAACAGGCTCATCGCGCCGAGCTTCTTGGCCTCGGACAGCGCCATCTCGTTGGTGACCACCTGGTAGTTCGAGGCGATGGCCAGGTTGACTGCCTCTTCGACTTCGCTGCGAGCCGCAGCGGAGAGGGCCTCGGCCCAGGAGAAGTCGAAGCGCAGGTAGCCGGCCTTGTTGAAGGACCCGGCCTGGGTGGCCGTTGGGCCAAGCAGCTCGCGCAGCGCGGCGTGCACCAGGTGGGTGGCCGAGTGGGCTTGCTCCCCCGAACGGCGGCGCACGGCGTCGACCTGGGTGCGCACCAATGCCTCGGCAGGAAGCTCGCCCTCGCGCACGATCACCTTGTGCACGTTCAGGCCCTTGACCGGCGCCTGCACGTCGGTGACCTCCAGCACGAAGCCGTCGCCGGTGATCAGGCCGCTGTCGCCAGCCTGGCCGCCGGACTCGGCATAGAACGGGGTCTCATTGAGCACCAGGTCGATTTCCTGGCCCTGCTCGGCGTAAGGGACCACTTGGCCGTCGCGGATGATGCCGCGGATGGTCGACTCGCCTTCCAGCGTGTCGTAGCCGGTGAAGTGCACGCTGCCGGCGTCGGCCAGCTTGTTGTACACCGTCAGGTCGGCGTGGCCGGCCTTCTTGGCCTTGGCGTCCTTCTGCGCACGGGTGCGCTGCTCGTTCATCAGCTCGCGGAAGCGCGGCTCGTCCACGGACAGGCCAGCCTCGGCAGCGATTTCCAAGGTGAGGTCAATCGGGAAGCCATAGGTGTCGTGCAGGGTGAAGGCGTCGTCTCCGGAGAGGTTGGCTCCTTCTTCCTTGGCGTGGTTCAGCGCCTCGTCGAGGCGGGTGGTGCCCGAAGCGATGGTGCGGCGGAAGGCGCGCTCCTCGGCATAGGCGATGCGGGCGATGCGCTCGAAGTCGTTCTCCACCTCTGGGTAGACGCCCTTCATGGCGTCGCGGGAGACAGGAAGCAGCTGCGGGAGCACTTCGCTGTCCACGCCCATCAGGCGCATGGCGCGCACGGCGCGGCGGATTAGCCGGCGCAGCACGTAGCCGCGGCCCTCGTTGCCCGGGGTGACCTGGTCGGAGATCAGCATCAGCGAGGAGCGGATGTGGTCGGCGATCATGCGCAGGCGCACGTCATTGGCGTGGTTGGGGTCCGCTGGATCCTCGGTGGAGGTGTAGGCGACCCCGGCAAGCTCGGCGGCCTTGTCGAGCACCGGACGGACCTGGTCGGTCTCGTACATGTTCTCGACGCCCTGCAGGATCATGGCCAGACGCTCAAGGCCCAGGCCGGTGTCGATATTGCGCTTGGGCAGTTCGCCGGCCACGTCGAAGTCGGTCTTGGAGCGCACCGCGGAGAGGCGGTACTGCATGAACACCAGGTTCCAGATCTCGATATAGCGGGTCTCGTCGACCGCCGGGCCGCCTTCTTGGCCGTACTGGGCACCGCGGTCGTAGTAGATTTCCGAGCAGGGACCGCCGGGGCCGGGCTGGCCGGTGTTCCAGTAGTTGTCTTCCTTGCCGGTGCCGACCACGCGCTCGGTCGGGATGCCGATCTCTTCTTCCCAGATGCGGCGGGCTTCAAGGTCCTTCTCATCGCCGTCTTCGTAGACGGTGACCCAGAGGCGTTCCTTGTCTAGGCCGTAGCCTCCGGCTTCAACCGGGCTGGTCAGCAGCTCCCAGGCGAAGTGGATGGCGTCCTTCTTGAAGTAATCGCCGAAGGAGAAGTTGCCGCACATCTGGAAGAAGGTGCCGTGTCGCACGGTCTTGCCGACTTCTTCGATGTCGCCGGTGCGGATGCACTTCTGCACCGAGGTCGCACGAGTGTAGGGGGCTTCTTCGCGGGCGGTCAGGTACGGGATGAAGGGAACCATGCCGGCCACAGTGAACAACAGCGATGGGTCGGATGAGACCAGCGAGGCGCTGGGCACCGCCGTGTGGCCCTTAGAGACGAAAAAGTCGACCCACCGACGGGCAATTTCCTGCGTTTTCATCGTGTTACGGATGATCCCTTCACTTAGCGGCGTCCACGCCCAAGGCGGAACGTAATTCTTCTTCTCTGGCGGTCATTCCCTGATGGAAGGCTTCCAGATATTCGGCAACACGGTCGGCGTACTTGCCGACCTGGCGATTGAGCGCTGCACCGGATTTAACGTCAGCGTATTTCCTGGTTGCGAGCACTCCAACGCCCACTCCAATAGAAACCCACAAGAACTTTTTCATTCTAGTCTCCTTGGCGGCCTTCAATGGGCCGTCCGTCGTTCAGCGCGCCGATACGTGTTCGATCGAACAGCTCTGGCTTAGCGGCTGCGGCGTGCTTTGCCGCTCGGCTTGGTGTTCATCGCGGCTTTCACGCCTTCGGTGAACGCGGCCGCCTTGATCAGCGGCTTGCCTACAGTGGCTGCGATCAGCGAGGACAGCGCGGAAACATTGGCGGTGGCATCAGAAACGTTATTGGTGATCGTATCGACCTTCTTGAGCTGGTCGTTGGTGGTCGCCACGGTGTTGGCGACTTCTCCGATCAACGGGGTGGTGCCATCGGCAACGTCCCTGATCGATTTGCGCAGCTCGTCGAACACCTTGCCCAACTTGATGATCGGCACAGCCAGCAGCACTACTAGTACAACAAATGCGCCGGCGGCGATGAGCCCTGCAATATCCGAACCCGACATGTGCTTCCTCTTCTGCTTGGGTTTTTGGTGCCAGTCCACCTTATCGAAGTCAGAGCCCAGATAGGTAGTTAAGCGACAAGCCCGCAACCGTTGGACGGTTGCGGGCTTGGAACTAGCGCACGGTTTAGCGTGCGTAGTACTCGACCACGAGGTTCTCTTCGCAGGTCACTGGGATCTCTGCACGCTCAGGAGCGCGCAGGTAGGTAGCCTGAAGGGCTTCCAGCTTTACGTCCAGGTAAGCAGGAACAGCTGGCAGCACCTTAGCGTGCTCACCTGCTGCAGCCATCTGGAATGGAACCATCTTTTCGCTCTTCTCGTGTACGTGGATCAACTGACCCGGCTGTACCTTGAAGGATGGGCGGTCTACACGCTGGCCGTTGACCAGGATGTGGCGGTGCACGACCAGCTGGCGAGCCTGCTGGATGGTGCGGGCGAAGCCTGCACGCAGAACCAGGGCGTCCAAGCGGGACTCGAGCAGTGCCAGCAGGTTGTCACCGGTCTGGCCGCCGAGGCGCTTTGCTTCCTTGAAAGCGTTCAGCATCTGAACTTCGCGGATGCCGTACTGGGCACGCAAACGCTGCTTTTCGCGCAGACGCACTGCGTAGTCGCTGTCCTGCTTCTTACGGGCGCGGCCATGCTGGCCTGGACCGTATGGACGGCGCTCCATGTACTTTTCAGCTTTAGGGGTCAATGCAAGGCCGAGCGCACGCGAAAGGCGTACGGTGCGGCGGGCACGGGCGTTAGCCATTGATGTGTCCTTTTCGTTCAGCGACGGTATCTACTGGCCTCCAGGATGGAGAGTGTGTGGGCGTCGCGTCCCTGCTACACTGCAACCTTGCTCCGTTGGCCGATCACTCGGAATCCGGGCAGGGCTTGCCAGCCAAAGATCAAGTCTACACGAAAGGAATTAGCCTCGGGCTGAGGCATAGCGCACAATCAGTGCTTGCGCGCCCCGCGTACCGGGTCCTTGCCGCGGATGATCTCGCGAAGCCGGGCCAGGCGCGTTCCGATGGTCTTCTCGGCGCCGTTGATGGTCGGCGTGTAGTAGTTGGTGCCGACCAGATCGTCGGGCAGGTATTGCTGGGTGGCGATCGAGTGCGGCGCGTCATGGGCGTAGATGTAGCCCACGCCGTGGCCCAATTGCTTGGCTCCTGGATAGTGCGCGTCGCGCAGGTGGTCCGGAACCAGCGAGCCCTTGCCTTCGGAAACGTCGGCCAAGGCGGCGTTGATCGCGTTGTACGACGCATTGGATTTTGGCGCGGTCGCAAGATGCACGGTGGCTTGGCCCAGCATGATCCGCGCTTCGGGCATGCCGGTGAGCTGCACCGATTGGGCTGCGGCCACGGCCAGGGGCAGGGCGGTGGGATCTGCCATGCCGATGTCTTCGCTGGCCGAGATCATCAGGCGGCGGGCGATGAAACGCGGGTCCTCCCCCGCAGAGAGCATGCGCGCAAGGTAGTGCAGGGCGGCGTCAACGTCGGAGCCCCGGATGGATTTGATGAAGGCCGAGATGATGTCGTAGTGCTGATCGCCGTCCTTGTCATAGCGCTGCACGGCCTGGTCCATGGCCAACTGGACATGGTCGGCGGTGATTTGCACCGGTGGGTCCACTTCGGTGCCGGCGGCATTCCATGCGACGGCCCCGGCCGCCTCGAGCACGGTCAGCGAGCGGCGAGCATCGCCCTGCGCCAGGCGGACGATGGCGTCGCGCTGCTCGTCATCCAGCTGGACCTGCCCGTTGAATCCGCGCTCGTCTTCGATGGCGCGTTCCAGCAGGGCCGCGAGGTCACCATCGGTCAGCGGGCGCAGGGTCAGCAGCAAGGAGCGCGAGAGCAACGGGGAAATCACCGAGAAGGACGGATTTTCGGTAGTGGCGGCGACCAGCACGACCACCCGGTTTTCGACTCCGGGAAGCAGCGCATCCTGTTGGGCCTTGTTGAAGCGGTGGATCTCGTCGAGGAAAAGGACCGTGGTCATCCCGCGCAGGTCGCGGTCGTCCTTGGCCTGCTCGATGACCCGGCGCACATCCTTGACGCCTGCGGTAATGGCCGAGAGCTCGACAAATTTCCGGTTGGTAGCCCTTGCAATGACATGGGCGATGGTGGTCTTGCCGATGCCCGGCGGGCCGTAGAGGATCACGCTGGCAGGCCCAGCCAGGCCTGTTTCAGGATTCTCGGCCAGCTGCCGCAAGGGCGAGCCCGGACCGAGCAGGTGCTGCTGCCCGACCAGTTCCTCGAGCGAGCGCGGGCGCATCCGTACCGCCAGTGGCGGGCGGGGCCGGTTGACTTGGGCCTCGCGCGCGTCCTGCGGATCATCGGTCAGGGAATCGAACAAATCGCTCACCGTCCAAGCCTACCGATATTCTGGTGTCAATGCGGTACCGGCCCTACGCCCGCCGCTTATTGCCTATTGAGAGGAATTTCTGCATGCGCGCCGTCGTCCAGGTCGCCAGCACCGCCCGCGTTGAAGTTGAAGGGGAAATTGTCGGGCAGCTCGACTCCCCTGGCTTGGTGATCCTGCTGGGCGTGACCCACGACGACGACCAGGCCATAGCGCGCAAGGTCGCCGAGAAGATCTGGCAGCTGCGCATCATGGAGGATGAAACCTCGGCGGCCGGCATTCATGCCCCGCTGCTGGTGATCAGCCAGTTCACCCTCTATGGCTCGGTGCGCAAGGGCCGGCGCCCTTCTTGGTCCAATGCCGCGCCCGGCCCGGTGAGCGAGCCGCTCTACGAATACTTCGTGCAGTACCTGCGTGAACTCGGATCGCACGTTGAGACCGGGCGGTTCGGGGCAATGATGGATGTGTCGCTGACCAATACCGGCCCGTTCACCATGATCGTCGATTCGGCGGACCTGGCCTAGCTGCCGGCAGCCTTCACCAGCTGCGCGAGCATCTCGAAGCTTGCGCGCTGCGCATTCAGCTCGGTTTGGCCGGTGGCGGAGAGCTCGTAGACTTTCCGTCCGGGCCCGCCCCGGCCTTCTTCCCATCGGGTTTCCACGAAGCCCGAGGCTTCCAGCTTCGCCAGCGCGGGATACAGCGTTGCGCCCTTGACCGGCCCGAAACCGCGTTCTTGCAAGGTTTTGGACAGCGCGTAGCCGTGGGCTTGCCCGGACGATAATTCAGCCAGCAGGAGCATTGGGAGCATGGCGCGCTGCCAGCTGCCGGGAAATGGCGAGTCCTTACTCATTGCGCCCTTCTTCCAGGCCGCGGGCATGGGCCCGCCTTTGGGCTAGTTTAGAGTCCACGTATTCTGAGCGGTTTGCGGGGCGCAATTCGCAGAGCGAAACCACCGCGAAAATCGCAACGCATACTGCGAAGAAGATGTCCCATCCGCTTCGGTCCGGGGCAAGCGCCTCCGGCAGCAGGCTTGTGCCGTACAAGAATACGAGTAGCAATGGCAGCAACCGGAGTACGAGCCATCGTCGCTGCAACGCCCTGGCGGTGTTGACTCCCAGTCCGATGGCGAATTCGTCTGGGGTGCCGAATTCCTCAACTATCGATGCTTCGCCTTCTGCCCTGCACATATTCGACCAGTGCTCGCGGGCAGGTGCCATGACTGACACCGCCTCTTTAGCTCGCATTCCATAGCGTCCGCGCAGCAAGCGCGTGGATTCGGCAAACCACGCTTCCGGATCAGAAAAAGCTGTGGCTTCGCTGCGCGTTGCTTCGGGCTCATCCTTGAATGGCAGCCAAAACGCGCCGATAGCCAGGGCTATCCCGAGGATCGGTGCTAGCCAGTTGGGCATTGGCAGGGCTTGTTCACCACCTAGCGTGGCGATGAGTGCGGCCACTGCGATGGATACCGCTACTCCGGTCACGCCTAGCGCCCAAGATCGCGCGAATTTGCCTTTCACGCGGTAGAACCACCACAGGTGAGCGGATAAGGCGATTCCCGTGCCTGCGCACAAGGCCGCTAGCTGCCAATAGTGCCACGAGTTCGCAGTCCATCCGTCACGGAATCCGACCCAAGTGCCAAAACCGGTGCATAGCAGGCCAACACCAATTCCGAGTCCAACGAGCAGCAGAACGCTGCTGTTGACCGGCATCTCCGAGTCCGCCAGCTGTTGCGGCGTCAACCGCGCGTAAGCCCGGGCTTCACCGTATTCGAGGGGGGCGCCAAAAAGATCTTCTGCATCTTCACCGCTGTCCCGGATGATAGCCAAAGCATTTTCCAGTTCCTGGACGCTCTGCGAATCATTCAAGTCATGGAGCAGCATGGCAAGCCTGAAGTCCTGCGCCCAATTGCGGTCGCGCGCCGGGTATTGCTCGACGATGTGCTGGGGTTCTGCCGCGGCCAAGAAGTCTCCTTGCAGTGAAATAACTAGTATGAAAACTAACCTAGTATTAAAATCAGCATTAATCCACGCCGTGGCCTATTTTGAGGCAAAAAGAAGCCAGATGGAACGCGTAAGTGCGTTCCATCCGGCTTCTTATAGCTGCGTAAGCCTACTTGGCTTCAGTCGTGGCTTCGGTCTCTTCGGCCTTCTTCTTCTCAGGCTTGAAGTCGATGCCGGCTTCCTTGCGCTGCTGCGGGGTGATCGGTGCAGGAGCAGCGGTCAGCGGGTCGAAACCTCCACCGGTCTTCGGGAAGGCGATGACGTCGCGGATGGACTCCGAGTTGGTCAGCAGCTGCAGCACGCGGTCCCAGCCCAGGGCAATGCCGCCATGCGGCGGGGCGCCATACTTGAAGCCCTCGAGCAGGAAACCGAACTGGGTGTCGGCCTGCTCCTGGGTCACGCCCATGAGCTTGAAGACGCGCTCCTGCACATCGCGCTGGTGGATACGGATCGAACCGCCGCCGATTTCGTTGCCGTTGCACACGATGTCATAGGCGTAGGACAGTGCCGAGGCAGGGTCGGTGTCGAAGGTGTCCATGAACTCCGGCTTGGGGCTGGTGAACGCGTGGTGCACAGCGGTCCAGGCGCCGGCGCCCACGGCCACGTCGCCCGAGGCCACGGCATCCGAAGCGGCTTCGAACATCGGTGCGTCGACGATCCAGACGAAGGCCCAGTCGCCTTCCTTGATCAACCCGGTGCGGTGGCCGATCTCGACACGAACCGAGCCGAGCAGGGCGCGGGATTCGTTCTTCTTGCCCGCGGAGAAGAAGATGCAGTCGCCGGCAGAGGCGCCGGTGGCAGCGGCCAGTCCGGCCTTCTCTTCATCCGAGAGGTTCTTGGCCACTGGGCCGGCCAGCTCGCCATCTTCCTTGATCAGCACGTAGGCAAGGCCCTTGGCACCGCGCTGCTTGGCAAATTCCTGCCAGGCATCCAGGGTGCGGCGCGGCTGCGAAGCGCCGCCAGGCATGACTACGGCGCCGACGTACTCGGAATGGAAGACCTTGAAGGAGGTGTTCGCGAAGTACTCGGTCATTTCGGTCAGTTCCAGGCCGAAGCGCAGGTCCGGCTTGTCCGAACCGTACTTGGCCATGGCCTCCGAGTACGCCATGCGGCGGATCGGGGTCGGGACCTGCACGTCGATCAGGTTCCACAGCTCGGTGACCAGCTTCTCGCCGAGCTCGATGATGTCATCTTCCTCGACGAACGAGGCCTCGATGTCCAGCTGGGTGAACTCCGGCTGGCGATCCGCGCGGAAGTCCTCATCGCGGTAGCAGCGGGCGATCTGGTAGTACTTCTCAAAACCGCCGACTTGCAGCAGCTGCTTGAACAGCTGCGGGGACTGCGGCAGCGCGTACCAGCTGCCCGGGGCCAGGCGGGCCGGCACGACGAAGTCGCGGGCGCCTTCCGGGGTGGAACGGGTCAGCGTCGGGGTCTCGATCTCGATGTAGCCCGCATCGTGCAGCAGGTTGCGTGCTACGCGGTTGGCCTCGGAGCGCAGGCGGATGTTGCGGGCCGGGGTCGGGCGGCGCAGGTCCAGGTAGCGGTGGCGCAGGCGCGCCTCTTCGCCGACCTCGACATGCTCGTCAACCTGGAAAGGCAGCGGGGCGGCGGTGTTCAGCACGGTCACGGTGTCCGCGATGACCTCGATCTGCCCGGTAGGCAGGTTCGGGTTCTCGTTGCCTTCCGGCCGGCGCTCCACGGTGCCGGCGATCTGCAGCACGAACTCATTGCGCAGCGGGTGGAAGTCCTCTTCATCGCGCACGACAACCTGGGCTACGCCCGAGGCATCGCGCAAATCCAGGAAGGCGACACCGCCGTGGTCACGGCGACGCGCGACCCAGCCGGTGAGGGTGACCTGCTGTCCAATGTGCTCGGCGTTCAATTCGCCCAGCTGATGAGTGCGTAGCACTACGATCCTTTCGGTCGGTTGGGAAAGTTTCTCCCCATGAAGTTTAGTGCACCGCAAGGCGGTGCAGGTGCGGGCGGCCAAGCCCGAAGCGTTAGCTGATGGCGATCTTCAGGTCTTCGGCGTTGGGCATCCAGGTGGCCGGCTCGGCTGCGACCTGCTCGCCGGAGCGGATGTCCTTGACCTCGTGGGTGCCATCGGCCTGGGTGAACCAGACGAAGGGAATCCCCCGGCGATCGGCGAATTTGATCTGCTTGCCGAACTTCTCAGCGCTGGCTGCGACTTCGCAAGCGATCCCGCGCCCGCGCAGCTGCGAGGCGACGTCCTGGGCCTCGTGCCAGGAATCGTCATTGGCCAGCGTGACATATACCACTGATGGCACGCTGCGGCTGGCGGTGACTACTTCTTCAGCCAGGATGCGCGAGACCAGGCGGGTGACGCCGATGGACAGGCCAACGCCCGGGTAGTTCTTCTTGCCCTTGGAAGCCAGCGATTCGTAGCGCCCGCCCGAGCAGATCGAACCCAGGGATTCGTGGCCGACCAGCACGGTTTCGTAGACGGTGCCGGTGTAGTAGTCCAGGCCGCGGGCAATGGACAGGTCCGCCATCACCTTGCCCGGGGCGCGCTTCGAGGCCGCGTCGATCACCTGGGAGAGTTCATCCAGGCCGGTGTCCAGCAGCTCGTGCTCAACACCCAGGGCGCGGACTTGGTCAACGAAGGAGGTGTCCATGGTGCGGATCTTGGCCAGCGCCAAGGCCGCCTCGGCCTGTTCGCGCGTCGCGCCCACTTCTTCCACGAGAATCTTTGCGACCGCGTTATCGCCGATCTTTTCCAGCTTGTCGATGGCGCGCAACACGGCATCCGGATCATCCAGGCCCAAGCCGCGGTAGAAGCCTTCGGCCAGCTTGCGGTTGTTCACGCGCAAGCGGAAGTCCCCGATCGGCAGCGCGGAGAGCGCATCGGCAATGGTCAACGCCAATTCGACGTCATAGCTGAACGGCAAGGTGCCATCGCCGACCACGTCGATGTCGGCCTGGGTGAATTCGCGGAAGCGGCCATCCTGAGGGCGTTCGCCGCGCCAGACCTTCTGCATCTGGTAGCGGCGGAAGGGAAAGGCCAGGTGTCCGGCGTTCTCCACCACATAGCGGGCGAAGGGCACGGTGAGGTCGAAGTGCAGGGCCAGGGCGTTGGGATCGTTCTTGTCGTCCTCGGCGGCCAGGCGCGAAAGTCCATAGACTTCCTTGTCGATTTCGCCCTTGCGCAACAATTGGGCGCGGGTTTCAACTGCACGGGTCTCGATATTGGCGAAACCATGTAGTTCAAAAACATGACGCAAGGTGTCCAGCACGTGCTGTTCAACAGCCCGTTCAGCTGGAAGCCATTCTGGGAAACCTGAAAGTGAGGCCTTGCGTGCCATGAAACTCCTTAGTGCAAATTGGGCTACCAAACCATCTTAAGCCTGTTTTGCAAGAAACCTGTGCACGTCGGCTTACTAAGAAACGGAGGTCACAGGTAGAGTTGGCTAAAGCAAGTGCTCGTAAAGTGAAAGAGTTTCAGCGGTGACCACCAGTCAGCAATCCGACGACAGCCAGAAGACCCCTTTGCCGCAGGCGCAGAAGCCTGCTGCAAAACCGGTTGTAGCGCCCAGCGTCGCACACACCACTCCCCTCGACGAAGCGGCTAAATTCGCCCGCATCACCGAGGACGGCCACGTCTTCGTGATCATCGATGGCGCCGAGTTCCCAGTGGGCCAGTACCCAGATGCCACGCAGGAAGAAGCCTTGGGCTACTTTGTGCGCAAATATGACGATGCGCTCTCGCAGCTGATGCTCCTTGAACAGCGTGTTGTCGCCAAGGCTCCGGCCGGCGAATTGGGCAAGGCGGTTCAGGCCCTGTCGGCGACCGTCGCAGAGCGCCACATGGTTGGCGACATCCCCGCCCTTGAATCGCGCCTGGAAAATGCCCGTGTTGCTGTGGAGAACCTCGCCGCAGAACAGCGCAAGGCCCACGATGCCGCCCGTGCCGAGCAGCTGGCCACGCGCGAATCCATCGTTGCCCAGGCCGAAGCCATGGCCGAGAAGCGTCCAGAGCAGATTCAGTGGAAGACCGCTTCGGCGTCCATGAATGAGCTGTTCGAGCAGTGGAAGGCCTCCCAGCGTTCTTCGGTTCGCTTGCCACGAGCCACCGAAGACGCTTTGTGGAAGCGATTCCGTGCCGCACGCACCACTTTTGATCGCCATCGCCGTGCCTACTTCTCGCAGCTTGATTCGACCAACGCCTCGGCCAAGGCTGTGAAGGAAGAATTGATCGCGCGCGCGGAAGCCCTGCAGAGCTCCACGGACTGGGCTGCCACCGCCGCCGAGTACCGCAAGCTCATGGACGAGTGGAAGAAGTCGCGCCGTGCCTCGCGCAAGGATGACGACCAGCTCTGGGGCCGTTTCCGCGCTGCCCAGGATGTCTTCTTCCAGGCTCGTGCCGCCGAGAACGCCAAGATCGATGAAGAGTACGCCCAAAATCTTGTGGCGAAGGAAGCTCTGCTCGTGGAAGCTCGTGCGCTGTTGCCAATCAAGGATCTGGCCACCGCCAAAGCCAAGCTGGATTCCATCCGCGAACGCTGGGAAGCTGCTGGCAAGGTGCCGCGCAACGACCTGCAGCGCGTCGAATCAGCACTTCGCCAGGTTGAAGATGCTGTCAAGGGCGCCGAAGATGAGCAGTGGCGCCGGTCCAACCCGGAGACCAAGGCGCGTTCCAATTCGATGCTCAGCCAGCTGCAGGACACGATTTCTGCACTGGAAGAGGATCTGGCCAAGGCCCAGGCCAAAGGCAACGCAAAGCAGATCGCAGCGGCCCAGGAAGCACTGGATGCACGCCGCATGTGGCTGAACACCCTGGAAAAATCGGCAGCCGACTTCCAGTAAGTAATCCACAGATCGTCAGCACACGCTCAACGCGGCGGCGCTTGCTGGTTCAGTAGCCACATGGAATCTAGAAATTGCCAGGCTATCGGGCCACGCGCCGCCGCGTTGCGCATTCCAGAAGACCTCTGGATCGCAGGCCAGATGTTCAGCCGAAATGAGTTGCAGGCGATGGCCTCGAACGGTTTGCTCCGTGAGGTGCTCGGTGATTGTTTTCTTCCCAGCCAGATTCAAATCACTGCCTCGCTACGCGCGCAGGTTGCTGCTTTTGCCTGCGGGCGGGAGCTGAATTCCAATGCCGTGCTGGCGCGTCAAACGGCCGCCTGGATTCATGGGTTGCTGCCCGAAGTCTTTACGCTGTGCATTTATACGCGCAATTACCATCGGCCTTTTGCACCCGGCTTCGGGTTGAATGCCCAATTCATGCAGGCCATAGTTCCCGATACGCAAATGGTCTTCCGTAGCCGGGTCAAGGTAACTTCCGCCTTGCGCAGCGTATGCGACTGCGCCCAGTTCGACCCATTGCCAATAGCCAGTCGAGTTCTGGGCAACGCAATTTCCCTGGATGATCCCTATTTGAATCTTGAGTCGATCCGGGAATGCCTTATTGCTTGTGAAAAGTCCCCAGAAAGATCACGCGCCCTGCGCCTAGTCGATTCCTTTGACGACATCGCGCAGGCCGCGTGATTTATTAGAGGCAGTTGCGTTTCTAGCGGCGTGAGCCAGCAGTGGTGCGGTACACGTCGTATACGCCATCGATCCGGCGCACTTGGTTCAGTACGTGGCTCAAGAACTTCGGATCGCCCATTTCGAAGGAGAAACGGGACAAAGCCACGCGGTCCCTGCTGGTTTGAACCGTGGCCGAGAGGATATTCAAGTGGCTCTCGGACAAAATTCGGGTCACATCGGAGAGCAGCGATTTGCGGTCGAGCGCTTCCACCTGGATCTCCACGAGGAACACGCCGTGGTGCTTAGCTGCCCAAGTGACGTTGACCAGCCGATCTGGCTGGTTTGACAACTGCGTCAAGTTCAAGCAATCCGAGCGGTGCACGGAGACGCCCGCGCCACGAGTCACAAAGCCCTGGATCTCGTCTGGTGGAACTGGGGTACAGCAACGAGCCAGTTTCACCAGTACGTCGCCGACGCCCTCAACAATCACGCCGGCGTCGTTGCCCGTTGTGGGGCTCGGAGCGTTTGGGCGGACTACCGCTTCCTCATCGACTTGTTCGGCCTCAGGAGGGCCAATGAGGGCCGTCAGATGCTCAATGACGTTCTGCGCACTGGTATGCCCGTCGCCAACAGACTGATACAGCGCCGAGATGTCCGTGTGGTGCAGCTCGTTGGCAACCGCGGTCAGCAGGTCGTGAGTCATCAATTTCTGCAGGGGCAGGTGGTTGCGCCGCAGCTCCTTGGTCAGAAGCTCCTTGCCCTTTTCGATGGCTTCTTCACGGCGTTCCTTGGAGAAGTATCCACGGATCTTCGCTTTGGCACGTGGTGATTTGACGAAGTTCTGCCAGTCTTGGGATGGACCGGCGCCTTCTGCCTTCGAAGTGAAAACCTCTACTACGTCGCCCTGTTTGAGTTCGGTATGCAGCGGCACGAGCTTGCCGTTGACCCGGCTGCCGATCGTCCGATGGCCAACGTCGGTGTGGATCGAGTAGGCGAAGTCCACCGGAGTTGCACCCACTGGCAGCGACATGATGTCGCCCTTGGGCGTGAAGACATACACCTCGGCGGAGCTGATCGTATAGCGCAGCCCGTCGAGGAATTCCTCGGAGTCGGTGGTATCTGCCTGCCATTCCATCAAGGACCGCAGCCAGTCCATATTCTGTTCCGGAGACAGCATGGAGTTCGCGTTTTGGCCATGCTTGTATTGGAAGTGCGCAGCCACGCCGTACTCGGCACGCACGTGCATGTCGTGGGTGCGGATCTGAATTTCTACCGGCTTGCCTTCCGGCCCCATCACCGTGGTGTGCAGCGACTGGTAGAGGTTCAGCTTCGGGATGGCGATGTAATCCTTGAAGCGGTTGGGCAGCGGATTCCACTCTGCGTGGACGACGCCCAGTGCCCCATAGCAATCCTTGACGGTGTCGACCAGGATGCGAACACCCATCAAGTCATGGATGTCGTCAAAGTCCTTTCCTCGGACAATCATCTTCTGGTAAATCGAGTAATAGTGCTTTGGACGCCCGGATACGGTGGCATGGATATCGACATTGCCCAGGTCGCCAGAGAGCGTCTGGCGAATTGAGGAGAGGTACTTTTCTCGCTCGGGGGTGCGATCCCCCACCATGCGGACGATCTCTTGGTAGACCTTAGGGTGAAGGGCCGCGAAGGAAAGATCTTCAAGTTCCCATTTCACGGTGTTCATGCCGAGGCGATGTGCCAAGGGTGCGAAAATTTCCAGCGTCTCCTTGGCTTTGCGCGAAGAAGACTCAGGCGAAACGTAGCGCCAGGTACGGGCATTGTGCAGGCGGTCGGCAAGCTTGATCAACAGGACGCGGATGTCGCGAGACATGGCGACAACCATCTTGCGCACGGTTTCAGCCGGTGCCGCTTCACCGTAGGTGACCTTGTCGAGTTTCGTCACGCCATCAACGAGCATGGCAATTTCTTCCGAAAATTCCTTCTTGACCGATTCAAGAGAGTATTCGGTGTCTTCGACCGTGTCGTGCAGGAGCGCGGCAGCGAGAATTGCGCCGGTCATTCCCATCTCGGCCAAAATTGTAGCAACGGCTACGGGGTGGGTGATGTACGGGTCACCGCTTTTGCGTTTCTGGCCATCATGGTATTTTTCGGCTACCTCATAGGCGTGCACGAGCAGGTCGAGGTCAGCACGGGGATGCTTCGACTTTACTGTGCGAAGCAGCGGCTCAAGTGTCGGCGACGTGCTCGGGGTACTGCCGCGTCCGGCAAACCGCACTAAACGGGAAATTGAGCGCCGTTTCGAATTGTTCAGGTTTGACGTATTCGCCATGCCCCGCTCCTTCCCCATTGCCACCTGACGCCGCTGGCCTGTGCGAGCTAGCGTGGCGACATCCGGTGGTAGTTTCCGGCCGCGGTTACGTCCACGACCTTGCACCAAAAAAACACGTTGTTTAGTTCATTTGTTATAGCACGTTCGGCCGGTGACAACTAATTACACCGCTTCACGCCATTGTGAAAAAGCGCCTCCAGCGAATGCTGGAGGCGCTTCTTCTGACCGGGTGCGATTAGGCGACGGCCATTTTCTTCGAGTGCTCAACGACATCCGAATCGTTGCGGCGCAGCCATTGGTACAGCGGCGCTTGAACGAACAGGGTGGACAACGCCGAGATGATAATGCCGACGAACAAGGCCAAGGAAAGATCCTTGAGCGTACCTGCACCGAGCATGTAGGAACCGATGAAGAGAATCGATGCCACGGGCAGTACGGCCACCACTGAGGTATTGATTGAACGGACCAAGGTCTGGTTCACCGCGAGGTTCACCAACTGCTCAAAGGTCCGCTTGGACTGCTTGGTGAAGTCCTTCGTATTTTCACGAACCTTGTCGAAAACCACGACGGTGTCGTAGAGCGAATAACTCAGAATCGTCAGGAAGCCGATAATGGCACTTGGCGTAATCTCGAATCCGGTGACCGAATAGATGCCGGCGGTCACGAAGATCACGACCAGCAGGCCTACGATGGCGGCCAGCGACATTTTCCACGTGCGGAAGTATGCGGCCATCAAGAGTCCAACAAGGACCACGAAAGCGAACAGGCCAAGCAGCGCCTGGCGAGAAACGTCCTGCCCCCAGGTTGGGCCGATGAAGTTGCTGGTCACTTCGTCACTGGATACCCCGTAGTCCTCAGCCAAAGATGCTGCGATTGCCAGAGTTTCGTCATCGCTCAGACGCTCGGTCTCAACACGCATGGTGTTCGGTGCAATATTCGTGACCGTGGCCTCGGCGCCCGATGCAACCGAGGTAACTGCGTTTTCACCGATTTTGATATCGGTGTTCTGGACATCCGAGACGGTGAATTCCGAGCCACCACGGAAGTCGATGCCGAGATTGAACCCGCCCTTGACTACAGGGACAAGGATCGACAGGATCACCATTGCGCCTGCGATGGCGAACCAAAGCCGGTGCTTGGAGGTGAACGGGTAGGAACGCTTGCCGGTGTAGAGCTCGTTGCCCCAAGTCACTAGCTTATTCATTGTTCTCCTCCTGAGCCTTCGACGATGCATTCCCAGGCCGGATCGCTTGGGCTGCCTCTTCGCGGCGGCGCTCAGCAATAGTCATGCGCTTGGCTGCTTCGCCTGAAGCCTTGGCATTTTTCTTGCCGCGGTTCGCCTCCGCATTCTCGCCGAATCGGCGAACTTGGCCGGCGCCCTTGTACAGCGGTTCAACGCCCAAGAGCGACGGATCAAGGCCGGACAGGCGGTGGCCATCGGCGAAGAACTTGGTCCGGGCCAGCAGCACCAGCGTTGGGTGCGTCAGGCCATAGACCACGACAAGGTCGATGATTGCAGTCAAGCCCAGGGTGAAGGCGAAGCCTCGCACGTTGCCGACGGCGACGATGTAGAGCACCACTGCGGCCAGCACGTTCACGGCTTTGGAAGCCAGGATAGTGCGCTTGGCTCGGCCCCAGCCAATGTCGACGGCACTGGCCAACGGACGGCCTTCGCGCAACTCGTCACGTACGCGTTCGAAGTAGACGATGAACGAATCGGCGATCAAGCCGATCGCGACAATCAGGCCCGCGACACCGGCCAGCGACAGCCGGTAGTTCATTCCCCATCCAAGCAGGACCAGGGACAGGTAGGTGAGCACACCGGAGACCAGCAAGGAAGCGATGGTCACCAGGCCCAGTGCGCGGTACTGGAACAGCGAGTAGATGAATACGAGCACCAGGCCGATGATGCCTGCGATCAAACCGGCAGTCAGCTGGTCGGCACCAAGAGTCGCAGAGACCTGGCGCTCAGACTGGATGTCGAAGCTGATCGGCAAGGCGCCGTATTTCAGCTGCTCGGCCAACGCTTGTGAAGTTTCCTGGGTGAAGCCACCGGAGATCTGCGGGCGCCCGTCGGAAATCACGGCATTGGTCGTAGGGGCCGAGATGATCTGCCCGTCAAGGACGATCGCGAACTGATTCTGTGCACCCTGGAGCGCAATCAGGCGCTGGGTGGTGTCAGCAAAGGTCTTGGTGCCCTGCTGGTTGAATTCAATGACAACAACCCACTCGCCAGTGACGGAACCGTTGACTCCGCGGGCCAGCTGTGCGTAAGCGTCGGAGATCTGGTCGCCAGGGATTTCCTGGGGGCCAAGAATGTACTTGACTCCCACGCTCTCATCACAAGAAATCATGGGCTTTGCGGGATCAGCGTCTTCACTGCTCTTCTTGTCTTCTTCATTGGTGCAGTCGAAGGCTTCGAATTTCTGGTAAAGATCTGCGGTCACCCAATTGGTGTCCGAAGCGTTTTTAGGTTCACCGTTTGGCTTGGGAAGATCAGCCTTGGCGGTGCGCTGGTCCTTCGGCGTCGCTTGATAGCTGCCGGAGACGAGTACCGGACGGAATTCCATGGCTGCTGAAGCCTGGATCAGTTCACGGGTTGCCTGGTCGGGTGTACCCGGCATGGATACGACAACGTTGCGACCGGACTGTGTGGTGATTTCCGATTCCGAAACACCGGAGCCGTCCACACGCTGGCGGATAATTTCCACCGCCTGGTCCAGCTGCTCTTGGTTGATTTCCTGATCGCCCTGAACCCGTGGGGCCAGGATCATCTCGGTGCCGCCTTCAAGGTCGAGGGCCAGCTTTGGTCCCCACCCGGTTTTACCGTTCGCTGCACCAGCCACCAGCACGCCGGTTGCGATGATGAAGACGATCAGCAACCACAGCAACGCCTTGCGCGCCTGCTTAACAGGTCTGATTGATGACATCTAATGTGCTTTCTCGTGTTGGTGGCTGTAGCTTCGGGCCACCGCTTGCTACCCGGAAATTAGGAGTTGCGCTCGTCCTTGCCCTCGTCGTTCAAGCGACGCAGGGACTCTTCTGGGGTTTCAGCAACATCGCTGGTTTCTGCTGGCTGCTGCGTTGCGGCGGCAGCTGGCTCGTTATCCAGGAAGGTGGAAATGGCCTGGCGGTGCAGGGTCAGCACAACGCCGTTGGCGACCTCGACCTGTACGCGATCCTCTGCGTCAATGCCCACGACAGTGCCGAAGATGCCCGAGTTGGTCATCACCTTCGCGTCTGGCACGGTGTTGTTCTTCAGCTTCTCCTGCTGAGCGGACTGCTTCTTGCGGCCACGGAACATCATGAAGATCAACACTGCAAACAGCGCTACCATCAAGATGAGCGAAGGGTTGAAGCCGCCGCTGGCGGCCTGGGCGATTACGAGGGAATTCACGTATTTACCTGCTAACGAATTGTTGCGATTTGATCAAAAGTTCTAGGTTGCCGGGTCGCCCAAGGTCGGGCATTAACGGCAAAGACGCCCTACCGGACCCGTAAACGGGCAGAGGTCGGGCGTCTTTAGTCTAATGGCATACGGTCAACCGGCAGACCATTTACGCGGGCAGTGAAGTATTGCTTGCCTAATCCTCATCGGATTCATAGCTTTGGGCGCTGGCAAAGATGGCGTCCTTGGGCATGGCCAGTCCCAAATGCTCCCAAGCGCCTGGCATCGCGATGCGGCCGCGTGGGGTGCGCCCCATCAAGCCTTCGCGAACCAAGTAGGGTTCAGCTACGGTCTCCACGGTTTCCGTTTCTTCGCCGACCGCAATGGCCAGGGTGGATAGGCCTACTGGTCCCCCGCCAAACTTGGTGCACAATGCTTCCAATACGCCGCGGTCCAATCGGTCCAGCCCACGCGCATCGACTTCATACATGTCCAGTGCTGCCGAGGCCGCCTTATGGTCGATCTCTTCGAGCTTGTGCACTAGCGCCCAGTCGCGCACACGGCGCAGCAGCCGATTGGCAATTCGAGGTGTTCCGCGCGAGCGGCCGGCGATCTCGGTGAAGGCCGCCGAAGTCACGCTCAAATCCAGCATCATCGCTGAGCGGCGCAGTACAAGTTCAAGTTCTTGGACTGCATAGAATTCCAGGTGCCCGGTAAAGCCGAAGCGGTCGCGCAGCGGACCAGGCAACAGGCCAGCACGGGTAGTGGCACCGACCAGTGTGAATGGCGGCAACTCCAATGGGATGGCGGTAGCTCCCGCGCCCTTGCCGACAACAATATCTACACGGAAGTCTTCCATCGCCATGTAGAGCATTTCTTCAGCCGGGCGGGACATTCTGTGGATTTCGTCCAGGAAAAGAACTTCGCCTTCGGTCAGCGAGGAGAGAATGGCCGCGAGGTCCCCCGCATGCTGGATTGCCGGGCCAGAAGAAATGCGCAGGGGCGCGTTCATCTCCGCGGCAATGATCATGGAAAGCGTTGTTTTACCGAGGCCCGGAGGCCCCGATAGCAGCACATGGTCTGCGGTGCGTTCGCGGATCTTGGCAGCCTCGAGGACCAGCGATAGCTGCTGCCTGACGCGTGACTGGCCGACAAAGTCGTCAAGGTTGCGTGGTCGCAAGGCTGCTTCAAGCACCCGTTCCTCGGGCTCGCTCCCGGCGTTGGTCAGCCCGGTGGAATCGTTCATCGTCATGATCCTCTCGAAGCCGGCCTAGACTCGGGTTCCGCTGGACATGCTGCGCAGCGCAGCACGCAAAATTTCGGCGACGTTGCCGCCGGAAACAATTTCCGGTTCGGCCTTGGAGAGCGACTTGAGAGTGCTGGTGGCGTCCTTCTCGCTCCAGCCCAGTCCGGTGAGCGCTTCGATGACCTGGGGCTCCCAGACGCTGAGCGAGCCGGCACCCGCCACCGGTGAGACCGGCGCGCCGGTTGGCACGAGCTTGCCATTGAGTTCCAGCACAATTCGGCTAGCTCCCTTGGGGCCAATGCCGGACACCTTGGTGAAAGCGGCGGTGTCCTTGGTATTAGCCGCAATGCGCACTTCTTCGGGGCTGTGGACTGCGAGAATCGCCAGGCCGGTGCGCGGGCCAATACCCGAGACCGAAATCAAGACTTCAAACACGTCGCGCTCTTCAGCGCTGGCGAATCCGAAAAGGGTCATGGAATCTTCACGGACCACCATGGAAGTGAATACGGTGGCTTCGCGTCCAACATGCAAGGTTGCCAGGGTTCCTGGGGTGGCATTGATCAACATGCCGAAGCCGTTGACGTCAATTACCGCAGTATTCAGGGTCACCGCTTGCACGGCGCCGGTCAATGAGCTGATCATGCCACTCCTTGGGATATATGTTCGATCGAACCCAGTTTATCGAAGATACCTACGAATCGCGACGTGGGCGGCGCAACGGTGGGTCGTGTTGCCTACCGGCGAATAGCTCGGCGCTTGGCCGAGGCTTCGGCGGCGATCCACGCTTGTTGCGCACCAGTGAGCTGGGAGGACCCTGTAGCGCTGGCTGCCGAGGCCGAAGCATTCGACCCTGCAGCTGCTCCGCGCCAGCCGTGGGCGATCGCCAAAGCCACAGCATCTGCTGCGTCGGCTGGCTTGGGAGGCTCGTCGAGACGGCAGATCTTGGCAACCATTTTACCGATCGCCACCTTGGTTGCCTGTCCTGAACCGGTCACCGCGGCCTTCACTTCGGTGGGCGTATGCAGTGCCACGGGGATGCCGCGCCGGGCTGCGGCCGTGATGACGACACCGGTGACCTGAGCCGTGCCAATAACGGTAGACACGTTGGCCGAAGCGAAGACCCGTTCGAGGGCCAGAACATCCGGCTTGTGCTCATCAAGCCACGCGTCGATGGCGTTGGCGATCGTCAAGAGCCGGGCGTCCAAGGGGGTGCCCGGCGGGGTGCCGGCAACGGTGACATCAACCAGCGAAACTTGCCTGTTTGCAGCGACGTCGACCACGGCCAGGCCACAACGGGTCAGTCCGGGGTCGACGCCGACAACGCGAAGGGACAAGCCTTTACTGCTCTTCGTCCAGCGCGGCGCGAACCTCGTCGGACAGATCGGCGTTGGTGTAGACGTTCTGCACGTCGTCCAGCTCTTCCAATGCGTCGAAGAGCTTGAGGAACTTGCGGGCGCCGTCAACGTCCAGCTCTACCTTCATCGAAGGCAGGAATTCCATTTCATCGGATTCGTAGGCGATGTCAGCCTCATCCAATGCGGTGGCCACGGCACGCAGGTCCGATGGGTCCGAAACGATGGCGAAGTTCTCGTCCTCGTCCAGGATCTCGTCAGCACCGGCATCCAGCACGGTCATCAGCAGATCGTCTTCGGTCAGCTCGCCCTTTGGCAAGCGGACAACGCCCTGGCGGTTGAACAAGTACGCGACCGACCCCGGGTCGGCAACGGTGCCGCCGTTGCGGGTGATGCCAACTCGAACCTCGGACGCTGCGCGGTTCTTGTTGTCCGTAAGGCACTCGATCAGCAGAGCCGAGCCCTGCGGGCCACGTGCCTCGTAAATGATTTCGGTGTAGTCAACGACCTCGCCGGTCAGGCCGGCACCGCGCTTGATTGCGCGATCGATGTTGTTGACTGGCACAGAGTTCTTCTTGGCCTTGCTGACGGCAAGTTCCAGTGCCGGGTTGCCCGACATGTCTGCGCCGCCGGCGCGGGCTGCAACTTCGATGCCCTTGATGAATTTTGCGAAGGCTTTGGCGCGCTTGGCGTCAATCGCGGCCTTCTTGTGCTTGGTGGTTGCCCATTTGGAGTGGCCTGACATGCTTTAAGCGTCTCCTCGCGTGAGTTGGATGAAAAATTCGTGGATCGCCGTGCTGCCGGTGACTTCCGGGTGAAAGCTGGTTGCCAACAAATTTCCCTGGCGTACTGCAACAATTCTACCCTGTTCGCCATCGCCTTCGGCTGGAACCGTGCTGATCACTTGCACATCGGCGCCTACTTGCACCGCTTCAGGAGCCCGAATGAATACAGCTTCGAGGTTCTGCCCCAAGAAGCCCAACTGGTATTCGAAGGAGTCCACTTGGCGGCCGAAGGCATTGCGCCGAACCGTCATGTCGATGCCGCCGAAGCTCTGCTGGATGGCACCAGTGCTGGAGACCGCAGGGTTCTCAATTCGGTCCGCCAGCATGATCATTCCCGCGCAGGAGCCGTAGGCCGGCATGCCCTGTGCGATGCGCTGCTTGATTGGCTCTGCCAGTGAATAGTTGCGGGAGAGCCGGTCGATGACCGAGGATTCTCCGCCGGGGATAACCAAAGCGTCGACCTTCGAAAGGTCGTCCGGGGTACGCACAGCGAGCGTTTCTTGTCCCAGTCGCTGCAAGGATGCAAGATGTTCGCGGAAATCTCCTTGGAGGGCGAGGACGCCAATTTTCGGCATGGATGTGACCTTCATAGTTTGCGGGGTTCGAGGCGCACTAGGCGCCGAATCAACGTTAGTACCGGCTGAAGCAGCAGTTGATTTTGTTGCTCGGTGTGTCGTGTTTTCCCCGTTGCGATTTTCAAGTCACACTTCAGCATCAAGCGGCATGAGGACTTTTCCCGGCTGGCTATCTCCACATGGAGCTGAAGACGAGGGCCCCAGGCGCAATCAAGCAGGAAAAAGCGCCGGATCGATTCAATCCGCGGTAGTGGCTAAACAGGTACTCTGAAAATACGGAAAATCCGATGAGAAAGTTGAGCATGCTCCAGGGGTACCAGCGTCCAGAGATAACCCACAATGCCTACACAGATGACGGTGGCGCACCTATTGGCTATGGGCAACGATGGGACGACGCACCACCAGCGGAGAGCTACTCGGTTACAGCGCATCCGCAGCGCTTCTCTCCTGTGCAAGTTGTGGCTGAGGCCCTCGTGGAATGGATCTGCGAATTCTACAAGGTGCGGTGTTTCGAAGACCCCGGCCTAGCTGCCCAATTACGGGTACCCAGTGACGAGCTGGTGCGCTCAGTGAGACTGTTTCCGGAAGATTCGCGTTGAGCACCCATGGGCCTGGTTTTCACTAGGTTTCCCGGGGTGCAGCTTCGATTTGGCGCATTATTCCAGGCAGCCATGCCCCACTGCGGTTGCGATGCCTGCGATGAATCTGTCCCGGAACTGCTCGACGAGCTTGAGGCACAAGTGGGAGCGGTTCTCTCCGGCTCTTTTGTTGAAGTCCTGGATCTGGGGAACGGCCGGATAACCCATCAATTCGACGTGGAGGAGTTAGGTTCCTGTCAACAAACGACAGGACTCGACGATATTTCTCCCGCGCAGCTTGCATGGGCCCGTGCGATCATTCCCGTGGATGGCGCGTGGGCGCCCTGACCGGCACGCTAGCTTATTCGATTTTCCAGTCCTCCAGGCCATCATCGAATGCGCCGTAGGCATTTACGGTGGCCGTCGTCCGGGCTAGTGATGCCTTGGCATCGGCTTCGGGCAAGCAAGCCGATGCTTCGAAGACCTGGCACCATGCCACCGGTGATTGCGAGAGCATATGCGGCACCCATTGAAGTTGTGAAACTTTCCAGTCACCCGACTTCTCATCGTGGCTGAACGTTGCCTTGACGCTGATTCCTTCTCGGTTCAAGATGGTTTTTGTCGCATGCTTGGCCACCGAATTTCCCAGCCCGTAGACGATCCAGGTGCCATCGTGTTTTTCGATTGGCAGAGCCGAATGCGTGTGGTGCATGTAGATGAAGTCGAAGACTCCAGATTCGGCCAGCTCTCGGCCCAGTTTGCGCTGTTGGGCAGTTGGCCTGTTCGAATATTCAGTGCCATCGTGAATTGCGGCCACCACGATGTCAGCACCATCCTGGCGCGCCGATTTTCCACGCTGTATCAGCTTTTGCGCGTCGACTCCGGTATCGACCTGCCAGTCGGCGACCTCTGGCAGGCCATTGAGCGAGAACGTACTGGCAATCACGCCGAGCTTGATGCCGTCGATCTGCATGATCGGCGGTTCCTGTGCTTCCTTCATGCTGCGGTATGACCCGGTGGCAAATAGCTTTTGCTCCTCCAGAGCGTCCAGGGTCCTGTTCACCCCACTGGTTCCGGCGTCGACTGTGTGGTTGGTGGCAGTGGTGCAGCCGTCATAGCCGATGGATTTGAGATCGGAGAGAATCTGCGCAGGGACAGTGAACCGGGGATAGCCGGAGTACGGTGGCGCACCGATGGGGGTTTCGAGATTGCATAGGGCGGCATCTGCGTCGTTCGCATAGGGCTTCAGGCCCGCAAGCAAAGCAGAAAAATCGTACTCCTTCCCGTTGCCGGACTTGGCAGCGCTGCGAGCCTGCTCGAGCAGCGGAGGATGCAACAAGACATCTCCGGTAACCATGAGCGAAAACTCTTTCGGTTCGCTGGTTGCACCGGACTCGGGAGCAGGGGTGCTTGCCATCGCAGGCTTGGAAGGGCGGGGGTCTTCGTCCGGCTCGACGCTTGCCGAGCATCCTGCCAGCAGTACCGAAAGCAGTACGCCGGCGGCCAAGGAACCGCAGGACAGAGGCAGACGTGAGCGCATGCCTAGACCCTATCCCAGCAAGCTATCAGGGGTGTAAATGCAAGCTAAATCACGTTGCCTGTGAAAACCTATGCTTATGCAAAATCCGCTCCTGGCACCCAGCGCCAACCCCTATCAATGGCCAGCATTCGACGTTCTCACTGCCGAACACTATTTGGAAGCGGCCAAACTCGGCGCCGCAGAACAGCGCGCCGAATTGCAGCACATCATCGAAGAGCAAAGTGCACCCGACTTTGCCAACACGTTCCTGGCGCTGGAAGCCAGCGGACAAGTGCTGCGCCGTTCGATGATGACCTATTTCAGTGTCCTTTCGGCCCACGGAACCGAACCGATCAGGGCCATCCAGACCGAGATGTCATCGATCTTCAGCGCCCAAGAAGACGAGATCTACCTAAACCAGGCTTTGTATTCGCGTTTACAAGCCGCAGATTGTTCCCGACTGGTTGGTGAAGACGCACGCCTGGCCGAGCAAACGCTCAAGGCTTTCAGGCTGGCTGGCGCTGATCTGGATGAAGTCCAGAAGCAGCAGCTGAAGCAGCTCAACGCGCAGCTCTCCGAGCTCTCCAGCCAGTTCTCCAATCGCGTACTGGAAAACCAAAACGCCCATGCAGTCCATTTCGACTCGGCTGACGAGCTGGACGGCCTGTCATCACAGGCCCTCGAATCCGCAGCGCAAGCGGCAAAGCAGGCCGGCCATTCGGCAGGATATCTTCTGCCATTGGTCTCCCCTACGCAGCAGCCGGTTCTGGAGTCATTGACCAGCGGCGAAGCGCGGCGCAAGGTATTTGCCGCATCCATCTCACGCGGGATCACCGAAAACCCCACGCTCCAGCTGGCCGCAGATATGGCGAAGCTACGTGCTGAACGTGCAGCCCTGCTGGGTTTTGCAAACCACGCTGAAACGGTGCTGGCCCAAGCGACAGCGCCATCAACCGCGGCAGTTGAACAACGCCTCGCCGAGTTGACCAAGGCGGCAACTGCCAACGCGCGCAAAGAAGCTGAGGTGCTGGGCAGCATTGCCGGCCACGAAGTTCAGGCGTGGGATTGGAAGTTCTACTCCAACCAGGTCTTGCGTGAACAGTATGCCGTGGACTCCGAGTCGCTGCGCAATTACTTTGAACTTGATCGCGTGCTGGTCGATGGCGTTTTTGCCACCGCTACCAAGCTCTACGGCATCACCTTCGCTGAGCGTTTTGACCTGCCTGCCTATCACGAGCAGGTTCGAGTCTTCGAAGTTTTTGATGCCGACGGAAGCCCGCTGGCACTCTACACCGGTGACTATCTGGCCCGCGAAACGAAGAAGGGCGGCGCCTGGATGACCAGTCTTCGTGATGCCGCCTCCTATTTCGACGAACGTCCAATTGTCACCAATACCTTGAACATTTCGGTTCCTGCCCCTGGAGATCCGGTATTGCTCACCCTGGATGAAGCCAATACGCTCTTCCACGAGTTCGGCCACGCCCTGCATGGCATGTTCTCCAACGGGAAGTATGCTTCGCTTTCGGGCACCTCGGTCCCCCGGGATTTTGTTGAATTCCCTTCACAGGTCAATGAGATGTGGGTACTGGATCAGCAGGTGCTGCCCGGCTATGCCGTGCATCATCAATCCGGAGAGCAACTGGATGATGAAACCATTGCCAGGATCCGTGCAGCAGGACTGTGGGGCCAGGGGTTTGCCACGACCGAGTATCTGGCCGCGAGCGTTCTGGACTGGGCTTGGCACACCATTGGCCCGGATACGGTCATTGATGATCCCGTGGCATTCGAGCAGCAGGTTCTTGCTGACGCCGGCTTTGATGCCGACTTGATTCCGCCACGCTATCGGACCGGTTATTTCCAGCACATTTTCGCCAATGGCTACTCCGCTGGCTACTACTCCTACATCTGGAGCGAGGTGCTCGATGCCGACACTGTGCAGTGGTTCGAGGAAAATGGCGGCCTGATGCGCGAAAATGGTAATCGGTTCCGTGAGGAACTGCTTTCGCGCGGAAATACGCGCGACCCCCTAGAGTCCTACGAATTATTCCGCGGCCGCACCGCACGGGTAGAACCGCTGCTGCGCCGTCGAGGATTGGTGAACGCAGAATAATGACGACGATTGCCTCCGCACAGGAAGCACTGAGCCACTGGCATCAGGCACTAGCAGTTGCCACCGGCGGCAAGATCTTTACCACTCACGGGTGCTCGTGGGCATGGCAGCCGGTGCGCAAGCGCCTGATCCTGCTGTTCCCCGAGCATCCCGAACAAGCCGGGTTGCGCCCGGCTCTGGCCGAAGGCCACCGCCTGGGTGCCAGGCGGGTGGAAGCCTGGATGAATTCCGGGGCCGACGCCGCCGAGCTGAAAGCCACCGGCTTTTCCGACAATGCCCAGGTCTCCTGGCATGCCGGCCCGCTGGCGATCCCGATGGATCGCTGGGCCGGCAAGATCCGCCTGGGCAACAACGTGCCCGAGGCCGCCGGGGCGGATGCTGCCGAACTGAACGTGACCAACCTGTGGCGCGAAACCAGCTCGCAGCTCTCCAGTGGCCACCCGGCCCTGCGCCGGGTAGAGCACGCACTGGCGCGCACCGATGAGGGCGAGATTGTCGGGCGCGGTTTTGCCCAGCAGGGCTTGGGCGGGCAGCTGATGGTGCACTCGCTGGCCGTGGGCAAGGAGCACCGCCGCCACGGCGTGGGCACCGCGCTGCTCCATGGGCTCTCGCGCTCGATGATCAACCCGCTCTCACCGCCTGATGAGGAAGTCCCGCAGGAGCTGCTGGCTGCGGCCACGCCATCCAGCGCCGATTTCTTCAGCGCCAACGGGCTGAAGCTGCTGGGCCGCGGGCGCCATATGGTGCTTCGCTCCTGGAACCAGTAGCGGTCTGTCCAACCTGCCAAAGCAGCGAGCCGGCCACGGGAAACCTCCCGTGGCCGGCTCGCTGCTTTTAGCACTCCGCGCTCAACACAGGGTCATGAGGCCCGGCGCACCCGATAGACCAAACGCGCAAAAGGTCCTGCTTGCCTCGCCTCGGCCAGTTCCAGCCGGTCGCTGCCAATGTTCCTCGGCAGCAGCGGCGCCCCGCCGGCCAAGGCCGCGGGCGCGATGGTCAGGGCCAAAGTATCGATCGCATCGATATCGAGGAATTGGCCGAGCAGTTCTCCCCCGCCGAGCACCCAGATGTTCTTCTCTCCCGCCGCGCCGCGGATCTGGGGCAGCACCCCGGCAACCGGGCCATTGACCAGGCGCACGTCGGCCCCTTCCGGGATCGGCAGCTCGCGCGAGGTGAACACATAGGTGGTGATTCCCGGGTAGTAGTCCTGCCACTTGTCAGGGTTCTCGATGAGCCGTTCATGCTCGAGCAGCCACAGGTAGGTGGAGGCGCCTTCCACGTGAACGCCGACGTTGCCAGGCAGCAGGTCCGGGTCGGGCTCGTGCGCTCCGGGAACTTCGAAAAGCCACTGCAGGCTGTGGTTTTCATCGGCCAGGTAGCCGTTCAGCGTGACGGCCGCGTCGAAAATGATCTCGCTCATGGGCTTCAGTCTGCCACAGCTGCGTGTCAGGGCGGGTGGCCGTCGCGGTTGAGCCTGCGTACTCGGCTCCGACGCTCACGCCGCGGAGAAATTCCAGTGCATCGGCACTAGAACTGCCCGGCACTGGCAGCTAGGTGGTGAATGTCAGCCCGGAGGTGGACTGCACCGCGAGAACCTCGTAGCCGATCGCCATCTTCCCCGCCACAGGGTGGACCATGCGCTAGGTGCCACTAATGTGCAGGAATTGAAGTCCGCGGCAGCTGCATCAAGACTGAAAAGCACGGGCCCGCCCACCGGAATTCGGTGGCACGGACCCGTGCTTTTCGCTGTGCAGTGATTACCAGCCGCGCTCCGAAAGGCGGTGAGGCACTGGCACGTCGGCGACGTTGATGCCGACCATGGCTTCGCCCAGGCCGCGGGAGATCTTGGCCAGCTCGTCAGGGTTGTCGAAGAACGTGGTGGCCTTCACGATGGCTTCGGCGCGCTGCACCGGGTTGCCGGACTTGAAGATGCCCGAGCCGACGAACACGCCGTCTGCGCCCAGCTGCATCATCATCGCAGCGTCGGCCGGGGTGGCAATGCCGCCCGCGGTGAACAGCACTACTGGCAGCTTGCCGGTGTGCGCGATTTCCTTGACCAGCTCGTATGGTGCCTGCAATTCCTTGGCGGCAACGTACAGCTCGTCTTCTGGAAGGGCGGCGAGCTTGGCGATCTCGGCGCGGATCTTGCGCATGTGCCCGGTGGCGTTCGAGACGTCGCCGGTGCCCGCTTCGCCCTTGGAGCGGATCATGGCAGCACCTTCATTGATGCGGCGCAGGGCTTCGCCCAGGTTGGTTGCACCGCAGACGAATGGCACGGTGAATGGCCACTTGTCGATGTGGTTCTCGTAGTCAGCTGGGGAGAGCACCTCGGACTCGTCGATGTAGTCCACGCCCAGGGACTGCAGGATCTGCGCCTCGACGAAGTGGCCGATGCGGGCCTTGGCCATGACCGGGATGGAGACCTCGGCAATGATGCCATCGATCATGTCCGGGTCGCTCATGCGCGATACGCCGCCCTGGGCACGAATATCTGCAGGAACACGCTCCAGAGCCATGACTGCAACGGCACCTGCATCTTCAGCGATGCGGGCCTGCTCGGGAGTGACCACGTCCATGATGACGCCGCCCTTGAGCATTTCGGCCATTCCGCGCTTGACGCGTTCCGAACCGACGACGGAGTTCTGAGTGTTAGACATGGGAGAGCTGATTCCTTTCGGCAAAGCAAAACTGCCGCCAGAATTCCCGGCCTGTGTTGCTACAGAACCGATCGGCGGCGGAAAGTACTCAATAATCGTAGGATCTGCCCACTTTATTACCGCGCGTGTGTCGTAACATTGTTACGATAGTCGACTTCTCCACTGATTTGCGGTGACGGCGTAACATTCGGAGATTTGCGATGCCCCTTATCAGCAGGTGTTTTTGCGAAACACGGGTGCGCTGGGCCATTCCCCCACCAAGGGACACAAAGCCGGTTCGCGGATCCCATGCACGCGCGAAGCACTGCGCTGTTGCGGTCTTGCTGCGATGCCCGCCCTCGGCATCTAGGCGCCCAGGACATCTCGGCGGTTGAACCGGGCCATGCCGGCCGCCGCGAGCACAAGCGATATCAGCACGAGCACCACCAGCGGGGTCCAGCTCAATTCCTCTGCCGGTACGCGCGCGATGGCGCCGAAGGGGGTCAAGCGGATGGCATCTTGCGACAGCGAGAAGATCCCGCCGAACATGGCCGCCATCGCCGACAGCCCGTAGACGGACCAGGTGATCGCTGTGGCGAGGCGCGGAAGGAAGCCGAAGGCCAGCAGCTGCAGGCCCAGCATCGACAGCACTGCCGGCCAGAAAGCGAGGCAGGCACCGGCCAGCTGCCCTGGATCCCCTGCTCCTTGGGAGGATGCACCGGTCAGGGCCCCGGCAAGCAGCAGCATCAGCCCCGAGCCAAGCACCGCTATCAGCAGGTGCGCGCCGAGCCACCTGCCACGGGACAAGGCCCCGGCAAGCTGCTGTTCGAGCCGGCCGCTCTCTTCCTCGCTGCGCGCTGCACCCAGGCACTGGGTGGCAAAAGCTGCGGCCAGCAATGCATTGAACGCCACGAAGATGCCAAGCACCCCGTCGAGCATGCTGTGCCCGGTGCCGACAAAATTGCGGGCGAAGGGGTTCTCGGGATCCAGCAGCGTGCCCATGGACCGTGCGACAGAGCCGAAGAACAGCCCGGATACCGCTGCACCGATGAGCCAGCCGATCAGCGAAGATCGCTGCAGGCGCAGCGCCAGTCCCAGCGCTGTCGTGGTGAAGGGGCCGGCAAAGGATGCTCCCCGGCGTTCGGGCAAAATGCCCGAGCCCAAATCCCGCGAGCTGTCGATGCGCAACGCCACGAGGCAACCGGCAGCGCCCAGGACGGCCAGGGCCATCAGCGGCCACCAACTGTCCTCCCCGTAGGCGCGCATGTTCTGCGCCCAGCCAATGGGCGAGAACCAGCTCAGCGCGCTGGGGGCCATGCCCTCGGCCTGCAGATCGGCTCCCGCGCGGATGAAGTAGAACAGGCCGATCAGTGCCACTGCCAGCGAGTTCGCTCCACGGCTGGTCGAGGCGAGCTGGCCGCAGATGGCCGCCAATCCGATGAAGGCCAGGCCGGTGCCGGCGATCGAGGCACCCATGATCCAGCTGCCGGCCGCCGGCAGCGCAACCGACAGGCACAGCAGGCTGATGAGCAATCCGGTCAGCAGGCACAGTCCTGCGGAGACCAGATAGTTCGCGCTCGGGTAGGCGTGGCGTCCCAGTGCGGTGGCGCGCAGCAATTCGGTGCGCCCTGCTTCCTCTTCGGCGCGGCCATTGCAGGTGACCAGGAAGACCACGGCGAAGGCCAAAGCCACGGCCAGCGTCATCCAGATCTTGATGACCAGGATGCCTCCCAGCGAACCCGCGGCGTAGGGCAGGCCGGTCATGGCAGCCACGGCCGGGGTGTTGGCCACCTGGGCATAGGCATCGCGCGCTTGCTGCGTGGGGAAAGCCTGCTGCTGGGAGTCGTAGACAATCGGAATCATCGACGCCAGCACCAGCGCCCAGAGGCCCAGGCGCAGCCAATTGCGGCGAAGGATGAACCATGCGGCTGTCCCGGCGCCGGCCAGCGTGCTGGTGCCGCGGGCCGAGGTGGCCGGTTGCCCCAGGTTTTCTGCCGCAGCATGGCGCCCATGGGCGGTGCCCGTAGTCATCGCACCCCACCTCCCCGGGCAGCCACCGGTGTTGGCCCCTGGTCCGAGTAGTGGCGCAGGAACAGGTCCTCCAGCGACGGCGGGGTGCTGACCAGGTTGCGCGGCGAATACTGCGCCAAGGCTGCAAGGACACCGGACAGCTGCTCCGGGTCGACGCTGAAGCTCGCCGTAGTGCCCGAGAGCTTGAAATCCTCGATGCCCTCAACTGCCGCAAGGCTGGCTGCGGCGCCGGAGACTTCAACGGTGACTTCGGTGCGCTGCAGGTGGCGCAGGTCGGAGAGGCGGCCAGCCTCAACGGTCTGCCCGTCGCGGATGATGGTCACGGTATCGCAGAGCTTTTCCACTTCGGCGAAGATATGGCTGGAGAGCAGCACGCTGCGCCCCTCTGCGGCGGCTTCGCGGATGCAGGAGGTGAAGACCTGCTCCATCAGCGGGTCCAGGCCCGAGGTCGGCTCATCGAGCAGCAGCAGTTCTGCCCGCGAGGACAGCGCGGCGATCAGGGCGACCTTCTGGCGGTTGCCCTTGGAATAGCTGCGGGCTTTCTTGGAGGGATCAAGGTCGAAGCGTTCAAGCAGCTGGCTGCGGCGTTGTTCATCGACCCGCCCGTGCAGCTTTGACAGGATGCTGATCGCCTGTCCCCCGGTGAGGTTGGGCCAGAGGTTCACCTCGCCCGGGACATAGGCCACGCGGCGGTGCAGGGCCACCGCATCGGCCCAGGGGTCGGCGCCGAGCATCCGGGCTGTTCCCCCGTCGGCCTTCAGCAATCCCAGCAGGATGCGGATGGTCGTGGATTTTCCCGCGCCGTTGGGCCCCAGGAACCCGGCAACCTGGCCGGTGTCCACTCGCAGGTCCAATCCTGACAGGGCGGCGGCGCGCCCGAAATTCTTGTGCAGTCCGCTCACTTCAATGGCCTGCTTGGTGGTGGCCATGGTGTGCTCCTTACCGGGGTTCGGCAGTTCCCGCGGATCCCGCGGGCGGGACGTCGGCTGCGCCGGAGGCCAGGTACTCGTTGAGGTAGGCCGGGTCGGTGAACAGCCCTTCGGAATAGAGTTCCAGTGTTGGCAGGGCAACTTGCGCATAGTATTCCTGCATCACGGTAGCGAAGTCTTCTGGATCCTGCGGCGGGTTCAGCGCGAAGTGCAATACCAGCGCACCCAGGGATTGCAGGACCAGAAAGCGTGCCCGCGCCGGCTCATTGCGGCTGGGGACGATCAGCCCGCGCGAAACGGCCCGATCCAATAAGGCAAGCGCCTCTTCGATCAGCTGGCCGGTGAACTGCGTCCCCGCCTGCGCGCCCTCGCGCACCGAGCGCAGAATGTACAGAATCAGCACCCCGCCTTCTCTGGAGCTGGGCAGATTGCTGAACACCTGCTGGGGACTGGCCGCCAGGGAATCCTCTTTCATGCGGCGGTAGCGCTCGAGCACCGTGGCGTCGCATTCTGCCCGCAGCGCCTGCTTGGACCCAAAGTGGTGGCGCACGAGTCCCGCGGTGACGTTGGCACGCGTTGCGATCGCCCGCAGGGATACATCAAATCCCTGCGCGGCGAAGGCCTCGATTGCCGCATCGCGCAACCTGGCCCGGCCTGTCAGATCCTGCTCAGCTGTACTCACGTATAGGAGGCTACGCCTGTGTATAGCGGTTGGCAATGGGTATTTTTAGCCCAGTTCCACCGGCCCGGTTCCGCGTTCGCCGACCCGTTCAGCTTCCCGCCCCGGCGGGCGGGATCGACAGCGATAATCCGGCGCTGAGAAGTTGTTCCTTGATATTTTCGTTCATCCCGAGCTCTGGAATCGCTCCGCCGAAGTGCCACCGGTGATGCTCTGCTTGCGCCCGGAGGTTCTGCAAATTCCTGCAATGCAGGGCCGTGGGATGCTCGGGGAAGCTGCCCAGCAGCAGCGTTCCGCGGCTAAAGCCCCGATTAACCGCCGCCTCAAGGGTCAGGGCCGTATGGTTCAAGGTTCCCAAATCCGGGCGGGTGACGACCACTAGGCGGGCATCCACCGCGCTGGCAAGATCCGCGATATTCGCGCCTTCCGGGCACAGGGTGACAAGCAGTCCCCCGGCGCCCTCAACCAGGACCGTGTCATATTCTGCGGCGAGCCTGCGAATCCGTTCGCAATGCTCAGCGAGCCCGGGAAGCGCCTGGACCGCGCCCTGGCCTCCGGCCACCAGCGCTGCATCCACCGGGGCCATGGGCTCGCGCAGCCGCACCCCTTCTGCGGTGCTCAACCGCTCTGGATCATCCAGCCATGCTGCAATGTTCCGGACATCGCCGGGTTCGCTTTCCTGCACTCCGGTTTGCGTTGGCTTGTAGATGGCCACGGCGCGTCCTTGGGCCAGCTCCCGGGCCGCCAGGGCCGCCGTTGCGACGGTTTTTCCCACATCGGTGCCGGTCCCTGAAATGACATGGATCATGCGCTGGCGCTCCCGGTTTTCCTGCTCCGGGTGATGACCGCTTCGGGTGCCTGGAAGGAAATAAGGTAGCGCCAGCGGGGGCTCGGATCGCTGAGCTCGATGCCAGGCAGCGCCGCTGCGGCCTGTTGAACCACCACCCCGGTTTCCATCCGGGCAAGGCCTGCGCCGAGGCAGCGATGCAGCCCCTGCCCGAAGACTAGGGAATCGTCGCCCGAGGCGGCCACGTCCCCGCCGGAGAGGCGAAGCAGCAGCTCGTCCCCGGCAGCGAAGCTGTGGCCAACAAGAGAAATATCGCGCAGTGCGATACGGCGCCAGGTGGGCACGGAGGATGCCCGCAGCAGCACCTCGTGCACCACGCGTTCGCTGGCTGAAACTCCGCCGTCCGCCGCGGCGCAGCTGGACCAGTGCCCGTCGCGCATGGCGGTGAACAGGGCACTTTGGATGAGCATTGCGGTGGTCTCCTGGCCGGCGATCCCCAGGAAATAGGCCAGCGAGACGATGCGGGCGCGATCCACCCCGGCGTGGTGCAGGGCGGAATAGAGGTTGCCGTCATCGCGGGTTGTGGCCTCTTCGACGGACCTGCGAAGCCACGCATGGTACGCAACCGCGCTGTGCGCCAGCTCCTGCTGCCGATGGGCTCCGGGCCAGCCCCAGAACAATTCCAGCGAGTCCTTGCTCCAGGCCTTGAGCTGGTCGAGGGGTGGCAGCGGTGTTCCGGTCATCCGCGCCATCACCTCTGGCGGGATGACGGCGGCGAGTTCGTTGGCGAGGTCCAGTTCTTCACCCAGCTGATAGCGGCCGCGCAAGTTCAGGCACAGTTCGCGGGTGCGCTGCGCGATAAACTCGCGCTGCGCAGCAACCTTTGCGGGGCTGAAGAATCCGGCAACCACCTTCCTGACGGCACGGTGCCCGGCACCGGAGGCACTGGCCAGCACCGGCGGCAGGGCAAAGCGCCCACGGGCAAGGACGCGCAACGTGGCAGGTTCCAGGTCCACCGCCGCCTGCAGGGCGTTGGCAGGAGTGAATTCCTCGGCATGGCGCAGGATCTCTCGGACCAGTTGGGGATCCTCGATGCTGCGATAGCGTTCGCTGATCCGCGGCGGGAGCACCTTCTCCAGCGGCTGGGCCAGCGGGGCCGCGCTGGTGGCCGAAGGTTCGGGAGCCAGAGATGTTCGGGCGAAAGGGCAGTTCATGATTCCACGTCGCTAATGATTCGGGCCATAACCTTCAGGGCTGTGGCAAGCTCGGCAGGGTCTTGCTGCGCATGGGCGGCCAGGCGCAGACGCGAGATTCCATCGGGAACACTCGGCGGCCTGAAACAGGAAACTGCGATGCCGTGTTCGCGCAGCAGCGCTGCGGCCAAGAAGGCCTGCTGCGGGGATTTCATGCGCACCGATTGCACCGCGCCAGCGGCCTGCTCAACCCGGCCAGCCAGGTTCTCCTCGGCATTCAGCAAGCTCCGGATGATCAGGGCGTTGGCTGCGAGGCCTGAGATTCTTTCCCCGGTGGCCAGCTCCAGCGCCGCATGGGCGGCCGCCGCGGCGGCCGGGGCCAGGGCCGTGTCGAAGATGAAGGTGCGGGCGGTATTGAGCAGGTGCTCGCGCCACAATTCGGCCCGGCTGCCGCCGAAGAGCACCGCTCCGCCCTGGGCCCCGAGCGCCTTGGACAAGGTGGCGGTGACCAGGACGTTCTCCGCCTGGGCCAGCCCGGCAGCGTTCACGGCCGAACCGGCCGGCACGGTGGCCAGCGAGTGCGCCTCGTCAATGAGCAGCAGGGCGTTGTACTGCGCGCACAGTTCGGCCAGCTGTTGCAGCGGGGCGGCATCGCCGAGCACCGAGTACACCGACTCCACCACCACAACCACCCGGGGCTTCGGGGCGGGCGATTGGGCGTTGGCCTGCAATTTGGCGCGCGCTTCATCGAGGTTGTTGTGTTCGAAGCGTGCAGTGCCCGCCCCGGAAAGCCTGGCCCCGTCGATCAGGCTCGCGTGGGCGTGGGCGTCGAGCAGCATCAGGCTGCCGGGACCGCCCAAGGCGCCCAGCAGGCCCAGGTTCGCGCAGTATCCGCTGGAGAATACCAGTGCCTGGCTTCGGCCGGTGTACCGGCTGAGCTCCGCCTCCAGCTCCCGGTGGATCTGCCAGGTTCCGCTGGCAACACGGCTGGCCGTGGCTCCGGCGCCCAGACAGTTGATCGCACCGATGGCCGCCTGGCGCACCCGTGGATGCGAACTGAGCCCCAGATAGTCATTGGACGCCAGGTCGAACAGTGCGTGGCGCGAGTTGTCGCTGCGCTGCATGTCCCTGGCGGTGCGCACTGCGGACCGGGTGCGCAGCCAAGCGTCCCAGCTCGCGGTGGTGGCAAGGGTTGTCATCTCATCCTCCGTGGACCTGGTCGATGGCGCCGTACAGCGCGTCGCCCAATTGCTGCAGCTGGCCGTCGGTGCAAATGTAGGGAGGCATGACATACACCAGGTCCCGGAAGGGCCGGATCCAGGCGCCGCGTTCGACCGCGGCGGCAGTCAGCGCTGCGACCTGGACGGGTTGGTGCAGCTGGATCACCCCGACCCCGCCCAGCACGCGCACCGCTTTGACCTGCGGCAGGGTGCGTGCCGGCGCCAGCGAGCCGCGCAGCCCGCGTTCCAGCCGCGCCACCTGCGATTGCCAGGGTGCTGGCCGCTCCGGCGCGCCGGAGCCGAAATCCGTGGCCGGGCCGGCTCCGGTGAGTAGGTCCAGCGAGGCGATGGCGATGGCGCAGGCCAGCGGATTGCCCATGAACGTGGGGCCGTGCAGCAACGCCGACGCACCGCGCGCGGCGGCCAGCGCCTGGGCCACGCGCCCCGAGCAAAGCATGGCGGCCAGCGACAGGTAGCCGCCGGTCAGCGCCTTGCCCACGCACATGATGTCCGGCTCCACCTGGGCATGCTGCACCGCAAACATCCTTCCGGTGCGCCCGAATCCCGTGGCGATCTCGTCGGCGATGAGCAGCAGGCCGTGTTCATCTGCAATCTCGCGCAACAGCGCAATGGCCTGCGGCGGGTAGATGAACATGCCGCCAGCGCCCTGCAGGACCGGTTCGACAATGATGCCCGCCAGTTCATGCGCATGGGCCGCCGCGATGCCCCGTGCCCCGGATGCCCAGGCGTCGAATTCCCCTTGGTCATAGATCCAGTTGCCGTCCGCCGTGCGCTCTGCGGCGGGCGGGCGGGGCAGAAATAGCTGCTCGCTGCACAGCGGCGTGAAGGCCGAGTGCATGCCATCGACCGGGTCGCAGACGCTCATCGCGGCAAAGGTGTCCCCGTGGTAGCCTCCGCGCAGCGCCAGGAACCGCTGGCGTCCAGGGGCTCCGCAGGCCTCCTGGTACTGCAAAGCGAGCTTCAGCGCCACCTCGACGCTGATGGATCCGGAGTCGGCCAGGAACACATGGCGCAAATTCTGCGGGGTAATGGCCACGAGCCGTTCGGCCAGCTCGATCGCCGGTTCGTGGGTCAGGCCCCCGAACATGACGTGGCTGAATTTCTCGATCTGTGCGTGCGCCGCGGCGTCTAGGACCGGGTTGCGGTAGCCGTGCACCATCGACCACCAGGAAGCCATGCCATCCACGACCCGGTGCTCGGTGTCGGCGCGATCGTGCAGCAGGAGTTCTGCACCCTGCGCGCCCTTTACCGCGTAGTGCGCTCCCGCGTCCACGGGCGCATAGGGGTGCCAGAGCAGCCCCGCATCCCTGTCCAGCAGGTTTTCGGCCAGGGTTTTCACGCGTTGGGCCCTTCCATGGTGCCAGCTCCGCGGCGGCGCAGCACTGGTTCGCGCCCGGCCGCGGCCCCGCAGCCTGCCGCCCCTGATTGAGCCGGTGCGCATCCGGTTCCGCAGCCCGAGCCGCAGCCGCCGGCGCGTTCTTCTTCGGCGGGGGCCGGAGGTGCGGCATGAGCGGCGTCCTGCAAGCGGCGGGCCACCTCGGACGGGCTGGTGGACTCTTGCCCCAGGACAACAAAGCCCGCGTCGGCAATCATCTGCAGGTCCTTGGCCGCGCCCTGGCCTTCGCTGGTGAGATAGTCGCCAAGGAAAATCGAGTTGGCGGCTTCCAGTGCGGTGGACTGCAATGAGCGCAGGTGCATCTCGCGGCCGCCGGCAATGCGCAGCTCCTTGTCCGGACAGGCCATGCGCACCAGTGCGAGGATGCGCAGGCAGGCCATCGGGGTCAGCAGCCAGGTGCCCTGCATCGGGGTTCCGTCGAAAGGCATGAGGAAGTTGACCGGGATGGATTCGGAGCCCAGATCACGCAGCGCGAAGATCGCTTCCACCAACTGCTCGGGTGTTTCCCCCATGCCCACGATGAGCCCGGAACAAGAGGAGAGTCCCGCGGACTGGGCCTGTTCCACCGTCTTGACCCGATCCTGGTAGCTATGCGAGGTGCAGATCTCAGGGTAGAGGGATTCGGAGGTGTTCAGGTTGTGGTTGTAGGCATCGGCCCCGGCGTCCTTGAGCCTGGCGGCCTGGCCGTCCTTGAGGATGCCCAGGCAGGCGCAGACCTCGACCTGCGGGTGCTCGTCCTTGAGCTGTTCGACCATCGTGGCCACCCGGTCCACATCGCGGTCGGTCGGCCCCTTGCCGGAAGCGACCATGCAGACCCGCGAGGCGCCGCCGGCAATGCCGAATCCGGCCTGGGCCACCGCTTCATCGGGTTTGAGCCAGGTGTATTTGAGGATCTCGGCGGTGGATCCAAGGCGCTGCGAGCAGTAGGTGCAGTCTTCGGGGCAGAGGCCGGACTTGAGGTTGACCAGGTAGTTGACCTTGACGGTGTTCCCGAAGTGCTGGCGGCGCAGGATTCCGGCAGCGCAGATCAATGGCATCGTGGCGGAATCCGGTGTTGCGAGAATGCCCAGGGCTTCGGATTCGGTGATGCGGTGTCCGGCGAGGATCTTTTCGGCGAGCTGTCCGGGGTTCAGTCGGTTCTCCCCCGGCGCTTGGGCAGGGTTTGCGATGTTCAAGTTCATGGGTGCCTTTCCATCCGGTACACCGTGAGCCTGCCTGGGTCTGCGGTCTTCTCCGGACCCGGACAACTCTTGAACGGTGTTCAATTCCTATTGGATACACACCCTACACCCTGATCATCATGTTCTTGAACACTGTTCAGTGATGTGTCATGGCGCTCCTGCATCAACCGGCGTTCCAAGCGCCACGGCACCACTTGCCTTCCTCCTGATTCCGGGCAACGCGCTCATTGATCTTTGGGTCCGCCAGATCAGGCGGTGCGATCAAGGCAGGTTCGCCTCATTGGTTCCAGGCTGTGGCAATTGCGTCGCGCACCTCGGACAGCGTCTGGGGAATGGCCTTGGTCTGCGCGATGATCGGGAAGAAATTCCCGTCCCCGCTCCACCGTGGCACCACATGCTGATGCAGGTGGGCAGCGATGCCAGCTCCCCCGGCTTCGCCCTGGTTCATGCCCAGGTTGAAGCCCGAGGGGTTGGACACCTTGCGCAGCACCCGCATGGAATGCTGGGCCAGGGCCGCCATTTCCGCCGTTTCCTCCACCGTGATGTCGGTGTAGTTCGGCACATGGCGGTACGGGCAGATCAGCAGGTGGCCCGGGTTGTACGGGAAGAGGTTCAGGATCACGAAGCAGGTTTCCCCGCGGTGCACGATCAGCGCCTCTTCATCCGTGCGCTGCGGACCGGCACAGAACGGGCAGCTGGCCTCGTCCTTGACCTGGTCCTGCCCGCCCTTGATGTAGGCCATGCGATAGGGAGTCCACAGCCGCTGGAACGAATCCGGCACTCCGGCGAGTTCAAAGTCGTCGGTGACGGACTGGTCTGCTTGCTCCTGCATGCTCAATGGACTCCCTATCCCCTGCTAGTTGCTGTTATCGCGGCTCTTGATGGCTTCAACGATGCGGGCTACCGCCTCGTCGACAGGAACCTGGTTCTCCTGGCTGCCATCGCGGAAGCGGAAGGACACGGCATTCGCATCGGCATCTTCGCCACCGGCGATGAGCACAAACGGAATCTTGTCCTTGGACGCGTTGCGGATCTTCTTCGGGAAGCGATCCGAGGAGTCATCCAGCTCCACTCGGACACCCTGCGCCTTGAGCTTCGCGACAACCTCGGAGAGGTAGTCGTTGAAGGCCTCGGCCACCGGGATGGCGCGAACCTGCACCGGCGAGAGCCATGCCGGGAAAGCGCCTGCGTAGTGCTCGGTCAGCACTCCGAGGAAGCGCTCGATGGAGCCGAACTTGGCGGCGTGGATCATCACCGGTTCCTGGCGGGAGCCGTCGGCAGCCTGGTACTCCAAGCCGAAGCGCGCCGGCTGGTTGAAGTCGTACTGCACGGTGCCCATCTGCCAGGTGCGGCCGATGGCATCCTTGGCCTGGACCGAGATCTTCGGACCGTAGAAGGCGGCTCCACCCGGGTCGGCAACCAGCTCGACGCCGGTTTCGGTGGCAACGCGCTCCAGCACGGCGGTGGCTTCTTCCCACTGCTCGTCCGAGCCGATGAACTTGTCCGACTCGGGATCGCGGGTGGACAGCTCCAGGTAGAAGTCGTCCATGCCGAAGTCCTTGAGCAGGGAGAGCATGAAGTTCAGCAGGTGCTCAACTTCGGCCGGTGCCTGATCCTTGGTGACGTAGGAGTGCGAGTCGTCCTGGGCGAAACCGCGCACGCGGGTCAGGCCGTGGACCACGCCGGACTTCTCGTAGCGGTAGACGTGGCCGAACTCGAACAAGCGCAGCGGCAGTTCGCGGTAGCTGCGTCCGCGGCCGCGGAAGATCAGGTTGTGCATCGGGCAGTTCATGGCCTTCAGCCGGTATTCCTGGCCCTGCTTGGTGATGTTGCCATCTTCATCGCGTTCTTCATCGATGTGCAGCGCCGGGAACATGGTGTCCGCGTAGTACGGCAGGTGGCCCGAGGTGTGGAACAGCCCGTCCTTGGAGATGTGCGGGGTGCCCACGTACTGGAAGCCCTCTTCCACGTGGCGGTCGCGCACGTAGTCTTCCATCTCGCGCTTGATGATGCCGCCCTTGGGGTGGAACACCGGCAGGCCCGAACCCAGCTCATCCGGGAAGGAGAACAGATCCAGCTCGGCACCGAGCTTGCGGTGGTCGCGGCGCTCGGCCTCGGCCAGGCGCTCCTGGTAGGCCTTGAGGTCTTCCTTGGTCGGCCAGGCGGTGCCGTAGATGCGCTGCAGCTGCTTGTTCTTCTCGCTGCCCAGCCAGTAGGCGGCGGCCGAACGGGTCAGTGCGAACGCGTTCTTGATCAGCTTGGTGTTCGGCAGGTGCGGGCCGCGGCACAGGTCCTTCCACACGATGTCGCCGGACTTGCGGTCGACATTGTCATAGATGGTGGTTTCGCCGGCGGCCACCTCAACGGTGACGCCCTCGCCCGAGGTGTCCTCCGAGTCGGCCTTGGCCAGCAGCTCGCACTTGTAGGGCTCGTTGGCCATTTCGGCCTTGGCTTCTTCCGGCGACACCTCGCGGCGCGCAAAGAGCTGGTTCTGGTTGACGATCTTGAGCATCATCTTTTCCAGCTGCTTCAGATCTTCGGGGGTGAACGGCTCGGCGACGTCGAAGTCGAAGTAGAAACCGTCGGTGATGTACGGGCCAATGCCCAGCTTGGCATCGGGGCGCAGCTGCTGCACAGCTTGGGCCATGACGTGGGCAGTCGAGTGACGCAGCACCTCCAACCCTTCTGGGTCGGTGATGGTGACACGGGTGACGGTGCTACCGGCTTCCAGTTCGCGGGCCAGGTCGCGCAATACGCCGTCGACGTGCATAACAACCACGTCTTTCTGCTCGGCGTAGTGCTGCAGACCGGTTGTTCCCGCGTCCACCTGTACCTGCTCGCCATCGATGGTGAGAGTCAGCTGCTCGCTCATGAGATCGGGTTCTACCTTTCAATCTGGGATGGCTTCATAGCTTGTGGCATACCTTGGCCACAGCCAGCCAGAATCCAGTTTAGTTCAGCACCCCGCCCGAGCGCGCGTTCACTTCGGGTTTTGCGATGATTGCTGGCCTGCATGTGACTCGTTCAACAGCGATTCGGCATTGAGCAAGGTCATCACGTGCCAGATTTCGCGGTCCCCGGCCGGCTGGGAGCTGTGGACCTTGCCATCCTCCAGGTCCTTCCGGAACGCCGGGATGACCTTCTCCAGGCGGCGGATCAGCTCACGCATTTCATCCATGGTGAGCATCAGGTCGCTGGTCATCATGCGGGCCTTGGCCTCGCCGGCTTCTTCGCCGGAATAGTGGCGTCCGCCGTGGACCATGGCGGCATGCAGGCGCCGCTGCTCGTCATTGATGACCTGCCCGAGATAGGCACCCATGGCCATTCCGGATGGATCGTCTTCCCGCTCCCCCACCTCGCCGGTGGTGTACGCAACGGCAGCCGACTTCCAAACCCGGTCGCGCTTGTCCCGCGCGAGCTCCGGGACCTCGACAATCATCTCGGCCTTGGCTAATTCGCGCAGGTGGAAGCTGATCTTGTTCGCCGGTATATCCAGCACCTGTGCCATGTCCGCCGCGCGGGCCGACCCCATGGCCGATAGCGTATTGAGAATCTGCCGGCGCAGCGGGTTGGCAATCGCCTTAAGCATTGGCGTAGTGAACGTGACCAGCGACTCGTTATTGCTCATGTGCACAGCTTAGCAATCCCCCAAATAAAGTTGCGCAAATTCTATTGCGCAACTTTATTTGCGGACTTACAGTGGATTCCATGACCACGACCCAGCCCAGCGGCCGCCCAGAGACCGCGGCGATTGACGCAAGCCCACTGCCCCCGTTGCGTGCGCAGAAAAATTACCGCAGGTGGTTGCTGGCGGACTCCTCGGCGCTGCTTTCGGGCGGCATCTATGGGTTCATCTTCCCCTTGATGCTGCTGGCAGCCACCGGCTCGCCGGTGCTGGCCGGATCCTTGGCTGCGCTGGGGATGGCAGCCAGGGCCAGCGTTATATTGGCCGGCGGCGCCATGGCGGACCGCACCGACAAGGCCCGGATGATCGTGATCGGGAGCTTGTGCGGCGCAGCGGTGACCACGGCCTTGGCTCTTGGCATCGGCTCTGGTTCGCTGCCGGTTCCCCTGTTATGCCTCGCCCATGTCCTGATGGAATTGCGCGGCGGATACTTTGGCTCAACAACCAATGCCGCCCTCAAGGATCTGGTGCACCCGAAACAGCTCGGCCGCGCGATGGCTGCCAACCAAGGCCGCGACTCGGTGCTGATGCTCGGCTCCGCTCCCCTTGGCGGTGTCTTGCTCGGATTCGGCGGTGGCATTGCCCTGCTTGCCGTAGCTGTCCTGAATTTGATTGCTGCGGCCAGCGGGTTTGCCCTGCGCCGGCCTCTGCGGGCCGCACAGCAATCCTTCCGGGAACGAGGCGAGGCCGGCGCTGGCGGCGAAGAGAAAGTCGCCCACGGAATTCTGGCCGGCATGCGCTGGTGTTTTTCCCGCCCGCAACTACGAGCGCTGCTGATTCTGATTACGGTCGTCAACGTCGGCGTCAACGGGTTGATGACCACTCTGATCTATGGGCTGGAGCAGCGTTCGGAAGCTCCGTGGATCATTGGGCTGGCATCGACGTGCATGGGCGCTGGAATGCTGATCGGCTCGCTGGCGGCGACCTCGCTCATTGAAAAATTCCGCAGCGGGCTTCTGGCTTGCAATTGCCTCACTCTTCTTGGCGCAGCCATGCTCCTCATCGGGTTTAACACGAACCTGTTGTGGATGGGCTCCATGCTGTTGCTTAGTTTCCTGAGCGTCCCTGCGCTCAACGCCGCAGTCGGCGGATACTTCATGGCATGCGTCCCCCAGGACATGTCCGGGCGAGCGAATTCCTTGATTACCTTCATGGCCCTGGCCGCCTTGCCTTTGGCACCGCTGGCCACCGGGCTCGGCCTGGAGTGGGTTGGCATGGGCCCAACACTCATTTTTTTCGGAGCATTGGTTTCCTTGGCTGCCATCTTGGCCTGGCTTTCGCCACAGGTCCGAGGGATCCCTCGCCCCGAGCATTGGGCTCCTGCCGCATCTCCAGCACCGACTGAACGCGCCAGTTCCGATGATTCCCCAGAAGTCCCCGCCCCAGCGACACCCACCGAATAGGAGTACCCGACGTGACTTCCGATCCCACTGCACCCGGTGAATCCCGGCTCAAGCGATCAGCCCTCAAACGCATGTTCAGCAGCGAAAAGCGTTACCGCCATTCTTCTGCGTTGGAGCGCCAGAACAACGATGTGGTTGCCCGAATGAGGTATCAAGTGCTGCGCAACGAGCAATGGATCTATTTATAGGGACGCAGGAAAAGTCTTGAAAGATCCTCTAATCCATGGCTTTCATTTTCAACCGCTCCTACCCTAGGAATATGAACAAGCCGGCCCCACCCGTCATCAGCGCCATTACCCTCGGCGTGCGCGATGTCGGCGCTTCCACCAAGTTCTACACCGAGGGCCTGGGGTTTGAGCTGGTGCAGCCAGCCCACCCTGAAATCGCCTTTGTCCGCGCCGGATATGGCTTGATGCTCGCCCTCTGGGACGTGAAGCAGATGCCCAGCGAGTACGGCGATGTCGGGCATGGCCCGTTGGCGCCGCCGATCTCGCTCGGGCATAACGTGCACTCGGATGCGGAAGTGGATCACCACTACCGGCGAGCGCTTGATGCGGGAGCAACCTCGATCACCGAGCCCACCGTGCAGCCTTGGGGCGGCAAGAGTGCCTGCGTGGCCGATCCGGATGGCTTCCGCTGGGATTTTGTGCATAACCCGTCGTTTGTCATTGATGCCGACGGGCATGTTTCCTCGGTTTGAGAATTGTCAGTCTCCAGCGATGTTCGGTGATGGTTTCCGTTCAGGCCAGGGTTCAGCGGTAAGCGACGGCCAATGGGATAACCACCGTTTGGTCTTGGCTTCATACACGTTCCGTGGCGCAAGCACTGGGTTCGGAATGATCTTCCGGGCGAATAGATCTGCAAATCCATATGGCGCATAGGTGCTAATCTGCCCATTCGCATCGCTAGTGACTGCGAAGCAGCAGGTTTTCGCTGCGAAATGATCGATAGCGTCCGTGACGCTGGCGAATGGAATAGCTGGAACCCCGAAGTGTTCTTCGTACCAAATGTGAACACGTGCTTCATTGCGGACTTCGATTTCTGCGTCGATGTCTTTGAAGAGTTCTTTTGCACGGCGAATGACTGCATCTTCCGCCTCATAGGATGTATCTTCGTCGAAGTAGAAGAAGTCGTAGTCGCGAATCCCGTTTTGCGGGTCTTTGCCTTCCAGTACGTTCCACACCGTTTGGAATAGCGCACCTGCAGTCAGCCACCAGTCGGAGAGGCCGAGCTGCGGGGCGAGTTGGAGTATTTGCCGATTGATCGGGTTGGCCTGAACGCAGGTTAGGAAAAGTTTTTCATCGGATGTATCCACGGTCATGCCTTGCGTCGTTGGATTATGAATTTCGCTTTCCCGTCGAGGTAGCCGCGGCGATCTTGGAGCTGGCGAGCCGCTAGTCGCTCTTTGAGTTGTTGGTAGGCCGCCCTGTCTTCGGGGTTAGCTCGCAAGTGGTTTCTGAAGTTGAGGTAGTACGACCATTCGGTCTGCCCATAGGCGATGAGATGGGCATTGATGAGCCTGATGTTTGTTTGGATCTCGAATCCGTACATCGTATCTGGGCGTAGGTTGCCCGCCTCTCCCCTGTAGATGAATCCGTGCTCAAGCAGCCAGCGATGCAGTTCTTCGCTATTTGCCTCGGGGACGGTTCGATGATGATGTCCAGGATGGGTTTTGCCTTTAGTCCTGGTACGGCGGTGGAACCGATGTGTTCGATTGCCTTGACACCTGCTGGCATGTCGCCGTGCAGTATCTGTTGCAGTTGCGTGAAGGCTTGTTCCCATTGGGGCGAATGGTTTGCTAGGCGTACTTCGCCCCTGTGCAGTCCGAGTTCTTTGCCGGTCAGCGCATCGACGAGCTTCGGGTTGAGTTGCAGAGGTTTGTCGGCGCGTATTCTGCTGGCTGCTTCTCTGCGCGCGGTATTCATGGCTTCATCCTAGGTTAGGCTCCGCGCTGGTCCAGCCCTTCGGCTTCCATGCGCTTGGCGAGTTCTCCAAGGCTTTCGCTCTTGCGTGCCCCCTCGGCGAGCTTTGACCGATAGCTGGGTTGCGGCCGGGTGAGCTCGTCGAGGTATCCGGCCGCAGGCAGCGTTTCTGGCTGATGCAGGTCCCAGGCGTTGAGCGCTTGCAGGGAGATGCCGCGTGGCCCGGTGCGCCGGGTGACCCCGTGGATGAGCAGCATGCGGGTGGAGAAAAGCAGCGGTCCGGTGCGTTGCTGCGTGTCGTCGAAGAAGGTGGCGTCGATGCAGCCGGTGCCGTCATCCACGGAAATGAAGACCACGCGCTTGCCTCCGCGCATGGGAGGGGTCTGTGTGGCCACGCGTACCCCGGCGACCAGCACTTCGGTTCCGTTGCGCAAGTGCAACAGCTCGGCGGCTTGTGTCATGGGCAAGTGCGCCAGGCGTTGACGGTAGGAGGAGATCAGGTGCTCGCTGGCGTCCAAGTGCATCAGGTCCAGTTCGGTGCGCACTACTTCGGCTGGATCCAGCTGTACTCCGTTGGCTTTGATGTGTTCGATTTTCCCGAGGTCCAGTGCCAGCTGTCCGGGTCCCGGACGGTATTTGGCCGGGAGGGTGCTATGCGCCATGGATTGGGTATGGGCGATGGTGTCAGCACGGGAGGTTCCTGCAAGCAGGGAATCGAAGACTCCGAGGGCTGCAAGATTCTGGTAGGTGCGGCGCGAGAGTCCTGCGCGGGCTCGGACATCGGCCAGGTGCTCATAGGGCTGGCCGGCAACCAGGCGTTCGACTTCGCGTTCGCTCATCTGGTGGATATCGCGGAAGGCCAGGCGGATTCCATAGCGTCCTGGGCGCAGCGAGCTGGGTGCGCGGGGCACCACTGGGAGCTTTGAAGGAGCAGATTCGAAAACTCGTTCGACTCGATAGTGCCCAGTGGAGCGGTTGATATCCAGCGGGAGGATGGGAACACCCATTCTGCGCGCCTCGGAGACCAACAGCCGCTTGGGATACATCCCCGGGTCATGTTCCCAGATCCCCGCAAGGAAAGCTTCGGGGTGATGGGCTTTGAGCCAGGCCGAATGGTAGGTGGGTACGGCAAAGGCAGCCCCATGGGCCTTGCAGAATCCGAAGGAGCCGAAACCGGCCAGCACCTTCCAGACCTTGTCGATCGTCTCCTGGCTATAACCGCGCTTAGTTGCTTCGGTGCGCACGTAGCGTTCCACTGCTGGTTCCTTCTCGGGATTGCCGAGCAGCCGCCGATAGACATCGGCCATCCCCAGAGTGCAGCCGGTCATCACGTGCAGGATGCGCAGGATCTGCTCGTGGAAAACGGTGACCCCGTGGGTTTCGGCGAGCGCTGGCTTCAGGTCCGGGTGCAGGAACTGCTCGGGGGCGAAGCCGTGGCGGTGTTCCAGGTAGGGCTTGACCATATTCGATTGCATGGGACCCGGGCGGAACAGGGAGATGTCGATGATCAGGTCGTTGAATTCGCGGGGCGCGAGCTTTCCGACCAGTTCGCGCTGCCCCGGGGATTCGATCTGGAAGCAGCCCAGCGTATGGGTGGAGCGGATCAATTCGAAGGTGGGTTCGTCATCCAGCGGCACCCTGGCCAGGTCGATCACTCCGGTGGCGTCGATGTAGCTATCGTCGGCATGTCCGCCGGCGCGGGCCGCTTGCTCTTTGCTTGGGTGCAGGCGGGCAATCTCCTCGAGCGTGTAGGCGATGGCTGATTGCATGCGCACCCCGAGCACGTCGAGCTTGATCAAGCCCATCAGGTCCATATCGTGCTTGTCGAATTGGCTCATCTGCAGCCCGATGCCCGAGGGCTGGACCGGGGTGCGGTCCAGCAGGCTCGCGTCGGAGAGGATCACCCCGCAGGGGTGCATGGAGATATGCCGGGGCAGCCGGTCCAGGCGTTCGGTGGCGTCGATGAGGATATCGAGCTGGGTGTCATCGGTGATGCGCTCGGCCAATGCCGCCAGTTCGGGCTTCTCGGTGAGCGCTTCGCGGAAGGAGGAGGCGGAGAAGCGCCAGAGCTGCTTGGCGATGTCGTCGATCTGCTCTTGTTCGATGCCCAGTGCGGATCCGGCATCGCGCACTGCGCCGCGAGCCCGGTAGGCGTTCTGCATGCTCATCAGGCTGACGCGCTCCTCTCCGTAGGTGGAGAAGATCTTGCGGTAGATCTCGTGGCGGCGCGCGGATTCCACGTCGATGTCGATATCGGGCAAGGTGGTTCGGGTGTCCGAAAGGAAGCGCTCGAACACCAGGTCATGGGCCAGCGGGTTCACCTGGCTGATGCCCAGCAGGTAATTCACCAGCGAGGAGGCCCCCGAGCCGCGGGCCGCAACACGCACCCCCATGTCGGTGATCAGCTTGACGGTTTCGGCGACGGTCAGGAAGTATCCGGCGAAGTCCAGCCGCTCGATCACCCCCAGCTCGAGGTCCAGCTGCTTCTCGATCAGGTTCCGGTTGATGTCAGGCAGCAGGCGCGGGACTGCCGCATAGACTCGATCTGTGAGTTCCTGCTGGGCTGGGCGATAGAGTCCGATGATTTTTGCCTCGGGGATCACCGGTTTCTTCCACCCGAGGTCTGCGACGGGATCCAGTGCCGCCCACGCGGCGAGCTGTTCGGTATTGCGCAGCATCTGATGGGCCCAGATCCGCTCGGTGGCGTTGCCGATTTCGGTGGCAAGCTGCTGCATCTGCTGCGGGGTTTTCAGCCAGCCTTGCCCATTGGGCTGGCAGGAATCCAGGTTTTTCAAGCTGTGCAAGGTACGCGCGGAGTCAATGATATCTGCGGTGACCGCCCCGTCGGGGTCCACGTAGCGCACGGCATTGGTAAGCACGGCCTCGATACCCCGCTCTTGGGCGTAGCGCAGCAAGCGGGCTGCCTCGCCCAGGCTGTAGCGTGAACCGTGGGCGGAGAGGTAGGTGGTGATTTCCACCCGCAGCATCTTCCCCACTCGCTTTTTCCAGTCGGCCATAAGGGCGCGTGCCTGGGCGTATTTTCCCTTGAGGATTGCCCTGGCTACATCGGAATCGCCACCGATCAGGATCATCAGGTTTCCCTCGCGGCCCAGTTCCCCAACCTGCCTGGCGCTCAGTCCCGGAACGCCGTGCGCGGTGCCATGCGCGAGGGTGACCGCTCGGCATAACGCTGCGTAGCCAGCTCCTGCGCAACCGCCGCGAGCTAGCACGATGATTCTTGCCAGGGTTTCGCCGGCAGAGTCGAGCACCGCGAGGTTGGCACCGAGGATGGGCGACAGACCTTCTGCCCTGCAGGCGGCGACGTGCTTGACTGCGCCATACAGCCCGTCACGGTCAGTGAGCGCCAGCATCTGCGCACCGTGGGCTTTGGCTGCTTGGGCCAAGGCGCGCGGGTGCGACACCCCGTAGTGGGCACTATAGGAAGAACTGACGTTCAAATGGGTGAAGCTCATTGCGGTCCTTCGAATATACGTTCCCCGGCTGCAGCCTAGGCACTGCGGGCCAGGGACTCATGCACACGCACCAGTCGCCAGCGTTCGGTTTGCGCGTCAAAACTGACGTCAACACTGTGCATCTGCTGGGGTCCGCGCACCGCAACCAGTTGCAGTCGCCACATCTCATAGTCGGCGATTCCTGCGCCGATTCCTCGAGGAATCCGCAGGTTTTCGTCCCACCACCTGCGGCGCTCGAACCAGCGCTGAGGCTCGGCAGCCAGGCGGTACTCCTGCCCCTGCCAGCTCACGCGCAAAGGCATTCCGTTCGCTGCGCGGGCAACCTCGATTGACTCGGTGAACATCCCCACGTGTGCACTCCTTACCTAGTAGAACCATCCTATTCGAACACGTGTTCGAATGACAGTTACACTAGTCAGGTGCACCGACAGTTTGGTCCTCGGGCGTGCTCGAGGGCAAACCGAGCACATAGGGACACAAAACAGGGGAGATACGCTTTACGCTAATAACGCATGCGAGGCATGGCGAAGAACTAACGTTAGGGACATCAATTAAAGCGATGGAAGACTTCAAACCATGGATGAATAAGAAAAAGACCAAGGTGGTCTACCAAGGAATAAGCGATCATCTAGATTTGACCGGAATTTCGAGCTTCCCTTCCCTTGAACGAATCTCGGTATACGATGCCAAACGCGTGTTGCTTCCGGAGAACCATGATTGGTCTGGTGTCAGCACTCTTGAATTCTCTTGGCAACCACAATGGCAGAAGGTCTTGGAACAGCGGACAGCTAGTTCGATAATGATCTATCGTCCGAACCAGGCAGCTCTCAACTGCTTTGACTACGAATTGCCCATAGACGGTGAAGGCATCAGTTCTTTCAGCGCCGCATTCATCAAATCCGGTGAAATGAAACAATGGTTCTTGCCAAGATTCAGTGCGAGCTGGGTTGAAATTTCTCATGCTCGCAATGTCGATCTCAGTTCAGCGGGCTCGTTTGATTCGATTGGTTTACTGGATCTCCGGTACGTGACGAGATTATCGGGCCTGGCCCACTTCACGCATCAAGGGCGGGTTCGGGCGATCAGGCTGGATAACCCGATGATCATGGATCCCAAGGAATTCTGGAACATCCGGGCTGAATACATAAACTTCGGAACAGACCGCAAGGAAAATGACGTCTGGCTCGAAGAAATCTGGGAACAGCGACCCGCAAACTGGGAAGACAAGTACTTCATCAATTCCAAATTCATGGATAAAAAGCTAGGCCGAACGAACTGGGAAGACACAAGGTTCCTTTCTCTAGCCGCTGATGACAAGGCGATTGCATATCGTTTCAAGGCAGCCATGAACAAATAGCCGGGGCGCAAACCCTTTCGCTCTCATGCTGCTGCGCACCTACGACCGGTCGATTTGATCGACCGAACCGCGCATTGCTCTGGAATCATTCTAAGAAGACTTTGAAATGTCGAGGATAAAAATAATGGCGGTTCTTGCGATCGGTCGCGTCGCAACTGATGCGCGTTCTGATTCGGCAGTGGAAGGTTTTCAGGTAGTGGCACCTTCGAAAATGGCAATGCCGCCGCGATCAAATGACCTGCTGCATTAAAACCCCGCGCAAGTGCTGTCATTGCTCTTCTTGACCATCGCTGGTCAACGGCATCTGGCTGTATTGAGTGCAGGATTCGAGGGCACGACTTTGTCATTTTGCGAGGGATGACAAGACTGCCTGGGGGCAAGGCCCGCCTCGAAACATCCCTGCATTATTCGCCTCCCGGTCGCCCTGAGGCATGACCTTTCCAGCTGCTACTGCTTGGCAACTTGAAGGACTGCCAGCCAACTGGTTTATGGCGCCTTATGGGGCACGCTTGCTGTGCTCCTCACCTACCTCCAGGAACGAGCCACCCCGACATAAATTCTGGCGGATATCGCCTTCGCTCCCCCTGTGGCGCTACATCAATGCGGCGCGTGCATCCTGGCTCTCAATCCAGGCGCCGCTTTCCGTACAAACTCGTGCACAGGATGCAGGAAACTTGCGCACCACGGCAAAAGAAGCGGATGAGGGCTGAGTAATTGCCCGTTCGCATAGGCTCTGCGCGAAACTCCCGGGTCATGATCGACCCAATGCTCGATTCGCATCCAACGCACCGATAGCATCGAGACAGCAACAGTCAATCGTTCCAGGAGTTAAATCCCATGCCTCATAAGGTCAAAGCCGTTATTTCCCGCCTCAAGGACGCGCCGGTAGAGGTCGTCGACATCGTCGTTCCGGACCCAGGTCCCGGAGAAGTAGTCGTTGACGTGCTCACCACCGGTGTCTGCCACACCGACCTGCACTACAAACTCGGCGGAATCGGCGACGAGTACCCCTACCTGCTGGGCCACGAGTCCACCGCAATAGTCAGCCAGATCGGCGAAAACGTCACCAATGTCAAGGTTGGCGACCGCGTCATCCTGAACTGGCGTGCAGTCTGCGGCCAGTGCCGCGCTTGCGCCAAGGGCCAACCGAAGTACTGCTTCAACACCTTCAACGCCACCCAGAAGATGACCCTCGAGGACGGCACCGAGCTTTCCCCAGCTTTGGGCATTGGCTCCTTTGCCGAAAAGACCCTAGTCCATTCCGGCCAGTGCACCATCGTGGATGAGGATGCCGATCCAGCTGCCGTAGGCCTGCTCGGCTGTGGTGTCATGGCTGGCATCGGAGCTGCCATCAACACCGGCGAAGTCAAGCGCGGAGAATCCGTGGCTGTCATCGGCTGCGGCGGCGTGGGCGCTGCAGCGATTGCCGGCGCGCAGCTGGCCGGCGCGACCACTATCATCGCGGTGGACGTCAATGTAGACAAGCTGGAGGGTGCCAAGAAGTTCGGCGCCACCCACACCGTGGATTCCTCCAAGGTTGATGCCGTCGAAGCCATCCAGAAACTGACCGGTGGCTTCGGCGCCGACGTGGTCATCGACGCAGTGGGCCGCCCGGAAACCTACAAGCAGGCGTTCTACGCCCGCGACCTTGCCGGCCGCGTCGTGCTGGTGGGCGTGCCCACCCCGCAGATGAAGCTGGAGCTGCCGCTGCTCGATGTCTTCGGCCGCGGCGGGTCGCTGAAGAGCTCCTGGTACGGCGATTGCCTGCCAAGCCACGACTTCCCAATGCTTGTCGAGCAGTACAAGCTGGGCCGCCTGGACCTGGACTCCTTCGTGACCGAGCGCATCACCATCGACCAGATCGAAGAAGCCTTCGACAAGATGCATGAAGGAACCGTACTGCGTTCGGTGGTGGAACTCTGATGTCCGCACGCATCGAGAACGTCGTCACCTCCGGAACCTTTTCCCTGGATGGCGGTACCTGGGACGTGGACAACAACGTCTGGATCATCGGTGACGATTCGGAAGTGATGGTCATCGACCCGGCCCACGATATCGAGAAGATCCAGGAAGCCGTCGGCGAACGTGAGGTGATGGCAGTTCTGCTCACCCACGGACACGATGACCACATCCGCGCAGCCGGCGAATTCTCGGACATTGTCGATGCACCGCTGTTCCTCAACCCGGAGGATCGCATGCTCTGGGAAGCTGTTTATCCAGAGCGCGACGTGGACGCGGAAATCAGTGATGGGGACACATTCACCATTGCTGGCACGACGCTCACCGCGATGCACACGCCCGGGCATTCGCCGGGCTCCACCTGCTTCTACGCAGAGGACCTGGGAGTGCTGTTCAGTGGCGACACGCTGTTCAACGGCGGCCCTGGGGCTACCGGCCGCAGCTACTCGAGCTTCGAGACGATCATCGAATCGATCCGCGGCAAGCTGCTGGTCCTGCCCGAGCAGACCGTAGTCAACACCGGCCACGGCGATGCCACCACCATCGGCGCCGAGGCGCCGAACCTGGAGGAATGGATTAAGCGCGGGCACTAGCAGCGTGCTGCAGGGCAGGTGCAGTCGGCCATGGCGGTCGGCTGCACCTGCGCTTTAATTTCTTCTGCCAGAGAATCAGTATTTCAGCGGTGCTAGCATGGCAAGATTAATCCCATGCCTGAACTTAAACCTCGCAAACTGGTGATTCCATTGCTCATTGCCGCCGCAGTGCTCTTAATTGCCGGCATCGCCGTGCTCTGGTGGGATAGCCAGCAAGAAATCATTCTCTACACCGGATCCTATGAACCACTGGAAGCTGGCTCTGGGTTCTACATTGGCCCGGGTCCCGCCGAAATCATCGGCTGGGTTCTGGCATTGCTCGGCGTTGGCGCGCTAGGCATTGCAGCCGGATCGCTGCTTCGCCAGCTCGCTCCCTTCAAAGCCTGGTTGCTGGTTGCAGGACTGCTGCTGGCGGCAGCAGGCCTGGCGGCGATGATATGGGACTACAACCAGGTCCGGACCTTTAGCTGGTTTGCCTATGCGCCGTTGAGCAAATCAGAATTCCATCCGGCCAGCGCAACCCTGATCCTGGGCAAGCTGGCGATAGCCGCCGGAACTTTCTTGGCCGCCAGTTACCTGGGATTGCGGCACAGTTCCGCGCTCACCGGATCAGCTGCCAGCGACTAGAACAGCGAGTTGCTGTGCTCTTCGATCAGCTGCGGCGAATCATTGCGCACGTTGCCCACCGCGGTATCAACCTCGTGCATTCTCCATTCGGAGGCGACATCAAAAGCTTGGACACGGATCTGCTCGATCAGCCCTTCGCCATCTTCCTCGGCCGGGTTCATCCAGCGGCTCATCATCTGATGGTCCAGCGGAATCGGCAGGCGATCGTGCAAGCCGGCCAATTCCCCCAGCACCCCGGGTTCCTCCGCCGACGGGGAATCCATGGTCATGATCGAGGTTGAAAGGATCCAGCTGCCATCCTCGTCCTTCCACCACTCATAGAGCCCGGCAAAGAAGATCAGCTTCCCGTCCTCCCGGTGCACGTAGAAGGGGCGCTTCTTGCTGCCTTCCTTCTTCCACTCGTAGTAGCCTTCCACCGGCACCACCGCGCGGCGCTTCTTCACCGCGGCGCGGAAGGTCGGCTTGCTGCTGGCGGTTTCGCTGCGCGCGTTGAAGGCGCGCACGCCCACCGAGAGTTCCTTCGCCCACCCGGGCACCAGGCCCCAGCGGGCCACGTGGATCTGGCGATGCAGCTGATCGTCAATCAGCCGCTCGAGCACAATGGGCACATCGGTGGTCGGGGCGACGTTCCAAGACTGGCGCAGCTCCAAATTGGCATCCGCTTCGGCCTCGGCTTCTGCCACCAGATCGCCGATCGCCTTGGCCATCACATACCGTCCGCACATCATCCGCTCCTTTGCACCGGCACAGGGAAATCTGTTCACCAGTCTAGCTATCGGCATGGAGGAAATCAGCGAAGTTTTTTGCCCCGGCCGGGAACAAAGCGAACAGCGGGGCCGTTACATCTAGCATGAGCAACGAATTGAACCTTGACCAGTACGTTCCTGCCGCTGGCGGGGTCACCATGTTTACTACCAGCTGGTGCGGCTACTGCCGCAACCTCAAGCGCCTCATGGATCAGAAGGGCGTGGCCTACACCGAAGTCAACATTGAGGAAGTCGAGGGCACCGCAGAGATCGTCGAGTCGTTCAACAACGGCAACCAGACAGTTCCAACCTTGATCTTCCCTGATGGCACTGCGGCCACTAATCCCCGGATTGAAGAAGTCGTCGAGCGCGTCGGCGCCTAGGAATTGAAACCATAAATCGGTGCCTGAAAAATCAGGCACCGATTTTTTGCTGCTCCGAACACTAGACCAGGCTGATGTGCTCCCGGTATTCCGCGAGCAGGGCTGCAATGAAGGCTTCAATGTTCACCGTTCCCACCAGATCATTGGCAGCGCCTACCGTTGTGGGATCCATCGGCACATCCATGGCCTGATACACCGCGTCAAGCACCTCGCGCAGGGGCTCGGAATCCTCGATGACAAAAACGGATGAGAACAACCACGCACCAGCCACTACTCGCTGAGCTGTGCCGACAAGTTTCACCGGGTAGCTGCGAGGAGAATCTGCCGTCGGCAGACCATGGACCGAGTGCTCCCCCGGGCAGTACTCCCCAGGGATGGGGCCAACCTGGGCATCAACACCCAGGCGCCTCAACGCCTTGGCATAAATATCGGCAAAAACCTCAAAACGGCGCCGCTGCCCCATCACCGCTTCGTGCTCTGGCTCAAGATGGTCAACGATCAGCGTTCCTTGATGATATGCCGCGGCGCGCCCGCCAGCCTTGCGCACCAACGGGGCAAATCCCCGTTGTGCAGCTTCTTCCCGGGCAGCTTCATAGCCCGCCAGGCGAACATCGCGTTGTCCAAAAGCCAGGGTGGGGTCGGGACGATACAGGCGCAAACTCGGTCCGCGGCCTGCCGACTGGACTTCGCGCAGCAGCTGAACACCACGTTCCAAATCTGCTGCAGGATCACCGCTAGGCTCTTCGAATTCCAGTGTCAACGGCGCATCCGACCGAGGATTGAACAAACTCATACCCCTGAGTCTAATTCAGCAGTTATCTGCCGGTGGAGTTGATGTCACAGTGCTCGCGTGCAGTCCAGCGGCAAATTTGGGCCATAATAAAAGGCGTGCCAAATTCTTCCACCCCTGTCATCCTGATCGGCGGACCTTCCGGATCGGGCAAGTCCTATCTCGCCTCCAAATACGGTAATCCGCATCTGCCGCTGGATGAGTACTACCGGCAGATCAGCGAAGACGGCAACCCCGTTGCGTTCCCCCGTACGGCCTACGGAGAAATCGACTGGGACCATTCAGGCACATGGAACAAGGAAGCTGCTCTGAAGGCCATCGATGAGTTGCTGGAAAACGGAAGCACCATAGTTCCCAACTATTCGATCGCCACCTCCAGCTACAGCGGGCACAGGGAAATCCGCTCCAGCAACGGACCCATCGTCGCCGAAGGAATTTTCCTCTACGAGCTGCTTGAGCCGTTGCGAGAAAAAGGCATCAATGTACAGGCTTACTACGTTGACGAACCGGCATTGGTGACCGGAATTCGACGCTTCGTTCGCGACGTGGCACAACGTCGCAAACCGATCCTTTTCTTGCTCAAGCGAGGCTACGCGCTATTCCAAATGCATGGAGCAGATCGCGAAAAATACCGCGAACGCCAGTTCGTCTTGAAGTCCAAGCCTGAGCTCAAAAAGCTGCTCGCCCGGTTTTCCTCGTCATAGCCTGTCGTTAGCGCGATCGTACGGTCAAGATCTGTTCGGCGCGGCCAAACGGTCCGCTTTCATCGTGCAGCACCGTCGAGGTTAGGCCGATTCCGTCAGCACCGTAACTTTGCTGGACGTCGAGCCCCAGCCAAGATCCGGCAGGCTGCCGATACATATGGATCTGCAAATCGAGATTTGGATAAATCCAGGTTCCCTCATTCGGCTCGACACGAGGCGCCACGCCGTTAGCGGTGTCGATCATTCCCACGAGCCTGGCCATATCCGAAGCATCCAAGGCATCAACCAGCGCGTAGTCGGTACGCAGCCAAGCGATTCCCCTGCCTGGACGCCAGTCGTCATTCGAACGCAATTCAATAGAACGGATGTACCCTCCCGGCCAGCGTTCGCTGATCTTTTGGACTTCGCATTCTTCCGGGCCAGGAATTTTTGCGTCCTCGATCCCGGCAACGGCGCTTGAGTCGCCAGTAATCACGCGCCAGGCGCGAGCGACAATACTGGTCCGCCCTCTGGCAGTCATTTCAGCTTCGACCAACTCGATGGTACGGCCAGGGCGAATCATTCGTGTCGTGATTTCGAATTCTCCGGCATGGATTAAACCGTGGATCTCAAAGCTCAGCCGGGCGATACGCATGTCATCACGTGGCTCAAAGTTTTCCAGCGCATAGGCCAGGATTCCAGAAGCTGGCCCCATATGCTGTTCATGCTCATTCCATGCGCCTTGGGCATGCCATGACGAGCGGTATCGGCCTTCGCCCAGAGATTCAAAATAAAAGTCGCCCTTGGCGAGAATCTTGTCGAGTTCCTCAGCGAGCTGGTGCGTCATTGCTGCCCTCCTGGCCTTACGAAAATCATTTGCGCTGCACTCAGGTTATCCAAGAGCAACTGAAATCAATAGATTACCGATCTTTATCGTGTTCGTGCGCCCGCTGACCGGCACTGTCCATAATGCCCAGAATTTCTGCAACACCATTCTTTGCCCACATCGCATGCGGTGTCATCGTATCGAATTGGGCTGATTGACCGGCTTTCACGTGATAGGTGCGTTCCCCGAGCTGCAGCTGGATCTCTCCGAGCAGCACTGTGAACCATTCTTTCCCAGGGTGAATGCGCAATTCGCTTGGCGCCGGAGCTTTGGACGGGTCGATGCGCATTTTAGAGACGTTCACGCCGTTAACAGCGTCATCGGTGGACAGCTTCCACAAGGTGATCCCAGGCATGGTGATGGGCTCCGGGCGAATAATGATCTCGGCTTCGGAGGTGGCAACGAGCTCGTCCAGGCTTGTCTCTAGCGCCTTGGCCAGCGGTACCAGCTGGTCCAAGGCGATACGCCGGCTGCCGGTTTCAATCCTGCTCAAGGTCGAAACGCTAAGTTGCGCCTTGCTAGCCAGAGCTTCCAGGGACCAGCCGCGATTCTGGCGCAGCGTGCGAATACGATGGCGAATAATCTGATCCACATCTAATTCTTGCGTCATACGCAAAAGACTACACCTCCAGGCGCAAAAGATCGATAGCCTGTGAACCTGATCAATCAAGATACCCGGGAGGAATATCATGGAACATTTCGAAGCAATCATCATCGGCGGCGGCAGCGCAGGACTTGCAGCTTCGGTTGCCCTAGCGCGATCGCGACGAAGCGTGCTTGTGATCGATGAAGGGCACCCGCGTAATGAGCCCGCACAACACGCGCACAACGTCCTCGGGCAAGAGGGCACCAGCCCATTGAAGCTGTTGGAACGAGGCCGCGCGGAAGCCCAAAATTACGGTGCCCGCATCACGACCGGAACGGTGGATTCACTCTCAGGATCGATTGACGAAGGATTCACGGTTCATGCCGGGAATCAGGTGTTTAGCGCCGAACGCATCGTTTTGGCCACCGGGCTCAAGGATGAACTTCCAAGGATTCCTGGCCTTCAGCAAGCTTGGGGAACTTCCGCAATCCACTGCGCTTATTGCCATGGGTGGGAAGTTCGAGATCAGGAAATCCTTGTCATTGGCTGCGGGCCCATGAGCGCGCACCAAGCCATGATGTTCCAGCAATTGAGCTCCAAGATCACCTTCATCAATCATGCCCCTTCTGAGCTGAGCGAGGACGGAGCGGCCCTCTTGGCCGACCTTGGCATTCCAGTGGTCAACCACCAAATCCAGGAGCTGGAATTCGACCAGTCGGGACAGCTGAAGGCCGCCAAGCTGGATAATGGCCAACAACTTCAGGCCCAATCGCTCATCGTAGCCAGCCGAATGAACGCCAATGCCGACCTCTACCTGTCACTGGGTGGCGAACTAAGCGAACATCCGCTCGGCACATTCATCAAAGCCAACGAGACATGCGCCACCGAGGTTCCTGGGGTCTACGCCGTCGGCAACGCAAGCAACCTAGGGGCAATGGTTATGGCGGCTGCGGCCTCTGGCACTTTGGCTGGTGCTGCTGTCAACGCCGACCTGCTCAACTCAAAACTAGTAAAACCGTAGGAAGCGCACTCTTCGGCATGCAACAGCTGTCCCGCCATGCTGGACAACCGCCAGGCGTGGCGGGACAGTGCATTTGGCGCCCCATCCCGCCGCACAGCGTACGCAGACTCGCCAACGTTGTACTCATCACTTCACACATCGAGCAGATCAATGGTAGGGTTGATTTGTTACCTCGACGCTTGCAGGTGTGATTCACCCGCCAGCAAGCGTTAGCAGTAGGATTTGTAGCACAGCCAACAAATCGTCTGTGCAATACAAATCGGTTCACCGATCTTCGGATTGATTGAACTCCTATCGAAACGAATTCTTCATCTTCTCTTCTTCACTGCAGATAAAACATCTCGACGCTTCTCAACGTCGTACCTCTGTGGATTCCTTGTTCTACTCCGCTAGCGTGGGGTCATTACCCGTTAGCAGCCTGGATTCCGATGATGTTTAAGCTAGTGCAGCGACACCCGTTTTGGCCGGTACCGGCAAAATCAGTATTCGATTCTCCGTATCGACGGCAGGCGAATAGTTCTCGACAGCTCTGCTCGAGGTAACCCCCAAATTTTCCGATTCGGAACTTCGGATCGGCAACCGGGCCACAACGTGGCCAATCAATAAATAAGGAAATAACACTATGGCCACTGGCACCGTGAAATGGTTCAACGCTGAAAAGGGCTTCGGCTTCATCGCTCCTTCGGATGGATCTGCTGACGTTTTCGCACACTACAGCGCTATCCAGAGCTTCGGTTTCCGTAGCCTCGAAGAGGGCCAGACCGTTGAGTACACCCTGGAAGCTGGTCCAAAGGGCCCACAGGCTACCAACATTCAGGCTCGCTAAGAGACTTTCTTCAAAGGTGTAGTTCCCCCGCAAGGGCTGGAACTGCACCTTTGTTGCATTTAACCCCAGCCATTCAATCAGTTCCGGCGCGCCCTGGCCGGCGGTCGTTCCCTCAGAACACCTACTCCAAGCAAACGGGCTGGTATCGCCGACAGCCGAGGAAAACGCCGAAAAATCATAGTTGCCGGAGCTGGCAAGATTATCTCGGCTGTTCCCCGCAGTACTTGCTTCAACCCTCTATGCATTATTCGTTGCATGCCCTGCACAACAAAGGTAGGCACAGTTCGTCGGAGCTGTACCTTGGCCAGATGCCGATCAGCCAGCGTTGCCGTCCGAAGTGGCTCTGCCAGAAGTCGCGCTGCTGCTACTGCATCTTGAACGGCCAAATTCACGCCTACTCCACCGACAGGACTCATCGCATGCGCCGCATCTCCAATGCACAACAGCCCTGGCTGCCACCACTTTCGCGCTCGATTCAATTTAACATCCAATAATTTCGCATCTTCGAGGCTCAAGGCAGCGACTCCCTCGACCAGCTCTGGGGCAGCCTTGGTGATCGATTGGCGCCAAGGATCAACACCCAGGCTTCGCAATTCAGCATCCTTGCCCTTAGGCAAGATCATTGCAGTCTGCACATAACCAGTTCGCGGGATCAAAACGAACATTCGGCCCTTCACAAATGCTGGCGACAACGTATATTGGCGTTTCAACTTGCCAGGGACTTTGAACCACCAAACATCAATCGGGACCGAAAATTCTTTCATCGCAATAGCAGCAGAATCACGAATACGTGACCACCTGCCGTCTGCTGCAATAGTCAGCCCGGCCCTCAACTCGTGATCGCCATCTGGCCCCGAGTATCGAACTCCAATGATTTTTCCCGATTCGCTCAGCACATCGGTGACCTCGCAATTCAAGCGAAGTTCAAAATGCTCTTCTGCCTCACCAGCGCGCGCTAAAAGATCCAAAAAATCCCATTGGGGAGCCATGGCGATATATGGATACGGGTGTTGCAGCTTCGACAAGTCCACGACCGTGACAGGTGAACCGTCCTGAGCGGGAAATTGCGCCTGCGTAACCTTATTGAACTTGATCTGCTCAAACTGATTCATCAATCCAAGTTCATCGAGCAACAGCAATGTAGATGGGTGGATAGTATCTCCACGAAAGTCCCTGAGGAAATCAGCATGTTTTTCAAATACCGTCACGGGAACTCCGGATCGTGCCAGCAGAAGGCCTGCCACCATCCCGGCAGGTCCTCCCCCAACGATGATGCAACTGGTGGCGGACTTCATCGGTATTCCTTTCGGAAGCTGTCTACTGCTTCCACCTTGTCACCAATTCCCTCACCTGAATAGTGCACAGGGTGCTTTCGGGATGAGATGGCCCAGGGCTTGAGGAGGAATTGCCGCGCCTACCCGTGAGCCTGGCACAGTGGGTGGCTCAAACAGCATTATTCGACGGCGGGCTCACTAATACGACGGGGCTCGGCTGCTCCCGCAGCAGCATATCGCTCGCCTCTGGCAGCGATCGGTTGCCCTCTTTTAACATGGAGGAATGGTTCAGTTCCACCGGGACGGAATCGACGGCATTGAAGCCGAGACATCTTTGCGTCTTAGCCGGCGGGCGAGAGCCAAGGTGCAGGGCCCAACCGCTGATTGACTATCCGCAAATGGTGCATCGCCGGGTGTTTTCCCGCTTCTTCCTGCGCACAAAGGTGCTACGGGTACCCGCGCAGATCTTCCGGAATTTTCACAAAATATTATTGGGTCACCGCTGCCAATAGATGGGCATAAAAACGGCCAGGACTTGCAGAATGCTGCAAGTCCTGGCCGCTGGTTGGCCGATTCAGGCCATTCTAAGATTCTGAACTAGAAGTCCCAGTCCTCGTCTTCGGTGTTCACGGCCTTGCCGATAACGTACGAAGAACCGGATCCCGAGAAGAAGTCGTGGTTCTCGTCGGCGTTCGGGCTCAACGCAGCCAAGATGGCTGGTGACACGTCGGTGACGGTTGCAGGGAACATTGCCTCGTAGCCCAGGTTCATCAGGGCCTTGTTGGCGTTGTAGTGCAGGAACTTCTTGACGTCCTCGGACAGGCCTACTGGATCATAAAGATCATGGGTGTACTGGACTTCGTTTTCGTACAGCTCGAACATCAGCTCGAAGGTGTAGTCCTTCAGTTCCTGCTTGCGCTCTTCGCTGGCGCCTTCCAGGCCCTTCTGGAACTTGTAGCCGATATAGTATCCGTGAACAGCCTCGTCACGGATGATCAGGCGGATCAAGTCTGCGGTGTTGGTCAGCTTCGCGTGCGAGGACCAGTGCATTGGCAGGTAGAAGCCCGAGTAGAACAGGAACGATTCGAGCAGGGTCGAGGCGATCTTGCGCTTGAGCGGATCTTCACCGTGGTAGTAGCTCTCAATGATCTGCGCCTTCTTCTGCAGGTTCACGTTCTCCGTGGACCAGCGGAAAGCCTCATCGATTTCCTTGGTCGAGGCCAAGGTCGAGAAGATCGAGGAGTAGCTCTTGGCGTGCACCGATTCCATGAAGGCGATGTTGGTGTACACGGCCTCTTCATGCGGGGTGATCGCATCCGGGATCAGCGAGACCGCACCAACGGTTCCCTGCAAGGTGTCCAGCAAGGTCAAGCCGGTGAACACGCGCATGGTCAGCAGCTTTTCATCTTCGGTCAAGGTCGCCCACGACTGGATGTCGTTGGACAGCGGCACCTTCTCGGGAAGCCAGAAGTTATTAACGAGGCGGTTCCATACCTCCACGTCCTTCTCGTCCTGGATACGGTTCCAGTTGATAGCTTCAACCTTGTGGGTGAGCTGAATCTTCTCGGTCATTGCCCCTCATCGATCAGCAGAAAATATGCAAAAAATATACAGTCAGACTGGCTTAAATCCTACCGCTTCTGCGCCTTAAAACATAACCTTTGACTCTGTGATTTTTGCCGTCTTATCGCCTTTGACTAGGCATTTAAATACAACCAGCTGCCAATTCTCTTGGAGAATTGGCAGCTGGTTGCTCAGTTAGCTAAGGCCTTGGCCGCAGCCTGAAGTTCCGGGTTACAGTGCGCAGGAAACGCAACCCTCAACTTCGGTGCCTTCCAGGGCCATCTGGCGCAGGCGAATGTAGTACAGGCTCTTAATGCCCTTGCGCCATGCGTAGATCTGGGCCTTGTTGATGTCACGAGTGGTGACGGTGTCCTTGAAGAACAAGGTCAGCGACAAGCCCTGGTCCACGTGCTGGGTTGCAGCGGCGTAGGTGTCAATGATCTTCTCGTAGCCGATTTCGTAGGCATCCTCGTAGAAATCGATGTTTTCGTTGTTCATGTAAGGAGCCGGGTAGTAAACGCGGCCGATCTTACCTTCCTTGCGGATCTCGATCTTCGCTGCGACCGGGTGGATCGAGGAAGTCGAGTTGTTGATGTACGAGATCGAACCGGTGGGAGGCACAGCCTGCAGGTTCTGGTTGTAGATGCCGTGCTCCATGACCGAAGCCTTCAGAGCGTTCCAGTCTTCCTGGGTAGGAATGTGGATGTCTGCGAAGAGTTCGCGCACGCGCTCCGTGGCCGGAGCCCACTGCTGATCGGTGTACTTGTCGAAGAATTCTCCCGACGCGTACTTCGAGTTCTCGAAATTATCGAAGGTCTCACCACGTTCCATGGCGATCTTGTTCGATGCGCTCAAGGCGTGGAACAGGACCGTGTAGAAGTAGATGTTGGTGAAATCGATGCCTTCTTCGGAACCATAGTAGATGTGCTCGCGGGCAAGGAAGCCATGCAGGTTCATCTGGCCCAGGCCGATAGCGTGCGACTTCTTGTTGCCGTCGGCAATCGAAGGTACCGAAGCGATGTAGGACATGTCCGACACTGCGCTCAATGCCCGAATGGCAATTTCAACCGAACCGGCAAGGTTCTTGCCGTCCATGGCCTTGGCAATGTTCATCGAGCCCAAGTTGCAAGAAATATCCTTGCCAATCTTGGAGTAGCTCAAGTCGTCGCCAAATTCGGAGGCCGAGGAAACCTGCAAGATCTCCGAGCAGAGGTTCGACATCGTGATGCGGCCAGCAATCGGGTTGGCCTTGTTCACGGTGTCCTCGAACATGATGTACGGGTAGCCGGACTCAAACTGGATCTCTGCCAGGGTCTGGAAGAATTCACGCGCGCTGATCTTGGTCTTCTTGATCCGCGAGTCATCGACCATCTCGTAGTACTTCTCAGTTACCGAGATTTCGCTGAATGGCACGCCGTAAACGCGTTCCACGTCGTACGGGCTGAAGAGGTACATGTCTTCGTTCTTGCGGGCCAGCTCGAAGGTGACATCCGGGATGACAACACCCAGCGACAGGGTCTTAATGCGGATCTTCTCATCCGCGTTCTCGCGCTTGGTGTCCAAGAAGCGGTAGATATCAGGGTGGTGTGCGTTCAGGTACACGGCACCGGCACCCTGGCGTGCGCCAAGCTGGTTAGCGTAGGAGAAAGAATCTTCCAGAAGCTTCATTACCGGGATGACGCCGGAGGACTGGTTCTCGATCTGCTTGATCGGTGCACCGTGCTCACGCAGGTTGGTCAGCGACAGGGCCACGCCGCCGCCGCGCTTGGACAGCTGCAGCGAGGAGTTCACCGCACGGGCGATCGATTCCATGTTGTCTTCAATGCGAAGCAGGAAGCAGGAAACCAGTTCGCCACGCTGCGCCTTGCCGGCGTTGAGGAAGGTAGGGGTTGCAGGCTGGAAGCGGCCGTCGATGATTTCATCAACCAGCTGGGTAGCCAGCTTCTCGTCGCCACGAGCCAGGTGCAGGGCAACCATGCATACGCGGTCTTCGTAGCGTTCCAGATAGCGCTTGCCATCAAAAGTCTTGAGGGTGTACGAGGTGTAGAACTTGAACGCGCCCAAGAAGGTTTCGAAACGGAACTTCTTGTTGAAGGCATGTTTGAACAAGTCGCGGATGAAGTTCATCGAGTACTGGTCAAGCGTTTCGCGCTCGTAGTATTCGTGCTTCACGAGGTATTCGAGCTTCTCGTCAAGATCGTGGAAGAACACGGTGTTGTTGTTCACGTGATCCAGGAAGTACTGGCGGGCTGCATAGCGGTCCACCTCGAACTGGATCTTTCCATCTGGACCGTAAAGGTTCAGCATGGCGTTCAGATCGTTGTAGCTCAAGCCCTGGAACTGGGCTGGGAGCTCCTTTGAGCTCGTCATCGTTCCTGCCAATTCTGCGACGCTGGTGTCCAAAAGGTTTCAAGCCCTTCTTTGACGTTGAGAACGTCTTCCGAGGTTCCCATAAGTTCGAATGTATAAAGTACGGGTACGCTGCATTTCTGGGCAATACGCTTAGCCGCGATGCAGTAGTACTCGCCGAAGTTTGTGTTTCCCGCGCCGATTACACCGCGAAGGTTTGCCCGATTTTCGTCATGCCGCAGGAACTTCATAATTTGCGGGACAATTGAATGCTTGCCTCGTTCTCCACCGTAGGTGGGGATGAGCAATACATACGGAGCAGTGGAGATGAGCTGCGGTTCGGTCGCAAAAACCGGAATCCGAGCCGCATCCATCTCAAGTTTTTCCACGAATCTCTTGGTGTTCTCCGAAACCGATGAAAAGTAAATCAGATTCGATTTCGTGAACTCGACTGGTTCGCGGGCCTCAGCGTTCTGCTTGTCAGCAAGAGCTGTGGGTGACATCCTCTTTCGCCTCCACTGCAAAGTGAGCGGAATGGGCTCGTGCTCTAGTTGGCTGGAGCCAGCAATTCGATCTTGTCTGGGCGGAAGCCCGACCAGTGATCATCGTCGGTAACGACGACAGGTGCCTGCATGTACCCCAAGCCACGTACGTGTTCCAAGGCAGTGGCATCCTGTGAGATGTCAACCTTGTTGTACTCGACACCCTTCTTATCCAACGCGCGGTAAGTAGCGTTGCACTGAACGCAGGAAGGCTTCGTGTAAACCGTGATGGCCATGTCCCTGATCCCCTTTAGAAATTCTTGATGTTGGCCGGATTCCCTCTTGTTGAGGGAAAGTCCCAGCTGTCCTTTCGGATGCCTCAAAAACAGGGTTTCCGAGGTGCTACTGGTGCGAGCCGCACCAACGGGTTCAATACTACATGTTGTGTTTTGCCGGTCAAGCGGCCACAACATGATGTATTACAAGTATGTCATTCTTCCCCCGCAACGTCCACAGGAACTGTGGATATTCGACCCCGTTTAAACCGCGATTTCTCGCGGTCTGCCCGACTTTGTCCACAGCCCTGCCACTGACGCATGTGGTTTAAAAATTCTTGTTGTGAGATGTTCCTCGGCGTGTTCCACTCCCATATCTAGTTGCGCCCTCCCATGGGCTGCCACTACATGTAGTTTCGCTCGCGCGACCGACAGTTTGGCCTGCCTGCGATCGCACTGTGCACAACGCAGCGCAAAGGACGGCCAGCTGTTTCCAGCCGTCCGCCCTTTGCGCTGCACCTTGGTAGAAGCCAGGCCACCCATTGTTCAGGCGTAGTTGCGCGCTCCGAAGATCCCTTGGCCCACACGCACCACGGTGGCGCCTTCGGCGATAGCGAGCTCATAGTCGCCGCTCATGCCCATCGACAGGTGTTTGAAGCCCTCGGGGGCATCTGGCTGCAGCTGTTGCAAGGTGTGGCGCAAGGAGGCGAAGCTACTGCGAACCTGTTGCTCGTCGCTGGTGTTGGCCGCCATGGTCATCAGCCCCACCGGCGTGAGCCGATCCAGCGGCGCCAAGGAAGCCAGCAGCCCGGCGGCTTCGGAAGCCAGAACCCCCGATTTGCTTTCCTCGCCGGACGTATTGACCTGGATGAAAACTTCCAGCGTGCGATCCTCCAGCTCCAAACGGCGTTGCAGCGTCTGGGCAAGCTTCAAGGAGTCCAGGGCGTGGAACTCGTCGGCGAACTGCGCCACGAACTTCGCCTTGTTCGTCTGCAGGGGGCCGATGACGGCATAGCGCAGGTGCGGGAAACGCTCATGGAAGCTCTCGTACTTGCCTTGCGCCTCTTGCACCTTGTTCTCCCCCAAGGTATCCACCCCGGCGGCAATAGCCAGTTCCAGGCGTTCGATGCCGATGGTCTTGGTCACCGGCAGCAAGCGCACGGAATCGAACTCGCGGCCCGCAGCAGTGCACGCGGCGGCGATGCGCTGGTTGACCGCTGCCAGGTTGCGAATGAAATCCTCGGTAGTAGCCGCATGGGCGGCTGCGGGTTGCGAAGTCAAAACGCCAACTTTCTCGATCTGCAAAAGTGTTGCTGGCGCCAAAAAGGCGCCAGCAACAAGCATAGGCATAAACGCCTAGAACATTTGCCGCCAATTGGTCTTCGCCAGATCCAGCAATTCGTCCCCGCGTCCCGAAAGCACCGTGCGGATGGCGTAGAGCGCAAAGCCCTTGGCCTGTTCCAGCTTGATGTTCGGCGGCATCGACATCTCCTGGCGGTCGGTGACAACGTCGAGCACCGCCGGGCCATCGTGCGCCAAGAACTCCCTGATGGTGGATTCCAGCTGGGCGGAGTCATCCACCCGATAGCCCTTCAACCCCGCGGCGGTGGCAACGGCGCCAAAATCCGGGTTGTGCAGGTCGGTGGCATAGGTGACGAATCCAGCCGCCTTCATTTCCAGCTCGACAAAGTTCAACGAGGAATTATTGAAGACCACGATCTTCACCGGCAGCTTGTTCTGGGTCGCGGTCAGCAACTCGCCGAGCATCATCGACAACCCGCCATCGCCGGCAAAGGCAATCACTTGCCGATTGCGGTCGATCGCCTGGGCTCCGAGCGCGTGGCACAGCGCGTTGGCCATGGAGCCATGGTTGAAGGAACCCAGGACCCGCCGCTTGCCGGTCATCGTCAGGTAACGGGCCGCCCAGATCACCGGCGAGCCGACATCCGCGGTGAAGATCGTGTCTTCATCAGCGGCCTGGTCGATCAGCCGGGCCAGGTACTGCGGATGAATTGCCGCGCCCGGCTTGGATCCTGTGGCCAATTCATCGAGCTTGGCTCTGGTCTTGCGGTAATGCTCCAAGGCATTATCCAGGTGCTTGCGATGAGTTTGCACCGGCAGCAGCGCATTCAGGGCGGCAGCAGTGTCCTTCACCGTGCCCACCAGCGGAACATCCACCCGGGTGCGGCGGCCAATCTGCTCGCCGCGGATATCCACCTGGATGATCGTGGCATCCTGCGGATAGAACTGCTGGTACGGGAAGTCGGTGCCCAGCATGAGCAGCACATCGCATTCCGCGATGGCCTTGGCCCCTGAGGCAAAGCCCAGCAGGCCGGTCATCCCCACATCAAAGGGGTTGTCGTACTCGATATGATCCTTGCCGCGCACGGCGTGCACGATCGGGGCCGCCAGCTTGTCCGCCAGCGCGATCACCTCGTCATGGGCACCGGCCACCCCGGCACCGGCCAGGATGGTGACCTTCCGCGACTCCTCAAGGATCTCTGCGGCCTGCTCCAGCTCCTGCTCATTGGGCAGGACCCGGGGGCTGGTCTTGGCGATGCGCTGGGTGGCGGTGCGCTCCATTTCCGACAGGGCCACGTCTCCGGAAATCACCAGCACGGCGACCCCGCGCTTTTCGATGGCCTCGCGCATGGCGATGCGCAAGATCCTCGGCATCTGCTTGACATCGGAAACCTGCTCTGCGTAGACCGAGCAGCCGCGGAAAACTTCCACCGGATTGGTTTCCTGGAAATAGTTGGAGCCGATCTCCTCGGTGGGGATCTGCGCGGCAATGGCCAGCACCGGAACCCGGGAGCGATTCGCGTCGTAGAGCCCGTTGATCAGGTGCAGGTTGCCCGGTCCGCATGAGCCCACGCAGACCGCCAGCTCTCCGGTGATTTCCGCTTCAGCCGCGGCAGCGAAGGCGGCAGCTTCCTCATGGCGGTGGTGCACCCATTCCATGTGCCCGTTCTCCCGCAAGGCATCGGTCAGGCCATTGAGCGAGTCGCCCGGGATGCCGTAGATTCGGCGCACCCCCTGGGTGTCGAGCTGTTCAATCAGGTGGTCGGCTACGTTAGGCAAAACATTCCTCCTGCACACAATTTTCCAGTGGGTCTATTGCCCACCCTACTGCGCAGTTCTGCCTTGTGCCATGGATATGCGGCGCCAAGCCGGGTTCCGCCAGACACACCCCCAGGTGTCGCGCCGCACACCACCGGTGCGGCCCAGGATCCAGCTGGCCCATGGCGCAAAAGACCGCCGTCGCTTGGCTAGGCTGGTGCCATGAGCAACGAACCGCGCCGCATGGCCAACACCGCAGAACTTCCCATCGGAGAACGCAACGGGGCGCTGTGGAAATTGGAGCCGGCAGAACGGGGGCTGGATGCCAACGTCATCTCGCTGGCTCCCGGCGAGCAGATCGGTCAGCACCAGGGCCCAGAGCTGGATGTGCTGCTGCATGTCCTCGCCGGCTCGGGCGTGCTGCGCACCGATAGCGGGCAGATCGACCTGGCGGTCGGTGACATCGTCTACCTGCCCGCGCACAGCCAGCGCCAGTTCATCGCCGGGGACGGCGGCCTGGGCTATTTCTCGGTGCACCAGCGCAAGAACACCACCGGCCTGATGCCCGCATCCCGCACCAGCTAGCTAGCGTTCTGGGCTGTTCCACACGCCTTTCTCGATGAACTGCTCCAGCTGGCCGGTGTACGGCTCCAGGTCCAAGCCCTGTTCATCGAGCCATTGCTGGTTGTAATAGGTGTTCGCGTAGCGCTCGCCGGAGTCGCAGATCAGCGTGACCACGCTGCCATGTTCCCCGCGCTGGAGCATTTGGGCGATGATCCCGAAGGCGGCATACAGATTGGTGCCGGTGGAACCGCCAGCGAAGTAGCGCGTGGTGGCCCGCAGGAAATGCATGGCCGCCAACGAGGCAGCGTCGGGAACCTGCACCATGTGATCGATCACCCCGGGCATGAAGGAGGCTTCAACCTTGGGCCGGCCAATGCCTTCGATCCGCGACCCGGTGCCGGTGGCGTACGCCAGATTGCCGGTCCGCCACCCTTCATAGAAGGAGGATCCTTCGGGATCGGCGACGCAGATGCATGTTTCATGCTGCTTGTAGCGGGCGTAGCGGCCGAAGGTCGCGCTGGTGCCGCCGGTGCCTGCTCCCACGACAATCCAGCTAGGGATCGGATGCGGCTCGGCGGACATCTGCGCGTACACCGATTCGGCGATATTGTTGTTGCCGCGCCAGTCGGTGGCCCGTTCAGCATAGGTGAACTGGTCCAGATAGTACCCCTGGCATTCTGCGGCCAATTCTCGAGCCGCGGCATCAACCTGCCCGGCCCCGTCGACCAAATGGCAGCGTCCTCCATAGAACTCGATGAGATTAATTTTCTCGGTGCTCGTCGAAGCCGGGACCACGGCAATGAAATCCAGTCCCAGCATCCGGGCGAAGTAGGCCTCGGAGACCGCTGTTGAGCCGCTGGAGGCTTCCACCAAGGTAGTGCCCTCGGTGATCCGTCCGTTCACCAGGCCATAGAGAATCAGCGAGCGGGCCAGCCGGTGCTTGAGCGAACCGGTGGGGTGCACCGATTCATCCTTCAAATACAGTTCGATTCCCCACGAGGCGGGCAGTTCGAAGCGGAGCAGGTGAGTGTCAGCGCTGCGATTCGCGTCGGCGTTGAGCTGGGAAATTGCATGTCGCACCCAAAGATCAGTCATTCTTCCACTGTAGCGGTGGCATCGTGCCAGAACACAGCCGGCGTGATAAATTCAAAATTGTGGAATTAAAGCTGGTTTCTGGTGGTTATGCCGCGCTCATGCTCCTTGGACTAGGCTGGGCCGTTTGGGCGGTGCTCACCGCTCCCGCCCTTGAGGATATTGCCGGCGGCTGGCTAGGGCAGGACGCAACTGCCAGTTCGGTGCCGCTCATCGGGCTGTTCCCCTGGCTTGGGTTGATGGCGGCGCTGGGCGCATATGCAATCTGGCAGGGGCTATCGCGCTGGCACATCGAAATACACCGGAAGATCCGTCCCTGGGTCCTGGGCATGGTGCTGCTCAACGCGATGTGGGTCTTGTGCCTGCAACGCGAATTGATCGGCGTGAGCCTGATTGCTGGCCTGGCGCTGCTGGCGGTATTGGCTCGCATTGTGCTGGCCATTGACCGCAGCGTTCTGGTGCAGCACATTGACCGCTGGGTCACCAGGGCGTGCTTCGGGCTCTTCGCCGGTTGGTTGTCGGTCATTATCGTTGCCGAGGCACTGGCCTTCGCCGCAATGCACCATGGCAACCCGGATGCGTTGATGTTCAAGGGGGCCAGCGCGCTGGCATTGATCTTGCTCGCCCTGTTTTTGTGCGCGGTCACCTTCAAGAACCCGATGGGCATTTATCTGAATGCCGGAGCGCTGTGGGTTCTGGCCTGGATCATTCTTGATCGATACTCGGGACACGACACTTCTCCGGTGTTTGCCACCGTTTGCCTCGTCGCCGCAGCCCTGATGCTGATATGCCTGCTCAGCGCACTGCGCACCCGCATCCGGCGAATCCTGAGTTCTCACTGAGCGCAACGCCGTACGCTTGAGAGCCATCCCCTGTCTGGATAGTGTGGAAGGCGAGGCCCAAAGGTCCATCAGAGAGGAAAACATGTCGAAGACTGCTAAGAGCTTTAAAGAAGTTGAAAAGTCGTTGGCGAAACTCGCCAAGGCTGCCAAGGAAGAGCTGCCCAAGGAAATCCGTGGCGGCTGGACGGAGGCTGTTTCCAGTGTCAATGCTGATGCCATCAGCAAGGCAGGTTCCCACCTGATCGAAAACGTCACCGGAAATTCCAAGGCTGCCCAGCGTGCACGCACCTCTGTGCAGAATGCCGTCCAGACCGCGCAGAAGAATCTGGCGCCTAAGGAGAAGTCCTGCAAGGGAGGCAAGTTCCTGATTGTCTCGCTGATTGTTGCAGCAGTAGCGGCCGTAGTTCTCTCCCAGGTGCAGAAGAAGAACTAGGTTTTCTAGCCCCAGGGATATGGGCTCAAGGCGTGGCATCCACGGATGCCACGCCTTGAGTCGTTTCTGCGCTACTTTCCCTACTGGCTACTTGGCCCTGCGTTCGCGCGCTGATTTGAATGCCGCGGCCGCACCGAGCAATGCGACCACCAGTCCGACTGGAATCAGCCACAAGCTATCGGCACCGGTATCTGCCAGATTCCCTTCTGGTTCAGCTTGCACAACTTTTTCCGGATCAATGCTGCTTGATTCGCCCGAGGCCGAGTCCTGGTCTTCCGCCTCGGGTTCTTGCGCAGGCTGCGACGGCCCAGGCTCTGCTGCATCCTCCGAAGGCGACGGCACTGGCGATGATTCGCTTGGTTCCGGCGTTGGGGTTGGACTGCCGGATTCAAGGTCGAAGACGCTTGATGCTTTGCCTAGAGAGGCGAAGACAGTTTCGCCGGTGGCGTCGTCTACCGCATCGTTGTCAGTGGCAACATAGACTTCTTCCCCTGCCACGGCCAGGCCTTCAAGCTTCTCCTGGGTCCATCCGCGGGTCGCTTCAAGCACCGGCAAGACATCGAAAGCAAGCTTCTTGTCCACCATGATTATGCCTGAACCGGCACCCTTGGCTTCGCCCCCGGGCAGTTCCACTTGGTATATCGCCTTGTGCTGAGCTGCTGGACCTACCTGGTTGTCACGTTCGATGACGGCATAGGAGCCGTCCGGCAGCGCTGTGATCTCCGAGAGCCCATTCCAGGAATCTTCGGCTGGCTTATCCAACTGGTACCCATACCAGTTAAGCGAGCCGGTGGCAGGAAGATATTTGCCAAGGCGGACAAATGACTCGCCCGGGACTTCTCGTTGCAATGCGAAGATCACCTGCTCATCATCACCGCTTCCCCGCACTGCCACGCCTTCCAGGCCCTGCTTCTGAAGCGGGCCGACAACATCTTCCGGCAATGCGACTTCTTCAACCACCGCGCCAGAGTCATCGATTTTCACCAGCAGGTTCCCAGTTCCCTCGGCTCCTTCATGGGCCGCCCAGAAACCACCGTCTTCACGTGCAGCCAGCCCTTCAAGGTCCAATTCCACGCTTGCACCGGTGACGGAAATCGAGTGGTCGACAGTTGCCGGCTTGCCAAGGGTGATGCCATAAATCTGTGCCGCATAGGCGTTATCGCTGACCGCGTAGAGCTTGCCCGGATCTTTCGGGTCAGGGCTCAGTCCGCTGAGCGCCCCAAATGGAACTAGCGAGTTCTGGTTTGATACAAGTTGCGGGAATTGCGCCTGGTCGGCTCCGAAGGAGTAGAGGCTGAGCGCGGAACGCACATCGTCCTCATCGGTTTCAGAAGCGACCGCAAGCAGTCCGCGTTCTGGAATGGGCAGGATCCCTTCTGGCCCGTTGGTGCTGGGCAAAGTCTGCACATAACGCGGAGACTTTGGATTGGACAGGTCATAGACGGCGACAAAGTTCGCCCGTTCTGCGGCAACAAATCCGTAGTCGACGCCGTTGAACTGTGCAATAGCAAGGCCTTCAGGCTCGACACCCTTTTTGTCCGCACGGCTTTCGGGGTAGAGGCCCTGGGCTAGCGCGAGTTGTTCAAGGGTATTTCCGGAGTCCCAAACTACCTTTCCCGTGCGTGAATCGAAGATCGAAAAGCCGCGGCTCCCGCCCTTCCAATCGCCTTCATTGGCGGTGGCCAAATAGCGGTCTTGGAGCCAGGCGACAGCATCCGGTTCTCGCGGAACATTCTGCAGTGAGCCATCGGCATCGAGTTGGCCGTCGTCGGTCGAGTCGATTCCTTGAAGGTCGACAGTGCCAGTGCTGAAAGCCCGCTTGAGCTTGCCGCTTGGCATGTCGATAAGCACCATGCCGTTGTTTTCTTGGAGGGTTACCGCCAGCTGGTTTTCAGAATTGATGCTCACATACTCTGGCTCCGGGTCCTGTGGGGTGTCCAGGCCGGCTTTTGCCAAGAGCGGCAATGCTCGGGGATCGCTTGGTGTTCCAGAAGTCAATGGGACTTCGCGCAGATTCCACTCTTCTGGGTTGTCCGCCTTGAGATCCAGGATGGCCACGGAACCGGCAGGCGCTTGGGGAAGCCCGCCGTCGCCGGCATCCTCATCGCGTTCGTTCTCGATGGCGATGCCTGCATACGCGCCGTCTTTGGAGATTGCGATCGAATCCGGCTGTCCGGGCAACTCGAAGCTATGCGCAAGCGAGCGGTCTGCGATGCGCACAACGTCCACCCGTCCGGAGGGTTCGCTGTAGCTTGCGGAGGTATTGACGACAACAAACACGTACGGCCCGTAGGCTGCAACGCTCGTTGGCTCGTCTTCGGCACTGCCAAGTTGATGCAACCCCAGCAGTCCCAGGCCTTGAGGTTTCGCCGGATCAGAAATGTCGACAAAACCGACACTTCGCGAGAGGGCATCCGAATAGATCAGGGTATTGCCATCTTCTGAAACGGTGGAAATTTCTGCCGCGGTGGTACCTTCAGCACCGTCCGGATGGTTTTCGTACACCGGATACGTGGCGACCCGCTCAAAATATTCGCTGGTGTCAGCGCTGGCGGGGGTGCTAATGCTGGCGGCTAGGATCGCAGCCGCGACTAATCCAATACTTTTACCTGCAGCGCGATGCACCGGCTTCTCCCTTATGAAGTACTAGTTGTTTCCTCCCAAGATTCTCAGTAGCGGGCTAATTGCTGATGAACGAAAGGCGGACACCGGCAGGACGGTACATGTCGAATGGTTCCACTCCTCACATTTAGTTGCATTGCTTCAACTAAAAGCGCAGACTCACAATGAAACTTCAATTTTCAAGGAGATTAACATGCAACTGACAAATACAACCGTGCTGGGCACTGGGGTTCTCGGTTCACAGATCCTCTTCCAAACCGCCTACCACGGCGTGCCAGTCATCGGCTTCGACATCAGCAATGAAGCCCTTCACGCAGCCTCCGGACGCCTCGATGCACTGGTAGCCGAATATGCCTCATTTTTTGGCGACCCCGCCAAGGCCCAAGCGGCTCGGGAGTCAATCCAGCTGACGACAGACCTGGCCCAAGCCGTCAAAGGCGCAGACCTAGTCATCGAAGCTGTTCCGGAAAACTTGGAAATCAAGGAACAGACTTACCAAAAGCTGGCCGCGCTCGCCCCGCAGCACACCATCTTTGCGACCAACTCCTCAACGTTGCTGCCCTCGGACATCGCGCCGTTCACCGGCCGGCCCGAAAAATTCTTGGCATTGCACTACGCCAACAACATCTGGAAGAACAACACCGGCGAAGTCATGGGCACCGCCAGCACCAGCACAGAAGCCTACGAGGCTGTGGTCGATTTTGCAGAACGCACCGGGCTGGTCCCCATCCGGGTGCTCAAGGAACAACCAGGCTATGTGCTCAATTCATTGCTCGTTCCATTCCTGGAGTCCGCCAGCCACCTATTGGTCAACGAAGTTGCCGACGCCTCTACCATTGACACCACCTGGAAACTGGGTACCGGCGCCCCTTACGGACCCTTTGAAATCTACGACATCGTTGGATTGAATACCGCCTATCACATCTCCAGCCATGGCGATGAAACCAGCAAGAAGTTCGCCGAGCTGCTGAAAAACGAATACATCGATCACGGCAAACTTGGCGTAGCCACGGGCGAAGGATTCTACAAGTACAACTGACCTGCACGCACCGCCCGGCAAAACGCGACCCTGCCCCTCGGATAGGATGGTTCGGTGGCTCATATTGACGTGACTGACATCCAGTATTTCCTCTCCGACGGCACCCAGCTGCTGGGCGGTGTCACCTTTAAGGTTTCCGCAGGAACCAAGACAGCCTTGATCGGGCCCAACGGCACGGGTAAAACCACGCTGTTCAAAATCATCGCTGGCGACCTCAAAGCCGACGAAGGCTCGATCAACCGCACCGGATCGCTGGGGATCATGCGCCAGTTTGTCGGCCAGGTGCGCGACGAGACAACGGTCAAGGAACTCCTGCTTTCCACCGCAGCTCCCGCACTGGCCAAAGCGGCGGACAAGGTGGCCAAGTACGAGGAGCTGATGCTCACCAGCGAGGACGAAAAAGTCCACATGCGCTACGCCGAAGCCATCATCGAATGGGGTGACGCTGGCGGATACGAGCTGGAAACCACCTGGGACAAGGTCTGCATGGCAGCTCTCGGCGTGGAATTCGATGCTGCTTCACATCGCTTGGCCCGGACCTTATCTGGCGGCGAGCAGAAGCGCCTCGTTCTCGAGGCGCTCTTCGAAGGCAACGATGACCTGCTGCTGCTCGATGAACCGGACAACTATCTTGATGTCCCCGGAAAGCGCTGGCTCGAAGAGAAGATGCGCAACTCCCCCAAAACGGTGCTGTTCATCAGCCACGACCGTGAACTTCTGAATAATGCAGCGACCCGCATCGTCACCCTGGAACCAGGGCATGGCGGAGCTACGGCCTGGATCCATGGCGACTCATTCGGCAGCTATGTTGAAGCCCGGCAAGAACGCAACGAACGCTTCGAGGAACTGCGCAAGCGCTGGGACGAAGAGCATGCCAAGCTCAAGGAACTGGTCAACATGTACAAGACCAAGGCCGCCTTCCGCTCAGACATGGCCAATCGATACCATGCGGCCACCACCCGCTTGGAAAAGTTCTTGGAGGCTGGTCCTCCACAGGCAATTCCGCTGGAACAGAACGTGAATATGCGGCTCAAGGGAGGACGCACAGCCAAACGCGCCGTGGTGGCAGAAAAACTTGAACTCACCGGCCTGATGAACCCCTTCTCCGCCGAGATTTGGTTTGGCGACCGTGTGGGGGTTCTGGGCTCCAATGGTTCTGGCAAGTCCCACTTCTTGCGCTTGCTGGCCAGCGGCGGCAGCGACCCGGAACGCGAGCACTTGCCAGTTTCGGACATCGTGATCGACAGGGTTGAACACGAGGGCACAGTTAAACTCGGTGCAAGGATCAGACCAGGCTATTTCGCTCAAACCCACACGCGCCCGGACCTTTTTGGCCGGACGCTGCTTGAGATTTTGCATCGCGGCGATGAGCATCGCTCCGGTTTGCCTCGTGAGGCAGCGGCCGGCGCATTGGACGGCTACGGGCTGGCCGGGCAGTCCGAGCAGAAGTTCGAGTCGCTCTCCGGTGGACAACAGGCCCGTTTCCAAATTCTGCTGCTGCAGCTCTCCGGGGCGACCTTGCTGCTCCTGGACGAGCCGACCGACAACCTGGACTTGCACTCCGGCGAAGCGCTTGAACGAGCCATCAATGCATTTGAAGGAACGGTTCTAGCGGTCACGCATGACCGCTGGTTTGCCAAGAGCTTCGACCGGTTCCTGGTCTTCGGTTCGGACGGCAAGGTCTACGAATCAGCAGAACCGGTATGGGACGAGACCCGCGTAGTGCGCAAGCGCTAGGCTACAAGGTCGAGTCAAAGGCGGCCCTGGCCGCCGATCAAGAACCCCATGGTGGAATGATCGGCGCCAGGGCTTCTTTGCGCCTCGCTGCAACGCCGGGCAATGGCACCCCCGGCTAATGCTCGGGGTGCAGCACCGAGTGCGGTGCCTGCAGCTGATGCAGCAATTGATGAATTCCCGGGTGCACTAGCCGCCAGCGCCGGTACTTCCCGTCCCGCTCTACTTGAATGACGCCAGCGCGATGAAGCGTCGAAAGGGCCTGGGTGACCGTATTAGGCGACAGGCCGGTCGCTTCAGCCAGCTGGGTGACAGACGAGCCGGGCGCGGCATGCATCGCTATGAGAAGCCTGATGCGCGTTTCATCAGCACACAGGGAAAACACCTCGATCCACTCGGGAATCGTTGCCTGAACCTTTGAGAGCGCCTCGGAACCTATTTTTTCCAGTTCTATCTCAGCCACTGTTCTCCACTCCTGTTCTGATGGGAAAACATCGGGTCACACAGACATCTGTCTGAACGAACACATGTATTCTGAGAACATCAAGCACCCCACCTTTTCCGAAAGGACCCATGCACCGTGCGCCAGCCGATTTCCCGGGCCACAGCGATTCTCCTACCCATCGTAATTGTCTGCAGCGGGTGCCAGGTAGCCAGCACGGACGCATCGGTCGATTCCAGCGTAAATTTGCTCACCCCGGCACTGCCGTCCACGCTCAATCCGCTGGCGGGATTTGATAACAACGGCATCGGGAAAATCAATGAATCCCTCTTCACGCTCCGAGGCGAGCCGGATGCCTTGCCTGAGATCGTGCCGCTGCTCGCACAAGACGAGCCTTCAATTTCCGCAGATGGACTCATCTGGGACATCACCTTGCGAGAAGGGATCGAATTCAGCGACGGAACGCCTTTTGACCCGGCTGATGTCGTTGCGAGCTACCGGGCCATCAAGGAACCGCGCACTGCTTCTCCCCTAGCCGGAACCCTGGAAAACCTCGCGGCCGTGGAGGCTCATGGCCCTGATGGCGTGCGCTTCATTCTGCACGAGCCACAGGTGTCCTTCAAGACTTCTCTGCTCATCGGCATCGCCCCGTCCGAAAAAATCCAGGAGCGGACACCTGTCAGCGAGTCATCGCTGAACCGCGAGCCTATCGGCACCGGCCCCTACATGCTAGAAAGCTTCGACAGCTCGTCCTTGGTACTAAGCGCTAATGAAAACTACCGGGATGGAGCCCCTGCGGTCCGGAAAGTCTCCTACACCGAATCCGCCGACGATAATACGCGCACGCAAGTGATGGCGGGATCTGATTACACCGGCACCGTCTTGCCTGCTCGCCTCGCAGCCAGCTTTGCGCAGCGCGAGGGCTTTGACGTGGTGACCGCTACCAGCGCTGACTGGCGTGGCATTTCGCTGCCCTCCGATCACCCGCTAACCAAGGACCCCAAGGTCCGGCTGGCACTGAACCTTGCGATAGACCGCGACGAGATCGTTGCTGGCGTATTGGCCGGTGCCGGGCGTCCTGCGTACACGTTTGTTCCCCCGGAATACGGAAAGTACTACAATTCGCAGGCCGTTTTCGAGCATGATCCGATGCGCGCCCAGCAACTGCTTGATGAAGCCGGGTGGACGGTAGCGGCCGATGGAGTGCGCAGCAAAAACGGAGAACGCGCGGAATTCACCCTGCTCTACAACCCCGGGGATACGCTCCGCCGGGACTTGTCGCTGGCCCTCGCTGCGCAATTAGAAGCATACGGAATCAAAGTTATTGTTAAACCTGCAACCTTTGATCAGGCAGAACCCCGAGTGCGCAAGGATGCGATCATGCTTGGCGGCGGCGATACGCCCTACGACGTGGATACCCAGCTGTATAAGATGCTGCACTCGAGCTACCCCGATGCCGGCGCTTACTACGACAATCCAAGCCACTATTCCAACAAGCTGATGGATCAGGCGCTGCATACCGGACGCACCAGCACGGACCCGAAAACCCGAGCCAGCGCCTACCAAAAAGTGCAGGAACTCTACGTCGAAGATCCTTCCATGCTGATCATAGCCTTTGTGGATCACAGCTATGTCCAGCGCAGCAACGTCCACCAGCGGTGGAACACGACCGGAACACTGCTGGAGCCCCACGAACACGGAACTGCCTGGGGCCCATGGGCGCAAATTGGACAGTGGACCAACCAGTGAAAGCGCGCTTCGCAGCACACCGCTGGAATCTGGTTGGCACGCTGCTGATCCGCCGCATGCTCATCGCGCTACCGGTGACTGCCGGCCTTACGGCGGTGGTCTTTGCGCTGGCCGGCATTGCGCCATTCAACCCCTTGGCCAGCTACCTCGGTTCAAGCTACGCCCACACCAGCCTGGACCTGCGCGACCAATTGCGCGCGGAACTTGGCTTTGACCAATCCTGGATCCAGGTTTGGACCCATTGGGTCTCACATGCCTTGCAGGGGGATTTTGGAGTCTCCGTAATAGCGGCGCGACCGGTAATGCAAGTGCTGGCCGAGCGTATTCCCCTGACAGCGCTGCTCACCGCAACAGGACTGCTTATGGCGATCCTGGCTGCCTTGCTCTTGTCCCTCGCCGCGGCCAAATACCGTCATGGGTTCCTTGACCGTCTCGCCCAAGCTGTCGCCCAGCTCGCTCAGTCTGTACCGGTATTCGTGGTGGCCTTGCTGGCAATCGCAATGATTGCCCTCCCCCTGGGCTGGCCCACGGGAGGCATCGCAGCAGCCGGCACGAGGCCAACTCCTGGTTCAGTCATGGTCCATCTTATTTTGCCCGCCAGCGTCCTGGCTTTCAGCTTGCTGCCGTGGCTGCTGCTGAATCTTCGGGCATCACTGTTTGAAGCGCTGGATTCCGATGCGGTTCTCGCAGCTCGCGGCAGAGGAGCATCGCAAATACTGCTAAGGGAAGCGCTGCCGCAAGCTTTGCTGCCCTTCATCACCGTCATCGGATCCCGGTTAGGAGAGCTCATAACCGGCGCTCTCATCATTGAGACGATTTTCGCCTGGCCTGGAATTGCTTCGGCAGTCATCGATTCGGCCATCGCGGGCGACTTTGCCCTGCTCGCGGCCGTGACGGCTTGCTCAGCCCTTGCCGTATTCGCTGGCAATGCCCTGGCCGATGCAGCATATCTGATCGCTGATGCCCGGGTGGCCCATGCGTAATTTCCGTGTCTCGATGCCGGCCGCGCTGTTGTGCGCAGCACTGCTCGGCTATGCATTTCTTGTTCCCGCCCTAAACCCAAACGCAGTTGGCGCTGTGGACCTTTCCGCCGTCTACCAGCGCCCTGGTCCAACGCGCATATTCGGCACGGATCAGCTGGGACGCGACTTGTGGGTACGCACTGCTGCCGCGCTGCGGGTTTCATTGCTAATGGCCCTGGGCTCGGCCACCTTCGCAACGCTCATGGGAATCATTGCCGCAACGGTTGCGGTCACCTCCGGAAAATTCGTGGATGGCGTCATCAGCCGTGCAATTGACGGCCTCAACGCGATTCCGCACCTGCTTCTATCGGTGGTGATCCTGGCGCTTTGGCCCGGACAGATTTGGGCGATAATCATCTCTATCGGGCTGACCCACTGGACTCAGGTGGCCCGAGTAGTGCGCGCCAAGTTGCTCTCAGAACGAGAAAACGGCTATGTCAGGCTCAGCGCGGCGTCCGGGGCCAGCTCGCTGGCCTTATGGAGAACCCACCTTATTCCTGCCATTTTGCCGCAGGCTGGAATCGCCTTCGCACTGCAGGTGCCACACGCAATGTGGCATGAATCGGCCCTGTCGTTCCTGGGCGTGGGGCTTCCCGCTCAGGCAGCCTCGCTCGGATTGCTTTTAGAGGATGCGCGCAGCGGAATCCTCGCCGGTGCCTGGTGGTTGCTGATTTTCCCGTCCACGGTGCTGATCACCGCCTGTTGGGCGGTTGCCCGATTGGCCCAACAAGATCCTGGCCGCCGTTCTCCTGGTCGCAGGCGGCCTGGGAAGGCATTCAAAGCGCTCAAATCCAGCCCTGAGTTTGCGCCAAGGCCTTCTCAAGGATTCAGTGCTCGCTCAACGGTGCGGGCCGGTGAACAACTGCTGGTCAGGCAGGTAGAAATCAGCGCAGAGCCTGGAACCATCAATGTTCTGATGGGAACTTCAGGAGCAGGCAAGACCCTGTTCCTGCGCTCGATTGCCGGGCTGTTGCCAGATTCGTTGGAGGCATCATCGATGGTGACACTCAACGGGCGCGCAGGCTCCAACGCCAGGGCTGGAAAATTCCTGGGCAGCGATCTGGTCTTCATTCCCGGTTCGGCAGCCACCGCGCTTAATCCGGTGCATACGATGCGCAAAGCGCTCACGCGGGCACTTCAAAAACATTCGCAACAGGCCACCGGCGGGAACCTTGAGGCCTACTGGCGGCAATTTGGATTGGACGCCCACCTCCTGGATCGCTACCCGCATCAGTTGTCGGGCGGACAAGCTCAGCGTGCATTGCTAGCGCTCGGGCTAGCCGGTGATCCAGCATGCGTTGTGCTCGACGAGCCAACAGGCGCCTTGGATGAAGATACCCGGTTGATCGTTGCGCAGATCCTGCGGAAAACAGCCGATGCCGGCACCATCGTGTTGATGGTTACCCACGATCTTGATTTGGCAGAGCAATTGGCCGGAGTCATCCACACCATGGAGGATGGCCAGTTGATTTCCACAAAGGTGCTTTTCAGCCACCGGGAGGGCATCAAATGACCTTGAGAATGGAATCGGTAGAACTGAAGCTGGCAGGGCGCCAAGTCTTTCCGCCAACAAGCCTCATAGTTCCTGCGGGCCAGATATTGGGCCTGACTGCCCCTTCGGGGGCAGGCAAGAGCAGCTTGCTCTCAATTGCCTCACTTTTACAGCGCCCAGACGCGGGCTGGATCTTCTTCGACGGGATTCCCATCCCCGCAGAGTTAGCCACGTCGAAAATCCCTGTGGCAGTCCGCAGAAACATCGGCATGCTGCCCCAGAATCCTAGAAATTTTGCGGATCCGCGACTAACGCTGGCAGAAACAATCACCGCGCCCTTGGCTTTCCGAGATGGCAAATCCCGGCCTGTACCGCAACGCTATCAAGACCAATTGCTTCGCTTAAGCGCTCAGGTGCAACTGTCCATAACCCTGCTGAGCCGATTCCCGTCCCAAGTTTCTGATGGACAGCTGCAGCGCGCCTTGATGGCCCGGGCCTTGAGCCTGGATCCAAAGCTTATAGTCTGCGACGAGCCAACTTCTGCCCTGGATCCAGCTACTACCAACGCCATATTGAGCGCATTGCGCACCAAGGCGGCCGAAGGGGCTGCGGTGCTGATCGCTTCCCACGATCGAAACTCGTTGACTCGATACTGCGATGCGGTGCTCCCCTTGGCCGGCCTGCATCAACCTTCTATTTGCTAGTACTTGCGCAATTCAACGGGCGCCTGGGCGCGCAACCGGCCGCGCAATTCATTAACGATGCACATCAATACGGCGGCAGCCGACTGCGTCGATTTACCCAAGGTACGCACCGAAAGGCCGGCCGCAGCGGTCATGGAAATCCCCACATGGACCGGTTCACCTTGTTGCGCCGCTACGGCATAGGCCTGAACTCGCAAGTCATCAACCAAGGCGGCATCGATGCGTGCATCTACGGCCAAGAGCATCCCGACGTGGCTGAATCCCTGCAAATAGAGCAAAGAATCCACCTCTTGGTCATCCGGCTGAACCAGGAGATTATCGAGCACCGCCAAGTAACCGCCGATATGCACTTCGGTGCGCAAGCGGATCCGCTGATATTTGAAGAGCTCGCCATCAGGGCTCCAGCCCGGAGTGATGATTTCGCACATCACCAAAGAACTGGACTCGTGCATGTGCACGATCGTTTCCTGGCGATAGCTGGAGTCGCGATAGGCAATTAATTGATCCGGCAGATACTCCAGCACAGCGTCTTCACCCAACTCGATGTTCAGCTGTGACTGCGCTTCGCCTTGCGGCGTTCGATAGATCTTTGTCGCAGATTGAGTCGTTAGCAGCACGCTCGCTGAGGAGCCAACACCAATGCCTATGCGATACTTGTCCGCGCCGAGGTAGCCGCCACCTGGATTGACTACCGTGTAGCAAACCTGCGCAGTGCTATCGAGGTAATGCGGGCGAAGTACCCGCAACGCCCCCTGATGATACTGGCGAGTGGCTATATCCTTGCCTGCCCTGCGTTCAATGTGCAGATCAAGTTCGCCAGTTAGCCGTTGCCCAACCACTATGCAAGATCCGTCATCAGCACGTCGTGCTTGAGCCATGCAATCACTTGCTGCAGGCCATCGTCGGTCTTCAGGTTCGTGAAGCAAAACGGCTTATCTCCACGGAACTGCTTGGAGTCTGACTCCATAATCGACAAATCGGCGCCAACGTAGGGTGCCAGATCAGTCTTGTTGATGATGAACAGATCAGACTTGATCATTCCTTGACCAGCCTTGCGCGGGATCTTCTCTCCCTGCGCCACATCGATGATGTAGATGGAAAAATCCACCAGCTCGGGCGAGAACGTGGCCGAGAGGTTATCGCCACCCGACTCGACAAAAATAACCTGCAAGTCTTCGTGCTTGGCTATGAGGTCTTCGATTGCCGCTTCGTTCATCGAGGTGTCTTCGCGGATGGCGGTATGGGGGCATCCGCCAGTTTCAATGCCGACAATTCTGTCCAATGGCAGGACACCATTGGCAGCCAAGATCTTGGCGTCTTCAATGGTGTAGATGTCATTGGTAATTGCTGCCATGGAGATCTCGCCATCCAAGGCGCGCGTGATCCGCTCAATGAGCTGAGTTTTGCCGGCACCTACTGGGCCGCCGATGCCAATGCGAATTGGTTCCATTTTAATATTCCTCGAATCAGTTGGGACCGCAGAAACGGCCGGGGTGGATAATCAGGACATGAACATGCGCGCCCGCTGGTGCTCATGGCGCATCTGCGCTATTTCCAAGCCGGGCGTGGCCACGCCCAGGTCCTGATCATCCAGCGTGAAAATTTTGGCAACCGCAGCGTTGACAGTCTCGTGCATCTGGCGGATGACACGCTGGCCAGCATCCTGGCCAAGCGGAATGGCGCGGATGGCGTTTTGAGTCAGGCTTGTCGCGGTGGAAAACAAATAGCTGCTCAGCGCGTCGGCAAGCGGCGCACCGGCGCCACGTGCAGCCAGGGCAAAGGCAATGGCCGGATGCCCGGTGCCGGTTCCTGCCTGGACTGCTTGCTGATAGCTGCGCAGTGATGGCACGGCAAAACCGGCCAATGCCACGGCTAGCATTCGGGAACCCATCTTCTGTGCTGCAATTCGCAGTTGGCGAGGCAAAGCCGACGCATGAATCAGCCGGTCCAGTTCGATAATGCGCTGGTCGTTGTCAGCTTCGAATGCAAGGCGCAGCAGCAGTCCATCGGTGTAGGTCAAGGATTGCTCCAAAAACAGGCGCAGCCAGTGGGCAAAACTCGCTTCGTCGTGCACTTGCCCGGTTTCCAAATAGGATTCCATCCCGAAGGAATGGCTGAAGGCTCCCGTAGGCAGTGCCGAGTCAGAGAGTTGCAGCAGGGTGAGCAGGGGCCCCGAGCTAGTGGGTATGTTCTGCATGTCGGAATGGAACGGGCATGATGCGTTCCTGCCGCTGGTAGCGTGCATGATGGTGCTTGAGGAAGTCCTCTACGGTGTGGTCGTACTGCACCACCATCACTTCAGCACCATAGTCAGATTCGCGGTCAAAAAATTGCGCTTGCAGATGCCGATTGCCCAACGAGTGGGCAATGAAACCCATATCAAAGATCGACTCCGGCGCAATGACCAGCACATCCGTGGGCAATACCGACACCGTAATGAGTTCCGAATCGGTAATGTGCAATATATCGCCGTCGCGCAGGTCCGGTCCCGGTGCTAAGCGCAGGCCCAATTCCCGTCCATGATCAGTGCTCACCCGTTGGATTCGCTTGACCAGGTCTGCGCTGGGCAGGACCACTTTTTCGTGATGCCGGCCGTCGAGCAGTCCGCTGCCATCCTCGTGGATATTTCCCACGAGTTTTTCAATAATCATTGTTCTCCTTCACAAAAAATTTTCCGCCAGCGGCTAGAACAAGAAGTAGCGCTGCGTCATGGGCAATTGCGTCGATGGCTCGCATGTTGCCAATTCTCCGTCGACAAAAACTTCGTAGGTCTGCGCGTCAACCTTGATCTCAGGGGTGTTCCCGTTGAGTTTCAAATCCGCCTTGGTTAGACCGCGAATGCCGTGGCAGGGTCGGATGAGTTTGCGCAGGCCAAGGCGTTGCGGGACTCCATCTTCAATGGCCGCTTGAGACATGAACGTGATCGAGCTTTCATAGACGGCACTGCCCATCGAGCCGAAGCTAGGGCGCAACGTGCGTGGCTGCGGTGTTGGGATGGACCCATTGGAGTCCCCCATGATCGACTGGACAATCAGCCCGCCCTTGATAATCAAATCTGGCTTGACGCCAAAGAAGGCCGGATCCCACAGCACGAGGTCGGCAAACTTGCCTTCCTCGACGCTTCCAATTGAGTCAGCGATGCCGTGGGCAATGGCCGGATTGATGGTGTATTTCGCAACATAGCGCTTCAGGCGCTCGTTATCGCCCACTTCGGGATCGCCGGGCAGCTTGCCGCGTTGGCGTTTCATCGCATCGGCTACTTGCCAGGTTCGCAGCACCACTTCCCCGACCCGGCCCATGGCCTGGGAATCGGAAGAAGTAATGGAAAAGACGCCCATGTCGTGCAAGACGTCTTCGGCGGCAATCGTCTCAGGACGAATGCGCGAGTCGGCAAAAGCGACATCTTCTGGAATATCGGGGTTCAGGTGGTGGCAGACCATCAGCATGTCCAGATGCTCGTCCACCGTATTGCTCGTGTAGGGCAATGTCGGGTTGGTCGAGGCGGGGATAACGTTGGGCAAGCCGGCCATGCGAATGATGTCCGGGGCATGCCCTCCGCCAGCACCCTCGGTGTGGAAGGTGTGAATGACTCGCCCAGCGATGGCTTCGATGGTGTCCTCCACGAAACCGCATTCGTTCAGGGTATCGGTGTGGATTGCCACTTGCACGTCATACTTGTCGGCCACCTTCAACGAGGTGTCGATGGATGACGTGGTCGCGCCCCAGTCTTCATGAATTTTCAGGCCGATGGCACCAGCGCGGATTTGCTCGACTAGCGGCGCTTCGCCGCTGGCGTGGCCCTTGCCCAGGAACCCGATATTCATAGGCAGGTTCTCGACCGCTTGCAGCATTCGCGAGATGTTCCATGGCCCCGGGGTCAGGCTGGTTGCCTTGCTTCCCTCGGCTGGTCCGGTTCCACCGCCAATCATGGTGGTGGTGCCATTGGCAAGCGCAGTCTCGACCTGGCCGGGCGAGACGAAGTGGATATGGGTATCGATGGCACCCGCAGTCAGGATCTTGTGCTCGCCAGCGATAATCTCGGTTGCGGCTCCGATAGTGATGTCAATACCGTCGGATATGTCTGGGTTGCCGGCTTTGCCAATCTTGAAGATGTGGCCATCTCGCAGGGCGACGTCTGCTTTGTAGATGCCGGAGTAGTCCAACACCACGACGTTCGTGATGACGGTGTCCGGGATCTGCTGGCCCCTGGTCAACCGGCCGTTTTGCCCCATGCCGTCGCGAATGACTTTTCCACCGCCGAAGACTACTTCCTCGCCATAGGTGGTGTAATCGTGTTCAATTTCCAACAGCAGTTCGGTGTCGGCCAACCGGATGGCATCGCCAACAGTTGGACCGTACATTTCCGAGTACTGCTTGCGGGACATTTCGAAGCTCATGCTTAGCGCTCCTGATCGTTCATGGATGTGCTGTCCAGAGGACCGGCAACGTGATTGCGAAAACCGTGAACCTGGCGGGCACCGGAAAATTCCACGAGATTTACGGTGCGGGCATCCCCGGGTTCAAATCGGACAGCAGTTCCTGCTGGAATGTCCAGGCGGAATCCCCTGGCGGAGTCGCGATCAAATTCGAGCTGCGCGTTGACCTCGGCAAAATGAAAGTGGGATCCGACCTGCACTGGCCGGTCGCCACGATTTACGAGTTTGAGCTCAAGCGTTTTCTGCGTCTGGTTGCAAGCAATGGGCTCGCCTCGAAGAATGTACTCTCCCGGAATCATTGTCCGTGCCTTTCGTTTCCACCTGGTCTAGCGAATGGGATTGTGGACCGTGACAAGTTTGGTCCCGTCCGGAAAAGTCGCTTCAACCTGGACGTCATGGATCATTTCCGCAATACCGTCCATTACGTCCTCGCGACGCAAAATAGTGGTTCCATAACTCATCAGGTCTGCCACGGAACGGCCATCGCGTGCGCCTTCGATCAGTTCATAGGTAATGACGGCAATGGACTCCGGGTAGTTCAACTTCAGTCCCCGTGATTGGCGACGGCGTGCTAGATCCGCAGCCACGACGATCATGAGCTTTTCTTGCTCCCTCGGCGTTAAATGCATTGACAGATTCCCCATTCAAGAGTTGCTTAGAGGTTCCACATTTGTACTCAGAAACGGCCAGAATACGCCGAGAGGGGTGTGAATATGGCAAGAACAGTGGACCTCCTCAACGTGCGCGGAAGGGAAAAAATCGGGCCATGAAACACTCATCGACTTAAATTATTTCCCCAAGACAGAGACGATTTTATCGGCCCAAAATTACGAGGCGTCGGCATGTCTGTTTCTGCCGAATTAAGAATGCATTACATCTGCTTCCAATTCTTGCCTGCGCCTGAAAACTCTTTGCAGCTGATGCGCCTAGGACAGGACAAAACTGCTCCCCGAATACCAAAGGGCGCTCGATGGCGAAGCTTCAGATTCGAAGAGCAGTAATAATGAGTTTCCCTGCAGGAAAACCGTCTTTTATTCGACCAGCTTTCCTACCTGGGATACTTCAGCGATCAGCGAGGAAATTTCGGCAGGTATCTCTGGGAGGGATTCACGCACGATGCCCTTCGGAGACCACACCAGATTCACCTGCAGTTCGGGGTCGGTCATGGGATAGTCGCTGCGATTGTGGCAGCCACGCGTTTCCTTGCGTTCCAGCGCTGATTCCAAGGTGGCTCGCGCTGCAAGGACTGATGACTTCAAATCGAAGGCGTGGCAGAGGTCCTGGAAACCGGCGATGTCTGGATGGATGCCAATATTTTGCATCCGCTGTTCAATTTCGCCCAGCTTTTCCAATCCAAGCTGGAGCCCTGCTTCATTTCGCACCACTCCAGCATGCGCAGTCATCACATCGCGAATTGCTCGCTGCAGGCTGCGCACATTCTCTTCACCGTCGGCTGACACCAGTGACTGCACGGAATGCCGTGCCTGGTCAATGGCTTGCTGTGAGCGCTGGTGGGTCATCAGTGCACGAGAATAGCCAGCGGCTTCCTGCCCCACGATGCGCCCGAAGACCAATAGTTCAATGAGCGAATTGCCACCCAGCCGATTGGCCCCATGCAATCCTGAGGATGCCTCGCCAATGGCGTATAGCCCGGGAACTTCCGTTGCATGCGTGAGAGGGTCCACCCAGACACCGCCCATGGAGTAATGCGCTGTTGGCGCAATCTCGATCTTCTCCTGGGTGATATCGAGCATCTGCTCTTCAAGCATGGTCTGGTACACCCGCGGCAGCCTGGACATGATGGTCTCTCGCGGCAAGTGGGATACATCCAGCCACACCCCGCCTTTGCCTGTGCCCCGGCCTTCACTGATTTCGGTATAGGCCGCGAGGGCTACCCGATCTCGCGTAGATAGTTCCATGCGCTCGGGATCGTAGCGTTCCATGAACCGCTCGCCTAGCGCGTTGGTCAATATTCCACCTTCACCGCGAGCTGCCTCTGAGATCAGGGTGCCCGCGACCGATTCAGGCTCGATAATGCCTGAAGGGTGGAACTGGACAAGCTCAGCGTCACGCAACCGTGCGCCAGCTTCGACCGCCAAGCGGAAGGAATCGCCAGTGTTTTCGTCGCGCCGGGAGCTGCTGCGTCGCCAGATGCGATTATGCCCACCCGCGGCCAGGATGACGGCATCGGCGTAAACCAGGTATCCGGTGCCGTCGTTGACATCAAAGCCATAGGCTCCGAAAATTTTGCCTTCGGCTACGAGTAGTTCGGTGATGTAGACGGAATCCAGAACTGGAATCTGCAGTTGTTCTGCGCGGCGGATCAGGGTTCGCTGAATTTCCAGTCCCGTGTAGTCGCCGGCAAAAGCTGTCCGGCGGAATTTGTGTGCCCCGAAAAAGCGCTGCGAAATGCGTCCGTCTTGTTCGCGGGCAAAGTTCATGCCGTAGCGTTCAAGGTCTTCGATCCCTCGCTGTGCGCCTTGGGCAACTACCTGTACGGTTCGCGGGTCCGCCAAGTAATAGCTTTCCTTGATGGTGTCTGCCGCGTGTTGCTGCCAGCTGTCTTCCTTGTCCATGGTTCCGAGGGCCGCGTTGATCCCGCCGGCGGCCAGGGAGGTGTGTGCATCGTGCTTTGGACGCTTGCCAACGGCTAAAACATCGGTGCCCGATTCTGCCAGCTCGATTGCTGCTCTCAAGCCAGAACCACCGGTTCCGATGACGAGTACCGACGTGGTTATCTGCTGTTCTTTTCTCATGTTTCCCAGCATCTGACGGCTATTGGAATACGTCCAATGAATTATCGGCATGATTACGATAGCGATATGCTATTCACATGAATCTAGAGCAGTTGCGCGGCTTCATTACGATTGCCGAAGTGGGACACTTCACTCATGCAGCCGAACTTTTGCACCTTACGCAGCCTTCGTTGAGCCGCCAAATCTCCACTCTCGAACAGGAGCTGGGGTCCGAACTTTTTCATCGCGCCCGAGGGAATATCTCGCTTACCGCGGCCGGCCAGGCGCTGCTCCCCCGAGCACGGCGAATGCTGGCCGATGAAGAAACCATTCGCAGCGAAATGGCGGATTTGGCCGGCTTAAGGCGCGGACGTGTTCGGCTCGGAGCACCTCCCACGCTGTGTGTTTCGCTAGTTTCGGAAGTATTGGAGATTTACCGCGAGAATTACCCTGGCGTGCAGCTGCAAATTTTTGAAGCAGGGTCGCACCGCCTCTTGGAGCAATTAGCCGGCGGAGAACTGGATCTTGCACTTATCGTGACGTCAGAGCACGCTGTGAACGAAAAACACCTGCAGAATCTGCCACTTCTGGAAGAGCAATTGGTTGTGATCGACTCGCTAGAGCGCCCACATTTGGCAGATGCGGCATTCCTGACTCTCAAGGATCTGGCACCGATCGCGCAACTCGCGTTCTCCCACAGCTATGACCTTCGCGCAAGCACCGCACAGGCATTCAAGGCCTCCGGACTGGTTCCGAATATCGTGGTGGAGGGAGGCGAAATGGATGCCGTATTGCGCTTTGTCCATCGCGGTTTGGGAGTTGCCGTGGTGCCGGCGACCGTAGCCCTGGAAACCCCGGGAATTCGCGCCATAGCCTTGCGCGACCCGCAGCTGGTCCGAACCATTGGACTTGCCCACCGGCGAGATGTATCACTAACCCGGGCTGCGACCGCCATGCACGAGCTGATTGAGAATACCGCGAAAATCCTGTCTGCTCGACACGAGCAAATTACGTCGCTACTTTGATCCCCAAGTGGCTGGCCATCTCCTCGGCTAGCAGGCTTAGCTGCAGGGAGTTGATTTGGGCTCCTCGCATCGCCTCAAGCCCCTCGATGTGAGCGAAGTCCAGCCCTTGAAGGTCAACATCGCGAAGTTGTGCGCCAACGCAGTTGAGTACCGAGGTTCGCGAGTCGGTGAAACTCACTCTCTGGATCTGGCCGCCAAAATCAATCTCTTCAAATTGGCAGTTGCGGAAGACGACGTCGCGAACCTTGGCTCGGCGCAGGTTCAACCAGCCGAATTTGCAGTTTTCAAACACGACGCCATCCAACTCGGCCTCGGCAAAGTCGCCCGAACCTATTCTGCTGTGGGTCACCCGCACATCGTTGAGGAACGCTCCGGCGGCGTTGAGCGACGGGGCACCAATCTGTTTTAGTTCACACTGCAAAAGCCGGGCGTTGCGCAACATTTCCAGCGCTACCCCGGTGAACCGGCATTCCTCAAGCCTGGCATCATCCGCGTGAACCGGAGTATCAATACCTTCAAAGTTCAGCAGTTCCACGTACTCGCCACCACCAAGATCCCCGGCAAATCCGGCTGCCAATGCGGGCAGGGTGAAAGGGCGAATTTTGGGCTTCAAGTGGTACATCCTTAATGCGATGCGGATTTCTTTCCAAGGCTTCCGACAATATCAGCTAAGGCAGCTTCGAGCTGCGGCCACTTAAATTGGTAACCAGTAGCCTGCAAAACTTCCGGCAGTGCCCATCGGGATTTAAGCAGCATTTCAGGTTCCACCCTGAGCAGGAACATCGCAGGTTCTAGCATCCATCGACAAACGGGCAGCCCGATCTTCCGTCCGACAGCGTGACGCAGGCTCGCCATGAGTTCGTGGTTCACTACAGGGTTCGGAGCTGCCAGATTTACTGCCCCTGAAATCTCTTGATGTTCAATCACGTGCCAGATGGCTCCGAGCACATCGTCGACATGTATCCAGCTGAAACGCTGTTGTCCAGCGGTGCGATACCAGACGCTACGCACTGGGCCGCTTGGATGCGGTCCGATGCCGCGGTACCTGCGGTGCGAAGGCCACCACCCATCATGTTGCGTCCCGCCCAGACCGAGGCGGGCAATAGCCAGCAATTTGCGCGTGGCTGGGCCATCCCCAAGCACGATCGCCATGCGCAGGGCCACTCGTCGAGTGCTGGGCAGTTTCCCCGTGAAGAATTCTTCTTCCCAATTGCGAGCGACGTCCACCGAGAACCCCTCGCCGAGGATCCCGGTGGACTCCGTATTGGGCTTGTGAATGCTGTGCTCATAAATGGTGGCCGTTGAAGCATTGAGCCACAACTGCGGTGGAAGGGCTGCCTGGGCCACGGCGGAATGCAAGGCTTGCGTGGTATCGACACGTGAAGCCAAGATCTGCTCGCGCGCCGCCTCGGTGTAACGGCAACCTACATTTTTCCCAGACAAATTAATGAGCAACTGCGCGCCATCAATAAGACGGGAAATTCCCGGCGCATCACCCCACGACACCGACGAATGGGGACCACGCCCAATGGTGGAAACGTCATAGCCAGCCGATCGCAGCTCGGCCACTAGCCTTTGGCCGATAAACCCGCTGGCTCCAGCAACAACTGCCCGTCGCGCATTCCCGCCCATCGCGCCTCCACCTTTTAGAAGTCGTTGATCACCAGTTTCTTCATGTTCAGCATATGCTCAAATGCTCCAGGGCGTTCCATGAGCTCGCCCATATTGGACGGTACGATTTGCCAGCTGACACCGAATTTGTCGGTAAGCCAACCGCAGGCTTCAGCTTCCGGCACGGCCGACAGCGCCTCCCAAACGCGGTCAATTTCCTCTTGGCCATCACATGGCCACTCCAGCGAGACACCGGGAGTGAATGAGAAGTCTTGGCGCACGCCCGAATCCATTGCCGCAACGGCATCCTCGGCCAAGGAGAACTGTGCAAACATCAGCGATTCTGCCGTGGCGACTTCGGTAGCTTGCCCATAAGGGAAGGCACTTTCCAGCTTGGCGCCAAGCACTTGCCCATAGAACTCGATTGCTTCGGCAGCCTGGTTCTGGGCCTGTCCGCCAAACATGAGGCATGGCATGACCCTTGCATTTTCAGACACTGGCTCTGCGGATTCCATCAGCTGCCAGGAGACACCATATTTATCGCTCACCCAGCCATAGCGTGCACTGAAATCGTAGGTGTCCAGCGGCATGAGCACGCTACCGCCTTCAGCCAAGGCCGCCCAGGTTGCATCCAGGACATCGCGCTCATCGGTGTTGAAACTTAAGATCATCGAAATCGAAGCATTGGGTGCGAACTCTTCGCCGGCATTGATCAGAGTTATTTTTGTGCCGCGGACCCACACCGAGACGGTGAGTGGCTTGCCGGCAAGTGGTTGCTGGAAATCCAACAGGCCTTCTGTTGGATAGCGCGATTCAATCTCTGTCTTGGCCTCTGGCAATGCTGCCGCGTAGAACTCCCCAGCTTCTCCGGCCGTTCCTTGCATCCATAGGTTGACGGTGAGCTTTTGCATGACGAAACCTCTCGGGTAACTGAATGACGCTTTCACGGTACCGCGAAGAATACAACAAAAACAGATGCATCAGAGAACTTTTAGCCCAGATTCACCGCCGAGTTTTTCCGCGTTTGTCCTGCAGGAAAATTCCTCCATCGTTCGATTTGTTGCGTGGGCCATACCAGCGACATATTCCCAGGCAGGTTGAGGGAAAACTTCGCGTCCCGATGCTCCGGGGACGCAACGTCGACCGGGACTCGGCAAACTTACCGATAGAAGCGCACAAGACACTTATGGAGCCCGGCTTAATCAAGTCGTCGTAGCCAGCTTCCACGCGTTGCCAGCGCCATCCAATCGTGGCAAAGGTGCACCATGAAGTGGGGGCCAATCGGGGGATGCGCCGGTAATTGCCCGTGCGCCTAGGCCGGAGATCGAGGCCACTGGTGTCCGCCATAAATTGCTCGACTCGTTTATTCTGCTCGTGGACTGCACTTCACGAGTGACCCTCTGGTGCAGGCCGGCTACAGATTCCAGCCAACGTCCTGCCGCAGAAGACCCGCGGCTCGGATTTTGTCCAGGGTACCGTCTGACGAGAAGCACCGCAGGAAGGTGCTGCTCCATGCACCCAGCTTGGAGAGTTAGCCTTGGATGACTGACTGAATTCTCTGAAAGGACCACAGTGCGCATTGATCGCCTGGATGCAGATCTTATCGAGCTGCTCACCGACTCCCCTATGCTGCCGGTGATGGAATGCGCACGCCGCCTAGGCGTTGCCCGCGGTACCGTCAGCAGTCGGTTGGCCCGTCTGCATGAGGCAGGAGTGATCCGCGGAATAATTCCACGGATTGAACCGGCAGGTTTCGGCTACTCGCTTGTCGCCTTCTGCCAGGTTGAAATCATCCAGCGCTACGGACACGCACCAGTGGCTTCAGCCCTAGAAGAAACGATCCCCGAAATCATCGATATGTATACCGTGACTGGAAATTCTGATTTGCAGCTGCGCGTAGTTGCGCAAACGGCGGAGGACCTTCAAGACATTTTTGATCGGATCAATCGCGTGTCCGGGGTTGCCAGGACTTCATCTTCCTTTGCCTTGCATGAACACTTCCAAGGACGAACACTGCCGCTGGTGGCCGCATGCGCTAAGACTGAGCCAGAGCAGGAAAAGGCTATGCAGATTGACCAGTAAAATAGAGGGATGGGCAATTACTGCTATGCAACCTGCATAGGCCAGCGGATGTCGATTGCACCGCTGATTCGATCAATCTACAGTCATTGCTTGTGAATCGCGACACGCGAGAATATGAGCAAGGCCACGGCTGAAGACATCAGTTCACGTCCTTGCTGTTTGAACGATTGCCAGCATCATGCAGTGGTGGCAGTCAGAGAGGAAACTCATGACCCTTCACCAGCGCCCTTCCTTGCAGGACGTCCCGGCATATAAGCAGGGCAAGCCCGCACCCGCTGGAGCTTCAAAACTCTCATCGAATGAATCACCACACGCACCCTTGCCTTCGGTGATCTCCAGCATCCAGGAGGGTCTGGCGAACATCCACCGCTATCCAAGCATCGCCGCGCCCCAGCTGACCGCAGCACTGAGCAAGCAGTTCAGCATTGGCGCTGAGCATGTCACTCTGGGTGCTGGATCAGTTGAAGTCGCCGCGCAGATCATCCATGCGGTCGCCGCCGAAGGCGATGAAGTGATGTATGCGTGGCGCTCCTTCGAGGCATATCCATCGTTGGTTCGTATTGCCGGAGCTGCTCCTGTCGAGGTTCCGCTGGACGCCGAGTCCCGCCACGACCTGCCAGCCATGCTGGAGGCCATCACCGACAAGACCCGTCTCATCTTCATCTGCAACCCGAACAACCCCACAGGGACGGTCGTCGAGGCTCAAGCGCTGGACCAGTTCATCAACGCGGTGCCACGGAACATACTTGTAGTTGTTGACGAAGCCTACGTGCACTTCGACCGGTCCGAAGTACGTGCTGACGGCATCGAGCTATTCCGAAAATACCCGCACGTTGCGGTCCTCCATACCTTCTCCAAGGCCTACGGTCTTGCTGGACTGCGGATCGGCTACGCAATCAGCCCCCTCGAAGTCGCCAATAACCTGCGCAAGGTCGCTGTGCCATTCGGAGTTTCCGATTTGGCCCAGCGTGCTGCTGTCGCGTCGCTGGCTGCGATCGACGAGCTGGCTGTGCGCATCGACGAAGTGGTAGCTCAGCGTGAACGAATGTATGAGGGGCTGGCACAGGCCGGCTATCCGGTAGTCAAATCCCAAGCCAACTTCGTATGGGTAGGCGCAGGGGCTGACACCGTTGATTTGGAAGCACACCTTGCCGCCGGCGGCGTTGTAGTACGCGCCTTCCCCGGTGATGGCTTGCGCATCTCCTCCGGTACAGAAGAAGACGTCAATCGCGTGCTGGCGGCTTTGCCAGCATGTGCATCCGCAGAGGCAGCCACCGCATGACGGCAGTAAAAAACACCGAAGCCCAGCTGCACACAGGCCTGACTCGACGCCAGATTTCCATGATGGGTCTTGGCGGTGCGATAGGCGCCGGCCTGTTCGTTGGCTCGGGTCAAGCGATTTCGATTGCCGGCCCCGCAGTGCTTATTTCCTATCTGCTCGCCGGCACGGTCATCATCGTGATCATGGCGATGCTGGCAGAGATGGTTGCGGCGCATCCTTCCTCGGGAGCTTTCAGCACCTTTGCGCACAAGGCCATGGGACGCAGCGCGGGCAGCACCTTGGGCTGGCTTTACTGGGTGCAACTAGTTGTGGTCATTGCCGCCGAGGCCACTGGCGCCGCTGCGATCACTGCTGCATGGTTCCCGGCCTTGCCGCAATGGGCCTGGGTTCTGGGCTTCGTCGTGGTGCTCACCGGGGCCAACCTCTTGGGCGTTCGTAACTATGGCCGCTTCGAGTACTGGTTTGCGGTTATCAAGGTCGCAGCAATCATTGCTTTCCTGGTCTTTGGCGCGCTCGTGCTGGCCCACGTGATTCCTACCGATGAACCGGTTGGATTCGCGAACTTGGCAGCCCACGGTGGCTTCGCGCCAGGAGGCATGGCTGGCATCGCCGCCGCCGTGCTGATCGTGATCTTCTCCTTCGGCGGAACCGAAGTCGTTTCAATCGCTGCGGCCGAATCCAAGGACCCAGCCGGAAACATCAAGCGAGTAGTGAAGTCAGTGATGCTGCGCATCCTCTTCTTCTACCTCGGCTCAATCTTGATCATCATTGCCTTGGTGCCTTGGAATGATCCTTCGGTGGTTGAGGGGCCGTTCGCCGCTGCCCTGGCCGTCATGCATATTCCAGGTGTGGGCCTGCTGATGAATGCTGTCGTAGTCGTTGCACTGCTTTCAGCAATGAATGCAAACATCTACGGTTCATCACGCATGCTTTATTCACTCGGACAGCGAAAACTTGCTCCACGCAGCGTCACCCACGTAACTGGGAAGGGCGTTCCAGCCAAGGCAGTGATCAGTTCCGTGGCGTTCTCATTCCTGGCGGTCGGGTTGAATTGGATTTGGCCAGATGCGGTCATGCCGATCCTGCTCAACGTAGTTGGCTCCACCATCATCTTCATCTGGTCCTTCATCGCAGTTACCCAGCTGATCTTGCGCCGTCGGGCAGATCGCGATGGCGAGAAGCTCCCCTTGCGGCTGTGGGGCTTCCCTGGCTTGTCCATCGCCACGATCGTGGTCTTGGCGGCAATTGTTGTCGTAGCGATGACCGATCCAGCGGCTCGTACCCAGCTGCTGTTGACCGGTGGCCTGACTGCCGCAATTTGGGTTATATCCAAATTGCTCCTGCGCCACGAGGCAGATGCTGAACAGGACAGCGGCCTGTAGCCAGCGAGCGTGGTTCGACCGAGCCTGGGCCTGGTTCACTTCTGTGAATCAGGCCTAGGCTTTTCTCTTCACCATTTCGTTGATCCAGATGGGCGCAAATGGCGAGGTGCATCCGGCTGAAGTTGGATAATCGGCAAGCACCTGGAGCTTTTCGCCAATTGCCAGTGCGCGTTCGCGCAAGGCTGCATGCTCGATACCGATCTGAGCCAGGGTTGTGTTCATTGCCCATTGCAGGCGATCCGGCGCATCGAGCATCTGGCCTTCGATGATATCCAGCAGCCCGGGCAGGTCGAGTCTTCCCGGGTCCTCGGCGACTTGGTGTGCGGTGAGTTCCCACCCCGCCGCCAACTGGACCGGGTCTTTTTCCCGCATCAGCACTTCGCGCAGCTCTTCAAGCAGCTTGGTTTTCTTCACTATGTAGCTGAGGAACCACGCTTGCACTTTTGGCGTGCTGGCTTCCTTGCTCCAGGCCTGCAATTGTTCCAATGTGAAGCTGCGGGGTTTAGCAATCAGGAGGGCTACCAGGCGACTGGGGGTTTCCTTCGTCTCCCACAGCTTCTGGGCCAGGTCTTGGTTGGACTTCAGGGCCTTGGCTATTGCTCTGAGCTTGCCAAGGTTGACCCCGAAATCATCACCGTGGCGTTCATTGACTGCTCGCGCCTTGGGATCTTCCAGCTCCGCCAGCGCCTGCTGGATTTCTGCCACCGTACTTTCAGGTCCGAGCTGATTACTCAACGTCTCCTCCATCATTGGTTCAATTACACTGATTCCACCGGCTGCCGCAGAATTGTGCGCAGCTTATCTGGCGCTACTTTCCGCGGATCTCCAAGATAAACCTCATGATGTTTGCCGGTAGGCCGCATGCCATGTCCGACAATAATATTCTCATGCATCATGCGAAGCACGGGCCCTTCTTCATCATATGCTCCGAGATGCAGCGTCTGTACGCACTGGCCTTCATCCAGCAACTCGAACCGCATCCTTTCGATGCTTGGCAGGTCTCGCCTCGACTTTGCTGCTTCAACGGCGACTTGAACATCATCGTCGTTGAGCCATTCGGGAACCATCAGCATGAGAGTCCAGGACCATTTCGATTTATCGCGTTCAGTCGTGAACGAGTTCATGTCATCGGCCCACCACAAGCCTTCCAAAGGTGGGACCACGTAGTCTTGCCCGTTTTGCTTGCTGGCGAATTTGAGCTTGTAGGCTACGGGATAGATCGTTTCCAACGCCTGGGTATACGTTCGCTCGAGGTTGGGATCGCCTTGTCCATCAATCATGAGATAGCGCATCGCTGGAACCTGCAAAATACGGAATTCCCCATATTTGGCGCGGTAGCTGCCAGTCGCCTTTTTAAAATCAATTTTTTCTGCCACAGCTTCTTCTCCCCCGCGTTGCCCGCCGGCTAGAACCACTTGCGCCATTTGAAAACACCATAAAGCACGGCAGCGAAACCAACCATTAGCAATATTGCAGCTGGATAGCCAAAGGCCCAGTGCAACTCCGGCATATTGTCGAAATTCATGCCGTAGACCGCGGCTATCAAGGTGGGTGCAAACAAAATTGCGGCCCAACCTGATATTTTCTTCATATCCTCATTCTGGCGTTGAGCCACCAGCGTGGCATTCACATTCAGGATTTGAGACAACGCGTCACGATACTCGAGTGCTTGGGCATGAGCCCTGGTGAGATGGTCCGTGACATCTTGCAAGTAGGTTTCCAGTTCCTCGGGAACCGGGTACTTCTTAAATCCGTCATCGAGGGACCTTACGACTTCCAGGAGCGAGGCCGTGGAGTGGAGCACGTCGATCACTTCTTGGCTCAACCGGTAAATGCGTTCGGTCACTGCAGCGTCTCCACTGAATACCTGGCGCTCGATCTGCTCCTTGTCTATTCCCAGGCCATGCAGCACTGGAGCGTAGCCATCAACAATCTCGTCAAGGATCCGGTAGAGAACCGCCTCGGAGCCCAGCCGAAGCAATTGTGGATCTTTGAGCAGCATTTGATGTTGCTGCAGGCTGCCGTTGCTTATCGACTCGGCAAATTCATGCCCATCGGTTCCGTCAATCCAGCGATGGTCCTGGCATAGGACGGCTATCGAACCTTGCCGAACGAGAATGTGGAATTCGGAGAGTTCGACCTCCTCGGCCGAGTCGAGATACAAGGCCGAACGAACAACTAGCAATAAGACATCACCATAGCGTTCAAGCTTTGGACGCTGTCGCGCGTGCAGGAGGTCCTCAACGAGTACCGGATGCAGGTCCCAGGCTTCTGCAAGTTCCTGGATGTCTGCTTCGTCCGGGGTGGGATACAGCGACAAGGCAATGCGGTTCTCGCCGCTATGGCAGAAATCCAGCGCTTCTGCGGCAGTAACGCTTGAAGGCGCCAGTTCGACGGTTCCGTCATCGATATAGCGCACGCGCTTGGAACTATGCGCTGGGCCCTGGCCATTACCGGCCTGCCGCGCTCGGTTTGCCCGTCGCTGTATACGTGCCATGCTTCTCCCGGTCGAACGATTTTGTTCAAGTATCGCAAGTGAGTATCAAATTGTGGCGCACATACTGATTCAAAGCACCGTGAGATTTGGCTTAATTACTACTCCCATCGGGGGAACCGAACGAGGCATGGAACCACGACGTTGGGTGTCACCGCGGTCCCCCTCATTCAGGTGGCATAAGTTGTGAGTTGCTCTGAATCTGCACACCGGAGGCGAGGCAAAACCGGGAATACAAAGAACCCAAAAAATAGGCGCTGAATATACAAAAAATCCTGGAATTCTTTTTCAAGAATTCCAGGATTTAATTTGTGGAGGTAAGGGGATTCGAACCCCTGACCTTCTGCATGCCATGCAGACGCGCTACCAACTGCGCCATACCCCCAAAAGGATTGCTACCCTGATCAGGCAACTCCATAATCATAGATGACTACCTGATCAGGATGCAAATTCACGATTACTGGTTCTGCTGTTTCGGATCCTCAGGCAGCTCGATCACCGGGCAATCAGCCCAGAGACGTTCCAGCGCGTAGAAAACGCGGTCTTCCTGGTGCTGTACGTGGACTACAACATCTCCGTAGTCCAACAGGACCCAACGGCCCAAGCCAAAACCTTCACGGCGGACCGGGCGCATGCTGTATTCTTCCAGGACCTTGGCCTGAATTTCATCAACGATTGCGTTCACCTGCGGTTCTGATCCACCAGAGACAATCAAGAAGGCGTCGGTAACGCCCAGGCGGTCCGCTACGTCTAGCGCGACCATGTTTTCTGCCAACTTTTCAGATGCAGCCTGTGCTGCAATCATCACGAGGGCAATTGAATCTGCGTGTGCTCCCATTGAGTGGGGTGTCTCCTTGTTAGAGGTGTAGATCGAGAACTTAATTTTGCAACGAAACTAGTTGCCGAGCAACATGATCAGCCCGGCGATCAGCGCTGCACCGCCGACGCTCAGTGCCACGATCATGGCGATAAGCATATTGTTGGCGCGACGAACGCCATGTGTTTGAACATCCAACGGCTCAAGCCCCTGGGCATTCACAGCATCAATTCGCGGCATTTGAACTTCTGGGGAGGCTTCAGGAGCCGCGGCTGGTTTTTTTGCCTCAGCAACTGGCTTAGCTGGCGCTTTGGCTGCCGGCTTGGGGGCCGCTTTGGGTGCTGCCTTCGGTGCAGGTTTAGGTGCAGTCTTGGCAGCGGGCTTGGGCGCCGGCTTCGTCGCAGCTGGCTTTGGCGCTGGCTTGGCAGCGTCAGCTGTTGTAGCCGAAGGCTTTTTTGCAGCTGGTGCAGATTCATCCTTCTTGGAACTGATTTTGCCGTCGGAATCAAGATTAAGAGACACGCTTTGCGTCTTGGGGCCCTGGACACCAGTCTTGGCAATGCGGTCTTCTACCTCGCGAATATTCCCCATTGCGCCGGTGAAAGGATCAGATGACTTATCATCCTTGCCCTGCTTGGCGTTTTCGACACGCAAGCGCTCGCGTTCCGCGGCACGGCGGGAAATAATGGCGGCACGAGCTGCCATTTCACGCTGATGGGCAAGTACTTCGAGATCAATCTCGGAGTCATCTTCGCCCAAGAGGTTCGGGTCGATTGGCGCTTTTGGAGCATGCGCGCGTCGCGCTGCAAGTGCTTGCTCAACGCTCATCACCGTAGTTTCGGGTGAATCTTCGTCAGCAGCCGGTTTCTTGGCTGGCTTCGCTGCCAGTTTGGGCGCGGCTGCCGGATCGGCTTTGCCCTGTTCGGCCAATGCCTGCAACCGAAGCTGGCGACGAGTCAGGGGCTTGGGATCGTCCGCAGGTTCAACCGTTGGAATGTGGCTAGTCAACGCATCTACTTCGCCTTCAAGGCGACGGCGCTCACGCAAAGCTTCACGATTCCGGGCACGACGAAGCGATGCGCGCTCCCCTACCGGTTCCTCATTAGCCGGCTCAGTGGCCGGCGAATCATTCTTCGCAGAAGCCTTGGCCTGCGGCGCTGGCTTAGGCTGAGGCTTGACTACCTGCTCGTCATTGCCCTTCGACGGAGCTTGCTTTTGAACGCCAGGCGCTGCTGCAAGCTTGTCTGGGCTTTGTGGCGCTTCGTCGGCTTGCTTTGAAGTGGTCTGCGGAGCAGGCTTCTGGGCTGCTGGGCTGGTCTTGGCTGCCGGTGCGGGTTTCGGGGTCGGTTTTGCCGCCTGTGGCTTGGCCGGTTCCGGTTTCGGAGTTGGCTTTGCTGCGGGAGCGGCATCAGCTTTCGCTGGCGTTGCCGATTGCTCGGCCCCTCCCGCCTTTTTCTCACCTGCGAGTTCTTTTGCTTCTTGTTCTGCCTTGCTGCTTGCCAGCAATGCTTCCATTTCGGCACGTCGCTTTTCGCGCAGAGCTCGCCTGCTAGAAACCGGCTGCGAGTTATCGCTCATCCTGTACTTCTCCCCGACCGCATAGACAAATACCGTCACCCTTACCTAGAGATTATGCCGTGTTACGTCACCTAATGTGAGGTTACGACTCGGTATACAGCCCATATTTTGCAATGTACTGCACCACACCATCGGGCACAAGGTACCAAACTGGCTTATCCTGAGCGACTCGTACACGGCAATCCGTCGACGAAATCGCCAGCGCCGGGATCTCCAACTGGGAAACATTGTCCCTGCCAAGATCGCTCATTACGTACCCAGGACGGCTCACGCCAACAAAATGAGCGAGGTCCCAGACCTGGTCGATGTCACGCCAGCTCATGATCTGGCTCATCGCATCGGCACCGGTGATGAAGAACAATTCCGCATCAGGCCGTTCTGCTCGCAGATCAAGCAAGGTGTCACGAGTGAAGGTGGCACCTTCACGGTCAATATCGACCCGGCTTACCGTAAACCGGGGATTGGAAGCCGTGGCAATGACGGTCATCAGGTAGCGGTGTTCCGCGCTGGTAACCTGCTTGTCGGCCTTCTGCCAAGGATGCCCGGTGGGTACGAAAACTACCTCATCCAAGTCGTACTCGGCCGCAACTTCGCTCGCGGCGACCAAGTGGCCATTGTGGATGGGGTCAAAAGTACCGCCCATCACGCCGAGGCGTAATGGGCGATCACTGTGCTGCCGCTCACTCAAGACTAGTGGCTATGTGGTTCGTGCGTCTTGAACTGGCGGTGAATATCTTGTTCTTCGTCCTTGACCGAGTGGCGGTTGCCAACGTTGGTGTAGGAAACGGTGATCAATAGCAAGATCATCAATGCAACAAAAATGCCGCCACCGATCAGCAGGGACCAAGTGTGTGCACTCAAGCCAGGGGCAGCGGCTTCGGAGGCCATAATCAGCGCGTTCAAGTAAATCTCCAGTCGTATCCACGGAAGCCGCCGGATCTTCAATTTCTTTCGAAGATCCAGCAGTCCGAAAAGTAACGGTACGTTTCTTCTACATCCTACCGAAAACGGCGGTCAGAAACTATTTGCGAACGTGCCCGTCGCCCTGGACGATCCACTTGGTGGTCGTAAGCTCAGCCAAACCCATAGGACCACGCGCATGCATCTTCTGCGTGGAGATCCCTACCTCTGCACCAAGGCCCAGCTGTCCGCCATCGGTAAAGCGGGTCGACGCATTCACAATGACAGCAGCCGACTCGATTTCTGCGATGAAGTGCTCGGAGGAAGCCAAGGACGAAGTGATAATCGCCTCGGTGTGCCCCGTCGAGTACTCGCGGATATGATCCAGCGCCTCCTCGATGTCATCCACAACCTTGACCGCAATATCCAAGTCCAGGTACTCGTTGCGCCAGTCATCTTCACCAGCGGCAATGGTCTCCAGCTGCGGTACCAACGCTGCTGCGCGTTCTTCAACGTGCAGCGTCACGCCAGCAGCAGACAATGCCTTCAGCACTGAAGCGGCGATCGGCGAATCCTTGTGGATCAACAGCGTCTCAACGGTATTGCACACGCTTGGACGCTGCGTCTTGGCGTTAGTGAGGATGTCAATTGCCATCTGCTCATTGGCATCAGCGTCCAGGAAGATGTGCACATTGCCTTCGCCGGTTTCAATCACTGGAACCTTGGCGGTGGTGACCACGCGCTGAATCAGTTCGCGACCACCGCGGGGAATCAGGACGTCAATCTTGCCTCGTGCGCCCATCATGGCATCCGCACCGTCGCGTCCATACTGGTCAATGGAGATGACCAAGTCGCGAGGAAGCGATACGGATTCCAGCGCATCACGGATGACCGCAACAAGCGCCTGGTTGGAATTCAGCGCGGCGCTGCCGCCCCGCAACAAGACCGCATTGCCGCTCTTCAGCGACAAGCCGGCAATATCAACAGTCACGTTGGGACGGGCTTCGTAAATGGTTCCGATGACGCCCATCGGGACATTGACCTGCCGCATCCGCAAACCATTAGGCAGCGTCTCGCCTCGAACTACCCGTCCGACCGGATCAGGAAGTCCGGCTAGTTCGTGCAGCGCGGCAATCAATCCATCAATACGCGAATCATCAAGCTTCAAACGATCCAGCATCGCCGTTGAGGTTCCGTTGGCACGGCCGGCTTCCAGATCTTTCTTGTTCTCCTGAAAAATCTTGGACCGGTTCGCGTCGATGCCAGCGGCCATGGCCAGCAGTGCGCGATCCTTCCAGTCTCGATTGGCGCGTTTGAGAACTCGCGATGCGCGCCGGGCGCGATCGGCTAGTTGGTTGACCGAGCTGGTGACGTCGGTGATCTGTTCTTCGGTTCGTGCGGCGTCGATACTCATGATCCCCATTCTAGAAAATAGGTTCGATCAAAGCTAGGTCATCGACATGCACGACCGACTTATCGTAACCTTCGCCAAGTTGCTCAACCAGGTCGCCGGTGTTCTGCCCAAGCATCTCCGGCAGCTCTTCAGAGCTGTAATTCACCAGACCGCGGGCAAAAGGCACGCGGTCTGAACCGCAGATTTCCACGGCATCTCCGGGCTCGAAGGCCCCCTCTACATCGATGATGCCGGCGGCAAGCAGCGAGTTGGTGCCTCGGGAAATTGCTTGGACCGCGCCTTCGTCAAGGATCAGGCGCCCTTCAATGCTTGCCAAATAGGCAAGCCATACATCGCGTGCCGAGCGGCGAGAGTTTCGAGCGGCAAACCAGGTACCCACGTCTTCGCCCCGCAGCGCCTTGGCAGCGTTGTCGGTGCTAGTCACCAAGGTTGGGATGCCGGCCGAAGAGCTCATGGTTGCGGCGTCAACCTTGGTGATCATGCCGCCGGTGCCCACGCCAGCAGCACCAGGTGTACCCAGGTCTACCGCTTCAAGCTCATCGGGGTGCTCGATGGTGGTAATGCGGCTTCCGCCCTCTTCAGGGTGCGCGTCATAAACGGAATCGACGTCGGAGAACAGCAGCAACGCATCAGCTTTAACAAGGTGCGCCACCAAAGATGCAAGGCGGTCGTTATCACCGAAGCGGATTTCACGGGTTGCGACCGCATCATTTTCATTGACGATGGGCAGCACACCAAGGTTCAAGAGCCTGACCAGGGAACGCAATGCGTTGGTGTAGGAAGAACGGCGCATCAAGTCATCTGCCGTGAGCAATACCTGGCCAACACGCAGGTCATGTTCTTCAAAGAGCTGCGTGTATTCGGCCAGCAACAGCCCCTGGCCGACGGCCGCGGCGGCCTGCTGGGTTGCCAAGTCCTTGGGACGTTTGGGCAAACCCAGCGGGGCCAGGCCGGCGGCAATTGCCCCGGAGGAAACGAGGATGACCTCGGTGCCGTTGTTCACGGTTTCGGCGAGAGTGTCCACCAAAAACTTCAGTCTCTCATGGGATATTCCCCCGCTGACCGTGGTCAGCGAGCTGGATCCAACCTTTACAACGAGTCGCCGTGCATCCGGCAATTCGTGAGGAGAGGTAATGGCTGAAATAGTCTTGGTGGCACTTTCACTCATACTTTATTCTTCCTCCTGTGCTGCCTTCTTCCCAGCAGCATTTTTTGCGTTCTTGGCGTTGACCGATTCAGTCCAGATGCCGGCCTTGCGTTCGGCTTCCAGTTCTGCACGAGCGGCAGCCTTGGCGGTCTTCCGGTCTTCGTGTTCGGCACGCTTTTCTTCGCGGGTCTTTCGATTGCCGCGGTCTTCGAGTCGCACGTCTTCGCCACGGCGGCTGCCGCCGAGCAATTCAGCGCCGGCAGCCATGGTTGGCTCCCAGTCGAAGACCACCGAATCTTCTTCGGAACCAATGACGACTGCGTCGCCCGGCTTGGCTCCGGCCTTGAATAACTTGTTTTCTACCCCCAGTTTGGCCAGTCGGTCAGCGAGGTAGCCGACGGCCTCATCATTCCGGAAGTCGGTCTGCATGATCCAGCGTTCTGGCTTTTCGCCAATAACGCGCCACAGAGGCTCAAGGTTTTGTTCCTCGCGGCGAATGTAGAACTCTTCCTTGTTGCTATAGCGCGGACGGATCACAGGCACCTCGACTACCGGTGCTTCAACGACCTGTTCGGCTCGCGCTTGTTCTACCAATTCAGCCATAGCGAAGGACAGTTCACGCAATCCATTACGTGACAGGGCAGAGATCTCAAAGACGCGATATCCGCGCTGTTCCAATTCAGGACGCACGAATTCGGCCATTTCCGCACCGTCTGGCATGTCGACCTTGTTCAGGGCGATCAGCTTGGGGCGTTCGATCAGCGGGATAATCGTTCCATCGGTGCCCGCGAAGGTCGAGTCGGCTTCGTAGTTCGCCAGCTCGGCCTCGATGGTGTCCAGGTCGCTAATCGGATCGCGGTCGGACTCCAGCGACGCGCAGTCCAGCACGTGCACAATCGCGGCACAGCGCTCAACGTGGCGCAGGAACTCGTGGCCCAGGCCCTTGCCCTCCGAAGCGCCAGGAATCAGCCCTGGGACGTCGGCTACGGTGAAGCGGGTCTCGCCAGCCTGAACCACGCCGAGGTTTGGCACCAGGGTGGTGAAGGGGTAGTCCGCGATCTTCGGACGTGCTGCGGAGACCGCCGCGATCAGGGAGGACTTGCCAGCCGAGGGATAGCCCACCAGCGCGATATCGGCCATGGACTTCAGCTCCAGGACGATGTCCTGGCTGGTTCCGGGAATGCCCAGTAGCGCGAAGCCCGGGGCCTTGCGCTTGTCCGAGGAGATCGCTGCGTTGCCCAGGCCGCCCATGCCGCCGATGGCGGCAATGTATTCGTCGCCGGTGTTGACCAGGTCACCCAGGATGTCCCCGTCCTTGGTCTTCACCACGGTGCCTGCGGGCACACCGAGGATCAGGTCTTCGCCGTGCTTGCCTGGGTGCAGTCCGCCCTTTCCGGGTTCGCCGTTGCCGGCCTTGCGGTGCGGCAGGTGGTGGAAGTCCAGCAGCGTGGTGACCTGGGGGTCAACGCGCAGGATAATGTCGCCGCCCTTGCCACCGTTGCCGCCATCGGGTCCGCCAAGCGGTTTGAATTTCTCGCGCTTGATGGACACACAACCGTGGCCACCATTACCTGCGGTGACATGAAGGGTTACGCGATCAACGAATGCAGCCACGGGGCCATCTTCTCCTAGAACGGGGTTGCGAGAAGCTCTCGCAGAAAAAGTCTATCTACGCACACAAGGGGCGGACCGAATAACGGCCCACCCCTTCTGTACTAAAAAATTTGCCTGATGCCTGAATTAGGCAGCAGCAACAATGTTCACCACGCGGCGACCACGACGGGTGCCGAACTCGACTGCACCAGCAGCCAGGGCGAACAGGGTGTCATCCTTGCCACGGCCTACGCCGGCGCCTGGGTGGAAGTGGGTGCCACGCTGGCGAACGATGATTTCGCCTGCCTTGACTTCCTGACCACCAAAGCGCTTTACGCCTAGGTACTGTGCGTTGGAATCGCGACCGTTGCGAGTGGAACTCGCACCTTTCTTATGTGCCATGCCTTTTAGCCTCTTTCGCTACAAAAATGGATATTACGATCAGCCTGAATTAGGCGATCGAGGTGACCTTGACCTTGGTCAGAGCGGCACGGAAGCCCTGGCGCTTCTTGTAACCGGTCTTGTTCTTGTACTTCTGGATAACGATCTTCTCGCCGCGAAGGTTTTCTACAACCTCAGCGGTAACCGTGACCTTAGCCAGATCGGCAGCTGCGGAAGTTACCTTCTCGCCATCTACCAACAGCAAAGCAGGAAGCTCGATGGAGCTACCTGGGGCAGCCTGAAGACGGTCAACGGTGATGAGGTCTCCAACGGAAACCTTCTCCTGGTGGCCGCCTGCGCGGACAATTGCGTACACCACGTGGGTACTCACTTCTACTCGACGTTTATTGTCTTACCGGCGCAGATATCGACCCGAACACCCATAAATGAGTGCAATGAACGGGGATCTCATGCGCTTGTGCCTTGACGCCGAGCGGACGGAAAGTCCGTGATCTTGGCGTTTAGCACCGATCAACTAGATTACGCTAGTCCACACCACTGGGGCAAATACAAACTGCCCCAGCGGGTGAAGCGTGATCAAGTTCATCTATTTCAGTTCGCGCACCGGAACGCCGACACCGAACATTACCGGTTGCCCGGCAGGCTCAGCTGGCTTTTCGTTGTGCGTACTGGAGGCATCCATTTGAACTACCGAACCGGTAGCAGCGGATACCTCTGCCACGAGAACCTCTGCGGTTGCGTCGCCCTGAGCCGAGGTGGCTCGACGACTGCGCCGCTTTGGCTTCGTGGAACTCTGTGGGGCCACCGCGGCAGCGGTAGCCGATGTTGCTGCGGGGGCCGTGGCCTCTGCAGCTGCTGGAACGCTCGATGCAGGCATGGCCAGGCCGGTGAGTACCGGCTGATCCTGCGCTGAGGCAGCTCCCGAGCCCTGTGGACGTGATGCCCGGCGGGAACGCTTGCGCGGCTGCTCAACCTGCTTCGCCTCATCCTCCACGGCAACAGCCGCAGGCTGCTCCGCTTCGATGTCCTGGCCAGCTTCCTCAGCCTTTGCGCCCTGCTGCTCGGCATCTGCCTGTGAACGATTGCGTCCACGGGAGCGCGAACGGCGGCGCGGCTTGCGGTTGGCTTCGCCACCCTCATCCTCGGTCTCGTCCTTGCCCGGCAGGGCAGCTTCGAGCGCTTCGAGGGTGACGGAGACGTCGGCGGCCACTGGCGTGCCGGTCTTCAGCACTGGAATCTGCTCGCCTTCGATGCTCACAGCATTCTCAGCGTGTGGCTCCAAATGCGATGCGGCAGCAATACTTGCCAGCGCATTGCGGGTGGCTTCATCCTTCTCGCCCGTGGCGGCAGTCTCCTGGTTGGCAACTGGCTTGGCCTCGTCCTTCTCGCCACCGCGGCGGCGGCGGGAATTGCGAGATGGCTTCTCGGTGAACTTCTTGGCGTGCGGTTCACCGGCCGAGTTGAAGGTGCGGCGGGATTCCACCGGCTCTTCGTGGGTGATCACACCGGCTCCAGCACAGTGCTCGCACTCTTCGCCGAAGACTTCCAGCAAACCGGTGCCCATGCGCTTGCGCGTCATCTGGACCAGGCCCAGCGACGTGACCTCGGCGACCTGGTGCTTGGTCCGGTCGCGGCCCAGGCACTCCACCAGTCGGCGCAGCACCAGATCGCGGTTGGACTCCAAGACCATGTCGATGAAGTCGATGACGATGATGCCGCCGATATCGCGCAGGCGCAGCTGGCGCACGACTTCCTCGGCCGCTTCCAAGTTGTTCTTGGTCACGGTCTCTTCGAGGTTGCCGCCCGAGCCGGTGAACTTGCCGGTGTTCACGTCGATGACCGTCATCGCTTCGGTGCGGTCGATGACCAGCGAACCACCCGATGGCAGGAAGACCTTGCGGTCCAGTGCCTTGGCGATCTGCTCATCGACGCGGAAGTCGGCGAAGATATCCTCGTCGGATTCCCACTTCTCCAGGCGTCCCATCAAGTCCGGCGCCACATACATGACATAGGCCTCGATGGTGTCCCAGGCATGCTCTCCGGAGACGATCAGCTTGGTGAAGTCCTCGTTGAAGACGTCGCGGACCACCTTGATGGTCAGGTCCGGCTCGGAGTAGAGCAGTTCCGGAGCCAGGGTCTTGTTGGAGTTGGCCTGTTCTTCGATGGCTTCCCACTGCGCGCGCAGCCGGTTGATATCGTTGGTCAGCTCTTCCTCGGAGGCGCCTTCGGCTGCGGTGCGCACTATCACGCCTGCGTTTTCCGGAAGGTGGTCCTTCAGGATCTTCTTCAGGCGCTGGCGCTCAACGTCGGGCAGCTTGCGGGAGATGCCGGTCATCGAGCCGCCCGGCACGTAGACCAGGTAGCGGCCCGGCAGGGAGATCTGGCTGGTCAGGCGCGCACCCTTGTGCCCTACGGGGTCCTTGGTGACCTGCACGAGCACCGAGTCGCCAGCCTTCAGCGCATTCTCAATGCGGCGCGGCTGGCCTTCGAGGGCAGCAACGTCCCAGTTGACTTCGCCTGCATACAACACGGCATTGCGTCCGCGTCCGATATCCACGAAAGCAGCTTCCATGGAAGGCAGCACATTCTGCACCTTGCCGACGTACACGTTGCCGATCAGCGAATCCTGCTGGGTCTTGGACACGAAGTGCTCGGCGAGCACCCCATCTTCCAGGACGCCAATCTGAATACGGTCTTCGCGCTGGCGCACGATCATCTTGCGCTCCACGGATTCGCGGCGGGCCAAGAACTCTGCCTCGGTGATCACCTGGCGGCGGCGGCCGGTCTCGCGTGATTCGCGGCGGCGCTGGCGCTTGGCTTCCAGGCGGGTCGAACCGCGCACGGAGGTCACCTTGTCGCTGACCGAGCCATGGCTTTCGACGCTGCCGCGCGGTGCGCGAACGCGGGTCACGGTGTTGGGTGGATCGTCCTGCGAGCCTCCCTCAAGTTCCAGATCAACATCCCCGCGGCGGCGGCGACGGCGGCGGCGCGAGGTCACGTCATCGCTCTCGGCTTCAGGAATTTCCTTGCGCGCTGGTTCGTGCTTCTTGGCAACGACCTGCGCCAGAACCGCCTGAGCGGTTTCTGGAATGGCGAAAGGGTTCAAAATCATCGAGCTGCCGTGCTCGGCCAACAGCTGGCCGGTGTGGTCTTCTGCAACCTCTGGGGCGCCCTGCGGCTCAGTGTTGTCTTCTGCCACCGGGTTAGCGATTTCTTCGCTGGCCTGCTCTGTGGTCTCCTGCTTGGCAGCTGCCTGCTCAACTGCTTCGTCGCTGGCAGCATGGCGTGCAACCTGCGCACGGCGCTCTGCCTGGCGGCTGGCGCGCTGGGCTGAATCAGGGGTGGAAACCTGGGTGCGGCGAGTAGCTCGCCAACGGTATGGGCTTTCTTCAATGCCGGCTGCGGCATTGAGTTCAGCCAGGGTCATGGCGCGGCGCAGGGGCCGCGCAGGGGTGGTTGAAACGCTGGTACGACGGGCTCGCGTTGAACGATTGCCTCGCTTGCTACCCTGCGCCCCACCCTTTCGTTGATTTGCTGCGCTCATTTAAATTCGCGTACTCCTACTATGTCCCGCTTTGGCATCCTCCACAGACGGCGCCTCAGCTGAAACTACAATCATCACGTGTCCCTTGGCCGACTACTTTAAATCGGCCAGACACAAAAGCTCTCTATTTTCCGCAAGATTGCCACTGGCTCATATAACTGAGCCGGACGCAATTCCTGCGGATCAACGTGGCCTAAGAAAACCGGCTGCTTTCCTTTGCAGCCCTACGATCCGCGGTATTCCCTCGGGAGGCGCACATATTGGGCACTCAACCGAAGCGATGCATCGCCTGGCGATCTGTTGTTTCAAAAGTCTGTCGTCGGGTTGAAAGCAGACTGTGGATCCGCGAGCAACCATTTCCATTCTCTCATATTTAGTTCATGCCTTGTTCATTGCTTCTCATCCGTTGCACAGAATTGCTTCCTAAGATGAAAACGCTCGAAGCGGAATCTCCCGCTTTCCTACAAATTTATGGAATAGTCGAAACATGGTTTCATCACTAGAAAAGAGCCCCAACCCGGGCGTGTTGCCATGGTGGGCAAAGGATCGCGGTTTCGGGCTGGTTCTCATCGCCACAGGTTTCATTTCGTGGCTCGCAGCCGGAACTCTCGTTTTGGAACGCATCGAGCTCTACAAGAACCCTGACTACGTCACCAGCTGCGATATCAATCCATGGATCTCTTGCGGCACCGTGATGAGGTCGGAGCAGGCTGGAATCTTCGGATTCCCCAACCCGTTCTTCGGCATCGTCTGCTTCGCGATCGTCATCACCATCGGCGTGGTGCTGCTTGCCGGCGCGAACAAGCTGCAGCGCTGGTTCTGGATCTGCTTCCAGATTGGTGTTACCGCCGCCATGGGCCTGGTCATCTGGTTCTGGTCGCAAGCCCTCTACGAGATCAACGCGCTGTGCCCGTACTGCATGGTCGTGTGGGCCATGACCATACCGCTCTTTGTCTTCACTACGGCTCGCAATGTGGTCACGGGCGTGATCCCCGCTGGCGCAGCGGTGAGAAAGTTCTTCACCGAGTGGAGCTTGATTGTCACCGCCATCTTGTGGCTCTTGGTTGCAGCTACAGTGGTGCTTCGCTTCCCGAACGCATTTTTCGGCTAAGCCCCGCTGTCGATTGCCGGTTCGTTGCCTTGGGAACGAACCGGCTTTTCTTTTGCCTGCAGCCAGCGGATAGCTGTGCCAGCGCGTCTGATTTCCGATGATTTGGCCGCGCGCGTCGCGATTTTGCCGTCCTTGACCAGCTAAGACCGCTAGATTGGGAACATGGCAAGTGACACATGGAACACAGAAAATGCCCAAAACTACGGGATCGATCTTCTGATCTCGGAACAACTGCGCCTGCGCGAACTCCAGGAAGATGATCTGCCTTTCCTCACGCAATGGTGGAACAGCCCGGAATTCATGGCACTGCAGGGAAGCCTGGTGCTCCCCCATCCGGTCAACGAAGCGGCCGCCCTCTTCAAGTCCCGAAGCCTGAATCGTGGCACCACGGACGGTGTTGGCCTATCGATCACCCTGCCCGACGACACGTTGATCGGGCACACCGCGCTATATGACTACAACGCACCTGCCCGGTCCGCAGAACTCATGATCATGATTGGCGGATCAAATGTCGGACAGGGCTATGGAACCCTGGCCGCCAAGATGATCATTGACTACGGCTTCCGTGAAATGGGATTGAACCGCATTGGATTGACTGTCTGGGCCTACAACGAAAGGGCGCTGCGCACGTTCATCCGTTCCGGCTTCCGGGAAGAAGGGCGCATTCGGCAGGCCGGCTTCCATGACGGATCGTTCCACGACAAGATCATCATGGGACTGCTCGCCGAGGAATATTTCAGAAAGTAGCGTCTAGCTCACGCCGTTCGGGCGTGCTGGCCGTCCGCGATCGCGGGCGGCCATTTCTTTTTGGCACGGCTGGGGAACCTCGGCATTGGAAACAAATATTCAGCCTTGCGCTGGATTAAATCATCCTTTCGGTGTTGCCCGCACAGCGTCCGAACTAGCTAGCCTATTCTTAGAACTAATTATTACTAGCGACAAGGAGTAACCATGGCCCTTTTCCGCAAGGGTAAATCCCAGGCGCCGAAGAAACAGCACGCACAGGAAGCCATTCCAGCTTCGGCGACGGGCTCCACGCTGGCCGGCACGGATGCAAAACCCGACTTCACGGTCAGCGGGCTGTGGACTGATCTTCTCGGCCGGCTGGGGATCCGCAGCGCCCAGCTGCTCGTTGTCGGCGCATTGGGCGCCTTCCTCGTCATCGGAATGCTGCGTTTGACGATGATCGTCATCCCCACCCTGCTTGCCGTGATCATCTCCTGCGCGCTGTGGCCACTGGTAGTGAAACTGCGCAAGGTTTTCTCGCCGATGCTCTCGGCCTGGATCGTGTTCCTCGGTTCATTGCTGATTCTCGGTGGAATCGGCACCGGATTGGTCTTCTCCGTTATTAACGAGTGGCCAAAACTCGTTGACAAAGCCGTCCAGGGTTTCAATCAGCTCAACGACATGGTCCAGGACCTGATGGGCAATTTGCCGATCGCGATTGACCAAGCGCAGATCGATAGCGTTGTTGACACGATCACCGGCTTCTTGACCAGCTCGCAGTTCGGAACTGGCGCGCTGAATACCCTTAGCGCAGCCGGCAGCTTCCTCACAGGCCTGGTACTGCTGCTGGTCATCCTGTTCTTCTTCTTGAAGGACGGCGACAAGATTTGGGCCTTTGCCGTTTCATGGACTCCTGAGCACTACCGCCACAAGTGGATCCTCTCAGGAGACCGGGCACTGCGCACCTTTGGCGGGTACATTCGCGGCACCGCTACCGTTGCTGCCGTAGACGCCATTGGCATCACGGCGACCTTGCTGATCGTCCGCGTGCCTCTGGCGATTCCGTTGGGCATTATCGTGTTCCTCGGTTCGTTCGTGCCCATGGTTGGCGCCACGGTCGCCGGTGTTCTTGCGACCTTGATTGCCCTGGTAACCAACGGCCCCATCGTTGCCTTGATTGTCTTGGCCTCAGTGATCCTGGTGAACCAGCTTGAAGGAAACTTCCTGCAGCCGGTTGTCATGGCCAGCGCCCTGAACCTGCACGCATTGGTGGTCTTGATGGCCTTGACCGCAGGCACTGTCCTGGCCGGCATCGTTGGCGCCGTGCTTTCGGTTCCGCTGGTTGCCGCATCGTGGGCAGTGATCAAGGTCTGGACGGGTCGGGAAAGAAACGACCCGGTCCCTGATGCCAGCGCCGAGATCAAATCGGAAGTTGAATCCGACCAAGACGAGAAAGCCCTCGAAAAGCTCGAGGCTGGCCAGGACAACCCTTCCGGGGAAGGCAAAGGCTAGCCGCGGCCCTCGACAGCTTGAAGAATATGATGCTCCACAGATTCACAGCAGACACCCGGCTTGTTTCTGTGGAGCAAATTCTTTAAAACGCCAGGTGCGATTGCTAGCATGATTTCGAAACGGGCTGATCCAGCGTGATGCGCGGCTGATCGGCTTTCGGTTCATTGGCTGCCGCAGCTCGAAATCAGCTGGATGGCGTTGTCACGGAAGTGCCCAGTGTGTTTAATGTGACTGAAGTGAGGATGGTTGACCGGCAGCACCTGATCTTCCGCCGGGACGATCACTCACCCCGGACCTATAGTCCCGCAAAATAGCGGTCGATACGCAACAAGCCTGGAAGGACTGAGAATGTTGAGTTTCAGCAACGAGAACATGGATGATGATTTGTCGCACCTGGTCGATGCAACGGCAGGGCATCATCAGGTCGTCAAGATCGGCTCGGTTGAAGACCTCGGACGAAATTCGGTTCATGATCCTCAAACTTCCTACCCGTTTGTGCACCGCGCGACCCAGGCTCCTGGGCCAGTTGCCGAAAGCCTGGATGACTGGTACTGAAACCGGCATTAACGCAAAAGAGCCCCGACAGTTTTAAACTGTCGGGGCTCTTCGGCCTCTGGCTTACTTGCCGAACCAGATCGCAATCTCGCGCTCTGCGGACTCAGCGGAGTCTGAACCATGCACCAGGTTCTGCTGCACCTTCAGGCCCCAGTCGCGGCCGAAGTCGCCACGGATGGTGCCTGGAGCTGCGGTGGTTGGGTCGGTCGTGCCAGCCAGCGAGCGGAAGCCCGGGATAACGCCCTGGCCCTCTGCGACGATGGCGACGACCGGGCCGGAGAGCATGAACTCGACCAGCGGCTCGTAGAATGGCTTGCCCTCGTGCTCGGCGTAGTGCTCGGCCAGGAGCTCACGTGTTGCTTCCAGCTGCTGCAGCTTGGCAATGGTGTAGCCCTTGGCTTCAATGCGGGCAAGAATCTGGCCGGTCAGGGCGCGCTTGACGCCATCTGGCTTGACCAGGATCAGGGTACGTTCAGTCATTTGACTACCTCTTCGTATCGTTGATGTATTTCTAGGTTTTCAGGCTTGTTCGGGATGGGCTTTATCCCAGGCTTCCTGGGCTGCGGCACGGCGCTTATTTTCCACGTCGATTTCTTCGCCCTTGTACAAGGCGTACCACCAGCACAGCGCAAAGGCGGCGGCCAGGTAGAACATGTCCACGAGAATGAATCCCGTGAGGAAGAAGACCACCTGCAGAATCCAGCCGATGATGTAGCCGATTTTCTTGCCGAGCAAGGCGCAGTTCAGGATGCACAACAGTGCAACCACAGCGCCGAGGGTGAGAACGACCACCGGCTCTCCCCCGCGCTTCAGTCCAAAGGCAGCAAGCGTGACGAATACTGCAAGGAGCGCCTCGCAGACCAGGACGGTTGACGCGAACATCATCTTGGTCGACCGCAGCTTCTTTTTCATGCCCGGACGCCACTCGCGCTGGGCACGGGTGAGTTTGGCCATTAGGAGTCGCCTTTCTTGAGCAACAGGGAAATCTCGCCCACCAGTGTAATCGAACCGGTCACCAGCACGCCGCCACCGAGGTCCTCGCCAGCTTCGGCGCGGCCCACCGACCACTCCACCGCGTCTTCCAGGTCCTCGGTCACGTGGATATCTTCTTCAGGCCATCCGGCGTTCATGGCCAGATTGGCCAATTCGCCGGCGGGGATAGCTCGTGGCGACGAGGACTGGGTAATGCACAGATCTTCGACCATATCGCCGTACTCCTCGCGCATGGTGTAGAGCATTGCTTCTGCGTCCTTCTCCGCCAAGATGCCAACCATCAGAACCAGCCGGGTAAAGCCGAAGGACTCCTTGATGGCTTCCGCGGAGACGCGAATGCCTTCCGGGTTGTGCCCGGCGTCAACAAGAATGCTCGGCGCGCTGCGCACCAGTTCCAGCCGGCCCGGGCTGGACGCCGCAGCGAATCCCTGGCGCACCAATTCAATGTTCAGCTCGCGCTGCCCGCCGCCCAGGAAGGCCTCCACCGCAGCCAGGGCGACGGTGGCGTTCTGCGCCTGGTGGGCACCGAAGAGCGGCAGGAAAATCTCTTCATAGCGTGCGGCCTGGCCCTGGATCGAAAGCAGCTGTCCGCCAACGCCGGACTTCCGCTCCAAGAGCTTGAAGTCCAGGGTGTCGAACGCGGCCGGCACTTCCAGCTCGCGGGCGCGGGCCAGCAAGACATCGGCTGCATCCGTGGGCTGCACCGAGGAAACCAGGTATCCGCCGGGCTTGAGGATGCCCACCTTTTCCTCGGCAATCAGCTCTGTGGTATCGCCCAGCAGGTCCGTGTGGTCCAGGGAGATCGGAGTGAACACCGAGACATCTGCATCCGCCACGTTGGTGGCATCGGTGATGCCGCCCAGGCCGACTTCCAGCACCACAACATCGACCGGGACTTCGGCGAAAATCGCGAAGGCCAAAATGGTGACGGCTTCGAAGTAGGTCAGCTTGTTTTCGCCGCGCTCCACGAGCTCGGCGTCAACAATCTCCAAGAACGGGCTGATTTCGTCCCAAACGCGCACGAACGTTTCATCGTCCACTGGCTCGCCATCGATGGCGATGCGCTCGGTGACCGAGACCAGGTGCGGCGAGGAATAGCGGCCGGTGCGCAGGTCATGGGCGATGAGCAGCGACTCGATCATCCGGGCGGTCGAGGTCTTTCCGTTGGTGCCGGTGATGTGGATGACCGGGCAGGCGTTGTTCGGCTCGCCGAGGATCTCCATCGCGCGGAACATCGGATCCATGCGCGGTTCCATCTTGTTTTCCGGCGCGCGGGCCAGCAGCTGCCCGTAGACGCGGTCCAGTTCGCTCACTAGTTGACCTCAACTTTGTCGGAATCCAGCTTGGATACGGTGATCTGCTCGTCCGCGGCGGCATCATCGGCCACCAGTTCCAGCTGAGCGGTCAGCGTTTCACCGGCCACCAGCTCGCGGTTGGCTTCCAGCGCCGCGATGGTCGCGGCGTTGGCGGTGATCACGGTGCGGATGCGATCGGAAACCTGCAGGTCGGCATCCTTGCGGGCCGACTGGATGGCGCGGATCATGTCGCGCGCTGTGCCTTCGGCGGCCAGTGCCTCGGTCACCTCGGTGTCCAGCACCAGGAAGCCGCCGTCGATGACCGCCGCGGCGATCTCGCCGGCCGCGTCCACCACGGTATCCAGGGTGTATTCGCCCTCGGCCAATTCCAGGCCGCCGGCGGTGACCACGCCATTGGCTACCGACCAGTCCCCGGACTTGGCGCCCTTGATGGCCTGCTGCACGTTCTTGCCCAATCGGGGGCCTGCAGCGCGGGCATTGACCACCAGTTGCTGGCTGATGCCGTAGCTGGCGGCGTCCACGCCTTCGGCGTCGATCAGGGTCACGGCCTTCAGGTTCAGCTCGTCCTTGATGATCGAGGCGTAGGTGCCCTCCAGCCGGGCCGCACCGTTCAGGACGATCTTCAGTTCTGCCAGTGGCAGGCGCACGCGCAGGTTCTTGGCCTTGCGCAGCGAGGAGCCGACCGAGCAGATCTTGCGGGTGGTTTCCATGGTTTCCAGCAAGGAAGCATCGGTTGGGAACTCGTTGGCATCTGGCCAGTCGGTCAGGTGCACCGAGCGCTGGCCGGTGAGCCCGCGGAAGATCTCCTCGCTGGCCAGCGGCAGCAGCGAAGCGGTGACCTTCACCAGGGTTTCCAGTGCGGTGTACAGGGTGTCGAAGGCCTGGGTGTCTTCGTCGAAGAAGCGCTGGCGGGAACGGCGCACGTACCAGTTGGTCAGCGTGTCCATGTACTGGCGCACTGCTTCGGTCGCGTCCGAAACCTCGTAGGAATCCAGTGCAACGGTGACCTCGCGCACCAGCTGGCCGGTGGCTGCCAGCATGTACTTATCCAGCGGATCGGTGGAGCTGGTGGAGCGCTTGGCCTCGTAGCCGGCCCCGTTGTTCGCGGAGTTGGTGTAGAGGTTGAAGAAGTGCCAGACGTTCCACAGCGGCAGCAGCACCTGGCGCACGCCGTCGCGGATGCCCTGCTCGGTGACCACCAGGTTGCCGCCGCGCAGGATCGGGCTGGCCATCAGGAACCAGCGCATGGCGTCGGAGCCGTCGCGGTCCAGGACCTCGGTGACGTCCGGGTAGTTGCGCAGCGACTTGGACATCTTCTGGCCATCCGAGCCGAGCACGATGCCGTGGGAGATCACGTTGGTGTAGGCCGGGCGGTCGAAGAGCGCGGTGGAGAGCACGTGCATGGTGTAGAACCAGCCACGGGTCTGGCCGATGTACTCCACGATGAAGTCAGCCGGGTGGTGTCCCCCATCGAACCAGTCCTGGTTGTCGAATGGGTAGTGCACCTGGGCGTAGGGCATCGAGCCGGAGTCGAACCAGACATCGAGCACGTCTTCCACGCGCACCAGGGTGCCGCCTTCGGCGCAGCCCTCATGGGCGCAGGTCAGCTCGTCGATGAACGGGCGGTGCAGATCCGGCTGCCCCTCATGGTTGACCGGCAGGCGTCCGAAGAAGTTCTTGATCTCTTCAAGCGAGCCGAAGACTTCGCGGTGGGTGCACTCGGCGCCGGTGCATTCCCAGACCGGGATCGGCGAGCCCCAGTAGCGGTTGCGCGAGATGGACCAGTCGCGGGCGTTTTCCAGCCACTTGCCGAACTGGCCGTGCTTCACGTTGCCCGGGATCCAGTTGATCTGCTCGTTCAACTCGACCATGCGGTCCTTGAACTTGGAGACCTCGACGTACCACGAGGAGATCGCGCGGTAGATCAGCGGGGTGCGGCAGCGCCAGCAGTGCGGGTAGGAGTGCTCGTAGGAGGCCTGCTTGACCAGCTTGGCCTCGTCCTTGAGCACAGTGGTGATGGTCTTGTTGGCGTCGAAGACCTGCACGCCGACGATCTCGGCCAGCGGGCCGGAGGCGAAGACCGGCAGGAACTTGGCGCCCTCATCCACCGAGAGGATCACCGGGATGCCGTGCTCTTCGCAGACCTTCTGGTCATCCTCGCCGTAGGCCGGAGCCTGGTGGACGATGCCGGTGCCGTCGGCCACGGTGACGTAGTCGGCGGTGAGGATCTGCCAGGCGTTCTGCGTGCCGTACTTCTCGGTGTCGGTGTAGGTATCCCACAACGGCTGGTAGCGCACGCCAGCCAGCTGGGCACCGGTGTAGCTGGCGGTGATCGCCGCGGCAGCTTCCTTGGCATCCTTGTAGCCCAGGTCCTTGGCGTAGGAGCCGAGCAGGTCCTTGGCCAGCAGGAATGGGCCGGCGGCGGCCGAAGCCTTCACACCAGCTTCACCGGCAGGAACCACCACGTACTCGATGCTTGGATGCACGGCCAGCGCGGCGTTGGTCGGCAGCGTCCACGGGGTGGTGGTCCAGGCCAGGGCCTGCACGCCGGCCAGGGCCTTGGAAGCCTCGGTTTCGCCGGCAAGGATGGTGAAGCCCACGGTGACGGTCTGGTCCTGGCGGTTCTTGTAGACGTCGTCGTCCATGCGCAGCTCATGGTTGGACAGCGGGGTCTCGTCCTTCCAGCAGTATGGGAGCACGCGGAAGCCCTGGTAGGTCAGGCCCTTGTCCGAGAGCTGCTTGAAGGCCCAGATGACCGATTCCATGAACTCGACATTCAGGGTCTTGTAGTCGTTTTCGAAGTCGACCCAGCGAGCCTGGCGGTTCACGTATTGCTTCCACTCGTCGGCGTACTTCATCACCGAGGTGCGGCAGGCATCATTGAACTTGTCGATGCCCATGGCTTCGATCTGCTTCTTGTCGGTCATGCCCAGCTGCTTCATGGCTTCCAGCTCGGCGGGCAGGCCGTGGGTGTCCCAGCCGAAGCGGCGCTCGACGCGCTTGCCGCGCTGGGTCTGGTAGCGGGCGACCAGGTCCTTGACGTAGCCGGTGAGCAGGTGGCCGTAGTGCGGCAGCCCGTTGGCAAATGGAGGGCCATCGTAGAAGACGAATTCTTCGCCCTCGCGCTGGTCAATGGAGGCCTGGAAAGTGTCGTCGTTCTTCCAGTATTCGAGGACGCGCTTCTCTAGTTCAGGGAAGCGCGGTGAAGCCGGGGTCGAACCGGTTGGGTCAGTAGTGACCTTCGGGTAGAAGCTCATCGAATGGGCCGTCCTTCAAGCGTAGGGTCGATAAATCCTTGCCTACGAGGACGGCACGAATGCCGCGGTACCACCCCGCTTATCCCCCACCAGATGGTGGAGAACCACTTATCATCAGCTGTGACGGGCTGGTCCCGTTCGGTTCTACTAGGTGGTTCCAATCAATGCGGAACACTGTTCTTCCGAAGACTCGCCGGTGATAGCCGGGTCAAAGTCGCAGTCCTTATATCGTACCGCGTGATGCCCGTGGTGGACATTCACCAGAATCCCAGGGATCGCAAGTGAGTTCAGGCTCACAGCACCCAGCCTGAAAAACCCAAAACAACAATCCCTGCATTTTCAGAATAGCGCGTCGAGGGGGCCTTGCCGCAAGGCCCCGCAGATGGTCCATAATCGATATCTTCGCCACGAAAGCCAGCCACTTCAGGGAGCCCGCGTGCCTGCCAAAACCTCAAATACCAGCTACTTCGATGCCACCCAGCCAAGTCCATCATCAGAGAGCCCTGCCAATACCGAACAAGACCAGCAACAGCTCTCCGAAATCGCCGCGCGGATCGAGCAGCTCCGTTCCGAACTGATCGAGCGCATCGCCGCACGAGGAAAAGACCAGGCCGGCATTCTGCAGCAATCCCTTGAACGCGATGTCGAACTCGGTGAAATGGCTCAGCGGCTGCGCCAGCTAGACCGAATAGGCCCGTACGCCTGCTTGGGATTCATGGAACTGGCTGAGACCGGCGAGCGCATCTACGTGGGCCGTCTGGGGTTGAGCGATGAACACGGCAAGCAGCTGATGATTGATTGGCGCGCCCCGGCAGCAGAACCGTTTTTCGCTGCGACGCACGAAAAGAATTACGGCCTGGCGATACGCCGCCGCTACCGTTGGCGCCGGCAACGCATTTCCGACTATTGGGACGAAGTGTTCGATTCTTCCCAGCTGGCTTCCCATGCCCGTTTGGATGACCACTCATCATTTCTTGCGTCCCTTGGCAGCAAGCGTTCACCAAAAATGCAGGACGTGCTTTCCACCATCCAGTCCGATCAAGATGCAATCATCCGAAGCGGCTCGCAGGGCGCCTTGGTCGTGGATGGAGGCCCTGGTACCGGCAAGACGGTGGTTGCCCTGCATCGCGCAGCTTATTTGCTGTACGCGGATCCGCGGCTTCGCAGCCAAGGTGGCAGAATTTTGGTGGTAAGCCCGCACGAAGCCTATTCCACCTATGTCTCTGACATTCTTCCGAATCTCGGTGAGGACGAAGTTCTCATTTCAACGCTTTCGAATATAGTTTCGAATGGCGACGGCGTGCTTGTGGAACCGGATCAAGAAGTCCATCGCATAAAATCCAGCTTGGCAATGCTGGACACAATCAAGCGGGCAGTGCTGGTCTTTGAAGAACCTCCTTCCGCCGACGTGCTCATCGACCTTGCAGAAGCTCAAGCCACCGTGACATCACAGCTGTGGCGCAATGCCTCTGCCACGATTGATCACGATACCCCGCACAATGAAGCACGCATCCAATTACGCGAAGCCCTCATAGACCAGCTGCTTCCCCAAGTTGCCAGTGCCGATGACGATGAGCCGCTGCTGCGCGCAGAGTTGGCGCGAAGTACAGCGCTGAACGGGTTGCTAGATGAGCACTGGCCCGTGTTGGATCCGCTAAATCTGCTCAAGGCCCTGTATTCGACGCCAGCGCTGCTCCGCTATAGCGGCCGAGAACTTGGCAGTGAAGAAATTGCAAAGCTGCTGGCAAATTCTGCAGCCGGGGCATGGACCGCATCAGATATCCCCCTGATTGATTTGGCCCGCTTCCTCATTGGCGACCCGCACAGCGAATCGAAACATCTCGATGAGCAATCGCGCATAGCTGCCGAGCGCCAGCGGTGGAAAAACGTGATTGATGACCTGATGGCTTCGGCTGACGACAAGGAAGACCTGTCGTCCCAGCTCATGCACCAAGACCTTCAGGAGCAACTGCTTGCCCAAGGCCTGGAGAGCCATGTGGCCTCAGGCGGCTACAGTGGACCTTTTTCACATGTCATCATCGATGAAGCGCAAGATTTGACCGATGCCCAGTGGGCGATGGTCCAAAGGCGCTGCCCCTCAGGAAGCCTGACCATTGTGGGCGACAGGGCCCAGGCCGTCGACGGCTTCAGGAAGACATGGGAACAGCGGCTGGCCCAGGTTGGCATTCGCGACATCACCGTATCCCCGCTACACGTCAACTACCGAGGTACCGCGCAGATCATGGAAGCTGCCGCAGAGCAGATTCTGGCCCACCTGCCAGAAGCGAACGTGCCGCGATCATTGCGCCTAGACGGTGCGCCAGTAAAGTACGCCCGGCCCACAGAACTCGGAACAATTCTGGATCATTGGCTGGCCGAGAATGCCCAGGGCACGGCAGCCGTCATCGGTGCCCCTGTCTTCCGTGCGCCCAGCAGGGTCAGCGTGCTATCTCCGGAGAACGCCAAGGGGCTGGAATTCGACCTGGTACTCGTCTGCCAGCCACAGTCCTTCGGAACAGGCTTGGGCGGCGCTGTCCGCAGGTACGTGGCCATGACCCGGGCAACAGCTCAACTGGTGGTGCTCACCGAGCAATAGGCAACGCACCCTTTAGGTAGGCTGGCATCCATGAGTACTACGGAGCCACGATCGGTTCAGACCCAGAATCAGCAGCACTCCTTGGCCTCGCCAAGGGTGCTGCGCTGGGGACAGCATCTGGTGACAGCCATTCTGCTTGTCATCGCGCTGCTGCGACAAGTTTCGGCACAAGACAATGCGCTGCCGGCAATTCTCATCTCGCTGCTCTTCGCCGTCTGGTACAGCGCAGGATTCATCCCGCATGCCAAGAACAGGATCTTCCCCAAACCCACGTGGTGGTTGGCGCTCCTGCTGGGAATCTGGATAGCAAGCCTCTTGATTTCGGCTGAATTCATGTGGCTAGCCTTCAGCCTTTGGCTGCTAATTGGGCACCAGCTGCCATTCCTGCCTTCAGTGCTGTGGTCCGTCGTGGTTTATGCCTTTACCTTGCTCGCACCCTACCTGCACCACACGCAGCTCAGCCTTGCGTCCGCAGCCGGTCCATTGGTCGGCGGCCTTTTTGCCTGGGGCATTTCGCGAGGCTACCTGCAGATGGAACGGGACGCCCAAGAACGCACCTCTTTGGTCAATTCCTTAATGAGAGCCCAACAGGAAATGGCCGCGCTCCAAGAGGATCTGGCCCGTTCCCAGCATGAAGCAGGAATCGCGGCCGAGCGCACACGCCTAGCCCGGGAAATCCACGACACTATCGCCCAGCAGCTATCGTCCATCGGCTTGCATGCCAAGGCCGCCACGGGCGCCAGCAACGCCGGTGCGGCGCAAGAGGCGCTGCAACGAATCGACCAGCTCTCCGCGCAGGCACTCAATGACCTGCGCCGAATCATTGCCGCCCTGGCACCTGCTGAACTCGATTCGCAGGCGCTCGCCGGAGCCCTCTCTCGCGTCCTTGAGAACTTCAGCAGCGACTCCGGTGTTGAATCCGCTCTGGATATTGAGCCTGGATTGCCGCTGTTGGACCCCAGTGTTCAAATTGCCCTGTTGAGGACGGCCCAGTCGGCGCTGTCCAACGTTCGCCGGCATGCACAAGCCGCAAAGGTCGTCGTGAGCTTGAGTTTCAGCGATGACGAGATACGCCTGGATATCGTGGATGACGGTATTGGTTTTACTCCCCCGGCCGGCCGGCTATTGCCAAACACGCAGGTGGGAGGCTTTGGCCTCACGGCGATGAACCGACGCCTCATTGAACTTGGCGGCGGACTGGAAGTGGAAAGCGCTGCTGGAGACGGCACCGCCTTGTGCGCCCATCTGCCTCTTCGGGCACGAAAGGACAATCCATGATCCGCATCCTGTTGGTGGACGATCACCCGATAGTTCGCACCGGGCTGAGAGCGCTTTTCGAAAATTACGGCGATATCCAGGTCGTGGGCGAAGTTTCCACCGGAGAAGAAGCCGTTGAATTCGCCAAAGATCAGCAAATTGACGTTGTGCTCTGCGACCTGAGACTGGGTTCAGGGATGAATGGCGCCCAGACAACTGCAAGCATCAGACGGCTGCCCCGCGCGCCACAGGTGCTGATCTTGACTACTTTTGACAAGGATGCGGAGATTCTGGCGTGCATTGAAGCCGGTGCCTGCGGTTACCTGCTCAAGGACGTCAGCGCCCAAACCATCGTCGAGTCCTTGCGCCAAGCTGCCGCGGGTCTCATGGTTCTGGCCCCGGAAATGACCCGCCGTGTGGTTGAAGGCATGCGTCGGCCCAAAGCGGAGCTGACCGCCCGAGAGCGCGATGTTCTCGTGCAGCTGGCAACCGGGGCCGGCAACAAGCAAATCGCCAAGTCCTTGTTTGTCTCTGAAGCGACGGTCAAAACGCACTTGGTGCACATTTTCGACAAGCTTCAGGCGAGGACGCGGACCGACGCAATTAATAAAGCCCGCGAGGCCGGTTTGCTGTAGCGTCGATTATCGTGTGGCCGACACGCTAGAGGTACTCTCAACCTTTCGGTTGATCTTTTATTCACCTCATTCCACGATGGCTGAACCCGTAAATTCTCGTTGACTGGAACTATGAAAGTTCCAGTTATCTCCCGGGTCGGCGATTCGCTGACCAGCCGCCGCGGTGCCCGCATCTGGGCCGCCGCAGTTTTTGCAGTGGTCCTGGTGCTCTTCGGAGCCCTGAGCAGCATCCAGGCTCCCGCCCGTTCGGCCAGTTCTCTGGTCGACGGCTCGGATTCGGCGCAGGTCGCCGAAATCCTGGAGGCCAACACCACCGATTCCCAGAGCTCGGCCCTGCTGGTGGCCAACCGCCCCGATGGCCAGGTCTTGGGCAACGCCGACTTGGCGTCCCTGGACCAGCTCAGCACGGCACTGAGCCACGACGTCGGGGTCACCGCAGGGCGCACCTTGGCCAGCGAGGACCAGCAGGCAGCGATGGTTCCGCTGACCTGGGGCACGGTCTCAGATCAGGCCGATCGTGAGAAGCTCAACGAGATCCGCGACTGGGTCCAGGACCATCGCGCCGATGGGATGGCGCTGCAGGTCACAGGTTCCACCGCATTCGCGGTGGACATCACCAATGCCTTCGCGGGGGCTGATTTCACCCTGCTGGCCGTGACCGTCGGCATCGTGGCAGTCCTGCTGATCCTCACCTACCGTTCGCCGGTGCTCTGGCTGATCCCGCTGGTCGTGATTGCCATTGCCGATCGCAGCGCCTCGCTGGTGGCCAATTTGCTGGGCAATGCCTTCGATCTGCACTTCGACTCCGGGGTGCTCAGCGTTTTGGTCTTCGGCGCGGGCACCAATTACGCCTTGTTGCTGATCTCCCGCTATCGCGATGAGCTGCACAAAAGCTCCGATCATCGCCAGGCGCTATCCAGGGCGTGGGCATCCAGCTTTGAAGCCATCCTGACTTCCAACCTGACCGTGGTTTTGGCGCTGCTCACGCTGGGGCTGGCTGCCATGGAAGATACCCGCGGTTTGGGTATCGTTTGCGCTGCTGGCTTGCTGATCGCTGCGGTCTTCGCGCTATTCCTCCTGCCTCCGGTCTTGGCCATGTGCGGCCGCAATGCCTTCTGGCCTTTGATTCCTCGTCCAGGTCAGGAAGCCAAGAATGAAAACTTCTTCAGTCGTGCCGCTCGTTCTGTGATGAATCGCCCGGGACTGAACCTCGCGGCGCTGGCGGTTTTGCTCCTGGTTCTTGCCGGTGCGCTGACCGGGACGCGCATTGGCTTGGACCAGGCCCAGCAGTTCCGCACGGCCACCGAATCAACCAACGCCATGCAGACTCTCGCTGAGCACTTCCCCGCCGGTGAAACACAGCCGATCACGGTATTGGCGCAAGACATCGATACCGAGGTACTGCGCCATGATCTCTCAAGCGTCGCGAACGTCAAGCGTGTGGGCGAGGTCCATCAGCTCGGGAAGACCGCGTGGCAGCAGTTCACCGTCATTCCGGCTGTAGATCCCAGCTCCGCGCAAGCCCGGGATCTGGTGGAAGATCTGCGCGATACCGCGGCAGCAATCGGCAGAGGACAGGTGCTGATGGGCGGGCAGAGCGCCGAACAGCTGGATTCCCACCAGATGCACTTGCGCGACTTGTACCTCGTTGCCCCGCTGATCATGGCCATCTGCTTCGTGATGCTCGGCTGGCTCACCCGTTCGTGGCGCACCGCCTTCGCCTTGGGGTTGGCAAATCTGCTCAGCGCTGCCGCTGCTGTTGGCCTCGGCTCCCTGGTTTCCTCGATAGTCTTCGAGGCTGACGCACTGGATGTCCAAGTGCCGCTCTTGGCCTTCGTCTTCCTGGTAGCCCTTGGCGTGGACTACACGATATTCCTGACGCAGCGTGTGCGCCAAGACGCACAGGCACTGGATCTGCGTGAGGCGGTCGTCATGGCAGCTAGCCGCACGGGATCAGTCATTACCAGTGCCGGACTCGTGTTGGCTGGCGTGTTCGCGGCCCTGGCAACCTTGCCGCTGACGGTTCTGGGCCAGCTGGGCTTGATAGTCGGGCTCGGCGTCCTGCTCGATACTTTCGTGGTTCGAACACTGATGCTGCCCGCGCTCTTCGCTGTCCTGGGCTCAGGAAAGCATCCAATCTTTGGCAAAGCTTCCCCGCCCGCCAAGTCTTTTGCACAACCAGCCATTCAGAAAGAAAGCAAAATCGATGCGTAATCTCGTTAATTTCTCCTTCGCCTACATGCTCCTCGGCGTTGCTTCAGGTCTTTTCTACCGCGAATTCACCAAGATCAATGGCTTCCCCGAGGGACAGTGGACCCAGCTTTCGGTGGTGCACACTCACCTGCTGGTTCTGGGCTTCATCATGCTGCTGCTGGTATTGCTGCTGGAGAAGTCCTTCGGGCTAAGCAAGCACCGCAAGCTCTTTGCCTGGTTCATGGGCACCTACAACGCAGGAGTAATCCTGACCGCGGGAATGCAGCTCACCCACGGCTCTATGACCGTACTAGGCATGGAGTCTTCCAAGATGATTTCGGGCATCGCCGGTCTTGGCCACATGTCTATCACTGCAGGCATGATCTTGCTGTTCATCATGCTTCGCCGATGCGTACCTTCCCGCAAAGAAACGAAGCTCACAGACTAAACTAGCGATTCATATTTTGACCATAAACCTGACCCGCTAGATTATGGAATGTAGAACATGCGGATATATAAGTGCGATAAAAGCCAACCTTCTAATGGTACATAAGCTAAAATCCTCAAAACACGGATGTAATCCCAGAAACATACCGGCAGTAATCATGAATAGATCGTATCGCGATTAACTGAGATCCTTTCTCTCTATTCGCTAAATACACAACAACAAAACATTTTCGAATTTGAGGTCGACCGCTCGACTGCCCGGCGCGATATAATCGAAAAAACCTATTGGTTTAGATCAAAGAGATTACGATAGGAAATCATGTCAGCAACAGGGTATGCAGCCAATCAGTTTCTAGTCATTCTGCCCGATGTTTGCATCGACGGCGACCACGAACCTACACGAATTCAACTGAAATCACCCGACAAAGAACTAGTCGTTCTTGTTACCGCACACACTGCGACCTCACCCCTATCCGCAATGGCGAGGAATCTATTGTCGCTTGACGAATTTGCAAGACATGGACCATCAATGCAAGAGCACGCACCCGCTTGGCAACGACAAGGTGGAGCTTTCACACCTTCTTTAGAAGGAAAGTTGACCGTATTCGAGGTAATCGTTCCTAAAATGAAAGGTGACAAAAAATATAACGACAAACACAACTCAACTTTTAACTGGGATGATCTCTCGAACCCTCTCGTTAGAGCATCCCGCGGGATAAACATGTATTTAATGGCTCTACGAGTCGTTTTCGAATCCACGATCCCTCTGCTGCCCGGAGGACATCTCCAAGGGCCGATCTATTACAGAATGTGCCGCGTACAGGAAATAAGATCGAATGGTCAGGAAGCAATAAGGGTGAAGCCTCTTGCTGAATTTGCCATGGGCCTAGGAGGTACGCGTGCTCCCGAAATGGAAAGTGAAGTAATTTTCACCAAGGATAAGATTACAGAATTCGAATTAGCACTACAGGATTTGGCAACGGGTAACAAGATCCTCAGTGCGAAAGACCGAATGGTTGCTGCGTACACGGCGCTCCATTTGCAGGGCGACCTCACTGCTTCCTGTCTCGAATCTGCGACTGCTTCTGAAATGTTCCTGGATACTGTGCTTACAATGTTGCTCTGGGAATCGAAAGTAATTAGAAGCGACTTTTCGAACGAATCCAATATACTTCCAGATCCTAAAGATGTGCATCTATTTGGTCCCACGAGTTCGCTTACAAAACGCATTAAGTCCAACTACAATCCACTCCTTGGCGGCGAACCATGGTCGATTGATGATGGGGTAATCGGCGAATGGTATAAAAACTGTTACCTCTTACGGCATAGAGCAATTCATGGCGGATACCTTCCTAAATTTCAGGAGTGCCTCGATTCGCTCGACTCTTCTAGAATTTTGGTCTCATTCGTGTTGGATGCACTAACCAAGAACAAAAAGAAATACCCAAGATCAAATTGGCTGCTACTCGGCTTAACAGGTCTCGAAAAGAGGAATGCATACACGAACAGTTACAAAAAAATCCTCAGCAATATCAAAGAAAATGAGCCAAACTGGCGGTTAAGCTACAGCAGTTTCCGATCTGATCTGTCAGAGAAGATCCTCGGGGATTAAGCTCTATTCACGATAGTCTTTCAACCTTGAAAAACTTTGATCGTCGAACACTGCAATAAGAAAACACCAAACGGTCCGACTCCCTGCGGTGGTGGACGAAAAATGGCACCCGTGGATCATAAGATCAACGGGTGCCACTTGACTCAGAGCCTGGGGTGAGACTTACAGGCTCTCAGCTAATTTTTTTGCGCGAGAGAATTCCATCATGGCCTCGCGCTCGACAACCTTGATTCGGTCACGGGTGATGTCACCGAAGCGAGTGGAGACGGTGCCTTCGGCTGCGCCGAGTTCCTTCTCGCGTTCATCCAGTGTCTTCCAGCCATCCCAATCCGAGAAGTCCACACCGCGGCTTTCAAGCAGCTCTGCGATCTGCTGCGAGGATTCAGGCTCAGCCAGCTGGGTCAGGTCCTCAAGCAGGTGGGTGATGGTCTCCAAGGCGTCGCCCTTGGTGTGGCCGATCAGGCCGATTGGGCCACGCTTGATCCAGCCAGTCGCGTAGAGGCCCGGAACATGGGTTCCGGCAGCGTCAAGAACACGGCCTTCGATGTTTGGCAGTACACCCTTGGCGCCGTCGTACTCAATGTCGTCAACGGCCGAGCCGAAGTAGCCTACGGCGCGGTAGATGGCCTGCAGCGGGTATTCGACGAACTCGCCGGTGCCGCGGGCACCGCCGTTGCCGTCCAATTCGTTGCGTTCCACCTTCAGGCCGGTGACCTTGCCGTCTTCACCGAGAACCTCGACTGGCGACTGCAGGAAGTGCAGGTGCAGGCGGCGTGAAGCACTTGGTGCCTCTTCGCGTTCTTCCTGCTCAATGAGCCAGTTGGTCAAGGTCGAGACCATGGTCTTGGTCTGGTTATTGGTCTTCATGGCTTCGTCCGAAGCCTTGTCGAATTCGAAGTCCTCCGGGTACAGCACGATGTCTACATCCTTGGAGTGCGACAGTTCGCGCAGTTCCAGAGGAGTGAACTTCACCTGGGCTGGTCCGCGGCGGCCGAAGACGTGGACGTCGGTGACGGCCGAGTCGTTCAGCTGCTGGTAGATGTGCTCTGGGATTTCGGTCTCCAGCAGCTGGTCAGCGTGCTTGGAGAGAATGCGAGCGACGTCGAGGGCCACGTTGCCGTTGCCGATAACAGCGACTTCCTTGGCCGACAGGTCCCAGTTCTTGTCTGCATCCGGGTGCGCGTCATACCAGGAAACGAAGTCAGCGCCGCCGAAGGAGCCTTCGTAGTCGATGCCCGGGATGTTCAGGTCGGCGTCCTTCTGGGCCCCGGTGGAAATGATCACTGCATCGTAGCGTGCGTGCAGGTCGTCGAGGCTGATGTCTCGGCCCAGGCCGACATTGCCGTAGAAATTGATCCAGTCATTGTCGAGCACCTTGTGCAGCGCGTTGATAATGCCCTTGATGCGCGGGTGATCCGGGGATACGCCGTAGCGGATCAGGCCGAAAGGGGTGGGCAGCTCATCGAAGAGGTCGACGTGCAGTTTCAGTTGACCGCTGGACACTGGCTGGCTCTTGTTCAGCAGGTCTGCTGCGTAGATGCCTGCAGGACCGGCGCCAACGATGGCCACGCGCAGTGCCCGGGAGGCCAGGTGATCAGGGACGATAATTTCACTCATCAAACAACTTCTCTTTCTTAGTCAACGAATGAGGCCGGCTCGGTGGCATCGGCATTCTCTAGCGGCAGGAGGTCTACCAGTTGGTCGGAGGCTTCCGGGGCTAGCCGAACGACATCACCGATGACGATGACGGCCGGATTCGCCACTGCGGCCTTGCGGGCGCGCACTACAATCTCTTCTAGCGTACCGATAGTTGTGCGCTGCGTCTGTGAGTAACCTCGCTCAACTATCGCAATTGGCGTACTTGACGGCAAACCTCGGGTAAGCAATGTCTCAACAATTAGTGCCAAATTTGATACTCCCATCAGCACCGCAAGGGTGTGATCGGAGCGAATCGGCACGTCGGCCAGTTCAGCATGGCCGCTCACTACGGTGAATCCCGCAGCGATTCCTCGGTGCGTCACCGGGATGCCGGCAGCGCCGGGAACCGAAATGGCGCTGGTGATTCCGGGAATCACGCGCGTGGAAATCCCGTATTCGGCGGCGTAGAGCATCTCTTCCCCGCCGCGGCCCAAGACAAATGGGTCTCCGCCTTTAAGCCGGACCACGTGCTTTCCTTCAAGCGCGTGCTTGACCAAAAGCTCGTTGGTCTCATCCTGGGTCTTCACGTGGCAGCCAGGCGACTTGCCCACGTTGATCACCAGGACGTCATCGGATAAGTCGGCAAGCAATGCGGTGGGGCCAAGCCGGTCAGCCAAAACCACATCGGCGGACAAAAGCGCTTTGTAGCCGGCGACGGTAATCAATTCTGGATCACCGGGGCCACCGCCAATGAGGGTGATATGTCCTTTAGCCATTGTTGTCTCCAGTTCGGCTCATGCCGCGATCACGCAAAAGCTTGCGTTCAATCGGAGCAAAGAATACTAATTCGATCAGCACGCCAACCAGCAGGATGGTCAGGATCACCAGCATGACCAATGGCAGATCTGCCAGGTCGCGTCCACGCTGCAACAGCGAGCCTACGCCGAGGGCCAGCGAGCCGCCCACCGCGATCAATTCGGCCGCCATCAGCGAGCGCCAGGCGAAGGCCCACCCTTGGCGCAATCCTGCAACATAGCCTGGCATGGCAGCTGGCAGCTCAATGTGCATGACATGTTCCCATTTGGAGGCGCCAAGCACCTTGGACAACGCCTTGTACTGTGCCGGGATCATGTCGATTCCGGCGAGCAGCCCGTTGATGATGGACGGGATCGCGCCGAGCAGCAAAACCGTGTAAATGGTTGCGTCGCTCAATCCGAAGAGGATGATTGCCGCTGGAACCCACGCGATGGATGGCAATACCTGCATCGCCGATACCAGCGGGCCGACACCTTTGCGCAGCAAAGGCTGATGGGCCAGGAGCAACGCCACAGGGGTCGCAACGACCACCGCGATAGCGAATCCGCTAATGGCACGGAATAGCGATGTGCCCACCGCTGAAAGCAGCGATCCGTCGGAGAGCAGCTGTGGAAGCTTCTGGGCGACAGCCAGCGGGCCCGGGAAGAGATCCTCGCGCAGCGGGCTGGCCCAAGAAATGATCTGCCACAGGCTAATCAGTACCACCACGGTGAGCAACGGTGCGACCACTGCGTCCAGGCGGCTGCGCTGGCGCAGCTTTGAATGCTGCAATGGCTTCAACTCAGTTGGAGACTCGGTCAGTGAGCTCATGCTTCCGTTGCTCCTTTCTCAAAATCGTGGTTAGTTCATCTGCCAGTGCGGCCGCTTGGGCCGGGTCCTGGCGTAATTCGTCGGTGATCCGGCGGGTTTCCAGAATTCGTCCCGGATGCGAAGAGAGCACCAGGATCCGTCCGGACAGCCGAATTGCCTCGCGCACATTGTGCGTAACGAAGATGATCGTCTTTCCCGTTTGCTCCCACAGGGCGCGCAGCTGTTCATGGAGCATGTCGCGGGTAATGGCATCCAGCGCCGCGAAAGGCTCATCCATCAGCAAGACCTGCCGGTCCTGTGCCAGAGCCCTGGCCAGGGCTACCCGCTGGCGCATGCCGCCGGATAGCTCGTGGGGCTTTTTGCTGCTGGCGTGCCCCAGCTGAACAAGATCCAGCAATTCTTCAACTCGTGCTGGCCGCTTCTCTACCGGGTAACCGGCAAGCTTCAAGGCCAAGTCGACGTTTTGGCTGGCAGTGAGCCAAGGCAACAAGTTTGCGTCCTGGAACATGAAGGCGGCCCCGTCTTCAGGTACTTCCAGCCATCCAGAACTCGGCGCCAGCAAGCCGGCGATCATATTCAGCAAGGAGGATTTCCCGCATCCGGAGGCGCCGAGAACTGCAATGAATTCGCCATCTTCAATTTCAGCGCTGAGCCGGTCAATGACCAGCCCCGTGCCCGGATAGCTCAGCGATACTTCATTGAGTAGAACTCCCATTACCGCTCCTGTTGGTTGAGAAAGCGAGTGTCGACAAGCCTTTGTGCATCACCCGTGGACCCAACGCCAACAGCGGCGGCATGGTCCACCAGCGTTTGGTAGGTTTCAGGCAATGGATCTTCGCTGAATGAAATCTGTTTCAGCGCAGAAGCGATTACTGACTCATCAAACGAACTTCCATTGGCCTTCACCAAAGCGGATTGCACGGCCTCGAGCTTTTGCTTTTCATCCGCGTGGTTCAACCAGCTGATTGCCTCGGTATTGGCATCCACCAATTTCTGGACTGTTTCCGGATGGCTTGCCAGGAAGTCCTGGGAGACAGCCAAAACTGTCGTCGGGAATTTTCCGTCAGGCCACAGCTGCGACTCATTGACCAGGCGATGGCCGTCGTACTTTTCCACCAGCAGCGACGCGTAAGGCTCAGGAAGCCAAGCGCCATCGATTTCTCCGCGGCCAAATAGCTGGGCCACCGTGCCATTGGAACTCGGTGTGACGGTTGCGTCCTGGTTCAGTTCTAGCCCGTTGAGGTAATTTCGCAACGCCACATCCTGGGTGCCGCCAAACTGCGGGCTAGCCAGGTTGCTGCCAGCCAGTTGCCCAGGGCTGCTGATCTGGTCGTTCACCACGAGGCTGGCACCGCCGTAGGCTACACCAGATACCACCCGCAATGATTCGCCGTGGCTGGAGAGGTAGCTGTTCAACGCCGGGTTTGGCCCCAGGTATGCCGCGTCAATGGCACCGGAGTTCAGTGCTTCCACTGCTGCGGGTCCTGCATTAAAAACCTGGCTCTGCACCTTGGTTCCGTCTTCTTGCACCGCGTCCTGAAGAATTCCTTCGGATTGGGCAATCAGGGCTGGAGCATGCGTCAGGTTCGCGAAGTAGCCGACCTTCAGTTCGGCTGCGGGTCCAAGATCCGCAGCTTGCGCCTGCTCGTCGCTGGGCCCGGGCAACAAGGCCGTGACCACTGCCAGGGCAGCGAGCACCCCTACGCCTGCAAGCCCAAGAAACCTGCCGCCGTATCCCGCCTCGGGACCATGAGCCGTTAAGCGCACACGATTGCCATGCCTTGCCGGTTCAGCAGTTTCAGGCCGCTTCATGGTTTTCCTCGATGATCCCCGCGGCCAGCGTTCGACCCGTGGTTGGATCGATCAGCAAGAAGCTGCCGCCGGTACGCGAGGAGGCGTACTGTTCAATTGCCAAGGCGGCTTGGCTGCGCAGGGTGATCCGGCCCAGGTCGTTGAGTTCCAGGGATTCGGCTGGCTGCTGCGAATAGTCGGCCACGTTGATCACGTAATCAATGGTCGACAGCTTGGCTGCGGCTACCTTGGTTCCATGCTTGATCAGCAGTCGCTGGCCGCTGGTGAGCTTTACCGGATCCAAGACGCAGATGTTCGCCTGGAATTCGCGCTGTGCCGCAGGCAGTTCACCGGCCACGATGGTGTCGCCGCGGGCAATGTCCACGTCCGATTCCAGCTCGACAACAACCGCCTCGCCGCCTTGAGCGCTCTGGGCTGGACCGGCAGGGGTGCTGATGGCCTTGACCCGGCTGGCTGCTGGCTGGCCGTTGGAGAGCACCTGCACGGCATCCCCCACGTTCAAGGTGCCGTCGACCAGGGTTCCGGCATATCCGCGGTAATCGCGGTAGGCTTCCGGATCCAGGCCTGGAGCGAGGGCGCCCTGCGGGCGAATGACGTACTGGACATCCAGGCGTGCGGTGCCGCTGCCGAGTTTCGGTTCCAGTTCTTCGAGCAGGCCCAGCAGGGTGGGGCCGGCATACCACGGAGCCGCCTGGGATGGTTCAACCACATTATCGCCCTGCAGCGCAGAGACCGGGATAACAGTGGTTGACTGGAGGCCCAGCTCCGCAGCCAGCGACAGGACTTCGGCTTCGATGGCGCCAAAGGCCTGCTCATCCCACCCGATCAGATCCATCTTGTTCACTGCCACGACCAGGTTGGGAACGCGCAGCAAGGTGAGGACGCCGAGGTGGCGGCGGGTCTGCTCAAGGACGCCATTGCGGGCGTCCACCAGCACGATGGCAACATCCGCAGTGGAGGCGCCGGTGACGGTGTTGCGGGTGTACTGAACGTGCCCAGGGCAGTCCGCAAGGATGAAGGAACGCTTGTCGGTGGAGAAGTAGCGGTAGGCCACGTCGATGGTGATGCCCTGCTCGCGTTCGGCGCGCAGGCCATCGGTCACCAGGGCCAGGTCCAAGGTGCCATCGGACCCGCCGAAGCCCCGCTCGGCGCTGGTGCGGGCAATGTCATCCAGGGAATCGGCAAGGATCGCCTTGGCATCGTGCAAGAGCCGGCCAACCAAAGTGGACTTGCCGTCGTCTACCGACCCTGCAGTAGCGATGCGCAATAGTGTGGTGGTCATTTTAGAAGTACCCTTCGGTCTTGCGGTCTTCCATTCCCGCGGCGGAAATGCGGTCATCGGCGCGGGTGGCCCCGCGTTCGGTGACGGTGGCGATGGCCAGTTCGTCGAGCACCTTCGCTACGGTGTCGGCGGCCGAGAGCACAGCTCCGGTGCAGCTGGCGTCACCCACGGTGCGGTAGCGCACCTGCTTGATGATCACCGGCTCGTCATCATTGGGCTGGCTCACCGGGGTCAGCGCCCGCCACATGCCGTCTCGTTCAAAGACCTGGCGGCAATGAGCAAAGTAGATCGATGGCAGCTCGATGTTTTCGCGCTGGATGTAGGCCCAGATATCGCGTTCGGTCCAGTTGGAAATCGGGAAGGCGCGCACATGCCAGTCCGGCTCGTGGCGGCCGTTGTACAGGCTCCAGATTTCCGGGCGCTGGTTGCGCGGATCCCAGACGCCGAATTCGTCGCGCAGCGACAGGATGCGCTCCTTGGCGCGGGCCTTGTCCTCGTCGCGGCGGGCGCCGCCGAAGACGACATCGAAACCGTTGTTTTCGATGGTGTCCAGCAGGACACGAGTCTGCAGGCGGTTGCGGGTGCCATCTGGCAGCTCGGTCAGCTCGCCGCGGTCGATGTACTCCTGCACGGAGCCGACTACAAGGTTCAGCCCGTACTTTTCGACTACTGAATCGCGGAAATTCAGGACTTCGGCAAAGTTGTGGCCGGTGTCGATGTGCACCACCGGGATCGGCACGCGCAGTGGCGCGACGGCCTTTGCCAGCAGGTGCAGGACCACCACGGAGTCCTTGCCGCCGGAGAAGAGCAGACCTGGCTTCTCGAATTCGGCGAGGACTTCACGGATGATGTGGATGGATTCAGCTTCCAGGGCGTCCAGTACGCTGCGCTGGGTGCCGGTGGGGGCGTTAGCGGTAATGGTCATGGCTTGCTCCTTAGATGTGGATGCCGCATTCGGTCTTGTTCAGCCCGGCCCATCGGCCGGCACGAGGATCTTCGCCCTCGGCAACGGGCCGGGTGCACGGTTCGCAACCGATGGATGGGTAGCCGTTGGACAGCAACAGGTTCACGGGGACCTGCTTGTCGGTGGCGTAGTCGATCAGCTCGTCAAAGCTCCACGGTGCCAAGGGGTTGAACTTGACCAGCCCGTTCTTTTCGTCAAAAGTCACCAACGGAGTATTGGTTCGCGTGGGAGCCTCGTCGCGGCGGACCCCGGTGAACCAGGCGCTGTAGCCGCCCAGGGACTTGGCCAGCGGGTCCACCTTGCGCATCTGGCAGCACTGCGCCGGATTGCTGGCAAAGAGGTCCTTGCCATATTTGGCGTCCTGTTCGGCCACGGTGAGCTCGGGAAGGACATCGACAATGTTCACGTCCAGGACGCGGGCCACCTCATCGCGGGTGCTGCGGGTTTCGACAAAGTGGTAGCCGGTGTCGAGGAAGAGAACATCGACCTTCGGAAGCTGCTCGGCAACGACTTGCGGAAGTACCGCATCAGCCATGGAGCAGGCCACGGCTACTTCGCTGGCGTCAAAGTGCTTGGCGGCAAAGGCGACAACCTCCGCGGCGCTGGCATCCCACGCCAGCTCTTCAGCTCCGAGCCGTGCGATTTCGCGCAGTTCTGCTTCGCTGCGGGTGCGGTTAGGGGTCTGCTGGCTCATTTCAGTTCATCCTCTTCGGCTCGGTGGGCCCAGGCGGCGAAAGACTCGCCTTCTGTGGCGGAAGCCGAGTAGTTCTTGACAACGCGTTCTACATATTCGGGAAGTTCATCGGCAGCGACTTTCAGGCCGCGGACCGTGCGGCCCAGGGCCGCTTCGCCATTTTCGAAACCGGCCAGGGTCCCGCCCAGGTGCACCTGGAAGCCAGAAACCTGTTCACCTTGCTCATTGGTGATCAGCTGGCCCTTGAAGCCCAAGTCGGCGGTCTGGATGCGGGCGCACGAGTTCGGGCAGCCATTCACGTGCAGCGACAGCTGGCGCGGCAGCTTGCCCTCATGGTCGGCCAGGCGATCTTCGATTTTTGCCACGGCGTCGATCATGGTGTCCTTGGTATCCACGATCGCCAGCTTGCAGAATTCGATACCGGTGCAGGCGATCGCCGAACGCTTGAACAGGCTCGGGTACGCTTCCAGCCCCAGGCTGCGGGCCGCACCGACAAAGCCCTTGACCTGGTCTTCGGCGATGTCCAGCGCAATGATCTTCTGGTGCGGGGTGGTGCGCAGCCGGGTGGATCCGTGTGCCTCAGCCAGATCAGCCAGAGCGGTCAGCGAGGTGCCCGAGACTCGCCCTGCTGGAGCAGTCAGCCCGATGTAGAACTTGCCGTCCTTCTGCTCGTTCACTCCGCTGTGGTCCCCGGCCTCGGTCGGCTGGACAGGCAACGGGCCGTCGGGCAGCTCATAGCCCAGGTATTCGTCCTGCAGCACCTGGCGCATTTTCTCGGTGCCCCATTCGGCCAGCAGGAACTTCAGGCGCGCACGGTTGCGCAGACGGCGGAAGCCGTAATCGCGGAAAATCGAGACAATGCCTTCCCAGACATCTGGCGCTTGCTCTTCGGTGACGAAGGCGCCGAGACGCTCGCCCAGCCGCGGGCTGGCGGACAAGCCGCCACCCACCCAGAGGTCGTATCCGGGGCCAAGTTCCGGGTGGACGGTGCCGATCAGGGCGATGTCATTGATTTCGTGCACGACATCCTGGCTGGGGTGGCCGGTGATGGCCGTCTTGAACTTGCGTGGCAGGTTCGCGAATTCCGGCTTGCCGATGTAGCGGCGGGAAATTTCGGCGATCACCGGGGTCGGATCGATGATCTCGTCCTTGCTGATGCCAGCTACCGGCGAACCGAGGATCACGCGGGGAACGTCGCCGCAGGCCTCGGTGGTGTGCAGGCCCACGGCTTCCAGCCGCTGCCAGATCTCAGGCACGTCGACAACGTCGATCCAGTGGAGCTGGACGTTCTGGCGGTCCGTCAAATCCGCGGTGTCGCGGGCAAACTCGGTGGAGATCTGGCCGATGACGCGCAGCTGCTCAGTGGTCAGCGCGCCACCGTCGATGCGCACGCGCAGCATGAAGTAGCGGTCTTCAAGTTCTTCGGGGGTCAGCGTCGCAGTCTTGCCGCCCGGGATCCCCTGGGCACGCTGGGTGTAGAGGCCCCACCAGCGGAAGCGCCCGTGCAGGTCCTCTGGGTCAATGGAATCGAAGCCCTGCTTCGAGTAGATTTCCTCGATGCGCTGGCGCACGTTCAGGCCGTTATCCGCGGCCTTCATTTCTTCGTTGGCGTTCAACGGCGCAGGGCCGTCGATTTTCCATTGGCCATTGGGCTTTGCCGCCCTCTTAGGACGAGCGGGTGTGGTTGTCTGCGTCATGTAATCCAGCGTAGAAACCCACCCCAGGGGGACGGCAAACGCAAGTAGTCACATGACCGCTGGTTGCCTACTGAGTTAGAACTTCGTCATTTGGCGACATATAACCGGCCTGTTTTAGCGTCTCTTGGAGACGCACGAGGAAACATTGCGCAATCGTTACGTCAGGTAAAAGAGGCCTTGTCACCACATCTGCTCCCGTGCTAGCGAGCTTGTACTGGAAGTATCCGTCGGCCAGCAAGGAACTCAGAACAAGCACCGGACGCTTTAACGCGCCGTCAACAACTTCTGAGATCTGTGGTTTTGCTCCGGCGCAATAGCCAACAGGCACGTCACGGTCTAGGATGCGCGAAATTTGCCCGGCGAGGTCGCGGACTTGGCGTTGGCCGATTTCAAGCCGGGTGCCCGCAGCGGCCAGGACGACCATTGGGTCACCGTCGAGATGCTCTTCAGCCCGGTCCGCGAGGACCTGGGCAAGCTCGGGCATCGGACCTAGCGGACCGGCCGACACAGTATTTTCTCGGGAATCCACGGCCTTGGCGATGTCGAGGGTGGTGTGCACGCCATCTGAAACCAGCAGCGGCAGAACCACGGCTGGTTCCGCACCTGGCAGTCCGGCAACCACGTCATCCAACGACGGCTGCTGCACATCCACGTAGGCCTCGTGCCATACCAGCGAGGCTGGAATCTGGTCCTTGCCCAGCTCTTCGAGCTGGGCTCGCAAATCGTGGATCAGCTGTTGGCCGTTGGCATTGTCCGTTCCGTGCGATGTTGCAACTACGTGAATCGTGCGCTGGGTTTTTTGGCTCATTGAATAAATCCTCAACGGTGGGTTGCGCAACGATTATTTGGCGTTGCGGATTAGCTTGTGGTTGGCTGCTTGCGCCTGGGGCCGGATGACGATCTCGTCGAGATTAACGTGGGCTGGAGCGCTGACGGCGTAGCGAATCACCTCGGCGACATCTTCGGCCGTCAACGGATTGTCAACCCCGGCATAGACACTGTCTGCCGCGCTTTGGCTGCCAAGGCGCCGCAGCGCGAATTCCTCGGTTTGCACCAGGCCAGGGAGGATCTCGATGACTCGCAAGCCGTTTTCCACTTCTTCCAAACGCAAAGCCTGGGTCATGGCACGCTCGGCCGCCTTGGCGGCGTTGTATCCACTGCCGCCTTCGTAGCTTGCTAGCGCTGCTGTCGAGGTCACGTTCAGGACCGTGCCCCGGGCCTGGCGCAACTGTGGCAACAGGGCGCGAGTAAGCCTCATCGTTCCCATGACATTGGCCTGCCACATGAATTCCCAGTCCTCGTCAATGGCATCGGCCCAGTACTCAGTACCTCGTGCGCCACCGGCGCAATTGATCAGTGTATCGATGCCTCCTGCGGCTTCAACAGTCTTGGCCAATACCTCAACATCGGTTTGGACGCTGACATCCGCAGGGACGGACATCGCACCCGTCTGCTGGGCAAGAGCTTCCAATCGATCCGCACGGCGCGCGACAGCGAAAACGGTCCATCCTTGATTGCGCAGGGCTCGAACGGTGGCCTGGCCAATACCGCTAGAAGCGCCGGTGACAACGGCGGAACGGGATGCTTGAAATTCTGTGTTAGTCATACCTCCAACTCTATGGCTACTTCATTGCCAGCTGGTAAGGCGTGAATTTCTCTTACGTTTCAGGACCTCCAGATCCCAACTGCTTCATGGGCAAATTGCAGGATGCCAGGAGCTGTGGCTGTTGACCTCTGCTTTCTGCCCGAAATGCGGCCAAAACGCGGTTTTACCCGCCCTTGGCGGCATCGTGGCGCAGACCATGGGAAACAATGCCTTGTCGCTGTGCAAAACATGAAAGAATAAGGCTATGGCAGAAGAAAACTTGGGCACAGACACGCCCGCAACGGTTTCCGTTCCTGACAAGCCCGCTTTGGAAGGCTTGGAAGAACGTCTTTCGTCCCGGTGGCGCACCGAGGGCACCTATCACTTCAACGAGGACACCACTCGCGAGTCCGTGTACTCCATCGACACTCCCCCGCCAACGGCGTCCGGGTCCCTGCACGTAGGACACATGTTCTCCTACACGCAGACCGACGTGTTGGCCCGCTACCAGCGCATGAGCGGAAAGAACGTTTTCTACCCACTGGGCTGGGATGACAACGGCTTGCCGACCGAACGCCGCGTGCAGAACTACTTCGGGGTGCGCTGCGACCCGACCAAGCCGTACATCGAGGGCTACCGTCCACCAGAAAAACCGGCCAAGAACCAGCGCGACTGGGACGTTATCAGCCGCAAGAACTTCATCGAGGTGTGCGAGGAGCTGGCAGTCGAAGACGAAAAGGTCTTCGAGCAGCTGTTCACCACCCTGGGCCTGTCCGTTGACTGGCGCATGACCTACCGCACCATTGACGACAACTCCCGCGCTGCGTCCCAGCGTGCCTTCCTGGAGAACCTGGCCAAGGGCGATGCCTACATGTCCGAGGCACCGACCTTGTGGGATGTCACCTTCCGCACCGCCGTGGCCCAGGCCGAGCTTGAAGACCGCGAAATGCCCGGCGCGTACTACCGCTATGGCTTCAACGCCGAGAACGGCGAGCAGGTCTTCATCGAGACCACCCGTCCGGAGCTGCTGGCGGCCTGCGCCGCACTGGTGGCCCACCCGGATGACGAACGCTACCAGCACCTGTTCGGCAAGACCGTCACCTCCCCGCTCTTCGGCGTCCCGGTCACCGTGCACCCGCACCCGCTGGCCCAGGCCGACAAGGGTTCGGGCATCGCCATGGTGTGCACTTTCGGCGACTTGACCGACGTGACCTGGTGGCGCGAACTGCAGCTGCCAACCCGTCCCATCATCGGGCGCGACGGCCGCATCCTGGCCGAGACCCCGGAGTGGATCACCACCGAAGCCGGCAAGGAATCCTACGCCCAGATCGCCGGCAAGATGGTGTTCTCCGCCAAGGAAACCATGGTCGAGCTGCTGACCGACGCGGGCCTGCTTGACGGAGAACCGAAGAAGATCTCGCGTCCGGTGAACTTCTTCGAAAAGGGCGACAAGCCCCTAGAAATCGTGACTTCCCGCCAGTGGTACATCCGCAATGGTGGCCGCGATGAAGAGCGCCGCGACCAGATGATTGCCCGCGGCAAGGAAATCGACTTCCATCCTTCGTTCATGCGCTCGCGCTACGAGAACTGGGTATCGGGCTTGAACGGCGACTGGCTGGTCTCCCGCCAGCGCTTCTTCGGCGTTCCGGTACCCGTGTGGTACCAGGTCGACGAGCACGGCGAGCCGAACTACGACGCACCGATCCTGCCGGCCATCGAGCAGCTTCCGGTTGATCCGGCCGCGGATGCGCCAACCGGCTACACCGAGGATCAGCGTGGCACCGCCAATGGCTTCATCGGCGATGCCGACGTCTTGGACACCTGGGCCACCAGTTCGCTAACTCCGCAGATCGCGGGCCGCTGGGGCCGCGACGACGAGTTCTTCTCGAAGGTCTACCCCTTCGACCTGCGCCCGCAGGGCCACGACATCATCCGCACCTGGCTGTTCTCCACCGCCGTCCGCGCAGATTCCCTGCACGCCAGCGCCCCGTGGAAGCACGCAGCGATTTCGGGCTGGATCCTGGATCCGGACCGCAAGAAGATGTCGAAGTCCAAGGGCAACGTCGTGGTTCCCAACGAGGTGCTGGAGAAGTTCGGCGCCGACGCCGTGCGCTATTGGGCAGCCAGCGCCAAGCTGGGTGCCGATACCGCGTACGAAATCAACCAGATGAAGATTGGCCGCCGCCTGGCCATCAAGATTCTGAATGCTTCGAAGTTCGTGCTGAATCTGGGCGCCACCGAGGCCAACGTCTTGGCTGACGATGCTTCGGTTGTCACCAACGGTCTGGATCGTTCACTGCTGGCACGCCTGTCCACCGTGATCGAGGACGCCAAGCGCGCCTTCGACAACTACGATTACGCGCGCGCTTTGGATATCACCGAGTCGTTCTTCTGGTCGTTCACCGATGATTACGTGGAACTGGTCAAGGACCGTGCGTACGGCGGCCATGGCGAGGCCGAGCAGGCCAGCGTCCTGGCTGCGTTGGCTACGACACTGGATTCGGTCCTCCGCCTGTTCGCGCCGTTCCTGCCCTTCGCCACCGAAGAGGTCTGGGGCTGGTGGCGCACCGGCTCGGTGCACCTGACCCAGTGGCCGGGCACCGATCACTTGGCCAGCGCCGTCGAGGGCGCCGATCCTGCGGTTCTCCCGCTGGTTGGCGAAGCCCTTTCGGGCATCCGCAAGGCCAAGTCCGATGCGAAGGTCAAGCAGCGCACCGAGGTGCTCTCGGGCGAAATCCAGGCATCCCCGGCGCGGGTAGCTCAGTTGCGCGCTGGTTTCGAGGACCTGAAGTCCGCAGCCAACGCACGCGAATTGACACTGGTTGAAGCAGAAGGCGAGCTCACGGTAACCAACGTTGAGTTGGCACCTGCCGAAGAAGCCTAGTTTCAAGTAAACGCATTGGGCGGCCATTCCTCTTGGAATGGCCGCCCAATGCGTTTCAGCTCTTCTCCTCCCCCGCTTTTTGCTTTGGCGGTGAAGGGCGGATGAGTTTTCTTGGTTTTGCCTGGCGCCGGCGTTCTTCGTTGAAGTGCTCCAGTTGCTCCTCAGCGCCTTGCTCTAAATCATGCCGTTGCGGTGGGCGGCTGGGCCCGTCTTTTGAAGAATGCTCTTGTGGCATCGTCTCTTCTTTCTCCTTGAAATGCCTCGAAAAGCCTCATTGCTTTTCCTCCGCCCACCTTCAGCGATCTAGCTTTGCGCGTTCTGGTACGCTTGCTGGATTACCGAGCCCCAGTATGGGCCGAACATCGTGTTGCGAACGGTGTTGTAGCCGAAGCTGTTTACCGAGTTCTGGTACGACGATGAGCCCGAGCCCAAGAACCATGGTCCGCCCGAGGAACCGCCAGTCATGTTGCAAGGTATACCTTGCGACTGAGTCTGGCCAAATGGATCGTCTGTTGCCGAACCGGCACAGGATTGCAGAGTCTCACCATTGAATGGTGAAGCAGCTGGGTAACCATAGGCTGTGTAGTACTCACCGCGCGGCTGGTTGAAGGCAACACCCGAAGCGCCAACGGTGTCGGTTAGTGTCGTGCCATTGCTGTTCGAAACCACAGCGAAGCCCGTGTCGTAGGTGATGTCGCCATCATCTGACCACTGGGCGGTAGTGACCAGTTCGGTGGCGGCGAAGGAACCGTAGGGCGCATTTCCATTTTCATAGGCAGGTACGAAAACCCAGCGAGTTGCAAAGGCGCCAGGGCCCTCGTTCAAGCAGTGGCCCGCGGTGGACACCGTGGATTCGTTCGTTGACACGACTGAATTGCCGGAGCAAACATAGTCCTGCCCGCCGAGGGTGAAGAACACCTTGCCGATATGCGATACGGGCGCCTCTTGTCCGCGGGTTTTCCCGCCAGCCTTTGTGCTGATTTTTCCTGCTTTAGCGTTGGCTGACTGGCCAGGAACTTTGGAAGCTTTGCTGGTATCCACCTTGGCTGCGGATCCCGACTTGCCAGCGACCAGTGCGTCAGCGCTCTTGGCAGCCTTCATTCGCTCGGCAGTCCAATACTCGAGTGCCGAATCAGACTTCTGCGACGATATCTTAATCGATTTGATGTCATCGTTTGTTGAGGTGGGTGCCGCACTGGCCATTGGTGCAACGCTGAGCATCATGGCGCCTGCCAAAAGTGCGGCTCCGGCCAGCCTCCGCCGGCCTTTGACCTTCGAGGAATTCGACTTTACTGAACGAACTTGCACGATATAACTCCTTGTCCAGTGGCGGATGGCCACTATCGATGGGTGTGCCGCAGCACTCGTGCAAATTAGTCAAACACACACTTCACACAATTTCTATAGGAATTTTTTCCTCCGCTAACGTCGACGAACCCGGCGGTTTAGCCTGCGAACATGAAGCAACTCAGGTTCTTCACAGGTAAATCCGAGCCGTTGGATTCAGGAGACAAGACGACCCGTTACGTGGCGATCAGTTCCCGGCGACCAGGACAGTCCCAGAAAATTCGGTTTAGCCAGCTCTCATCAGAGGAACCCCCAGACATACGAAGCATCTGGGTTGCACTCAATAAAATTATGAAAGAAAAACTTCGGTATCAGGTACTTTATGCACCCGGGCCGGTCTTGAAGAGTGCAAAAATTAGTTACCGTTTTCGTTCAAAAAAGGATTTATTGAACCGTTGGCCTCCTTGAACCAGGACGGTGCCGGCTCCTTCTCGAACCAAGATGTTGCGCAGTACTCCAATAGCGGACTTAAGCCGAATTCACTCAAGCAAAGCCGGTGGGTCAGTGGTTCGTGAGTTCACGCATGCGCGTGCGCAAAAGAGGCACTGACGCCATTCCAAGAATTCCCGCGGCAACAGCGGTGATGATGAAACTTGTGGCCAAGCCACCGGTAATCTGGTCAAAAATGGCGCGTGCCAGTTCCCTATCCATGTTGGCCAGTAAGCGCTCTTGGATAAAGTCGGGAATCACGGTTTTAATTGCGATGAAGCCCAGCGCGGTGACAACAGCGAGCCACAACAACGATTTTGAGAGGTACCGCGGAGCGAGCAGGATTCCGGCAACAAGCAAAGCGGCGTTCAGGTAGATTGCCCACGGTCCAATATTGCCAACCACCAGGTAAGCCTGTTTCACCATGGGCAGCGCATCGTTCTGGATCAATTTCAATTGCCAGTCGAAATGGCCCGATACGGGTAGATCCGGAATACCCAATCCAGTCAATGTCTTTGAAATCCCGGCGAATACTGCGTCCAGCTCGAAAGTTAGATTTCCTGCCTGGTCAAGAGAAGCTGAACTCTGACCAGTGAAGATTTGATCTGTTCGTTGATGACTCGCACGTAGTGCCGATTGCCAGTTCGTAGCGAAATTCTCAGATTGAACGACTCGCAATGCAGCATTCTCAATTGTCTCGTTTGCCTTTGATGCCAGCTCTTCAGCGGGGATGAGACGCGACAACCATCCTGAGCCAGCGACGGCGTCAAGGCGTTCCTCAATCCGAAGCTGCCCGGAAATTGACTGCGCGACTTGCCCAGAAACCAGTTCTTGGAGTTTTTGATTCTGCGCCAGAGGGCCCAACGTCTTTACCAAGCCGTCGGTATTGGTCAGATGCCCTGAGGCCCATAGAGCTCCGACCGAAAACGGGGCCACGATCACACCCACAACTATGCAGGCAATGGACACTATTTTTCGCCAGAGAGGCATATGCACACGACTTTCCACAACGTACTCCCTAGATAAGGTGGCCACCTATCCCCCGGTGGGAATAATTCTGAGGATGACCACTGAAAGTGCCAGCTTTACCCAACGCGATGTCCAAGACTTAACGCAACGAAGGACGCCCCCGAATTGTGAGCGTCCTTCTATCGGTGCATCCGGAATACTTACTCGAAGGTTGGGCTCTCGGTACGAGTGCGCTTCATTTCGAAGAAGTATGGGAAAGATGCCAGCTGTGCTGCTGCATCAAACATCTTTCCTGCGTCTTCACCAGTCGGAACTCGGGTGATTACCGGCCCGAAGAAGGCCACATCGTCCACAGCTACGATGGGAGTGCCCACGTCTTGGCCGACCTTGCTAATGCCGGTTTCGTGGCTGGCTCGCAAGGCTTCGTCGTTGGCATCGGTATCGGCTGCCTCGGCCAGTTCTGCAGGCAGACCGGTCCTCTCAAGCGCCTTCTTGATCACTTCGCCCCGGTCGGAGATGTTCTCGTAATGGAACAGCTCGCCCATGGCAGTGTAGAGGCTGTCCTTGACTTCTTCGCCATGCACTTCTGCAGCTTTCAGAACTACGCGCACCGGACCCCACGACGAATCCATCATTGCACGATAGTCTTCAGGCAAATCCCGGCCCTCGTTGAGCACCGATAGGCTCATGACGTGCCAAGAAACGTCAATGTCACGCACCTTTTCAACTTCCTTGATCCACCGGCTCGTTGCCCAGGCAAATGGGCAAATTGGATCAAACCAGAAATCAACGTGCTGACGCTCAGCCATGCGTTACCAACTTTCCTACGAAAATCAAACTATTGATCAATGAACAGGTTAGGCGGACTTCTTGTCGCGCTTGGCGACCATTGCGTGTGACAGCATTGCCGGTTCTTCACCGTCAATGACCGTGGCACGTGTCACGACAACTTCAGCAACATCTTCACGACTTGGCAGGTCAAACATGACTCCACCAAGAGTTTCTTCCAGGATCGACCGCAGCCCGCGGGCACCAGTCTCGCGTTCGATGGCCAGTTCCGCAACGGCATCAAGCGCCGACTGATCGAAGCTCAGTGCAACCCCATCCATCTGGAACATCTTCTGGTACTGCTTGAGCAAAGCGTTCTTGGGCTCAGTCAAGACACGAACAAGTGCTTCCTTGTCGAGATGTTCAACAGTGGTGATCACTGGAAGGCGGCCGATAAATTCCGGAATCAATCCGAACTTTAGGAGGTCTTCGGGGCGAACGTCCGAGTACGATGCTGTCTCGTTCTTGAGCGCCGTCAAAGGAGCGCCAAAACCGATACCTTTTTGTCCTGCGCGGGAGGAAATGATCTCTTCTAGACCCGCGAAAGCGCCGGCAACAATGAAGAGAATATTGGTGGTATCCAATTGAATGAAATCCTGGTGCGGGTGCTTTCGACCGCCCTGCGGTGGAACAGCAGCAACAGTTCCCTCAAGAATCTTCAACAACGCCTGCTGGACACCTTCACCGGAAACGTCGCGCGTGATCGACGGGTTCTCGCTCTTGCGGGAGATCTTGTCGATTTCGTCAATGTAGATGATGCCGGTTTCGGCTTTCTTAACGTCGTAGTCTGCTGCTTGCAACAACTTCAACAGGATATTCTCTACGTCTTCACCGACATAGCCCGCTTCAGTCAAGCTCGTCGCATCAGCTACAGCAAAAGGAACGTTTAGTTTCTTGGCCAGGGATTGTGCGAGATAGGTCTTGCCACAACCGGTCGGACCAATCAACATGATGTTCGACTTTGAGACTTCGACTTCACCCAATGGGTCATCATTAGTCAATGCCGCCACGGGTCCATGATCCTGGTTTCCATGGATGCGCTTGTAGTGGTTGTAGACAGCGACCGAAAGCGCGCGCTTGGCGTTCTCCTGGCCGATGACGTACTCCTGCAGCGAGTCAAAGATCTCTCGTGGCTTAGCCAAGGAGAACTCCTCATGCACCTGTTCTTCTGCAAACTCTTCAGCAATGATTTCGTTGCAAAGTTCAATGCACTCAGTACAAATGTAGACACCATGGCCTGCAATTAGCTTCTTAACCTGCTTTTGGCTCTTCCCGCAGAAAGAGCATTTCAGCAGATCCGAGCCTTCACCCATGCGTCCCATCGCACCATTCTCCTGTTTACTTGAGTAGCTGTGGACTTACTCAATTCTAGGCTAGTTGTCCCCCAAATTAGATGAATATGGCGGTTTACCTGTGTTGCGCCACTTCAGTTGTCATGAAGTGGCCTCACTTGGTAAACCGCCATTCATCGGGGATTATTCCGAGTTAGTGCTAGCTGCCCAGCTGAGCGCGGTTCAGCTTGCGTGGCGTCAGGACCTCATCAACAATGCCGTAGGCCTTGGCTTCCGTTGCAGTCATGAACAGGTCGCGTTCTACGTCATCGCGAACCTTTTCAACTGGCTGTCCCGAATGCGAAGCCAGGGTGTCTTCCAGCCAGCTGCGCATGCGCATAACTTCTTCGGCCTGGATCTGCAGGTCCGTAGCGGTACCCCGCTCACCGCCACCCATCGCTGGCTGGTGGATCAGCACGCGTGCGTTTGGCAGTGCAAGGCGCTTGCCCGGCGTACCGGCAGCCAACAGGACAGCTGCAGCCGATGCGGCCTGGCCCAAGCAAACGGTCTGTACCTCTGGGCGGATGAACTGGATCGTGTCGTAGATTGCAGTCATCGCGGTGAACGATCCACCCGGCGAGTTGATGTACAGGGTGACATCACGCTCTGGATCCATAGATTCCAGGACCAGCAACTGCGCCATGACGTCATCAGCCGATGCGTCGTCGACCTGAGCGCCGAGGAAGATGATGCGGTCCTCGAACAGCTTTGCGTATGGATCCTGGCGCTTGAACCCGTAAGGGGTCCGCTCTTCGAACTGCGGCAGAATGTAGCGAGCCGATGGCATCTGGCCACTGACAGCTTCAGTATTGAAGTTCATGGTTATCTCCTAGGACAAATCTTTGGGTATCAAGTGGTGGGTTCGGCTACTGACGTTCTACTCCGCCACCACCGGTGACAGACCCGGCGTGCTTTGCAATCTGGTCGAAGAAGCCGTAGGCAAGACCTTCTTCAGCGGTGAACCACTTGTCTCGCTGGTTATCAATCAGGATCTGCTCAACACTCTGACCGGTCTGCTCAGCGGTCAAGTCACTCATGACCTTCTTCATATGCATGATCAGCTCAGCCTGGATCTTGATATCCGAAGCAGTGCCGCCGATACCGCCAGATGGCTGGTGCATCAGGATGCGAGCGTTCGGAGTCGCGAAGCGCTTGCCCGGGGTACCCGAGGAGAGCAGGAACTGGCCCATCGAAGCGGCAAGGCCGGTAGCCACGGTGACAACATCGTTCGGGATGAAGTTCATCGTGTCGTAGATGGCCATGCCCGCGGTGATCGAACCGCCAGGCGAGTTGATGTACAGGTAGATGTCCTTCTCAGGATCCTCGGCCGAGAGCAGGAGCAACTGCGAGCAGATGGCATTCGCATTGTCGTCGCGGACTTCGGAGCCCAGCCAGATGATGCGCTCCTTGAGCAAGCGGTTGTAGATGTAGTCGTCTCGGCTGGCCGGATCGACGGCTGCCATAGTAGGAGTGCGCGAATCATTTGACATGTTCTCTACCTCTTCCAAACGTGTAGATCAGATTCTGGGATTTCTATTTCCAACCCCAAAGCTGCAACTGGTTACTTTGAGATTACTTACTTCAAGGCTTTGATGGGGCGATTCATGCCCCTGTTTCGCTCACGGCGCATGATGCACGCCTGCAGCGAACAAAAATGGCCATTGGCCGCCTTTTTCAAGGCGGCCAATGGCCATAGGAGTCTAGAAAAGACTACTTTGCTTCTTCGACTTCAGCCTCGGCAGCTTCTTCTTCGCCTGCTGGCTTCACGAAGGAAGTCAGGTCAACAGCCGCACCTTTGGAATCGGTGACGGTAGCGAATTCAAGAACCTTGGCCAATGCCTTGCGACGACGAACCTCGCCCATCAGCATTGGGACCTGGCCGGCACCATCCAGCATCTGAGCGAACTGGTTTGGCTCCATGCCGTACTGGCCAGCGGTCTGAACGATGTAGTCGATCAGCTCGGACTGCTCCACGCCGACTTCCTCGGCGTCTGCGACAGCGTCCAGGATGATCTCATTCTTGAAGGCGCGCTCGGTGTTCTCGCGAACCTCTGAACGGTGCTCTTCGGTGTCGTGATCGGCTTCGGCGTCTGGAGCGTTGAAGTGCTGCTCGATCTGCTCATCGATAACCGAAGCAGGAACTGGAACCTCTACCAGTTCAACCAGCTTGTCCAGAACCAGCTCGCGAGCCTCTACGCCCTGCTCAACGATCTTGCCCTCTGCTGCATCCTTTGCGAGGTTTTCGCGCAGTTCGGCAATGGTGTCGAATTCCGAAGCAAGCTGAGCGAAGTCATCGTTTGCTTCTGGCAGCTCGCGCTGCTTGACGGCGTTGATAACAACCTTGACGGTTGCTGCCTTGCCAGCGTGCTCGCCACCAGCCAGGGTGGTTTCAAAGGTTGCGTCTTCGCCAGCGGACAGGCCGGTAACAGCCTCGTCCATGCCCTCAAGCATGTTGCCGGAACCGATCTGGTAGGACAGGCCCTGAGCCGAGTCAACTTCTTCGCCATCTACCGAAGCGGTGAGGTCGATGGTGACGAAGGAATCTGCAGCTGCTGGAGCTTCAACTTCCTTCAAGGTGCCAAAGCGGCCACGCAGGTCGTCGAGAGCCTTCTCGATGTCCTCGTCAGCAACTTCCTTTGCCTCAACAGAAACTTCGATGCCCTTGTAATCCGGCAGCTCAACCTTCGGGCGGATGTCAACCTCGAGGGTGAAGACCAGCTGGCCTTCGCCTTCCTTCTCGATCGAAGGCAGCTCGGTGATGTCTACCTCTGGGCGGGACAGAGGGGTGAGTTCGTTCTCAACCATGGCCTTCTGGTAGAAGTCGTTCAGACCTTCGTTAACTGCGGTCTCGATGACGTAGCCACGGCCAACGCGCTGATCGATCAGGCGGGAAGGCACTTTGCCCTTACGGAAGCCTGGGATCTGAATCTGCTGAGCGATGGTCTTGTACGCCTCATCGACGCGGGGCTTCAGTTCCTCGTAAGGAACTTCAACGGTCAGCTTAACCCGGGTCGGGTTGACGTTTTCGACGGCGCTCTTCACAGCGTTGTACTCCTGAGTTGTCTAATATTAGGTCTAATCTGCAAAAAACCCCGCAACATGGTGGCGTTGCGGGGTTGTTCGACAGAGTCGGGGTGACAGGATTCGAACCTGCGACCTCACGCTCCCAAAGCGCGCGCTCTAGCCAAGCTGAGCTACACCCCGATTAGCAGTGAACAGTCTAACCCGAGTCATCCTGTATCCACTAATCGTTTGTGATGCTTACTAGTTACCTTTGACAGTTTTTAGTGATCACAAGATCTAAATAATATTTAGCTCTCAATTTTCATGTTCAGAAATCCAAGGATTTCTTCTCATAAAGTCGGGGTGACAGGATTCGAACCTGCGACCTCACGCTCCCAAAGCGCGCGCTCTAGCCAAGCTGAGCTACACCCCGATTAGCCGGCCGCTCCGTGTTCTCACAGCGGATGACGCCTAACCGTTTATTGGCGAATCTGAGAAGTTATTTCTAACAATCAGTTTCATCAAACCCAATTTCTTGGATTTAAATTATGGTTGAAATTTTCTTCATCCATAAAGTCGGGGTGACAGGATTCGAACCTGCGACCTCACGCTCCCAAAGCGCGCGCTCTAGCCAAGCTGAGCTACACCCCGATTCAGTTCAGAAAACCGAACCTCATCTGGACTTTCCGTCCCATGACCTTCTCGGGAATCAATTGTTTCCCGTGCTGATCACAAGAAACTAAGTTACACGGGTTCGAACCAAAAGCAAAATCGAATCTCCGTCATGTCGCCACGCCCAACGCGCCCAATTCCCTGATATTCCGGCAATCACACGGTTGATCTGGGACTGTTTGAAGAGATAAGTGAGTTGAGTAACAGCAACATTCCATCGCTGGCACCCCCATGCCCCTCGCACTGAACAAAAGCCTTGCTCCCCCGGGGGCCAAAAAGATAGCCCCGGCGGAACGAGGTCCGCATGCCAGTTCAGGAGCAACGACAAATATTAGAGAAGAATCCACATCGAAGGACAAGCTGCCCCGTCCCAGGCATTTAGGGCTCCGGATACGCGAAAAGGCCCCGCTATGCGGAGCCTTTTCTCTGGAGGGGATGACGGGAATCGAACCCGCGTAATCAGTTTGGAAGACTGAGGCTTTACCATTAAGCTACATCCCCGTTTCGAAGCTCCTGCGCTTCGAACAAGATTGAGTCTAGACCATAAAAGATGCGCTTTGCAAATCGGCCATTCCCTGTCTCACTTGGAACCTCTTGAATAGCATTTAGATTGCGCAACTCAAAGCCCTACACGCCGGAGGATCAGACTAAAAGTATTCCTCTGATCTCATTTATGGCCCCGAATGCCATTCCGCTCTTTTCGATCGCGGCATCTTTTGACACCGCGGGCACCAATAGAGTTTTCTTGAGGCGACCTCGGCTAGAGAAATTTTTCCAGTACAACGGCGACAGCCCATACCCTGGCGCTGATATACGTAGTAGGCATTTTCAGGCCAAAGGGGCAATCCGTCTTCGCGATCCTCGGGCAAAGTAGTGATGATCTTTCCGTCACGAACACCATCTTCCATGACAGTGACGATATCCAGCCAGAGTTTTTTGACCTTCTGCGAGGTTAGTTGATTTGCAGGAAGCTCTGGCGCGATTCGATTGCGGAAAAGCACCTCGGCCCGGTAGATGTTTCCAACACCACTGATCAGATTTTGATTCATCAAAGCGATCCCGATGGCAGTTTTTGTGCGAGACAGATTATCTCGAAACTCCTTGCACCCCTCCTCCAGCACCGCGTGCGCCTGCTTCGGATCAGAATGTGACTTGGCCGCTTGGAAATCGGCCGCGGCTCCAGCTAGCGGGTCAGGCCCGAGTTTGCTTAGCTGGACTTGCACCTGCGCGTAATCAAGCACTTCGCAAGCCGTAGGACCGCGTAAATCCGCCCAGCCGTGTTCTGAGACTATGCGTGCGCGAACGACGCCAATAGGAGCGGGCGGGCCTGCATATTCTTCAGGCTTCCCGCCAGCTTCAACTTCTCTCTCGCCAATTTTCCGTGGGGCGCCAATTGAAGATGCGCCGGCAAAATGCCCGTCTCCCCCAAAGCTGAACGCGCCGTACAGCCCTAGATGTACGCGCAAGTAGAGGTCGTTAGAAAAACGACAAAAGAGCTGCTTGCCCTTTGCGAAGGCCAATTCAAGTTCCTGCCCGTCAATACGGGCAGCGTCCTCACTGAAACGACCCTGCGGCGATGAAACCTGAACCACTTGCCCGCCAAAGACGTCGTCGAATTGGCGGGCAAGACGGTGAAGGGAATGTCCTTCTGGCACGACTAGTCGATGACCTCGCCAGTGGTTTCGTAGGTAGCGATCTTGCCGATGCGGCGCACGTGACGCTCTGCGTCACTGAACGGTTCAGTCAAGAAGGCTTCGATGAGCTCCGCTGCTTCTTCAACGGAATGCTGGCGTCCGCCGACAGCAATGACGTTGGCATTGTTGTGCTCACGGGCGAGCTTTGCCGTGTCTAGGTTCCAGGCAAGCGCGGCGCGAATGCCTTCCACCTTGTTAGCGGCAATTTGTTCGCCGTTGCCCGAGCCGCCAAGAACAATTCCCAATGAGTCCAGACCAGCGCGCTGATCTTCCACTACTGCCTTAGCCGCGTTGATGCAGAAGGCTGGGTAGTCATCCTCGGGATCATAGGCTTTGGGACCATGGTTAATCATTTCGTAGCCCTTGGCAGTCAGGTGTTTCACCAAGTGGTCACTCAGTTCAAGTCCGGCATGGTCTGTAGCGATATGCACGCGCATAATCTAAAGCCTCGTTTATCTGGGAGGGGTCAAATACTTTCTCATCTAGCTTAGCGATTTCAGGCGGACCCATTGCCATGTTGAAGTACATGGTCAGCATTTTTACGAGGCCACCTGCGGGCTCATGACCCAAAGCGCCATGTTTTCGGCGCATATTTGAAAATTGAGTAAATTGATCACCGAGATGACTTGCTTTATACCCCGTCGACAATGACACAATATAGAAATATTCAATATCCGTTTCACAACTGCCGCGGATGCACACCTCATGAAGAACTGGAGAACCCATGCCAGGTTTAAACCTCACTCGCGCCGAGGCTTCTACTCGCGCAGAACTGCTCAACGTCGACAGCTATGAGGTGAGCCTGGACCTTACCCGCGGCGACCGCGTCTTCACTTCTAAGACGACCGTGCGCTTCACTGCTGTCGAGGGTGCTTCCACGTTCATTGATGCCGTCACGGATTCAGTACGTTCCATTAATCTCAATGGAATTGATCTGGATCCGGCAGAAGCCTCGGATGGCATCCGCATTCAGCTTTCAAACCTCGCCGCGGACAATGTCCTGGTCATTGACGCTGACGCGCTGTACATGAACACTGGCGAAGGGCTTCACCGCTTCGTTGACCCGGTGGATCACGAGGTTTACCTCTATACCCAATTCGAGGTGGCGGACTGCCGTCGCATGTTCGCTGTGTTCGAACAGCCAGATCTTAAGGCCACCTTCCAGTTCACGATCACCGCTCCTAAGTACTGGAACGTCATTTCCAATGCGCCAACTCCGCAGCCCGTTGAGCAGGGCGAAGCAGCGACCTGGTCCTTTGCACCCACCCAGCGCATCTCTTGCTACATCACCGCGCTGATCGCCGGACCGTATCAGGTTGCCCGTGATTCGCTCGTTTCCTCCAGCGGTCGCACCATCGAGCTTGGCGTCTTCGCTCGCGCCTCCATGATGGAATACCTGGACGTTGAAAATATCGTGACGATCACTCGTCAAGGCTTCGAATTCTACGAAAAGAACTTCGGCGCACCATACCCGTTCGAAAAGTATGACCAGCTGTTCGTTCCGGAATTTAATGCCGGCGCCATGGAAAATGCTGGTGCAGTCACTTTCCTGGAAGAGTATGTGTTCCGTTCCCGCCCTACCGGTGCCATGGTGGAACGCCGCGCCATCACCGTCCTTCACGAGCTTGCACACATGTGGTTTGGCGATCTGGTCACCATGAAGTGGTGGAACGATCTATGGCTCAACGAATCATTCGCTGAATTCATGTCCACTCTTGCTGCTGCCCAGAACACCGAATTCACCAGCGCCTGGACCACCTTCAATACGCTGGAGAAAAACTGGGCCTACCGCCAGGACCAATTGCCTTCAACCCACCCAATCGTGGCCGAGATCAATGACCTCGAAGACGTTGAGGTCAACTTCGATGGCATTACCTACGCCAAGGGGGCCAGCGTTCTTCGCCAGCTCGTAGCCTTTGTCGGCCAGGAAGAGTTCATGGCCGGAGTCCGTGAATACTTCGCCAAGCATGCCTGGTCTAATACTGAACTGCCAGACTTGCTCAGCGAATTGGAGGCCTCCAGCGGACGAGATCTGAGCGGTTGGGGTGCGCAGTGGCTTGAAACGGCCGGAGTGAACACCCTCACCGCCGATATTCAAACAGACGCCGCGGGTGTAATCACTTCCTTCACCATTCGCCAGTCGGCCATTGCCGAGTACCCAACGCTACGACAGCATCGCCTCGCCGTCGGCTTCTACAGCCTCGATGAGGCAGGAACCTTGCAGCGCGTGCACCGCGAGGAACTCGACATCTCCGGCGAGGCCACCGAAGTATCTGCCTTGGCTGGCCGGCCGCGACCTGACCTGGTGCTGCTCAATGATGATGATCTGACCTATGCGAAAATCCGCTTGGATGAAGGATCTTTGGCTACTGCCACCGAGCATTTGAAGGATTTCAATGAATCCCTGCCTCGCACCTTGGTCTGGTCGGCTGCTTGGGATTCGGTGCGCGATGCGGAATCACCAGCAAGCATCTACGTTCAGCTGCTCTTGAACAACATTGGCCACGAAGCCGACTCGACGGTCATCATGGTTCTGCTGCGCCAGCTGAATACTTCGCTGGATAGCTACGTTGCAGCCGAGCACAGCACAGAATTGTCGATTCGAGCCGCAGACCAGTTGTGGCAGCTTGCCTCGGACGCGAAGGCCGGTTCGGACGCGCAGCTGCAGCTGGCCAAAGCCTTCGCACATCGCTCGCGAACTGCCGAACAGCTGGACCTCGCCCAAGGCCTGTTCGACGGGTCGACCTCCCTAGATGGACTAGTGATCGATACCGATCTTCGCTGGTCCCTGGCGATCGCTTTGAGCGCCGGCGGCCGACTGTCCGATGAACAAATTGATGCCCTCCTGGAAACTGACGACACCGCCAAAGGCAAGGCATCCTGGTACACCGCCCGCGCTTCGCGTCCTACTGCGCAGGCCAAGGACGAAGCCTTTGAAGCCGCCACGGCAGCGACGCTGTCCAATGACCAGCAGAGCGCCATCATTGCAGGGTTCAACAACGTGCACGACAAGTCGTTGATCGCCGGCTACACCGAAAAGTACTTCGGCCTGTTGATCAATGCGTGGGAAACCTTCTCCCACGAAATGGCCAAGCAAATCGTGCTTGGCTTCTACCCGAATTCCCAGGTCTCCCAGCAGACTTTGGACCAGACCGAGGCATTCCTCGAATCCCTCGGTGACAAGCACCCGGCACTACGTCGCTTGTTGACCGAGTCTGCCGCTGATGTTCGACGAGCCCTGGCTGCGCGCCTAGCGGATGCCTAAAACCCAGCGGTAGCAGATACATCTCACCTCAGGGTGCACTCAGAGCCCACCAGGTCCTTGAGTGCACCCTCATGGTTTAAAGATGTAAGAATGAACGTATGGATCTGTCGCGGCATGAATATCACATCAGTCTGGAATGGACTGGAAATCGCGGTACCGGCACCGAGAGCTACCGTGGCTACGGTAGAGACCACGTGGTGCGTTCAGTAGGCTTGCCAGACCTTCCAGGAACTGCTGACCCGACTTTTCATGGAGACAAGGACCGGTGGAATCCGGAGCAGCTACTGCTCGCGGCGTTGAGTCAATGCCACATGTTGTCGTATCTGCACGTCGCCGTGACACACGGTGTCGTCGTTACCGGCTACAGCGACTCCGCTCATGGCCTGCTCCAGCTCAACCGTGATCATAGCGGCGAATTCGTCCAAGCTGTCCTGCGTCCGGCGGTTGTCCTTGCCGACGAAGCACAACGAGAACTTGCCGACTCGCTGCATGAGCAAGCGAACAAAGTCTGCTTTATCGCCAGATCCGTGAACTTCCCGGTCCTTCATGAACCTGTCCTTCCAAACCTTTCCCGAGGAATCAATAATGAGTGAACACCCCCAGATCCCGCATAGCGTCAAGCAGGATCCGTTCAGCAAACCCCTCGTTCTGGGTCCTTCCAGCCAAGAATTCCTGGACCTGGCGGAAGAATCTGTCGATGCTTCCCAATTCCCCGGGACCTTCTACCACGAGGTAGGCGGCCGCGAAATCTTTGCTCAGCTAACCAAGAATTTTTATGCTTCGGTTGCCGAAGATCAGGATTTCCGCGCAATGTACCCCGAGAAGGATCTGCATCCGGCGCAAGTACGGTTGCAGTTGTTCCTTGAACAATATTGGGGCGGGCCAACCACATATTCCGAACACCGCGGTCATCCTAGATTGCGTATGCGCCACGGTAATTTCACTGTGAACTCGCATTACCGCGATGTGTGGCTAGGCCATATGAACAACGCAATTGACCAGCTCGAGTTGCCACCGCTCCAAGCCGAGACGCTCAGGGATTACTTCGAGCGAGCAGCTCACTCGATGCTAAACACTCCCGATTAATCTGGAGAAAAATCAGATGTGCTGGAACCAAATTTGGTTCCAGCACATTGTTTTAATACTCATCTAACCGAGCAGCGAGGATTGCCGAAGGACTGCATGTCCACGACCGTTGCTAATCCTGCGCCACGTCCCCTGTCGCAGCACTCTGCTGTCGCCGTTTGGCGATAGGAACCCCAATGCATGCATCGCGAACGCTGCGCCCATAGGAAGCGGCGGTTCCTGGCCAGCGATTTCGGAGGACCAAATTCGTTGACGGATCTGGGATAAGACCGGCTTGCCAGGGTTTTCTGGCAACGCTTGAGCCACGGCATCAATTCCCGTCTGTGCAGCTGTTGACAGTGCGTGATCGGGGATCGTGCCTGAATCTTCCCAGCCTGAAAGCGGAACAGAAATTCCAGCCCATCGGGCCGTGGCCTCTACGGGAGGCAAAGTGAACTCGACGGAAGAATCCCCCATTCGAGCTAATCGATCCTGAATCGACGACAGAGAATAACTGGCATTGATCTCGGCCGGCTGAGCAAGTCGATGCACTCGCATGCCTAAAATTGTGTACTGGCCTTGGCCCAGCTCGGCCGGGACCAAAACAGGGACGTAGACGGCTAAGGCAGTGCCTCTGGCAACAAATAGTGCAGCATCATCCTCAATAGTTTTTGCCCGACTCACAAAGTTCGCGAGGTCGCCTACAGAGTTAACGTCGTCAAAAATCAATACATCGCTTGCCATGGATTAATATTCTCACGCTCAATCACTTCGGAGTCGTTGAATTAGCTGATGGCGTGAAGCACACCCGAAAAATCGTATAGATTACCTACGAGCAGGGAAAACCAGATGTCAATATTACTTTAAAGTAATATTGGTTTTGGTTCTGTCCCACCGCACTGCAAGGAGTTTAGAACGTGACCGGAGACCTAGGTACCACTCAGATATTGCTAGACCTTCTGGATCTGGACGGCAACCATCAGGCGCGAACTGATGAAGACATATTTGTCGGCCAGACACCAAGGCAAAACCGCAATCGGGTTTTCGGCGGCCAGGTGCTGGCCCAATCGATCATGGCGGCGACCCGAACTGTAGATACCACTCGTTCAGTGCACTCAATACACGGATATTTCTTGAGGCCCGGGGACCCTAACCAAAACATTACATTCGGCGTGCAGCGGCTTAGAGACGGCCGGTCTTTCTCGGCCCGGCGTGTTCATGCCTACCAGAATGGTGAGCCGATTCTTTCGATGATCGCTTCCTTCCAGGAGCCAGCCGAGGGCTTGGAACATCACGATCCCATGCCGTTCCAAGCGCCTGATCCTGAATCGCTGCCAACAACTGCGGAGCTCGTAGGGCACCTGAACCATCCCGTGGCAAAAGAGTGGGCCTTTGAGCGCCCCTTCGACGTACGCCACGTCACCGAGCCGATTTATTTAGAAGGCGACAAAAACAAGGTTGCCGAGAGCGCCGTATGGCTGCGCACGACTTCCGCCATGCCCGATGACTTGGCTCTGCACCGTGCTGCGTTGGCATACGCCAGCGATTACGTCCTTTTGGAACCAGTGTTGCGCGCGCATGGCTTGGCCTGGGTGCACCAGGGGCTGAGTATTGCCAGTCTCGATCACGCGATGTGGTGGCACCAAGACTTTAGAGTCGATGAGTGGCTTCTGTACGTTCTTCATTCGCCTTCCGCCTCATCAGCGCGTGGTCTCGGAACTGGACAGTTCTTTAATCGCGACGGGCAGCTCGTAGCAACTGTGGCCCAAGAAGGAATGATCAGATTGCCAGAATTCGGAAAAAAATAAGAACAGCCTTTTTTCGATTCCGGCCAATATCCAAATCAGAGATCGAGCTCGACATTTTCCGCGGGGACAGAAACACACGTAAGTATCTGCCCAGTGGGAACTGCGGCGCTCGGTTCCATCGGATACGTCACACTGCCCTTGAGCAGTTTCACCGCGCATTGCCCGCATGACCCTGCCCTGCACAAGCTGGGTGCGTCCAGTCCTTCTGCTTCCAGCGAATCCAACAGGACACCGTCTTCGGGCTTCCAAATAAGTTCTGTCCCTGAGCTCTGGCAGCGGACACTCGCCGCGGGTAGCCCCTGGAAGAGTTTTGCTAGATCAGTTTGTGGCGAAACGAAGGTCTCCCCATGGATTTTCTCTGGCAGAATCCCCTGTTCCAGACAAAGTTCATGGACCTCTCGAGTAAATCCCTCAGGTCCACAAATCACGATGCTGTCGCAACCGTCGACAACGCCCGTGATCTCTTCACGAGTAGGACGCCTCTCTGAACTGTCGAATCGTTGATATTCAGCATTGGCATCCACGAGGCTCGAAAGCTCCCGCACTTGCACGGACAATCGGCTCGGCCGACCGCGTTCGACATGCAGCAATCGAAGCTCCTCAACGCGGGAAGCTGCCTTGGGGTCCCGCAGCAAACCAATAGCCGGGGTGATTCCGATCCCGGCAGTCACGAAGGCGGTTCGGCGGCGCAGCACATTCGGTGCAGTCATTGTGCCATAAGGACCGGAAACCAATAGTTCGTCGCCGGCCTGCAGTTTTGCCAGACGCCGAGAGACATCACCTTGCACCTTTATCGCGATGGTGACAGTACCGTCGTTTGCCGAGGTGATTGTATAGTTGCGCCACAATGGGTCTGGGAGGTGAACCCGAAGATATTTGCCTGCTTCATCATGTTCGCTGAACCAGCCAAACGGGTCGCTCAGGGTGAGCCCGACAATTTCTGGGCTGTGCGCGGTGGTACTCAGCACGGTGGCAAATCTCGGCGAACGTTTAGCGGGCACAAGATGGGATTCTTCCTCGCGCATCTCTTCAACTTCTATCTCCGAGCCAACGTCCAAAGGGCCGGAGGTGAGGACGGTCCCATAGATTCCGCAGTGGAGATGGCCAAAATGAGTGGCAAGTAATCGGGGTCCGTTTGTATCGACTTCCGTTGTCTCTGGATTAACAGAGGTAGCCGAGCACCGTTCGATGGACTTGGTGATCGCAATCCTGGCGTCACCGATTCGCAGCACTTTCCCGATCAGTCCGAATTCAGCAAATGCGGGAAGGCCTTCGACGAGAATATTGCCACGATATCTGCGAGGGTCTAGGTCAAGTCCTCCAGCTTTGGACAGCTGTCTCACGGTATTTGGATTAATAATTGAAATCCCCGATAGCTGCGAGTCGAACATCCCATTGGGCGTAGAAATGACATCTCGCCGATAAGGTCCTTGCGTGGGAAGATGCACGGATAAATACTCCCGTAGCCCACGACGTCCGTCCACGTGCGACGAATCGAAAGTCAGAGCATCGCCATCGACTTCCCGAGGCGCCGATACAGTAATGAAAGGCGGCTCAGACTTCACCGACCACTTTTGCAGGCTCTTGTTGTTTTTGAGAATAGTGAAGCTAAGGCAGCTGTTCCATTCTCCGTCCGCGACCTCCACGGTGCCATTTGAGAAGGCCACGCTTCGATCGCCCAGTATTCCGCTGCCAACCTCAACTGGCGCAGAAGCAATCGGTTCTCCCGGCAGGCCCTTGATGGGAAAACGGAACATCTGATCAATTCTCATGATCCCAGTCTAATTACTAGTCAAGGTAGGAAGCGACAAGATGATTATCTGCGATTCGACTCGCGGCTCACCAGTTCAAGACGCCTATTCTTCTCAGTCTTCGGTATCAAGTCTTCGGGCTCCAGATCCTAGACGGGAAAGTTGATCTGCCGGGTTCAAGAGGCTGCATGCCTGCATGGATAAGCAGCCACAACCAATGCAGCCCATGAGGCGATTTTCTAGTTCTTCGATCGCTCGCCTGCGCGCTTCAAGGACAAGCTTCCACTGCGCGGTAGCCCGAATCCAGTCCTCTTCGGAGGGCAATCGATCCATCGGCACGGGAGCTAGTGCACTCTTAATGTCGCTGAGAGCAATGCCCAATTGCTTGCCAACAGTAATCAGTGAAATTCGGCGAAGCAGGTGCCGAGGATAACGTCGCTGGTTTCCTGCCGTACGCAATGAAGCAATTAGTCCGACCTCTTCATAGTAATGAAGCGCAGAGCGGGCCACACCGGTGCGTTCACTAACTTGGCCAATGGACAAAAGTTCCTCGGCCGGAACATCTTTTGGGCCTTCGTCTTGACTTGACGTGTGAATCATCACCCATCCTCTCCTTGACCTCAAGGTTACTTGAGGTCTTAGCCTTGAGGTATTCAGTATCGTTGGCGGGAGATCAAAATCTTCCGCGTCGCCCGCTGAGCAACGCATTTCACCTCAGCTTAAAGGAGCTACTTGATGAGCCAATTGTCAGATGAATTCCGTGCCGCATTCCGTCATCATCCAGCTGGCGTTGCACTCATTACCGCATCAGTGGACGAAATACCGTACGGATTGACGATTTCATCGTTGGCTTCCTTGTCGATAGATCCTGTTGCCGTCTCATTTTCTCTTGCAAAAGAATCGGGAGCCGCGGGCGCCGTACTGGCAGCACCAAGTTTCCTTATCCACATGCTCGGTGAAAAACATGAAGCTCTGGCGAATAATTTTGCACGGCCCGGCGCTCCCCGTTTCACGCCAGATCAGAACTTCCATTTGCTGCCTACCGGTGAACCGTACTTCGCAGATGCGCCCGTTGCTTTCAGGTCTACAATTCATTCTTCGGTGAGCGTCGGTGGCTCGCGATTGATAGCGGCAGAAGTTCACGACATTCTTCGCGGTGAAGAGCAGCAGCATCTGCTGCACCAGAACAGGGAGTATCTAAAGCTCTCCGGGCTGTTCGCTGCCATCCATCAGGACTGAATTTTCAGATCAGAATTGACCCCGGATACAGCTATGGCCGCCACAAGTGGCGGCCATAGCTGTATCTAGTCCTAGTCGCGGGTTAGACGGCGGTGGGTTACGCGATGCGGCTTCGCAGCATCAGCGCCCAAGCGCTCAATCTTGTTCGCTTCGTAGGACTCGAAGTTGCCTTCGAACCAGTACCAGTTCGAAGGGTTCTCCTCGGTGCCCTCGTAGGCCAAAATGTGCGTTGCAACTCGATCCAGGAACCAGCGATCGTGGGAGACCACGACAGCGCAACCCGGGAAATCAAGCAAAGCATTTTCCAGTGATGACAGGGTCTCAACGTCCAAGTCATTAGTTGGCTCATCGAGAAGCAACAGGTTGCCACCCTGCTTCAGGGTTAATGCCAGGTTCAAGCGGTTACGCTCACCACCGGAAAGCACGCCAGCCTTCTTTTGCTGATCTGGTCCCTTGAAGCCGAACGCTGAAACATAAGCACGCGACGGCATTTCAACCTGACCAACGTTGATGTAGTCCAGTCCGTCGGAAACTACTTCCCACAACGACTTGTTGGGGTCGATGTTCTCGCGGTTCTGGTCAACGTATGAGATCTTGACGGTTTCGCCGATCTTCAGCGAACCCCCATTCAGATCTTCCATGCCAACAATGGTCTTGAAGAGCGTCGACTTACCGACACCGTTCGGGCCAATTACGCCAACGATGCCGTTTCGTGGCAGCGAGAAGGACAGTCCGTCAATCAGAACGCGATCGCCGAAGCCCTTCTTCAGGTTGTCAGCTTCGATAACGACCTGGCCCAGACGAGGACCTGGCGGAATCTGGATTTCTTCGAAGTCCAACTTGCGGGTGCGCTCTGCTTCCGCTGCCATCTCTTCGTAACGAGCCAGACGAGCCTTCGACTTGGTCTGACGGCCCTTGGCATTCGAACGAACCCATTCGAGTTCTTCAGCCAGTCGCTTGGCAAGCTTCTGGTCCTTCTTGCCTTGAACCTCCATGCGTTCGCGCTTCTTCTCCAGGTAGGTGGAGTAGTTGCCTTCGTATGGGTGGAGGCGACCGCGGTCAACTTCACAGATCCATTCGGCGACGTGGTCCAAGAAGTAGCGGTCGTGGGTAACAGCAAGGACTGCGCCTGGGTAGGCAGCTAGGTGCTGCTCCAACCAGAGCACAGATTCTGCGTCCAAGTGGTTGGTTGGTTCGTCAAGAAGCAGCAAATCTGGTTTCTGCAGCAACAGCTTGCACAAGGCAACGCGTCGACGTTCACCACCGGATAGGTGCGTGACCATTTCGTCGCCTGGTGGACAGCGCAATGCGTCCATCGCCTGTTCAAGCTGATTGTCGATGTCCCAAGCGTCAGCCGCGTCAATAGCTTCCTGAAGCTTGCCCATCTCGTCAAGCAGAGCGTCGAAGTCGGCTCCTTCTTGAGCCATCTCTTCTGAAATCTCGTTAAAGCGCGTGATCTTCTCGTAGATCTCGCCAACGCCTTCCTGGACATTGCCCAAGACGGTCTTTTCTTCGTTCAGCGGTGGCTCCTGCATCAGGATGCCTACCGAATATCCTGGCGAGAGTCGTGCCTCGCCGTTGGACGGGGTATCGAGACCCGCCATGATCTTTAAGATCGTTGACTTACCAGCACCGTTCGGTCCCACAACACCAATTTTGGCGCCTGGGAAGAACGACATACTGACATTGTCAAGGATGACTTTGTCACCAACGGCCTTACGAGCCTTGGTCATCGTATAAATGAATTCCGCCATGCTCTTAAGGCTAGTCGGTGACAGGGGTCAATTCCGAATTCTCAGCTAACTATTTTGGTTGGCGGTGTCCGGTTTCATATGAATGAGCCGAACATCATCAACCATCTCAAAATCAAGCCGCCTGATCGGTGCCTTTTGGCCAACTTGCATCGGACTCCGTTGAACCCTCTTGGTGAACTTTACGGTCCACCTCTGCCATGTCAGTGCGAACCCGGGTGAAGGAGCTTATGCCGAATCGTAAATCATGACCGATGCTATAGGCCTCAATATCCGCACTATTGCCCTTCGTTCCATCCGCGCGTTCAAATTCACGGATCTGGAGCTTTCCGAAAATCATGACATGGTCACCTTGCACCAGTGACTCCATGGTGTTTTCAGCCAATCCACGAAATGCGCTGATGGAGTACCAATTCGTGGGCCCATCGACCCATTGACCCGACTCCTGGTCCCTCTTTCGCTCATGTGTTGCAACGCGAAATTTTAATACGGACACACCCTTTGAAGTCACGCTTAATTGTGGATCCGTGCCGACAATTGCACGGATAGTCACCTGATCACTCACGAGTACCTACTCCTTAGATTCCCTACGCCGAGGACTCTTCTCGGCGTTGGTTCCCATATTGCAGCGAGACTCAGAGCTAGTTTTCGAGGTTCTGACGAACTGTGGAGATTGATTCTGGAACCTGTGATCGAATCGCGCCTCCCAGTAGGATCACTGCAATGACTACTCCTGGGAGAATCCAGCCAGTCCATCCCAGGATTGACGATTCCGTTGAGTCCATCGATGCGCCGAGGGTCATAAAAAGTGAGGTCAAACCTACACTGGCGTTAAACACACCGTGCGCCAATGCGGCTGGCCAAACCGACTCGCTGTACGAACGAATCCAGCCGAGGAATGCGCCGAGCACTATGCAGACTCCGCACATTGCAATGACTCCCCATCCAGGGGACATTGGGTAGTTATAGCCAAGAAGGATCAGAGGTGCGTGCCAGAAACCCCAAATAACACCCGACAAAACAATTGCCACCAATTTTCCCGACGGCACCAGCCGCGGCCAAAGCCAACCGCGCCAGCCGACTTCTTCGCCTATCGCAAGGAGTGCGTTGGCCAGCCCTGCAAGGACAATGAGTAAGGCTTGATCTGCAAGATAGAGCACTGGGCCTTTAGTCCCGGCGACGAAATTCAGGAGTGTGAAGTTCTGGAGATCGCCAGGAAAGACCCCCAGCCACGTACCGACGATGGGCGCTTGAACAACCAATGCAATGGGAATCAGCAACGCAAGAAGGACTGACACGAGAAATCGTATCGACCGCTTTAACGGCCATATGCCTGTGTCACGCAGGAACTTGGACCCGCGACGTTCGAGGAGAGATATAACCAAAGCAGCTGCGGCAGGAGTGAACATCATGAGGGATGCGATCATGGTGAAGCTCGGTTCGTTGAGCCCTTTGCCCAACCACAAGGGAGTCGCCACACACCAGGCGAGTATTAGGCTCAGTCCAACGAAGCATACGACACTCAGGCGACTGCCATATTTCAATCTCAGCAACCTAAGTACCCCTAGCCAGCGTTCTATGTTGAAGGATGCTTCCACCCTACCGACTTCAAGTCGAATTTTCGGCGAGCGATAAGCTAAACTATTTTCGGTTATGCCTCCGTAGCTCAGCTGGATAGAGCAAGAGCCTTCTAATCTCTAGGTCGTGGGTTCGAATCCCGCCGGGGGCACGAAAACAAAAACCGCTGTTCACTTGGTAAAATAAGTGAATGGCGGTTCTTTTTTATGCCGGTTCTCGCGAGATTTCAAGCGTTTACACCACAACAACACCACATTTTTTGTTTCAGGCTCCCCGGCTCAGGCGCCCCTTCCGCTTCCCTGCCGGCGAGATGATATTGAATTCCGGCTCCGGATCAGGCAATCAATGATCAGTGAGCTTCGTCGCCGCATCATCATGCATATCGCCCAGCATCTGTTGCCGCTTCGAAAGCACTGCCACGTGGGACCATCCGATGCTCTCCATGGCCACCCGCGATTCAGGTCCGAGCAAAAGCAGCCTCGCTGCTGCCGTATGCCTACTACCGTGAGATCGCCCCACCGGAACACCAGACCAGGACTGAAACTCTTCCATGGCTGCCGGCCATGCCGGTAATCAATCGATCGGGCATCCGGGCGACGGCAACTGATCTGAATCGACGCACTACGCATGCCTCCTGGGCTCGTCAAAAACTGGTAAAGAATCCGCTGGTACACGTTGAATGGCAAGTCGAACTGCCCAGGCGCCCGCAGCCGGCGCCCGAAACGCAACCATGCTGACATGGAACTGCGCCCTCCCAGTTAGGGTGCAGGATTCCCTCCGGAGCGATATTTCAAGAACCGCTGCTTGCCTGCTCTTGCTCGTAGATGGCGCTTTTCTCCGATTTGCAATGGTTGAATCCTGGCGCGGATACAGCGGACATCCCCCTACCCATTCGGATGAAGACGTTGTTTTCAAGGCAGCAACGGCAGCCTTCAAACAATGCCCCATTGGCTGAGTCCGGCCGCCGGTGCCCTCGGTTCAGATTCAGAGCCCTCGACACGGGCACGTCTGGTGAGAAATGCTCTTCGGATCCCATTTCCTATGCGCGACCTGAGTAAGACCGACACATCACCGCTGAATGTCACCCAAGGTTAACTGACTAGTAACTTGGTTGACGAGATTGCGATAAACTCTAGGAAATATAGAAACCAAGGGAAAACAGGGAATACTGTCAGATGACCCAACCGGTCGCCATTAGAGCGCGACACCTGCCCACAGAACGCACCAGTATAAATTTAATATTCCTGCTTGCGGGATTATCGTTCGCTTCCTGGGCAGGGAGGCTGTCGATCATTGATGATGTCCTCGGATTCTCGGGTCTCGGCCTCGGTTCATTTCTCCTCTGCATGACTTTGGGTACCTTGATCGGCTTGTCGGTGATTCCGCTGATTAGCAAATACATCCCAACCAAGCGCCTCCTTTGCATTCTGCCGCTCGGGCTTGCTCTTTGCCTGCCGGTCCTTGGCGTAGCGATTTCATTTGCGGAGAGCACTTGGCTTGCCTATCTGGCGCTCTTCATCAACGGAATCATTTTCGGATGCCTGGACATCATGATGAACGTCAGCGGCGCCCGGATCGAACGCCAATTCGGGCGTAGCATCATGCCATCCCTGCACGGCTTTTTCAGCTTGGGATCGCTGTTAGGCGCAGGATTGGCTACAGCTACGATCGCTATGCAAGTACGCAGCATCTGGCACTTTGCGTTCGTTTCAGTACTGATCATCGCCCTTGCCTTTATCGCCCACCTTGGCCTTTCGGACTGGGACAACGAAAACTTCACTGAGAGAGCCAAGGCCGCTGCGGAAGAGCGACCGCAGGGACTGCGCAACCTTGGACTACTGCTGCTGCTTGGCCTGATGGTGGCCGGCCTCAGCTTCACCGAAGGCGCGGCCAACGATTGGATCGCGGTAGCCTCGGTAAGCGGTCATGGGCTGGAACACGAGACGGGCGCGCTGATGTTCACCCTCTTCGTGGGAGCCATGACCGTCGGACGCTTCCTTGGGGGCCATCTGGTTGACATGATGGGGCACAAGTACACCCTCTTGCTCATGGGCTCGATAGGGTTGCTGGGTGTCACATTGTTCATCATTGGTTCAACCCCGTTTTCCATCGGGCTGGGCTCTGCGATGTGGGGGCTGGGCAGTTCACTTGGGTTCCCTGTGGGAATGAGCATTGCAGCATCCCGTTCGGTGAGGCTGGGACCCAAGGCAGTGAGTATCATCAGCGCTTTCGGCTACGGAGCAATGCTCGGCGGCCCACCGCTGATTGGTTTTATCGTTGATGAAGTCGGGCTCCCCCGGGCCTTGTGGATTTGCGCTGCAGTCCTCGTAGTGTCCCTGCTGCTAACACCGCGAGTTAGCCGTCGCCCACGGCCATAAGCACACCCGCTCTAGACCGGTAGTACAGCTCGCTCTTTGATGTTGCGCATGACGATGGTGCTGGTGAGCTTCTCCACGCCCGGCAGTTCGACCAGCACTTCATCATAAACACGCTGGTAGTGGCTCAAATCCTCGGCAAAAACCCGCAACAGGAAGTCGGGTTCGCCAAATAGCCGCTGCGCATCGACAATCAATTCTTCACGTTCGACTGCCATCTCGAACTCTTTGAGCTGGGCGCGGTCCTTGAGCGTAGCGAAAACCAAGGCTTCAAAGCCGAGCCCGATTCGCTCAGGGGCGATCACAGCTTGATATCCAGCAATCACGCCCGAGCGCTCAAGTTCGCGGATACGCCGATGGCACGGAGCCACGGACAAGCCAATTTTGGCTGCCAGAGCTGTAGCGCTGATGCGTCCGTCAAGTTGCAATTCAGCAAGTATTGCACGGTCCAAGTCATCCATGAACTTAGCGTACAGCACAAATATATTGCGCTGTTTTCGAGAAGTGCATAATTATTTTGCGCCCATCTCCACTTTTAGCCAAAAACAGACAAACACATTTGGGGTTATTTTTCCTAGGCTTGAGGTAACGCAACTTGTTCCACAGAAGGTTGGATAATGGATTTCGCCCAGCTCACATCTTTTCTCCTGATCTCAGTCACCTTGGCGTGCACGCCAGGAGCTGATTGGGCGTACATCATTTCCTCTGCCTTGAGGAAGCAAACCTACCAGCCCGCCGTCTGGGGACTGCTTTCGGGCTATCTCGTCCATACAGCGTTGCTGGTATGCGGGATCGCCGCGCTCGTGGCCAGTTCGCCAACTATGCTGATGTGGCTGACCGCGGCAGGATCCATCTACTTGCTCTGGCTTGGAATTTCCACGCTTCGGTCCTGCAAGAAGGCGACATTCTTCAGCGAACCTGCAGGCCCATCCGCCGATGAGATCTCCCACCGAGAGCTGGACGCGACAACCGAAACACGGAGCGCTGCGAGCGCAGGTGTCGCCCTGCTCCCTATGGCCGAGCAAACGATCCCGGCTCGCACCTCGTTTTTCAAGGGCCTACTAACCAGCGGAACAAACCCCAAAGCCCTGTTGTTGTACGTCGCGCTCATCCCCCAATATCTGGATGCATCGCTGCCCATGCCGATGCCAGTTCAAACGGGCATCCTCGGATTGACCCACTTTGGCGTATCCATTGCCGTATACTTCGCGGTTGCCTTGGCCGCTCGCGCCTTGCTCCGATCAAGGCCTCTTGCAGCTCGCATTGTGACGTTGCTTTCCGGGATCATCATGGTGCTGCTGTCTCTCGGTTTGATGTTCGATCAATTTTTCGCCGCATAGCTACTTCATTGAACACCGATCAAGACAATTGAACAGTGATCAAGTATGCTCTTAACCGATGGCGATTCAACCATCGATAGAGTTGGCCTAGGCGAGGCAGTTTTCGTTGCTGAGCAATAATGAGCCCTGAGCATCGCGCTGGAGCACTTGTGGATCTACCGTCAATCCGATTGGAGAACGTCTCCGTTCGCTACGACGATCGGGCAGTACTCCGGGACGTCAGCATCAGTCTCGACGAACAACGCATTGGCGTGATTGGCGCCAACGGGGCAGGCAAAAGCACCTTGTCCCGTTTGCTCAATGGGCTTGTGCTGCCAACCGACGGGGCCGTCCATGTCGGAGGGCTGAACACCAGGCAGCATTCCAAGCAGATCAGGCGGGAAGTTGGGTTTGTCTTCCAGAATCCTGCCAATCAGATCATCATGCCCATCGTTTCCGACGATATCGCGTTTGGCCTGAAGAACTTGTCTCTGCCCAAATCCGAGCGGCAACAACGCGTTGCCGAGACTCTGGACGAATTGAATATTTCGCATCTGGCGGATCGCGAGAGCCATACGCTCTCGGGTGGCGAACAGCAAATGGTGGCACTCGCTTCGGTATTGGCAATGCAGCCGCGCACTATCGTCTTCGACGAACCAACAACGATGCTGGATCTGCGCAATCGGCTGGCCTTTCAGCGTGAAATCGCCAGGCTATCCCAACGTGCGATCGTCGTGACACACGACTTGGAAATTCTTGAGGATTTCGAACGCGTCCTCGTGATCACCGATGGAACGATCGCGTTTGATGGGGATCCCGCCGAAGCGATAGCTCATTACCGGCAATGGAGCCACGCATGATCGCCGCCAATAACTCGTCGTACCTTGCACGAATCAAGCCCGGATGGAAGTTCGGTGCCCTGCTGGTTCTGAGCATAGCGCTGTATCTGATCACTTCGTGGATAGTTCTGTTGGCGCTGTTCATCGCAAGTGCCGGGTTGTTGCTCTCAGCTCGCGTTGACCCAAAACAGCTTCGTTTGCCGCTGATCTCGATCACCGTCATCCTCGGTATTGTTTTTGTTCTGCTCGGGATTCAAACCGACTGGCTTAACGCGTTGCGCTCGGTCCTGCGGCTGCTGACCATGTGCCTTCTTGCGTACTCGGTCAGCCTCACGACAAAATTTGAAGCCATGCTGGAGCTCTTTCAGCAAGTCGCTTCTCCCATTCGTTTCGTGGGCGGGAATCCAGCGCAAATTGCCTTGGCTTTTTCGATGACCATTCGCTTCATTCCAGAACTTAAAAAGGTGTACGTAGAAGTTCGCGAAGCCCAGCACGCTCGCGGATTGGCCAACAATCCACTGGCGGTGACCGTGCCGCTGGTCATCAGGTCATTGAAAATTGCTGAAGAAACAGCCGAGGCATTAGATGCCCGTGGCTATGATTCAGACCCAGCACCCCATCAGCGCTGAACCTCACCAGCATCACACTCGCAACATCAAGGAACCCCAATGTCTCGGAATTCTTCTTCGCAAACCAAAAACACGGTTTACGTTGCCCTCTTCGCCGCAATGATCGCAGCAATGGGCCTGCTTCCCCCTATCACCGTGGGCATCATTCCTGTGCCAATTACCCTGCAAACACTGGGCGTCATGCTGGCCGGAGCGCTTCTGGGACCGTGGCGCGGGGCCATGTCCTCGCTGGTCGTCGTGGTCCTTGCCGTTGCCGGCCTGCCCTTGCTTTCAGGTGGACGCGGCGGGCTGGGAGTGTTGCTCGGCCCCACCGGTGGTTACCTCGTCGGCTGGGTATTCGGTTCACTGGTTATTGGCCTGCTCTTCAAGTACTGGGTTCTTCGCAGGAGTGGAAATGCAACGCGATTGCTTGCAGGACTTGCTTCCGTCGTCATCGGCGGAATCGGTGTTATCTACTTATGTGGCGTCCCTTGGACCGCGGCGGTTACGGGTCTTGACCTTGGCACGTCACTCATTGGATCAGCCGCTTTCCTCCCTGGAGACTTGTTCAAGGCTGTTGTTACGACGCTTGTCGCTCTCACCGTTCACCGCAGTTACCGCGGGCTAATGAGCTAGCAGCATGGACTTTTGGCATACCCTTGCGAGCTGGGCAGATCGCTGGCCAAACAAGCCTGCGGTGATCTCTCCCCGTGGCGAGTTGTACTATGCCCAGCTCGCAGGGCGCGCCCAGCATCTTGCTGGTACTTTGCACCAACTAGCGCAGCAGCGCGTTGGCATTCTGACCAGCGACCCGATCACGATGGCTGTTGCCTTTCACGGCGCAGCCCTGGCGGGAAAGACCTTAGTTGTCCTGGATCCAGCATGGCCGGCAGCCTTGCTTCATTCGATGATCAGAACCCTCAATTGCAGCCACGTGATGGCAAATGATGTCCTCGAACTCGCCCCGCGAATCCCGGCGACTACCCTAAGGATCTCGGATACATCCGATGCAGGGCCATGGGTTGCGCACCAGCAATCCGATGACCGGGAACTTCTCATCATCTGCACTTCGGGAACCACCTCCCGGCCCAAAGCCATCATCAGGAACGCGGCATCATGGCAGGACTCCGTGGCAAGCGGAGCCTGCGTCCTGAAAGCCACGGAAGAAGCCACTACCTTGTCCCCCGGGCCAATTTCGCACGGTCTTGGCCTCTACTCGCTGATCGAGTCCATTCATACCGGTGGAACATTTGTGGGCACCGGACGATGGAGCGCTCAAGACACCAGATCCCTGCTAGGACGCGTTAGGTGCAACCGAGTAGTCAGCGTGCCGACCATACTTGACCGGCTCCTTGCCCATGTTGAAGCCGAACTGCTATCGACGATCCGCTGGGTCGTCAGTGGCGGTGAATCACTAGCTGCGCCGCTCGTTGCACGCCTTCATGCCTTGCCCGCGCTTGACTCCTGCGTCGAGTACTTCGGTAGCAGCGAACATAGCCTCATCGCCTACTCTTATCGAGAACCCGATGAAAAAAACGGGGGCAGTTTTTCAGGCCGGCTTTTCCCAGGCGTTTCAATTCACCTGCATGACGTCGATCCGGATACGGGAATTGGCACCGTCTACGTGGACAGCCCTTTTAACGCGACCGGCTATGACCCGCAAACGGCACCACCCATCGCCCGGTGCAACAATTCGACCAGCATTCTGGACCGGGCCATCCAATCCGCCGATCAACGCACTACCTTCATCCGCCGCGACGATGGCATGCTGAATCTGCATGGCAACAACATTCACCCATCGGAACTGCACGATGTACTCTCGAAGTTGAATGTTCATGAAGCAAAAATTCGTGTCGAAAGCATAATGGGTGAACTGCGCCTGGTCGCGTACGTCCGCTCCCCCGTTCTCGAGCGTGAAATTCTCCAAAATGCCTTTGCTAAGCAACTGCCGATTTTCAAGATGCCACACGAGGTCATCTTTTTGGAAGACTGGCCCCAGGCCTTTAGCGGCAAAACGTCTGTCGCGCACTTGGCGGATGATGCCCCAGAAATAGTCAAGAGAATACGATTACGATGAATAACGCCTATGTGAATGGTGCGCTTCGCACGCCAATTGTGCGAGCCGGCAAGGAATACGCACGGATCAGCGCCGACAAGCTTCTCGCCCCCTTGCTCACAGCCCTATTGGAAAGGACAGGGCTAAGCCCGGACAAAGTCGATCATGTGTATCTGGGCAATGCTGCCGGGCCTGGAGGAAACATTGCCCGCGTTGCGGCACTTGCATCAGCATTGCCTCAAACGGTGAGCGCTACCAGCATGGATGCCCAGTGTGCCAGTGGGCTGGAGGCCATCGCTGCTGGTGCCCGAATGATTCGCTGTGGTGAGGCAGACATCGTTCTAGCTGGCGGAGTCGAGTCGGTCAGCACCGCTCCCTGGAGGGTTGAGAAGCAAGAATCGGTCACAAGTCCGCCCAGGCTGTATTCGCGTGCAAGGTTCACTCCAGCTCCCGACGCCGATCCCGATATGGGTGTCGCGGCAGAAAACATCGCTGCCCGACTCGGAATCAGCCGGGAACGCCAAGATGCCTTCGCTTTGCAAAGCCACACAAGAGCCATAGGGGCCCAGGCAGAAGGACTGTTCCACGATGAGTTGCTGCCGGTAAACACGTCAACGGGACTCATTGCCCAGGACACCTGCCCTCGACCTTCGCTCACCCCAAGAAAGCTGGCGGCCCTCAAGCCAGCTTTTGTGGAGGGCGGGAGCGTCACAGCGGGAAATTCATGCCCTGTCAACGATGGTGCTGCCGCTGTGCTGATTGTGAGCGAAAAGGTGCTGCAGGGTATGAACCCGGCATTCGCGTTGAGGTACCTGTCTTCGGCATCTGGCGCGTGCGATCCCGAGATTCTTGGCATGGCCGCCGTACCGGCCTATCAGAAGCTGACAAGGATGCTGGGCAGCGACCAGCCAGTTCATGAGCCCTTGATTGAATTCAATGAAGCTTTCGCCGTGCAGGCGTTGGCTTGCCTCGAAGAGCTGGGCATCGATTCAACCACAGTGAATCGTCAAGGTGGTGCACTGGCGCTGGGTCATCCCTATGGGGCAAGTGGCGCCATATTGACCACAAGGCTGTATTGGCAGGCAAGCAAACTTCGCCTTCCTGGCCAGCGGGCCCTGGCGCTGATGGCAGCTGCTGGCGGAACCGGAAGCGCCATCGCCTTCGAGTCCGTTGTTTCTTGACGTCGAGCGGTTTCGACCCTAGATATTAAAACCTAGTGCCCGCATCTGCTCACGCCCTTCGCCGGTGATGCGTTCTGGGCCCCATGGCGGGCTCCACACCCAATTTATGTGATGTACGGTGACAAGATTTTTCAGGGCTTGGCTGATTTGCTCTTCGAGGATGTCCGTGAGCGGGCACGCTGGCGTTGTCAGTGTCATATCGATTTCAAGCACGGCACCTTCAACGAAACGCAAGGCATAAACGAGTCCCAGGTCAACGATATTGACACCAAGTTCTGGGTCGATAACGTCCTTGAGTGCCTCCGCTATCTCGCCTATGGGGCGTGCGATCTTACTGTTTGCAGTTGCTGCTGTTTCGCTCATCAACGACTCCACCTATCGTTCTAAGGTTCCCCTAATTCTATTAAACGAAACTACAGTCACGTTTTTGCTTCTAACGCCAATCGGAGTCTCGTTGCGTTGGGAAACCGGCCAGGTGTGATCGTTCATGTTGGCTCAGCCTTGGCGGGCCAAGACCGGATAATTTAAAACACGAAAGGCCACCTCCATCCAGGGCGGATGAAAGCAGCCATTCGTGTTGATTTGTCGAGCTTAGATGTTGAAGCCGAGGGCTCGCATCTGATCGCGGCCATCGTCGGTAATGCGTTCCGGACCCCATGGCGGCATCCAGACCCAATTCAGGCGGTGGTCATCCACGACGCTCTCCAACGCCTTGGCTACCTGCTCCTCGATAATATCGGTGAGTGGGCAAGCCGCGGTGGTCAGGGTGAGGTCCAGCAGCAGTACGCCGTCTTCTGCGTACTTCAAGCCGTAGAGCAGCCCCAAGTCGACGATGTTGACGCCGAGCTCCGGGTCGATAACGTCCTTTAGCGCTTCCTCAACATCTTCCAGCGGAGTCGAGACGGCTCCCTGGCTCTGTTCGGTTGATTCACTCATGAAATTACCTTTAGGCCTTGACGTTCAAGTAGCGGTCGTAGCCTTCTTCTTCCAGGCGGTCAGCCAGTTCCGGGCCGCCCTGTTCAGCGACACGGCCGTCAACGAACACGTGCACGAACTCTGGCTTGATGTAGCGCAGGATGCGGGTGTAGTGGGTGATCAGCAAGGTGCCCATGTCGTTCTCGGCCTGGGCGCGGTTAACGCCCTCGGAGACGACCTTCAGCGCGTCAACGTCCAGGCCGGAGTCGGTCTCGTCGAGAACCGCGAACTTTGGCTTGAACAATTCGAGCTGAAGGATCTCAACACGCTTCTTCTCGCCGCCCGAGAAACCTTCGTTGACGTTACGGCCAGCGAAGTCGGCATCGATCTTCAGCTTGCCCATGGCTTCCTTGACGTCCTTGGTCCAGGTGCGTAGCTTCGGAGCTTCTCCGTCGATTGCGGTCTTGGCGGTGCGCAGGAAGTTGGTCATGGTTACGCCTGGCACCTCGACTGGGTACTGCATAGCCAGGAACAGGCCGGCCTTGGCACGCTCGTCAACGCTCATCTCCAGAACATCTTCACCATCGAGGGTGATGCTGCCGGAGGTGACGGTGTAGCGCGGGTGGCCAGCGATGGTCGAAGCCAAGGTCGACTTGCCCGAACCGTTGGGGCCCATGATTGCGTGGGTCTCGCCGGTGTTGATGGTGAGAGTTACACCCTTGAGAATTTCCTTCTCGCCCTGCTCGGTTTCAATCGAGACGTGCAGGTCCTTGATTTCCAGAGTAGACATACGTCGATCCGTTTCTTTCTAAAAAGCTCTGAGGCTAAAAAGCTGGTGAAGCGAGCACTACCTAGTTCTCGGTAGCAGCCAATTCTTCTTCGATGGTGTCGGTCAGTCGCTCCTGCAGAGCTTCGTCGCCGATTTGCTGAACGATCTCGTTCAGGAAGCCGCGGACTACCAAGCGGCGGGCGGTCTTTTCATCGATACCGCGAGCCATCAGGTAGAACAGGTGCTCATCGTCGAAACGACCGGTGGTCGATGCGTGTCCGGCACCATCAATCAGGCCGGTTTCGATTTCAAGGTTTGGAACCGAATCGGCGCGTGCGCCGTCAGTCAGCACCAGGTTGCGGTTAGCTTCGTAGGAATCGGTGCCAACAGCGTCCTTCTGGATCAGCACATCGCCAACCCAGACGGTGTGCGCGTCCTTGCCCTGCAGCGCGCCCTTGTACAGAACATTCGACTTGCAGTTGGCCACGGCGTGGTCAACGAACAAGCGGTGCTCCAGGTGCTGCCCAGCGTCGGCGAAGTACAGGCCGTACAGCTCGATTTCCGCGCGTTCGCCGGTGAAGCGAGCCGATGGGTTCACGCGAACCAGGTCGCCACCGAAGGAAACTGCGATGTGCTTGAACGATGCGCCCTGGGCGACAAGAGCCTGCTGCGAGGACGCATGCACTGCGTCATCTTCCCAAGCCTGCAGGGACACGACGGTCAAGCGAGCGTTGGCACGAACGTCGAATTCAACGTTCTGGGCCAGTACTGCCGAACCAACATGGTCCAGGACCACGGTGGCTTCCGAGTTTTCCTCAGCCACAACGATCAGGTGCTGAGCTGCTGGAGCCAGCGAATCACCGGTGATGCGAACGCTGGCGTTGGCACCCTCGGCGTTCTTGGGAATGGTCAGCACCTGGGTCTCGGAAGCGAACTTCCAAGCGTTGGCCGAAACACGGTCGTCCGGGGTGTGCGCAACGCCGTTCAGCGCGTCATCTGCCGACACGACAGACAAAGTAGCGATGCCGTTGCCGGTCAGCTCGACCTTGGGAGCTGCGCCAGTGAGCTCGTCACTGTGCAGGCCCTTCAGCCGCTTGAGCGGGGTGAAGCGCCAATCTTCTTCGCGACCGGTCAGCTTGGCGAAATCCTCAACGTTGGTGCTGGTCAAGCGACCGGCACGCGAGGAATCCGGCACGCCAACGCCGCCGCCATGGCTGTGCGCCTTGGCCGACGCTCCGCCCAGGGGCGAATTGTCGTTGTCGTTGATCGGCGAAAGGTCTTCGCCCTCTTCGGTGAAACCAGGGATGGACGGAGCGCCGATGCGCACCTTCTCATCTGGGATATGGGTGGTGGTCTCCGACATTCTTAGCCGACCGATCCTTCCATCTGAAGTTCAATAAGGCGGTTCAGTTCGAGCGCGTATTCCATGGGGAGCTCACGGGCGATTGGCTCAACAAAGCCACGCACGATCATTGCCATCGCCTCGTCCTCGGCCATGCCGCGGGACATCAGGTAGAACAGCTGCTCTTCGGAAACGCGCGAGACGGTCGCCTCGTGGCCCATGGTCACGTCGTCCTCGCGAACGTCGATGTATGGGTAGGTGTCCGAGCGCGAGATCTGGTCAACCAGCAACGCGTCGCAGACCACCGAGTTCTTGGTGCCCTTGGCGCCTTCCTGAACCTGGACCAGGCCGCGGTAGGCCGAGCGCCCGCCGTTACGGGCCACCGACTTGGCCACAATGGCCGAGGAGGTGTTCGGAGCGATGTGAACCATCTTGGATCCGGTGTCCTGGTGCTGGCCTTCGCCGGCGAAGGCGATGGACAGGGTCTCGCCCTTGGCGCGTTCGCCAACGAGGTAAACCGCAGGGTACTTCATGGTGACCTTGGAACCGATGTTGCCATCGACCCATTCCATGGTTGCGCCCTCTTCACAGACGGCACGCTTGGTCACCAGGTTGTATACGTTGTTCGACCAGTTCTGGATGGTCGTGTAGCGAACGCGGGCGTCCTTCTTCACGATGATTTCCACAACCGCGGAGTGCAGCGAGTCCGACTGGTAGATCGGGGCGGTGCAACCTTCGATGTAGTGAACGTACGAGCCCTCATCGGCGATGATCAGGGTGCGCTCGAACTGGCCCATGTTTTCCGTGTTGATTCGGAAGTAGGCCTGCAGCGGGATCTCCACGTGTACGCCCTTGGGAACGTAGACGAAGGAACCGCCGGACCACACAGCGGTGTTCAGCGAAGCGAACTTGTTGTCGCCTGCTGGAATAACCGAGCCGAAGTACTCTTCGAAGATCTCCGGGTGTTCCTTCAAACCGGTGTCGGTGTCGAGGAAGATGACGCCCTGGGCTTCGAGGTCTTCGCGCAGCTGGTGGTAGACAACCTCGGACTCGTACTGGGCAGCCACGCCGGAAACCAGGCGCTGCTTTTCAGCCTCGGGAATACCCAGCTTGTCGTAGGTGTTCTTGATGTCTTCAGGAAGTTCATCCCACGTCGCAGCCTGCTTTTCAGTGGAGCGAACGAAGTACTTGATGTTATCGAAATCAATGCCCGAGAGGTCTGGACCCCAGGTTGGCATTGGCTTGCGATCGAAGTACTTCAGCGCCTTCTGGCGGCGCTCCAGCATCCATTCTGGCTCGGACTTGAGGGCGGAAATATTCGCCACAACGTCCTTGTCGACGCCGCGGCGAGCGTTTGCACCCGCGTCGTTCTTATCTGACCAGCCATATTCGTAATTGCCGATTCCGTGGAGTTCGGGGTTCTTCTCCAGAATTTCGGAAATTACACCTGGGTCGGCAGACTCCTGTGCAATCTGATCCGTCATCGCGGCCTCTCCTGCTTCGTGAACTGAATTCGAGTTCTCTTCTCGGCGCGCATTGGCGCCTTTCCACGTCCCACAGGGATGTGGGTCGTGCACACGTGTCCGCCGCCGGCCAAGGTCGACAATCGTCGAACATCGACACCCAGCAACCGGGCGAACATTTCAGTTTCGGTGTCGCAAAACACCGGAAACTCTCGTGCCAAGTCTTGTATCGGGCAGTGTCCCTGGCACAGCTGAACGCTGTGCATCAAGGCCGTTGCCACTTTCGTATCAACTTTTCGGGTGTACCCCACGAACCCATCGGAACTAAGCAAGTTGCTTAGCACTTCGGCTCGTGCTTCCAGCCCTTCAACCCCGGCCATCGCCTTGGCGTACCGGGTTTCCATTTCGGCGAATCGATTACGCGCGAACTTTCGGATCGCATCGTCACCGGCAGCATCGCCAAGCATCTTCAATGCATCGGTAGCAATTTCCAAATAGTCGTTGCCAAGCTTCGTCTGGCCGCGGTGCGAGAGCACGTAGCGACGAGACGGGCGCCCGGCGCCCGACTTCTGGTTTGCTACCAGTTTCACCTCAACGAGCCCGGATTTTGACAGCGCATCAAGGTGACGGCGAACCGCAGCTGGCGTGAAACCCAGCTTGTTGCCAAGCTCGGCGGCACTGACCGGCCCGTCCTCTAGTACTGCGTAAAGGACGCGATCGCGCGTGCGTTCCTCGGTATCCCCAACTGCACCAACCGTGTCGGCAGTGGAGCCACTAGGTGAGTCTAAATTTGATGAATACACAACACAATCATGCGTAAATTTTTGCGCCAGGTCTAGTAAGGAAGGACTTACTAAGGGAGAGCTTGCCCACTTATCGATCTACCCCTTATTAACCATTGGCACCTTTTTATTCTCTCGCTCACGCGCAACGGTGGCGAGTGTTGGTGACACAGTCCTCAAAAACAGGAGTTCGACATGTCGTAGAATGTTTTGGTGTCTTCCGTAACCCCCAGTCTCATCATCAATGAACTGGCCAAAGATTTAGGGCCAGTTCCTGCCTTGGACAACCGCATGCTGCGCGTCCTGGAGTCGGTGTCCCTGAAGGCTTATCCAGGCCAAGTCACCACTCTTCTCGGGGCCAATGGCGCCGGCAAATCGACAACCTTGGCCTGCGCCCAGGGCCTTCTGCAGCCAGAAGGCGGCACCATTGAGCTGCTGGGTCAAAACCCCTACGGCGACAACCCCGAACTTCGCTCGCGCGTCGGCGTCATGCTCCAAGATGGCGGATTGCCGCCATCGATGCGACCCGTCCCGCTCTTGCGGCACGTCGCATCCCTGTACCGAAGCCCCATTGACATCGATGCGCTGATCACCCGCCTGGACCTCGAATCCTTTGGGACGCGCACCATCCGCCGGCTCTCCGGCGGCCAAAAGCAGCGGGTCGCACTGGCCCTGGCTCTCGCCGGGGACCCCGAAGTCGTCTTCCTCGATGAACCAAGCGCCGGCCTCGACCCGCAATCGCGCCAAGTCGTCTTCGACTTGATCGCCGAATTGCGCGACGCCGGCAAGGCCATCATCCTCACCACGCACCTTATGGATGACGCGCAGCGCCTCAGCGACTACGTGTACATCATCGACAAGGGCTGCACGGTAGCGCAGGGAACGGTGGCCGAACTGACCGCTCGTGCCGCCGAAGACCAGGATGCTCGCCCGATATCCTTCGCAGCTCCGGCCAATCTGGTTCTGCCTGAACCGCCAGCCGGGTTATATCTCTCAGAGACCTCAGCCGGTGAATATCGATTGGACGGTGTCAGCTCCCCCGATCACCTGCATTGGCTTACGAGCTGGTGGCTCCGAGAAGGCATCCTGCCATCACAACTGAGCCTGCAGTCACGAAGCCTCGAAGACGTATTCCTCGAATTCGCACAAAAGGAGGAACGCGCATGAGCGAACAAGTAACAGCAAGCAACGCCGTGTCGCCACTTAAACGCATTCTCATCCAAGGTAAGTATGAGTCTTTGCAAATGCTGAGCAACGGGGAACAGCTGATCCTCGCGGTGGTCATGCCGATGATCGCGCTAGTGGTACTCACGCTCACCGATCTTCTCGACGGAGTAGCCGAGCGAAGCATTGATGCTGCAGTTCCAGGTGTACTGGCATTGTGCGTGATTTCAACGGCGTTTACCGGCCAAGGAATTGGCACCGGATTTGATCGGCGCTACGGCGTACTGAAAATGTTCTCCACAACGCCATTGGGCAAGACTGGCCTGATTTTCGGCAAGGTCATTGCAGTGCTGACGGTCTTGCTGATTCAAGTAGTGCTCATTACGGTGGTCGCACTCTTCATGGGCTGGCAACCGAATCCTTGGGGCATTGCTCCTGCAATCCTCTTCCTGCTGCTCGGCGCGGCAGCATTTACCTCGCTCGGCCTGCTCATCGCGGGCACTGTCCGCCCAGAAGCAACGCTGGCCATTACCAACCTGGCTTGGATCCTCCTGGCCGGTGCAGGGGGCGTGCTGTATCCGCTGAGCATGGCGCCAGCATGGATTCAGCCAACACTCAACGCTTTGCCATCAGCAGCGCTTGGAGATGCCATGCGCGAGGCACTAATCTCGGGCCACTTCAGCATCGCTGGACTTATTTTCCTGGTTCTCTGGTCGGCTGCTGGCTCATTTGCCGCCATCAAGCTCTTCAAATGGAACTAACCACCACACACATCCTCAAGGGAGATTTCCATGTCTTCAGACCTGGCCACTAGAAGCTGGGCCGACAAGCTGCCAACGAAGGTCACCCGCCTTGTGCACGGCCTCGCGATTGCTTCGCTGATCTCCCAGGTGGGCATCATCGTGACCGGTGGCGCAGTTCGCCTCACCGAGTCCGGCCTCGGTTGCTCGCATTGGCCTAATTGTGTCCCCGGTTCCATGACGCCGGTTCCTGCGATGGGAATCCACGGCATCATCGAGTTCGGCAACCGCACTTTGACGTTTGTGCTCTTGGCGATCGCCATCGGGTTCCTGCTCTCGGTTTGGTCCATGCGGCGCACGCACTCGACCGTTTTCAAGCTGGGACTGGTTCTTCTGCTGGGCATTCCAGCACAGGGTGTCATCGGTGGCATCACGGTATGGACCGGGCTGAACCCTTGGGTCGTGTCCTTGCACTTCCTGCTTTCTGGAACTCTGGTGATCCTGGCTACCTTGCTGGTCAACCGCACACGCACAGAAATCAAGGCCCAGGAGAATCCGCCAACGACCAAGACCATTCGCCAGACTGCGACGGCTGCGTGGATCTTCGGCATATTGGCAGTCATCATGGGCACAATCGTCACCGGAACAGGACCGCATGCAGGTGACGCGACGACTCCGCGGCACATGTTTGATCCACTCCTGGTCACCCGCATGCACACCGCTCCGGTTTACCTGCTGATCATCGCTACCGTCGCCTTGCTGGTCTTGGCCTACAAGACCGGTGGCAATGACCGCTTGCGCGCATCCGCCTGGTGGCTCGTGGCCGTCATTCTTATCCAAGCAGCTATCGGATATACCCAGCACTTCACCGGACTGCCAATCGGTTTGGTACTACTGCACATGCTTGGGGCCAGCCTGCTGCTGGTATCCAGTACTGATGCCTGGGATAGAGCTACGCTTCTTCCCAAGTACCAGCGAGTCGATAACTAGTCACAAATTAGAGCACGCGCGGCCAGACATTTTCATTGCCTGGCCACGCGTGCTTTTTAGCGCCCGCACGCAGCTGATATCAGCTGAGATATGGGGCAATATTATCCGCAGGCAGTATTTGCCAGGGCGCTGAACAGCGGTGCTACGAGGCTCTGCTGCTTTGATGCCCTCGGTTGAAAGAGAAACCTAGTAGCACGAACTCGGCGCGGACCTCCATCATGAGAACTTGACGCAGTTTGGGGAGCAAAAGGTCGTCATGTTCACGCGTCACTAACGGGAATTTCCAATTGCCTCCCGCTGTCCCCTGCCTTTGCTAGCTCAAGAGGATGCAACGCCCACGAGGAATAATAGACTTTCGAAGATTCCCAATAGCCGACCTGCAGTGTTCGGTTTAGTTGCCACCGGCACCAAAAAACCCGGCCACCCGATCCAAGGGATCGAGTGGCCGGGCAGGTTAAGACTTCTGTGAATTATTCGGTGGTTAACCGAAGAGCGGGCTTCCCACAAAAGGATCAATGGCGAGAGCCAAGAAGACAATCGACAAGTACGTGATGGAGATATGGAAGACCTTCATTGCCTTGCGGTTGACTACCGCCGGCTTGTGGTCGCCCTGAGCTTCGCGGTATAGGACGTGCGATTCGTAGATGAACCAAATGCCAGCACCGCCAGCAATGGCCGTGTAGACGATGCCTGCGTGGCCCAGTGGCACCAGCAGAAGCGAGCAGACTACGGTGGCCCAGGCATAGAGGACAACCTGAACAGATACGCGGCGGGCGTTGGCAATTGCCCCGAGCATCGGCACCGATGCGGCGTTGTAGTCGTCTGCATATTTCATGGACAGCGGCCAGTAGTGCGGTGGCGTCCACAGGAAGATGACCAGGAACAGGATGATCGCCGGCCATTCAATGGTCTCTTTGACAGCAGCCCAGGCGATTAGCACCGGCATGCAGCCTGCGATACCGCCCCAGACAATATTCTGGGCCGTGCGTCGCTTCAGGATGATCGTGTAGAAGACCACGTACAGAAGGATTGCTGCCAGACCGAGGACGGTGGTCAGTGGGTTTGTTCCAACCCAAAGCACCACCAGCGAAGCAATCGCCAGTGCCCAGGAGAAGATCAGCGCTTCCTTGGGAGTCAAGTCGCCGGTGACCAGCGGACGCCCCTTGGTGCGCTTCATCAACTTGTCCATATCGCGATCGATATAGCAGTTAAAAGCGCCTGACGCCCCAGCAGCCATTGCACCACCCACAAGGGTGGAAATCATCAGCCACAACGAAGGGAATCCGCGCTGGGCAAAAATCATGGTCGGGAAGGTGCTCACCAACAGCAACTCGATAACACGAGGCTTGGTCAACGCCACGTAGGCGCTGGCCTTGCGCTTCATATAGTCTCCGGTGCTTTCACCAGGCTGACGCGAGGCGCGTGGCACTGATGCTCCGGCGACACTTTGAGTCTTCAATTAAACGCACTCAGTTCTTCACGGGTACAAGACAGACAGAATCATTCTACGCCTGATAGAAATTCTTTGAAACTCCCCCGCGTATAGTTCATCGGCAAAAGTTCGTGACCTTGGTCAACCCCATAATTCCCATTCCGCAACATCGAAAATTCCCCAGCCAGTCGAAAATGACTTGTGCACCGTCGACCTCCGGGGCCACGACCAACTACTCACCTAACAGCGAACACCGTCATCTGATATCAACATTTGGACACCTGAACCATTCCCTTTTCAGCATCAAATAATTGAAGGCTGAACAATACCCTCCCCACTGATTTCGAGTCGACGAGAGATTTCCACCGCAACGCTCAGTACCGAAACAACAGCACTTGAATTTGATTTATCGCATCCTTACAAATTTGCTGATTTGTTCAAACACGCAGTGGCACCCATGTGCCGCAGGTCTCAAGAGGTTTCTGATCAATGGATCTTGACGCTGAGCCACACACCGCACGATGCACGTTTTTACAGCCAGTAGCCGTTGGCTTTCTCTCCGGAACGAATCAAGCGTTACATGGCGGAAATAAACTTGCGCGTCATCTTGCTATAACCATCACCTCACACATCGTTTTCGCGATAGAGTTGGACGAGATTGCGCCGTCGCAACCTACATCTTTCTGGTCTTCAACGAGCTCAGGAACATATAGGAGGCGACGGCGTATTGCGTGTCAGCGGGAGATATCTCCCGTCCGAGCCTGAATGGAAGGAACGCCGCTGTGGCGACTGAATCCTTAGTAGAAGAGTTTTCACTGACCGAGTTGGATCGTAAGGCCATCGACACCACCCGTGTCCTGGCAGCCGACGCTGTTGAAAAAGTTGGCAATGGCCACCCCGGTACCGCCATGAGCTTGGCCCCGGCTGCCTACCTGATTTTCCAGAAGCACCTGCGCCACGATCCGAAGGATCCGAACTGGATCGGTCGCGACCGTTTCGTCCTCTCCCCTGGTCACACGTCATTGACCTTGTACCTGCAGCTGTTCCTCTCCGGCTACGGCTTGGAAATGGAAGACATCGAAGCACTGCGCACCTGGGGCGCCAAGACCCCGGGCCACCCGGAGTACGGCCACACCGCCGGCGTCGAGATCACCACCGGCCCGCTGGGCCAGGGCCTGGCCTCCGCCGTGGGCTTCGCCTACTCGCAGCGCCGCATGCGTGGCCTGCTGGATCCAGCTGCTGAGGCCGGAACCAGCCCATTCGACCACACCGTCTACGTCATCGCTTCCGATGGCGACTTGCAGGAAGGCGTCACCTCCGAGGCCTCCTCGCTCGCCGGCCACCAGGAACTTGGCAACCTTGTAGTGATCTACGATGACAACAAGATCTCCATCGAGAACGACACCGACATCGCCTTCACCGAAGATGTGCTGGGTCGCTACGACTCCTACGGCTGGCACACCCAGCGCGTTGACTGGACCGTCACCGGCGAATACGTCGAGGACATGGCAGCCCTGGATGCAGCTATCCGCGCAGCCAAGGCCGAGACCTCCCGCCCGTCGATCATCGCCCTGCGCACCGTCATTGGCTGGCCAGCGCCAACCAAGCAGAACACCGGCGGCATCCACGGCTCGAAGCTGGGTACCGAAGAAGTTGCAGGCCTCAAGGAGGTCCTAGGCTTCGATCCAGCAAAGAACTTCCACATCGACCAGGAAGTCCTGGATCACGCTCGCGAAGTCGTCACCCGCGGTGCAGAGCTGCACGCCTCGTGGAACAAGGACTTCGACTCGTGGAAGGCGGCCAACCCTGAACAGGCTGCCCTGCTGGAGCGCCTTGAGTCGGGCAAGCTTCCTGAGGGCTGGACCGAAAAGCTTCCAGTCTTCGAGCCAGGATCCACCATGGCCACCCGCTCGGCTTCGGGCAAGGTCATCAACGCCATTGCCGATGAACTGCCAGAACTCTGGGGCGGCTCTGCCGACCTCGCCGGTTCGAACAACACCACCATCGACACCGCCAAGTCCTTCGCGCCGGAGCGCCGCTCCACCGCTTCGTGGGACGCCAGCCCGTACGGCCGCGTCCTGCACTTCGGCATCCGCGAGCACGCCGCAGCGTCGATCGTCAACGGCATCGTGCTCTCCAGCCCGACCCGCGCCTTCTCCGGCACCTTCCTGATCTTCTCGGACTACCAGCGCCCAGCGATCCGGTTGGCTGCGCTGATGGGCGTTCCATCGATCTTCGTATGGACCCACGACTCGATCGGCCTGGGCGAAGACGGCCCGACCCACCAGCCAGTAGAGCAGCTCGCCAGTTTGCGCATCATCCCGAACTTCGACGTGGTCCGCCCGGCGGACGCCAATGAAGTTGCCTACGCATGGCGCGGCATGCTGGAACTGACCGATACCCCATCGGGCATCGTGCTCTCCCGCCAGAACCTGCCAATCTACGACCGCGCGGCAACCGGCTTCCGCGGTGCCGAGGGCACCCTGAAGGGCGGCTACATTCTTGCCGAAGCTGTTCGCGACGGCGCAGAGGTCACCCCAGACGTGATCCTGCTGGCTACCGGCTCCGAGGTGGAGCTGGCAGTTGAGGCTCGCGAGGAACTGGCTGCCAAGAACATCGCCGCCCGCGTGGTCTCGCTGCCATCGCTGGAATGGTTCGCCAAGCAGGATGCCGCCTACCGTGAAGAGGTGCTCCCGGCAGCCATCACCGCCCGCGTGTCCGTAGAGGCAGGCGTAGCCCAGGGCTGGCGCGAGCTGGTTGGCGCCAACGGCGAGATCATCTCCCTGGATCACTTCGGCGCTTCCGCCGATTACAAGAAGCTGTACTCGGAATTCGGCATCACCACCGCGGCCGTTGTCGCAGCCGCCGAAACCTCCGTGCAGAACGCCGCAAAGTAAGGAACCGAAGCAAATATCATGAGCAACCCAAATACCCAGGCCCTCTCCGACGCCGGCGTTTCAATCTGGCTCGATGACCTCTCCCGCGAACGACTGACCAGCGGCTCGCTGGCCAAGCTGATCGAAGAGAAGAACGTTGTTGGCGTGACCACCAACCCTGCCATCTTCGCCGCATCGCTCTCCAAGGCCGAGGTGTACGGCGAAGCGATCGCCGAACAGCGCGACAAGTCCGTTGAAGATGCGATCACCGCAATCACCAGCGACGACGTGGCCGCAGCCTGCGACCTGTTCAAGGGCATCTACGAGTCCTCCAAGGGCTTCGACGGCCGCGTGTCCATCGAGGTTGATCCCCGACTGGCCCACGAAACCGCACCAACCATCGCCCAGGCCAAGGCCCTGTACGAGCGCGTGAACCGCGAAAACGTGCTGATCAAGATCCCAGCCACCCTTGAGGGCCTGGAAGCGATCACCGAGACCATTGCCGAAGGCATTTCCGTCAACGTGACCCTGATCTTCTCGCTGGAACGCTACCGCGAAGTGATCAACGCCTACCTGATCGGCTTGGAGAAGGCCCACGCCAAGGGGCTGGACCTGTCCAAGATCCACTCGGTCGCCTCCTTCTTCGTCTCCCGCGTGGACACCGAGATCGACAAGCGCCTGGCTGCCATCGGCACCGAGGAAGCCGCCGCATTGCGCGGCCAGGCCGGCGTGGCCAACGCCCGCCTCGCCTACCAGGTCTTCGAGGAGTCCTTCGCCTCGGCACGCTTCGAAGTGCTGGCAGCCGCCGGCGCCAACGTGCAGCGTCCGCTGTGGGCTTCGACCGGCGTCAAGGATCCTGCCTACCCATCCACCCTGTACGTCACCGAGCTGGTGGCACCGCAGACCGTGAACACCATGCCGGAAAAGACCCTGGATGCCACCGCAGCCGAGGCAGAAATCCGCGGCAATGCAATCGCTGGCAGCTACGATGCCGCCAACCGCGTGCTGGACAAGCTCGCAGCCCAGGGCATCGACTACAACGAGATCGTCAACCTGCTTGAGGTCGAGGGCGTTGACAAGTTCGAGGTCGCTTGGAACGAGCTGCTCGAAGACATGTCGGTCGCACTGAAGGGAGCAAAGTAAATGGAACTAGGTTTGGTGACCTCAGGCGAGGCACTGGCCTCGGTGGATGCGCTGCTTCCAAAGCTCATTGAAGCAAAAGTTGGCAGCCGCATCGCAGCCCAGGACCCCACTGTCTGGGGACCTGCGGCCGAGGCTGAATCCGCTATCCGCCTGGGCTGGGTCAACCCCTTCGAGGCAGCTGGCAAGCTGATTCCAGCCATTCTGGAACTGCGCGAAGAACTGCAGCAGGAGAACCTGACCCGCATCGTTTTGTGCGGCATGGGCGGATCCTCCCTGGCCCCCGAGGTCATTGCCGCGCACGACGAAGTGGATCTGGTCATCTGCGACACCACCGATCCATCGATGGTCAAGCAGATCGTCGAGACCGACTTGGAGCGCACCGTAGTGGTCGTTTCCTCCAAGTCCGGTTCCACCGTGGAAACCGACTCGCAGCGACGCGCCTTCACCGCCGCCTTCCAGGCTGCCGGGATCGACCCGGCCACCCGCCTGGTGCTGGTGACCGATCCGGGATCGCCAATGGACAACCCCGAGGGTGTTCGCGCGGTCTTCAACGCCGACCCGCATGTCGGCGGGCGCTACTCGGCGCTGACCGCCTTCGGCCTGGTGCCTTCGGGCCTGGCCGGCGCGGACATCGAAGCCCTGGTGGAAGAATCCGGGCTGGTCAATGACGTGTTGGCCTCGGACGACGAGGACAACCTGGCATTGCACCTGGGTGCCGCCATGGCGACCGCAGGCCGCGACAAGCTGCTGATCGCCTGTGTTGGCGACGCGCTGCCAGGCTTTGGCGACTGGGCCGAGCAGCTCATCGCCGAGTCCACTGGCAAGGACGGCAAGGGCGTGCTGCCCGTAGCCGCCCATGTTGATGCACCGGAGCTGAAGAACCTGCCTGCCGACGTGGTGCCGCTGTTCGTCTACGACGAACTTCCCGAAGAGATCGACGAGGAAGCCACCGCGGTGCATTTCAGCGCGCCGCTGGGCACCGCGTTCATGATCTTCGAGTACGCCACCGCCGTGGCCGGCTACCTGCTGGGCATCAGCCCCTTCGACCAGCCCGATGTCGAGGCCGCTAAGGTGGCAGCCCGCTCGATGCTGGAGGCCCCGGCAGCCGCCGAGCCTGATGCTGTTGACGGATCGGTGCAGCTGTTCGGCACCACCGCCAGCACGCTGGATACAGCCCTGGATGAGCTGACCGCACAGCTGCCGGAAGATGGCTACCTGGCCATCCAGGCGTACCTGAACCGCACCTCGGAGAGCCAGCTGCAGGCCTTGCGCGACCTCTTCGCCGAAAAGACCGGACGCCCGGTCACCTTCGGCTGGGGCCCGCGCTTCCTGCACTCCACCGGCCAGTACCACAAGGGCGGCCCGGCCCAGGGCGTGTTCCTGCAGATTACCGCCGATCACCAGGACGACCTGGACATCCCGGATCGTCCGTACTCCTTCGGCTCCCTGATCACTGCCCAGGCCATCGGCGATGGCGCAGTGCTTTCGGATGCCGAGCACAACCGCCCAGTGCTGCGCGTGAACCTCACGGACCGCGCAGCCGGAATCGCTGCCCTGCTTGAGGCAGCGAAGTAAGGCACCAATGAGTAATCCACTACGCGATGCCCGCGACCGGCGGCTTAACCGCATTGCCGGTCCGGGCGCGCTGGTGTTCTTCGGAATCACCGGCGACCTTGCCCGCAAGAAATTGATGCCAGCGGTCTATGACCTGGCCAACCGCGGGCTGCTCCCCCCAAACTTTGCCATCGTCGGCTTCGGCCGCCGCGACTGGAGCGCCGAGGACTTCGCGAACCAGGCCCGTGAATGGATCCTGGCCAGTTCCCGAACCCCGTTCAATGAAACGGTGTTCGCCCAGCTGGCTTCCGGCATGCGCTTCATTTCGGGCGCATTCGACGATGACGACGCCTACCAGAAGCTCGCCGAAACCCTCGACGAGCTGGCGGAGTCCCGTTCCACCGGGCGCAACCACGCCTTCTACCTCTCGATCCCGCCCAGCTGGTTCGAAATCGTCTGCCAGAAGCTCTCCGAGCACCACCTGGCCAACGATTCAAACCCGGGCTGGGAACGAGTGGTCATCGAAAAGCCCTTCGGCCACAACCTGCAAAGCGCCCGCGAGCTGAACCAGATCGTGGAATCCGTCTTCCCCGCAGATCAGGTGTTCCGCATCGACCACTATCTGGGCAAGGAAACCGTGCAGAACTTGCTGGCCCTGCGCTTCGGCAACCAGATGTTCGAGCCGCTGTGGAACAACAAGTACGTGGACCACGTGCAGATCACCATGGCCGAGGACATCGGCATCGGCGGGCGCGCCAGCTACTACGACGGGGTGGGCGCGGCCCGCGACGTCATCCAGAACCACCTGCTCCAGCTGCTGGCGCTGACCGCCATGGAGGAGCCCATCTCCTTCAATGCCGATCACCTGCGCAGCGAAAAGGAGAAGGTGCTCACCGCCGTCCAGCTGCCTGAGGATCTGGGCGCCGCCAGCGCGCGCGGCCAATACACCTCCGGCTGGCAGGGCGCCGAGGAAGTCGTCGGCTTCCTCGATGAGGAAGGCTTCAACCCGAAGTCCAAGACCGAAACCTACGCTGCGGTGCGCTTGAACATCAACACCCGCCGCTGGGACGGCGTGCCCTTCTACCTGCGCGCCGGAAAGCGTCTGGGACGACGTGTCACCGAGATTGCGGTGGTCTTCAAGAAGGCTCCGAACCTGCTGTTCACCGATCACGAGGATGACGAGTTCGGCCAGAACGCGTTTGTGATCCGGGTTCAGCCCGATGAGGGCGCGACCATCCGCTTCTCCTCCAAGGTGCCTGGCACCCAGATGGAGATCCGCGATGTCACCATGGACTTCGGCTACGGCAACGCCTTCACCGAATCCTCCCCGGAAGCCTACGAGCGCTTGATCCTTGACGTGCTGCTCGGTGAGCCGCCACTGTTCCCGCGCCATGAAGAGGTGGAGCAGTCCTGGCGCATCCTGGATCCGTTCGAGGAATACTGGGCAGCGCAGCCAACCCAGCCTGATCCCTATGCTCCGGGATCCTGGGGCCCAGCCAGCAGCGATGAGCTGATGGCCAAAGATGGAAGGACGTGGCGACGGCCATGATGATCGATCTTCCCAACACCACCACCTCCAAGGTGGCCAAGAAGCTGATCTCCTCGCGCCGCACCCACGGCGTGGTTGCCCTCTCCCGCGTGTTGACCCTGGTGGTCATCACCCGCGAGGGATTTGCGGAGAACGCCATCGAGGCCGCCAACCTGGCCAGCCGCGAGCACCCCTGCCGCATCATCGTGGTGGTGCGCGGCAATGCCAGCGAGAAAAACCGCCTGGATGTGCAGATCCGCGTGGGCGGCGACGCCGGCGCTTCCGAGGTCATCGTCATGCGCACCTACGGCCCGGATGTGGTCGCCGACGAGGCGCTGATCTCGGCCCTGCTGCTGCCCGACGCCCCGATTGTGGCCTGGTGGCCGCATGGCGTGCCGAAGGATCCCTATGGCACGGCCTTGGGCAAGCTCGCCCACCGGCGGATCACCGACTCCGCCGAGATGGACGACCCTACCGCCTCGCTCTTTGGCCGCATCGACACCTACCAGGCCGGCGATACCGACCTGGCCTGGACCCGCCTGACCTTCTGGCGCGCCCAGCTGGCAAGCATCATCGACCTGGTGGGCACCGAGGGCCTGACCGGCATCACCGTGAAGGGCTCGGAGAATTCTCCCTCCACCACGCTGCTGGCCGCCTGGCTGACCATGTGCCTGGATGTTCCGGTGACCATTGCCGCGGACAAGACCACCGGTGGCCTGTCCAGCGTGCGGCTGACCCGCGAAGACGGGGACGTGGAGCTCTCGCGCCCTTCCGGCGCGGTGGCCCACCTGTACCTGCCCGGTTCCGCCCCACAGCGGATCTCCCTGCCGCGGCGCTCGGTGGCCGAATGCCTTGCCGAGGAAATGCGCCGGCTGGATGCCGACGACGTCTTCGGCGAAGTCATCACCAAGGGCCTGAACCTCACCAACCTCAGGAGCGTTGTCCCCAGTGATCGCTAGGCAAATCACCATCCATGACGATGTCGCCTCCACTGCGCACGCCATCGCCGCCCGGCTGATCACCTCGATCACCGACGCGATCGCAGCCCGTGGAGTCGCGCATGTTGTCGTCACCGGCGGCACCCTGGGCATCGCTTCCCTCGTGGCTCTCGCGCAGAACCCGGCCAGGACTTCGGTGAACTGGTCCCGGGTGCACTTCTGGTGGGGTGACGAGCGCTTTGTCGCCAGCGACAGCGCCGATCGCAACGTGCTGCAGGCCGAGCCGCTCTTTGCTGCCTTGGATGAGCTGGGCCTGGACCGCGGCACCGTGCACGCCATGGGCGCCAGCGACCAATACGACAGCGCTGAGCAGGCTGCCGCCGCGTACACGCAGCTGCTGGCGCAAGAAGCACCGGAAGGATCGGCCTCGCCCGCCTTCGACGTGCTGATGCTGGGCATGGGGCCGGATTCGCATGTGGCTTCGCTGTTCCCCAACCACACGCGCTCGGAGGAGCTCGGGGCCATCGCGGTCCACGACTCCCCCAAGCCGCCACCGCATCGGGTTACCCTGACCATGGGGACCATCAACACCGCCCGCGAGGTGTGGCTGGTGGTTGCCGGCGCCGACAAGGCTCCGGCCTTGGCCGCGGCCTCCCATGAAATCAACGAGGCGGCCGTCCCGGCCAGCGCCGTGCATGGCACGGAAGCAACCCGCTGGATTGTGGATCGCGCCGCATCAACACTGCTCTAAAGCGCACCGCGAGGCCGGCTCCTGGAACCCCCTGGTTCCCGGGGCCGGCCTTTGCGCTAAACACCGTCATCAAGGATCTCCATGCCAGAATTGCCCTCCCCGCTCAACGTCACGGTCATTGGCTCCGGCGTCATCGGCCTGTCCACCGCACACGAGCTGGCCTCGCACGGCCACAAGGTGCGCGTGATCAGCGACCAGGAACCGCTGCAAACCGTCTCGGCCATCTCAGCTGCCATTTGGTTCCCGTATCATTCGGAGAATTCTCCAGCCGCCGACGTGCTGCTGGCTCGAACCCTGGCCCGCTTCAAGGCCCTTTCCCTGATTCCAGAGACCGGCGTCGACCTGCGCTTCGGCATGGATATCGAACGCCGCGCGGACGCTGATCGTTCCTGGGCCAAGCATGTGGCCGACTCCGCCGTGGTCGACGCCGCCTTGCTGCCCGAAGGCGCGCTCAGCGCCACCAGCGGCACGGTCCCGGTCATCACGATGCCCACCTACCTTTCCTGGCTGCAGGACCAGTGCCGGCGTCACGGCGTGGAATTCGAGCAGCGTACTGTGAGTGCCATTGGCGATCTGCGGGCCGGCGCCGATGCGGTGGTGCTTGCCGGCGGGATGCGTTCAGGCGAGCTGCTGGGCGATGACCACAGCGTGTATCCGATTCGCGGCCAGGTGATCCGGCTGGCCAATTCCGCGGGACTGCAAGACTGGCTCAGCGACGACGACCATCCCGGGGGCGTCTCCTACATCATTCCGCGCCGCGATGACATCATAGTGGGCGGCACCGATGCCGCCCACGACACCAACCTCGAAGTTGATGCGCAAATAGCTTCCGACATGCTCGCCCGAGCCATCAGCCTGGTCCCGCAGCTGGCCCACTGCGAGGTTCTGGAGCATAAGGTCGGACTGCGCCCTGCGCGGGAAACGATCCGCCTGGAACGGGTTTCCGGCCAGGATATGACGGTGATCGCGGCCTATGGCCACGGGGGCGGCGGGGTCACCCTCTCCTGGGGCACAGCGCAACGCGTGGTGGAATTGCTCGATGCCACGGTGCAAGGCACGCATCAGTAAACCTGGACTTCACACCCTATCAACACCCCGTTTTCCATCGCAGGATATATTCGGCTCAGCGCAGCGGCTGGCCCGATGCATCCACGAGGCAAAACACCAGCACCAGTGGTGCATGGGATTTTCGATGACGCTTCAACGTCATCGGCGGCGACAGATAGCCTTCCTTGGAGTAATGTCACCTTTCACGCACCACCAGTGGAAATCCATATCCGTCCGAAGACCAGGAGAGCAGCACATGTCGCACCCCATCGACGCCTTCGAACTCCGCGATGCTGCAGCCGCACAGACTGCGCCAACGCCTGTACAGTTTCGCCAAGCCCTGCTGCGCCATCTGCAGTACACGGTCGGCAAGAGCCCGCAAAAAGCTTCGCTCTTCGACTGGCGGATCGCCTTGTCCCACGCGGTGCGCGACCACGCGGTCGACCCGTGGTTCAACGCCACCCGGCGCACCTGGGACGAAGACCGCAAACGGGTCTACTACCTGTCGATGGAATTCCTGATCGGCCGGCTACTGGAGGACCAAGCCATCAATTTGGGACTGCGCGAGGTCGTGGTGCAAGTGCTGGGCGAATTCGGCTTGAGCTTTGCCGAAGTGGCCGAGGGCGAGCCTGACGCAGCCTTGGGCAATGGCGGTTTGGGCCGCTTGGCCGCCTGCTATCTGGAATCCATGGCCACCATGGGATGCCCGGCCTACGGGTACGGCCTGCGCTACGAGCATGGGCTGTTCCGCCAGCACTTCGAAAATGGGCGGCAGATCGAAACCCCGGAAAACTGGCTGGCCACGGACAACCCCTGGGATTTCACCCGCCCCGAGGTCGCCTACCCGGTGGGCTTCGGCGGCGCGCTGACCGAGCACAACGGCGCATGGATCTGGTCGCCGGGCTCCCAGGTGCTCGCTTCTGCCCATGACACTCCAGTTGTCGGCTACGGCGGGAAATGGGCCAACACTTTGCGGCTTTGGGCGGCCATGCCCAGCGCCGACCTGTTCGATCTGAACCGCTTCAATGCCGGGGACTTCGCCGCGGCCTCCGAGCCGGAGGCGCTGGCGCGCAGCCTGAGCCGGGTGCTCTACCCGAATGACACCACCGACGGCGGCAAGGAGCTGCGGCTCTCCCAGGAATACTTCCTGACCTCTGCTTCCGTGCAGGACATCCTGCGCCGCTACCTCGCGGCCCATCAGGATCTGCTCAAGCTGCCCGAGTTTGTTGCCATCCAGATGAACGACACCCACCCGGCCATCGCCGGCCCCGAACTGATCCGCCTGCTGGTCGACGAGCACGGCGTCAACTTCGACACGGCAGTGCAGACCGTGACCGGAGTGCTGGGCTACACCAACCACACCCTGCTGCCCGAGGCCCTGGAACGCTGGAGCGTGGGCTTGATGCGCAAGGTCCTCCCGCGCCACCTGCAGATCATCGAAACCCTGGACACCCAGTTCATCGAATTGCAGGGCTCTGTCCCCAACCCGGTGCGCCTGGTCAGCAACGACCAGGTCAGCATGGGCGATCTGGCCTTCGCCACCAGCCACAAGGTCAACGGGGTCTCGGCCCTGCATACCGAGCTGGTCAGCAAGGACTTGTTCCCGGTGCACAACGAGCTCCATCCGGGGCGCATCGTGAACATCACCAACGGCATCACCCCGCGCCGCTGGCTCAAGCAGGCCAACCCGTCGCTGGCCTCGCTGATCACCGGCACCATAGGCGCAGGCTGGGAAACCGACCTGGAGCGGCTTCGCGAATTGGAGCCTCATGCCGATGATCCGGCCTTCCGCGATGCCTTCGGACGCAGCAAGCGCCAGGCCAAGGAGCATTTCACCGGCTGGCTTGCCCAGGAGCACGGAATCGAGCTGCCTGCCGACGCGCTATTCGACGCCCAGGTGAAGCGGCTGCACGAATACAAGCGCCAGCTGCTCAATATCCTGTGGACCATTGCGCACTGGCAGCGGATCAAGCGCGACCCGCAGGCCGGCTGGGCTCCGCGCGTCAAGATCTTCGGCGGCAAAGCCGCCCCGAGCTACCATATGGCCAAGCTGATCATCCAGCTGATCAACGACGTCGCCGAGCTGGTCAATAACGACCCGGAGACCAGCCATTTGCTGCGCGTGGTCTACCCGCCGAACTACGGCGTTTCCATGGCGGAGAAGCTGATCCCCGCAGCGGATCTCTCCGAGCAGATTTCCACGGCCGGAATGGAGGCTTCGGGCACCGGCAACATGAAGTTTGCGCTCAACGGCGCGCTGACCATCGGCACCCTGGACGGGGCCAATGTCGAAATCCGCGAGCACGTCGGAGCGGAGAACTTCTTCCTCTTCGGGCTCACGACCGAACAGGTCGCCGAGCGCCGTGCCCAGCCCGGTCACGCACGCACCGCGCTGGAAGCCAGCCAAACCCTGCGCGATGTGCTCCAAGCCATTGCGGAGGGCGTATTCAGCCCCGATGACCGCCATCGCTACGATGGATTGCTTGATGCGATGTGGAACAGCGACTGGTTCCTGGTGGCCTCGGACTTCGAGGACTACGACCGTGCGCAAAGCGAAGTGGCCGCCTGCTACGGCGACCCTGCACGCTGGCAGCGGATGGCCATCCTCAACATCGCCCGCATGGGATATTTCAGCTCCGATCGCTCAATTCGCGAGTATATGTCGCAAATTTGGAACGTGGAATCCGCTCTTTAGCCCGGCACATTCGGTCACGGCAAGTCATACAGCTTTGACCTGCGTCATCTTGAGGTCAGGGTGCCCCGGTTGTGCTTGGATGAGAGCATTCGAAACAGCAAGGAGTCCCAGTGACAGACGAGGACAAGACGCTTTCGGTGCTCGACGCCCAGCAGGTACGCCTGTTGGCCCAGGGGCGGCACCCGGATCCCTTCGCTGCGCTCGGCCCCACCGACGACGGCAAAAATGTGGTCGTGCGCCTTCCGGGAGCCGAGCAGCTATGGCTGTTCAACGCCACCGATGAAATCCAGGTTCTTGCAGATGCAACCGACCCGGCGCTGTTCACCGGTCCGGCCTTGCCGTATTACCGGTTGCGCATCCGCTGGGCTTCGGGGCAGCTGGAAGAACGCGACGACCCCTACCGCTTTGGCCCAGTCATGGGCCAGCTCGATGAGCATCTCATCGGCGAGGGCGAGCACCAGAGCTTGTGGAACGCGCTCGGCGCTCACCTGGTTACCCACGAAAAGGTAACCGGCGTCCACTTTGCGCTCTGGGCACCCAACGCCCAAAGGGTCTCGGTAGTAGGCGATTTCAACGCCTGGAACGGCACCGCGCACCCGATGCGGTCGCGCGGCGCCACCGGCGTCTGGGAGCTCTTCCTTCCCGGGCTGGATGAAGGCGTGGTCTACAAGTACGAAATCCTCGGCCCAGAAGGCACGCTGATGCCGCTGAAGGCGGACCCCGTCGGCTTCGGCTCCGAGCACCCGCCAGCCACCGGTTCGGTGGTGCGGCATCTGGGCGCCCACCAGTGGCAGGACCAGCAGTGGGTGAAGCGGCGCGCGGAAATCAACTCCGTCGACGCCCCGATCAGCATCTACGAGGTGCATCTGGGTTCCTGGCGCCGCAGCGGCAGCGACAACGAATCGCTGAGCTACCTGCAGCTGGCTTCGCAGCTCGTGGACTACGCCGCGGATCTGGGTTTCACCCATATCGAGGTCATGCCGGTCAGCGAACACCCCTTTGACGGGTCCTGGGGCTACCAGCCCATAGGGCTCTTCGCTCCGACCATCCGCTACGGTACCCCGCAGGACTTCGCCGCTTTTGTCGACGCCGCGCACGCCCGCGGGCTCGGGGTGATCGCCGACTGGGTGCCCGGGCACTTCCCCACCGACCAGCACGGCCTAGGCCGTTTTGACGGCACCGCCCTCTACGAGCACCTCGATCCGCGCGAGGGGTTCCATCCGGACTGGAACACGCTGATCTACAACTACGGACGGCCCGAGGTGCGCAACTTCCTGGTGGCCAACGCGCTGTACTGGCTCGGGGAATACCACCTCGACGGGTTGCGCGTGGACGCGGTCGCCTCGATGATCAACCGCGACTACTCGCGTGCCGAGGGCCAGTGGATCGCCAACAAGGACGGCGGCAACGAGAACTACGAGGCGCTCGACTTCCTCAAGCAGACCAACATGGCCAGCTACGGGCAGCATCCGGGCATCGCCATGATTGCAGAAGACTCCACCGCCTATCCCGGGGTCACCCGCCCGGTGGATGCCGGGGGCCTGGGCTTTGGCTACAAGTGGAACCTGGGCTGGATGAATGATTCGCTGGAGTACTTCGGCAAGGATCCGGTCTACCGCAAGCACCACCATAACCAGCTGACCTTTGGCATCACCTACGCCTTCAGCGAGAATTTCCTGCTGCCGATCAGCCATGACGAGGTGGTGCATGGCAAGGGGTCGATGTACTCGCGGATGCCCGGAAGCCATGCCGACAAGCTCGGCAACCTCAAGGCCTTCTATGGCTACATGTGGGGCTACCCCGGCAAGAAGCTGCTGTTCATGGGCCAAGAATTCGGGCAGCACAGCGAATGGAACTACCAGGGCGAACTCGACTGGGGCGTGCTCGATGATCCCGGCCATGCGGGGGTGCTCGCACTGGTGCGCGACCTGAACCGGCTCTACCGCGAACAGCCCGCCCTGCACCGGCGCGACACCCAATCCGAAGGATTCCAGTGGCTGCTCGTCGACGACGTGGAGCACCAGGTCTTCGCCTGGCTGCGCCGCGGCGAGCCTGGCGACCCCCATGTGGTCATCGTCCTGAACCTGACCCCGGTTGAACGCACCGGATTCCGCATCGGGTTCCCGGTGGCTGGACGCTGGGTCGAGGCCTTGAACACCGATTCCGAGTGCTATCACGGGTCCAATCGCGGCCACGGCGGAGCCATCGAAACCGAAGCTGTCCCCGCTGGCGGCGAGGCACAGTCAGCACTACTTACGCTCCCACCTTTATCGGCAATCTATTTTGTGGAGGAACGCTCATGAATACTGCTCCCGATACCCGCCACCTGATCGGGGCGCCGCCGCGCCTCTCCAGCCAGGCGATGGCCTTTGTTCTGGCCGGCGGCCGAGGCAGCCGGCTCGAAGAGCTCACCGACCGCCGTGCAAAACCGGCGGTCCACTTCGGCGGCAAGTCGCGCATTATCGATTTCCCGCTCTCGAACGCCCTGAATTCAGGGGTTCGCAAGATGGCGGTGGCCACCCAGTACAAGGCGCACTCGCTGATCCGCCATATGCAGCGCGGCTGGGGCTTCTTCCGGGCCGAGCGCAACGAGTACCTCGACATTCTTCCTGCCAGCCAGCGCGTCCAGGAAAACAAGTGGTACCTGGGCACCGCGGATGCTGTCACGCAGAATATCGATATCGTCGACGACTACGACATCGAGTACGTGATCATCCTGGCCGGGGACCACGTCTACAAGATGGACTACGAGATCATGCTGCGCCAGCATGTGAACACGCAGGCTGATGTGACCATCGGCTGCCTGACCGTTCCCCGCGCCGAGGCCACCGGCTTTGGCGTCATGCACGTGAACGGGAACGGCCGAATCGTCGACTTCCTGGAAAAGCCGGCGGATCCTCCCGGGATGCCCGGCGATCCGGAGATGGCACTGGCCTCCATGGGCATCTACGTATTCAACTGGAAGTTCCTGCGCGAGTTGCTGCTGGACGATGCCGCAGACCCGAGCTCAAGCCACGACTTCGGCCACGATCTCATCCCCGCCATCGTGAAGAACGGCAGCGCCTACGCCCACAAGTTCACCGACTCCTGCGTGATGAGCGGGCTGGAGACCGAGCCGTACTGGCGCGATGTGGGCACCATCGATTCGTTCTGGCGGGCGAATCTTGACCTGACCGAGGTCGTCCCCTCGCTGGATCTGTACGACAACAGCTGGCCCATCTGGACCTACGCGGAGTTGACGCCTCCGGCAAAATTCATCCACGATGACGAGGCCCGGCGAGGGCATGCGATCGAATCGCTGATCTCGGGCAACTGCATCCTTTCCGGTGCCGAAGTCCACAAATCGCTGTTGTTCACCGGCAACCGGGCCCACTCCTTCTCGAAGCTGGACCAGGTCGTGTCGCTGCCGAACGTCGATGTGGGGCGCAATGCCGAGCTGGCCAAGTGCGTGATCGACAGCCGGGTGCGCATTCCCGAGGGCCTGATCGTCGGCCAGGACCCGGTCGAGGATTCGAAATGGTTCCGCCGCACGGATTCCGGCGTGGTGCTCATTACGCAGCCCATGCTCGACCGCCGGGCCGCAGTGCTCGACGGCCGCCTGGAATTGGGCGCCGATGCGCTGGAGGGAAAGTGGGAACCCAATGGCTAAACGACAGCTCCGCGTGCTGTCTGTCGCCTCGGAATGCGCTCCGCTGGTGAAAACCGGCGGCCTCGCCGATGTGGTTGGCGCCCTGCCGGCGGCACTGGAACCGCTGGGATGGCGCAGCCGCATCCTGATGCCTGCCTATCCGGGCCTGCTCGAGCGGGTGGGCCGCACCCGGCGGATTTGGCGCGAGGAGAACCTTTTCGGCGGCCCGGCCTCGGTCCGTTCCTGCCGCTACGAGGGGCTGGACCTCCTGCTGCTGGATGCCCCGCATCTCTACGACCGGCCCGGCGGACCATATATGGTCGATGGGCACGACCACCACGACAACCACGTGCGTTTTGCGGCGCTGTCCTGGGTGGGTGCCCGCCTGGCCATCGAAGGGACTTCCGACCGCTGGCGGCCGGATGTGGTGCATGCCCACGATTGGCAGGCCGGGCTGGTGCCCTCGTACCTGAAGTACGCCGGCGCCCAGACGCCCAGCCTGCTGACCATCCACAATATCGCCTTCCAGGGAATCTTCGGCCCTGACCAGCTGGATGCTTTGCACCTTCCGACATGGGATTTCCATCCGGACGCCTTGGAGTACCACGGGCTGGTCAGCACCCTGAAGGCGGGCCTCGTCCATGCCTCGAAGGTGAGTACCGTGAGCCCGAGCTATGCCCAGGAGCTGACCCGCGAGGAGTTTGGCTTCGGGCTCCAGGGGGTCGTGTCCATGCGCGGCGAACGCGGGGAACTGAGCGGGATCCTCAACGGCATCGACACCGAGGTCTGGAACCCTGCCACTGATCCGGCGATAGCCAATTATTCCGCGGCAGATCCTGGCGCCAAGGCCGCAAACCGGCAAGCGCTCATCGAGGAATTCGGCCTTGAAGAACCTGCCGGCCCGCTGGCGGTCGTGGTCACCAGGCTCACCCATCAAAAGGGCGTGGACCTGCTCCTGGAGAAGCTGCCGGCGTTCATCGAATCCGGTGGCGCTGTGGTGGTGCTCGGCTCCGGGGACCCCGGCTACGAGTACGCGCTGGGCGAGCTGGCGGCCCGCTATCCGCAATCCGTGGGCCTGCACATCGGCTACGACGAGCCAATGAGCCACCGGTTATATGCCGGCGCGGATTTGGTGCTGGTGCCCTCGCGGTTTGAGCCTTGCGGGCTGACCCAGCTGATCGGGCTGCGCTACGGCGCCATCCCCCTGGTGGCCGCCACAGGCGGTCTGCGCGACACCGTGGTGGACGCTACGCCGGAGCATCTGGCCGACGGATCCGCCACGGGCTTCACCTTCAGTGACATTGACGCGGGCGGCTTGGGATTTGCCCTCGGCCGTTCGGTGGACCTGTATGCGGATCGCGACGCGTGGGAGCGGCTGCGCGCCCAAGCGCTGCATACCCCGGTGGACTGGGGCACGTCGGCGGCCATCTATGCCCAGCTGTTCACGGAGCTCATCTGATGGCCGGAGCCCCGGCGGGGGCGACTTCCGCCGGCCGTCCCTGGCCGCTGGGTGTCACCGTGGATTCTGCCGGGGTGAACGTTGCCGTCTATGCTCCCGCGGCCAGCGCCCTGTACTTTTGCCTGTTCCCGGAAGGGGACCCGCAATCCGAACAGCGCCTTGCCATCCCCTATCGCCAGGACGGCATTTGGCACGCCCATTTTTCCGGCCTGGGCGCTGGGACTCGCTATGGGCTGCGCGCCGACGGCGAGTTCCGCCCCACCGATGGACTGCGCTTCAACGTCAACAAGCTGCTCATCGACCCCTACGCCCGGGCCTTGGACCGCCCGGTGCGCTATCACGAGCTGATGAAAGGCACCCAGCGCGCAGACAACGAGGACCCCGGCTCCCAGCCGGACCTGCGCGACAGTGCAGCGGTGGTGCCCAAGGGCATCGTTGCCGGACCGCCGGCAGGGCCGGACCCAGCGAGCAACCGACCCGGACACGACCTGCCTGATCTGGTGATCTACGAAACCCATCTGAAAGGGATCTCGGCGGCGCATCCCGGGGTTCCGGTCCAGCTGCGCGGAACCTATGCCGGCATGGGCCATCAGGCGGTGATCGAGCACCTCCGCCGCCTGGGGGTCACGGCCGTTGAGCTTCTGCCGGTGCAGGCCTTCTTCGACGACGAGCATATTGTGGAGAAGGATCTGCACAACTACTGGGGATATCAGCCGGTGGCCTGGTTCGCCCCGGAACCGCGCTACGCCCAGCACGATGCCGTGGCCGAGCTTCGCCAACTGGTTCATGCCCTCCATGAAGCCGGCATCGAGGTCATTCTCGACGTGGTCTACAACCATAGCGGCGAAGGCGGGGCCGATGGTCCTACCCTGAACCTGCGCGGCCTTGATAACACCGGGTATTACCGCCTACTCGAGGACAAAGGCCACTATGCCAACGACAGCGGCACGGGCAATACCCTGGCAGTCCATTCCCCCATGGTGCTGCGCATGGTGCTGGACAGCCTTCGCTATTGGGCGCAGACTTTCGGCGTCGACGGCTTCCGCTTTGATTTGGCCACAGCGGTCGCCCGCGGCCGGCAGGGCTTCGACGCGCAAGGCGCCTTCCTGCAGGCCATCGCCCAGGATCCGGTGCTCGCCACGCTCAAGCTGATCGCCGAACCCTGGGATCTGGGCCCGGGCGGCTACCAGCTGGGGAATTTCCCTGCCCCTTTTGCCCAGTGGAACGACCAGTTCCGTGACGGGGTGCGCCGGGCCTGGCGCGGCGATGTGCTGGGACAAGCCAATTTCGGTGCGTTGCTGCTTGGATCCGCGAACCTCTTCGAGAACTCCGGGCGCAGCACCGCGGCAGGTATCAACTTCATCAGCGCCCATGACGGGTTCACGCTGCACGACACGGTCACCTACTCGCGCAAGCACAATGAGGCCAATGGCGAGGACAACCGGGACGGCCACGATGAAAACCACTCCGATAATTTCGGGGTGGAAGGCCCCGCCAACGACCCAGCCATCGCTGAGGCCCGCGGCCTGCGCGTCCGCGGCATGCTCGCCACGCTGCTCCTTGCCCAGGGCGTCCCCATGCTTTTGGCCGGCGATGAACTGGGCAACAGCCAGCGCGGCAACAACAACGCCTATGCCCAGGACAATGAATTGGGCTGGCTCGACTGGTCGGCCCCGGATCGGGAGCTGATGGACTATGTGCGTCGGCTCGTTGATGTGCGCCGCCGCCTCCCGCTGCTGCGCCAGCGCGGCTTCCTGCATGGGCAGGTGCGCGCCGACGGTCTGCCCGATGTGGCTTGGTTGTGCCCGGATGGATCCACACCTGATGCCGAGCACTGGCAGAATCCGGGCTTTCGTTCGCTGGCCCTCCAGCTGCGCGGCGGCGCCCGCGACCCGCGCGGTGAAGCCCACGACGGAAGCGTCCTGATCATTTTCAACCTCGGCGGGGACTGCGAATTCCAATTGCCCGGCACTGGCGGCGCAGCCCCCTGGCAGCTCGAATTTGATAGCGCCGCGCCCGGACAGCCAGCAGGCACCGTATCAGAACGATATGCCGCCAAGGCCCAATCTGTTGTGGTGCTCAGCTGCGGCGGGTAGCGCACAGGATTAGAACTGGATCCGAGTGGGGCATCCCCCTGGCGCAACTCCCCCGGTCATTCCCGCCTGGTCCGGATACGCGTTGCTCAAGACGTGCCCAGATCCATGAAGCTGCTTGCCATGCCACCCCGCCCCAGCTTGCGGAAGCTGGGCAGTTGCGCCGCCTGCGTCCGCAAAAACGCGAGATCGAACACAAAATGTGCGGGACATCACCATTGACTGGTCTTTGCGTGGGCGTAGTATTTCAATTCGCACTACGCATCCCGCACTTTCGCGAGACGCTGCTTCTATCATTGCGACGTAAATGCCCTTCACCAAACTTCGGCCCCTGGCTCCGCTGGGCCACAACGCCTCGGCCAAGCCTGCGCGCTTGGTCGCATTCATGTTTGCTGCCGCAATTCTCCTCGGCGGCCTGCTGCTTTCCTCGCCGCTGTCCAACGCCAACGGCGAGTTCACCCCGCTGATCGACGGCATCTTCACCACCACCTCGGCAGTCTGCGTGACCGGCCTGACCGTGCTTGACACCGCTACCGACTTCACGCCCTTCGGCCAGATCGTCATTCTGCTGCTGATTCAGGTCGGCGGGCTCGGCTTGATGCTGATTGCCTCCTTGCTCAGCATGCTGGTCATGGGGCGCATCGGGTACCTGACCAGGCTCTCAACCCAGCGTGAAAGCAATGCGGTCAGCGGCTCAGACGTCCGTTCCGCCGCCATGGTCATCATCAAGGTATCCCTGATCATCGAGTCGATTGTGGCCCTGCTCCTCGGGGTGAGGTTCTGGGCCGGATACGGCTATGACCCGCTCAAGGCCTTATGGCACGGCGCCTTCCATGCGGTCTCCTCGTTCAACAACGCCGGTTTCGCGCTGTATTCGAATAACCTGATGGATTTTGTTGCGGACCCCTGGCTGTGCCTGCCGATCAGCCTGGCCATTATCCTCGGCGGGCTGGGATTCCCGGTGCTCGTCCAGCTCAGGCGCCATTGGAACAACTCCTTGAAGTGGAGCATGAATACCAGACTGGTGCTGCTGATGACGGTCCTGTTGCTGGTCCTGGGCACCGTGTTCATCACGGCCATGGAATGGAACAACCAGGACACCCTCGGACGGCTCGACCCGCAGGAGCGGATCCTGGCTGGCTTCTTCCAATCCGTGCAGACCCGTACGGCCGGATTCAACTCCATCGACATCGGTGCCATGCACCCTGCCTCATGGCTGGGGATGGATGTCCTGATGTTCATCGGAGGCGGTCCGGCCGGCACCGCCGGCGGCATCAAGATCACCACCGCGGCCGTTCTGCTGTTCATCATCATCACCGAGTTGCGCGGCGAGACGGCCGTGAATGTGCTGGGCAAGAGGCTGTCTCGTTCGGTGCACCGCCAGGCAATCACCGTGGCCCTGATGGGCGTGGCAGCGGTGTTCACCGGAACCATGGGGCTGCTGCTGCTCACCGGGTACACGCTGGATCGCTGCCTCTTCGAGGCCACCTCCGCTTTCGCCACAGTGGGACTGTCCACCGGAATCACCCCAGACCTGCCCGATGCCGCCAAGGGGATTCTTATCGCCCTGATGTACCTGGGCCGCGTCGGCGTGCTATTGCTCGGGTCGGCCCTGGCCCTGCGCGACCGCAAGGCCCTATTCGAACTACCTAAGGAAAGGCCAGCCATTGGCTAAGCTACTGAATTTTCGCAATGACACCAGAGGACTGGCCAACGCCGATTCCGTTGCGGTGATCGGCTTGGGCCGCTTCGGCGAGTCCCTGGCCTTGGAACTGATGAAATCCGGCACGAACGTGCTGGGCATCGATACGCTGGAACAGAATGTCCAGGCCCTGAACGGGGAGCTGACCCAAGTGGTGCGTGCCGACGCATCCAATCGCGAAACACTGGAACAGCTGTCCATCCAGGAATTTGACTGCGTAGTGGTAGCCGTGGGCAGCCACCTGCAATCATCCATCCTGTGCTGCTCGCTATTGGTGAGCATGGGCATTCCGCAGATCTGGGCGAAGGCGCAGGATGACCGGCATGGGTTGATCCTGGAGCAGCTGGGCATCCACCACATCGTGTATCCGGAAAAGGACATGGGCAAGCGGGTGGCCCACCTGGTCCGCGGCTCGCTGATGGATTATTTGGAGGTTGATCCGGGGTATGCCATGGTGAAGATGACTGCGCCCGCGCAGCTGCACGGCGTCAAGCTCAGCGATGCCGGGGTGCGCAACAAGTTCCGGGTGACCATCGCGGCCACCACCAACGCCGCCGGGGAATGGGTCAATACCGATGGCAACACGGTGCTGCATACCGGGGACCGGATCCTGGTGCTCGGTTCTATTGCCGATACGGAGAAATTCGGCCGCCTGCCCTGATCCGGGATATGGCAATGGGCGCCTTCCACTTGATGTGGAAGGCGCCCATTGCCGTTGCTGCTGAAGACCGCGAATCAGCCTTCGGCGCTGAATCTCAGGACCAGGGCCAGGCCGATAATCACGGCGCCCCAGATAAGACCGAGAATAATGGTGATGCGATTCAGGTTGCGCTCGGCAACACCTGAAGAGCCCATTGAGCTGGTCATACCGCCGCCGAACATGTCCGACATACCGCCACCACGACCCTTATGAAGCAGGATCAGGAGGGTGAGCAAGACACTGGTAATGCCCAGCAATACCTGCAAAATGATCTTGATGATATCCAAGTCGACGGTTCCTTAGCTAGATTCAGTCGGTCACGAGGTGATGCTCGAACCTGACAATATTAGCAAACTCCTCGGCGTCGAGGCTGGCTCCGCCAACCAACACGCCGTCAACGTCACGCTCACGCATGATCGCTGCCGCGTTTGCTGCCTTAACACTACCGCCATAAAGCAGTTGGGTCTTCTCGGAAATTGCTTCGCCGAAGCGTTCAGCCAATGCACCGCGAATCGCCGAGCACATTTCCTGCGCGTCGGCCGGACCAGCAACTTCACCGGTACCGATGGCCCACACTGGCTCATAGGCGATGACCAGGTTTTCAGCCTGCTCAGCGCTCACGCCTTCCAGCGATTCAGCCAACTGGTTCAAGGTGAAAGCGACATGCTCGCCAGCCTTGCGAACCTCCAGGCCTTCGCCAACGCAAAGCATTGGAGTCAGCTCGTGTCGGTATGCGGCTGCCAGCTTGGCTGCAATCACATCGTTGGTTTCGTTGTGGTACTCGCGGCGTTCCGAGTGGCCGACCAGCACGTAGGAGCAACCCAGCTTGTTCAGGAACTGACCGGAGATTTCTCCGGTGTAGGCACCCGAATCATGTGCCGACAAATCCTGGGCGCCGTAAACGACCTCCAGCTTGTCGCCCAGGACCAGGGTCTGAACACCACGAATATCCGTGAATGGCGGGAATACTGCCACTTCAGCACGATCGTAGTTGTGCTCGTGGTCCTTGAGGGTCCAGGCCAGCTTCTGGACGAGGGTGATGCCCTGGACATGGTCCATGTTCATCTTCCAGTTGCCAGCGATCAGTGGCTGGCGCACGTAGGCGCCGTTCTGCGAAATGGTCATTTCCTAGCCTTCCAATGCGGCAACGCCCGGCAGGGTCTTGCCTTCGAGGTACTCCAATGAAGCGCCGCCACCGGTGGAGATATGACCGAAGTCCTCCTCCGAGAAGCCCAATGCGCGGACAGCCGCAGCGGAATCGCCACCGCCGACAACGCTGAATGCTTCTGAGTTTGCCAGTGCCTGCGCAACGGTGCGGGTACCTTCAGCGAACGCCGGGATCTCGAAGACGCCCATAGGGCCATTCCAGAACACGGTGTTGGCGCTGGTGATGTAGCTTGCAAACTGCTCGGCCGACTTTGGCCCGATGTCCAGGCCCAATCCGGTGGAGCCGAAGCTTGCCTCTTCGATCTTGTCAGCAGGCAGGATCTCGTGTGCCGCGTCGGCGCCGAACTTCTCGGCGACAACAACGTCAACGGGAACGATGATCTCGCAGCCCAGCTGCTCGGCGCGCTTGAGGTATTCCTGGCACACGGCAATCTGGTCTTCTTCGAGCAGCGAGCCGCCAATGGCGTAGCCCTGCGCCTTCAGGAAGGTGAATGCCATGCCGCCACCGATCAGCAGCTGATCGGCCTTGCCCAGCAGGTTGTCGATCACCGCAAGCTTGTCCGATACCTTCGAACCGCCAAGCACCACCACGTAGGGGCGCTTTGGAGCTTCGGTCAGGGTCTTGAGGACCTTGACCTCGGTAGCCACCAAGTCGCCCTGGTAGCTGGGAAGCAGGCTGGCAATGTCGTAAACGGATGCATGCTTGCGGTGCACAGCGCCAAAGGCGTCGTTCACATAAGCGCCGTTCTCGCCGGTCAGAGCTGCAAGCTCCTTGGCGAACTCTTCACGCTCTGCGTCGACCTTGGAGGTCTCGCGAGCGTCAAAGCGGACGTTTTCAAGGACAAGAACGGAGCCTTCTGCAAGTTCTGCCGCGGCCTTGCGAGCGGATTCGCCCACAACATCCTCGGCGACCGTTACGTCGAAGTCAGCCAGTTCGTTCAAGCGCTGTGCTGCAGGTGCGATCGAGTACTTCGCATCAACCTGCCCCTTGGGGCGGCCCAGGTGCGCCATCACGATGACCTTGGCACCTGCTTCAACCAGCTTGGTGATGACCGGCAAAGATGCGCGCACGCGGCCGTCATCGGTCACAGTTGCACCGTCGAGCGGCACGTTCAGGTCGCTTCGGACCAGAACGTGCCGTCCGCGGACACCGTTGTCAGCGATCAATTCGTCAATAGTGTGAGAAGACATATCTCTAGGTTATCGACTAGAGGCTTGATCCCACGAATCCAACGAGGTCAACAAGTCGCGAGGAGTAGCCCCACTCGTTGTCGTACCACGAAACAACCTTCACGCTGTTGCCTATGACGGTGGTCAGGCCGGAGTCGAAGATCGACGAGTTCGGGTTGGTGACGATGTCCGAGGAAACCAGTGGATCGGTCGAGTACTCCAGAACGTCCTTCAATGGACCCTCGGAAGCGGCCTTCTCGAATGCAGCGTTGATTTCCTCAGCGGTTGCGGTGCGAGCCAGGTTGACGGTCAGGTCGGTTGCCGAACCGGTTGGAACTGGAACGCGCATGGCGTAGCCGTGCAGCTTGCCCTTGAGCTCTGGCAGTACAACGCCGATTGCCTTGGCGGCACCGGTCGAGGTAGGGATCAGGTTCAGTGCGGCTGCACGAGCACGACGTGGGTCGCTGTGCGGTGCATCCTGCAGGCGCTGGTCGGCGGTGTATGCGTGGATGGTGGTCATCAGGCCGTCAACAATGCCGAATTCGTCGTTCAGCACCTTGGCCAGTGGGGCCAAGCAGTTGGTGGTGCACGAAGCGTTCGAGATGATGTTGTGGTTTGCAGGATCGTACTTGTCCTGGTTCACGCCCATCACGATGGTGATGTCTTCATCGGTGGCTGGAGCCGAGATGATGACCTTCTTTGCACCGGCGGCGATGTGCTTCTTGGCATCTGCTGCCTTGGTGAAGAAGCCGGTCGACTCGATGACTACGTCGACGTTCAATTCCCCCCATGGGAGGTTTGCTGGATCGCGCTCGGAAAGGACCTTGATGCGGCGCTCTCCGACGACGATGGTGTCGCCTTCTACGGAAACTGCCTCGCCGACTGGGCCGAGTACAGAGTCAAACTTCACAAGGTGAGCAAGCGAATCGATTGAACCAAGGTCGTTGACGGCGACAATCTCGATGTCTGCCTTATGGGCCAATACTGCACGCAGGAAGTTGCGTCCGATACGACCGAAACCATTGATTCCAACACGGGTTGTCACGTGACTATCTCCTCTAAACGGGATGATTGCGCCACGTCCGCACGTAGACGGAAGTGGCCTTCTTTGTGAGGACACTCCGTTGTGCCGTGCTTTGCGGATCCCAGTGGATCACTGGGATCCGCAACACACTTGAAACATTCTACGCTATTTTGGCGCTGAATGTGAGCTAACTTACCAGGTTAATTATTTACCTGGAACGATCAGCGATGCTGCACCGTTGCGGGCAGCTTCAAAGCGAGCCTGGACGTCTGCCCAGTTCACGATGTTCCAGAAGGCCTTGACGTAGTCAGCCTTCACGTTCACGTAATCCAGGTAGAAAGCGTGCTCCCACATATCCAGCATCAACAGCGGGGTGGTTGCCACTGGGATGTTGCCCTGCTGATCGTATAGCTGCTCGATAACCAGCTGGCCGCCGAGTGCGTCGTACGCCAGGACAGCCCAGCCCGAGCCCTGCAGGCTCATGGCTGCTGCGGTGAAGTGGCCGCGGAAGGCATCGAAGGAACCGAAGAAGTCGTCGATGGCTGCAGCCAGCTCGCCCTCTGGCTTGTCGCCGCCCTCTGGGGACAGGTTGTTCCAGAAGATCGAGTGGTTGGTGTGGCCACCGAGGTGGAATGCCAGGTCCTTGGACAGCTTTGGAATGTTGCCGAACTCGCCCTTTTCGCGAGCGTCAGCCAACTGCTCCAGCGCCGAGTTTGCACCTGCAACGTAGGCTGCGTGGTGCTTGGAGTGGTGCAATTCCATGATGCGAGCCGAGATGCTTGGCTCAAGTGCGGCGTAGTCGTACTGCAGTTCTGGCAGTGAATAAACAGCCATGATTCTCCTCAATCTTCTCAATTGGTTGAATCTCCGCGGGAGGTCTCCCACGGGGACATTTTTAGTGTTCCAGTTCGTCTAATGGAACGCTGGACTCCGTACCTGGTATTCCCAGATCACTGGCTTTTTTGTCCGCCATGGCCAAGAGGCGGCGGATTCGGCCAGCAATGGCGTCCTTGGTCATCGGAGGTTCGGCCATGCGGCCAAGCTCATCCAACGAGGCCTGCTTGTGCTCCAGGCGCAGCAGCCCGGCATAACGCAAATGCTCGGGAACCTCATCACCCAGAATGGCAAGCGCACGCTCAACGCGGGCGCCGGCAGCCACCGCTGCCTGCGCGCTGCGGCGCAAGTTGGCATCATCAAAGTTCGCCAACCGGTTGGCCGTAGCGCGTACCTCTTTTCGCATGCGGCGTTCTTCCCAGACCATCAAAGCATCGTGGGCACCCATGCGGGTCAATAGTTGCGCGATTGCATCGCCGTCGCGAATGACTACGCGGTCAACACCGCGCACCTCGCGCGCCTTGACAGTCAGGCCCAATCGACGCGCCGCACCCACCAGAGCCAACGCGGCTTCTGGACCGGGGCAGGTAATTTCAAGCGCTGAGCTTCGGCCAGGCTCGGTCAATGAACCGTGAGACAAGAATGCGCCACGCCAGACGGCTTCGGCGTCAGCTGTTGAGCCATTGACAATGACCGAGGGCAGTCCGCGCACCGGCCGCCCGCGCTGGTCGAGAAGTCCCGTCTGCCGGGCTAGAACTTCACCGTCTTTTGCCACGCGGACAATGTATCGGCTGCCCTTGCGGATGCCAGAGCCGGAGACCATTACGATCTCTGCTTCGTGGCCATACAACTCGCCAATGGCAAGCTTCAGGCGGCGGGCCGTCGCAGCCAGATCCACCTCAGCTTCAATGACAATTCGCCCGGAGACAATATGCAGTCCCCCGCTGAAGCGGAGCATCGTCGAAACCTCGGCCTTGCGGACCGATGGCTTGCGAATCTCAACCCGCGACAGCTCGTCTTTGACGGAAGCCGTCAATGCCATGAATCAAACTCCCTTACTTGGATCTTCCTAAGATCCGATCGCGGTAAACACCTCATGATAGGCCGCCGCTAGTCGCAACGGGTCGTGCACTGCACGACCGTCAGATACTCCTACTGTACTAAAAAAGACCCGTGCGCCGAGTTTTTGCGCTGCCAGCTCAAATCTCTGGCGATTGTGAATCTTGGACCCATCGGCAATGATCGCGTCAAAAGTCACATCCGGTGCATACCGGCCGAGCACCTCCAAGTGAGCGGCCGCATCCATGCCGGTGGTTTCTTCCGTTTCCATCGACAGGTTCATGGTCAGCAGTTTCTTCGCTGTTGTCGATGCAATGGCCCGCCGCATGTCCGGCAAGAGCAAATGAGGCAGTACCGAGGTGTACCAAGAGCCCGGGCCAAGGATGACCCAATCGGCAAGCTCGATGGACTCCAAGGCTTCAGAACAGGCCGGCGCATCCGATGGTTCCAGATGAACATTCGTGACCAGTCCCCCGGAGCCAGCGCGCGCCAATTTTGCCTGGCCGTCGATCCGCCGGCGTACCAGCGAATCGCTTTCGTCGGACTCGAGCACTTCACCATGAATGGACAGCGGGACAGTGCTCATCGGCAGGACCTGGCCGCGAGCGCCAAGCAATGCGCCGGCCCACCGCAGGCCTGCCACGGGGTTGTCCAGCAACTCCCATAAGGCCAGGATCAGCAGGTTGCCCACGGCGTGCCCGTTCAGCGGCTCGTCCTGGTTCGCGTCGGATTCGAAACGATGTTGCATGACATCGCGCCATGTACGGCCCCAATCGTTGTCATCGCACAACGCGGCTAATGCCATGCGCAAATCCCCTGGGGGCAAGACGTCGAAGGACCCGCGCAAGCGGCCCGAGCTGCCGCCATCATCAGCTACCGTAACCACAGCGGTCAGATCGGTGGTCAACCTGCGCAGCGCGGACAACGAGGCATAGAGGCCATGTCCTCCACCGAGCGCCACCACTGACGGGTTGCGCTGGTCATCGCCCCGGGATAGGCCTTGTATCGAAATTGGACCTGTTGCAAAAGCCATGGCTGCTACTCGCGTCCCAAGTCGCGATGGCTGATGCTCACGCGAACATTCGGGAACTGCGCAAGGCGCCGTCCAAGTTCGATGGTTGTTGCCACTGAACGGTGCTTGCCACCGGTGCAGCCCACCGCGATGGTGGCGTAATGCTTGTTTTCCCGGCGGTAGCCTTCGAAGACAGGCTCCAAGGCCTTGAGATAGTTCTCAATGAAATCCCGGGTGCCTTCCTGGCTGAGCACGTACTCCGAAACTTCTTTGTCCTTGCCGGTCTGTGGACGCAGCTCGGGAACCCAGTGCGGGTTCGGGATGAATCGAACGTCAGCCACGTAATTGGCATCGGTCGGCAGGCCGTATTTGAAGCCGAAGCTCATGACGTTGATGCGAAGAATGATTGGGCCGGATTCGCTGAACAATTCGTTGATCGAGCGCGCCAGGTCGTGCACCGACATCGAGGAGGTGTCCAAGATGATCTCGGCGGCTTCGCGAAGCTGTTCGGTGATGCCGCGTTCGCGGGTAATCCCGTCAACGATGCGCCCGTCACCCTGCAGCGGATGCGGGCGACGCCCCTGCTCGAAGCGGCGGATCAATACGTCGTCGCTGGCGTTGAGGTAGACCAGCCTGAATTTCACGCCGCTGGAGGTCAGGTGTGCCAGGGCATCTCGGATCTCCGGGAACATTTCCTTCGAGCGAACGTCCATGACAACGGCCATCTTGGGAATGGAGCCCTGAGAACGGCTCATCATTTCGGTCAATGGTCCAAGCATGGCCGGTGGCAGGTTCTCCACCACATACCAGCCCTGGTCTTCCAGAGCATGGGCGACCGTGGTACGACCGGCACCTGACATGCCAGTTACGATCACTAGTTCAGACTCAGGCGGTTTTACAGCTTCATACTCAGCGCTCATATTCCAAGGCTAGTCGACAATTTCGCCTGTCGTCATATTCACGCTTGGACGTGAAGCATCCTCAAGGCTTTCTTTGATGACGGTGGCAAGCTTCTGACCGATGCCAGGAACTTGAGTCAGCTCGTCGACATTCGCAGCACGAATCTTTTTCATTGAGCCGAAGTGCTTGCGCAATGCCGCCTGCTTGGCTTTCCCGAGTCCGGGCACCGCGTCCAGCTCGGAGGAAATCATTGACTTCGCCCGCTTCTCGCGATGGAACGTGATGGCAAACCGGTGCGCCTCATCGCGAAGCCGCTGCACAAGGTACAGGGACGCCGAAGCACGTGGAAGGATGACCGGGAAGGGATCATCGGGAAGCCAGAGCTCTTCCAAGCGCTTGGCGAGTCCGACCACTGGAATGTCGTCAATTCCGAGATCATCCATGGCTTTTTGGGCCGCGGCGACCTGCGGCGGCCCGCCGTCCACGATGACCAATGAGGGCGGATATGAGAACTTCTTCTTTTCGACCTCGCCGATCGAGCCATCCTCGACGGCCCCGGTTACGAAGGCCGATGGATCGACTTTTTCTTTCAAGTACCGACTGAAGCGTCGATATATTACGTCGTACATGCTCGCGGTATCATCGCGTGCCGCATCGCCGGTGATGGAAAACTTCCGATACTCGCTCTTTTTTGGGAGCCCGTCTTCGAATACCACCATTGACGCCACAACGTTCGTGCCTTGCGTATGCGACGCGTCGTAGCATTCAATGCGCAGCAAGGCCTGTTCGGCGCCGAGTGCTTCTTGCAGTTCCTGCATGGCCAATGAACGGGTAGTGATGTCGCCAGCCCGCTTGGACTTGTGCAATCGCAAGGCCTGTTCGGCGTTTTCCTTCACGGTTCCGGCCAGCGCCGCCTTGTCGCCGCGTTGCGCTACGCGTAGCGAGACCTTGGAACCGCGCAGATCCGAGAGCCAGGTGGTCACATCGTTGATATCCTCGGGCAGTGTCGGAACCAGGATCTCGCGAGGGATCCGATCGGCGTGATCCGCATAGATCTGGGTCAGCAGCTGCTCGACGAATTCAGCATCGGAAGCGTCGGATACCTTTTCAACTACCCAGCCTCGTTGCGAGCGAATTCGGCCGTCCCGCACGTGGAAAACCTGCACCGCAGCTTCCAATTCGTCCCCATGGACCCCGAAGATATCGGCCTCAGTGCGATCGTCCAAGACAACGGCATTCCGTTCAAAAACGCGGTTCAGCGCGGAAATGTCGTCTCGATAGCGAGCGGCTTGTTCGTATTCGAGTTCGGCGACCGCTTCCTGCATTTTTACCGTGAGCGCCTTGGTGAACTTGGTTGCTTCACCACTCATGAAGGTGCACAGGTCGTCAGCCAGTTGACGGTGGTCTTCTTCGCTTATGCGCCCTACGCAGGGTGCCGAGCACTTGTCGATGTAGCCGAGCAAGCATGGGCGCCCGGACGCTTCGGCACGCTTGAAAACGCCGGGGGCGCAGCTGCGGACCGGGAATACGCGTAAAAGGGTGTCCAGGGTTTCTCGAATGGCTTTGGCCGGATAGAAAGGGCCAAAGTACTTGACGCCCTTGCGCTTGTCGCCTCGCATGACAAGAGCACGGGGGTACTTTTCATTCAAGGTCACCGCAAGATATGGGTACGTTTTGTCATCGCGGAAAACGATGTTGAATCTGGGGTTGTATTCCTTGATCCATACGAATTCCAGCTGCAGAGCTTCCAACTCGGATCCAACAACGGTCCACTCGACACTGCCCGCAGTGAAGACCATGGCTCGCGTTTTGGGCGTGAGGCGGTCGGGGTTAGCGAAGTACGACGTGAGTCGATTGCGCAAAACCTTGGCTTTGCCAACATAGATCACACGGCCATGTTCGTCGCGGAACCGGTACACGCCGGGCTTTGTTGGAATATCCGAGGTCTTCGGACGGTAACTTGCTGGATCAGCCATAGATTATTTCGCGTCTGGAGGTAACTGATTGTATGAGTCCACGCGCTGCTGCCCAGAAAGCTCAGCAATTGCATCAACGATGCGGTCGGTCGCCTGGCGACGTTGCGGCAACGGATGCTTTCGACCCAGCTGGTCAAAGTGCAGTGGTTCACCATAGTGGATATGAAATTTTGCGGGCCTGAAGCCCTTGGAGCCTGCTGGCTGCAGCTTTTCAGTCCCGATGAGGCCTACAGGGACTACAGGTACGCCAGTGGTCAATGCCAGCCAGCCTACGCCGGTGCGTCCACGGTAGAGCTTCCCGTCGCGGGAACGGGTTCCTTCGGGATAGATTCCGATTCCGCCGCCCTCCTCAATGATGCCGACCAAGGAATCCAGGGCAGCCACAGAAGCAGCCTGCTCGCCGCGCTGCACCGGAATTGATCCAACTGACTCGAAGAAGGTTTTCATGAGCTTGCCCTTGACACCTGGTGTGGTGAAGTACTCCGCCTTTGCGAAGAAGGCAACGTCGCGAGGGGTCAGGGCCTGGATAATCAAGGAGTCGAAGAAAGAGAGGTGATTGGAAGCCACAATGAATCCGCCCTCTTTGGGCACATTTTCGAGGCCGGTAACTTCGGCGCGGCATACGCCATTGATAACGCCGCGAATCGAAGCTCGGGTCATGGTGTAGATGCTCATCTATTTCGCACCTTCCTGCATGACGCTTGCTTCAATTTCGAAGGAATGGGCTATCTGCTCCCCCAGGATCGCCTTTGCTAATTCACTGACGTTTTCGACTTGAAGGTCGGCGCTGGCCAGTTCGTCGCCTTGCGCGAATCCCCAAGCCACACCGATGGAAGCAACAGAATTGTCACGCGCCGCATCCAGATCGTAATACCGATCCCCCACGACAACGCTGGAACTCGCCTCAAGATCCCCGTGGGACAAGGCCTCAGCAACGATATGTGTCTTGCTCGAACCAGTACTGCCGTGCTCGTCAGCGTTTCCATGGATCGCGTCGAGGTGCTCGGTCAGGCCTTTGCGTTCCAGAAGCAGGCGTGCGATGTTCACCGGTTTTGCGGTGGTCACAGCGACGTAGATGTTCTCGTGGCGCAGCGCTTCAAGAAGTGAGACGATCCCTGGATAAACCAGTGAATCGTCCATGCCCACCGCTTCGTACCGGGCACGGTACGTCGCGATGATGGAGTCGATATTTTCGTCGGTCACCCCGTCAAGGGTGCGCAGCCCAACTTGCAGTGGCGGACCCACCAGCGCCTCAACACGTGCCTCGCCTGGATCCGGGAGACTGTGGGCCACGAGGGCATGACGAATACCCGAGGTAATAGCACCTGCGGGGTCAACGAGGGTCCCGTCAAGATCAAAGAGCACACTTGTTACCGACATATTCACTTAGCCATCTTCCCATGAAGCGGGCGCGGGTCAGGAATCCATGACCGAAATGGCATATTTCCCCGATCCGCGACGATGCTTCTACAGGATTTCGGCCAAGAATCTCCCGGTGTGCGATTCGCCGACCTTGGCGACCTTTTCAGGTGTTCCAGTCGCCAGAATGGTGCCACCGCCGGAACCGCCTTCGGGACCAAGATCAATGACCCAGTCGGCCGACTTGATCACGTCGAGGTTGTGCTCAATCGTCAAGACGGTGTTGCCCTTGTCCACCAGGCCTTGCAAGACCTTCAGAAGCTTGCGGATGTCCTCAAAATGAAGACCTGTCGTCGGCTCATCCAGGACGTAGATGGAACGGCCGTTCGAGCGCTTCTGCAATTCAGCGGCAAGTTTAACGCGCTGGGCTTCGCCACCGGATAGCGTCGTCGCCGGCTGGCCCAAGCGGACATAGCCCAATCCAACATCGACCAAAGTCCGCAGGTGGCGTGCGATCGGCGTGAAGGCGCTGAAGAATTCAGCTCCCTCGGCAATTGGCATGTTCAAGACATCTGCGATGTTCTTGCCCTTGTAAAGCACCTGCAAAGTTTCGCGGTTGTAGCGTGCGCCATGGCAAACCTCGCACGGCACGTAGACATCAGGCAGGAAGTTCATCTCGATCTTGAGCGTTCCATCGCCAGAGCATGCCTCGCAACGTCCCCCCTTGACATTGAACGAGAATCGACCCGGCTGGTAGCCGCGCAACTTGGCTTCGTTGGTCTCCGCAAAGAGCTTGCGAATGTGGTCGAAAACTCCCGTGTACGTAGCAGGATTGGACCGCGGCGTGCGGCCAATGGGCGACTGGTCCACATGTACGACTTTGTCCAGGTGCTCAAGGCCGAGCACCCGGGTATGCCGTCCCGGTACTTGCTTGGCCCCGTTGAGCTTGTTGGCTAGCACCTTGTACAGGATGTCGTTGACCAAAGTGGATTTGCCCGAACCTGACACGCCAGTCACTGCGGTAAGCAAGCCCAGCGGGAATTCCACGGAAACATCCCGCAGGTTGTTTTCGCTGGCGCCGACTACCTTGAGCTTGCGGTCCTTATCAACCTTGCGGCGCTTCGCTGGGACATCAATCTTCTTGCGCCCCGAGAGGTAGTCTCCGGTCAGCGACTTGGTGTTGGCCTTCAATCCTTCGACCGACCCCGAGTGCACTACTTCGCCGCCGTGCTCACCGGCGCCTGGCCCAATATCCACGATCCAGTCAGCTTCGGCGATGGTGTCTTCGTCGTGTTCAACAACGATGAGCGTATTGCCCAACGAGCGCAGATGCAGCAAGGTGTCGATCAAGCGGCGGTTGTCGCGCTGATGCAACCCGATAGATGGCTCGTCTAGGACGTAGAGGACACCTACCAGACCGGACCCGATCTGAGTTGCCAGGCGAATGCGCTGGGCTTCTCCACCGGACAGGGTGCCGGCAGCGCGCTCCAGGGTGAGGTATTCCAGGCCCACATCCAAGAGGAACTTCATGCGGGCGTCAATTTCCTTCAGCACCTGGGCTGCGATCTTCGCCTCACGGGACGAGAGCTCAATGGTCGACAGGAAGTTGGCAGCGCTGCGCAAATCCATCGCCGACACTTCAGCGATGGAACGCCCGCCGATCAGGACCGACAGCGACGCAGGGTTCAGGCGCGCTCCGCCGCACGTGGGGCAAGGAATCTGGCGCATGTACTGTTCATATCGATCACGGGCATGATCGGACTCTGTTTCTTCATGCTTGCGGTGAACGTAGGAGATGACCCCTTCGAAACCGGTGGAGTACTTGCGCTCACGACCAAAGCGGTTCTTGTACTGGACCACAACCTTGTGGTCTTTGCCGTTAAGGATCGCTTCGCGGGCCTTGGCAGGCAGGTCCTTCCACTGGGTCTCCATGGTGAATCCGAGTTCGTGGCCCAGGCCTTCGATCAGGCGATTCCAGTATTCAGTGGTTGCCTTGCCCAACGACCATGGGGCGATTGCTCCGTCTGCAAGAGCCACTTCTGGATCGGGCACGATCAGGTGCTCGTCAACTTCCAGCTTGGTGCCGATACCCGAGCATGCCGAGCACGCGCCGAAAGGATTGTTGAAAGAGAATGTGCGTGGCTCAATTTCATCGATGGCCAGTGGATGCTCATTAGGGCAAGCCAGGTTTTCCGAGAATGCCCGAACTCGTTTCGGGTCATCTTCGGCAAGGTCGACAAAGTCGGCCAGCACGCGGCCGTCGGCGATCCCCAGCGCAGTTTCAATCGAATCGGTCAGGCGCTGGCGTGCATCTTCCTTGATGGCCAAGCGGTCAACGACTACCTCAATGGTGTGCTTCACCTGCTTGGCCAATTTCGGCGGATCATTCAACTGAATGGTGGTGCCATCAACGCGGGCACGCGAGAAACCCTTCGATGACAGCTCGGCGAAGAGGTCGACGAACTCGCCCTTTCGTGCACGAACCACGGGGGCGAGAATCTGGAAGCGAGTCTTTTCGGGCAGCTCCATGAGCTGGTCCACGATTTGCTGTGGAGTCTGCTTGGAGATCGGCTCATGGCAAATGGGGCAATGCGGGCGTCCGACACGAGCCCACAACAGACGCATGTAGTCGTAGACCTCGGTGATCGTGCCTACTGTCGACCGGGGATTCCGGCTGGTGGACTTTTGGTCAATCGACACCGCCGGAGACAAACCCTCAATGAAGTCAACGTCTGGCTTGTCTACCTGCCCGAGGAACATGCGGGCGTACGCAGAAAGCGACTCAACGTAACGACGCTGGCCTTCAGCGAAAATCGTGTCGAATGCCAGGGAGGACTTGCCGGATCCGGAAAGTCCGGTGAAGACGATCATCGCGTCGCGGGGCAGATCGATGTCCACATTTTTCAGGTTGTGCTCACGCGCTCCCTTAACGACCAGGCGAGTGAGATCTGTTTTCTTGCTCTCTGCAGTAATAGCCACGAAGCCATACTAATCGAAAACTGCTTCGAATAAGTGTACGAATGGACCTATCTCACAGAAATTTTTCTCGAGGCGTATTCGCAGTCCCGGCGAGCGCCAATCCGGGGCTAGTTTCCACTGGCATCGGTCAAGCGATATGCCACCATGCCTCGAAGCGTGCCAACTACAACCAACTCTTTTTCGTCATAGCCGACACGTCGAAATTCCTGAACGACAGGAATTGAATTAGTAGGTTTCCACGAACCGCGCTTGCAGACTCCCTGGACTTCTTGGAACAAAGTATCGCCTGATGCATTATGGTCCCACGGTGCTGTTGTGCCCAATGTCGCGGAATAGATGTAATACGGCTCTCGGTCAGAACTGCAAATCGTCGTTTCCCCCTGCACCTGTTGCATCTCGATAGTTCTTCCTTCTTCTGTAGTGACCGCTTGGTCGCCACCAGCAACTGGAAGTAGTGTCGTCGCTTTTCTCTTTAGAGGAATACCGGCATCCTCACGTCGTTCATCGCAAGCGTATGGGTCTGACAGTTCGAGCTGCCACTTTCTGGCGCCTGTTTTTATATCGATCGCACTCGCGGTCCATGTGACGTTGGTTCTCTCGGCGTAGATTCGACCGCGTTTCCTCGTCAGCACCTGCGTTCCTGCATCGTAGTGGCACACGACTGCAGTTTCTTCGTCGGCCATGAAACCTTGCCCAGTTAGGTCTCCACACGCATAAGCGATTCCTTGTAGTTGCCAAAGGGAACGTCCGGTTTTTGCGTCCATCGCGACAAGTTTGCCCAGGTCGGCCATCCGGCATTTGGCCTTTTTCTTTTCAGAACCGACGAAATCATCCTGCGTTTGAGACCCAAAGCCGATCAGGATCTCTTTGATCTTCCCCACGGAATCCCAATGCCATCCGCCGGTGAACCATACCCTTTGGCAAAGATTTTTTCGTAAGGTCGTTCTCACAAGAGTTTTTGCCATGCGAATAGCTCAGGATTTCCTGGTCATTCTCGTTCCAATAGGACGTGATGCCTTCGCCGAGGGTCCTGCCACCTTCCCGGATTCCTTTTCAAGATCGCGTTCGGGAACGACTTGCCATTGCCTCGAAGCCCATTGGAACTTGAGGTGCACGCGTTCGAGCAAGTTCTCGCCACGAGATTTTCGTTCTTCAGTACAGAAGGTGTCGCCACAGACCGACGGTCGATCGCCCCAAGACTCGAAGTTGTTTTTGATCCTGTAAGGCTTGCCCGTGGCGACATTGGTGATTTTCAGCTGGCATAAGCCCCGGTTTTAGTCCCGAGGTATTCGGCATACGTCTTTCCGTTGTACTCGGCGGTAATTATTTCCGGAACGATGCCTCGAGCATCGGCCGCCCCGAGCGCTTCATCTTTCCAAAGCTGCTTGCCGTTGTTCAGGTTTCTGGCAATGACTTCCAACTGCGGTCCCTGGCGCCGATAGGCGATGGCTACCTCTCCGAGAACTGTTACGTCAGATACGAGAACTTCTTCGCTTTCCCAGGCAACAGTCGCGGACACGGGCACCTGCTCTTGTGGCGTCTTTGGGCTTGATTCCGCCTTGTTCGCAGTACAGCCTGGCAGCCCAAGAGCGAGAATTAGCGCTCCTGCAGCGATGACCGCGAAACTCGCGTAGTGCGTGCGACCATTCCTATTCGAGTTCATGGTGGTTTCCTGCCTCCGGGAACGTTAATTAGTTCCAGAGTCTGAACCGGGATCTCGAACTTTCAGGAGAGTCATCCACAAGTCTTTCAATCACTCATTCGTGGGCCCAAATGCCTAATCGCTTAGCGAGGCAAAGAGCTGAAGGCGGCACGCAGGTACTTTACGGCCGTGGCTTCATCGACTGACCACAGCTGCGCAATCCGGGCCAAATCTGCTGCCGCATCGCTAACTTCTTGTTCGGCTCGGTTCTCTGCAGCCTGTACTACTGTTCCGTGGCGCCCTCGCGTTACAACTGCACCCTGCAGCTCAAGTTCTTTATATACCTTGGCGACAGTATTTACTGCCAGGTTTAGTGTGCCCGACAGCGCCCGTACCGAGGGAAGCTTACTTCCTGGCGCTAATTTGCCTTTGGCGATCGCGGAGAGAATTTGTTCACGGACCTGCTGGTACGGCGCCACGGTGGACTTGGGGTCGATCTTGATGAAACCTAGTTCACTCATGCTTTGCTCCATTCTCCAGGACTATGACTTCTGCTGTCCCGAGCCTATCGCGTTGAGCATATATTCCAACGTAGTGTGATGGTATGAACGAACTATTGCTAGATGATGTGACCATTCGCTGGATTTCCGTTTCCGACATGTCGAACAATGTCTATCTCATTACCAACCGCCGGTCGGGCGAACAGCTACTGGTTGATGCCGCAGATGATGCGACGGCTATCGCGAGGCTAATCGATGAGGCAAGAAACGACGCGGATCATCCGCGGATTTCAGGAATCGCGACAACGCACCAGCACTGGGACCACGTACGCGCGTTGGCCGAGCTTGTCGAGCAATACCCGGTGACGACCTACGCGGGCGCCGACGATATGGAAGGCATCAAGAAAGAATCAGGCGTCCAGGTCACGAATGGTTTGAATCATGGCGACCAGCTCAAGCTGGGCGATGTCATCATCGAAGCCATCCACCTGCGCGGGCATACTCCCGGTTCCATCGGATATGCGCTGGTGGACTCCTCCGGCCAGCCAGTCGTCCTCAGTGGCGACAGTTTGTTCCCCGGTGGCGTGGGAAACACCTGGAAAGATCCGCAGCGCTTCCTTTCGTTGATCACTGATGTATCAGAACGAATCTTCGACCGCTTCCCGGATGAAACCAAGGTGCTACCGGGACATGGCGACTCGACCACTCTGGGAGCCGAGCGTCCGCATCTGGACGAGTGGCGTGAACGCGGTTGGTAACCCTCGGCCAAGGGCATGCGGCCACACCGCATCCCGGGCCGTATAATCACCACTCGTGAATTCTAGTTCTCCTCGAATCTACGCCAACCGGCCTTCTCGGCCAGTCATCTTCATCGTGGTCCTGGCACTGATTGCGGTCGTGTCCTACCCGTTGCGCGATGTCCTGTATCTGGGCCTTTCAGGATCCGTGAGGGACTCCGCGGTGTTGTCCGCGGCGGCTGCCTTCTGCTCGGAAACCCTGCTCAAGTTCTTGATGCTTGGAGCCATTCTGCTCACGGTGGCTATCTGGTTCCGGGACCGCAACGCCTTCTGGCGTCTGATCTGCGGTGCCCTCGGGGCGGTGCTGGCCTACGCACTGAGCGAACTGCTCAAGGCCCTGGTCACTGAGGAACGCCCCTGCCGAACCCTTGAAGCGGTCACGGTGATGGCCTGCCCGCAACCCGGGGATTGGTCCTGGCCCTCGAACCATTCGGTGGTGGCAGCGGCCATCGCCACGGCCTGCTTGCTGGTTCGGCCTGCGTTGTCCGCTGTGGCCATGCCTGTTGCCCTGCTGGTTGCCCTGGCGCGCGTGGGCGTGGGAGCCCACTATGTCCACGATGTGTTCTCCGGGCTGGCCCTCGGCACGCTGATCGTGCTGGTCTGCATCCATGTGCTGTCTGGGCTGCCGCGCAGATTCCGTCCTTCGGCTGTTCGCTGACCTCAGCCGAGCTTATGGCCGATCATGAAAATGCGGCGGAAGGGGAAATTCGTCAGTTTCGTGCCATCACGGGTTTCAAAAAACGGGTAGTGCTTGGAGACCTGGGCCCGGTAGTCGTCTTCAAAGCGGAGGTATTCTTGTTCGTCCAGTGCGTGGCGCACCGGGAGCAGGGCCGTGCCGCGGACCCAATCCAAAATCGGGTCGTCTCCAAGTAGCAATTGCTGGAAAGTCGTCTCCCAAACATTTGCCTGGAACCCGGCGTCGAGCAGGAGCCGCTGATAGTCTTCCGGCTCCCCTACAACATGGCCGTCGCGCAGAACGCTGCCGAGCTTGCCAGCCCACTTCGCGCTTTCAGCTACCTGACGCATGAGCGAATGCGAAGGTGAACCGAAGTTGCCCGGCACCTGGATCGCTACATACGAGCCGGTTTTCATCTTCCCAAGCCACGCAGCCAGCAATTCACGATGATCCGGTAACCACTGCAGCATTGCATTGGAAAACAGCAGATCCAGGTCCTCCTCTGGTTGCCATTGCGTTGCATCTGCCAAAGCAAAATCCAGATTCACTTCATGCTCGGACGATACGGCCTTGGCGATCATTTCCTGCGAGGAATCCAGCCCTGTCACCTGCGCTTGCGGCCATCTTTGCGCGATGAGCCGAGTCATGTTGCCCGGACCGCAGCCCAGATCCACAACCTTCCTCGGCTCCAGGCCGACTAGCTGGCCGAGCAAATCCTTGTAAGGGCGCCCACGGTAATCAGAGAATTCGGTGTACTTTGCTGGATCCCATTTCATGCCCTAAGCCTAATCCTTTGAACTGCACCCCGATCAGGCGCTCAGTCACAGTTCCCAACCGATAGGCTAGTACCATCATGTTGCTCACCGAATATTTGCCAGCAGACAGCAAGAACGTATCCGACGACGAAATCTACGAGTCGTTCGGCCAATGGGTCACCGCCCGCGGCATCACCCTCTACCCCGCGCAGGATGAAGCGTCGATGGCACTGGCCGGCGGCAACAACGTCATCCTTGCCACGCCCACCGGCTCGGGCAAGTCCATGGTGGCCATTGCCGCGCATTTCTACGCCATGGCCCGCGACCAGATCAGTTTCTACACAGCTCCTATCAAGGCGCTGGTGTCGGAGAAGTTCTTCGACCTGTGCAAAATCTTCGGTGCCGAGAATGTCGGCATGGTCACCGGCGACTCCTCGGTGAATGCGGACGCGCCGATCATCTGCTGCACCGCGGAAATTCTGGCGAATATCGCGCTTCGCGAAGGCTCCAAGGCCGATGTAGGCTGCGTCATCATGGATGAGTTCCACTTCTATGCCGACCCGCAGCGCGGCTGGGCCTGGCAGGTGCCTCTCATTGAGCTTCCCCAGGCGCAGTTCCTGCTGATGAGCGCCACCCTCGGCGATGTCACCCGCTTCGAGAAGGAACTCGAAGAGCGCACCGGCACCCCGACGGTCACCGTCGCGCATACCGAGCGCCCGATCCCGCTGCACTTCTACTACTCCATGGAGCCGGTTCAGGAAGCGGTCGAGGAACTGATCAAGACCAAGCAGGTCCCGATCTACATCGTCCACTTCTCCCAGCTCGACGCGATCGACCGCGCTACCGGGTTGATGAGCGTTAATGTAGCCACCCGCGAGGAGAAGGAAAAGATCTCGGAGATGATCGGCGGCTTCCGTTTCGCCGCCGGCTTCGGCAAGACCTTGAACCGCCTGGTGCGCCACGGCATCGGCATCCACCACGCGGGCATGCTGCCCAAATACCGCCGCCTGGTCGAGCAGCTGGCCCAGGCCGGCCTGCTCAAGGTCATCTGCGGCACGGACACCCTGGGCGTGGGCATCAACGTGCCGATCCGCACCGTGGTCATCACCGCGCTGTCCAAGTTCGACGGTACCCGTACCCGTATCGTGAACGCCCGCGAGTTCCACCAGATCGCCGGCCGTGCCGGTCGTGCGGGCTTCGATACCGCAGGCACCGTGCTGGTCCAGGCGCCCGAGCATGCGATCGAGAACCACAAGGCCATGGAAAAGGCGCTGAAGAAGCACGGCGAGGGCTCGTCGAAGCTCAAGCAGATCCCTAAGAAGAAGCCGCCGCAGAACTTCGTGACCTGGGGCGAGAAGACCTTCGAGAAGATCGTCGAGGCCTCCCCCGAGACGCTGAAGTCCTCCTTCCAGGTCTCGCACTCGATGCTGCTGAACCTGCTCGAGCGCGAAGACAATGCCTTCGAAGCCGCCCAGCGCCTGCTCTCCGAGAACCATGAGACCCCGGCTTCGCAGCGCAAGCTGAAGCTGCGCGCCCTGGGCATCCTGCGAGAGCTGATCGCCACCGAGGTTGTGGTGCGCCGCGAAGAGCCCGACGAGTACGGCAACTACTACGAGCTGACCGTGCACCTGCAGCAGAACTTCGCGCTGAACCAGCCGCTCTCCCCCTTCGCCCTGGCCGCCTTGGACCTGCTGGATCCGGATTCCGCCAGCTACGCGCTGGATGTGGTCTCGGTGATCGAAGCGACCTTGGAAAAGCCGCGCCAGGTGCTCTCGGGCCAGGAGAAGAAAGCCCGCGGCGAAGCCATTGCCGCGATGAAGGCCGAAGGCATGGACTACAACGACCGGATGAACGCGCTGGACGAAATCACCTATGCGATGCCGCTGGCCGAGAAGCTGGAATCCGCGTTCGAGCAGTACCGCTCCGGCGCCCCCTGGCTTTCGGACTTCGAGCTGGCGCCGAAATCCATCGTGCGCGACATGTACGAACGCGCCATGGGCTTCTCCGATTTTGTCCAGTACTACCAGCTGGCCCGCTCCGAGGGCGTCTTGCTGCGCTATCTGACCGATGCCTACAAGGCGCTGCGCCAGACCGTCCCGCAGGACGCCCTGCGCGAGGACCTTGAAGACCTGATCGAATGGCTCGGCGAGATGATCCGCCAGATCGACTCATCGCTGCTAGACGAGTGGGAGGAGCTCTCCCGCGGCGAGCTGAGCGAAGAGACCGAGACGGCCCCGCCTCCGGCACCGGAAAAGCTGACCAGCAACAAGCGCGCATTCCGCGTGATGGTGCGCAATGAGATGTTCCGCCGCGTCAAGCTTTTTGCCGACGAACAGGATCAGGCCCTGGGCGAGCTCGATGGACACAACGGTTTTGACGCCGATACGTGGGCCGATGCGATGGATGGCTACTTCGACGAGCATGAGGACATCGACGATGGCCCGACCGGCCGCAGCTCGAAGCTGTTCATCGTCAATGAGCTGCCCAACCGCGTCTGGGAAGTCCGCCAGACCTTCGCCGATCCTTCTGAACACCACGACTGGGGTATCAGCGCAACGATCTCCCTGGACGACTCAGATGAAGTAGGCGCACCAGTGGTGACCGTGACTTCCGTGGGACGAATGGACTAGCCCGATGACCGCCATCAGCTACGTGGTGCTCCGCCGGGGCAACGAGGTGTTGTTGCAACTTCGGCAGGGCACGGGCTTCATGGACGGCTGCTGGGGTATTGCTGCTGCTGGACACCTCGAGCCTGGCGAATCAAGCGAGGCCGCGGCGATCCGGGAAGCTCGGGAAGAATTGGGCGTGAGCATTGCTCTGTCCGATCTTCGGGCGTTGGCCATTGTGGCGCGGCAGCAACCGGTGGCAGATGACGATGGCATGACAGATCATTTTTATCTGGCGACCGCCTGGGCTGGAAAACCTCGCATCATGGAACCTGATAAGGCCGCGGATTTACGCTGGTTCCGGGATGATCTGCTTCCCGAAAATCTGGTACCCCACGAGAAAGCAGCGCTCTCAGGGATTCTTCCACGATAGAGGCCAAAGCGCACGGCTGCCCGGTCAAGGCAGCTTCGCATCAATAGCCGATTTGAACTCACATGCATACTGCCCGTTGCAGGGTTATCGATTAATCGATAGCCAGGCAGCGGGCAGCGTCGTAGGGTATGTCCATGAAAGGATTACAGCTGCGCCTGGCAGGTGCTTGCGTCATACTGTTTGTCCTGATCGTCCTGCTCAGCGGCTGGTCGGCACTTTTTGCCGCCGAAGCGCTGCTCTCCACGTTGCTCCAGGCTGGGCTTTTGGTGCTCGGGCTGGCATTGGTCTATCAAGGCGAAAATACGGTGCTTGAGAGCTAGCTGTCAGGCAACAATGAGCGCGATGCCGACGTAGGTCGTCAACAAGGTCGCGAAAAGCCACTCCGCCGTGGAACCGGTCTCTGCGAGGACAGGGACAGCCACGCGGCCGTTGGCTTTCCAGCAACTGCCAACCAGCGGCAGCTTGCGGAACCAGCGTGGCGAACCAATCTTGATCGGCCAAATGAGATTGCAGCCGCCGACGGTCAGCATGTCCCCGAGCACATGCACGATGACTCCCAAGGCCACTGCCAGCAGGAACCAGGTGTTTTCTTCGGGAGCATTCACGCCGACAAAGGCCCCTGTGGCCAAGGCAATGACCCAGCACAGCACCGGCGGCATGAATTTCACGGACTTCACGGCAAAGGAGATCAGCAGGACCGCGAAGAGGGCCGCTCCTGGATAAACGGTGCCCAGCGCCGCGGTATGAACGTCCCAGCCATTTGCAAGCCACGCTAAAAAGATAAAAAAGGCCATGCCCAAAATGGAATGCGTGCCGTTGCGATGTCCCCCGGAAACTTCACCGATGACTCGGGCAAAAATGCTGGAAAAGGGCGGCAGGGCGCGGGCGATGGTTGCACCGTGATGATCTGCATCGGGAAGCAATGCTGCACCAGCACAAACGATCGCCCCAGCGAGCGTCTCCCAGCGGTCCATCTGGAAGGTACCCAGCCCCAGGTCAACCGAACCCACGGTGACCGGAGTAGTAATTGCCAACCATGCGGCTGCGCCGCTCACCGCGTGGTGTCCACCCATCATGCATTCAACCTTAGGACTGGTCACCGACGTTTTAGCGATATGACAGCGGTAAGCTAGGACACATGAGTATTGTGCGTGAAGCTGCCATCGATGATTGCCCTCAAATTCTGGAATTGATCCAGGAACTCGCGGACTATGAGAAGGAGCCGGACGCGGTGCGCAACACCGTTGAGGACCTTGAGCATCATCTGTTCGGCAACAGCCCCCAGGCGTTCGCTCATGTGGCTGAGGACGAATCCGGAGTCGTCGTCGGCATAGCCATTTGGTATCTGACCTATTCCACGTGGGAAGGCCGCCACGGAATCCACCTGGAGGACTTGTACGTTCGAGCAAACCAGCGCGGCTTGGGCACCGGAAATGCCTTGTTGCGCACGCTGGCGAATATCTGCGTTGAACGTGGATACAAGCGCCTGGAGTGGCAAGTTCTCGACTGGAACGAACCAGCCATCAAATTTTATGACGCAATCGGCGCGGGTGCGCTGGACGGGTGGACCACCCGGCGCCTGGACGGCGACGCGCTACATGTCCTCGGAACGCAAGGAGCAAAGTAATGGCGCATTACCGCGGCATGGACGTCACCGATCACCGGATCGAGGTCCCGCTGGATCACTCGCATCCAGAAGGCGAAAAAATCTCGGTGTTTGCCCGAGAAGTCAGCACTGATTCAACGAAGCCCTGGCTGCTGTTCCTGCAGGGCGGTCCGGGAGGAAAATCGCCAAGGCCCGGTTCGTTGTCGGGCTGGCTGGCAGAAGCGGTAAAGCACTTCCGTGTTCTCCTGCTTGATCAGCGTGGCACCGGCCTATCAACGCCGGCCAACCGCAAGACCTTGCCGCTGCGCGGAGACTCAGCGGCCCAGGCACGCTATCTGGAGTACTTCCGTGCTGACTCGATCGTGCGTGATGCAGAGGCCTTCCGTGAATATCTAGGCATCGATCAGTGGAGCACACTGGGACAAAGCTACGGCGGGTTCTGCACCCTGACCTATCTCTCGCTCTTCCCGCGGTCCCTCACCCGCTGCCTGGTCACCGGAGGCCTGGCATCGCTCGATCAAGACGCGAAGACCGTATACCGGGCCACCTACCAGCGCATGGCCGAACGCAACCGCGAATACTTTTCCTGGTATCCGCAGGACTTCGAAACCCTGCACCGGATCTACGAGCATGTGCGCGAGAACCGCGACGAGCGATTGCCCAACGGCCAGCAGGTCACCGTCCCGCTGGTGCAGATGCTCGGCATGTACTTGGGCGGCAATACCCGAGTGCACCTGCTGCACCACATTTTCGAGGAAGCCTTCAACCAAACGCCAGGCGGGCCGCGGCTTTCCGATGCCTTCCTCGATGCGTTGCAGGCTCAATCCTCATTCGCTTCAAACCCGCTCTACGCGCTGATGCATGAAACGATCTATGCCCAGGGCGAGGCAACAAACTTCGCCGCCGAACAGGTACTCCCGGAATACCCCGACTTCACCGTGCATGCGGCAACGCCGCTGTTGACCGGTGAAATGATCTTCCGATGGCATTTTGCCGAGGATCCGTCCTTGCGCCCGTTGGAAGATGTGGCCCGAATTCTGGCCGAGCACGAGCATTTTGCTCCGCTCTACGATCTGGACGTGCTCGCAAGGAACACCGTGCCGGTGGCCGCAGCTGTGTACCACGATGATGTCTATGTCGACCGCGAGCTGTCATTGCGCACCGCATCCCAGGTCGCCGGGCTTCAGGCCTGGGTTACGGACGAATATCATCACGATGGCATCGGTGACGAAGGACCGGCGATCTTCCGTCGGCTTCTGGCCATGGCCAACGGCGAGGATCCAGAGGCCGCTGCCAAGGATCAGTAGGATTCAAAAGCAAAGTCGCGCTGCTCCCCGCAGGGAACAGCGCGACTTTGCCATTTGCAGAACCTAGCCGTCCAAGTCGGCAGCGATCCGTTCGTTGATTCGCAGCATCAGTGGAACCACGCGGGCCAGGGTCTGCTGTTCGGCTTCGCTGAACTCGTCCATGCCGCCGAGCAGCACGTTGATGGCCCGCTGGCGGTAGCCATGGATTTCTTCACGGCCTGCCCCGGTCAAGCTGACCAGGCTTGCCCGGCCGTCCTTTGGATCAGCCTCGCGCTGCACCATATGGTCGTTTTCGAGACGGATAATCAGTCCGGTCATCGTCGGCTGGGCGACACGCTGTTCAATTGCCAGGTCGCCCACGCGCTGGGCGCCCAGCCGGTCCAGCGACGAAAGCACCCGCCAAGCGGTGACAGAGCGCCCCTGCCCGGCGGCCTGCCCCAACAAGCGGGACATGGTTCCCGAAGCCAGGGCCAGATCGGTGGCTACGGCTCCTGCATCAAGCGGTGCATCACTCATTTGCTATCCCCCACGGGAAGTTCCATGAAATAGAAGCTGGCCAGAGAAAACCCGCCGTCCGGCCCAAAGGGGCCAAGCGGCGGGCTCGCATCCGCTAGCTACTTTTCGGTTGGGTTGCTGGCTTTTTCCGACGCCTTGGTGACTTCCTCAGCCTCGGCATTGGCTGCCGCACGCTTGCCCCAAGGGGTCCACAGCGACATGACGGTGGCGACAACGATCGCACCCAGGATCACCAGCAGGGACAGTCCCACGGAGATGTCCAGCCATGCGTAGTGCAGTGGCTCGCCGCCGTTGATGAACGGGAGATTGTTTTCATGCAGTGCGTGGAAGACCAGCTTGACGCCGATGAAGGCCAGGATGAAGCTCAGTGCGTGCTTCAGGAAAACCAGTCGGTTCATCAGGCCGCCGAGCAGGAAGTACAGCTGGCGCAGGCCCATCAAGGCGAAGATGTTCGCGGTGAAGACGATGAAGGCTGATTTGGTCAGGCCGAAGATTGCAGGAATCGAGTCGAATGCGAACAGCAAGTCGGTCATGCCGATGGTCACGAAGACCAGGACCATCGGGGTGAACAGCTTCTTGCCGTCGATCACGGTGCGCAGCTTGGCGCCATCGAAGTCCTTGGAGATCGGCAGCTTGCTGGTCAGCTTCTTGACCAGGCCGCTCTCTTCGTCCTCGTCTTCGTCCTTGAGCTGGTTCCAAGCGGTCCACAGCAGGAAGGCGCCGAAGATGTAGAAGACCCACGACCACTGCTCGATGATGGCAGCGCCGAGCACGATGAAGATCGCGCGCAGGATCAGCGCGATGATGATGCCGAACATCAGCACTTCCTGCTGATATTTCCGTGGTACCGAGAAGCGCGCCATGATGATGATGAAGACGAACAGGTTGTCGACGGACAACGCGTATTCGGTGATCCAGCCGGCGTAGAACTCCTGGCCGAGCTGCGGGCCGGACTGGGTCCAGATGACCGCGCCGAAAATCAGTGCCAGTGCGATGTAAATGCCGACAAAGATGCCAGCTTCCTTCATGGAAGGGATGTGCGGACGCTTGGTGACGTACAACAAGTCTGCAATGAGAACTGCGCACAGTACGATCAGCGCGATGATCTCGAATTGAATGGTTAACCCATGAGTGCCCACGGACGAGCGACCTTTCGTTGGAGGGTATGGAAAATCGCCGCAAGTCTCTCCGCCGTCGCCCCGGCCTTCGAATCGCTTCAAAGGCTGGCCTGGTGATCGGCTGCTGCGCCCGGCGAATCGCCATTGATTCGCGTGTTGACGTTCACAGCATTGGGATACTCCCCTACGTCCAAGCATTAAGTGTAGCGCACAGCATCTCCACAGGCTTCCCCCAAAGCAGGCCTCCCGCACTCTGCCCCGCCGCTAAGCGTGCCCGGCGGCCTTCATCTGGCGTAATTCCTTCTTCAACTCGGACACTTCATCACGGATGCGGGCGGCCAATTCAAACTGCAATTCGGCGGCCGCAGCGTGCATCTGCTCGGTCATCTCCTCGATCTGCGAGAGCAGGTCCTCGGCAGGTGCCGCCGCCAGCCCGTCCTTGCGCACGCTCGACGAGGCCTTGGTCCGCTTCGCGTCCTTGGCCAGCCGGTTGTTGTTCAGCAATTCCTGCGTGTCGGCATCCTCGCGCGCCAGCTGGTCGGTGATATCGGCGATCTTCTTGCGCAACGGCATCGGGTCAATGCCGTGCTCCTTGTTGTGCGCCTCCTGGATCGCCCGTCGGCGATTGGTTTCCTCGATGGCCTGGTCCATGGCGTCGGTGATCTTGTCCGCGTACATGATCACCTGGCCGGACACGTTGCGGGCGGCACGGCCGATGGTCTGGATCAGCGAGGTTGCCGAACGCAGGAAGCCCTGCTTGTCGGCGTCGAGGATCGCCACCAGCGACACCTCCGGCAGGTCCAGCCCCTCGCGCAGCAGGTTGATGCCCACCAGCACATCAAAGGAGCCCATGCGCAGTTCGCGCAGCAGCTCCACGCGCCGGATGGTGTCCACATCCGAGTGCAGGTATTGCACCCGCACCTGGTGCTCGGTCAGGTAATCGGTCAGGTCTTCGGCCATGCGCTTGGTCAGCGTGGTGACCAGCACGCGCTCATCGCGGTCCACGCGGGTGCGGATCTCATCGAGCAGGTCGTCGATCTGCCCCTTGGTCGGCTTGACGATGATCTCCGGGTCGATCAGGCCTGTCGGGCGGATGATCTGCTCGACGAACCCGTCGGATTTGCCCAGCTCGTACTTGCCCGGGGTAGCCGAAAGGTAGACGGTCTGCCCGATGCGCTCCAGGAACTCGTCCCACTTCAGCGGTCGGTTGTCCATCGCGGAGGGCAGGCGGAAGCCGTGCTCCACCAGGGTGCGCTTGCGCGACATGTCGCCCTCGTACATGGCGCCGATCTGCGGCACGGTCACGTGCGACTCGTCGATGACCAGCAGGAAGTCATCGGGGAAGTAGTCGATCAGGCAGTGCGGGGCGCTGCCTGCCTCGCGGCCGTCGATATGCCGCGAGTAGTTCTCGATGCCGTTGCAGAAGCCCATCTGCTCCATCATTTCCAGGTCATAGGTGGTGCGCATGCGCAGCCGCTGGGCCTCGACCAGCTTGTTCTGCGATTCGAGCTCCTTCAGGCGCACCGCCAGCTCGTCCTCGATCCGCTTGATCGCCTTGCCCATGCGCTCGGCGCCGGCCACATAGTGGCTGGCCGGGAAAATGTACATCTCGGTTTCCTCGCGGATCACCTCTCCGGTGACCGGGTGCAGGGTGTAGATCGCTTCGACTTCGTCGCCGAAGAACTCGATGCGCACCGCCTGCTCCTCGTACATCGGGATGATTTCCACGGTATCCCCGCGCACCCGGAAGGTGCCGCGGTGGAAGTCCATGTCATTGCGGGTGTACTGCATGGCGACGAACTGGCGCAGCATGGCGTCGCGATTCAGCTCCTCGCCGGTGCGCACGGTGACCATGCCGGCCACGTACTCCTCGGGGGTGCCCAAGCCGTAGATGCAGGACACAGTGGCGACCACGATGGTATCGCGCCGGGTCAGCAGCGAGTTGGTGGCCGAGTGGCGCAGCCGCTCGACCTCCTCGTTGATCGAAGAGTCCTTCTCGATAAAGGTATCGGTCTGCGGGACGTAGGCCTCGGGCTGGTAGTAGTCGTAGTAGGAGACGAAGTACTCCACCGCGTTATTGGGCATCAGCTCGCGGAATTCATTGGCCAGCTGGGCGGCCAGGGTCTTGTTCTGCACCAGCACCAAGGTCGGGCGCTGCACCTGCTCCACCAGCCAGGCGGTGGTCGCGGACTTGCCGGTACCGGTGGCACCGAGCAGCACGATGTCCTTTTCGCCGTTGTTGATGCGCTCGGTCAGCTCCTTAATGGCCTGCGGCTGGTCGCCGGCGGGCTCATATTCGCTGATGACTTCAAAGGGGGCAACAACGCGCTTAATCGGCTGGGCAAGACTCATGCATCCAGCATATCCACTTGGCCCGACCGTTTGGGCCTTGCCGTGGCCAGCTTTCAGCTTAAAGCGGCGCGCTGCTACTTCCGCATGCCATAGCGGATCGCATTGCGCTTCACGGTGCGCCCGATGACGTTGCCGAAAAAGCCCACGGTCATGATGGTCGCGGCGATCAGCCCGAGCAGGGCCAGCCACCCGGAAATGTAGACCACCGGTGAATACGGCCCGGAATCCCGGGCAACGAATTCAGCGCGTCCGCCAAATCCCAGCCATAACACCAGCGCGAGGGCGAAAGCGATCAGGGTGGTCCACTTGCAGATCCTGTACATTCCTACTCCTGTGCTGGCGCCAGTTGACGGTAAAGGGCAGTAACCTGCGCCTCGAGTTCTTCCAGGGTCCCCGAATTCTCCAGCAGGTAATCGGCCACGGCCGCCCGCTGCTCATCGGTGGCCTGCGCGGCCATCCGGGATTCGGCATCCTGGCTGGTCCACCCGCGGTTCTGGACCATGCGGCGGATGCGTTCTGCCTGCGGGGCCTGCACGACGATCACCGCATCGAATTTTCCTGCCTGCCCGGACTCGACCAGCAGCGGGATGTCCTCCACCACCAGGGCGCCGTGCGGGGCTTGCTCGCGTGCCACGGCGGCCGCCTGGCGCACCAAGGGGTGGACGATCGCGTTCAGCTTCTGGCGGGCCTGTTCATCGGCGAAGACGATCGCACCCAGGGCCTTGCGATCCAGGGAGCCGTCGGGCTGCAAAATTTCCGGCCCGAAACAGTCCTTGATTGCAGCCAGTCCGTCGGTGCCGGGGGCAACCACCTCGCGCGCCAAGGCGTCGGCGTCGATCACCACCGCTCCGAGCTCAGCCAATTTAGCTGCAACCGCAGATTTTCCGGAGGCTACTCCCCCGGTCAGTCCCACATGCTTCATGCTTCCACCCTATAAACTATTAGCGATGAACACCAACGAATCGGCCGCGACCAGCTACACCACGCTGCGCGGCGACAGCGTGCACGAGCTGGAAATCAAGCGCTCGCGCTTCATCACCTATCTCTACCGGGTAGAAACCGAAGCCGAGGCCCGCAACCGCATCGCCGGCCTGCGCAAAACCCACTTTGATGCGCGGCACCATTGCACCGCCTTCATCCTTGGCCCCGATCGCATGACCCAGCGCTCCAACGACGACGGGGAACCCTCGGGCACCGCCGGCATCCCGATGCTTGATGCCCTGGCCAAACGTGATCTGCCCGATCAAAGCCATCTCTCGGACACGCTGGCGGTAGTTGTCCGCTACTTTGGCGGGATCAAGCTAGGGGCCGGCGGGCTGGTGCGCGCCTATTCGGAAGCGGTCTCCTCGGGCCTTGACCACGCAGGCCTGCTGCGCCGCCAGCGCCTGCGGATTTTCACCCTGCCGGCATCCCACGCTTCAGCTGCACGCTATGAGAACGAACTGCGCGCCGCCGGCTACCAGATCGAGCCCACGCACTGGGAAGCAGAAGCCGCACTGGTGCACATCGGCATTCCCGACACCCCCGAAGCCGCCGAAGAATTGCGCATCCACGTCGCCGCACTGACCGCCGGGGCCGGAGAACTGGGCACCGCAACTACCCGATGGGTTGATCTGATTTGACTACCTCTCCCGGCCCTGCCGCCGATCTTGAAGCCCTGCTCAGCCAGCTGGGCCGCTGGCCAGATGTCCAGGCGCCGAACCTTTTCGCCGCCGACGCCGCCGACAGGCTCATCTTGGACACCGCAGCCCGCGACTTGGCGAACACCGGCTGGCCCTCCACCATGGCCATCGTCGGCGACCACTACGGTGCGCTTGCCGCGGGGGCGCTGGCCCTGGGCAGCACGTCGGTGCGCGTGCACACCGACTCGCTGACCGCCCGCCGTGCCATCGAGGCCAATATCCGCCAACTGCTTCCCGACGCCGCCGATCTGCTCCGCTTCTACCCGCTGGCCCAGGTCGCCGAACAGGCCGGCACCATTCTCCTCGCCCTGCCTCGCGGCCTGGATGTCCTGGACGAACAGGCCGCAGCCCTCGCCGCCGTCGCCGCGCCCGAGGCCCGGTTATTTGCCGGTGGCCGCATCAAGCACATGAGCCGGTCGATGAACCAGGTGCTCGCCGACCGATTCGCCCGGGTGGATGTCTCCCTGGCACGGCAAAAGTCCCGTGTGCTGATCGCCAGCGATCCCCTGCCCGAGCAACCAGCCAGCAGTTTCCCCGCCACCGCCACCCACCATGTGAACGGAACCGATTTCACCTTGCATGCCGGGGCGGGCACCTTCGGCGCGGCCCGCTTGGATCCAGGCACCCGACTGCTTTTGGAGCACCTGCCCGATCTTTCGGCGCATGCCGCCCTCGTGGATCTGGCCTGCGGAAATGGCTCCATCGGCGTCTATGCGGCACTCACCCACCCCCGCTTGCAGGTTATCGCTTCCGACCATTCGGCCTCCGCGGTTGCCTCAACCTTGGCCGCCGCTGCCCGCAACGGGCTATCAGACCGCATGACCGCGACCCAGGATGACGCGCTCAGCCGCCTGCCGGCGAACTCGGCCACGCTCATCACGCTCAATCCGCCCTTCCATATCGGCAACACGGTGACCGCCGACATCGCCTTCAAGCTCATCGACGATGCGGCCCGCGTCCTGGCACCCGGCGGCGTCTTGCTTTGCGTATTCAATTCGCATTTGCGCTACCGCAGCGAATTAGCCCGCCGCATCGGTCCCACGGCGCAATTGGCACGCGACAAGACCTTCACGGTTACCTCCTCCATCAAGGGGTCCTGAAGCTTTTCCACAGCTCGCGCTTTTTGCGTTGCGCCGCGGCACCTGCAGCGCATTCTTGGCCCATGAGCGAAACCGTTGGCCAGGCAATTGCCAGCCTCACCCGAGCGATCAAGGACTCCTCGTGCCTCACCGCCGAAGATGCCCTGGGCATCGCCACGCTCATCCCGGCCCTGCACCAGCGCCTCGCCCCGGATTCTGAGGCAGGGCCGGAACCCCAATCCGCCTACCAGCAGGATCCGCGCTTTGCGCTGGCGCTGGCCACCTGTGCCGAACTTGCCGCCCAGCAGGCGCTGCGCGCCCAGATTTACGCGGCTCATCTCATCGAATCCACGGCGGCCAGCACCGTCGCCGAAGGCGAACTGGACGCCGTGCGGGCAGGAACTGTCGATTTCACCCGCCCCGCGCAGCGCACCGGCCAGCGCCCGCCCTTCCCCAACTGCACCGACTTGCTCGCCTCATGGGTGGACCTGGGGCATTTCGAGGCACGGCGGCGCATGGCCAGCGCCCATCATGTTCTTGCCCAGTTCGATTACCAGCATCAGCGCTATCCTGCACAGTTCCCCCTGCTGGCCCAGCGTTTTCGTGATAGCTCCCGTCCTCCAGCGGAGGCACTATCTGTGGCCCGCCGGCTGGGCACCCTGGAACCGGAACGAGACGAGTTCGCCCCTCCGACAACCTTCACCGTGCGCGATGACCATGGCCGACTGCTGGAATCCGTGCTGGATGCGGAAATGGATGAACCGGATGCTGGAACCCGTCGCAAGGCGATCAATCTGGTCCTCAAAACGGCACGCGATCAACAGTCGGAAGACCAACCCGAAGCCCAGGAAGGAATCTTCCGAAGGGGCTTGCGCCGTGGCTTGATCTGGTACGAGCTGGGGCTGCGCCCAATCCGGGCCGATCTCTTCGAATCCGGGCTCGCCCAAGCCGATAACCCTCGCTCCGGTGCTGGCCAGACAGCTCGTGAAGCGTTCACCGACGAGCAGGGCGATGCCGAAAAGGCCTCTGGCGACCATCCGGATTTTGTCACCGATGAGGAAGCCGCAACCGCCGAAGCACCGGAAGCACCGCCGATCGCTCCGGCCGCTCGCCGGCTCAATGCCATGATGCTGTTGCTTGAACTCAACGCCAAGCGTCTAAAGCGCCTGCTCGATGCAACCCTGAATCGGGCGGCGGATCCGGGCTCTTCCCCACCGGATGCTGCGAATCTGGATTTGCCCGTGATCAACCCCCGGGTGGTGGTCATGTTGACGCTTGCAGAGCTGGAAGGCCGAGCAGAAACCCATGGAATGACGGCCCATGGCTTTAAGCTCAGCGCCACGGACCTGCGGCAAACTCTGGCCAAAGCAAGAATCATTCCCATGGTTTTGGGCGGCAAGGGTGAAATATTGGATATCGGCCGCAGCCAGCGCAAGCATCCAGGCTATATGCGGCTTGGCGTAGCGGTGCGCGATCGAGGCTGTATCGTCCCGGGATGCACCATGGATCCTGAGCGGTGCAATATCCACCACATCTGGTTCTGGTCCGAGGGTGGTGTCACCTCGGTCTATTGGAGTGCCATGCTCTGCGATGGGCATCACCACGACGTGCATGCCGGATTGATCAAAGTCATCCCCGATGATGGAGTCCCCAAAGTCATTCTGCCAAGTTTTATGGATCCGACGCAGGCTCCTGTGCGCAATCGCTACCACTTGATAGGGACTGCCTAGCCGGGCCGGGGCTGCCTTGAACCCGCAATGCGGTCGAGGCACCTCGATGGCTTTCTCGCTCAGGCAAGGAAGGGGCGCGCCCCCTGAACGCGCACTGCTTCCGCTTCAATACCCACCGATCGCAGACTTATCCGGTCCATTTCTTCTCGGGTATTCTCCTGGAGGGACTCGGCGGCAAGCGTGTTGTCGGCCGGATCGATGACTTTCAGAACGCGCTTTGAGCGGTTCAGCGGTTCACGCGCAGCAAGCGGTGCATAGTAGTCGCTGGCCTGTTCTCCGCCGCCGTACAACCATGGCGATCGCACCGACACCGGGCGCGAACCCCAGCCGGTGAGTCCCACAATGTTCATGCGTTGCCGGGTCCCGTCGAGAATCTTGCCGGTGAGGTTCCTGCCATAGACCCATGGCTGCTGGGCTATTTGCAAGAATTCGGAATGGCTGAGCTTATTGACAGCCTCAATGCCGTGCACCTGGCAGAAGTCGGAGACAAAAATGAACCGGGGGTCCACAAATGGTTTTTTGCTCTCGTTTTTCTCAGAGTCTCGGCAGCTGCATTTCCAAGTTTCTTGTTCGATCAGGATCGCCTGTCCCAACACGCGCAACGGGGTGGGACCGATTTGCGCATCGACAGGTATTTCTAGCGCGAAAATCCCAACGGACCGGCTGCCAATCCAGCGCAGAATGCTGAGCAGGAAGCAGACGGCTAGAAGAGTCATTGCAGCCAGCAGGTCAAAACGGAACCCGGCGTCGAGGTCGGATAGCGACCTGGTCTCGGTGCTGAAATATTCCCACGCAAGTCGCACCGCCGGATACGCAAGTGCCCCCAAGGCCAGATTCCAAGCAACAGGCGACATGTATTTGGTGACGCCAAAGCATCGGCGCTCGGCCGAAGCCAAGGTGAGGCTGCCGGTCGCCTCCCTTCGCCAGCTTCTCAGCAGGCTCTTGAATCGCGCGTCGCTGGCAGCCACGAGGACCGACAGCAACCCGTAATATCCCAGCGCAACCATCATGAAGGTTTGAATTGCGCTGTGGTGCGGCTGGAAGCAATAGATGATGCCCGTGATCCCGACCCCCAACCATGGTGCCTGTCTGCCGCTGCCGAAAATCAGCGCAATTGAAAAGGCGATCGTGGACAGGGACACCAGGTCCCACAGCCCGTCGGCCACCAGGGCGAGCGCACTGAGCTGATCGTGGAAGACAAACAAGATAATCCCCATGGGGATCCATGCGCCGGCAGCGACCCAGAAATTGGGAATGGTCCGGGGCACGGCCGCCCACTCTTCGCGGGTTACCTGCTTCAGGGCAATCTGCTTGCTTGCCTTCGGACTCAACGTAGTACTGCCGGGTCCGCTCTTTTCAGTCTCCATGTGTACCTGACCACCGCCTGCTAATGGACCTCATTGGTGCCGTTTTAGTCTATCGGTGGCAGGTTTTAGCGCGAGTCCTCCTTGTGGGCTATTCCTGAACCGGCGGCATCAGCAGAATTGGTGACGACCAAATCGCGGAAAACCCAAGGCCGCGGGGTTAAAGCACGAAGGCCCAACCCTTTCGGGTTGGACCTTCGCGCATCAGCTCAAGCTAATTACGTTTCCTGCACAAGGCAAAAGCCGAAATTAGTTGCCGGTCAGCTTCTCGCGCAGTGCAGCAAGAGCTTCGTCGGAAGCCAGGGTACCTGCATCGGTGGCTGGAGCCTCCGAAGAGTACGAAGCTGGAGCCGGCTCGGAGCTGCCTGCAGCAGCAGGCTCTGCTTCTGCGTCAGCTACGATTGCGGCTGCAACCTGCTTCTTGTGCGCTTCCCAACGCTCCTGGGCAGCAGCGTACTGTGCTTCCCATGCAGCGCGCTGGGTGTCGAAGCCCTCGAGCCATTCGTTCGACTCTGGGTCGAAGCCCTCTGGGTACTTGTAGTTGCCGGCCTCGTCGTACTCTGCAGCCATGCCGTAGAGTGCTGGGTCGAACTCGGTGCCCTCTGGGTCAACACCTTCGTTAGCCTGCTTGAGCGACAGCGAGATGCGGCGGCGCTCCAGGTCGATGTCGATGACCTTGACGAACAGCTCGTCGCCAACGGAGACAACCTGCTCAGCCAGCTCAACGTGGCGCACTGCCAGCTCGGAGATGTGAACCAGGCCTTCGATGCCGTCTTCGACGCGTACGAACGCACCGAATGGAACCAGCTTGGTAACCTTGCCCGGTACAACCTGACCCAGTGCGTGGGTGCGGGCGAAGGTCTGCCAAGGATCTTCCTGGGTAGCCTTCAGCGACAGGGAAACGCGCTCGCGGTCCAGATCGACTTCGAGAACCTCGACGGTGACTTCCTGGCCAACTTCGACAACCTCGGATGGGTGGTCGATGTGCTTCCAAGACAGCTCGGAAACGTGTACCAGGCCGTCTACGCCGCCCAGGTCCACGAATGCACCGAAGTTGACGATGGAGGAAACAACGCCCGGACGAACCTGGCCCTTTTCCAGCTTGTTGAGGAAGGTCGAGCGAACCTCGGACTGGGTCTGCTCGAGCCATGCACGGCGGGAAAGCACAACGTTGTTGCGGTTCTTGTCCAGCTCGATGATCTTGGCTTCGATTTCCTGGCCGATGTATGGAGCCAGATCGCGCACACGGCGCATCTCGACCAGCGATGCTGGCAGGAAGCCACGCAGGCCGATGTCCAGGATGAGGCCACCCTTGACAACCTCGATGACGGTACCGGTAACGACGCCGTCCTCTTCCTTGATCTTTTCGATGTCGCCCCAAGCACGCTCGTACTGAGCACGCTTCTTGGACAGGATCAGGCGGCCTTCCTTGTCTTCCTTGGTCAGAACCAAGGCTTCAACGCTGTCGCCAACGGTGACAACTTCACCTGGGTCAACGTCGTGCTTGATGGAAAGCTCGCGGGAAGGAATGACACCTTCGGTCTTGTAACCGATGTCGAGCAGAACTTCGTCGTGGTCAACCTTGACGACGGTGCCTTCGACGAGGTCACCATCGTTGAAGTACTTGATGGTGGCGTCGACTGCGGCCAAGAAGTCCTCAGCAGATCCAATGTCGTTGATTGCGACGACTGGTGCGCTGTTGTTCTCGTTCGAGGTGATGGTCATGTAGTAGGGACTCCGATGTGGATAGATTTGATCAGTCGAAACCCCGGAAGTCCCGGAATTTCGAGCGGGTAAAACTTGCTTGCGGCCACAACTAGCGCCATGGCACGCTGTACAAGTCTACGCGTATACCAGAGTGCGGGTCAAAGCGTAACCCACTAACATCCACGTCAGCATTTTGTGAACTTCGTCATAACGGGCGGTTGATGCGGCCCTGCCGCTAGAAGCCGTGCGGCGTGAATCCCTCGTGGGGCGCGTTGAATAAGTGCATCCAGTTCCCCGGCTGTCCCCCGTTTTCCAGAACGGCGCGGCCCGAATCCAGCAATTGCCCCAATTGCACGGACCCCAGGTACAGCCCCGCAAGTTCGCGCTCCGACAGGGACACCCGGGGCAGGCCGGCTGGAGCATGCCCTTCTTCGATTCGGCTGACCGCGGCATGGGAATCGGACACGTCGAAGAGGTAGCTTCCGGAAATCATCTCCAGCCGATCGCTCACGCTCAACACCAGCTGCGCCTCATACTGGTAGCCGCGCGCTTCGAAGGCGGCAGCAACGTCGAGAACGCGCAGCCACAAGACATCGTCTATGGAACGCACGTGGTAGTCGCGAACGTTTTCCAGCACATGGCGCAGCGGATCCGCCACCGGGCCTTGGCCGTGCACTTCCTCCACCAGGTCATGGTTGCCCAGGTACTCGAAGAGCTTGATGCGGGCTGCCTCGCTCGTAGCTACCAGCTTTTGCACGACCAGTTTTGCCTTGGGCTCATCCCATCCGCCGAACTTGTACGTGGCGAAGCCGCCGAGCTGGCCGTCGCCGTCGTAGTAGGCGGCAAAGCGCAGGTTCTTCGGCTTGCCTAGGCTTTCCCAGGTGTCCCAGCGTCCCAAGGCGAAGCCGTCATCGTACTCGGTGCTGTCCACGGAGCCGAAGGTCTGCTGCAGCGCATTCACTGACAAGGCCGCATACTGGGCCCCGAACTGCTTCGGATCGACATCGATCACCTGGCCGGGCACCTGCGCGCGCAGCTTGAGCCCCTGGGCGCACTTGAGCGTGAACCGGGTTTGGTAAGTGGCCGGCTCGAAGCCGAACCGCCCGTAAATGGTCGCCTCCGACGCGGTCAACGCCGCCATCGGGAATCCTGCCTGCTGGGCGTAGGCGAGGTCGGCGGTGATCTGCTTCGACAGGATGCCGCGCCGCCGATAGCTCGGAGCGACCGTGACGGCAGAAATCTTGTGCGTTGGAACGGGCGCCTTGCCCCCGGCGTTGATCAGCCCCGGGAACGCCCCATAGGTGTGCACCGGGTCGGCGGCATGTCGCGAGTGCGGTTCCGCAGCGGTGTCGAACACCAGTGAAAAGCGCATCTTTTGCGCATAGGTCAAGTCCAAGTAGTTCGACCACTGCTTCTCTTCCGGCAGCGGCTCATAGAAGCCGATACCCGTGGCCTGGTGGAAGAGCTTGATCGCTTCGTCGTTTTCCGGGCTGCGTTCGGTGGCCTGGTACGTCCGGGTTTCCAGTTTCGGCTCGCGCTCTGGTCTCATCATGCTCCTTGGCAGGGGAATCGTCTGCTCACAGTCTATGGGCAGCTCCGCGCTGCGCAAGGGGCCCAATCACCAGGCTTCGGAGAGGGTGATGAAGCGGAGTCCGGACTCCAGGGCCGGCCCCAGCCCGAGCGCCATGCCTTCGGCCGTGCCTGAAGCCGGCTGGTTGAAGTGCCCGATGCCTACGTCCCCGGCACTCAACTGGCGGACCTGAGCGGCCACAGTCTGCGCACCGAAGGTCGCTCCGGCATCCAGATTGACGGTGAAATTCATTGGAACCACGCCCAGCTCCCGGCACATCACCGCACCGGCTTCGTCCATGTGCGCGGTACCGGAACGGAAGAATTTCGCGACGATTCCGAACTGGTCGGCCAGGTACCGCTGGTTTCCCATCACCTCGTCGTAGGCCTGGCCAATCGAACCCGTGCCGCCGATACCGTAGGCTGACTGCCCCAAGGTGGCCAGCGGGGCATGGCTGGTTCCGTGGTTGGCGATCTCGAACAACTTCTCGTCGACCAGCTCAGCCAGCAGACGCGCATTGGCGCGAGCCCAGCGTTGGTTGACGAACAATGTCGCGGGCACCTTCCTGGCACGCAATACGTCCAGCAGCGCTTCATCCACCCCGGAGCCCTTCGGTCCCCCACAGGCATCGAAGGTCAACGCCGCGGCGCCATCGGCCCGAGGCAATCGAAGCTCGATGCCTGGGATGTCCAGACCGAACTGGCCCGCCGGAACGCCTTCGAACTTCGCCACGGCCTGGCTCCGGCTCAGGTACACCGCTTGGGGGCTGGCCGAAGCCAGAGGCGACGCAGCCGCATCGGGCACGGGGCCGGCCGGCGCCGACGCTGCCGCTGAACCGGCTCGGCCCACCGGATCGCCTGCGCTGCAACCGGCGATCAGCCCGGTCGCTAGCGCCCCCAGGCCCAGGCTGCCGGCTTTCAGCACCCGACGGCGCGTGTAGTGCTCCATGTTCTTTTCTTTCGTCGAACCCGCGTGATCATGCGGCAAGGGCAGGATCACCTCTCGATGCTCCTGCCCTTGCCGATTGCTGTGCCTAGTGCGCTGCGTCGTGCCAGGTCCGGCCGATGCCCGGCTGGACATCCAGTGGAACCAACAGGTCCGCGGCTTGACCCATTTCGCGGGTTACCAATTCCTGCACCTGCTCCAGTTCACCGGCGGCAACTTCCAGAATCAATTCGTCATGGACCTGCAACAGCATCCGCGACTTGAATTGTCCTGCAGCCAGCCCCTCGGCAATCTTGAGCATGGCCACTTTGACCAGATCCGCCGCAGAGCCCTGGATCGGGGCGTTCAATGCGGCACGCTCGGCAATATCGCGAAGCCGGCGATCCGAGCTGTTCAGCTCCGGCAGGTAGCGGCGGCGTCCGAAGATCGTCTCGGTGTAGCCGTCCTTGCGGGCCTGGTCCACCACCGAGCGCAGGTAGGTGCGCACGGCGCCGAAGCGGTCGAAGTAGTCCTTCATCAGCTTGCGGGCTTCGTCAACACCGATCTTCAGCTGCTTTGACAGGCCAAAGCTGCTCAGGCCATAGGCCAAGCCATAGCTCATCGCCTTCACCTTGGAACGCATTTCCGAGGTGACTTCTTCCGGCGCCACGTTGAACACGCGTGAACCGACATAGCGGTGCAGGTCCTCGCCGTTCTGGTAGGCCTCGATCAGGCCCTCGTCCTCGGACAGGTGCGCCATGATGCGCATTTCAATCTGCGAATAGTCAACGGTCAGCAGGCTCTCGTAGCCCTCTCCCACCATGAACACGTCGCGGATCCGCCGGCCCTCTTCCGAACGCACCGGGATGTTCTGCAGGTTCGGGTTCAGGCTCGAAAGCCGGCCGGTGGCCGCCACGGTCTGCGCATAGGTCGTGTGGATGCGGCCGTCGCTGTGGGTTGCCTTGAGCAAGCCGTCGACGGTTTGGCGCAGCTTGATCGCGTCGCGGTATGCCATCAGCGCCACCAGGAAGGGGTGCCCGGTTTTGACCAGGAGATCTTGCAGCGACTCGGCGTCAGTGGTGAAGCCGGTCTTGATCTTCTTGGTGCGCGGCAGATCCAGTTCCTCGAACAATACGACCTGCAGCTGCTTGGGGCTTGAAAGATTCACCTCATGGCCGATCGCGGCGAACGCATCGTTGGTCGCCTGATCCACCTGGGTGGTGAAATGCGCGCGCAACTCATTCAGCCGGTCCACGTCCACTGCCACGCCGGCGCGTTCCATCTCGAAGAGCACCGGAATCAGCGGCAGCTCCATTTGCGCCGCCAGCACATCCGCGTGCTTTTCGGCCAGCTTGGTGGCCAGATAGGCGGAGAGGTCATGAATAGCCTGCGCCTGGGCCAGGGCCGGTTCGGCAAGATCCGAGGTGAGCCCCAGGTCCAGTTCGCCCTTTTTCGCTTCATGCACCGGCACCGCGTACTTCAGGTGGTACTGCACCACATCAACCAGGTCGTGGCTTCGGCGATCAGGCTGGATCAGGTAGGCGCTAATCAGCGTGTCGTCCCGGATGCCCGCAACTTCCAAACCGCGTTCGATCAGCAGGTGCATGGCCGCTTTGGCATCGTGGAAGATCTTTGGAGCGTTCTCATCGGCCAGGAACTGCGCCAGCACGCCCTCTGCGGCTTCATCCAGCTGAGCCAAGTCCAGCCAGGCGGCCTGGTCACCGCGGTAGAGCGCAAGACCCACTGCTTCCCCATCAACCACCGCCGGCTGCAGGGCGATTGGTGCACCCTTGCCGGCGTCGATGAAGCCACGCAGGCCCTCGGCATTGTCGGTGACCACCCTGGTGAAGGCCGCAACCTCCGGCGCGACCTCTTCTTCCTGGGCAGCAAAGAGGTCAAAAAGCCGCTTGCGCAGGGTATTGAATTCCAGCGCGTCGAACAGGTTCTCGATCTCTTCGCGGTTCGGCGCCACCAGTTCCATCTCTTCGAGGGTCACTGGAAGATCAAGATCGTGCTTGAGCTGGTTCAGGCGGCGGTTGCGCGTCACGTTGTCCACGTGCTCGCGCAGCGACTCGCCCACCTTGCCCTTGATCGCATCAATGTTCTCCAGGATGCCGGCCAGATCACCATACTGGTTGATCCATTTAGCTGCCGTCTTCGGGCCAACCCCCGGCACGCCGGGCAGGTTGTCTGCGGTTTCGCCAACCAGCGCGGCAAGGTCCGAGTAGCGTTCGGGGCGAACGAAATATTTCGCTTCCACGGCCGCAGCGTCCATCGGCGGAATGTCGCTGATGCCCTTCTTCGGGTAGAGCACCAGGGTCTTTTCGGTGATCAGCTGGAAGGCGTCTCGGTCTCCGGACACCACCAGCACATCGAATCCGGCATTTTCGCCCTTGGTAGCCAGCGTGGCAAGGATGTCGTCAGCTTCGAAGCTTTCCAGGGTGATCGACGGAATATTCATCGCCTTCATCACTTCCTGGATGAGGTCTATCTGCCCGTAGAACTCTTCGGGGGTTTTATTCCGGCCACCCTTGTATTCGGTGTACTCCAACGAGCGGAAAGTCGGGGTATCCAAGTCGAAGGCCACGGCAACGTGCGTAGGCTTCTGCTGCCGGATCATCGTAAGCAGCATCGACACGAATCCGTGCACCGCGTTGGTGTGCTGTCCGGTGCTTGTTGCGAAATTCTCCGCGGGCAACGCATAAAACGCGCGGAACGCCATGGAATGTCCGTCAATAATCAGCAGTCTGTTGTCCGACGAGGGTGTCAGTTTGGTAGTTTCGCTCACACCTGAAAGCCTAGTGGCCATGAACGAGAATTTCACTCCTCAACCCACGCAATCTTCGGCACATCCCTTCGCCGACCAGCTGGCCCGGCACGGCGTTCCGGAATCCATCTGGCCCTATCTCGCCCACAATGGCGTCGGCGAACTCGTTGAGAAGCTGCAGATTGTCTTCACCGAATTCAGCCCTCAAAGGCTGAGCGCCACCATGCCGGTGGCTGGAAACACCCAGGTGTACGGGATCCTGCACGGAGGGGCTTCGGCAGCACTGGCGGAAACGCTCGGTTCGATGGCCGCGGCGCTGCATGGGGCAGGAACCTCGCAGCCAGTGGGCGTTGATCTGAACATCACGCATCACAAGGCGGGGCGCTCCGGGATGGTCACGGCCCAGTGCATGCCGGTGCATTTGGGCGCGCGCAGCACATGCCATGAAATTATCATCAGCAACGATGCGGGCCAGCGGATCGCCACGGCGCGCATCACCAACATGCTCTTGCCGCTCGACCGCTAATTGCCGAGCCAGCGAGGCCGCTAGTCGACCGAGTAGCGGGACAGGAAGATGTCGCCACCCAGATCCGTGACGCTCAGCGACGAGAGCTGGGTGCTTATGCCGCGCCCGAAAATGCTGGTCCCTTCCCCGAGCACCACCGGCACGGTCACCACGATCAGTTCATCGAGAATTTTCGCTTCGACGAAACCGCCGGCCACATCCGCCCCGCCGACGATCCACACGTCACCGGCGCCAGCGCTGCGCGCAATATCCCGGCTCCAGAAGCCGAATTCGCCGCGAATGAAGGTCAGATCGGTACCGGGAAGTGTCGGCAGTTCGTGGTGGGTGAAGACCCAGACAGGCTTATTCCCGAACTTCCACTCCATCCGGCCTTCGGCGACTTCGCGGGCGATATCGGCGTAGGTTTTCCCGCCAATCACGACCGCGCCGACGCTTTCGAAGAACTGGTCAAAATGCTTTTTCACACCCGGTTGCTGGGCGAACGTGGTGAACCAATGCGCATCTTTGCTGCCATCTGCGATAAAACCATCAACGGAGGCACCCACGTAGTACTTGAAGCTTGTCATGGCTCCAGTCTAGGGGTGCCTCCGTTGAAGGCAATATCAAGTTGTTTTTACCAGCCAAACGCCCAAAGGCGGACGACCGGTTTCTGCGCTAGTGGCTTGAGGAGAAACCCAGAATGGCTTCGCTCAGCTGCGGCACGATCAGCACGACGCCGAAGGCGACGATCAGGCCGGCAACAGTGAAGCAGGCGTACGCTGCGCTCTTGCTCAGGCTCGTGCTGCGCCCTTCGTCCTTGGCCACGGCCAAAAGGCGCACCCCGAACGAATATGCGGCGACGATCAGCATTGCCGAAATCCACGTGACAATGGCAACGATCCCAAAGGAGGCCCAATCGATCATGAGTTATCAGCTTCCTTCTGCACTGCAGCAAGCTTGGCCTGCTGCGCTTCCGCTTTGGCCTTGGCACGGCGCTGCTTCTTGGTCAAGATGTTCACCGCTGCGCCGGAGTTGTCAATGTCGGACATGGTCGTCTCGGCACCGTGAGGCTGCTTGCGGGACACGAACCAGATGGTCAGCATTGCCGCCAAGCCCAGGATCGCGACGATCACCACGCCCGGGGTGCCCAGATGGGTTATCCATGCGGCCAGACCGCCGACGATCGCTGCAGCCGGCAAGGTGAAGAGCCAGCCAAGGGCAATGCGCCCGGCAGTCCCCCAGCGAACCTCGCCGCCCTTGCGGCCCAATCCGGAACCGATGACAGAGCCGGAAGCCACCTGGGTGGTCGACAATGCGAAGCCCAGGTGCGAGGAAGCCAAGATGGCTGAAGCGGTGGAAACCTCCGCGGCGAAACCCTGTGCCGGTTTTACATCGGTCAGGCCCGAACCCATGGTCTGGATGATGCGCCAGCCACCGGTGTAGGTACCCAGGGCGATCGCAAAAGCACAAGCGGCCACTACCCACAGGTGCACGCCGGAGTCGGATTCCTGCAGCCCCGAGGCTACAAGGGTCAGGGTGATGATGCCCATGGTCTTCTGCGCATCGTTGGTACCGTGCGAGAGCGCCACCAGCGAGGAGGAGAAAATCTGTCCGTAGCGGAAGCCGCCGCGCTTAGGCGAGGCGCCGCTTTGCCGCTTGGTGATGGCGTAGGCCAGCTTGGTGCATAGGTAGGCGGAGACGCCAGCGATAATCGGCGCGCAAATGGCCGGGAGCAAGACCTTGGAGAGCAGCACGCCATAGTTCACTGAGGCGAGACCGGCACCGACAATAGCTGCACCGACCAGGCCTCCGAACAGTGCGTGGGAGGAGCTCGATGGCAGGCCCAGCAGCCAGGTCAGAAGATTCCAGATCACCGCCCCCATCAGGCCCGCGAAGATCATGGCCGGGCCGATGGCCACGCCGGTGGTGGGGTCTTCGTTGATGATGCCGCCAGAGATGGTCTTTGCTACCTCGGTGGAGAGGAAAGCGCCGACGAGGTTCAAAATTGCGGCGAGGGCAACTGCCTTCTTGGGGGAAATTGCACCGGTTGCGATCGGGGTGGCCATCGCATTGGCCGTGTCATGAAAACCGTTGGTGAAGTCGAAAAACAACGCCAAGGCGATGACCAGGACGACGATTAGCGTCAAATCCATTTAGTACCAGCCTGAAGGGTCGAACGGCAAGGGAAAGTGTGCGGGCTTCGAATTAAGATCCCCTGCGAAAATCAGTGTCGTGCAGGACTTGGTTCCAAGCGCAGTTTCAATCTTAGGCGTACTGGGCTGTTCGTCAATCCAGGCCGTCAACCAGCATCTGGCAAAATTTGGATTAACTTTGAACATCACAGCAGGGCCTGCAGCCTTGTGACCGCTGCGCCACACTGGGGTGACATGGAAAATGTGCGTCAAAACATAGGGTGTCATGACGCACATCTTCAGCAGCGGAACGAGCCGTTGTTGCTTACTTGACCTGATCGACCACGGTTTCGGCTACCTGTCGCATGCTCAGACGGCGGTCCATGGAGGTCTTCTGGATCCAGCGGAACGCTTCTGGCTCGGTCAGCCCCATCTTCGTGATCAACAGGCTCTTGGCACGATCAACCAGCTTGCGGGTTTCGAACTGCTCAGCCAGGTTGCTGACTTCTTCTTCCAGGGCACGCAGCTCATCATTTCGCGAGATGGCGATCTCGATGGCCGGAGTCAAATCGCCCGGGGTGAAAGGCTTCACCACGTAGGCCATGGCGCCGGCTTCGCGGGCCCGCTCTACCAGTTCCTTCTGGCTGAACGCGGTCAGCAGCACCACCGGGGCAATGCGCTCCTTGACGATCGCCTCGGCGGCGGTAATGCCATCCATCACCGGCATCTTCACGTCCATGAGCACCAGATCCGGCTTGAGCTCGCGGGCCTTGTCCAAAGCAGCTTGCCCGTTATCGGCCTCGGCGACAACCTCATAGCCTTCGGATCGCAGGATTTCGACAATATCCAGGCGGATCAGGGTTTCATCCTCGGCAACGAGAACACGACGTGGGGTGGACTGCACCTCGGATGGAATTCGGGTGATTTCGGGTAGTTCGCTCATTGGCGTCTTCCTCCATGGTCAAAAATCCTGTCCGTGCGAGGGACAGCAAATAGATGGTTTCCGATAGCGAAGCCACGTTGCCTCGGTTTCACATACAAGCCTACTTGCATGTACTCTGGTTCAGGCGAAGACGCGAGGATCCTGATTAGGAATTCTGGAAAACCTCTAGTAAAGTAGTCAAAGTGCCAGCCCAAGTGGCGGAATCGGTAGACGCGCCGCACTCAAAATGCGGTATCGAAAGATGTGTGGGTTCGAGTCCCACCTTGGGCACAGATTGAACCCCGGGAAACCGGGGTTTTTTCATACCCATGTTGACGCCAACAGCAAAAATGTTGACAAGCGTTGACACGGAACCAGGGAATAACCACCCCTTTACCTGCTCTCACCAAGCAGTCGATAACTGAAAAGGACACCCGAACACCATGGCCTCCATCCGCCATATCCAGCGCGCCGACGGCACCACTGCATTCAAAGTCATCTGGCGCGAAGCTGAAACCAAGAAGCAAACCAGCTTCACCACCGACTCGGACACCGAAGCGGAACTCATCAAGCGCCTGCTCGACGCGAACGGCCAATCATTCACGCTCGCAAACAAAGCAATGCAGGACATACAATCCCAGACTCCAACGGTCACCAAGCTCGTGACCATGTACCTGGACGAGAAAACCGGCATCGAGCCCGGCACCAAGCACACCTACGAGGTCATGCTCACTCGGCACATTGCACCAACTATTGGCCCAAGAAAATCCGGGACGATTGAACGCAAGGATCTGGTGCGCTGGTTCGAGCAGCTGAAGCTCGCTCCCAAGTCCAAGAAGAACGTCCACGCGTTCCTCTCCACTGTGTTCAACTGGGCCATAGAGCGGAACCTCATGGAGGAAAACCCGGCACGGGGAATCAGCTCGCCGAAGGCTTCCTTGAAGTACCGCGGTGCGACCTTTCTCACAAGAGAGCAATTCGAGATTTTTTGTGACCATTTCGACCCTGGATATGAGGTCTTCTTGCGAACTCTCGTCAACTCGGGCATGCGCTTCGGTGAAGCCACTGCGCTCGATAAGGTTGACTTTGCACGCCAGCCTACCGGGCACTATGTGATCGACGTGAACAAGTCATGGAAACGGACGCCGCACGGATTCGTTCTCGGCTCCCCTAAGACCGTGGCCGGCGTCCGCCAGGTGACACTCCCCTTGTCTATGACGCCTCTGCTCGACGAGCATCTCCGTCCGCTCAAGTCCCGTGACCTCGTGTTCCAGCACCCGAACGGTGGACGGCTATCCAGTGGGATTTTCTATGCCCGCTACTGGCGCCCAGCGATTGAGGCCGCAAATGCGCCAGAATTAACCGAGCAGCTTCTCGCCGAACCGCGGCTGCACGATCTTCGGCATACGCACGTTTCGTGGCTAATTGCAGCCAAAGTGCCACTGCCGGTTATTTCCAAGCGGCTCGGGCACTCGTCGATCAGCACGACCGTCGACGTCTACGGGCACCTCACAAACGATGCCGACTTGAAAGCAGCTGACGCTTTATAGAGAGCTAAACTGGCGCTTCCTGACAGTAGACTGAATGAAATCGCCACACCATGAAATATCTAATACGGAATTCCTACGGAGGAAAAATGAAGAAGATTCTCGCCGTCAGCGCCGTAGCTCTCATAGTTCTCACCGGTTGTTCAAAGAGCGATCCAGAGGCGGGCAAAGATGAAGCACGTATTGCCTGCAATCAAAACATCTCAGAGAAGGCCCCGGGCAACGGAATAAGAACTTGGGACGGTGAGTCTTCTACCGAGGAAGTTGTTGTGGATGCTTCCGACCTAGTAGGTCCCACGGGTGCCGCGGATAGAGTCTGGCAAGTTCGCGGGACAATTCCCGCTGGTTTAGCGCCGTGGAAGAGCAGCGAAGTTCTGTATCAGTGCAATGTCCACGTTACCGACGATGGCGAGGTTGTTGAGGTCAGAGACGCTCGAATTTATAGCTAGCCCAGATAGCCCCGAACCGCTCTCGGTTCGGGGCTTTCTTATACGTCGCGGTCGACTCTGATGTTGAGCCGCTGGGCACCTTCAGGCACGAGGTCGAACGCTTTGTCACGTGCAGTCTCGTAGTCCGCGTCGACGGCTGACGTGGTGCCATTTTCGCCATTTAGCTCGTAGGTTATGAGTACTTCCACGTGGAGAATTCTAGCCGAGTCCGTCGCGCTCCTCGAATCGCCTGGGTCGCTTCATGCTGCGCACACGGTCGTAAAGAACGTCGGTCGCCTGCAGGGTCCAGGCTGCGTCGACTGGCCTATAGTCGATCGCCGCGTCCTGCTCGCGCTGCCATTCTGGGGAGACGAACTCCAAGTGGTAAGGCGCGTCCACGCTCCGGATTCTTCGGCACCGCCTTATGGAGACCCAGGACGTGAACCAGTGCTGGGGGGATCCGCTCTTGTATGTGATCAGCGGGTACTTCACCTGCACCATGTCGCCGCACCAGGCAACTGCCGTGCCGGCCACAGTGCCCCCGTCTACCTGCACCTCCAAAAAAGGGCGGGCGTACAGATCGTAGGACCGAACGAGCTGTGGGTCAGGAACGAACTTCACGCACACATCCTACCGACAACACCATATTTTCATTCGCATCGATCAAAAGATCGGTGCACCTCTCGACAACCACCCGACGAATATATATGGTGGAAGTTCGCGTCACTAGGGGCAGCATTGGCCACACGCGGACGAGGGCAAGCGATCAACTCCACCTTGGCCTCATACCTACTCGCAGAAATTGCCCATTCACCGAGCAAGAAATGTAGGAAACAATGCCAGGACGCTACGCACGATCAAACACGGCCACGAGAGTTTCAGAATTCATCGGAACTAGAAGCGGACGACGCTTTCTACGAGAGCATTCCTGGGAAGAGGGAATGCCAATTGTTATCTCGCAGCCACAAGAATTTCTCACCCATGTCATGGGTCTTGTCGCAACTCAGAACGACACTGCTTTGGTCGCATTCATTGAGCCCACCACCGACGAGCTGCTGTTCATCTACGTTTCGCTGCCCAACAAGAATCTTGCGGTAGTGCAGACGGAATCGCCACGACAGACCATCCTCGACTTTTACCGCACCGTCAACAGCACATTTGCTCGAACGTTCCGGGTCAAGGGATGGAAGCACAGCGCCATAGCCCACGCCATCAGCACATGCGACCGGCACCCTGACCCCCATGACGTTTTGCGAGGATTCCAGCGCAGTCAACCGATGCCACAGGAAACCGCGATTTAACACAAAGAACCGCCCCGCCCTCATTCGAGGGTGGGGCGGTCTACGCATATGCCAGACCCCGGCATTGTCCGGTCTGCCGGGGCCCAGCGTTGGGAGGTCACGAGGCCGCCTTCCCTCGGCACGATTTTCTACTTCTTGCGGGTATGCCCGTCGTAGCCAGGGAAGGAACCGCCGGCTGCTTTGGTAGATGCTGCCGGGCTCGCCTTGGAATAAGAGTCAGGCGACTTCGCATAACCTAGCAGCCAGCCGAACTTTGGGCTGACGTACGTTTCAACGAGCCGCACGAGCACGTAAAAGACCGTGGTCAGCAAGAGCGTGAGCAACGCGGCCAGAGCCTTTTCAAATTCCGGATCCACCGTGACGTTCACGGCGGTGAACCATCCAAGCACCGCGCCGACAACAATCGGCACGATGGTGCGGACGGTCGACGCCCAGAGGGTGAATGCTGCTTCTTTCATGATTATCGTCCGTTCTGAGTGTTGATCCAGAGCTCGAAGCTTTCCCAGCTCATGTCCTTGAAGATTCCGTCGATCTTGCCGCGGTAGAACTTCTTGCCCCGCTTGCCCAGGGCATCAGCCAGGAAACGCTGCAGCTCGACGTAGAACCAGAAGCCGGCCTTGCGGTCGACCTTCAGTGGAGTGCCCTTGCGGACGCCCTTTGCCGTGAACGGCGTGACCTTGTAGTAACCCTGTGCGCGGAGCATGCGCATAGTGTCAGCGACAGTGCGGCCGGCTAACTTACCGTCCCATCGCTGGTTGTCCCGGCGCCCGGTGGCATGAAGCAGGATCTGCAGCGCACCGATGGTCAGCGCGTCTGGCTTCTTGTTGATCGCCAGATCTTCGAAGTCCTTCGGGAAAGTGGTGCTGCCGTTGGGAGGATTCTTCTTGGACTGCACCAGCGCAGCAGGCTTCGCTTCCGGCCGCGATGGCTTCGGCTTAGGCTTGGGCTTTGCCGGCTTCTGGCCGTTGATGATCGCCTGCACCTGTGCACGCATGCTCGACATTGGATAGCCGTTGATGTCGATCTTGCGTCCCTTTGGCAGCGCATACTCGGAGTGGCCGCACACCCAACTGGCGTTGGACTCGTCGATAGCATCAAGCAGTCCGGCGCAGAGCTTTGGATAGGCTTCGCGCTGAGCTTCAGTCCAGTCGTTCCCGTCCGCGGCTTCCGCCTCGATCCCGAAGAAGTCGCTGTTGCCTGAGCCGGACTTCCAGACACCGCGGCCACCGTGGTTTGCGCGACCTGCAGCGACAACCACAGCGACACCGCGGCGGTCGAGGTAGACGTTGCACAGAGGGCCGGGCAAACCTGGCCGCCCGTGGGTGACAACGTTCAGCGAGGGACGACCTTCTGTACCGCGTGGACCTGCGGTCCAGTGGCAAGTTACGCCCTTGGGGGTGAAGCTGCTCGAACCACGTGTGGACCAGCCCTTCACATATTCGACTTTGAGGCCGCGCGCTTGGAGCTTCTTGACGAGGTTAGTTATGCGGGGCATCAGTCATCGCCCTCTTCGTCGCCTTCGCCAGCGCACAGGGTCACGGGCTCGTCGTCGGTTGCATGGTCGGCCATTCCGCCGTGCTGGTCGCGGTCCCAGTCCAGTTCGTTGTCGTTCTCGGCACTCATGAAAAGCACCCTCCTTTGTGGTTGGATTCCACTAGGAGGGTGCTATTTTTCCGGTGCTGCTTGTGGGAGGGACTACTCGAACGTTCTCCCCAGCACATCCATCTCAGACCATTTCGTGGCCTTCGATTCAAGGTCATCCCATGTTGCTCCTACAGCGGCTTCCCACTGGTCCCAGGTCGGCAGTCCATCCATGATTTCAAGGACATGCCCGGCAGGCAGCATCCTGGTCTCCCTGAGCTTTCGACCAAGCCAAGCAAGATCCTGCCCGGGGAAGTCCTCTTTCGCGACGTAAATGCGGATAGTCCAAGGGTCTGAAGGATGAGGTTGTATCGAGATGCGCCCCTGCCTCTTGTCCGGCATTTGCAGGCTGGTGATCATATCGAACAAATGCTGCCGGCTCCCCAACGCGCGCCGCTTCCCCTGGAGCATTTCCTTGAGGAATGTCCGAAGCGTGAATCTATCCGAATTCAGGGACAGGGCGTTGAAGCCCGTCATCTGCCCCAGCCATCGAAGCGCATGATCTGGCACTGTGTCCGGGTTCGTGTACTTCCCGGCCCAAAGGTCGTCGGACACTTGCCGGTACTCCCCCGCGATGCGCCCGACGCCATCCATGAACTTCAGCATCGGATAGTTTGTTGCGCGTGGAGCGCCCCCGCCAGGAAGGTGTTCCAGCAGGTAGCGGCTCGGGCCGATGCTGATAGCGTATGGCGTTGGTAGCATGCCGGTCGTGGGTTGGGCGGCGAGTGACTTGCTGATGCAGGCCAGTTGCACCATGCCGTCTTTGGGCGGGTAGAACTCATACTCGACATACCCGTCGGACACGATGTTGTCGATTTCGCGAATGAAACTCGGGCTTGTACCGCCATTGCGCGGTGACAGGTAGATTCCTAGCTGGTTCTCGCCCGCAATGGCGGGCTTCTTGTACCAGATTTGCAAGAAATACTTGCGCCCTGGCTGCGCAAATATGTCGGTGCGGTTATAGAAACGGTATCCGTCCTCGTATTCGAGAACTGTCCATCCCGATTCAGGTGTGAACAGGAACGGTTCGGGAATTGCCCCCTCCCATTTCGGCAGGATCGGGTTGCGCTGCTGTTCATCGAGAACCTGATATTGCGCGGGCAATGTTTCGAACCAGCCGATGGTCCATGGGTCGACGTTTGCGGGATAGTCGCGCATCAGTTGCTCACCGTCACTGTGATGGTGCCGGCGCGGGCCAAGGGTGCGTCTCCTGTGAGCGCGATATCAGCAGGAGTGGAATCCAGTGCCGTGATTTCAGGCAGGCCGATGACACGGGCGGTGATCTGGTTCTTGTCCACCTTGGAGACCCATTCCCACGTGGCTGGGCTGAGCCACTCGGTCAGCGCACTGATAACCGCTGCTTTGGCCTCCTCCACCGTTGAGTTCAGAGAACGTTTCACGGTTACCGCGATGTTCACTGGCGTGTAAGTCGGAGCGATGAGATGCACCTGCAGCGAGGCCAGGGCTTGCCGGTTGATCACTTCTTGGAGGTCTGCGAGGACTTCCGCGTTGAGCGGTTCGCCGAACTGGTCGGCCACGGCTACCGTCACATGGCCGGGCGCCGGAGTTTTCGGCGTCCCAGACGGGTTATAGATGTCCAAGGTCATGGCTCTTCCGACGCGTGGGTCCATGAGCATCGCTGCAGTGAAATTGTCGGGAATCACCAGAGAATTGCTCATGCGTGACAGCGCTGCAGACGCACGGGAGCGGAATGATTCGTCGGATTCTTCGCTCTCGCCCCCGTAGGTGGCCTGCGAAATCGTCACTTCGTCCACGAGGATGTTCGTGTCCACCAGTTCAAGCACCGTGCCGACTGGGATGCCGTTGCCTTCGATACCAGAATCTTCCGCTTCAATAGCGGCGTATCCGAACAGTGTTTCGGCGGTGACGATCGTCGCGTCCTCCGTGGTAAGGAAATCGACAGTCTCGTCCGTCTCCTCAATCTCGTAGCGCACACGGGTGCCCGCGGGAATGACGGTGAGCGGTTCAGTGCCATTGACCTGGAAGCAGATCTGGCCCTCGGTGTTGAACCCGTCATGCCGCGTGACCCCATACAGGCCCATGAGTTGTTCGGTGACTTCTTCCCCCACAGATTGCAGGGCGAGCGCTTCAACACCGAGAATGAGCGCCAAGGACTCCAGCAGGACTACTTCGGTGCTGGAATCCCTCGGCGTCCACTCAGGCAAAGCATTTTGGGCGTGCTGGATCGCAGTAGAGACCAGATCTTGTTCACCTCCGAACTCCAAGAGGTTCAGGGACTCGAGTTCAGGAATGTCCTGGGGCTCTGAAAATTCTGTCGTCATACTTCCTCATCCTCTTCCTCATCGCCAAGGATTGGCTCTTCCTCTCGTTCCCACTCGACAACGGCGGCGGCGACCACGTCTGAGACGGGTTCGATCCGCACGTCTGAGATTGTCACGTCATCGAATCCGATCTCGGCGAGGTTCGTTGCCAGGTCGGAGTGGATCGCCACCTCGTCTATGCCAAGGCCTGCTGGGTCGGTGATTCCGAAACTGGCAGCAAGGGGACGCTCGCCTTGCTGGGTGTAGAGGGCAGCGGCGATCGCATCGTTGACTTCTTGGTCAGAGCCGTAATCGGCAGTGGAGACGCTGCCGGTCAGGTCCAAGCGGAATGGGAATCGAATTGCGCCGCTCACAGGTCCTCCCGGATATCGTGCGGTATTTCGTCCTCGCTGATGTGGTATCGCGTCACCCAGGCGCGAACAACGTTGACGAGACGCCAGTATTTGGAAGTGACTAAGTCAAGTTTCTTGACCTTGTCTGTCAACCGGTCGACTTCGGATCTCAACGCCTCTACGGTGGTTTTTAGAACCTCAAAATCCAACTTCTTCTTCTCGAGTTCTGTGTCGTTCAGCTCTGCGACAAGCTGGATCTTGTTCTGGTCCTTAGCGTTCTTCCGCCCCATCCAATGCCCTAGTGCGCCTGCGAGTGCCGCCAACAGCCCCACGATCACTGCTCCTAGAAAAGCCAGCATCTCATTGCTCATACGAACGCCATCCACCGAAGCGACAACGCGGCAGTGCGCGACGTGGCCACAGACAGCGTCGCAGCGTACCTGGTTGCCGTTTCAGTGATGACACTGGAAAACCACCCTGGGTTCGACTGCCCGTCCACCGTTGCAATGATGGTCGGGATCGTTGGAAACGCGCTCACCGGAAACGTTAGGCTGGCTGTCGCCTTATTCGGCCACTGGCCTTGCGAAGAACTCGCTACAGGAACAGCAGTCGTAGCAGTCCCGGTCAGCACTGCTGAGAGACCGATGGCGTCAAGCTTGGCTTTGTCCGCTGCCGCCAGCGCTCCCGGTACAGCACTGGTAGCGAGCACGAGCTTGTGCACGTGGTCTGCCCGAGCCGACCGAACAGATGTTCCTTCGGAGTTCGAGCCGCCGACCGCAACGTCTTTGGGTGTTGCACCACCGAACGGCGCGTATTCGGTCCATTCCGTGCCCGTATTCAGATAGAGCCGGTTGGTCACGTCATCAAACCAGAATCGGATTCCACTGGCCGGGGCCGGCCTATCCGCCACAGGGCCCTTACGAAAACCGGGCAATGCATTCAGCAGGTCGACCATAGCGTTGTGGCCAGCTCGTCCCGGAATAGGATCGGTGCCGGCACCATATTTCACCAGCCCATGTGGTGACGAGTTTTCAATAGCCATGCGCCAAGAATGCCCACCAGCTCGGTTACCGTGTGGGAACTGCGTTCCCAGCGCATCAAGAGTAGTCCTACGTCATCGGGACGGCTGGCACCCCTGGAAGCGAAGCAGGCCAAGGATCCGAAGTGTGCCACGTCCATTGACCGACGATATCCGAATACTGATCCATCGGAGCCTCCTGGTCATAGACTCCGTAGATGTTTCCGTTGGATATCTGCACGAGAACGCTTCGCGCATCCAAGCGTATGAACGCCGACGTGGAGATGAGCGTAGTTGTGGATGGCTTGAATCCCGACGGAAGTGCATATTTCAAGCTGTTGCCGCCGTCCTTAGCCAGATTCAACATCAGAGTGACGCTGTTGCCCTCGCGATACAGCCACACAGTGGAGTACGACGGGGCACCCACCATACCGCCATCCCACAGAGCCCTGATATCACGTACCCCGGTACTCGATAGAAGCGAGATGTTCCCCGCGGGATCAGATAGCGCAACTCGTGTGCCCACCGAGCGGTCCACGCTGAGCAGGTCACTCCCCGCACTCGCATCGGCAGACTCGGGTATTGCCACCATATTCTGGCGTGTCCCCCCGAGGAGAACCACCAAGACTGTCGCCCCGGCTTCCGTATTCCCGTGCACGGGCATCGGGCCAACCGGCGCTGCCCCCAGCAGCTTGGGAACAACAACCCACACCGAGCCATCGTCGAGCACCCGGGAAACGGTGCCCCGCCAAATCTGTCCCGCAGATTGAACGGTCATGCTCATGCCTTCCAGTACTTGAATCCTGGAAGCTGGTAAGCCTCCACGTATGCGGCCGGATCCGGGCGGGTGATCAATACCAGCTCCCCATCAAGCATCACGATCACCATGCCCCTTCCAATAGTGAATCCCAGTTCTCCTGTGCTCTCGACAACCAGCAAACCGGCCTGGGACAACCCATCCACCGGAACTTTCCGTCCATCCCGGCGCGTCACCGCCAGAATCGACACGTCCGTATCAGGCGCGTATTCCTCCAACGGCGCCGCGCAGGCAGAAATGACTTCCGCCAACTGTGCGCTGCTCGATTCCTCTGATTCATTCCGGAGCACCTGGGCATCCGCGGTCGAGTCCACCGTCACCTCGCACGCCTGGCAAACGGAGGCGACCAATAGCCAGATCCATGTCATTTCAGCTGATTCCTCGCAGTCTGGCCCTTGGGCCGCAAGTAGCCTTGCAATCCGCTCTTGCTAAACGTCTCGTAGTAGGCAGCCTTCTGCCGAGTCCCTGACTGCGTAATGCAATAGACGGTGGAACCATTGTCACGAATCACGATGGCCACATGCCCGTAGTAGCGTCCTCCGATTTTTCCGTAAGGCGCACCCCAGCAAGCAATGTCGCCCGGACGAGCACTAGCGTGCTTGCTGATCGGAGTGAAGTACCGGCGTTGCGTCGCACCGTAGTACCAATCCCGCCCGTTGCCGCGCGGCCAGATGCCGAAGAGGTCGCGCGCGTACTGCTTGGTCAGCCCAACGCACTGCACACCGTATCCTTCCACTCCCCAGCGCCCGCCGATCTTGTTGGCCACCCACCTGCGGAACCACAGCGACCCGGTGAAGCTCGAATTCGAGCTGTTGCTGCCGCCAGAACCGGAGCTGCGGTATTTCCGCTTCGTCGTCGTCTTCGTCTTCGACTTGCCCTTGGCCTCTTTCCGCTTAGCCGAGGCGGTCTTTTTCGATCCGCTGCGAGCTTGCTTCTCAGGGTTCACAGGACGTTCGCATTGCACCCCGACAGGCTGGGAAACCGTCAGCGGGTAATCGCAGGAGACCACGATCCACCGGCCGCCGGCGGCCCCAACGTTGCCGCTGAGAGTGAGTTCATCTCCGGGCCGGACGCTATCCCCATTAGCCGAGATGAGCTTGAGGCTGAGCTTCTCGTCCTTTCGTCCGTCTTCGCCCGCGTCATAGACCGGCATGCCTTCCAGGGACGGCGAATAGTCCGACCAGGAATTCCATGCCACGGTCCACACCGAACGTCCGGGCCGCGCCATGAGCCACGTCGGGCGCGCGAAGACCAGCCGGTCGCCATACTCGAACAGCCACACTCCGAGTTCGCGCGCCAGCTCCGTCATCACGTCCCAAGTTGACGGGCGGTTGTTCCCTTCGGGCTTCTCCCGCATGATCTGCCGTTTGCCGAGGCCAGGCTGGACCCAGTACTTCATTCCAGCGGCCCGAGCCTGGTTCTTCACCCAAGCAGCAACGTCCTGGTTGCCCCAGTTCTTCGCGCCGGTCTGCCGGCGGAGCTTGCGCACAAAACTCGACTCCGCAGTCACCTGCAGCTGCGGGCCCGCCGCCCCTCCCTGGGTCTTCACCTGAGTCACGGCAACAGACCACCCGCCATACCTGATGGTGGCACCCGCCTTGAACGAATTGGACCGGAACAATCCAAGCGTCAAAGTGTCATTGAACGTGAAGTTCATCGTCGAGACTTGGCTAATGGACACCTTCAGGCTCGCTGAAATGCAGGTCTCGGTGATGTTCTTGATTGAAGATCCGGAGACGGTGATGTTCTTGAGCTTTGCGCCGCTAAGAGTCGACGACATCAGGAGCCTCCTTTACTTCTTCGGCAGGTGCAGCACCCAGCCCGGCATGAGCCAGTTCGGGTTGCGGTATTTTTTCCCGCGTTTCTTGTTCAATTTCCAGATCTCCGGCCACCGGCGGCCAGTGCCCAAATATTTCTGGGCAATCTTGTAGTAGGAATCGCCGCGTTTCACTTTGTATGTGCGGCGAACCGACTTCTTAGGCTTCTTCTTGGATGACTTGCGCCGCTGCGGCTTCTTCTTGGCCTGCCGCTTCCGCACCAGTGCCGGCGAATCAACGGCCTGGCGAAGCGTCCAATGCAGCACGGCACGGCTGATCTGGTTATGGCCAGAAAGCTGCTGCGCCTCGATCTTGAAGCCAGTGACGTGGTACCAGACTCCGTTGGAGAAGAAACTCGATCCTCCAACGAATCGGACTTTCTGGCCAGACCGGACCAGCTTCTGCAATGCCCAAATCGGGCCCTGCACGTTTCGCTCGAACGACAAGTTCGCCACCGTGTGCTTGAAGCTCAATTCGCGCAAGCCAGGATTGAGCTGGCGTGTGATTGTCGTTTTCCCCTCTCGGTCGACCTCGCCGTATTCAGGGACATGCTCGAAATCGAACTCCGCTGGCATGGAGTACATGGAGACTTTCGATCCCTTGGAACCGATCACTGTCATGCGGCGCTCGGCTTTGACCTGGGGCAGGTAGGCGATGCGAATTTTTACCATTAGTAGGACTGCTCCATTTCCTGCTGCTTCTTCGCGAGGGCTTCCGTGACAGCTGCTTCGACAATGGCCTGAATCTGTGCCGGTGACATTCCTGAACCGTCAATGTTGACCTGGACTGCCCCGCTGTCGAGCTTGATCGACGGCGCAGGGCTGCGGGACGGTTCGACGGGCACTGACGCCAGTGTCGGAGTTTCCTGCCGCGCCTGCTGCTCCCGCACCCATTCGACCGGCACCGTGTCCGGAATTCGTGGCGCTGTCAGCACTGCCCCACCAGCCGCGGCCCGCTGCCCTGTGAACGGTGAGAGCCGCTCCATTACCGTGGACATGGAGGCGCGCGCTGGGCCGCCGCCGGCGGGCCGCCCGCCAGAATAGATGTGGTTCAGCGCCATAATGTTCGATGGCCCAATTTCCCGCACCAGTTCTGGCACCAACAACGCCTCGCCTGGCGACACCCGCATGATCTCGGAATCAACGCCCGGAGCGTACCCGGGCACGATCGCGCCGCCCGCTGCTGCTGGCAGGTCCATGTAGACGCCACCGCCGGAGTTCACGGTTTGGCCGCCACGGCCAGGAGCATTGCGGAGCATGCCGTCCGAGCCCGTGTACGTGGCAGCTTGATGTGTCTCGGAGTAAATGGAATGCTTGTGCGTCGTGACCCACACGTGGGCAGTCGAACCGTCGAGCTGGTCAACGACGCCCTTCGTTTCTTCCGCGACTCGTTTCGCTTCGGAGGACATCCACGAATCGATCTTGACTCCGTCCGGTATTCCCATGATCTTGCGCGTCAAATCGATACCTGCTTGGCCGGTAATGCCGAATGCGTCCGCGGCTTCAATCAGGTCGTTGTAGGTGCCGGTGAGTTTGCCTTGGAGTTCGTCCTGCCCGAGCCCTTCATTCGCCATTGCCTTGACTTGATCCATGCCGCCGCGTGCTAGGTCCTGGAATGCCGCATTGGCCGTTGCGCCGGCTTCCGTAGTCAAGTCAAAGTCGGTCTTGTTCTTGTTCAGAACACCCGACAGATTGCCATTCTTCTCAATGAGCTCATCGACGGTTTCGCCGACCGCGCGCAATGCGTCCTGGTAGCCCGCCTGGGCATCACGGGAAGACATGACGGCGAGACCCGTCGCAAACAGGAACTCCAAGTACTTCTCCATGTCGCTGACAACGCCTTCAAGGGTGACACCGAAGTCAGCCAGATATTCAGTCGCTTCTTCCACGCTGATGGACATGCCTCCCGCTGCCTTAGCGCTGGTATCCATACCTTCGGCTGCGGCTTCGGTGGCTCTTGCCGCAGTAATCGCGGCCGGTTCCATGCCCGTCATCGCCCAGTTCAGCAGCTCCTGCTCAGACAGACTCACATTCGCTGCATTGGCTTGTTGCAGCAGCGCCTCTTTATATCCAGGCAAATAGTCCAGCGCATCCTGCGCACTCTTCCCGTTGGCTTCAAACTCCTGGGTGATCAGCCGGAAAGAATCAGCAGCGGACTCCGCTCCACCATTACTGACGAGATCGCCCATGGCGGAGTCGAGGTCCTTGAATTTGCCTTCAACCTGAGTGATTTCGTCGTCCGTGAACCCCAGTAGCTTGGTAACGGGGTTGATGAAGTTCTGGAACCGGTTGCCCATGGTTGGGGACGATAGTGTTTTGATGGACTCGGACAGGGAATTCACGGATTCGGCGTCACCTTCCGCACCAGCGCCGAGGTCCCATTTTTGGAACAGGCTGTCGAGGTCGGATGATTTCGCGTTTTCTCCGGCTGTTGTCACACCTACGATCGCGTTACGGTACTCTTCAGCCGACGTAATTTCCTCGTTGCTGGTCAGCCCCTTCAGAGCCTGCCCCGCGGCAGCGAGAACAGCAAGCTTGCCAGCAGCCTTCGCGATGCCGTTAATGACGCCCGCGCTTTTACCGCCATGCGCGTTGAAGTCCTGGAGCGCATGCATGGTGTCGCGGATCTTGGGAACGATCATGATGAATGCGCCGGCGGCCAACAAGCCCGCACCGGTGAAGCCGCCCAGAACTCCGATGGTAGATAGCACCTCGGGGTCTAGCGTTCCGAGCCAGTCGACAACGTCCTCTAGCCCTTGAACCATGCCGCGCAGAATGTCGTTCATTCCGGACCCTGACTGGAGGAATACGGTGTCGATGGAGCCACCCAGTTTTTCCAGGTCGCCGGATAGGTTATCTTGCAGGTCTGCTGCGGTCTTCGCAGCATATCCAGCGTCACTGACCTTGTCGGTCCAGTCGGCGATGCCATCGGCGCCCTGCTCATACAGAACATTCGCAGCACGGACCGCGTCGGAACCAAAGATGATTCCCATCGATGCCATGCGCTGTTCGTCGGTGAGGTCCTTCATCCCGTCACGAAGGACGCCTGCAAAGTTGGACATGCCAATGAACTCGCCGTTGGCATCGTAGGCGCTGATCTTGAGGCGTTCCATTTCCTGAGCAGCTTCTTTCGACTGCGGGGTGAGCCGCTGGAGCATGGTCTTGAAGCTCGTGCCAGCGTCGGAGCCAAGCAGTCCATTGGAAGCAAACGCGGCAAGCGTTCCCGTGGTTTCCTCAACGTTTAGTCCGGTCGCGGAAGCTACCAAGCCTGCCTGATTCAAAGCCGTACCCAAGTCCTCAACCGACCCTTGGGCCTTGCCGGCGCCAGCAGCCAGGAGGTCGGCCAGGTGAGGGATCTGATCGCCCGAAAGTTTGAACTGCACCAACGTAGCGGCGGCGATTTCGGCAGCTTTGGAAACGTCCAGCTCACCGGCGGCAGCGAGTGACAGCGCGCCTTTCAATCCGCCAGCAAGAATGTCCTGGGTGGAGACGCCCGCCTTGCCCAGCTCGTTGATCGCACCGGCGGCCTCGGCGGCCGAGTAGGCGGTGTCGGCACCGTACTTAATGGCTGAGTCGCGCAGCAGTGCCATGTTCTCATCGGATTCCTGGGTGAATGCCTTCACCTGGGACATGGCCTTGTCGAAATCGGCATAGGTTGTCAGCGCCTTGCCGAATCCAAGCGTCATTGCCCCGCCAACAGCTGTGACCGCTGGGCCGAGAGTCTGGCCTACTTCCTGGCGCGACATCCGTTCCCGAGGTTCCGGCATGCTTTCCAGTTCGCCGTTTTGCGCCAGAAGGGATGCCTGGGCATCTTCCAGCTCACCGGTAGCGGCAGCAACAGCATTTAGTGCTTTTTCTTGCCGGTACCGGGCGTCGGTAAGGCTCTTCTCCGCTGTCAGCCGGGCGGTTGAACCTGCTTCGGTTCGCTTGCGGACCTCTTCGAGGCGACGCTCTGCAATGGTCACCCCTTGGGATGCCTGGTCAAACTTGTGCAGAGCGTCCGACTGCTTGGCGCCAGCTCGCCCAAGAGCCTTTTCAAGAACTTCGGTGGATCCGGCGGCGCGGGCCATGGCCTTCTCGTACACTGCCGAGGATGCATCGGCGCTCGCTGCCTGCCGCTTGTTTGCCGCAGCGACTTCCTCCGAAGCTCCTACGGCCTTCTTCTTGAGGTTGTCGAGAGGGGCAGACGCCTGGTCCTTCAGCTCTGCCGTCAGTGTGATCTTGGAGCCTTGGTTCACGGGCGTCTACCCCCTATCGTCAGGTGTTGTTCTGTTCAGCTGCTTGCCGCCGCTGGTCGTGCATAATGAGCGCAGCGGCTTCACGGGTGGCGTTTACCCGCCAGTCTTTTTCTGTGAGAATGACTGCCGGATCAATGGAGAGGATCTCGGCTAGGTTCGTGTAGTACTTGAACCTGTCATTACTGCGCAGAAAAGTGACTAGCGCTCGGTAGGGTCCAGCGGAGTCAGATCCTCCGACCAGCCAGCTTCGAGCAGGATGGCTGCGCCCAAAGCACCGACGCCTGCGTCGCCCAGGAACTTGCGGACAGCGGCGCGCACGTCGTTCGGCTCGCCAACGCTTTCCAGGAACTGCTCGCTAACCAGCACCAACGGCTCATCGTCTGAATCCATCACCTGGGCAGGATCCGCGCCATCACCCTTGTAAATGCCGACATTCTTCTCGGCGATCATCTGAGCGAACATGTTCGCCTGGCTGATCTTGCGTGGCTTGCCCTGTCGGGCCTTTCCGATCAGAGCGTTCTCGTTGTAGCGCTTCAATTCGGACTCGGAGATGACGACATCGATCTCTAGGATCCAATCGCCCTTGCGACCAGGGACGGGGAAACGAACGGTCTTGGTGGTTTCGTCCTTCGCCGCTTCGAGGAACTCGCCGAGCAAGTCATAGTCGCCGTTGCCGGACTCTTCGGCCTGCCGGCGATCGATACGCTCGGAGCTGGCTCCGGCAGACGCGTGGAGCGGAAATTCTTCGTCGATGTCGTAGTTGTTGCTACCCAAGGTGGCCCCTAATGTCGTGGGTGAAAATAAGACACCCTCACCATGTGCGTGGTGAGGGTGCCGATGTGGGATGAAGCTTGCGAACGTCAGGCGAGGCCGTTGGTCGCGAAGGTCAAAGTGACCATTCCTCGATCCGAAGTGGAGTTGGAGTTCGTATCGGGGAAATCCACGCCCTTGAGCAAGCAGTATGGGTAGACCAGCGGCTTGCCCTTGCGGATCATGTTTGCGTCCAGAGGCTGCTTGGTGATCGTGTGGCGGGTCTTGTTGCAGTTCTTGGCGAGCTTCCGCAACATCTCCAAATCAGCGATGTCGAAACCGCGAGTCAGAACAATGTCAGACCAGGTAGGAGGCGTACCCACGACTTCTTCCTTGATGGAGCCACCATTGCGGTATTTCACCTGCTCACCGGAGACCTGGCCGCCGGTCATCGTTTCCCAGGTACGCGGGATTCCGCCGGCAGTCGTGAGGAACTGGTTCTGTGTGGAGTTAGTCATTTCTTAGCTATTCCTTTCTTGATTTAGAAGGCGCTCTGCAGCGGAACCTTGATGATTTCGACGCGGATCAAGTCCGCAGTCGGCGACAGGCGAACGAGAACCGTCACGTTGAGTACGTTCTGCTCCAGCGAAGACAACGGGTTATTCGTGCTGTCGACAGTGATCTGGTAGCCAGGATCGATTTCTTCCTGCTCGCCGTCGCCGGTTTCCCGGCTCAGTCCGAAGAATCCACCGGCGTCAGCGATCGGCGACAATAGGCCTTCGACTTCTGCACCGAGCTGCGCGGTCAGGTGACCGTTATCGTCGACAGTTTCACCGACGAATGGTTCCAGGACGTTCTTGACGTCACGCGAAAGGTTGTTCAGGACGTCGCGGGCCGATAGTGCGCGCATTTCGCTGTTGTTCGACAGCGAGACCCAGTTGTACAGGCGGACCTTCGTGCCGGTCGTGACGATGCCATTGACCTGAGCGTCGGAGAGTCGGTTGTTCAGCTCGGTGTTGACGGGTACGACGGTGCCCACGACCCAGCGTGTCTGGGCAATGTCGCCGAATGGCTTGCGCCAGTAGCCAACGGACTGGTGAGCGCGGGTGCGCATCGCAGCGACGTAGCCTTCAGGGCTGATCACGCGAGTTGCTGAGCCGTCGGGAATCGTCAGATGCGGGAAGAACAATCCGGCGTGATCCCCTGCTCCGCCGAGAAGGTCAGGCGCGGCAGCGATCACCGCATCAGCGGTGTCAGTCACTGCCGGAGCCAGCAGGGCGATACGCCCGTTGGACTTCGCATAATCGACGAGCGCGGTCCCAATGACGCTGGCAGGGTAGCCCGGTGCCGCTACGGCGCCGCCTTCACCGAGTTCACCCGCGCGGGCCAGCGCGCCGATAACATGCGGAACGGTGATCGAAGAGCGGTCGTCCGCACCTCCGATAAGTTCAGTCGCAGCCGCGGTCACCGGAAGGTTTCCCGGAGCCACGGTGGCCGAACCCAGATCGGAAATCCGCACCACCGGCGACTTCGACGCTGCAGCCACCAGGTCGGCAGGCGACCCACCGTTCAGCACGGCGAGAGTTTCGTCGCCCTGGGAAATGGTGATCGTGCACTGTGCACCAGTGGTGGCGACCGCGGCCTTGATTGGAGTGGTGTGCGAGCCCGGGTTGCGTGCTTCGACCAGCAACGTCTCTGCTGCCATGCTGTCCATCAAGGTCAGCTTGTCGTAGGTTGCCGCAGGGCCGACAACACGCGAAACGATCAGCTCAGATCCGCCTTCTTCGAAGAACATTCGGGCGGTGTCGTATCCGTTGGCGGAGAACGCCGCGCGCGGGCCGAAGGTCGACTCGTATTCTGCGATGGAACGGATCAGGACCGCCCGGTCTGCAGGACCGGAGCTGGTGATCGCTGGAATCTGGAATCGTCCGGATACCGGCCCCGGATTGATGGGACCGGAACGGATGGTCGTGGATGCTTCAACGCCGATCTTACTCATTGGCGGTTTCCTCCTTAGTGGTAGTCTTCGCAGCCTTTGGCTTAGGGAAGCTCGGTGGGCCGGTCGGCGCCTTGGGGATGATCAGCCGGCCGCATTCGAGCAGCGCGGCAGTGATCGGGTCCGTGATGTCAGTGGTGACGGAGGTGAATCCGTCCAGCTGCTTGCCGTCCTGGGTGTAGATCACCGGCTCGGCCTGCGGATTGTGGATGCGGGTCAATTCGCTCATGGCATCACCCTGCAATGTCGACGTCGGTGAGTGTGGGAGGGATCGGTTCTGCGCTGTTCTGGTACATGAGCCCCAGCCGCAACTTGATGTTTGCCGGCAGTTCAGGGTTGGCACCCGGGAACTCCGTGGTCTCGGTGACGAGCAACTCGAATTCGGCATAGTGCCCGGCAATGAACTTGCTGTTCTCCTCGTCGTTGGCCACATCGCTGAAGGACTCGACGAATGTTTGGGGGTCGAGCTTGATCTGCTCTTCGCCAACATCCAGGAAGCACCGGCGCGTCAGCAACGCTGCTCGCAAGCAGGTGGCCAGGTACTTCTGCCGGTAGGAAGTGCTGCTGTAGTCCGAGCCGCGCACGAGGCACCAGACACGGAAGACGTATCTGGTTTCGAAGACCTCTACGGCGCCGGTGCCGCCGACTTTCTGGGTCGTGAACCGCGGCCCGGTGTTCATCTCCTCCACGGCAAGGTACGGGTACCCCTCGATGGACTGCGTCGGAATAGGATGCGGGTAAATGTGCTCAGGCTTCGGAATATCAACCGACAGCGCCGGAGCTTCGCCAGCCATCCGGCGTTGCATGATCGCCGGCACCCGTTCATTCAAGGTTTCAGTGAGCGTCGCCGTGATTACTTCGTGGCCAATCATTTAGAGCCCTTCAACTAGATGCCGCTGCAGAATCTTTGCCCACTCGCGTTGTTCCTGCACCGGGACTTTGCCAATCAGTGGTCGGGCCGGCATGTTCGAGGTGCCGTACTGGTGGAACCGCGCGTGTGGCAGTTGCGTGCCGACGGTCATGCTCTGCTTGTTCATTTCCCTGATGCCGAGCTTCTCAGCCAACGATTCACGCAATTCGCCAGAACGCACCAGAATCCCGCGCCCGGGATAATGCTTGGCTTTCCAACTGCCGTAGTTCACCGACAGCGCCGACCATCCGCCAGACATGGTCTTGCCCTGGCTGGCGAAGTTGGCGGCCTGAAGGTCAACGAAACGATCAGCGATCTTCTCCCACACCGGCACAGGGTCTCTGAGCCGGTGTGAGAAACGATCGAGCACCATCCCGAACGCATCGAAGCCTTCACCATGGAATACGAGGCCTGAGCCCATGGGTCACCACACCTGAATGTCTTTGACGGTCGCTTCCCGGAACATTGATCCGACTAACCCCGCGGTGGGCTCGGTCGGCCCGCCGGTGTCGGGGTTCTGCTGGTCATCGATAGCCTGGTCAATTAACCTCGCCAGGTCATCGAGTCCCGCATTGAACTGGCCCCATAGCTCTGCCGAATACGATGATTGGTCGTTCGTTCCCGATTTCGCAGGGAACGTCGCTGAAATGGTCGTTGCTGCCGCACCAGTGATGACGAGTGCCTTGGCGGCCCCGTTGATCGCAGTGAGCGCGGCCTCGTTCTTGATGTAGAGGCGGCGAACGAGCCGGCCGTGGACATCGTCGCCGACGGTCTCGATGAACGACTCGACGTCGGCCATGGTCACCTGCGCGTCGATCGCGCGTTCTTTATTCCACACTCCCCCGGTCGGCGGTACAGGATCCGTCGAGGGGGCCGGGGCGATAGTAACGTGGAGGGCCCGAGCCAAGACATCTTCGGCTCGAACCCCCCACTCGAAGTTCGCCATTAGGCTGGCTTCACCATGCCGCGGTCAAGCAGCCATTCTGCCTTGTCGGCAGTGAGCTCAATGACCTGGCCGCGGCTGTGCAGAGTGCCATCAGGGGCAGCCAGTGCGGTGGCCAGCACAAGGTAGTCCCGTCCTGCCGGGCCTACGGTGCTAGTCGCATCTGCCTCGGGTGCTTCCGCGCTTGCTTCTGCTTCCGCTTCGGCCTCCGGCGCGGCGTTGCCCCCATCCTGGCCCTCAGCCCCAGCAACAGCCGGAACTTCAGGCTCAGATTCCGGCCCAGCAGGCACGGCATCTGCCGGTTCCTTTTCAGCTGCCTTGGACGCCTCGGCGGCCTTGGCAGCTTCCGGGTCAACGAACTTCAGCAGGTCAGCCTCAACGCCACCAGTGTCCTTGACCTCGGTAGACGCCACAGGCGCAGTGTTGGCACTCTTTGCACGGCCAGCCGTGCTTCCCTTTGCGGTTGCCACGATTCCTCCTACGCGAAGACGAGCTTCGTGATTGCCTTCGGATTGGTGATGACAGGAACGTTTTCGTACCACGCCTGGACGCGCTGCACGTTGCGCTCATCCACCGCGTAGGACTTGACCTGCAGGCCGCCCATTTCGTCGCGCAGCGAACCGATGATCTTCGACTGGAAGATGTACATCTCGCCACGCTTCACCTTGGAGTTCTTGATCCAGGACAGGCCGGCAATGCCGTCCATGTCACCGGAAAGAACCGGGTTCAGCTCCTTCGACTCGCGTGGGAACTGCTCGCGGATCGACTTGTCACGCAGGAAGTGCTCTAGCGCGTCCAGCGGGTTGATCAGCACCGAGTTCGCCACGTAGCCGAGCTCTTCGAACGTGTCGTTGATCAGCGATACGCCGGTGTAGATATCGCCGATCTTGTCATCGCCGGCAGCCCAAGGGGTGGTCGGAGAGAATTCGTTGATATCAGGGTCGTTGACGATCGCGTTGAGGGCGACCTGGGTGTTCTTGCGACGGCAAGCAGCTTCAAGGTAAGCAGTCTTTTCCTTGAAGGTGTTGGTCTCGTTGCGACGGATCGCAGCATCGGTCATTTCGATCGCTGCACCGCGCTGCTTGACCTTCTCCAACAGGTCCGCGCCTTCACCGAAGTCGAGGATCGGGAACGAAGCACCGTAGGCGACTTCCTCTACCGAACGCCCGTCCAGCGGTTCATGCTGCCCGGTCACGCGGTTGTAGATGACTGCGCCGCCCTTGGCGTCGCCGGAGTCCAGCGCGTAGTCTGCCAGGGTCTTGCCGTCGATGTTCGGCTTGAAAAGGTTCTTCAAGCGGGTGACGTTGGTGATCAGGCCCTTGAGGTAGTTCGGGTCAATCGGCTGGTCTGGGTACATGGTGGGTATGTCCCTCCTTCCTAGTAGAGAAAAATGCCTGCGTCGGCGCCGGCGGCTGCGGCGACTGCGACGATGCCTACGGGGCGCTCACCGGCACCGATCTTGTCGGCCTTGCCTTCGGCGGCGACCTTCACCAGGTCGCCAACGATCAAATCGACAGCTGCCACAACTGGAACGTGGGAGTGGGTGATCAGGTGGATCACTTCGCCAACAGCACCGTCTTGGCCAGCGACGCCAGCAGGAGTGTCGCCTGCGCCGGCGGTGGCCACATTCAGCAGGGACATGGTGGAACCGGCTGCGTACTTCACAAAGCGCTTGCCAACAACGGGTGCGCCAGTCACCTTGCCGGTGACGTGGTCTGGATCTACGAAGAGTGGGCGTGCGATAGGCATTACTTGCTACCTCCGTTCAGGAATTCGGCGTCGATCTGCATCTGCGCCTTGAGTGCCGCTTCATCGGTGCCCACAGCAAATGCAGCGGATTCGGCTCCGATTTCACGGGTGTGGATGACCGGCTGCAGGCCGGCCAGAAGGGTCGTGGTCTGTTCCTCGTTGGCGCACAGCAGCGCACGGTAATTCGCTTCGTCCTGAGGATGGATCCGGCCTTCGCGCTTTGCGCCGGCAATGATCTCGTCGTGGCGTCGCTGGGTTTCCGCCTTCTGCGCTGCCAGGATCGTGGCCTCGGCGGCACTGAGCCGCTTCTGCATGTTCGCGAATTGAGCGGCGCTCATCTGCACGGTTTCTGGTGCTGCTGGTGCTGGCGCTGCCTTGCTGGCGGCGAGCTGCTCGCCGGCGCCAGCGTCCGCTGCCGTTTCCGCGCCGGCGGTTTCGTCGCCCGCGGTCTGGTTGCCGGACTCGCCAGCCTCTTCCGCTGCTGGTGCTGGTGCCACGGCAGCCAGTACGGCTTCATCGGTGACTTCTGCGGAAATCAGGCCCTGTTCGCGCAGTGCCTTGATCTGCTCTGGGGTCACGATGTCCTCCTTGCTTTGAGTTGCATGCTTTGCCGCCATGACTGCCGGCTTGTGTACACGCACAGACTGCTTGCTGCCCGATTTGAAGTGTGGGATGGAAGCGTTTTGTGCAACCGGCTCGAAAACGGTGCGGCGAACCACGGCTTCAGGCTGGCCCGAGAGCGCTACAGTTCCATCAGCATTGATCGTGAAGGACTCACGCATGAACTGGGTTCCATTGGCAGTCTCGTGCTCGTAAATGACCATCGAGTCATCGAGGTCATTGACCCAGAGATACTCGGTTGGCTGGATGCGGGTCTCCAACGCAGTGCGCAGCTGTCCGCGCAACGATTCGAAAGTGTGCCCGCCTGCCAGGGCAAAATGTCCGGCAGAGTCAACGACACCCACCAGGACTTTCCGCTTGCCTTTTCCGGAGAACGCCTCGTGGACGGCGCCAAGACCGGAAACCGCTGGCTGCACCGAGCCAAGCAGGGCGATACCAGTCAGCACGAATGGGAATTCCGCTACGACGTTGCCTTCGGCGTCTTGAAGGAAAACCTCAGGGGTGATCTCCACGGAACGGTAGGGGTAGGCGCTGGCCATGACGGTAGCCAGCTCCTCGGGGATATTGATGAAATCCCCGTAGAGCGTGCCGCCTTCATCGTCGGTGATGCGAAGGTTGGTCACCTGGCCGTAGGCGGGCTCTCCGTCTTTTTCGAAATAGTCTGGGTTGTCGAACCGGTCATCGAAGTGCCCGATCTTGATAACGCCTGGGTCGAGGCGGTCGTCGTTGGCGGCCGCAAGGATCTGCTCCAGCATTTCCATGGTGACCGTGCCGTCGCCCTGGACCGGGTGCCATTGACCGACACGGAAGATCGGCACGTCCGTGACCGTCGTGTACGTTTTTTGGGTCTCTGTCTTTGCCATACCCGGAGCATGGAAAAACCCGCGCCCCCTGTGTGGGATGCGCGGGTTCTAGATTGGCTTTCTGAGATTACTGCGGAGCGTGATTCCTAGGAGGGCAGCTCTCTCGGAGCCGTGTTGGTCTCGTACTGGCTCACGCGCCATCGCGACGATTCAGCGAAGTTTTTCACGATCGTCGCCTTGTACGATTCACTGGCAGACCTTCGGTACTGCGTCAATACCTGTCGCACTTCGTCTGCGACAAAGCCAAGCACTTTCTTGCGCTCGTTCTCATTGCTTCGCCAGTCATCCTCATTCATTTCGACGAGTAGAACGCGCCGATAGTGCGTAAAGGACTTCTCTAATGTTCCTCGACGCAACAGATCGAGAGCATAATATAGCTCCATGAGCGTTGGCGATACTGGATCCTCGACCAGTGCTAAAGCGTTGACCACGTCCATGGCCCGCTCGTGCTCAAGCTGCGTTCCAACATGACCCACTCTAGCGGCCTCAGCAAATTCCCGGATGACATCATCCGAAGCCTCCACGAATGCCGCCTTGCGTTCAGCGGCAATCCTCAAAGCGCGATCTTCCTCTGCCTGCTTTAGAGCCTGACGGTTGCTTCGGAGTGCAACTAGGACTGCCCAAACGGTCGCGGCGGCCACGACGAGGCTCAATACGAAATCAGCAATCTCCCAACCGTTGGTCGGGCGAGCGGAACAGTTTATTACGGCGTCCTTGATCGCGTCAGTAGAAGGAATCCTGCATTCGAAACTCTCAGCCGACATCATGAGGCCTTGTCCGCTCGATCCCTTAGTTGGCCGATAATCTTCACTAGAGTTTGGTCCACATCATCCGAGGCGTCGGCTTCATTCAGGAACCAGGCTTCGAACCGATCGAGAAACTCGGTGTCCACGACCGGCCCGTCGGTGCTGTCTGCGATGTTTCCGAGCACGTCAATGGCCCCCCAGTGCGGTTCACCGGACCAGGTGGCGCTCTCTGCCGAGGCGAGGCAAGATTCGCTGACGAACGGCCCGTACCGTTCGAACAATTCCCGGCTAAGGGGAATCCAGCCATCAGGGTCAAAACTCATAGTTAAACCTTACCGCCGAGCCCGGACACTTCGGTCAAGTAGTCACGACGTGCGGCTGCATCCGGAAGTGGAGTATAGACACCGTTGATGGTGCCGTAGACCCCTGGGCCGAACTCGGGATAGGCCGTGTGGAAAATCGCCTCGCCCTTGGCGTTCAGCATGCCACGAGCGACGACTCTCACACCGTCGATATCAAGTTCGCGCCTGATGCTACGGCGCAGGTCCTTTGTCACGCCACCATGGGTGATCACCCGCTCGGCGGCCGCTACGATTTTCGCCATGTCCCAGTCGGCGGGGAATACGGTTTTTCCTTCGCGCACGTGCCCGAAAACGTGCCCGCCGCGTCCGCGCTTGTCCAGCCCCGCAATGTGCTCCATCATCTTCCGGTCGACTCGTTTTGTCGGCTCCGGGAAGGATGACGGGTCCATCGCTGAGGGCATGGCAGGGTCAGGCATGCTCGGCGTGCCCTTCTTGTCTCCGCCGGTGAAAAGGAACAGCAGGCTGCCGCGGCAGCGAGCACCGCCGGCGCAGCCTTGGTAGTAGCCCGCAGGGTAGTCGCTGGTCGCTTGTTCCATGTCCTCGTACTTGGTTCCGTCGACGGACGCACAAGCTCTGCAGGTGTTCCCATCCAGCAACTCGGACGCATAGATTTCGTCGACGTCATGATCCATTGCGGTTTCGACGCGGCCCAGGCCGGTGGCTGCATGCACGCCTTGCCGTGCCTGGTCGCTGATGCCGGCCACGCTGATGGATTCGACAGCTTTCTTGACGCTTTCAGCCGAGACCTGATTTTGAAGGACAAGAGCAGGGGCGGCAAGGTGCTCCTGTGTCTTGTTGAGCAGCTGCGTCCACGACCGTTCGACTGCCGGTTTAGCCAAATCCCGGGCCCGCGGCCCCATCGTCGGCAAGGCGTATTCAGCCGTGTCCCCTGTCTGCCGTGCGCGCTCTTGAATAACGCGCAGCGCCGCATACTGGTAGACCCTCGTCAATGCCTGCTCAAGATTCTTGACAGCTCGATCGATGATCACCTCGACCTGCTTTGGCAACTTTTCAGCTTGCAACTTCTTCAGCCGCTCAATCAACTGCTGCGGCGAAATATCAGTCTGCCCGCCAACGACCAGCCGTCCGGATATGACGGCGGCAAGCTCGACATGGGCACTCTCGACCGCGTGCACAGCTTCGGCGACTCCCCGGTCCAGGTCGTCTTCCAGCTCCGTGAACCATGCCTGCGCGGTGGTCTCATGAACCATGAGCGGGCGCACCGCCGATGCTGGCAAAATCCCGGCATCCCGCTGCAATCCCATGAGCTCCGACTCAAGGGTCTCCTTGGCCAGAAGTAGGGTCAGTTCATCACACGCCTGGCACATGGCCATCACTTCGACCCATGAAGGAACGGTTCGCGGTGATCTGATTGACCAGCTGCATCACTTTGTTGTCGTGGATTGCCGACTTGGCCAGCTGATCCGGCGTTTTCGCACCATCAGGCTCACGGCGGGTAGCCGCATCAGCCTTGGGCAGCGCGTGGCTGCTGCGAAGGTGATCTTCCAAGACCTCGTCTGGCACGATGACCCCCGCGGTCACCAGCTGGGCTAGGGCTTCGGTGGTGATGCCCTCATTTGAAGCAAGGTTCCCAGGCGTCAATACCGGGTAGGGTGTGCCCGGTTCGAAGTTCAGCTCGACCAGGTCGCGGATGATGTGCTCCGTCACGGTCTCTGCGATCTTGTCAGCGAATCGTTGCACGTACCGGATGAAGATCTTCAGGTGGGTCTCGCCCAATGAGCGGGCGCCGGAATCGTGCCCGAGGTCCAGGAACATGGCCAGCGCTGATTTGGCGATCTGCTGGTCGTGGTAATTGATTCTCGGGGTGAGGTCCACGACGGTGCCCTTGACGCCAAGAATCTCGACTTTGATCGTTCCTTCTTTGGCCCAGATTCCCGCGTTTTCCCCGGCGCGGAGGTTCGTTGCGATGTTCTTCGCTTCTTCCGGGTCGGCATTGTCGGTATAGGTCACGAATGGGATGCCCATGCTCCCTCGCTCCGCGGCCTGCGCGTCCAGGCGCACAAATAGGTCCTTCAGGAAATACGGGCGGTACGCGGAGCGCAAGACAGAGCGCCCCGTCCAGTCCGCGCCTTCCTTGCGGTGCACGTACATGACGAGGTTCTCGGCTGGAATGAACTTGGGCTTATCGTCGAGGCCTGTCTGCATGATGCCCTTCAGGCCGCCATCGACCTCGACCTGAATCTCTGTGATCGTCCGCGGGTGCCGCGGCGCCAGCTTCCGCAAATGGATGATCTCCGACAGGCCGATATCTTCCTGGTCCGGTCGTGCCGGCGCTACTTCATAGACCTGCTCGAAACACATGAAGCCAGCCCAGAGCATGTTGAGCACTTCTTCGAGATGCTCAAACCACGAGATGCCTTGCCGGCGCTGCCTGCCCTGCATGGCCTTGCCTGGCTCTGGCAGCCCGAGTTCGGTGCGCACGAGCTGCACAACGTTCGCTTCCACACCTTCGGTTTTCAGATCCCAGTTGGCGGACAAGATCGGCAGGCTCAGCGCGTTGAGGACGGACTCGACCTGCGCGTCCGTGCGCACACGGTCATAAACGGCAACCGAGTTCGGGAAAGCAAGCTCGCCGTTCGTCTCGATCGAGTCGGAGATGTACTGCCCTTTTTTCTCGCCAGCAACCATCCCGCCCGGGGATCCGGTTTCCTTGCCAATCTTTGTCTCAGCCATACCCCACAGGATGAACTACGAGCGCTTTATAGTGTGGGACGGCTCTGGTCCGTCCTTGTACATCCGGTCTATTACGGTAGATATGTACTCTTGAGCGGTTGTGATTCTCTCAGGTTCAGAATTTACGGCCCTTATGACGCTCTTGGCGCTCTCATGATCAATGGGCAGATCGATGCTGTCTAGTAGGGCGCCCAAGTCACTACGTGCAGAATTCAACATGTACAGGTAAGTTTCGTCCACGTACTGCTCGTCAAGAGCGATTTCATCGTCTGGGCGTTTACGGTCTGAATCTGCTTCTCTAAAAGCACGGATTTTCAAAGCTGACTCGCTCAGTTTTTGTTGCTGGGCGTGCACGACGGCAGCAATCTGTGTCACGTAATAGCCCCGTGCGTCAAGTGTGAGACGTACTGAAGTTGAACTCAACTGAAGATGAAGGCTCCTATCGATTTCGGGGTGCTCTTCAATCATCCGATCTAGGAGCGTGAGAATTTTCCGCGAGCTCTTTTCCAATCTCAATGACCGTTGGGCGTTCTTCTCTTTAACCTGAGCTTGTCGGGCATCATGCATTCCTTTGACGCCGAAAGCTAACGCAGCAAATGTTGCCACTAGTGTTGCCACCATCGAGCCAAAAGCAATCCAGTCAAATTGTGCAGGAATCTCACAAATTATTTGAATGTCTTCAGTATCTGGGAATGCGCAGGTCAGTTTCTCAGCGAGGGTCATGAGTTAAACGATAATGTCAGCGGAACAATTCGAAAGAATAGTTCCGCTGACATTATCTAATTGGCGTGGTTCCATTCTCGGTGTTGTTGCCGGTCATATCCGTGAGCGTGTCCGAGGTGGATTCCGCCGCAGTGTTCGCATGTGTATACTGCCGAGTCGTCGCGATAATGTTCCCGATTTTTCTTGGCAGCTTTACGGCTTGGGAAGATCACCTTGCCGGTTTCATCGCAGACTCCCGCGAAGGTGAAGGCGAGTTCTTTCGCGGCCCATTGTTTGCCTTTCCTCCATTTGCCCATGACGTCACCTGGTGTAGTGCCCTGATAGCTGGTGCAGGTGGGCTGGTGTGATGCCGTGCCGAGCTGCTGGCGGGATCGCTAATATTCCCTGGCGTGCAGCCCATAGGGCGGCGTCGTGTTCGCTGGCCAGGTCATCATCGAACCAGGCTGCTTTGTCGCCGCGTTTGTGGTGCTGGGTGAGGAATGCGCGGACGCTCACTAGTTTTCCCCACTCTCCATGTGCGTCTTCAACGGATAGCCACGGAGCGTCCAGCGCACGATCGATTCCGATCTTGTGTCCGAAGGCCGGGGCTGCGCGTTCCCAGGTAGTGAGCCAGACCAGCTGGACTTCATGCGAGTTGAGGATGTGGTTGAGTTCCGTGATCATTTGGGGCGAGACGGTCTCACCCCAGCGCTCACCTGTCACGAGCTCGTAATCTGGCCATGCCTGATGATTGCGCACATCATCGAGCAGAGCACCGACCGCATTGAGTACCCCGTCAATGTCGAGGAAAAGGTAGTTCGTCATGCTTCTCTTTCTAGAACAAAGTTGGGGCTTGATTGTGGGAATTTATGCTCGGAAGATAGGAACCTGCGCCGGTGTAGTCGGACTCGTCTAAGTCCCACCATTCGTCGGTTCGTTTGTCCCAGACATGGTCTTGGTGGCAGTGCTGGCAGCGGAAGGCCACGAGATCCCTGATTGGGCGTTCCGGGTATTGGCGACGGCCCCAGTTCATGGCGCTACCCGTCGTTCCGTCAGTGATTGCCCCGCATCGTGTGCAGCAACGGTGTTCGACGGGCAGGGGCGGACAGATCGTGATCTGCTGGGCAGTCCATCCGCCCCATTCAACAGCTACGCCGTCCCACGATGGCGGTAAGTCGTGGGCGTGGTTCATACTCGGTTCCATCCCATGGCCTCGGCGCGGGCATCCCACGGGGCCGGCAGCCCGGTGAGATGCGAATAGATCGCCATGAGGTTCAGTGCTGCGGACTGTGCATGCACCTGGATATCTGGATGCAGGTCTCCGTGGTTCGTTTGCATATCCTGGTTGAGCTTCACGGCCTGCCGCATGAGGTCGTTCACGCGGCGTTCGAGCTGCTTGGCTTTGTCTTCTGCCCTTCCCGGGTGCCCGTTGGGTTTAGCCACGTCGCCGCCTTTTGAGTAGCGGCTTCATTCTGGGCCGCCGGCGCACTTGCCGCTCACGTATGAATCGTGCCCGACTAAGGGGCCCTTTGCGGTCGGTTAGCCGGAGGCAATCCACATGCCGCATTTCGTGGAAGTACTCGTATCGGTCACTAATCTTTGCCCGCGTGGTTATCGTGCAGGTTTTCGCAACTAGCCTCCTAAGCTTCCTCGCAGCGCTCACTTTCCCTCCTTGCACTTGTCGGCGCGATTGCGGAGCCAGGCCGCGACTGAAGGGCGGGAGACCATGTCGCGGAGCATCACGGGGTAAGCACTAGCGGCTTCTTCTAGCGCTTCTGATTTCGCTTCGGCTCGGACCGTTTCGAGCCAACGGTTGAACTCGGCCTGTGATTCGATGGTTCGCACCCCATCCAGCTCGTAGCGGTCATGCATCCACCGTTCGCAAACGGACTCTGTATTAGGCGTGTATTCACTCATTGCTTGCGTCGTTTCGATAGGGGGTGATTGGTTCACCTTCATGGCGCCAGTGGTAATTCGAACCGTTGACTTTGGGGCTGGAACGCTGCCAAGCAGTGGCGGCACCAAGCTCCCACGCCTCCGCTTCTCGGTCCCGCATTTGCTTTTCAAGCACCTCGGCAACATGAGCGCGGTGGGATTCTACGACCTTTATTCCTGCACGGCGGACATTCGCGCCGCACTTGCAATCGACACCTACCCCATACCCCTCGGTGATATACGCGTTATAGGTCTCATGCGCTTCCAGGATTTCTTGGATGGTCATGCCCATAGCCCCATGTCTGAACGGCGGCAGACGTGCCCCCAGCCCTCAGTGGATGGCTGTGCGGTGCCAAGCTGGTGCCGGACGCGTGGCCGTAGCTCCTTGGATGCTTTGATGTAACCCTCGGCTTCATCTCTGCTGTCGGTATGGAGAACGTCCTTGGTCGTGCCGGATGGGTAGATCAGGCGCACGGTGTACTTAGCCACGGTTCTTCCTCCCTTGGCGTAGTAGTGGTTTCATGCGTTGGTTGCGGATGACGGCGTAATCGCGAATGTCTAGCAAGTCGTGGTAACGGCAACGGCCATGGTTCCGCATCATGCGCTGTTCTGCCGCTCGGTTCGTGTTCCGATTCTTTGACCAGTTACCGAACTCGCTGGCTCTCTGAAACTCATATCGCAACCTAGGCATCGTTCACCTCCGGGCGGTACAGGACACGGGCGGGGAGGAGGATGTCATGTGCCAGGAACCCGTTTTCATCCCCAAACCCTAGCCATGTGGTGGGAGTATCTTTGCGGTGCGACCATCCCTCAAGTAAGTCCTGAACAATCGACCCGATAGGCAGCGCGGCGAGTTCTTCTACGCTGTTCACTACCGGCTGGGCGGCGGCGAGGACGGCGCGTGCGTTGTCTCGGTAGTGCTCCTGACTGGTGTCTGTGAGGTCTTCCCAGTTCGGCGGTTCAGGGCATTCCAGGGTCGGCGTGTGGTACTTCCGTTCACGCAGGAACAGGGCTTTCGCACCAGCTTCGAGGGCGTCCGGGTTTGGTATGGGCTGGCTAGTCATTGTCCCTCTCCTCGTATTCGATGAGCGTGGTTGCTGATGCTTTCCCATGCACTACGCCTCCGTCCTCTCGCACATAGCCGATAAGGATGAATCCGGGCGTAGTGAGTGACTCGGACGCGTACTTCACTTGACGGGGCACTCCACGAACGATCATCCAGTCTCCGGGGACAAGCTCACCGGCTGGTTTGGTCTTGAATGCACTCATTTCTCTTCCTCCTTGCTGATTTGGTGGTCAAAGCACATGACTGGCTTTCGACGCAGGTCGTACGAGATGATCCAGACGCGGTGAGTCGTGCCAGACTGCTTGAACGCGTGGGTTCCGTAGTCGTCGAGGCGCTTAGTCACTCCCTCTTGAAGGAAGCGCCTGCCGACGATGATCCCCTCCGTGTAGTCGATGCCGCCGTCCACGTCATAGCAACGTGGCAAGGTGTCATCTGCATAGGTAGTTTTGAATCCGCTATCGACGCCGGGAAGCTCGATGTGGTCTTTCTTTACGGTGCCGGTCATGGTCACACGGTCACCCAGCTGGTAGTCACTCACTTTGTCTCCTCCCAGTAGATGATGGTGTGCTCGTCGTCGCTGGTGATGAATGCGGCATCGTCGTAGCTAGTGTCTTTCCCAGCGTCTTCCATCTCGCGCTTGGCCATCGCGTAAGCTTTGCCAAGTTCTGCCCACGGGGATCCGTTGGGGATCAAGTACTCGTGACGGATGGTTTCTTTGGTTCGACGCTCTACTAAACTCATTTCTCTGCCTCCTTGAGCTTGTCGGCTATGCGCTGGCAGCGTTCTATGTCGGTGAAACCGTAGCTACTGGGGTTGTCGATAATTTCCTCGTCCGATGCCCGGTCGGCCGGCTTGAGCACATCAGAACTGAAATATTCACCCCGGTCACAGTCGCGTGAGTCTTCCCATGCGCGGGTCGCCATGTACCAAAACAGCATGCTTCCGTTGCGCTTAGCTACTTCCTTGACCGCTACTTCTTCGACCTCCCACGTGTACGTGTAGGTGAAGCATTCACACCGCTCGCTTGCATCACGCCCCTGCGGGGTTTTGTAGTGGAAGTAGCGATTGTTGTCGCACTGATCGCACTTCGGCTGCTGGTGCGGCTTATGGTGCAGTCGCCAGCGCGGTTCGGTAAGCTCGGCCAAGATTTCCATTGCGCGTGCTTTACGGAACTCTTGGCGTGCGTTCTCCTTAGCCATGCCGACTTCCATCTCAGCCTTGTTCTTGGCTTGCACGGCATCGCGTTCCAGTTTGGTCAGGTTCTGAACCTTGCCGCGCAGTTCCTCGTTCTCGGTACGGAGCCGCGCCAGTTCAGACTTAGTTTCTTCCTTGACCGCTTCAGCAAGCTTCGCTTTGAACTCGCCAACCATCTCGTCAAACTCAGATGGCTCCTGGTAATAGTCCTCGTCGTAGTAGCTCACTTCTCTGCCCTCATTCCCAGTCCTTCAGAAAGCTGTCGGGCAGCTTCGGCGTAGTCCACGCCCTGAATCGCGCTGTCATCCGGGATATTGAACAGCGTTGCCAAGGTGGCCAAGCGCTGCTCGTATGCCAGGGCTAGGGTCGCTTGCGTCATTCCCCACTGTCCGTCTGACTCGTCTTTCCATGATTCGGCGTGCGGGTTGCCGGGTAGGTTGCTCATTGGGTTTCTCCTTGGTTGGTTCGATGCCGCAGCTGGATCCAGAGTCCTAAGTGCCGGCAGATCATGTCGTAGTCGGTATAGAGGTCGCAGGAGTAGACCCCGTTCCGCTGGACGGTCTGATTCATGCGCTTGTGGAACCGGCTGCGCTCCTCCCGGTCTGGGCTGTACGAGTCGATCACGTCGTCCTCCTGCACGTCATCGAATGCGATAGGCGTACCGGGCAGCAGTCCGCGGGGAATCATCGCGCGTCTCCTTGGTTGGTTCGTTCCATACTTTCCGCATGCCTTTGGACCAGGGCGTTTGCGTGCTCGTTGCATAGCAGGTAGGAGAATTTCAGCGGACCATCTTCGTAGTGGACCGTCTTGAATTCGGTGCTATCTGTGCTCGCCTTGTCGCAGTGGTCATGCTGGCAGCAGAAAGTGAGTCGAATCGTGGTCATGACGTCTCGCCCCTCGCAGTCTTGTCGGCGTGGGCCATAGCTTCAGCGTGGGTGGAGAAGCACTTCTCTACTGACGTTGCTGTGACCTGTCGCAGGACTGTAGCGCCCGGCTTTTCGAAGCAGCCGTAGCAAACTATGACTCGCACGCGGTCCGGATTCGCGATACCGAAACCGAGCATCGAAATAGGAGCTGTACGGTCCACTCCGTCAGACCACTTACCGTTCATTAGCTTGTATGGACCAGAACGGCAGATCAGGCCAGAACCCTTACAGGTGCCACAGTCCGGAAAACTACTGATCCTCAGTGCTTTCATATCCACTTCAGGGACGATCACGCCGCCGCCATGACAATCCAAACAAGTCTGAATTCTGGGAGTTTTTCTGGATTTTCCTTTTTCAGCCACTGGTTTCTCCGTTCGCTAGTTCGAGCAGCACGTCTGCGTGGCAGGGCTGATCGATGGGGCACCAGCACATGAGGTCCTTGCCGGCCAGCTCGGCCCTGATTGTCGCTTCGACACGCTGCCCGTTGTTATCGAGCGGTGCTCGCTGAATGAAGTCACGGAAAAGCGCCACAGCTCCCTGGGCGGTCGTTTCTCCGCTGACGCGATAGGGGTTGCCCCACCTGCTGCCCCGGCCCACGTACACGGCACCTTCTGGCTTACGCCAGCCTTTGGTGCGCTGGCGCTGGATTCGCTTAGCCAAGGTCGCCCTCCAATGCGTCTTCGGCACCCGACACGTACAGGTCACCGGAGTAGCTAATGCGCGGTAAATTCCTGTTTCGTGGATCATGGATGCTGATTAACTTGTTGCCGATGACCGTGGCGAACGAGTCCAGGTACATATGCTTCAGCTCGCCGTTCTCAACGACGTCCTTGCCGCTCAGGATTTCCACTTGGTAATCGGTAATGTCTGGGTGGTGCTCTAACTCCGGGAGGACATCGCCCTGCCGATATGCAGCAAGCTGGTTCTCATACGCTTTCGTCTGCCACTCTCGTTCGTCCGAGTCGTAGAGGCTGTCAAACATTCCCATTAGTGTCTCCGTTCTTGGTGGTGCGGGCTTGCGCGTCGGCGTAAGCGATAGCTTCGGCGTGGGTGGGGAAGTTTTCCTCGGACGCTCCCACCCATTCGTCGGGGTCGAATCCGGCAGTCCACTCGCCGGTATCGCCTCTATCGCGCCAGACTTCCCACCGACGCATGGCCACGTCTCGCTCCCCCATAGGCTCGCTTCGGTCGATTCCGTCTGACCAGGTGCCGTCCGCGAGACGATAAGGGCCGGTGCGTTCGATGATGCCTGGCCCTTTACAAGTGGGACACTCCATGTCCTCAGTGATGTTGTCGTGCTCGTCGTACTCGTACAGTTCACCGTCGCCTTCGCAGTCCTTGCAGATTTGGGCATGGCTTTCTGTCAGCGCTGGTAAGCACCGTTTGCAGTCCAAGACTTCGTGGCGGTCGCATACGAACATCATTCTTCTCCTAACCCTTCGTCGGCCAGCTTGCGGGTTGGGCAAGGCCAGCGCTGCCAGTTGCCGTCGTCGGTTCCACAGCCAGTGCAGACTTTGACCAGGCGCTCATGCCGTCCAGGATTCATAAGCGCTTCGACGCACTCGTGCAGTTCTTGGATCGCTACCAACGCGGCACGCAACGGATCGGCAGGCTGGCGATTCAACAGATCTTCCATGAACTCGGCGTTATCAGGCATCGTGCTCAACCTCGCATTCTTGGCAGTCGTTGGGGCAGTCGTCTACGTCGTGGTGTGCGCAGTTCACACACGCATTGCACGGTGGGTCTATGAAGCACGCGCACCCGTGGTCGTGGGGTTCGATAGGTTTGCGCTTCGGGCCGAGCGGTTCCGTTTTCCAGAATTCTTCAAGCTCTGCCTGGCGTTGTGCTTCTCGTTCGAGTCGCTCAGCCTCCCATGTTTCACGCTGCACCCTGGCTGCTTCCCTGTACTCCGGGTCATTGGCGATCATGTGATCATGGGCTGATGCTTCCGCGTTCCCGCCTTGGATAGCCCACGCATCGGACCACCCGCACGCGCACCGGGCGACGGTTCCACGGCTACCACGTACCGTCTCGTCAGTGCAGGTGACTACGTGCTCAGCCACGGGTATCACCGTCTAGGGCGCGGATATTCGAGCATGGCCACGGACTGCCTTCTCCGCATCCGTCGCAGTCGAATTTTCGATGCGGGTTCAGGTCGGTTCCGTAGTACCTGGCCGGCACTGGGGAATGCTTCTCCCGCACCCTTGCTACGGCCTGTTCAGCCTGTTCGAGGCGGGACAGCAATTCCTCCGCTTGATCAATGTCTAGGACACCGTGCTCATTGACCTCTGCGCGCATTTCATCAATGCTTAGTTCGTCGCTCATGATTCTTTCTCCTGCGCTTTCGCGGCCTCGGCTTCAGTCATAAAGCTCATGGCTGCTGTCCTTTGGTGGTGGGGCCTGAAGCCCATAAATTTCGTTGGTGGCTTGTCGTAGACGCAGCCGTCCGATGGCGCGTTGTTCTTCTTCGGTGGCCGAGTATTCGGGGTTGGCCATGGCGCGGCCCTCTGCATACGCTGCTTCGCGGATTGCTTTCGCGTCTCGCTCGGCTTCCATGAGGGCAGCTTGCCGGATCTGGTGTGCCTGTTCCCTCGCTTGCGACAGGAGCAGCCCTGCTTGCTGGACGGCCTGGTTGTATTCGGCTTGTGACTTCACTGCTTCTGTTCGGCGCACACGCTCTGGTGCCCGGTGCTTATAGCCGGCCATCCTGGTCTCCTTCCAAATCGAACTCGTCCTGCATAGGTGGGTAATTCTTGACCGGCTTGGGCCGGCGCCTCGGCTTGGGAAGCCGGTACCCGGTATCAGGAATGATGGATTCGGGTGGCCCGGTGTAGGCGCTGACCCGGGCGCAACGCGGGCTGTTGCAGTGCACCTTGTCTCCCCGCCGCTTCCCCCACGCCCCGCAATAGGCGCACCGTGGATGCTGGGCCTCAAACCGGGTACTCATATCGTGTCCACGAATTCCCAGGGGTACTCGTCCGGGTCGAGCGAATACTTGAGCACCCCGTGGTCTAGCAGGTAAGCACCTACCCATTCGTCGAATAGACCGGCGCGGACACCCCAGGCGGTGCGTGAGTGGTCGATCTGCCAGCGCAGGTGGTCAGCCAGCTGCACGACGTTAGGCTTCCTAATTGCCTTGCCATGCAGGCCGCGCTTGTCCCAGCAACACTGGCCAGGCTGTTCCCCTGCTAGCGCTTTCGTGATCTGGACGACCGCATACTTCACGTGGTTCCTGGTCAGGTTCATTGCCGTGCACATCCGCTGGCCAGCCATCCATCCCATCGGAGAATGACTCACTGAGCTGTCGAAGTAAGAGGCCAGCTTCGCGCCGCACATCGCGCAATGCACCGGATTCTCAGGCGTAGGGACAAACTCCCGAGCCGCAGCACTTGACCTGCGCACCGCGTCGGCGCGGGGTGATGGCCGGTTCATCTCCGCCAACAGGGCCAGTGCGTCAGTTTGCCCTTCGATGATCAGGGTCATGATGCTGCCCTCCGTTCATATGGGCGCTTGGGTGCCCGTCCGATCTTGTCCAGTAGGTCGGTGCGCTCGTACCGGACCAGCCGCTTCTCCACCGCATCCGGGGACACATCCAGGGTGGTGGCGATTGATTCAATCCCGTCGCCACAGTCAGCGAAGAATTCAACTTCCTCCACGAATGCCTCACGATTGGCCTCGACCTTGTTGCCTTTAGGTACGTTCATGACAGGCTGGTGGTCGGGGTCGTCGATCTGGTCGTCATCCCACGCCATGGGCGGGAGCCAGCCGTGGATGGTGGCAAAGTTTCGGGCCCGGTTGGCCGCACTGAGTTGGCGCCATTCGGAGGCCGCGTTGGGTTTGTCCCACAGCTCCGAGTACAGTGAACGCACTTTGCGTGCGGTGGACACAACGACGCGGTCGCGATGCATGAGGGACGTCATGTTGCTGGAAGTGATATCCAGGCGGTCACCCAGGCTGGCGATGCTGTAGCCAATGGCGACCAGAGCTTGCAGCCGACGGTGTGTTCCTGTCGCGTCAATTGGCCGTCCGGCAGACATGTTGTCCATCGTCGGATTTACGGCCAGGATCTTCACCGCGGTCTCGCGTGTAACCCTGCTGTAGGGTGCGTGGCCTCGTTCAGCCCGTCCGAAGAGCATGGCGGTGATCGCCGAGGAGGAAACTCCAGAGGCTTTGGCCAGAGCCTTGTAGGATACGCCGTGCTCTTTCAAATAAAGCACGTGTTCCCGTACTGGTTGTGCGTCCACACGGTCAGCTTCAATGCCGTAGAGGCGCTGGCGCTGGCGCTTGGCCTCGTACACCCGCGCAGCCTCCCGGCAGGCGGAGCCACGGCATTTGTGAACGACGTACATGATGCGTTGGCCGTGTTCGTGGCGTGCAACTTTGCAATCGCAGGTGACGGTGCATTCGCTCATGCCGCGACCGCTTGCTTGCGTCGGGTCTTGGGATTGCACCAGCCAAGCTCGGTGGCGATTGGTCGGCAGTCCGTGCAGTAGTCGGCGCGGCTTCCTTCGATGGAGTGGCCTGGCGTGTGTTCGATTCCGCACCGCTGGCAGATGGTTAGCGAGCGCTCCGGAAGAATCCGGGTGCCAGTGATCATGGCGTACATGGTGTTCGGGTGACCTTTCTCGGAGGTGGTTCTGACCGGTGGTTAGCCGGTGCTGGTTTGAGTGGGTGTCCCAGATTCGAACTGGGTGCGCAGCGGGTATGCGACCTAAGACTCAAGGGGGTGGTGTTTTACCCTGTGCGCTTGCCTATACACCCTGGGTCGGGGTAGCCCGCGAGCTGGTTAGGAGTTACATCGGTGAGCAACCAGCGCAGCGAGGGCTTCCTTCTTGGCTACTCGGAGATTAGGTGCATGGCCCTTGGCCACCACGTTGTTCATTTCCATCACGAACCATTCGCGGCCTGGCGTGTACTTTTCGTTCCACTTCAGGCACTTGTCGCGGTCTTGCAGGGCGTTGATTTCGATAACGTGGTCGCCGTTTTCGTCATAGGCGTTGACCGCGCCTTCGCAGTCTTCCCATTCGAGGGTTCTGTTGATTGATCCGCTACGGTCGGCGGCACTGATTGCGGTGCTCATGTTCGGGTGACTTCCTGTGTAGCCCAGGGTGGTTAACCCCGGGCCGGGTGGACTAGCGGGTGAGGTTTGCCGCGTTGTAGTAGGGCAGGTAGCCCTCTGCGTGCTTGCCGTCGGCGCCGAACCAGCAGTCGGCGTACCAGCGTCCGACCCTCTGGTTGGCCCACTGGTCGAAGAGCTGGTCGGCGGTCATTTCAAGTTCGTTCGCGCGGTCCAGGACCATGGTGTCGGCCTTGGCGACGAGAGCGCGGGCCTCCTCAGGGGTGAAATTCTCGGTTTCGTCATCGAGCTGCATGTTGCGGCGCTCGCCCAGGTAGCCGAATCCCAGCCAATCCTCGCGGGTGGTCATTTGGTCGAGGTCTGCGGTGGTGATCATTGGTTTCTCCGTCTTTTGCAGGGTTGGTTATTCCCTTGTTGATGACCTCAGCATATCAACCTATTTCCTGTTAAGCAAGAACCAAATCTATTTTGCCAAGAATTTCAGAAATCGCGCTTACGCAGACCCGACCCCACTGCGCTCGGCACGATCGCGCTCTGCTTCTCGTTCTTGCTTCCCACTCGCTTGCCCGCCAAATACATGAGCCCGTAGCGCGTGCTGTCAAGGTTGTGGTCCTCGCTGTGGGTGTCGATGTCTTCGGGGTTTTTCTTGTCTCGTGGCGCTGAAGGCAAGGTTCGAATCAGGTCCCGGCAGGTGTCGTACACCAGGAATCTGGGCAGCCCATCTTTCTGGATGCGCAGCTTTTCGTCCAGCAAACTCCAACCATGGGTGCGCGCATTCACGCCTTTTACCGGCACCCGGTCTAGTACTTTCATGTAGTCGTGTGCCGGCGACCCTACCGGCGGCATGTCCCGGCTCAAGGTCTTATGCGCCGACGCGTCGTTGCGCCGCCACATGGCCGGATCCATCACGATGGGGATCTTCTCCCCCGTCGCTTCTTCTTCGAGTCGGGACAGTTCGAGGATCCGCTCGGCCTGCTGCCGCGCGGTCAGCTCAGTGGCGTACTCCTCCCGGTACACGACAACGAGACCGTCATGCAGGAGGCACATCCAGACCGCTGAGAATGGCGCGCTGAACCCGTAGTCGACTGCGATGACCTTTTTGCCGGTCAGCAGAGGGATCGGCAGCTGTTCAGGTTTGATGATGTGCTTGGATGCGCGCCATTGATTGAACCTGGTGCCGGAAATGACATTCCAGTCACCCTCAACCAGCGCCTGGAACAGCTCGGGATCGAGGTTGCCCAGCTTCGCCAGGTAGGCGTCATGATCCAGATACGGATTGTCGTAGAGGCTGGCCGGCAGGAATACGCGGGTGGTGGTGATCTTCTTCTTGGACAGGCCTTTGGTGTCCAGCTCGGCTTCAAAGAATGTTTCTGGCGGTGCCGGGTCAATGAAGTGGGCCTTCACCCAGTTGTGTCCCTTGCCGCCGGGGTTGGACGCGGACAGGGTGCGCAAGGGTAGGCGTAGCCGGCGCATGCGTTCGGCTATGGCGCCGGTGGCGCGCAGGCGCGACTGCAGGAGCGTGTAAGACTCTTTGTCGTAGTGGGTCAGCTCGTCGAAGCAGACCAGCACGTACTCGTGGCCCTGGTACTTGGTGGCGTGCTCCGGCCGGTCGCAATAGCCAAGGTGCAGCTCCGCGCCGTTGGCGAAGTAGAACACGTGATCGGCTTTGTTGTACTTCGCTACCTCGGAGGGGATGCGTTCGCGCAGGCGCTTGGCCAGCTCGGACAGCTCCCCGTAGGTACGGCGGATCAACAGGGCCTTGGCTCCGCCCACTAGCGTGCACACGGTGACGCATGCTGCGAGGAGCACTTCAGATTTGCCGGAGCCGACCGCTCCCCCATAGAGCACTTCATCCGCAGGGCCAGTCAGCGCGACCTTCTGCTTCGGCAGCGGGCTAAACGGGTATTGCCAGACTTTGGTGATGGTCACGGTGCCGCATCAGCTTCGTCCGAGGCAGGAGCGTCGTTGAGAATCGCGCCGTCAGGGAGCAGATCAGGATTGACCAAGAGGGTGAAACCGCCGGCGCCGGTCTGCTCAATTTGCGTTGGTGCGTCGAGCCCGAGGAATTTGGCGCGGCGTTCCATGATGCGCAGCAGGACGGTGACGGCTTTCTCGTCCCCTTCCAGGGCTTTCTTGATCTGTGGCCGGGAGAGCTGGTCCAAGAGAATAATTTCCTGGGCGACGACTTCGTCGACAGCTTCTTTTTCCCGTTCCTCGATCGCTTTCTTAATGTCTTTGTGGCAGTTGGACCGGTCTCCGTTGTATAGCCGGTCAGCTATTGCCTGGTAGGTGAAGCGGGCGGCGCGCATTTGCAGCGCTTTGACGCGCCGCGCATGCTTTTCGGCATCTCGTGGGCTCACCGCTTGCGCCACAATTGGCCTCCTGATGTTCTGGACTCTGGCTACTCAGAGTGCCTAGTAGTGCGCGGATTTTGTGGGATGATGCCCGGGAAACTGGCGGCGTCGCTTGATAGCATGGACGTATCTACTTGGGAGTGATTTTTGCCTTGACGAACCTGACTGACCCGATCACGACGAAAGACGTCGCGGAAATTATGGGTGTCTCTGCTCGGTATGTGACGACGCAACGTTCGCGACAGCAAAAGCGCATCAATGATGCCCGCGCCAACGGCCTGGACGATTCCCCTAAGCCTGGTGAAATTCCTGAGCCGGAGCTTGTGTTGGATCGCAAACCCATCTGGGAACGAGCCACGATTGAACGGTGGCAGGCGACCCGTCCAGACCCGGGCCGCCGCAACCGCAAGAACCGCTAGGCGTGATGGGCGACGAAGTCCACAGGTTCGCCCTTGAGCGTTGGCAGGTCGCCAGTAAGCTGCTGGTATCGCAGGCAGATCACATCGACGTAACGTGGGTCCAGTTCAATCAGCCGCGCCGATGAGCCGTGCTGATGAGCAGCGATGAGCGTGGATCCGGAACCGCCAAACAGATCCAGGACAATTCCGCCGGGCTTCAGGCTGTTGACCAGGTTGGCAAGGATGAGGTCGGTTGGCTTCATTGTCGGGTGCAGCCCGTTGCGCAGCGGCTTGTCAATCTCAATGATGGTGGTTTGCTTGTGATCGCCGTACCATCGTTCACCGCCGCGGCCGAGGCGTCCTTGCCCGCCAGGGGTGAATCCGTAAAGGATCGGCTCGTGCTGGTAGTGGTAATCGGATCGGCCCATCACGAGGGTGTTCTTGACCCAGATCAGGTTCTGGCGGACCAGATAGCCGTTGTCGAGCATTGCTGTTTCGAAGCTGATGCGCCGGGTGTCGGAGTGCGCGACGTAGCAGGGCGCACCAGGCTTGAGTCCGTTGAGCGCGTTCTTGAATGCGGCCTGCAGCAGGTCGTCGAGTTCCCCGGCCCCATCGTTCTGGATGGTCAGCGCGTCTGCAGTGCCACCGACGTAGTCAACGCCGTAGGGTGGGTCGGTCCACAGCACGTCCGCCGGCTCGTTGCCGATCAAGTTGGCCAAGGCTTCGGGGCTGGTTGAGTCCGCGCAGATAACGCGGTGCCGGCCAAGCTGGAACACGTCGCCCAGCTTGCTCAACGGCTCGACTGGCGGTTCAGGAGCATCATCCGGGTCGCCGTCAAGCTCGGTGTCCTGGTTAGCAAGGTCGGCGTCGTTGAGCGCGTCGATCAGTTCATCGTAGTCATCGAGCGCGAAGCCAGTGCCGGCAAAGTCCCCTTCCAAGGACGCCAACAGCTCCGCTAATGCTTGATCATCGTAGGAGGCCAGGTCGTTGGAGCGGTTGTCCACGAGCACGATGCGGCGGGCTTGGTCTTCGTCGACGTCGATGATGCCGACGGGGATTTCGGTGGCGCCGAGTTCCTTGGCTGCGAGCCAGGTGTGATTTCCGGCAAGGATTTCCATGGTTGCTTTGCGGACAACGATGGACTTGTAGATGCCGTGTGCGCCGAGGCTTTCGCGGATGCTGTCCATGTCGCTGAGCCGGGCGTTGCTGCCGTAAGGGCGAACGCTGTCGATCGGGACGGTGGTTTGCTCGATATTGAGTGCCGGTATGGGCAAGGCAGTTTTCCTTTGTTCGATTGTGACCGCACAAAGTATGACCTCACTACCTATTTCAGTGTGGGAACGCTGAACTACTCAGCGTATTGCCCGTCAGCGACAGCAACTTTCAGCCTGTCCGCTGCTGCGCGAGCTTTGTAGGCGTTAATTCGAAGGTTCCAGGCTTCGCCATGAGGGTCTCTTCCCAGGAGGAACTTCCAGCAGGAAAGCATTGCTGCGTCATCGGCTTCTTCCCAATCGTCATATGCTTTGGCAGCATCACCAGTGAGCAAGCGTAGCCTTAGGCCTTTGCCGCGGTTCTCTGCTTCGAAGGCCTGCTTCTGTGCATCACTGAGAATTTCGATGTACAGGAGGACTTGAGGGATCAGATCGGCGAACTTTTCCATGCGTTGCTGGATGATAAGCCCAGCACAAATGACGACAAGCATAACAATGAGCGCGATCCAGCCCGAATGAGCTACAGCGGATAGTTCGATCATGACCGTCTGGCCTTTCTGGTGGAATGGGTGGAGCGCCAGACAGGTAAAAGTCAGGCGCTCCTTGGGTGTGGCGTCTCCACTGTTATCGGTGTCAATGCGGGCTACTATCTGGACCCTGGGAACTCTTACCTAACCGACGACCACACGTTTTTTCAGTTTTGGATTGCCGCTTGCTTTGCTAGGCGCCGTCTCTTCTTGGCTGCTGCTAAGTCAACTGCTTCGACAAGGACGGAGGCTTCGCGCTGGTCGGCGTTGCGTGCTTGGATCCAGTCCATGGTTGACCGTCCTGGTTCCATTGGGTCGGCGACCCGTGCGAGGTGGGATGGGTAGCCGTTGTCCGAGAGCACTGGCAGCCCCCGCGCGCCGGGCCTCTCGGTCCGCTCATATTGGTATGGGGCCGCTGCTGAGAGGACCATGTCCAGGGGAACGAGTGGCTCCTGGATTACCTGTTCGGTGAGTTCGCCAGCGTCGAGGAATGGCGCGAACTTGCCATCCTCGCCGCGCGGCTGCTTGGACTTCTTTTTCTCCGCCCACCAAGCTGTGTTGATGTACGGAGATTCTTCGGCCACCAACAATCCGACCGCCTGGAGTTTCTCGATCACTGAGCTAACTCGCTGGGTGCGGTCGTCGGAAAGGGTGCGCGTCATGTCGGAGATGCGCGCTGCCGCTTCCAGGCAGAGCTCGACGGTCTTGGAGACCACTTCTGTCCGGTACAACGCTACTGCGCCCTCGTTGAGGGCTAGGTAGCCTGTTCCGGCGCAAACGACGCAGTCCGGGTGGACGACGTGTTCGAGGCGCGCGAGGCAGGCAGGGCACAGTTTCCGCAAGGCTGAGCACCCCTTCGGGTTGGTGGTTGGTTAGTCCACCTATAACTATAGTTCAACAAGAATCTATTCTTGCTTGCCAAGAATTATTGATTGCTGTTTTCTTGCCGTTGCTTCTCAGAGTAGGCATCCAGTTCCGCCTGGATCGCGGTTGGGGTGCGGCCTGCTCGCTCGGCGATTTCCTCGATGGTCACGCCGAGATTGAGCAGGTAGATGATATCGCCGGCCATGCTTCTAGATCGCTTCTTCCCACTGGGCGAGGGCCTCGGTGTCGCCGTGCGCTGCAGCGTGGTGCTCGCAGTACTCGGCACTCGGAAGGGCTGGGTTGTCGCACGGCTCGCCTTGTTCCCATTGGGTGTCTGGGGTGAGCTGGTGCTGGCAGGGCGCGTACTTGCGGTCACGCAGCATTTCGAGGCAGGCCCGGCAGGTGACTTCGGATGCTTCAGTGGTGCGCTGGGCGCCGAAGTCGCCGAACCAAGTGTCTTGGTGATGAACCGGCGCGGGCTTGGCTTCGGGTGCAGCAGGGTGCGCGGCTATGGCAGTCATTGTTCGGGTGACCTTTCGTCGATATGGGCGGCTGGTTAGGCCGCTGGTTCTAGGCTGGTTAGGCCCGGTTGGTTGTTTCAATCTTACCGTTGTTGGCCGACACTAACGCTCTAATGAGGGCCGTGGCTCGTGGTGCGTGGCCATCGGGTTTCGGGTCCCAGATGCCTGGTACTTCGTGTTCAAGCGTGGACTTGATTTCGTCCCAGTGCTCGGCCAGCCGAGCCCATTCTGGCGATATCGAGCCCATGCGCTCAAAAATGCTGCGCAGCGCGGGCACTTGCTGCAGCAGCAGCTCGCAGCGACGGAAGTCCTGCATGTTTTTCGGTAGCGCATCCCGTGCTGGAACGTATCCGTGGACGAGGTAGGACACGATCGCTTCGCTGGATGTGCCGCGTTCGCCCATGGATAACCAGCGGGTCACATCGAGAAGGGACTTGTAGCTGAGGTTCACGGCTTCTTCAGCGTCCCGGTAATCGTTACTACGTCGTCGGGTTCCAGGTGGTAGCGTCCGCTGTACTTGCCGGCGATGATGCTGAGCTGGATGTCGCTGCAGTCGGTGGCTTCGATGCTCTGCAGCTCGCCGGTGACGGTCTTGTCGGTGTCGGTGTCGGTGACGGTGATGGTTTTGCCGAGGTCGACTGCTGCGAGGTACTTGGCTGCTCTGGTGATGCTCACGAGATTGCCGATGGGTCGACGATGAGCAGCTCACCGGCTACGGCGCCGGGTGCCACGTCCAGTGTGTTGGGCCGGCCTTTCACCACGTACAGCCCGCAACCTTGTTGGGTAGCTTCTTGGTACTTCGCCTCGATCTGGGCTCGGGTCAGCTGCAGGCTCTCTACGAACTTCACCATCTCGTCCAGTGTCTTTGTAGTTTCTTCAATGGCCATTGTCAGTCGTCCTCTCCATAGTTTGATTCGAGGCGTTCGATTGCTTCGGGTGTTGTGGTGGCCGAGACTCCAGGACGGAGTTCTTTGGGCGCCAATAGCTCTTCGGCGTCTTTGTCGCACAGTTGCCTGTGGTTCTTGGCTTGGGAGCAGTTCTTGTCCCCGCAGTCGGGGCAAAGGAACATCATCTGATCGTGCTCGAACATGCTGTCTTCCCCTGCGACCGCGCGCACCCGGTAGACGTCTCGGTTGCAGGCGAGGCATCCGCAGGCCTCCCCCGGCGTGTAGACGATCAGGTACTGGCCAGATTGCCCGAACGTGAGCCCTTCACCGAACAGCAGCTCCAAAGCTTCCGATGCCTTACCGAGGCTGTCGATCGCTGCCGGCAGCGGGGTGGCCCAAACCGGTGCGCGCATCATGATTCGCCCCTCTGCAGCAGGAAGGTCTTATACCCCACCATTTCAGCAATGCTCATTTCATCTATGAACTCTTCGAAGGGAAGCAATAGGCCATTCTCCTTCTTAGACAGGACCCAAGAGTGCATTCCTACTGGACCCACAGTGAGGACAACCGAGTCGTTCGGAAGAGCTTCGAGTTCCTCCGCGGTGAGCGCACCAGTGCCATCTTCGATCAAGTTGGCAAACGCTGCGACCTGCGCGGCACGAGTAGTTTCCACGTCAATGAACGCCCCGCAGTCACAGCAGGCTGCGTCGCCCATCCGGAAACTGTGTTGATGTGGCACTTCAATGATCTCCATTTCGGATGGACGGTTATCTGACCGGCTCACGCTTCCACCTCGAACAACGTTCCTTCGACTGGTGCGGGGCGCTCTGCCAGCAGTGCGTCCACCTTCTTCAGCAAGCTGCCTGCGCGCCAGTCATCTCGCAGTGGCTTCACCGCTGCTTTCAATGCTCGCTCAATAGCTTCAGCGCGGTACTGGGCTTCTCGGAGCAAGTCCTTGTCCAGCTCGATGGCCAGGTGGGCATGCATCAGTACTTGTGCCAGATTCTCCGCTTCTTCTGCCATGCCCTCCTCGCTGGACAGGATGTAGCTGTTGAAGAGGCTGGGGTGAAGTAGTTTGTCGTTGGCTATGTCCAGGGCGCGGCGCACCAGGTCGCCAATGTTCATGCTTTCCTTGGTAGCGCCGGCTTGCCTCAAGGAGGCCTGCAGTTGCCGAATTTCGGCACGTAAACGTTCCTCATGGGATTCAGCATTGCGTTTCCGCATGTGTGCTTCGGCCACGTCCCGGCCAACCACTCCCGCAATCTTCCCCAGCAGCGGGGTCTTGTCCACGGGGGTCAGCTTCCGGGCTGGGCGAAGGACCGTCATCTTGCGCCGGTTCGCAGCCGTCGGCGGGGTGCAAATCCCCCAGTCCTCCGGAATCTGATCTTCCAGCCCTATCGCCAGGGACGGGTCACCCACGGCCAGCCACCAATGGTCGCAATAACGCTTCCACGGGTCGCACTTCTCCGGCTGCGCCAGCTCAGCCAAGAGGTCTTGCCGCGTCACCTTGATTTCGTATCCGATAACTTTGCCGCTGAACTTCTCCACCCACAGGGCGTCGATGCGCCTGTCAGCGCTGGGTGCCTGCAGCTCGGCGTAGAACAGCCCGCCGGGGAAATGGTCATCGCGGAACAGGTCATGCTTCAGCGCCTGGATAACCGTCGATGCCGTGTGAAGAGTCTTGGCCCGTTCACTCATGGGTTGGTTCCTTGTCTGGGTGGGAATTGGTTTCGCCCTCTTGGTCTTGCTCAAGGATCTTGTCGTAGGCTTCTTCAATCGCTCGTCGCGCCCTGCGAGCTTGCTTGTTGTTGCTGAATGGGCTGCCGATCATGATGAAGAATCCCAGTCCACCGAACGGTTCGAACAGAATCATTTTTCGGGCGCTCAACGCGATAGCTGCGAATGCTGATCGGTGACCAAAGTCGGTGAGCGTTCGCAATGGGAAGTTCGCGCCGACATCACCACCTTCACGGATTGCCGGGAAGATCATGATCATCCTGCTGAACGCTTTCCCGGCCACGTACTTGAACCCGATGACTGCGAGGAGAATCCCGTAGCCTGCTGCTGTAAGTAGTGGGATGGTGAGTATCCCTAACCAAAAGTCCTGGCTCATCGTTTCTTCCTTTCGTAGCTGGCCTTGCATCGCTCGCACGCGGTTTCATACTGATATTCGGTGAGCTTGTCTTTGAGGTCTTCACCTGCCGGGAATCTGCGTCCTCGGAAGATGCCGGTTTCCCCGTTGAGCCATGCCATGCACTCGGCTTCGTTAGCCAGGTCGAGCCCACTACTGACGATGACCACGCCTTGCACTCCGTGGCACAACGCGGTGCGGCGCACGGCTCCTGGCCCGGCGATCCTGTAGTGGAAGACGTGGAACTTCTGGCGTGGGCGGCCGAGCGCGTAGCCTGCGTCTCTATCGCGCATGTCCTCGGTGAACCAGTCAGCGCTCATGGCTTCCTTCCTCGGTGTAGAAGTGGTTTCATGCGCGGATTGCGGATGACGAACGCTGAATGCCCGTGGTAACGGATACCCGTGTAGGCGAGGTAATCAGAGAACTCTCGACGATCCCCCTTCCGCTCCCAGTTGAGTAGCTGCGAGTGGTTCGGCTCCATATACTTTCGGTCCATGTAACGGGGTTCCCTTGGCATTAGTACCGGCTCCATTTCTTCGCGCAATACATGACGGTGAGGACGAGGATGGTCAGCCACGTGAGAACGACCATTGCGATTGCCCAGCCCCACGCCGCATCAATAACTCCCTGAGTTGGCATCAGCGGTCTTCCTTCTTTCTGCGGTCGCACCACCGGCATTGGTAGTGGTTGAAGAACCGACTGCGGCGCATGAAGATCCACTCGTGGCCCATGGCTAAGCAGAAGGGGTAGAGAATGCTCAGCATCACTTCACCGGTCCCTGGAGCACGGTGAGCGGATAGTCCAGTTCGGTCGGCTCGTATCGTTCCTCAATTCCGACACTGACGATTTCCCTGCCTTCTGGGCCTTGCTCGCCGTTGGAGATGATCTGGTAAGCGAAGTCTTTGCACGAATCGAAGAAGACCGTTCCGATCGGCAATTCGTCCACGCTGTTCACTTCCGGCTGGGCGACGGCGAGGACGGCGCGTGCGTTGCCCCGGTAGTGTTCCAGGCTGGTTTCCGTGAGGTCTTCCCAGTTCGGCGGTTCAGGGCATTCCAGCGTGGGCGTGTGGTACTTCCGTTCACGCATGAACAACGCTTTCGCGCCCGCTTCGAGCGCGTCCGGGTTTAGCGGTTGGTTAGTCATCACAGTCCCTTTTGAATTGCGTGGCCATGTATCAGATTTCGTAGCGTTGTGGCGTGCTCAAACCGTGCGTCCATTCGCATTGAGTGACCCCACGCCATGCTGCTTTCGCCCGAATCTTCGTTGGCCTGGCTAACTGCTTTTCTCATGCCGTCGATGCCGTAATAGGTCAGCCAGTCCAGTGCATCCAGTTGCTCACTGTTCAGAGAGATGGTGACCGTGTCAGGCTGGGCAGGCAAAGCGGACAAGTAAGCTGCAGCAAGCTTCTCGGCCTTGGACAACTCAGTTTCCTTGGTCATGATCACCAGTTCATCTTCTGGGTATCGGTCGATCATGCCCCAGGCAGGTGGGTTCATCACGCGAGACATGGCCTCTAGAGCGTCTGGGTGTAGATTCTTCTCAGGCATCAGTGCCTCCTAGGTGCTTGTCTATGTAGTCACGCAGCTCTAGAGCTTCTTCGCGGGTAAGGAAGTCATCTCCTTCGAGTTCGTCGCCTGTGCCGTTTAGCCATAGCCCGATAGCTTTGCCGTCAAACTTCGCATCAGTGGTCCCTACGCGGCGGGATATCGACCATTCGCCCATGCTGATTATTGTGTGGTCGGTCCGGTTAATTGCCATCACTGCCCCGCCTCCTCGGTCTCGGTGAATTCGGCCTGCTCGTGCTTGTCCCAGTGCGAGGCTTCATGGCCTTTTGCCTTGGAACAGCAGAGAGATTCGTCAGCGGAGTATTTGCCGCATTGAACGTTGGTGCATTCGTGATCGTCGTACCGGTGCGCTTCGCAGTAGTAATTCCCGCAGCCCGGTTCGTCCGCGTCGCGCCAGCCGTCTGGGTTCTCCCCGCAGAGATAGCCAAGGCCGCGGTCAATCTTGGTTTCGCAGGCGTCCTTGTCGCATTCCGCTTCCACGTTGTATCCGGCTTCGCGACCGTCGGGCAGCGTATAGAATCCGTATCCCATTAGTTCTTTCCTCCTGTGTTGCACCCTGGGCACCGTGGGTCTTGCGGGTGGTTCGGCGTGCGTGTCCACCTGATGCCTTCGCTCGTTGAGTACGCGTGACCATACCCCTCGACGGATTCGACATAGGGGATCCGGTAAGCCTGGCCATCAAACCCAGGGCGAGAGGACGTGCAGACAATCAATTGCCGGCCTCTCTGCCCTCTTGCATGAAATGCGCCCGCAGCTCCGGCAGCGCCGCCACGATGCAGTCTCGCGAAGCACGGTAATTTCGGTTCGCCTCCGCATCGGTCTTCGCTCCCTTTTTCATGCCCGCAAACACGGCATCCATGAGGGTCGAGGACTGCTGCACGATCGACTCGGGATCATGTGGTTTCTGGTTAGTTGCCATTGCTGTATTCCTTCCATTCGTCGTCAACTTCAACGTGGACCGTTCGCAGAGCTACCGTGACTTCTTCCTCGGTGAAGTGGCCGCGTGCGATGTAGTCATCAATCGAGGAGAACGCGGACTGCAATGCGTCTTCTACTTCACGCGTTATGTGCGACTCGATCCTTTCCGCACGTGACTCATTCAAGACTCTGATCGAGTGGCCCTTGCCGTCGCCGTTCCAGTGCTTGGCTTTGTCGCTCTCGTTAGGGATCGGCTTGTTGCAGGTCAAGCACAATCCATAGTCTTGTCCGGGTGTTGGGTCGAAAAGGTTGCTCATGCTGTCGGCTCCTGGTCCTTGTTTGCTTTGTAGGTGCGGATGCCTGTGACGATTGCGGCGAGGCACCATTCGAAGTGCAGGTCGTATTTCTCCCAGGATTCGGATGCTTCCCAGACGTCGCTGTAATGGTTCGTCACAGCATCACTGGGGTTTATCTGCGTTAGCGCTTCGATCACGCTTTTAGCGTCCTCGGTGTTCACTTCCGGGTACTTGTCCAAGAACTGCCCACAAAGTTCCAGCCACCAGTCCTTCGTTTGTCTGGTGCTCATGTCGCGGGATGCCTGCCAGAAGTCCTCTACCAGCTACTTCTTGAATTCGTCCTCGTTGTGAGCACGCACCTCACGGCGGCCGCCGGTGTTGCCGTTCTGCAGCTTTTCTGCCCAATACGAGTTGTTGATGTGCCCAGTGAAGAACTCGAACATGTCCTGCACGCGGAGGAATGTGTAGGTTCCCATGTCGCCGGTGATGGTGAGGTAGCCGGGCCAGGTGATCAGGTCGAACCAGTAGAAGCCGTTCTCAGGGTTCTTGAACCGCAGGTGGCGGTATAGGCCTTCGTCGTGCAAGATGCTCATCTGGTGGTTCTCGGTATCACCGTTGAACTTGGCTAGGTGCTTCGGGGAATCGGTGTACTGAGTGTCCTTCTCAGTGAGGCGATGCAAGGTGGTCATGTTCAGGCTTCCGTTGGCAGGTGGGAGGGGTCGTGCAGAAATGGTCGGGCACTCCGTAGAGCCATCAGTTCTTTGGCCAGCTTGTATGGGCCGCGGTTCCAGAACGGGTGCAGGTCTTCCCAGATCAGGTGTCCTGGCGTGTGCGCGGCGGGTTGGTCGACGACCTGGATTTTGCCGTGCTCGCACTCGCGCACGTCCCCTGGCCGATTCACCAGGAACTCGGCGTGGCGGCAGTCTTTCTTGTGCGTCCGCGGTACGGCGTCATGCAGGTTCGGTGCCTTGCTCATTTCGGTGTCCTTGGTTTCGCTGTGTAGGTGGCCCGGTAGACCGGGTTGCCTTCGTGCCTAGTGGTTTCAATGACGAGGCTTGTGGGATCTATGACGTGGGTCTTGTCCAGCTCTCGCAGTTGGGTTGCGAGTCGTTCGTGGAAGGCATCGAACCGGGTTAGTTCCAGTTCCAAGTTTTCTGGCCGGCGTTCGACGAGCACCCTCCGCACTTTTGGTTCTTGCCAACAGGGTTGCCCGAACGCGTCGAGGTTCCAGGGTTTCTCTCCTGGCTTTGGGAAGAGGTCAGTCATGGCGGTGTTCCTTAGTAGTTGTTGGCGGGGTAGGCGAGTTCTTCGCCGCGATGATTGGCTCCCAGATCGCCCGGATCGTCTCCGCGCGTTGCGTGAGCCAGGCGCGCACGTCGGGCTCGTCGGCCTCGGTGACCTTGATGCGGTGGCTGTGCGGCTTTGCATTGCGCTGCAGCATGAAGAACAGCTTCAGCGTGTCCCCTGGCATCTCGAAGTCGGGATTTTCCTCACGCTCGTATTCGTAGTCGCTGGGGTCTGATCGGTACCAGTCCCAGCGGTAGATCAGGTTGAGGTCGGGGTCGTTGTCGCCCCATTCGGCTTTGAAGTCTTCCCAGCTGTCCCAGTTGGTGTGGACGTCGTGGTACTGGGTCCCGGGTGTGTAGAAGCAGCCTTCGTTGGCGTAGTAGGGGTGGTCGTATTCCCACAGGTGCTTGGTCTGATCCATGACTTAGTTGTCCTTTTCCGGTCCTCGGGTTGGGTGGTCCAGGGTGTAGATTCCGCCGTCGGCTTTCATGAACACGGGCAGGAGTCCGGTGCCTCGGTCTGGGTTTTCTATCCATTCGTGCCAGCTGAGTGCGACGTCGAACTGTTCGTCAGGTGTGGCGAAGCCGAGGAGCTTGGCTGGTTCGCCTTTCCAGACGTCCTGGCGTTCGACGTTGCCTGTTTCTGGGTTGATCCAGTAGGGGTATGGGATGTGGCCGGCGCCGTTGTGGTTGTAGTCGGGCTGCAGCTTGATGAAGTTGGTTCGGGTGCTCATTTTGGTTCTCCTGTTCGTGGGGTGGGCGTGCGCGGTTGGTTGCGAGATTTACCTGCCGCGCACACCCGGTTTTGTGCGTTGCCTCTGTCCCCCAAGGCAAGGGGCAACGCACTGTGCGGGTGGTTTAGAACGCCGGGTCGGCGTGGAACGCCTGGTTGCGGAGGTGCTTTACTGCTTCCCAGTCGTATTTCTCTAGTTCGTTTCGGGGCATCCCGCAGATTCCTCCGTCTGCCAGAACACCGTGGAAGTACTCGCCTCCCAGTTCGCAGCGCATAAGAGCGCCCCTATACGCTCCATTCAAGATGTGGACGAGCACGCCGGGAGCGACTGGCAGGGGCACTTGTGGTGTCTCGTCGTCAATTACCTGGGCGTCCACGACGTCGTCAGGGTCTGCCAGCGTGTACCAGACCTGTTCCCAGGCGATTTTGTACGCTTTGATGGAGTGCCGGCCGAGCCTGGTGTGCGGGCCGATGAAGTCGCCGAAGGAGTTGCAGGTGAGGACTTCGCCGTCAATGTTCGACGGGTAGTTGACGCTATCGGTAATGCGGATCATCGAGCCTGGGATGGTTGGGGCGGCAGGTTTAGGTCGGTCGATGAGGTGGAACCCGCTGGCGGTGGGGCCAATGATGGACCCGTCACTGGTGTACTTCTGCCCTCCAGGGCCGCAATGGTCGTACACGGCAACACAAAAACTGTTAGCTTGCCCTGCTGGGGTGTAGGCGATCACGTCGCCCTCGCGCAGGTCCTTGGACTCAATCAGGTGGGCTTCTGGGAAATGGTCAAGGACGTGCATTCCGGGTCTCCTGGAGGCTGGTGTGAGCGATGGCCGGCACCGGGGCCGGCAGCGGATTGTCTGCCGGGCCGTTGATGCAGGTGCATTCGGTGTGGTGGTGCTGTTCGGGGTCTGCGTCCCATATGGGGCCGTCGTTGAGATTGACCCGGATCTTGGCGCCGGCCGGCACTCCGAAGGTGTCAATTTGTGCGACGAGGGTGTTGTCCAGGTCTGAGATGTAGAGCTGGGCGGTGGCTCCGTAAAGCTCGACCTCTGGGGTGTGGTCGCTCATGGCCGGCGCCTAGATGTGGCAATCGACGACGGTCAGGAGAGTGCCGTGTGGAAGGTCGCTGATGATTTGGGCGACTTGCTTATACCAGTCGCCGGACTCGAATTCGTCGTTGGAGAATCCGAACCAGCCCATTTTGCCTTGGGCCTGCCATTCTCCGTTTTGGACGACGGCGTAGAAACCTCCCCGAGCAAACGCGACGCGTTCTTCGAGGTAGGACTGCATGGGATCGTCTGCGCCCATGTGGAATAGTTCGTATGCATCCCAGAGGCGAGCGTCATTTGCGGCCTTATTCCAGGGGTGCGAATGCCATTCCTCGCGGGCAGCGTTAGCGTCATCCTTGTGGGCTGCCAGGGTTGCTGCCCAATCCCGCTGTGGCGGGGTGATCCCCTCGGTCGCTTCCTGCAACGTCAACCAGTTCTTCAGCCCTTCGGCGCGGGCGTGAGTTTCCATTGCGTCGAAGTCAATGGCTCGCTTCCGGGCTGCGTCTGCCCGCCCTGCGTAGTTTGGCTTGTCGGTCTGGAATTCATCGGACCAGTGTCCTGCCGAAGCGGTGTAGTCTTCGGCGTTTGCGCCGTCTTTGATGCGGAAAGTCCCGGAGTACCGGCCACCGATCGTCCAGTAGTCCCACTTGGATTTGGGATTGTAGGTGGTGTATCGAACGTACTTGCGGTTCTCTTCTCGAATGTCCTCGCCTTCGTTGTAGTCGCGGAGGAGAGCGAGGTCGTTGATCGTGAAGAGCGTGTGAGCATCGCCGTTAGGCTTCTTCGGCAGGCGCTCCGGGTGTTCGGCGTAGAACTTACGCGCGTGCTTCAGGTCCGATAAGTAGTCCCAGTCGGGGTCCACATGTGGTTCGACCGTCAGGTTTTCATCGTATGGCGCGAGCTGTTCTTCGATGTTTTCGCCAATGACGAGGAGCTTGAAGTGACTCATGGTGTTCGGGTGACTCTTTCTATTTTTTGATGGGCTGGTTGGGCCCCTTGGGAATGCCTCGGGTGGTTAGCCGTTGGCTGGTTTGATCTGGGCTGGCACCCAGTCGTGGATTTCTGTTGGGAGGAAGTACTCCTCCCCTTCGATTGGTGTTCCGTCGACTGGGTAGTACCCGCCGTCTGGGCTCCAACGGAGCTGCCATCCGGCTTGGCTGGTGATGCCGGCGTTGTTGGTGCCGGCGGTGACCCTGTAGGCGATGATCAGCGGGTTCTCTTCGGGGTCTGGCTGCGGCGTGTTGTTGTTGAGCCGGAAGATTCCGCGCTGGCTGGGTGTGGCGATCACTTCGCCGTGCTCGGTGACCCATTTGCGCAGGCCCTTGTGGTGTGCGATTCCTACGGTGTAGGTGTCTTTGGCTGGTCGGGCGATGGTGTCGCCGGCCTGTATTTCCGAGAATTTGATGGGTGTGGCGTCGTGGTGGTTCGACTTGATGAGGTAGGTCATCGGGGCTCCGTCTATTTCATTTGGGTGGTTAGTCCAAGTTGATAACCTCAGCATATCAACCAAATTCATGTTAAGCAAGACACCAATCCAGTCAAACAAGAAAAACTAATCCCACGAGAATACCCGCACCACCACCTCATGAGGCCCATTCGGCCAGGTCCTCCGATTATCGGGACCGACACACCACTCATCCTTGTCATCCGGCAGCAAACCAGCATCAACAAGACCATCCACGATCGCCTTCGACGTCGGCTGCAGGTTCGCAACCTCGCGCCGAGTGTTGTCCGGAAACCGGAACCAAATCTCGATATGAGCCCGGTCAAGACCAGGAATGCGCGCGTTCCGACACTGGATCGCAGCCAAAGCACGCCACCACTGCGTCTTCTTATTCCGAGCCTGGTGATGCAACCGCTGATTCGCATTCAAATGCTGCGCTTTCCACTGATCCTTCGTCACCGGGATCCGAAACTCCCCCACCAGATTCCGCCCCGACTCAGCCACGCACCACCCCTGCACGACGCAACGCCTCGTCAACATCCGGGTGCCCCGTGAGCGGCAGCGAGTCGGCCGCGACCAGGTTCATCATGGAATCAAACCCGACGACCACCTTTTTCCCGGCAGCCCCCTTCCTGAACCCGAACCGATAGCTCATGTTCACCACGAGCCCGAGAATTCCGAGCAGCTGCACGAGCGCCGGCAACCGGGGGTCGGCCATCAGCACGCTGCCCCCGATCCCTGCCGCCAGCACCGCCCAGCAGGCGAGCTGGAACCAATGCCTCTCCAGCAGGGCACAGATAGCGGCACAAGCGAGCAACACCAATGTGACGATTTGCCCCCAGGGCGACGGCAGAAGCAGGGCCGCGAGAATCACGCCGATAGTGGCGAAGGTGAGGCCGGTGAGAATGAATGTTGCCTTGGCGGTTTTGACCGTGGTCATTGCTGGCTCCTGTGGTTATGGCTTTGAGTGGTCTTTTTTGGTGGTACTGCCGAGATTTTGTTGAACGTGATTCTATTCTTGCTGTTCAGGATATGCGATCTGGCTGTGCTTCGTTTTGCGGGCTTGTTTTTTGGCGGGCGGGGTGATTGCCCAACTAGGGCGTGTTCGCGGTTCCTGAGCGGTGTTCGGCCTCGCTGGTGGCATTGTCTGCTTGCCCGATGGTCTGGGCTTGTCGGATTGCTTGGCGTGCTCGTTGTGCTTTGAGGGCGACTTGCTCGGGCGGGAGCGGGAGTCCTGGTTTGCGTTTGTTGAGCATTTCTGGGGTCCGGTCGCCGAGGTTGATTTCGTCTTGGCATACCCGGCATGGGATTGGCTCCCAGTGATGTTCTTGGCAGCGTGGCCGTTCTGGCTGTGGTGCTTCGGGTGGTGTGGTGATTTCCCAGAAGCGCGAGGGCTCAGCGATGAATCCTGGGGTTTGCTTTACGAAGTTTCCTTCTGGGGTGCATGCCGTGGCGTAGGCGATGGCGGCGCGCAGAGCGTGGTTGAAGTCGATGGCGGGGAGGCCTTCGTTTTGGTTTGCGGTTTGCAGGATCTTGGCGATGCTGGCGGTGGCCCATTCTGGGCGTGCGGCGTGGAGGACGGCGGTGAGGCGTTCGCCTTGGGATTTGGTGAGGATCATTGTGGCGTCCATTTCTGTGGTTAGGAGAAATTTTGGATTTTGGTGGAGCAGCAATTCGTTGGGCGCGTTCGCGCGTTTAAGTTCTGAACGATTTGCTGCTTTTTTGTTCGGGATTTTTTAACAGGATTGCTCTGGAACGTAAGTAGTACTGCTTACGTAAGTTGGTTAAGTGGTTAATGGTTAATGGTGGTTGGATTTCGCTTGAGCATCCGGTTGGGTTTTGCTTGAGTTTTCTTCAAGCAGAGTTCAAGCACATTTCAAGCAGGTGGTTGGATTCTGCTTGAGCGTTTCAGCGGGTTTTTCGGTCTTCCTGGCACCATTGGCAAGAAGCTTCGTATACGCCTTTAGCCGCGTGATTCCGGGAATGGTTGGACTTTTGGCCGCCGACGCTGCCCGCTGTCTGCTTGATTGTTTTCTCTTCTTCGATGCGCTGTTTCGACTTCTGATGTTCAAGGTAATCGTGCATGTAGAACTCGCCCTTGGCGGCGGTGTGCTCGACCCATCCGATTTCGATCAAAAGTTTCGCTGTGGCGGCGCCTTTGCCATTGAGGATTGACTCGTGAACGATCCCGTTGGTCGTGTACTCGTTGCAGTATCCCCAGAGCTCCAGCAGAAGCACTTTGGCCTTGTCTGTGAGGCGCACGAATTTGGGATGCCTGAAAAGTTCATTGGTCACCGTGAAGTACGGCCGCTTGTCGAGTGGAACACGCTCGATCCCCTGGTGGTCCATGATTGGTTCTCCGATTTTTTACTGCTTGTCCGGGTGATAGCTGGTTACTAGTTACGTTGCGCTTCGTTCGTCTATTGGCCCTCGGGGTTGGTGAGGCTCCGAGGGCTTCAAGGTCTTCAAGAATTATGGTTCGACTTGCCCGATAACAATGAGGTAGGCGACTGCGTACAGGTCCATATTGCTTCGCGTGAGGCTGGCTTTCTCAAGCAGCTGGGTGGCTGTCTTGAACGGGACGTGTGGTGCGAGGAACTGCATGCTGCTGACCAAGAGGTCTACAAGATTGAGGTCGGCTTTTGGAGCACTGTCGGCCTGGGTCATGTCGGTGATTTCTTTCTCGAATTTTGGGCGCACTTGTGGTTGGACATGCGTCCGTGGGGGTGGGGAATGGGGCCCAAGAATGCTGGGCCCCATACAAGTGTGAAGCATGGTCCCGACTATTCGGTACAGCCTCCGCATTCACCGGTAGGCAGGATGAGCCGACCACACGAATCACAGATGTTTTTCCCCTTTGGCCGGACTGGTGTGAGGGGTGGCTTGGGTGGGATAAGTGCGAGTGTTGGGATATTGGACCCCATGGTTAGATGATTCCTTTCAGCTGGTACTTGTCGTGGCGTTGCTGGGCGGCACGGGCTAGTTTGGTGCGCATGCTACGGCGTTGGCGTGCTTTGATCTTGTGCGTCGGCTGCGTTCCATTGCGCCGGCCAGGGAAGCGCGGGATGGTGAAGGTCTTGTCCAATTCAGTGTCCTAGTCGTGTGAGTGCGAGCTGGTGCTCATTAGGACACTCCGGATTGGGCTCTTGGTGTGGGAAGCGCGTTCTAGAACGGCGGCTGGCCATCATCTGAGGTGCCCCAGCCCCCGCCTCCTGCGTTACCGCCAGGGCTCCATGGGTCATTCCCCGGCTGGTTTTGCGGAGCGCTGTTTCCGAAGCCGTTGTTCCCGCGTCCACCAGCTCCTTCCCCATTGCCGCGGGCCGTGCGGGTGACCTTGGCCGATGCATAGCGGAGGGATGGGCCGATTTCATCGACCTCAAGCTCCATCACGGTGCGACGTTCGCCTTCCTTGGTGTCGTAGGAACGTGAACGCAAACGACCCTGGGCGATGACGCGCATGCCCTTGGTCAGCGTTTCAGCAACGTTCTCTGCAGCCTCGCGCCACACCGATGCGCGCAAGAACAGGGCTTCCCCGTCCTTCCACTCATTGGACTGGCGGTCAAAGGTGCGAGGAGTCGAAGCGATCGTGAAGTTCGCTACGGCTGAACCGGAAGGCGTGAAACGCAGCTCCGGATCCGCGGTCAAATTTCCGATAACAGTAATAACAGTCTCGCCTGCCACGGGTTACTTCTCCTTCTTGACGATGTGCGGGTAGTGCTGTGCCACGCCTGCCTCGTAGTCCTGAACGGCTTGGTGCCAGCGCTTCGAAGTATCAGCGACCTTCGCTACGGTGTCATGGACCTCGCCGCTATTGGAGAAGAACCTGGCACGGTCGGTAATGGTGCGCCCCCAGTTCTGCACGCTGGTCTGCAATGCCAGGCAGTCTGCGAGCGTCACTTCAAGAAGGCGTTCTCCAACATCGCGCAGCTCGTCGACGTGCGCATACTTGTTCACATAGCCGTCTCCCCCGAGCTTCGACAAGCTGACCATTCCGGTGCCGGCCTCGACCTTGATCACTTCCCACAGCGTTGAGGTCTTGGACTTGCCCAGTCGTGCGGTTGATCCGATGCTGATATCAATCATGGTTCTCTCCTTCGTAGCGTCGATTCCTAATCGACATGAATGTTGAATTTCCAGGGGCGGTGCTCGCGGCTACCAAAGCCCCGATGATTCCGCGGCGTTCTGCTCGGTGTTCTTCGTCTTACGCTGCTTGTACTCAATTTCGAGGGCCGGCAACGCTTCCTTCAACGATCCGTACTTGGCGTTGAGGCGAGCTACCAGACGGGTAATCGCGGCGGCACCCGCCGTGGTCACCTTCAATGTGTAAGGGACATTGCCTTTGAACAGTGGAGCATCGTGATTCATGACCCGATGGAAGTACGGTTTCTTGTCCGCGTACTCGGACCATTGGTATTCGGTGACAATTTCGCCCTTGCTGGTGCGCCGGCGGTAGGAATCCGAGTAGATCCAGCCTGCATACTTCAAAGCAAGCCGCAGGTCGCGTTCACCGACCGCCAGATTGCTCGCAACACTGCGCAGCAAGTGGAAGTCGTTGTCAGCGACCATCGAGTCGAAGTAGCCCACCTTAGGCGCGTCAAGTTCAGCTTGCGCACGCAGCGCCTGGTTCTCCTGCTCGGCCGCCATGGCCAACTGAAGAATATCGATTCGCGAGAGATTGGCCGGGTCAAACTGCTGCGTTTTCAGTTGCTCAGCCATAGCAAAGAACGCATCGACCATATTCACTTTGAAATCGATGACCTGATCGGTGTTCCGCATGAATGACATGAGTAACGTCGCTTGCTGCTCATTGAGCAAGGCAATGCGGGTTGGCTGTCCGCCCGACTTCCGCATTTCAAATGCGAGAGTTCCGAAGCGCTCGATCTTGAGCTGATGCTTGGTGATCATCTGCAACACTGCTCGGTGTTCCACGTCCGCGCCTCGCGCGATTTGCTCCGAGCTGACAACCAGCCCGTTCGTGCTTGTCTCGATGACAGGCAGCAGCGCACGAGCTTCGGACTCTGCCTGTTCCGGCGTTTGAGGAAGGCCTTGGATAGTCATTGTTCGGGTGACCTTTCTGGATCTGAAGCCGCTGGTTATCGGCTGCGTGGGAATGCGATGATTGAGAAGTTGACGAGCGAGTTCTGGATAGTCCGCTTGTACTGGCGGAGCTTGTCTTCGTGGTCGGGGCCGACGAATCGAATTTCGTTGAGCCACAAGACCAAAGTCGCCGGCGAGGCGGTCATCATCGTCCGGTACTGGTCGCCTTTTGCGTGCGCCTTCAATGGTTTGAGGTCAGCCCACTCGCGACGTTCTTTGAGGTTCTTCAACTGGCCGGAGGCGTTCATGCCCAGGTCCTCGATGACGTTGCGCATGAGGATGCGTGGACGGCCTTCGTCGTAAACGACGGGTATCTTTACTCCGGCGAAGTCGATGGTGGGGTTCTTTCCTGAAGGATCGATGTTTCTCAAAGTTGGTTCTCCATTAGGGGTATGAGCAGGCGTGCGGGTGCTCGTTCGAGCCGGTTGTCCCACTCCTGCCTGGCTGAATATGAAAGTCTGTTGCTGATCGGTGCTCCAAGCCGGGTGGTTCCCCTTGGAGTTTGAAGCCGAAATATACAAGTGGAGTGCGTGGCGGGTTTCGGGTGATTTCCCCGCCACGCACTCCACTTTTGCTTTGGAGGCTACTCGCGCGGCAGAGCTTCTCCGTCGAGTGTTTCCTGGACGATTCGCTCCGCAGAAGCTTGTGACACCTCGGGGCCATTGATCCTCGCCCCGGCCAACGTGGCACAAGCTCCGGCATAGGTAGACAGCGCGGTGATCACCGCCGGATCCTGCCGGTTCCGCACCATGTCGCCGGCCAAGCGCAGCTTGTCCTCGGCTTCGTTCAACAACGCATCGATGTCCACGACCAGCTACCTGCCCTCGCGCTCGGCCGCGAAGATCGCTTCTTGCTCCTCCGGCGATGGCGCATTGTCCTTCCACGGATCCCCGGTCACTTCTCCGGTGTCAGTGTTCACGTTCGCCGGCGGCTCTTCCGCCAATTGACCGTTGATCTGTGTTGGAGGTTCCGAGAAATTCGGCTGCTCGGACACCTGTACCAGGTCGCTCTGCGGGGTGAGGTCGTAGCGGACTGACTCATCGGCGACCAGGGCGTTTTCGATCTGAGTGGACTTCGGCATGTACTTGAAGTTCAGACGGATAGTCGTCTTCAGCGCCATCGCGTCAAAGTTATCCACCCACGGGCCGAAAATCTCCTTCTGCTTGTTGCGCGCTTTGGCGTGCAGGTCACGATGATTCTCCATATCCTCCTTGGACATGTACATCATCTGGCCGCGGTCGGAATCCTTGCGGAAGAACACGCAGTAGTAGCCAATCACGTCACCCCGGGGCCCTGACGCCGGGTAAGTGTGCTTGTGCTTACCCGTCATGGGGTCTGGAATGAACTCGTCGTTGCGGCAGACCAGCTGCGCGGTCACATAGTCGATTTCGCCGCTGCGGTTAGCGAGGTCCAACATGCCTTGGTAGCCGATGATGAACTGTGCGTCGAAGCGACGTTCGCGGCTATTCCAAAACGGAAGGATGTGCGCCTGCTGCAGGGCCCCGATCCCTGGACGCAAGCCTAGCTGGGCGCACTGCATGATCGCGCCGAGGAAGCTGGTCGGTTCGCACTGCATCAGCTTGGGGTTCTGGCGCAGGACGGTGATGGTGTCCCGCACCAGCTGCGCTGCGTCGGCGCCACGTGGCATGGCCAGCTTGAACTGGGCTTCCATGGATCGAACTTGCTGCTCCAGCGTGTTGCCCTCCGGCTGGCGCTCCTGGACCTGCTGATTCTGCTGCTTGACCCGTTGTGCGAGGTTGCTGCCCATGGTTACTTTCCTTCCTTGATGGCCGGGGTGCGAAGCACCCGGGCTCGATACTTGTTGTAGGTTTCCGAATGTTCGGCCTTCAGGCGGTCCATGTCCAAGACCAGCGCTTCGACCTGCAGCTGCTCAAACAGTTCCGGCTCGGATTCCTGGAACTTCTTAGGCGCGAAGTTGCCGTTCTGATTGAGTGTGGCCAAGGTCGTTGCACCGTCCGATTCATCCTTGATCGCACTGTGCTCGCCGAACAGGAGACGGAACTCGGCTTCCACCTGTTCTTTTTCCTTCTCTGAGTTCTTAATGTCAGCCTTGGCCTTGGCCAGCCGCTCGCGCAGTTCCACCACCAGTTCGCGGGGCTGCAGGGTTACGGTATCCGCCGCCTGGGCGAAGGTGTCCTTCAGATGAGGAAGGGTGATGTGCGTGACCTGTGGCGCGACGTCGGCGAGCACGTTCTGTTCCCAGAACCGGCGCTCGATTTCGATCAGTTCCGCGATCAGCTCCTCGTTGCGTTCAATGCGCCGGGTGAAGAACTCGCGGCCGTCCAGGAGGCCCGATATCCAGCCGTGGGATCGCCCTGTAACGGCAAGGTTGTGCATGACCTGCAGTTCCGCGTGGTCCGGCACCTGGCCGTCCTCCCACTCCTCGCGCAACCAGCCGGTGGAGGATTTGGCTTCGAAAATTCCGCCGTCTGGGGTGAGCCCATCGACGGTGCACTGCATGAAGGGGTGTTCCTTGGAACGCATCAGACCGGCTTGGCGCACCTTGATGCCTGTGTCTTCTACGAACAGGGTGCGGATTACTGGTTCCAGTAGGTGCCCCATGCGCATTGCGTGGTTGTAGGCAGGCCCGTCGGAATAGCCGCGCTTGACGGACCAGGTTTCGTAGGCACTGCCCCACCGATTCAGGCCGACGATGGAAGAAACATCCGAACCGCCTATCCCTTGCTTGCGGACTTCCAGCCATTCGCTTTCGTCTGCATCAGCTCGCAGTATCAGGTTTGCCCCTGGGCAGGCATAGTTGGCACGTTCAGCGGTTTCCTGTGGCGTGTGTACCTGTGAAGTCATTACAGAGCACCACCCTCGATGAGTCCGGTGGCGATGAAGGCGGCGAGGATCAGTGCGCCGATGAGGAAGTGCCTGACCCGTTCACGCCGAGCGTGAATCTGATTTTGGGTGTACTTGGCCTTAAGCCGCAGATGCGACATGTGGTTCTCCATTCTTGGGTACCGCTGGTTGGGCGGTTCGGGCTGGTGAAGCCCTTGGTCCTTGTTCGGGTTTGCGGTTGGTTATCTTGTTGCCCGCAACAAGAACTCTACACAGACAATTCCCGTTTGGCAAGAAATCATTAATTTCTGCCAAGAGTCAATAAATGGAGTAACCCCACTGTTTACGCCACTCACCAAAAACCGGTTCACGGCACTGATAATCTTGAAGGGCAGGTGGGGATGGTTCTCCAACCTGCCCGCGCCTATCGCGAGGGTTGATCTCCGTCTTCCCGCCGCGTGGCGCACCGCGCAATACAGCTGGTTACTGGATGCGCAGAAAAGCGGCAAGCAAACCTTGTTCGGGTGACCTCTTGCCGCTTTTCGCTTATCTAGGCGCCCCTCGCCTTGCGCGATCTGGACGTACCTTGGAACGCTAATTCGAGCCCAGGGGCTTTAACCTGCGGCGACTCTGCACGCTGCGTCCAGGTTTCAATCAGCCCTTCCAAGTGCGCCTCCGTGAAAAGAATCTTGGAACGCTCACCGCGAACGCAATCTATCTTGTTCTCCCTAGCCAGACGTCTGAGCGTGTGGGGTGAAACCTGATTGCGCATCAGCCCCGAAGCCTCCTCTGGGGAATACAGATCCAGGACGCTCATTCGCTCATGCCCACCTTCGAATTCATGGGATCACACAGGAAGAGAACCTCATACCTGACACCTGCCGCGCTGGCGATCCTTTGCGCAACGGGCACCGTGACTTCGTGCCGCCGGTTGAGCAAGTGGTAGATCATCCCCTCGGAGACCTCGGATTTCCGCGCCAGCTGGGAAATGGTGATGTGCCTATCGGTTCCCGTTTTGGTCAGCTCACGCAGCACCTGCGGATTACGTAGTTTCATTCATTTGACCTTCGAGTTCAGTGGCCCAAGTCCACGCATTGCTACCAGAAATTCTATGAGAATCAACGGCAACATCGCAACTCTTCGACAAGAATATCTCGTTACTCGAACAAGAATTTAATGACTAACTACTATTGCTTTTGGCCATGTGACACATCCTGTTCAGCAAGAAAAATAGGGCGTGTCGCTAGACGGTTCACTATTGGTATTGAAAGAATCAAACCCTGATAGGACCCAACCCGCACCATCATCCTCATTGGAGTAACAAGCTATGGCAAAGCCTATTGAGCAGCTCATCACGGAACTGCGCGGCAGACGAACGTACAAAGAGCTCTCAGACGACTGCGACGGAATCCCCAGCACCGGCCGGCTTTCAGCAATGGTCAAGGAGGGAATAGAGAGCTACCCCGCCATGAACAGCATCAGGGGTCTCGCCAAGGGCCTATCAGTCACAGAACAGGACATTGTCGACGCCTGCTCCGTCTCCTTAGGGTTCCTTCAAGAAGGAATCACCCGCCAGGCAATTGCACTGCCCAATGGCGCCGAGAAGCTAACAGACAGCCAGAAGGCCCTCGTCGTAAGCATCGTGAGGGAGTTCATTACCGCCAACAAACTGGCGAGCTAGCCATGGCTGACATCTCCGGATCAAGCCATGACGACGTCGACGAGTTGATCAACCAGATCAACGGCGAGTACATCTGGGAAGCGCGACAGGTCCGCGGAAAAGACATCAACGACCACTTCCAGCAAATGATCGAGTGGGAAGAAGATAAGCAATGGGACAAGCTCCTGGAGCTCTATGAAGAAATCATCCCGATCACTCACCGGCTGGCCCAATACGACAAGCGCGAGCCACAGCCCTACTGGCCGATGAAAGCCGCCACGATCTACCTGCGCCTCAAGCAGCCGGATAAGGCCATCAAGCTGCTCTCTGACTGGCTAGAAGCTTGGCCAGAGGAGCGCGGCCCAAGGACCGACCGCGAACGCGTCCGGGCACGCCTCAGCAAGATCATGAACAAACACGTTTGAGCCACGAAGGCATGCCCCAAAAGCATGTTGACGCGGTCAACAAATTGGGAAATTGAACGCTACACTTCCCAACGGTTCCCCACGGAACCACACGAAAAAAATAAAAGATGACTGCTAAAAGAGCAGGTCAAGCGGGTTCGAGTCCCACCTTGGGCACAGCGAAGCAGCCGTTGGACTGGAGATTTTCTCTGGTTCAACGGTTTTTTTGTGCCCAAAATCAATGCCGCTGTGACCGAATCCACATCAGTGGATTTTTGTCCCAGCCAAGCAAAAAAGTTCCGCTGCCCGAAGCCATGTGGCGTCGGGCAGCGGAACTTTTAAGGTCTCAGCGTAAAAAGCCGCTGCTACAGGGACTCAGGAGTCGAAACATTCTCCGCTGCCCAAGGGCCGACCTTCTCTCGGGCCGGCATTGGCTTGCCGTCAACCAGCTGGCCTGCGTCTGCCAGATCGCCGATCTTGTGCACGCGAAGCGAGTTGGTGGATCCTGCCTGGCCTGGAGGGGAACCGGCAGCAATGCAGACCAGATCGTTGATCTCAGCCAAGCCCTCAGAGAGCAGCGCCTCGTCCACCTGGGCGGTCATCTTATCGGTATGGTCCGCGTAAGCCACCAGGCGGGCCTGGATGCCCCACATCAGGGTCATGATGTTGTAGGTCTGCTGCAGCGGGGTGAACGCCAGCACAGGCTTCTTCGGGCGCAAACGCGAGAGACGGCGTGCCGAGTCGCCGGACTGGGTGAAGGCCACAATGTACTTCGCATCGAGCTGATCCGAGATCTCTACAGCAGCACGGGTGATGGCGCCGCCGCGGGTCTTGGGCTTGGAGCCCAGGCGCGGGATGCGATCCAGGCCGTGCTCTTCGGTAGAAGAGATGATGCGGGACATGGTTTCCACGGTTTCGACCGGGTAGGCACCCACCGAGGTCTCCCCCGACAGCATCACTGCGTCCGCGCCATCGAGCACTGCGTTGGCGCAGTCCGAAGCTTCGGCGCGGGTCGGAGTTGGCGACTCGATCATCGATTCGAGCACCTGGGTGGCAACGATGACCGGCTTGGCCCAACGGCGCGCGAGCTCAACAGCGCGCTTCTGCACCACGGGAACTTCTTCCAGCGGCAATTCCACGCCGAGGTCGCCACGGGCCACCATGATGGCGTCGAACGCGTTGATGATCTCTTCCAGCGCTGCTACGGCCTGCGGCTTCTCGATCTTGGCGATCACCGGTACGCGGCGGCCTTCTTCGTCCATGATTTCGTGCACGCGCGAAATGTCTTCGGCGTTGCGCACGAAGGACAGCGCGACCATGTCGACGCCGGCACGCAGTGCCCATCGCAGGTCGTCCTCGTCCTTTTCGCTCAATGCAGGTACGTTCACTGCGACGCCTGGCAGGTTGATGCCCTTGTTATTGGACACTTCGCCGCCGACGATGACCTCGGAGCGCACCGAGGTCGCGTCAACCGCAATAGCCTTGAGCTTGACCTTGCCGTCGTTGACCAGCAGGAAGTCCCCTGGCTTCACATCGTGCGGAAGACCCTTAAAGGTGGTCGAGCACAGGTTTCGGGTGCCTTCCACATCGTCAATGGTGATGGTGAATTCCTCGCCAGCTTCGAGGATGTACTTCGCGTTGTCCTTGAAGCGGCCCAAACGGATCTTCGGGCCTTGCAGGTCGGCGAAGATGCCGACCGCACGGCCGATCTCCGATGCCGCGTTGCGCACATTCGCCAGCGATTGCGCGTGCATGGAGTGGTCTCCATGGCTCATGTTCAAGCGTGCTACATCCACGCCTGCTTTTAGTACCGCTACAGTGTTTTCATAGCTCGCCAGGGCTGGACCCCAGGTTGCCACAATCTTTGCGCGTCTCATTCCGTCAGCCAAATGCCTTTCATGTTCACATAGGCAAAATGCGGCCCACCCGGAAATCGGATGCGCCGCATTCAAGCCTATGACACTCAAATGATGCTGATGGCCCTATCGGTTGGAGCTACCGGTGCAGGAAGGGTGGTCGAGCCCATGAGGAACTGATCGACCGAAGCTGCGCAAGCGCGGCCTTCGGCGATAGCCCACACGATCAGCGACTGTCCCCGACCGGCGTCTCCGGCGACGAAGACCGATTCGGTGTTCGTCTTGTAGTAGCCATCTCGGGCGACGTTGCCCCGGTTGTCGAATTCGATACTGACCTGTTCGTCCAGCCCTGAAACTTCAGGCCCGGTGAACCCGAGGGCAAGCAAAACCAAATCCGCAGTGATGACGCGTTCGGTTCCAGGCTTCGGGAGGCGCTTGCCAGCAACAAATTCTGTCTCTGCAACTGTAACACCGATCACCTTGTTCTGCTCAGTTCCCTCGCCGGCGACGAAGTTCACAGTCGACGCAAGGTAGCTGCGTTCGCCGCCTTCTTCGTGCGAGGACTGCACCTCGAAGAGCACTGGCATCATTGGCCACGGCTGGTTTTCGCTGCGTTCGGTGCCCGGCTGCTTGCCGATGGCCAGCGTCGTAACACTGGCCGCGCCCTGGCGCAAAGCGGTGCCGATGCAGTCCGAGCCGGTGTCGCCGCCGCCGAGGATGATCACGTGCTTGCCCTTGGCATCGATTTTGCGCTCGCTGCTGGTACCGGCAACAACGCGGTTGTTATCGGTGAGGAATTCCATGGCATGGTGCACGCCATCAAGCTTGTGGCCGGGTACCGGAAGCTCGCGTGGCACGGTGGCACCGGTGGCAACTATCACCGCGTCGTAGTCGCGCTGCAGCTGCTTCCAGGTGATGTCCTTGCCGATTTCGATGCCGGTGCGGAAGATCGTGCCCTCCTCGCGCATCTGGTCCAGGCGGCGATCGATGATCTGCTTTTCCAGCTTGAAGTCCGGAATGCCGAAGCGCAGCAGCCCGCCGATGGCCTCATCGCGTTCGTACACGGCCACGGTGTGCCCGGCACGGGTCAGCTGCTGGGCGGCGGCCAGTCCGGCAGGGCCGGAACCCACGATGGCCACACGGTGCTCGGTGTGGCGCGCTGGCGGCTGTGGGACAAAGTCCCCGGCATCCATCAGGTGCTCGGCCAGTTCGGCCTCCACCTGCTTGATGGTCACCGCAGGCTGGTTGATCCCGAGCACGCAGGAGGACTCGCATGGTGCAGGGCAGAGCTTGCCGGTCAGTTCCGGGAAGTTGTTGGTGGACAGCAGCCGGGCTGCCGCATCATCCAAGCGGCCCTTGTAGGTCAGGTCGTTGAACTCCGGAATCAGGTTGCCCAGCGGGCAGCCCTGGTGGCAGAAAGGAATGCCGCAGTCCATGCAGCGCGACGCCTGCTGCTGCAGGGTGCCGTCCTTCTGCCGTTCGACAACTTCCTTGTAGTCCATCAGGCGCACCGGTACGGGGCGCTTAGGTTGGGTGACTCGCTCGGTCACCTTCAGGAATCCGCGTGGATCAGCCACGGGTCACCTCCAAAATCTTGTTCCATACCTGTGGCGAATCAGGGTTCTGCCCGTTGGCTTCGGCATCGCTGCGCACCTGCTGCACGGCTGCGAAGTCGCGCGGGGTGATGCTGGTGATGCGGTTGCGGGTTTCTTCCCAATTCAGCACCAGGCGCTGTGCCAATGGCGATGCGGTCTGGGCGATGTGCTCGGTGAGCAGCTCGTGGATGCGCTCGGCCTCCTGGTCGGTGATCGGGGTGATCAGCAGGTCGCCCTGGCTGGCTGCCAGCGGGTTGAGCTTGGCTTCGTCGAAATCGACGACCCAGGCGACACCGCCGGAGAAGCCCGCGCCGAAGTTGCGGCCGGTCTCCCCCAGGATCAGCACCTCGCCGCCGGTCATGTACTCGCAACCGTGTTCGCCAATGCCCTCGGTGACGATGCTCGCCCCGGAGTTACGGACAGCGAAGCGTTCGCCGACCATGCCGTTGATGAACATCGAGCCGCTGGTGGCGCCGTAGCCCACCACGTTGCCGGCGATCACCTGTTCTTCCGGTGCGGAAGTGGTGCTCGCTGGCGGGTGGATGACGATCTTGCCGCCGGACAGGCCCTTGCCCACGTAGTCATTGGCGTCGCCGTCCAGGGACAGGGTGACACCGGCGGGCAGGAAGGCACCGAGCGACTGGCCGGCACGCCCGGCAAGGTTCACCGTGATGGTGTCATCGTCCAGGGTCTCCAGCCCGAAGGTCTTGGTGACATAGTGGCCCAGCAGCGTGCCCACCGAACGGTCGGTGTTCACGATCGGCGACTCGATGGTCACCGGAATGCGATCGGACAAAGCCGGGGTCGCGGCAGCCAGCAGGCGCTGGTCCAGGTGGTTGTCCAACCCGTGGTCCTGGCCAATGCGGCGACGGCGGGCAGCAAGTTCAACGGCAGGCTGGTGGGTGATTGCCTCCAGCGCCAGGCCGGTGACCTTGCGGTGCGCGCCCAGCTGCTCGGCGTCGGTTTCCAGCAATTCCACGCGGCCGATCACTTCGTCCAGGGTGCGCGCACCCAGGGAAGCGAGCAGTTCGCGGACTTCCTGGGCGATGAACTCGAAGAAGTTCACCACGAATTCGGCCTTGCCGTTGAAGCGCTCGCGCAGCACAGGGTTCTGTGTCGCCACGCCCACCGGGCAGGTGTCCAGGTGGCAGACGCGCATCATGATGCAGCCCGAAACCACCAGCGGCGCGGTGGCGAAACCGAACTCCTCGGCACCCAGCAGGGCACCGATCAGCACGTCGCGGCCGGTCTTGAGCTGGCCGTCGACCTGTACGGTTACGCGATCGCGCAAGCCGTTGAGGATCAGCGTCTGCTGGGCTTCGGCCAGGCCGAGTTCCCATGGGGTGCCCGCATGCTTCAGCGAGTTCATCGGCGAAGCGCCGGTGCCACCGTCATGCCCGGAAATCAGCACCACGTCGGCCTTGGCCTTGGCCACGCCGGCGGCCACGGTGCCGATGCCGGACTCGGAGACCAGCTTCACGTGCACGCGCGCCGAAGGGTTGGAGCACTTGGCATCGTGGATCAGCTGGGCCAGGTCCTCGATCGAGTAGATGTCGTGGTGCGGTGGCGGGGAGATTAGCCCGACACCCGGGGTGGAGTGGCGGGTTTTGGCGATCCAGGGGTAGAGCTTCTGGCTCATCAGCTGGCCGCCCTCGCCCGGCTTGGCGCCCTGGGCCATCTTGATCTGGATGTCATCCGCGTTGGTCAGGTACAAGCTGGTCACGCCGAAACGGCCCGAGGCGATCTGCTTGACCGCGCTGCGCCGCTCGGGGTCAAGCAGGCGCTCAGGGTCCTCGCCGCCTTCGCCGGTGTTGGACTTGCCGCCCAAGCGGTTCATGGCGATGGCAAGGGTTTCGTGGGCTTCGGCGGAGATCGAGCCGTAGCTCATCGCACCGGTGGCGAAGCGCTTCACGATTTCGGAGACCGGCTCCACCTCGTCGATGTCGATCGGGGTGATGCCCTCGGTCTTCAGCTTCAGCAGCCCGCGCAGGGTCTTGAGCTGCGCGGCCTGGTCGTCCACTGCCTTGGTGTACTCCTTGAACACGTCGTAGCGGCGGGTTCGGGTGGAGTGCTGCAGGCGGAAGACGGTCTGCGGGTCGAACAGGTGCGGCGGGCCCTCGCGGCGCCACTGGTATTCGCCTCCGACCTCAAGCTCGTTGGCCTGGGACGCACCGTCGATTTCCGGGTAGGCGCGGGTATGGCGGGCAGCGGCCTCGGCGGCCACCACATCGAGTTCGATGCCCGAGAGCTTGGTAGTGGTGCCGGTGAAGTACTGGTCGACCACGCGCTGGGACAGGCCCACGGCTTCGAAGGTCTGCGCGCCGCAGTAGCTGGAGACCGTGGAAATGCCCATTTTGGACATGATCTTCAGCACGCCCTTGCCCAGGGCCTTGATCAGGTTCGAGTTGGCGGTCGGACCGTCAACGCCTGGCAGTTCGCCCTCTTCAGCCATCTGCTCCACCGATTCCAGCGCCAGGTACGGGTTGATCGCGGCAGCGCCGTAGCCGATCAGCACCGCAATGTGGTGCACTTCGCGGGCGTCGCCGGATTCGATGATCAGCGAGGCGCGGGTGCGGTTCGAGCTCTTGAGCAGGTGGTGGTGGACCGCCGAAGTCAGCAGCAAGGACGGGATCGGAGCCCAGGCCGCGGAGGAATCGCGGTCGGAGAGCACGATGTAGCGCACGCCGCGGTTCACCGCAGCGGAGACCTTCTCGCAGATTTCCTGCAGGCGGGCGCGCAGTTCCGATTCGCCGCCGGCCGGGCGGTAGAGCCCGCGGACCTTCAGCGAGAGCTTGGATCCGGATTCGTCGCGCAGGTTCACGATCTTGGCCAGCTGGTCATTGGTCAACACCGGGTAGTCCAAGGCGATCTGGGTCTGCGGAACCTTATCCAGGCTCAGCAGGTTGCCGTCGGGCCCGATGGTGGTGCGCATCGAGGTGACCAGCTCTTCGCGGATGGCATCCAGCGGCGGGTTGGTGACCTGCGCAAAGGACTGGGTGAAGTAGTCGAAGAGCAGGCGCTGGCGGTCGGCCAGGGCGGCGATCGGGGTATCGGTGCCCATGGCGGCCAGCGGCTCAGCGCCGGCGGTGGCCATCGGGGCGAGCAGCACCCGCAGTTCTTCGGTGGTGTAACCGAAGGTCAGCTGGCGCAGCAGCACGGAAGCCGAGTTGTGACGCACGTGCTCCAGGTCCGGGAAGTCGGCCAGGGTCTTCATATTGTGCGAGACCCATTCGCGCCATGGCTTGGCCGCGGCAACCTCGGCCTTGATTTCGGAATCTTCAACGATGCGGCCGGCATTCAGGTCGACGGCGAACATCTTGCCCGGGGCGACACGGCCCTTGGAGACAATGTGCTCTTCTGCCACGTCGATCACGCCGACCTCGCTGGCCAGCACGACCAGATCGTCATCGGTGACCCACCAGCGGGCCGGGCGCAGGCCATTGCGGTCCAGCACGGCGCCGGCCATCTGGCCGTCGGTGAAGCACACTGCTGCCGGGCCATCCCATGGCTCGATCAGCATCGAGTGGTACTGGTAGAAGGCGCGCAGGTCCTCATCCATCTGGGTGTCGTTTTCCCACGGCTGAGGGATCATCATCATGATCGCTTCGGTCACGTTGCGGCCCGAGAGCATGAGCATTTCGGCCACTTCATCGAAGCTGGCCGAGTCCGAGGCACCCGGGGTGCAGATCGGGAACAGCTCTTCAGGCACTTCGCCCAGCAGCGTGGAGTCCAGGGTGGACTGGCGGGCGCGCATCCAGTTGCGGTTGCCCTTGACCGTGTTGATCTCGCCGTTGTGCGCGATGGTGCGGAACGGCTGGGCCAGCGGCCACGAAGGGAAGGTGTTGGTGGAGAAGCGCGAGTGCACGATCGCGCAGCGGCTGGTGAAGCTCGCCTCGGACAGGTCCGGGTAGAACGGCTCGAGCTGCGCGGTGGAGACCATGCCCTTGTAGACGATGGACTGCGCGGAGAAGGAGGCGAAGTAGACGCCCATCTTGTTGTGCGCGCGGCGGCGGATGCGCCAGGCCGCTGCATCGAGTTCGCGGCTGCTCAAGGCCGGTGCTCCGGCAGGCGAGGCGACAAAGAACTGGGTGATGTAGGGCATGACCTTGCGAGCCGAAGCACCCAGGACCGAGGCATCGACCGGCACTTCGCGCCAGCCCAGTACCGACAGGTTCTCTTCGGCGGCGAGGCTTTCAAGTTCGGACTGCGCGTATTCGCGCTCCTTGGTTTCCGCTGGCAAAAAGCCCATGCCCACGGCGTACGATCCGGCCTGGGGGAGCGGGAAACTCGTGGCGCTGCGCAAGAACGCGTCGGGCATGTGCAGCAGGATGCCTGCACCGTCACCGGTGCCTTCGTCAGCGCCGATGGCGCCGCGGTGTTCCAGGCGGCGCAAAGCGGTCAGCGCGTGCACGACGATATCGTGGCTGGATTCGTTTTTCAGGGACGCAATCATTGCCAGACCGCAGGCGTCCTTTTCAGCCGCTGGGTCATACAGCCCCTGCGCGCCGGGCAGCGCCGCGAAGCGGGTGTATGGCGAGGCAACGTCCTCGCCAGAGCCTGGCGAGGCGTTCATTTGGACTCCGGTCATGCTCATGAGCGTGCCTTTCTGTGGTTCATGCAGGATAGGCGCGCCGACCCCTTAGGCAAAGAGTATATTTCTTGCAAGGGCGACCGGCCGCCTGAATGTCTCATCGACTTGAAACGTATCGACAGTGCCAAGCGGGGTGTGCCTGCGTATCGAGGTTTCGGGGACGAACATTTCCCACCTCGTTGTGGTACTGCATCGCAGGTCCGCTCCAGGGGTTGAGGGCCCATCGCGATGCCAACATCACACGTTACGCAATTTTTGTTTCTCCAGTGCGACTGTTTGTGTTTCAGAAATGTTAAAAACAGGGTCCGCGCACTGCTGCTTCAGCATGGCCCCGTGAGGTCAAAACCCTGAAAAACGGTTTTGTCTACCTGTTTCTGAGGCTTTTTCATGTTTCAGGAATGTTGCGGAGACTTATCGTGGGCCGCGAGAAATTATTTCCGATTTTTTCGACAGGTTTCGCCATACTTGGCCGGTCGCGCGTCATGTAAGCGGCATCGGGCCGCTGGCGAGGGTGGTAAGACAGCTGCGGCCGACAAGTTGGCATACTTGTCGGCCGATCAGCACTTGTCCGGAGCCAGGGTCGAAAACCTGGCACCTTCGCTATTCGATATTTTTTTCCTGCGGCCCTTCGCCTGCGGCTTCGGCCGATGCGTCGGTTCCGGCCGGGTTTGCGCCCTCGGCCGCCGCTTCCGGCTTGCGCCCTGGCAGGAAGAACGGATCGGCATCCTGGCTGCGGGTTCGCTTCAGGACCAGGAACAAGGCGATGGCTCCGGCGATCACCAGGGCGATGGCCAGCCACTGGTGCACCCTAAGGCCCAGCGGCCCGATGGTGATGATTTCCGCCGGGTCCAGGCGCAGGGACTCGGTGAAGGTGCGGCCGATGCCGTACCAGATCATGTAGCAGCAGAACATCGCTCCGCGGCGCAGCTTGAACTTGCGGTCCAGCCCGATCAGCACCAGCGCGCCGAGCACGTTCCACAGCGACTCGTAAAGGAAGGTCGGGTGGAAGAGCGTGTCGGCAGGCAGGCCAGTTGGGAAATTGTAGCTGTTGGGGTCGATTTCCAATCCCCAGGGCAGGGTGGTCGGTGCGCCGAAGAGCTCCTGGTTGAACCAGTTGCCCCAGCGTCCGATGGCCTGGGCCAGCAGCAGCCCCGGCACAGCCGCGTCGGCAAATGCCGAGAGCCGGATGCCCGTCTTGCGGCAGCCGATCCAGGCACCCAGGGCACCGAGGGATACCGCACCCATGATTCCCAGCCCGCCCAGCCACAGCTGGGGTATCTCGGCCCAGTGCGCCTGCTGCCCGGCCAGCCCGAAGTAGTACATCGGGTCGGTGATCAGCACGTGGTAGAGCCGGCCGCCGATAATGCCAAAGGGGATCGCCCAGATCGCGATGTCCCAGAGCATGTCGGAATTGCCGCCGCGGGCCTGCATCCGCTTATTGGTCAGCCATAGCGCCAGCAGGATGCCGGCCAGGATGCATAGTGCGTAGGCATGGATGGTCAGCGGCCCGATGCTGAATTTGGACAGCTCCGATGGCGGGGAGGGAATGGAGGCTGGCAGGGCCAGGGCCAGCTGGGTGCTGATGCCCATCAGGCTCGTCCGCTCAGTTCTGCCGCGAGGCGGCCAACGGCTGGCACTCCCCCGTCGCGCAAGGCGGCCACCAGGGCGGTACCGACAATCACGCCGTCAGCGTAGGCACCGATTTCTTCCACGTGCTCGCGGCGCGAGACGCCAAGGCCAACGCAGGCGTTGGCTGCGCCGGCGGCGTGCGCGGCGGCTACCACGGCTTCGGCGGCCGAGGAGACTTCGCTGCGCGCGCCGGTGACGCCCATCAGCGATACGCAGTAGATGAATCCGCTGGAGGCATCCACGGTGCGCTGCACGCGCTCTTCGGTGGAGGATGGGGCGATCAGGAAGACGCGCTCCAGATCGTGCTTGGTGCTCGCCTCGATCCACTCCTCGGCTTCATCCGGGACCAGATCCGGGGTGATCAGGCCGGCGCCGCCAGCTTCGGCGAAACGGCGGGAGAACTCGTCCACGCCCAGGCGGAGCACCGGATTCCAGTAGGTCATGACCATCACGGCCGCATCGGTACGTTCGGTGATGCCGCGCACGATATCAAAAATCTGCGGCACCTTGAAGCCGTTGGACAGCGACTGCACCGTGGCTTCCTGGATGACCAGACCATCCATGACCGGGTCGGAATAGGGGATGCCGATTTCGATGATGTCCACGCCATTTTCGGCCAGCGCCACGGCGGCTTCAATACTCGTCGGGACGTCCGGGAAACCAGCTGGCAGGTAGCCGATCAATGCGGGGCGGCCCTCGGCACGGGCGGCAGCGATTTTTTCAGCACTAGTCACGCGGGTCATCTACTTCTCCTCGGAGTTCTGCGAGTTGGCCGCGTTGATTTCGGCTTCGGCATCTTTTTCGTCGATCATGTTGAACCAGGCGGCTGCGGTGCCCACGTCCTTGTCCCCGCGGCCCGAGAGGTTCGCGATGATGATGGTCTCCTGCGGCACGACTCCCTCGGCGACCTTGCGCTGGGCCAGCCGGATGGTGCCGGCCAGGGCGTGCGCGGACTCGATCGCCGGCAGGATGCCCTCGGTGCGGCATAGCGCCTTGAACGCATCCATGGCCTCGGTGTCGGTGACCGGTTCGTAGCTGACACGGCCGATGTCGGCCAAGTAGGCGTGCTCCGGGCCGACGCCCGGATAGTCAAGCCCCGCGGAAATGGAGTGCGACTCGATGGTCTGGCCGTCGTCGTCCTGCATCAGGTAGGACTTCGCGCCGTGCAGCACGCCCGGGCGGCCCAGGGTGATGGTGGCGGCGTGGCGGTCGGTGTCCACGCCGTCGCCGCCGGCTTCGAAGCCGTAGATCTCGACCTCTGGGTCATCGAGGAAACCGTGGAAGATGCCGATCGCGTTCGATCCGCCGCCGATGCAGGCGGTGACCGCATCGGGCAGGCGCCCGGCCTGGGCCAGGATCTGCTCGCGTGCCTCGTCGCCGATCACCTCGTGGAAGTAGCGCACCATGGCCGGGAAAGGAGCGCCGCCAGCGGCGGTACCCAGCAGGTAGTGGGTGTTCTCCACATTCGCCACCCAGTCGCGCAGGGCTTCGTTGATGGCGTCCTTCAGCGTCTGGGAGCCGACGGTCACCGGGATGACGGTGGCGCCGAGCAGCCGCATCCGGGCCACGTTCAGCGCCTGCCGGCGGGTATCCTCGGCGCCCATGTAGACCACGCATTCCAGGCCCATCAGGGCCGCGGCGGTGGCCGAGGCCACACCGTGCTGGCCGGCACCGGTTTCAGCGATGATGCGGGTCTTGCCCATGCGCTTGGCCAGCAATGCCTGGCCGAGCACGTTGTTGATCTTGTGGCTGCCGGTGTGGTTCAAGTCTTCGCGCTTGAGGAAGATCCGCACCCCGCCGCAGTACTGCTGCGAGAAGCGCTTGGCCTCGGTGAGCAGCGAGGGGCGTCCCGAATAGTTCTTGTTCAGGTCCTTGATCTGGGCGACGAACTCGGGGTCCTTCTTGGCCGCTTCGAAGGTCTCATTCAGCTCGTCCATCGCCGCCATGAGGGACTCGGGCATCCATCGTCCACCGTAGGCGCCAAAATAAGGGCCACTGGCGTGCCTTAGCGACTGTGCATCGATCGACTGGCCGTGCGCGGAATTCTCCGGGGTGCTCATCGATTCCCTCTTTTCTCAAACGAAGCTTGATTCATGGTATGTCTCGTGCCCCGCCGGAAGCTCCTGCGGGGCACGTGAAAGTTTGTACCTGGTTCCTTGGCTCCGCCGCGGCTAGCGCTGCGGTTTGGCTTCGGTTCCAGCGGTGATGAATTCGGCGACGGTGGCTCGCGGATTCGCGTGCTTCACCAGGGCCTCACCCACCAGGATGGCATCGGCACCGGCAGCACCATATTGGGCGACTTGCTCGGTGGATTCAACACCGGATTCGGCGATGATCACCGCTTCTGATGGGATCAGCGGGGCAAGCTTGCCGAAGGTCGCAGGATCGACGTCGAGCGTCTTCAAATTGCGCACGTTGACCCCGATGATTTTCGCTCCGGCCTTCAGCGCACGCTGGATTTCTTCCTCGGTGTGCGTCTCGACCAGGGCGTTCATTCCCAGCTGATGCGTTAATTCTAGGAAAGATTTCAGCAATTGGTCATCCAGCGCCGCAACAATGAGCAATACGAGGTCCGCGCCGTGGGCACGTGCCTCGTAAATCTGGTACTCATCGACCGTGAAGTCCTTGCGGAGCACCGGAATCTGCACCGCCGCGCGCACAGCATCCAGGTCAGCCAGCGAACCGCCAAAGCGGCGGGCTTCGGTGAGCACCGAAATCACCGAGGCGCCTCCGGCCTCGTATTCGGCGGCCAGAACGGCAGGCTCGGCAATCTCCGCCAGCGCGCCCTTGGACGGGGACTTGCGCTTGACCTCCGAGATCACCCGCAGTGTGTGATCCCGGGTGCCCTGCTGGTCGCGGCCGCCCAAGGCCGCAAACGCGTCGCGGGCCGGGGCAGCTTCAGCGGCAACGGCCTTGATGGCCTCTAGGCTGGTGGTTGCGCGACGGGCGCCCAGGTCTTCCCGGACGCCCGCGATGATGTCATCAAGAACAGTCAATTTAGTGCGATGCTCCACTGCGTGCGCCACCGACGCCAAAGCCGGCGGCCTTCAGGATGGCGCCAACGATCAGGCCAAGAACTACAATGCCGCAGCCGACCCAGACGATGGACCAAGCCAGGTTCGCGAAGGCAATGCCGCCGACGATGAAACCTACGGTCATGATCAGCACGCAGCTCCAGGCTGCGATGGAGTTACCGTGGCCAATCTCTTCGGCGTATACCGGATCGATCTCGGTGTTCTGCGACATTTCTCGCGTTCTCCTTATGTTTGTTGATGCGCCGCGGCCCAGGATGCAGGCCGGCGTCGCTGCTCTTCAGAAACCATTCTGCCATCTGTGCCCGGTCACATCCTATTTGCCCGGGCTTTCGTTTCAAATCGGTGGCGCGAATCACCACCGGTCTTGCTATTTGGCTTCGGAGGTAGGATCCTCGCCGGCCGAAAGCTGCTCCCAGTTCGCGATGCTCCGCGAGGAGGCGTCCTTGGGCACGCTGGCGCTTTTGGCTGCCTGGCGGTCGTACTTGCTGGCTTTGGTTGGCCAGTGGCGCGCGAAGGCAAATGTCAGCACCGCCTGGAGGGCCATCAGGGCGCCCGCCGCAATGGCGATCACCGGCCACGCGGTCACCGAGTACTCGCCCGCATTTTGGGCCAGCCCGGTCGCCTCGGCCACGGCGGTGGCCGCCACGGCCTGCGGATCGCCCAGCGCGCCGGCTCCCGCGGCAATTGCCGACACGCCGGCCAGCAGGCTCAGCGCCGCGATGATATAGCGGGCGATCTTTCCGGCAATGAGCAGTGCCAGCGACGCGGCGAGCACAACCACGCACACGGCGGTGACCGATGCGGCAGCGCTCGCGCCGTCGATCACGATCTGCGGGATCTGCACCGAGCTGGCGGCCACGTCCACGGTGATCCATGTTTGGGTCGCGGACCAAAATCCCAACAGGGCGCCGAGCACGCCAACCATGGCCAGGTAGCGGGCACTGGTCAATTTCTTCACTTGCGTTCACCTAGTTCGGTGTTGATGGTATGGGCTGCGTGCATGGATTGCGCGGCCCAAACGGCGTGCAATGGCGCGGCCGCCTTGTTCACGGTTTCCAATGCCTCATCGGCGAACTTGGAATCGTTCACGATGCCGCCGCCGGCCTGCACATAGGCGCGTCCGCCCTTGAGCAGCGCGGAGCGGATGGCGATCGCCATATCCATATCGCCTGCAAAGTCGAGGTAGCCCACGACTCCGCCATAGATGCCACGGCGGTAAGGCTCATATTCGTCGAGCAGCTGCAGGGCGCGCGGCTTCGGCGCCCCGGAGAGCGTGCCAGCCGGGAAGGTCGCGGCCAGCACGTCGTAGGCGTCAACATCCTCGCGGGTCTTGCCCACGACATTGGACACCAGATGCATGATGTGGCTGAAGCGCTCGACTTCCATGAACTGGGTGACCTCCACGGTGCCGGCTTGGCAAACCCGGGACAGGTCATTGCGTGACAGATCGACCAGCATCAGGTGCTCGGCCCGTTCCTTCTCGTCATTCACCAGCGACTTCTCGAAGAGCTGGTCATCCTCGTAATTCGCGCCACGCGGACGGGATCCGGCGATCGGGTGGGTGACCACATGCGAGTCGTTGACCGTCACCAGCGCTTCGGGCGAGGAGCCGACGATTTCAAAGGCCTCGCCATCTTCATTTACGAAGTTGAACAGGTACATGTACGGGCTCGGGTTGGTGGCACGCAGCACCCGGTAGACATCCAGCGCGTCGGCCTGGGTCTCCAATTCGAAGCGCCGGGAGACCACGATCTGGAACACCTCGCCGTCCACGATCGCGGTCTTTGACTTGGCCAGCGCCTCAAGGTACTCGTTTTCGGCCCACGAGTGGGTGACTTCGTCCATGAGCTTTTCGCGCGGAACGTCGGTTCCGGAGAGCACCGAGGCGGCGGCTTCCACCGGCCGGGACAACTGGTCGAGCATCGCCTGCAAGCGCGCCACCGCGTCGTCGTAGGCTTCATCGACATTCTCGTCGCTGCCGTTGAAGTTAATGGCGTTGGCGATCAGCGTCACCGTGCCCTCAACTGAATCATGGGCCGCCATATCGGCAACCAGGTTCATGCTCAACTCTGGCAAGTTCAGGTCATCCAACGGTGGATTTGGCAGCTTTTCCCAGTGGCGCACGCACTCCCAGCCGATGAACCCGACCATGCCGCCGGTCAGCGGCGGCATGCCCGGCACCGGCTCGGTCTTCAAAGTGCGCACGGTATCGCGCAGCACCTCAACGCCGATGCCGCCATCGGGAAGGCCTTCGGGCGCGTGCCCCTGCCAGTAGGCTTCTCCCCCGCGGGTGCTCAAGGTGGCCGGCGAATTCACGCCGACAAACGAGTAGCGGCTCCACACCCCGCCCGGGGCTGCCGATTCCATCAAGAAGGTGCCGGGGCGCCCTTGGGCCAAAGTCCGGTAGAGCCCGATGGGTGTCAGCGAGTCGGCGAGGACCGTGATCGTTACCGGGATAACGCGGCGATCGGCCGCCAAGATGGCGAAGTGCTCGCGCGATGGGGAAATCTTGCCGAGAGTTTTCATCAGTGTTCTTCTTCTACGTGTTGATCCCGCGCGGTCAATCCCGTGCAGGAAGCATCAAATTCCGGCCTGTCCATCCTGGCGGCCAGAAATTTGGAAAGTGCTATTCGGGGCGATTGCCGATCGCAGCGGGCAGCTGGCGATCGGTAAAGCAGGTCTCGGTACCGGTGTGGCATGCCGCCCCCACCTGATCCACCTGCACCAGCAATGCGTCGCCATCGCAGTCCAAAGCGACGGACTTGACGAACTGGAAGTGGCCAGAGGTATCGCCCTTGCGCCAATATTCCTGCCGGGAGCGCGAGTAGAAGGTCACCCGTCCCGTGGTCAAGGTGCGGTGCAGCGCCTCGTCATCCATCCAGCCGAGCATGAGTACCTTGCCTGTGTCGTATTGCTGCGCGATCGCGGCGACCAGCCCATTGCCATCACGCTTGAGCCGAACGGCAATGGCCGGATCCAGGCCTGGGGTTTCGGGGCTCAAATTCGAGCCGTCGTTAGAAGTAGACATCCCCTTTAGCATACTGGTTTCAGCCCGGTTTCATTGACCTGTGACGCACTGCTCGCCAAAGCCCCACAGGACATGGGCGACACTGCCGGCGCATTGCCCTAATCAGTGCGCGCGCCGTGCTACTTTCAGAAGTGATGCACTTAGTTCAGGCTTCCAGACTCGCGTTGGCCGAGACCTTGCTTGCCGCAGGTCCTACCGCTGACACTCTTTGCGACGGGTGGCAAACCCGTCATCTTGCCGCGCACCTTGTTGTGCGCGAGCGATCGATCCTTGCCGCGGGCGTGGTTTTCAAACCCCTGTCCAAGAAGCTCGAGGCCAAGGTCAATGAACTCGCCAACGCGGCGCAGTCCCCTGAACGCTATGCCTCGCTCATCCGCACTTTCCGCTCGGGTCCGGCCAAGTACTCGCCGTTTGTCATCGACAAGTTCGATCAGGCAGCAAACCTCTCCGAGTACTTCATCCACACCGAAGATGTCCGGCGTGCCCGAGCACAGTGGGCACCGCGCGTTTTGGACAAGGAGTATACGGAGCTTCTCTGGCAGTCCCTGACTCGCATGTCGCGTGTCCTCTTCCGAAAAGCTCCCGTCGGAATCATCTTGACCCGCCCGGACGGTCAGCGGCACGTAGCGAAAAAGGCACCAAACGCCGTGTCGATCACCGGCCCGGTCACTGAATTGATGCTCTACGGTTTCGGGCGCATCGATCAGAGCCTCGTGCTTTTTGAAGGCGGAGAGACGGCCCTGGAAATCGTCAAGGGCTTCAAGCCCGGGTTCTAGCGTTGTCCTATTTGGGGCTTACTTCTCAGGCCTTACCAACCAAAAATAAGAGACCTCCTTGAAGAATTTGCGTGTTACTAACCAAAACTCGCAGAACGCATTTCAACACACACCCACCTCAATCAATCCACAAATTACCCTCTGAACCTCCACAACTACCATCAAAGGGCATAGGATATCGGACAATCGAGTCCCCTTTGCGACGGAGTTACGAGATGCGGTTCACTAAGCTGATCTTCTTGGCCACACTCATCATCGGGTTGTCTAGTTGTGTAGCCTCTTCAGGGAAAGACGAACTTGGAGCTCCCGAATCAACGAGTAGTTCCCAATCGACCAGTGCAACAGCGGAGACGCGGAGCTCTCCGACTACGGATGCGGTTTATGTGCCAGCCAACTCAGAATCTCCTGCCCAGAATGTTCCACTACCAGACCTACCCAGTATGGCCAAACATAGAAACAAAGACGGAGCCACAGAGTTTGCGAAGTATTATTTCGAGCTCATCAATTTCACTGTTGAGTCTAATGACTCAACACCGCTGAAAAACGTTACTACCCGTGAATGTCAAGTTTGCGGGAACACACTGATAGACCCTGCGGATCGAGCCAAGAGAAATGGTACATGGCGGGTTGGCGGATTGCACCACGCTACAATTTTGGATTCATACATGTCCGCCAATGACAAAGCAGTCGTAACTGTTTCTTTCACTTCCGATAGTGGGTACCTTTATAACAAGTCTCGTAAAACTCCCGAAGAATTTACGGCCACAAAGTCAACAGTAATGTCGCTGGGTCTTGAGTATGACAAGAAATGGCGCGTATACACAGCTCTCGTTGGTTCGGACTGATCATGAAATTCCTCATGTCACTCGCGCTTCTCGTCTTACCAATCCCGCTGCTACCCGTCACCCCAAATTTTACAACTGCAAATAAACATGAAGATTGTTCCGAAAACGTCAAATTTGGCGATAAAAGCTTTAATCACTCAAACAGAGACTGCTCTACGGATCCTGATGGTGTCGAGCCATACGCAACTCCTAAATCACCCAGCCCTAAGATAAAAGAACCAAAGACACAAAACGTCGAAAAGCGGAAACCACGTCTCAAGATTAAGGATCTTGATATGTGTCAGCCAGGGCGAGAACAAGTGAACCGCTGCACGTCTAATCCAGACGTAAAGGCTTGCCCTGACGGTAGTTTCCCTGTGATTCGACAAATACTGGGCACTGAAGGCCAAAACAATGGCCGGGTTATTCGCCAGTATATTTTTTGTCCAGGGGATCCTCCAAAAATTCAACTTCCAAAAGAAATGTTCGTAGAACGAGATCCAATTATCATAACGATCGAAAAGTTCCGAACCTATCCAATCAAGGGGTCCACAATTCAGAGTGCGCCGAACAAGTTTTCTTTACGCAACGGGCACACGCACTTCTGGGCCAGCGAGGAAATCCAGGAATTCAAATCCAATTTGTCCGGATCAGATGTGCGTATCAAGGCTATACCGATCCAATGGAATTGGAACTACGGAGACGGGGCCACGAGAAATCTGAGCTTCCCCGGCGAGGCTATGCCGTCGCATACTCTGCACGACGAGACCCCAACCAGTCACTCTTACTCAGAGACAGGCAAATTCGGTGTCAAAGTGACGACCTTGTACCGCGGCGAATTCAGCGTTGATGGCGGACCGTGGCAAGCAATTCCAGGACAGGCAGCAGTTCCGAGCAATAACCTGCCAATCGACGTCTGGCGAACTGAGAAGGAACTCATCGCCAATGACTGAATTCAACAGAAATGGCCCGACACCGAAGTGTCGAGCCATTTCTGTTGAAGAACTAGCGAACCGGATAACCGGCGTCGCGGATCGCCTGCTTCACCTGGGCGATCATGTCCTTGGGTCCAAAGTGGAAAATGGAAGCCGCTAGAACGGCATCCGCACCAGCTGCAATCGCTGGAGGGAAATCTTCTGGCTTCCCAGCACCACCGGAGGCGATCAACGGTACCGATACGGAGGCGCGAACCGCACGAATCATCTCCAGATCGAACCCGTCCTTGGTGCCATCGGCGTCAATCGAGTTGAGCAGGATTTCACCTACACCACGCTCGGCGGCTTCCTTGGCCCAAGCAACGGCGCACATGCCGGTTCCGGTCCGGCCGCCGTGAGTGGTGACTTCGTAGCCTGATGCGATCGACGGATCAGCGGTGCGACGAGCGTCAACCGAGAGCACTAGTACCTGGGAACCGAAGCGCTCGGTGATTTCGTTGATTACCTCTGGACGGGTGACCGCAGCGGTATTGATCGATGCCTTGTCAGCACCGTTGCGCAGCAAACGATCAACGTCTTCTGCGGCTCGCACTCCCCCGCCAACGGTCAGCGGGATGAAGACTTCCTCTGCGGTTTGCCGAACAACCTCGTAGGTCGTTTCGCGGTCGGCACTTGATGCGGTGACGTCCAGGAAGGTCAGTTCATCGGCACCGGCTTCGTTATAGCGGCGAGCCAGTTCCACCGGGTCGCCGGCATCGCGAAGGCCCTCAAAGTTGACGCCCTTGACGACGCGGCCAGCATCAACATCGAGACAAGGAATAACACGAATAGCAACGCTCATCGAAGGTAGATTCCTTGTCTACTAGATACGGCAGGCGTGGATTTGGCTGACCAGAATGGCTCGCGCACCCACGTCGTAAAGTTCGTCCATGATGTTGTTGGTTTGCGACTTCTTCACCATCGCGCGGACAGCAACCCAGTCCGAGTTGGCAAGATCCGAAACAGTTGGCGACTCCAGGCCTGGAGTCAGGGCGCAAGCCTCTTCGGCTTGTTCGCGACGCACATCGTAGTCGAGCATGACGTACTGTCGGGCGACCAGTACGCCGTTGAGGCGACGGATCAACACGTCGAGGCCGGCCGGCTTGTGGTCAACGCGGCCAATCAATACCGCTTCGGACTGCAACAGCGGATCACCGAAGATCTCCATGCCGGCGGCCTTGATGGTGTTGCCGGTTTCCACGACATCGGCGATGGCATCTGCTACACCTAGTCGAACGGAGGATTCGATGGCGCCATCAAGACGGACGATCGAAGCTTCGATGCCGGACTTCTGGAGGTAGTGGCGCAGCAGGATGTCGTAGCTGGTGGCAATGCGCTTGCCGTTGAGCTGCTTGGCGTCGTTGAACGCGCCGATCGGGGCAGCGAAGCGGAAGACGGATTTGCCGATGCCCAGGGACAGCTGCTCTTCAACGTCATCGTCCACGTCGGCGTCGAGGTAGAGATCGCGACCGGTGATTCCCACGTCGAGAATGCCTCGGCCTACATAGACGGCGATGTCGCGCGGGCGCAGATAGAAGAATTCAACCTGGTTCTCTTCGTCGACCAGGACCAGTTCGCGCGAATCGCGGCGCTGGAGGTAGCCGGCTTCCTTGAACATGGTGGAAGCGATTTCTGACAGGGCACCCTTGTTGGGTAGGGCTACGCGGAGCATTGTTGACTCATTTCGTCAGTGTGGCGCTGCGGCGTTCAGCCATAAACAAGCGCCAAGGATTATTTTCTTTGGCCGTTGTTACTGCCGTGCGATGCCTGCGCCCGGATCGTGCGTGATCCGAGCGCAGTGTCGCGACGGCTATAGATGCTTGTAAACGTCGGCCAAGGTCATGCCCTTGGCGATCATGAGAACCTGAAGGTGGTAGAGCAGCTGGGAGATTTCCTCTGCTGCGGCCTCGTCGGATTCGTACTCCGCAGCCATCCAAACTTCGGCGGCTTCTTCGACTACTTTTTTACCGATGCCATGGACACCAGAGTCGAGTTCGGTGACGGTACGAGAGCCTTCCGGGCGTTGCTGTGCCTTGAGCGACAATTCGCTGAAGAGCTCGTCAAAAGTTTTCACGGAATCAATCCTAGCGTTTTTCTTGGCATCACCTGCATTCAGGTGGCCCTTTGTGACGGGTCGCCTGATGGGCTAGGCCAAGGCAGCAACGGTCATGACCGCCGCAGAATAGGCCTCATAGCCTTTGTCTTCGCTGGAGTTTTCCAAGCCAGCACGGTCAAGGCCCTGCTCCTCGTTATCGCAAGTGAGCACGCCGAAGCCGATAGGGGTTTTGGTGTCGACACTCACACTGGTTAAGCCGTTGGTGGCCGCCAAGCAGACGTAGTCGAAGTGCGGGGTTCCACCGCGAATGACCACGCCCAAGGCGATGATCGCGTCGTAGTCGCTGGCCAGATTGGCTGCGGCTACCGGCAGTTCAAAGGTGCCCGGCACCCGGATGAGCGTGGTATTCGCCTCCAGGCCAGCGTCCTTGGCGGCGCGCTGCGCGCCATCAATCAGGCCGGTCATGATGACCTCATGCCAGCTGGCTGCAACGATCGCAACCTTGAGTCCGTTGAACTTGCCAGTGCCGGCCAGTGATTCCAGCTGATCGGCAACATCCGTTGGCGCTCCGTGCTTGCTCATGCATTTGCTCCCTGTGTAGTGGTGGTTCTAGGCGCCGTGGTAGGCGTCGGCTTCGAAATCGGACAGCTGCTCGTCGGGAAGATCGAGGTGGTGGCCGAAGCGCGCCTGCTTGGTGTGCAGGTAGGCGGAGTTTTGCTCGCGCGGTGCAATGCGCAGTCCTACCAGTTCGTCAACCGTGATCCCCGCGTTGGTCAGCTGCTCCTGCTTATCCGGGTTATTGCTCAGCAGGCGGATGGTATCCAGCCCCATTGCCTTGAGGATCGCAGCCACCGCGAAATACTCCCGTGCGTCGGCGGGGAAGCCCAGGTGCAAATTGGCGTCCAGGGTATCCATCCCGGATTCTTGCAGCGCGTAGGCGCGCAGCTTGTTGGCCAGTCCTATGCCGCGTCCTTCATGGCCGCGAATATAGATGACATGCCCGCCTTCGGCCGCGATCTGCTCCATCGAAGCGTGCAATTGCTCGCCGCAGTCGCATCGGTAGGAACCGAAGATATCGCCGGTCAGGCACTCCGAGTGGATGCGCACCAGATTGCTCGGGGCGCTTCCGCCGGGGCCTTCGTGGCTGAGCACCATGTGCTCGTTGCCTTCGGCAGTGGCGGCCCGGGCGGTGAAGTCGCCAAAAGCGGTCGGCAATTTGATCGGATCCGTCAGCTCGATCTCGTCGTTGACGCGGCGCCAGCGGGCCAGATCGTCGATGGAGATCAACGGCAGATCATGTTCGGCCGCGAAAACCCGCAAGTCGTCCAGGCGCATCATCTCGCCGTCGTCCTTGGTGATCTCGCCGATCACGCCGGCCGGTTCCAGGCCGGCAGCGCGGCACAGGTCCACCGCGGCCTCGGTGTGCCCCCGTCGCTGCAGGACTCCCCCCGCGGCGGCGCGCAGCGGGAAGATGTGCCCGGGGCGCGAAAGCTGGGCGGGCGCTGTGGCAGGGTCGGCCAGCAGGCGCGTTGTCAGCGCGCGGTCAGCGGCGGAAATACCGGTGGTGATGCCTTCGGCGGCATCGCAGGTGATGGTGAAGGCCGTGCCCTTGGCGTCCTGGTTGATGCCGACCATCGGGCTGAGCCCCAGCGCGTCGGCACGCTTGGCCTCAAGCGGAACGCAGATGACCCCGGAGGTGTAGCGAATGGTGAAGGCCATCAGCGCACTGGTGGCATGCTGGGCGGCGAAAATGATATCGCCTTCGTTTTCGCGATCCTCGTCATCTACGACAACGACCGCGCGGCCCGCCGCCAGCGCGGCCAGCGCAACCGGGATCGGATCAAGCGTTGAGGAGCCCATTACCGCGCACCACCGAATTCATTCAGGCGGGCGACGTACTTGGCCAGCACGTCCACCTCGATATTGATCTTGTCTCCCACCTGGCGGGTGCCCATGGTGGTTTCGGCCAGGGTGATCGGGATGATGCCCACCTCTACCCAGTGCGAGCCGGTGGCGCTGGCCGGCGACACACCGGTGATGGTCAGCGAGATGCCGTCCAGTGCAATGGAGCCCTTTTCTGCGGCTAGCGGCGCGTACTGGTCGTCAAGCGAAATGCGGAAGGTGGTCCATTGACCGTGATCGACCCGTTCGAGCACTTCGCCCACCGTATCCACGTGGCCTTGCACGACGTGGCCGTCGAGCCGGGCGCCGGCTTGGGTGCAGCGTTCCAGGTTCACGCGATCGCCGGCGGCCAGCGATCCGGTGGTGGTCCGCCGCAGGGTTTCGCCCATGACGTCGACGCTGAGCTTCTCCCCCTGCAGCTCGGTGGCGGTCAGGCAGACGCCGTTCACGGCCAGCGATCCGCCCAGGCCCAGGTTCTCGGTGTGCCCTGGCGCGCTGAGGGTCAGTACGGCCAGGTCTTGATCGGGAACGGTTTCGATCCCCTCGATGATTCCCTGGCCGGTAACGATTCCGGTAAACATGGTTTCTCCTCGATAAATTCTTGGTGGGTTCGCGCTAGGCGCTGGGCAGTGGTTCAAGATGCAGCATGATGTCGTCGCCGAGCCGGGCCAGCGACTCGTTGCTGGAGGAATCCAGCCGATAGCGATGGGCCTGGCCCAGGGTCGTGGTGGGCAGGTTGACCGAAGAGCTGCCGGCGCCGATCAGCAACGGGGCTTGATAGCAGTACAGCTCGTCGGCAAGGTCGGCTTCGATGAACGCCGAGGCCACCGTGGCGCCGCCTTCAATCAGCAGGTGGCCCAGCCCCAGTTCGTTCGCGCGGCTGATCACCGCGTGCACGTCGTGGGTGTTGATTTGCTCCCAGCCATCGCCTACTGCCAGCGCCAGGGACTCGGGCAGTTCGCGCTCCCCCATCACCAGCCGATAGGGCTGTTTGCTGTGCAGCTGGCCATCGCGGGTGCGGGCGCTGAGCCGGGGGTTGTCGATCACTGCGGTGTTGGTGCCGATCAGGATCCCGTCCACGCGGGCCCGCAGCCCATGGGCATGGTTGCGGGATTCCGGGGAGGTGATCCACTGGCTGGTGCCATCCGGGGCGTTGATTCGCGCATCCAAGGACTGAGCCAGCTTCACCGTGATGAAGGGGCGGTTTTGCTCCTTGGACAGGAACCATCGATGGTTCAGGACCCGGGCTGCGGCATCATCGGCAAACTGGGTCGCAGGAATTCCGCGGCTTCGCAGGTACTCCGCTCCCCCGCTGGCGGCGGTCCGGTCGCTCACCGCATAGTGCACCTGCCCGATTCCAGCCTCAGCGATCGCCTTGGCGCACGGACCGGTGCGGCCGGTGTGGTTGCACGGCTCCAGGGTGACGACCATGGTCAGCTTGCCGGCGGTGGCAGGATCCAATTTTCCCAGCCGGCGCAAGGCGTCGACCTCGGCATGCGGGTGGCCGGCACCGAGGTGGTATCCGGTGGCGATCAAGTTCCCGTCGTCGTCCAAAATACAGGCGCCGACCAGCGGATTCGCCCCGCGATGCCCGCGTCCGGCGGTTTCCAGCGCGGTGCCCAGCGCCGCGTCCAGTTGTTGGGTTGTCACCATTGTTCGCTCACCTCTTAACGCTGCTGCGAGATCGTCGGGTCGGGCAGTTCGATTTCGATCCGGGGTTTCGCGTCGCGTTTGGACTTGGCCCAGACGAAGAATCCGACCAGCGTGAAGGCGCCATAGAACAGGTACATGAACGCGCTGGCGTAGTAGCCGGCGGAGAAGAGCAGCGGGACGCCGACCGCGTCAACGGCCACCCAGATCAGCCAGAACTCCACCCATCCCTTGGCCATGCCATAGGTGGCCAGCAGGGAGCCGACGAAGGTCCAGGCATCGGCCCAGACCGGCTCATAGGATCCGAGCACGCGGAACAGCGGGGTGAGTGCCACGGTGCCCAGCAGCAGAACAGCGGCCAGCGCCAGGCGGGTTTTGTTCGAGGCCCACTGCGGGGTGACCGCATGACCGGTCCCGTTTTTCGCCTGCTTCCAGCGGTACCAGCCAAAGACCGATACGGCGATGAACATGATTTGGCGGCCGGCCTGGCCCCAGAGATTCGCGGTGTATCCGGTATCAAAGATGCTGCCGAGGAATACCGTGAGCAGCAGGAGATTGCCGATGATGCCCAGCGGCCAGGCCCAGACCTTGCGGCGCATGCCGCCGACGGCACTGGCGAGGCCGAAAATATTGCCAACTACTTCGCGCACCAGAAGTGCCGACGAGCCGATCGCAATTTGCGAGTTGAAAGCTTCAATGAGCCACCGCAGGAAATCCATCATTTCACCCTTCTCGAAGCGGCGGCTCCGGGGGTGTGCATTTGATGGGCCTGTGGCTCCGCTCTAGAAGATAGCCCTGTTCAGGGCCATCGGCGGTGCCAATGGGCAAATCAAATTCGTGCTTCTCCCATCCAGACTTTAACTGTCGGTACCGGAATTTCACCAGTTCAACCGCATCCTCGGCTTATGGCCTTGGCTGCGGGTCGCGGACTATCACCGCCGGTTCGGACTTTCACCGACCCCGGAGCACGTATTCGTGTTTACTACAAATTATTCTGGCACACTTTGGCCGGGTTTAATGACCGCCGAGTGCAAGATTGCGTAATACATCAACCTCGACAGATGGATCCGGAGCCGAGTACACTGCCGATCCGGCCACAAACACATCGGCACCGGCTTCAGCTGCGCGCAGAATGGTGTCGCGCGAGATGCCGCCATCGACCTGCAGCGCGATCGGCTTGCCGCTGCCTTCGATGGCCGCTCGGGCGCGCTGGATCTTGGGCAGCACCAGATCCAGGAACTTCTGGCCGCCGAAGCCGGGCTCGACGGTCATCAGCAACACCATGTCCAGTTCGCCGAGCATATCCAGGTAGGGCTCGATCGGGGTCGCTGGGCGCAATGCCATGGCGGCCTTGGCGCCGGCCGAACGCAGTTCGCGGGCCAAGCGGATCGGAGCAGCCGAGGCCTCTACGTGGAAAGTCACCGAGTCCACGCCAAGCTGCGCATACTCAGGAGCCCAGCGATCGGCATTTTCAATCATGAGGTGCACGTCGATGGGGAGCTTGCTGGCTTTCTGCAAGGCCTCAACCACGGGCAGCCCGAGCGTCAGGTTCGGGACAAAGTGGTTGTCCATGACGTCCACATGCACGCCATCGGCAGTGTGGATCCGCTCCAGCTCGCTGGCGAGGTTGGCAAAGTCGGCGGACAGGATCGAAGGATGGATCCGTGCATTGCGCATAGGTGCTCCTTGGAAGATACGTGCTTGACTAGGCTTTTTTGGTCAGGATCGCCATGAACATGGCATCGGTGCCATGCACATGCGGCCATAGCTGTGCGGTGCTGCCCTCGCCCAGAACGTGGCCCGCAGCTGGCGTTTGCGGGTAGACCACATTAGACACGGCGGCACCGGTGTCCAGCAACGCGGCGTTCTCGTGCCGCTTCAGGAAGTCCTCGACGACCAGGCGGGTTTCGGCCTGGTGCGGTGAACAGGTCACGAAGCCGACCACCCCGCCCACGCGCACCGCATTAAAGGCCGCGTCCAGCAATTCCCCCTGCAGTGCCGTGAGTTCCGGGATGTCACGCGGGGCCTTGCGCCAGCGCGACTCCGGACGGCGGCGCAGCGCGCCCAGGCCCGAGCAGGGAGCATCGACCATGATGCGATCGTAGTCCCCCGCGTAGTCTTCGCCACCGAATTTTCGGCCGTCTTCCTCGGTGAGCATCCAGTAGTCGTGCGGGACCGCGTCCAGGGAATTGGCGACCAGGCGCGCACGGTGGGCGGTTGGCTCGTTGGCGGTGAGCCGTGCATCGCGCTGTACCGCGATGGCACCGAGCAGGGCCGCTTTGCCGCCGGGACCAGCACAGAGGTCCAACCAGTAGCGGTCCTCGCCGGCGTCGGGCAGCTGGACGTTGGCCAAGGCGCGGGCCATGACCTGGCTGCCGGCATCCTGGACCCGCACCGTGCCTTCTTTGACACCAGGAACACGAGCGACATCGCCATGCTTATAGGTGGCCGAATCGGCCACAAGAGTGCCTGGCTCGGCCCCTGCTTCCAACGCCCCGGTGAGATCGCCCAGACCGGGGAGGGCGACAAGGTTTACCAGTGGTGCCAAGTTGTCGGCTTGAAGCAGCGCTTCAATTTCCGCGCCATCGCGGCCATGGGCGATCAACGCGCCACGCAAGGCGCGAACAATCCAGTCCGGGTGCGAATGCTCGATCGAGAGCCGCTCGGATTCCGAACTGGCTGCGTTAGCCAGCTGCGCGATCCACTGTTCAGCTTCTTGTGCGGATACTCGGCGCAGCACCGCATTGATCAGGCCGGAGGGTCCCGCGCCGATTTGGGCACGAGCCAGGGAGACCGTCTCATCCAGGGCCGCATGCTTCGGCACGCGCATGGCCAGCAGCTGGTGGGCGCCCAAACGCAGGGCATCCAAAATGGCCGGGTCAAGCTCGGCCAGCGGACGATCGACCAAGGTGCTCAGGATCGCGTCGTAAAAACCCTGGCCACGCAGTGCCCCGTAGGCCAGTTCGGTCGCAAAACCGGCGTCGCGCCGATCGAGCTGGAACTCGCGAATCATCTTGGGCAGCACCAGGTTCGCGTAGGCATCCGAAGCGGATACTTCGCGCAGAACCTTGAAGGCGACCAGTCGCGCTGGGTCCGCTTGGCGCTTGCGCTGCCCGGGAGCCGATTGCGAATATTTGCGCGGACCGGATTGGCCGCGATTGCGGGTTCGTCCCTGAGCATCGCGCCGTGGCTCATTGTCGCGGTATCCACCGCGTGGTTCCTGCCCGCTCATGCGAAGCTCACTTTCGTTCCCTGGGTGAGCACGCCACGTGCCCAGTCGGAGGCCTTCATCATTTTTTTGCCCGGAGGCTGGATTTCTGTGGGTTCAAGCGCCCAGGTTGCGGTGCCGATCAGCACCTTTGGTTGTTTGCCCGGTTCGATTCGCACTTCGCCAGGTTCCAGATCGCTGGCCTCGCGGCACTCACGCAGCGGGCCGAACTTGAAGCGCTGGTCCTCGACCTTCACCCAGGCCCCAGGGAACGGAGTGGTTCCATGGGCGCGACGCCTGATTTCCGTCGCAGGGCGGGTGAAGTCCAATTCCGCATCGGCATCGGTAATCTTCGGGGCGTAGGTATGCGAACCAGACTGCGGGATGCCGACGGCCTGCCCGGCATCCAATGCCTGCAGCGTTTGGACCAGCAGCGTTGAACCTGAATGGCTCAGGCGCTCCAACATGATTCCAGCAGTGTCCAGCTCGCCGATCTTTTCGGTGACCTGCCCGAAAACCGGTCCGGTGTCCAGCCCGGTTTCCAGCTGGAAGGTCACCGCGCCGGTGATGTCATCCCCGTGGATGATCGACTGCTGGACCGGAGCGGCGCCACGCCAGGCCGGCAGCAACGAGAAATGCAGGTTGATCCACCCGTGGGCGGGTACCTGCAATGCAGCTTCTGGAACCAGTCCGCCGTAGGCGACGATCGCCGCCGCTTCGAGGTTCAGCGCCTGGAGTTCCGCAGTGGTTTCGGCGGTGATTTTCGCTGCCTTGATAATGGGCAGGCCCAGCTCTTCGGCCCGGGCAGCGACGGGAGAGGGCGTGAGCACGCGCTTGCGTCCCAGCGGCGCATCGGGGCGCGTGAGCACCGCCGCGATCTCAAAACCTGCTTCATGCAGATAGTCCAGGGAGGTTACGGCAACTTGGGGCGTGCCGGCAAAGAGGATCCTCATGAGCTACTTCCCCATTCCTGCGCCGAAGCTGGAGCCGAGAGCGCCCGAGCGTTTTTGCACAGTTGCGTTGGCGGTTTGAGAATAGTTGGCTGAACGCAGTGTGCGCCAGGCAGCTTTTTTCTCCTCGGGCGCGAGGCGATCCAGAAAGAGGATTCCGTCCAGGTGATCGGTCTCATGCTGGAAGCAGCGGGCCAGCATGCCTGCGCCTTCCAACGCAACGGGATTGCCGAACTTGTCGAAACCGGTTGCTTTGACATGGCGGCGACGCGGCACCGGTGCGGCTACCCCGGGAATGGAAAGGCAGCCTTCGACCTGGTCCTCTTGGTAATCGTCGCTCAATTCGAGAACCGGGTTGACGATATGGCCACGTTCATCGCCGATTTGATAGGTGAACACCCGCAGGGAAACGCCCACCTGCGGCGCTGCCAGACCCGCGCCATGGACGTCTTCCATGGTCTGATCCATATCTTCGACGAGCTTCTGGAGCTCCGGGCCAAAGTCGGTCACCTCCTGCGCTGGGGTGCGTAGAACGGGGTCTCCGATGATCCGAATTCCCAAAATCGCCATAATCCGCTGGTACCTTCTTTGCCGTAGACAGTTGGTATTAGGTTTCGCCGTGCTGAAAGCTAACCGTTCCAGTCTACGCGGTCAGCGCTTGGCTTTATCGAGCTGGCGGCGTGATCTCGGCCAGCGTGGCTCGTGCCTGGGAGATCTTATGCGTGGCTTCCCAATTGCGGCGCAAGGCGTAGAACTTTGCCCAATAGTCCGGCAAGGCCGGCGCAGGCGCCATGAACGTTCTTGTTCCGGTGTCGCCCAGGGCCACAGCCAGCAGCATGGTGTCCGTTCCAAATTCCCATGGCTCCCATTCGCCAGATTCGGCGTCGACAATCTGCTCCTCGGCTTTGCACGCCGCAGCCAACTGCATGATGACCTTGTCATCCGGACGCTTGACGACACCATCGCGGTCTGAGGTCTTTGTCTTGTAATCCACAATGCATGCTCGGCCCCCGATCTTTGCAACAAGGTCGATGGTCCCGGCATATCCCACGCTGTCATTCCAAACCGTGACTTCCGCGGCCAGTGGTTCAACGTTGTAATCAGTCCACCAGGCTTCAAAGTGCTGTGCGTAGGCCAACTCGTTATTTGCTTCAAGCGCGGCGCGTGCCTCGGCGAGATCGTGTTCTTGCCCCAGCGCTTGCAATGCCCGAGCCTCGGCATAGTTATGCACGCGATCCCCACGCGCGGCTGCCTGGTCCCTGTAGGCCTCAGCCGCACTGGCCGAGTCCCGCACCAGCGAACGCAGTTGCCGCGCGTCTCCCAAAGCCTGAGCCAGCCGATGGTCTTCCGAGAGCGACTTGGCGGCCATGTATCCGGCCCAGCCTGACAAATCCATATTGTCCATGCCGATAACTGTGGTGATGGATGGGACAATCGCTTCACCTCCGACCTTTCGGCTGTACATGCGGCCCGAACCGGTCTGTGTCGCTAATTTTGGAGACGTCATGCACACGATCATGGCATGCAGCTACCCCGCTTCGCTCCTAGTGGAGGCGGAAATATGAATTTTCCGCGTAGATTCGCGGTTTTTGGGCGTTGTGAACCAGATCTCAGCGTTTCGATTTGTTCGGATGTGAAAACTCGTATAGAGTTTTTACTCGTTGGAAAGAACGGAAACGTTCAAATAACAACACATTTTGCGGACATAGCTCAGCTGGTAGAGCGCAACCTTGCCAAGGTTGAGGTCGCGAGTTCGAACCTCGTTGTCCGCTCGCAAAAAGATTCACCGACTAGGTTAAACTAGTCACTCTGGCTTCGGCCAGTATGGTGGGGTGGCCGAGAGGCGAGGCAGCGGCCTGCAAAGCCGTATACGCGGGTTCGAATCCCGTCCCCACCTCGCAATGAAGATTGCTGATCTTTTTAGCGCGATTGGCGCAGCGGTAGCGCGCTTCCCTGACACGGAAGAGGTCACTGGTTCGATCCCAGTATCGCGCACAGACTTATGGTTTACCAGACCATGAATCTACAATAATTGAATATTATGCGGTCATAGCTCAGCTGGTAGAGCGCAACCTTGCCAAGGTTGAGGTCGCGAGTTCGAACCTCGTTGACCGCTCTGAGAATTCAGATTCTATTTGGATTCTGTCGAGATTCATTCGTGAATCTTCGGCGCGATTGGCGCAGCGGTAGCGCGCTTCCCTGACACGGAAGAGGTCACTGGTTCGATCCCAGTATCGCGCACTGAGTATCCTCGTGATATTCATGCGGTCATAGCTCAGCTGGTAGAGCGCAACCTTGCCAAGGTTGAGGTCGCGAGTTCGAACCTCGTTGACCGCTCCATAACTTCATATAATTTTTGCGGTCATAGCTCAGCTGGTAGAGCGCAACCTTGCCAAGGTTGAGGTCGCGAGTTCGAACCTCGTTGACCGCTCCAAATAAAATGGGAATCACTCCAAGTGGTTCCCATTTTTGCTTTAACTTTTGTGACTCGACACGCCCGAGTTTTCTGATCCTCTTCCCTGATCGCGCTTTTCGCCCTAGGGTGGAGAACAGTTGTGGAGCTAAAGGGGTTCCCACAGACGAATGGAGGTGCAGCATGGCAGGATTTGATGATCTGCGTGGCAAGGCAGAGGAATTCGCAAAAGAGAACCCAGACCAGGTCTCCCAGGGCATCGATCAGGTCGGCGATTTCATCGACGACAAGACCGGTGGCAAGTTCGCTGAGCAGGTTGACGGCATCCAGGGTGGTGCCAACGATTACCTCAATGGACTCGGTGGAGGCGCTGAGGGTGGCGAAGGCGAGAACAACGAAGGCTAATTCCTTCGTTTGTCTCCCCTCGGCTTGCCCGAGCATCCAGAAAAGGTACCGACTGCGGTCGGTACCTTTTCCGTTTAACTTCACAAATGGATGTGATTATCCCCTAGCCGGAGCGAGCATGTAGAAATGACTTATGGTTCAACGCTCCTCGATCGAAGATAGTTTAGGCCACGCCGTCATTGCGGGATTGATCGCCACATTAGTTGGCTTTGTCGCTTCCTTCGCTGTTGTACTCGCTGGCCTATTTCAGGTCGGGGCTTCACCGGCGCAGGCCGCCTCGGGGCTGTTGGCTCTTTCGGTGTGCGTGGGCATATGCACCATGGTGCTGTCGTGGCGCCATCGGATGCCGATCAGCATTGCGTGGTCCACGCCGGGCGCGGCCATGCTCGCCTCATTGGCGCCGGGTGCGTTCACGTTTGCAGAAGCGATCGGCGCCTTCATGATCAGCGGCGTCCTGATCGTGCTGACGGGATTGCTGCCTGGGCTGCACAAGTTGTTGACGCGGATCCCGGTGCAGATTGCCCAGGGCATGCTGGCCGGGGTGTTGCTCCCGCTCTGCATCAAGCCATTTACCTCGCTGGGGACCATAACTGTCCCAGCGCTTGGGATCCTCTTGGTCTTCTTGATCGGGCTGCGGATACTGCCAAAATTCGCGGTGGCTGTGAGCATGCTGGCCGCCGTGGGCTTCGGGCTCTGGCATATTGGACAGAATCAGGCGTGGGAACAGCTACAGGTAGTGCCGCAACTCGAATTCGTGGTGCCAGAGTTTTCATGGCAGGCGGTGGCCAGCATCAGCGTGCCGCTATTTATCGTGACCATGGCCTCGCAAAACATTCCGGGAGTGGCCGTGCTCAATTCATTCGGATATCAGTTGCCGTGGCGCCTTTCAATGGTCCTCACCGGCATCGGTTCCGCAGCCGGTGCCCTATTCGGCGGCCATGCGATCAATCTTGCGGCCATTACCGCAGCACTGGCTGCCGGAGAACAGGCGGGTGAGAATCCGAATCTACGTTGGCGGGCCGCGGCAAGCTCAGGAATTTTCTACCTGTTGTTCGGAACGTTCAGCGCCCTGATCGTCTCGGTGGCCAATACCTCGCCCGAAGGGCTCTTTCAGGCGGCTGCGGGCTTGGCCTTGTTGGCCACGCTGGGAAGTTCGCTGGTGGGCGCGATGGGCGATGCCACGTGGCGCTTGAGCGCGCTGGTCACGGTCCTGGTCGCCGCCGGAAATCTCACGCTCTTCGGCATTGGCGGTGCATTCTGGGCGCTGGTGGCAGGGCTGTTAACGCACTTCATCGCCGAGCGCAGTGCCCGGCGATGAAGAAACGAATAGTAGGGATCTGGCCTAGATCGCTGGTTCGCCGATCTGGCCTTCGCGGGCCAAGGCTGTCAAGCGCGAGACCGCGCGGTAGTACTTCTTCTGGTAGCCGCCGGACATCATCTCCGGTGTGAACAGCTCGCTGAACGGCTTGCCCGAAGCCACGATCGGCACGTCCTTGTCATACAGGCGGTCAGCGAGGACCACGAAGCGCAGGGCGATGGCCTGGTCCGTAATGGTGTCCACATTGTGCAATACCAGGACATCGGTTTCGGACAGCAGCTGGCGGTAGCGCGAGGGGTGGACCTGGGACAGGTGGGCAACGAGCTGATCGAAATCGTCCACGGCAAGGGTCTTGTCCGGGTAGCGCTGCTGCGCGAAGCTTTCGATCTGCTCATCGTCCAGGGGCTCAGGAGCATCTGGCAGGCCACGGTGGCGGAAGTCTTCGCCTTCAACACGGTGCACGTCGAACTGCTCGGACAGGGTTTTGATCTCGCGCTGGAAGTCCACGGCAGCGAAGCGGCCTTCGCCCAAAGCACCCGGCAAGGTGTTGGAGGTGGCGGCAAGCTTCACGCCGGCGTCGGAGAGCTCGCGCATCAGGCGGGACATCAGCACGGTGTCCCCCGGGTCATCCAGCTCGAATTCGTCGATGCAGACCAGCGAGTACTGGCTGAGCACTTCAACGGTCTGGCGGAAGGAGAGGGCACCGACAAGGTTGGTGTATTCGACGAAGGTGCCAAAGGCCTTGCGGCCCGGCGCGGCGTGCCACAGCGAAGCCAGCAGGTGCGTCTTGCCAACACCGAATCCGCCATCAAGGTAGATGCCGTTCTTGGTTTCTTTTTTCTTGCCAAAAAGCTTGGAGAGGAAAGAACCCGAGTCGTTCTTGCCGACGGTTTCAGCAAAGGCCTTGAGCTTGTTGACGGCCTCGGTCTGCGAGGGCTGCGTCGGATCGGGCCGGTAGGTATTGAAGGACACTTCACCAAAGCGGTAGGACGGGTGGAAACCGGCCAGCAATTCCTCGATTGAAAGATTCGGCTTGGTCTCGCTCAGGTGGGTGATTGTCGCCATTGGCTGTGGGAGTCCTTCAGTTGATTGCTCAGATGATCCGGGCTGCCATGGCAAGCCCATCGGCCAGTTTACCTTGGATGGCGGCGTTGATTGCCTAAAATGTCGTATCCCACACCGTCATCGCTGCGGTTCGGGACTAGGCTAGATGTGAAGCCCGGCGCCAGCTGATTTCAGCGTGGCCCAGTACCAAGAACTGCAAGGATCGTGATCATCAATGCCATTGCCTGTTGACTCCAACGAGAAGTACGCCTCCTATGCCCACCCGGAACGGCTCGTCTCCACCCAATGGGTTGCCGAGCATCTGGGCGAGGAGAACCTGGTCGTGCTGGAATCGGACGAGGACATCTTGCTGTATTCCACCGGCCATGTACCTGGCGCGCTGAAGATTGATTGGCATACCGAGCTGAACGACGAGGTCACCCGCGACTACGTGGATGGAGCTGGCTTTTCCGCGTTGATGGCGGCCAAGGGCATCACTCGCGAGAGCACCGTGGTCATTTACGGGGACAAGTCCAACTGGTGGGCAGCTTATGCCCTGTGGGTCTTCGCCCTCTTTGGCCACGAGGATGTGCGCCTGATGGACGGCGGCCGCGACAAGTGGATTGCCGAAGGCCGTGAACTGAGCACCGTTAAACCCGAGGTTGCCAGCACCGAGTACCCAATCATCGACCGTGCCGATGCTGAAATTCGCGCGTTCCTTCCGCAGGTCCTGGCGCATCTGGGCCACCCGCTGATCGACGTTCGCTCGCCTGAAGAGTACACCGGCGAGCGGACGCATATGCCCAATTACCCGGAAGAAGGCGCACTGCGCGGAGGCCACATTCCCAGCGCGGCCTCGGTGCCATGGGCCAAGGCGGCTGCCGAGGATGGCACCTTCCGGTCGCGCCAAGAGCTGGAAGCCATCTATCTGGATGGCGCTGGCCTGGAACCCGGCGATGATGTGGTGGCCTACTGCCGCATCGGTGAACGCTCCAGCCACACCTGGTTTGTGCTCAAGCACCTGCTGGGATTTGAAAATGTGCGCAACTACGACGGTTCATGGACCGAATGGGGCAACGCCGTGGGCGTGCCGATCGTTCGCGGCGAAGCCAAGGGCGAAGTACCTGCACAGCGCGGGGTTCGCGCATGAGCCAGTTGCCTGCTGAGCTCAAGGGGATCGTCGAGGAATTCACCGAAGTTCCTGAAGCGGACCGCCTGGAGCTGCTGCTCGAATATTCACGAGAGCTTCCACAACTGCCCGCGCGGCTGGCGGACCACCCCGAGCTTTTTGAGCAAGTGGTGGAGTGCCAGTCCCCGTTGTTCCTGGTTGTGGAAGTGGCCGAGGATGCGGATCGCACAGTTAATCTGTTCTTCTCCGCACCGCCAGAGGCGCCCACCACGCGCGGCTTCGCTTCGGTGCTCGCGGCAGGGCTGGACGGCATCGATGCGCGCTCCGTTTTGGACGTGCCTGATGACATGCCGCAGCAGCTGGGGCTCACCCGGGCACTCTCGCCGCTTCGCATGCGTGGCATGACGGCAATGCTCGGGCGGATCAAGCGCCAGGTCTCCGAGCAGCTTGCCGCCTAGCTGCCCGGTGTCTGCTGCCACTCGAATGAGCCAAGGGGATTAAGGGCATTGGGCAAGAAAAAGCAGTCCGCTTCCACGACGGCCACAGCGGCCCTGGACGCGGCCGGCATCAGCTATGTTGCACATAGCTATGCGCACAGCGATTCGGCTGAAAGCTACGGCGCCGAGGCCGCCGAGCAATTGGGGGTCAGCGGCGATCGGGTCTTCAAGACGCTCATGGTTTCCACGGGTGCCAATGCCGCCGAGGATCTCGCGGTGGCCGTCATTCCGGTGGTGGCGATGCTCGATCTGAAAGCGGTTGGTGCTGCGCTGGGCAAGAAGCGGGCCCAGATGGCTGACAAGGCTGCTGCGCAACGCCGCAGTGGCTATGTTCTCGGCGGCATCTCGCCCTTCGGGCAGCGCCAGCACGCCACTACCGTGATTGACAGCAGCGCACAGCAATTCCAGACGGTGTTCATTTCCGGCGGCCGACGGGGTTTCAGCCTGGAGATCGCCCCAGAGGATGCCGCCGCGGCCACTGGCGCACTGTGGGCGCCGATCACCAGCTAGCTCTTCCAGGCCGAGCCAGGACCCTGCGCCGCACCGGCGCAGGGTCCTTTCAGCTTTGTGCCGCTGCTGCCCGGGCTGCGATGCGCTTGCTCAAGAAGCTGGTGACCGCCTGGGCGAAGCCTTGGGGATCCACGTTGGGTTCGCGGGTATGCCCGGCCTTGGTGAAGGTTCGCAGCGTCACCAGATCCGGGCGCAAGGCGGCCAGCTTGAGGCTCGGCCCGTTCGGAACAAATTCGTCGTCGCGGCTGTGCATGATCAGCGTTGGATGCTTCAGTTCGCTGGCGCGGTCAACCCAATTCAGCCGCCGGAGGTTCACCGGTGCGGCTTGCCCGGTGACCCATCGGCCGGCCTTGTTGGATAGCAGCCACTGGGCAAATCGGCCGACCGATTGCGGGATCTTATTGGCCCGGGCCTGGTGGGAGAGGACATCAACCCAGTTGATCACCGGCCCAACCAGCATCAGCGAATCGATGCGATCGGCCAATTCACTGCGGTCGGCGGTCTGCAAGCTGATCGCGCCGCCCATCGACCAGCCGAGCAAGATGATTTGCTCGGCACCGTGATCCAGGGCGAACTGTATCCCCGCTTGGACATCAAGCCATTCGGTATCGCCAAGACCGTAGCGTCCGTCGGGCGCATTGGGCGCGAGCCCGTCATTGCGGTAGCTCATGAGCAGGGCTGTGACACCCATGGATGCAAGCGCCGGGAGCGCGCGAATGGTTTCGTTGCGGCGGGCTCCGCGCCCATGGACTCCAATCACCCACACGTCTTTGCTGGTGGTGCCTCGAACCAGCCATGCCGGCCCATCCCCGCCTTCCAAGGGCACGACCACGTCTTCGGCGGTGAATCCGAGATCCTCGGGGTGCTCGTAAACCGCACCAGAGAGGTATCCGCGCCGGACCCCTTCCAGGCTCCCCCGGTAAACATGCTCGATTTTTCGAGCGACCCGCCGTGGCTTGCCCGGAACCTCGATGGGAGCCGAGAGCCGCAGTGCGCAGGCGTCGAACTCGGTGAGGAACATGCACGGGCCAGGCTGGCTGGTATCCGCGTCCTTGACGAAGTGCAACCAGAGCTTTCCTTCGCCATCGGTGACAACTTCACGAATCATGCTGTTGCCGATACGCCGCTCTTCGGGAGTCACCACGCGTCGGGCGAAGTATCCGGCGAGCGCTGATACGCTGGCCGCCAACAACGAGCCGGCGCCAACTCCCAATCCCACGCCCAGCAATGTCGCGGGGATGGTTTTTCGCGGTTGCAGGGTATCTACGATATTCCGAGCCATATTTTCATCTTTCCATGTTGTCGCACGGGAATCATCTGCCGGGTCCGAACGTTTCCATGTGTATGAGCAATGAATCCTTTAACGATATAACTCCATCTGGCGAGAACACTTCGGCGCGTACCGAGGTGCAGTGGCAGGAAATCCTGACTCCCGAAGAATTCCATGTGCTGCGCCAGGCTGGAACGGAACGCCCGTTTACGGGCGAGTACTGGGATACGACAACCGAGGGCGTTTACTCGTGCCGCGCTTGCGGTACTGAGTTGTTCGCCAGTACCACGAAATTTGATGCGGGCTGCGGTTGGCCGTCCTTCTATGCGCCGCTGGCCGAGGACCGGGTGCGCTATATCACCGACGAATCGATGGGCATGAAGCGCGTGGAAGTGCGCTGTGCAAACTGCGATTCGCACATGGGGCACGTTTTTGAGGGCGAAGGATTCGGTACGCCTACCGATCTGCGCTTTTGCATGAACTCGTTGAGTTTGTCGCTGCGCAGCGCCTCTGAATAAAGTCTTTGCCTGCGACGCGGTGGGGATCACACTTAGAGTTAGAGTTGCTTATTCATGAGTGACTTAGCATCAACTTTTCTATTGTTTGGGCGTAGCGTTCATATCAAGCACATGAGCGCCCCCGAACACGAAAAGAAGGTGTACTGAAATGACCCAGATTTCCGCCAAGCCAATGCCGGCCAGCGATGCTGAAGTACTGCAGATCGCGAACTCCGACGCATGGCTGTCCCTGAAGGCTGCCACTGTAGAATTCCAGGGCCTGCAGGCCAAAGACGGGTCGCTCGCGGATTCGGCCGCCGCGCCTCGGGCCACGGAGCTCATTGAAACCGCCATCGCCTCCATCCAGAGCCTCCAAGTCCATTTCGAGCACGACGCTGAATACCTCGAACAGCTCGTTGCCGATTTGCGAAAGTGGTCGGATGCCGGGTTTGGGGTGCCTGATTTCCTGGATTCACTGGTCCAGTTCCAGCCACAGGCCCAGCGCATCGATGGCTTGATGCACCTGGTGCTCTTCCCGATGTACACGCAGAATGGTTCGACCAGCCGCCATTTGGAAGCCGTTCTGGTCCAGGTCATGTGGCCAGAGTTCATTGCGAATCTGGAGGGCACCGACTACACGAACGCGCTGTTCGTTCCACTGCGCTTTGTCGACTTCACCGACGGCTACGACACCAATTCAGCGGTGCTGTTTCCGGAATCCGTAGCCATTCGAGAGACCCCCTCGTTCACCTGGGGCGCGATCTTCCAGGATCGCGAAGCAGCCCGGTTCCGCAAGGTGCTGCAAGAGGCCGCTTCCATCACCAATTTGCAGTTGCCTGACGACGCGGCCGAGCTGCTGGCAGATCAGCACCTGACCGAAGAAACCTTCATCATGTGGGATCTGATCCACGACCGCACCCACATGCGCGGCGATCTTCCCTTCGACCCGTTCATGATCAAGCAGCGCATGCCGTTCTTCCTCTACTCCCTCGAAGAGCTGCGCTGCGATCTGACCGCCTTCCGCGAGTCCATGAAGATTGCGGGCAACCCGAAGACCGATGAGAAAACCGCCAAGATGGCCAAGCTGGTCCAGTATGCGGTGATCTTCGATCGGATCTTCCGTTTTGCCATCACCGGCTCGCGCGTTCGAAACTACGATGGACTCGGTGGCCAGCTGCTCTTCGCGTGGATGCACCAGCACCACGTACTGCACTGGACAGACACCAAGTTGAGCATTGATTGGGACCAGGTTCCCGAGGTGGTTGCCTCCTTGGGAGATGCGATCGACGAACTGTACTGGAAGTCCATCGATCGCCCGAAGCTGGCCCACTGGCTGGCCGCCTACGAGCTGGTTTCGGCAACGGTCACCCCCAACCCTGCCTCGCAGTGGGCCAAGGGCCCGGAGGCGCTGCCCCTGACCGCGCCACTGCGGGAAATCACCGACCAGGTGATGGACGATGAATTCCCGCTGTCGATGTTCTACGAAGCACTGAACAAGAAGATGTCCAGCGTTATCGAATCCACCAAGGGCATGACCGGCGCCACCGAAATCTAGCACTTCTGCCTTAGGCTAGGAAGCGTGAGCAAAGAAAGTTTCTTCTTGAACCAAACACCACGATTAGTGCTCATCGCCGGTGCCACCTCGGCCTCCGGCATCGCCTGCGCCCAAGCGTTGAGCGATGCCGGAGTACGGGTGCTTGCCGTCGGCAGCAATCAAGCCCGATTAGATGAACGCCTGCCCTTTGCCGAGGCCCGCTTCGCCTGCGACCTCGCGGATTTTGCGGCAGTGCGCGAACTGGCCGAATGCATCCACGCGGCTTACGGGCCGATTGATGGGCTGATCCACCTGGTCGGCGGCTGGCGCGGAGGCAAGTCCATTGTCGGCCAAAGCGATGAGGACTGGGATTTCCTGCACCGCAGCATATTGACCACCCTGCGCAACACCACGCGAGTCTTTGCCGACGATCTGCTAGCGTCGCCATCCGGTCGCCTGGCGATCGTCAGCGCCGAAGCGGTGCAGAACCCGACTCCCTCCAATGCCAACTACGGGGCCGCAAAGGCCGCGGCTGAGCACTGGGTCAACGCGATCGCACGGCTGTTCAGCAAGAACGCCGAAAATGCCTCCGCAATCAGCTGGGTGGTCAAAGCGCTCAGCGACTCGGCGCCGGGAGAAGCTGCTCCGGGGCATACTCCGGTGGCGTGGCTCGCCGAGGCGGCACTCGAATTGCTTTCCGATCAGTCGGTAGCGCTCAACGGCACCAGGGTTGCCCTGCCCCAAGCCTGAGCCTGCCGCGCAATGGCAGCCCGCTCCCGCAGTGACCTAGTTTTCTCTTAACCCTTTTAAGGACCACATAACGATGACCACACTTCATGACACCGCTGTGCGGGGTTTTGCTTCAGATAACTACTCTGGCGTTCATCCACGAATCCTCGATGCGATCGCACGGGCCAATGGCGGGCACCAGATTTCCTATGGTGAAGACCAGTACACCGAAGCATTGGGCCAGGTCGCGCACGATGTCTTTGGCGAGGATGCAGCGATCTTCCCGGTCTTCAATGGCACCGGTGCGAACGTCACCGCACTGCAGTCGCTCCTGCCGCGCTGGGGCGCGGTCATCTGCGCTACCACAGCGCATATCAACGTCGATGAAAATGGCGCCCCCGAACGGGTCGGCGGATTCAAGCTGCTCCAGGTGGCAACGCCTGATGGCAAGCTCACCCCGGAACTGATCGACCAGGAAGCCTGGGGCTTCGGCGACGAGCACCGCGCCCAGCCGCTGGCGGTCTCCATCACCCAGGCCACCGAGCTCGGAACCCTGTACTCCCCCGAAGAGATCAAGGCGATCACCGAGCATGCGCACAAGCTGGGCATGAAGGTTCACCTCGATGGTTCGCGCTTGTCGAATGCGGCAGCTTCCCTGGGCGTTGATTTGCGCGCGCTGACCACCGATGCCGGCGTCGATATCGTCTCGCTGGGCGGAACCAAGAACGGCATCCTGCTGGGCGAAGGAATCTTGACCCTGCGCAAGGAACTTGCCGAGGATATGAAGTACCTGCGCAAGATGAACATGCAGCTGGGCAGCAAAATGCGCTTCATCTCAGCCCAGCTGATCGAGCTTTACGGCACCGGGCTATGGCGCGAACTTGCCAGCCACTCGAATCTGATGGCAGCCAAGCTCTCCGAGGCAGTGGAGCAGATCGACGGCGTTGAGCTGGTCTACCCGACACAGGCCAACGGCGTCTTCGCGCAGCTGCCAACCGAGGTCAGCGACGAACTGCGCAAGCATTTCCGCTTCTACGACTGGGATCGCGCGGCCGGCGAGGTGCGCTGGATGTGCTCCTTCGACACCACCGAACAAGACGTGGCGGCCTTCATCGCCAAACTGCGCGAGCTGATGTCCGCGCATCGGGCCGCGTAGCTTGCAGGATGGGTCGGCGTGCCGTGCCGCACCTCGGGTACGGCACGTTTAGACTCAAATTGTGACCTACGATCGCCCTGCTTCCGCCATCCCGAGCGCCTTCGCGAAGGCCCTCGATGAGTTGTCGCATGCCAAGGTGCGCAAGGAACTGAAGTTCACCGAAATTCCGGCGCCGGGCCGGCTGGCTCCCTTTGCTCTGGCGCTCAGCGGCGACGTGATCGACGTTGTTCCTCCCGACCACGGTCCGCACGGGCAAGAGATTGGCCGCACGCCATTCCTGCAGCCCCAGGAGCAATTGGCCACCGGACGATTCATCCTCCTCTATGACCCGGCTGGACAGGAATTGTGGAATGGACAGTTCCGCATTGTCACCTACATCCGGGCGCGCTTGGACCACGACATGGGCCAAGATGCCATGCTCGCCTCGGTGGCTTGGTCGTGGTTGGAAGATTCCCTGCGCGAACGCGAGGCATTCCACCACTCGGCCGGGGGCACCGCGACGCGCGTGATCTCCGAGTCCTTTGGCGATCTCGCCGGGGAACAAGACCATATCGACATCGAGCTGCGGGCATCCTGGTCCCCCGATTCGGCGCACCTCGGACCCCATTTGAGCGCTTGGGCGGACCTGGTGTGCACCTTCGCCGGGTTGCCACCGCTGCCCGAGGGCGTGCAGCAGCTGCCGCATCGCCGGCTGAGTTAACCGCCTGTTCCCCGCGGGAGATGCCGGTTGGACCTAGAATGGAAGCATCATGCCGAATTCTGACGCCACCGCTTCCGCATCATCCGCCGCCGGCCTTGAGCCCAATCAACCGGTGCTGACCCCGCTCACCCATCCACGTGATGGCATTCCCGAGGTCATCAATACCCAAGCGGCCCTGTCCCGCGCGGTGCGCGAACTGAGCGCTGGAACCGGCGATCTTGCTGTTGATACCGAGCGAGCCAGCGGTTTCCGCTACGGGCAGCGCGCTTTCCTGCTGCAGATTCGCCGCGAAGGCGCCGGCACCTGGCTCATCGACCCCGAGGTTTTGGATGACCTTGGCGAGTTGCGCAGCTTTGTGAACCAGCGGCCATGGATTCTTCACGCAGCAACCCAGGATCTGCCCTGCCTCCATGAATTGGGCATGTCGCCTACCGCCTTGTTCGACACCGAATTGGCAGGCCGGCTGGCTGGTTTCCCCCGGGTCTCCCTTGGAACGATGGTCGGCGAATTGCTGGGATTGCAGCTGGCCAAGGAGCATTCGGCGGTAGATTGGTCCACCCGCCCCTTGCCCGAATCCTGGTTGAACTACGCCGCGCTGGACGTTGAGGTCCTCGAAGAGCTGCGCCAGGAAATCACCAAGGTCCTCGAAAAGCAGGGCAAGATGGACTTTGCCCTCCAGGAATTCGAGTACGAGCGGAACCTGCCTGACCCGCAGCCGGCCGAAGAACCATGGCGCAAGCTCTCCGGGATCCACAAGCTCAAGGGACGGCGCAATCTGGCCATCGCCCGCGAGCTGTGGCTCTCGCGCGAAACCCTGGCTCGCACCCAGGATGTTGCCCCCGGACGGCTGCTGCCCGATCGCGCCATCATGGCGGCCATTGAGCAGCGGGCGGCCAGCGTCCCGGCGCTGCTGCAGATCCCTGGGTTCCACACCAGAAATGCCAAGCGCGATGCTCCGCGATGGATGGATGCGATTCAGCGTGGGCGCAATACCCTCGATTTGCCTGAACTGCGCTCAAGCAAAGCTGGCCTGCCCCATCCCCGGTCATGGGCGGAGAAGAACCCGGCGGCAGCGGCCCGGCTCGACGCCGCAAAGGCCGTGCTCGGCGAAGTGGGCGAATACTGGAACATCCCGGCGGAGAATCTGCTGACGCCCAAATACCTGCGGGAGCTGTGCTGGAACCCGCCGGTGCTGATCAGCGTCGAGACCGTGGCTGAAAAGCTGGATTCGATGGGCGCCCGCCCGTGGCAGCAAGAGCTGCTCTCGGCAGGGTTGGCCCAGGCGTTCGCCAGCAGCTAGGGCCTCTTGCCCGCTTCCAGGCGCCCAGGACATGGCGTCTTGTGATGTGCTGCACTTGCACTTCAAGTTACTCCTGAGTAACCTATGGTTTAGGTCACAGTGATGCTGGCCACTGCCCACTCCCGGGCAGCATGAATCAACCTCAAGGAGCCTTACGGTGAGTGCCAACGCTTCGACCGCGCCCCATACCGCGCATCCCTCCCTGGACGATCGCGACGTCGTGTTCATTGATGGAGTGCGCACCCCTTTCGGCAAAGCAGGCGAAAAGGGAATCTACCATGGAACCCGTGCCGATGATCTGGCCGTCAAAGCGGTCCGCGGACTGCTTGAACGCAACCAAAAAGTTCCTGCCGAGAAGATCGACGAAATCTCCATCGCCGCCACCACGCAGTCCGGAGACCAGGGACTGACGCTGGGCCGCACCGTGGGACTGCTGTCCGGCATCCCGAAGTCGGTTCCCGGCTTTGCCATCGACCGCATGTGCGCCGGTGCGATGACCGCTGTCACCGCAACTGCAGGCGGCATTGCCTTTGGTGCCTATGACGTAGTTGTCGCCGGCGGCGTGGAACATATGGGAAACCACCCGATGGGCGCAGGGGCCGACCCCAACCCGCGTTTCCTCTCGGAAAGGATCGTGGACCCGCAGGCCCTGAACATGGGCAATACCGCGGAGAACCTACACGACCGGTTCCCCGCCATCACCAAGGAGCGCGCCGACCGCTACGCAGTGGCTTCGCAGTCCAAGCTTGCCAAGGCCTACGAGAACCAGCAGATCCAGCCTGACCTGATTCCCGTGGCCGCCAAGCGCCCGGGCGAAGGGTGGGCCGTGAATACCCGCGACGAGCCGCCTCGCCCGGGCACCACCATGGAATCGCTGGCGCAGCTGCGCACGCCGTTCCGTGCTCATGGACGCGTCAGCGCCGGCAACGCCGCGGGCCTCAACGACGGTGCCTCCGCAGCCCTGCTCGCCAGCGGCCAAGCAGTTCGGGAATTGGGGCTGGAGCCCAAGATGCGCATGGTCTCGTTCGCCTTTGCCGGTGTTGAACCAGATGTCATGGGCTACGGGCCAGTTCCTGCCACCGAAAAGGCGCTGGCCAAGGCCGGATTGGACATCGAGGACATTGGCCTGTTCGAGATCAACGAGGCGTTCGCCGTCCAGGTGCTTTCCTTCCTGGACTACTACGGCATCGATCAGGATGACGATCGGGTCAACCGCTACGGTGGCGCCATTGCGATCGGCCACCCGCTGGCTTCCTCGGGCGTTCGCCTGATGACCCAGCTGGCCCGCCAGTTTTCCGAAGACCACTCCGTGCGATACGGCATCACCACCATGTGCATTGGCCTGGGAATGGGTGGCACCGTCATTTGGGAAAACCCCAATCATCCAGATTTCGGCAGCAAGGCGTAAGGAAAAGACCATGACTGCAACCACCACTTCCTACTCGGCTGTCGCCGAGCTCATGCAGGACGAAACCGTAACCCACTCCTACGTCAGCGATGTGGCCCTGCCCGGAGGCAAGACCCTGGCCCTGATGACCCTGGACAACGGCCTGGACCACAAGAAGCCAACTACACTGGGTCCTAACGGACTGCTGGAGCTGCGCTCGGCCCTTGAAACCCAAGCGGCACGTGCCAAGGCCGGCGAGATTGACGCCCTGGCCATCACCGGGAAGCCATACTTCCTGATTGCCGGCGCAGACCTGTCGGCGGTCACCCGCCTCAGCGCCCCGGACCAGGGCACCGCCATGGCTTCGCTTGGCCATTACACCTATGAACTGCTTGCCGATCTCGGAGTTCCCACCTTCGCATTCATCAACGGGCTGGCGCTCGGTGGCGGGCTGGAAATCGCCCTGGCGTGCAATTACCGCACGGTGAGCACCGCGGCCGGGGCCCTCGGACTGCCTGAATCCTTCCTTGGCCTGATCCCTGGTTGGGCCGGTGTCTACCGCCTGCCACGGCTGGTAGGCCCGGAGAACGCCTTGAAGGTAATGATCGAAAACCCGCTGAACAACAACCGGACTCTGTCCGGCCCAGCTGCCTTCAAGATGGGCGTTGCCGACGCGCTGTTCGAAGCGGCAGATTTCATCGAGCACTCCACCAAATTTGTTGGCGCCGTCTTGTCCGGAGAAACTGAAGTTCAACGCCCCAACGCTGTTGATCCCAGCGATCCCGAGGTGGCTCGCCGCTGGCTCGACGCAGCTGACCAGGCTGAAAAATTTGTCGATGCCAAGCTCTCTGGCGCAGCGCCCGCCCCGTACAAGGTCTTGGAGGTCTTCCGCAAGGGAATGAGCCTGACCCAGCCTGAATCTGCGCAACTTGAAGTTGAAGCCCTGACCGGCCTGATGCGCACCAATCAATTCCAGAACACCGTGTATGCCTTTTTGGATTTGGTGCAAAAGCGTGGCAAGCGTCCAGCCGGCGCACCGGATGCAAAGCTCGCCCGCCCCGTCTCGAAGGTCGGCGTTGTCGGCGCCGGGCTGATGGCCAGCCAGCTGGCGTTGCTCTTTGTGCGCCGCTTGGGTGTGCCCGTGGTGATCACCGACCTGGATCAGTCACGCGTGGATAAGGGCCTGGCCTACATCAGCGGTGAAATCGACAAGCTGCACAGCAAAGGCCGCATGAGCCAAGACGCGGTGAACCGCGCCAAGTCCCTGGTCACCGGTTCGGTCACCAAGGATGCCTTTGCCGATGCCGATTTTGTCATCGAGGCAGTCTTCGAAGAGCTCAACGTCAAGAAGCAGGTCTTCGCCGAAGTCGAAGCCGTCGTCTCCCCCGAGTGTATTCTCGCAACCAATACCTCTTCGCTGTCGGTGACCGAGATGGGACGCGACCTCAAGCACCCGGAACGCCTCGTTGGCTTCCACTTCTTCAACCCGGTAGCAGTGATGCCGCTGCTGGAAATCGCTGCGACGCAATGGACCAATGAATCCTCGCTGTCCACCGCTTTTGTGCTTGGCAAGAAGCTGAAGAAGACAACCGTCAAAACCCAGGACGCGGCGGCATTTGTCGTGAACCGGGTCTTGCTGCGCCTGATGAGTGAAGTGCAGGCAGCCTTCGATGAGGGCACTGTCGCAGCTACTGCCGATTCTGCCTTGACTCCGATGGGGCTTCCGATGAGCCCATTCACGCTGCTGTCCATGGTGGGGCTGCCGGTGGCACAGCACGTCAACGAGTCCCTGAATGCCGCTTTCGGTGACCGCTTCGTGGTTTCCGAGAACCTTCAAAAGCTGATCGATGCAAAGATCACTGCCCTGTGGGTTAAGAACGAACAAGGAGCACAAGTACTCAACCCCTTGGCCGAAGAGCTGCTGGTTCAGGGTTCGAACCCATCTACCAGCGAGGAGATTCTTCTCCGCGTGCAAGATGCGCTTGCGGAAGAAATCGGCTTGCTCCTTGCTGAAGGCGTCGTCGCCGAAGCAGCGGATGTCGATCTGTGCATGATCACTGGTGCCGGCTGGCCCATGCACTTGGGCGGGATCACCCCGTACCTCGACCAGGTCGGCGCTTCCGAGCGCGTAAACGGCAAGAAATTCAACAGCTAGCATCCGGCTGAAAATTTGGGCTCCATCCCTTGCGGGTTGGAGCCCAAATTTTTCTGGCGCGCTCGGCCGCCCACAGCGGAAACGAGACCGGGCCGTTAGCGATAGCTGGTTCGCAAGGCTGAACTGCTAATGAAAGTTTGGCTTAGCTCTTAGCACCGCCACAGGGTGTTCTGTCAGAATAATTCCATGACTGACATCGCTCAACCAGCCCGCCGCACCGTCATGTGCGCCTCCGCCGCCCTCGGTTCCGCAGCTCTTCTGACTGCATGTGGCGACGGACATTCTGAAGCGCAAGTTCCGGAGGCCTCGCCAGTTCCGTCACCTACCGGTGAAGGCCAGGCAGTGATCGACCTCGCCGAATTGGCGGTTGGGGCGAGAGCCACTGTGCAAGCCAAGCATCCCACGGGGGCTGAAATTCCGGTGCTGCTTTTCCGGCCGGACGAGAAATCTGTCCTCGCCTACTCCAGTGTCTGCACGCACCAGGGCTGTGTGGTCACAACAAAATCCACGAAAGACGACTTTTTCTGCGCCTGCCACGGATCACGCTTTCAACCATCGGACGGCACGGTGACCGATGGACCGGCGATCGCTCCCCTGGCGCGCTACGCGACGGAGATCAAGGACGACAAGGTCATCGTCTTTATCACCGACTCCAAATAAGTCGAGAAATTTTGCAGAAAAGCGGAATGCCGCAACCCCTGGCGTGTTGCAACATTCCGCTTTGTGCGCAACCGGCAATTAGAAAAGTGCCACCTTCTGCGGAGCTGGGAAGATGGAATCCAGTTCGGCACGCTCGGCATCCGACGGAACCCAGCGTACTGCCTTGGCGTTCATCTGGATTTGCTCGGGGCGGGTAGCTCCAGCGATGACCGATGACACGGGTAGCTGCGCTGCCAGCCAGGAGAAAGCAAGCTCGATTGGCGCCAGATCGCGATCTGCGGCAAACTGCGCAAAACGATCAAGCTGCTCAAAATCAGAGGTTTCAACCAGCTGCTGACGAGCATGAGTAAGGCGGCTGCCATCAGGGGCGTATCCCTTGGAATACTTTCCGGTCAGCAATCCGTTGGCTAGCGGGAAGTACGGAAGAACGCCGAGTCCAAACTCGCGCGCAGCAGGCAGCACTTCCAGCTCTGCGCGACGGTCAATGAGATTGTAATGGTTCTGTGCTGAGATGAATCGCTCGGTGCCCAGCTCGCGGGCCACATACTCTGCCTGGGCGATCTGCCACCCTGCGCGGTTGGAATGGCCAATATATTGGACCTTTCCGCTGGTGACCAGATCGTCCAAGGCGCGCAGCGTCTCGTCGATCGGGGTATTGGCATCTGGCGTGTGGAATTGGTACAGATCGATATGATCCGTGCCAAGGCGCTTCAGGGAAGCTTCCACTGCCTTCATGATGTACCGGCGAGAACCGCGGGCATTGAAGTCCGGCCCGTTGGCCCCACTGACATCCATGCCGAATTTGGTGGCCAGGACAATGTTCTCGCGGTTCTTGCCCAGGGCCTTGCCCAGGCGCTGCTCGGATAATCCTGCAGTTTTTCCGTAGTTGTCCGCGACGTCGAAGAACGTGATACCGGCGTCCAAGGCGGCGTGAACTACTGCGTCCGAGCCTTCCTGGGACTCGGTAGCGGTACCGGTTCGGCCCAAATTGTTGCAGCCCAAACCCACGACGGACACGCTCAAGCCACTGTGTCCTAGTTGACGGAATTCCATGCACACCTCGCTGTTTTTCCTTCGCCGCTTTTCTGCGCGACCTTATACCCATAGGCTATCGGGTAGGTGCTGTAACCGAAGAGTTCACGACACAATTCACTGCATTGCATATTTATCCATTAGGATGGAAACATGTCTAAAGTTCTTACCAATCTTCCTGTAGGCGAACGCGTCGGAATCGCGTTCTCCGGTGGCCTCGACACGTCGGTGGCAGTAGCTTGGATGCGCGACAAGGGCGCCATTCCTTACACCTACACTGGCGATCTCGGCCAGTACGACGAACCAGATATTGACGCCGTTCCTGGCCGTGCACTGGAGTACGGCGCCGAGAACTCCCGTCTGGTCGATTGCAAGCCGGCACTCGCCGAGGAAGGCTTTGCAGCTCTTGCCTGCGGCGCCTTCCATATCCGCACCGGTGGCAAAACCTACTTCAACACCACCCCACTGGGCCGCGCCGTCACCGGCACGCTGCTGGTACGTGCCATGCGCGAAGACGGTGTGGATGTCTGGGGCGATGGTTCGACCTACAAGGGCAACGACATCGAGCGCTTCTACCGCTACGGCCTGATGGCCAACCCGAAGCTGCGCATCTACAAGCCATGGCTTGACCCGAACTTCGTCGCTGAGCTCGGCGGTCGCCAGGAAATGTCGGAGTGGCTGCAGGAGCACGGCTTCCCATACCGTGACTCGGCCGAAAAGGCCTACTCGACCGACGCCAACATCTGGGGCGCAACCCACGAAGCCAAGACCCTGGAACTGCTCAACAGCTCGATTGAGACCGTTGAGCCGATCATGGGTGTGAAGTACTGGGACGAGAACGTTGAGATCAAGACCGAAGACGTCTCGGTTTCCTTCGTTGCCGGCCGCCCGGTAGCCATCAACGGCAAGGAATACACCGACGCTGTGGCTCTCGTGAATGAAGCCAACATCATTGGTGGACGCCACGGTCTGGGCATGAGCGACCAGATCGAGAACCGCATCATCGAGGCCAAGTCGCGCGGCATCTACGAAGCGCCTGCCATGGCTCTGCTGTACATCGCGTACGAGCGCCTGGTCAACGCCATCCACAACGAAGACACCGTGGCCAGCTACCACAACGAGGGCCGCCGCCTGGGCCGCCTGATGTACGAAGGCCGCTGGCTGGACCCACAGGCCCTGATGCTGCGCGAATCGCTGCAGCGCTGGGTCGGCTCGGCCATCACCGGTACCGTCACCATCCGCCTGCGCCGCGGCGACGACTACACGATCGTGAACACCGAGGGCGATAACCTCAGCTACCACCCGGACAAGCTGTCGATGGAACGCGTGGGCGACGCAGCCTTCGGTCCAGTTGACCGCATCGGCCAGCTGACCATGCGCAACCTGGACATCGCCGACTCGCGCGGCCGCCTGGAGCAGTACGCCAACATGGGCCTGGTCGGTGGAACCACCGCAGAACTCGTTGGTTCGCTGGAAGCCGGTGGCGCCAATGATATCGTCAACGCCACAGCTGTGGACAGCGACGATCTGGCTACCGATCGCGCCATTGAATCGGCTGCTTTCGACGCTGGTACCGACTAAAGGCTAGCCGCTAGTCAAAAACGGATCAGGGCTTCTCTTGAAGAGAAGCCCTGATCCGTCTTTGTTTTTACCTTGGTTCCCAGCAGAACAATCCATTGACAGCTGCGAGGAACTGCAACTCCATGATGGAACCACCCAGGGCCAATAGCCGCAGAGATCCATGAATAATTGCCTTGGCCTTGCTGCACTTCGCCATGAACTTGAACGCTACATAGCCCAAGCAGGTCCCGAGGGTGATTTAGGTACCGAACAAGGCCGCTTGCTCGTTAGGCAGGGTCATCGACTTGCCCGTTTCCGGCCCGATGACAAATCCAGCAACCGTTTGCACCGCGGCTGCGAAGTCCACTCGAACCTAGGCTTCCAGCAATGCCAGCAGCGGGCTGAGAGCCAGCGTGAAGCCAATGAGCGAGACCATCCGCAGGATCAAGCGCACGCGGGCACCTTGCTTGGAATTAGGTGCTGGAAGGTTGAACCCGTGCTCGATAATCCAGGCCACGATCGTCACCAAGACGCCGGCCAGAGCCAATTGCGCAGGAGCTACCTCGCTGAGAAGCGAAACAATTCCAATTCCAATAATGGCGCCGACGAATGCTTGGAATACCAGATGAAGGGGCACGCGGGTAGCGCCCATCTGCGGCGACTTACGAGGGGCACCGGGAGTCTCATCCCGATCTTCCTGAGGAATCATATCTCCTAATTTCCTATAACAATCAAGCCGAGAGGATCATGGCGTCTTCGCTGAGTTCTTTGCGAAGCAATAGACCACAGCCTCCGCTGAACGACACTGCCCCGAAGTGGGAAGCCCTCGCTATTTCTTTGAAGCCGAAAGATGCCTGCAAGGCAAGCGAGCTGGTATTCCGTGCATTGACGATGCACCATGCGGTAGTGTCCCGCTCGGCGACCCACTTCAGCCGCACAACAGTCAGTATCGAGGCGAATCCACGATGCTGATGCTCTCGCGAAATTTCGACACCGGAGAGGTAGTAGCCAGCCGGAGCAAGCTGATCGCTTGGATCCCACCAGCCAGCTCTCGCCCACCCGACAAGCTGGCCTTGCGGATCCTTCAGCACCAACTGGCATTCATTATCGCCAAAGCGGGAGGGTTCTGAAGAACGCCCCAGGGACCGCGACAGTTTCCGTATGGCTTCGTGGTCGGAAGCCTGCATGGCTTCGGGCTGAAGAGCAGACATGGTTCTCTAGTCGAGGGTCATTGGCTTCGGCGGCATTGGGTGCACGCTCTTGAGCTTCTCGGGCGTTGCGTATTCCGCGGTGCCAATGCTCATTTTGGTGAAGTCCAGCTTCGCTTCACGGATGCACGTCTTGATCGCTGCGACTGCCAGTTTAGGCGCCGGGGTGAGAATACGGATGTTGATCTTCCGAGGTGCAAAGTCGCTGGACTCCACGGTGCCCAATCCACGCCATGCCAGGTGTCCGGTCAAAGCTTCCTTGGCCTTCTTTTCCAAGTAGTGGTCACGCTCGGTGCCGGTGGCCGACTTCAACGCGTATTGCACGATGACCCAAGACTGATCTTCCTCGCTGATTTCGGCGTAGCCTTCATCGGCGCAAGTCTGCAAGAATCCAGCGAACAGCTCATCGGCACGATCGTTATCTACGTCCTGGACATTGCTGGTGGTGGACATGTGGCCCACGCTGCCATGGTTAATGACGAACTGGCCTACTTCTTCGTCCTCGAATTGCTGGAACCACGCTTCGCGGAAGTGCAGTACGTTTTTCTCGTCCAAACGATAGGTGCGAATAATCGCCATTGGTTTCCCTTTACAAGGTCAGTAGATCAATGAAGTGCTTGTGGTTATAAGTTGTGAAGCTGGTCGGCCTTTTCAAGCCAGCCTTGGCGGTGCGAGTGGTTGAAGGGTACTTCATCCCGTTGAACCGCATCGAGGAGTTTCGTGCTGGCTGCGCGTATCTCGTTCTTGAGTACCTCGGGGTAGTCCATTGACCGCCCATGTTCCTCGAATTCGTCTTCGTCGTCGAGGAAAGTACCGCGGCTTCGCGACCGGATGACGTCGAGGTCAAGGTCCACCGAATTCACTTCCCAGCCGCCATGCTGCAGCGGACGCCATCCGATGGCATCGGAGAGATCGATGTAGACATCAAAATCCTCGGCAGGATCCGCATACAGCGTGGCGATCCATGACCCCGCGTGAGGAATCAGGCACAGAGCATTTGTTTGAGCCAAGTGGGCGGCGCCAGGCCTTGCGACCAGTGAGCCAGCGGGTTGGAACAACCAGTGCCCGTGCGCATCTTTTCCGAGGTAGAACCCCGGAACCACCCAATGCGGCTGGCCGTTGTATTTCCAGGCGCGGGCTACCACCAAGGCGCCGAAATCGATGCTTTCAGGGTTGCGCGGCAAATCAACGGGGAAGCTGTGCAGTGCACTCATAGCTTGGGAATCTGTCCTGTGGGCAGATCCTGGCCTGGCAGTGGACGGGCAAACGGAACCTTGGTGCCAAGCACTTGGGCGAGCGTGTCCCTTGCCACCTGCTGGGCGGTCAAGCCGACCCGATCAAGAACTTCGGCTCGTGAACCGTGGGCAAGAAATTCGGTAGGCAAGCCGACTTCGTTCAGTGCAGTGTCGACACCAGCTGCACGCATTTCGGTACGCAGACGGGAGCCAACACCGCCAGCCCGGACTCCATCTTCGATGCACACCACGATGCGGTGGCGAGCAGCCAATGAAATTACCGACTTCGGCATCGGCAGGACCCAACGAGGATCCACCACGGTAACCGAGACACCTTGGCTATTGAGCCGCTGGGCAACGTCAAGGGACAACTCGCTCATGGCGCCGACCGAAACGATCAGGACGTCTGGCGCAGCCTTGTCACCCAGGCGGGCCAATACATCTACGCCATCTGGCAAGCGGTCGATTGCTTCAATGGGTTCGCCAACGGAGCCCTTGGAGAAGCGAACAACGCTCGGTGCATCGTTGATGTCCAATGCCTCACGCAGTTCTTCACGCAGGCGGGATGCGTCGCGTGGTGCTGCCAAATGCAGGTTCGGGACAATTTGGGTCAGCGCCATGTCCCACATGCCATGGTGGCTTGCACCATCCGGGCCTGTAACGCCGGCACGGTCAAGAACGATGGTGACCCCGGCCTTGTGCAAGGCGACGTCCATGAGCAATTGGTCGAAGGCACGGTTCAGGAATGTCGCATAAACGCAGACCACTGGGTGCAGTCCGCCGAAAGCCAATCCGGCTGCGGTGGTCATGGCATGCTGTTCTGCGATGCCGACATCGATCACGCGCTCGGGATGCTCCTGAGCCATTTTCTTGAGGCCCACCGGTTGCAGCATTGCGCCGGTGATCGCGACAATATCGTCGCGTTCCTTGGCCACCTTGGCGATTTCTTCGCCGAAGACGCTGGTCCAGCTTTGCGCGCTGGACTTGGATACGGGCAGGCCGGTCACCGGGTCGATGATGCCCACCGCATGGAACTGGTCAGCTTCATCGGCGCGGGCTGGCGCGTAGCCGTGCCCCTTTTCGGTCAAGGCATGGACAAGCACTGGACCGGAATATTGCTTGGCCTGCTGCAGCGCTTCTTCGACTGCGCGCTGGTTGTGCCCATCAATCGGGCCAATGTATTTCAGCCCGAGATCTTCAAAAAGCCCCTGCGGAGCCCACCAGTCCTTGATTCCCTTTTTGGTTGCGTGAAGGGACTTGTAGGTGAATCCACCTACGGGTCCTGCGCCCTTGAGCTTGTCCTTGAGCTTTTCCATCGCGGTTTCGTACGCGGGATGGGTGCGGAACTTATCCAGTTGCTGCCGAAGTCCCGAGAGCTGATTAGCCAAGCCGCCAATAGTCGGGGCGTACGAACGGCCGTTATCGTTGACCACAATCACGGCTTTGCGGTCCTTATCGGCCGCGATGTTATTTACAGCTTCCCAGGCCATGCCACCGGTCAAGGCACCGTCGCCGACGAGGGCCACGGCATAGCGCTCATTGTTGCGCATCAGCTTATTGGCACGGGAAATGCCATCAATCCACGAAAGCGAGGAGGAAGCGTGGGAGGACTCGACCACGTCATGTTCTGATTCGGCCCGGTCGGGGTAGCCGGACAAGCCGCCCTGCTGGCGCAAGGTCTCAAAGTTCTGGCGCCCGGTCACGAGCTTATGAACATACGACTGGTGTCCGGTGTCAAAGACGACGGAGTCTTGTGGCGAGTCAAAGACTCGGTGGATGCCCAGAGTCAGTTCGACGACGCCGAGGTTAGGGCCCAAGTGGCCGCCGGTGCGAGCAACGTTATCGATGAGAAAAGTACGAATTTCATCCGCGAGCTCGTGAAGTTGTTCCAGGGTCAGCGCCCGCAGATCGCTTGGTTTCTTGATGGTCTTCAGCAAAGACACGCTCGTCCCCTTTACAAATTCGCCCGTGGTGGCCGTGAGCCCATGCGAAATACTTAGTCTACCGCGTTGGAAGCTTCTCCTATTATCCGCCACTGCTCCGGATAGCGCGAATTTCCAGGCAATGACGTTCAATACCTCGTCCTGCAATGGTGAACAGCGGATGCTTATTCGAACCTCGCCAGCGCGTCCTGAATCATCCGGTGTCCTTGCGCCTCAAATTCGGCGTCGCCCACTTGATATGCCCAGATGGCCGTTCCGATGGCTTCTCGCAGGAGCATGAGACGCCATGATGGCTCGTGGCGGGGATCCTCACCGTAGCCTTCGATGAAGGCGGACTCCAGCTCCGGGTGCCCTTTGAATTGCTGGCTGCCCAATCTGGCCAGATCGCTGGCAGCTGGTCGAAACTCGAACCTGCCAAAATCTATGGCTCGCAATTGGCCTTGATCCACCAGCCAATTGCGTGGCTGCCAGTCACCATGAGTTGGAACAAGCACCGCATCTCGGGGCTCTTGCGCGGTCAAGATCCGTTCGATCTCCTTGCATTGGCCCACGCTGATTCGATGTTCCGAGGACAATAATCGACGGAACTTTACGAGCAATCGGGATTCGTAGTCCGGGTCAAGCCGGTGAGCCTGGGAATGGAAGGCCTTTAGCGCGGCACCGGCCTGACGGTGGATATCTGGACTAAATTCGTCGCCCGTTCCCGCGCAGAGCGTGCCTGGCAAGTAGTCCAAAACCATTAGGCGCAGTTCCTCGCTAGAAAACAGCATTTCTGCAGCGAGACCGCGTGTTTTCAGTTCCCTGGTGTAACTTTGATGCGCGATAAGCTCACGAGAAATATGGTGGTTGCCTTCTCCCCCGGTTTTGACGATGCATTCCTGCTGGCTCGTGCGAAGATGCAGCACTCTTGTGTCGGTAAGGTTCCATGAAAGGTCTCGAACGACCTCAACATTGCCAAACCAGGCACGCAGTTGAGCTGCTTGTTCAGCGGTCAGGAACTGCGCAGGATCATTTCCAGTCATCGCAAAACCATGGGCTAGCTTCTGGCCGATGGCGCCACATAGACCAGGTGTTCAGCACTGGCGTATCCGCGGGTGCGGCCGAAACGTTGTAGCCCCAAACGATCGCAAATTTTCTGTGATGCCTCGTTACGCGGATCTACAATGGCGAAAACCTGCTGATCCGCGTTCGCCTGGTTGGCGTAGCCAAGCACTGCGCGAGCAGCTTCCGTGGCGCAGCCTTGGCCTTGAGCCTCGGGGTGCAAATGCCACCCTATTTCGCTGGGTTGATGATCGAAGCCGATGCTAATTGCGCGCTGCATTTCTTCGCTCATGGGCTTGCACAATAGGTTTCCGACGAGCCTGCCGGTGTCGCGGCGCGCTACCGCCCAAATCCCTTGCCCGGCTCCACGCACAGCGCGTCGACGGCCAATGGAGGCCAATGCTTCCTCCATCGTCGTCATGAGCGTTGCACCGAGCCCCAAGTACCGCATGGTTTCCGTGCGTGATTCCAAATCCAGAAGGAATGAAGCATCCGACGGCTCCCACGCACGCAGGATCAATCGATGGGTGTGAAGCTCTTTCACAGGCCCTCCTTCCACGCCACGTTTACGCCTGTTCGGCAAAGTTCCACTGGGGTTGGCCGTGCAGCTCGCTAGGCTGTGAGCATGCCACAGATATATTCCGCAATTCCCACGGCCCAGCGCTACGCTTCCTTGTCCGAAGCCTATATTGAATTGTTCGGCCGAGTCGAGCAGGCGGAGCCGGAAGACCGGGAACTGATCACCCAGTGGGCCCAGGACTTGGCAGGCCCTGTACTGGATGCGGGTTGCGGCCCCGGGCAGTGGACGCAAGCCGTTGCAAGCGCTGAACGCCCGGCCATCGGTGTGGACATGGTGCCCGAGTTCATAGAACATGCCACAGCAAACTATCCAGAGTGCACTTTTCAGCAAGCGGACATGAGTGCATTGCCCTTTCCCGATGGCAGTTTTTCTGGGATTCTCGCATGGTATTCAATCATCCACACGCCGCCGGAGCAGCTGCCTGAAGTTCTGAATTCATTGGCCAGAGTGCTGGAACCGGGCGGGGCATTGCTCCTGGGTTTTTTCGCTGCCCAGAAGGTTCATCCATTCGAGCACAAGGTCGCACCGGCATGGTACTGGCCGGTTGGGGAACTATCAATGCTGGTTGAGGCTGCAGGTTTCGAGATCGTGGATCGGGGCACCAGAGACCGAAGCGGGGCCAGGTGCCATGGGCAGATCGTGGCCCAGCGCAATCACATAGATGGCTCGGGGATTAAATAGATTTGAGGCCCAAGGCAAATGCCTTGGGCCTCAAATCTTTGGGTGTTGCGTAACTACCTGAGATTCACCCCGGCGTGTGCCGGGACGGATCTGCTAGTTAGCAGCAGCGATCTGGCGCAGTACGTACTGCAGGATGCCGCCGTTGCGGTAGTAGTCAGCTTCGCCTGGGGTATCGATGCGCAGAACTGCGTCGAACTCGGTCACCTTGCCGTCAACAGCGGTGGCGGTAACCTTCAGGGTCTTCGGGGTGGTGCCGTTGTTCAGCTCGGTCACGCCGGCGACTGCGAAGGTCTCGGTACCGGTCAGGCCCAGCGAATCAGCGGACTCGCCCTCTGGGAACTGCAGTGGCAGAACGCCCATGCCGATCAGGTTCGAGCGGTGGATGCGCTCGAAGGACTCGGTGATGACGGCCTTGACGCCCAGCAATGCGGTGCCCTTGGCAGCCCAGTCACGCGAGGATCCCGAACCGTATTCCTTGCCACCCAGAACGACCAGCGGGGTGCCGGCAGCCTTGTAGTTCTCTGCAGCGTCGTAGACGTAAGCCTGCGGAGCACCTTCCTGGGTGAAGTCGCGGGTGAAGCCACCCTCGACGCCGTCCAGCAGCTGGTTCTTGATGCGGATGTTCGCGAAGGTACCGCGGATCATGACCTCGTGGTTGCCACGGCGCGAGCCGTAGGAGTTGAAGTCCTTGCGATCCACGCCATTCTCGATCAAGTAGCGGCCAGCCGGGGTCTCCGACTTGAACGAACCTGCAGGAGAGATGTGGTCGGTGGTGACCGAGTCGCCCAGCTTCAGCAGCACGCGAGCGCCGGAAATGTCCGACACAGGCTGTGGCTCAGCGGTCATGCCCTCGAAGTATGGTGCCTTGCGCGCGTAGGTCGACTTCTCGTCCCAAGCGAAGGTCGACCCCTCTGGGGTGTCCAGTGCCTTCCAGCGGTCATCGCCGTCGAAGACTCCTTCGTAGCCCTTGGCGAACATGTCCTTGTCGATCGACGAATCGATGATCTCCTGGACCTCGACAGGCGATGGCCAGATGTCCTTCAAGAAGACATCGTTGCCCTCGGCGTCCTGGCCCAGTGCGTCGGTCTCGAAGTCGAAGTCCATGGTGCCAGCCAGTGCGTAGGCGATGACCAGTGGCGGGGAAGCCAGGTAGTTCATCTTCACGTCTGGGTTGATGCGGCCTTCGAAGTTTCGGTTGCCCGAAAGAACTGCGGTGGCTGCGAGGTCGTTGGCGTTGATGGCCTCGGAGATCTCGGCATCCAATGGACCGGAGTTGCCGATGCACGTCGCGCAACCGTAGCCGACAACGAAGAAGCCGAGCTTCTCCAGGTATGGCAGTAGGCCGGACTTCTCGTAGTACTCGGTGACAACCTTCGAGCCCGGTGCGACCGAAGTCTTGACCCAAGGCTTGGAGGACAGGCCCTTTTCGGCGGCATTGCGAGCCAGAACGGCTGCGGCCAGCATGACCGAAGGGTTGGAGGTGTTGGTGCACGAGGTGATCGAAGCGATCGAAACCAGGCCGTGGTCCAGGGTGAACTGGGTGCCATCTTCCTTGGTCACGTCCACGGCTACCGATGGGCGGCCAGCGCCCTGGGTGTCCTCGGAGTCCGATACGTAGTTGTGCAGGTCCTTGCGGAACTGCTCCTTCGCGGAGGACAGCTCGATGCGGTCCTGCGGACGCTTCGGGCCAGAGATCGATGGAACAACGGTGGACAGGTCCAGCTCGAGGTATTCCGAGAAACGGATTTCGCGGCTTGCATCGTGCCACATGCCCTGTTCCTTGGCGTAAGCCTCAACCAATGCCACGTTCTCGTCGCTGCGGCCGGTCAGGCGCAGGTAGTCGAGGGTGACATCGTCGATAGGGAACATTGCGGCGGTCGAGCCGAATTCTGGGGACATGTTGCCGATGGTTGCACGGTTGGCCAGTGGCACAGCTGCCACGCCCTCGCCGTAGAACTCGACGAACTTGCCGACCACACCGTGCTTGCGCAGCATTTCGGTGATGGTCAAAACCACGTCGGTTGCGGTGGCGCCAGCTGGGATCGAGCCAGCGAGCTTGAAGCCGACAACACGTGGGATCAGCATGGACACTGGCTGGCCGAGCATTGCTGCTTCGGCCTCGATGCCGCCAACGCCCCAGCCGAGCACGCCCAGGCCGTTGACCATGGTGGTGTGCGAGTCGGTGCCGACGCAGGTATCAGGGTAAGCGCGCAGTACGCCGCCCACTTCGCGGGTCATGACGGTGCGAGCCAGGAACTCGATGTTGACCTGGTGCACGATGCCGGTTCCTGGCGGGACGACCTTGAAGTCGTCAAATGCGGTCTGTCCCCAGCGCAGGAACTGGTAACGCTCGCCATTGCGCTGGTATTCGATTTCCATGTTGCGCTCAACAGCGCCTTCGAAACCGAAGGTGTCGATCTGCACGGAGTGGTCGATGACCATTTCGGCAGGTGCCAATGGGTTCACACGGGTTGGATCGCCACCAAGGTCCTTGACGGCTTCGCGCATGGTTGCCAGGTCGACAACACAAGGGACACCGGTGAAGTCCTGCATGATGACACGAGCCGGGGTGAACTGGATTTCGGTGTTCGGCTGAGCCGAAGCATCCCACTGACCCAGTGCATTGATGTGCTCGCTCGTTACGTTCGCGCCGTCTTCGGTACGAAGCAGGTTCTCCAGCAGAACCTTAAGGCTGTAGGGAAGGCTTTCTGAGCCTTCAACCTTGTTCAGTCGGTAAATTTCATATTCGGTTCCATTGACGTCAAGTACGCCTTTGGCACCGAAGCTGTCCACATTGCTCACGTGGGACTCCTCTCGCCAGACACTCATTCTGTTGCACGCGCACACTGTAATTCCAGTTAGGAGTTCCTAACTGAGATAGTCAGGTTCCTAGCGCGGCAGAGCTAAAAACAGTCTATCGCCAACTGTAAGAAAAAGACTCCTCGGAATAAACTTTCATCGAAATTCGTGTCAGAATGTACGATTTCATCTCGTTAATGGCGGACAAAGAGCCCGATGGACTCCATATGGTGGGTATGCGGGTATAAATCGTGAATTTCGACGTGCTCTAATTCATAGCCGCGTGACGTCAATCGGGCGATATCCCGGGCAAAAGACGCCGGGTCGCAGGAGACGTAACAAATACGCGAAACAGCGCTGGAGCCCAGTTCCGCGGCTACTTGCTTGTCGATTCCTGCACGCGGCGGATCAAGCACCACCGCGTCCAACTGGGCATCGCGGGACACCTGGCGCAAAACCCGCTCAACGCGGCCGCGAATCACGGTAGCTTGCCCGAATGCCTTCAGATTTTTCTTCGCATCGGCATGGGTCCCCGGGGCACCTTCGATCGAAAAAATCCGGCCCTGCTGTCCCACGGACTTAGCCAAAGGCAACGAGAACAATCCTGCACCGGCATAAAGATCGGCAATCTGCTCACCACGCGCCGGCTCGATCAAGTCGAGAACGCGTTCGCTGAGCAAGCTGGCTGCTGAACGGTGCACCTGCCAGAAACCTTCGCCGGTAATGCGGTACTTCTCCCCCAGGACTTTTTCGCCCAGCCATGGGTTGCCGGCCAAAACCTGCAAGGATCCCTTGCCATCTGCCGCCGACCCGCCATGCTGGCTGAAGGAGGCAACATTCACCCCTTCGGGGAATTGCTTGGCTACCTTAGCGGCTGCACCCTGCATGGTTTCAGAAAGCAGAACCAGGATCGTTTGATCATCCGCGCTGGACACCGCGACTTCCACGCGGTCAATGCCCGTGTAGTCCACTGCGTAGATCCCGCTGCTCTCGATGGCGGAGTGCGCCAAGGGCATCGAGTCGATGCTCGTGAGCTTGTTGCTGCGAAAAGCGCTCATCGCCAAGTGGCCCGAGCCATCCACCGAGTACGACATGCGGGTACGCCACCCCAGGCCACCGGCTGCTCCAGCGACCGCTTGAACCGGCGGGAAGTTGTAGTCTTCTGCCTTCAGCCCGGCCAGGCGGGTGAACTGTTCGGCGGCCACCCGTGCTTTGAGCTCGCGCTGATGCTCCAGCGAAATATGCCCGAATTCTGCGCCACCCACCGGGTCGCGGTGCTTCAGCGCGTCAGCTGCATCCCAGAAATGCGGTACTCGGTGCTCGCTGGCCTCGTGCACCTCAACGACGTCCGCGCGCCAGAATTTTGCATCGGGCCCCGATTCGGTCAGCCGAACCGATACCAATTCGCCGGGAATGCCGTGGCGCACAAAAATCACGCGCCCCTCGTGGCGGGCCACCGTGTGCCCTCCATGGGCGATATTGCCCAAGCGAACCTGCAGCAGTGGTGATTCAGTCATGTTTTCGTCTTTCATCAGAAGCATTGTTAGCGGTGTGCCGAGTATTCTTCGGTGGCCCCGCCACCGACAGCACGCGAAGCGCTGAGCAAGCGCCAGGGCACCGAAGCGATGAGCACCCCTGGTTCATAGTGCAGGCGATTTTTCACTCTCAGCGCGGTCTGGTTGTGGACCAGTTGCTCCCACCAATGCCCGACCACGTATTCGGGGATGTACACCACGATCAGTTCGCGTGGCGACTCGCGCTTGATGGAACGAATATGTTCGATCAGCGCACCGGGGATGTCGCGGTAGGGCGAAGCCAAGGCCGTAATCGGCACGGGAATGCCCAAACGCTCCCAGTCTTCAAGGGTCTTTTCAGTCTTCGCGCGCTCCACGTCAACGATGATTGCCTCCAGCTTCGAAGGCCGGGAAGCGCGGGCGAAGGCCAGTGCCCGAAGCACGGGCTTGCGCACCGTGGAGACCAAGACCAGGGCATGCACTCGCGAAGGCAAGGCGGTGGCCGCATAATCCTCGTCGACTGCCAATTCCGCATCGACCTTCTGATAGTGCCGTTGCAGGGAATCCATGACCAGCATCAGCACCACAATGCCCAGCAGCGCCAGCCATGCGCCGTGCACGAACCTGGTAGCCAGGACGACCACCAGCACCAAAGCCGAGAGAATCAAACCGACCAGATTCAGCATGCGCTTGCGCTGTTTTGCAGCGCGAATCCTCCGGTCCGCGACGGGAACCAGAACACGCTTCCAGTGCTTGAGCATGCCCAGCTGGCTGAGTGTAAAGGAGACGAAAACGCCGACAACGTAGAGCTGCACGAGCAAGGTCACGTCGCCTTGGAAGAGCAGCACCAGGACAATGGCGGCCACGCCCAAGGACAGGATGCCGTTGGAGAACCCCAGCCGGTCGCCGCGGGTTCGCAATTGGCGCGGCAGGAAACCGTCGGTGGCCAAGTGGCTGGCCAGCGACGGGAATGAATTAAAGGCCTGGTTTCCAGCCAAGAGCAGCACCGCGATAGTCAACACCGACACGAGGATGAGGCCCAGCGTGTAGTCGCCGAAGACCGCCTGGGCTAATTGCCCCAATACCGGCACCTGGACGAAGCCCTCAGGGATCGGTCCGCCGTGGAGCAGGAATGATTCGTGCGGATCGGCGACCACTTTAATGCCGGTGGCGCGAGCAAGCATCAGGGTGCCAAGCGTGAGTACGCCGGAGAGCAAGCCCAGTACCAGCAGGATCCGGCCGGCGTTTTTGGCCCGGGGCTTGGCCAGTGTCTGGACGTTGGAAATCGGCACTTCGATACCGGTCAAGGCTGCCGATCCGGTGCTGAAGGCACGGAGGATCAGAAGTGCGCCCACCATCCCTTGCAAACCGGTAGAAAATTCTGCTTCGGGGACGATCGTGAATTCTGCGCTGGGCGCCAAGCCGAGGTTTCCGGTGAGAGCCATTACGCCGCCAATGGCAATAAGCAACAGCATCCCGGCAACAAAGAGATACACCGGAATAGCCAGGGTCCACCGCCCTTGGCCGGTGCCACGGAGGTTTCCCACCACCAGCAAGGCCACCAGAGCGGCCGCAACCCAGGCCTTGTACTCACCCAGTAACGGGAATATTGCGCTGAGATACGCGGCCGCCGAAGAGCTGGAGACGGCAACTGTCAGCACAAAGTCAACGAGCAAGGCGGCAGCTACAGCAGTGCCCGAGCGTGCGCCAAGATTCTTTTTGACGATCTCGTAATCGCCGCCGCCAGAAGGATACTCAACCACCGATTGACGGTAGGAAAGCACCAATACCACCAGTACGGCCAAGACGGCGACGCCCACGGCCGGGGAGAGCATCGTTGCAGCAATGCCGGCCATGGCCAGGGTCAGCAGAATTTCATCTGGCGCATAGGCCAATGACGACAGGGCGCTGGAGGAGAAAATCGGCAACGCAACATTCGGTGGCAACGGCTTCTTTTTCAGCTGTTCGGTGCTGAAGGGCCGTCCCACCAAAATCCTCTTGAGACCATCAAATAATGCAGGCACGTCATAACGTTATCGCAGGTGCGCAAGGCACACGGGCGGTTCGCCGCCAATAATCTGGGACCGAACAGCGCTATTGTTGCATTCGGAGCACCGTTAGGCGGTGCTCCGGACTAATCATCGCAAGCAGCAATCCAAGGAGTTCTCGGTGGCACATTTTGTGATCATGGGGTGCGGCCGCGTCGGCGTTTCGCTAGCCCATACACTGGATTCAGCGGGACATTCGGTGGCAATCATCGATCAAGACCCTCATGCTTTCCGCCGTCTGGGCAAGGACTTCGCCGGTCTTACGGTGACCGGACGAGGATTTGACCGCGACACCTTGGAAGCGGCCAAAATCGATGGCGCCTATGCGTTTGCTGCCGTATCCAGCGGTGATAATTCCAACATTCTCGCTACTCGAGTAGCCCGCGAAACCTATAACGTTCCTCATGTGGTGGCCCGTATTTATGATCCGGGACGCGCCGAAATCTACCAGCGCCTGGGCATACCCACGGTAGCTGCAGTGCGCTGGAGCACCGATCAGGTATTGCGCCGAATTCTGCCGGACTATTCGATGCGCGGGGACTTCCGGGAGCCGTCGGGACGTTTGGTTCTCACTGAAGTAGCGCTGAACCGGGACTGGTACGGCCGCCTGGTCAAGGATCTGGAAGCCGCCGCTGGCGTGCGCGTTGCCTACCTCACCAGATTTGGTGAAGGCACAATTCCGCAGAACCGCACCCGCCTGCAGGGCGGGGATCTGGTCCATGTCATGATGCGCATAGACCAGCTCAAGGACGTTGAAAAGATCCTTGCCAGCCCTCCCGCTCCCCTGCCCAACGACTGACTGAGAGGACCCCATGAAGGTCATGATTGCCGGAGCCGGTTCGGTCGGTTCCTCCATCGCCCGCGAACTGCTGATCAACGACCACGAGGTCTTGCTCATCGATATCCAGCCCGAGATGGCGCAGCGCGATGATCTCCAAGGAGTGAAATGGCTGATCGGCGACGCCTGCGAGCTTGCGGTTCTGCAGCAAGCGCATCTAGAGGATTACGATGTGGTGGTCTCCGCCAGCGGTGATGACAAGGTCAATCTTGTTGTCTCGCTGTTGGCAAAGAGCGAATTTGGCATCCGTCGCACCGTAGGCCGGGTGAATAATCCAAAAAATGAATGGATGTTCGACGATGCCTGGGGAGTCGACGTTGCCGTCAGCACCCCGCGCTTGATGACTGCTCTGGTTGAAGAAGCCGTGGAAGTCGGCGACCTGGTGCGCCTGCTGACATTGAAAACCGGCGAGGTCTACATGGTGGAATTTACCGTACCCCACGACTCCGCGCTCATTGGACGCACCATTGGGCGAATTCCCTGGCCGCAGGACACCACGCTCATGGCAGTGGTCCGCGACAAGACGCCTTTCCCGCCAAGTGCAGATGACGTAGTTGAGGGTGGCGATGAAATCTTCTTCATCACCACCCCCCAAGCAGAACCGCTATTGCGCCGGACCTTGCGCGAAGCCACCCGCTAGTTCGCCACTGCCCCCGAGGCGTCGCCGGTTGCGGTTTCAGCTGGCTTGGACAACAGCCAAGCAAACCACAGCCCGGCGGCGTACAGCGGAACGCCCATCAGGGCCCGTGCAACGCCCAATGCCACCACATGATCGGTGTAGTACATCGGCAGCTGCACCGCCAGGCGCAAGGCAAAGACTGCGATGATGATCCACGTCGCGACCTGGTAGCGGCGCAGCCGATCGGCCTTATTCCGCCATTCCACGCCTTCGTTGCGGATGAATCCGAACAGCAGGCCAATCAATGGCCACCGGACCACTACGGAGACAATCAGGGCGAGCAGGTAGGCACCGGAAGTATAGAACCCGGGGATGTAGTAGTCTTTCGCGTTGCCCGTATGACGGGCGGCGAAGGCACAAATCAAGATTCCGATCAGGCCAGAAGCTGACTGAATCAACGTGGAGCGCTTGGCCAGGCGGATGACCATGAAGATCACGCCAAGGCCGATCGAGGCAATCAGTGCCCAGGACAGGTTGCTGCTCAAGGCAAAAACCATGATGAAGATAAAACCGGGCAGCACCGTTTCAAGGATTCCGCGTACGCCGCCGACGGTCGACAGCAGATCAATCCCGCCATCCGCGTTCTGGGCGATATTGGAATTCGCTCCAATCATCGAGGCAAAAGACGGTTTGGCCTCTGGTTCAGGTTGCTGGTCGCCATCGCGTCCTGATTCCTCGTCGTGCATGATGCCCACTTCCATATTTCAAACAGCACACAGGCTGCCCCGCCACTGCGGAAATCAGTCTCCAGCTACCCGCGGGGAACCGGGACAATTACATAGCGCGGATTAAAGATCGTTGGGATCTGCTCCACCGGAGCGACCATCCCAGAATAGGTAACTTTCACCCCGGGCTTGATACCCGGTACCGACTTCTGCCCCATGAAGATCAAACGCACATGGGCCACCGTGCCACGTCGAGCCGCAACGCTGCCAAGCTTGTCGACTACCACCGCTTTGAGCAATGGCGCCTCGTTGGGCGCGGAGTAGCTGACAGATTGGACGTACCCGGTGTGCTTGACCCTGCCTTTGACGGGCAACTGGTCCAGCGAATCCAGGCACTGATAGTTCACTGTCGGATCCGATGGGCCCAGATGCGCCGCAACCGGCTTATCCTTCAACGACATGATTAGCCGATCTGGGTAATCTCTGGTCCGCGCTCGGGACGCTTGATCTCAGGCTGAGCGTCCTCCTGAACTGGACGGGTCTGAGCATTTGCCGGCACATTCAAGGGCAGCAATTCTGCGGGAGGCAATGGCTTGTCGCCGCGGTTGACGATGACGTCGCGCAAGATCCCATCCACGGTTGCCGCTGCCTCTTCATTGGCAATGGCATTGCCACCGATGACTGCACGAAGGAACCAGCGAGGTCCGTCAATTCCCACGAAACGCAGTGCGACATGGCCAGCACGGCCATCTGGCAACTGCTGAGGAACCTTGGCCAGCAGCTCTTCGCCATAGTCGCCATCGCGCTTGAATATCTCGCCGTTTTGCGCGGTGATATCGCTCTTGATTTTGTCCTTGATGCCCGGCCATAGCGACTCGGACTTCGAAGAGGAGAAGGCCATGAGCTGCACTCGCGACTCCGCAATTTCCAGCGAAACCGCGATCACTCGCTTATTGGACTCTTCGACGTCCATTCGAACCTTGAGCCCGCTTACCGGCTTGATCAGGATCGAACCGAAGTCGAGGTATTCATTGGTGTCCGCTACATCGTTGATGTCGTAAGGACCAGTTTTTGGTTCGTCAGAACTGGCGGAAACCTCGTTCGATTCAACCGGGGCTTCCTGCTCTTTGGTTTTCTTGCGCTTAAAAATCATGGTTTCCTTAGAAAACTTGGCTGATTGTCAATCAGTGCTTAATTGGCGCTGAATCCACCGGTGGATCCGAAGCCACCGGCGCCACGGGCCGTCTCCTCGAGGGAATCAACTTGGCTGAACACCGCCTGTTCGACCTTCTGGATTACGAGCTGGGCAATGCGGTCGCCGCGGTTGATCGAAAAGGCTTCGGCCTTGTCGGTATTCAACAGCGTGACCATGATCTCACCGCGGTACCCCGCGTCAACAGTTCCCGGGGCATTAACAACCGTTATCCCATGCTTGGTAGCCAGCCCGCTGCGCGGGTGCACAAGCCCGACATACCCATGGGGAATAGCCAGCGCGATGCCGGTGCGAACCAGTGCGCGTTCACCTGGCTGAAGCACCAGTCCTTCGCGTGCGTGCAAGTCAGCGCCAGCGTCCGAAGGATGAGCATAACCAGGCACTGGCAATTCGCTGTCTAGCATCTTGATGGCGATCGAGATTGTTGGCTCACTCATCAGTTTGGTTATCCCCCGGGAGTTTTGTGAAGTGGTCGTTCGATAGTTTCGTTGAGTTAACTCTATCGTGTGCGGCTAGGAATGGGCTGTCACATGCACCCCGTTCTTGGCTCAAAGAATTATTGCCTAGACTTGGAATCATGAGTAACACCAGCCCAGCGGCATCGAGCGTCCTGTACAGCGAAAAACTTTGGCCTTCGGCCAGCACCTGGATTTGGCCAATCATTATCGCAATGACCGCCGGTATCGCTGTTGCGCCGATCAGCGCCCCGCTCGGCTGGGGCATCGGAGCGGCAATGCTCGTTGCCCTCGTGGTCATTTTCCTCGTTCGCGTGCCGAGCATCGAAGTCACCGATTCGACAGTCACTGTCGGCCGTGCCAGCATCGAACGACAGTTTGTCGGCGAAGTAGTAGGCTACCGCGGTGAAGAAGCCTTCAAGCAGCGTGGACAGAAATTGCACGGCCTGGCTTACATGTTGTTGCGTGGATGGCTCGATGGCGTGGTCAAAATGGAAGTTACCGATGAGCGGGATACCACCCCGTACTGGCTTACTTCCACCCGCCGCCCCGAAGAATTGGCGGCTTCCCTAGGCGGAGTCATGTATGAATTCACCGAAGAAGGCAAGGCAGAAGCCGAAGCCGGGGAAGACTCTCCGCTGACTCCTGAAGACTGATTTCGAGGCTGCCAGAGCAAGAATATCCGCATAGAAGATCCCCAATGCTGAACGATCAGTGTTGGGGATTTATCCTTCGCACTCGCTGCAGAACTTTTGGCCGCTCTCTTCGCGCACCAGCTGCGTACGGTGCCGCACCATGAAGCAAGACGCGCATGTGAATTCATCAGCTTGTTCGCTAAGAATTTCTACGCTGGCTTCCTCCTGGGCCGCTTCTCCGCCCGGCAACACATAATCTTCGGCCAACGATGCTTCAGACTCATCGATCAGGTTTGCCATTTCAGCGGTCTTGCCCGCTTTAAGCTGAGCGATCTCCTTGGCACGATCCTCTTCCGAGATAACGGCTGGTGCAGCAGATTCAATTGCCATGATCGTTTTTCGCTCTTTCCTGCAGGTATTCAATCGAGCCGGTAGGTTCACATCGTGAAAAATTCACACCGGCCTAAAAGTATAACGTTCTCCCGGGCAATCCATTCCCATGGGGCAGGACATCAGCCACCGGCTGAAGATATCGGGAAATAAGGCGTGAAGTTGATGACTATTCTTGCGCCACACCCGGGGCGGTGGTAGGAATTCAGCCTTCGAGGTGGCAGAGTTTTACTCAGGAAATAGAGCGTGTGGAGGGTATTAATGCGTCAGCTGAGACTGGTAGGAATTCATGAAAATGGTTCCAGCCTGCAGGTCAGCAGTGACGACGGGATGAGCTACGAGCTCCCCGTTGATGATGCACTGCGCAGTGCAATGGCAGAAATAGCTCGCTCGCGGGCACCGAGAAATCGCGAAGAGTCCTCGGTCCACTCGCCACGTGAAATTCAGGCCCGCGTGCGTGCCGGTGCTTCTGCCTACGATCTGTCCCTTGAATGGGACATTCCGGTTGAGGACATCGTGAAGTACGAAGGTCCGGTGCTTGCCGAGCGCGAACACATAGCCGAACTGGCTCGCCGTGTGGAGGTCTCCGGTCCTCAGACCGATGCTGAATATCGCGAAGTCTTTGGAGAAGAACCTGCCGATCTGGGCTCCATGGTCGTGCACCGCTTCAACCAGTTGCACATCGATAGCGAAACCGCTCGGTGGAACTCGTGGAAGGATCCAGAAGGCCAGTGGATCATTACCGTCGAATTCGATTCGCCGTTGCCCACTGAAAATGTTGAATCCTTGGGAGCTGACTCCTCTGAGGTATCCGGGAACGTCGCCCGCTGGGCCTTTGCCCCGGCACGCAAAACGTTGAAGAACCTGAATCGCTGGGCCCAGACGCTCAGCGAACAGGTCGCGCCGGAATACTTTCGCCCGATCTCGGCAGTAAGCCAGCCGGAACCAGAGCAGCCTGCGACCAACACCCCTGAAGCTGATGAAACTGAAGAGCTGGTAACACTGCTCAATGCTCGTCGAGGCCAGCGGCCAAAGGATCAGGATCCTGAACGCGAATCCCGTTTCAATGACATCATTGAACGCGGCATGAGCAAGTACGACACTGATGACGAGGATTCGCTGCCTCACCTTCCGCAGGGAATTTCGCCGCGGACCTCGCAGTTGGTGGTCGTCACCGATTCTGATCAAGGTGACTCCGACGCCGAGGACAAGCAAGGCGAGCAGAACAACGATGATTCCTCGCCGCGCAAGGCGAAGCGCTCATCGGTACCGAGCTGGGACGACATCATGTTCGGCAAGCGCAAGAAGGATACGGATTCCTAATCCGGAACCAGCCGTGCTTGAATGCGATCGGGCAACACCTTCAGGTGTTGCCCGATCGCATTTTCTATTTGGTTCGATGCACCAGCAGCGGAACGTATCGCTCCCCCGATGTGAGAGAGCCATGCTGCCCAACCATTTCAAAAGCCATGGGAGCGACCCTGCGGCCATCGTAAAAAGCTATGGATTCCGCAGCCAGGATCATCAGGTCCCCGAGCCTGGCTTCATGTTCTGGGGTGATTGGCCCAAAATAGCCACGATCTATGGCCTCTTGACGAGTCAAGATCCACGCCTTGGAACCAAATTCCTTATGCCATGCGTGCTTGACTTTGAGCCGACTGGCTTCGTCTGTCCCCGATGCGAAGGTCAGCTGGACTCCACGCGGTTCCCCGCTCGTCAGCTCGACGCCATCAACCAGTTCCGGATACCGGCTGTAGTCGATCCGCTGCGATTCGGGAACATCCACCATCCCGTGGTCGCCCGTAATCAGCACCGTGGTTTCTTCCGGCAACCGTGACACGAGGCTCTTGATGACGTAGTCAAGCTCTTCCAAAGTGTCACGCCACTGGCTAGAATCGACACCGAATTTGTGCCCAGTCTTGTCCAGCTCATTAAAGTACGTGTACACCAGCGCATTGCGCTGGGGTTCAAAGACGGTGTGCGTAGCTCGTGCCCGTGCCAACGGCTGATTCGCGGCCACAAATTTAGGCCCACGCAGCGATGCCCTGGTTAATGCGGACTTCGCAAACATTGGGATGGACACCGTTGCGACATGTATGCCGTGCTCCGCCACCTTTTCGAAAACCGTAGGACGGGTTTGCCAGGCTTCCGGGTTGAGGTCGCTAGGCCAGCCGCCAAGCTGATTGACAACGCGACGCCGGGCCGGATCCACCACGTCATAGCCGAGCATTCCGTGTTCGCCCGGGGTAACGCCGGTGGCGAGACTGCTCAGAGAGGTTGCCGTGGTCGAGGGGAATCCTGTTCCAAGCTTGCGGCCTTCGGCAAATAGTGAACGCAAAAACGGTGCATGCCCAACGTGGGTTTTGAGCTGGTTCCAGCCCAGGCCATCAACCATGATCACCACTACGCGCTTAGTCGGTTGGAGCCCCAGAGCGTTGCTGAATCCAGGAACCCCCAAAGCAGTTGCAGCCGAGGGAAGAATTTCAGATAGCGTCGCTTGGCCATACTGCGGCGCATCCGGGATTTTTTGTGCTGGCACCGAAAGATCAGCTGCGTTCAGCGACTCGTTCATGCTCAAGCGATCGTAGCCAATCGCAGTCGCACCGCAAATTCTCGTGCTTTATTGACAGCACGCTGTCCATCAGCCTCTGCGCTGACCCGAATAACCAGGTCTTCGGGCTGGGACGTGCCGTTGAGCCCATGGTCGGCATCGCACTGGGGATCGCCGCAGGCAGCCGGAGCCAGGTCAATGCGCTTGGTGCCGCCCCAGGACATGCCGAAGGTCAATTCCTTCACTGGATCCCCGGATGAATAGTGCTGTGGCTGGTGGTACACATAGCTCGTTGCTACCGACGAGATTCGTGATAGTGCAATCATTTCAACGGAAACCTGAGCCATAACGTCCTTGCCATGGTCATCAAGCTGCTGGTCATCGACGTGCAAAATGAAAAGCACCTTTTCGCTCTTCACCATGACCGTAATATGGCGGTGCACTTCGGTGTGGTCGAAATGAGTTTCCAGATGAACATAGTGGTCGCGTACAGGCTGCCCGGTCATTGCTTCAGCAAGGACATCCTGAACCATCTGCGGGTAGAAGCCCGCCCGTACCAGATCGTCGAGAAGCTCAGCGCCCGGAGCAGTCGAATATGTTGGAGAACTCATAAGCCAATTCTACTCAGTAGCTACGCCCAATTCACGTTTTGCCCAGCTACTCAGCTTCGCAATGCTCGGCGCACGCTGTCAGTCCGTTGCTCAGCGTTACTGATCTGGATATTCACCGACAAGACACTCAGCGAATTGGCCGAGACCGAGATTGGTGCGAACTTTGCGACAGTGACCTCAGGATGATTGTCCTTGAAGAGCGATACGCGGGTAACAAAATCCTTTAATGCCTCCAGATCCACCGCGGCAAGCCCTTGATATCCCAGTAGCCTGACGCTGCTTCGGGGACGACGAATCAGCTGTTCCAGATCATGTGTTGAGAGGGGTGCCACGCCGTGGGCCCAATCGTCCAAGAGGTTCACGGGATCGCCGCTGAGCCCGAAGGAGATCACGGGGCCAAGCAACGGGTCCTCGACCGCTTTCACTACACAGGCTTGCCCGGCCGGCGCCATGCTTTGAACTTCGAGAGCATCGACACCGTAGTTCCGCATCAGCAGCTTCATATGGGTGAAGTTTGCCTCCAGGCTCTGCTTATCTGGAATGCTCAAGCGGACCCCTCCGAGGTCCAGTCTTTGGCGCAGGTCTGGATCGTTCGCTTTCAGGGCGACCGGCCAGCCAAGTTCATCCGCCGCTTCAACGGCTTCTGAAACCGTGTTGACTACCCGGGAACCGTAGATCTGAATTCCGTAGAACCCCAGCAGCTTTTGCGCTTGGGCTTCGGAAAGTTCAAGCAGGTTGGTGCCTGAAACCGAAGCCACTAGTTCTGCGAGGTATTCGCCCGCCCCTTCGGCATCGATTCCGTCAGGATCCTCGATGGGTTCGTAGGGAACATCGAGCCATTGCTGATAGCCGTACGCTTTCGCCAAGGCGCCAATGGCCGTAGTGGGCGACGTATATAGCGGAACCCCTTGCTTCACGCCGCCGGTAATTTCAGAGCTTGACAGGCCTGGCACCAAAGCCACGATCGGCTTCGGCTGGTCAAGGAATTCGCGGGCAACTTTTAAGACCGCTGAGGTTTCCAGTCCGGAATAGGGCAGGTGCGCAAGAAGCACAGTATGCACGTCCGAGTCCTCAACGAGCTCTTTGAGCCGCCGCCGGAGCATGGGAATGGCCCGTGATTGCCCGATGCTGTAATCAAGTTCTTCGCCATGAATGGCGGCGTTGAGGTTCCGGTCTTCGGCAACATCGCAAATAACTTCGGCGATGGTCAAAGAATACGAAATGATTGCGACATTTGGCCCCTGGGGTGGCGGGAATACCGACAGCAAGGACGTCACATCCAATAATTCTTCCGATGAGCGAACGCGAATGACACCGGATTGGCGCAAGATCGCATTCATCGCGCCTGCTGGCGCTTGCCCGACGCGTACCGAGTGGCCTGGCGGGAGCCGACGGCCCATGACATCAGTCTTGGCCACGACCACCGGCTTGCGGCGCGCTAGCCTGCGTGCAATGCGGGCAAATTTTCGTGGATTACCGAAGGATTCCAAGTACATGGCGACAACGTCCGTACGCAGATCATCCTCGAAAAACTGCATGGCGTCATTGCCCGACACGTCGGCGCGCAAGCCAGCTGAAATTGCGCTGCTGACGCCGACGCCATGTTGAATGCCCATGCCCTGGAGGATCATCCCCATCGCTGCCGATTGGCTGAAAAAACCCACATTGCCCTGGCTCGGAACTCCGGGACTACCCGAAACATGCAGATTGACCGAGGGATCGGTGTTGATGAGCCCAAGGGATGCCGGCCCCAGCACACGCATGCCGTTGGCCCGGGCCAAAGCGACCAATTCGCGTTGTGCCGAGAGCCCTTGAGCAGATTCATATCCGGCGGACATGATGACCAGTGCCTTCACCCCATGCTTGGCGCAGTCTTGGATGGCTTCCAGGACTCGCTCTCGTGGGATGCATAGGACGGCCACGTCAACGGTGCCGGGAAGTTCGGTGACCCTGCCATACGCGACCATCCCTCCAACTTCAAGGGCAGCATCGTTCACCGCATAGACGGTGCCTGTGTAACCGGATTCGACGATTCTCTCCAAAACGTCATGGCCTAATTTTCCCCAGATGCGGCTTGCACCGATCACCGCTATCGACTGTGGTGATAATAGGCCTGCAACGCTGCTCGCTTCCGCTCGGTGCTCCCGGGACTCGGTGACTTCACGAGACTTCTCGGTGGGGCTGATGGAAAATTCCAGCATCACCACCCCGTCTTCAAAGTGCCTGGCCACCGCGTAACCTGCATCCGAAAAGACCGTCAGCATCTTGCGGTTTTCCGGAAGTACCTCGGCCGAGAATTTCTCGATGCCGTTTTCGCGGGCTGCTGCTGCCAAGTGCTCCAGCAAGATCGAGCCAATGCCAGTCCCCTGATATTCGTCGGAGACGTTGAAGGCAACTTCGGCCTCTTGCGGATCATCGAGCCGGTCATAACGGCCGACACCAATAATCCTTGATCCGCGCACCACGGTGAAGGCGACTCGATTCACATGGTCGACGTTGGTGAACCGTTCGAGCTCTTTAGGGGTCAGGGAGGACTTGTACGTAAAATAGCGTAGGTAGACCGAGGTTTCGGATTGATGCTTGTGCATCTCTTGCAGGGCCTGCGCATCCATTGGGGTGATGGGCCGCAGATGTGCCGTTGTTCCGTCGCGAAGCACAACATCTGCTTCCCAATGCGCTGGATATGCCGCCGAAAGTTTACGATCCACCATAGGCTTAGAATAGTCGCGACCTTGGTGATGTGCCCAGACGCAACACGAAGTATCGACGGCCCCGGCCGCACCAAAGCAGATGAAGGACAAATAGAGTAATGGCTCGTAAGAAGTCTGAAGAGATTCCAGAGGATTTCGTTGAAAATATCGTCGATATCGACGTCACCAATGAAATGGAATCCTCCTTCTTGGAGTACGCCTACTCCGTCATCTATTCGCGTGCCCTTCCCGACGCCCGTGACGGTCTGAAACCAGTACAGCGTCGAATTCTTTTTCAGATGTCCCAAATGGGGCTGCGCCCCGAAAAGGGCCACGTCAAGTCCGCCCGCGTGGTTGGCGAAGTCATGGGAAAGCTGCACCCGCATGGCGACGCCGCCATCTATGATGCGATGGTTCGACTGGCCCAGGATTTTTCGCTGCGCCTGCCGCTCATTGATGGGCACGGCAACTTCGGCTCGCTCGACGATGGACCTGCGGCGCCACGTTATACCGAGGCGCGACTGGCCGCATCCGCTGTGGCGATGACGGCGAACCTGGATGAAGACGTCGTGAACTTCATTCCGAACTACGACAACCAGTTCATGCAGCCCGAGGTGCTCCCGGCGGCTTTCCCCAACCTCCTGGTTAACGGAACCACCGGCATCGCGGTGGGCATGGCAACGAACATGGCACCTCATAACCTCGGCGAGGTGATCGCGGCCGCTCGGCATCTGCTCATAGAGCCCGAAGCCACGGTCGAAGAACTGATGAAGTTCATCCCGGGTCCTGACTTGCCGTCAGGCGGTAGCATCATCGGCCTCGACGGCGTTAAAGATGCGTACCGCACCGGGCGAGGCCTGTTCCGCACCCGGGCTACGGTAGCGCTGGAAAAAGTCTCGGCACGCAAGTCGGCGCTGGTGGTCACAGAGCTGCCGTACGGCGTAGGGCCTGAAAAGGTGATCGAGAAGATCAAGGACGGCGTCAACAACAAGAAGATTGTCGGCATCTCTGATGTTGTTGATCTGACTGATCGCCACCACGGGCTGAAGCTGGTCATTGAGCTGAAGAATGGCTTCAACGCCAATGCGGTGCTGGCTAGCCTGTTCAAGTACACCCCCATGGAGGATTCCTTCGGCATCAATAACGTTGCCCTGGTCAATGGGCAACCGCGAACCATGGGATTGCGTGAACTGCTCACGGTCTATGTCGACCACCGGCTTGATGTCGTGCGCCGACGCACCGTTTACCGTTTGGCCAAGCGTGAAGACCGCCTGCATCTGGTCGAGGGCTTGCTCATCGCCATCGTGGATATTGATGACGTCATCGCCATCATCCGCTCCTCGGAACAGACCAATGAAGCACGCCAAAGGCTGATGACGGTCTTTGACCTCAGCGAGCCACAAGCAAACCATATTCTGGAACTGCGCCTGCGCCAGCTGACCAAGTATTCAAAGCTTGAGCTGGAAACCGAAGCAGAGCAGCTGCGCGAGGAAATCGAGAAGCTGCGAGCCATCTTGGAATCCGATCAATTGCTGCGTTCTGTGGTCTCCGAGGAGTTGGAAGCCATGGCGGAGACCTTCGGCACGCCTCGTCGGACAAAACTCCTCAAGTCCGCGCAGCTCGCTCCGCTCAAGGGCACCGCCTTGCCGGAAGCGGTCGGCAGCGGCAAGCAGGTCAAGCTGACTATGGAGATTTCCGATAGCGCGTGCTGGGCGCTGCTCTCAGCCACCGGCCAGATCGCTCGCACCCACGATCGGGCCCAGCTGGACTTCGCTTCAGCCAGGATTAAGCACGATGTGCTGATCTCCCAGGTGGCCTCCAGTGCCCGTGGCGAAATCGGCGCACTAACCAGCACCGGCAGGATCATGCGCATTTCCTTGATTGATGTGCCCGTGCTGCCTGAGTCCCACGGATTCCCGCAGCTGGCACAGGGTGTTCCGGTGGCCGAATTCCTGAAACTTCCCAAGAATGAAACGGTCATCGCGCTCGTTCCATTAAATGAGGTCCTGGCAATCGGTACCCGCCAGGGCGTCGTGAAGCGAGTGACCCCGGAGTACCCGTTGAACCGTGACGAGTTCGAGGCCATTACGCTCAAGGACGACGATGCGGTGGTGGCCGCTGCGGTAGCTGGAGAAGACGACGAATTGGTCTTCCTCACCCGCGGTGCGCAACTGCTGCGATTCCCCGCCGCTGCTGTGCGCCCGCAGGGGCGCACCGGTCGCGGCATGGCCGGAATCAAGCTCAGCGCCGATGACCACGTTATCTTCTTCGGTGTCGTCCCCCCGTCGGCACAGAATGCCGTAGTGGCAACCATCGCAGCGGGTTCGCAAACCTTGCCTGGAACTTCTGGCCAGTCGGTGAAACTCACCGAGTTTGCCGAATTCCCCGCCAAGGGGCGTGCCACGGCCGGTGTTCGCGCCCACCGCTTCATCAAGGGTGAAGACCACCTGCAGCTTGCCTTTGCCGGGCAGGGACCAGCGCGAGCTAGTTCAAGTGCCGGTGTGGTTCGGGCCTTGCCGACAGAGTTCGGAAAGCGTGATGGATCCGGGGCACCGCTTGCGCAGACCGTCAACATCCTCGGCGGTACTTTGAGCGCTGCCGAATCCTCCGCTGCCCAGGCACCGGACTCACCTGCCGATGCACCAGTCGGCAACGCGGTTCAAGACGAGCATCCGAAGGCAGCCCCGGCGTTCAACCCTGGCGAAGATACCTTGCCCTTTGACGACGGTGGAGTAATTCTCTAAGCAGCTGGGTTCGAGACGAAAAAGGTGCTGCAACAGGTTCGAGATCTGTTGCAGCACCTTTCTAGATGGATCAAGCAGCAACCTTGGCTTCCAGCTGGATGCGTTCATGGCACTGTTCGGCCAAACGCTCATCGTGGGTAATGAGCACGACCGTGCGATCCTGCAGTGCACGGCGCAGCGTATCCATCAGTTCAGCGGCCTCGTCTACTCCCAAGTGCGCTGTGGGCTCATCGAGCAGAACCACTTGATGTCCGCCAAGCAGGGCACGGGCAACGGCCATCTTGCAGCGCTGGCCGCCCGAAAGGTGATGTCCGCCAGAACCAATCCTTGTTTCTAGCCCCTCGGCTTGTTGCTGATACCAGGAGTGCAATCCAACTTGCTGTAGCACCTCGACAAGTTGCGCATCCTCGCGTTGCTCCCCTTCGGCTACGCCGAGCATCAGGTTGCGGCGTATCGACGAATCAAACAAGTGGGCTTCCTGTGGGCACCAGGCCACCGAGTTCAGCTTGGCCCCGTGAATCGGACTGCGCATGCCGTGTTCGTCAATGAGGCTCAAGGTGCCAGCGCGCACCGGCAAGGCACCAAGCAATGCGGTCATAAGAGTGGACTTCCCGGAACCGGAAGGACCAACGATGGAGGTCCATCGGCGTTGCGGAATGGTCGCGGTCAGCGTGTCGACCACATTTGGTCCATGGCCATACCCCAGGCTGACTTTGGCCAGCTCGAATCCTGCAACCTCGGGGGTGAAACTGGCAGCGTGATCGTTTTCGCGGCTTTGCTGGTCCTGGTTGGATAGCCCGTGTTGCCCCAGAAGCCCGGTCAATTGTTTCAAGGCTTGCCCTTGCTGGACCGCCAGCAAGGCGCTGGTGGCGCTATCACCCAAGGCCAGGCTCAGCAGCACGGCCAACGCAGTCAACGATGCCGAACTTTGGGAAACCGCGGCCACCACGATCGCCATCAGCACGCTGAGCAATACGGCGAGCGCGGGAGCACTCCCCTGGCCAAGCGCGTGGCGTTGCGCGTCCTTGGTATTTTCCTGTTCAGCGCTATCGACTGAAACGAGAGCCGCGTTGAGGGAACCGTTAATACGCAATGCTGATTTATGCCGCAAGATTCCCAGAATGGATTGGTTCATAGCCATTCGATGGGTCATTTGGCGTACCAGATGCTGTCCTTCAATTCTCTGGACCAGCCATCTAACGGGGAAAGCCAGGAGAATGCCAGCGATGACCGCTGTCCATCCGAATTCCGGCTGGATGAGGAACAAGGCTACGGTTGCGACACCCCAGAGGGTAATGGCTGAGAGTGGCGGGAAAACCACTCGCGCAAGCTGGTCACGCAGTTCATCTACTTCGGCCAGGAAGAAACGCAATACGACAGACGACCGGCTAAAAAGTCCCCAGCGGGCCGGGTCGGCCACCATGGCGTTCCAAATTTTTTCGCGAAGCTTCCCGGCGTATTCGAGGACTGCATCGTGAATGGCCAGCTGTTCCAAGTAGCGGAAAGCTGCTCTGCCGATTCCCAGGGCGCGGACCATGACAAAAGCGACGCTCAAGTGGAGGATCGGTGGCTGATAGCTGGCTTCAACAATCAGCCATCCGCTCAATGCCGCCAAGGCGACGGCACACAAGACACTGATGGTCCCCCACGCCACGGCTTTGGGCGCGCTGCTATAGTCTCTGAGCAGTTCTCGTCGAGGGTTAAACCGCTGTCGGCTCTGATCCAATGCCGCGGAGGCCACTGCATCTTGAACGCCGCTAGCCCGATGATCGGATTCCTGGCCCGACCATGCCGGGTTCGGCGTGATACTGGCTCCACGTCCCTGCGAGTTGTCGATCAACGGATCATGGCTTGCAATGAGAACTGCACAGCGTGCAGGGATTTCGCTGAGCAATTGGCGTACCACCGACGCGTTATCATCATCAAGGTGAGCCGTTGGCTCATCAGCCAGGAGCAAGGTGCATTGGGGGTCGCTGTGCAGACGTGCCACGGCCCGCAGTACTTCTAATCGGCGTAGTTCGCCGGGCGAGTATTCGGCGATTTTGCGCCCAAGCATGTGATCCATCGACAGGCGTTCTGCCAGCTCACTGACAAGTTCGGGCCTAGGTATGTGAATGTCTTGAGCTAGTTGCTCATCCCCGGTCTCCGCATCAAAACGCGGATGCTGATTGATCAAAGCTATGGAACCCGAAGTTCGAATGGTGCCCTGAACCAGTTCTGGATCAAAAGCATTGTCGCTGCAGCTTGCTTCCACGATCAGCGTGATCAGAGTTGTCTTTCCCGTACCGCTCGACGTAGCGAGGATCTTCCGCTCCCCCGCGCCCAGGCTGAGGTTCAGGTTTTTGCATATTGGTTCGTTGCCTTCGTATCGCACACTGAGATTCTCAATTTCCAGAACCTTCGATGCCCGCGCTGGCGAGGCACCGATAGTGGCAGTGCTTGGAGCAGCTGCAGTCATATTCTGGTACCGCTGATAGGCTGCCAGGCCGTCGTCGGCCGCGTGATAGGCAGACCCGACTTCACGAAGGGCCGAGAAAAGCTCCGGCGCCAGAATCAGGATGGTCAATCCTGCGGACAGTTCCATCGAGCCGTTGACGAGTCTCACGCCGATGAAAACCGCTAGCACTGCTACCGAGAGCGTTGAAATAAGTTCCAGCCAGAAGCTGGACATGAACACGGTCCGGAGGTTGGCCATGGTGGCAATACGGTACTTCTCGCCGACCTGCGCGATGGCGTTGCCTTGTTGACGTGCCCGGCCCAGGCCTAGGAGCGCAGGTAGCCCTTGGGCTAGTTCATAGAGCTGGCTCGCCAACCTGTCGAGGGATGATTGCGATTCTTTGAGCGTGTCTTGCGTATGCATTCCAATGAGTGCCATGAACAACGGAATTAAGGGAATCGTCAGCAGCAGGATCACCGCGCTGATCCAGTCGAGTCGCAGAATGTAGATGCCGAGCAAAAGCGGAACAGCAGCAGCACCAATGAGAGCTGGAATGAACTTTGTGAAGTAATCGTCCAGCTTCTCAATTCCATGGCTGGCCAGTGTGGCTACCACAGGGATTGAGTTTTGCGTTGCCGGAACAATCACAGGGTGCGAGGCCTCGGTCCTCAGCAGCTGCATCCGCATCCGTTCCTTGGCTCCCATCCCCATACGCCTCGCGCCCGCGTTTAATCCCCACGCGGCGAGTGCACGCAGTATGGCACCAGCACTTGCAACGATCAATAACCGGGGATCGCTCTCTGCGCCGGAGGCCATGGTGGCAATCCACGTTCCCAACGAGTACGCGACAAGCACCAGCCCCAATACCTTGAACACTGAAAAACACGTCAACACGGCGAATTGGCGTGGCGAAATCAGTTCTTTTGGAAGGAATCTTGGGGCTGGCATAGCTCGACTTTCAGGTCCGGTTCAATTATTTAACGATTGAAATCACGTGGTGAGTTTCAGGAATATGTTCCTCACGTAGCCGTTTGCGGAATACCCAGTAACTCCACGCCTGATAGGCCAAAACCAATGGCACGCCAAAAGCTGCCACGATGCTCATCAGCTTGAGCGTGTAGGGAGTGCTGGATGCGTTGTCAACGGTTAGATCAAACGCCGAGTCCAGCGTTGAAGGCAGTACCACTGGATAGGCCGCGGCAAATATCGCTGCAACTGCTGCCAGGAGCATGACTCCGAGCGCGATGAAGGACTTTCCTTCTTTTCCAGACCGGCCCATGACACCTGCGGCGATCAGCGCCACAACTGACAGCGCTAGGCACACCCAGGCGAGTGTTGAATTGTTGTTGGAGAGCACCCAGACAGCCCAAAGCAGCATTGGAAGTGCAGCTACCGGCAGCCAGCGTCCCACGAGCTTTCCGGCTTCCTCCCGTACTGGTCCATCGGTTTTCAACCGCAGGAAAGCCAGTGCATGAATCCAGCAGAACGCCACCACGGCGACTCCACCGAGCACCGCATGCCACGTGAGCCAGGCGAAAGCGCCGCCGATGCGGTCCCCATTTTCATTCAGCGGCAGGCCCAACGTGGTGGACGCGAGCATAGCGCCGACGCCAAATGCTGCAACTAGGGATCCCAGGCCCAATGCGAAATCCCATGCCTTGCGGGTCAGCGCAGTGATTGCCTTGCCTCGATATTCGATTGCAACCGCACGGAAGATCAAGGCGATCAGCACTATGGTGAGCGGAATATAGAGCGCAGAGAAGAGCGAAGCGTACCAATGCGGGAAGGCGGCGAAGGTGGCACCGCCGGCAGTAAGCAGCCATACTTCGTTGCCGTCCCATACCGGGCCGATGGTATTGAGCAGCAAACGCTTTCTTTTTTCGGTGCTCTTCCCGAGGCCGATAAGCATGCCTACGCCGAGGTCGAAGCCCTCAAGAAAGAGGTAGCCACACCAAAGTATCGCAATGACAATGAACCAGAGTGTTGGTAGCCATTCCATGGTTTTCTCCTTCGTCCGTGAGGCTAGTAGGCGAATGCCAAGACGTCATCGTCGTCATTGTCATCGTGTGGTTTTGCGCCGGTATCATCGTGCTTTTCTGCTGATGAGAGTTCCGTCATGGCAGAAGCTACTCCACCGCGGATATAACGGGTCAAAAGCACCAGTTCCACAACGAGCAGGACTGCGTAGATCGAAGTCAGGGAGATCAGCGAGAACAAAAGTTCTCCAGCGCTTACCGTGGGCGAGACAGAGGCCGCCGTGTACATGAAGACCTGGTCAACCCCTCCCATTTGAGGGTTGGGTGCCACGGTGAATGGCTGACGGCCCATTTCGGTGAAGATCCACCCAGTGGCGTTGGCTCCGAAGGGAGCCGCAATTCCCAATACCGCGAGTCGGGAGATCCATTTATTATCTGGAACGGTTCCCTTGCGCGTGATCCATAATGCGATAGCGGCAGCAACTGCGGAGAGCCCGCCGAAGGTGATCATCAAGCGGAAACCCCAGTAGGTAACTTCCATGACTGGCAAGTAGTCGATTTCTTGCCCTGCGTACTGGCCGAAGGATTCGTCCTCGGGGTAGTACTTTCCGTATTTTTCCTGGTATTCCGGAATCAGTGAATTGACGCCTTTAATTTCGGTGGTGAAATCTCCGTTGGCAAGGAAGGAAAGAATCCCCGGGATTTCAAATACTGCCACGACATCGTCGCAGTCGGTTGAGCCATGAGCAGTGATATCGCCCAGTGACAGGACCGAGAAACCCGTCCCGTCGTGGCATGCGGCTTCGGCAGAGGCCATTTTCATCGGTTGCTGCTCGAACATGAGCTTGGCCTGTTCATGCCCGGTCAACGCGACGCCGAGGAATGCGACCACAGCAACGCTTGCACCGATGCGCAGGGATTTGATCCACACATGGTAGTCGGTCTTGTCGCGGTTCTTCCCTCGACTCAGATCCTCGCCAATGATCACCCGGCCGTTTGCATCAACTGTGTCGATTCCAGATTTGCGACGACGGTAAAGGTGGAACCAGGAGATACCGAGCAGGAATCCGCCCGCGACGGCGAAGGCCCCGAAAAGTGTGTGCGGGAAGGTGACCAGCGCTGTGTTGTTGGTGAATACTGCCCAGGCATCGGTCATTACGGCGCGACCATCGACAATCTGGGTGCCGACCGGATGTTGCATCCACGAATTCGCGACGAGAATGAAATACGCCGAGAGCATGGTAGCCAGCGACGCGCACCAGATAGTCGCCAGATGCAGGCGCTTCGGCAATTTTTTCCAGCCAAAAATCCAGAGTCCGAGGAAGGTGGATTCTACGAAGAATGCGAGGAGCGCCTCCATGGCCAGTGGCGCACCGAATACGTCGCCGACGTAGCGGCTGTATTCGCTCCATGCCATCCCGAACTGGAATTCCTGCACGATTCCGGTGGCCACGCCCATGATGAAGTTGATCAGAAACAACTTGCCCCAGAATTTTGTCATCCGCAGCCAGTGTTCGTTACCGGTGCGATGCCAAATGGTTTGCAAGACGGCGACTGTTAGTCCCAGCCCAATGGTCAGCGGAACCATCAGGAAGTGGTAAACCGTGGTTATGCCAAACTGCCAGCGGGCAATTTCTAATGCATCCATTGAATCCTCAATTTATTGCGTGTTGGGATCTTCCAAGACTTTTCTACGTTCCGTAGAAATGCCCTCAAGTATCACCATAGACCATTTCGACAGCCTGTAGAAGTCGCAGGACGTTGATCCCAGCCACATCGCTAAGCCCCGGTCCCACCGGAAGAAAGCGAGCGCCAATCCGAAGGGCCCTTTCGGGCTCGGCATCCGTTCGCACTGCGGGAAGAAGCCGGCCATTGGCCCGGCGACGGCAAGCTGAAACCCGAATCCGCCACTCTTTTACGTGTTGTAGAAATCTCGGACAAAAATCGCTACAATAGGTGTTTCAAGCAGTGCGCCCAGGACAAGTCCCCGGGCGTGCGGCGAAAGTACTAATGCAAGTGAGGTAAGACCTAGTGGCCAGCCTTGGCGATCTAGAACGTTCCGTCATGGATTTGCTGTGGGATTCCACAGAACCGCTCACCGCGAACGACCTTCGCGATGAGCTCGCGGCGCTTGGCACCGATGCGAAAGAACTCGCAGTTACAACGGTGCTCACTGTGCTTGCGCGCCTCGAAAAGAAGGGCTTGGTTGAGCGCGAGCGCTCTAGCCGCCCACACCGCTACGCTGCTTCATCCTCCCGAGAAGACCACACCGTTGGCCTTCTTAACGAAGCACTGGGCACAGCCCAGGATCGCGAAGCAGTTCTTGCCCGATTCATCGGTGGAATCTCCGCAGATGAGGCAGCTTCATTGCGTGCTATCTTGGACTCAGTAAAGTCCGCATAATTTATTCACACTTCGGGGACTGAGTGCTTCTCACCTCATATTTCCTAGCGGCGTTGGCCATTGCATTAGCCTGGCCGACGCCGTTGGCCTTATCAAAGGCTAAATGGACCACTCGCGCGCCTGTCCAGGCCGTACTCCTATGGCAAGCCATCGCTTTGGGCGGTGGCCTGTCCATGATCGGCTCGATGCTGGTCTGGGGGCTGACGCCATTGGGCGATGATCTCATCTCGGCTATACACGGCAGCTGGCGGCTTCTCACAGGTGATCCGACCGTACGCTACCCCGGTGTCGTCCATCTTTTTGCGCTGAGCACGGCGCTTCTATTCGGGTTTCATTTGGTGTTGACCCTGATTCGCGCTGCCTGGAGAACTTCTAGGCAGCGGGCTAAACACCGGCACCTCCTGCGATTGCTCAGCAACCCGTCGGAAACTCGCCCCAATACACTGGTCATTGATCACGATATGCCAGTAGCCTACTGTGTTCCGGGCATCTCGCAATCGGTGACTGTTCTCTCCCGTGGACTGATCACACAACTCACTGCCGAAGAACAACAAGCAGTCATCTCCCACGAGCGCTCGCATCTGGATCAACGGCATGACTTGCTAATTCTGGCGTTCACAGCGTGGAACGAAGCTCTGCCGTGGTTGCCAACGTCTAAGCTCTCGCTGGAGGCCGTGCGCCAGCTAATTGAAATGCTGGCCGATGATAAAGCCCTGGAAAGGGTAAACCGCCAAACCCTATTGAAGGCCATCATTGCGGTGGCCGCTGCCGCAGTAGACGCTGATGGAGTATCCGCCCAACGGAACGCATCGAACGCAGAATTGGTGGGCATGCCCGGCGGGGAAGTTTCGTCACGACGCTTGCAACGCCTGCTGACTCCGGTTGCTCCGCTAGGTCGGGCATCACGCTATCTCGTATTGGCCTGCACGATTCTCTTGCTGGTTTGCCCGACCGTCCTGCTTGTGGCGCCGCGGCTGCTTGCGTGATGAAGCAGCCTTGTCGTTTTCGCGTTAATGCATGAAGTCGCTGGCTTAAGCAGAATTGCCCAAGCCAGCGACTTCACCTTGTAATGCCTAGACGTCGATTCGTTCGCGTTCCAGATCGTCCGCACCGTCAATAATAAATTTCTTGCGCGGCGCAACGTCAGATCCCATAAGCAAATCGAAGACTTCTTCAGCAGCTTGAGCGTGTTCGATACCCACTCGGCGCAGCATTCGATGACGCTGGTCCATGGTGGTCTCTGCCAGCTGATCGGCATCCATTTCGCCAAGGCCCTTGTAGCGCTGAATCGGCTCCTTGTATCGCTTGCCGTCCTTCTCCAACTGACCAAGCAGCTTGTTCATCTCTGCTTCTGAATAGGTGTAAACCACTTCATTTTGTTTCGATCCGGGATTGACCACTTCGATGCGATGCAAAGGCGGCACAGCAGCATAGACTCGCCCGTGCTCGATCATCGGTCGCATGTAGCGGTAGAAGAGCGTGAGCAACAGCGTGCGGATGTGTGCACCGTCCACATCGGCATCGGTCATGAGAATAATTTTTCCATACCGGGCCTGCTCGATATCGAAGCTTCGGCCCGAGCCGGCACCGATGACCTGAATCATCGCGGCGCATTCCGCGTTGGAAAGCATATCCGAGATGGAAGCCTTCTGAACATTCAGGATCTTGCCTCGAATGGGCAACAACGCCTGGTACTCGCTGGAACGAGCTAGGCGTGCCGTGCCCAGGGCGCTGTCGCCTTCGACGATGAACAGTTCAGACTTGCCGACTTCCTTGCTTCGGCAGTCCAACAATTTTGTGGGAAGCGTTGAGGATTCCAAAGCAGTTTTCCGTCGCTGAGTTTCCTTGTGCATCCGGGCGGAGACACGAGATTTCATCTCGTTAACCACCTTTTCCAACAAAGTGGATGCCTCAGCCTTTTCCGCACGCTTGCTGGAGCCCAGCCGATCGTTAAGCGCCTTCTCGACTACTTTGGAGACGATCTGGCGTACCTGCGGGGTGCCCAGAATTTCTTTCGTCTGCCCCTCGAACTGCGGCTCGGCGAGGCGGACCGTAAGAACTGCAGTCAACCCGGCTAGAACATCGTCCTTTTCTAGCTTGTCTTTCTGCCCGAACTTGAGCTTTCGGGCATTTGCCTCGACGTTTTTGCGGAATGACTTGAGCAGCGCCTGCTCGAATCCGGCGCTATGCGTACCGCCCTTGGGGGTGGCGATAATGTTGACAAAACTGCGGAGCGAAGTGTCATAGCCGATCCCCCACCGTAGCGCGACGTCGACCTCGCACACGCGCTGTACGTCTTCGATGTGGCTGCGACCCTTGTCGTCAATGACAGGAACCTTCTCATGGAAAGAGCCGCTTCCCTGAAAGCGCCAAATATCAGTTACTGGCGAGTCGCTGCTGAGATATTCCGCAAACTCGCTGATGCCGCCGTCGTGCTGGAAAATCTCTTCATGCGGCCCATCAGCACCGGGTGTATCCGGTAGGCCCCGTTCGTCACGAAGCGTGATGCGCAGGCCGGGAACCAAGAACGAGGTCTGTCGCGCCCGGTCTTGCAAATCCTTGTACGAGAACTTCGCATCGGGGGTGAAGATATGATTATCTGCCCAGTACCGAATGCGTGTACCGGTTACTCCGCGCTTAGCTTTACCAATGACTTCTGGGGACGTTGCCGCCTCGTAGGGAGTGAATGCTGCTTCAGCCTTCTTCCGTCCCTTGTCGGCAAATTTTCCTGGCTCGCCACGACGGAACTGCATGCCGTACGTTTTACCACCGCGGTCCACTTCCACATCTAGACGTGCAGAAAGTGCGTTAACGACCGAAGCACCGACGCCGTGAAGACCTCCGGAGGCGCTATACGATCCGCCACCAAATTTTCCACCAGCGTGAAGCTTGGTGAATACGACTTCCAGGCCGCTCAGTCCAGTTTTAGGTTCGATATCCACGGGGATACCGCGGCCATCATCTCGGACTTCAACGGAGCCATCGGCATGCAGGACTACGCCAATCGCCTGGCCGAAACCGCCCAATGCTTCGTCAACCGAGTTATCGATGATTTCCCAGAGGCAATGCATCAAGCCTCGCGAGTCCGTGGATCCGATGTACATGCCGGGACGTTTGCGGACCGCTTCCAATCCTTCAAGGACTGAAAGGTGTCGAGCGTTGTAATTCTCGGATGAAGCCACTGGGCCTTTGTCTCCTACCTACATAAGAAAGGACGTCGTGAGTCCTATTCTAATCGTTAATGTGTTCGAATATCCGCCATTTTCCGCTGTCTTCGCGTGCTTTCGATAGCTATGACCTTATCCACATCTACTACGCGGTGAGCGAAAGACACCAGTTTTCGGGATAAAGTCAGGGCTCGAACTGGTTCTATTGAGTAACCATCAACTTTAGGAGGCTGGCAATGACTACTACGACCGCTAGTCGTGAATTGAACGCACTCGACCGGTGCGACCGTTGCGGCGCACAGGCCTATGTGCGAGCCGTGCTGGCTTCAACCGGCGGTGAACTGCTGTTTTGCGCTCACCACGCCCGCGATGTGGAACCAAAGCTGCGCCCGCAGTCCTCAGTTTGGCAGGACGAATCTTCGCGACTCTACGAAAAGCCGAAGGTCGAAGCTAACGACTGATTCCGTTCGAGACTAATTGCAAACTGGTGGCCCAACAAGCGTTGAGCCACCAGTTCTTTTTAAACGGCGAATAAAAAATATGGCCAGCGGAACAGTCTGTTCCGCTGGCCATATGATCATGTTGGCTTAGTCGAGGTAGTCGCGCAGCACCTGGGAGCGCGACGGATGGCGAAGCTTGGACATGGTCTTGGATTCGATCTGGCGGATACGCTCACGCGTAACGCCATAGACCTTGCCAATTTCGTCTAAAGTCTTAGGCTGGCCATCGGTCAAGCCGAAGCGCATTGCAACAACGCCCGCCTCACGCTCTGAGAGCGTATCCAGAACGGAGTGAAGCTGCTCCTGCAACAGCGTGAACGAGACTGCGTCAGCGGGAACGACAGCTTCGGAGTCTTCAATGAGGTCACCGAATTCAGAGTCGCCATCTTCACCCAGTGGAGTGTGCAGGGAAATAGGCTCGCGACCGTACTTCTGAACTTCAACAACCTTTTCAGGGGTCATGTCCAGTTCTTTGGCCAGCTCTTCAGGAGTTGGTTCACGACCAAGATCCTGCAACATCTGGCGCTGTACGCGAGCCAGCTTGTTAATGACTTCCACCATGTGAACCGGAATACGGATGGTGCGAGCCTGGTCAGCCATTGCACGGGTAATTGCCTGGCGGATCCACCAAGTTGCGTACGTCGAGAACTTGAAGCCCTTGGTGTAATCGAATTTTTCAACCGCGCGGATTAGGCCCAGGTTGCCTTCCTGGATCAGGTCCAGGAAGAGCATGCCGCGGCCGGTATAGCGCTTTGCCAGCGATACAACCAAGCGGAGGTTGGCTTCGAGCAAGTGGTTCTTGGCGATCTTGCCGTCGTGAATGATCTGCTCGTAGTCCCAGCGCAAACGCTGATCCATGGAGCCGTCGTCTTTTTCCAGCTTATCTGCTGCAAACAGGCCAGCTTCGATGCGCAGTGCCAAGTCGACTTCCTGCTCTGCATTCAGCAGGGCGACCTTACCGATCTGCTTCAGGTAGTCCTTGACGGGGTCAGCGGTTGCGCCGGCAACCATGACCTGCTGCTGCGGGGCATCGTCATCTCCGGTGGAAAGCGTGAAGCCCTTGGAATCGTCTTCAGGCTTGGAATCGGCTCCAGCCTCGGCTTCCTCGTCGCCTTCTGCCACCGCTGCGGTTGATTCGTCCTGTGCTGCAGTGTCTGCAGCTACCTTTTTGGTCCGAGGCTTGGCCTTGGTAGCACGCTTCTTCGCCGCAGGAGTTTCTGCCGATGCTTCAGCCTCGTTGACCTCGGCTTCAGTTGCTTGACGATTAGCGTTCGTCTCAGAAGATGACACGAATAACCTTTCTAACGATGCGTTCCGGATGCACCTGCCGGTAACACCACTATGACCCTGTCAAGTCCGATGACGTTTAATCACTGACTAAACGCCGCAGGGCTGGCACATTGTTATCAACGCTTCAAGCCCGCCTTATGTTCCCAAAATCCATAGATTTCAGGCGAAGGCAATTCGAACCTAACCGGGTCTGTTATCTCATTATCCATGAATTACCACCCAGACACCACTTGAGACACCCCAAGGGCTGAGTTTCAGGAAAAGTTCGCGCGCCACGCCCGCAGTTGATCCGTTGCCCATGAGGGCATCACTCCGTGTTCCATAAGCTTTTGGAGAAGCATGGCTAGTTCATACTTTTCGTTTTCCAGCACTGCTTGTTCCAATAGCACCAGCGCCATCGAACCGCGACCTCGCGCCCATTCAATCCAGGCCAATATGCACAGCAGCGCCTGTCGTGGTTCATCTTGGGCTACACCCAATAGATCACGCGACAGTTCCCACAACCGGTCAACTCGTTCCCAATCTGGCGCGTACCATCCGCGGCCCAATAGGTAATCGGCCAACGGGGCGACCGCGCCTTCTCGTTCGTCGACTGAAATCCCGAAAATAATGTCCAGCGCGCTTTCCAAACCCTCACCCGCCAAAAACGGCAACAGGTCCCTGACTAATTTTGTTTGCAACGATCCCACGTGGATGGCCGCCCGCTGCGGATCTGAATGAAGCTCGGCTGTTGATATGGCGGCGGGCTGTGACAATGATTCGTGCCACGCATCGAGAGACACCATGATGTTGGCGTCTTGGTTACCCACCAATTGGAGCACGTCGTCAGCGTTCGACCATTCCGGTACGCCACTGCCATCCCATGGCTGGTCCAATGGCGCCGAGCCCGCCAGGACCATGGACAGATTAGTTTCATTTGTATCGAGCGCCGGCACATCTTGCACATCTGGCCCGTCCTCGGTGCCGTAGGTCCAGATTCTGGAATCCTGCCGACACCAAGCATGTCGCAAACGAATCGATTGATGCGTCAGAGCGGTCTCAAGTTTGGTAAGTAGACTCGAAAACGGCACAACCTGCGAGCCACCGGCATTGCCTGAAACATAGATGACTACAGCGATATCATCGATGTTCGGAATACGGTGCAGCAAACGGCATACCTGGCCGATCCAGATTTCAAGATCGGGCGCATGTTCCGTAGGCGGTAGATCGACCCGGAGAGTCGCTTCGAGACGATCGTCGTCGATTAGCAGTAATACCGCTGAATTGCGTGGATGAAATCCCAAAGCATGCGGCACATAGGCCAAGATGTCCTTGTAGCTGGACAGTGAAATTGGCTGGCGTTCTGGAGTAGTTGTCATGCATCCACGGTGCACGAGCATGAATCATCAGGTGCTGCTCTCACCACTACTTGTGGAGAACTTCGAAGCCCTGAAACAGGTTCTACTGCTCCGCCAGGTAGCGCCGCGCCTTCCGGCGTTCGATCAGCATGAAGGTTATGCCCAGCGCTGCCATGACGAACTGGAACGACAGCGCAATTCTGAACGACCCCAGGTTGTACAGCTCACCAGAAGAACCATTGGCTTTGTTCAGCATGTCGAGGATGAATCCAATGACATAGATAGTGATGAATGCGCCAATGAAACCGCCGGTGTTCACTAGCCCGGTTGCCGTTCCCAATACACGTGGGGGATTAAAAGTTCGGGCGAAATCAAATCCGATAACCGATGCGGGACCGCCTGCTGCCACGCTGATCATCAATACGATGAGCACCCAGAGCGGAGCCTGCCCTGGCCAGAACAGGACCACTGCCCACATTGCGAGCATCAATCCAATGATGCCCAGAGCATAGTTCGAACGGTGTTCGGCACGTCGCGCGGTAAGGGCGCCAAGTACAGGCCCTAGCACAACAGCTACGACAACGAAGATCGACATCATTCCCGACGCTAGCGTGCTATCCAGGCCTTGGCCCTCAACAAGGAAGGGGTATCCCCAAGTCATCATGAACGTGTTAATCATGAACGCGGTGGTGAAGTGCGTCCAGAAACCAAGCCGGGTGCCAGGCTGCTTGAGCGCTTGCGCAATGCGCGACCTGGACGAGTGTGTTCCGTGTGAAGGACCAGCCCAGCCGTTGCCGTTGCGCACGAAGGCGATCGTGGTAATAAATGTTGCGAAAGCAAAACCCGACATGACCGAGAAAGAGGTAGACCATCCGGCGTTCAGCAACATCATGTGGAACGGGAAAATGCTGATCAGCTGGCCGAGCTGGCCAAATGTACCGGTGAGCTGGGTGAGGACCGGAATTTTCGATCCAGAGAACCATAGCGGCAGGAGCTTGAGGACTGAAACGAAGACCATCGCGTCGCCCATGCCTACCATCACGCGGCCGATCAATCCCATAGGGACGTTCACTGAGATGGCAAGGAAAGCTTGCCCGGCAGCCATCAGCAACGCACCGCAGGTGATCAGGATCCTTGGGCCGAATTTGTCCAGAAGCAATCCGACTGGCACTTGCGCGCCCGCATAAACGACTAGCTGGACGACGGAGAAGGTCGCGAGAATTTGAGCACTGGCGTGAAAGCGTTCTGTTGCTTCAATGCCTGCCACGCCGAAACTAGTGCGCTGGGATATTGCAGATATGTAGGCAACGACGGCAAAGCCATAAACCAACCATGCTTTGGTCGAATTCAAATGCGATTGGCTCACTGGTCTTGATCACCTGACGACGAATCGTCTTGTCCGTTTCTTAACCAATCATCGGTATTTTCGATGGCCGCCAGGAAGTGCTCGGCGCTGGCTCCCAGTTCTTCTGCGTCCGGCATTTGTTTGTCTTCGTCAAGCAACAGTGAACGGGGCTCATGTTCCTGAACATGCGCATCAAAGCGTTCTTCAAATCCGTCGACCATCTGGCGCACGTCATTATTTGCCTCGAGCTGCTCAGCCAGCTGCTGATCGACCAGGCGGCCAGCTTCACGAAGCTTGTCCGTTGGAAGTGCGAGTTTCAGTGCTGCTCCAACATATTCCAGAGTTGCCACGGCAACTGCCGGATATTCGGATTCAGCAAGGTAGTGAGGCGTATGAAGTGAGTAGCCTATGATATCTCTGCCAATTTCAGTCATCCGGATCTCCAACAGGGATGTGATCCCGGCTGGCGACTCCACCGTGGGGCTCCAAGTGGAAATGTTCTCAATCAGATCCTTGCGGTTTCCGTGCGCGGTCACGCCCACAGGCCGAGTGTGCGGAACTGGCATTGGAAGCGATGCTGATCCAACAACGAGAGAGACATTGAACGCTTCGATGAAGCCCAGGAGTTCGGCGATAACCCGCTCCCATTTGAGGTCAGGTTCCACTCCGGTTAAGAACCAGAAGTTGCGGTCCATCTCATCGGTCATCAAGTAGATTTCGATGCGAGGTGCTTGGTATCCGGCAAAGTGGTCGCCGAGGAAAGTCAGCCGAGGTCGCTGAGAGGTGTAGGCAACCAATTCATCGGCGTCAAAGGTGGCAAAAAGCTTGGAGTCGAGGCGTCCGAAAAGTTCATTTGTCACTTGGGAATGCGTCTGCCCGGCGTCGCTCATGCTCTTGAGCAGGATGTACATGCCAAGTCCTTGGAGGCGTGAATCATCCAAGTCGTTTGCGACCATCGTCATCAACGATTCCTTGGACATTTTCTCCTCGATTCGATGCCGAACTCCCTAAAACCCGAGTTCAGCACCACTAGACACTGCTTGGCACCCCATATTCAGAGCGATATTACATACTATCGCTTCTGCGCTTACGCTCGCTGTGAAGTGACGCACGATGAACTGATTCCTCGGATAACATCGGAGATAGCAGATGCGTTGCCCGCGAGCATGCACTACCTTCCGGATTACCATTCCGGAATTCTTGACCTTAGACCCTACAAAGGCACAGAAGGAATGATTTTGTGATCAACTCAAGTGACCTCACTTTGAGCGCCATTGGCACTGACATTAAACGCAAGAGCGCCGACACCTTGGTATTGGGCGTGCTGAAGAACGATGGAAAAGCAACCATCGCAGCTTCACCGTTCACCTCGGAAACCACATCGTCGCTAGAGCAGTCGCTGACTGCCTTGGGGATGTCAGGGAAAGCCGATGAAGCTACCCTGCTTCCAGGAGTAGAGGGTTCTAAGGCAAAGGTCCTATTGTTCATTGGCCTGGGCATCGCGAAATTGTCCGACCTGACCGACGAACAGCTTCGCCGTGCGGCCGGATCAGCTGCACGTCAGCTCAGCAATGCCAAAACAGCCATCTTCGCGCTGCCTTCCGAAAGCGTCGAGCGCGTGGCGGCTATTGCCGAAGGCATTGCCCTGGGCAGCTACCGCTACGAGAACCAGCGCTCGAAGAAGAGCGACAAGCCGGTGCTGGCCGAGGCGCAGATCGCCACCGCCGTCGCGACTTCCAAAGACGTCCCCGCAGCGCTCAAGCGCGCTGCCATTCTCGGCCGCGCAGTCCGCGGCACGCGCGACCTGATCAATGCCCCGGCAAACCTACTGTACCCAGAATCCTTCGCAACTGCAGTCAAGGACTACTCAAAGCCACTGCCGTTGAAGGTCACGGTCTTCGATGAGAAGCGCTTGGCCAAGGACGGCTTTGGCGGTTTGCTTGGCGTCGGCGGCGGTTCGGTGCGCCAGCCTCGCATGGTCAAGGTCGAGTACTCCCCTGCCAAGGCCGCTAAGCATATTGCGCTGATCGGCAAGGGCATCACTTTTGATACCGGCGGCACCTCGCTGAAGCCAGCTGCCGGCATGCACGCCATGAAGTCGGACATGTCCGGCGCCGCTGCGGCTTTCCAGGCCGTCGCTGCCATCTCGGAGTTGGGCTTGAACGTCAAGGTCACTGCATGGCTGTGCCTGGCTGAGAATATGCCCGGTGGCGCGTCGACCCGTCCGGGAGACGTGCTGACCATGTTCGGCGGCAAGACTGTTGAGGTATTGAATACGGATGCAGAAGGCCGCCTGGTCATGGCCGATGGGTTGGCTGCCGCCAGCTTGGAAAAGCCAGATGTCATGATCGACATCGCTACCCTGACTGGCGCCCAGATGCTTGCTTTGGGTCTGCGCACCGCGGGAATCATGGGCAACGAGCAGGTGCGGGACGATCTCGTGTCCGTTTCGGACAAGGTTGGCGAATTGGCCTGGGGCATGCCGCTGCCCGAGGAACTGCGTCCAAGCATTGAGTCCCAGGTAGCCGACTTGGCAAATATTGGTGAGCGCATGGGTGGCATGATGACCGCCGCCGTATTCCTGGAAGAATTTGTTGGCGAGGTCGACGGCAAGAAGATTCCGTGGGCTCACATTGACTTCGCTGGTCCAGCATTCAATGAAGGCAGTGCCTGGGGCTACACGCCGAAGAACGGCACCGGCTCGCAGGTGCGCACGCTCGTAGCCTACGCAGAGCAGCTCGCCTCAAATTAATGACCGCCTGACAGCTCACTGATTGGCCTGCGCTGAAACAAAAGTGTTCCCGGCATCAACGCACACCTGCGATTGCTGCCGGGAACAGATTAAAAATAAGAGACATGCCTGACTTTTACGCCCGCGAAGGTGACTCTTTCCGGTTGGCGGTACTAAGGTAAGTTTTGAAACATCACCGTGGATCAATGGTGCGCGCTAACAGGCGTCATGCTCCCAATGATCTGCGACCGATCCCCTGGTCGGCCAAAGCCGGCCACACTTAGCGAATACGAGGGAGCGTTCACGTGGCCGATTCGGCAGCAACGCAAGAATTTGATGTCCTCATCCTCGGCGGTGGATCCGCTGGATACTCGGCAGCATTGCGTGCCATCCAGCTGGGCTACACCGTTGGATTGATTGAAAAAGAAAAGCTGGGCGGCACCTGCCTGCACACCGGCTGCATCCCAACCAAGGCCTACCTGCACGCTGCAGAGTTGGCTGAAAACGCTCGCGAAGGTGCCAAGTACGGCATCAACACCACGCTGGAGTCGATCGACTTGGCTGGCGTGCGCAAGTACAAGGAAGGCATTGTTGCTGGAAAGCACAAGGGCCTGCAGGGCTTGCTCAAGATGAAGAAGGTCAACGTTATCACTGGTAACGGCCGTCTTGTCTCCCAGGATTCCATCGACGTTGATGGCACCGTTTACAAGGGCAAGTACATCATCCTGGCAACCGGCTCCACCTCCAAGACCTTCGGTCTGGAAATCGGCGGCCGCGTGCTGACCAGCACCGAAGCGCTGAACATGGAAGACCTGCCAAAGAGCGCCATCGTGCTCGGTGGCGGCGTCATCGGCGTTGAATTCGCATCGGTATGGAACTCCTTCGGTGTCGATGTCACCATCGTTGAAGGCCTGCCTTCGCTCGTGCCGAACGAAGACCCAGCCATCATCAAGACCTTGGAGCGCGCTTTCAAGAAGCGCGGCATCAAGTTCAACACCGGCGTCTTCTTCGAAAAGGTCGAGCAGGATGCCAACGGCGTCAAGGTCTCGCTGGCTGACGGCAACGTCCTGGAAGCAGACATCGTTCTGGTTGCAGTCGGCCGTGGCCCAGTCACCGAAGGCTTGGGCTTCGAGGAGCAGGGTGTCACCATCGATCGCGGCTTCGTGATCACCGACGAACGCCTGCACACCGGCGTCGGCAACATCTACGCAATTGGCGACATCGTCCCAGGCGTACAGCTGGCACACCGCGGTTACCAGCATGGCCGTTTCGTTGCCGAGGAAATCCACGGCATGAAGCCAACCATCATCGAGGACATCAACATCCCGAAGGTGACCTTCTGCGAGCCGGAGATCGCTTCGGTTGGCTACTCCGAGCCAAAGGCTAAGGAGAAGTTCGGCGCCGACCAGATCGAAACCACCGAATACAACCTGGCTGGCAACGGCAAGTCTTCGATCTTGGGCACCAGCGGCCTGATCAAGATGGTTCGCGTCAAGAACGGCCCGATCGTGGGCGTTCACGGCATCGGCGGCCGTATCGGCGAGCAGATCGGCGAAGCTCAGCTGATCGTCAACTGGGAAGCTTACCCAGAGGATGTTTCGCAGCTGATTCACGCCCACCCAACTCAGAACGAGTCCCTTGGCGAAGCCGCAATGGCTCTCGCCGGTGCTCCACTGCACGGCTAATAGCTTTTGGCTCACCTAGGCAGCGCGTTTTTGCAACGCGCTGCCTAGTCCACAAAGCTCGGAGGCTCCGCCTCCACCCACAATTCAAGTTTTAAAAACCAAGGAGATACGGGACGATGTCTGAAACCGTAAACCTACCCGCACTGGGTGAAAGCGTTACCGAAGGTACGGTAACCCGCTGGCTGAAGCAAGTTGGCGACCGTGTAGAGGTAGACGAGCCGTTGGTGGAAGTTTCCACCGACAAGGTAGACACTGAAGTTCCTTCGCCAGTAGCTGGCGTCATCGAGGAAATTTTTGTCGCAGAGGACGAGGACGCTGAAGTTGGCGCGCCTCTGGTCCGCATTGGCGATGGTTCCGGTTCGGGCGAATCTGCTCCAGCTGCACCAGCTGCACAGGAAGCACCAGCCAAGGAAGAAGCACCTGCTGCACCAGCTGCTCAGGAAGCACCAGCCAAGGAAGAAGCACCTGCTGCACCAGCTGCAGCTGGCTCCGCTTCCGGCACCGAGGTCACTTTGCCTGCACTGGGCGAATCGGTCACCGAAGGTACCGTTACCCGCTGGTTGAAGGAAGTTGGCGAGGAAGTCGCCGTTGACGAGCCGCTGCTCGAAGTTTCCACCGACAAGGTTGACACCGAAGTTCCTTCGCCAGTAGCCGGGACTCTGCTGGAAATTCGCGTTCCAGAAGACGAGACCGCTGAAGTTGGCGCCGTGCTCGCAGTGATCGGTGCCGCTGGCGCTGCACCTGCCGCTGCCCCAGCCAAGGAAGAAGCACCAGCTGCTGCTCCAGCGCCTGCAAAGGAAGAGGCCCCGGCCGCTCCTGCAGCGCCGGCACCAGCTGCTCCAGCTGCTCCAGCTGCCGAGTCGAACAACGAGTCGGGTTATGTAACCCCGCTGGTTCGCCGCCTTGCCAACCAGCACGACATCGACATCGCTTCGGTCAAGGGCACCGGCGTTGGCGGTCGCATCCGCAAGCAGGACGTGCTTGACGCAGTTGCCGCCAAGGAAGCTGCTGCACCGGCCGCTCCTGTTGCCGCCGCACCAGCTGCTGCAAAGCCAGCTGCACCAGCGGTTGAGGTTTCCTCGCTGCGCGGTACCACCGAGAAGGCTCCACGCATCCGTCAGGTCATCGCCCGTCGCATGCGCGAGTCCCTGGACGTATCGACTCAGCTGACCCAGGTCCACGAGATCGACATGACCCGCATCGTCAAGCTGCGCGGTTCGGCCAAGGCCAGCTTCAAGGCCACCAACGGCGTGAACCTGACCTACCTGCCATTCATCGCCAAGGCTGTCGCCGAAGGCCTGAAGGCTCACCCGAAGCTGAACGCTGAGTACAACGAAGAGACCCAGCAGATCACCTACCACAATGCCGAGCACCTGGCCTTCGCAGTCGATACCGACAAGGGCCTGTTGGTTCCAGTGGTTTCGAACGCTGGTGACCTGAACCTGGCTGGCCTGGCTTCGCGCATCGCCGACGTTGCTGCACGTACCCGCAGCAACAAGATCGGTCCAGATGAGCTGTCCGGCGGCACCTTCTCGATCACCAACATCGGCTCGGTTGGCGCACTGTTCGACACCCCGATCATCAACCAGCCTCAGGTAGCTATCCTGGGCACCGGTGCGATCGTCAAGCGTCCAATGGTCATCACCGATGCAGATGGCAACGATTCGATTGCCATCCGCCACATGATGTACCTGTGCCTGACCTACGATCACCGCCTGGTTGACGGCGCTGACGCAGGCCGCTTCCTGCAAACCGTCAAGGCTCGCCTTGAGGGTGGCGCTTTCGAGGGAGACTTGGGACTCTAAGCTCCTAATAGGGCTTCTAGCCATAGCGACGATCGCCCCTGCTGAGGAATCAGCAGGGGCGATCGTCGCTTTTCTACGTTCAGTCGAATTTAGATTAGGCTAGGACTATGGAATTCCTGAAACTCATTTTGGTATTTGTGCATGTACTTGGTGCAGCCGCGATTTTCGGTGGCTGGCTAGCTAACTTCAAGACCCCTACCGTCAGTGTCTGGCAGTGGTACGGCGCCCTCGTTCAGCTGGTGACCGGATTGGCACTCGTGGGTATTGCTGAAGCCGGCACTGACCCGGTCAACCATGCAAAGATTGGCGTGAAGCTGGTCATCGCCATCGTGATCGCTGTAGCTGCGTTTATCGGCCGCAAGAAGATCAAGGCTGGCGAAGAAGTGTCGACGGGCATTGCTCATGCTGTTGGAGGCATGGCCTTCATCAATATCGCAGTGGCGACCCTCTGGTCCTAATCCTTATTAGGATCCGCTACAGGAACCGCAATCCGATGCGCTGAGCATGCATGGGATTGCGGTTCCTGCATTTAATGGCGAAGAACCTTGCCGATTTTCCAGCCGTGCTCTGAAAGCACCAGTTCAATTTCGATCCGCTGAGTCTGGGCAGCCTTGACCGTGTGAATTTGTTTTCCCTTGCGATCGACATAGTGGTATTCGCCTTGGGTTGAATCCGCAGCCAGAATCACGGCATCCCCTTGGCCACGAGCAACAACGGAAACATTTCGAAGCTGCGTCGCCAAACCCTTAAAACTCAGATCCATTTCCCGCAGCGTTTTGATCGTTTCCAGATCCCGCTCCAGCTGCTCAGAGCCAGGTGCGTAAATGGCTTTCAAGTCCCCAGCCGCCAATTTGCTCATGGCCTGATCACGCCGTTGCGTCAGGCTCAGGAAGGCCGAGACAATGGTGTCCTGGTTCAAAGCGCACGCTGGAACTTGGGCGACATCATTGATGCGGCACGAGGATTCAACCGGTGCCGACGGTTCAGATCCCGTATCAGAGGCTGTCGCCGCGCGCAGATGGTTGACGCCTACAAGGCTTCCGGCCAATACCGCAATACCCATCACACCGGCACCAACAATTTTCATGGCTCCAGGGGTCCGCCAAAGCGGATGAACAGCCCAATTTTCAGGCTGCCCCTGGTCTTGTGGTGTCAATGATGCTTGTTTCCTCCCCCGCCGTCCTCTGGCCCTATGCTGGGACAGGATATCTGGATGTATGGTTTCCATCAGATGGGTAGCTTCCGGCGAAACGTGGCCTTCCCACCTGATAGGTTCAGCGTGGGCGCTAGAGAACAGCGTCCTCGCAAATTGTTCGGCGCTTGGTCGTTCATGTGGATCCGGGTTGAGGCAATCAATCAATAGGTCTTGGATGATCTGCGGAATACTTGGAAACTTGACCTGCACCGGTGGCCGAATGTTTTGCGCATCCGGTGGCTTGCCTGCCAAGAGGAACCATAAGCAGGCGCCCAGGGAGTAGACGTCCTGCTCCCCCACCAATAGTTCTCGTCCGCCAGGAACTATTTCTGGAGCCATATATCCTGGCGTGCCAGCGCCCGACAACGATTGGGCATCTGAGGCGGACTCCTGAAAGTCAATAATCTTTGGCATGCCGCTTGCAGTCAGCAAAACGTTTGCCGGTGATATGTCCCCATGGCGAATACCCTCTGCGTGCATCATCGATAGCGTTTGCGCCACGGGAGCCAACGCAGTGATGCATTCGCCCAGGCTGAAAACACCTCGACTGTTCACGAGGTCGCCGATGCTTCCGCCCGGGCAATATTCCATGATCAAACCATCGCCCAGTTGGGTCGAGAGCGTGCCGTAAAAATCGACGACATATTTCCGCGACCGAGTGACCGAATTCTGCCTCAAGGACGAGACATCTTCCATAGTCAAACTAAGTTTTAGCACCATGTAAGTTTGGTCACTCTCCCTGCGGATTAGCCAAACTTTACATGGTGACTTGGTACTTAATGGTCTAACTGTGACATGTCCAGAGCTCAAAGGCCACGCAAGAACATTTGTTGATTCATTCATAGCTCCGTTGTAGTTCAAAAACGGAAAACACAAGTTCGTTATCCACAAGTTTGCTGTCATCTATCGAATTAGCGACCAGCGGGACAACGGCGTAGGGTAACCTTCATGGCGATCGAATTCGAACGAGTCGGACTTGGCTCAAAATTTGTGCCCTACATGGAAGCCTGGGACTACCAAATCCAGTTACATGATGCGGTAGCCGCGGACGAACAGTCCCCGAGAGTCCTGTTCCTGGAGCATGAAGCGGTATACACCGCAGGCAAAAGAACTGAACCCGAAGATCTCCCGTTAGACGGAACCCCTGTCGTAGACGTGGATCGAGGCGGCAAGCTCACCTGGCACGGGCCAGGACAACTTATTGGCTACCCCATCGTCAAACTTCGCAAAATGAGCGCGATACGACTTTATGTGGAAACCATCGAAGAAGCGCTGATCAATGTCGTGAGCGACATGGGCATTGCCACGGCGCAGATCAAAGGCCGCTCAGGTGTCTGGGTTCCCGGCAAAAACGGCGAACAAGACCGAAAAATCGCAGCCATCGGACTTCGTATCAGCCACGGAGTAACCATGCACGGTTTTGCATTGAACTGTTCCAACGAGCTAGCGGCCTACGAACAAATCATTCCTTGCGGTATCACCGATGCAGGAGTCACTTCCATCTCGGAAGAGCTCGGCCGAACCGTAACCCCGGAAGACGTTGTCGACCGAGTCCAGACCGAACTCGAACGTCTCCTCACCCCACAAGTCGTCTAGACAATCATTCCCTCCGAAAGAAAGAGCCGATAATGAGCGTCGCACCTGAAGGCCGCCGCATGCTTCGCGTTGAAAAGCGCAACGCTGCCGTACCAGTGGAGCGTAAGCCCGAGTGGATCAAAGCCAAACTAAACATTGGTCCCGAATACGTAGGCCTAAAGAATCTCGTACAGTCCGAAGGACTGCACACCGTCTGCGAAGAAGCAGGCTGCCCAAACATCTTTGAATGCTGGGAAGACCGTGAAGCATCTTTCCTCATCGGTGGTTCCGAGTGCACCCGCCGCTGCGATTTCTGCCAGATCGCTACCGGTAAACCATCACCAATCGATCGCTCCGAACCATTCAAGGTTGCGATGAGCGTGAAGAAGATGGATCTTCGCTACGCAACCGTCACTGGCGTGGCCCGCGATGACCTCGAAGATGAGGGCGTGTGGCTGTATGCGGAGACGGTTCGCCAGATCCACAAGATGAACCCAACCACCGGTGTCGAATTGCTGATCCCGGACTTCAGCGGAAAACCAGAGAACCTGGACGCCATCTGCGATTCGGCCCCGGAAGTCTACGCCCACAACGTCGAGACCGTTCCTCGAATTTTCAAGCGCATCCGTCCCGCTTTCCGCTACGACCGTTCCATGGACGTCATTTCGCACGGACGCAAGCGTGGACTGATCACCAAGTCGAACCTGATCCTCGGTATGGGCGAAACCCGCGAAGAAATTTCCGAGGCCATGCGCGACCTGCACGAAGCCGGTTGCGACCTGTTGACCCTGACGCAGTACCTTCGCCCCACCGATCTCCACCTTCCAGTGGACCGCTGGGTCACCCCACAAGAATTCGTTGAACTGCAGCAAGAGGCAGAAGAAATCGGATTTGCCGGTGTCATGTCTGGTCCGCTGGTCCGCTCTTCCTACCGTGCAGGACGGTTGTGGGCCGGAGCGATGCGCAAGAAGGGTCGCGAAATTCCAGAGGCTCTCTCCCACATCGAGTCTTCCGGGAACACGCGTCAGGAAGCAGCATCCCTGATCAAATGATGATCGATTGAACGTTCCGCAGACCACGACCCCGCAGCCCCCTGGCATCTCACACGCCATGGCTGCGGGGTTGTCTGCCATCTTGCTAGCGACATATGCACCAAAAAAATTTCGCTCGTGATCCAGCGCGACTTAGAACTATCGTCAACATCGCGTAGAATTGAGGCACTATGGCCAAAAACTCCGACAACGACGCTGCTGCGCAACCAAAGCGCGGTTTGTTTTCGCGTAAACCAAAAGCTGAGAAAAAGAACAAAGAACCAGGCCGGCTGAAGCAAATCGGCCAAGTCTTCCAGATGACGCGCCGCAACGACCCTATGGTCGTTTGGTGGATGGCATTGGCTGCCTTGGCTGTAATCGCAGTCTGCTTGGTTATCGGTATCTTGATCAACAACTGGATCACCATGTTGATCATTTCCATTCCTTTGGCTCTTCTTGCGGCGATGTTCATCATGTCCCGCCGGGCTGAAAAAGCTGCCTTCTCCCAGCTAGAAGGACGCCCAGGTGCTGCAGGTGCAGCCATGAGCGTGCTGCGTCGCGGATGGATCCTCAAGCAGGAACCAGTCGCCTATAACCGTCACCAGGATTTGGTCTTCCTCGCCATTGGCCGCCCAGGCATCGTCCTGGTCACCGAAGGGCCTAAGTCGCGAGTTCGCGAACTCGTCGCCTCGGAACGCAAGCGCATTGCCCGTGTTCTGCCGAACGTGCCAGTTCACGTGATCCATGCAGGACAGGACGCGGACCAGACCAGCTTGGTTGATGTCAGCAAGGAAATGAAGAAGCTTCCCAAGTCCATCACCAAGCTCGAGGTCAGTGCCATCGACAAGCGACTGAGCACCCTGACTGCAAATCGCCTGCCGATCCCCAAGGGCGTAGACCCCACCCGCGTTCGGCCTAACCGCCGCGCAACCCGCGGTCGCTAAAAACCTCAATACATAAGAAGCCGCAACAGGATTCCCTGTTGCGGCTTCTTCGTTGTTCTGGCGCATTTGAATTATTTGATGTTAACCAAGATGGTCTTCGGTAGCCGATCGTGCAATCCCCGCTGATCCTTATCGGTAACAAAGACCGGGATGGCCAGGCAAAGAAGCAGCGAGCGAATCAACCCCTGCAAGGGCTTCACCGCACTTCCGTCCATTGACTGCACTTGAAGGCCAAAGGTCCGATGGCCAATAGTATGACCGGTGAATCCGACGCCAATAATCTGCCCGACGCAAAACAGCAACAGGGTTGCAAGGTCATTGAAGTTGAAGAGCCACCAGCTCAGCAGCATGGACAGTCCCCAGTCGATGCACAATGCTCCAATCCTGCGAGGGAATCTTCCAATTGACCCGGCGCCCTTGTCCGGTCGGCCTAGATCCTGTCCAGGCCACTCCTGCGAGTTATGTTGTGGCGGGCCTTCAAGCCACGAACTGAAGTCTTTTCTTTCCACCGCTACAGTCTATCGAGGGATTCTGTGCATCAGTTCGGGCTCAATTTGCCCTGTCTGAGCCCGCCAAGACTCCAAGTCAGTTTGTTACGAACTGCATCGTCCCAAATCAGCGCAATACGATACGCCCGAGCCTCACCCTTGTAACAGGCTGGAAACAATAGAGACACCATTCAGAAATGGATTGTGGGTAAGCTCTATACGTAAGCAAGGGAACCAGCCAGCTCATTCTGTCTGATCGTTCTGTTTACCAATTCTCATATCTCACCAGGGAGTCACCTGCACATGTTTACCAGTCCAGAAGAAGTCTTGGCATATATTGCCGATGAGGACATCAAGTTCGTCGATATCCGTTTCACCGATCTTCCAGGCGTACAGCAGCACTTCAACGTGCCAGCAAAGTCTGTTGATGCCGACTTCTTCGTCAACGGCCAGCTCTTCGATGGTTCGTCCATCCGCGGCTTCGCTGGCATCTCTGAATCAGACATGCAGTTGATCCCAGATGTCACCACCGGTTTCATCGATCCATTCCGCATCGAAAAGACCTTGGCATTCAACTTCTCGATCATCAACCCACGTACCGGTGAGCCTTACCACCGCGATCCACGTGGCGTTGCAGAGCGTGCCGAAGCTTACCTCGAATCCACCGGAATCGCCGATACCGCATTCTTCGCTCCAGAAGCAGAATTCTTCATCTTCGAAGACGTTCGCTACGAGTCGAAGCCAGAAGGCGCTTTCTACTCGATCGATTCCGATGAAGCTCCATGGAACACCGGCCGCAAGGAAGAAGGCGGCAACCAGGGTTACAAGACCGCTTTCAAGGGCGGCTACTTCCCAGTTGCACCAACTGACAAGCAGGCTGACCTGCGTGACGCTATCTGCGTTGAGCTGGACAAGGCTGGCCTTGAGGTCGAGCGCAGCCACCACGAAGTTGGCGCTGCTGGCCAGGCTGAAATCAACTACAAGTTCAACACCATGGTTCACGCCGCTGACGAGCTGATGCTCTTCAAGTACGTAGTCAAGAACGTGGCAGACGCCTGGGGCAAGTCCGCAACCTTCATGCCAAAGCCAGTCTTCGGCGACAACGGTTCGGGCATGCACGTGCACCAGTCGCTGTGGTCCAACGGCGACCCGCTGTTCTACGACGAAAAGGGCTACGCTGGCCTGTCCGACGTCGCTCGCTGGTACATCGGTGGCCTGCTGAAGCACGCTGATGCAGTGCTTGCCTTCACCAACCCAACTGTGAACTCCTACCGTCGACTGGTCAAGGGCTTCGAGGCTCCAGTGAACATGGTTTACTCGCAGGGTAACCGTTCGGCAGGTATCCGTATCCCGATCACCGGTTCGAACCCCAAGGCGAAGCGCATCGAATTCCGCGCACCGGATGCTTCTTCCAACCCTTACCTGGCTTTCGCAGCCCAGCTGATGGCTGGCCTGGACGGCATCAAGAACCGCATCGAACCAGCAGAGCCAATCGACAAGGACCTCTACGAGCTTCCCGCCGAGGAAGCCAAGGACATCCAGCGCGCTCCGGAGAGCCTTGAAGATGCACTGAAGGCACTGGAAGCCGACCACGACTTCCTGCTCGAAGGCGGCGTCTTCACCGAGGACCTGGTCCAGACTTGGATCGAGTACAAGCGTGAAAACGAAATCAAGCCACTGAGCCTGCGCCCGAACCCATACGAGTTCGAGCTGTACTACGGTTGCTAATTCCGATCCTGCGGTAATCGCGGATTAGTTAGTCAAAAGCTGGGCCCCACCATTGGTGGGACCCAGCTTTTTTGCTTTGCAAGCCTGTAGGCCATGGACATTTCCCAGTGGATCAGCGGACAACGCGACGACGGAGAAATAGTCGGCTATCTTGAACCAATCGCTGAAGACTAGAGCAGGGTCCTGCCCCGCCATGTCCCAGGCCACGCCATTTCCAATGCCTGCGAATATGCGGACGGTGACGGGCTCTTGCAAGAACGTGGAATCAAGGAGCTAATGCAGCCGTGGCGTGGACGCTCGACGGGAACTTCGGCGACGCAACCAGCGAGCTGGCAATCTTAGAACCCTCCGCCCAAGGGATCGTTGTGGCCAATGCGCTGCGCACTAAAGCGCTGAAACCTGCCGAGCGGATCCACGTGGACGGACCCGATGGGCAGCAACGGCTGAAACCCTCTGCGGCACGCGCCAGAATTTGAAATTCAAGCAACGAATGACTCGGCGGCCACGTATCATCATTTGAGGGTTAGCGCTCTGCCATACCGCCACCGCGTGAATTTTTGCGCCACCAATAGCAATGGAAATACGACCCGCCACCCAAGAAGATCAGAAGGCGCGGTCAAAGAACGGATCTCCAGGAAGACGTGGGCAGCGCTACGCGTGAGAATAAAAGCTTCCTCGCCACTGACGGGATGCCCAGGGCTGGTCTTATAGGCGAATCCCACGCGGTCAGCGCTGTGGACTGTATCCACCACTTCAATGGGCTCGTCGATGGCTATGGGCCCGAGCACGGCACTGAGCTGGGGACGTGCGCCCATTCGCACCGGTTCTTGCGGTTGCACGACAAACCCGCTGCGGGTTTTTATTTCCCAGCGCATGAGCGACTCGGCAGCTTCGCTCCACACTAAGTCACCAGAGCCCAGGTAATGCCGCCGTTGCCAAACCCGGTGGGTGGTGGTTGTCGGGGCCCAATGCTCTTGCTGGATGCGGGTCAGCGACATGCTGAGTCAGTCTTCGAAGCCATAAAAGAGCTGTTCAAAAACGCTTCGGGCATGACGAGTGGCGCGCAGGTAATCTTCCTCTAGCTCAACGCCGAAGTGCGGCTCATAGCCGCACCATCGTGCTACAGCTTCCATATCCCTCGATGAACTTGGCAGGACATCGCTGGAGCGTCCCGAGGTGATGATTTCGGCGCTTCGAATACGCGTTGCCAACCGCCAGGCGACTGCGAGCTGTTCGCTGTCCTCCTCGGTGATGAACTCCAGCTTCGCCAGCTCTTCCAGGGCTTTCAGGGTCGAGGTGGTTTGCAGCGTCTCATGTTTCCATGCGTGCTGGAGCTGGTAGAACTGAACTAGCCATTCAATGTCGGACAGCGAACCGCGGCCTAGCTTCAAATGGCGATTGGGATCAGCGGCGCGTGGAAGCCTTTCAGATTCAACACGTGCCTTGATCTTGCGAATGTCCCGGATTTCGTTGTCGTCCAGGCCTTTGCCGTAGCGCACGGGCTTGATCAGGTCGATGAAGTCCTGCGCCAGAGCGGCATCACCGGCGAAGGGACGCGCTCGCTGCAGGGCCTGCCGCTCCCAGACCTCAACCCAACGCTCGTAATAGCTTGCATAGGCATCGATGGACCGAACCAGAATTCCCTGGCGTCCTTCGGGACGCAAGTCCGAATCGACCCTGAGTTTCACTTCAGCAGGAATTGCCGGCTTCAAAGGCTTGGAAGTCCACGAAACGAGCTCGGTCACCACGCGCAAAGCTTGCTCCTGCGCCGCTTGGGCCTCAGCTGCGGGAAGCGGACGCTGAATGAACAATACGTCGGCATCGGAGCCGTAGCCGATTTCCTGCCCCCCTTGGCGCCCCATCGCGATCACTGAAATTACGGCGTGTTCGCCATGCTTTTGGCGGTCTGCAGCGAGCAGCACCTGAAGCACGCCGTCGACCATTGCTCCATCAATATTCGACAGGGCCTTGCCCACTTCATCGACCGACAGCAGACCCGCGCCATCAGCCAGGGCCACACGCAAGAACTCACGCCGGCGCACCATGCGGATCATCCGAATGGCGCTTTCGGGCTGCTTGGTGCGGTGAATGATCGACTGGTTCTGCTGCAACAGGCTTTCGAGGTTCTGTGGCATCAAGGACGCATCCGAGCCCAGCCACGCGGCGGCGGCCGGTTCATTAGCCAGCAAATCGGTCAAGAAGCGGGTGTTGGAAAGCAAATGGCTCAGCCGCTCCGCCGCCGCGTTGGTATCGCGCAGCATGCCAAGGAACCAATGGGACTTGCCCAGCGACTCGCTCAACCGCCGGAAGCCCAGCAGCCCGGCGTCGGGATCAACTCCACGGGCGAACCAGTCCAGCAGAACGGGCAACAGCTGGCGTTGCAACGAGGACCTGCGGGATACTCCCCCGGTCAACGCTTCAATATGGCGCATGGCCGCCTTGGGATCCAAATAACCCAGAGCGCGAAGGCGCGCTTGTGCAGATTCGGCTGTGAGCTTGACGTCGTCTGCCGAGAGATTGGAGCTGCTGACCAGCAAGGGGCGGTAGAAAATCCGTTCGTGGAGGGAACGCACCATGCGCTTGGTCTCGCTCCAGCGGCGCATGAGCTTCTCTGGGCTTGTCGGCTGCAGATCCCCGGCACCGCGAATCGAGCGTGCCAGAACTCGCTGTGCGCTTTCCACGCGTGGCATCAGGTGGGTCCGCCGGAGCTGGTTCAGCTGAATTCGGTGTTCCAGCAGCCGCAAGAAGCGGTACGAATCATCAAAATTCGTTGCGTCTTCGCGCCCGATATAGCCAATCTCGCTCATGGCCTGGATTGCCAAGGTGGTCGTGGGAATCTGGATATCCGGATCTACACGGCCGTGAACCAGCTGGAGAAGCTGGACGGTGAATTCAACATCCCTCAGGCCGCCTGGGCCGAGTTTGATTTGCCACGCAACGTCGTCCTTGTCGATGTTGTTGCTGACCCGTCGACGCATGGCTTGAACAGATTCAACGAAGCCATCCCGTTCGGAACTGGACCAGACCATGGGCGAGACCATGCGCTCGTAGGAACGACCGAGTTCTGTGTCGCCGGCGATACAGCGGGCCTTGAGCAACGCCTGGAACTCCCACGAATGTGCCCACCTGCGGTAGTAGGCCTCATGGGAGGATAAAGTTCGGGTGAGCGCCCCGTCTTTGCCTTCTGGGCGCAGATTCGCATCCACTTCCCAGAGCATCGGCTCGGGGCCCGGGACCATCAGGGCGCGGGCAGTATTCCCGCAAATCACGGTGGCAATGGCCGCTGCCAGGTCCTCTTCAATGCCCGGCGCAGAACCGTGGACGTAAATGACATCCACATCTGAAATGTAGTTGAGCTCTCGGGCGCCGCATTTGCCCATGCCGATAATGGCGATGTTAACGCGGTCTACGTCAAACGGGTCGTACTGTTCAGCTACCTCAGCGCGGGCAATCGCCAGTGCGCCTTCCAGCGCCGCTCCGGCCATATCGGCCAGCTCGGCCGCGACGTTCGGCAGGATTCGTTGCGGGTTGCCCGAGCCCAGATCACGGTGCGCCAAGGAGAGCAGTGCCATCCGGTAGCTCGTTCGCAAACGTTGCCTGGCTTCGGCACCGGTAACCGAGGAGACCCAATGGCCTCGGCTGGTGCGCTGGGCATCGATGGATGCGAGCATGTTCTGCACCAGGTGCTCGCTGGTGGCCTGCACGAACTCTGCCGATGGCGCCGTGCGGACTGTGTCGAGCGCCTGGGGGCAACGTATCAAGAATTCACCGAGCGCCGAAGAGCTGCCCAGTATTCGGACCAGCCCTTGGCAGCTCTCCGGGTCCATGAAGATATCGATGGCTTCAGGATGGCGGTCAACCAGGCGCAGGGCCAAAAGCAGGGCCTGGTCAGGATCGGGCGCATGAGCCATCTTGCTCACGATCAATTTCGGATCAATCGGTGCCAGTTCCTTGGCTTGAAGGAATTTCTTGGCCCGTTCTATATCGCTGAAACCAGCGTTGATCAATGATCGCGAGGATACGTCCGGCATGGTGATTCTTGTTTCTCCCGCAAGTCGCCGTGTGCGGGCACACGGCAACATTTCTAGAGGATACTTAGATTTTTATTGAGCTCGTAGGGAGTCACGACCTGGCGGTATTCTTCCCATTCGGCCTTCTTGTTTGAGATGAAGGAGTTGAATACCTGTTCACCGAGGATCCCGGCCATGAATTCGGACTCTTCCATCACTCGCAGCGCTTCATGCAGGCTGCCTGGCAACGGCACGTGGCCCGAAGCACGGCGCTCAGCGGTGGACAGGTTCCAGACGTCATCCTCGGTTGGCTCTTCGAGCTCGTAGCCTTCACGGATGCCCTTCAGGCCAGCGCCCAATAGGCAGGCGTAGGCAAGGTACGGGTTGGCCGCAGAGTCGATGCCGCGGTACTCAACTCGAGCGCTTTGCCCCTTGCCCGGCTTGTACAGCGGAACACGCAGCAGTGCTGATCGGTTGTTGTGGCCCCAAGAACGGTGGCTTGGGGCTTCTCCCCCGCCCCACAAACGCTTGTACGAGTTCACGTACTGATTGGTGATCGCGGTCATTTCCGGGGCATGGTGCAATATGCCTGCAATGAATGAGCGGGCAACATCAGAGAGCTGGTATTCGCGCCCAGCCTCAAAGAAGGCGTTGCTGTCTCCCTCGAAGAGCGAGAAGTGCGTGTGCATGCCGCTGCCCGGGTGCTCAGAGAAGGGCTTGGGCATGAAGGTGGCATGAATCCCCTTCTGCATTGCCATCTCCTTGATGACAGTGCGGAAGGTCATGATGTTATCGGCTGTTTGCAGGGCATCCGCGTAGCGCAGGTCGATTTCATTCTGGCCTGGGCCGGTTTCATGGTGGGAGAACTCCACCGAAATGCCCAGCGCTTCCAAAGTCGTCACGGATGCCCGGCGGAAATCTTGTCCTACGCCGTCGGGCACATGGTCGAAGTAGCCACCGGTGTCGATGGGACGCGGGCGCCCGTTGGCATCCAGCTCCGAGGATTCCAGAAGGTAGAACTCGATTTCTGGATGGGTGTAGCACGTGAAGCCCATATCGGAGGCTTCGCCCAGCTGGCGCTTGAGAACCTGGCGGGGGTCAGCACTGGATGGCTGCCCCTCTGGTGTCAGGATGTCGCAGAACATGCGAGAGGTCGGCTCGACCTCACCTCGCCATGGCAAAATCTGGAAAGTGGACGGATCCGGTTGAAGCAGCATGTCAGATTCCGAGATCCGGGAAAGCCCGTCAATGGACGAACCGTCGAAGCCCAGACCCTCTTCAAAGGCATCTTCAACTTCAGCAGGAGCCAACGCCACGGATTTCAGTGATCCAACGACGTCGGTAAACCACATTCGCACAAATCGAACATCACGTTCTTCAATGGTGCGCAGCACAAATTCCTGCTGACGATCCATTTTCCACCACCTTTGAATTTCTAATACCGGCACTGATTACGGCCGGTAAGAAAATTGACCTGTGGCAACACTATATCGGTTCCCACCGGGGCATCCAGTAAGCATCGCCCAGTTCAAGTACGATAAAGTCATTTTATGCCTCAACCTTACCTAGGGAATCCTGAGAAAGGCCCATCCCGCATCCGAATTCATCATTTGCAGCAGGCAAAAAATCGCGGTGAAAAATTCGCGATGTTAACTGCCTACGACGTAATGATGGCCGAAATTTTCGATTCTGCCGGCATCGAGATCCTGCTGGTTGGCGATTCAGCAGCCAATACGGTCATTGGCTATGACTCAACGCTGCCCATCACCCTCGACGAAATGGTGGTCTTCACCAAGGCCGTGGCAAATGGCGCCCAACGAGCCATGGTGGTTGCAGATCTGCCCTTCGGAAGTTACGAGCAATCTCCTGCACAAGCGGTTGAGACTGCAGTTCGCCTCATGAAAGAGGGCGGCGCCCAAGCCGTCAAGATGGAGGGCACCGCCCAGTATGCGGAACATGTTCGCGCCATGGTTCTCGCCGGCGTCCCGGTCATTGGCCACATCGGGTTCACTCCGCAGTCAGAGCACGCTCTTGGAGGATTCCGAGTTCAGGGCCGCGGCGATGCCATGGCTCAAATGAAGGCTGATGCACTGGCGTTGCAGGACGCGGGAGCCTTCTGCATCTTGATGGAGATGGTGCCAAGCACGGCTGCAGCCGAAATTGACGCCGCCTTGAGGGTTCCGACCATCGGCATTGGCGCAGGCGCTTCCACTACGGGCCAAGTGCTGGTTTGGCAGGACATGCTGGGCCTCGGCGCGCGCCGCACGCCTCGATTCGTCAAAAAGTACGCCGATCTTCGCAGCGTCATAGGACAGGCCGTCAGCGAATACCGCCAGGACGTCATTTCCGGTTCGTTCCCCTCGGAAGAGTACGAATTCAAGGAATAGCCCCTTCGCGCCGTACGCCAAAGGCGGTGCCCCGAACCAAGTTTTGATCTGGTTCCGGGCACCGCCTTTGCCGTTGCCTACAGGGCGATGGGCCTTTTGGACTACTCGTCGTTTTCCTCGGCCTCATCCCACGCCTCATTGCGCGCCTGGACTTTGCTCATTGCGGCTTCTGCTTCCGCAGCGGACTCATATGGACCTAATAATTGCGACCAATCCGACTGGGGTCCCTTTTCCACGCTCTTGGTGGAAACGTTATACCAGTACTGGCCTTCACCAGGGGTGCCAGCTGAGCTCATTGGAAACTCCTCAATTCTAGGTTGGTACTTCCATCTCCACGTTAGACCACCACGAGAAAAATAGGTGGAACACCACCCTATGCCACGGCCAATCCTGAGCAAGCCAAAACCCGGGTGAAGCTAGAATAAGTTCTATGGCTACAGCTTCAACCGCACCCATTGGAAACCTCACCGCCGGCACCATCTCCCCCGAGCTTCCGGTCCCGAAACATATCGAGCGACCTGAGTACGTGGGCAAAAAAGAACCGTCGGAGAATACTGCGTCGGAAGTCAAGAGCCTCGAAGTCATTGAACGCATACGCGTGGCTTCCAGGATCGCGGCACAGGCCCTCCAAGAGGTTGGCAAAGCGTGCCAGCCCGGAACCACCACGGACGAATTGGATCGTGTTGGCCACGAGTTCCTCATGGACCACAACTCCTACCCTTCGACGCTCGGCTACCGCGGCTTCCCGAAGTCCCTGTGCTCCTCGCTCAATGAGGTGATCTGCCACGGCATCCCTGATAGCACTGTGCTCCAGGATGGCGACATCATCAACATAGATATCACTGCCTACATTGGTGGCGTTCATGGCGATAATAACGCTACGTTCCTGGTCGGTGACGTCGACGAAGAATCGCGCTTGTTGGTTGAACGCACGGAGAACTCGCTGAAGCGTGCCGTCAAGGCCGTCATGCCTGGCCGTGAAATCAACGTAATTGGCCGCAGCATTGAAACTTATGCCAAGCGTTTTGGCTACGGCGTGGTCAAGGACTTCACCGGCCACGGCGTGGGCGAGTCCTTCCATTCGGGTTTGATCATCCCGCATTACGATGCGGCCCCGGCCTACAACACGCTGATTGAGCCGGGCATGGTCTTCACCATTGAGCCGATGCTCACCCTTGGAACTATTGAATGGGACATGTGGGCGGATGACTGGACCGTAACGACCAAGGACAAGAAGCGAACCGCGCAGTTCGAGCACACCCTGCTGGTGACCGACAACGGCGCGGAAATTCTGACTCTCCCATAGCCCTCGTATGAAAGAGCAAGGCCGGCATTCATCTCCCAGTGGGGATTGAACGCCGGCCTTGCTCATTCTTTATTACGTTGTCACTCCGCGGTCAGCGGCCGCTGGTTGCCCTGCGGAGTGTTGCTTCGGCGGTCGCGCAGTCGTCCGATCGCGTTTTCAAAATCAGTCAACGACTGGAAATTGTGATAAACGCTGGCAAATCGCAGATAAGCCACTTCGTCCAAACGCGACAGCGGTTCAAGGATGGCCAAGCCCACCTGGTGCGCCGGAATTTCGGCCGCTCCCGACGTACGCACAGCTTCTTCCACTTCTTGAGCAAGAATCGCCAGATCGTGGTCGGTAACCGGGCGGCCCTGGCAGGCTTTGCGCACGCCGTTGATGACCTTATTGCGCGAGAATGGCTCCACGGCACCGGACTGCTTGAGCACGCTGAGGCTCGCTGTCTCAGTGGTAGTGAAGCGCCGAGAACACGCGGTGCACTGGCGACGCCTGCGGATGGACACGCCGTCATCAGCAACTCGGCTGTCGACCACGCGGGAATCAGCATTACGGCAATACGGGCAATTCACGGCACCTCCATCTGTAGCTATCGAAGCATTCTCGGTTATTCACGTGTGACGAGAATCCACTCATGTCACCTACCAGTTTAGCGTCTATTGCGCGTTTCGCACTGCGACAGCGTCGCCGTGCGCTGGCAGGTCCTCAGCGTTGGCCAGATTGATCACGTGCGCAGCCACATCGCCAAGCGCGGCCTTGTTGTAATTGATCACCTGGATTGCCTTCAAGAAGGTATTCACGTTCAGGCCCGAGGCGTGCAGGGCAGTGCCGTTGGTGGGAAGTACGTGATTTGATCCGGCGCAGTAGTCCCCTAGTGACACCGGGGCATACGGTCCTACGAAAATTGCTCCGGCAGCGGTAATGCGTGCCGCCGTAGATTCTGGATCGCTGACCATGATTTCAAGGTGCTCGGCCGCATAGGCATTGCAGACCTCGATGCCCTGTTCCAAGTCCTTGACCAGGATGATGGCTGACTGGGTTCCTGACAAGGCCTGGCGAACACGCTCGGAGTGCTTCGTGGCCGGAACCTGCTTGAGCAGTTCGCCTCGTACCGAGCATGCTAGTTGTGCAGAGTCGGTTATCAGCACCGCAGCGGCGTTGGCGTCGTGTTCCGCTTGGGAGATCATGTCGGCAGCGACAAATCTGGGATCCGCGCCCTGGTCGGCAAGGATCGCAATTTCTGTAGGGCCGGCTTCAGCATCAATGCCGACGACGCCCTTAACCAGGCGCTTGGCAGTGGCCACAAAAACGTTGCCCGGCCCGGAGATCACGTCAACCGGTTCGATCCCGCCACGCTCGTCATTTTCGACCTCAACACCGTAGGCGAAGGCGGCCACGGCCTGCGCCCCGCCCATGGCGTGGACTTCATCAATGCCCAGCAACTTGGCAGCAGCCAAGATGGTTGGGTGTGGCAGTCCCCCGAATTCTTGCTGCGGCGGGCTTGCCAGCGCAATGGAAGCAACGCCGGCGGCCTGGGCCGGCACGGTGTTCATGATGACCGAGGATGGATACACGGCCAGGCCACCTGGCACGTACAACCCAACGCGACGTACGGCGACCCAACGCTGGGTTACCGTTGCGCCATTGGCGTAGTTCACTTCCGTGTCCTGTGGGCGCTGGGCTGCGGCAAATACCCGGGCACGGTCAATGGACTCTTCCAGGGCCAGGCGGACTTGCGGATCAAGTTCTTCAAGGGCCCGATCCAGCTCATGCTGGGGGACGCGCGTGTGGTCCAGATCCACATGGTCAAATCTCTTGGCAAGATCCTTGAGAGTTTGCATGCCACGACTGCGGACGTCATCGATAATCGCCTGCACGGTCTCGGTAGCGGTTTGCGTGTTCATCTCGGGACGCGGCAAATGAGCTTTGAGCTGTGCATAGCTCAGGGATTCGTTGCGCCAGTCGATGGTGGCGAGGTCTGAAAATTCGGTCTCTGGAATTGTGCTCACCTACCTAGTTTAACGCCGATGACCGGGTGAGGTTTTATTGATTACCTCACCCGGTCATTCAAGCCACCATTATGGGAACTGACAGGTCAACAAACTGGCTGATTTCCGGCGCTACACATCCAAGCAGTGCGGGCCAAGCAGGACCTTCAAGTCGCCAAAGAGCGCTGGATTCGGGTTGACGCGGAAGTTCATCCCCAGGCGCATCAGCGACGTCCCTCGGCTACCGGTGAGCTTAACGCGCACTTCGGTGTTCCCGCTGTGGGTCCTGAGCACGTCGCCAAGGCGTTGAACCAACGATTCGGTGGCCTTGTGCGTCGGGATGCCGATCACCACAGGGCCGCCATTGGCGTCCTCTGAAATTTCGGGAATCATCATTTCCTGGGCGTTCAACGTAATCGAGCCGTCGTCGCGCCGCTGGACGCGTCCCTTGATCACCACGATCAGGTCATCGGCCAGGATCTCCGCAATCGGCTGGTAGGCCTGTCCGAAGAACATCACTTCCATCGAACCAGAGAGGTCTTCGATTTCACAGCGCGCATAGGGATTGCCGCTCTTCTTGGCGATGCGGCGCTGCAAACCTGAAATCATGCCCGCAATGGAGATGATGTGCCCGTCCTGCGGGCCGTCATCCGAGAGAACATGGGTCACCGGCATGTCCGCGTACTGGTCCAGGGCGGACCCCAGTCCCTGCAATGGGTGATCCGAAACGTACAGGCCCAGCATGTCGCGTTCGTACGCGAGCTTTTCCTTCTTGTCCCAGTCGGGCAAGTCCGGAATGGCCACGCTCATGGATTCCGAAGCCTCTTCGGAGCCGAGCGCGCTGAACAAATCAAACTGGTTGGCAGCCTCGTTGCGCTTGACCTGGATAACTGAATCAACAGCTTCTTCGTGAATGGCTACCAGCGCGCGGCGCGGGTGCTTCAACGAGTCGAAGGCACCGGCCTTGATCAGCGATTCAACGGTTCGCTTATTGCATACAACTGCAGGGACTTTGCCCAGGAAATCGCTGAAATCGTTGTAGTGCCCCTTTTCCTTGCGGGCTTCTACGATGCCGGCCACGGCGTTGGTGCCCACGTTGCGAATAGCACCCATGCCGAAGCGGATGTCCTTGCCCACAGGAGTGAAGTTCAAGGCGGATTCGTTCACATCAGGTGGCAACACGGTAATACCGATATGCCTGCATTCATTCAGGTACAGGGCCAGCTTGTCCTTGTCGTCACCGACCGAAGTCAGCAGCGCGGCCATGTATTCGGCAGGGTAATGCGCCTTCAAATATGCGGTCCAATACGACACCACGCCATAGGCGGCCGAGTGTGCCTTGTTGAACGCGTAGTCGGAGAACGGCAGCAAAATATCCCACAGCGTCTGCACGGCAGCATCGGAATATCCGTTGTCGTTCATGCCCTGCTTGAAGCCAGCGAACTGCTTGTCCAGCTCGGACTTCTTCTTCTTGCCCATGGCTCGGCGCAAGATATCTGCCTGGCCCAAGGAGTATCCAGCCAGCTTCTGGGCAATAGCCATAACCTGCTCTTGGTACACAATCAAGCCATAGGTACCACCGAGGATTTCAGCCAACGGCTCTGCGAGCTCGGGGTGGATCGGGGTAACTTCCTGCAGCCCGGTCTTGCGCAAAGCGTAGTTGGTGTGCGAGTTGGCGCCCATGGGACCCGGGCGGTACAGCGCGATCACTGCGGAGATGTCTTCGAAGTTATCCGGGCGCATCATTTTCAGCAGTGAGCGCATCGGGCCGCCATCGAGCTGGAACACGCCGAGGGTATCGCCTCGGGCCAGCAAGTTATAGGCTTCCGGATCCTCGATGCCCAGGGTTTCCAGGTCAATCTCATCGCCGGTGTTATACCGGATGTTCTCCAGCGCATCGGAGATGATGGTGAGATTTCGCAATCCCAGGAAGTCCATCTTGATCAAGCCCAAGCCTTCGCAGGTTGGGTAGTCGAATTGGGTAATAACCTGGCCGTCCTGGATGCGGCGCATGATTGGCACCACATCAATAATCGGATCGGAGCTCATGATGACACCTGCCGCGTGCACGCCCCATTGGCGCTTCAGGCCTTCAAGTCCCTTGGCGGTTTCGAAGACTCGTGCGGCTTCGGGGTCGGTGGCGACCAAATTGCGGAAGTCCCCTGCTTCCGCGTAGCGCTTGGAGTTCTGGTTCTCGATGTCGTTGAGCGGAATGTCCTTGGCCATCACGGCCGGTGGCAACGCCTTGGTCAGGGTCTCGCCCATGCTAAATGGATATCCGAGCACGCGCGAGGAGTCCTTCAGGGCCTGCTTGGTCTTGATGGAACCGTAGGTCACGATCATTGATACACGTTCATCGCCATACTTCTCGGTCACATACTTGATGACCTCAGAACGACGGCGATCATCGAAGTCGACGTCGAAGTCGGGCATGGAAACACGTTCCGGGTTCAAGAAGCGTTCGAAGATCAAACCGTGCTTGAGCGGGTCCAGGTCGGTAATTCGCATCGCGTAGGCAACCATGGAACCTGCACCGGAGCCACGGCCGGGACCTACACGGATCCCGTGGTCCTTGGACCAGTTGATAAAGTCGGCCACCACGAGGAAGTAGCCCGGGAAACCCATCTTGATGATGACGTCGAGCTCGTAGTCAGCCTGCTTGCGCGAGGCTTCGGGCACGCCGTCGGGGTAACGGTAGTGAAGCCCCTTGTCGACTTCCTTGATCAGCCAGCTGGTTTCATCCTCGCCCGGTGGGCATGGGAACTTTGGCATGTAGTTCGCGCTGGTGTCGAATGAAACCTCGACGCGGTCTGCGATCTCCAGGGTGTTGTCACACGCGTCAGGAAATTCTTTAAAGAGTTCGCGCATTTCGCGCGCGCTCTTCAGATAGTAGCCGGTGCCGGAGAAGGCGAAGCGGCTTCCGCCTTGATCATAGGTCGGCTCATCAAGCGTGGAGCCCGAGTTGATCGCGAGCAAGGCTTCGTGCGCCTTGGCGTCTGCTTCGTGCGTGTAATGCAGGTCATTGGTGGCGACCAGCGGAATGTTCAGTTCCTTGGCGAGGCGCAGCAGGTCCTTGGTGATCCGTCGCTCGATCTCCAGGCCATGGTCCATGATCTCGCAGAAGTAATTCTCCTTGCCAAAGAGGTCCTGCAGTTCAGCCGCCGCTGCCTTGGCCGCGTCGTACTGTCCCAAGCGAAGTTTCGTTTGCACTTCGCCAGAAGGGCAACCGGTGGTCGCAATAATGCCTTCGTGGTGTTCGTTGAGCAGCTCGCGGTCCCAGCGAGGGTACTTTCCGAAGACGGAGTCCAGCGATGCGCGGGAGGAACCTTTGAAGAGGTTGTTCATGCCCACGTTGTTGTAGGACAACAGCGTCATGTGGTTGTACAAGCCACCGCCGGAAACGTCGTCGCCTTTTTGCGATTCGTCGGTGCGCCATTTGACGCGCGTCTTGTCATCACGTGCAGTGCCCGGAGTGACGTAGGCTTCAACGCCGATGATGGGTTTCACCCCAGCACCAGTTGCCTGCCGCCAGAAGTCGAAGGCACCGAAGAGATAACCGTGGTCAGTGATCGCCAAAGCCTCCATGCCCTGGCGATTGGCCTCGGCAAAAAGCTCGCCGAGACGCGCAGCACCGTCCAGCATGGAGTATTCGGTATGGGTATGAAGATGAACGAATCCGTCGCGTGTTGCACTCACCCAACCAGTCTAGCGATGAAAACCCTTGGCGGGGTTCAGCAAAGCCCGAGCGGTAGATGTGGTTATTGCGACAGCATGGATTCCTCTGCCCTTTGACCTAGTAGTCGCCGCTACGCAGAAGTTCGACGGCACCTTCAAGGTCGGCCGGGTAATCACTTTCATATTCCACCCACTGGCCCGAGACCGGGTGGCTGAAACCGAGCCTTTTGGCATGCAGCCACTGGCGGGTGAGCCCGAGTGCTGCGCCAAGTTTTGGATCAGCGCCATAGGTCTGGTCGCCTGCACAAGGATGGCCAAAGGCTGAGAAGTGGACTCGAATCTGATGGGTACGCCCGGTTTCCAGATGCACTTCCACCAGTGATGCACGGCCGAAGGCTTCGATGACCTTGTAGTGCGTGACCGATTGGCGTCCACCTTCCAGGACTGCGAACTTCCAATCGTGCCCTGGGTGACGCCCAATAGGAGCATCGATGGTGCCCTCCAATGGATCAGGCAATCCTTGAACCACTGCGTGATAAATCTTCTTGGGGGTGCGCTCTTTGAAAGCCCGTTTCAACGCGGTGTAGGCGCGTTCGGACTTGGCTACGACCATCAGGCCGCTGGTACCGACATCCAGGCGATGAACAATGCCCTGGCGTTCCGCGGCACCGGAAGTAGAGATGTTATATCCCTCTGCCATCAAGGCGCCGACAACCGTGGGTCCTACCCAGCCTGGAGAAGGGTGAGCGGCAACTCCAACCGGCTTGTCAATGACTACATAGTCATCGTCATCCGCGATGATCTTCAGCTCTTCCACTTTCTCAACCTTAATTTCCAATGGGTCTCGTTGCGGAGGAATCGTCACGTTCACACGATCGCCAGCCTTGAGCTTCAATGATTTTGCAATGATGCGCCCATTTACTTGAACGTGTGAGTCCTTGCACAGGCTTGAGGCCAAAGTACGAGGAATGTCCAGATGTCGCGCGAGGTAGGCGTCGAGCCGGGCTCCAGCATCTGCTGGTTCGACAAGGAGATCCTGGATAACGGTTTCGTCAGAAATCATTCTTTGGATTCCGTTTCGCCCTGGTCTGATTTCTGCTTTGCCGGGGCATCCCCGATGGTTCCGTCGAGGTTGCGTCCGCGAATCAGCATGTAAGCGACAACGATCATCGAACAAACGATGAATGAGTCCGCAACATTGAAGATCGCAAAATGGGTTACGGAGAACATGTCCACGACGTGGCCGAATCCGAAGGCCGGCTGGCGGAAAATTCGGTCTCCCAGATTTCCGAGAACACCGCCGAGCAAGCAGCCCAATACGACTGCCCAACTGAGAACCAATACTCTGCGTGACAGCAGGTAGATCACGAAAATGGCCACTGCTGCTTGGAGCAGCGCGAAGATGATCGTAAAGTCTTCACCGATGGAGAATGCGGCGCCTGGATTCAAGATGTAATGAATATTGAAGATCCCGGGGATGACTTCAATCGACTCGCCGAGCCGCATGTTCCGCTCCACCAAAATCTTCACGACCTGGTCGATGACCAAAGCGATCAGCGCAATTACGAGGCCCGTGCCCAAGAATTTCTTCGGTGACGGGGACTTACCCCCAGTTTGAACTGCGTCCACAGTGATACCTATTAGTTCCTCTTAAACGTCAACGGTGGTACCCGGATAAAATCCGTGCACCACCGTTGATCTTACTAGAAAGCTAGATCAGGTTCTTACCTGTCAGCGACTAGTTCGACTTGCTTGCGTCTGCATCAATCGAGCCCTGAGACTCGAGGTCGCGCAGCTGACCTTCGATGTAGGTCTTCAGGCGAGCACGATAGTCGCGCTCGAATCCGCGCAACTGCTCAAGCTTGCGCTCAAGAACAGACTTCTGCTGCTCAAGGGCGGACAAGGTCTTGCGGCTCTTTTCTTCAGCAGAGGTAACCAGCGAGTTCGCCTCGGTCTTTGCTTCCGAAATGATCTTGTCGCGCTGTTCTACACCGGCAGCAACGTACTCGTCGTGCAAACGCTGAGCCATCGACAGCACGTTGGCTGCAGACTCGGCGGATTCGGTACGTGGTGCTGCTGCAGGAGCGGCAGCTGCGGCTGGGGCAGCCTGAGCTGCTGGAGCAGCTGCAGCAGGAGCTGCGGCTGGCTTCTCTGCGGCAGCAGGCTTGGCTTCGGCCTTCTTCTCTTCGGCCGGCTTCGGAGCTGGAGTTGCAGCCTTGGCTGGCTCAGCTGGCTTAGCCTCAGCCTTCTTCTCCTCAGCTGGCTTTGCAGCAGGAGCAGCCGAAACAGGTGCAGGCACTGCCTGCTCCTTCGATACCGAACCGGCATCCTCACCAAGTTCGGCAAGCCGACTACGAAGAGCCTCGTTCTCACCGGTTAGGCGACGCAGCTCCACTACGATTTCGTCGAGGAAGTCATCTACCTCGTCTTGGTCGTAGCCTTCACGGAACTTGGTCGGCTGAAACCGCTTATTGACTACGTCTTCTGGCGTCAAAGCCATTGGGTCACCTCAATACTGGGATCATTTCCGCACGACCATGTCATGCCTTGCGAAACACTTACCGTTGTTGTCAGTGTCGCGACCGGTGAAGTCGGAGCACCATTTCCTAAAGGATATAACGATTTGGACACTAAATACGAAATCGAGCTTACGCTCGTGTCTCATATTCTTTGAATCTACAGGGTTTGAACTCTTAGAACAATCCCCGGTTTAGACGAAAATCGCCTAATCAGATCCCTGTAGTACTGCCTAAACTACTTACCACAGCTTTGAGAAGCATTACAACGATAAACAGCAGCAGAAACGACAGGTCAAGACGGATTCCGCCGAGATCTAGGGGTTTAATTCTTCTGCGCAACCACCGCAGAGGAGGGTCGGTTATCGACACAATCGCCGTTGCTGCGATCAAAGCGATACCCGTGGGACGCCAGTGGCGAGCAAAGCTTTCAGTTATATCCAACACAATTCGCATCAAGAGCAGAATTTGCAGGATTGCTAAAGCGAGATAGATGATCCCGAACACCATTTTGCGCTTGTGCTCCTGGTAACTTAGCTCTGATTGAAGAAAGTAGCCTGGGCTTCAGACTGCTTACGGTCTTCTCCAAGCACCTCAACGGTCGCTGGAGAGAGCAGGAACACCTTGTTGGTAACCCGCTCGATGGAGCCGTGCAGGGCGAAAACCAGCCCTGCGGAGAAATCTACGAGGCGCTTGGCATCGGTCTCTCCCATATCAGTGACATTCATAATCACTGGGATTCCGTCACGGAAGTTCTCACCGATGATCTTGGCATCGTTGTAAGAACGCGGGTGAACGGTTGTAATCTGACGCAATTCGGAATCCTCATCCCGTACTGAAGGGGCACGCTTGATTGGGGTGACCGGAGCGCGGTATTCCGACTCTGGTTCTCTAGCTTGTGTTTGCGGTGCAGCCGGCCGTGCGACAGCCTGCGGGCGTGGGGCTTCAGCAGTGCGCTTGGGGGCTGCATCTTCAACAACACGTACCTGGCTCCTAGGCTCGGCTTGTGCTGTTTGGGTTTCTTCTTGCTCGACGGCATCCGCCAAGCCGAGATATACCATTGCTTTACGCAGTCCGTCAGCCACGATGTTTCTCCTTGTTTATCCCTTGCACGCAACCCCAGTGCATGCTTCCGCTACTTCGACGCTACCGCACAAATTTCGGCAGATAACGTTCATTCGCTCAATTTTGCGCGGTGTGTCGCGCACGCCTAGGCTGCGGGCCAGATCAGACCAGCGAGCCGTCCGGCGTCGCTTGAACGGCGATAGGAAAAGTAGTTTTCGTCTTCCAGAGTGCACACGCCACTTTGTCGCACTGCGACTCCAAGCTGGGCTAGTTCTTGACCGGCTGAGGCTGGAAGGTCCAATCCTGCCGTGCCCCAACGAGTCTCTGAGCGAATCCCGGTTCTGATGCGTTCAGATTCTTCTGCCATCTCTGGGGAAACTTCATAACAAGACCCGCAAATCGATGGACCGATAACTGCTTCGATCTCTGTGGCGCCCAGCATGCTCAGCTGCTCCACGGTGCGGGTAAGGATGCTGTCCAGCAATCCACGGCGTCCTGCATGCGTCGCGGCAGTCAACGTTTCTTGGCCGTTTTTGCTTCGTCCGACAAAAAGAACCGGGAGGCAATCTGCAACCATGACCGCCAGGGCTTGGGTCCCGGTCGGATCAACAAGTCCGTCGCAGGTTGGAGCGGGAGGCTCTGACCATGAAGTGCGCGCCGCAGGTTGCACCGTCAGGACATCTGCTGAATGCACCTGGTTCATGAAATTAAGCGAGAAACGCCGGACCCCGATCAAGTCCTCCAGCCGGCTTCGATTCTCTGCCACACAGCGAGGATCATCGTTCACATGCAGGGCGAGGTTTCCCTCATCCTGCGATGTGAACGCCAGTTGAATACTCGGGTCAAGGTCCGACGTGAAATGTAGCACTGCTCAGCTTCTCGCTGTTATTTACTTCAGGAAGTCAGGGACATCCAGGTCGTCATTGGAACCGTTGAGGTCCGAATCGACAACATCAGGAAGTTCCTGGAACGAGCCCGCGCTTTCAGCTGCAGGCTTTTCCTCAGCTACAGGTGCTGGCTTTGCAGCTTCTGGCGCTGGGTGCGACTGCGCTTCTGGAACCGAAGCAGGTACCGGCTCAACTGGACGCGATGATACAGCTGGCTTTGCTGCGACCGGTGCCATTGGCTTGCTGGTGACATCTGGCTCGTCGAAGCCGGCAGCAATCACGGTAACGCGTGCTTCATCGCCCAGGGCGTCGTCAATGACGGCACCGAAGATGATGTTGGCTTCCGGGTGGGCAACTTCCTGCACCAGGCGTGCAGCTTCGTTGATTTCGAACAGGCCGAGGTCCGAGCCGCCCTGGATGGACAGCAGGACGCCGTGGGCGCCATCGATGGAAGCTTCGAGCAGTGGCGAGGCAATAGCCAGTTCGGCTGCCTTGACTGCGCGGTCTTCACCCCGTGCCGAACCGATGCCCATGAGTGCCGAGCCTGCGCCCTGCATCACGGACTTCACGTCGGCGAAGTCGAGGTTGATCAGGCCCGAGGTGGTGATCAGGTCGGTAATGCCCTGCACACCAGAAAGCAGCACCTGGTCTGCTTGGCGGAATGCATCGAGCACCGATACGTTGCGATCCGAGATCGACAGCAGTCGATCGTTCGGGATCACGATGAGGGTATCTACTTCGTCGCGCAGGGCTTCAATGCCCGACTCGGCGGAGTTCGCACGGCGGCGACCCTCGAAGGTGAATGGACGGGTGACGACACCGATGGTCAGTGCGCCGAGCGAACGGGCAATGCGTGCCACGACGGGTGCGCCACCGGTACCAGTACCGCCGCCTTCGCCTGCGGTCACGAAGACCATATCGGCGCCGCGCAGGACGTCTTCGATTTCTTCTACATGATCTTCAGCTGCCTGGCGTCCCACATCAGGGTTGGCGCCAGCGCCCAGGCCACGAGTAAGTTCGCGCCCCACGTCGAGCTTGACGTCGGCATCACTCATAAGCAGAGCCTGGGCATCGGTGTTAATGGCGATGAACTCAACGCCCTTAAGACCGACTTCGATCATTCGATTGACTGCGTTTACACCGCCACCGCCGATTCCGACGACTTTAATGACCGCGAGGTAATTCTGTGGAGCTGCCACGTCCCGCTTCCCTTGTTAGATGTGCTACATGTTTACGACTCCAGCCAAAAACCTTCACCTTTAGCCTTAAGGTTTAGGATCTGTCAAGCTATCGCTATTAGAAACGCTATGAGCCGTATGGTCTTTCTGCAACGACCGCTTAGGCGTGTCGCTTATTCAAAACTATCTTTCCAGAACTTGTCGGCTTATTGGTCTTCCCGCGCCCAGAGGAACGCGACTTAATAAACCACCGGATTCTCTGGATTGGTCACGTCGATAGTCGTCTTTGAGGCGTACTTGTCGCTCAAGCCCTTGACAAAGATTTTCGCGACCTCGTTTTTCAGTGCCGGTTTAGAAGCGTCCCCCCAAATCAAGGTCCGTTTCTTAGGCAACAACAATTCGGCGAACCCTGCTTTGGACAGCGACGCAGTGGAAACCTGTTTCAGCACCGACCCGTCAACCGTGCTCAAGATCCCGGTCAGCAGCTTGAACTTCTCCGGGTCCTTGGTTTCATCGCTGGCTTTGACTCTGGGCAGCTTCGTCTTGTCGTTCTTGCCCAAGGTTCGCAACTTCTTGCCGGTATCCGCCACCAAATACTGTTTGTCGCCTTCCACCAGGATGGCCACGGGGACTGCTTCGATGACTTCGACTACCAGGGTGTCTGGCATTTGCGCCTTCACCACGATTTGGTCAATGGCCGGCTGGTTGCCCATCAGCTCTTGAACCTTGGATTCAGAAATTCTCGGCAACGGGGTGCCTTTGAGCGGCTCCAGCGATTCGGCCAGCTTGCCGGCATTGACCAATTTCGTTCCAGTGACCTCAATTTTCTTTGCCGCAAGAACAGGTGAAAAACTCAAGATCAACACCGCTGCCAGACTCAAGACCACGATGCAGGCAGCGATAATAATCAAGAGCTTGCGCCGTCTCTTCTCTGGACTTTCTGGAAGTTCTACGACTTTTGCTTCTTCACCCATGGAACACCTTGTTTGGTTGAAACGACCAACGTCAGTGGCCTATGACAATTTCAAGTTGACGCTAGCTCAGCGACTCAATGATCTGCGAACCCAGCGCCGTAACATCTCCGGCACCGATGGTCATCACTACATCTCCTGGCTCGGCTTGCTCCACCACGTGCGCGACCGCCGCGGCAGGATTCAGCACGTGAGCTGGAACCTCAACACGCGAGGCAATTAATTCACTGGTAACGCCCGGAATTGGTTCTTCACGCGCAGGGTAGATTTCAAGAACTGCCACTGAGTCGGCAAGCGAAAGAGCTTTCGCGAACTCGCGGTAGAACTCCTTTGTGCGGCTGAACAGGTGGGGCTGGAATACCACATGGAGGTGCCCTTCCCCCGCCATCGTACGTCCTGCGGAGAGCGCAGCGAGCACCTCGGTCGGGTGGTGCGCGTAGTCGTCGTAAACCCTCACATCGCCGACGCTGCCTTTGAGCTCGAATCGACGGGCGGCGCCCGAGAAGCTCGCCAGAGCTGCCAGTGCTTCCTCGACGTCGAGACCGGCATCCATGCCAACCGACAGTGCCGCAGTGGCATTGAGCAAGTTGTGCTGGCCGGGGACAGCCAGGTCCAAGGTATAGCTCTGGCCGCTGCCCCACTCGACGCGGGCGGTGAACCGGCCGTTGTCGGCTGCTTGTGCCTGTGAGAGTCGGCGGTCCGCATGGTCGCTGAATCCATAGGTCTGAACTCGAAGGTCACTGCGTTCATGGCGCATCTTGCGAGCCAGGTTATTGGCACCCGGATCATCGGCGCAGCAAATCAGCAGCCCATCTTCCGGAAGCAACCGGGCAAAATCGACAAAGGCCTGATGAACTGCCTCTTCGGTGCCGTAGTGGTCCAGGTGGTCCGCTTCCACATTGGTCACGATGATGACGTCAGGACGGTAGTTCAGGAACGAGGCATCGGATTCATCGGCTTCGGCCACAAAGTAGCCACCCTCCCCCAGCTCGGCGTTGGTACCCAGGCTCGCTATGTTGGCTCCTACGGCGAAGCTGGGACGAGCGCCAACAGCCTTGAGCATGTGGGCGGTGAGCGAAGTTGTGGTGGTCTTTCCGTGGGTGCCCGCGATAGTCACGATCTTATCGTGGCCGCGCATGGTGGCTTCCAGGCCTTCAGAGCGGTGCAGGATCTTCAGGCCTCGGCGAACTGCCTCGTCATATTCCGGGTTGCCCGGTTTGATGATCGAAGAAATCACCACGGTTTGCGCATCGCCCAAATTGGCAGGATCGTATCCGACCTCTATTCGGGCTCCGCGCTGGCGCAAATCCTCCAGCACCGGCAGGTCCTTGGCATCTGTTCCAGAAACTTCCAGGCCATAATCCAGCAGCAATCGAGCAACCGCTGAAACGCCTACACCGCCAACGCCCATGAGGTGTACCTTGCCAAGTTCAGCGTGCAGTTCGTTGGCGCGCAATGCCATGGTCCTACCCTTCCTGCCCCGCACGACGACGGGTTGAAACTTCTTCAATAATTCGACGCGCCATGATTTGTGCGGCGTCGCGTTGCCCTAGCGAGCTGGCTGCCTGAGACATCTGTTCAAGTTTATGCTGATCGCCAAGCAACTTAATGACATTTTCGGTGATGTAGGACTTGGTGAAATCATCGTCCGAGACCAGAACTGCTCCACCGGCTGCTACAAGTTCGCGGGCATTGAGCTTCTGTTCCCCATTGCCAATGGGCAGCGGAACCAGAACGGCAGCGGTTCCGGCAACGGCGAGCTCGCACACCGTTCCGGCCCCCGAGCGGCACACCATCAGATCCGCGACGGCGTATGCGTAGTCCATGCGGTCCACGTACTCGATCTGGGTGTATCCCTCGTGGGCCAAGACCTGGCCGTCCGCATCGAGAATCTGTTTCCCTCGACCGGTGATGTGCACCGTGTGCACGCCGGCCTCATTCAGTTCCGCCAGCGAGGCGGCGATGGAGGTATTGATGCTTTGAGCGCCGGAGGATCCGCCAGTCACCAGCAGAACGATCTTCTCACCGGTAACACCGAAATACTCGCGAGCCTCATCTCGAAGAGATTCGCGGTTCATCTGGGCCACGTTCGAACGCATTGGCATGCCCACCTTCACTTCACCGGGCAAGCCGGTATTGGCGAAAGTCGTCCCGACAAAGGCAGCGGACTTTGCGCCCAGCTTGTTGGCCATGCCTGCCACAGAATTGGCTTCGTGGACAAAAATCGGAATCCTGAGTTGCTTGGCTGCCAGGTAGGCGGGGGTGCACACATATCCGCCAACGCCCAGAACTGCCTCAGCGCCCGTCTGCTTCAAGACACGCTTGGCTTGATTCAAGGCAGCGATAAATCGGAACGGGAACTTCAGCAAATCAAGGTTGAGGCTGCGCGGCATCGGCGCCTTGGGAATCAATTCAAGCGGGTAGCCGGCGTCCGGAACCAATTTTGTTTCCAGGCCGCCAGGTGAACCAAGTGCGGTGATCTGAGCATCGGCTTGCTCATCCTTGACGGCGTCAGCAATTGCCAGCATGGGCGAGATATGACCGGCGGTTCCGCCGCCGGCAACAACAAGACGCATCGCTTCAGTCATCTGGTCTTATGCTCCTTCGTCCCGATCATGCGGGATCAGCGCCCGACGTCATCGATTCGAAGGGCTACAACTTCACTTAGCATGTGAAAATCACAGGCTACTTTGCGTTATTCGGCTTAGCGGTTTTCTTCTCTTCCGAGGAATCAAAGGCAAGTTTTTGGGCCCTGGCCGAAGACAGTACAAACCCCATGGCCAGCATGATTGCCAACATGGCCGAACCACCAGAAGAGATGAACGGCAGCGGCACGCCGATTACCGGCAGGACGCCGGTCACGGTGCCAAGGTTCACGAAAGTCTGCCCGATAACCCACGACATCAAGCAGCCCATCAGGACCTTGGTGTAGAGGTCGCTGGCACGTAAAGCGATGCGGTACATGGCCAGCGCCAGCAGGATGAACATCACCAGCACGAACAGGACGCCGATCAGGCCGAACTCTTCGCCCAAGATGGAGAAGATGAAGTCATTTTGCGCTTCGGGCACGTAGGACCACTTCATGCGCGACTGGCCGGCGCCAACACCGAACCATCCGCCGGAGGCGAAGGCGTGAAGGCCCATGCTCGCCTGGTAGCACAGCTGATCGCTTGGACCGCAGTCGGTATCAAGCCATGCCAAAACGCGCTGTCGGCGGTTGGAAGATCCCATCACTGCAACCGCCAGGCCCACCATGCCGATAAAGCCGAACCCCGCGAGCCACTTCATCTTGATGCCACCGAGGAACATCGCCGACGCAATGATCATCAGCAGCACCAGCGCGGTACCAACGTCCTTGCCGACAACCACGAGGCCAACGATGGCAATACCTGCCGGTGCCACCACCGGAACCACCAGGTGCTTGATGTCATGGAGCATGTGCTGTTTCCGTTCAAGCATGAACGCTGCAAAAACTGCCAGGGCAAGCTTGGCGAACTCACTGGGCTGCAGGCCGACGGGGCCGATCTTGATCCAGTTTCGGTTGCCGAGGACAGTATGCCCAAGGGGCGTAAAGGCGACGAGGAACAGCAGGAGGAAGGCCGCGATTACCGACAACCACGCGAGCTTCTTCAGATTCTCGGGTTTTATGAACTGCATCCCGAGCATGCAGATTATTCCGATGCCGGCAAACATCGCTTGCGACAAGGCGACAGTGAATCCGTCCTTGCCTTTGGCAATTGCCTCAACCGATGCGGAGGACTGCACCATCAGCACGCCGAAGATCGCGAGCACGATGGAGACCACGACGACTAGCCAGTAGTCCATCGAAGCCATGCGACCGCTGGCGTTTTCGACGCCGCCGATCAGCTTGGCGAACCAGGGCGTTTTCTGTTTGGCGCCCGTGGACGGTCGTTGCTGCTTCATCGCCATCGGTGCCTCCTGCCTCGGTGTCATCTGTTCGGTAAACGGTTGCCTAGTTGCCTTCGCCAGCTCTATCCATCAGATCACTGACGGCGCTGATAAATGCGTTGCCACGCTGGGCATAGGAGCTGAATTGATCCATGGAAGCTGCTGCCGGCGCCATCAGGACGGTGTCACCTGGCTGGGCCACCTCGGCTGCCTTGTGGACAGCCCGGGTCATCACCTGCGTACCGGATGGCGCGATCCCATCAGCGGCTAGCGCCTGGGCGGTGATGTTGATGACTTCCACCTGGGGCGCCTTGGCAGCCAGGGCCTCAACCAGGCCTGCGGTATCGGTGCCGATCAGCAGCACCTTCGCCAGCCGGTGGGCGTGCTTGGCGATCAGCTCGTCGTATTCCACGCCCTTGGACAGGCCGCCAGCGATCCATACGACGCGCGTAAATGCTGCCAGCGAGGCATCGGCTGCGTGGGGGTTGGTGGCCTTGGAATCATTGATCCACAGAATGTCGTTCTTGCGGGCAACTGCCTGGATGCGGTGATCCCCGGCATCGAATCCGCTCAGGCCCTGGGCGATTGCCTCGGGTTCCACACCATAGGCGCGGGTCAGGGCGGCTGCGGCAGCGGCGTTGGCGGCAGTGTGCCGCGGGACGATCTCGCCGATCTGGTCCAGCGGAATCAGTTCAACCGCATTAGTCCTGCGGTCCTCGATATAGGCGCGATCCACCAGGAGGTTTTCGACAACGCCGATCATGGACACCGCTGGCGAATCGGTGGTGAAGCCAATGGCTCGGCAGCCATCGATCACGTCGGCATTTTCAACCATGCGGATGGTGGTTTCTTCTTCGGCGTTGAAGATCGCAGCGACCTGGGTGCGCTCGTAGATCTTGGCCTTGGCAGCCTTGTAATTCTCGAATCCGCCATGCCAATCCACATGGTCCTCGGCGATGTTCAGCACCACGGAGGCCAGCGGGGAAATGCTGTGGGTGTAGTGCAGCTGGAAGCTGGAGAGCTCCACCGCGAAGACATCGTAGTCCACCGGTTCGCGGACCGCATCCAAGATCGGGGTGCCAACGTTTCCCACGGCGATGGCCTTGAGGCCTGCAGCCTGCAGAATCGACTCGGTCATGCCCACGGTGGTGGTTTTGCCATTGGTGCCGGTGATCGCCAGCCACTTCGGAGCCGAGTGCCCGGCACGGTTCTGCACGCGCCATGCCAACTCGATATCGCTCCAGATCTCGATCCCTGCTTCATCGGCCTCTGCGATAACCGGGTGGCGCGGGTTCCAGCCTGGCGACACCATCACCAGCTGTGCCCGCTGGCCATCCACCAGGGGCAGGCTCTGGACATTCTGGGCGCCAAGCAGCACATCGTGTGCGCCGACGATCTTCAGTGTTTCTGCCCGCTGCTGGTTCAGCTCGTCGTCTTTGCCGTCAATGACGGTGACGATCGCGCCCAGCTCAATCAGCGTGTCGGCCGCGGAGAATCCGGAGAGCCCGAGGCCCGCAACGACAACCCGCAGCCCTTTCCAGTCGGCATCCCAGCTGGTTAGCGAATCCAGCAATTTCTTGGCATCTGCGCTCACAGTGCGACAACCCATTCAGAGTAGAAGAGTCCCAGTCCGGCGGCGACAAAGAGGCCAGCCAGGATCCAGAAGCGGATAACGACATTTTCTTCGGACCAGCCTGAGAGCTCGAAGTGGTGCTGCAGCGGCGCCATCTTGAACACGCGCTTGCCACCGGAGAGCTTGAAGTAGCCCACCTGGATGATCACCGACAGCGAGATGATCACGAACAGGCCAGCGATCACCACCAGCAGCAGCTGGGTGCGCGAGAGGATCGCGAAGGCGGCAACAGCGCCACCGATGGCCAGCGAACCGGTATCGCCCATGAAGATCTTTGCCGGCTTGGCATTGAACCAGAGGAAGGCGATGAGCGCTCCCGAAAGGGTGGCGCCCAGCAGGGCGAGGTCCTGGGGGTCGCGCACCGAGTAGCAAACATCCAGCGAGTTCATATTGGAGCAGGCCTGGTTCTGCTGCCAGATGCCCATCAGGGTGTAGGCACCGAAGACCATGATCGAGGCACCGGTGGCCAGGCCATCGAGTCCGTCGGTGAGGTTGACAGCGTTGGTGGTGCCGGTAACGATGAAGTTCGCCCAGATGACAAACAGGATCAATCCCAGCATCGGGCCGGCGAAGGCCAAATCGATATTGCTATCGCGCAGGAAGGAAATCGCGGTAGAGCCTGGGGTCAGGCCCTGCTCGTTCGGGAACTGAAGGGCCAGCACGGCGAAGCTGATGCCGATGACGGCCTGCAGCACGATCTTCTGCCAGGCGCGAAGGCCCAGCGAGCGCTTCTTGAAGATCTTGATGAAGTCATCGAGGAAGCCGACCAGGCCCATGCCGCCGAAGAGCAGGAGGACAAGAAGTCCAGAGGCCGTAATTCCGGAGGAGGAGCGTCCCATGAGGGCCAGGATGCCATGGGTGGCGAAGTAGGCAACGAAGACGGCCAGGACAAAGACGACACCGCCCATGGTGGGGGTACCGGACTTGACCGCGTGGGAGTTCGGCCCATCATCGCGAACCACCTGGCCATACTGCTTTTTGGTCAGAAGCTGGATGTACAGCGGCATGGCCACCATGGTTAGTACAAGGGCAATACCTGCGCCCAGGATCAATGCGATCACGCGTCTTCGCCTTCCTTCACGAACGCTGCAATGTCGTCGCCGAGGAAGCGCAGACCGGCCCCATTTGAGGACTTGAACAAGGCGATATCGCCTGGCTGGAGTTCCTTTTGCAGCAGGTCACGAGCCTCGTCCACGCTCTCCACGTAGAAGGCTTCGTCACCCCAGCTGCCTTCAAGCACGGCAGAGTTATATGCTGGCTTGGCTCCCCGGCCAACCACAACAAGTTTCTTGATGTTCATTCGGACTGCCATGCGTCCGAGCAAATCATGTTCGTGGATGCTCTTGTCGCCAAGCTCCAGCATTTCGCCCAGGACAGCCCAGGTGCGGCGGCCAGGTGCACCGTCCTCGCCCAGGCCCAGCTCGGCCAGTGTCACCAGGGCCGCACGCATGGATTCCGGATTGGCGTTGTAGGCATCGTTGATGATGCTCACGCCGTCGGCACGCTCGCTGCGTTCCATGCGCCAACGGCTGTTGGCTCTTTGGCCCTCCAGGCTTTCGGCGATGATCTGCGGGCTGATATCCAGTGCATAGGCGGCATTGGCGGCAGCCAGGATATTGCCCACGTGGTGGCGGCCCAGCAAACCAGAAGTAATCCGCTGGCTGTAGCCGTCGGGGAACTGCAAGGTCAGCTGCGGCTGGCCGGAGCCATTGACGACCAAGTCGGCGGCCCAGACTCCTGCGCGTTCGGGCTTTTGCTCGCTGGTTCCGAAGAATCGAACCTGCGCGCGGGCTCGCGATTCCATGCGGGCAACGCGGGGATCCTCTGCATTCAAAATGGCAATGCCGTCGGCGTCCAGGGCTTCTACGAGTTCGCCCTTGGCCTTCTCGATATTCTCGACCCCGCCAAATTCTCCGGCGTGCGCGGTGCCAACACAGAGCACCACGCCAACGTGCGGGTGCACCATATCGGTCAGGTACGTCAGGTGGCCTACCCCGGTAGCGCCCATTTCGATGACAAAAAACTTGGTATCTTCGGTCGCGCTAAAGACGGTCAGCGGCACGCCAACTTCGCCGTTGTAGGAGCCGATAGGTGAAACGGTCGGCGCTACCCGGGACAGAATTCCGGCCAGCAGGTCCTTGGTCGTGGTCTTGCCGGCTGAACCAGTTATGCCGATGACCTTGGCATCGTTTTTGGATTTAAGGTATTCGACGATGTGAGCGGCAATCTTGCCCATGGCTTCAACAGCGTCATCGACGATGATCGAGGGGTGCACCGCACGGGCATCGTCGTAGGTCTGGCGCTCGGCCAATGCCAATACGGCGCCGGAGGCCAGAGCTTTATCAATGAAAGCGTGCCCGTCGGAAAATTCCCCCGGCTTGGCTACAAATAAGCAACCAGCGGTGACTTCGCGTGAATCCGTGGTCACAGAAGTAACCACCGTGTCGGAAGCGGCTGAAGCAGTCGCTTCTCCCCCGGTGATCTTCAAAAGGTCGGTTAAAGACAGTTCAATCATGGCATTAAGGACTTTACACTTGAGCGGTGGTGATCGTGGTCTTGTGCCGACTAGGAATTGGTCACAAATCCATGAAGTTTCAGGGCATTTGCCAGTTCAACTCGGTCATCGAGTTCTACATCGATTCCCGCGACGTCTTGGCTGACTTCGTGTCCGCGACCAGCGACCAGGATCGCGTCATTGGCCTGCGCTAAACTCACAGCGAATTCCACGGCTTTAGCGCGTGGCGCGATGTTGAAAAGCTGGGTTTCTGCCCGTTCGGCGTCAATGGCGCCTTGCGCACCGGCAGCTAGTTGCTCGCGGATCGGCTCCGGCGCTTCGCCATGCGGGTCGTCATCGGTGACAATTACGATGTCTGCGTGGCGCGCGGCCACCGCTCCCATATCCGGGCGCTTGGTCTTGTCGCGCTCACCGGTGGCACCGAAGACCACAATCCTGCGCCCGTTGGCGCCCGGACGGATGGAATCCAGGGCCTTGGCCAGTGCATCGGAATTATGCGCGAAGTCGACTACGGCCACTGGGGATTCGGCAACCACCTGCATGCGTCCCGGTACGGCTACCGACAGCGGGTCCTTGGCGTCAAGGGCCTTCTGCAGTGCACCAAGCTCTGCCCCGCTGGCCAGCACCATGACGGCGGCCAAAGCGGCGTTGGCGACGTTGAACATGCCGGGCAGTGCGGTGCGCGTGCGCAGCAACCGTCCGTCACGGTTCAGCAGCGTGAAGCTATGTCCGAGCCCGGAGTGCGCCAGGTCGGTGACACGCCAGTCGGCTAATTCATTGTTCTCGTCCAGGCTCAGCGACTGGGTGGGGATCTGCGCATGCTCTGCGAGGCGAGCGCCATAGGGGTCATCAACCATGACGACTGCCGAGGCGCTGTGTTCTGGGGTGAACAGCTGGGCCTTGGTCTGGAAGTAGTCTTCCATCGTCCCGTGCAGGTCCAGATGATCCTGGGTCAGGTTGGTATAGCCGGCGACGGCAAAATTCAATGCATCAACGCGTCCATAGCTCAACGAGTGGCTGGAAACCTCCATCGCCACAGAACTCACGTCTTGTTGTGCCATGCGAGCCAAGACGCCATGGAGCTGCGTGGACTCCGGGGTGGTCAGCACGCTCGGAATGATCTGTCCGCGTGCAGACATCTCGATGGTTCCAATCAGGCCGGTTACTTCACCGAGCGCCTCGAGGATCGCGCGAATCATGAACGTCGTGGTGGTCTTGCCGTTGGTTCCGGTCACCGCAAATAGCTTTGGGCTGCGCTGATCGGTGCCGTAGACCGCCTGGGCAACCTGGGCGGCGGCTTTGCGCACGTCGGCGACAACAGCCACAGGAATCGATAGTTCTTCCGGCAGGAAGTCCAAGCCAGCGGTATCGGTGATGATGGCGCGAGCACCGTTGGAAATGGCAGTGTCAACGAATTCGGCCCCGTGGCGCTTGGCCCCCGAGATGCCAAGGAAGACATCGCCTGGCTGGACGATCTGCGGGTTCAGGCTGACACCGAGAATCTGCGGAGCAGCGTTGAATTGCGCTCCGGTCCGCACGGCGCCGGCAGCGCCGCACACCTGGTCAAAGCCCACACCGGCCATATTCTCTGGACGAAGGTACCGTTCCGACTCACGCGGAGTACCGGGATTCTGGACTACCAAGATTTCTTTTGTTCCTTGCCTACAAAGACGTCGTACGCCTCTGACTTAGTGGTGCTCGGTGGCACATTGAATGTGTTAAGCGTATGGCTCATCACGTCGGTAAACGTGTCCGCTACGGAGAAGTCCTTCCAATTGCCCTTTGGGCGGTACATGGTCGCAACAACAACGAACTGCGGATCTTCCAGCGGGGCCACACCTGCAAATGAATAAGTATAGCCGTCGTAGCCCTTGGCGCTGGCGGCCTGGCCTGTACCGGTCTTGCCTCCGACGCGGTAGCCGGGGATCGCTTCCTTGTAGCCGGTTCCGAAGTCGACCACGGATTCCATGATCTTCAGCATTTCCTTGGAGGTGGATTCCTTGACGACGCGCTTCTCTTCGGGGTCTGGAATCTTCGTGACCGAGCCGTCATCGTTCCGGTAGCCTTCGATCAGGCTCGGCGACAAGCGGACGCCGCCATTAGCCAGGGTCTGGAAGATCGATGCCGTGTGCAGCACGGTCTGCGAGTAGCCCTGGCCGAACATGGTGGTGTACTGCTGGCGGCGATCCCAATTTTCTGGAGCCGCAAGCTGGCCAGCGCTGGCACCGTTCAGTCCAACCTGGATTGGAGTGCCAAGGCCGAAGGCCTTCATGTAGTCATAGCGAGTCTGCTTGCTCATCTTGTTGCCGACCATCACGGTACCGGTGTTGTACGAGCGGGCGAAGATGCCCGCCGCGGTCATGTCATAGGTGGCGTGTTCCAAGGAGTCGTTGATTGTTTCCTTGGTAAAGGTCTTCTTGTTCGGGACGGTGAATTCGTCGGTGGGCTTGACTACCCCTTGGTCGAGGGCAGCAGCGAAGATCGGTGCCTTGCCTGTCGAGCCTGGTTCGAAGGCACGAGTGATCGACGTTGAGCGCCGGAACTCCGGAGCGGTGGCACCGGGGTCGTTGGGATCCAGTTCTGCAGAATCGCCAATGGCCAGGATCTTGCCCGTCTTGACCTCCATGGCGATCACGGACACCCACTCGGCGTTGAACTGCGCCTGCTTCTTTTCAGCTGCGCGCTGGGCCACGTAGTTGATGTCCGAGTCGATGGTCAGGATGACGTCTTGTCCATTGACCGCTGGAGTTTCTTCAACCTCGGTGACCGGAATGCGCACACCGTCGGCGCTGATTTCGTATTTGCGGCTGCCCGCGGTGCCAGCGAGGTGGTCTTCCTGGCTCAGTTCGAGCCCCTCGGCACCGACCACGGATGTCTGGTCCTCCGAGTTGCGCACAAAGCCGAGCAGCGGGCCGGCGATAACGCCCTGCGGGTACTGGCGTTCGCTGCGCAACAACGATGAGAGGCGAGGGATTCCGATTTCACGGACTTCGTTGCGAACTTCCGGGGTGACGCTCTTGGCGAGCACCACGTACCCCTTGGGCTTGGCGTCCCCTTGCGGGCGAACCTTATTTGCCAGTTCCTCAGGATCCTGATCGAGCGCCTTGGCCAATTCCTGGATGGCCTGGTCCCAGCTGATGCGTTCGTGCCCGTTGGAGCCGTCGCGTTTGGCGCGGCGAATATCCTCATTCTGTTCGCGCTGATCGATGACGAGGTCATAGCGGTCGACGGAAACGGCGAGGGTGGTTCCATTGCGGTCTTCGATGGAACCGCGCATGGGCGCAATGACCTCTTCGCGTTCGCGGTTCTGCTGGGCCGCGTTGGCAACGGTGGCGGCGTTGATTCCCTGGACCCAGACGAGCCGGGCGAGAATGATCACCAGCAGGGTCACCGAGAGGATCAGTACGAAGCGCATCCGCTTTTTCGCAGTATCGATTGCCGTCGAACTCACAATGAACCTAACTTTCCCTCAGCGTGGTTTCCAGCAGTATCAGCTAGCTCTGTTCCAGCTTAGAAAGATCTCGCTAATTTGCTGGGGATTTGATGCTTGGCGCCGGGATCGTGCCGCCATTGAGTTCTGCATCCTGGAAGACCGGGCGACCATCCTCAGCGACCTCCCGATCGCGCTTTTCGGTCTTCACTTCGGCTTCCTTGGAGTCTTGTGCAGACTCGGTCTTCTTCTCTGCTTCGGTTGAGGTCTTGCCCACAGTGGTCTTTGGCGTGGAAGATTTTTTGGATTCAGCGTCCGCCTGGGTCCCCTCGCCTTCGCTGACACTGGCACCAGGCAATGGCAGGGTTCCATATTCCTGCTTATTGCCCTTGGCCTTGACGGCATCTTCGGCTTCCTGGGTTACCTTGCCTTCTGAGAGGCTGATCAGACCGGGAGCCCCTGGCGAAACCAGTCCAAGGTCCTTGGCCTTTGCCGCCAAAGCCTGCGGTGCAGCCAGTGACTGGGCTTCCTTGAGCAGGGCCTGGTTCTCTTGGGACAGTGCGCGCTCCTGGTTGCGCAGCGAAACAATGTCGTACTGTCGCTGGGCAACGGAGGTGTTGAGCAGCACCAGGGTGACAATGACGCTGAAGGCCAGCAGCAAGAGAATCGCGGACATCGTAACCATAGAGCGGCGGTTCGATTCCTTGATCCGAGGCACCAAGGAAAGGGTCACTCGCTGACGAGACTCGCCTTTAGGCAATTGGCTGGCAAGCACGGGCTCTGGGCGCAAGGCTCGTGCAGCGCTGCCTTCGACAACTGGCTGGTTGTTCACGGCTGCAATTTTCTGCACGCGACGCGGGGCTCGTTGGCTCATCCTAGCTCCTCTTCAACACTCGCTCCACAGCTCGCAAACGAGCTGAGGCTGCACGGGAATTTTCCGCAATTTCCTGGTCGCTTGGCTTTTCGGTGCCCTTGGTCAGGACCTTGTATTCGGCCTTATGTTCTTCCAGCTCCACCGGGAATCCTGGAGGAGCAGAAGAGGTTGCACCCTGCACAAAGTGCCTCTTAGTGATCTTGTCTTCCAGGGAGTGGTAGCTCATCACGACGACTCGGCCGCCGACATTCAGAGCGCCCATCGCCGCAGGAATTGCGCGCTCCAGCACGTCGAGTTCCTCATTGACTGCGATGCGCAGGGCCTGGAAGGTCCGCTTGGCTGGATGTCCGCCATTTCTGGCGGCGGCGGCAGGAACCACATTCCGAATAATCTCGACAAGTTCCGCCGTCGTCGTAATCCGCGATTTTGCGCGTGCTTCAACGATGGCTGTTGAGATCCGTCCCGCGAATTTCTCTTCACCCCACTGGCGAATGATTCGCAGCAACTCGTCGCGCTCCAAGTCATTAACCAGATCCTCGGCAGTTGGCCCTACCGAGGTGTCCATTCGCATATCCAGCGGAGCGTCATAGGAGTATGCAAAACCACGTTCTCGCTCATCAAGCTGGAGCGAAGAAACCCCGAGGTCAAAAAGCACCCCGTCGACACCGGGAAAACCCAGATCGTCGACGACGTCGGCAATTTCGTCGTATACGGCGTGGACGAGATCGATGCGATCCTCAAAGGGCTTCAGCCGAGCGCCGGCCAGCTCATGAGCTTGCTCGTCACGGTCGAGACCAACGAGGTGGAGGTTGTCGAATCGTTTCAGAATTGCTTCCGAGTGTCCGCCCATTCCTAGGGTGCAGTCCACAACGATTGCCCTACGGCCTTCAGCATTTGCACGCTGAATACCTGGTGCGAGGAGATTGACGCAACGGTCCAGAAGTACTGGAACATGGCGTTCGGATGCTGGTCGCTGGGAATCCTGATTTGGCACTGCGCCCCCTTTCGCTGTTCGATCTGTTGTTGAGATCAGATCCCCCTCCAACCAAGTGGTGGTCCACCCTCTGGCTCCGGGGAAGTGAAGCCAGATGGTTTGCCCCGCTAGGTGGCTGGAGATCTCATCCCAACATCATTTGTTGCTGGATTGAACCTTGGCCTGGCGGCCTCAGTCCTCATCAGTATCGGAGAAAACATCTTCCTGTTCGTCCAAATACTGCTGCCAAGCCTGCGTGTCCCAGATTTCAATGCGGTTACCCGCACCAATAACTGTCACTTCACGGTCAAGGCCGCCGTAAGTGCGAAGCACTTGCGGAATCGTGACGCGTCCCTGCTTGTCCGGAACTTCATCAGAGGCCCCAGAGAGGAACACACGTGCGTAGTCGCGTGCTCGTCGTGAGGTCAAGGATGCCTGCGCTAGTTGTTCGTGCTGGTTCTCGAACTCCCGCTGGCTAAAAACGTAAATGCAACGTTCCTGACCACGAGTAAGCACCAGCCCGTAGGACAACTCATCACGATATTTAGCAGGAAGAATCAGTCGACCCTTCTCGTCAAGTTTCGGCGTGTACGTTCCCAGGAACATGCACACCGCCTTTCCGCGAAGTGGCCGGAACCCCCACTCTTCTCTACTTGCCTCCACTTTACTCCACAAGCCCCCACTGTCAATGCGATTTTGCTGGTTTCGCGAGAGTCTGGAGTTAAAAAATGGCTAAATTTAGCGGTTTCTTGCGCCAACTACCAGTGGAGCGAAAGTAGAGATCACACTCGCATACGAGCTTCGCTTCATGGATTTTTCCTGCGGAACCGGCGGAATCTAGGCAAATCTACGGCCTGTGGTGGGAAGTGGAGGGCCTTGGGGAGGAAAGTGGGGCACGGTTCGCAACGCCGCTGAAAACTGAATCTTGGAATCTCCAGAGAATCCGAATTCCCGGAATGAGGCGTGTCGCGAAGCGTGACCGCCACCGGCGAGAACACCTGGCCCAGGGGCACGGCGAGACCAATCCTGTGCCTGTTTCAATGCCGTCGACTGTCAGAAGCGGGATAGATAGCCAATGCGACTGGAGGTTCTAATCAGAGACAGGCCTTAAAGCAAAAAGAGGTGTAACCCTTGGGCTACACCTCAATGTCTACATGTACGCGTATCAGCTGTCGGACTGATCCCGTTTGCGCTGATTCCATCGTTCTTCAAGGCTAGACATGAACTGTGAATTGCTCTTCGCAGCAGACTTCGCGCCATTACCGGCTGCGCGACCGACTTTTCCTGAGGCTGATTTAGTCAGCGCCAACAGCACGCCACCAAACATAACAGCGAAACCAGCAACCCCGAGGATGATGATGTGCTGCGAGATACCAAAAATCAGACCGGCCAGGCCAATGATGACCAGAAGAATGCCCAGCGCAATGTTTCGCGTAGAAAGGCGCCCTACGTTTGCAGGCCCCTTCATACTAGAGGCGAAGCGACGGTCTTCATGCAACTGCTTTTCAAGCTGCTCCAACAAACGCTGCTCGTGTTCCGATAGCGGCATCGTCTTCTCCTTCCAAAGGCAAACTCGACGGTCGTTCACCGTCTTTAGGTTCAACGCCGAGTCAAGGGAAAAAGTTCCCCGATTCTTATGAGCCTTACTACTAGGATAGTCTCTTTTACGGCCAACCTGCCAGTTGATCTTCACCACTGGTCTCATATACTCACCTGGCTCACAGAATACCTTTACTCCCTCGGTCGCAAAAAACGTGCCGGAGTCACCAACGATTGCGGGAACTTCTGTCCAATGAGGTCAGCCACCCGTTCAGCATCCCTCACCTTCTCATCCTTTGGATCAAGACTCAGCTGCAGTCCAGCGGCGGAATCCTCGAGCCGCTCAGCGCGAACACCAATCAATCGCACGGGCTGGGATAGCGGCAACAACTTCGTCAAGAGCAGCATGGCTGCCTCGCCCACGGTTGCCGAGGAGTCCGTCGCGGCTCCGAGCGCCCTTGAACGCGTCAGACCAGTGAAATCACGATATTTTATTTTCAGCCCGACGCCACCAGCCGCCTTGCCATGATCCCTCAAGCGCTTGGCCACACGGTGGCTCTGGCGCATCAGTTCATCTTCCAGCAACCGCACTTCAGAGATGTCAACGGCGAACGTGTGTTCAGCTGAGATGCTCTTTTCGTCACGGGTTACCTCCACTGGACGTTCATCGATCCCGTTGGCAAGTCGATGCAAGGATCGACCATGCTCCCCCATCCGGTCAATCAATCGTTCTTCGGGCTCGCGTGACAGCTGCCCGACGGTCTCGATACCCAGTGCGTGCAATTGCTGCCCGGTGCGCTTTCCTACACCCCACATTTTGGACACCGGAAGATCCTCGAGGAACTCCTCTGTGCGTTCTGGTGCGATTACGGCCATGCCATCAGGTTTGGCATAAGTGGATGCAAGCTTTGCGATGAATTTGTTCTTGGCGATACCCACGCTCGCTGGCAAACCCATGTTTTTCCGTATGTGCTCTCGAATGGTCCGACCTATTTCCATGGGGCCGCCGAGCATGCGCATGCTTCCAGTGACATCCAAAAATGCTTCATCAACGCTGACTTGCTCGACCAAGGGCGTCAGCGTGCGGAAGTAGGCCATGATTTCCCCAGAAGCCTGAGCATACAAGTGGTGACTCGGTTCAATTATTGTCGCCTCGGGCATAAGTGGAATAGCCTGGCTCATTGGCATCGCAGAGTGGATTCCCCTGGCACGGCAGTCATACGAGGCGGAGAGCACAACGCTTCGCCCTTCGGGGAATCCGACGATGACTGGCTTGCCGACCAATTCGGGACGATTGCGCAGTTCCACCGAAACGAAAAAGGCATCCATATCGACATGCAATACCGCGCGATGCACCATCTATGCCTCCCTGTCCCTAATACAACGAACAACTCCACCATACTCGAATATATGTTCGGATTACACCCTAGTTGCATTTGAGGACCTGCGAAGCGCGATCCCAATCAATCACCGGTAGAGTTGTGTCTAACCAGTCGCACTTACCCGAAGAAATGATTTTGCATGTCGCTGCCTGATTCTGTGCCATCCGTCGAGGCCAAAGCCTTGGAGCTGAGCCAAACGTACACCGTTGAAGTTGCACGGTTGCTAGAAGAATTCTTGGCCACGAAAAGTGTTGAAGTTAGCCACATTACTTCCAGTGCAGTCGAAATCGTCAACGCCATCAGCTCGCTCACCAAGGGCGGAAAGCGTTTGCGTCCGCTCTTTGCTTTCTGGGGATATCTAGGAGCTGGCGGGAACAAGGATTCAACCGACATTGTCCGCCTCGGTGTTGCTTTGGAACTATTCCAGGCGGCTGCGCTGATACACGATGACATCATCGACAATTCGGATACGCGCCGCGGGCAACCTAGCGTGCACAAGCGATTCGAAGCGCAACATCAAAAATTGGGATTAGCGGGAAGCGCCGCGGCATACGGCAGTGCGAGCGCCATTCTGACCGGGGACCTTTGCCTGTCGTTGAGCGAAGAAGCATTCTCCGAAATCGACCATCTTCCTAAAGAGGCGCGCGTCATCTTCAACCAGATGCGAACTCAAGTAATGGCCGGTCAATATCTGGACGTTCTCGAGGAATCAGCCGGCCCAGCCTATGATCCTCGTGAAGCGGTGAAGCGCGCGCGCACCATCGTAAGGTTCAAGTCAGCAAAATACTCCACAGAAAATCCGCTTTTGCTAGGAGGCGCATTAGCCGGAGCTGACGACGAGCTCATGAACAGCTATTCAGCCTTCGCTTTGCCCCTAGGTGAAGCCTTCCAGCTTCGCGACGATGTTCTAGGGGTATTTGGCGACGCAGACGTTACCGGCAAGCCAACCGGTGGAGACCTATTGGAAGGTAAGCGAACCGAGCTCATTGCCCATGCCCTGCTGCTATCCACTCTGGAAGAGCGCAGCTTCATTCAGTCCCGCCTCGGTGCCGCAGATATGTCCGTACAGGAAGTAGAACAGCTCAGCAGCATACTTCGCGATAGCGGCGCCCTCGAAGCAACAGAGAACAGCATCAGCGAACTAACTGAACAATCGCGTCAAGCACTCGAAAAATTGCCAATCGATTCACAGGCTCGTGCCGGGCTCCAACAACTAAGCGACGCCGTCACCAAGCGCACAAAATAGACACAATAATCACCGGTACATAACAACGGGTCTCAACCCCCCGATCACTCGGGGCTAGGTTGAGACCCATTCGTTGTTTTTCAAGCAAAACTCAGCGAAGAAAAGAGCTACCAGGCCAGCGCTTGCGCCCTCCTTCTAATTTCAGTTTTACGTCCGGAACGCAGGGCATTCATCGGCGTACCCGGCAGCGAGTCATCGTCCGTGAACAGCCACGAAATTGACTCTTCGTCGGAATAACCAGCGTCCAATAAGACTGAAAGAGTTCCCTTCAGGCTCTCTACCACCGAGCCGTCTTGGAGAAAATCAGCTGGGATGGAACGGATGTTCCGTTCACCGATTCGCACCGAGATAATTGCACGCTCATCCAGCAAGCGGTGCACGCGGCGAATGTCTACATCTAATTCTTCTGCCAAATCTGGCAGGGTCAGCCACTGGCCGACTAATTCTACGATTTCCTTCACCCATCAAGGTTCCCACAAAATCGGAAACTCCGCAGAAACTTTGGGAAAACTCGCCTCAGCAGTTTCCATGCGCCACATGAGTAGTGTAAATTTCCTTGTATCACTTTGATAACAATTGCATCACAGACAACATTAGGAACGTAAGCCTCTGGTGTTATCTGTGACGCAATGCCCGTTATTTTCACCGTATATATGAGGATCGACTCCATGCCCCACGAATCCAAACATGTCTCGAAGCATGCGTTAGGCGTAGTAGCAGGCGCGGCCATCCCAGCCGCGGTCATTGGTAGCCTCGCGTTGGCACCTGCCGCGCAGGCCGCCCCCGTATCCCTCCCCAAGACCTCAGGCAGCCTGGCTAAGGCGGTCACCCCAGAATCAATCAAGGTCGCCGAAGACCAGATCAAAGCTCATTTGATCGCGTCGCGGGTCTCAACCCTCGGCTTGCCCGCCAAGCGAGATGTCAAGGAAATCAAGATTCCTGCTGGCGCGACTTTGTCGAGCATCGCTGTCGAATACCACACTTCTGTCTCCGAGCTGAAGAAGCTCAACGGGCTCAAGAGCGACGTGATCATTGCGGGCAAGACCCTCAAGGTCTCCGGCAATTCCTCGAGCTCCAAGTCGACCAAGGGCGGCTCCTCAGGAACGACGACCTATACGGTGAAGAACGGCGATACGCTAAGTGCAATCGCCAGCAAGCACAATATGAGCTTGTCTTCGCTGCTGAGCAAGAACGACATCTCGGCAAGCAAGGTCATCTACCCTGGCAATAAGCTCAAGGTCAACGGCTCCAGCACAGATAACAAGGCGCCAAGCTCACATACCAAGAGCAAGGGCTCCTCGTCGGGGTCCGCGACTTACACAGTCAAGTCAGGCGACACGCTAGGCAGCATCGCGGTCAAGCACAATATGAGCCTGTCCTCCCTGCTGAGCAAGAACAACATCTCGGCAAGCAAGGTCATATACCCTGGCGACAAGCTCAAGATCAACGGATCTGCTTCGAAGAACGAGTCCAATGCTTCTGACAAGAAGTCCTCGTCAAACACTTCTAGCTACACCGTCAAGTCAGGCGATACGCTCAGTGGGATTGCGGCCAAGCACCAAATGGGCCTCTCGGAGTTGCTCAAGATCAACAACATCTCCTCGAGCAAGCGCATTTACCCTGGAGACAAGATCAAGGTGTCCGGCGGATCTTCGACGTCGAAGCCGCAGGCCCCAGGCAAGCCCAAGGCTACAACCTCGACTTATACTGTCAAGTCAGGCGATACGCTCGGTGGCATCGCAGTAAAGCACGGCATGTCCTTGAAGTCCCTGTTGGATCTGAACCCTGAGTTCAGCGCTAGCACGCCTTTGAAGATTGGTGCCAAGCTCAAGGTTTCAGGTTCCTCAGTAGCTCCGACTGGTGAGACCAAGAAGGAAAAAATCGGTAACACCTTCGAAGGCCGCACCTACGCTGATCATGTTGTTCGCGATGCCAATGCGAACAAGGATTACCTGGACTCGGTTGATGTCCCAAGCCGTTCCGAAATGCAGGCCCTTATCCGTTCCACCGCCCGGAGCATGGGTGTAGATCCTGCTTTGGCCATGGCACACGCATACCAGGAATCCGGATTCAACATGCGTGCAGTATCACCTGCCAATGCTGTGGGTGTCATGCAGGTACTTCCTAGCACAAGCGACTGGATTGCTTCCCGAATCGGCCAGGACCTCAACGTCTTGAACCCTCGGGACAACGTCACCGCTGGTGTCGCAGTTATTGCCTACAACTTGGACAACACCGATGACCTGGATACCGCCATTGCGGCGTACTACCAGGGTCTCGCTGGCGTCAACAAGAACGGCATGTACGAAGATACCAAGCGATATGTTGCCAGCATCAAGGCACACATGAAGAACTTCCGCTAAGACAACGCAGTGAAGGCGGGGTTAGCACCTAGGTGCTGACCCCGCCTTTAGTCATTTTAAGTCCGTTGTGAACAAGTCACGAGTTTCGACGTTCAAGGTCCAATGGCATGTCGATGACAACCCTGGTGCCACCGCTCTCCCCCGCGTCCCAACGGATTTCGCCAGAGAGCTCGCTCGTGACGAGCGTACGGACAATCTGCAGGCCCAGCCCTTCGCGGCGCGGCTCTGCAGGCAAGCCGTGCCCATCATCTTCGATGACCACTCGCAACCAATCAGTCCGATCCGCACCGAGATAGCGTTCGGCCAGCAACGATACCTCACCGTCACGTTGCGCCAGCCCATGCTCAACCGCATTGGTCACCAGCTCATTAATGACCAGCGACAATGGCGTAGCCAAATCGGCATCGAGCATGCCGAATTCGCCTTCGCGTCGTGTTGATACACGCTGTTCTGGCGAAGCGATTTCCACGATGAGCCGGAATTGGCGATCCATCAGGTCGTCAAACTTCACTGTCTCGTTCAATCCCTTGGACAGGAAATCGTGGACCGAGGCGATGGTCGAGACGCGGCGCATCGCCTGTTCAAGGCCCTGCTTGCCATCTTCGGACTTCATCCGGCGCGACTGCATGCGCAGTAATGCCGCGACAGTCTGCAAGTTGTTCTTGACCCGATGGTGGATCTCTCGAATCGTGGCATCCTTGGTGACGAGTTCTTTTTCTCGCCGACGGAGTTCGGTCACATCGCGGCAGAGCACCAAGGCACCCCAGCGTTTGGATTTGTTGCGCAAGGGGATCGCTCGCAGCGACAAGGTCACACCGCGGTGTTCCACTTCGGTACGCCACGGCATCTTGCCCTGAAGCACCAGGGGAAGCGTCTCATCCACCACACGCCGGTCGCTAACAAGGGCCATGGTGAGGTCGGCCAAGGGCTGGCCTTGGAGCACATCAGCTGCTCCAAGCCGGCGGAATCCTGAAACCGCGTTGGGACTGGCGAATTCCACGGCACCGTCGACGTTCAAGCGTATGAATCCATCCCCCACACGTGGAGCTCCTCGACGGGAACCTGTTGGGCTGGAGAACTCTGGCCATAGACCCTGAGTTCCCATTTGCAGTAGATCGTCCGCGCTCTGCCGGTAGACCAATTCCAAGTTGGACGGGGTGCGAGACTGATTTGGGTCGAAATGCGAGGTGATCACGGCAACCGGGCGGTTTTTACGGACCAGCGGGATCGCCTGGACAGTGGTGAGGCCCATGATGATGTCGTTGCCCGCTTGCTCGGCGGAACGCTGGACCTGCAAGCTTTCCCACGCCCGGTCAACCATGATGCGAAGATCCTTGCGGATTCGCTCTCCCACGAAATCGCTATGGAACGCGGTATGGGATGTGGAAGGGCGAACATGGGCCAAGGCGATATATGAACCATCTCCAGTGGGGAACCACAGTACGAGGTCTGAGAACGCAAGGTCCGAGACCAACTGCCAGTCCCCCACCAGGAGATGGAGCCAGTCCTCATCACCGGGTGCTAGTGCGGCACGTTGACGTAATTCTTCGGTGATGAGGGCCATTGGCGGTGTTTACCTTCTTACGATGGAACGCAACAGGCGAAGTGCCACGGACAGTGAAGCCATGTCGTCGCGTTCGAGGCTGTTTACTTCCTCGAACATAGTCTTCGCACGATCAAGGTTAGCCGCGTTTGCCTCTTCCCACGCAGCAACACGCTCTGCAGGATCCGCAATGTCGCCATGAGCATCCAAGATGTTACCGGTCAGATCCATGATGGTGGTGTACAGGTCATCGCGCATTGCCGCGCGAGCCAGTGCCTGCCAACGGTCCGAACGCGGCAACATGGTGATCCGGTTCAGAAGGCTGTCGACGCCGAACAGATCGTAGAGCACGAAGTACGTCTCGGCGACCTGGACCGGGGCAACCGAAGCACGGTGCACATACTCTGCAATATCCAGCAACGCATAGGACTCGAACTGAGTAGCCCACATGCTGGCACGCAACTCCGGAATGCCGAAGCCCAGGGCTTCGTCGCGCCATTCGTTGAAGCGCACCAGGTCGTTGCCTCGAAGGATCGATGGCAATGACTTGCGCAGCTCGGTCACGGTGTTCTGGAACCGGGTTACGGCCTCGGTGACCAGCAGGGTCTCATCAACACGGTTAATGAACCAGCGCGTGGCCCGATCCAGCAGTCGACGCATGTCGTGGTGCTGGCGACCCCAGTGCTTCAGGCTCGTTCCGGCTGGCTGGGCGTTGATTGCATCGAACTGTCGATCGAAGCCGTACACCTCACGCAACGCGCAGAAGACCTTGGCAATCTGGACCTCGCTGGCGCCGGTCTCTTCCATTGCGCGGAAGACATAGGTAATGCCTCCGACGTTCACAATGTCGTTGGCGATCACCGTTGCGATGATTTCCTTGCGCAGCGGGTGGCTCTCCAACTGATCGCCAAAGCGTTCCACGAGCTTCTCAGGGAAGTAGCGGCGCAGGGTTTCAGCAAAGTACGGATCGTCGGCCAAATCTGATTCTGCCAGGGCATTGGCTAATTGGATCTTGGAGTAGGCAGCCAACACCGACAGTTCCGGCGTTGTCATCGATCCACCTGAGGAGCGGCGTTCCTCCAGCGCCGCGGTGCTTGGCAGGAATTCGAGCTCGCGGTTCAGATCCGCTGCGCTTTCCAGCCATTGCATCAGACGCTCGTAGGCAGGAGCCCACGTCAGCGCGGCATGCTTTTCATTGAGCAAGAGTATGTTCTGCTCAAAGTTGGTTTTCAGAACCAGATCTCCCACATTGTCGGTCATCGACAGCAGGAAATCAGTGCGCTCATCGGCGGTGAGATTGCCAGCGGCAATCTGGCGGTCCACGAAGATCTTGATGTTGACCTCGCGGTCCGAGGTGTCCACACCGGCCGAGTTGTCGATGGCGTCGGTGTTCAACAGGACGCCACGGCGCGCAGCTTCGATACGGCCCAGCTGGGTCATGCCGAGGTTACCGCCCTCGCCAACCACCTTGGCGCGCAAATCCTGCCCGTCGATGCGGATCGCATCGTTCGCGCGGTCGCCTACCTGGCCATGAGTTTCGCTGGAGGCCTTGACGTACGTTCCGATGCCGCCGTTGTACAGGAGGTCAACCGGAGCCGACAAGATCGCCTTCAGCAATTCATTGGGGCTCATCTTGGCGGTGTTCTCCGCCAATCCCAGCACGGCACGAATCTCGGCGCTGATTGGAATCGACTTCAGGCTGCGTGAGTACACGCCACCGCCGGCCGAGATCAGGTCCTTGTTGTAGTCGGCCCAGCTGGAGCGAGGCAGGTCATAGAGGCGTTGGCGCTCGTCAAACGCGACTTGGGCATCAGGATTCGGATCCAGGAAGATATCGCGGTGATCGAAGGCAGCCACGAGCTTGACCGTTGGAGTACGACGCAAGCCGTTGCCAAACACGTCGCCAGACATGTCGCCGACACCTACCGCGGTGAACTCATCGCGCTGGGTGTCGATGCCCAACTGGAAGAAGTGGCGCTTCACGGACTCCCAGGCACCGCGGGCTGTAATGCCCATGCCTTTGTGGTCATAGCCCACGGAGCCTCCGGAGGCAAAGGCATCGCCCAGCCAATGGCCCTTTTCCGCAGAGAGCGAGTTGGCGATGTCGGAGAAGCTGGCGGTGCCCTTATCGGCGGCAACAACTAGGTACGAATCATCACCGTCACGGCGGACGATGTTTTCAGGGGGAACAATGTGCTCGCCGGCTCCGTCCGTGACCATGTTGTCCGTGAGCTGCAAGAGCGTGCGGATGAAGACCTTGTAGGCACCCTTGCCTTCTTCCATCCAGGCAGCGCGATCTTGTGCCGGGTTCGGAAGCTGCTTGGCGTAGAAGCCGCCCTTGGCACCGGTAGGAACGATCACGGAGTTCTTGACCATCTGGGCTTTCACCAGGCCCAGTACTTCGGTGCGGAAATCTTCTCGGCGGTCCGACCAACGCAGCCCGCCTCGGGCCACGGCGCCGAAACGGAAGTGGGTTCCTTCAACACGAGGCGAATAGACCCAAAGCTCGTGCTTGGGGCGCGGGAACGGCGCGAAGTCGATCTCCTCGGGCGCAAGCTTGAAGGCCAAAGCCTGGTGGCCGGTGAAGTAATTGGTGCGCTTGGTGGCTTCGATGACCTTCACGAAACGGCGAAGCAGCGTATCGGCGTCCAGAGTTGGAACAGCTTCCAAGGCCTCGGTGATCTTCGTTTTTGCCTGTTCACGGGCAGCCTCAGATGCTTCAGCGCTGAGTGCAGGATCGAAGGTCGCTTGGAACAGCTCGACGATGCTGTGGGTGACCGAGGCGTTGCCGACCAAGGTGTTGGCGATGAAGCCGGTCGAGTTCGGCACCCCGAGCTGCAGTAGATAGTGGGCGTAGGCACGAAGCATGGCTACCTGCTGCCAGGAAAGGCCTTCGCGCAGCACCAAGGCGTTGAGGCTATCGGATTCCGCCTCATTGCGTACGACGGCGCAGTAGGCTTCAGCCAGCTTGCTTTCGATGTGGCTGAATTCGATCTCCTGGTCGAATTTCAGGCCCATGTCATAGATGTAGCGCTGTCCGACGCCCTCCGGGTTCAGCTGGTAGGGACGCTCGTCGACGACCTGAAGACCGAGATCCTGCAAGACCGGCAAAATACGTGACAGAAGCAGCGGCTGAGTCACGAAGATCTTCATGCGCTTGGACACCGGCGAATCTGCGTCAACCGGGGTTGGGTCGTAGAAGGATACGATCGGGCCGCTGTCAGCAGAGTCATTCAGGCTGGAGAGCAGGTTGATGTCTTTGAGCGCATCTTCAATTTCGAACTGAACTTTGTACGAGGCCGGGAAAGCTTCGGACCACGCGTTCGAAAGGGTGTTGGCGTCGCCTAGTTCCAGGCTTGCTCGCGCGGTATCGACGATGGCGTCCGACCACGAGCGAACTGCCTTGGCAATGCGCTCTTCCAGCGCGGCGTGATCCACTGCAGGAAGCTGGCCATCGCGCTGCAGGCGCAGGCGGTAGAACAAGCGCACCAGTGCGCCGGCACCAAGCTGAGCTTCATACTCAATGGATTCCGCGACGAAGCTGTCCTTGAGTTCCTTTTCGACGCGCAGTCGGACATCCGTCGAGAAACGATCTCGCGGCAAGAACACCATCGCCGTCACGAAGCGGCCGTAGTCGTCGGTGCGCAGGAACACGGAGGTTCGCCGGCGTTCCTGCAGGCGCAGGATGCCCAAGGCGGCCTGGGTCAGATCGTCGACGGAAATCTGGAACATCTCATCACGAGGGTAGGTTTCCAGAATCGTCGTGATGTCTTTGCCCGAGTGGGAGTTCGCGGCAAATCCGGTGTTTTTCAACACGGCTTGGACCTTTTCGCGGACCACAGGTACGGTCTTGACGCTCGAGGTGTAGACGCTTGACGAGAACAGGCCGATGAAACGACGCTCGCCGTTTACCTCGCCATTAGCGTCAAAGCTCTTCACGCCGACGTAGTCCAAGTACACGCCACGGTGCACCGTTGAGCGGGCGTTGGCCTTGGTGATGATCAGTGCGCTCTTGTCGCGAGCGGTAATGCGACCGCGCTTGGTCAGGTGCTGTGGCCCCTGCGTTGCCAAGTCGCGCATGAGTCCCAGGCCGCTGCCGGCGCGTGCTACCAGGACATCTTCGCCATTGACGGATTCCAGATCATATTCTCGGTAGCCAAGGAAGGTGAATTGTCCGTCCGCCATCCAGTCCAGCAATTCCGCAGCTTGGGGAAGCTCGGCAATCTGCTCTGCATGCGCGGTCTGTGGCAAGGTGCGTGCGATGTCCTTGGCGCGGTCGAGCATTGACGGCCAGTCCTTGACGGCAATGCGCACATCGCCCAGGACACTGTACAGGCGCTCTACGAATTCCTCCGCCTGTTCGTCGCTTAGCTCGCGTGCAAGCTCAACGGAAATCCACGATTCAACGTGAGTTTCGGTTCCTGCGGAAATGAGCGTGCTCAGATCCGACAGGGCCGCGGTGTCGCCGCTTGCCACGTGCTGCAGACCGGCGTGGCTGATCTTCACGATCTCGCCCGTCTCGGCTTTGCGTGAAACCACGAACGTTGGGTGCACTACCAGCTGGATCGGTGAATTAAGCCGCACCAATGCAGCGGTGACTGAGTCAACCAAAAACGGCATGTCATCGGTGACAATGTGCACCACCGAGATTCCGTTGTTTCGCGTAATCGCGACGTTGGGGCTTTCCGCTTCGCGTTCGTAGCCGATTTCTAGGTGTGCAGCCACGCGGGACTCGAGTTCGTCTGGCCGGTAGGCCGCCACGTCCTCAGTCGCAATTTGGCTATAGTACTCGCTCACCAATTTTGGGGTGAGAGTCGCATCCATGAATGATTCTGACATGCTGGATTCCGACGAGTTCAACTGAACGCCTCCAAGAACAAAGTTCGATGGACCCGCGCCGTTGCGGGTCACTAGTCTAGTCAACCCTACCCGTTTTTTACGCCTTCAGTTCATGCCGACTTGCTAAAACGACGACTAACCCGTTTCTTGGGTAGATTCGAAGATTTTATGCCGGCCAAGGAACGTATTTCCATACGCAATGAACTTCTGGGAGCTATCTCGAGTAAAGGGCTCCCTGCTAACACTGACGCACTGCATACCGCGCTGTCATTAGGCAGAAAGCCAACGACGTCGTGCATCGGACCAAAGCGATCCCAAGCTTCGATAAGTCTGCGCTTCGGGCTTCTTCCGCTACGGGAAACGCTGACTCTGTTGAAGATGATTTTCGGTTGTAGATCAGCATGGGATTCTTCAAGTTCATCGATAGCTCGAAGGGCTCGTGGAATGCCGACGCTATCTGATTGCACCACCATGAAAATATCATCCGAGCAGCGCAGCATCTCAACCGTCACGGCATTGCGTTGCGGTGCTTGGGTGTCAAAGCTTAACTGCTCATCCAATGCGATATGCGGTGCGACGTCCAAGACAACCAAATCGTAATGGTCCTTGAACGCCAGAGTCGCTCGACGCAGTGCGGACGGCCTGACTTCTGGCCAACGGCTCGATCGGGGAATCCCGGTGCCCACCCGGATGATTGTGTCCCCTACTTGGACTAGCGAGCACGCTGCGTTAAGGCGGCTAATGTCGGCGCTTCCGGAATCCATGATGCGACAAATTTGCGCTACGGACGCTGACTCATCCATCAGGCCAAGTTGAATAGAGATCGACGCAGCGTACGTGTCGGCATCCAGCAAGACAACGGATCTGCCTGCGGCCGCCGCCTCGACGGCAAAGTTCAGAGCAACTGTGCTGCGTCCTGGAGACCCCGGAGCACTCCAGAAGGAAACTATCTTCCCCTTGTCCCTTGGTTCGAGATCTGCCGTCTCACGATCAGCCTTTTCCGGGTTCCCTTCTGGCAGTTTCAGGGATCGAACGGTTGCCGTGATTCGTTGTTCCAAGTCGGACATGGCGATATCGGCCGGAAGCTGCAGCACCTCGGGCATCGGACTGATAGCAGCCGAGCCATCGAGCAAATATACAACTGCAGTGCCCTGACTCAACAGTTCATCAACCTGTTCCATGAGTGGAACTTGTTGAGCATCGGCGATCAGAAGCACTTCCGCGCCAGCCGTTAGACAGGCTGCAACCGCTTCTGCGATTTCGGAACAGACTCTGGTGACGATCAGTTCGCCTTGATAGCTCTCAATTTGGCGAACCATGGATTCCTGTTCATCCAACAGGACTACGGAGATACTCATTATTCAGCTCCAGCAGGGTTGTAAATCACGATAATCCGGGAATCATTTGCCAGTGCTTGCAACAGTGGTTCCAGCTGGTTCGGCTCCACTAGCAGTTCAAGATTGGTGCCTTGCCGGTTGACTAGTCCGCCTCCACTTTCTACACGCGCTGCGACCTCGACCATCGAAGAGAGCTTTTCCGGAACACCGTATGTGTTTCCGCCTGATTCACGTTTAGCGATCCATACGTCAACGAAGCTTCCCGGTCCGATGGATGAAGTTAGGTCCGCTGGCAGTTCGATATTGATGGGTCGACGCGATCCAAGTTCGCTATGCGTCACCGAGGTTACCGGGATCAATTCTCCTGCGCTGATGAAGGTGTTGGCTCGTGCCAGCTCATCCAAGCCTGATTCCGGGTGGAGGTATCGACTGGCCGTCTCGCCGAGCTGAACCTCTTGAGTTTTCATGTTCTCCGACGTGAGCTGCTCGCCGAGGGTGATGTTGGAGCGGGCCACATAAACGGTGGTTGTTTCATGCATTTCGCCGACGAGGTACATGGTTCCGGCCACTGATGCGACAACGAGGACCGTGCCCAGCGCCAAACGTGGATCCTTCCATCCTGGACGCCTGATTCTCGAAGCTTTTGCCGCTGCTGCCCCTTGGACGCCTTGCTCACTCATCGAGGCCCATCCTTCCACCGGGAAATGTGCTTATGGATGGTGAGCCTACGACAAGTTACTCCGGTAGAAAAGACCCGTTTACTAGGTGTGGATTAATTTAGCGTCGTCGCGACGACCCAGCCTATGGATCCCAGCGGAATCATCCGCTGCGCCGACGGCTCGCTGGAACGCACATACTCATCACGCTGGTGCGTTGAAATGACCAAAAAATCCTTGGCAGCTTGGTCCAAAGTTCCTTCCGCAATCGGTAGTCCATTAATTCCGTAGATTTGGCAGAGGGACCTGTCCCTCAGCATTCCGCGGATAACCGCCGAAAATCGAATTGCCCTACCTTGTGTACTTCTTGCAGCAGCTGGTCTAGTGGCGGCAGGCAAGGCAATGGATTCGACGGCTTGATATCGAATAACCCATTGGGAGAGGTCTGTTTCCAGGCAAAAGTAATCTTCAGCGCAAGGACCCAGCCGCGCGCGGATCTCTGTGCTGCCGGCCAGCTTGACTGAAAGTTCACACCCGTGAAAACGCGACAAACTTTCACTCAGTTCAGCAGCTGCCCGCTCAATCCGAGTATTCTCAGCGATTTCATCTCGAAGTTGAGCGCGGCTTTGTTCGGCAAGTTGAGCCTCAAGATCATCAAAGAGTGAATCCCAGCGCATGTGCCAACTGTACGAGACAAACTCTTGTTCCAACAGGTCTTCACAAAAACACTTCTAAGTGTCATTATCTTTATCAAATAGCATCAAATGCTATGAAACTACACCTAAGGAAGTGTTAGCGATAATGAAGATGCGCACACAGATCACGCTCGTCCTCTTCACGAGCGCGTGCTTCGTCATCATTTATGTGGGAATAAGTTCAATCCTCGATTTCGTCTCCACGGCAAAGTCCGGCGTGGAACCGGCAGAGTACATCAAATTCCTGGCCAGCATTTCGGCCTTTTTCCTCGCTGCCTTGCTAGTGGTACGCGTGGCAGCTGCAAAAACGCTAGCCTGGGCGGCACAGCATGAGCACCGACAGGTCCTCGGGTTTTTCCATAGGATTGCGCCGCGGTTCACCCGGCGGATCCTCAGCTCCATCGTTGGCACTTCGATTGCGCTCTCTGCCACCGTGGCGGCAAACGCCGGTGGAACAATTCCGGAGGCCGGCCTTGAGAACGCATATGCCGCTGAGCGCGGGAGCTTGCCAGGGGCAACAGAGGCAACTCAGCGAACTGTCCCCAACGCCCAATGGTTTCCTGAGCAGGTCTCCGTGCCGCTAGGCCGGCTGGTCTCTTCAAGTGCACAGCCGAAGCAGGAACATCGAAGAACCACCACTGAGGTGGTTGTGGCCCAAGGCGAGAACTTATGGAGCATCTCCGCAAGGCTTCTCGGCGCGCAGGCAACAGCAGAGGAGATTTCCGTTTATTGGCCACAGATCTACCAAGCCAATCGCCAAGCCATTGGTCCGGATCCCAACCATTTGGAGGTCGGAACGGTTCTCGTCCTTCCCCCAGCCGAATAACTGGCACCCCATCTCACGCGTCACCGAATCAAGGAGTCATCATCATGAGTACCATCACCATCAGCGCACGTTCCACGGCAGCTCTCCCTGTCCCCCGTTCAACGGAATGGACTTCCCGCGAATCATCCGGGGCTGGGGCACCCTGCGAAGCTCCAGCACACCTGCGAAGGGCGTTGGACCACATATTTCATCGTTCGGAGGTTTGCCGTTCCGAGCACCGGGCTGTCGTGGAAATTACCCATTCCGTGGCGCGCGCAGTTTTCGAAATAGTTGCCGGGTATCGAAGCGTGAGCCAGCTGGCCTTTGTTATGGAACCAAATTGCATCGCCAAGCTACAGCGCCGAGCTCTGCTGGAGACGGCGCAATATACCCTGGAACCGGTGCCCGGCACCACACATGGCCAAATACTATCGTTGCATTTGGACCGCTGCCTATCCGGCAGTTGGGAGTGCACCGCCATCCTCGGCTTTAAAAGCCGCGTCCGTGCCGTGGCTCTCAAGATTGAGCCATGGCACGGACGTTGGCAAGTCACCGACGTGGAACTTATCTAGTTCCGCTTGGCCTTCTTTTTCTTCCTGGTGTTGGTTGCCTGTGCACGCGTGGTGCTGGCTTCCCCATCTTCGTCTGGCCCGGTGAACTGGAGGTTCTTCGGCTTCGCGGATTCATCGATCACTGGAGCGTCAGCGGCAGCCGCCGAACCCGATGGAATGTCCAGGTTGAACAGCGCGCCGATGCTTTCTTCGCGGATGCCTTCCATCATGGTCTGGAACATCGTGAAGCCCTCGCGCTGGTATTCCACCAGCGGGTCACGCTGCGCCATGGCACGCAAGCCAATGCCTTCCTTGAGGTAGTCCATCTCGTACAGGTGCTCTTGCCACTTGCGCCCGATCGTGGACAGTACAACGCGCCGTTCGAGATCACGCATGGTGGATGAACCAACCAGCTTCTCGCGCTCCTCGTACTGGTACTTAGCATCAGAATGGATCTCGCGCTCCAGGAACTGCGCCGAGAGGTGGCCCACGCCGCCAGCTTCCTCTACAACTTCATCGAGCGTGATGCCAATCGGGTACAGCTGCTTGAGGTTGGTCCACAGCTGCTTGAGCTCCCACTCGTCCGGGTTTCCCACCTGAGTCGCTTCCAAGACCATGGCCTTGACGACATCTTCCAAGAAGTGTCCGACCTTCTCTTCCAGATCGCCGCCTTCCAGGATGGCACGGCGATCCGCGTAGATCGCCTCGCGCTGGCGGTTCATCACGTCATCGTATTTCAGCACGTTTTTGCGCTGTTCCGCGTTGACGCCTTCCACCTGGGCCTGGGCCGACTCGATGGCTCGGGAAACCATCTTGGACTCCAACGCCACGTCTTCTGGCATCGAAGGATTGTTCATGATGCGCTCGGCCATGCCGGAATTAAAGCGGCGCATCAGGTCATCGGTCATCGACAGGTAGAAGCGGGACTCGCCCGGGTCGCCCTGACGGCCAGCACGACCACGCAGCTGGTTATCGATTCGGCGTGATTCGTGACGCTCGGTGCCAAGGACATACAGGCCGCCAAGCTCGGCGACCTCCTTGGCTTCCTTGGCTACGGTTTCCTTGGCCTTGGCAAAGACCTCGTCCCAGACCTTGTTGTACTCTTCTGGGTTGTTCTCCGCGTTCAGCCCGCGGCGCTCCATCTCGGCCACTGCCAGGAATTCTGCGTTGCCACCGAGCATGATGTCAGTACCGCGACCAGCCATGTTGGTCGAAACGGTCACGCCGTTCTTCCGACCGGCCATGGCGACAACGGCAGCTTCGCGGGCGTGCTGCTTGGCGTTCAGCACCTCGTGGCGGATGCCCTTCTTCGAGAGCAGCCGCGAGAGGTATTCGCTCTTCTCCACGCTGGTGGTACCCACCAGAATGGGCTGGCCGGTAGCGTGGCGTTCAGCGATGTCATCGACGACTGCGTTGAACTTTGCGACTTCGTTCTTGTAGATGTAGTCGGACTGGTCTTTGCGGATTGCCGGCTTGTTCGTCGGGATTTCGACAACGCCCAATTTGTAGGTGCCCATGAACTCGGCGGCCTCAGTCTGCGCGGTACCGGTCATGCCAGAGATCTTCTCGTACATGCGGAAGTAGTTCTGCAAGGTGATCGTGGCCAACGTCTGGTTTTCGGCCTTGATGGTCACGCTTTCCTTGGCTTCAATAGCCTGGTGCATGCCTTCGGAGTAGCGGCGTCCTTGTAGGGCACGGCCGGTGTGCTCATCAACGATCATGACTTCGCCGTTGACTACAACGTAGTCCTTGTCCTTCTTGAATAGCTCCTTGGCCTTGATGGCATTGTTCAGGAAACCGATCAGTGGGGTGTTATTGGCTTCGTAGAGGTTATCGATGCCGAGGTAATCCTCGACCTTTTCGATACCGGCTTCTAGCACGCCAATGGTGCGCTTCTTTTCGTCGACCTCGTAGTCGTCCTCGCGCTTGAGACGGGAGACAATCTTGGAGAATTCGGTGTACCAGCGGTTGACATCGCCGGAGGCCTGGCCCGAAATAATCAACGGGGTACGGGCTTCATCGATCAGAATCGAGTCGACCTCATCGACAATGACGAAGTTGTGGCCGCGCTGGACCAGTTCTTCCTTGCTCCACGCCATGTTGTCGCGCAGATAGTCGAAACCGAACTCGTTGTTCGTGCCGTAAGTAATATCATCTTCGTACTGCTTGCGGCGCTCATCTGGCTTCATATTTGCCAGGATGCAACCGCAGCTCAGGCCCAGGAAACGGAACACTCGGCCCATCAGGTCAGACTGGTACTGGGCCAGGAAGTCGTTGGTGGTAACCACGTGCACCCCCTTGCCAGTGAGGGCGTTGAGGTAGGCCGGCGCCGTGGCAACCAGGGTCTTACCTTCACCGGTGCGCATTTCAGCGATATTGCCCAGGTGCAGCGCTGCACCACCCATGAGCTGGACGTCGAAGTGGCGCATGCCCAAAACGCGGTCGGAAGCCTCGCGGACCACGGCAAACGCTTCGGGGAGCAGATCATCGAGCGTCTCGCCGTTAGCCAAACGTTCGCGGAACTTGTCGGTTTCGCCCTTGAGCTCTTCGTCTGAAAGTTCGCGAATTTCGACTTCCAACGTATTGATCGTGTCGGCGTACTTACGAAGAGTTTTTAGAGTCTTCTTGTCGCCGGTACGCAAAATACGTTCTAGCAATGATGCCACGTGGTAGCTCCCAATATCTCAAGCACAGTATTTTCTGGCGTCTTTAGTCTACGTGAGGAATTCAGCGCATCTGGCAAATCCTCGCCGTTGAGCACTGCTCTTCTAGCGAACAACAATTTGATGGACAGCCGGTTCACAGCCCAACTTGCACCGCATCAAGCCCCAACCAGTCGGCCATGCGTTCCAACTCGGCCAGCAGTGGCCGGTGGGCTTCAGTTTCCCAGCCACGTTCAAAATGCACGCTTTTGGCGTGCAGCACCCCTCGGGCCCGATCCGCTTTCAAATCCACACGACCCACAAATTCATCGCCATAGAGGACAGGAAAGACATAATAACCGTAGCGCCGCTTGGGCTCCGGGACATAAATTTCAATCCGGTACTCGAAGTTGAAGAAGCGTTCCAAGCGTCGTCGATTAAAAACCATGGAATCAAACGGCGATAGTAGCCGCAGGTCAGACTCGATCTTGCGCGGAATCTTGGTTCCCAGCACCATGTAACAAGGTTCGGCTAGTCCAGATACCTGCACCTGCTCGATACTTCCGGCCGCTGCCTGATGCGCAAGCTCCGACTTGACGTCTCTAATGGGCAAGCGGAAATATTCAGCGACGCAGTGTGCTGTCGCAATTCCTTGAGCCGCCAGCGAGCGTTGGATCAATCGTTCAAGTGCTGCTTGGCGATGCAGTCCGTCGATCTCCAGAGGCTTTCTAAGAACGTCGTGGGCTAGTGCATACCGGCGTTCGAATTGCGAGTTCCTGCCGAGCGTGAGGATCTTGGCCCGCGCGAAGAGCGATTCCGTGACGTATTTGGTGTCGTTCCAGTTCCAGCCCCAATGTTCCTTGGAAGAAGCCGGCGCTACGTCCAATGCCGAGCTAATTTCGCGGGCGCTGGACCCGGGATTTACCGCAAGGTAGTCCATTACCCGTTGGGATAAATCCTGCTGTTCATCGGTGAACCCATCGGACTGGTCAATCCACGTGCGTCGCTGCCACAGGCGCAAATCCGGGACGAGGTCGGAACTCACTACCGAAGCCTCATGAGCCCAATATTCAGTTAAGGGGCCGCCGGGAGTACATAGGACTTTGTCCAGGCTGCCAATGTCGTAGGCACCCAGCCTTGCGAAGACCGGCATGTAATGTGCTCGGCGTACCACGTTGACTGAGTCTATTTGCAGTTGCGAGATCGCTTGGACGGTGCTGACCATTTTCCGAGCAGTAACTGGTTGTCCAGTTCTGCTTCGAGACAGGCCTTGGGCGGCCAACGCGATTCGCCGGGCCTGCTTTTGGCTCACGACGCGCTGACCGCCCAATGTGGATTGTGCGCTGATGCTTAACCCTCGGTAACTAGTGACTTGTCGCGGTACCCGCGAGTTTCAGTTGTCGATTCTTCATTGGAACTCAGCGATGGGTCCAATGAGATGACACCGTACTGGTATTGAGTGCGGCCGTATACAACCGCGTGTTCGCCCGTGGCCTCATCGATGAACAGGTAGAACGGATGCCCGACCAGCTCCATTCGATCTACTGCATCGTCAACGCTCATCACTTCAGCTGGGAAGGACTTGCGGCGAATGACCACTGGCGAATATTCGGCCACTTCTTCGGCCTGAACGGCCTCTGCCGCCTTTTGGGCTTCGAGTGTCGATTCCACCAGGGACTTCTCGCTTGAGACGGTTGGCAGGGCGCTAGTTGCCTCATGCACCGCGACCGGAGTGTGGTTGCCGCGGTGGACCTTGCGCTTGTCGCGAGCCTTGCGCAGTCTTTCCAGAAGCTTTGCGAAAGCGATGTCGAAGGCCGCAAACTTGTCTGCTCCACGAGCTTCGGCTCGAATTGCTGGTCCGCGGCTGACAACGGTCAATTCAACGGACAGCGCCGTGCTCTGGTCACGGGCATGTGATTCTTTGAGGACCTTGACGTCGATGCGTTGAACCTTGGTGGCCAGCTGGTCGACCTTGGTTATTTTTTCATCCACGTACTCACGGAAACGATCCGAAATGGTGATATTGCGTCCGCTGTAGTTCAGCTCCATGGTGTCCTCCAATAGAGAGTCGGGTGACACAACAGTCCGAAAATTCCATCCTTTCGGACTGAAGATGGGCTTTTCGCTGCATCTGTGATGCAACCCATACTTCACCTTAGGCCACCACAGCAAAGATTCAAGTCTCTAAGCGTAGTTTTCCTATCGCGTTCAGCGTAATCACTGTTCAGGCTCATGATTAGGGGGCTTGGTCAAGGCCAATACAATGCCCAAAGTGACGCTGTAACCCGCTTTATGACAGGCCATTGCAGCCTGCCTCAGGGTCGCCCCAGTGGTGAGGACATCGTCAACCAATATGACGGGGCGTCCAAGCACATCGGCACGCTCGGCGATGAAATGTTCTTGTGCGCTGCGTCGGGCTGATCCGCTCTTGAGCTTCTGCGCACCCGCAAGAACCGAGCGTGCACGGTAGTGAAGCAGGGGCCTGATGACCAGTTCGCTGGGGTACAGCCCCCTGGCCATGCCATGCTCCAGTATCGAAGCCACCGGTGAATAGCCACGCTTGCCCACGGCCTTGAGAGAACTGGGAACGGCAACAATATAGGTGGCCAACGTCCCCGGCTGCGGAATACAGCTGGAATTGATCGCTGCGGCCATGTACGGGGCAAAGACGGCGGCAAGAAAGTAGCGCTGCTTGTTCTTGAATGCCAGCATGGCACGGGCCAATTCCCTGCCATAGATACCGCAAGAACTGACCGGCAGCTGCTCGGCTATCAGCGGCAATTCGACGTAGTGGTGATGTCCATCTGGCAGCGGCGGGAGGAAAAGCTGATGCTGGATCTCGGTTCGGCATTCGGGACAGAGCCGAAAGTCAGCTCTGGAGCACACTGCGCAGCTTGTCGGCACCAGAAAATTGGCCAGCTCCCGAAGGCCGAAACTCATCCACCTCACCGAACGCTGCTGCCTAAGGGTGTCCAAGGCACGCAACCAAGCTGTCGGTATTTCCATCTTTTCAGGATGGCTTGCAAGATCGTGGCTGCGGCCAAGCTGCCGGCCGGATGTGGAAAGTGCGGGGATCTATCCCGGGTAGGCAACGTCCTGCGCAAAATCGTCGAGCTCGTGCCATGAATTGCCCACACGCGTGTAGAGCTTCTCGTTGGTTTCAGCGTAGACCTCGCGCCGTTCGCCAACGCCGGTGGCGATACCGACCATGCCCAGAAGCAGCTGCAGGTGCTCGCTGCCACCTTCAAAGGTCATCTGCGCTGCCTCTACAGCTTCAGAATCGTCCAGTGCTGCCACGATAATCGAGCTGTCTGAATCCCATAGCGCAGTATTTACCGGAACCTCCGGATACAGCCGCATCGGAGAATCGCTCAGGCCGCGCGGCACTCCTTCGGCATCGCGGATGATGCCAGCGATATAAACGGCGGTTGAATTGCCATCGGTGGCCACGATCAGGGCTCGTGCGCCATCACGGGAAATCCGCAAGGAATCAATGTTGGCGCCTTCCAGCCATGCCACATCGATCGGTCGCGCTTCGCCTTTGGTTTCGGTGTCAGCGGGAATGGCCATGATCGGGGTTTTTGCCCCGTTATCGGCCGTCCAGGTCCAGCCAGCCAGGTCCATCGAAGGCTGGATCAAATCCTTGCCTGAAAGCGCCAGCCGAAGCTTGCCCGAGTCGTCGATTCTCAAAAGCTGCGTGCGCCGGCCGTTGAGGAACGCGTAGCTGTTGCCCACCGGCGACATCGCAGGATCCCTTGGATCATAGGCCGACACATCTGGCAGTCCGCCCACCGGGATGATCGACCGGCCCTTGACATAAACCAGATCCTGGTCGGAGATGCCCACCAGCGTGTCTTGGGTGCTCGGATTGATTTCTGCCGGCTCAATCGACGATTCATTCGAAGCCAAGTTCACGTCGTTTTCTTCGCGCAGCATCTTGACCGAGTCCACCGAAGACAAGCTGGTCAACGAGGCTTCAAGCTGCTGCTTCATCAACAGCAAAGTCTGGTCGGTGGTATCGGCAAAGGAATCAGAATTCAGGTCAATGGTTGCCTCGCGATCGCGCACTGGCACCGCGGAGCGGACCAATTGGCTGGCCGAGGAGAAGGCCGAAACCACCGCGTTCTGCAGGTATGGAGCCGGCCCCTTGAGCAATGCTTCGACCATGGAGGTGGCAGTCCCGGATCCGGAGGTAAACCAGCGGACATCCGGAACGAGGTAGGCGTAGCTGGCGTCATAGAAGTACAGGGTCTGCGCGGCGAAGATCTTGGTGAAAGTCGAGGCTTCGAGCATGGTGCCATCGGGGGCATCAATAATGCGCCACTGGTCATCGACCTTGGCTACCTTGATATCCACGGCCCGGGTTGAATGGCTCGCGTAATTGGTCCGCACTCCTTGCGCGTCCACTTCCCCAGTGATTTCCAATTGGATGGTGTACTGGTTGGCGTCGGCCCCGTTAACCACGTTGAAGGCCTCATAGATCAGCGTTTGGGTGTCCCCACGCCAAGAGTTTTTCAGCTCGGCAGTCATATATTCGCGGGCCACCGCATAGTCCTCGGCGACCGATCGTCCAGCTTCGACAAAACCCTCGACGATGGCCCGGGCATCGGCGCCATCGGACGGTCCTTCAGCTGCGTAGCTGTAGCTTTCGCCGCCGCCGTCTTCTGTTCCTGCCTCGATCTGCTGCACACTGGAGGAACGCGGAATCGAGGCGCAACCGGAGAGGAGCAGCAGCCCCGCCAAGAGCGAGCAGAGCAGGACCCGCAGTTTTTGAGCCACTAGTTCTCCTCCTTTTTCGATTCGCTTCTTGGCGCGCCCGGATCAGTCACGTCATCGTCGGCCAGGGCATCGTCGAGGCCGAGGATCAATGGCGTGTAGCCAATCTTGGGCACCTCGCCGGTCAGCGGGAAGCTGTCCCCCACCGGAGGCAGGATGTTTTCCGGGACGGCCGGTTCCAGCGGCAGTGGCGAAGAATCAATTTCATGGTCTTCGGACTTGGGCAGTGTCAGGCGGAATACCGAGCCAACCTTCGGCTTGCCCCACGCCTCCAAACGCCCCTCATGCAGCCGGGTGTCTTCCATGGAGATCGACAGGCCGAGCCCGGAGCCGCCAGTGGTTCTCGCACGGGCCGGATCGGCGCGCCAGAACCTGTCGAAGACGTGCTGGCAAGCATCCTGGGACATGCCAATGCCGTAGTCGCGAACGGAAACTGCCACGGCACCCTGGTTCGCTGCGATCGTGATGTCGATCGGGTTGCTTTCGCCGTGTTCCACAGCGTTGAGAACAAGGTTGCGAATGATTCGTTCGACGCGGCGCGGATCGACTTCCGCCACGCAGCCTTCGCTCGGCGCGTTCAGCCGGATGATCGATCCGTATTCATCGGCGACCGGCGTGGCAGTCTCGATCACCTTGCGGGCGATCGCATTCAAGTCGGTGGACTCCCGGTCCAAGACTGCCACACCGGCGTCAAAGCGGGAGACTTCGAGCAGGTCATTGAGCAAGTGCTGGAAGCGCTCGATCTGGTTGTACATCAGCTCGGCAGAGCGTGCGGTGAGCGGATCGAAATCCTCGCGCGCGTCGTGGATGACTTCCGCAGCCATGCGCACCGTAGTCAGCGGGGTACGCAGCTCATGCGAAACATCGGAGACGAAGCGCTGCTGCATCGCGGAGAGATTGTTCAGCTGGGTGATCTGCTCCTGCAAGGAATGCGCCATGTGGTTGAAGGCAGTGCCCAAACGGGCCACCTCGTCCTTGCCTGCGACCTTCATGCGCCGGTCGAGATCGCCGGAGGCAATGCGCTCGGAGACGTAGGCTGCATCGGCTACCGGGCGGACCACGGTACGCGCCACCGACCAGGCCACAAAACCGACGACGGCAAGCAGGATCAAGCCGGTGAAGGCCAGGGCGCGGTTGATGAATTCCAGGGTGGACTGGACGCTGGACAGGTCGTAGACAAGGTACAGCCCGTACTCGCGGCCCGGTGGAATCAGGACCTTGGTGCCAACAACGAGACCTGGCTGGGCTTGGTCGTCATTGCCCAGTTCAACAGAACGCCAATAGATGCCCTGCTCGCCGGCGATCCTTTCGGCAAGATCCGGGGGGATCACCCGCGTGGTCAGCGATCCCGATGCCATCGGGCCGACATAGAGGCTCTGGTCACCGGCGATGGGCATGAGAACAAAGTCGCGCACCACGGTGGCGCCATCGCCTTCAAGGGAGGCAAGCGTCGAGTTGACCAGCGCCTGGGTCGAGGCGCGGTCGGTGGTTGACGCCGATTCGAGGATTGACCGGGCCTGGGTCAGGCCACGCTCGGACTCCTTGGAGATCTGATTAACACGCTCCTCGTAGAGCGTGGAGGAAATCTGGTTCGATAAGAAAGCGCCGGCCGCCAACAGAGCCAACGTGGTGAACAGCAGGGTGGAGATCACCGTGCGATAGATCAAATGCCGTTGCCAGCGCTGCCTGAGCGCCAGCAATGGGCGCCTGAGCCAGGGCTGCAACTTGGCTGGGGTGAACCGCTTCGATCGAGTTTGGGCAGACACGTCGAGCGGAATCAGCTCCTTGCCGGTCGACGTGGGTGAGCTCAACTCGCCGTACCTGCTTTGTATCCCACCCCGCGTACGGTTTGGATGATCTGCGGCTTCTCGGGGTCGATTTCGATCTTGGAACGCAGGCGCTGGACGTGGACGTTAACCAGCCGGGTATCTGCCGCGTGGCGGTAGCCCCAGACTGCTTCGAGCAGCTGCTCGCGGCTGAAGACCTGCCACGGCTTGCGGGCCATGGTCACCAGCAAATCAAATTCCAGCGGAGTCAGCGAAACGGAATCCTTGCCACGGGTGACCTGATGGCCAGCAACATCGATGGAGACTTCGCCAACCTGCAGGGTTTCGGCCGCGTGGGTCTCGCTCGGGCGCAAGCGGGCACGCACGCGAGCCACAAGTTCGGCGGGCTTGAACGGCTTGGGCACGTAGTCGTCGGCGCCGGATTCCAAGCCGCGCACCACGTCGGCGGTATCCGACTTGGCGGTCAGCATGACCACTGGGACATCGGATTCGGCACGGATCTGCTTGCAGACTTCAATGCCATCGATGCCCGGGAGCATCAGGTCCAGAAGGACCAGGTCGGGGTTGAACTCACGGAATGCTACTAGTGCACCGGATCCTTCATAGCAAAATGATGCTTCAAAGCCGTCGTTTTGCAGAACGATGCCAATCATTTCCGACAATGCCTCATCGTCGTCAACGACTAAAATCCGTGCTTTCATCCCATGTCCCCCTATAACCGTAGGCCTGAGGTTCCAACCGTCTGGTCAAACCGGGCAGATCAGCTACCCCACTCCTCCTAAGATACATGATCAGCTGCCGTATTCCGGCTGTGACCGGCACGAATAAACCAAACCGTTATGCGTCGACGCGCGTTTGCTCCAACGCCTGGGCATAGGAGGAAAGATGCTGCAAGGTGCTTACCGCCTCAGCGCTGGTGCATCGGGTGAAATCCCCACGGGGCATCAGCGTCATCGAGCCAAGCTGGCTATCTGCCAAGCCAAGTTGCCGCCACGGGCGCAAGATCGAATTAACTGCTTCGACCACACCCGGAGCCCGCAGCCCTGGAGCCAGCACTTGCAGGAAAACCTTGCCGCCGCCCTCGACAAATCCGGCCACCCGTTCCCATTGGCGATGGCCCATGCCCTGCGGGTCGATAGCCACCGCAGTGGTGCCGGCTTGGGTTAGCAGGTCCATCCGCTCGATCCATCGCTCATCGCCCGTGGACAGGTTCAGCATAGGCTGGAGCTGGTACTGCGGCCCATCGGCGGAGAGCACCTTGAAGAACTCCTCATAGCTGTTGCGCACTTCGGATCGCGGAATCGAGCGCAGCGTGCGGTAGCCGCTGGAAGTGTGGATGGTGCCATCGAGCACGTCAGCGAACTGCGGCTCATCAAGCTGCACGGTGAATGAACGCACGCTGGTGATGCGCGCGAGCCGGTCGAGGTGCTCCTTGAGCCCATGGGCGTAGGCGGCAATGATGTCCCGGCGAGCGCCATGATCGCTGATCGTCCGCTCGCCGCTGGAAAGGTAGAGGCTTGCCGCGAGGCTCCATGGCCCGAGCACCGTGAGCTTGAGCCGCTGGGCAGGCTTCTGCTCGGCACCGAGCACGTCGGCCAGCAGATTTTCGTCGCTGCGCAGGATGCTGCGTGCCCTGCGGGCATCAACACCGTCGTTCACGCCGATGCGCCAGCCGTGCGGCTGCAGGTCGAATCCGATCTCGGCGAGCAGCGTGGCGCTGCGCCCGACCGCGTCGGCCCCTACTCCTCGGTCGGCAAGCTGCGGGAAGACGGCAAGGTTCGGCTCTCCCAGCTCTCCGCGAATGATCTCGTGGATTTGCAGCGGGTCGGTTCCGGGAAACTGGCAGAACGCGGTGGCATGCACGTCGTTGCGCTCTGGCTCATGGGGCTGCTCAGGCATCGTTGTGCGAGTCGGAAATATTCTGGTGGTGGCGGATCACTTCGGAAATCACGAAATTCAGGAACTTCTCGGCGAATTCCGGATCGAGGTGCGCTTCGTGCGCCAGTGCCCGCAGGCGCTCGATCTGCGCCTTTTCGCGGTTGGGATCGCTCGGTGGAAGCTTGTGCTGGGCTTTGAGGTGTCCTACCCGCTGGGTCGCCTTGAAGCGCTCGGCCAACAGGTAGACCAGTTGTGCATCGAAATTGTCGATGCTGCCGCGGATGGCGTATAGCTCCTGAAGCACTTCATTCTGGACCTCACCGTGCAACGAGCTGGCGTGCGGGTCGAATGACTCATTCAGTGCAGTGTTTTTCGGCTCGTTCATGGTGTTAAGTTTACGGGTTCACCTGCCAAATCTCCCACAAAGTGACATGCCCCCGCTGCGCGGGTCGCGCAGCAGGGGCATGCCAGCCGGTGGTCGAATCAGGGTTGGGCCTGGTTCAGTTCTTCGATCAGTTTTCGGCGCTGGGCCTGCTCGCGCGGGTCCGGGACCGGCAGCGAGGCGATCAGCCGCTGGGTGTAGCTGTGCTGCGGGTTCGCCAGGACCTTGGACCCCAGGCCTTCTTCGATCAGGCTTCCCCGGTAGAGCACGCCCACCCAGGTGGCCAGCTGGTCAACCACGGCCAAATCGTGGGACACGAAGAGCGCGGCGAAACCGAGCTCGTTTTGCAATTCCCGGAACAGCTCAAGGACCTTGGCCTGCACTGACACGTCCAGGGCGCTGGTCGGCTCGTCGGCGATCAGCAGTTTCGGATCCAGGGCCAGCGCACGGGCCAGGGAAGCGCGCTGGCGCTGGCCGCCGGAAAGTTCGTGCGGGTAGCGCTGGGCAAATCCTGCCGGCAGCTGGACAGCCTCTAGCAACTGCGCGACCTTGGCCCGGCTTTGCGCCGGGTTGAGGTCGCGATGCACGGCCAGCGGCTCCGCTACGCATTCGCCCACGGTCAGGTGCGGGTTGAAACTTGCCGCCGGGTCCTGGAAGACAAAACCGATCTGCTCGCGCAAGGGCTTGAAGCTGTGCTCCTTGAATTGCGCCATCTCGTAGCCCAGGACCTTGAGGGATCCCGAGGTGATGCGGTTCAACCCCGCAATGCTGCGCCCAATGGTGGTCTTGCCCGATCCCGACTCGCCCACCAGGCCGTAGACCTCTCCGGCATGGATTTTCAGGTCAACGTCCTTGACCGCGGTGAATCCTGGGGCACCCAGGCGCCCGGGGAAATGAACCCCCAGCCCGGCGGCTTCCACCAGGACCTGTGCATCCTCATGGGGTCGCTGGTCCAGATGCTCGGAGGCGCTGTCCCGGCCGAGGTGCGGCACAGCGGCCAGCAAGGACTTGGTGTAGTCCTCCTGGGGCCGTTCGAACAGTTCCAGTGCCGGCGCCTGCTCGACGATCTGCCCCTGGTTCATTACGACCACGCGATCGGCGATGTCGGCGACCACGCCCATATTGTGGGTGATGATCACGATGGCGGTGCCCAGTTCCTCGCGCAGCCCACGCAGCAGCGAGAGGATTTCTGCCTGCACGGTGACGTCCAGGGCGGTGGTCGGCTCGTCGGCAACGATGAGCTTCGGCTTCAGGGCCAGGGCGGCGGCGATGACCACGCGCTGCTTCTGCCCGCCGGAGAATTGGTGCGGGTAGTAGTTCACCCGTTGCTCCGGGTCGGGAATGCCCACCTGGCGCATGGCTTCAATGGCGCGGGTCTTGGCTTCCTTCTTGGAGATCTTGTTGTGGGTGCGAATCCCTTCCATGATCTGCCAGCCCACGGTGAACACCGGGTTCAGCGCGGTAGAAGGCTCCTGGAACACCATGGCCACATCGCGGCCGCGCACGGCGCGCAATTGGGAGCCGTGCAGGGTGAGCATATTCTTGCCGTTGAGGTAGACCCCGCCGTGGGCGGCACCGTTTTCCGCGAGAATGCCCAGGGCGGTGCGGGCCGTGACCGACTTGCCCGAACCTGATTCGCCAACAATCGCCAGGATCTCTCCGGCCTTCACTTCGAGATCCACTCCCCGCACCGCTGGCACTGCTCCGGCGTCGGTGACAAAGTCGATATTCAGCCCTTCAATGCGAAGGACATCGGTCCCCGCGTCCTGAGCGCGACGGGTATCGGTTGAACTCTGCTTCACTGGGCTGCTCCTGCCTGTGCGGACTGCGTGATTCGCTTGGCTTTCTTCCGGCTGAAGCGCCGCAGCCGTGGATCATTCAGGTCATTCATGGACTCCCCGACCAGGGTCAGGCCCATGACGGTCAGCACGATGGCCAAGCCCGGGAACAGGCCCGTCCACCAGATGCCGCTGGTGGCATCGGACATCGCGCGATTCAGGTCGTAGCCCCATTCGGAGGCCGCGGTTGGTTCGATGCCAAAGCCCAGGAAGCCCAAGCCCGCCAAGGTCAGCAGCGCTTCGGTGGCGTTCAAGGTGAAGATCAGCGGCAGGGTGCGAGTGGAATTGCGCAACAGGTGGGTGAACATCACTCGCCACGGGCTGGCACCGATCACCTGAGCCGACTCGACAAACGGTTCGGCCTTCAGGCGCATGACTTCGGCGCGGACCACTCGGAAATACTGCGGTATGAACACCACGGTGATGGAAATGGCCGCGGCCATGATGCCGCCGAAGAGCGAGGACTGCCCCTGCGAGATCACGATGGACATGACGATGGCCAGCAGCAACGAAGGGAAAGCGTAGATCGCGTCGGCGAGAACAACCATGATCCGGTCGAACCAGCCGCCGAGGTAGCCGGAGACCAGGCCCAGCAGAACTCCGACGAACAGGGACATGACCACGGCGGCCACAATGACCCAGATGGCGGTTTGCGCGCCATACAGGGTGCGGGTGAACACGTCATAGCCAGTGGAAGTGGTGCCCCAGATGAACTTGCCATCCGGTGCGGCCTGCCGCGGGAAATCCCCGGAGGCATCCGAGGACTGGGCGAAGTCGAAGGGCGCGATCAGCGGTGCCAAGAGCGCGCACAGGAGGAATAGTGCCGAGAGCACGAGGCCGGCAATCAGCATGCCGCGCTGCAGCCCGGAGGACATCCGCAGGTGCGAAATCACCGGGAGTTGTTTCAGCCGGGAACCGGCGGAGGTTGGCAAGGTGGGCGTAGCCATGTTTAGTACCTGACTCTCGGATCGATCAATGCGGCCAGCACGTCAACGATGAAGTTGGTGACGGCAACGATTATGGCCAGCAGCACCACGATGCCCTGTACTGCAACAAAGTCGCGGGCCGTGAGGTATTCGGCGAGCTTGAAGCCCAGGCCGGACCATTCGAAGGTGGTCTCGGTCAGCACGGCCCCGCCGAGCAGCATGGCGATTTGCAGGCCCATGACGGTGATGATGGGAATCAGCGCCGGACGGTAGGCGTGCTTGGTGGTCAGGCGGAATTCGCTCACGCCGCGTGAACGTCCCGCTTCGACATACTCGCGTCCCAGGGTTCCGATGGCGTTGGTGCGCACCAAACGCAGGAATACGCCGCCGGTGAGCAGGCCGAGAGCCAGTGCGGGAAGCAGCGCGTGCTCTGCGACATTCCAGAAGGCGCCCATGTTGCCGCTGCGAAGCGCATCGAGCCAGTAGATGCCCGAGGGACTCTGCAGGCCGGTGAGCTCCAGTTCGGTCTGCCAGTCTGCACGACCGCTGATCGGAAGCCAGCCCAGCCAGACGCCGAAAATCAGCTTCAGGACAAGCCCGGCAAAGAAGACCGGAGTGGCGTAGCCCAGGATGGCCAGGATGCGCAGAATGGCGTCCGGGTAGCGGTCGCGGAATTTCGCGGCGACCAGGCCCAGCGGGATGCCCACCAGCAGGGCAACGATCACCGAGTTGATGGCCAGCTCCAAGGTGGCGGCGCCATAGGTGGTCAAAACCTCGGTCACCGCACGGTTGTCGCTGAGGGTCCGGCCCAGATCGCCGCTGAAGACCTGCCCCAGGTATTCGAAGTACTGGATCAGGATTGGCCGGTCATATCCGGCCTCGTGGATTCGCGCTGCGAGCTGGTCGGGGGTCAGCCGTCCGCCCATGGCTGCGGTGATCGGATCTCCGGTCACTCGCATCAGGAAGAACACCACTGTGATGAGGATGAAGACAGTGGGGATGATCAGCAAAAATCGCGTGATCAAGTAGCGCAGGAACCCGCCTCCTTGGTTCTTGGCTTTGGGTGCTGCTATCGGGCTGGTTTCTTGGCCCGGTGGTGACGTGATGGTCATCGTCAGTCCTTATAGTTCAGGATGCTTGGCACTATGCCACCGCAAGGTGCTGCGATGGCACATGCCAAGGGGATCCAGCATGTGCGTGGTGTACGGCGCACGCCGGATCCCCTTCGATTGGATGTTTGCAGGCAGGCTGGTTACTTGCTCAGTACGCCCAGGCGGAACTTGAATGATGCATCCAAGGTCTTGTCGACGTCCTTGACGTCCTTGCCTGCGACGGCCACCTGTGCGCCCTGCAGCAGCGGCAGCGTGGACAGGTCCTCAGCTACCATGGTTTGCAGTTTCCCGATCGCCGCGGTTCGCTCGCCAGCGTCGGTCATGCCGCGCTGGTCAGCAATCAGCTTGTCGACTTCTGGATTGTCGTAGTTGTTCGACAGGAAGTTGTCCTTGGCGAAGAACGGCGAGAGGTAGTTGTCGGCATCCGAGTAGTCCGGGAACCAGCCCAATTGGTAGGCCGGGTAGTCGGTGACGCGCTGCTTCTGGTAGGTCACCCATTCGGTGGACTTCAGATCGACGTCGAACAGGCCATCGGCCTCCAGCTGCTTTTCAACCAGTGCGTATTCGTCACCGGAATTCGGACCGTAGTGGTCCGGGTTGTACTGCAGGGCCAGCTTGACCGGAGTGTCCACACCGGCATCTTCCAGCACCTTCTTGGCCTTGGCGGCATCCGGCTTGCCGTCGGTGCCGTACATGTCCTTGAGCGGTTCGGTTGCCCCGGTGAAACCCTGCGGAACATAGGAGTATGCCGGGGTGTAGGTGTCCTTGTAGACGTTCTTCGCGATTGCTTCGCGGTCAACCAGATGGGCCGCTGCCTGGCGGACAGCCAGGGACTTTGCCTCATCGGCATCGGCAGTCTTGGCGCCGTATGGCATGGTGTCGAAGTTGAAGACGATGTAGCGCAATTCGCCACCTGGGCCCTTGTGCACGGCCAGATTCTCGTCCTTGCCAAGGTCCTCGATATCGGTAGGCGTCAGCGAACGCCAGGCGACGTCGATCTTGCCTTCCTGGACCTCAAGCTTGAGGTTGTTGGCATCTGCGTAGTACTTGATCGCGGCCTTGCTGTTGGCCGGCTTTCCAAGCACGCCCGCGTAGGAGTCGTTGGCGCTGAACGAGATCAGGTTGTTCTTGCTGTAGGAATCAATGACGTACTGTCCGCCAAAGGCCTTGCCTTCAACGATCTTCTGGTCCTCCAGGAGCTTGTCCGCCGGGAAGACTTCGTCATCGACGATCGGGCCAACTGGCGAGGTGAGCACCTGCGGGAAGGTCTGGTCGTTGGCGACCTTCAGCTTGAATACGACGGTGGTGGCGTCTGGCGCTTCGATGGATTCCACGTTGCCGAGCAGCGATGATGGTCCGTTCGGGTCCGCGATCTTCAGCTGGCGGTCAAAGGTGAACTTCACGTCCTTGGAGTCGAGGTCGTGTCCGTTGGCCCACTTCAAACCGCTCTTGAGCTTCACAGTGTATTCGGTAGGCGTAGTGAATTCCGCCGATTCTGCCAAGCTCATCGAAGGCTCGGGGCTGCCCGGCTCGGAGTTCAGCAAGAACGGGAAAATCTGGTTCATGACCATGAATGAGCCGTTGTCGTAGGAACCGGCTGGGTCAAGGGAGGTCACTTTGTCGGTGGTGCCCAAGGTGATGGGGGCGCTGGATTCGCCCGAGCCACCAGAGTTGCTGTCTTCTGAGGCTGAGGTGCAACCAGTCAGAGCCAGGGCAGAAATACCCACAACGGCTGCTGCGAGTCGCAGTCCGTTCTTTGTGCGAGTCATGAATCATCCTTTTCTAGATACACGCATGTGTGGTGATGATTAACACATGTTTCACATATCCTATGTGATGCACGGCACTATTGACGAGCGATCATCGGGATTATCGGCAAAAAGTGAGCCCTCGGTCGTACCTCGTTGCGCTTGGGACCACGGGGATTTTCGGCGATGCCGGCACCGCCAAAAAATTCTTACCGCGCGTATTCCCCGGTGGCATAAGCTAGATGTCAATGATGACTCGTAGAGACGCGGCAATCGCGTTAGATATCCCTGTAGAGATGGCCAAGCGCCATGGCGTACCTTCGCGCATGTCTGAAGCAGAATTCCGGGAGCTGAACACCAACCCGCCTGCGTGGCTGGTTCAGTCAAGGGCCAACCGAACTGGCAAACGCCCGGTATGGGTTCACCTGGTATGCGAAGTCTGCGGGTTCAGCGAATATGAGCGCCCGAAGAAGTGGTGGCCGACCTTCGACTTTGTGCACTGCCACAGCCACTCCCCGGCCCAGCTTCCAAAGCTAGAGGCCGGCAAGACTCGCGTTGAGTACCAAGACATTTCAGCACATATGTTTGGCATCGTTGACGAGGACTAGCCAAGAACAAGATTCATGCCTTCGATAATGAAAAGGGCATAAAAATGCCTCCGGGATCAGATGCCAACGCATCCGGTCCCGGAGGTATTTGCTGTATTAGCGGACCTTTTCGGAGTCCCAAGCGCTCGAACGAGCCGAATCGATGGTTGCCTGTCCAAGCACTCGGCTGCCCTGGTAAACCACCATGGTCTGGCCGGGCGCTACTCCGCGCATGCCTTCTGGCAGGTTGACGACCAGTTCGTCGTGCCCTTCTTCGGAACGCTCCAAGTGCGCCACGGCTTCTACAGGATCCCCGTGCGCACGGACCTGGACCATGCAGTTGAACTTCTCGCCGGTGAATACCTCTGCGATAGGCAAGCCGGCCCATGAGATGCGGATTCCACGTAGCTGGTCAACGGCCAGCAACGCCTCTGGTCCGACGATCACCTTGTTTTCCTTCGGACGGATTTCCAGCACGAAGCGCGGCTTTCCGTCGGAAGCTGGGCGGCCTAGGCGCAATCCCTTGCGCTGGCCCACGGTGAAGGCCTGGGCGCCTTCGTGCTCGCCAAGCGGGTTGCCCTCATGGTCTACGATCTCGCCCGGCTTCATTTCGATGCGCTCTGCGAGCCACCCTCGGGTGTCGCCGTCCGGGATGAAGCAGATGTCGTAGCTATCAGGCTTATTGGCAACGGTCAGGCCACGGGCGGCAGCTTCGGCGCGGACTTCGGCTTTGGATGGGGTCTCGGCCAGCGGGAACATGCAGTGCTCCAGCTGCTCGTGGGTCAGCACGCCCAGAACATAGGACTGGTCCTTGGCCCAGTCAGCTGCTCGATGCAGCTGGGGTGCGCCGTTCTCGTCGCGCAGAACCTTGGCGTAGTGGCCGGTGCACACTGCGTCAAACCCCAAGGCCAACGCCTTCTCCAGCAGCGCAGCGAACTTGATCTTCTCGTTGCAACGCATGCAAGGGTTCGGGGTGCGCCCTGCTTCGTATTCATCCACGAAGTCCTGTACGACGTCTTCTGCGAAGCGGTCGGAGAAGTCCCACACGTAGAACGGGATACCCAATTTATCGCAGGCGCGCCACGCATCATTGGAGTCTTCGACAGTGCAGCAACCACGCGAACCAGTGCGCAAAGTTCCTGGCATGCGCGAAAGCGCCAAGTGCACGCCGACAACGTCGTGGCCGGCTTCAACTGCGCGGGCCGCGGCTACGGCCGAATCCACGCCTCCGGACATCGCTGCTAGTACCTTCATCGTGTAAAACCTGTTCCTGCCGTGTGGATGCTGCTTTCATCGGCTGCCATGCCAGCCTTTTTTGCCCGTGCATATGCTTCGGGCAAAGCGTCTATTAATGCGTCAACGTCAGAACGCGTTGATGTATGCCCCAATGTGAAGCGTTGCACACTTCGTGCGCTGCGCGCATCGCGTCCCATCGCCAATAAAACATGCGAGGGTTGCGGAACACCAGCGGTGCACGCTGAGCCAGTGGATGATGCGATTCCGAACATGTCCAGCAAGAAGAGCAACGAGTCGCCCTCGCATTCGGGGAATGTGAAATGCAGGTTTCCCGGAAGCCGCTTGCCTTCGTTGGCGGCATCGCGGGGGCCGTTGAAGACGGCTTCCGGAATCATCTCGGTGATGCGCTGCACTGCATACTCGCGCAATTCGCTTAGCCGTGAAGCTTCGTCATCCAGCTGCGCCCGTACCGCCGTCGCGGCTGCGGCAAAACCCGCCGCGCTAGCTGCGTTGAGCGTTCCCGAACGCAGCTTCCGTTCATGGCCGCCGCCATGCTGCACCGGGGTAAGCACGATATCCCGGCGCACCAGCAAACCGCCAATGCCCACTGGCCCGCCAATCTTGTGTGCGCTGATAGCCATGGTGGCGAGGTGTGATTCTGCAAAGTTCACGTCCACGGCGCCGAAAGCCTGCACCGCGTCCGAATGCACCGGAATTCCATACTGGGATGCCAACGCGGCAAATTCGGCCACCGGTTGCACGGTGCCCACCTCGTTATTGGCCCACATCAATGTGGCTAGGGCAATCTGTTCGTGATGCTGATCAAAAAGCGACGCCGCAGTTGAAAGATCCACGACCCCATCCTGATCCACTGGAAGCCATAGAAGGGTCGCGTTTTCGTGTTCTTCAAGCCACATGGCGGTATCCAAAACCGCGTGGTGCTCTATTCCGGTTAGCGCGATAGTACGCGCCTGGTCGTTTGCGGCGACGCGGTTCCAGAACAAGCCTTTGATGGCCAAATTGTCAGACTCCGTACCACCCGAAGTGAAAATCAGCTCGCTCAGATGCGCGCCGACGGCCTGGGCGACAGCGAGGCGGGCGTCATCCACGGCCCTGTTGGCACGGCGTCCGGCACCATGCAGGGACGAGGGGTTGCCGGTGCACGCGTACTGCTCAGTGATGGCAGCCAAGGCTGCAGGATTCAGATCGGTGGTTGCCGCGTGATCCAGGTAAACGGCGGAAGTATTCATAACCCCTTAATGGTACGGCTTTACAGACCCTCGTTTGAATGGCCAATCCGTGTGAATTGGCCGACCTCAATGGTTTCAAGGCCAGGATTTTCTAGCACCGCCTCGATCAGCGCCGCGGGCCCGCCAAGAAGGGTGCAGTCGTCGTATGGCTCAGTTGAGAGCATCCAGCTGCGATCCGCCGGAAAAGCCAAAGCCGGTCGCTGGCGTTGTGCTCCGTCCACTGTTTCGGCCCACAGCGGATGTGCCAGGAACTGCGCATCGGCTTCGAACAGGTGATAGTTGCGGTATCCGCCGTCCAATTCCAGTGGTGCCGCGTTCAAGATTTCTGGCCCGAATGCAGGCTTTTGGGCCTCGGCCAACGCCGTTTGGTACGCTTCCCGATTCTCTTCATCGCTCAGCTGCGGATCCGGCTCTTGCTCGATTTGGATTCTCTCGCCGCCCTCAATGAAGGCATACCCGGCCCACAACCCGATAACATACTTCTGTTCTGGCTTGGCGCCATGGATGAGGGTATCGATGAGCGATTGCCACTGCTGCTCCGGAAGCTGATCCAGCGGCAAGTCGGTGTCTACCCACGCGTCTTCTTCCACCGGATCGCCCTGGGCGTCCAAACCAGCCACAGTTTCAAACAAGTCTGCCGCTGTAATGATGTGGTTGCGGCTCTGGGCTACAGTCCCCCAGTTGACCAGTTGGTCGTCTTCATCCAGAGCTGGGTGCAAGATCCGAACGTATCGTTCGTAGCCTTCCGGAACTTGCGCCACCACCGTTGAAGGATCCGCCGACGAGCAGGCCGAGGCAATCCATTGGCCTTGCTCTGATGAAATATGTGAAAACTGCATGTCCTTAGCCTAACCATGTCAATGTGTGAAATCTGCTTTGGGAATGTGGTCGGTGGTATGAATGAATAAATACCTCGTGACCCGCGACGTTTACTGCAAGGGAGCTTTCATCGATGTTCAGGCCTGAGTTGCTAGATCCCATCCACGAGTTTTCTCGGCAATCCATCGATTTCTCTCGAAGAATAGCCATCATGGCAGTGATCAACCGCACCCCGGATTCCTTCTACGATGCCGGGTCCACCTTCGGACTTGACCAGGCCGTGTCCGCAGCTTTGCAGGCTGTCAATGACGGCGCCGATTGGGTTGATATTGGGGGCGTGCCCTTCTCGCCTGGGCCTGAGCTTGCATGGGAAGAGGAAGCTGAGCGAATTGTCCCCGTCATACAGGCTGTTCGAGAATACAGCGACGCGATCATTTCAGCGGACACTTTTCAGCCCAGGGTTGCCCAAGCGGCCATCGATGCCGGCGCCGATGTCATCAATGACACGACTGGCCTCGCCTATCCCGAACTGGCCGAAGTCGTCGCCAAGAACAATGTGCATTTAGTGATAACCCACTCGCTGGCCAAGCCGCGAACAATTTACCCTCGACCGCATTATGCCGATGTGGTTGCGGACGTAAGACAGTATTTGAAGGACAAAATTGAAGTGGCTATCGCTGCTGGAATTTCACCATCAAAAATCATTGTTGACCCGGGTCATGATCTCAATAAAAACACACGGCACACTCTTGAGATCACCAAGAGTTTCCAAGCGTTTTCGGACTTGGGATTCCCGGCACTTGCCGCCGTTTCGAACAAGGACTTCATCGGCGAAACCTTGGACCTGCCAAAAGCCGAGCGTACTCTCGGCTCCATGGTCGCAGCCACAATTTGCGCCATGAATGGAGCCCGAATTTTGCGCATGCACAACATCCCCGAGTCGGTGCAAACTGTTCGACTTATTGAAGCCGCGCAGGGCTGGCGCGAACCGGCTTACCAGATTCACAATATGGGTGATGTGAATCCCCCAGCGCATCCCGAACGAGAACCCAGCAAGTAAAGGAACGACATACATGCGAGCCCTGCTTCCAGAGCCAATCAACAACGTCAGCGATGAACAGCTGTTGGAACGCTATGACAGTGCACAGCGCCCCTTTGTGCGTTTCAATTTTGTCAGCAGCATCGATGGCAGCGCCCAAGCCGATGGCTTGTCCGCGAAATTGGGTTCAAAGGGCGACCAGAGAATTTTCGCTCTGCTTCGCCGTCTAGCTGACGTTATCGTCGTTGGCGCCGGTACAGTCCGCGCCGAGGGCTACGAAGGCGCCCTGGTTTCGGCAGAAGAACAAGAGTGGCGCACCCGCAGTGGGCTATCCGCCAATCCGGCATTGGCACTGGTCTCTGCCGGTTTGCATTTGAACCCCTCCGCAGAGATCTTCAGCCAGTCGCCTGTTCCAGTCATCGTCTTCACCACCGTTGAAGTTACGGACGAGCAACGCGAATCCTACGGAAACGGCGTTGAGCTCATTCAGGTTTCGCAGAGGGAAGGAGGATGCGACCCCAAGGAAGTCGTAGACCACCTGACCCTGCGCGGACTGGGATTCGTTCATTGCGAGGGCGGGCCTCATATCTTCGGCCAGTTCATGGCTGCTGGCATGGTGGATTCGGCTTGCCTCAGCTATTCTCCGGTTGTCGTAGCCGGTAACGGAATGCGTATTGCAGCCCATGCCCGGCAGACATTCCAGCGCTTTTCCTTGAAACATTTATATGAAGAAGAGAGCATGCTCTTCTGCGACTACAGGATCGACCAATAAGCGCGAAGATTCTGGAGAGGACGCGAACACTGATGTGCACTCCTCCTGGCAACAAGCGGTTGTTTCGACCAGTTCGCGCAAATGCCCATTGCTTGCTGTGGTGGCGCCAAATCCTGGACGTGATAAGACCCGCAGCTTTGCCCGCGAGCGGTCGGAAAACCATGTGGTCGATCCCGGCAAGATCAAAAGTCTTCACGTGAATTGTGATTGCTGAGCTGTGAGCACAACCCGATTATTTGTGGGGCTCCATTAGCTAAACTGGAATGCACTGGCACATTGCCTACCCATTCGAGAGGACCTACCTGGACCATGAGCACGCCGAGCCCTTACGAAATCCTTGGTGTTGCTTCTTCGGCCAGCATGGAAGAGATCAAGATTGCCTATCGCCGGGCGGCCAGGGCAACGCATCCAGATCTGGGTGGCAGCGAGGAAAAATTCAAGGAAGTCCAACAGGCATTTCAGGATATCTCTGCTCTGGCGAGCCCTTTAAGCCACGACCAAACTTTTCAAAAGCCTGGCGAAGCACCCCGCGCCGGATTCCCCGCCCGTCCATTTGATGAGCGACTGCGCAAATCACCCCAGCAACCAAAAGCTCAACAGTCTACGAAATACGTTCCTGAGTTCTCAGATGCGTCGTTCACCTGGTTGAGCAGAGAACTTTCCGAACAGAAGATTCACGGCGAACCACGCAAGCGCGGCTTGTTCTCCAACAGGGCGCGATTGGTCCGAGAAGCCAACACGATCAACTTGCTGAGCAAGAACGTGCTGAACGTATTGCCAGCCGCCCGCCTCGTTAATGGGGTGGCCGCACCGCACAGTGGCCACTATGACCACGTGCTGGTGGCCGGTTATCGCATGGCGGTCATCAATACTATGACGCTGCCAGAGGGCTATTACTCTTTCGACGGCAATGTGCTGCGTCATGGAAATAAGATGACCCAACCGCCCGCCTTCTCAATCTCCGCACTCCAGCGAAGCTTCATGCAGATGAACGTGATGGCATTTACCTTGGTTCTCTCCCCAAACGGGAATCGGCACGAACCGGTTATCGAATACCACCGCAATGCGAATCCAGCCCTTGCAACGACCCCGAATGTGCTCAACGCGGCTGGGCTCGTGAGGGAACTAAAACTGTTCTTGGGGTCAGGACCTACCCCAAATATTGTCGACCGTGCGTCCTTGGCCCATTTACGCGAGGCGATGTACTGAGTTCAATGGCGCGAATGCCCACCGGCAGCGCTTAAACTGGTTAAGTGTTTCGTATCGTATTCAACGCCCCAGAGATCCCGGGTAATTCCGGAAATGCCATCCGCCTATCGGCCATTACCGGTGCCGAACTGCACTTGGTCAAGCCGCTAGGCTTCAATTTCGATGATGCCAATTTGCGTCGTGCGGGGTTGGATTACCATGACATGGCGAACGTCACGGTCCACGAAAATCTTGACGCTGCCTTTGAAGCTTTGGGGGAAGGACGCGTTTTCGCGTTCACTTCTGAGGGTGAGACGGTCTACTCGGACATTAGCTATGAACCAAGCGACATCTTGCTGTTCGGCAAAGAGTCATCAGGACTCAGCGCCGAAGATAAGAAGCATCCGCGTGTCACTGAACTGGTGCGGCTGCCGATGCTGCCGGGCCGCAGGTCACTGAATCTGGCTAATACTGCATCGATTGTTGCCTACGAGGCTTGGCGGCAACATGGATTTGCCGGCGCTTAAAGTACCAGTCTTCAATCGCCGCGTATACAGCTTTACCTAATCTTTATAAAGTAAGCTCTTTACTGTGCCCGTAAGCATGCGGGTATTGAACTGTGCCGACGACCTTTCGGGAGAATCCAAGACAATGAACGGTAGCCATTCCCAGCACCGCGACGAGCCTCAGGACGAAGACCTGGGACTAGACCTGGTGAGCCACGTGGCCAGCAGTTCACGAGCTGAAAGAAAAACCAGACCACGACGCTGGATTTTCGCGGTCGTGGGTGTAGCGATCATCGCCGTTCTGGCGTTAGTCATCTTCTCCCTGCTCAATGGTGGAACTAAAGCGTCCAAAGCATCCAAGGCCGACGACGCCATCTCAGTTCCGGTTGAGCTCAAAAGCGGTGGGCAAGCTAATCTGAGCAGCTCAAAGTCGGAAAACACCATCGGCGTTGAATTGACTTCGTTGCCTCCATTGGAAGAGTCAGAGCAGTATGTTGCTTGGGCAATCCACGAATCGGGCAGCGTCTCGGTCATCACGACAAGCAATGGCGAGGATGCTTCAGCAGGATACGCGCCAGCCGATGACATCATCGCCATTCATATCACCGTCGAAAGCTCGGATACGCCTTCGGCTCCTTCGGAAGATACCGAGGCTTCTGTGGACCTTCCATTGAGCGAGGATGCAAGCTCTCAGGCCAGCCAGGGCTCGTAGCCTAAGCATCAGACTTCAACTAAAGGTGCCTGTGTCCGTTGAAGGAAATATTCCTCATCGGTCACAGGCACCTTTAGTTTTTGACCGGACCTCGGCTAGAATCCAGCGATTGTATCGTCGGCATTCACAGCTACCAGATGGAAGGCTTCAGCCAATCGCCCTTCGGCAAGCTGCGCGCGCTGGCCGTTGGCGAAACACTGTTGAAGTACGAACCGCTCCATGGCCGCGACGTCAGGATGCTGCGTGAAATGAGCGCGCAAGGCATCCATTTTCTTATCGAAGTAATCCGTGATGTCGACGAAACCGTTTTCGCGTTCCTTCGGTGCACCATAGAGCCACAACCAAGGAACCCTATAGGCTTCCAGACCTTCTTCTCGAAGTAGCTCCGGGTAGGCGAAGGGATTCTCCACCGCCGGATAAATAGCACGTGTTACCGCTTCGCCACACGCTAGATGATCCGGATGCGAACGTTGGATTCGGTCCCAGTTGCGTTCAGGATGCATCGCCATAACGATGGTTGGCTTGACCTGGCGGATTAGCCGCACGACCTTGCGCATGACGTCGTGGTTAGCTTCGAGGAACCCGTCCCGTTCGCCCAAGAAGTGCACGGTTTTGACGCCAACTTTTTCAGCCGCTTGCTTCTGCTCGGCGTGACGCAAAGCGGCGGTTTCTTGTGGGTCTCGATCATCAAAACCACCGGCATCACCATCGGTCATGATGCAATATTGCACCTCGACGCCCGCGGTGGTGAATGCCGCAATGGTGCCCGCAGCGCCAAAATCCAGGTCGTCTGGATGCGCACCGAAGGCGAGGACCCGTTCGGTTTTTGCACCGAAGAATCTAGTTGTATCGATCATGCTTGGCGGCGTCGAATCTCTTCTGCGGCTTGTGGAAGCACCTTTGACAGATCGCCAACGATACCGAAATCAGCGATTTCGAAAACAGGTGCGTCGACATCCTTATTAATGGCAATAATGCACTTGCTGGTCTGCATGCCAGCCTTCTGCTGAATCGCACCAGAGATGCCAGCAGAAATGAACAGCTGCGGTGACACCGTCACGCCGGTCTGGCCGATCTGCGCGTCATGCGAGATCCATCCAGCGTCTGTCGCGGCTCGCGAGGCGCCAACAGCACCGGATAGAGCGTCGGCAAGGTCCTCAACCGGGCCGAAGTCCCCGTTGACGCCGCGTCCGCCCGCGACTACTACTCGAGCTTCGGTCAGCTTTGGACGATCCGATACGGCCTTCGCTTCGGTTGCTACAACGCGAATTTGCGGCGCAGCTGCCACTGGAAGTTCCAGGGCAAGAACGTCAAGCTGCTTATCCTGCTCCCCCGGCGCGTCTTCGATGCTGTTTGGTTTCATGGTGACAAATAGTGTTCCGCTGGTTGCCTTGGCCTGGGCGCTGTAGCTGCCAGCCAATTCGTCCTTGGTAACGACGAGATCTGCCGATACATCGGTAGCGTCCGTAATTACTGCTCCATCGAGTCGCACAGCCAAACGAGCTGCGATCTCGCGGTTGAAATTATCGTTGGCAACCAGGACGACATCGGCGGCGCTCAGCTTCACCGCGGCTTCGAGGACCGAGAGCGAATGGTCGATGAATGCGTCTTCTCCACTGGAGGCAACAAGAAGCTTGGCTACCCCGTAGCCTTTGACTACTTCTTGGGCTTCTTGCGAAGCCTCAGAGGCAACGGCCAATGTTGCCTCGTCGAAGCGCGATGCGAGGGTCAAAAGCTCGCGTTGTGCCTTGGACGGGACATCGGAAAGTTCATTGAAAAATACTAGCGCTGAAGGCATGTTCAATATTCCTTAGATCAGCTTTTGTTCGGCCAAGAAATCAACCAGGGCAATTCCAGCCTGGCCACTGTCATTAATGACAGTTCCGGCTTCTCGGGCAGGTCGAGCCTTCGCGTTGAGCACAGCAGAATGTGATCCTGGCGCTCCAACTGCATCCGCAGCCAAACCAATGCCGGCCAAGTCGACTTCGGTGAGGCTCTTTTTCTTGGCGGCCATGATGGCTTTGAAGTTCGGGTATCGAGGCTCATTGGCCTGATCAGTCACCGATAATACTGCTGGCAGGGCCGCGGCCAGGCTCAGTGTGCGGTCTGCATGGTCGCGTCGAATGGTCAGCACTCGGCTGTCCGCGTCAAAATCGACGGCCAGGGCATGAGTCAATTGAGCAAAATTCAGGCGTTCGGCCAGCTGCGCTGGAACAACCGAAGTTTCAGCGTCCGTCGAGGACATGCCAGTGACGACTAGGTCCACGTCTCCAACATGCTCGACAAGAGCGGCCAATGCCTTGGATGTGGCGATGGTGTCCGATCCGGCCAAAGCTTCGTCGTTCAGGTGAAGCCCCGAGCTGGCCCCCATCTGCAAGGCCTTCTTCACCGAATTGCTGGCGCTCTTACCGCCCATAGTTGCTGCAATGACCTCATGCCCAGCGGCGAAGCCACCTTGGGACTCGACGAGGGCTACGGCTGCTTCGACCGCATATTCGTCAAGTTCTGAAAGTACCGACTCTGCACGGTCAAGACGCAACGACCCAGAGTCGATGTGACGATCAAATTGAACGTCGGGAACATGTTTTACCAGCACCACTATTTTCAGCGGTGCCGTGGTTTCCTCGGTCATTCGAGCCTTCCTACAAGCTTTCGCGTCCAACAGCCATGGAACTGGTTGGACTTTTTATTCACTGTCTATCGTATCGATACATCACGATTGGCTCGTTCTTTATCGCCGAAAGTGCAAGAAGTGACGCAGGCTGGTTCGTCACCAGCCTGCGTCACCCACTCCACTGCGTCATCATGAAGATTTATTTAGTTTTTTGACAATTCCCCTACGGTGACCTTGGCCGTTTTCTCCTGGCCATTGCGCAGGTACCGGATTTCAGCTTCACCGTTGGCTGCAATTTCACGAATTGCCGCGGTCACGGTTTGCGAGTCGTGCACTGCACGCCCATTCACGCCAGTGATAACGTCTCCGGACTTCAGTCCTGCCTTTTCGGCAGCCGAGTCGGCGCTCACCTCAACCACCTTGGCTCCCACCGAGAAGGACGAAGAGTTTTGTGCTCCCTGTTCAGAAGTACCTTGCGCTGTCACGGTGGCTCCGAGCAAACCGTGAGTGGCTGAGCCGTTTTCGATCAGTTCCTGGGCAATGCGCTTCGCATAGTCGATCGGGATCGCAAAGCCCACACCGATGGATCCGCCTTCTTCGCTGGATCCGGAAGAAGCGATGGCAACGTTCACGCCGATGATCTCGCCGTTGGCATTGACTAATGCGCCGCCCGAATTACCGTGGTTGATCGCTGCGTCGGTCTGAATGACGTTGACATAGATCGAGCCGCTGGACTGTTGTTGTTGCTGCTGCTGGCCCGGGAATTGGAAGTTGAACTGGCTGCCGTCATCGCCATTGGATTGATCGCTTTCCTCTGGAACAGCGGAAGAAGCGATGGAAATTGTACGGTTCAGGGTGGAGATGATGCCGTCAGTGACCGTTCCGCTCAATCCAAGAGGTGCGCCGATGGCTACCGCGGTGTCGCCGACGTTCAGTTCAGAAGATGATCCTAGTGTTGCAGGGACAAGTCCGTCAGCCTGGATGTTGATCACGGCCAGATCTGAAAGTGGATCCGTTCCGACGACCTTAGCCGCGTGCACCGTTCCGTCATTCATTTGGACGGTGATTGTCGGGTCGGCCACTTCACCACCGAGCGTGACCACGTGGGTGTTGGTCAGAATGTTGCCCTTGTTGTCCAGCACGATGCCCGAGCCTGAGCCGCCGTTTCCGTTGCCTGAAACTTCTATGGTGACTACGCTGGGGCTGGCCTTGGCCGCGGCCGCGGTAACTTCGGTGACCTTGTCGGGATTGTTGATCACCACTCCCTCACGTGGTGCTGAACCGCCGGAAGTTGAGGTGCTGTTTCCATCATTCATGAGGTACGTAGTGCCGGCTGCGGTCAGTCCGCCTACCAAAGCCGCGGCGACCATTCCCGCGATTAAAGTGCTTCCGGCAAATCGCTTCTTGTCCCTAGGCTGCTTTTCTGGAGGAACAGGATATGCGGTCTGCGTATATGCGCCGCCAGCATAGGGGGCATCGTATGGCGAATTGGACTGGCTATTTTGTCCCGCGCTGTTCTGCGACTGGTAAGAAGATGCTGGTTGAGAGCCTGCAGTGTTTTGCGTGGCTGCGCTCATTGGCTCTGTGCGTGGAGCGGTTGGCGATTCGCCAGTGCCTGGCTGCTGGCCGCTGGCTGAATCCTGGTCCATGCGAGGGTAGCGGGCTGTCGGTTCGTTGGAACCGGAAGGCTGGCTATTGTGATCGTTTGATGGCCGTGCAGAATCACCCAAGTTTTCTTCACGTGGCTCATTCGGGGTCTGGCTCATTTCATGCCTCTTTCGAACTATAGAATCTCTTGGGTTTAATTATTCAGGTCTGGTCTGTGGCATCGAATTGTGGTGACTTTGCATCGCCTGTGAGTTAACTATTCTGGCAGCTGAATGTCATAGACGTGCTTCATTAGGGCAAATAGAATCAATTCTAAGTGTGAATCCAGTCTCTGGATACACCAGATCGGGTACATCCTGGTTTTAGTGTGACTTAGCTTTTCAGGCAGGAACGGGAAATGGGAATGAAGAGTCGGAAACTGCTAGCCAGTGCAATAGTGGCTTCGGTTGTATCGCTTGGAATAGCTGCTCCGGCATTGGCCGAGACGCCGGTCACCATCCCGCCTGGGGACTTTGTCATCGATAATTCCGGGGTGCTCGGTTCTGACGAAGCACGCATTGAACAAGAAATCAAAGAGCTCCGAAACGATACAGGGCTCAGCCTTTTCGCCATCTACGTTGACGAATTTTCCAGCCCATCGCAGGCCGATGAATGGGTTAAAGAAGTCGCGGACAAGAAAGGCTTGGGAAAATCCGACGTTATTCTCGCGGTAGCTACCCAAACCCGGCAGGCGTACTTCGCTGCATCGGACAATGGTCCCCTGGGCGAGCAGGACTCGGAGATCTATAGGTCGCTGATTAGCCCAGAACTCGGTGAAAGCAACTGGGTCGGTGCGGTTGACGGAGCCATCGAGGGCATCAGGAACGTCGAGAGCGGCGGTACAGCGGAGGGCTCTTCAGGCGGCGGCAGCTTCATGACCATTCTTCTCGTGGTCGCTGCGCTGGCAGTGGGTGGCTATTTCCTCCTCGCCCGCAGAAGCCGGAAAAACACCCGCGGACTTCCGCCACAACAGAACGATTACCCGGGCATGGCAGGTGCTCCTGCTCCGCAGCAGCCGCTGGTCGCGTTGGATGAGCTTCGCTTGCAGGCTGATCAGCTGCTCGTCGCTGCCGATGATTCCGTCCGCTCCTCGCAACAAGAACTTGGATTCGCCGAGGCCCAGTATGGCAAAGAAGCAGTATCGGTTTTCGTGCAAGACCTGGCCAAGGCCAAGGAGCACCTCACCGAATCATTCCGGTTGCAGCAGCAGCTGGATGACGACATTCCCGATACCGAAGCAGACCAGCGATCGTGGCTCAACGAGATCATCAACCGCTGCAAGGACGTCAACCAGTCCCTGCAAGAACATGCCGATGATTTCAAACAACTTCGCCAGTTGGAACAGAATGCTGAAGCCCGCATCACCGAGGTGAAGGCAAATCAGGAACCATTGAATCAAAGGCTTTCCGCTCGTGTAGCCGACTTCGAACAGCTCTCCGCCAAGTACGATCCGAGTGCAGTCACCCAGATCAAGGACAACGCGCAGCAAGCCGGTGAGCGCCTGACGTTTGCCGCTTCCTCATTGCAGAGGGCTTCCGAGAAGCTCGGATCAAATCGCTCCGACGCTGCGGTACTCATCCAGAACGCAGAAGAGGCCCAAGACCAGGCCGACGTACTTCTCGAGGCAATCGCCAAGGTTGGCGCATCATTAGAGCAGGCTGAACAGGACCTTCGTGCGGCCGTCGCGCTGGCAGAACGCGACCTGGCCCAAGCCAAGGCGACTTTCGCGTCAGGAACCAGTTCCGATCTCGCTGGACCGATCGCCGGCGTTGAAAGCGCGCTGTCCACAACGCGCCAAGGCATGGCCAGCGGAAAGTACAACCCGCTTGCGCTGATCACGCTTTTGGACGACGCGACGACTCCCCTCGGGCAGGCACTGGCAACGCTTCGCGGCCGCGCTCAGCAGGTCCAGGCAGCTAGGGATCAATTGCAGTCCTTGCTCCACACCGCCGCATCTCGCATCAACGGTACAGATGACTACATCCGAGCACGTCGAGGAGGCGTCCGCTCTTCGGCCCGCACTCGTCTTGCCGAGGCACAACGCACCCTGGACGAAGCGCATTCCTTCGCACACTCGGACCCGGCTCGAGCGGTAGCCGCTGCACAACGATCCATCCAGCTAGCAGACCAGGCAGCCCAAATGGCGGAGAACGACGTCAGCGGATTCGGCGGGTTTGGCGATGGCGGCGGCATGGGCGGCTATGGGCGTGGACGTGGCGGCGGAGTGTTTGACGGTGTTGGTGGTGCGGTGCTCGGTGGCATCCTCATCAATACCATCCTCGGTGGAGGCCACGGCGGTGGTCATTCCGGAGGCAACGATGGCTTCTTCGGTGGCGGCGGCTTCGGCGGGTTTGACGGCGGAGGCGGCGGTGGATTTGGAGGAGGTGACTTCGGCGGAGGCGACGGAGGCAACTTCTAGTCCGCCGATCCAGATTGACCGGCAGTTCATGCAGCATCAACGATTACTTACTCAATAAGGAAGGTCCCATCATGACCAAGCAATCAATCTTCGGACGCATCTCACAGCTGGCCAAAGCCAACATTAATGCCTTGTTGGACTCGGCAGAAGATCCACAGAAAATGATGGATCAGATGGTTCGCGACTACAACGACAACATTGCCGAAGCCGAACAGGCCATTGCCCAGACCATTGGCAATCTGCGCATGCTGGAGGACGACTACCGCGAAGACGAAGAAGCAGTGGCCGAGTGGAGCAACAAGGCTCTAGCAGCGTCGAACAAGGCAGATGAGTTCCGCGCTTCGGGCCAATCGGATGATGCAGCCAAGTTTGATAACTTGGCGAAGGTTGCCATCCAGCGCCAGATGCAAGCTGAATCGGAGATGAAGTCTGCAGAGCCAACCATAAGCTCCCAGCGCGAAATCGTTGAGAAGCTCAAGACCGGCTTGAACCAGATGAAGGAAAAGCGCACTGAACTGGCTGGCAAGCGCGATGAGCTGGTTGCACGTGCCAAGGCAGCTCACGCCCAGAACCAGGTCCACGAGGCTATTAAGTCCGTGAACATCATGGATCCTTCCAGCGAAATCGGACGCTTCGAAGAAAAGGTACGTCGCGAAGAAGCACGCGTTCGTGGAGCTGCCGAACTGGCATCGTCAAGCCTGGACGCGCAATTTGAATCGTTGGAAGACTTGGGCGAGCAGACCGAAGTTGAAGCTCGTCTGGCGGCACTGAAGTCCAAGCAGACAGGTGCTCTTGAAGGCTGAGCCTCTTTGCTAGGATCCCATGGATTGCGGTGGTGTGCTGATGCTAAGCATCGGCGCACCACCGTTGGTTAACTCGTTAAACAAGAACGGAGACCCTTTCGGATCTCCGTTCCCACTTTCGTGGCGGGGAGAGGATTTGAACCTCTGACCTCCGGGTTATGAGCCCGGCGAGCTACCGAACTGCTCCACCCCGCGTCGGTAAATACAACATTACCAATCAGTGAATGACTTGGCTAATTGAAAGTCAGTGTCCTTTGTCACGCCGTCGATTTCGAGGCGCTCCGAGCATTCTGGTCGCTGTTGGGGCCTTGCTCCATCAAGGGCATTTCGTATCCGGACGTGTTCAGCAGAATAGACTGGAGACCCTTTTGGTCTCCAGTTCCACTTTCGTGGCGGATGAAGCGTGTAGTTCCACGACATCCAAGACACATGAGCCGAGACATCGTTGGCACCATGGCATGTCCAGAAACCACGTCATCTTCCACAATTTCGGCGACGCCGGCTTGAGCTCCACTAGACACCTCCCGTCGCCACAATATCCCTAGACAAGGCTTCTACCAGCTGCCCTGCGCCCACGGCGTCGACGACAGCCCACTGGAACCGGCTACCAAAAACCGCACACCAACCTGCGCCGCACCGCAGTGTTTAAAGTCCGCACCTTCGAGCTACGCCGCACTCTCAGCACTAGTGGGATCGATGTCCACTCCCGATATTTGATGCACTGTTCAGTCCTGGAAGAAACCACCGCGCAAATCGTCATCGACACTTTCACCTGGTGCATCAACCACTACGGCGCACCGCAGAGCACCCTGAGAGACAACGAACTGGTTTACACAACTCGCCTGCTCAAACTCCTGAACAAGTTCGGAAAACTACTGACCACACTGGGGATACGCCAGAAGAACGGGAAACCATACCACCCGCAAACCCAAGCCAAAATCGAGCGTTTCCACCACACGGAGCACCTCTGGGTCAACGCCCGCCCACAAGCCAAATCGATCACCGAGCTGCCACTCCTCCTGAATGAATTCCAGCAGGTTTACAACACTGAACGTCCGCACCGCGCACTGAACCGGGAAACACCGCAACAGTGGTACCGCCGAACGCTCAAGGCCCGGCAAGACCTCAAGAACGCCACTCGTGACCGCGAGTTCCGCATCCGGCATGACCGGATCGGCAATGACGGAAAGTTACCCCGAAGCACGACGGAAGACTGCGCCACATAAGTGTGCGGAAAATACACAGGAGATAGAAAGTCGTGATGCTCATGGACACCGAATAAGTGACGGTGATGGACGCAGAAACCTCAGAAGTGCTCAGCCGCCACGTCATCGATCCCAGCAATATGTATTGGCCAAAAACCAGAAATCCCCCGGCCATTGGCCGGGGGATTCTGATAATTATTTGCAAAGTGTTTCGTAACTCATCTGTAGATGATGTTTCGATCCTTCGCTTTGTGGCGGGGAGAGGATTTGAACCTCTGACCTCCGGGTTATGAGCCCGGCGAGCTACCGAACTGCTCCACCCCGCGTCGGTAAATACAACATTACCAACTGATGAACTCAATAGCCAATCGAGCCAAGTGACCTTGATCGCAGGCCGCATTCGGCCTTGGCTCGAAGAAACCCGCCACCCCAGACCCGAAACCGACTTAGGAATTCATCGCCCCTCGCGACAACCTTAATCTCGACAACTCCAGGCAGATCATAACCATCAATACCGGGTGGAAATCGAGCACAATTCATTTCCGGACCGAGACCGCAATTTGGTCCAGATATACAAAAATGGAGACCCTCGCGGATCTCCATTTTCGACTTTCGTGGCGGGGAGAGGATTTGAACCTCTGACCTCCGGGTTATGAGCCCGGCGAGCTACCGAACTGCTCCACCCCGCGATGACTAGACAATTCTTGCATCATCGCGGAGCGAAAGCAAATCGGGAGCCCCGTTCTCTATTACCCTTCGGAGCCTTCGCTCGGTGCCGAAGGCTGTGGAGTCTCAGAGGAGCCGCTGTCGTCCAGCTTCACTTCCCCGTCAACTTCGGTCCCGTTGATCGCCGCATCGGCTTCCACGGCACGGTCCAAGGCATTCTGCAGCTGCTTCTGAGCCTCGCCGTAAGCTGCGAAGTCACCCTTGGCCAGCGCTTCCTGGCCCTTCTTGATGGCCGCGTTAGCATCAGAAAGGGCAGTGGACAGCTTCTGTTCATTGGACTGGCTCGGTGCCTTTTCCCCCTCTGGGTTGTCGCCTGGTGAAACACCTTCTGTTTCACCAGTTACAGCACCCGAGTTGCCGCCAAATACTTCGTCCAGTGCTTCAGCCAATGTATCGGCGAAGCCAACCTGGTCACCGAAGGAGACCAGAACCTTGCGCAGGGTTGGGTAGCTGGTCTGGCCAGAGGACTGGACGTAGACAGGCTGGACGTAAAGGATACCGCCACCGACTGGCAAGGACAGCAAGTTGCCGTTCTTGACCTCCGAGGCGCCCTGGCGCAGCAGGTTCAGCTCCTGCGTGACGCGAGTATTGGTGTCGAAGTTCTGCTGGGCCTGGCCTGGGCCTGGAACAGCTGTATCTCGTGGCAGTTCCAGCAGCCTGAGCTTGCCGTAGTCTTCGGACTTCACTCCGGCTTGTGAACCAGCGTCAGCTGATGCCGATAGGAAACCGAACAAGACGTTGCGCTGTTGCCCGTTGGAAGCTGCCGCGGGAATGAATGTCGAGGTCAGGGAGAAACTGGCTTCGTCCTGGGTCGGCATCTTGAGCGACATGAAATATGGTGGCTGCTTGACTCCGGCGGTCGACGAGGTCGGGTCGTCAGGGACGGCCCAGGCGTCATTCGACTCGTAGAAAGCATCCGGGTTATCCACGTGGTACGTCGTGAGCACTTCGCGCTGCACCTTGAACAGATCCTCTGGGTAGCGGACGTGCTCAATCAGATCAGCGGACATATCCTTCAACGGCTTGTACGAGGTCGGGAAGACCTTCTGCCATGACTTCAAAATCGGATCCTCGGTGTCCCAGGCGTACAACTTCACCGATCCGTCGTAGGCGTCAACCGTCGCCTTGACCGAGTTCCTCAAGTAGTTGACCCGACCGGTCATTGATAGGTCCTGGGCATTAGTCAGAGAGTCGGTAACGGCCGAGTCCAGCTGCTTTTGCTGCGAGTACGGGAAGTCGTTGGAAGTAGTGTAGCCGTCTACGATCCATTGCACACGGCCGTCAACGATCGCTGGGTATGCGCTCGAGTCCAGAGTGAGGTATGGAGCTACCTTGCTAACGCGGTCCCGGGGGTCACGGTCGTAGAGAATCTGCGATTCGGAATTGACCTGCTGGGATAGCAGAAGGTCAGTTGAAGCGAACTTCAAGGCGTAGACCAAGCGGTTGAACATGTTGCCAACGTTGGGTCCGCCCTCACCGGTAAAGGTGTAGCGCGTGTCCTGGTTCTCGCCACCGGTACCGGGACGGTCAAGCTCCTGGTCCGTCCACCCTTCATCCGGTCCACCGACAACAGAGTACTCCGGTGAGTTCTCGCCGAAGTAAATGCGTGGCTCGTAGTCCTTGTCGGTGATCAAGTCACCTGACGTTGGAATACCGCCCAACATGAAATCAGGTCGGCCTCCAGCGGCAACTCGATTGCCGTAGGCAGCGACAAGTCCATAACCGTGCGTGTAGTTGATGTGCTGGTTGACCCAGGTATCGGACGGGTTGACGTTCACTTCACGTGCCGCGATCACGGTGTCTTCTACCTTGCCGTCGATTTTGTAGCGGTCGACGTTCAAGTTCTTGGGGAACGTGTAGTACCCGCGGAACTGCTGAAGCTGTGCGAAGGCGGTGGAGACCAGGTTCGGGTCCAGCAAGCGAATGTTGGCAGTGGTTGCGGTTTCCTCGGCCAGGGCATTTTTCTCGGTGGAGATCTTGGCGTCGTAGTCGGTGACTTCAACGTCATCAAGGCCATAGGCCAGGCGAGTCATTTCGATGTTTCGATCGATATAGTCTCGTTCAAGTTCTCGCTGCGAAGGCACTACTTGGTACTGCTGCACCAGGAATGGGTAGACGCCGCTGACCACGATCATCGTGACGACCAGCATCGCCGTACCTATCAGGGGAATCCTCCAGCGCCCATTGAACGCGGCAATGGCAAAGGTGATTGCAATCAGGATGGCGATAATGGCCAGAATCATCCGAGCAGGGATGACCGCGTGGACATCCTTGTAGAGGGCGCCTGCAACACGTCCGGACTGGTCGGTCAGCGTCTCATATTGGCCGATCCAGAAATTGGCTGCCTGCAGAAGCAGGAAGACCGCAACGACGATAGCGGTATGAACCCGGGCTGCCTTGCCCACGGTGATGCCGCCACGTTCTTCGACACGAATGCCGCCGTAGAGGTAATGGGTCAGCAATCCGGCAACTCCGCTCAAGAGCACCACTGAAACGAGGAACCCGATAATGAGCGCGATAAACGGCAACGAGAAGATGAAGAAGCTCAAGTCCAAGTTGAACTGCGGGTCGTTATTCCCGAAGGGCGTCTGGTTGAAAAACAGCAGGACAGTCTGCCACTGGCCGGCAACAGCCACGGCGGCAAAGATTCCGACAACAAGAGGAATGCCCACCATAAGGAAACGGCGGATAGGCTCCAGCTGAGATTGGTAGCGTGACATGGAATCTTGCTGATTCGCATTCGGCGCGTATACCGGCCGGTGCTTGTAGGCGCTACGCATCGAGAACCACATAGGCACAGCCATCAGCACCAAGGCAATGGCGAAGATGATTAATTTGGCGACGCGTTCAGTCCAGTAGACCTGCGAGAATCCCAGCTGGTTAAACCAGAGGATATCTGCATAAAAGTTAGACAAGAAAACGAAGACCGCGACCAAAATAACCACCGCAAAGATGGTCAATGTCAGTGGCGACACTTTCTTGCCAGATGGGCTGGCAGGCCTCTGCGGTTCACGAGGCCTTGGCGGGCCTCCGAACGGACTATCCGATCCGTATGACACTATCTATTCCTTACCTTGGGTTCTCTCCGCTGTTGCCAACGGTGGAACTCGTGTACCTAATTCTTAGACGAGCGAGTACAAGCTTTGATTGTTGCGTCACATTCTTCCCCTGACGCTGGGCTAAATCTATTCACATGTCGCGAAGTTCGCTGGACTTTCCCCGTCCGCGATTTTTGTCAACGCTGTCCGAGCTTGTGACAACGTTGATATCTTCAGGACGTTCAACCCTTCGGGGACTCTTCCCACGACCTCGTTGCAGTTATCCGCAGGTGCCAGGAAAATGGTTGCGCCAGCATTTTTCGCGGCAACCATTTTCTGGGCTATGCCGCCAATCGGACCAACATTCCCTTCAGCCGAGATCTCCCCCGTGCCTGCCACATGATGATTTCCCGCCAACGAGCCTTCGGTCAGCCGATCGATAATGCCCAAGGCAAACATCATTCCCGCGCTAGGCCCGCCCACATTCTGCAGCCCAAACTGAACGTCAATGGGAAACTTGTGTTCGGTACTCAAGTAGATGCCCAGTTGGCGTTCGCCATCGGCTTCGCCGGTTGTCACTGGGACAACCACATCCTTGTAGTTGCCTTGCTTGTCTTTGCGGCCAACGGTGAGTTCTGCTGGCTTCTCCCCATTGGCATTGAGCGACTTCTTCAGCTCGTCCAGGGAGACGATTTCTTCTCCGTTGTATTTCAGAAGGCGATCGCCCTTTTCCAACGACTTGCTGTTGGCATCAGACGAAAAGTCTGCGACGGTAAGCCAAGTTTTGAAGTCATAGCCGAGTTCTTTAAGTGCCGCGGCAATTGCCAGATCCTGGGATGAAGTCATCATCTGATCGTTCTGCTCATTTTGTTGCTGCGTCGACGTGTTGCGAGAAATGATCGTCTCTTCAGGCACAACGTCCTTGGCAGGATTGAACAATGCTTCAAGGACTACCGGAATCGTGACCCGGTTCTGCCCTCCCCCTTGGACATAAATAGTCAAGAGGTCTAATTCGCTCTGCGAGGGATAGGTCTTGTCCCCCTCAATCGAAATGACGTCTTTCCCGTTGTCCTCGTCTTTGCCCAGGGTGTTGAAGACTGGGCCGGGAGAACGAATCATGAAGTTCGTCGGCAGGAACAGCATGATGCCAATGAGCAGCAGTGCGAGAACGCCAACACTGGTTCGTTTAATGGCTTTGGAACCTTGGGGTGCTCGGCCAAATTCGCCGACCACTTTCATCGAGTCCTGTGGTTCCCGTTCGTGCACTGATCTTGCTCCCGCCAACTATCAAAAAAGATGCGGATCCGTCCTTGCGAACTTCACCACTCTTAGCCTACTGAAGCTTGAGCTCTAAAGGCATCAGCAAGAAGGCGTATTCAGTGTGCCGAAAGCGAACTGTCGCCAAGATTCATGGGAACTAAAGACAAGGCACGGTAGTTTTAAAGGCATGGCACAGAACCCCCCGAATAACCGCCCCAACGGCGACGACGATGATAACAATCAGCAGGATCCTTTTTCTGCCATGTTTGGTCAGCTCTTCGGTGGCGGATTTGATCCCAACAATCTTCCTCCGCAACTTCGCGATGCGCTAGGCGCCCAGGGTGATCCCGAGTCGATGCAAAAGATGATGCAGCAGGCACAAGCAATGATGTCGGCCATGATGAGCAACAATGCTTCATCGGGTCCGGTGAACTGGAAGCTTGCCTCCGATACCGCGCTTCAGGCGTACGCCAGCGACGATCCAGCCGTGTCAGAATCACGGCAGAGCGCAATCAACGACGCGTCGAATCTGGCCGACCTTTGGCTGAATAATTCAACGTCTTTCGAATCCAATGGCTTGGTGACCGAAGCGTGGACGCGCAAGCGCTGGTATGACAAGACCTTGGCGACTTGGAAACAGGTCACCGAGCCAGTTGCAGAATCGGTCGCAACAGCGATCACCGCCGCCATGAAAGAACAAATCCCTGAAGAGATGAAGGGAATGCTCGGCAATTCCGATGGCATGTTCCGCAATCTGGGTGCCAGCATGTTCGGCATGCAACTGGGCACCGCCCTTGGCGGATTGGCAACGGATGTTCTTGGTGGCACCGACATTGGTCTTCCGTTGGCCGGCAGCACCCCCGGAATCATCGCCACCAATGTGGCGAAGTTTGGCGAGGGCCTGGAAATACCAGAGCAGGAAGTGCTGCTCTATGTCATCCTTCGAGAGAATGCCCATGCACGACTGTTCAATCGTGTTCCGTGGCTAAGTTCAAAGCTTATCGGCGCCGTTGAATCCTATGCCCGCGGCATCCACATCGACATGTCTCGAATTGAAGAAGCCGTCCGCGACATTGACCCTTCAAATCCTGAAGCCCTGCAGTCCATGCTGGGTGAAGGGCTGTTCGCCCCACAGCGCACGCCAGAACAAGATAAAGCACTCGAGAACCTTGAGCTAACCCTTGCTCTCATTGAAGGCTGGGTCGACCACGTAGTGTCCCTGGCAGCGGCGAATCTTCCGTTTGCCGAGCATCTGCGGGAGACCATGCGTCGACGCAGAGCATCGGGCGGGCCCGCAGAGTCAGCTTTTGCCTCGCTAGTCGGCTTGGAGCTACGCCCTCGAAAGCTGCGTGAAGCAGCAGCCCTGTGGCAACACCTTAACGACGAGCGCGGCATCGATGGACGCGACGCCGTCTGGGATCACCCGGATCTCATGCCAACGCATGAAGATCTCAAAGATCCGACGACCTTCACTCAGCGTCGCGAGTTGGCAGATACCGAATTCGACGACTTTGATGTTGCTTTGGGCAAATTGCTGTCCGGTGGGTTCGACTATGTTGATCCCGAGAATGACGGCGCGGACCCGGAAAAGCCGACGGATCCGAATACACCTGAAGACCCAGAGAAATAATCACCAGATCCAAGCGGTGGGGAGGAAGGCAGTTGCGTTCCTCCCCACCGCTGTCTCAATTGCCACTATTCGGCGTCTTCGCCAAAACCATCGAGCGCGTCTGTTGGCCCGCCTAGCTCCTTGGCATGAGAGTTGTAGCCAGCGTGGAAAGCCTCAAGATACAAATCCGCTTCCGAACGCCTTTGAAACCTGTTGAGCAATTTCTGAAATTCAGGCCCATGCCCCGAACGTGGCGCTACCAGATGAGCCAATTCATGAACCAGGACATAGTCGCGGACCCATGAGGGCATTTGCTGGAGCTTTGACGAGAGCCTAATGCTTCTCTGCTGGTAGGAGGCTGATCCCCACCGCTTATTTTGGTTGGTAACCCATCGCACCGTTGTTGGCGAAGCCAAGCCGTCAAAGTAGTGCTGGTCCAGTTCGTGGGCCCTGCGTCCTAGCTCGGTGTCGGTATGCCCGGCATTTCGCCGTTGTCGACTCTGCCGGAATTTTTTGAGCATCTCATCAACGAACGAACGCTCAGTTTTCTCATCAAGCGCGGCTGGAACCTGGATAATCAAGGTTTCGTCGCGCCACTGCGAAGAGATGGTCTTTCGGCGCTTCGTGGAACGCACGACCCGCACCGGAATATCGTCATGGGCGACGAATTCAAAAATACTCGGCGAAACAGGCATCGAGCAGTGCTCCTCACACACGTAGTCAGTCGGATTCATGCAGCCTGGTGGCGCTTAAGCAGCTAGCCCCACGCTAAGGCCGAGGTGTCGGCAAGCAGCCCACCTCGACGCTGTATGTGAACAACTCCTATCCCCGGTGGGATTCAAGAACAGCTAGTACCGCTTCCCCATAGCGTTCGAGCTTGCTGCGCCCGACTCCCGCAATTTTCGATAGCCCCTGTATGGAGCCAGGTTGATGTTCAGCAATGGACATCAGCGTGGCGTCAGTGAAAATCACGAAAGCCGGGACCGAATTTGAGCGGGCTACTTCGGATCGCCAGGTGCGCAAACTATCGAACAAGGTCTCATCATAGGCGGCTGGGCAGGACGCACAGCGCTTCAGCTTGCGTTCTTTTGCACTGGTCAAGAACGAACCGCAGTTGGAACAGACGGCCGGAATTAGCTTGTGTTCACGTTTCTTATAGGTAGTTTGCTGTCGGCTGCTAGCCTGGCGAACTGACTTGATCCCATCCAAGAAGCGAGAGGGGTAGCGATGAGCCCTTCCGCCCGGAGTGCGCGCTAGCGACCAGGAAAGGAATAGATGTTTCCGAGCACGGGTAATGCCCACATAGAGCAGGCGGCGTTCTTCGTCAAAACCAGCCTGATCCTTGGCATAGGAAATGGGGACGAGTCCCTCGCTAAGTCCAACGAGGAACACAGCGTCCCATTCCAGGCCCTTGGCTGCGTGGAATGAAGCCAAGGTGACGCCATCCAGCGTGGGCGCGTGCTGGATCGCTGCGCGATCTTCAAGTTCCTTAACGACGTCGTGCAAGGTCGCTTCAGTGCCCTGCTCAATTTTGAGTGCAACGACTTCATCAGCCAGGCGCACCAGAGCGGACAATGATTCCCACCGTTGCCGGACGGCGCCGGTACCTCCGCTGGGAGCATTCACCGAATAGCCATGCGAGGAAAGCACGTCTCGGACTAATTGCGGCACCGAGGTTTCGGCAGCAACGCTCAATGCTGCCCGCAGGGCCAGCATGCCTTCTTTGACTTCTCGGCGAGAGAAGAACCGCTCTGCACCGCGCATGACATAAGGAATCGAATGTGCGGCGAGCGCTTGTTCGAAAGCCTGCGACTGCCCGTTGGTGCGGTAGAGAATGGCAATCTCAGAGATGTCTTGCCCCTCTCCCCGCAGCTTCTTGATGCGCTGGGCGACTTCCTCTGCCTCGTTCTCATCGTCCCTGGCTTCAAAGAAATCCGGGTTTGGACCATGGTCGCGTTGTGCAATCAATTCCAGGGGCTCAGGCCAAGTGACGTTTCGATCCGGAACGGAGGACTCAATCCGCCGAGTCGACAGCACCTTGTTGGCCAGGTTCACTACTTCGGGGGTGGAGCGGTAGTCCCGGACGAGCTTGACCACCTTGGCTTCCGGAAAACGCGTACCAAAGTTCAACAGGAAGTCAGGGCGCGCACCGGTGAACGAGTAAATCGTCTGCGAAGCATCACCAACAACGCACAATTCATTTCGTTGCCCCAACCACAGATCGAGCAGCCGTTGCTGCAATGGAGAAACATCCTGGTATTCGTCCACAACGAAGTGACGATATTGCTGGCGGACATGTGCAGCTACCTTCTCGTTGTCTTCGAGAATGGCAATGGTCAGCAGGAGCACGTCTTCGAAATCGATAACCCCTCGGTCATCTTTGAGTTCTTCGTAGGTTTGGAAAATCCTCGCCATGCTTACCGGCTCCAGGCCATTGGGCATCTCACGAGTTGGGGCGATTTTCGCATAGCTTTCCGGGGTGTGCATCGACACCTTGGCCCATTCAATTTCTGCTGCGAGATCACGCACCATGGCGCGGTCGCTGGAAATACGCAGTCGACGGGCAGCCTCTGCAATCAACGGGGCCTTATGCTCTACCAGATTTGGCAAAGTACCGCCAATGGCCTGTGGCCAAAAGTACTGCAGTTGGCGCAGCGCGGCCGCGTGGAAGGTTCTGGTCTGAACACCCGGCGCACCGAGCTGGCGTAAACGGGTCCGCATTTCTGCGGCAGCACGGGTCGTGAAAGTCAACGCAAGAACACTCGAGGGATTGTAAATACCCGTGTGCACTCCGTGCGCAATACGGTGGGTAATGGCCCGGGTTTTACCCGTGCCTGCGCCGGCCAGAATACACAGTGGACCGCTGAGCGTTTCAGCTGCTTGCCGTTGTTCAGCGTCCAGTCCCGCCAGCAAATCCAGTACTGGTGGAGCATCGTGTTCTGTCACTTGTTTAGGGCCTCCGGAAGGGGTTCTCCGTACCAACTACGGATCAACGCATGTGCTATTGAAACGCCACGCGGTATGTCTATTGTTCCTGATTCCAGGGCAAGACGCAGATCCTCTCGGCTGAACCAGCGCAGATCCTTGATCTCGGCCCCATCAGGAATCAATTCTTCGCTGATGGCCTCAGCCGCAAAACCGAGCATCAGGGAACGCGGCAATGGCCAAGGCTGGGAGCCGCGGTAGGCTACGTCGCCTATATGGACACCAGATTCTTCAAAGATTTCTCGCCGAACCGCTGATTCCAGCGATTCCCCCGCTTCGACGAAGCCGGCGAGCACCGAATACATATGCGTTCTAAAAGTCGCGTTGGCGCCCAGCAATATGCGGTCGTGGCGGTCAATCACCGATGCAATAATCGCAGGATCAGTACGGGGAAATAGCTCATGATCATTCAAATCGCATCGCTGTCCCCACCCAAAGGTTGTGGAACGGACTTCCGAACCACACTGCGGGCAGAATCGTTCAGAGCGGATCCAGTTGGTGATTGCTTGCGCTTCAACCAACAGCTCGGCTTGGACTTCGGAGAGGATCGTGAAGGCTTCCCGCAGAGAAATCCAGCGCTCAATATCCGCATTCGAATAGTTTTCTGCGCCGACAATGGCCAAAACGTAATCGCGTGAGCCGGATGTGCCGAGATAAACCAGGCGATCAGAATCATGGGCCACGTAGCCAGGCCCGTCCACAAAGTACAGTTCCGTGCCGCAGGCGGCAGCGCCAAGATCGGAAATCAGCATGACCTTGGTGGATTTCATGGAAAGTTTCTCGCCAAGCAACTCCGGGTTCGGCCGTTCAGTGAGCGGACGCGAAATAAGGGACTGCGCAAAAGGTAATCCCGTGATTGGAGTTTGATATTTCTCTGCCAAAGCCATACTACTAACCTAGTGCACTTGCCCCATCGCTCTTCTGTTTCAAACCGGGTGTGGATAGCCACGTTCGGAGAATTTTCATGTCAAGCCTGAACATTGCCGGTGAATCCCACCATATTCTGTGCGTCATTCAGCCTCAAAGGTCACGATCTCGCATACGGTGGAACATGTGAAACGCTCTGCCATGGAACTCGCCGCAATTGCCACCGCCGCCGTACCCGGATTAGCTCCGGTTGGTTTTGCGGCATTGTCAGACGACGCAGAAGATTTTGATTCAGCACTAATTGTCGACGCCCTCAAGCACCGGTGGCGTGTTCGCTCGCCGCGGCACGATGAGGCAAGCATGCGATTGGAAGCGGAGCTTTCCGCCCTCCGCGCCTTCTCGGCCAAAGTGCGGGCCTCGCTGCCATTTGCCCTTCCTTCGGTAGCGGGAACTGTCCGCCAGGGCTCACTGCGTACCTTCGTTTACAAGGACATGCCTGGACACGTTCCTTCCTTGGATGAACTTGTCGACGAGGGCAGCAACTTGGCCAAGGCGCTGGGCCAGTGCATGGCGGCCATTCACCAGATCCCAGATGAAGCTGTGGAAGTGGCCGGACTGCCGACCTACTCCGCAGATGAAGTACGCCAGCGCAAGCTCAATGAACTCGATACCGCGGCGGCTACCGGCAAGGTGCCAAGCAGGCTGTTGCGCCGCTGGGAGCACGCCATGGAAGATGTTGCGCTGTGGCGGTTTAACGCATCCGTAGTGCACGGCGACTTCGATGAAGAGCAGCTGCAAATTTCTCACTCTAGCATTACTGCCGTTAAGGGATGGACCGATTTGCATGTTGGCGACCCGGCAGATGATTTTGCCTGGCTCTCGTCAATCGAAGATCAGAAGTTCACGGACCGTGTTTTTGAAGCCTATGTTGAAGCCCGCGGCAAGGCCGCCGATCCACACATCATGCGCCGTGCCGCACTGGCCGCAGAATTCGCCTTGGCTCAGTGGCTTGTCAAGTCGCTTGATTCCAAGGATCCACAGCGCATCGCCGAAGCTGATGAGATGCTCCAAGAGCTTGACCACAATATTGCCGAGTTCGGCGGGCAACCTCTGTCAGTCGTCGAGGCGCCACGTCCCCTGGCTCCGCAGAGCAACGCACCAGGGCCCAAGCCAGCCGACGCGGACAAGGAAACTTCCGTAGCGCAGAAGCCCGCCCCGCTTCCATCGACGGGTTCGACCGCACCCCGGATTAATACGGCAAAGGTCACTGCATTGTCGGACCAGGCAACGGATTCGGGCAATTCGCCATCTGCAGTGGATGCGGGCCCTGGAGCGCCAGCCAAGGGCTCGGACGATGAGGTAGAGCCTTCGCCGGCTCTGCATGCAGGCAAGGGCGCAGAAGACACCAAGCCCAAGGTCGAGTCGAATATCGAGTCCGGCGAAAAGCAGCCAGCGCACAAGCCTCGAGAAAAGCCGAATGCCTCGGAGACTGAAGCCGACACAGCGAAACACAAGGAAGACCAGAACGGCGCCGCAAAGTAGCCCTCCAGGTTACTTTGCGGCGCCTGCAGCCTTAGCCTTCCAGCTGTTCAAAGGCGGTCGATATCATCTGTTCCAGCTCGGCTTCATCCGACAAGTGCTCGGCACGCACCGTCACGCCGGCAGCAACATAATAGAAAGCTGCCTTGATGTCTTCCAGCGCAATTGAGTGCAGCCGGGACCATCCCAACCGGTACACCGCAAGCTGGACAAGTTTGCTCTTCAAGTCCTTGCCGTGAGGGACTCGTCCAGTCTTCCAGTCAAGCAACAGCCATGTGCCATTGTCCATCTGGAAAACTGCATCGATCCTGCCTCGCACTGCCACCGGGCCCACGCGGGTTTCCAACGGAACTTCCACAAAGGCTGGTTGCAGCTGGGCCCATTCGCTGGCCAGGAATGCTTCCTTCATTGATTCCAGGTCCAAGGCTTCATCAAGATAGCTGTCGGCAGGCTCAACTAGATCGCCGAGATCCAGCATCGAGGTCTTTTCGTAGAATTCCTCAATCCACGCGTGGAAGGCCGTGCCGCGTCGAGCCGCAAGTCCAGGCCGCCTTGGCACGGGACGGCGAAGATTCTCCAATACCGACACCGGGTCCTCAGCCAATTCGACAAACAGCGAAGCACGCACATGTTCTGGTGCTTCAACGGCTCGTTCGCGATTGCCGAGGAAGGCACGCTGAGCGAGAAGTTTGTGCGCTTCTTCCGCCCATTGCTGGCCTTCGGGGGTTATCGATAGGCTGCCGGGGTCAGCGCTGAGCACATCGTCGGCGATTTCCTGGATCACTGCGCGTCGCGAATACCCAAGTTCCTTGTTTTTGATTGCTCCGGTGATCCGGGGGCCTTCCAGCGGGTCGTAAGGCCACAAGGCTTCCAGAGGAGTCAGTCTGTTGGGGTTCTGCTCTGGCGCCTCGTCGTTCTCTACCCAGACTCCAATTTCAGCTTTTGCGGCAGGTCCCTGGGCCAGCGGCAGCAGCGCGGAGAAGAACTCGGAAGCTTCGGTGGGTTTGCTTCGCGTGGCGGTCCAGATGCTGCTGCTGCAGATGAGCAGCGATTTGGCACGCGTGACCGCAACGTACGCCAATCGGCGTTCCTCGGCAATGTGGTGGTTCTCGACGTGATCCTTGAACAGGGATTCAGCTTCCAAGAGCTCCTTGAGCGCTGGCTGGTCGGTGTCCCACTGTGGCAGATCTTTTGCATCACCGCGCAAAGGCCAAGGCAGGGCCTTGTCGCCGCTGGTCCATCGGTCGGACTGCGAGCCAGGAAATACCCCGTCGTTTAATGACATGACGGCGACGGTGTCCCATTCCAGGCCTTTTGAAGCGTGGACAGTCAGCAGCTGAACGGCTTCTGGGTCAGCATCCTCGCTGGGAAGCGGCAATCCCTTTTCCTTTTCGGCCGCTTGCTCCAGCCACATCAGGAAGCCGGCCAGCTCAACGCGCGGAGCGTTGCGGCAATACTCGCGGGCAACGTCGGCAAAGGCATCAAGGTTGGCTCGCGAGGAATCGCGGTCCACCCAGGGTCGAACTGCAACCTCGATATCGAGATTCATGGCCCGTTCAACTTCGCGGATCAACGTTTCCAGATCATCATTGGCCATGAGCCTCAGGCTGGCCAGCTCGTCTTTGAGCGCTGTAAGCCGGCGCCGGCCTTCTGCACTCAGGCTTCGGCCATCGGAGCTGCTCCAGCCCTCGGATGGCAAGAAGTCCAGTGCTTCAATAAGGCTGGCTGCGTCATTGAGTTCTGCTCGGGCCGATTCGACGGCTTCAGCGTCAAGGCCGCCATCAACTGCGGCGGCCTTGGAATTCAGCCCATGGGAGCGACGCCGTTCGAGCTGGCGGGACCAGTCTGCGAATGCCGCGAGATCGGCGGTGCCGATGCGCCATCGTGCTCCGGAGAGCAGGCGCATCAGCTTGTCTGATCGAAGTGGATCCACCAGCACGTGCAGGCAAGCAACAAGATCGGCCACCTCCGGAGTGCTCAGCAGTCCGGATAGGCCCACCAGCTGGTAGCGCATGCCGCGCTCGGAAAGAACCTCGCCCATGATGCTCAACTGGCTGCGGTTCCGCGAGAGCACGGCACTGGTTTTCGCGGCCTGCGGATCGTTCCGCTGCTCGGCGGCAATCAAGTCCGCGATGGCCTCGGCTTCCTGGCGAACCGTTGCACAGCGGTTGAGCACCACGCGCCCCGGCTGGGCAAAGGCGGAGGGTTCCAATGGCTTAACGGTGACCGGCCCCGAATGGGCCGCTCCCCCGGCGGTGATCTGGTTGGCAGCGGCGAGCACGTTCACGGTATTGCGCCAGGCTATCGTCAGGTGCTTAACATGGGCGATCTCGCGCTGTTCGCCGCGGACGATAGGGAAGGTTTCCGGGAACCTGAACAGCTGGCCTGCACTGGCCCCGCGGAACCCGTAGATCGATTGGTTCGGATCCCCGACCGCGGTCACCGGATGGCCTTGGCCGTAGAGCTGGGAGAACAACACCATCTGGGCATGGGAGGTGTCTTGGAATTCGTCGAGCAAGACCACCTGGTGGCTAGCGCGTTCGGCGAGCGCGGCCGCGGGGACTTCCTGTGCGATCCTGGCGGCGTGGGCGACGAGGTCGCCGTAGTCCATGACTCCCAATCGCTTTTTCTCGCGCCCGTATTCCTCGGCAAGTTCGGCGATGGTTACCCTCGAGGCAAGCTTGTCGATGAGTTTCAGCGCTGCTTGCGTGGGAGCCTTGTCCTTCTCCGCATCCATGGGCAATGCCCGCAATTTCAGGACCAGGTCGTCGATCCATTGATGCGCTTCGGGGACAGCAGCCAGGTGCTCGGATGCTTCGGAGCTGAAGGAGACGATGGCGTCGATGAGGGTGCTGCTCGCGCTGTTGAGGTGCTGGTAGTCCCCCGTGTATTTCTCCAGTACCGAATGCCCCAGCTGCCACGATTGGGCCGCGCCGAGCAAGGCGCTATCTTCCTCCAGGCCGAGCCGAAGCCCGTGGTCCTGGACCAGGGTGTTGGCATAGGAGTGATAGGTGGACACCGCTGGGTCGAGGAAGTCGCGGGTATCCTCTTCGCTCAGCAGCCCGGTGGCCACGAGTTGTGCGATCTTGGCCCGGATTCGCAGCGACAGCTCCCCGGCGGCCTTGCGGGTAAAGGTCACGCCGAGGATCTGCTCGGGACGCACCAGCTGGTTGGCTACCAGCCAGACGACCTTGTCCGCCATGGTTTTGGTTTTGCCAGAGCCGGCACCGGCAATAACGAGCATCGGCTCGAGTGGAGCAGCAACAATCTCGGCTTGCTGCTCGGTGGGCGGGAACTTCTCGCCCAGGGCTATCGAGAGTTCTTGCGGGCTGTATTTGATGCTGCTCATGGTTCGGTGACCTGTCGTCCTTCGGCGCAAAGTGGGCAGATTTCCGGCAAGGTGCAGTTGCCCAGAATCCCCGCGGAACCCGCAACGTGGCGGGTAATGAATTCGCTATGCCCCATGAGGCTGGCAGCCTCCAGAATGAGGGTTTTCGCCCAGTCGTCCTCAGCCAAGGACGGTTGTTCCCTGATGGTGGGGCTTTTGGTATTGGTGCCAACGTAGACCAGCGATGCCCCGGCGGGCTGATCGGAGAGTCCCGCAGTGTCCGGGTTCTCCTGCAGCGCCCCTAGCTGGATGGCTGTTTGGTAGACGCCCAGCTGGGGGTGCTCCAGCGTGTCGTTTTTGCTTGGCGCCATGGAACCTGTTTTGAGGTCCACCACGGTGACCCTGCCGTTGGCGTCAGCCTCGACTCGGTCAATAATGCCTCGCAGCTGGACCTGCGTTCCATCAGGGGTGGGAACCTCGATTTGGAAGGGCATTTCGCGGGCAACCAGTTCGCGGCCTTCTTGCCTCATGGCGATGCAGTATTGGGCGAACTTCTTGAGCATCAGGGTCGCCCGGTCAAAGTCGCGCTGCCCTTCCCAGTTATCCAATTTCTCCAATTCCGGCCAGCGCTGCTCCAGGATCCGCTGGTACTCAGAACCGCTGGCTTCAGGGTGCTCTTCTGCTATGGAGTGAATCAGTGTGCCCAGGGACGCTGCGAAGTCATGCGCGGCCGTGCCGCCGGCGCTTTGCACAAACCAATTCAGCGGGGACTTGACCAGCGTCTCGACCTTTGACGGTGAAACTCGTCGTGGTTGATCCTCGGGAACCACCGGTGCGGTAGTAGACAACGGGAGCAAACCCCACCACTGCTCTGGATGCGCACCGCGCACCGGTTGCTGTGACGTGGCCAGCAGGGCCAGGACATTGACCGCGTCGCGGTACTGCCCGACGGGGTCGGATCCCTCGGCAACCGGGATGGCGCCAAGCTGGGCGGCTTTGCTTGATTCGGCGGTGTTGCGCAGCTGGGCCACAAGGGTTGGCAAGGAGCGTATGCGCGGCACCGCAGTAGTTGCCCTGCCATCGGGGCCCGGCGGATCGACAAGATCCAGGAATGACGAGGGCTGGCTATCTTCATTATCGACTGCGGTGCAAATCAGCTGTTCGGAAGCTCGCGACACCGCGTTGCTGAAACTACGCAGCTCGTCGTTCCTGATCTGGCGCACCAGATGCGTTGGCGTGCGCGTGGCCAGGAATCCGATGCCGTGCTCGACAACGTCAGCTAGCGCGTTGGAGCCCAGCAGTTCGCCGCGCAAGCGCAGATTTGGCCACGATCCCTCCTGCAAACCGGGAATGAACACAATGGGCCATTCCTTGCCGGCGGCAGCTGCCGTGGTCAGCACGGTCACCATATGCCCGCCGGCGGCACGAGTGGCCAGGGAGTCCATCGGCAAGTCCTGATTCAGAATGTGCTCGATGAATTGGGGCACGCTGGCACCTGGCAACTGGTCAACAAAGCGTTCAGCCGCTTGGAAAAGCGAGAGCACCGCATCCAAGTCATGATCGGCCCGGCGCGCAGACGTTCCGGTGCCTAGTGCTTCCTCGCGCCAGGCTTGGGCGCGGCCGGAGGCTTCCCACATGGCCCAGAGCGCGGTCTCGGGGGTAGCAGTTCCACTGGCAAGCTCGGCATTCAGGGCGCCATACATTTTCAGCAGGCGTTGCAGCCCAAAGGCCGGCTTTCCAAGGTCTTGAGCCAACTCGGGCTCCCGCAGGCAAGTTTCAAGAAGTTCCTGGCTGGAGCGGCGGCCGCCTCGGGCCGCCTCATGCTGGCGCAAAAGCTGGCGCAGGCGCCGGATTTCCAGTGCCGTGCTCATGCCGTAGCGGGATAGGAGCAGATTCTGCATCAGCAGCGGGTCATCAGCCGCCGAGTTGTTGAAAGCCAATTCCAGAAGGTCCAGCAGCGGGCGAACGGCTCCCTCGTCTTTGAGCGGGATTTCGGCCGGTGGCACTTGCACGGCGATCCCCTGCCCTTCAAGGAATCGGCTGTAGGAACGAACCTGCGATCCATTGCGAACCACAATGGCTATATCTGAAAGGCTCCGGTTTTCAAAGAGGCTCAACTGGACGATGCGCTGGGCGATGAATCGTTCTTCTAGCGTTGAATTCTCAAAAGCGAGTGCCAGGCATGCGTCGTCATTGCCCGCCTGCCGCGGCTCAATTGTTCTTCCCCGCAGTCCCGCGGCCAAAGGAACTCGTTGCACGATCCGTTCCCACGCTTTGGTGATCTGTGGCGGCATCCGGTAGCCATGGGCCAGTTCAAGCAATGTGGCTTCGGTGGTGCTCGTGTAATTCTGGGCGAAGCGATGCAGTTCGTCGGTACGAGCGCCTCTGAATCCCTGAACCACGCTATCCGGGGCGGCGAAAGCCACCAAGGGCCGGTCTTTGGCCAGGAGAGCCAAGAGCCGGTGTTGTGACAGCGTCGCTTCTTGAAGATCATCAACGAGGACCAGGGCAAGACGCTGCTGTTCGGCGTGGAGGAATTCTGGGTGCTCTTCAAGCAGTCCGGCGGCACGGGTAATGAGCCCGGCAGGGTCAAAGGCTTCCGCGCTGCCAAGGTCCAGTAGGTCGCGGTACTCCTGGTAGAAATGGGCGGCGGCAACCCATTCAGGCCTGGCAGCCTCTTCTCCGCGCTGCTCGATATCGGCTGGTTCCAGCCCCAGCTCGGAAACACGGTCAAAGAATTCTCGGATCTCCTTGCGAAAACCACGAGTTTCAATAGCCAATTCCAATTCGCTGGGCCACTGTGGACCAATGGTCAGGCCCGTCGCGTGCCCCTCGAGCAGGTTGCCGATTAGCGTGTCTTGCTCCGGCCCGGACAGCAGCCGCGGCGGCCGTTCCAAGAACGGCAAGAGCCCTTCTACGCGAGCTCGGCGGATGAGGTCAAAAGCGTAGGCGGACCAGGTGCGCACGACGGGTTCGGTGAAAGTTCGTTCGGCGCGGCGGCTCAAGTCATCGCGAATGGAAGCGGCGGTCAAGCGTGTAGGGGCAATAATCAACAGCGACTGCGGATCCAGTCCGGCGTCCAGGTGCGCGACGGCAGTGTTGATGAGGGCATTCGTCTTGCCGGTTCCTGGCGCGCCGGCAACAAGCACCGGGCCATTTATCGTCTGAAGCTGATCCACGATGTTCTGCGAATCCGACCGTACCTCATATCGCGTTTCATCCATGGTTATAGTTCATCATCCAATTCGGACATTTTGGGGTTGCCCAGTGACAGCCTGAGGATATCGATTTTCTCCCACTGTGACGGCGTGGGGTTCCAGCGAAGCTTCTTCATGTCTACTCGTCGACCCGGTTGTGCGAGTTGTTCGCTATCCCAGTGCTCGCGGGCTCTTGGACGGAGCGGTTCAGCAATATTTCCGTCGGCCCGCAACACGCGCCACCAGGGTGTTCCGCTGGGCGCAGCCGACATGGCTTTGCCTACCTGGCGTGGTCCGCCGCTGCCCAGGAGCTCGCCGATGTCGCCGTAGCTGAGTACGGCACCCGGTGGAATCAGCTGGGCAAGTTGATATACGGCCTGATCGTAGTCGAGCTGGCTTGGCGCTGCAGCATCTGTCATGGTCCTATTCTGCCAAGGAGCAGGCATTGATCCACAACGGGCGCGTCTGGCCGTCGCAGTATCTTGATCTGCCTGTAGCGTTGTACCCATGAATGAATGGCACAAGGGCCTCGCAATTGGCTTTGACTTGGAAACTACCGGCGTCGACACCACCACTGCACGTATCGTGACCGCATCTGTTGTGCTGCTTGACGAACAAGGCAATGTGGTTAATCGCCGTGAGTGGCTGGTCAATCCGGAAGTTGAGATTCCTGAGGCGGCTACAGCAGTACACGGCATCTCCACCGAGAAGGCCAGAGCAGAGGGCGCCCCGGCCAAGCAGTCGGTTCAAGAGATTCTGCAGCTGCTGATGTTCGCTTCTGAGCAATCGCCCATCGTGGCTTTTAACGCATCCTACGATTTTTCGGTGCTCTATCATGAGGCAGTCAGGTACGACCTGCCGCCGTTCTTCCCGGGCAATGTCATTGACCCTTTCATCATCGACAAGCAGGTCGACAAGTTCCGCAAAGGCAAGCGCACCTTGGCGGCGGCGTGCGAGTTCTATGGCGTAGTTCTAGAAAACGCGCATACCTCCCTGGCCGATGCCATCGCCTGCGTGGCCGTCGCTCGGCAAATCGGAGAGCGCTACCCGCAGTTGCGGGTGGATCCTCAAGTACTTCATGGCTGGCAGATCGGCTGGGCGCGCGAGCAGGCTGAAAGCTTCCAAACTTACCTTCGGAAAACGAAACCTGATGCCGTTGTTGACGGCGCATGGCCGATCATGGAGGCATAAGTCACAAGCCCACAAGGCTCTGTGCCTGATATCACAAGTTGACTGATCCCTGATGCGAGATTCTGCGGAAGTCAATAGTTCATGTTCTGTCACAAATCGAAGAATAATCTTCGAGCTGGACAGCTTGATGACTCCCAGCTAAGAATTTTAACCCGGTTTTCACACCCATTCGGGCGATTTTGTTCGATAATGGTTCAATGGAGGGTACTCTCTGTACCCATTTGAGAACTAAAGGAACACGCCTAGTGATCACAGTTAGTGACCTGCGCAAGGTCTACCAGCAGGGCAGCAAGGATGTTGTTGCTCTTGATGGTGTCAGTCTTGAAGTCCCCACCGGGAAAATTCATGGCATCGTCGGACATTCCGGGGCTGGCAAGTCCACCCTTGTTCGTTGCTTGACCTTGCTTGACCAACCGACTTCCGGCACCGTATCCGTCAACGGAAAAGAACTGACTAATGTCAGCTCCGAGGAGCTGCGCAACGCTCGTCGTCGCATCGGCATGGTGTTCCAGCACGCTAATCTTTTTGATTCGCGTACGACCGAGCAGAACGTTGCATACCCGTTGGAATTGGTTGGCACCCCGAAGGACCAGGTTGCCAGCAAGGTCGCTGAGCTATTGGAACTAGTCGGCCTTTCACAGTTCGCCAAGGCGTACCCTTCACAGCTTTCCGGCGGTCAGCGTCAACGTGTTGGCATCGCCCGCGCACTGACCACCGATCCGGATGTTTTGCTGTGCGATGAGCCAACCAGTGCTCTCGATCCGAAAACCACGGACGAAATTCTTGAACTGGTCAAGAAGCTACGTGATCGCCTGAACATCACGGTGCTGATCATCACCCACGAAATGCACGTGGTGAAGCAGGCCTGCGACTCCGTTTCCCTGCTGGAAGGCGGCAAAATCGTCGAGCACGGCGACATCGAAGCCGTCATTACCAACGCTTCGGGACGCCTGGCTTCGACTTTGCTTCCGCTTCCTGGCGACGCGCCCCGCGCTGAAGGCTCAGGCCCGATCCTTGATCTGCTCTACACAGGCCAGCAGGCAACCGAGCCAGTGATTTCCTCCTTGGCCCGCAAGTTCAACACCGATGTCAACGTCCTGGCCGGCTCCGTCGAACAACTAGGTGAGCAGCAGTATGCACACCTGCGTCTGCAACTGACCGCGGACGCTGATTTGGAATCTATCGTGAATCACCTGTCCTCCACCGGAATCGCAGTGACCGTGAAGGGAGCCAAGTAGATCATGGATTTTTTCACTCCAACAGTTCTCAAGGCCATGGGCACCGCCACAGTTGAAACTCTGCAGATGGTAGTCATCTCTGGAATCATCACTGTTGTCATCGGCCTGATCCTGGGCATCCTGCTTCACGTCACCGACAAGGGCGGGCTGACACCCATCCGCTGGCTCAACGTCGTGCTTTCAGCAATCATCGTCAACATCACTCGTTCGATACCGTTCGCCATTCTGATGGTTGCCCTAATCCCGTTCTCCGCGATGGTGGTTGGAGCCTCCCTGGGGCCCATTGCGGCCTCGGTCTCGCTGACCATCGGCACCATCCCGTTCTTTGCCCGCCTCGTTGAGACCGCACTGCGCGATGTATCCACTGGCAAGGTTGATGCGGCATTGGTCATGGGTTCCACCAAGATGCAGACCATCCGCAAGGTGCTCGTGCCTGAGGCCATGCCCGGCATCATCGCCGCCGTTACCACCACCGTGGTGACGCTGATCGGCTATTCCGCCATGGCCGGCCTGGTAGGCGGCGGCGGCCTGGGCCGCATGGCCTACACCTACGGCTACACCCGCTACAACATGCCGATCATGCTAGCGACGATCATCATCATTGTCGTATTGGTGCAACTGGTCCAGATCATCGGCGATGCCATCGCCCGCAAGGTCGACCACCGCTAGGGCAACTCTAGATTTCCACCGGTCCTGCCGGTGGAGCCGTGGAATATGTCATGACACGGCAAACCTCACTCGCAACCGTGCCCCACGGCTCGAAACCAAAGGAAGACAAGCTATGCGCAAAAAGCTCGCACTTGCAATCACCGGCATCGCCACTGCGTTCGCCCTGACCGCCTGCGGCAGCAGCGACCCATCGGCAGACGCCAGTGCAACTTTGGACCCGGCAAACCCGGTCACCATCAAGGTCGGCGCCAGCCCCGTCCCGCAGTCCGACATCCTGAACTACATCGACGAGAACCTGGCCAAGGATGCCGGCATCGACCTGGACGTCGTCGAAATCGACGACTATGTCACTCCGAACACCTCGCTCAATGAAGGCACCCTGGACGCCAACTACTTCCAGACCGAGGCCTACCTGAAGACCGAAACCGAGGAAAAGGGCTACAAGTTCGCCCACGGCGCTGGTATCCACGTGGAGCCAATGACCGCCTTCTCGAAGACCTTCAAGGATCCAAAGGACGTCTCCGAGGGCACCACGGTTCTGCTGAACAACGACCCCGTGAACCAGATCCGCGGCATGCGCGTTCTGGAACAGGCTGGCCTGCTGAAGAACATTGCCGACGATGATTCCATCCTCACCGTCCAGGACGACAAGGAAAAGAACCCCCTGTCCCTGAAGCTCAAGGATGCCAACGCAGAGCAGGTAGTCCAGTACTACAAGAGCGACGACTCCATCGGCGTGGCCGTGATCAACGGCAATTTCATTGTCCAGGCCAAGCTGAACAAGGACGAAATCCTGGCTCAGGAATCTGGCGACAACAACCCTAACGCCAACTTCCTGACCTGGCGCGAGGGCGAAGAGAGCCCAGCAATCAAGAAGCTTGACGAGCTGCTGCACTCGGATGAGGTTCGCGCTTACATCGAGAAGACCTGGACCGACGGAAGCGTCATTCCAGCGTTCTAATCCAGTCAGTCCTCCCAGATCCACGACTGTGAACTGCCCGAGATCCATATGGATCTCGGGCAGTTTCGTTAAGCGCCGCGCTGTACATCGGTGGATGCAAGGCATAAAAACCAGGGGCGGTGGGCACCAAAATCAGTTGGCGCCCACCGCCCCCGGTCGCTATATGGCGCTTAGGCCTTGGCAGCAGCTGCGGCCTTGGCGGCTGCAGGCAGTGCGGCGAAGATCTTCTCCATCGCGGCATCATCGTGCGCTGCAGAGACGAACCATGCCTCGAATACGCTCGGCGGCAGGTAGATGCCGGAGTCAAGCATGGAGTGGAAGAACGGAGCGTAGCGGAACCCTTCCTGCGCCTGCGCATCGGCGTAGTTGTGCACGCCCTTCGCAGAGGTGCCAAAGGCCACCGAGAACAAGGTGCCAGCACGCTGGATGGAGTGGTCAAGGCCGGCTGCGTTGAAGGACTCGGTGATCGCTGCCTGCAATGCCTCGGACTGCTTCCCCAAGTGGGCGTAGACGTCTTCGGTAGCATGGGTCAGCTGAGCGATACCGGCAGCCATCGCTACCGGGTTGCCGGACAGGGTACCGGCCTGGTAAACCGGGCCCAGTGGCGCCAAATAATCCATGACCTCTGCGCGGCCGCCCAGGGCAGCCGTTGGCAGTCCGCCGCCAATCACCTTGCCGAAGGTGTACAAATCTGCGGTCCAGTCCTCGACCTTGCCGGTCAGGCCCCAGTAGCCGGAGGATGATGCACGGAAGCCGGTGAGCACCTCATCGAGGATCAGCAGCGCGCCGTGCTTGCTGGTGGTCTCCTTCAAGAACTTGTTGAAGCCCTCTTCCGGAGTGACTACGCCCATGTTGCATGGGGCCGACTCGGTGATCACTGCGGCAATGTTGGCGCCATGCTCGGCGAAGGCGGCCTCGATGGCTGCACGGTCGTTGTACGGCAGCACCAAGGTCTCGGCAGCCGTGGCCGCGGTGACGCCTGCAGATCCAGGCAATGCCAGGGTGGCAACACCCGAACCGGCATCAGCCAGCAGCCCATCAAGGTGGCCGTGGTAGCAGCCGGAGAACTTGATGATCAGGTCGCGGCCGGTGTAGCCGCGAGCCAAGCGCACAGCGGTCATGGTGGCTTCGGTACCGGTGGAGACCATGCGGACTCGATCCACCCCGCCCATGCGGGATTTGATCAGCTGGCCGAGCTTGGCCTCATCCGGGGTGGAAGCTCCGAAGGACAGGCCGCGATCTACCGCGGCATGCACGGCAGCCTGGATTTCCGGGTGGGCGTGGCCCAGCAGCGCCGGACCCCAGGAGCAGACCAGATCGACATATTCCTTGCCGTCAGCATCGGTCAGGTACGCGCCCTTGGCCCCCACCATGAATGGCGGAACGCCGCCGACAGAACCGAAGGCGCGTACCGGGGAGTTAACGCCGCCGGGCATGACCTCGCGGGCCTCGGCAAAGAGCTGTTCAGAGTTCGACATCAGTCTTACTTACCTTCCTTGAGCCAACCGGCAACTTCGGCTGCGTAGTATGTGAGGATTTGCTGGGCACCGGCCCGCTTGATGGACAACAGGGATTCAAGAACGGAGGACCTGCGGTCAATCCAGCCGTTGGCGCTGGCTGCTTCGATCATCGAGTACTCGCCGGAAATCTGGTAGGCGGACACCGGTACCGGGGAGAACTCGGCGATGTCCCGCACGATGTCCAGGTAGCTCATTGCTGGCTTCACCATGATCATGTCGGCGCCCTCGGAAATATCCAATTCGGCTTCGATCACCGCTTCGCTGCGGTTGGCCGCATCCATCTGGTAGGTCCGGCGGTCCCCCTGCAGCTGGGAGTCCACGGCTTCGCGGAATGGGCCGTAGAACGCGCTGGCGTACTTGGCGCTGTAGGCCAGCAGCGAAACGTCCTGGCGTCCTGCGGCATCCAGTGCCTGGCGGATGACACCGATCTGGCCATCCATCATGCCCGAGGGGCCGAGCATGTGGGCTCCGGCTTCAGCCTGGGCCACGGCCATCTGGCCGTAGATTTCCAGGGTCGCATCGTTATCCACGGCGCCGTGGGCATCGAGCACGCCGCAGTGCCCGTGGGAGGTGAATTCGTCCAGGCACACGTCGGACATGACGACCAGTTCATCGCCGACTTCTTCGCGCACGGCTTTGATCCCCTGGTTCAAGATGCCTTGCGGGTCCAGGCCGGCGGAACCGGTTTCGTCGCGTTCCTCGGGAATGCCAAAGAGCATGATGCCGCCCAGGCCGCGTTGCGCAGCATCGTTGGCAGCGGCCTTGAGCGAGTCCACGGAGTGCTGGAAGACCCCTGGCATGGAGGTGATCTCGTTGGGCCGGCTCAGCCCCTCGCGCACGAAGGCGGGAAGGATCAGCTGGCGTGCCGACAGCTCATTTTCTGCGACCAGGCGGCGGATAGCTGGATTCTGCCGCAACCGGCGTGGTCGATGCTGGGGGAAACCCATGGCTCTTCTTTCTCTCGTGACTACTTGGTCTCTTCAGCTGCGGCAACGCCGTCGAGCTGAAGCAAATCCTTGGCCTCGCGGGCCAGGCCCTGCGGAGTTGGTTCTGCGGCGATCGCATGGACCGGCAGCCCTGCTTCTGCCATGGCCTTGGCAGTGGGCGCACCGATCGCGATGGTGTGCACCCTGGGCGGCAGCCGGTCGCCGGCCAGCTGGGTAAAGCGCCGGGCCACGCTGGGCGCCGAGAAGACGATCAGGTCCATCTCAACCAGTTTCCCACCAATAGCCCCGGGCGGCAGGATGTTCATCGCCCCCTTGGCCGTGGCGCCATCGAGCACAGTGCCGGATGCGGGGGCATTGACATTCTGATAGGCGATCACTTCGTCCACCGTGACCGGCTGCCCAGCCAGTCCGGCAGCCAAGGCGGAGCTGGCCAGGTCGCCATGCGGATAGCAAATGCGCGCGCCCGGCTCGGGATGCCACTGTTGCAGCATTCCGGCAGCCGATTGCAGCTGCGGCTGGATATCGGCCTTCCGGCCCAGCGTGGCGGCAATGGCCTGGCTGGTTTTTTCACCTACCGAGGCGATGCGCAACTGCGGTGGCAGAGGCCGTCCGGCCAGCAACTGCCCGAGCACCTGCACGGTGCTCACCGAGGTCAGCACCAGCCACGAGTACTGCCCATCGACAAGACGGCTTGCCATACTATCCAGGGCCTTGCGGTCCCGCGGCCAGATGGTTTCGATCAGCTGGGCACACCACGAGGTGATGCCCAGCTTGTCGAACTCCTGCACGGTGGCCTCGGCTCGCGCCGGGTTGCGCAGGATCAATGCTTGATAGGCCATGGGCGGATGATCTAGGCCAATCCGGCGATCACGGCCGCGCCATCGGCGATCATGGCACGTGCCAGGTCGCGGCCCAATTGCTGGGCCGAGGCGATGCCGGCGGCGGCAGTGCGCGCGCTTCGACGCATGGTTTGGGAGCCATCGGGATTGCACGCCACGGCTTCCAGCACAAGCTCTCCCCCGTCCAAATGCGCCAAGGCACCGATCGGTGCCGCGCAGCCTGCCTCCAGGGTGGAGAGCAGCGAGCGCTCGGCCACTACCTGCAGGCGCGTAGCCTCATCGTCGAAGGCCGCCAGCGCCTGGTCCAGTGCTTCATGGCCGGAGCCCGCGGTGCGCGTTTCCAGCGCCAGGGCGCCTTGGCCCGGTGCCGGGAGCATGATCGAGGGATCGAGGTATTCGGTGATGTACTTCGCCAGGCCAAGCCGGCGCATTCCGGCCGCGGCAAGGATGACGGCATCCAGGTCCCCCTGGGTGCCGCGTCCGACGCTGCCGTCATCCAGGGTTTCGCCGATCCCCTTGACCCGGCCCAGCCTGGTCGGCACATTGCCCCGGATATCCACGATCTGCAGGTCCGGGCGATGCGCCAGCAGCTGCGCCCCGCGGCGCGGCGAGCCGGTGCCCACCTTGGCGCCCTGCGGCAATTCATCGAGTCCAAGCCCGTCGTGCGAGCACAGCGCATCGCGCACATCTTCACGCGCTGGGATGCAGGAAAGCACTAAGCCCTCGGGCTGGGCGGTCGGCAGGTCCTTCAGGGAATGGACCGCCAGGTCGCAGCCGGAGTCCAGGAGGTTCTGGCGCAGCGCCGCGGCAAAGACGCCGGTCCCGCCGAGGCTGGCCAGCGATCCGGTGACCACATCTCCTTCGGTTTTCACCAGTACGGTTTCCACGCCCAGCCCGGAAATTTCGGACAGCTTCTGGGCAGCCCAGCCGGTTTGCGTGGTGGCCAGCGCGCTGCCGCGGGTTCCCACCTTGAAAGTTGCGCTCATGGCTGGGGCACTCCCACTTCCGAGTCGACAGCTGCAATGGTTGGCCGCAGCGTTCCGTCCAGGGCCCGCTTTTCGCAGCATCCCGGACGGCACACATCGAACCACGGCCCGCCTTCGACAACCGATTGGCGCCCCTCGCGCAGGGCCTTGCCGTCGGCGCCGAGCAGGCGTTCCTCGATCAAATCAACCAGGCCGGAGACAAAGGCCGCATGCGTGCCGGGGGTTGCCACCCGGTCAAAGGCCAAGCCCAGTTCCGCGCAGCTGTCCTTGGCTTCGGTATCCAGGTCCCACAGCACTTCCATGTGATCCGAGATGAAGCCAATGGGCACCACCACGACGCCGGCCACGCCGGCGGCGGCATCAGCTTCCAAGGCGTCGTTGATATCCGGTTCCAGCCACGGGGTGTGCGGCGCGCCCGAACGCGACTGGTACACCAGCGAATGCTCCAGTCCGGCAGCTTCATCCACCTGGGACAGGATGTATCGGGCTACCGCGCGGTGCTGGGCAGTGTAGAGGTTTTCGCCCAGGGTCTCGCGGATCGCTTGCGGACCGGCGGCATTGGCATCGCCCAGCGGGATCGAATGGGTGACGAAAACGATCTTGATCGCGCCCCCGGCCTTGCCGGCCTGCTCGAGCTGGGCGCGCACTGTGGCCAGGGAGCTGCGAAGCCCCTCGACAAACGGCTGCACAAAGGCCGGGGTGTCAAAGAACTGGCGCAGCTTGTCGACTTCGACTTCGCGGTCCAGGCCGGTAGCCAGAAGACCCATGCCCAAGTCTTCGCGGTATTGGCGGCAGGCCGAATAGCCGGAGTAGGCACCGGTGCCCAGCATCAGCACCTTTCGGTGGCCATCATCGGCCAGCTGCTGCAGGGTGTCGTTGACGAAGGGATGCCAGTTGCGGTTGCCCCAGTAGATCGGCAAGTTGATGCCGCGTGCTGCCAATTCGGTTTCCAGCGCGGACTTCAGTTCACGATTCTGCTCATTGATCGGCGAGACGCCACCGTTCTTGCGGTAGTGCACCGCGACCTCTTCGAGGCGTTCATCGGGGATGCCGCGTCCGCCGGTGACATTGCGCAGGAAGGGCAGCACGTCGTCCTGTCCTTCCGGGCCGCCAAATGAGGCCAGCAGCAGGGCATCGTACGCTTTGGGGGCCATCCGGCCGTTCTGGTCGTAGCCCTCGCGCGGATCGAAGGTCTGGCTCACTTCAGTACCTCAAGCGCCTCGGCGGCCGAGATGCGGCGTCCGGTGTAGAACGGGGTCTCCTCACGCACGTGGTGGCGGGCTTCGGTGTAGCGCAGGTGGCGCATCATGTCGACCAGGTCGATCATGTCGTCGGCTTCCAGGCAGATCTGCCACTCGTAGTCGCCGAAGGAGAAGGCGGCCACGGTATTGGCCAAGACGTTCGGGAACTCGCGGCCCAGGATGCCGTGGTCGCGCAGCATCTTTCCGCGCTCCGCAGGATCCATGGTGTACCAGTCGGTGGAGCGCACGAACGGATAGACGGTCATCCATTCCTTGGCGCGGATGCCACGGGCGAAGGCCGGCGAGTGGTTCTTGGCGAACTCGGCTTCGCGGTGCACCGCCATGGTCGAGTAGGCGATCTGGGTGCCTTCCAGCAGCGCCGAACGGCGGATCTGGCGCATCGAGGCCTGCAGCAGCTGCGCCGAAGGCCCGTGGACCCACACCATGATGTCGGCATCCTCGCGCATGGCCGAGACATCGTAGATGCCGCGCACGGTGGCGCCCTCGGCGGCCAGCTGCTCGATCAGGGCATCGAACTCGGTGGCGGCCTCTTCGCTGCGATTGATCATTTCGGAGCGCTTGAAAATGGTCCAGAGCGTGTAGAAGAAGGTCGGGTTCTCCCCGGCGTTCGCCCGTTCATTCATAACCGGCGAATTGTGCTCAGGTGCGTTGCTCACGTGATGTTCTCCTTGATCTGGGAATCTGAAATTGGATGTGGACATCCACAGTTGTTTGCTAAGTACTCAGCGGGCGCTGATGGCCACGGCGCGGCGTGCCTGGCCGATCACCCGCGCCAGGCCGGTGCCCGAAATCCAGGCGCCAACCACATCAAGCCCGTCAAAGGGGGCAAGTGCCTGTTCCAGTTGCTTCCGGCGTTCCATGGCGGCTTCGCCTTGCAGCGGCACCATATCGCTGAAGCGCGAGACGGCACTGCCCAGGACATCATCCCGATGCAATTGAACACCGAGAATCTTTGAAGCGTCTTTGATTGCCAATTCGATCAGCTGCTGGTCATCACCGGAATCCACCACTGGATCCTGCTCGCCGATCCGCCCGAAGGACAGGCGCAGGACGTGGGTTCCGGGTCCTGCCTCATCGGCAAGCCATGGCCACTTCGCCGTGGAGTGGGTCAGCGCCTTCGCAGTCAACGGCGCCTGCTTGGAGACCAGCACGCCCGAGCCGCGCGGCGCGTCGTCCAGCTCCGGCTTGTCCACCACCAAGATGGCCAGGGCAATGGCGTTCGGCGCGTTGTCGCTGCTAATCCGCGCTTTTTCTGCAAGCAGCGGATTGAGCAGTTCCAGCGCCCCTGCAGCCGGGGTGGCGATCACCACGCGGTCGGCGCGGATCTCCTGACCGAGGCTGCTGAGCGCATAGGGAACCTGGGCCTGCGCGTCGTAGCTGAGCGCGGTGACCGGCGAGTTCCGGACCAGTGCGGCCCCGTCCTCCTCCAGCTGCTGCACCAGCGCCTGGACCATGGTGTACATGCCGCCGTCGAGCCCGCCAACGCGCGAGCCGGCCGGAGCGGAAGCCTGCAGCATGGCCACCGCCTTGGCCAGCGATCCGGTTTCCTGCATGGCCTGGCGCAGCCCCGGGGCCGCGGCATCAATTGAAATCTTCGCCGGGTCGGTGGAGTAGACGCCATTGACCACCGGGGCCACCAGCTGGTCCAGGACCGCCTGCCCCATGCGGGTGCGAACCACCTCGGCCACGGAAAGCTTTTCGGTGGCCCATTTCCTGTTCATTGGCGTAATCAGGTCGGCTGCGGCACGCACCGTGGCGGCACGCCCGATAATATTGCGCACCTCGTCGCTGCGGACATCAGCGGGGATGCCCATCAGGGCCGTTGCCGGCATCGGATGTGCGAGAATCCCTTCCTGGCCGTCCTGGATCATCCATGCTGGCTTGCCGGAAGTTTTGGCAATCCGTGGTGACAGTTCCAGCTCATCGAGGTAGCTGGCCACGGTCCCCTGGCGCAGGGCAAAGGATTCGGCACCAGCATCCAGCGTCAAGCCGGCCACTTCGGTGGTGCGCAGGCATCCGCCAAAGCTGTTGCCAGCTTCCAGAACGGTTACTTCATGACCGCTCTGGCGCAGATCCCGGGCCGCGACCAGCCCGGCAATGCCGCCGCCGACGATGACCGCGTGCGGGGCTTGGGCCGGCAATTCGCCGTGGTGGACCTGCTTGGCGTGCCTGGCCTCGCTGGCCTTGCGCACCTTTTCGAGCAAGCGCAAGGCATGGGCCGGCGCTTCTGCCGCCTTGTCCCGACGCGCGGCTGTTGCGGGCGTTGATTCCTTGCTCACGTACTTAGCACCTTCTACCTTCACACTTTGCAGCCGGAGTCTTGGGCAGGGCATTGCACAGGCTCGCCCAAGGCATTGCTTCCAGCTTAGACCCGATGAATTACAGCGAGTGAATGAGCTCGACCACTTTGGTGAGCACCGTCGGATCCGTGGTCGGAGGAACACCATGCCCCAGATTCACCACATGTCCGCGAGCCTGCTTGCCGGCCTCAACCACTTCGCGCACATGGGCTTCGAGGACCTCCCACGGTGCGGTGAGCAGCGCCGGGTCGATGTTGCCCTGCACCGACACCTCCTGGCCAAGCCGGCCGATGGCGGTCTGAAGCGGAATGCGGTAGTCCACGCCCACGGTGTCCACGCCGATATCGCGCATGGCGCTCAGCAGTTCTCCGGTCCCGGTGCCAAAGTGGATCATCGGCACTCCCAGGTCGCGCACGTGGTCCAGAGCCAGGGAAGAATAGGGGGCAACATATTTTTCGTAGTCCGGCAGCGACAGCGAGCCAGCCCAGGAGTCGAAGAGCTGGGCGGCGGAAGCACCGGCTTCAACCTGCGCGCGCAGGAACAGGCCCGAGGCCTTGGCTGCCCACTTCATCAGCCCATCCCACACTTCGGGCTCGCTGTGCATCATGGTGCGCGGGCCCAGGTGGTCCCGGCTTGGCTTGCCCTCGACCATGTAGGCGGCCACGGTAAACGGCGCGCCGGCGAAGCCGATCAATGGCGTCTTGCCCAGTTCGGCCACGGTGAGCTTCACCGCTTCGCGGATTGGTTCCAGCGACTCGTCGGTGAGCTCTGGCAGCGCCGCCACCTGTTCTGCGGTGCGAATCGGAGTGTCAAGCACCGGGCCCACACCGGGAACGATGTCCACGCCGATCCCTGCCAAGCGCAGCGGGATGACAATGTCGGAGAAGAAGATCCCGGCATCAACCTTGTGGCGGCGCACCGGCTGCAAGGTGATTTCGCTGGCCATGGCGGGATCCAGGCAGGAATCCAGCATGCTCACCCCTTCGCGCAGCTTCATGTACTCAGGCAGTGAACGGCCAGCCTGGCGCATGAACCACACGGGGTGATGCGACGGCGTTTTGCCGGTCAAAGCCTGGATCAAAGCGGAATCTCGGGTACGTCCATCAAGCATCGGATGGTTCTGCGACAGGGTCATAATCCAATTCTGCCAACTCTTGAGTTTAAATGCTCATTCAGGACGTTCGCCTGAAGCCGAAGGTGAGCAACCTAACCCAGTACGGGAGCCCGAATTTAGGCAAACCTGCGTTGTTTGGCCTCCCGATCCGGCTTATTCTAGGGGCACTGTGGTTTTCTTATCTCTTGTCGCTTCGCATTCGCAGCTCGATCTTGAGACCGTCGCGCAAATTAGCGCCTCGGCCGACGGGCTGGCAGCTGCCTCCGTTAACGGCTCGGCGGCCATCAATGGTGCCGTCGTCCTTGCCACCTGCAACCGTTTCGAGGTGTACGCGGATGTTGAACAAGCCGATGACGCCGCCGATCATCTGGTAGCGACGCTGGCACAGCACACCGACCTCTCCCCCGACTTCCTGGCTCGCCGGCTGACCACCCTCGAAGGCGAACCAGTCATCGAGCACCTTTTCTCGGTGGGTGCCGGCCTGGATTCGGCCGTGGTCGGAGAACGCGAAATTGCCGGACAGGTCCGCCGCGCGCTGACCCAGGCGCAGCAGGAAAAAACCACCACCAGCAATTTGACCCGCCTCTTCCAGAACGCCACCCGAGCTGCCAAGGACGTCGGCTCGAACACCGATCTGGGAATGCAGGGCAAATCCGTTGTTTCGGTCGCCCTCGATCTTGCCGAAGAGCTGATGGCCGGCGACCGCGAGTGGTCCGAACAGGATGTTGTGCTCTTTGGCACCGGGTCCTACGCAGGGGCCACCATGGCACTGCTCAAGGAACGCGGCGTCAAGCGCATTTCTGTGTACTCGCACTCCGGCCGCGCCGCAGACTTCACCGCCAAGCGTGGCGGGTTCCCGCTTTCCGATGAGCTTTTGCCCCAGGCACTGCGTGAAGCAGATGTCATCGTTGGCTGCTCCGGCGGCGGACACCAGCTTTCGTGTACCGAGCTCGAAGAGCTGCGCGTGAAGAACCACCCGCTGATCGCCATCGACATGGCCTTGACCCACGATTTTGATCCGACGCTGGTTGAATTGCCTGACGCCGAGCTGATCACCCTTGAATCGGTCCGCATGGCGGCACCGACCGAGCAGGCCATGGCAGTGCATGCAGCAAGTCGAATCGTCAAGAAGGCCACCGCAGAGTTCGCCGCTGCCCAGCGCGAGCGCGAAGCCGATTTCGCTATTGTTGCCTTGCGCCAGCACACCAAGGCGGTTCTTGATGCAGAGATCGCCAAGGTGCGTGCGCAACACGGTTGCACCGCCGCTGCGGAAGAAGTCGAACTGGCCATGCGCCGCATGGTCCGCCAGCTCTTGCACGTCCCAACGATACGTGCCCGGGAATTGGCCGGCGAAGGCCGCACCGATGAATACGTTGCAGCCCTCGAAACCCTTTATGGCTTGGAGTTCTCCGAGCCGCAGGCCACGGAACCCGCTGCACAGCCAGTCCAGGAGCACGCCTCGGCCCTGGCAGCCAGCTGCCCGGTGAACACCGAATCAAAATCCGCGTAACTAGTACACGAGGATTGATTTTCAGTTCCGCATTCCAAGTCAAAGCATGGAATACTACTTTCAACTAGATCATTTCCCGCAAAGTTCGAGTTGCACGTGGGAGTTGATTGCCTAGCAGGTGGAAAGGCCGGATTCGACATGACGGAACTTGAAAATATCAAAGGTGCCCGTTCACAGCGCCTGCCGCGCGAAGCCCGGCGCCGTCAACTCCTGCAAGCCGCGCACCAGGTTTTTGTTGCCCATGGCTACCACCGCGCTTCCATGGATGAAATCGCAGAAGTCGCTCTCGTCTCCAAGCCGGTGCTCTATCAGCACTTCCCCGGCAAGCGTGAACTGTACCTGGCGTTGCTTGACTCGCACCTTGCCGACTTCAGCCGGCAGCTCGATGAGGCGATCGAATCAACCACCGACAACCGCCAGCGCGTCTTTGCCACCATCAACACCTACTACAGCTACATCAAGGGCGAATCCCAGGCCTACCGCCTGATTTTTGAATCCGATGTTCTCTCCGATGCCCTGATCGCGGGACGCATCGAGAAATTCAACAATGCCCTGGCCACCTCCATCGCCCGAGTTGTTGTTCAAGACACCGACATGAGTGAAGCCGAGGGCCTCTTGGCCGGCCGGGCACTGGCCGGGCTGAGCCAGGTTTCGGCACGTTATTGGGCGTCCACCGACGAAGAAGTGGACCAGTCCACGGCCGTTGATCTGATTTCGCGTTTAGCTTGGCGCGGAATTTCGCAGTTCCCCAAAGAAACATAGCTAAATTAGTCTTCAGGGAACCCATACGGGACACCTAATTCTTTCGAGAGGATCAGCGACAATCATGGAAATCCGGATTGGCATTCAGAATGTAGCCCGCGAAGTTGTACTTGAATCCGAGCTCAGCAACGCAGAAGTCAACGATCTGGTTTCAAAGGCCATCGCCGATGGAACAAGCCTGGCGCTCAAAGACCCCAAGGGCCGCGAAGTATTGATTCCATCTGCTGGGATCGCATACGTCGAGATTGGCCCAGAAGAGGTCCGCCGCGTGGGCTTCGCCCAGTAGCATTTGCACCAAGGCAGGCTTCCAGTGCCTGCAAGATATGGCTGGCTTCCCTTCAAGGGAAACCAGCCATTCTTCGTCTCAATGGTGATTTGGTTCACGCAACTGTGGTAGTGCTAAAGGGTGACCGATCGACGAATCCGCAGCCCCCGCCCAGTACCAGCCAGCGACTTGGCCCAACTCCTGCTGGGACTCGAAACGGAATTCGAGGTGCCCGCACCCTTCGACGAGGCAACCCTTGCTGCCGCCGAGACTGCGGTGGCGAATCTGGTGCTGCCCGCCGAAGATGCCACGGGGATCCCGTTTTTCACCATTGATCCAGAGGGCGCAACCGATTTGGATCAGGCCATGTATCTGGAAAAGACCGGCGATGGCTACATCGTCAACTATGCGATCGCCGATGTGCCAGCCTTTGTTGAACTTGGTGGTGCACTAGACCAGGTAGCTCGCGAACGAGGACAAACCTACTACCTCCCGCATCGCAAGATCACCCTTCACCCGCCGTTGATCTCGGAGGACCAAGGTTCCCTACTGCCCGAACAGGTCCGTCCGGCCTTTCACTGGAAAATCTCCCTTGACCAGCAGGGCGCGCTAGGTGCCATGGAACTGAAGCGCGTGCGGATCAAGTCTCGCGCCCAGCTGGACTACGCCACGGCGCAGCAACAGCTCGATGGCGGCTCGCAAGATGAACAGCTTGCACTGCTGGCCGAAATCGGCGGATTGCGAATTGATCAGGAAAGGCTGCGTGGCGGTGCCTCGCTGAATCTTCCAGACCAGGAAATCGAGCCAGACGGCGACGGCTATCGGCTGGTCAGCCGGGTGCCCCTGCCGCTGGAAGATCACAATGCCCAGATCTCCCTGCTCACCGGAATTGCCGCGGCACGCCTGATGCTCGACTCCGGGGTGGGAATTCTTCGGACCATGCCGCAGCCCGAAGAGCAAAGCCTGCAGGAGTTCCGTGCTCAAACCCAGCTGCTGGGGCAACCATGGGATGAACGGATCAGCTACGGCCAGTATCTTCATGCCTTGGATGTCAGCGATCCAAAGCAACTGGTCATCATGCATCGCGCCGCTTCCTTGTTCCGCGGGGCCGACTACCACGTCATCAATGGCCAGCCCGAGGCCGAAATGATCCAGGCCGCGCTGGCCGCACCCTACGCGCACACCACCGCCCCGCTGCGCCGCTTGGTTGACCGATTCGTGTTGCTCACCTGCCATTTGCTGACCACAGGCGAAAGCATCCCCGATGAGCTGAAATCCGCTTTGGAACAATTGCCAGCGCTGATGCGCGAGAGCTCCGCCGCGGCTAATCGAGTCAACCGCGCTTCATTGGATCTCATGGAAGCCTATGTCCTGCAAAGCCGAGTCGGCGAGCAGTTCCACGCCATCATCTTGCAAGGGCAGGGCAACGGCCAGGGCAAGGCTTCCGAAGGGCAGCTCCAGCTGGTGGATTTGCCCGTGACAGCCAGCTTCACCGGGACGGCCGAGCCAGGTTCATTGGCGACCGTGAAGCTCGTCCATGCAGATCCGCAGCGTCGAAAGATTAGCTTCGAAATCGTGGCCCAAAACTCCTAAGCCAAGGTTTTTGGGCAAAACCCGTTATGCTTGGGCTATTAGAAAATAGGATGCCCGATCGCAATGGGCTGAGAAATTAAACAGTATCTTGGTGGCTTCCCAGCGGTCACCATTCCCTGGGGCAAAGAAATTCCCTTGTGTGAAAGAAGCGATCGGCTCCGCTGGAATTGCGCGGCACCGAGCCCCTCATGCTCACAGCAGCATGGGATGAGCAGGTGCTGTGCCCACATGAAACGAGAATATTAATATCGTGAGTGACACGACTTTGGCAGCAGAGGCTGTCGAACCACAAGACAATGAAACTGTCGCGGAACCGGTCCAGGAAAGTTTTGCCGATCTGAACGTGCGCGAAGACATTGTGGCTTCGCTCTCCGAAGCAGGGATCCTTTACCCCTTCCCGATTCAGGCGCTGACCCTGCCGGTCGCCCTGGGCGGCAACGACATCATCGGCCAGGCGAAAACCGGCACCGGCAAGACCCTGGGCTTCGGCATCCCCGCCTTGCAGCGCGTGATCCGCGAAGGCGACAAGGGCTACGAGGACCTCGAATTCCCGGGCGCCCCGCAGGCCCTGATCGTGGCCCCGACCCGCGAATTGGCCATCCAGGTCGGCGCCGACCTGGCCCAGGCCTCGAAGCACTCGAACATCTCGATCACCACCATCTACGGCGGCCGCCCCTATGAAGAGCAGATCAACGCGCTCAAGGCCGGCACCGACGTCATCGTCGGCACCCCGGGACGCCTGATCGACCTGAACCGCCAGCGCGTGCTGAATCTCAAGCAGGTCAAGACCGTGGTCCTCGACGAGGCCGACGAGATGCTGGACCTGGGCTTCCTGCCCGACGTCGAGCGCATCCTGGCCGCCCTGCCGCCAGTGCGCCAGGCGATGCTGTTCTCCGCCACCATGCCCGGCGCCGTGATCACCATGGCCCGCCGCTACATGACCCGCCCGACGCACATCCGTGCCCAGGATCCAGGTGACGACGATTCGCTGACCAAGCGCAACATCCGCCAGCTGGTCTACCGCGCGCACAACATGGACAAGGACGAGATGGTCGCCCGACTGCTGCAGGCCGAGGGCCGCGGCAAGACCATCATCTTCACCCAGACCAAGCGTTCGGCCGCCAAGCTCTCCGATGAGCTGGTTGACCGCGGCTTCAACGCCGGTTCGCTGCACGGCGACTTGGGCCAGGGAGCCCGCGAACAGGCGCTGAAGGCCTTCCGATCCGGCAAGGTCGATATCCTGGTCGCCACCGATGTCGCTGCCCGCGGCATCGACGTGGACGACGTGACCCACGTGGTCAACCTGCAGTGCCCGGATGACGAGAACACCTACCTGCACCGCGTGGGGCGCACCGGCCGTGCCGGCAACACCGGTACCGCGGTCACCTTCGTGGACTGGGATTCGGTGCCTCGCTGGTCGCTGATCAACAAGGCCCTGGGCTTGAACGTGCCTGAGCCAGTGGAAACCTACTCCTCCTCGCCGCACTTCTTCGCCGACCTTGATATCCCCAAGGGCACCAAGGGGCGCCTGCCCCGGGCGAAGAAGGCCAGCAGCGCCGAGGGCGAAGGTTCCGAACGCGCTTCTGACACCCCGCGCACACCACGCCGCCGAAGCAATTCGCGCTCGCGCACTCGCACCGTCAACGGCCAGCGCACCGAAAAGCCTGCCGTTCAGGGCGAGGCAGCCGAGACAGAGAGCTCGCGCCACGGCCACTCCAAGGGCAAGCAGGATCGTCCGGCACGGGAGAACGAGCGCCACCGCGAGACTCACAAGCCTGCCACCGACGCTGAAGAGAACTCGAACGCTGCCGCGCAGGCTCGCCGTCGCCGTCCGCGCCGTCGCACCCGCAGCACCGATGAAGGCGGCCAGGACTAGTTCCCGATCCCCTCGTCAGTTCGTTTTTCCGAAAGGAACCTAAGCCAGCGGTGCTTGCTCAACCCGAAGAATCAGCAATACCTGAAACCGGACCTTCTGGCGCCGATGCGCCAGCGGGTCCGGCGACAGCCAATACCGTGTACCACGGGGATAACCTCAGTGCGCTCTCGGCCTTGCCGGAGAAGTGCTTCACGTTGATCTACGTGGATCCACCATTCAATACCGGGCGGAAGCAAACCCGCGCCCAACGCACCATGGTGCGTGCCACCGAGGGCGAAGGCGATCGCACGGGGTTCCAGGGGCGGGCCTACAACACCGAGCTGGGTACGGCACGGTCCTACCATGACACCTTCGATGACTACCTCAGCTTCATTGAGCCGCGGCTGCGCCAAGCGCATCGGCTGCTTGCAGAAGATGGCACGTTGTATGTGCACCTTGATTACCGCGAGGTGCACTACGTGAAGGTTCTCCTCGACGAGATTTTTGGCCGCGAATGCTTCCTAAACGAGCTGATTTGGGCTTATGACTATGGGGCTCGCGCCAAGAACCGGTGGCCTGCCAAGCACGACACGATCCTGGTGTATGTGAAGGATCCAAAGCGCTATCACTTTGATTCCACCGAGGTCGACCGCGAACCCTATATGGCTCCCGGCCTGGTGACCCCGGAGAAGCGCGCCCTTGGCAAGCTGCCTACCGACGTGTGGTGGCATACAATTGTTTCGCCCACCGGCAAGGAAAAGACCGGCTACCCCACGCAGAAGCCTGAAGGGATTTTGCGCCGGATCATTTCGGCGTCTTCACGCCCGGGCGACTGGGTGCTGGACTTCTTTGCAGGCTCTGGAACTACCGGCGCCGTGGCAGCCAAGCTGGGCCGCCAGTTTGTCCTGGTAGACCAGAATCCTGAAGCAATTGACGTGATGCGTTCACGGCTTCCCGAGTCAACGACCTACATCAAGGCCTGAGATCCGGTGCCTTCCTGAATAATACGTTGCAGCATTTCCGGCTCGGTGAGATTCTCACCGAGCCGGTTCAGTTTTCCGGTTCCGTGATAGTCGGAAGATCCGGTGACGATCAAATCGTGTTCGGCAGCGAGTTCAAGCAGCCAGCGTTTGCCTTCCTCGCTGTTATCCCGATGATGCACTTCCACTCCGCCCAGGCCCGCATCAATCATGTCGTGGAAGGTCGAATCAGCTACGACACGTCCGCGCTTTGATGCTTTGGGATGGGCAAAGACCGGAACGCCACCTGCTTCACGAACCAATTGCACCGCCTTGGACGGGTCTACGGCCGGGTGGGCGACATAGTAGCGCGAACGGTAAGACAGCACGTTGGCGAAAGCCTCATTGCGGTTTTCCACGACTCCGGCCGTTACCAGCGCATCGGCGATATGGGGCCGCCCTACAGTGGAGCCCGGCTGGCAATGGTTGCGCACCAGGTCCCAAGTAATCGGGTAGTCCTCAGCTAGGCGTTCAACGATGCGCTGGGCGCGAATGATGCGGGCATTCAACGCGAGGTCCAGTTCATCAAGCAGCGGTTGATAGTTGGGATCGTGGAGATAGCTCAGCAAGTGAACGCTGATGCCGTTGCGGTCCTGGCAGGTGATCTCCATTCCGGGGATAAACCCGAGGCCGATTTCTTTTGCGCTCGCTGCCGCCGGCGCCCAACCGGTGGTCTGGTCATGATCGGTCAGCGCCACCACATCCAGCCCAGCGGCAGCCGCAGAGCGCATCAGCTCGGACGGGGTTTCCGTTCCGTCGGACACATTGGAGTGGGTGTGAAGGTCAATTCGCATAAGCCTAGATTATCCCCTGCGCTGATTCTTTGCTGGGATACCGCCGATGGTGACACACTTGGACTATGACCAATCAAGATTCAACTGCACAAGGCGCAGATCAGCCGTTGGAAGACCGAGTGAACAACCGTTCCCAGCGTCCAACGTCCAAAGCATTCCAAGAATTCATGGCCTCCTCGTGGGCTGCCGATACCTCTGCATTGCCCGAACAGGATGCAGCTGCAGGCTTTGCAGCGGCCCGTCGCGCAAAGCTCTCGGAGAATTTTGCTGGCGAACGCCTTGTGATTCCGGCCGGTCCGTTGAAGGTCCGCTCCAACGACACCGACTACCGCTTCCGTCCGCACTCGGCCTTCGCGCACCTCACCGGCCTCGGCGTGGACCATGAACCAGATGCCGTGCTGGTTATGGAGCCTACCGACGATGGCGCCGGCGAAAAGGGCAGCAACCACGTTTCCACCCTGTACTTCGCTCCCATGGCGGGTCGCGACAGCAGCGATTTCTACCTGAATTCGCGTTCTGGCGAATTCTGGGTTGGCCCGCGCCCAACATTGTCGTCGTTGGCCGCCCGCACCGGCCTGCCGACCGATTCGCTGGATCAACTGGAAATGGCGATCACCAAGAATTCCGGTCCTCAGGCCCTGGGCGGCATTCGCATCCGCCTGGTGCGCGAAGTGGACCTGAATATGGATGCCCTGGTGGATACCTCGCGCATCAACACCGGGCAGGATCTGGAAGCCAGCGACGCGATGGACACCGAGCTTTCGGAGTTCGTCTCGGAAATCCGCTTGGTGAAGGACGAGTACGAAATCGCAGAATTGCGCAAGTCTGTGGCCGCCACGATCAATGGCTTCGAGGACGTCGTGCGCAGCCTGGACAAGGCCATGGCGCATCAGCGGGGTGAACGCGTAGTTGAAGGAGCATTCTTTGCCCGGGCGCGTTTGGAAGGCAACGAGCTGGGCTATGACACCATCGCTGCTTCCGGCAACAACGCAACCATCCTGCATTGGATCCGCAACACCGGTTCCGTCAACGACGGCGAGGTGCTGTTGCTCGACGCTGGTGTCGAGGCTGACTCGCTGTACACCGCCGACATCACCCGCTCGTTGCCAGTCTCCGGCAAGTACACCGACGTACAGCGCAAGGTGTACCAGGCGGTCCTGGATGCTGCTGATGCCGCGTTCGCTGCGGTGAAGCCTGGGCTAAAGTTCCGCGACTTGCACCTGATCGCTACGCGGGTACTGGCCGAGCGCCTGTCCGAATGGGGCATCCTGCCGGTCTCGGTCGACGAAGCCATGAGCCAGGAAGGCCAGCACCACCGCCGTTGGATGCCGCATGGCACCAGCCACCACCTGGGCCTGGATGTTCACGACTGCGCGCAGGCGCGTGCCGAGCTGTACCTGGATGCAGAGTTGGAGGAAGGCATGGTTTTCACCATCGAGCCTGGACTTTACTTCAAGGATGAGGACCTGGCGATTCCGGAAGAGTACCGCGGCCTGGGTGTGCGCATCGAGGATGACATTCTTGTCACCGCTGATGGCGCCGAGAACCTGAGCGCAGCCTTGCCGCGCAACCCGGATGAGGTTGAAGCGTGGATGGCCAAGCTTCGCGGCTAAGAACGGAGCCTGAAGCTTAAAAACCGAGGGTCCCGGTTCAGTTGCTCAACGCAGCTGAACCGGGACCCTCAAAGCTTTAATTCTGCTTTATGCCCCGGACTCGTTGTCCTTGGACTGGGCCGTCTGAGGGTTCTCCGGGTTCACCTTCGGCTCAACAGAGGAAAGGTCCTGCTCCGGCTGGGAGCCAGCCGAGCTGTCCCCCGCACTTGGCTTCTCCTGCTCCGGCTTCGGCGCATCCTCAGCCTGTTCCGGCAGGCTTGCTGCAGGTTCTGCTGCGGGCTGTGAATCGTTGACTCGCACGCCGTAGCGCGGACGTCCATCAGGCAAGTCAGGGAACTGGCCACGACGTTGATCACTGGACTCAGCGGGCTCCGCAGAACCCTGAGGCTGAGCCGGTGCCTGCACCGGAGCTGCTGGTGCGGCTGCTGCTTGTTGCTGCACCGGGGCCGAAGCCGGCTGCGCTGCAGCTGGATGCGGGCGCATCGGCAGTTTTGCCGCCAGGGTTCGGGCCGCCCGGGCATGTTCAAAATCGACAACCACGTCAAAGCTGGTGGCGACGAACTGGCTCGAGGATGCGAAGTCGCGCTTTCCGCGGCGGGTCGAGTAGCTCACCACACCGGCGATCATCCAGATAGCCATGCCCAAGCCAATAGACGACAGGATCTGGTACAGGCCGTTGCCGCCACCGCCAAAGAGCGAGAGCAGCAGGCCAACGAACAGGCCCATCATGCCACCCTGGGCTGCGCCGGCCAGCGCCACCTTCGGGTAGGAAAGTTTGGCCGTGACTCGCTCAACCGTGCGCACATCATTGCCGACAATGCTTACCGAAGCAACGGGAAAGTCATTGTCTGCCAGGTAGTCAACAAGCTTCTGCGCGTCGAGGTAGCTGGTGTAGCGTCCAAGCAGTTCTCCGCGAGGCAAACCGTTGGGGCTGATCGAATTTACTCCATGAGGCGAGGTCATATCTATATTGTGCACAGGTTTACTGTGAGCCTGCCTAGTTGTGAACTAACTATCGCTGAGGGTGAAAGAATCAGTTGAGAGCTTGTGGCTTTGCACACCACAATGATCAATGGGACACGATAGTCTAGAGGTGTGAGCGCACAAGTGTCTAAAATCTTCGTCGCCCGGCTTCTCGGGCTTGATGTCTTCGACCCCTTGGGCGACCGCCTGGGCCGTTTGCGCGATGTAGTTGTTGTCTCCCGCGGCCCTCAGAAGCCTGCCGCTTGTGTAGGTCTGGTGGTCGAGGTCCCCGGCAAGCGCCGGGTATTCGTGCCGATGACCCGTATCCAATCCATGGAAGCCAACCAGGTCATCTGCTCGGGCTTGGTCAATATGCGCCGCTTCCAGCAGCGTGGCCAGGAAATCCTGGTTGTTGCCGAAATGTTTGACCGCACCATCAACTTTGTCGACGGCTCGGGCCGAGGCGTCATCGAAGACGTGGGCTTGACCCAGACCCGTCGTGGCGACTGGGAAATCAACGAATACTACGTGCAACGCGGCGTCCCCACTTCCTCCCTCTTGGGCTTGCGTTCGCGTAAACGCGACAAGGTGCTGGTGTCCTGGCAGGACATTCGCCACGGCTCCCAGAACGAGCCCCAGTCCGCTGATACCTTCGTGGCTACGCACGACGAGATGAAGCCAGCCGACTTTGCCGACGCGCTGCATGAAATGAATGAAAAGCGCCGTCTGGAAATTGCCGCCCACCTGCAAGATGAGCGCCTGGCTGACGTGCTACAGGAACTTCCAGACCGCGAACAGGTTGAAATTCTCTCGGCGCTGGGCCTGGAACGCGCCGCGGACGTGCTCGAAGAAATGGATCCGGACGATGCGGCGGACCTTTTGGCCGGCATAGGTGAGGAAACCAAGCACCAGTTGCTGGATTTGATGAACGAAGACGAGGCCAAGGACGTTCGCCGCCTGCTCGCGTATCCCGAGGGCACTGCCGGTTCGGTGATGACCCCGGTGCCGGTGATTCTCACACCGGAATCAACGGTGGCAGAGGCGCTCGCCTCGGTGCGCCTGGAAGAACTGAGCCCGGCACTGGCTTCCACAGTCTATGTGGTTCGACCTCCGTTGGAAACGCCCACCGGCCGTTACCTTGGCCAGGTTCATATCCAGGCGCTGTTGCGCGCCGCTCCCCCCGAACCGCTGGGCGACATTCTTGATACCGAGCTGGAGTCCATGTCGGATCTTGCCGATATTTCAGACGTTGTCAGGCATCTGGCTACCTACAATCTCACCAGTGTCGGTGTCACCAACAAAGAAGGCCGGCTCGTTGGAGCCATTACCGTCGACGACGTGTTGGACCACATTCTTCCCGATGATTGGCGCTCACAAGACTAAACGAGCCCCACCAATAGACAGATCAGCAGAGGAGTTCCAGCTATGGCTGAGCAGCGTAAGACTAATGGCCTGGACACCCCACTGGCAGCACGACAACGATTCTGGCCTCGCTTCTCCCCCAACCCGGACCTGTTTGGCTCGGCCACGGAGAAGTTTGCCCGTTTCATGGGTACCCCGCAATTCCTGCTGTACATGACGGTGTTCTGTGCGTTCTGGCTGATCTGGAATTCCGTGGCCCCACAAGGCTGGCGTTTTGATGATGCAACTATTGGTTTCACCGCCCTGACGCTGATGCTCTCGCTTCAGGCTTCCTACGCTGCGCCGTTGCTGCTGCTGGCGCAGAACCGCCAGGATGACCGTGACCGTGTCTCGCTGTCTGAAGACCGCGCCCGCGCCGAGCGCAACCTCTACGACACCGAATATCTGACGCGAGAATTGGCTTCGCTGCGTTTGGCCCTGCGTGATGTGGCGACTCGCGACTATGTCCGCTCGGAATTGCGCAATGTGCTCGAAGAGCTGCTGGAGACCGCAGACGGTGAAGAGCTGAATCTTCGTGCCAAGAAAAAGAACAGCGGCAAGAATTCATCCCCGCAGACCGGAATCATCGAAGCGGTTGCACCCCAGCAGTCCCAGCAGCGGAAGAATACCAGCAAGTGAGCAATTCCAAAGTACTGCTTGAAGCACTGAAAACTGTCAACGATCCTGAGCTTCGCCGCCCCATCACCGAGCTAGATATGGTGCAGTCCGCCCAGCTGGATGGCCACAAAGCGCGAGTGACGATCTTGTTGACCATCGCTGGCTGCCCTATGCGCTCGACCATTGAAGCGGATGTCACCGCTGCTTTGCTGGGTGTTGCCGAAGTAGAAGATGTCGATGTCACCCTTGGCGTGATGGATCCCCAGCAGCGGGCCGCATTGCGCGAGCGGCTAGCCAGCCGGCGCACGCCGTTCTCTGATCCACAGTCCCTGACGCGTGTTATCGCGGTGGCCAGCGGCAAGGGCGGCGTGGGCAAGTCCTCGATCACCGCGAACCTCGCCGCGCATCTTGCATCCCAAGGGCTGAAGGTCGGCCTGATCGATGCCGATGTGCACGGCTTTTCCATCCCGTCGCTGATGGGCATTACGCAGAATCCCACACGCATGGACGATATGATCCTGCCCCCGGTGGCGCATGGCGTGAAGGTCATTTCCATTGGCATGTTCCTGGATTCGAATCAGGCTGTCATTTGGCGCGGGCCAATGCTGCACCGTGCCTTGGAGCAGTTCCTGTCCGATGTCTACTTTGGCGATCTGGACTACCTGTTCCTTGATCTGCCGCCAGGCACCGGAGACATGGCCATCTCGGTATCCCAGCTTTTGCCGAACAGCGAACTTCTGGTGATCACCACCCCGCAGTCCACTGCAACCGAGGTGGCCGAGCGTGCGGGAACGATTGCGCTGCAAACCGATCAGAAGGTCATCGGCGTGGTAGAAAATATGAGTTTCCTGCAGTTGCCCGATGGCACGCGCATGGAGGTCTTCGGTTCCGGCGGCGGAGAGAACCTCAGCGAATCATTGACCCGCCAATTGGGGTATGAGGTCAACTTGTTATCCCAGATCCCGTTGGAAGAATCCGTGCGCGTTGGTTCGGACCAGGGCACTCCGGTGGTGCTTGGCGCCTCGCAGTCGCCAGCAGCCCTGTCACTGCAAGAATTGGCGGAGAAACTAGTACAGCGACCGCGCGGACTAGCCGGGCGATCGCTGCCAATGTCGTTCTAAGCCTGCTGTTTTAGGTAGCTTCGGAATCAAAGGGAGCGGCTTCATTGGCCGCGAGCGGTGGCTGCTTCTGGGTTTCTGTAGCAATCGCCGTGCGGACCGGAGCCGCCGCAACATTCGGAGCGCTCTTGGCCGCGTTGATGGCGTCATCAAATTCGTCGACCAGCGCCTCCTTGATGATGCGGCGTGGATCGTACTGCCGGGGATCGAGTTTTCGCCAGTCGATGTCGGCGACTTCATCGCCGACTTCGTCGCGCAACTGCTCCTTGGCCCCATTGGCCATGCGTCGCACTTCTTTGACGAGGTTGGCTAGCTTTTTGGCGTATTCAGGCAGCTTTTCGGGGCCGAGTATGACGACCGCGAGCACCGCGAGAACTATGAACTCGCTACCGTTAATTCCAAAAAGATCCACGTAAAAAGATTACCCTGTCCCAAGCGAACTCACGAAGTCACCGCGCCACAATGCCGGCCCTGGCACCGCTGCCCACCGGTTAATTGGCGCTCCGCAGCCCCAGAGGAATTCGCGGCAACGACATGGTTTTCGCCGGGCGATTGGCCGGATTGCGATGCGCCAGGGCATCGCGAAGCATGGCGCGGCCTCGGTGGATTCGCGACCGAACCGTTCCGAGCTTCACATTGAGGATTCGGGAAACTTCCTCATAGGAGAAACCTTCCATATCGCACAATACGATGGCGGCACGGAACTCCGGAGACAGTGCGCGCAAGGCTTCTTGCACGTCCACATCCAAGTTGTTGAATTCGAAATAGCGCTCGGGGGTGATTACGTTGCCCGGCAGGCGCTCTTCAGCGCCATCGGCAAATCCATCAAAGCGGATCTTGCTCTTGCGTCGAGCCTGGTCCAGGAAGAGGTTGGTGGTGATGCGATGCAACCAGCCGCCCATCGTTCCAGGAGTGTAGCCATCCAGGGCTTTAAAGGCGCGAACGAATGCTTCCTGGGAGAGATCCTCCGCGTCGTGGCGGTTGCCAGTTAAGCGGTAAGCCAGCCTGAATACCTGTTCGCCGTGCTCATGGACCATTTGTTCCCATGTCGGCGTCGTGGTTTCTGGGGCCGAAACGGCCGAAACTGATTCACTTGGTACATTGTTCACTCTTCAAGTATGAGTTGGGAAGCTGAGCTGAAGCTAAGAATCCCCTACAGGTGAACTATCAAGTTGAACAATTTCGCTTCTCGCGCTGGGTACGATTGATACTGGCCGCCAACTGACAACGTTATTGAGGATCCCCGACCATGCCTTCGATGAATCCAGAACTCTTCGCGAGCTGGACCTACACCCAGAACCACATCAGCGAGCCCGAGCATGTTGCCCCGGTACGCGAACGTGCGGAGGACCTGGGAGTACGATGCATCGATCCAGCAGGCCGGTCCATGCTGCAGCTGCTGTGCACCTTGCGCCGCCCGCGCAACGCGGTAGAAATCGGCTCGGGAGTCGGTGTTGCTTCCCTGGCCATGCTGGAAGCCGTTGGCCCCTCACTGACCTTGACAGCAATCGAATCCGATCTGGAACATGCCAACGCCATGCGCCAGGGGTTGCGCGAGTCCGGAATTCCTTCGGCCCGTGCCAGGATCATCACCGAACGCGCCGAAAACGTGCTCTCGCGCCTGGCTGATCACGCCTATGACCTAGTGCTGATCGATGCCGGCGCTGACTTGCTGCTGGAATATGTTGCCGAAGCCAAGCGCCTTGTAGGCGTTGGCGGTGTGATTATCGTGAACAATGCCTTTGACGAGCACCGCTTGGCCAAACCGGCTGTACGAAAGTCATCCACGGTCATGACCCGTGATGCGTTGCGGATGCTGCGCGAGGACCCCCGACTGCAGACCCACCTGTTCCCCACCGAGCAAGGGTTATTCGTAGCCACCGTCATGCCGCCGGCAGCTCCAAAGCCTAGGTAGGCAGGCAAAAAGGACCGACGTGGTTGTCGGTCCTTTATTACTATCGCGTGGTTGCGATCAAGCTGAATCAGTCGGTGACCTTTAGAAGGCAGTCGCGCAGTTCGGTCGCTTCAGCGTCATTCAACTCGACGACCAGCCGTCCACCGCCATCGATTGGCAGGCGCAGGATCAGGCTCCGGCCCTCTTTAACGACTTCCATTGGCCCATCGCCAGTACGTGGCTTCATAGCAGCCATTAAGCTGTTCCCTTCGTCTGTGGCTAACGCGCGCAACAATTTTTGCGTTACGCACAACCGAATGCCTTGTCCAACATCTGCCCAGATTCCCGGCTGAGTTGGGACTCTTATCTTCTATTATTACTAATTTTCTCTCGTGTCGCTAATCACACGCCGTGACTCGAGGTCACGAATGGTATTTTCCAGAGTCGTGATTTCAGCTGCGAGCACGTCCAGCACGTCATCAACCTGATCGCAGCGGTAACCTCGCAGACCCAGGGAAAAACGCACTTTGTCGATATGTTCAGCGCGCGGATTCTCAGGGAGCAATACAGGCGGCAAAGACGCCTGGTGCTCCACCAATCCGATGATCGGCTCGTGGGGCGACTCGAAGTGCCGGCCCACGCCCAGTTTTTTGCGCTGCCCCGAGAGCAACATCGCGACTGCCCCCACCAGGAGCACCGCGATCAAGATCAGCAAGAATGGCATCGGCTTCCCCTACACCGCTTGTTCCGGGGCAGGCTGCTTATCGGCCATGCCCAGGACCAGATCCACGGCTTCGTCCGGATCATCGGTCATCGTAAACAAGTTCAAATCCTTCGCAGAGATGGCCCGTTCCGCGGCGACGGTATTGGTCAACCAGTCCACCAGCCCGCCCCAATAGGATTTGCCGACCAGGACAATTGGGAAGCTCGTGATCTTCTGGGTTTGCACCAAGGTCAAGGCCTCAAAAAGCTCATCCAGCGTGCCAAAGCCGCCAGGAAGAACGATGAACCCTTGCGAGTACTTGACGAACATGGTCTTGCGGACGAAGAAGTACCGGAAGTTCAGGCCCTTGTTCACCGACGCATTCAATCCGGTCTCGAAAGGCAGCTCAATGCCCAGCCCCACCGAAATGCCGTCATTGTCGGCGGCACCCCTATTGGCGGCTTCCATGGCGCCTGGCCCGCCACCGGTGATGGTGGTGATTCCGGCTTCAGCCAAACGGCTTCCGATGCGGTGGGCCATCTGGTAGTACGGGCTTTGCGGATCAGTCCGAGCAGATCCGAACACCGCAATCGCCGGGCCGGTCCCCGCAAGAGTGCCAAACCCGTTGACGAATTCGGATTGGATCCGCAGGACACGCCACACGTCGGTGTGTGTCACGTCTTCCTGCGGGCTCTCCAATAGGTAGTGGTCGAGCTGGTCTTCTGGACGCTTGCCTGGCCAATTCGCTTCGACGTGACGTTGCCCCGCACGAGCGTTCTCTTCGCTCTTTCGCTGATGAACCATAACTTCACTCTATCTGTAATTTCCCTGCGAGCCGGACTGTGTCGCGACACCATTAAAGTGACAGTTATGTAACAACTAAGTGTGACTTATTCGAAGTAGCGCGTAGCAAGCGTCACATCAAGTAATGTCTATTGCATGAACAGCGATCATCAGGCTCAGGCTTCTACAGCTGGCCCCATCGTCCAACTGACTGGGGTCAATAAGCACTACGGTGCCCTGCATGTACTCAACAACATCAACCTCGAAGTCACCAAGGGCGAGGTAGTTGTGATCTTGGGTCCGTCGGGCTCGGGCAAGTCCACCTTGTGCCGTGCCATCAACCGACTGGAAACCATCGATGAGGGCACCATCAAGATCGACGGCAACACGCTTCCTTCTGAAGGCAAGGCACTTGCCAAGTTGCGCGCCGACGTTGGAATGGTCTTCCAGTCCTTCAACCTCTTCGCGCACAAGTCCATTCTGGAGAACGTGACCCTTGGTCCGATCCGGGTCAAGGGCATGAAGAAGCCAAAGGCCAAGGAATTGGCAATGCAGCTTCTTGAACGAGTCGGAGTGGCGAACCAGGCGGACAAGCTTCCCGCCCAGCTTTCTGGCGGACAGCAGCAGCGTGTGGCCATCGCGCGAGCGCTGGCCATGAAACCCAAGGTCATGCTTTTTGACGAGCCCACCAGTGCGCTGGACCCGGAAATGATCAACGAGGTGCTCGACACCATGGTGGGGCTGGCCAAGGAAGGCATGACCATGCTTGTGGTCACCCATGAGATGGGCTTCGCACGCAAGGCCGCGGACCGCGTGATCTTCATGGCCGACGGACAAATCGTTGAACAGGCCACTCCGGAAGAATTCTTCACCAATCCGCAATCCGACCGTGCCAAGGACTTCCTCGGCAAGCTCATTACCAACCACTGATTTCATCACCCGCATCCAACAGGAGGAAACATGCGTAAAACTCGTTTTGGCACAATCGCAGCAATGGCAGCTATCGCAGCAATGGCCCTGACATCATGTGGCGGCTCGGGCAACGAGGCTGACGGCGACAAGATCCGCATCGGCATCAAGTTCGACCAGCCAGGTCTGGGATTCAAGGACGGCGACAACTACACCGGCTTCGATGTGGACGTTGCAAAATACGTAGCCAACGAGCTGGGCTACCCCGAAGACAAGATCGAATTCGTTTCGGCTCCTTCGGCCAACCGCGAGACCATGCTGCAAAACAACCAGGTCGACATGATCTTCGCAACTTATTCGATCACCGAAGAGCGCAACAAGGTCATCGACTTCGCTGGCCCGTACTTTGTCGCTGGCCAGGATCTGCTGGTTGCTTCAGATTCCGACATTGATGGCCCAGAAGCATTGAACGGCAAGAACCTGTGCTCGGTAACCGGTTCTACCTCGGCCCAGAAGGTCAAGGACAAGTACGCTGAGGGAACGAATCTGCAGGAGCTCCCGGGCTACGCAGAGTGCGTCACCCAGATGAGTGGCGGCACCATCGACGCGGTCACCACCGATGACATCATCCTTGCCGGTTTGGCAGCCCAGCCTGCATACAAGGGCAAGTTCAAGGTTGTAGGCAAGCCATTCAGCGAAGAGAATTATGGCGTCGGCCTGCCAGACGGTACCGACAAGTGCAAGGCCATCAACGAAGCGATCACCAAGATGATCGACTCCGGCGACTGGCAGAAGGCCTTGGATAAGAACACCGAGGGCACCGGATACACGCCGAATTCGAAGACCAACCCGCCAAAGCTCGCAGATACCTGCGCCTAGCATTTCCTGATGCGGCGGGGGTCAAGGACTGCCCTTGAACCCCGCAGCATTATTGCTTTCTTATTTGAGCGAATTTTTCGCTCATCGTTCCCCTAGCCGCTTGGCCCTTACCATGGCCACCGAGACAGAGGCTTGCAGTGGAGAATTATTTATCCATATTCACTGAGTACGACATCCCAGGGGCATTCTGGGTCAATATCCAACTAACTTTCTGGGCGGCCATCGGCGCGCTGGTGCTGGGCACAATTCTTGCGCTGCTTCGCATCTCCCCAGTGGCTAGCTTCCAGGCTATCGGCACGAGCTACGTTAACCTGGTTCGAAATACGCCACTGACCATCATTATCCTGTTCGCCGTTCTGGCCCTCTACGGCCAGCTTGGTTTCACCCTCGGCGGTGATTTCCATGCGAACTTCTTCCGCCTGTCGGTTTTGGGCCTTGCGGTGTATCACGCGGCATTCGTCTGCGAGGCTATCCGATCGGGTGTTAACACCGTTCCGTTGGGACAAGCCGAGGCGGCACGAGCGATCGGGCTGGGCTTCTTGCCCGCGGCCCGGCTGGTGATTTTGCCGCAGGCGTTTCGTGGCGCAATCGTCCCGCTGGGTAATACCCTGATCGCCTTGATCAAGAACTCCACTGTTGCTGCTGTTGGTTCGGTAGCCACCGAATCTTCGTCGGTGATGAAGACGATGATCGAGTTCCGCTCCGATATCGTAATTCCGATCTTCTTGACTTTTGCCATTGGCTTCGTGATTATTGTGATCCCCGTGGGGCTGTTGACCACGTGGCTGTCCAAGAAACTGGCGGTGGCACGATGAGCGCTTCAATTCTTTTTGATACCCCGGGCCCCAAGGCCCGCCGCCGTATTCTGATTATCAATATCGTCGGCGCACTTATGGCCCTGGGCATCATGGCCTGGATTTTCCTTGGCCTCGCAGCCAAGGGGCAGATGCAGCCGGAGCAGTGGGACGACTTCATCCAAGGCAGCACCTGGAAGAACTATTTGCTTCCCGGCCTGCTGAACACCGTCAAGGCGGCAATCCTGGGAATCATCGGTTCGGTGGTTTTTGGCTTGGTCTTCGGTGTCGGACGCCTATCGCAGAACAAGCTGGTCAACGGATTCTGCACGGTCATCGTGGAATTCTTCCGCGCCGTACCAGTGCTGCTGATGATCGTGTTCTTCAATGTGTTCTTCTCGCGCTCCCTGGAGCTGCCAGGGAATACCGCGTTGTGGGCAGTTGTTGCCGCTTTGGTGTTCTACAACGGTTCCGTTGTTGCCGAGCTGGTCCGATCTGGCGTCCACAACCTGCCTAAGGGACAGCGGGAAGCTGGTATCGCCATCGGCCTGACCCATGGCATGTCCTTGCGGCATATCGAAATCCCGCAGGCACTTGTGGCGATGCTGCCGGCATTGATTGGCCAGTTCGTTGTGATCTTGAAGGACTCGGCGCTGGGCTACATCATCAGCTTCAACGAGCTCTTGTTCTTCGCGCGAACCTATTCCTCGCCTAACGGCAATGTCTTGCAGGCTTTGATTGTCACTGCGGTCATCTTCATCTTGATCAACTTCACCTTGGGCAAGATTGCAGAATGGACTTCAAAGCGGCTGAGCAGCCGGGTCAAGAAAAACAAGAATGCTCCAACAGTTGTTGGTACCACTGCTGTGACCTTTGCCGAGACCGGCCCACAAGATGGTCCCAAGGACCATTAGCCTGTAGTACGGCATCCATCTGGCCAGCAGTAGCAGAAGCGCTCCTTGCATCGTGCAAGGAGCGCTTCTGTTTCAATTGTCTTGGTCTTCTCGCCAGGGCTAGCTCAACCATGTGCGCAAGGAGTTCAGGCACGCACGGATATCGTCCTGGGTGACATGCTCATCATCACTGTGGGCCAACAATGCGTCGCCAGGACCAAAGTTCACGGCAGAAACGCCAAGGGCCGAGAAACGGGACACATCGGTCCAGCCGTATTTGGGCTTGGGTTCTTGGCCAAGAATCTTGATGAGGTCAGCTGCGATCTCCTGGTCCAAACCAGGCTTGGCCCCTTCGGCGCCATCGGTTCGCTCGATTTCAAAGCCATCAAAGAGTTCGAAGACCAGGGCTTGTGCTTCAGCCAGCGTCTTGTCCGGAGCAAAACGATAGTTGATCTCGACTTCGCAGTAGTCCGGAATGACGTTTCCGGCGATTCCACCGTTGATGCGCACCGCGTTCATTCCTTCGCGGTAGTCCAAGCCCTCCACGGTAATGGTCTGGGGCTCGTAGTCGGAGAGCCGCTGAAGGATCGGTGCGGCGTCATGGATAGCGTTATGGCCCATCCAGGCGCGTCCTGAGTGCGCTGCCTTGCCCCGGGTGCGAACCACGAATCGGCTAGTGCCATTGCAGCCGCCCTCAACCGTTCCGTTGGTCGGCTCAAGCAGGATGGCAAAATCAGCTTCGAGCAGTTCGGGGCTGTTCTTCGCCAAACGTCCCAGACCGGATTTGGCGGCTTCCACTTCCTCGTGGTCATAGAAGACGTAGGTGACATCGTATTTGGCATCGGTCAGTTCGGCAGCCAGGGCCAGCTGCACCGCGACACCGCCCTTCATATCGGTCGCCCCGCGTCCATAGAGCACGCCGTCGATCACCTGGGCCGGGACCGTGCCCTTGGCGCCTTGCGTGCGGGGCAACGGAACGGTGTCCAGATGGCCTGCGAGCACGACTCTGCGCTCGCGGCCGAAATTGGTGCGGGCAACGATGGCATCCTGATCGCGATGAACCTGCAGGTGCTCCAGCTTCAGCAAGGCCTGATACACCTGATCAGCAATTTCTTGTTCATTCCCGGAAACAGATTCAATGTTCATGATCTGTTCGGTCAGCACTGCGACGTCCTGTAGCAGGTCCAATTCGTTCACGGTATTCATCGTCCTACGTCTCTAGCTTCACTAGCCTGTCATCTATCAACGTTACCCGGCGTTTCGAGGATACGATCAGTGTATGACTTCAGAATCTGTGACTTCATCCAGTGACTCCACCGTCCGTTTGGCCTCCGGTCATGGTCTTGCCACGATTGCCGCGGATGGAACCGTCCTTGACGTTTGGTACCCAGCCCCTGTCCTTGGCGAGCTTTCGTCGGCCGACGAGCTTTCTGGCGAGCTAGCGGCAGCTGCCCAAGACGATGATGCCCGTGGCACCACCCAGAAGGTGGTCTCGCTGACCATCGATCTGGACGTAGCACCGGCTGACACCGCTGACGTGTGGCTGCGCCTGCATCTGCTATCCCACCGTTTGGCGCAGCCGAACACCATCAATCTTGACGGCATCTTCGGCCACTTGGCCAACGTGGTCTGGACCAACTTCGGCCCATGCCAGGTTGATGGCTTCGAGGTAACTCGCCTGAAGTTGCGTGCTCGCGGCGCGGTCACCGTCTATGGAGTGGACAAGTTCCCGCGCATGGTCGATTACGTCGTTCCGACGGGCGTCCGCATTGCTGACGCTGATCGCGTTCGCCTGGGCGCGCACCTTGCCGAAGGTACCACCGTCATGCACGAAGGCTTCGTGAACTTCAATGCTGGCACCCTGGGCACCTCAATGGTCGAGGGCCGCATCTCGGCTTCGGTGGTTGTGGGCGACGGTTCCGATGTCGGAGGCGGCGCCTCGATCATGGGTACGCTTTCCGGCGGCGGACGCGAGCGCATCGTCATTGGCGAGCGTGTCCTGCTGGGCGCCAATGCTGGTGTTGGCATTTCGGTGGGCGATGACTCGGTGGTCGAAGCCGGACTTTACGTGACTGCTGGCACCCGTGTGCTTTTGGGCGAGAAGCAGGTCAAGGCCCTGGAACTGTCCGGAGTTTCCAACCTGCTGTTCCGTCGCAACTCGATTTCTGGCGCGGTCGAGGCTTTGCCTCGCGCCGGCCAGACCGTGGAGCTGAACAGCGCACTGCACGCCAACTAGAGACGTTTAGGGGCTCGCTGGATTATCGAGATATTCAGCGGGCCCCAATTTCTTTTAAGCTCCCGGGAAAATGATGGTGACCATGGGCTGGATGAAGCCGTGGAACGCCTTGGAATCCTGCAGCAAGGATGTGCTGGCAACAATTGTCGCTCGGCCGGTGAGCCAGGCACGTGGCTCGTCCAGGGGCATGTCAATAAGCTGGATCTGCTGCTTCGGTGCTGTCGTATCGTGATCCACCCCGTGATCCAACAAGATCCTCTCTAATTCATCGAGGCGCAGCGGCACATAGCCCATGCTCTTTTCGACAAATTCCTCGGCATGCTGCTGAGCAAACAGCGTTGCTTGACCGTAATGGGCTTTAGCCAGCTTGGCAAGTGCGGGATAGCCCTCCTGGCCCAGCTGCTCGTGCAGCGTCTGCTTAGGAGCGCTCTGCTCCGCGATCTCCCCCGCAGTCAAGGCTCCCCACCAGGCGCTCCACTCCTGCTTGAACTGCCCGTGTGCGGCATCAGTGCCATGGCGGTTCTTGATCACTGAGGTTAAGCGACAGTTGGGCCCGGCTTCGGCGGGATCCACCCCGCCGAGCTCACGTAAGTACAAGGCCATCAACATCGTCTGATTGGTTTTTACCGCCAAGGACCAATTATTTCCACGACGAAAGTACATGCATACCACCTGACTTTTAGGCATACCCCCGCAGTCTTAGACTCACAGGATACTCCCGTCCCCGCGCTTAAAACAGACAAGGAGCTTTCCACCATTTGAATGGTGGAAAGCTCCTTGTCAGTGAACGCTACTTGCCCTGTGGCCTAGAGGCCCGGGTAGTTGCGAGCGGTCTCTCCCATGTACAACTGGCGTGGGCGGCCGATCTTCAGTTCAGGATCCTTGATCATTTCACGCCACTGCGCGATCCAGCCTGGCAGGCGACCGATCGCGAACAGCACGGTGAACATCTTCTCCGGGAAGCCCATGGCGGTGTAGATCAGGCCGGTGTAGAAGTCCACGTTCGGGTAGAGCTTGCGCGAGATGAAGTACTCATCGTTCAGCGCAGTTTCTTCCAGCTTCATCGCGATCTCGAGCAGTTCGTTCTTGCCCTGCTTGGCCAGCAGGTCGTGAGCGGTCTTCTTGATGATCTTGGCGCGTGGATCGTAGTTCTTGTACACGCGGTGGCCGAAGCCCATCAGGCGTACGCCGTCTTCCTTGTTCTTGACCTTCTGCATGAAGTCTTCCGGGGAGATTCCGGAGGACTGGATTTCGCGCAGCATCTTCAGCACAGCTTCGTTGGCGCCGCCGTGGGCTGGGCCGGACAGGGCGTGGATGCCTGCAGAAACCGACGCGAACATGTTGGCTTCGGAAGAACCAACCAGGCGCACGGTGGAAGTCGAGCAGTTCTGCTCGTGGTCTGCATGCAGGATCAGCAGCAGGTCAAGGGCCTTGACCACATCTGGATCCAGCAGGTATGGCTCGGCAGCGGTGCCGAAGCACAGGCGCAGGAAGTTCTCGACCATGTTCATCGAGTTGTCCGGGTACAGCAGAGCCTGGCCGATGGACTTCTTGTGGGCATAGGCAGCCAGCACTGGCAGCTTTGCCAGCAGGCGCAGGGTGGAGCGTTCCACCTGCTCGTCGTCCTTTGGATCCAGGGAGTCCTGGTACCAGGTTGACAGTGCCGAAACTGCGGAAGACAGAACCGGCATTGGGTGCGCATCGCGTGGGAAGCCGCCGAAGAAGCCCTTGAGCTCTTCGTGCAGCAGGGTGTGGCGGCGCAGCGAGTTGTCGAATTCTGCGAGCTGGTCTGCGGTAGGCAGTTCGCCGTAGATCAGCAGGTAGGTGACCTCGATGAAGCTGGACTTCTCGGCCAGCTGCTCGATGGGGTATCCGCGGTAGCGCAGGATGCCGGCATCGCCGTCGATGTAGGTGATCGCGGATTTGGTGGCCGCGGTGTTCATGAAGCCAGGATCGTAGGTCACGTTCCCAGTAGTCTTCAAAAGTGGGGCTACGCTGAATCCGTCGTTACCCTCAGCAGCCGGGATTACCGGAAGCTCAAGATTGGATTCTCCAAAGTGTAGCTGTGCAGATGTAGTATCTGTCATTGCTTCTCCTAACCGGAAAGCGTGTAGTTCCGAAAGGTCAGTCGTCACCGTAGAACATACCGCGATTTGACCCTATCCCGCTAATCAGGCTGTCATCTTCACCGGTTGGCGGAAGAATTCAGCCGTTCAACGGCGGCCGCGATCCGTTCGTCGGAGGCGGTCAATGCCACGCGGACGTGGCGTTCTCCAGCGGTTCCATAAAAAGCACCCGGGCCGGCAACGATTCCCAGCTCCGCAAGGGCGCCGATGGTCTCGAAGCTTGGCCGATCCTGGGTGCACCACAGGTACAAGCCGGCCACCGAATCTTCAATTCTGAGGCCGAAGTTTTCAAGGGCGGGACGCAATGCGTCGCGTCGCGCCCGGTACAGTTCGCGCTGTTGGGCTACGTGCTGGTCGTCGTTCAGCGCCACTGCCATGGCGTGCTGGATGGGTCCAGGCACGATCATTCCGGCGTGCTTGCGGCTGTTAACCAGCGTTGGCATGAGGTTTGGCGCGCCGGCGACAAATGCCGCGCGGTAGCCCGCGAGGTTCGATTGCTTGGACAGCGAGTACAAAGCCAGCAGGTTATCGAGATTTCCGCCGTTGACCTCCGGGTCAAGGATGCTCGGCACCTGGCCTTCGAAGTCTTCCCAACCGAGTTCTGCGTAGCACTCATCGGAGGCTACGACGGCGCCGATGTCGCGGGCCCGTTCAACGATTCGCTGCAGTTGCCCAACCCCGGTTACCTTGCCGGTGGGGTTGCCTGGCGAGTTCACCCAGATGAGCTTCACTCGCGAGAGTTCTTCGGTACTCAGTTCATCAAGGTCATCGGTGGCGATAGGTGTCGCACCGACAAGTTGGGCACCAATGTCGTAGGTTGGATACGCAATTTTTGGACGAACCACAATATCCCCGGCACCGATTCCCAGGAGCAGCGGCAACCAGGCCACCATTTCCTTTGAGCCCACGGTTGGCATGACGTCGTTGATGCCCAGGCCGGTGACTTGGCGGCGACGTGCGAACCAATCGACAATGGCCTGGCGGACTTCTGCGGTTCCATGCGTGGTGGGGTAGCCGTGGGAGTTTGCGCCCTCAGCCAGCGCGTCCTGGATGAGCTGCGGGGTGTCATCAACTGGCGTGCCGATGGAAAGGTCCACGACTCCCCCTGGATGCTTCGCTGCCTGCTCGCGGTATGGAGCAAGCTGGTTCCAGGGGTAATCGGGGAGCTCAAGCATAAAAGTAAAACCTAGCCTTGGTTCTGAGGTGGCAAGGCACTGACGAATGGGTGGTCAGTACCGGTGTTACCAATTTTAGCGGCGCCGCCCGGGGAACCAAGTTCATCGAAAAAGTCGACGTTGGCCTTGTAATAGTCGGCCCATTCGTCCGGCACATCATCTTCGTAGTAGATGGCTTCAACGGGGCAGACCGGCTCGCAAGCGCCGCAGTCTACGCATTCATCCGGGTGAATGTACAGCGAGCGCTCGCCTTCATAAATACAATCTACCGGGCACTCTTCGACGCACGCCTTGTCTTTCACGTCGACGCACGGCTGAGCGATGATGTAAGTCACGAGGGCCGAGACCTTTCCTTGCACTTGGTGGTTTCAACACGAGCCGGCCGGATTCCTGGATGCTCTTTGAATCCCTTACCAGCTCAAACTACAGTCTAGTCCTGATATCAATACATCAAAGCGCCCGCGGGCCTGCTGTGACGTAACCGACCATTCACATTTCAGCTTCAGAGGGTTTAGATGAATTCTTCTTACGAAAAGATGACGCGCAAGAATGCTTAGTTTCAGTGATATGACTCCCGGTGAACGTCTAGTTGTGCGCTACCGCTTGCCTGTGGAAGCCAGCACAGCAAGCGGGCGCTTTAGCGACGCGTTGGGCGAGCTGCGGGAAGTCACGGTGGATTCGATCAGCGTCCAGACCCGATCGGGTCTCGTAGTCATCCCGCGGGCTTTGATCACCCATGCCAAACTCGTCCCTCCGGCCCCGGAGCGCCGCCGGCCTCGGACGCCGAAGGACTAGTATCCGGCAGGATCGATGCATTGCGCCGAACCGCTGTTGTGCGACATGTGATTTGATTCTGCCAATCACTCCACGATTTTCCCGTATGCTGTTTTTATGCCTTCTGACAAACTTGTCCAATCGCGAGCACGTGCACTCAGCTCACCGCTGAGGCTTCGTATCCTGCGCTTGTGCCTCCACGAGTCACGAACGAATAAGGAAATCGCGGACATTCTTGATCTGAATCCGGCCACGTCGCTGCATCATGTCCGAACCTTGGTGAATAACGGCTACCTCGCCCCGGAAGAAGCCCGACGCGGCAATCGCGGCGCCAAGGAAGTTCCCTACCGGAGCACCAAGCAGTCTTGGGGAACGCGCATCCCAGACGCTGCCCCCATGCTTGTCGATACTTTCCTGCAGGAAATTGAGGGACTGGATCCTCAAGAAATCCAGATCATCCGCGTGGGCCTGAAGCTCAGCGAAGCGTCCCGCCAGGAAATGATGTCGCGGCTGCGTTCGGTAATTGAAGACTACGCGATGCGTGAGCCCGAAGAAGATGGCGTGGCAACCTCGCTCTTCTTGGCCCACCATCTGGACATCACCGGCAACGAGAGAAGCTAGAACTACAGATTCCAAGATCTGTGCACTTGGCGTTAACCAGCGAAGGCGCATTTCCCAATCGCGGGAAGTGCGCCTTCGTTGTTTAGTCCTGGCGATGCTGTTTGCGAATAGCTCGCAGGGCCAGCACCAAGCCGATGATCGCAGGAATGATCATTCCATACATCCACAGAGCCGAAGCCAGCGCCGGTCCGGGAAGGTATTGATAGTACTGCATGCCGAGGATCAGCTGGTCATTGCCGACGTAGGATATCAATCCCACGCAGACATAGCAGCCGATCAGCGCCAGCGCCCCGGACCACAGTTTCCCTGAGGACACCGCAGCCCAGTACACCAGCAGGCCGAGCAGCAGCCAGGCTACTGCGACACCCCACACCAGCGGCACGTCATTTCCGGCGTAGCTGATGGAGGCGTGGATAGCCGTGCCGAACAGTCCTGCTACCAGGGCGGCAACAGCTCCGCGCCAAAGCGCCGAGAGGTTGCTGCCCTGGTTTTTTCGCTGATTAGGCGCGAGCGCGTGCACGGGTTGCCTTGGCACGGTCATTGGCGTTCAGCAGCACCTTGCGGATACGGATAGCTTCTGGGGTAACCTCAACGCACTCGTCTTCGCGAGCGAATTCCAGGGACTCTTCCAGGGTCAGAGTCTGTGGCGGGGTCAGGTTCTCGAAGCTGTCCGAGGAAGCTGCACGCATGTTGGTGAGCTTCTTTTCCTTGGTGATGTTCACGTCCATGTCATCGGCGCGCGAGTTCTCGCCAACGATCATGCCCTCGTAGACTTCTTCGGTTGGCTTCACGAAGAAGCTCATGCGTTCCTGCAGGTTGATCATTGCGAATGGAGTCACAACGCCAGCGCGGTCGGCAACAATCGAACCGTTGATGCGGTATTCGATGGCACCTGCCCATGGCTCGTAGCCTTCAGCCAGCGACGAAGCGATGCCTGCGCCACGGGTTTCGGTCAGGAATCGGGTACGGAAGCCGATCAGGCCACGTGCAGGAACCATGAATTCCATGCGTACCCAGCCGGTGCCGTGGTTGGCCATGTTGGTCATGCGGCCCTTGCGCGAAGCCATCAGCTGGGTAATGGCACCCAGGTACTCTTCGGGCACGTCAATGGTCATGTGCTCCATCGGCTCGTGGACCTTGCCGTCAACCATCTTGGTAACTACCTGTGGCTTGCCAACGGTCAGCTCGAAGCCTTCGCGACGCATCTGCTCAACGAGGATAGCCAGTGCCAATTCGCCACGGCCCTGGACTTCCCAAGCATCCGGACGCTCGGTAGGCAGGATGTTCAGCGAAACGTTACCGATCAGTTCCTTGTCAAGGCGGTCCTTGACCTGGCGTGCAGTGACCTTGGCGCCCTTGACCTTGCCAGCAAGTGGCGAGGTGTTGATACCGATGGTCATCGAAATTGCTGGTGGATCAACGGTGATCAGCGGCAACGGCTTCGGGTTCTCCAAGTCGGTGAGGGTTTCACCAATCATGATGTCCTCGATACCGGCCACTGCGACGATCTCGCCTGGTCCAGCTTCTTCAGCTGGAACACGCTGCAGACCCTTGGTAGCCAGAAGCTCGGTGATCTTCACCTGCTTCATGGTGCCGTCCTGACGGGCCCAGTTAACCTGCTGACCCTTGCGCAGGGTTCCGTTGATCATGCGCAGCAGTGCCAGACGACCGAGGAATGGCGATGCGTCAAGGTTGGTGACGTGTGCCTGCAGAACTTCGCCTTCTTCGTAGGTCGGTGCAGGAACGTGCTTGATGATGGTCTCGAACAGCGGCTCGAGATCTTCGTTGTCTGGCAAGGTGCCATCGGCTGGCTGGTTCATCGAAGCGTAACCGGCCTTGCCCGACGCGAAGACCACAGGGACGTTCAAGATGGCGTCCAGATCCAGATCTGGAGCTTCATCAGCCAGGTCTGATGCCAGGCCCAGCAGCAGGTCCATGGAGTCCGAGATGACGCCATCGATGCGGGAGTCCGGGCGGTCGGTCTTGTTGACCACGATGATGACTGGCAGGTTGGCGCTCAGGGCCTTGCGCAGCACGAAGCGGGTCTGTGGCAGTGGGCCTTCAGAAGCATCAACGAGCAGAACCACGCCGTCCACCATGGACAGGCCGCGCTCGACCTCGCCACCGAAGTCAGCGTGACCCGGGGTGTCGATAACGTTGATGGTCATGTTCTTGCCGTCAGCAGCTGGGCCGTTGTAGAACACGGTGGTGTTCTTGGCAAGAATGGTGATGCCCTTCTCGCGTTCCAGCTCGCCGGAGTCCATCACGCGATCTTCGGTTTCACCATGGCTGTCGAATGCGCCGGTCTGCTGGAGCATTGCGTTGACCAAGGTGGTCTTGCCGTGGTCAACGTGTGCAACGATGGCTACATTGCGAAGTTCGTCGCGACTAATGGTGTTAGCTGACATGCGTGAAGGCTCACTTCCGCTCGAGGATTTTGGGTCTAAGGAGTCGGGGCCAAAGTCGACCCAACAAACAAGTTTACGCTGTTCCAGCAAATACTCCGGCGCTCTGTGTCAGAACATACAAGAATTTCACGTAAAGTCGCGGAAAATCATGGGGTGGATTGGGTGGAAATCCAGTAGCGCAGGGTCTTGGACCCGTCGGCTGCTTCCAGGTACGGAACCTGCGAGTCTGGAACTCCCCCGCACTTTTGTATCGTCGCGATGGAACCGAGGTTCGTACTGTCGCAGGTGACCAGCGCGCTCGGCACGCCGGCCTCCTGGACTTCACGCAGGCCAAACTGGCAAAGCGCAGTTGCCAAGCCACGGCGGCGGTGCTCGGAAAGAACTCCGTAGCCGATGTGCCCGCCACGTTGAAGCAAGAAATCGTTAAGCTCGTATCTCACCGAGACACGCCCTACCAGTTCGCCGTCATCGAAAGCGCCAAAGAGCGCCGAACGCACCCAGCCCTGCGGGATATGCTCGCCGCGGCGTCCTGCGCTCATCCGGAAGGTGTAGTCCTCCCACAGCTCATCGGCAGACCACGTCGGCAAGAATTCGAAATCGTCGTCCAGCATGGCCCGATGGGCGTCGATGGCCTGCTGCTCGTCTTGACTAGCTAGTTCGCGGAAATCCAGTGCGGCTGAAAGGGTCATGAAGCCATTATGCCAGTGCACAATTCCTTGCCAGCCCAGCGTCCGGCTAGTAGGCGATTTCCTGCCCCTCGATTTCTGCGAACCACTGCACTGTCCCGCCATCCAGGCTGTAGATCTTGCCGGTTCCCGCCTGTTGCCGCGACATATGGCTGGCGGCCTTTTGGGAACGGACACCGCTCTTGCAAACCATCACGATGATGCCGGCATCGCGTGGTATTTGCGCATTCTCTCCTGCCAGCAATCGATCCAGTGGCACATGAACGCTGTGTGGAATCGCGGCGATCTCCCGCTCCCACGGCTCGCGCACATCAACGACGAGCACCTCGTTATCCCGTTGCATTGCAGCCAGCTCATGCACGCTCAAGCTGGCGAAAGGATCTTCAATGGCGCAAGCGACCGGCTGGTACTGGCCCAGCTGGACGACTCGCTCGCGCTGCGGGTCGGCGACAAATTCCAAGGACCGCACACTGGCAGCCAAGGCATCGTAGAGCCAGAGCTTGCCGCTGAGCGTGAGGCCAATACCTGTAATCAGCTTGAGCGCTTCGGTGCTCATTACCGAACCCACCACTCCGCACAGTGCTCCGAAGACACCGCCTTCGGCACAACTCGGAACCGAATCAGCATCCGGGATTTCCGGGAAGATATCCCGCAGCATCGGGCCGGTTCGCGGGTCAAAAACCGATACCTGGCCCGAAAACTGGAAGAGCGTGCCCCACACTAGCGGGGTCCCGGTGATTTCGGCTGCGTCGGAGGCGAGGTATCTCGTGGCGAAGTTGTCACTGCCATCAATGACAAGGTCGTAGGCGGCGAAAAGCTCCAGGGCGTTGTCTTCGCTGAGGCGCTGGTTGAGCGGGTCAATGACGACAGTGCTGTTGTGTTCGGCGGCCAGCCTCTGCACGGAATCGACTTTTGGCCGGCCGACATCGGATTCGCGATGCATGATCTGGCGCTGCAAGTTCGACAGCTCTACCGAGTCATCATCGAGTACGCCGATCCGGCCTACTCCGGCGGCAATCAGATAACTGGCGATGGGACTGCCCAGTCCCCCGGCGCCAATGATCAGGACCTTGGCGTTGATGATGCGCCGCTGGCCCTTTTCGCCTACCCCGGGCAAGGTCAAATGCCGTGAATAGCGGGCCAGCTGGCCCGGATAGATCCCTGCGGCAGGTTCGCAGAGCGGTTCGCGCAGCATTAGAATTCCCCGACCAAAGTTTGCATCATTCCCTCCGTGGGCGAGGATGCAAGTGCGGTATCGCGTCGTGGAATCCTGCCCGCCAAACGGGCCGCGCGGCCAGCTCGCACAGCGTCCCTCATGGCCGCGGCCATGAGCGGAGCGTTATGCGCGCGAGTCACGGCGCTGGCCAGCAGCACGGCATCGCAGCCTAGTTCCATGGCCAGTGCCGCATCGGAGGCTGTTCCCACCCCGGCATCCAGGATCACCGGAACATTGGCACGAGAAACAATGGTGGAAATATTGTGCGGGTTCAAAATTCCCAGTCCTGAACCGATTGGAGCGCCAGCAGGCATGATGGCTGCCACGCCGGAATCCTGGAGCCGCTGCGCCAGTGCAGGGTCATCATTCGTGTAGGCGAAGACCTGGAATCCATCGGCCACAAGCTGCTCGGTTGCCGAGTACAGTTCCAGCGGATCCGGCAGCAAGGTGTGCTCGTCGGCAATCACTTCAAGTTTGATCCAGTCCGTTTCCAAAGCTTCGCGGGCCAGCTGCGCGGTCAGTACCGCATCACGGGCGGTGAAACACCCTGCGGTATTAGGCAAAGGAATGACGTTGTTGCGCTGGAGCAACTCATAGACGTTGCCTGCCCCGGCGGCAGAGAAATGGCGGATGGCAACGGTGGTCAATTCCGTGCCAGAAATTGTGAGCGCGCTATCCAGCGTAGCTAAAGAGGTAGCCCCTCCGGTGCCCAGGATAAGCCGCGAAGAAAGGGTGCGCCCGGCGACGACAAAAGGATCGTTGTTGAGATCCAGCTCGGTGAATTCTTGCGATTCCATGCTTAGCCTCCCTGGGCTGCGGTAACGAGTTCTATGCTGTGCCCGTCTTCAAGTGCTTTGCTGTTCCAGCTGCTGCGGGGAATGACTGCGCCGTTCACGGCCGCGGCCACCCCGAGCTTGCTGCCGTCGACTGCTTTTGAATCTGCGTCGAGTTCCTTGCCGATTTGCGCGCTGATAAATTCGCGCAGGCTGGTACCGGCCTCCAGCTGAACTTGCTGGGAATTAAAAATGATGCTGATCGATGTCATCCGAATTGCTCCAGTGCGGCGGTTGCGGAAAGTGTTGAAAAACGTTGCGGATCAACGTCATTCAACAGTGGATTTCTTTTATTGTTTTCGGCGAGATCCGCAGTCAGTACGGATCCCAAGGGGCTGAGCAGCACCCCATGGCGCGAATAGCCAGTGGAGAGCACCAGCCCCGGGTCAATGCGCCCGATCAGCGGGCGGTCATCGGCGGTTGCCGGCCTTGGCCTGGCGATGACTTCGTTCAGTGAACAGTCGATAATTCCCGGGACAAGCCTGCGGGCGTTGTCGAGCAAGTTGTACATGGCGCCCACATTGACTTCCGGGTTCCGGTCTTCCCGAACGCTGGCACCGAGCACGAGGCTTCCGTCCTTGCGCGGAACCAGATACACGTTCTGGCGGTGGACAATGCCTCGAATAATCCTGGTCAGCAGGGCGGGGCCCGGCGGGCTTTGAATCCGCAGTATGTCGCCGTGAACCGGGCGCAATGGCAGCTTGGCCAGCCCTTTCACGGTGCCCAGCGCGGTGGCGATGATGGTTTGATCAGCTGCGAAAATTTTTCCTGAGGCCGTGCGAACGGCGCAGGTGCCTGATCCTTCAGTGATCAGCTCTTCGGCCTGCTCATGGACCAGGTCATTGTGAAAGTGCTGGAGCAGGATGCGCACGACGGAACGAGGATCGATCTGGTGGTCTTCAGCGCAGAGCACCGCCCCGGAAATATTGCTGGCCAAGGCTGGTTCCAAGGACCTGGCTTGGCTCGGCAGCAGTTTTGTGGCGGACAATCCCAATGAGTTCTGCAGCTCCACGAGATCGTGGAGCGCTTCGCGGTCGGCCGGTTCAGCCGCGACGACCAGGGTTGAGCTTTGCAGGTAGTCAGGGCGCACGCCCGTGGCCGCTTCCAGGCGATCAACGAACTGGGGGTAGCGAGCGCTGGACGCGGACAGCAGCTGGTGCAGGGGGCCTTGACCCCAGACCGTTTCGGCAGCTGGGGCCAGCATCCCGGCGGCTGCGTAGCTGGCGCCCTGGCCAGGTGCCGGGTCGATGATGGTGATGGTGTGGCCACGTGAACTGAGCTCGAATGCGGTGGCTAGGCCGATGATTCCGGAGCCAACAATGTTGACATGCACAGTGGCACGCTTCCTTCCTACGGCGGCATGACCCGCATCAGGTGTAGCGGTCGGCTCAGTGCCCTCTCAGCCTGGTCGATTTCAGGCTCCCGCGGAGTAATTGCGATTATAAGCATGAGGCAGCCCCGAAAAGCGAACTGCCGTTGACTTAGTCCCGTCATCTTTTGTGATGTACTTACCGACATGGCACAACAGGAATATCCCGCAGAATTGCCGGTCGATTCTCGACTGTTCAGAGCGGTTGCCGGTCTGGAACAGCTGCTGCTCACAGCCTCGATGCGTGGCAACCGAAAATTGCTTGGCGAAATCCTGCATGAGAACTTCTTCGAAATCGGCGCCAGCGGAAGAACATACGACAGGAACCAAGTCATAGAATTGCTGGCTACTGAAGATCCTTCCGCTGAGCGGTTGCGCGTTAGCGAGCCCTCGGCAATCCGGTTATCAGAAAACCTCATCCAGTTGCGCTGGAAGGCCAGCGGCCATCGCCCGGCACTTCGCAGCTCATTATGGTTCCGCGAGCAAGGCAAGTGGCAGATGCTGTTTCACCAAGGCACGCTCACAGGCCACGGCCCAAGCAAGCTCGCCGGGCCTGGCAGCGTCCGGGCAACAGGCGTTGCCGAGGAATTTGGCGTGAGGCAGCTCAGCGCCTTGGATGCCGGCTCCGTATACGAGGCGTTCATTTCCCATCCGGATATGCGGCGCCAAGGCGATGCCGATACGCCTGAAAAAGCACGGGCCTACGTAGACGCCCTGTTGTACGGCGAACAAAGCCAATTCCCGTTGGCGATCACCGCCAATGACCGGTTGATCGGGCTGGCTTGCGGGACGCTGGATCATTCAAATGCCAATGCATGGATTTGGTACTGGATGCATCAGGAGTATCGCGGTCGTTCGCTCACAACGAGGGCAGTTGCCACACTGGCGAATTATCTTTTTGATGATCTTGATTTCTACCGCCTGGAACTTGGCCTGCGCGCCAATAATCCCGGATCACGCAGCGTGGCCGAGAACAATGGTTTTCTGCGTGAAGGAACCGAGCGGGGCAAATTCCTTGTCGACGGTGAACGCATCGACGTCTACACCTACGCCCGGCTACGAACGGACCCGCCCGGCGCTGCAGCTCCGCTTCCACTTCGCCTGGCCTAGAGCGGGGCCCAGACGCAGAAACGTCGCGGGATCCTTGGTGGATTCCGCGACGCTCCTAATGTCCCCTTAGGTTCTGTCCGGGATGGTTATATGCCTGGCGACGTCGGCGGTGCCGGTGGTACCGAATCCGGGCCGTTGGAGCTCAGCTTGTCGGTATCGATCTTATTGAGTGTGCGAGCTGCTGCTTCGCGGCCGCCAAGCCCGAAGGCCAAGGCCGCTGCCAGAGCTGCGCCGATGACAATTGCGCCGAAGGCCATGTTGATGATCGAGTCCGCAATACCCATGTATTTCAGGCCCATTGCAACGAACAGTGCAATGGCCGTGTAGCGGATAATCTTCGACGCAGTGGTGTCGCCCATGAACTTGCCGATCACGTTAGCGACGACGAAGCCTGCGGCAACGATTGCTGCACCGAAGAGGATCTTGCCACCCAGTTCCAGAATCTCATTGAGGATATTGGTGATTGCCGGGAAGTTCAGCATCTGCGCTGCCATCACACCGAAGAACAGCACGATAGCAATCTTCACGATGCCCGCGATGATGCCCGATGCGCTCTTGCCTTCTGGAACAACGCCCCAGCCGGCAACGACGCGATCAGTGCCTACACCGTGCAGGGTGGATTCCAGCAGCTGTCCAACAAACTTTGCAATCAGGAAGCCAACTGCCAACAGCACCAGTGCCATGATGACCTGTGGGATGGCGGTGAAGACTAGCTGAAGCATTTGCTCAGCAGGCTGCGAAATGGCCGCGATTCCCAGGACCTGCAGTGCAGATATGGCAACAACCAGAAGGATCAAGGCGAAGACGATATTCGCGATGATATCGACGATTTTTGCTTGGGCCTCGCGAGACTGGACTTCATCCACCGGCTCATCCCCTGGAGTCAGCTTGCGGACCAGTCCGCTGAAGTCGACTGTTCCCAGGCCAGTGGTCAATAGCTGACGAACAATGTTTGCGATGACGTAGCCAATGAAGAAGATAAAGCCGGCGCCGATGAGGTTCGGGATGAATGCCATGATTCCGCCGAGCAGGCCCTGAACTGGCGTAAGAACTTCAGAAAGTGCAAAGACCTGAAGGATTGCGACGAGGCCAAAAAGCCAAACAATCAGTCCAGCGACCTTGCCAAGAGATTGGCCTATTTGAGCTCCGTCGTTTCCTTGCTTCTGCAGGAATTTCACCCTGGTCACTAGTTTGGCTGCAGCCCAGCGAACTATTCGCGCCACAAGCCACGTAATGATGAGAATGACCAGCGCAATGGCTACCTTTTGTAGCATTGACGCCCAGTCGATGTTGCCTAAGACGTTCTCAGTTTGCATGTCTGCTCCTTCAACGTAGGGACACCTTGACCCTACGATGAAGGACCAGCTCTGACTAGGGCAAAGAGTTGAATTTACAGCCTGATTCATTGTATTTACACAGCCCCAACTGCGAAAACAGCACCTTTTAGACTAGGATTCAACTAAAACCGCAGAAAGTAACCTTAAACACTACTGAAACGCAAAAAATTTGAAAGTTCTCAAATCGTCAATTCCGTGAATTTCCTTGGAGTGACTTGTAGTTTCTACTTTCCAGCGCTAGCTCACGAGTATAAAAGTTGAGCCTTAACTATTTATTCAGCAACTTCACTGACGACCGAAGCCCCGAGTTCGACCGTGCGTGAGACAGTGCAATATTTATCGTGCGACAACTTCACAATTCGCTCGACCATGCTGGCTGCTTTGCGGCCCTCTTCAGTATCAGGGAACTTCAAATCGAACCCGAGATGAATGTCATCCATGCGGCTGGCACCGCCTTCGGAAATCTTGTAGCCGCTGGCGCGCACATCAAATTTCTCTGGCTCGCTGCGACGAGTCGTCGCCACGTCAACATCAATTGACGAGCAGCCAGCAATAGCTGCGAGCATCAGCTCCACCGGTGTCAGCAGTCCATCACCCTGGCCAAATTCAACGCTTGCCCCTGTTGCAAGGCTGGTGGCTGTGTACTTGCTCGATTCGGTGCGCTGAACAATAACTTCACGAATTTCTCGGCTGTTTTCACTCATGAAACTATCGTGCCACGCTATCCACTCGCGAGATGTCATGGCGCCATAAAAGCCTCGGTGAAGACTCATTAACAGCTATTGGCATCTGCCGGAACCCGCAGCTTTGGAAAAACTCGATGGCAAGTGTCCGTTGCGCGTCCAAATGAACGCCAGCTTCAGGGCTATGTTCGATGATGTGGCTCAGGAGCAATCTGCCCACTCCATGGTGGCGATCAGCATGCCTCACCCAAAGAATTTCAATTTCCGAATCATTCCAAGCGGCGTAGCCCAGAATCCGATCGCCTTGTTGGGCAATTCGCACGTACAAAGTTTGCGAATATATGGATTCTAGAGCCGTAGCCACGGCATCGAGGTCATGTGCCGAGAGGAAATCATGGCGGCATTCAACAGAGCTTTTCCAGACATCTAACAAGTCCGGAACTTCATCGATGCTCGTCCATTCGCGAAGGACAATCGAGTCTTCCATAAGCTGTTTCCTGCTTTCGAACAACTAACCACCATGCTTGAAGGAAATCTAATCGCAGATCAGAATTTACTCAACAACTATTTTCAAGAATCAATCGGATTAGTAGTGGTGGATAGCGATGATCCAGGCGGCTACTTCGACAAAGGCAAACGCTGGACTCGTTCTGCCCAAGCCCGAATTTCATGCGCCACTAACGCCGGTTGTTCAATATGCACGTTGTGCCCAGCCGATTCAATAACTTTTAAATGCAAATCCGGATAGCGCATTGTTAATCGTTGAGGATCCTCGAATCCGGTGACATGATCATCCCTGCCGCAGACGATTGAGACTGGAATAGAGAGCTGATTCTCGCGATGAAGCGGCAGCGGTTCAAGGAAATAGCGCTTGGCAAGCTTGGCCATGGCCCTCAAATTAGCCGACAAAATTCCGGGCAGAACCCATTTCGAGAATTCTTGCCATGCATCCCGAGTTTGGATGACGGCAACATCGGCGAATAGCTCAGCGTCCCTCTTGCTCAGGGACAGAAACAATTCCTGATCGTGGATGGCCACAGCACGTTCTGGAAGCGTCCGCTGCTCGCTATCCGGGTACACCGCCGGAGCAATGAGGAATATCCCTTGCACAGCATCACCGAATCTGTCAGCGATCTCTTGGCATAGGAGCCCGCCCATTGAATTGCCCAGTACAGCGAACAGCCCATCGCCGATGATGGAATGAATTTCGCTCTCCAGCCAATCCGCCAGCTCAGGAAGTCCTCCAGCATTGGAAAGTGGATCGCGTTCCCCGAAGCCAGGCAAATCGATATAGTGGCGTTCGAAGGTCCCGTTTTCGGCGAGCGCCCCATCCAGCGGCAACAGGATGCGATGGTCCACCCCATTACCGTGAATCATGAATAGCGGTAAACCATTGCCCTGGATCTTGTGCATCGGGTGTCGCTCATTTCTTTCGTCATAACTGGTCCAGGCTTGCTGGGACAGGACCCTGGCCAGGTGTTCACAGGGTCGTCCTGGCCCTTCCAATACGCGTGAGTTTTCAGGCTCTCACTGCTCTTGCCCGAAAGCGACATGGATTTTTGGCAATCTGCTATGGCTAGCTGTTAGCGGCAGGGGCAGGCAAGATACAGAATTCGTTTCCCGACGGATCCAAAAATACTCGCCAGGGAATCTCGCCCCATTCGTGATCAAGTTCAGTTCCACCCTGTTCTTGAACCATTTCCACAATTTGCTTGGTGTCATCTTTCGGCTCCAGCCGCAGATCGAGATGGACCGAAGACTTGACTGCAGTTTTAGGCTGCGTTTCGGGAACCACCCTGATTAGCGCTCCGGTACCGCTAGGGTGCACAAGGACGGTCGGGTCCTGGAGATCAATGCGGAAACCGGTGAGCTTTGCCCAAAACTGCGCGTCTCGTTCTGGCTCGGCGCTGTGCAATTCCACGGCGCATAAATTCATCGGGCGCGCTCTTTCGGCAGAACCATCCAGGACGAAGTACTGCCGGCCCGCGATGTCATTGCGTTCTTCGCGAGGCGGATTCCGCTTGCCAACATCCGATGATGCGATACGGCCGCTGGAAGCTAATACCGGAAAGACTCGTTGTGAAGCGGGTTCGGGATCGCTGACCGTGGGAAAACATAAATCCAGATATCGTCCGCCGGATAATTGAAGCCGGGTTTCCAGCCCTCCTTCGTTGTCCGTAAAGGTTTCGGTATCCAGCAATTCTTCCCAATACTTGCCCTGCTCGTGTGGCACCGCAGCATCAAAAACCAGATTCTCCCAGTACATCTAACCTCACTCATTCTTGTGCCGGCAGCTGGCGCCTTTCCAGCTGCCTAATGGCCCGCCGCACCCAACTTCATTGCGGCGGGACCAATATCAGCGGTGACTATTTTCTACCCCTGGCGCCATGCGCTTAGCTGCTGGGAAGAAACTTCGGCCAGCCATTTCTGCCACAGCGGCCCAAAACTCACGCGTCGCACTCCAAGTTTGCGCAAAGCAGAAAGGTCTCCGGCCGCGTGCGCCGTGACCGGGTGAGCAGTGACATTCACGGGAATCGAGACAGCTTGAACAGCTTGTTCCACTTGATCTGCTGTTGAGAGGGCCACCGGGTAAACGCTGCGGGCACCGGCTTGTTCAAGCAGCTTGATTCGCTCGATAGCTTCAGCAAAAGGGTCCGCGAAGTGCTCGGTAAGTTTCACCGCGTCGGTGCGCCCATTGATCACAAAATCCACACCGGCTGCATCCGCGGCTGCTCGAACGCCGTGGATGTAGTCTGCATGTTCTTGGCGGGCACGCACTCGCTTGCCTTCCCTGTGCACGACATCTTCAATATTGACCCCCACCGCGCCTGCCGCGAATACACGCTCGAACAATTCTTGCGGGCTCAGGCCATACCCGGATTCCACGTCTGCACTCACGGGTACGGCAACCGAAGAGGTAATACGCTGGACTGCAGCAAGGTAGTCGGCAAAATCCATCTTTTCCCCGTCAGCACTACCGATGGAATCTGCAACCGGATGGCTGCCAATTGTCAGGCTGGCGAACCCGGCATCGGCGGCCAATGCGGCACTGAAGGTATCCCACACTGTGGGCATGACCAGAAGATCACCAGATTCATGCTGGTTCGCCAGTGTCCGGGCACGTTCTTTAAAATCCGACAAAGCTGCCTCCTGAAGAAAGTGGTTCGATCCCAGTCTACGGAGCCTGAACCACTTGCCAACAGGTCAAAAGCAATTTTCAGCCTCAGGCTGATGCAGCCACTGTGCCTAGTGGCTTGACCATGATCAAACACGGGGTCCCAGGTCCCCAAAGCTCGGTTTCTTCCAGTGAAAGGAACCCCAGCTTTTCGTAGAATCTTCTCGTCATGGCATAGCCGGCATCAGGATGCGAAGCACCTAGCGTCTTGACCTGCATCAGCCGGACGTTGCCGGCGAGCGCGTCGCGCTCAATGGCCGCAACAAGTTCGCTGCCGATTCCTAGTCCATGGTGCGCCCGATCCACCACGATCAGGTGAATCTCGATGGCTTGCGGGAAGTGGCGATCTACCAGGGCCACTGCGAGAACCTGCTGCTGGGCATCGCGAACAGTCCAGGTTTCCTTGGAGCACGCCGCCTGGATGTATTGCTCGTTAGATTCTTGCTGGGCAAACCATTCGGACACGCTGGCTAGCAGTCGTGCAACGTCCTCCGGCACGGGTTGATCACGCTTCGCAATAATTTCGTTGGGAATCATTGATCCATTGCCCCTTCACCGGATTCAGGCGCATTCAAGGCATAAACCAGCGACTCTTTCCTTCCTTCAGTTGCCGGTTCAGTGGCCACCCGGCGCTGGACGAATCTAAATCCAGATTTTTCCAAGACGCGAACGGAGGCAGCATTCCCGGGGTCGCAGGTGGCTTCAACCCTGATGAGACCCAATTTTTCGAACCCCAACTTGAGCAGCAAATTTGCGACTTCAGTAGCAAAACCTTGACCCCAATACTCCTGGTTCAAGGTATAGCCCATCTCCCCTGTCCTTCCCGTTTCGCCAGTTCGCCAAATGGCGGCGGAACCTATGACCTTCCCCTCCACCATCACTGCCGCCATGAGGCGTCCGGGCTGCAGCTCCATCGCATCGGCGAGGAACTCCTCGGTTTCAGCGAGAGTGTTTGGCCCCCAGGTGCTATAGCGGCAGACCTCGGGATTTGATGTGTAGGCGTGAACAGCCACAAGGTCGCTTCTGAGGAATTCTGCGAGCTCGACTCTTCGGCCAACCGCCACGACGCGCCGGGATCCGGCTAGAGCCGATGCCGGTCTTTGCCAGTTTTGGTCTTCAGATCCAGATTTGATGACTCATTCCCTAGGTTTGTCGGAGCGTTTGCGGATGAAGCGCCGCAGCCTGGTGCCAGGTTCGGGGCCAGACCCTATCTGACTCCACAGCTTACCTGTGAGGATATTTCGCAGCTGTTAAGCGCGTTTGAGATTCTGAGTTGTTTTTGGAATCGTGGCACCCACATGCCCTGACCTTGGTATGTCCGCAACCGGAAGGAGAGCCACCGTGCTCGCACTGACCGATCAAGCAGCATCCATCGTGACAGCTATCGTCACCAACCAGTCCGAGGCCGAAAAGGCTGGCCTGCGCATCCACCAGGCAGAAAAGACCAATGCGCCTGAGGAAGCAGCCTTTGCCATTCAGATCGTTCCCGAGCCGGAGGAAACCGATACGGTTATTTCCGGCGAAGGCAGCCCGGTCTACCTTGATGAACTAGTGGCCGACGAGCTAGACGACAAGGTGTTGGACGCCGCCGTTGATGAACAGGGAAGCGTCAGTTTCCAAATCCTCATACAGAACTGACCCACTCTGGCTAGGAACCCCAAATGCTTCCAATGGGAGCCGCCTGTTCTGGCGGCTCCCATTGATTTTGAGGATCGTGTTCGACTGATTCGCGCATTGCCGGGTTCCGGTAAAGAATGGCCTCATGCCATTTGCCGATCAACTCATTGGCGTTCCTGTCGCCGAGCAACTTATCCGCGAGCTGCAGGACGCTGCCCCTGAGCATGCCTTGCACTCCCTGAACGCTGCAACAAAAAATCTGCCTGATTTGAGTTTGCGGGAACGCTCAGATGCACTGCGCGACGGGCTCCTGGCGGACTTCCCGGAGAACTACTCCCAGCTCGCCGACGTCATCAAGGCAGCAGCACATGAATCGCCGTCCTTCACCGGTTGGATGATCTGGCCGGTCACCTCGGCCCTGGCCACTCGTGCAGCGAGTGAAAATACGCAGCCCTCGTTCGAGGATGCAATGGACATGATGGCCTTGCTCACCCCTCGCTTGAGCTCAGAATTCGCAATCCGTGTCCTGCTCAAACACAACCTTGAGGCAGCCCTGCGTTTTGCACAGCAATGGACTGCCTCACCCGATGAGCATGTAAGGCGGCTGGCCAGTGAAGGCACCCGCCCATATTTGCCATGGGCCGTTCGCGTCCCGCAAATTATCAAGAATCCCGCGCTCACCATTCCTGTCCTGGACGCCCTGTATCAAGATCCAAGCGAGTACGTTCGACGTTCAGTCGCAAATCATCTCAATGATCTGAGCCGCCACGATCCCGAGCTAGTCCTGCACACCGCACAGCGTTGGTTGCAGGCTGCAGAATCAACCACTTTGGCCGTGGTGAAGCATGGACTTCGGACCCTGGTCAAGCGCGGCAATCCTGAAGCCCTGGCATTGCTCGGCTTTGGCACCCCGACCGTGGAGATCGATGGTCCGCACATCGCCCAACCGCAGGTGCCATGGGGCGCAGAAGTCTCTTTCACTGCAACCGTGCGCAACACCGGCGCTGAGCCAATGCCCCTTGCCATCGACTATGTGCTGCACCACCGCAAGGCCAACGGATCAACAACTGCCAAGGTTTTCAAGCTCACCACACGCACCCTGTCCCCCGGCGAAGAATTGGAGATCAATCGGTCCCATTCGTTCAGGGCGATTACCACCCGGCGCTATTACCCCGGCACCCACTCGGTGGCCCTTCAAGTTAATGGTTTGCCTACCGGAAAAACAGACTTTGAGCTGATGGCTGCTTTAACCGACTAGCGTCATTGGCGGGCCATCCGCGCATGGAGGGCAACTGGCGGAGACGAGCAGGTTTTTGTCGAGCGCTTCTCTTGTATTTTTGCCTCCAGTAGACGATTGTTCATGTTAGGAGCAAAGGAGTGCACCATGGCCATGGAAGCAGCAAGTCGCAACGATTGGGCCACGGTTCCGAACGCGATCACGCTGCTTCGCTTCTTCCTGGTCATCCCAATCTGCATTTTTTTGATCTCTGATACACGTCCTACGTTAACTGCAGGACTGTTGCTAGCCTTTGGGCTCAGTGATTGGGTGGACGGGTTTATTGCTCGCAAATTTTCCCAAGTCTCGCGCCTAGGCATATTGCTTGATCCCATAGCGGATCGCCTGGGCATCGTCGCTATCGCCGTGGCCCTCGTGGCCGGTGGATTCATCCCAGTGTGGATCGGTATGGTGATTTTCTTTACCGACTTGGTCTTGCTCTGCGCCTACTTTTTGCTGCGATTGAGCGAACCGCCAAGTTCAACCCTTCTCGGCAAGTTCCGGACAGCATTGATCATGCTGGGACTGGCCTTCGTTGCGGCCGGACGGATTGACCAACTCGCCATCTTCTATGTTCCAGGCATCTATATCCTCTATGCCGGGGCACTGCTGCACATCGTGGTGGGGTTCGGTTACCTCCGGTACATGCGAAGTGAAGCCAAAAAAGCCAATCACCCCGGTGAAGTGACCAAGCCCTAGGGGTCAATGCGATCCCATGCCTCTGCAGATAATGTGGAACGAGAATAGGCACTGCAGCGTCCGCCGCTCGGATCCAGAACTCGCGCTTGCACCGCCACAGGGCATCAATGCGAAATGATCCTACGCTGCTGCCCGGCTATTCTCCGGCCAGCAGGGTCAATTGCTGAAGTTTGGGTTTCCACAACGCCGCCCGTGCTGCAGTGAACTCGAGCTGATGCTCGCTCCCCAGCTCATCTAGCGCCCTGATGTAATCCGGGACTATTTCTCTCGGAATCCGTAAGCCCATGGTGAGGTGCGGTATCCACCGTGGACCGCGCCCGTGGATATTCAGTGCGCTGATTTCCCTGGCTGCGATTTCAAGCTCATCGGTGGTTTCCATGAGCCACGCAACGGTCTGCTTGCGCTTGGTTCCAAAAACCACGGTGCCAACTCGTCGAAGACTAGCCGGAACGGCGGCCGGAAGCAGTTGCGCCGCACGCAGCGCGACTTCATCAGATAATTCCGGTGCAAAGGTGATACTGATGTGCGGAGTTTGATTTTGCCTAGGAAAGCCACGCGATTCCAGGTCAGCAAAGATTCCCCGAAGCTGCTCTTCTTCCTGCGCTTCCAGGTACAACAGAATGTTCTCGGGTGATCTGCTCATCGTCCTACATCCGGCTACGCATTGCAGCGTTAGCGTCCTTCGGCCATCTGACGAGCTCCTTCATCCTTGGGACCGTACTTTGCAATCTTTTCATTCCACGCCGCAAGTTCTTGACCAGAACTACGCCCAACGCTCCCGGAACACTGACGGCGCATCTGCTGCCGAAAACATGGCTGCTGGCTCGTGGTTCCCATGCTGTGATGATAGCAAGCACCCGGAAAGCGGAAAGTGCAAGGAATGCCGAGGCCCGTTGGTTGACGGTGCGGTCGATCAGGGACAGGATGAGCCTTGGAAGCACTGCTTCCAAAGACATTGAACGACCCCATGCAGCCGCAGGTTCGCAATCATTCAACGAGGTGCTTCAGACATGGCAACATATGCAATCAATGGTGTTCAGCTGGTCGCGGAAAGCTTTGGCGACCCCGCCGATCCCCTCGTGCTATGCGTTGGCGGGACGACCATGCTCTCCTGGCCTGATCCGTTGTGCGAAGCACTTTCCTCTTCCGGCCGGCATGTAGTCCGCTACGACCTGAGAGATAGCGGCCAATCGACGACGCTGGACCCGATGAATCCCTCATATTCCTTGCGCGATCTCGCTAATGACGCCGCATTTCTTGCCCAGGCCTTGGACCAGCGGCGGGCGCACCTGGCCGGCATCGGTGTAGGTGGCATGGTTGCGCAAGTTGCCGCCTTGGAGCATCCCGAAGCGTTTTCGGCGCTCACCTTGTACGGGACAAGGCCTGTCGCACCAGGCCCCGTAGATAACGATCTTCCGGATCATGATCAAGCCACCATAGGCCAATTGTTTTCTCGCCCGATGCCGGATTGGGCCGATCGCGAGGCAGTGGCCGAACATGCTGCGCAAGCAGCCAGCATCTTGGGCAATGATCCACACGAGGCCCGGCGCCTGGCAGCGCGCATTTGGGACCGCACGCCAGATCCTTCCGCGTCGGTCCACATGGCCAACCAGCTTGGCATGGTCTTTTCACGACTCGACTGCACTCCGCGTTGGCGCGAACGCCTTGGCGAGATCACGCAATCGACGCTGGTGATCCACGGAGCCAAGGACCCGTTCTTTCCAGTCGGCAACGGGCAGGCCTTGGCACGCGAGATTCCCGAGGCCAGATTGCTTGTGCTGGAGCAGGCATCTACTGCCCTTCCTGGGGCAGCGGTTTCCCAGGTCGCCCAGGCAATGCTTGAGTTGACCTCCCTGCCCTAGACAATGGCCACGCTCTTGGGCATTGTTGTTCAAGCAACCACTAATGACTTGAGCATTTTCTGGAGGAACCTCATGGCCGAGGCTTACATCATTGATGCATTGCGCACTCCAGTGGGACGGCGCGGAAAGTCGCTCGCGGATCTGCACCCATTGGATCTCGCTGCGGCTCCGCTTGCCGAACTTGTCCAGCGCAATAACGTTGATTCCAAGGAATATGACGAGATCATTCTCGGCTGCATCGACCAAGTTGGCCCGCAAGCCATGGACATCGCACGCAACGCATGGCTCGCTGCCGGGCTGTCCGAAGAAGTCCCGGGAACCACTGTGGAACGCCAATGCGGCTCCGGCCAGCAGGCAGTCTCCTATGCGGCCCAAGCGGTGATGAGCGGCAGCAGCGATCTTGTGGTGGCTGGCGGTGTCCAATCGATGTCCAGCATTCCGCTTTCCTATTCCAACTCCGCAGCTGCAGATTTCGGATTCCCGGACCCTTATCGAGGTTCCAAGCTCTGGGCCGCCCGCTACGGCGATCAGGAGATCTCGCAGTTTCGTGGTGCGGAAATGATGGCCAAGCATTGGGGATTATCGCGCGAGCAACTCGAAGACTTCGCTATCGGCTCCCACGAACGGGCGCTCAAAGCCCAGGCGCTAGGATACTTTGACCGTGAGATCTTAGCCCTCGGCCAATTGCAGGCGGATGAAGGCCCCAGGGTTGTGGATCGCGGCAAGATGGCCAGCTTGGCCCCCATCGTCGAAGGCGGACTGCATACTGCTGCCACTGCTTCGCAAATGTCTGATGGCGCGGCCATGCTCCTGATTGCCTCGGAAGTTGCGGTCAAGCGATACGGTTTGAAGCCACGAGCGCGCATCCACCATGTCTCCGCGCGGGGCGATGATCCAATCATGATGCTCTCAGCACCAATTCGCGCCACCAAGTATGCGCTGGAACGCACGGGCATGTCCTTAAAGGACATGGACCGCATTGAAATCAATGAAGCGTTCGCAGCGGTCGTCCTGGCATGGCAGAAGGAAACCGGCGCGGACATGTCCAAGGTCAATGTCAACGGCGGAGCCATCGCCCTAGGACATCCCATCGGCGCCACCGGGGCGCGCTTGATAACCTCGTTGCTGCATGAGCTGGAACGCAGCGGCACCAAGTGGGGCCTGCAAACGATGTGCGAAGGCGGCGGGCAGGCAAACGCCACCATCATCGAACGGCTTTAGCGTAGCGCCGGAGCGGGAAAATCTGCAGGCCATATGCGCTGCTGGAAAGGGCAGATATCGTGACCACTGATCCTTGGAAAACCTACGACCTGAGCCAGCCGCTGGACACCGACTATCTGTCAGCCTTCGCAGAAATCACCCCGGCGGACCGGGGCCATTGGCAGCGGGCCCGGCTATTTGCCCAGGAAGTCATGCCGGTCATCAATGGGCACTGGGACGCAGGGCACTATCCAACGGAATTGGTCCGGCGGATGGGCGAGCTGGACCTGCTGACCGATGGCCTGGAGATTCCCGGTCATGAGGTCTTCTCCCCGCTCGCCGCAGGCCTGGTGGCCATGGAGATTTCCCGGGCGGACGGATCGATGGCCGCTGCCGCCGGAGTGCAGGGAGGACTGGTTCTACGCAGCTTGAAGCTCTTCGGCACCGCGGAACAACAAGAGCGCTATCTCGAACCGGTCGCCACCGGAGCACTCCTGGGCGGATTTGCGCTCACCGAGCCGCACCATGGTTCTGACTCGGTCAGCTTGGAAACCAGCGCTCGCTTGCAAGGCGACCAGTGGATTCTCAACGGCCACAAGAAATGGATTGGCAATGGAGCAGCGGGCGGCATCACCATTGTGTGGGCCCGGGACCACGCTGACGGGCAATTCAAGGGATTCATCGTTGAGCAGCAAGCTCCGGGATATGAGGCCACCCCCGTTCGCGGCAAGGGCGTGCTCAGGGCCATCGAGCAAGCGGAGATCAGGCTCCACGAGGTGCGCATACCGCGCTCTGCCCTGCTGGCCAACGCGGTTTCATTCAAGGATGTATCGAAGGCGCTGGTTGATACCCGGGTCAATGTGGGCTGGTCGGCGCTGGGCCACGCATTATTCGTATTTGAAGCCGCGCTTCAATATGCCAAGCAGCGCGAACAGTTCGGCAAGCCGCTGGGCGCCCATCAAATGGTGCAAGAGCGCCTGGCACAAATGCTCGCAGAGCTGACCAACATGCAGCTGCAGTGTGCCGCGGTGGCGGCCGAACAAGCGGCCGGCAGGCTTCGTCCGGCACAGGCTTCATTGCTCAAGTACCACAACACCCGGGCTGCCCGCCGGGTCGCGGCGACGGCGAGGGACATGCTTGGCGGCAACGGGATACTGCTGGAAAACCATGTGATTCGCCATATGGGGGACATCGAAGCGCTGCATACCTATGAAGGCACCGAATCGGTGCAGGCGCTGATCTTGGGCCGCGATCTGACCGGGTTGAGCGCGTTCGGCTGAAACCGTCCGCTTTGATCGCCTACGATGAGCTGTACCGTCGTAGTTCTAGTGCAAAGGATTGAATATGGCGTATCTGGTCGATTTCAAGGATGTCTCCACCGCGGGATTCGAATCCTCCCCCGTGGCCCAGGCTCTTGCCGGATTGCGGGCAAATGAGGCCCGCTACCTGAAGAACAAATTCGATCACGATCTGCTGCTTGAAGACGCCTCGGATGCCGAAGGCCTCATCGCATGGGTCCACAACATCTTGGCCGAGGAGCGCGATCTCCACATCGCTTCCCGCCCCTTGCAGGCCTGCGTTTTTGAAGCCGACGGAGCCAAGCGCGCCTACGTCTTCTACGAGTCGGGGCTGTCCATCAACGTGCTCTACGGACTAGCCGACGGGGAAAAGCGTGCCGTGGGGTTCAAGCTGTCTGATGGCATGGAGGTTCCCGAGGAGCTCGCCGACAAATTCAAGTTCGCGCGCCAGAAGTCCAAACTGGCCGGCACCATCCGCGGATCCTACTTCGTCATCAAGAACGAGTACTAGTCCCCCAACTGGGCGTACACGTCTTGGACCGCTTCGCGCAGGAATTCCGCTGGCCAGAATTGCAGCAGGCCCGCAGAAAAACGGATCTTCCCGGCCGGGATCCCTTGCGCGTGGGCGGCGCTCAATTCATCGGCGAGCAGTTCAAGCTGCTGCTGTTGCCAAACAACGAAAGCTCGATCCACCGGCGTGCCATGCCCAGGGATAATGGCATCGGACTTGCCGATCCGCTCCAACAGGGATTTGAGGACCAGTGGCCATCCCAGCGGATGCGCGCCGGATCCGAACATCGGCGGTCCTGATTCTTCAATGACGTCGCCGAGGAACCAGATCCCTGCATCCGGGATGCGCACTGCAAGATCCGTATCGGTATGGCCCGGCGCCAACGGCAACAACTCGATATCCCGGCCGCCCGGGCCAATGGTGGTTGGCGCTTCGACCAGGACGGTAGGCGGTGTGAGAACCACCTCCTGCCACGACTTGTCAGGCTCCGTGCCGGGATGGTTCTTGACCTTGTCCAGATGGGGTTTCTCGTAGTTCGCATAGTGCCGGGCAATCAAATGGTGCCCATAGATGGGGATGCCTTTGGCCTTGAAGACCTGGTTGCCGAAACTATGGTCGTAGTGGGCGTGGGTATTGATGGCGGCCATTATGCGCACCCCGAAGCTTTCGGCAACATCCTCGATGATCGCCAAGGCCTCGGCGGGATTATTGCGAGTATCAATCACCACGGCTCCGGCGGGCCCCAAAACCAGTCCGATGGAAACATCCAGCGGGTCATAGCGCCGTTGGAATACGCCATTTCCTACTTCAATCCACTGGCCATTGCCCATGTCCGCTCCCCCTGCTCCCCCTGATGAGGCCTACTGCCCACCAAGCTGCGCAGCTTGGTGAACCAGATCTGATACTAGCGCTGTTTCCGCCACCTGTCCTTGCGGGTTCTTGCTGATTCACCCGCGGGAGGACTGAGCACCTGGGCCGCTGCGAGGTGGTTTCCTCACGGGGTGGGCTTTTTCGCAACAGGGCGGAATACCGCCAAATTCTCGCATGGCTTCCACCCGATGGCTAGGCTGGGATCATGGCCACAGTAATTCTTGTGCGGCACGGCCGCACTACCGCCAACGCCTCTGGTGTTCTGGCCGGACGAGCCCCTGGAGTAAGCCTCGACGAAACTGGCAAAACGCAGGCCGCAAGAACTGCGCTGCGGCTGGCCGAGGTGCCTTTGGCAGGTATCGTTTCAAGCCCGCTGGAACGCTGCCAGCAGACAGCCCAACACATTATCCAAGCGCAAAAGAACGCGCCAGACCTGTTGCTTGCACCAGAGCTCACCGAGTGCGATTATGGCGCCTGGCAAGGCGGCGCCCTGGCCGAGCTTTCCACCCAGGCATTGTGGTCCCAGGTGCAGGCCAACCCCTCTGCTGTCACTTTCCCGCAGGGCGAGTCGATGGCGGGCATGCAAGCACGGGCCGTTGCTGAAATCCGCCGCCTTGACGCCGGATTCGAGGCGGAACATGGAACTGGAGCGGTGTGGGTTGCCGTGAGCCATGGCGATATCATCAAGTCGGTACTGGCTGATGCGTTGGGCATGCACCTGGACCTGTTCCAGCGCATCAACGTCGGCCCGGCATCTGCATCGATTGTCCACTATGGTTCGGGTTCGCCTCGTGTGCACTCGGTTAATACTGACGACGGGGACCTGTCTTGGCTGGCCCCGGGATTGCAAGCAGCCGACGCCCCTGTGGGTGGCGGAGCAGGAAACTAAGGAAGTAGACATGGCGAGCGAAGTCCACGAATTCAACTGGCCGGATCGAGTAGTCATTGGCACCATCGGCGAGCCCGGTTCCCGTACCTTTTATCTGCAAGCACGCGCCGGATCGGACATGACCAGCATTGCCCTGGAAAAGCAGCAGGCAGCCGTAGTCGCGGAAATGATCGATGAAATTCTCGACCAGGTCGCGACCGTTGCGGGGAATTCTTTCAGCGTTCCGACCCATACTCCAGCGGAGCTGGTGGATAACGATCCACTGGAAGAGGTCGACGAAGCCTTCAGGGTCGGGTCTATGAACCTGGGATGGGATGCCACCGTGGCCCAGGTGGTGCTGGAAGCATTTTCTCTTGACGAATCCCATCCCGAAGACGAACCCGGGGCCATCATGCAGGTACGCATGCCCGTGGGCACGGCGCGGGCCTTCGCCATGCGCACCCACGAAGTTGTTGCCGCCGGCCGCCCGGTCTGCTCGTCGTGCGGCTATCCAATTGATCCAGAGGGACATGCCTGCCAGGACCCCGAGCTTTCATGACCCAGCCGGATCTGCTCGCCGGTGAACTCGAACTCACCGGCCGTATCACCACGGCATCCAACGCCACCTTTTTGGGCGCCATCGGTGGCCTGAGCGTGGTCTACAAGCCCATTGCCGGTGAAAAGCCGCTCTGGGATTTCCCCCAGCACACCCTGGCCAACCGCGAAGTTGCCGCCTACCTCGTCTCCGAGGCGCTGGGCTGGAACATTGTTCCGCAGACCTGGCTGCGTGATGGCCCCTTTGGCGAAGGCATGGTGCAGCTGTGGCAAGAAGTGGACTCCGAGCAGCATGCAGTGGATCTCGTGGCCACCGACAATCTCCCCGCAGAAGGCTGGAAAACGGTCTTGCACGGGCAAGACGGCATGGGGCGCCAGGTGAGCTTGCTTCATGAGGATACCGCTGCGCTGCGCCGGATGGCGGTCTTCGACATCGTGGCCAATAATGCGGACCGCAAGGGCGACCACGTGCTGACGATGCCTGACGGCCACCGCTTTGGCGTAGACCATGGGCTGAGCTTCCATGATGAGCACAAGCTTCGCACGGTGCTTTGGGGGTGGATCGGCCAGCCCCTGGACGACGAAGAACTCTCCGGCATTGACCGGGTCAACACCGCATTGGGCTCAACGCTGGGCGAGAATTTGGGCAAGCTGCTCAGCGATGTGGAGCTCGAAGCTTTGCAGCAGCGGTGCCTCCAACTTCGCCAGGACGCCCGCTTCCCCGGTCCGAGCGGTGAAATGCCAGCGGTTCCCTGGCCGCTGTTCTAACTAGGCCCGGACGATGCCTCTGCGCCGCAGCCAAGCTTTCGACGCCAGATCCGCGAGGCTGATTCCACGGTCCCCTGTCGATGGAGTGCCACCTGGCTCGTGGGCTGGTAGCCCATCTTCTTCCAGAATGGTTCAGCCACGTCCGCATTTGTATCCACGACGGCCAGCCGAAGGCAGCCGAGGCCGTCGACTCCGCGCAATTCCATGACGATGGCTTCATGCAGCTTTCGTCCGAGCCCCTCGCCAGCGCGCTGGGAGTCGATCATGAGCAGCCCGATATGCGCGGTCCCTGGCTCGGGCCAGCCAATGATGACATCTGCGAAGGCCAGCAATCGGAGGCCTTCCCACAATCCATAACCACGCTTTTGGGCGGCATCAGCATTGGGTGGCAGCGCCGTGAGCGCTTCCTGCGCCGCTCCGGGCTCAACGCCTTGGCCCTGGATGCGCACAGCATAGCCTGCGTTGGATTCCATGAGCCGCTGCAAGGCGGGCGCATCCTGAAGTCCAACGAGCCCGAAGACGCTCATGCTGCCCGCGCTTCAAAAATCATGACCGCTTGGCTTCCGTCAATTGGAGTCCGGTTCCAGTCACCCCTGATTGCATCAACCTTGAATCCAGCTGCCTGCAGTTGGACTTCCAGTTGTGCGACGGTGCGGAAAGCCAGCACCAGATCTTCATGCACTGTTGCTCCCGTGGTCGCGAATTTCGAGAATGATTCGAGGAGTATCTTCCCTTCGCTGAGTTCTTGAACCTGGCACCATTCAGTCACCGGTCCAAATGGCGTGTCTCTGGTGCATGGCTCTTCGCGCGCCCAGGATTCCCACGCTCGTCGTTCCGGGTTTCGGCTTTCAAAGGCGAGAACAGATCCGGAGGACAGGCTGCGCCTCAAATCCTGCAAGGTTCGTTCCCACTGCTGGTCTGGAATGTGCTGCACCACGTTACCCGTCATGACCGCCAAGTCGAACAGCCCATGATCAAGGGCACGTGAGTCGCCCTCGACCCATAGAACTTCGCTGGCGCCGGCTCGCTGGCGGGCATAGTCAAGCATGGCTGGCGATGGATCCATGCCCACGACTTCACGCCCTTCCTGCGCCAAGGTGACGGTGAGAATTCCAGTGCCGCAACCGAGATCCAGAATGCGTTGCACGCCAGGCTGAACGGCGAGGGATCGGTAATAGTCATGGTCTGGCCCGTCAGGATTTTCTCCGTCGTACAACGCGACAATTCGAGGGTCGTAATCAGCCAAGTAATTCTCGATTCATTGGTTGTCATGCACCTCGCGGTCGGGCGCATTTGGCGATGTCGAAGGAGCCATGATTTCGATGCGATTCCCGAAACCGTCGCGGGCATGAAATCGAATATACCCTTCGAAAGATTCCCGCTCTGCCCACGAGACCTCAAAGCCGCCTGACTTGATCCGATGTGCTGTGGCCTCTAGCTCCGCCAAGGAATCGCACACGAGTCCTGGATGGGCTTTGCCGGCGGGGTTGAATCGCTCCTCTACACCGAGATGGATTTCAGCGACGATGGCGTCGCCGTCATAGGCGCGAAACCAGCAGCCGCCGCGGCCCGCCAGGGCTTCAGGCTTATCCACCTCATGAAGCCCCAGGGCTTGGGCATAGAATCGGCGGGCTTCTGCTTCTTGCCCCTGCGGCATTGAGATTTGTACATGATGCAGTTTCACTTCTTGCTCCAAACCGCGCGTTAATGAGTGATGCCAGTTGGCTAGTCCAGACAGCTTGGATCTACGAATCCCAGCAGTAACTAGCTTTTGAAAAATTTCTTCAATCTCATGATTAGCCCGCCTAGCCGGTCAGCCCGCTGATCCCGTTGGTGCCGCAAGTCCCGTGCCGCTTCTTCTGCATACTCCAGTGCATAGTCATCCTGGCCATCAAAAGCCTGCAGAACTTCGCTCAGAACCCCAATGACCAGTAAATCAATATGGATTCCGGTGATTCGATCCTGCGCATCCCTCGTCTCCAGCACCGGAAATACCCTCCCGGGGCGGGCGATGAGAATTGCTATATTCTCTGCATCCGCTGCCTTGGGCAATCGGGTGAAGAGCGAGCCGAGCGGACCATCGATCTCCGTATCCATGCGGTCGAACCACCCTGTGCCATCGATCCGTGAAATCACCGAATCGAACCAGGTTCCAGGATCATCGGGCATGGCCCGAACGATGGCTTCGGCGTCCACCATTGCAACACTGGACATCTGTGACGACGGTATTCCCTGAAGACCCGGCATCGCGGCTACGCCCTCGACTGGGCGAACACCGCGTTCTGAACCGCCCGTGGCAAAAACCGCTGGGTGGATCGAGGCAGTGGGCTCACCGGACAGCATCAGGCTCAGATAGGCTGGCCTGCTCATCGCCAGATCATAGCTCTCCGGAACCCGCGCAATCGTCGCTATCACCTTGTAGTCTCCCGGTGGGATGGTGAGCTGGCCTGGGTTCTGCAGATGCAGCGGATCGCAGAGGGCCAGTTTGCCCGAGCGTACGCAAAGCGTTCCGAGTACATGCGTTTCTAGCGTTGCCGCTTGGCCGTCGGGCAGCCTGAATGCGCCTGTGCGCAAAGCGAATAATCCGTCGGGGCCCATCGCCATCCTTCCTCGTCCATTCCGTGTTTCAGGAAGCAGTCTCGCCAGGTTCAGCGTACCTCTCCCCATGGTCTCCGGGCTTTCGGAGTTCAACTTTCATGGCCAAGGATCCAGTACGCGTGCAGAATGGGCTTATGAACATTACGGATGTCTTTGCCGATTTCGCCCAGCGCCCCGTCGAGGCTGCCCGCAATCTCCCCGCGCTTTCCGCCGAGCAGCTCAATGCCCACCCAGCCGGGCACCCCAACTCGATCGCTTGGCTGCTGTGGCACACGGGAAGGGAAATCGACGTTCAGCTCGCCCACTTGAGCGGAAGGAACGAAGTCTGGGAATCATACCGCAGCAAATTCGGCTTGGGTGAACTCGGCGATTCTGTTGGGTACGGCCATTCAAGGGATCAGGCCCATCAAATCCAGGTTCCAGATCAGCAGTTGCTGGTGGACTATGTTCAAGCCTGCCTGCACGCTCTCGCGAGCTATGCCCAAACTCTCACGGAAGAAGACTTGGACGAGGTGATTGACCATCACTGGGATCCCCCAGTGACTCGTGGTGTTCGCCTGGTCTCCATCATTGATGATGCTACCCAGCACGTCGCCCAGGCCGCCTATGCGGCCGGCGCTGTTGCAGGACAATAACCGGAGCTGTGCAACACGTGCACTGTTGATGGCCGTCAAGAACGCAGGAGCCCTGAGAAATCATCGAGGTGCCTGCGAATGAAGCGGCCGACAAGCCATGGGCTGTCGTTCCCTGCCATTGGGGATCCAGAGGGCCACCTGATGAACCTCTCCACATCGATCAGCAACGCGGTGCAGTCTAGATTCCAAGCCAAATCCACGGCATGCTGAAATAAGATCCGGCACGAGCCCGCAATCTAGCCAAAGCATCAGAAGCTCACTGACGGGCTTTCCTGTTCCACAATTGATGCGTCAGTCCGCTGGATGTGCTGACCGATTCGATGGTGAACCGGTGTTCCATGCCAGCCAGATGATCCCAGATCCGTACACCAGAGCCGAGCACGATCGGAACAATGACTATGTGCAGGAAGTCGATGAGATCAGCCTGCACGAACTCGCCGACCGTCGATGGTCCTCCGCCAATCCGTACATCCAAACCGCCGGCAGCTTCTTGGGCCAGGCGCAGCGCCTCGTGCGGCGATGCGTCCAAGAAGTGGAAGCTGGTGCCATTAGCGAACTCGATGCTTTTGCGAGGGTAATGGGTAAGGATGAAGCACGGGGTGCGGAAAGGCGGCGCATCGCCCCACCACCCTTCCCATCCATCGTCAGGCCATTCCCCAGACTGCGGACCGAATTTCCGGCGGCCCATGATTTCCGCCCCGACACCCTGGCCCCACATGCTGAACATGGCCTGATCTGCCGTCGTCGGGCCGTCGACACCTTGAATGCCGTGAATGACACGGCCATCGAACCTGGCGAACAGCGCCCCGGCAGCACCGATCGGCCTGTCGATCGTCACCTCATCTCCCGCTGCATATCCATCCGAGGAAACCAAGAGACTGTGAACTCGCGTGCGATGCATGGCATCTCCCTGAACGCTGGCAAAGTGAAATCACTCGAACACTAACCTCGAACAGTATCGCATGGCAAGCATTTCCGAGGACCATGAGCCGGCGGCCACCGCCAGTTCAGCGATCCCGGACCTGCCAGGCACGGAGCTCGTTGGGAAAATCCCGGTACGGGCCACAACCCGGTCGCGCTCCGCGGCGAGCGCATTCCTCCAAGATTTCGCGAGCTGTGAATCGAGGGACAACTGCGCGGGACACGGCGAATCCGCACCACATGAAGGCCTGCCGGCTCGGAGGGCCTGGAGAAGAGATCCAGTACCTGTCCCCTGTTCCGGAATCAGCGCCATGACGCGATCCTCATAAGCCTCAAGATCCGCAGCTGCGCTCTCACGCGCCCACAGGCGTGAGCAGAGTGCCGTGCCTTGGATTTCGATCTTGAACTGCGTGCACCCGCTAGGCGATGACGGCACTGGGATGGAACTACGTGCTTTCATTGCCAATCGCAGGACTATGGTGTCCCGGTCGCCCAGGCGCGGTAACGCTCTCGGACCGCGGGAACCAGTACCTCCCATGCAGCAGGCCAAAACGTGCGAGCCACGCCGACTTGGACGTCGAGCCGGAACTCCAACGAGTTCCGGCACGCACCGACTGCTGGTTGCCGACCCGCAACCGCGCATTTATCCATTGCTACTAGGTTGCCTCCGGTGCCGTCCCAGGTCGAGTGACTGATTGCTCAGTATGCGAACAATACATAGAATGAACAAAAGTTCATTGAAAGGAATACCGTGCCCCGGACGGCTGAGCAGAACGAAGCGTTGCGCACCGCCACGCGCCGCGCCGTGGAGACAGCTGCTGTCCGGGTGTTCGCGCACCGCGGTTACGCGGCCACGAATATGCGCCAAATCGCGGCCAAGGCAGGAATCAGCACCGGCGCGATCTACCGGCATTATGCGAGCAAGGAAGAGCTATTCGATGAACTGATCGACCAGGCCTCGCGCGGGCTGGGGACAGTCACTGTGCAACTCTCGAGCGATGGAGATCCGCTATCCATGATCCGATCTTTCACCGAGGACTACGTGGCGGACCTCGCGGCGAACAATGGCTCAGCCGAGTTCTACATGATGGTAAATCAGTGCGTCACGACAGACACCCCCGAAGGAACCTCATCTCGGCTGGCCTCAGCTCAGCGAGCCACCTGGCAGGCATTCGACTCGCTCATCGCGCGAGGCCAGGACAAGGGCCAGATTGCCCAGGGGGACTCCTCTCGGCTGACCGCCCACTACTTCGCCATGCTGACCGGCATCACAACGTTGCACGTTGGACTGGGCGAGGAATCGGCGCAGCCCGATGTCAACCTGATTCTGCGAGTGCTAATTGGAGGATCCCAATGAAGATCGAAGTCGCCCGTGCGGACGAACTCGGAGAGGAATACCGGTACCAGATCGCGGAAGTTCTCACGCAAGGATTCGCCGAGGATTTCGCCTTCTTCTCCAAGAACGCGAAGGCACTCGCCGACGCGTTCGCCCCGATGCTTATCCTGGAGCGCTTCCACATCGCGCTCGTCGACGGCGAGCCCGCGGCGGTCGCGGCCGTCACCGAAAGCGAGCAGGAGTGCTTCAAGCCTGATCGGCGCAAGCTCCAGCGCGTGCTCGGTCCAATACACGGGATGATCAGTTATCGGATCACCCGAAGCCAATTCATGGGGGCCTATGACGGTGCCCGCGACGGCCTGGCCGAGATTGCATTCGTCACGACAGCGCCGCAGCATCAGGGCAAAGGCGTAGCCACTGCGCTAATGCATCGGCTCCTGGAGTTGCCCTCCGACGAGTTCGTGCTGCGCGATATCAAGGACACCAACACCGCTGCCCTCGGTCTGTACGCCAAGCTCGGATTCACCGAAACGCAACGGCGACGCATCAGGTTCGCGAAACGAGCCGGGTTCTCCGCATATGTCTCGATGAGCCTCAACCGTGCTGAGGCAGATGAGTGAAGGACACCCGAATTAGACAGGCAGGGAGGTACCTTTCGGTTTTCTCTCCCCTAGCCTGAACCATAGGGGAAAAGCGAAGTTCATCAGGATTGCGGCGCGGTTTAGCCTTTGAGGCTGTCCATTCACCCGCCGCAACACAGGGCCTGATGACGTCGGCTACTTGCGGCGTTGTCGCTGGAAGAAATATGGCTGATGCCCCTTGAACGGCGTCCCTGTTACTGAGAAACCATCTTTACCGCCCGGAAAATCCTGCGACGGCTCAGGTCCGAGATGCACGAACGCCCCCGGATCCAAAAGAAACCGAGGGCGTTCGAGCTGAGAAGTCTTAGACGTTGAAGCGGAACTCCGCGCCGTCGCCACACATGCCAACCTCAGAACACGACGTCAGAATGAGTCGCTACATCGAACCGTTGTCCCGGATATCGCAAACCTGCGTAGTACATGTTCGTGTGTGCCACGATCTGTGCCCCTGTGACAGTTACGCCATCCCACTCGGCATCCCCTGTGGTGTGGGCGTCGCCCACAAGAGTGACGTCGTATCCCTCAACGGCTGCACGCTGAGTCGTCGTTCTGATGCAATAGTCCGATTGGGCCCCTGCAATAATCAAACGTGTCGCCTCTAACCGGTCGAGCGTTTGCCTCAGGAGCGTCTTCGCGAACGCGTCACGATAGTTCTTTCTCACTACTGCCTCGCCGTCGATCCATTTAAGTGGATCGACAAGATCCCATGCGGGAGTGCCCGCACCTACTGGATCGTGCATCACCCAGATCACCGGAACGGACCGCGATCTCGCCCGTTCGACGAGCTTAGCAACACGTTTGGCAACGCCATCCGCATCGAAGCATCCTGGGACTACGCCCTGCTGCATATCAATGATCACGAGTACTGATTCAGCAGTATTCGACATCATGCGACCTTCAACGGCTTGATCTCAGCGATCCGGTCGCCGGCAAGGTCTTGGGCAATCTCCAGCTCATAACGCGTCTGCAGATTGAGCCAGAACTGAGGCTCCACACCGAAAAAGCGTCCGAGGCGCAGCGCGGTGTCCGCTGTGATCCCCCGCTTGCCGTGCACGATTTCATTGATCCTGCGCGGCGGGACACCGATCGACACCGCGAGCTTATTCTGGGTAATGCCGAACCCTTCGATGAAGTCCTCCATCAGGATCTCCCCCGGATGGATCGGCGGGTAGAGTTTCTCGACCATCTCTTCTCCTACTGGTAGTCCTCGACATTCACGTCCTCAGCGCCAGCTTCGGTCCAGCGAAAGCAAATGCGTCACTGATCGTTGACCCGAATGCTGTGTTGGCCAGCCCGATCGCCTTTGAGTGCCTCCAGCCAGTTGCCTGGTGGCACTCAAAGAGCACCCAACGTTGTCACAGCATCGAGCAGATGCAACTTGAAATTCGCGGCTTTATGGATGCGTGGGTCCAGTCGCTTCGCCAGCTCTCGACGCCAGACCTTCTCTGTGTCGCGGTCGGCGAACGATCTGATCATAAAACAAGTATATAACGGACTTCGTTAATAACGTTAGACGTTATGCAGGAACTACGTCAGTCTCTGGCACTGAGCAACCCTCTGTGCTAAAGAAACGCACTGTGCTTAAGATAGTGGCCAAGTCCCCATCAACGGTAATCACTCAATCACCATGCGCGCCCACGCAGATCGATCGTGCCAGCGGGCCATGCTGAAAGTTCAGAGACTATGGGCAATACCAATAGTGGTTGCCCGGGTGGATCATCGACCGCCAGGCCGTCTCGCCCGATCGAGCGCTCGGCCGCCATGACTCGGCTCCATCCGCATGATCTGTAAAACGGCACGACTTCCTCCCGGCATCCGAGGTATCCAAAGTCAATGCCACCGGCTTCCAGCATCGACTGCGCCGCAGAGGTCATGAGCCGTTTTCCGAGTTGTTCACCGCGTGCGCACTCGGAGATCAGCACTCCTCCGACTCCAGCAATCACCCACTCGGCATTGCCCACGCCGATGGTGCGACGCGCCCAGCCCACGTGGCCAACGACGCTGTCCACGGATCGGGCGATCACGTGGAAATCATGAGGCGCATAGCCATACGGCTGATACGGGTTCCAGGATCCGCAATCGTGAAGATACTCTTGATCGAAAAGACGCCTCAATTCATTGACATTTTCCGCTGTCAGCTCGCCGTGCGCCACGACCGCGATCGACAGATCCGTCATGAGAGCTTCATTGGCATAATTGCGGCCAACTTGTCACGCAACGTGCGCCGCTCGAGCCGCAATTCGTAGTTTGTCTGCAGGTTCATCCAGAATTCCTCGGATGTCCCGAAATAGCGCGCCATACGGATCGCCATGCCTGCCGCGATGCCACGCTTGCCGTGCACGATCTCGATGATCCGTCGCGACGGCACATCCATGGACACGGCGAGCTTGTTCGGTGTGATCCCGAACCCCTCGATGAAGTCCTCCATCAGGATATCCCCCGGAGGGATCGGTTCGATCTTGTCAGCGGTAGTCACCGATCTCCACCTCCTCCGATCCGTTGCCTGTAGATCTCATTCACGTCCGCTCCCGCTACCTAATGCTGATGCAGGTTCGGAACTGCGAAAATTCCATTGCTTGATTGACGGCCCGCATTCGCTCACGCCCTCTTGGGCGCGAGACCCATTGTCGCGAGTACAACAAACGCTAAAGCAATTTTGACCTTCAAGAGGGCAGTTTGGGATTCTCTGCCGGAATCAGACTATCTGCATCCGCTGATCGCCCATAAGGTACTCCAGGGACAGCTCTCCTCCGGCAGCTTCCAAGTAGCTGCGGATTGTGCCGATTTTTGCATTCTCAAGATCTCCGTGCTCGATCTTCGAGACTTGACGCTGCCCCACACCAATGCGCTCAGCGAGCTCAGCTTGAGCGAGTCCAGCCTGTTCACGCAATTCGCGCAAGCGATAGGCACGAACTTCCGCGAGCATTCTCTGCTTATGTTTCTCGACCCGGCCCGTATCGACTAGGTTCTCCGCGAGAAAGCCATCAAGAGACTTGGCCAACGCGCTCGCTTTCCCCTTATCGTGTCTAGGTGTTCATCGAATAATCGATCGGCCCATTGAAGGTTTTTCTCGTATCTGCCTTGTCAGTCACCAGATTTATTGCCCGCAATATGCGTGACTGCCGCCCGCTCCGGATCGAACGCAAACAACATTCGCGATTCTGATTTGCCAGGTGAATCTGGTCGAAGAGCCTTCATATTCTTGTGGCGAGATGCTTTTACTGTGTCCACAAGGGGTCGTCCGAGCTGGGGCCCAGAATCCTCTAGCAGTTCAATCGCGGCAACCACTTGCTCCCGGGAATTAACATCAAGCTCATCAAGCCATACCTCGATGAGCTCGATGTCCACGTTCCACATAGAAACAGAAGAGACCCCATATGGTCTAAGGTGCAATAGCTAGACCCACGCTCTAGAACGGACCCGAGGCATTACGTTTCAACACCACAAGCAAGAACGCCCCCGGCTTCAAAAGAAACCGAGGGCGTTTGAGCTGAGAAGTCTTAGACGTTGAAGCGGAACTCCACAACGTCGCCGTCCTTCATGATGTAATCCTTGCCCTCGATGCGGGCCTTGCCGGCAGACTTGGCATTGGCGATCGAGCCCAGCTCCACCAGATCATCAAAGGCCACAACCTCGGCCTTGATGAAGCCACGCTGGAAGTCGGTGTGGATCACGCCGGCGGCTTCCGGAGCGGTCGCTCCGCGGCGGATGGTCCACGCACGGGTTTCCTTTGGACCAGCGGTCAGGTAGGACTGCAGGCCCAAGGTGTCGTAGCCAACGCGAGCCAGCTTGTCCAGGCCGGATTCCTCGATGCCGGCATCTTCCATCATCTCGGCGGCTTCGTCTTCTTCAAGCTCGGCCAGCTCGGATTCGAACTGGGCGTCCAGGAAGATCGCCTCTGCAGGTGCCACCAGCTCGGAGAGCTTGGCCTGCATCTGAGTGTCGGCCAACCCGGCCTCATCGGTGTTGAACACGTAGATGAATGGCTTGGTGGTCATCAGCTGCATTGGAGCAAGCTCTTCAAGATCGATGCCCTTGGTCTTGGCCGCGGCAAACAGGGTGATGCCCTCTTCAAGCACCTTCTGCGCGTTGAGCACTGCGTCCAGGAAGGACTTTTCGATCTTCTTGCTGCGCAGTTCCTTTTCAAGGCGTGGCAGCTGGTTCTCGATGGTCTGCAAGTCCGCGAGGATCAGCTCGGTAGCGATGGTCTCGATATCCGAAGCCGGATCCACCTTGCCGTTCACGTGGATGACGTCGTCATTGACGAACGCACGGGTGACCTGGCAGATCGCGTCGGCTTCGCGGATGGTGGCCAGGAACTTGTTGCCCAGGCCCTCGCCCTCGGAAGCGCCCTTGACGATGCCAGCGATATCCACGAAGGATACGGTGGCTGGCAGGATGCGCTCGGAATTGAAGATCCCGGCGAGCACCTTCAGGCGCGAATCTGGCAACGGCACGACACCCACATTGGGTTCAATGGTTGCGAACGGGTAGTTGGCTGCCAGCACCTGGGCACGGGTCAGCGCGTTGAACATGGTGGACTTGCCGACGTTGGGCAGTCCGACGATTCCGATAGTAAGAGCCACGGGAGGAAATTCTACCTTTTGCTAGTGATGAGCGCGCAATTGCCTGCGGCGCAGGAGTTCTTTAGTTGGACTGCGGGCGGGTGCCGCGGCCGCCCAGGGCGCGGTCCTCGTCGCCGGCTTCCTTGAGCTTGCCGCGGATTTCCTTGGGCAGCGAGAAGATGATGTCCTCTTCGGCGGTGGTCACCTCGGACACGTCGGTGAATCCATAGTCGGCCAGCAGCGAGACGACCTCGCGCACCAGCACCTCGGGCACCGAAGCCCCGGAGGTCACGCCGACGGTGGAAACGCCCTCGAACCAGGACTCGTCCACCTCGTTGGCGAAGTCCACGCGGTAAGCGGCCTTGGCCCCATGATCCAGGGCCACCTCGACCAGGCGCACCGAATTCGAGGAATTGGCCGAGCCGACCACGATCACCAGGTCGGCCTGCGGGGCGATGTTCTTGATCGCGGCCTGGCGGTTGGTGGTGGCGTAGCAGATGTCATCGCTGGGCGGATCCTGCAGATTCGGGAAGCGCTTGCGCAGCCGGCGCACGATCTCCATTGTCTCGTCCACGCTCAAGGTGGTCTGCGAAAGCCAGATCAGCTTGTCCGGATCCTTCACCTGCACGGTGTCGGCTTCCTCCGGATTGTTCACGATGGTGGTGACCTCCGGGGCTTCCCCGTAGGTGCCTTCGACCTCCTCATGGCCTTCATGGCCGATCAGCAGGATCTCGTAGTCGTTCTTGGCGAAGCGCACGGCCTCGCGGTGCACCTTGGTGACCAGCGGGCAGGTGGCGTCGATGGTCTGCAGGTTGCGGTCCGCGGCGGACTGGACCACCGCTGGGGAGACGCCGTGGGCGGAGAAGACCACCAGGGCACCCTCGGGAACTTCCTCGTTTTCCTCCACAAAGATCGCTCCGCGGGACTCCAATTCCGAGACCACATGGAGGTTGTGCACGATCTGCTTGCGCACGTACACCGGAGGCCCGTAGTGCTCCAGGGCCTTCTCGACAGCCACCACGGCGCGATCCACGCCTGCGCAGTAGCCGCGCGGGGCCGCGAGCAGGACCTTGCGCTCGGAAACCTGCGGGGACGCAGCGGCGATCTCGGCCGGGGTGCGGCGAACGCGCGGGATCCGTGGAACTGGCAGCGATACCGGGATGGAAGTGGAAGTAGCCATATCTCTAGTCTACGAACTGCATGCAAGTTAGCCCATGCTCATATGATGCGCGCCACCATCTGCCGGCTGTGAGTTCTGCCTCCACGCTGCCCCTGCCCGTTCAGCAAGGCAGCGAGCTGGGCAGCTTCACGCTTGTGCGCACGATCGATCCGGCGCCATCCGATCCCCGGTAGGCACGGCAAACCCCGATGCCGCGGTTGGCCAAGTTGGCTTTGATCTGGCGCAGCGAATCCGGTGAGAACCCATACCACTGCATGTGCATCAAGACGGTGTCGCCAGGGACCGCCGCGGAGGCACGGGAAATGGTGATCGACTTGGATTTCACCTCCCAGTCCTCGGTATCCCGCGTCCAGATCCATATGGCCATGCCGCGGCTGTCGTAGCCGCAACGGACTGACCCGTCCACGGCTCCGTAGGGCGGGCGCCCGAAGTTGGTGTGCACGCCAGTGCCGCTCAATTGAGCCCCGGCCTGTTGGCAGCTGAGCGGGCGCAGATCGGGATGGCTGATCGAATGGTTGATAACCCATTGGCCTTTGGCTCGGGCCAGGCTGGGCAGGTCCACCCCATAGCGGGATTTGTAGGAGGAAATGCAGTCACCCGTGGGAGCGAGCACCAGGCCGATATTGGCGCTGGCGGCATAGTCGATGGCCGCATTGTACTCGGTCAGGGTGCGCGGGCAGTCGTCAAAGGTCAGCACGACTCGCGAGGTCCGATTCGGGCCGCTATACAACGGAGCCGACGGCGGCTTGGGATAGGTGGTCACATAGGTGCCGCTGACCCAGCCGGTATATCCGCCATAGCTCACCTTGTACCAGCCGTTGGAGGCCCGCGCATAGGCGGGAACCGTGGTTCCTTTCGGGATGGTGATCAGGATCCGGTAGCTGGTCGAGGTGCCGGTGCGCAGATTCAAGCTGTCGAGGGTTCGCACATTGGCCGCGACCACGTAGTAGTCGCTGACATACCCGGTGCGCCCCTCATAGCTGACCTTGTACCAGCCGCTGGAAGCCCGCCCAAGGACCGGAACCGAGGTGCCTTTGGGAATGCTCACCAGTACGGAATAGGCGGTGGAGGGCCCGGTGCGCAGGTTCAGATTGTCGGTGGTTCTGACCCGGGCAGGCAGGTCGATGGACAATTCGCTGGCCACCGTGACGCTAGCTGCTCGCGCCATGGGAGCTACGCTGCTTGCCGGAATGGCAGCTGCAGCCAACGGAATCGAACCGGCGACGAGGCCCGCGGCGAGCGCGAGGGCGAGGGCGCCTAGCGAGCGAGTGGCAAAGCCATGAAAATTTTCCCGAAGCATGTTGACTGCGTCCTTATGAAGTTGTTCCCCGATGCTCAACAGTGTCCGCGTGCGATGGGCACCGGGCAATAGCAAGATCAAGGCTTGACCAAATTGTTGGAATTACTCCCTGCCGTTCTTCTCCGCGGGGAAAATGACCACAAACTTCACCCGTTTTGTCACCAATGCTCCACTTTGCTGGCGCCCTCGCCCCGGCCCCTAATCCGCTGAACCGTCGGCCTCATGCGGTAGTCTCACTTGTGCAGCAGCAAACGCGCAGGCTGGTGCCACGTTTCGATTCCCAAGGAGCGGCCCGGATGGAGCCCCAAACAGCAGCGAGCTTGCCAAGCACGGCAGGGCAGACCACGGCGGATAATCCTTGGCCGTTGCGAGTCCTTTCGGAAAAGCTCAAAATCCATATTGAGAACTCCCCCTTTGCCTGGGTTGAGGGGCAGCTTCTGGAAGCCAATGTGCGCAATGGGCACGCCTACCTGACCCTGCGCGATGTCGATGCAGATAATTCGTTTTCAGTGACCATCTGGTCCTCGGTAATGCGCAAGCTGGAGACCACGCCACAGGTTGGCTCCCGCGTCGTTGCCCGCGTCAAGCCAAGCTTTTATGCCAAGACCGGTCGCCTTTCGCTGAACGCCACCGATCTGCGGCCGGTCGGCCTGGGCGAGCTATTGGTGCGCCTGGAGCGGCTCCGCCAAGCATTGGGTGCCGAAGGCCTTTTCGACCCGGGCCACAAGCGCGCGCTCCCGGTGCTTCCAGGACGCATCGGCTTGATCACCGGACGGGACTCGGACGCCGAAAAGGATGTGCTGCGCAATGCCACGCTGCGCTGGCCCTCGGCACAGTTCAAGGTCATCAATACCGCGGTGCAAGGTGTTGACGCTGCCACCCAGGTCATGGCGGCGCTCAAGGAACTCGATGCTGATCCAGACGTTGATGTGATCGTCATTGCCCGCGGCGGTGGCGCTTTGGAAGACCTTCTGCCGTTTTCCAATGAGGAGCTGGTCCGCGCGGTCTTCGCCGCGCAGACCCCGGTGGTCTCGGCCATTGGCCATGAGGCTGACCGGCCGATTCTCGACGACGTGGCGGACTTGCGCGCCTCAACCCCGACGGACGCGGCAAAGCGCATCGTTCCGGATCTCAATGAGGAATTCACCGGATTGCAGTTGGCACGCAACCGACTTGAGCGCTCCATCAACAATTTGCTGGAACGCGAGGCCCAATTGCTGGCCGCCGTCCGTGAACGTCCGGTGCTGGCCAACCCGCAGGTCATGGTGACCAGCCGTGCCGAGGACCTGGCCCGGTATCGGCAGCGTTCCAGCGACCTATTGCACTACCGGGTGCAGCGTGCCCGCGACGAGATTACCCATCTGAAATCGCAGGTTCGCGCCCTCTCCCCGCAGCAGACCTTGGACCGCGGATATTCGGTCACCCAGTTGGCCGACGGCAGCATTGTGCGTGAAGCAGCCAACGCTCCGGTCAACACCGAAATCTTCATTCGGTTGGCATCGGGCCAATTGGCGGCGCATACCACCGAATCACTGCCTGCCGGCGATGCCGCACGCTAACTCGAACCTACGCGAACTACTCTGGAGCCATCATGACTGCACAAATCCCTGAAGATATTGCCAACCTCTCCTACGAGCAAGCCCGCGAAGAACTGCTTACCGTGGTCAACCAGTTGGAGACCGGCGGTGTGGCCCTGGAGGCTTCACTGGCTTTGTGGGAACGCGGCGAAGCCCTTGCCGCCCACTGCGAAAATTGGCTCAACGGAGTTTCGCAGCGCCTGGAGCAGGCCCGCGCCAAGCAGGTCGGCCCAGACTCGGAATAGTCCTGATTGGCTGAAGGCTACTTGGTAGCTTCCAGCCGGGCTTTTTCAGCGGCCACGTCGAAGTCGGCTGCTGGCCATGGCACGGTAATTTGCTGCAGCGCGTCCAACAGCAGCTCGGCAACGCACAGCCGCGCCCGCCATTTCTGATCGGCCGGAACTATCTGCCATGGGGCAGCGGAATTATCGGTCCGGTTGATGGCGATCTCGTAAGCCTGCTGGTAGTCCTCCCACAGCAAGCGGTCATCGATATCCCCGGGCGAGTACTTCCAATGCTTATCCGGGCGTTCCAGGCGTTCAGCCAGGCGCTCGTACTGCTCGTCCTTGCTGATATGCAGCATGACCTTGATCGGGTGGATGTTCTGCTGTGCCAGTTGCTTCTCGAAGTCCACGATTTTCATGTAGCGGGAATCCAGGATTTCCGGGCTGGCCAGCTGCTTGACCCGAGCGATCAGGACGTCTTCATAGTGGGAGCGGTCAAAGACTCCGACCATTCCCCTGCGTGGCAAGCGCTTGGTGATGCGCCACAAGAAATCATGGGCAGATTCCTCGGGCGTGGGAGCCTTAAACGCATGGTGGTCCACTCCTTGAGGGTCCAACATGCCCGTCACGTGGCGAACAATGCCGCCCTTCCCCGAGGTATCCATGCCCTGGAGAATCAGCAGCACCGAGGGCGCGGCCTGCCCCTGTACCGATGCCGCGAAGAGCCGTTCTTGGAGATCCGAGAGCGGCTGGGCGATCTCTTCCATGCGCTGTTGCGCTGCCTTCTTATTCTGTGGCGCATCGTCGGGCCACCACCCGGGATCCTTGGTTGCCCTTTGAGAAAGTTTCAGGCCCGGCTCGGCACGCAGGGCTTCGAGCAGGTTCGCGGGGTATGTGCTCAAGGCAGGCTCCTTCTTCGGTCTTCACTACCGTGAATCTGGATATTTGCCAGCGTACTGGCAATAGACCACGGTGTCTCGAAGAATGAATTGGAATGGTGAGTCTTTTCAAGAATTGATCACCCGGCAAGCCGAAAGTTCTGGATCAGCCAACTGGCTCGGAAAAGTTCCACAGATATATCTGGACAAAAGAAAACACCATCGCACGACCACCATTAATTGCCGTTGTGCGATGGTGTTTTCCGTTGCTTCTATGCGCGGGCGCGCCAGTCCTCCAAGAACTGTCCAATCCGTCCCACGGCGTCGGTCAAATCCCGCACGCTAGGCAGGGTCACCAGCCGGAAATGGTCGGGACGCACCCAGTTGAAGGCGGTGCCCTGGGTAATCAGGATTTTCTGCGCCTTGAGCAGCTCCAAGGCGAAAACCTCATCATCGTGCATCGGATACACTTCTGGATCCAGTTTCGGGAACATGTACAACGAGCCCTTGGCCTTCTGCACCGAGACTCCTGGGATGGCCGAAAGCAGGTCGTAGGCCGCATCGCGCTGTTCTAGCAGCCGTCCGCCGGGCAGGATCAAGTCGTTGATGGACTGGTATCCGCCCAAAGCCGTCTGAATCGCATGCTGAGCTGGCACGTTGGCACATAGGCGCATATTGGTCAGCAAGTTGATGCCCTCGATGTAGTCTGCGGCTTGGTGCTTGGGACCGGAGATGGCCATCCAGCCTGCGCGGAAACCACATACGCGGTACGCCTTGGACAATCCGGAGAAAGTCAGGATCAGCACGTCATCGGCCAGCGAAGCGGTGTTGATGTGCACTGCGTCTTCGTAGAGGATCTTTTCGTAGATCTCATCCGAGTAAACAATCAGACCATGCTTGCGCGCCAGTTCCAGAATCCCCTCAAGGGTTTCCTTCGGATAGACGGCACCGGTGGGGTTGTTCGGGTTGATGACCACGATGCCCTTGGTGCGATCGGTGATCTTGGCTTCCATGTCTTCCAGGTCGGGAAGCCATCCCTCTTCTTCGGTATTCAGGTAGTGCACCGGGGTGCCACCGGCCAGCGAAACCGATGCGGTCCACAGCGGGTAGTCAGGGGCGGGGATCAGGATCTCGTCGCCGTTATTCAGCAGCGCATTCAGCGACAGGGTGATGAGTTCGGATACGCCGTTGCCAAGGTAGATGTCGTCCACGCCAATGGTCTGGATGCCACGGGTCTGATAGTACTGCGAGACCGCGGTACGAGCAGAAAGGATGCCGCGGGAATCCGAGTAGCCTTGGGCATTTGGCAGGTTGCGAATCATGTCGACAAGCACCGCGTCGGGCGCCTCGAAGCCGAACGGCGCGGGATTGCCGATGTTCAGCTTCAGGATACGGTGCCCTTCTGACTCCATGCGCTGCGCATGCTCCAGCAGCGGACCGCGGATGTCGTAGAGGACGTTGTGCAGTTTCGTCGATTGCTTGAATTCTGCCATGATTACACTTTCTCATGTCAGGTGTGCAGAACACACCTTGTTACTCGGCCACCGTCAGGTGCGGCCGAAATCCTTGGTGCTCGAATTGCTGGAGCAGTGCCATGTCCTGCTAGTCGATAATCCATTCCCAGCGGGTCGCCGCCTGCGCGGGCTTCATCGCCCCGGGACCGGTGACCATTCGATTCAAATCCACCAAGGTCTGCTGTGACAGATCCCCGGTGATTTTGTTCAATTCGCCGCGGGCCTTGTCATCCACGTTGCCGTTGGCCAGCAACATGAAAGGCTGCGCGTCAAAGAGCTTGGCGGTATCGGTAATGCTCTTGAAGCCCTCATCGGAAATCATCGCGTTGCCGGCGCTCAGGGCGACGGCGCGGTCCACTGAAGCTCGCAGCTGAGTCGCAAGATCAGCGCTCTCCACCACAGAAACCTTCGGCTTCTCGCAAACTTCGGTTTTGAGTGCCGCTTCCAGATTCTTCGTCTCGGAATCATCGGTAATGATGGTGATCTTTTGGCAATCACCAGCCAACGAGGACAGGGAATCAACACTGTGCGTTTGCGCCTCGGCCGAGCTCATCACCAGGACTTTGCCTGAATCAGCGGCACTCAAGTCCAATGCGGCGGCCTTGCCATCCGAATCATTGATCTCGGTGCGCAAATTCTTCAATTCATCAACGGAGAGCACACCGTCTTCGCCGGCGATGCCGGCGGCGTCCTTGGACATGCCCAGCGCAGCTCCTGCGTAATCCACGGCGATGTCCGCCTGCCCGTCAAGTACTTGCTGATATGGGTTGTCCGTGGACTTGTTGATCTCCACGTCGTATCCCTTGGCCGTCAAAGCATTCTTGTAGACCTCGGCTAGTGCCTGCTGCACCGGTTGCCCGCCACGTGCCAACTTCAAAACTGCGCCCTGGCTCGACTCAGCCGGAGCCTCCGGTTCGTTATCGGTGCAAGCAGACAGTGGCAACAACAGGGCGAGGCACAGGACACCAAGACTGGAGGATTTTCGCAAGTTCATATCACTATTGATTCTATGGCAGAGTATTTTGATTCGACGGTTACTCGCGAGGCGCGGTCAGTCGCAAAATGCTGTCCACCCGCTCAATGCAATTGAGCTGGTCGATTTCTTCGCGCGAGAACCACGCGGCCTGGCTGGTAGATCCATTGACCTCATGGCGCAACTCGCCACCGGTAAGTTTCGCCCGGTAGGTCACGGCCACGGTTTGCATCGGATGCCCTTCGCCCGAGTAGCGTTTTGCTCCGGGAATCACACCGGTGGTGACATCCAGCAGGGACAGCTCCCCCACCGCGTAACCGGTCTCTTCATACACTTCGCGTTTAGCGCCTTCGACAATTGGCTCGCCCAGGTCGATGCCGCCGCCGGGAAGCGACCAGCGAGGCGTGAATTTCGGATCACGATGGCGCATGTCCCAGAGCGTCAGCAGTATCTTTCCTTCGTGTTCCACCAAGCAGTAGGCCGCAAGCCTGGTATCGAAGAATTCACCGGTATGCTCTGAACGTCGTGTCATAACCCCAATATATCGGTTTGTTCACCGTTTATTTTCCCTATCGCTCAGGGCATGAGCTGGTTTATTGGCCAAATATCGCGCTGAAGGCTTGCGAATGTGATGAAATATTCTTATGGCCCAGCACTCAGAGCATTCTTCAAACGTCGATCTTGATGAAATAGATCGAATCATCATCGACGAATTGGTCGCCAACGCGCGCATCTCCAATGCCACACTCGCCCAGCGTGCAGGCATCGCCCCGTCCACGGCCCTGCTGCGCACCCGCTCACTGGTTGAGCGCGGCATCCTCACCGGCTACCACGCAGAGGTTGCCCTCGGCACAGTAGGCCGCACCGTCCAGGCCCTCATCTCGGTGAAGCTTCGCGCCCATGACCGCGAAAAGATCGATACCTTCGTGGAGCGCATCCCCAGCCTTCCAGAGGTGCTCTCGATGTTCCATGTTTCGGGCGGAACCGACTACCTTCTGCATATCGCTGTCGGGTCCACCGACCACTTGCGCGACTGGGTGCTGGACAACCTGGCCACCGACGAATCGGTGGGCCACACCGAAACCACTTTGGTCTTTGCCCACCACCGCGGCAACCGAGGACCACTGCCTTCAGACGACATGTTGAGCTAGCCGGCACCCCAGGAACTCAGCTCCCAGGCAAAGCGATGGCCCCCACCGAATTTTCGGTGGGGGCCATCGGCCTCTAGTGCGAAATCTTTATGCGCGGCGGCGCTGCATCACTGCATCCAAGTTCAGCCGCGGCTTGTTGCTGGAAACCGAAAGATCAGCCGCAGGCAAGGTCCCGGTAACTGGAGAAACAGTTTCGGCCACGGGCGCCTCGGGCTCCTTAGGGGCCGATTCCTTGGCGTGCTCTTCACGCTTGACGGCTACCGAGGTCACGGCGGCACGCTCTTCAGCGGAAACTTCCGAAGCCAGGCGCTTGGCGTCTTCGGAGGCCTTCAGGCTGATCTGCTTGCTTGGACGCAGCGGCTCTTCCGCTGGAAGCGGAGCTTTCGGCATGCGCTGGGCAGCGGTTTCGCTGGAAGCCTGGGCAACCTTGGCGATGCGTTCAGATGCCGCAACGTAGGTTGGCTTCGGCACGCGGGTTGGCGCCCAGGTATCAGGCTGCTTCACGCCGCCATGGCCGTGGGCCACACGCAGCGCTTCGGCGCGAAGTTCTTCTGCAGTGATAGCTGGCGCGCGGCGGGAGGATCCCGGACGAGCGTCAAAGACCTCGTCGCCTTCGTGCTTGCGGGCGATGACCTGGTTGGCCGAGTCTTCAAAGGCTGGAGTCTGCATCGCCTTCTGGCGGGTTGCTTCCAAATGCTCCAGCAGCTTGCGGTTCCGGTCCCGGACCGCGAGCATGCGCAAGGTGGCGAACGAAAGAACTGCGACCAGGGCGAAGATCCCTACTGTTCCGAAGGACAGTGCGGTGAAGGGGGCCAAAACGACTCCGAGGACGGTGGCGATAATCGCCAGCGCACCCACCAGCGCGACGGACAATCGGCCATAGCGCACACGTATCTTGAGTTTGGTCGCAGCAACTTCCTGCGAAGCGCTCTGTGACGTGCCAGCCATGTGCGTCCTCCATCACCGATTGAGTCGGTCAACTTCCTTAGAACCGGGTACGGCTCTTTCAAAACAACCCTATGCAACCTTTCTTGCGGTGACACGCAAATATGTCGGTGTGTCTATAAGTTTTCAGCACTACTTTGCGCGTTTCCAAGGGCCGTTGGCTGTAGAAACTCGCATTCAAGCTTTGCGTTCGTAGATGCGTTCGAGCATCGTGCTGGGTAGCTCTTCGCGGTTCAAGGCAAAAGTCCGATGATCACGCCAGGCGCCATCGATGTGCAAGTACGCCCGGCGCACCCCTTCGTCCCGGAATCCCAGCTTCTCGACTACTCGCAGGCTCGGGGCATTTTCGGGGCGGATGTTGATCTCAAGGCGATGCAGCTGCAGGTCGTCAAAACAGTGGTCGACCACCAGCGCACATGCTTCGGGCATCAGTCCGAAGCCTGCATGGTTGCGATCAATCCAATAGCCGATGGAAGCAGTGCGTGCGGCACCGTATTGGACTGCGGACAGCGATACCTGTCCGATCAATGGCGGCCTGGACTGATGCAGCTGCGGCAGGGCAATGGCCCATGAATAGCCGGTGCCGTCGCGCGCCGCCTCATCCTTGCCAGCGATCATCTGCCGATAAGTCATCGATTCCGGCGGCCCCATCGGGCTGGTGGGATCCCACGGGCTTAGCCATTGCGCATTGGCATACCGCAGGTTGATCCATTCGGTCTCGTCGCGCATGGTCAACTGACGCAGCAGCAAACGGTCCGAACTCAATTCGGGAACCAACTGCGAGGCACGACGAGAGAAGAACATGAGCACATCTTAATACTCCAGGGTGGCTTAAATGCACTGCATTGCCGGCCAGGTGCAATTCGTTGCTTTTTGCGTAAGCTGGTGCCATGACTGCGAACCCTGCGAAGAACCACGACACCGAGAAGAAGGCTGTCCGCGCATCCATCCGAGCGTCCAGAGATTCGATGGATACCCGGACGCGTGCCGAGCTTGGCGAAAAGCTGGCTGGAACAGTTCTCGGATATCTGGCGCAGAGCACCGGCATCGTCCGCAAGGTTGCCGCGTATACTTCCTCCCCCGGTGAGCCTGATACCGCGAAGCTCCTGGATGCCATGGTCGATGAAGGCATCGAGGTGTTCCTGCCCGTATGCGAACCAGGGTTCGCCTTGTCTTGGGCTGCCTATGTGCCGGGGATTGAATTCCAGCGCAGCACCCTGGCCCCGGTGATGGAACCGGTAGGGCCACGGCTGGGAACGCAGCTGTTTGATGACATCAATACCCTGATCATCCCGGCGCTTGCCATCGATGAGCAAGGGCTTCGCCTGGGACAGGGCGGCGGCTACTACGACCGCTTCCTGCCGCTCATCGAGGATTCCCCGGTGCGGGTCGCGGCGATCGTTTACGACAATGAATTCGTCCCTGCTGGCACCTTCCCTGTTGCCGAGCATGACCAGCCGGTGGACCTCGTGTTCACCCCGGCACAGGTGCACCAGATCATCTAGGGTGCGTGCCGCCGGGCCCCTGATTACTCACATTTCGTGCCCGGGCGAGCCAAGCGGTGGACGTCCACAGCTTGCATGGGAGGATGAACTATTTCTCCAGGCCCTCCACGGCGCTCCGTCCCCCAACGATTCCCCGGCCGAAACTGCGTCCTGTCCGCACGCGCAGCGAACTGCTGCGGCGCTATCGAAAGCCCCTTGCTATCGCCTTTGCGCTCTTGGCCTTGGCTGGTGTGCTCAATGTCTTTTCTTCGGGGCAATTGACCCAGCGCGAAGTGGTCATTGTGACCAGCGATATTGCCGCAGGAAGCGAAATCTCTGCCGCCCAGATTTCGCTGCAGACAGTTCGGCTCGACCCGCAGGATGAGGAAGTGTTCCATTCCCCCGAACAGCTGGTTGGCCAGCGCATCGCGGTGGGGCTCAGCGCAGGAACGGTAATTCGCAAGTATGCGTTGGTGGGCGAGCAACTCCTCGCCGGCACTGCTGAAGGCACCGTGGCCGTCCCGTTGCGCTTGAGCGATCCCGCAACGGTGACCCTGCTTCATCCCGGCCAGCTGGTGGATATCGTCCTGACCACCGGTGACGGTTTTGACCGTGAGATCGCCTCGCGCACTATTGCCCGATCGGTGCCGGTGCTGTGGGTGCCGCACAGTGCCGCTGACTCCGAATTCGGCATGCTCAACGGCGCGGCCCCGACCGGTGAAGGGATTATCGTGGTCGCGGCGGCCAGCAGCCTCTCGGATGACCTGTCCGGCGCGGTGTCGAGGGGCAAGGTCTCAGCCGTCTTGGTCAACTAGCAAGGCGTTCAGCCCCAGTGCGGCGGTTTTTCCCGCTTCATGAGCTCGGCGAGATCTTCTTTCGCTTCGCCCCACATCCGAGGGTCCTGGTCCTTGGCGACAAATTCAGCCAATGGATCAGCGCTGCGTTGCGCCGGGTTTCGGGCAGTAGCCGAGGCCGGGCCATCAGCGGATTGCGGGTCCGCCAAGGCACGGTCAACCGAGGCCGAGTGCGGGACCGGAGTGTAGCTTCCGGTAAGTTGAACGCGCTGTTCCAAATGCTGTGGTGGTGCGACAACGCGCGGCCGCTTGCGGCGGCCGTGCGTTGGTTCTTGCTCAGAAGTCATGACTCCTTGGGCTCCGACCGCTCAGCGGACTGGCTGGCTGGAACCGGTGCCGGTGTGTCGCTCGCCTGCGCGTCGGCAGCGGATGTTTCCGCGGCCTTGGCTTCCTTGCCATCAGCCTGCTTCTCGCCAGAAGGCTCGCCGGCCGCACCCTGCTTGGTCTCCAGCTTGGACTTCGCCGTCTTGAGCAATCCGGTCTTTTCCTTGGGCGCTGGTTCGGTGGTCACCTCGCGGGCTGACACCGGGCGGGCTGCTGCCACAGCACTGCGCGAAGGCGAATCCCCGGAAGGTGCCGGGCTGCTGGATGATTTCAGCGCCAGGGCCCTGGCCAGGCGTTCGGTGACGGCTCCCGGGTCGGTGAACACGTCAATGGTCCACAGCGGGACGTAGCGCCAGCCATGCTTCTCGAAGAATTCCGGGCGCAGCCGGCTGCGCTCGCGAACGGTGAGCTCTGAATAGTGTTCGGTGCCGTCATACACTACCGCCAACGGGCGGATTCCAGTGTCAGCGGCATCAAAGACGTGGGCCGAGAGGTCGAGTACGCCGCGGTAGTCTTCCGAGACGATAGCCCCGCGTTCGCGCAGGCGGCGTGCCAGGTCCGAGACCAGCGGGTCAAAGCGCGGGTTGCGCATGGCGCTGACTCCCGAGTCCCCGGCCTCAACGCGGCCGAAGAGCTCGAAGAACTGGCGGGCGCCGCGGTAGACGCGGTTCAGATCCACATCGCCTGGCAACAGGCTGGAGACCAGGGTCATGCGGCTTCGCGAACGAGTCATCGCAGCGACAAAGAGCTGTTCTCCGCCTTCGCGGGACAGCGCGCCGAATTCGTGCAAGGTCTTGCCGTGCGGAGTGCGGCCATAGCCCCAGGCAAAGATCACGGCATCACGGCGCAGGCCGATCAGGCGGTCCATGGTGGTGACAACGAATGGCTCCTGCTTGGAACGCAGGTAGTCCATGGCGTACTTGTGATTTGGCAACTGGACCCGAATGGCTTCGGCAATGGCTGCCGCGTGGCTGCGATTCGAGGCAATGACCGCCAGGGATTCGCGGCCCTGGTTCTTGAAGTGCTCGAAGACCAGGTCGACGACGCGAGCCACTTCGGCCGCCGTGGTCTGCACGCCATCTTCGCTATTGGACAGCGAACCGGTGGCGTCAGGCACGTACTCGCTGCGCAGCAGCGGCGAATTGCCAGTGATATTCACGGCCATCGGCAAGCGCGAGATGCTGGAGTCGTAGTACGTGGTGGACAGCTGCTCCACCAGTCCCTCGTCGATCCCCCGGTACACGGTGGACAACGAACCCGAAACCAGGACCTTGTTCAGCGCGCTGAGCGCCGAACGCTCCTGCTGGAGTTCCACCGCGCGGGCGGTCGGGTCAACGGAGACTTCAAAGCGCTTTGGCCCGCCGAGCATTTCATCGCCGATGGCGATGACCTGGCTGGAGCGCCGCAAGGCATCAAGGACCTCGCGCAGGGCAAGGTAGTTGGCTTCCAGGAGGATGACCGCATCGAATTCCGCGTCTTCTGGCAGCGCGCTGCCCAGCAGCAGCGGAGCCGAAACGATCACCGGCGTCAGCGAGTTGGCCAGCGGGGCGCCGAGCTGCAAGAGGCCGGCTATGCTCGGGTTGCCGGACTTGAGCATCTCGCGCAAGGCCCGCGAACCGGCGCGGTGGTCGGCCAGGGCGGCCTTCCAGTTGCGCGACAGGGCCCAGCGGATGCGCTGCGGGCCGGCAGCGATATGCGCGCCGTCGGCCAGGCGGTAGTCGGCTTCGATTTTCTCAAGCTTGGAGCCGTCGTTCATCGCCAGGAAGTCATCCCCGGAAATCATGGCGTCCAGGACGGACTGCCACCAGGCCAGTTCCAGTTCGCTGTCGACCGCGTCGGCGTCGATCTCGCGCTCGGCGAAGTCGTCCAGCAGATCGCCCAGTCCGGCTTCGGCCAGCTGCTCGGAGATCAGGGTGCGCTCGGGCAGTTCTCCCAGATCTTCGCGGCGGTCGACGAGCGCTGCAATGGTATCGAGCAGCTCGGCGATTGGCATTTCGCGCAAGCGCGAGCCCAGGGCCGCTGGAAGCATGCCCGCCAGCTTGTCGATCCGGGCTCCTGCATCATGGTAGCCGGCTTCAACATCCAGCAATCCACCGGGAACCTGCGGGTTGCGCTGGCTGGTGGCGATGGCGCGCCAGGCATCGCGCTGCACCGAAACTGCCTGCAGGGCTGCCTGGAGGTCGGCGACGTGCATGCCCGGGCGGACGTATTCCTTGGCGATCTTGCGCAGCCGGGAACGGACGATGGAGCCCATTTCCACGCCGTGCTCGCGGCGCCATGCGCTGGTGGCGGTGGCCGCGATCAGATCGTCGATGTCGCCCTCGAAGATGTCCGATTCGAACTTGTCCAGCGAACCGCGCACGGCGACGAGCAGCTGGAGCTGGTCGCCCCACTTGTCGTAGCTGTCTTCCAGGCGGATCTGCGACTGCTTGGCGATCTTCTCCATGTGCTCGTGGAGAATTGGCAGGTCGCGGCCCAGGCCGCTGGCCAGGTTCAGGGCCTGTTCGGTGGCTTCGGCATTGCGCAGCGGCGCACCGTGCCACGGGCTGGTGGTGTGCTCCTTGGAGTACGCGCCGAGCTGTGCCGCGCGCTTGAGCTGCGCGGCAACATGGCCGCGCTGCCCCATGGAGTCGAGGACCGAGCGCTTCAGGCGCACGGTGGTTGATGGCGCCGGTTCCAGCGCGGATAGCCGTGCCAGCTCCTGCATGGCCTGGTACGGCGAGCAGCCCCAGCGGCTGCGGACCGAGTGCAGCGACTTGACGTGTTCGTGCAGCGCGTGGCGGGATTCGCGCAGGCGCTTGAAGAGCGAGCCGAGCTGCGGCTCGCTGGCCTTCTCGTTGCGCAAGATGGCCTTGGTGAGCAAGGTGCGCAGCTGCTCTGGATCCTCATTGGGTTCCAGCAGCAGGCTCGCGGCATCCAGCTGTTCGTTGAACAGCTTCACGAATTCTTCGGCGGCTGAGCGCTGCTCGGCAACCACCAGTACGCGCTTGCCCTGCGCGGCCAAGAGCGCGGCGGCGTTCAGCGCGGTCTGGGTGGCACCGGTGCCGGCGGCTGCGTTGATGGCCACCGATTCCCCGGCGGCGACGTAGTCGAGCATCTTCGACTGCGACTCATCGGCATCCAGCAGGTAGAGCTCGTCTTCCGGGTCGCGTTCATCCGAGGATTTGACCAGGGTGCTGCTGCCTGTGTGGACCTTGCGGGTGGAAGCTTCTTCCACGGCGCCGGCATCGGATTGCTTGCGCGGGCGGGTGCTGTCCTTGAGAATGTTGCGCACCCGGCGAAGACGCGAGCCGCCCTCTTCGGCGGACTTGGCCTGCTCGGGCTTGGCATCTGCCGCTTCGGGCGCCTCGTCGCTGGCGGCGCCGGCTGGCTTGGCGGCTTCCGGCTTGGCCGCTGCGGTGTTTCCCGGCTTGGCTGCAACCAGGTTGGCCAGGGCTTCGGAGGCCTTGGAGTCAGCGGAGTCCTTGGCCTGCTTTTCGCTCAGGTCCTGGCGGATCAGGGCCTCGATGACCGGGTGCGATCCGGTGAGCTTGGCCGGGTCTGCCGGGTCCATAAGCTCGGAGAAGGTGGACAGCAGCAGCCGGTGGCCCACGACCACGCCCGGCACTTCTGCCATCTGGTGGCGCAGCGCGTCCATGCCGCGCACCGGATCAAAACGGGCAATGGAGTAGGCGGCGGAGTCAACGGCGCTGACATCCACCTTGGCGTTGTGGTCTGCCTCGAATTGGCGGACGAATGCCGGGGAGACGGTGGCACGGCCAACAAGCTGCAGGTCGTAGTCGTCGGCATCAACGTGCTTGGTCAGGGTGATCCGGCCCAGCATGATCGGCGCGGAGACCGGCTCGCTCTTGCCCTCGTGCACGGCACGCCAGTTGGCGACACCGGCGGCCAGGTAGCCGACATCGATGCCGCGCTCTTCCCAGAGCTCGCTGATCTTCGAGGCCAGGGCGCGGGCGGTGCGCCGCGCGGTGGCGTACTGCTCGGCATCATGCAGCAGCGTAGAGAGCCGGGTGCGCCGTCCGGCAAGAAATTGCGCCAACCCGGAGGGATTGGCATGGGTGATGTCGATGCTGTTGGACGTCGACGGGGCAAACCGCAAGGTGGTATCTGCACCCGCGCTTTGTCCCAGGGATTTCACCCAGGTTGCTACCCGCTCGGCGGCAGCATTCTGTCCACTAGCCACGACAGTCATTCCCTTCACTGAACCGACCACTTTCGGGCGCACTGCGGTGCAGCGGCGCCTCTTTCTAACGTAGTGCACAAGGCCGGCAGATCAGGGATGCGAAACACGTTTTAACTGCGGGAAGCGGAACCGCAACCAGTAAGCGCACCTGTTTGAGGTGCAGCTCACCGGCATGCCGGTTCCGCTTCCGATCCACCAGCCGAAGCTGCGTGGACTAGCACTATTGCGGGATTACTCCCACTCGATGGTTCCTGGCGGCTTGGAGGTCACGTCCAGCACCACTCGGTTGACCCCATCGACCTCATTGGTGATGCGGTTGGAGATCTTCGAGAGCAGATCATAGGGCAGATGCGACCAGTCCGCGGTCATGGCATCCTCGGAGGATACCGGGCGCAGCACTATCGGGTGCCCGTAGGTGCGGTGATCGCCCTGCACGCCTACCGAGCGAACGTCGGCGAGCAGCACTACCGGCATCTGCCAGACTTCCTCATCCAGTCCTGCAGCGGTCAGCTCGGCGCGAGCGATCGCGTCGGCCTTGCGCAGGATGGACAGGCGTTCCTCGTTGACCGCGCCGATGATGCGGATGCCCAGGCCCGGGCCGGGGAACGGCTGGCGGCCGACGATTTCCTCTGGCAAGCCGAGCTCGCGGCCCACGGCGCGGACCTCGTCCTTGAACAGGGTGCGCAGCGGCTCGACCAGTTCGAACTGCAGGTCCTCTGGCAAGCCGCCCACGTTGTGGTGGCTCTTGATGTTCGAGGTGCCTTCGCCGCCGCCGGATTCGACGATGTCCGGGTACAGGGTGCCCTGGACCAGGAACTTCACCGGCTCGCCCTCGGAGGCGGCCTCGGCGATGATCGCCGCCTCTGCCGCTTCGAAGGCGCGGATGAATTCGCGGCCGATGATCTTGCGCTTGGTCTCCGGGTCGGTGACCCCATCCAGAGCGGTCAGGAAGCGTTCGCGCTCGTCGGCGATGTAGAGCTTGGCGCCGGTGGAAGCGACAAAGTCCTTTTCAACCTGCTCTGCTTCGCCTTCGCGCAGCAGGCCGTGGTTGACGAAGACACAGGTCAGCTGGTCGCCGATGGCGCGCTGCACCAGGGCAGCTGCAACAGCGGAGTCCACGCCGCCGGACAGGCCGCAGATCGCCTTGCCGGTGCCCACCTGGGTGCGGATGCGCTCGATCTGCTCCTCGGCGATGTTGTCGGCGGTCCAGTCGCCGGCCAGGCCCGCACCGTTGTACAGGAAGTTCTCCAAGACATCCTGGCCGAACTCGCAGTGCTTGACTTCCGGGTGCCACTGCACGCCGTAGAGGCGCTTTGCCTCATTGGCGAAAGCCGCGACCGGAGCACCAGCGGTGGTGGCCAATACTTCGAAGCCCTCTGGAGCTACGGAGACGGAGTCGCCGTGGCTCATCCACACGGTAGGAGCCTGTGCGGCCCCTGCCAGGATGGAGCGCGCTTCGCCGTCAAAGGCGGTTGCGGTGCGGCCATACTCGCGCAGGCCGGTCTCCGCAACGGTGCCGCCCAGGGCGTTGGCCATGGCCTGGAAGCCATAGCAAATGCCCAAGACCGGCACGCCGGCTTCAAACAGGTCGGCCCCGACGGAAGGGGCGCCATCGGCGTAGACGCTGGAGGGACCACCGGAGAGGATGATCGCTGCAGGGTTCTTGGCCAGGATGGCTTCGGTGGACAGGGTGTGCGGAACGATCTCCGAGTACACACGGGCCTCGCGTACGCGGCGAGCGATAAGCTGCGCGTATTGGGCCCCGTAGTCGACGACCAGAACCGGCTTATGTTCTGGATTGAGGGGAGCAGTAGTCACCGTTACAGTCTACGCGGTTCGCCGCCCGCGAAACAGCCGAAGAACTGTCATCAGCGTCACCAAGCGCCAAGCCGCCACCCCGGGGACAGGACATGAACGCAAACAGCGGGCGAACCAGGTGTCCTGGTTCGCCCGCTGGCTGATGGCTTGTTGCCCGATTAGTAGCGCTTGGCGGCCTTGGGGTGGGCGGCCAATTCGCGGTCCACTTCTGCATGCACCTTGGACTCGGTGTAGAAGGACAGGAATGGAATCACGCCACCGAGAGCGATCGTAATGAAGCGCATAAATGGCCAGCGCATCAGCGACCACAGGCGGAAGTCAGAGAACAGGTACACAACATACAGCCAGCCGTGGGCGATCAGGATGCCCAAGGAGATGTTTGCTCCCCCGACCACTTCAGCGCGGTTGTACAGGCCGATGGAGTTCGCTGCCCCGTCTGCCAGGGTGCCGCCGACAAAGAGTTCCAGGGACCAGAAGTACTTGAAGATCATCTCCACGACCAGCAGCAACAGCATCACACCGGTGATGTAGGCAAAGACCTTGTAGAACTTTGCGGCGCTGCGAATCTGCGCTGGGGTGCCGCCAAATTTCCGGGGTTTCGGTGCGGGGGTGGTGCTGGACATGGCTGGTGGTTCCTTCCGAGTCATGAAAGAGGTCGGTATGCGTGATGCTAGTCGTTCGTGGTGCCCGGCGGGCTCTGTTCGGTGCCTGCGTCGCGGGCTTGGGCGGCCCTCTCGGCAATCTCATCGAGGTCCCGCTGATAATCATCGCGGACCATGCGGTACCAGAGGAAGACTGCGAAGCCGGCGAAGAGGACCCATTCGATTCCGTAGAACACGTTGAGCCAATTGACCTGGGCTTCCTGTGGCTGTGGCCCGACGTAGATCATGTCGATGCCAGGCTGTTGAACGCTCTCGCCCTTGGTAGTGGTGATCTCGTGGGCCGAGATGAATCCGTCATAAAGGACCGAATCCCACATATTCGCAAGCTGCGCCGAAGCGATCGATGGGAGGGTCTTGCTGCGCAGGTCGTGCTCGTTCTCCGGGCCTTCGCTCGGCAGCAGGCGGCCGGTGATTTTCAGTTCGCCCTGAGGCGCTGCCGAGGGCGTGGTTTCCTCTGGCTGCCAGCCGCGCACTACCGCGATGCCGGCCTCCTGCTCCGCGCCATCAACCTTGAATTCACTGATGACCCAGACGCCTTTTTTGCCGTTTTCGAGTCGCTCGTCGATGAGCCGGTCGGTTCCGGGAACAAATTCACCGGTGAAGGTGACGATCTGGTCCGCTTTGGTGCCCAGAAGCTCGGTGCCGACCTCTTGGTGCTTGATCAGTTCTACCGGCTTCTCGGTCTTGTCGACCTTGACGATGGGCTCGCTCTCGGAGGCGCCGAACTGCCAACCCGAGAGGGCGACGAATCCGGTGGCGAGGGCGAGCGCGGCAATGAGGGCGCCGATCCACTTGGGCTTCAGAGCGGTTTTAAACACCCTCTAACCGTACTTCTATTTGGTGTAGAACTCGAAATAATGAGGGCGTGAGATTGGCCTAACAACCATATTTTTGGTTCTTGGGAACGAACCACGCCAGTTGTTCGTTGAGTTCCAGCGCCCAAGGCTGCGCACGCAGACCCGAGGGGCGACGTCGTTAAACGAATCGAGCCCAGTTCATTTTCGTGAACTGGGCTCGAATCCTGGAGATCAGAAGCGGTCAGACTCGTATGGGGAAAGCACCACGTCTACACGCTGGAATTCCTTCAGGGTCGAGTAGCCGGTAGTGGCCATCGATCGGCGCAGTGCGCCAACCAGGTTGGAGGTGCCGTTGGTTTCATGGGATGGGCCATAGAGGACCTTCTCCAGCGAACCGACGGTGCCAACCTTGGCACGGTCGCCACGTGGGCTGGCCTCGTGAACTGCTTCCATGCCCCAGTGGTAGCCGGCGCCCGGTGCTTCTTCGGCGCGAGCCAGTGCGGTGCCGAGCATGACAGCGTCGGCGCCCATGGCGATGGCCTTGACGATGTCCCCGGAGTTGCCCATGCCGCCATCGGCGATGACGTGGACATAGCGTCCGCCGGACTCTTCGATGTAATCGCGGCGTGCAGCAGCCACGTCTGCAATGGCGGTAGCCATCGGCGCGTGAATGCCCAAGGTACGACGGGTGGTCGACGAAGCGCCACCACCGAAGCCGACCAGGACACCGGCAGCACCGGTGCGCATCAGGTGCATTGCCGGGGTGTAGCCAGCGGCGCCTCCAACAATGACAGGGACGTCGAGTTCATAAATGAACTGCTTGAGGTTCAGTGGTTCCGTGGTCTTCGAGACATGCTCAGCAGAAACGGTGGTACCGCGGATGACAAAGATGTCTACGCCGGCAGCAACTACGGTCTTGTAGTGCTCCTGGGTGCGCTGTGGAGTCAGCGATCCGGCAACAACAACGCCGGAGTCGCGGATCTCGGAGATGCGCGAGGTGATCAGTTCCGGCTGGATGGGTGCCGAGTACAGTTCCTGCAGCTTGGCGGTGATCATCGGGTCGTTGCGGGTTGCCGCCTCGGACTTCAAACCGGCGATTTCGGCCAGCACGGCTTCCGGGTTCTCGTAACGGGTCCACAGGCCTTCGAGGTTCAGCACGCCCAAGCCGCCGAGCTTGCCCAGGGCAATGGCGGTGGCCGGCGAGGTCACCGAGTCCATCGGTGCGCCCAGGATAGGGGTATCAAACTGGAATGCGTCAATCTGCCAGGACACTGAAACGTCCTTCGGATCACGGGTACGGCGATTCGGTACGATCGCTACGTCGTCCAGGGAATATGCCTTTTGTGCCCGCTTGCCGCGGCCGATCTCAATCTCATTGCTCACCTAACTAGGTTACCAAGTCTCGGCCGAATTCCCGCTTTTCATAGAGCTAGGGCACTCTGTCGTGACGTTTCTAAAGCCCCTCATAGCAACAAAACTGTCACCGGAACAGACGAAAATACCCTGCCATGCGGTGAAAGCCGGTCACCGCAGGGCAGGGCTGAGAAACTAATAGTTTCGTTTTTATTGAGTTTTCGGAACCAAGGATTGAGCGGTACGTGCCAGCGCCGACGCTGCTTGGTGTTCGGCTTCGGCAATCCGGTCCATGGCCTCGGCCATTCGCTCAAACATTGCACTGCGATCGTCCACTGCGACTTCTGGATCGACGAGGTCCGCGAATTCATCCCAGAGCTGGGCCAGCTGCACGTAGTCTGCGCTGTGCTCGCCCAGTGTCGACAATCCTGGCAGGCCGGAAGCTTCGTCGAGGAAGTCCGCGTAGAGTCCGCGCAAAGCGCCTTCGCCGCCAAAACGCGTGTCCGTGAGGAACCCGGAGAGCTGGTTCATGCCACCGGCTAGTCGTTCAGGGTCGGCAAACATGCGAGTCCAGCCGGTTTTGGTGGTGGTGTCGCGCAGCCGGGCTGCAAAGCTGTGCATCCCGGTGATGCCGAAGTTCTTGGCGAAGTGCTCCGGAATGCCGGAGAGCTCACGGGTTCCCAAAAGGCGCGAGGTGGTTTCCTCGATGGCTTCCAGTGCATTGGCGGCCAGGGTTTCGGCCTCCGGCGAGCGCGTGGAAGGCACCCATGCCTGCCAGTGCTTTTCCTTCTTGCGCTTGGCCCGGGCGAATGCCAGGTCCTCTGGGCTGATGACATTCAGTAGGCCCGAGCCATCGTCGACCAGCAGATCATCTTCGTGGTCCCCCACGACAACCAGGTCAATGGTTTCTGCTTCATCAACTTCGTTGCCATCAATCCATGGCAGTGCGTTGATGGCTACTCGAACCACTACAGCGCGTCCGGCATCCAGTGCTGCATCCATGTATTCGGCGGCCTTCTGGGCGGAGCCCGTGGTGCGTTCATTGATCTTGGCACCGCAGCGAGCCAGCAGGTTCTGGGTATATGGCTCTGGGTGGGCACGGGTGACCAGGGTCGCGGTGGTGGATTCGGCATATTCAAAGGTGAAGACCATGAAGCCGATACCGCCGGCCAGCCCTGCCAGCAGTGCCTGGCTCAGTGGAGCGCTGGTCAACGGATTGGTGACGCCGGCTTGAACCAGGACGCGGTGCCAGAGTGCGGCATCGTATTGGATGACATCTTCTGGTGCCGGGTATTCCGGCAGCTCATCTTGCGGAGCTGGCGCGGGTGCAGGTTTAGGAGCCTTGGGCTTGGCCCCGATTTTTCCTTCCCTGGCTTCTTTGGCGTAGTCACGAGCCTGGGCAGCACGAGCAGCTTTAGGGCTTTCCGGTTTCCCGGTGAGGATGTTCTTGCGCGCGGTGGTGTAGCTCTCCCCCGTGCGTGCCATGCGTTCTCGTGCTTGCTTCTTCAGGTTGGCTGGCTGGCCCAAAATGTAGTCCTTTATTGGCGGTCGCGCACAGTCCGCGGGATCCCGCGCCGATTGGTGCTGTCTGCCCATAATTCTACGCATGGTCGATCGGTTCTACGGTCCCTAACCGTGGTGAGAAATGTCTGGCTCGGAATGGCAGCCTCTGCGCCCGTTATTCTCCCCGCAGCAGTAGATTTTTCCGCCACCATCTCGTTTTGCGCCCCTCGGGGTTCCCTGCCCTTCAAGGCACAGGGAACTATCGCGGAGTGGCTTCTAAAGTCTGGTAATGCGAGCGATGGCGCTTCGGACTTCTTCAGGGTCGCGTGCTTCTGAGTCCAGCGCCCTATGAATGGTCAGCCCCTCGATTATGGCGTCCAGCAGACGGGCGGTCTGCGGGTCGAAGTGTGCCCCTAGCGCTAACTGGCTGCGCCCCATCCACCAGGTGGTGATGGAGCGGAAGGAAGCATCACGGGTGGCGAGGGTGTATAGCTCATGCGACAAGATCAGTTCATCGCCTTGACCGCTACTGGCTTGCAGTATCCGTTCAAACACCGCTTGGCAGGCAGATTCCCTATTGGCAGCCTCGGCCATCTGGCGCTCAAATCCATTGCTGATGCTTGTGGCGAAACGGCTGAAGGCGCTGTGCAGGAGGTCGTGCATGCCGTCAAAGTAGTAGGTCATCGCCCCGAGCGGCACACCTGCCTGGGCCGCGACTTTTCGGTGTGAGGTGCCCGTGACACCGGAGTGCGCAATCACTTCAAGACACGCATCCATAATCTTCTCGCGGCGTTCAGGGTCATTGCGGCGCCCCAGGCGTGAACCGGTGGAGGACTGTTGCGAGGACATCTAATTATCCAATGGTCCGGGTGACCCGAGCTGGGTTGCCCACGGCAACGGCGTTAGCTGGAATGTCCTTGGTGACAACAGCGCCGGCGCCAATTACCGAATTCTCCCCGATGGTAACTCCTGGGCACACAATTACACCGCCTCCAAGCCAGACATTGTCCCCGAGGATAATCGGCGCGGCTGCTTCAAGCTTGTCACGGCGAGGTTGCGGGTCAATCGGGTGGGTGGGCGTCAGAAGCTGGACGTTGGGTCCAATCTGGCAGTCTTCACCAATGGTTATGGTAGCAACGTCCAATGCGGTGAGGTTGTAGTTGATGAAGGTGCGGGCGCCGATGTGCAGATTCTCGCCGTAGTCCACAAAGATCGGGGAGTTTACATGGGCGCCTTCGTCCAAGGTGCCAACAAGTTCTGCCAGGATCCCGCGTGCTTGCGGATCCGCCGCGACATCCGCGCGGCGATAGGCTTCAGCCAGCTGGACGCCACGCTGGTGCAGACGTTCATTCTCGGGATCATCCGCGATATACAGGTCACCTGCAAGCATGCGCTCGCGGTTGCTGCGGGAGTCTCCTTCAAAATAATTCTCAGTCATGGGAGTGAATATACACGAGATTTGGGTACACTCGTACATATAATTTGAGTAGTCGTCCAGGCAGTGGCGATGCTTCCATCCCCCGGCACGGCGAAAGACACCAACGCCCCATGTATTCAATTCTCCTGACCATCATCTACCTCGCTTTCATCAGCCTCGGACTCCCCGATTCACTTGTGGGCGCTGGGTGGCCGGTGATGCATCAAGATCTTGGCGTGCCGCAGTCTTTCGCCGGTATCCTCACCATGGTCATTGCCATCGGAACCATCTTTTCCAGCCTGGCTTCGGAACGGTTGACCCGCAGATTCGGCGCAGGTGCGGTGACGGCAGTCAGCGTTGGACTGACCGCAACCGCATTGTTCGGATTTTCGTTCTCCGGCTCATTTTGGATGCTTTGCCTCTGGGCTATTCCGTATGGCCTTGGCGCGGGAGCGGTAGACGCAGCCCTGAACAACTACGTAGCGCTGCACTACGCGGCACGGCATATGAATTGGCTGCACAGTTTCTGGGGCGTGGGGGCCTCGATCAGCCCATTGATCATGAGCCATGCCCTGACGTCCGGGATGGGATGGCCTGGTGCCTACAACGTTGTTGCCGTCATTCAAATCATCCTCACGGTGGCGCTGGTCCTCACACTGCCTCTCTGGCGCAAAGTGAATACCATGACCCCGCGGAGCCACAGCCGCACTGAGGTCGAAGCCGATCCAGATGACATTAAAGCGCCGGCAACCGAAGCAGCCCACGTTCCACTGACACAAGTCCTGAAAATTCCGGGCGTCATGCTGGTCCTCGCGGCGTTCTTCGCGTACTGCGCGCTAGAAAACACCTCGATCCTCTGGGCTACGACGTACCTTGCCGGCGATCGTGGCGTGAACCCTGCAACAGCGGCCGCCTTCGCCTCATTCTTCTTGCTGGGCATCACCGGCGGACGCTTCCTCGCTGGATTCTTCGCTGATCGCATCGGCGACCGCAACCTGATTAGAGGCGGCTTCATGATGGTGGGAATCGGTGGCCTGATGCTCCTACTGCCGCTGGAAACCAACGGCGTTGCCCTGGCCGGGCTCGCTATCGCCGGCCTGGGATCAGCACCGATTTACCCCGCCATTATTCACTCGACTCCAGCGAATTTCGGGCGCCGCAACTCACACGCGATCATTGGCATTCAGATGGCCGCGGCCTACCTCGGCTCGACGTTGATGCCTCCGCTATTCGGCGTCTTGTCATCGTGGGCGGGTCTATGGCTCTTCCCGCTCTTCATCCTGCTTCTAGTCGTGATGGGACTCGTCTTCTCGGAGAGACTGAACCGCTTGGTGGATGAGCGCTAGCAAGCAACCGAATCGACCTCGCGGAAGAACTAGTATTCACTCGGTGAGTGAAGGCAGGAAGCCAGAACGCTCGCAATGACCACCTCTTCCGAGGGATCCTCTGAGGACTCTGCTCATCCGCCGAACGCTCGGATATGGGCTTTTCCTTTGCTGTGCTTTCTTGCGATGGGTGCTATCGCATTTTGGCCTGCGCCAGTGGATTCATCAGCCTGACCTCAATTGGTCTGGAAGCTGTGCTGGCTACACGCCCACGGCGTACCAGCGTTCGTGAACTACTAGTAGGTGAAATTCTCGGGAAATGTCTTCTTCTTCATTCCCCTGGGATTTTTCTGCCCGCAGGTCTGCAGCGCCCTATCACTGCGTGCGCTCGGAAGCGCGGCCTCAAGTTGATTGTGTTAGGCAAGCTCCTCGCACTCCCCAACCGATTCGCCACATTATCTGATGTCGTAGCAAATTCCTTAGGGTGCGTAATTGGCGTAGCCATCTGGATTTTCGTCCGCAGAGTTCATTCGAAACACCGGGCGCGCTTGACATCTTCTTCTATGTACGAAAATGCTGCTCAGCGTATCTGTTTCCGGTGCTGGATCTAGTGCAGCATGAGCAATGCAATCCAGGGCATCTAGCTAGCATCTATCTCTGACCGGCCTTCGTCAACGGCGGTCTTCTTGAACTCAAACTCCTACGAAGTCATCAACGAAGAATCCTGCATTCGCCTAGTTCGTCCAGACTTTGAAGCCCGGGATTTTCACTTCAGACGTACCCTCCTACTTAAGAATGATTTACCTCAAAAATCAACCTTGCTACGGTAGATTCATGAGTTTAGCTACTTAGTTTCTCATCTATGACCATGTAAGCAGTAATTTTTGATCTCCGAAAGTTACGACAGGAAGGTAAGCCGATGTACTTGGGAATCGGATTCGTACTCTCCCTCGCCATTGCTTTCGCTAGTCCCTACTTCTGGGACAGCACCGCCAATCCGGCACTATACTCTGCATTTACGACTGCAGCTGCCTTCGGGGTATTCTGCGGACTCGGCTTCGCGATTGATCGCTACCGCAAGAAGAAGCACGCAGCCACCTGAAAGGTCGCTCCATGAAACAAATACCCAGGACAGCCACCACTTTCTTGATCGCGATCGCCCTTGTTGCAGGTTCCGCAGGTACGGCACTGGCAGATCCAGCGGACCGCAACTCCCTCGAACCGCTAACAGCGGAAAATCCAGAACCCCAAACTGCTGAAACTAAGGCAAGTTTGGACTACGTTCAGAAAACAAGGAAACCAACGGCCGTAAGAAAGACTACTTCCGGCGTAGAACGTGACTACGAATTCTCGAAAGGATCAACGTTCACCATCATCGAACGGCGCAGTAAGTTGAATGTTGCCAATCCGGCACTTGGGGCAGGACAAGACTCCACGGGCTTCTACATTGACATGTCTCCGGCAGACCAGCGCTCCTTTATCAACGGAGGGAGCGCCCTTATTCTTGCCTCTATCGGTGCTCTAATGGGTCCGTTTGCAATTGCTGTGCTCCCGATTCTGGGCTCTTACATCACGCCGCAGGTCGAAGGACTGACGTGTGCAAACGACAATAGGACCATGCGGTTCTACTACACACTTGACGGTAACGCAGTTTCTTCTAGATGCCTTTAGCAAACAAATCAAAGGCCACGAAAGTCCAAATGCTTACCAGTGTTTGGACTTTCAGAGCCCTCTTGAGGCTCATTGTTGGAGCCTAGTAAATGGTTCACCATACGGCAGCGGAGTCCAGCGTACACGGACTGTGCTGCGCACCATTTAAAGGTGGCTACGAAGGATTTGGTGCCACCGAATCCCACGATTTCCTATCTCTGAAACGCAGTACCTTTTTCTCACTGAAGCGTCGTGTGCGCTAGGCCCTGTGGATCTGGAGTCTCCGTGGCCAACAACCACAAAGCCGCCATGCTGCAGGTTGTCTTTTACGACAAAAATCCCGCCCGGAATAACGCGTGAGCGCCATTCCGGACGGGAAATTTTCAGATGTGTTTAGCGCGAACGGTAGTTCGGAGCCTCAACGGTCATCATGATGTCGTGCGGGTGCGATTCCTTCAGGCCGGCTGCGGTGATGCGGACAAACTTGCCGCGCGCCTTCAGCTCAGGAACGGTGCGACCGCCAACGTAGAACATGGTCTGGCGCAGGCCGCCCACCAGCTGGTGGGTCACTGCAGAGAGCGGGCCGCGGTAAGGAACCTGGCCTTCGATGCCCTCCGGGATCAGCTTTTCGTTGGTAGGCGCGTCAGCCTGGAAGTAGCGGTCCTTGGAGTACGAGGTGTTCTTTCCACGAGTCTCCATGGCACCCAGCGAACCCATGCCGCGGTAGGCCTTGAACTGCTTGCCGCCCATGAAGACCAGGTCGCCTGGGGACTCTGCGGTACCAGCCAGCAGGGAGCCGAGCATCACCGAGTCGGCGCCGGCAACCAGTGCCTTGCCGATGTCGCCCGAGTGCTGCAGGCCGCCGTCAGCGATCACTGGCACGCCAGCTGGGATCGCGGCCTTGGCTGCTTCGTAGATGGCGGTGACCTGTGGAACGCCCACACCGGCAACGATGCGGGTGGTGCAGATGGAGCCTGGGCCAACGCCGACCTTGATGGCGTCGGCACCGGCATCGATGATGGCCTTGGCGCCCTCGTAGGTAGCAGCCTGTCCGCCAATCACGTCAACGTGGGCAGCGGCAGGATCCTTCTTCAGGCGGGCGATCATTTCCAGCACGCCCTGGGAGTGCCCGTTGGCGGTGTCAACGACCAGAGCGTCGACACCAGCGTCGATCAAGGTCATGGCGCGCTCGTAGCCTTCGCCGAAGAAGCCCACTGCGGCAGCCACGCGCAGGCGGCCTTCCTCGTCCTTGGTGGCCAGCGGGTACTGCTCGGCCTTGTCGAAGTCCTTGACGGTGATCAGGCCGGTCAGCTTGCCCTCGTCGTCGATCAGCGGGAGCTTCTCGATGCGGTTCTTGGACAACAGCTCGATGACCTTTTCAGGGGCCACGCCGTCCTGCGCGGTGATCAGCGGCATGCCGGTCATGACTTCGTAGACCTTGGTGGTCATGTACTGCTCGCGAGCCACAAAGCGGGTATCGCGGTTGGTGATGATGCCCAGCAGCTTGCGGTCCTCGTCCACTACTGGCAGGCCGGAGACGCGGTACTGTGCGCACAGCTCATCCCATTCGGCCAAGGTGGCGCCTGGGTGCACCGTGACCGGGTCGGTGATCATGCCCGACTCGCTGCGCTTGACCTGGTCGACCTGCTTGGCCTGGTCCTCGATCGAAAGGTTGCGGTGGATCACGCCGATGCCGCCCTGGCGTGCCAGTGCGATCGCCATGGGAGCTTCGGTGACGGTGTCCATGGCCGCCGAGCTGATGGGCACCTGGATGTTGATGCGCTTGGTGAAGCGGGTGGTGGTGTCAGCTTCCGAAGGGATCACATCCGTCGGGCCAGGCAACAGCAATACGTCGTCGTAGGTGAGTCCTTCAAATGCAAAGGGGTTGAACTCAGTCACGTAGGAACCTTTCGGGGCGAGAACGGAGGTTGGTTAAATGGTAGAGCCCTTTTGGCGCTGCAGTTATTCCCTCGCGGGGCACTGTGTCCAAGCTCATGCCCCACCAGGTCTCCGACAGGACTTATTGCCAGCCGGTAGCCTTCTTGAAGGCCTCGGCAAACTGGCGCTTGGCACTGAGCACAAACGTCTTGGACAGGTGCGAATCATCCAAGTAGGTTGATACATTGCCGATCACAGCTTTGCAGACCCCCTCGGGGCAGAGCAAGCCTGTCATGTCCAATGACACCACCTGCTGGCCGTAGTCGTGCTGGGCCAGGAATTCCTGGACCGGGTTGATCTGCGCCAATGCTTCGTGGGCGGAGCCATCGCAGGCTTCGAGATGACTTGGGTTCGAATCCACGCATTCGGGAATGGAGTAGGTGTAGCGCGGGGTATCACGCATCGCAATCACCTGGCTGCCGGCATCCAGGAAAGGCTGGATGGCTTCGGCATAGTGATCCACGATGGTTTCCTGCTCCCCGGGGCTGCGCAGGTACTCATCCGGGGCGGCCACGGTTTTGCTGGCGGTGGTGAGCACCATCTTCGGAGCTAGCTCAGCGACGTACTCTTCAGCGGCGTCCTGGAAGTTGGCGCATTCGGCTTCATCGCGGTCGGCATCGGAGCCATAGCGGCATCCCGGGTGGAAGACCAGGATCCAGCTTCCGCCGGATTCTTCCATGGCCGCAGCTGCGGCCGCAGACCAGTGCTGCATGTGCGAGTCGCCAAGCATGACCAGATCCGGGGAACCATCGAAGTTGCCACCCTGCTCGCAGAACATGATCCGCTCATCATCAGGGTTGTTGGACCCTGCACAGGGGTTGCCCGGGGTCTGCCATTCGTCTGCCAGCTCGGTAGCCAGCGGCAGGGTCAGGGCCGCGGGTGCCGGGTCCCAGTCCTCGGGGGCAGTAGCCCCAGGGTTATCGGTGGCGGTCTGTGACGCGGCCAGCGCCCGGCGGTGCTCCACGTTATTTTCCCATGCGGTGACCGACAGGCTGGCGATGCCCAACCCGATGGCCACGACTGCGATTTGGCTGATGGCCTTGAGCCCGGTGCTGGGCATCCAGTGCGGGAATGCGAGGTTGTTCTGCCAGGCGATGACCGGCTTTTCGACGAACCTTGTGGTGCACCACGAGGCGGCGATGGACGCGGCGATCAGCAGGGTTCCAGCCGGGAACGATGCCTCCTGATTGCCGGAGACCTCAAGGTAGAAGACCAGCATCGGCCAATGCCACAGGTACATCCCATAAGACAGGTCCCCGAGTTTCACCAGGGGCTTCAGCGACAGAACGCCCGAGGGGTTGGCCCAAGCGCGTGTTGCCGGAGCCGCAATGATCAGCGCGGCGGCCATGGTGGGAATCAGCGCCATGAAGCCAGGGAATTGGCCTTGGACATCCAGCACGGCACCGCTGGCCACGATGGTGATCATTCCGGCCCAGCCTGCAATCCGGCGGATCCTCTCCGGGAGAGTTGAAAGCCATGGCAGGGCCAAGGCCAGCAGGGATCCCAGGGCGAATTCCCACAGCCGGGCACCGGTGTGGAAGTAGGCGACCTGCTGGTTATTGGCGGTGATGATGATGGAGAAGGCCAGCGATCCAATGAAGATGGCGCTGAAGAACGCTCCGGCCACCCACGCGAAGTTGAAGCGGGAGAAGAACAGCTTCCAGACCAAAGCGCTGACCGCCAGGACCACCGGCCAGAGAATGAAGATCTGGCCCTGCACCGACAGCGACCAGAAATGCTGCAGTGGAGAGGCTGAGGAAGTGTTGAAGGCGTAGTAGTCGACCTGGTGGTTGGCCAGATACCAATTCTGTTGATAGAACAGCGAAGCCTTGGACTGGTCAATGAGTTCCAGCCATCGAGTGCTGGGCAGAATGATCCAGGCGGCAACCACCACGCTGACAATGACTACCGCAGCTTGCGGGATGAGCCGGGAGAAGCGGTGCAGCCAGCCGGTGATCAATGGCGGGCGTTCACCGCGGGATATCCCGCGTGCGGTGGATGAGGTGAGGAAGAACGCGGAGAGCATCAGGAAGATGTCCACTCCCCCGGAGACCTTGGAGAACCAGATGTGATAGCACATCACCAGCAACACTGCGAAGGCGCGAAGACCCTGCAGGTCGATCCGGAAACTGGCACTTTTGGTACTGTTCCGAGGCTGATTGAGGGTGTGAGTCACAGGCTAGGCTTCCGTCGGGAACTCGGGCACGTCATCGGCAGCATGGATCTTGACACGTCAGACAACCATCCATATTATCAATCGACCCTGTGGGTCACCTGCAGAAATGCGCTCCCGTAGTCCCCGTCAAGGCATTAAATGCAAAGGCTGTAGGGCGATGACGTGCGCGGGATCAATGGCTTGCCATGTCGAACCGGAGCAAACTTTTTCGGCGCGTTGATACTCATCACGTGTCCATGGCCACAAATTCATCTACCGCTCACCTGCTAGCGGGTTTGGGATAAAAAGAAAGCCGCCGCCGGCCCACGAGTGAACGTGATCCGGCGGCGGCCTCAATGCCATCACAGCTGATTAGTGGCTGTGCGCTTCTTCCGCAACCTCGGAAGCCTTTTCGGCAACCAGGGTTTCGGTGGTCAGCACGAGGGCTGCGATCGATGCCGCGTTGCGCAGCGCCGAACGAGTGACCTTGACCGGGTCGATGACACCTGCATGCAGCAGGTTCTCGTAGACACCGGACTTGGCGTTGAAGCCCTCGTTAGCTGGGGACTCTGCCACCTTGGAGACAACTACCGCACCGTCGAAGCCGGCGTTGGTAGCGATCCAGAACAGCGGCTGCACCAGTGCGCGGCGCACAATGGCCACGCCTGCGGCGACGTCGCCTTCCAGACCGGTGACGCGAGCGTCGGAATCCAGCGAGGTCAGCGCGTCAACCAGTGCGGTACCGCCACCGGCAACGATGCCCTCTTCCAGAGCTGCACGGGTGGAGGACACTGCGTCCTCGATACGGTGCTTGCGCTCCTTCAGCTCGACCTCGGTGGAGGCACCCACCTTGATCACGCCGATTCCGCCAGCCAGCTTGGCCAGGCGCTCGGAGAGCTTCTCGCGGTCCCATTCCGAATCGGTGCGGTTCAGCTCAGCCTTCAGCTGGGCTACGCGCTCAGCAACATCTTCCTCGGTTCCCGAGCCATCAACGATGGTGGTGGAATCCTTGGTGATGGTGACGCGGCGTGCCGAGCCGAGAACCTCGGTGCCTACCTGGTCCAGGGACAAGCCCAGTTCCGGGGAGACAACCTGGGCACCGGTGAGGATGGCCAGATCCTGCATCATGGCCTTGCGGCGGTCGCCGAAGCCTGGAGCCTTGACGGCAACCACGTTCAGCAGGCCACGCAGCTTGTTGACCACCAGGGTGGACAGGGCTTCGCCCTCAACATCCTCGGCAATGATCAGCAGCGGCTTCTTGGCTTCAAGAACCTTTTCCAGCAGTGGCAGGAATTCTGCCACGGTGGAGATCTTGGAAGGGTTGATCAGGATCAGCGCGTCTTCCAGGACAACTTCCTGGCGCTCCTGGTCCGTGATGAACTGCGGCGAAAGGTAGCCCTTGTCGAACTGCATGCCCTCGGTCACTACCAATTCGGTAGCGGTGGTGGAGGATTCCTCGATGGTGATGACACCGTCGGTGCCAACAGTCTTGAAAGCCTCGGCCAGCAGTTCGCCGATTTCATCCGACTGAGCGGAGATCGCGGCAACGTTGGCAACCTTGTCGGCCACGGCAACAGAGTTAGCTGCCAGCGCCTCGGAAACAACCTCGGTAGCCAGCTCGATGCCCTTGCGAACATCGCCTGGCGCAGCACCGGCGGCAACGTTCTTCAGGCCTTCCTTGACCAGGGCCTGGGCTAGCACGGTGGCGGTGGTGGTGCCGTCGCCTGCTACGTCATTCGTCTTGGTGGCTACTTCCTTGGCCAGCTGCGCGCCAAGGTTCTCGTATGGATCTTCAAGATCGATATCACGAGCAATCGTGACACCATCGTTGGTGATGGTCGGGGCGCCCCAGGTCTTGGCAAGCACCACGTTACGGCCTCGTGGGCCGAGGGTGACCTTCACCGTGTTTGCGAGCTTATCGATGCCCGCTTCGAGTGCGCGTCGCGCTTCCTCGTTGAATGCTAGCTGCTTAGCCATGCATTTTCTCCTGAAACTTTAGAGAGGTTGGCGTTACTTTACGACGACTGCCAGTACGTCGCGAGCCGAGAGCACCAGGTACTCTTCGTTGCCGACCTTGACCTCAGTTCCGCCGTACTTCGAGTACAGGACTACGTCGCCTTCAGCAACGTCTACAGGAACTCGGTTGCCCTTGTCGTCGATGCGGCCGGGGCCTACTGCAACAACGGTGCCTTCCTGTGGCTTTTCCTTGGCGGAGTCTGGGATAACAAGGCCCGAAGCGGTGGTGGTTACGGCTTCGACCTGCTTGATGACAATGCGGTCTTCGAGCGGCTTGATGGAGACAGACATGGTCTCTCCTTTTCGTGTATGAACCAATGGTGGTAGGGGTGCGCCCTATGGCATTGGACCAACCGTCGTCGCGGTGCCAGTTGGTGGTATCCAGTCAGGCGGTGGTTCTGCAAGCATGATGCGTGCAGAACTTCCACCACTGACTTTAGGACGAGATTTAGCACTCGGTCAAGGCGAGTGCTAATCAAGCCCCTTAGTTCGTCACACCGGTTCGCGCAGAGCGCACAGCGGCCGACTCTTCAATATCCTCTGGAGCGGTGAGATCCATATCGGAGAGCTTGACCATTTTGGACTTTGTCATCATGCGATGCCCCAGCCACAGGCCCAGGAACAGCGGCAAGCCGATATAGGAAGACAGCACTTCCAGCCCGTGCCCGGCCAGGACTGCCTGGTAGTTTTGGCCGACAATCACTGCAATGAGCATCAAGAACGCCACGATGGGACCCAGCGGGAAGAACGGCGCACGGTAGGGCAGATCCTTGACGCTGTAGCCCTGGGCCAGATAGCCGCGGCGGAAGCGATAGTGCGAGACCGCAATACCCACCCAGACAATGAAACCGCACAGGCCAGAAACATTCAGCAGCCAAGTGTAGGCAGCACCCTGGCCCACCAAGGCGGTCAGGAAGCCGAAGAGGCCCACGGCGGCAGTGGCCAGCAAGGCCATGATCGGCACACCTCGGGAATTGGTCTTCCCGAAGACCTTTGGCGCTTTGCCATCATGGGCCATCGAGTAGAGCATGCGGGTTGACGCATAGAGGCCCGAGTTGCCTGCGGAGAGGATTGCGGTGAGGATGACAGCGTTCATGGCAGCTGCTGCGAAGGCAATGCCGGCGCGTTCGAAGACCAGAGTAAATGGCGAGGATGCAACGTCGGCTTCGCCGCTGGCCAGGAGGCTCGGATCAGCGAATGGGATCAGGCAACCGATGATGAAGATGGCGCCAATGTAGAACAGCATGATGCGCCAGAAGACCCGACGGATGGCCTTGGGCACTTCGCGCCGCGGATCCTTGGCTTCACCGGCGGCCACGCCCACCAGCTCAGTGCCCTGGAAGGAGAACCCGGCAATCATGAAGACCGAGATAATCGAAAGCCAACCGCCATGGAAGATGTCTTTGCCTTCCTTCCAGTTGGCCAATGGATCAGCCTGTGATCCAAGAACACCAAAGATCATCAGAACGCCGGCGGCCAGGAAGGCGATCACGGTAACCACCTTGATCAACGCCAACCAGAATTCGCCCTCGCCAAAGGCCTTGGCCGATAGCGCGTTCAGTGCAGTTAATGCGGTCAGGAACAGTCCCGCCCAGACCCATCCGGGGACATCGGGCAACCAGAAGCTCATGACAATACCTGCGGCTACGAGCTCGGCCGCAACGGTGATGGCCCAGTTGAACCAATAGTTCCAGCCAATTGCGAAGCCGAAGGACGGCGAAACAAATCGGGTGGCGAAAGTCTGGAATGAACCGGCCACGGGGATCTTGGCGGTCATCTCCCCCAGCGACTGCATCAACAGATAGACCATGAGGCCAACTGCCGCATAGGCCACCAAGGCGCCGCCCGGACCGGACTGCGCGATGGTTCCGCCCGAGGCGACGAACAAGCCGGTACCGATAGACCCGCCGATGGCAATCATCTGCAGGTGGCGGCTGCTCATGCCTCGCTTGAGTTGATTCTGGGCCAGCGGCGCCGGGTCGCTCATGCCCCTGGAGCCCACTGGCGATTGATTGCTCGACGCCGTCGTCGTTCGCTGCATAGATTTCTTCACAGGTGCCATGGAACACCAAAGCAAGCGCGAATGCGACCTGAGTCACTTCAGTTTTTTTCTCGTGCATTTCAGCTTCGCCAAGCAAGGCCGGCAATGCACCTGCCCATCAAGCCAAACTGAACGGCAGACTGTAAATCAGCCAAAGCTCTACCCGCCAGAAGCAACCGAAGGTTTCCACAAAGGATTACGCTTTCTAAACAAATGATGTTCCATGAAATAGCATTGCTTGCCCAAATGAAAAATCCGCTTCACAATCCCCACGCCCGGATCCACGCTCGGAACGAGCCGATGCATCGCCTTGATCCGCCCTATCGGAACCTGGAGTCGGTCAAAAGAATCCGAATATGACGCCAATATGTCACATAGGTCACAACAGCCAAACGGCCGCAACGGGTCTCACGACCGAACAAGCAAACCAACAACGCTAGGCTAGAACTATGGCCCAGGCTTCTAACGATTCAACGCTCAACGAACAATTCGCCGCCCTGCTTTCCGCGGACGGATGGCAATTGCTCTCCACCATTGATCCATCCATGGTTGCTTCCAAGGATGCCGCCTGGACATTGAACGAAAAACTGCGCAAAGAAGGCCACGACCCCCAGGTGGTCCGCGCCGTCATTGCGCAATCAGAGCTTCGCTTCAAAGCACGAGTGAAATTCGGGCCCTTCGCCGATTCCCTGATCTTTACGCCGGCGGGCCTGGAACAGGCAACACGCTTGACCATTGCAGGCTTGCACGCGCAGCGCTTCACCAAGGCCGGGGCCACTCACGTGGCAGACCTCGGTTGCGGAATTGGCACCGACTCCATCGCGCTGGCCAGCGCCGGGTTGCAGGTGACCGCGGTGGAGAAGGATGAAACTACGGCTGCCGCCACCACTTTGAACCTGATGCCTTTTGAGAATGCCACTGTGATTCACGGCAGTGCCGAGGAAACCGACCTCGCCGGAATCGACGGCGTCTGGCTGGATCCAGCACGGCGCACCGATGTTGCCGGCAGCACCCGCCGGCTCTTTGACCCAGAAGCCTTCTCGCCTCCCCTGTCATTTGTCGAGAAGCTCGTGGACTCGGGGCTCGACGTCGGCGTCAAGCTGGGCCCGGGCCTGCCGCATGAAGCCATTCCCGCCAATGCGGAGTCCGTGTGGATTTCAGACCACGGCTCGGTCATCGAAGCCTGCCTGTGGTTCGGTAAGCTCAAGCGCGAGGATGTTGCTCGCGCCGCGCTGGTGATCGACAAGGATGGCGCGCATGAGCTCACCAGTGACGTCGCGGACAAGGATGATCCGGCGGCCGAAGTGGGCGAGCTGGCAGCGCACATCTACGAACCCGACGGTGCAGTCATCCGCTCGCACCTGATCTCCAAGCTCTTGGAAAGCACCGGCGGCCATCTGCTCGATGAGCACATTGCATACTTCACCCATGAAGAACAGATCTCCACGCCTTTCGCCCGGGGCTACAAGGTGCTGGCAGTCCACGACTACAACGTGAAGAAGCTTCGCGGCTGGGTCAAGGCCAATGGAATTGGCACCTTGGACATCAAGAAGCGTGGCGTTGACGCAACCCCCGAGGAACTTCGCAAGATCCTCCTGGCCGGCGCACCCAAGGGCGCAAAGAACCGGGCAACATTGATGCTGGCACGCATTGGAGAGAAACGTGTGGCGTTCGAGGTCTCGCCTCACTAATCTAGGGTGATATACCTCCCATCGGCTGGGTATCCCGCCCGATGAGTTGCACTACATAGAATAGGTATGGAGGAACATCGATTTTCGGTGAATTTCCAGTCCTGTTTCTCGGCTCCGGAGCAATCCGTCCGAGACGTCATCACTAGGAGCGCCGTGCAAAAAATCGAGTTCGCCCAATCTGCCCAATCCACCATCGGTGTTGAATGGGAAATCGCCTTGGTCAATCGCGAAGATGCGGACTTGTGCTCGGTAGCCGAAAAAGTACTTGATCAGCTTAAGGAAGATGCAGGGCTGGGCCACGAGGATGAGCATCCAACGGTCAAGCCTGAACTCCTGATGAATACCGTTGAGGTAGTCACCGGAGTGCACAACACCGTTGCCGGCGCCACCGAAGAACTGCGCACCAACGTGCGCATGCTCAATGACGTTGCCGGTGATCATGGAGTGGACCTCTACTCCGCTGGATCCCACCCCTTTGCGGCGCCGACCTTGCAGCCGGTTACCGACAAGGACCGCTACGCCAAGCTCATCGACCGGACCCAGTGGTGGGGGCGCCAGATGGTGATCTATGGCGTACACGTTCATGTTGGCTTAGACAGCCGCGACAAGGCTCTGCCCATCACAGATGGCCTGATCAACTACCAGCCGCACTTCCAGGCGCTCAGCGCTTCCAGCCCGTACTGGGGTGGCGAAGATACCGGTTACGCTTCGCAGCGTTCCCTGATGTTCCAGCAGCTGCCCGCGGCCGGCATCCCCTTCCACTTCAATTCATGGTCTGAATACGAATCCCACATCGCAGACATGCTGCATACCGGCGTGATTGACGACGTCTCGGAAATCCGCTGGGACGTTCGCCCTGTGCCGCGTTTTGGAACCGTTGAAATGCGCATCTGTGATGGCTTGAGCTCGTTGGAAGATATCGCCGCGATTACCGCGTTGACCCAGTGCCTGGTCCATGACATGTCGATGTCGATTGAAGCCGGCTACAAGATCCCGATCATGCCAGCGTGGTTCCGCGTGGAGAACAAGTGGCGCGCTGCCCGTTATGGCTTGGACGCCATCATCATCTTGAACGCACAGGGCGATGAAATGCTCGTGACCGATCACCTGCGCGCCGAGGTCAAGCGCCTCGCTCCGGTTGCTGAACAGTTGGGCTGCTCCAAGGAGCTGCAGGGCATCATAAGCCTGATTGAATCCGGCGCCGAGTACCAGCGCCAGCGCAAAGTCTTCGCTTCGTCTGGCGGGGACTTCCATGCCGTCGTGCGCGATAACGTGGCGCGAATGAAGGCTGTCTAAAACTAACTTCGATTCTTCAATGACAAGGGCGGCTGGATTTTTCTAGCCGCCCTTGGCCTATTCAATTGCTGACACAGATCTAGGCACAGGAGGTTCGCAGTTCGCCAAGACGGCGACGGCCTCAAGTGGCCTGTTGCTGACGCCTGCAGCAATCACAATCAAAGTGGCGATTGACGAGCATTCGTCGCCATCAGCCATTGGAAATTCCGTTCGCAGGAAACCCGGACCCATCCGGTGGTTGCACCCTCCTGTTCCAGCTGATGTGCCTCACCCCTGCCCTTTAATCCAATTCATGGTTATACTGAGTGGCGATGACCGTTCACGAATACTGGAAGGCACAATCATGATGAAGAAAGCACTTGCCCGCCTGGCTGTCTCAACGGCCGCCATAGCGCTCGCTGCGGGAGGGCTAACCGCCGTAGCCCTGCCCGCCCAGGCAGGTTACACATACATCTACCCCACCGACTACACGACTTTTGACGCGTGCAATACCAAACGCCTCACCATGAATTCTTCATGGACCCGTTCTAGCCAGTGCTTCATCTATTACGACACCGACCGCTACGGCAACCGGGTTGGACCCAACGTATGGAAGTTCTACGTCACTGTACGGTAGGCACTTGAGCTTGTTCTGAGGGACAAGCAACGCACCAGCACCAGCCCAAGCCAGCAGCAAACAATTGCCGCGCGAGCTTCTGCATTGGCTGGCGTTCGGGACTGGGAACGCAGTCGCGTATTTTCTGCGGTTCGTTGCAAGCGAAGTCGAAGTAAGTCGCTAGCGTTCCTTCCTGGTTGAGCATTGCCTATACGCACAAAGCCCACGGGCGGTTCCCGATCAATGATCGGGAACCGCCCGTGGGCTTTGCTTCTGCTATGTCAACGCCTAGTCGCGGAAGCGCTCTTCCACTTGTTCAGAGAAACGCAAGAGGAGCGATGCGAGTTCCGAGACATCTCGCGGATCCCACGCTGCGAAGATGTTCCAGTATTCGGAACGCGTGGACCGCTTGATCTCCTTGAATCGATCGAGCGCGAACTCGGTCGGACTGACCAAATACACCCGTGCATCATGCTCCGAACGCTCCAGCTGAATAAGGCCCCACTGCTTAAGGTCCTTGAGCTGCCGTGAGACCACCGACTTATCCATGTGGCAGCCAGCTACCAAATCGGAAACCGTCAGGTCCTCTCCGGGACGGCGCAGTGCGCACAGCAGCACTGCCCGCAACACCGAGAACCCGGCGCCACGCAGTTCAGGATGGAACTTCCTGGCGTTGTGAGCCATGCGCTCCTTGATTGCGGGAGCCAGCCTGGCGAATGCTGCTTCGATGTCATCTAGCGCCGCACCGTTGGCGTCGTTCACGACTGCTCACTCCGATTTGGCTCTGTCGCACCGCCTGATGGTTCCTCGACTGCAGGTGATGGCGCGACAGGCTCGTCAGCAGCTTTTGGTTCGGTGTTGCCGGCCCCAGCAGCGTGGCGCCCCTGCATCCTGCTGACAGCACGGCGCTCGGCGCGGGCCTGCAACTGCAGTTCACGCTGAACGCGCTCGGTGTCATCCACGCGCTCCCCCAGAACATTCAATCGCTGGTCATAGGATTTCAACGCCTGGACGACGTCGCCGACCTGCTCTTCTATCTGGGCATGGGCGGCACGGGCCTTTTCCAGCGTGGTTTGGAGCTCTTCCACCATGAATTCAACGCGAGCGGACTCGTGATGGGCGTCAATCTCCGCTGCCTCCAGCGGCTGGGAGATGGTCGGCTCGGTGCCTGGCTGGCGAACATCGGTGTTGGCACCAGTGCCCTGCTGGGCATTGCGGGTGCGCATGACCTGCTCGGCAAGATCGCGCTCATCCATCCGGCGAGCCTGGCGCACCTGGCGACGGGCCTCGCTCAGTTCATCCTCGGAAGGAAGAGCGATGGCCCCGGTGGCAACGAGCTCCTCGTAGCCACGGCCTCCGCGTTCAGCAGGCTCCAGTGCGGAAAGTTCTCCGCCCAGCTCCTCTTCGATTTGCTCCGAAGCGGACTTCTTGGACAGCGGCTTGTTCGGGAGGAAGATGGCACAGATCAAGGTGACGATCGCCAGTGGGACTACCAGCAAGAACAGGAAGGCGATGGACTGGCCGTAGGAGCTTTCCACGACGGCGCGCACTGGTTCGCACAGGTCATTCACCGCGGGCACGGTGCCGCTGCCCAATGACTTGAGGCTGTCGGCGCAATCAGGATTATCAACCAGGAGCTGCGGAACACCGGCTGCCTTGTTGATCTCCTCGACGGCCTTGGCCAAGCCGTCCTTCATCTTGTCAGCCACCTGGGTGCCCAAGACGGAACCCAGAACGGAGACGCCAATGGTGCCGCCAAGGCTGCGGAAGAAGGCGATGGCACCGGAACCGGCACCAATCATGCGTGGAGGCAGCGAGTTCTGCGTGACCAGCACCAGGTTCTGCATCAGTACGCCGGAGCCCAAACCGAGCAGGAACATGCCCAGGTCAACGAACCACAGCGGGGTGTCGTAGTCGATTCGCGACATCAGGTACAGGCCAACGCTGAGCACCACGCCGCCACCGACAACATACTTCTTCCAGCGGCCGGTGCGCGAGATCAGCTGGCCGACGATGATGGCACCGAACATGGAGCCAAGAACCATTGGCAGGGTCTGCAGGCCTGCGTGAGTGGGCGTGAATCCTCGGGCGAGCTGCAGGTACTGGCTCAGGAAGACCGAGGTGCCGAACATGGTGACGCCCACGGCGACCGATGCGATGGATGCCAACGCAAAAGTGCGCTGGGCAAAAAGGCGGATCGGGATGATGGGTTCCTTGACGTGCAGTTCCCAGAGCACGGTGGCAATGATCAGCACGCCGGCAGCGGCGGCCATGGTGATGCTCTGCGAGGAGTCCCAGGCAAATCCGCCGGAGTCCGGGGTCTTGCCGCCGAGGCTGATCCAGATCAGCAGCAGGCTGATGCCCGCGATGATCAGTGCCGAGCCGAGGAAGTCGATCTTCGTGGTTCCCTTTACGTGCTTGATGCGCAAGGTGGCCTGGATCAGGATCAATGCGCCAACGGCGAATGGCACGCAGACGAAGAAGCACCATTCCCAGCCCCAATTATCGGCAATAACGCCGCCGAGCAGCGGTCCGCCAATCTGGCCGACAGCCATCACGGCGCCCATGATGCCCATGTACTTGCCACGCTCGCGAGGCGAAATGATGTCGGCGATCACCACCTGGACCAGGGCCATCAGGCCACCGGTGCCAACCGACTGGACCAGGCGCCAGCCAATCAGCCATGACATCGCGCCCTCATGGGTATCGCCGCCGATCTGGCTGGAGAAGCCAGCCGCTACGGTACCGGCTACGAAGATGACCAAGGCAATTTGCAGCATCGCCTTGCGGTTGAAGATATCGGAGAGCTTGCCCCAGATCGGGGTGGTGACGGTCATGGAAAGGAAAGCCGCAACCAGCACCCAGGTGTACTGGGTATTCGTGCCGTGGAGGTCGGCAACGATCAATGGCATTGGCGTGGCGATCACCGTCGATGACACCAATACGGTGAACATCGCGGCCATCAGGCCTGAGATGGAAAGCATTACCTGCGCCGGCTTCATGGCGGCTGCAGGTTTTGCCTCGGTTTCTAAAGGCGGTGCAGAAGTTGACATTACTCAACCATCTAAAAAAGGTTGAATATTGTCAACTTCTTATTTTGAGCCAAGTGGCGATCGAAAATTGCATTGCCAGGCTATTTATTACGCTGATTTCCGGGAGTCGCACCCCGCTGCCAACCTGCCCGCCAGGCGGTGCGAGAAAGCAAAATGTCGCCAAGCTCACAAGATATTTTCCTGATTAAACCCGCAAAGGAAAGTGGCCGCTGGGAAATTACCCAGACGGCATCGGAACAGCAATGGCCGCTTTGGCAGCTATGGCATCCAGCTCATGCAGTAGTCAAGATTCTCGATCACTGTTTTGGCCGCAGCTTCAGAGTCTCCGGCTTCGATGGCGTCGACCAGCGTTTCATGCCCCTCGCGCAGGCAGCCATCAAACCCATCGGCTAGCCGTTGGACCATCTTGGCACCGTGGAAAACATCGCCGAATCCTTCATAGATCTCATGCATCAGCGGGACGCCGGAGGCACGCGCCACTTCCAGATGGAACTGCCAATCGGCCTGCGACCATGCTTGGAAGTCCCGCGCCTTCCATGCTTCATCGCGTTGCGCCAAGAGCGCGCGCAAAAGCTGGACAACATGCGCATCGGCCGCGTGAGCGGCGAGCCTCGCCGATTGGGTGTCGAGAGCAAAACGAACTTGCAGCACGTCACGGTCGGAGTGCTCGCGGTAGATCCGCTGCGCGGTGCCGCTGATCTCATTGGTGGCCCGAACGTAGGTCCCGTCACCCCGGCGGACTTCGAACATGCCGGTGCGCGCCAAGGCCTTGATGGCTTCGCGCAGGGTGCCGCGCGAAATGCCGAACTCTGCCATCAGCTCTGGCTCGGAAGGAATGCGCTCGCCAACCGGCCAGCGCCCCTGGGCTACCGCGTCTTGCAGCTTGGCGGCTACTTCATCGGCCAGGGGCCGTCGCATCGGCGTGGCACTCATGCCTGCCCCTTCTCGGATGCCGCATCCACCTCAACGAGGTGCCGTGATTCATGATCCTGGCGAAGGCCCCCGAGCTTGTAGCAGAACAGCAGCTGCACCACGGCGCAGGCCAGGATGATCACCAAACCGGTCGTCCATGATCCCAGGGCGCCTTGCATGATCCCCAGTGCAAAGGGGCCGATAGCGGCAATCAGGTAGCCAACGGATTGCGCCACGGTGGATAGGGCCGTGGTTTCTTCTGCACTGCCCCCGCTGCGGCTGAGCATGAGCATGACCAGCGGGAACACGCCGAATCCAAGGCCGATCAGAAGCGAGGTCAGCAGCGACAATTCCACCGGCAAGAACAGCAAGGCAGTGAAGCCGAGGACTGAGCAACTGGCGGTCAGCACGAAAGCGGCGCGTTGCAACCCCGGCTTCGAAGCCATCCAGAGCACCGCCAGGACGGCAAGAATGCTGACGCCCTGAACGATTCCCAGCATCAAGCCCGCAGCGACCGGTTCCAGCCCTCTCGATATCAGAATGTGGGGCAGCCAGCTGACCACCGTGTAGACCAGCAAGGACTGGATGCCGAACACAGTGGTGAAGAGCAGGCCCTTGCGCGTAGCCAGCAGCGCCCAGGGAGAGACGCGAGCCCCCGGGGAGACGGTGGCCCGCTTGCTCGAGAATGCCAGCGGTATGAAGACCAGTAGTGCCATGAAGGCCGGAATTGCCCACAGGGCCAAGGCTGTTGTCGGCGAACCTGCCTTGGCGGCCAGCGGGACGCTGATCGATGAGGCCAGGGTTGCACCAATGGACATGGTTGTCGTGTAGGCCGCTGTCATCGAAGCCGCGCGGTTCCCATGATATTGGCGGATGAATGACGGCATGGCGACATTGCAAACAGCCAGCCCGCACATGCCTACTACCGTTCCTCCCAGCAGGGCCCACGTCGAATCAGCCACGCGCAGCGCCAAACCGGCAGTAAGCAACAACAAGGAAAGGGCTATTCCAAGCTCAAGGCCCGTCCTGCGAAGCACCGTGCTGGTCGCTGCACCAGCCACCGCAAAGCACAACACCGGGATGGTCGGCAACAGGGAGGCAACAAAGGTCCCATACCCCATCAGCTCCTGAAGGTCATGGAACAACGGCGATGCCGACGCGATTCCCATGCGCAGGTTCAGGCCTACAAGGATGACGGCCACGACCGCTAGGAGATTCGCCCTCCATGCGGGCTTTAGGGCTTCTTGAACTGATGGCTGGCTCGATGGTCCAGTTGAATTGACACTCACCCCTAAACATTAGACGTTTGATGTTTGAGAACGCGATTTTTGTGGTCCGCCTTACATCGCGCTGGCAGCTGGCCCCTCAGTGGAAGATGGGACTGAAGGCGGCTCGCAGACCCGTTGCCATGAACCGCAAAGCACTCTTCCCTGTAAACAAAACATCGCCAACTGCAGGATCATCCGGCTTCAGTAGGTAGGATTCGAATATGCCTGAAGCCGTTTACCGAATCGCGCGCGTTCGCCCCAAAGACAGTGGACCATCAGCAATCGCCGAACAATTTTTTGTCCGCAATGACGCGGCTGATTTCGATTCTGCGCAAGCCCGCACGTGGAAAGTCATCACTTCACCCTTTCCCGGCTCGCGAGCGAATCAGAATAGCCCAGCACGGCCAGGCTGGCACATCGATGACTTGGTGGCCGAAGACCAGTTTGATCTCTTATCCCCCTGCAATCCAACGAATATCTTCGGGATGGCGCACAACACCGGGGCACCAGGCCGCGCCTTGCCGCCGCAAGCTTTCCACAAGTCAGCCAGCTCGGTCGTGGGTCCTTTGGACGCCATAAAGCTGGACGATAGCGGTGCACGCGTTGATCCGGAAGCAGAGTTGGCGATCGTCATTGGCCGGCCCGCCAAGAACCTCACGCTGGAAAATGCCCGTGATGCTGTTCTCGGTGTGACCATCGGCAATGACGTGACGGACCGTGACGCTCAAAACGCTGATGAGTTGTGGATCAGCGCCAAGAGCCCTGATACCTTCACTCCGGTGGGCCCGTGGATTGTTGCCGGGCTGGATGACAGAGATCTGGACGTCGGCATTGTGCACAATGGCGAGGCACTTGTAACCTCGACTACTCAGAATCTCGGGTGGGGCGTTGAAGAGATCCTGGTTTACCTCAGCGGATTCATGACCCTGCAACCGGGCGATCTCATCTTGACCGGTTTCCCTGCCAAGTCCCGGCCAATTGCCGCGGGCGATGAAGTCATTTGCAAGATCCAGGGTATCGGGGAGCTGAAGAATCCAGTAGTTCTGGCCAGCTAATGCACTTCGGAGGAGACGGAACGGGCAGATGCCTTGGAAATTCATTTCCTGTGCATCTGCCCGTTTTTCTATGCGAAGCTCAGGTTGCGCACCGTGAGATTCTTGTACGTTGCCTTGCCTCCGGAGACGAAGAGCTTTATCCCGGAATCTGATGCCAGCGGGAACACTCGATGGGAATGAACTATCCGTCCGTCGCCAAAGAACACTTCGACGCTGGAGCGATCAACCAGGATCCGCACCTTGATTTTCCCTCCGGGTACTTCCAGCGGGCTCTTGGTTTCGCTCTTGTCCCCTGGGTGGAAGCTTGGCATGCGGTTCACGTAGGCAAACCGGCCGGCCAGGTAAAGCCCGGTGGCCACGTGACGGGTGCCGGTCCGTGCCCTGCATATCTCGAATCCGATGTTCTCAGGTGGATTCGCAGGGTCCCAGTTCAAGTCGCATTCCAGTTCATAGGCGCTGCTGGAGAAGGGCAAGACCTGTTCGCTGGAAACTGTTGGGCTGCCCAGGCTGATGCTCGGGCCAGCCAGCTGCGCCAGTTCAGCCACCGGAACCGAAGTGAAGTAATAGCCTTCAGAGCCGGCAATCAAGCGGATTTCGCGCACAATCATGTCATCACCGTTATAGCCATCGGTGGCCATGCTCGGAGCATTGTGCGGGTAATCCCAGAAGTTGTTCCAACCGATGGCACGGCGTAGCTCGGGGTTGACGCTGCCATCCGCACGGTGATCCGGATAGGTGACCGCTCCGTAGAAGTCGAATCCCCAGTCCAGCCACTGCGGGTCATCGTCCTTGGTAGTGAAGGCCCGGCCGTCAAATTCGCCCAGCCAATAGGCATAGGTAGCCGGCAAATCACGTGGTTTGCCGTTGGCGCTCGTACCTAGCACCCAGTGTATTGTTCCGTCCGAGGCCCGAATCTGGAATAGATCCGGGCATTCGAGAATGCCCAAGTTGGTCCGCACAAATTCGCTGGTGCGCTTCCACTGCTTCAGGTTCGGCGAAACGTAAATTCCAAGACGATCGCCCTCTGCGTTCAGCATGACCCAGCGGGAGGTTTGCTCATGCCAGATGACCTTCGGATCACGGAATGCTTCTTGGCCAGGGTTAGGCAAGACCGGTTTGGTGCCGCCTGGTTTGAACGAGCGTCCCCTGTCCGTGGAGTACCAGAGGAACTGTGCTTGCTCGTTCTCAGGCGCCTGTGTTACCAGTGCTATGAGGGCGTTCTTCCCGTAGCCAGCGGTGTTGTTTTCATCAATGACAATTGACCCTGACCAGCAGTCGCCATTTGGACTGTCATGCTTGCTGATGGCGACGCCGTGGTCAGTGAAATTCACGTGATCAGTGGTGGTCGTCAGGCGCCAGCTCGTACCCGTGCCGCCGAGGATGTAATCCTCGTTGTACAGGTAGTAATACAGGTATTCGCCGTCCAGGTAGATGGGACGTTGCGGGTCATTTTTCCAATTGTCCGGAACGCTGAAGTGGTAGCTGGGACGGTAACTCATCGCGCTGGACACATTATTCCCTGTTTCTGTTCGCGGGGTCGCCGGTGCCGCGTGAGCTGTTCCCGCGCCAAGACCGGTCAGGCCCAAGGCGGTCGCGGAGGCCAGAGTGGTCACGATGCTTCGACGGGACGGACCAGCATTGGCCACGCTGTTCGTATTCAGATTCAAATCGTTTCACTTTCGTCAGCCAGCACCCAGTGCTGGTTGGCTTTATCGATGACATGCTTTTTCAAATTGGCGCTGCTTGACCAGCGTGCGATTTGCTCACGCAGGACAGCACGCTTGGAAGCGTCGAGACTGCCATCGCGATCTGGATTAGGCACAGCTCCAACGAGAAGCTGGGTGTATGGATGCCTCGGGTTGTCCAGCAGCTGCACGGATTCCCCGGACTCGACAATTCGTCCCTCGTTGAGCACCGCAATTCGATCCGACAAATAACGGGCCGAGGCCAAATCATGGGTTACGTACAGGATGGCGATCCCACGCTCGTCGCGAAGCTTATGCAGCAGGTTCAGGACGCCAATGCGCACGGATACGTCAAGCATGGAAGTAGGCTCGTCCGCCAGGATGACACTGGGCTTGGCTGCCAGGACACGGGCGATGGCGATACGCTGGCGTTGCCCGCCGGAGAGCTCATGCGGGAAGGAGGAGAGCACGTCCGGACTAAGCCCCACGGTGCTGACCAATTTGGCCATTTCGCTGCGCTTCGACTTGATCTCGGGCTGATGCAAAGCCAGGGAACGTTCCAAAATGTGCTCCACGCGAAAGGTCGGATTCAACGATCCGAATGGATCTTGGAAGACCATCTGCACTTCACTGCGGTACTCGCGGGCGGCTGCGCCGTTGAGCCCGGCAATGTTCTGCCCATTAACTAAAACTTCTCCGGAATCCGGAGTCTCAAGCAGGGCCAGGCAACGCGCCAATGTGGATTTGCCAGAGCCCGACTCCCCCACCAGAGCGACGATTTCTCCGCGCTGAATCTCCAGGTCAACATTCCTCAAAGCAGGAACCTTCTTGCGGCTGAAGAGCGACGAGCTGTTGTAGGACTTGCTCAGTGAACGGATGTTCACGGCCGGGCTAATTGCGGTCTTTTCTGTTGTCGTTGTAGTCATAGCGCTTCTCCTTGCGACAGCACTGGTTGATTACTCGGTGCAACCCAATGGCCTTCGCCGATGTCTTCCAAGTCCTGGACATTCGTGAATTTGACGCCTTCTGCCAGTCCAGTGAGTTTGACCTTTGGTCCGTGCAACGGTGGGAACGCACCAAGCAGCGCCTGGGTATAGGGATGGCGGGAACCATGGCGCAGGATGCCTGATGGCGCCAGCTCAACAATGCGGCCTCCGTACATGATGCCAATGCGGTTCGAGAGTTCCAGCATCAACGACATGTCGTGAGTGATAAACAGGATGGCAAAGCCCAATTCTTTTTGCAGTCCACGGATCTGCTCCAGAATCTCTTGCTGCACCACCACGTCCAGTGCCGTGGTTGGTTCATCAAGGATCAACAATCGAGGGTTCAGCGCACAGGCCATGGCAATGACGATGCGCTGACGCTGTCCGCCAGAAAGCTGATGCGGGTAGGCGCGCAAACGCGCTGGATCAATGCGCACCATTTTCAGCAGCTCTTCAGCGCGCTGCATTGCTGCGGCACGGGTACCACCACGATGTGTGCGGATCACGTCAACAAATTGCTCGCCAATCCGGGTGACCGGATTCAACGAGTTCATAGCTGACTGGAACACCATGGCGACATTGTTCCAACGCCATGCGCGAAGTTCTGCCTCGGCCATGCCCAACACATCTTTGCCGTCGAAGAGGATCTTGCCGTGGGTGATCCGGGCAGGATCTTTCAATAAGCGCATGATCGAGTTGGCAATGGTCGACTTGCCACAGCCAGATTCCCCGGCCAGGCCAAAGATCTCACCGGAGTGGATGGTGAAGCTGACCCGGTCCGCGCCGCGCACGGCACGTTCATCGCTGACGTATTCAACAGTCAGGTCCTGGACTTCCAATACCGGGACGCTCATTTTTCTTCCTTTCGCGCAACGGTAGTTGCCGCGGTGCTCTTCGTTGCGTGTTTTGGACGGCGAAGACGCGGGTTGGTGATTTCGTCTACTGCGTAGTTGCACAGTGCCAGCGCGAATGCGACCAACGCGATAGCAAGACCCGATGGCACAAAAATCCACCATTGGCCGAGCATCAAAGAGCCGTCACTGGTGGCCCAGAACAGGTTGGTGCCCCAGGAGATCGTATTGACATCTCCCAAGCCGAGGAATTCAAGACCGGCCTGTGCGCCGATGGAACCAATGATGCAACCAAGCAATGTGGTCATTACCACCGAAGCCATGTTGGGTAGCATTTCGCGGACCATAATGCGCAGCGGGCGCTCACCCGATACCAGAGCCGCGGCAACATAGTCTTTTCCGCGGATGGACATGGCTTGGGAACGCATGACACGCGCGCTGCCCGCCCAACCGGTAATCACCAGGACAACAATGACCGTGCCAATGCCAGGAGGCATGAAGGCCGCGAGGATCACGAGCAATGGAAGCCCGGGAACCAAGAGGAAAACGTTGGTGACCAAGGACAGTACTTCGTCCAGGCCGCGCCCGAAGTAGGCTCCGCTTAGACCAACCAGGACACCAACTACGGTCGAAAAGATGCCAGCGGCGAAGCCGACAAATAGCGAGGAGCGTGCTCCCCACAAGGTGAGCCCCAGGACATCCTGACCCTTGGCGGTGGTGCCTAGCCAGTGTTCCATGCTCGGCATGCTTGCACCGGCGTTGGTAATCCGGGATGGGTCTCCGGGGAAGATCACGGGAGCAAGCAAGGCCAAGATGATGAAGGCCAGCAGGATGCTGAGGCCAGCTACAGCCTTGCCGTTGCGCAGCAAGGTCCGAACTAATCTGGCGGCACTGATGCGGGCGCGCGCGGAGGTGCTCTCTTCGGTTGTTTGCTCCGCGACGAGGGTCTGAGGATCTGTTACATTCTGGCTCATGATGATCAGTCCTTCCGCACACGAGGGTCAAGCCGGACGTAGACCAGGTCTACGAGGAAGTTTGCAATGAGCACCGCAGCGGTGATGGTCAAGAACATGCCCTGCATCAGCGGGTAGTCAAGGCCTTGGACCGCGCCGAGCAGCTGGTAGCCAACACCTGGGTAGGCGAACACCACTTCCGTCAGCAGCGCGCCGCCGACAATGAACCCGATGCTCATGCCCATGCTGGTGACCGACGGCAGCATTGCATTGCGTGCTGCGTAGTTCAGCATGATGCGTTGCGGACGCAAGCCCTTGGCCTCGGCCATCAAAATGTAATCTTCAGAGTTGGTGGCAATCATGGTGTTTCTCATGCCCAGCATCCAGCCGCCCAATGAGACCAGAACGATGGTCAAAGCGGGCAAGACCAGGTGTGCCGCTACGTCCAGGATGAATTCGAGATTGAACCCCGGAACCAGCCCAACAGAGAAGGCGTGGCGCATCGGTGCAATCCCCATGTTGATTCCAAAGATGTACAGGGCACCCATGGCTAGCCAGAAGTACGGGAATGAGCCGATGAACACCAGCAGTGGTGGCGCCACGGAGTCCAGGAAGCCGCCGCGGCGCCAGGCCGCAAGGATGCCCAAGAGATTGCCGAGGACCACGGCGAAGATCAGTGCCGTTAATCCAAGCAGCAGGGTCCATGGCAGCTGCGAGGCAATGACCTCAGAGACTGGAGTGGGGAAACGGGAGATCGACATCCCAAAGTCGCCAGTCAGGATGCGGCCAAGATAGCCAAAATATTCAGGGATGATGGGGCCGCCGTCAACGCCCATCAACGTTCTAAGTGATTCGACTTGCTGCGGCTCAAGTCGTTGCTGTGATCGCGATAGCATGCGGGTGACGGGATCACCTGGCATCAGCCTCGGGAGCAGGAAGTTCAGGGTGATGGACGCCCAGAAGGCTAGGAGATAAAAGCCCAGGCGTCGTAAGAGGAAACTCATGATGTGTGTCCTTGACTAAGGATCGCAACGCGGTGGGCGGATGGCATCCGCCCACTGCGGGGGAAATGTTGCTAATTCGCTGGTTCCAGGCTGGTGAGCACAAGAACAGTGGTTGGTGCCCGGTTGCTCAGAGTCGCGTAAGGGTTCTCTTCAGTTGGCCAGCCAACGAAATTCTCGGTGGTGTAGGCGCCCCACTCTGGGCCAGCGAACAGTGGAACGACTGGTGCCAGTTCGCTGTAGCGTGCCTGCAGATCATTTACGACCTGCTTTTGTTCGCCTTCATCGCTGGCAGCAACGAATTTGCTAAGCAGCTCATCTGCTTTCTTGTCGCTGAAACGGTGGTAGTTATCGAAGGTTTGCTTGCCTACCGGCTTCACATTCTGGCTGCCCATGAGGTTCAAGTAGTACTGGTACGGGGTTGGCGCGTTGGCGGTCCAAACGATGCCAGTATCAAACTCACCGGTTTCGTAGCTTGCGGTCACTGCTGCCCAGTCAGGGGAATCGACGGTGGCCTTGATGCCTACATCCTGGAGGTTCTGGGCGATGATGTTCGCTACAGAGAGCCAGTCAGAAGAGGTTGATCCTACAGAGATGTCAAAGGTGAAAGGCTTGCCAGCAGGTGTCGTGCGCTGGCCCTGTGCATTCTCCTTGTAGCCGGCCTCGTCGAGAAGCTTTTTGGCTCCTTCAACATCATGCTTGGTCCAGTTGCACTTCTCTACCACTGAAGCGTCGCGCCATTTGTCGTAGTTGCCTGACAGGCCGGTGCAGTCTGCTGGTTCGGTGTAGGCAGACATGCCAACCTTGACTACCTGTTCACGGTCAACTGCCATGCTCAGCGCCTTGCGCACACGAACATCGGAGAATTCCTTCTTGGTGGTGTTCAGCTGCCAATTGATTTCTGCGCCGGTGGTTGGGAACCAGAAGTGGCGGTGCTCTGGATCCTTGTCCACGTACGTGGATTGGATATCGGGCATGTACGTTTGCGTCCAGTCAACGTCACCGGAGATGGCAGCCAAGTTGGCACCGTCGTTTCCGGCGAATGCGAGCATGCGAATGCCACCGATTTTCTGCTTTTCTGGTTGCCAGTAATTCGGGTTCTTACCCAGTTCGAAGGACTGTGCCTGGAAGTTGGCTACCTCGGTGTATGGGCCGGTGCCGATTGGTTTCGGGTTCTCCTCATTTCCAGGCTTCTTGAACTTTGACCATATATGCGCCGGAACGATAACTTGCTGGCCCAGTTCATACAAAGCCGGGGTGTAGGCCTTCTTGAAGGTGAACTCCACGGTGGAGTCATCTGGAGTCTGGATGGACTTCAAATAGTCGTAGCTGCCAAGTAGCTTCTTCTGCAGTTCTACAGAAAGCTTGACGTCCTTGGAAGTCAGCGTGCTGCCGTCAGAGAACTTAACGCCTGGACGCAGGTTGAAGGTCAAGGATTTGCCGTCCTTGCCTGCGCTCCAGTCAGTGGCCAGCCACGGCACGGTGTCGCCACCTGCTGGGTTGTAAACCAGCATGGACTCATAGATGGACTGGCCGGTCATCGGCGCAGCGTTAGGCGAGAATGGGTTGAAGTTCCTGGAGAAAGTTCCCATGTCTTCCCGCGGAATGGTGAGGAACGCGGCGCTTGCTGTAGCCTCGCCTCCTTCAGTTCCGCCAGGATTAGAAGCGACGCACCCGCTCAAAGCGAGTGTGCCGACCACAGCGGTTGCCGCCACGGCAAGGTGCGCGCGGCGTAAGTATTTGATTATCATTGAAGTTCCTCATCCATTCATGTGATGTGTAGCGGAGGGGAAGCTCATCTTTGGCCGTGCATGGCCACAGATGAACGAATGCGTGGAGGGCAGCCGATGGTAATTTGGCGATTCTCAATCGGTGAGCCCTCTACCATTTGATTCAGTAGAGACACCCCGGCCATACCCAATTCTTCAAAGGGCAAGGCAATGGTTGTCAGTTTTGGTCGCATATGCGGTGCCAGAATTTCTTGATCATCAAATCCGACGATTGAAATATCTTCTCCCACACGCAAACCACGTTCTTTGATTGCGTCATAGGCGCCCATAGCGATCCGGTCATTTCCGCAGAAAATTGCGGTTGGCGGATCAGGCTGGCTTAATAACGCTTGCGTCCCGTGATATCCGCTGTCGGCTGTTCCATCACCAGGCACGATTTTTGTATCGTCTGGTTCTATCCCGTGGTCACGCAGGGCCTGCTTCATACCGGTTTGGCGCCCGATTTGCGCAGGGATCCCCATGGCAACGGTGATATGTCCAATGTTGGTGTGCCCGGCCTCAGCAAGAATTTCAGCAGCAGCGTAGCCGCCACCAACTTCATCCGGGACTATTGACGGAAACTCACCGTCAGCGTCGAAACAATTGACCAGTACGCAGGGAACTGATTTTGCGTTGTCCGGCACAGTGATTTGACGGTGCCAAGTGGTTGCAATGATCAATCCGCCGACTTGCTGTTCCAGCAGCTTCTCCACGGCACGTTGATCCATGCCGGGTTCATCATCGCTAGGCGCGACGAGTAGAAAATTTCCGTCTTTCCATGCTGCCTGTTGTGCTCCTTTGATCACATCAGTTGCAAAGGGCGACGTCGCAATTTCGGTTACCAGACCGAACCAAGAACTGCGTTTGCTGGCCAAGGTTCGTGCGGCTGCGTTGGGGCGGTAGCCCAGTTTGCGCGCCGCCTGGTTGATTCTTTCTCGCGTGGTTTCGGGGATGCTCGATTCCATTCGTCCATTGAGTACAAATGAAACCGTTGTTCGGCTGACTCCGGCTGCCCTGGCGACATCAGCCATGGTGACGGACTGCTGGGACATGTCCCCTCCTCCCCTATGAGATCACTGCGTATCCTGCCGTGCAAATGGTTTGCTAACACGATTCAGTAACGCGCGTTACTACGCTGAGAAATAAGGTAACTCACATCACTTAGGAGTGTCAAGAAGGTTGGTCCGACCGGATACAAACCCATTGTCCACCGCAATTTTTGGCGCGCAAAACCCTAAATCGCAAGCAGGAGCTTGTAGTGCTTTCATGATCCCGTGTAGGGAATTCGCAGCACGTAGCAACCAGCCGGCACTATACAATTCACGACGGAACATGGAACACATTCCACGTAAAGCCACTAGTGGGACGTCCCGGAAAACCGTGTAGATTTTTTTGTAGCCAGCGCAAAAGGACAGACGTTGATTCGTTCAATTTCGCTTCATGGAGTCGCGTTCAATGAGCGGCATATCAATCTGGTGCTCACCGGGCTCCAGGCTTCCCTCGAGCAGCAAATCGACAGCAAGAGCACCCATTTCCTCATAGGGAAGCCGGATAGAGCTCAGCTGCGGTCGCAAGTAGCTGGCAATGATCTCATCATCGAAGGAAAGGACCGACAGATCCACTCCCGGGATCAAGCCCTTTTCGGCGAGCGCTTGGAAGACGCCCATGGCCACACGGTCGTTGGCACAAATTATCGCTTCGGGCTTGTACCCCTCAGAAAGCATCTGCGTAGTGGCTTGGTACCCGTCAGTGGGGTTCCAGTCGTCGAGCACCCAGTGACCGAGAACTTCCAGGTTCGCTTCGGACAAGGACCTTCGCAGAGAGCCAAAGCGGCGCGTGATGCTGGGATACGTCCTGGGATCTTTTTCAGCGCTTCCCAGCTCACCGATGACTGCGACGCTGCGAGCACCGGATTCAACGATATGCCGCACCGCTTTAGCGCCGGATTCATTTTCATTGGGAAGAACCGCGGTGCAGGGGCTGTCATCAATGCCGTTGACCAGAACGGTGGGTAATCCAGTCTGGGGAATCTTCAAATCTCGCTGACGGGAATCCATGAATCCAAGAATGAGCCCGTCCACATCTCGGTGTGCCATCTGCTTTATGGCTTCAGCCATTTGCTCAGGTTTGCCAAAGGTCTCAGCAATGAGCACCGTATGCTCTCGACTTTCCGCCGCGCGCAGGATGCCAGTGATCATTTCCGAAGCGAAGCGGGTGACCGTCACCTGGTCGGAAATAAAGCCAAGTGTGCGCGTCTTGCCACTGCGCAATGATTGGGCCGCGGCATTCGGACGGTAACCCAGTTTCTTTGCCACCCCGCGGACTCGTTCAGTTGCCTCAGCTGACAGCCGCGATCCCGGCTTGTTATTCAGAATCATGCTGACTGCCGCTTTGGACATGCCCGAGGCTTCTGCCACATCGGCTAGTGTGACCCGTTTTGCTTTGTGCGATTCCACGTTTCCCTCTTGCGAATGACCTAAATGCAATTATTCGACCCTAGCCTATTGCAGGGCTTGGATCACACTGCTAGAGTTTTTTGCTAAATGCATTTAGCAACCACTTATTGAAGGATGGCATCGTTGCCCAAAACTCAGCTGGTCGCGGTGAAGCGACCACAACTGCACTTCACTGCGAAGAAAAACTGGATCAATGATCCCAACGGATTGTTCTTTGATGGAAAGCAGTACCACCTGTACTTCCAGCACAATCCCAATGGCGTTGGCCACGGCTACATGTCGTGGGGCCACGCGGTGAGCACCGATCTGGTGAACTGGGAAGAGTTGCCCATCGCCATCCTGCATGGCGATGTCGCTGACATCTTCTCGGGGTCCATCGTGGTGGACCACGAAAACACCAGCGGCTTCGGCGACGGCACAGTTCCACCGGTTATTGCCATCTACACCGCAGCGGCCAAGGACGAGTCCAACCAGTCCCAGGCCATCGCCTACTCGCTAGATGGCGGGGAAACCTTTACCAAGTACGAGCAGAACCCAGTGCTTGACCGTGGTTCCAAGGACTTCCGTGATCCCAAGGTCATCCGCTACGAATCCGAGCAAGGTTCCTACTGGGTCATGGTTGCCGTTGAAGCCATCGAACGTCGAGTGCTGGTCTATCGTTCCGAGAACCTCAAGGACTGGACCGAGCTATCCAGCTTTGGTCCTCAGTCCGCCATCGCAGGAATCTGGGAATGCCCAGACCTCTTCCAACTGCCAGTAGCCGGCACCGACCAGCTCAAGTGGGTACTAATTGTTTCACTGAACCCAGGAGGCGTTGCCGGCGGCTCTGGCACCCAGTACTTCATTGGAGAATTTGATGGCACCTCTTTCACCCCTGATCAGGATCAACGAGTCCGGGATAGCTTCGAATACGAATCCTTGAAGCAAGGCAACTGGCTGGATTGGGGCCGCGACTTCTATGCCGGCGTCAGCTTCCACGGCCTGCCAGCAGACCAGCAGACTGTCATTGCCTGGATGAGCAACTGGGATTACGCCCAGGAACTCCCCCACGATGGATGGCGCGGATCCATGAGCACCGCCCGTCGCCTCGACCTCGTAAAGAATTCTGACGGAAAGCTTGAGATTCGCCAGTGCATTCTTGGATTGCCGGCAAGCGAAGTTGCTGCTGTTGCTCCAGCGCGCGATGGCCGTATCGAGCTTGGCTCCCCTGCCCTGCTCGAGTTGGCTGTTGGCGGCGACGCGAATGGATCATCGGCCCTTTCCCTGTTCCGTGCCGATGACACACTGATCAGTGAACTCACCATTGAATCCGAATTGATTCAGCACCGCCGCGAAACAGGCAAGGTGGATCACGAGCTCTACGCCTCCAACCAGCGCATGCCGTTGCCAGCAGATACGGGTGAACTAACTGTGCAAGTTTTGGTGGACCACGGATCTGTAGAAATCCTTGCGGCTAATGGCCTGCGTTCCCTGACGGATCAGTTGACCGGTGAAGAAGCTCCAGCCTATGCGACGCTGCGCGTAGCAACCGGAGCGAGTGTGACTTTCAAAGTCCTGCCACTCTCGGATAAGTCAGTGGAGCTCAACGCATGAGCCGCGTCAACGTATTAGGCGAATCCCTCGTCGACATTGTTGGCGATAATGCGCATCCAGGTGGTTCACCGCTGAATGTCGCTGTCGGACTGGCTCGGCTGGGCCACGAAGTTCAGTTCTATACCGAATTCGGACAAGACGCCTACGGCAATCTAATTGCTGAACACCTTGGGCAAGCTGGGGTGCATGTGGCCGCAGGCTCAGTGACTGAACGCTCCACGTCCGTGGCACAGGTGGAGATGGATGAGCATGCCAATGCGCACTACAGCTTTGATATCCACCAGCAGATCCCTTCGGTTCCAACTGCTGAAGGCGCGAATCTGCTTCACACCGGTTCGATTGCGGCGTGGATTGAACCATCAGGCGAATGCATTGTTGACGCTTTCAAGAATGCAACGGACGATGCACTACTAAGCTACGACCCAAACCTACGCCCTGATCTTGTTGTGGACCGAGACGTAGCACTACAACGTATCGAATTGCTCATGAGCTTGAGCCATATCGTGAAGCTCAGCGACGTCGATGGACAATGGCTCTATCCAGATCTAGACGCTTGGGAAGTTCTGGAGCATGTAGCTAATCTCGGCCCAGCTTTGGCAGTGATGACTCAAGGTGGAGACGGCTGCTTGGCTCTTTCGTCAGGGCAGCGGTTCGATGTTGCTGCTTCACCTACCATCGTGGTTGACACCATTGGTGCAGGCGACGCGTTCATGTCCGGGCTGCTCTTTGGCGTTCTGGACAAGCCTGAATTAGCTAAGGCAATTCGTAACGGTGTGCCTGCCGACTCTGATGAGGTTGGAGATGCACTTCGTCATGCGTTAACCTCAGCTGCACTGACCGTGGCCCAAACCGGAGCCAATCCCCCGTGGATTCAAGACTTCTCCCGCGCAATTTCCAAGTAACTTCGCTTCATCGCTTTCACGAAAGAATCCAGGACAAAGATGGCTGGCTTTACAACAACTCTGAAAAATCCCACTTACCGCCAAAGCTCATTCTCGATGCTCCTATTCTTCGCATCGTGGGGCATCTGGTGGTCTTTCTTCCAGATTTGGCTCACGAGCGAATCAGCTGGACTGGCTTTGAACGGCGCCCAAGTGGGTACCGTCTACTCGGTGAATTCGCTGGCAACGCTTGTTTTGATGTTTGCCTACGGAGCCATTCAGGACCGTCTTGGCATTAGAAAGCATCTGGCCATCATTTTGGCTGCAGTGACCGCGCTGGTGGGTCCGTTCTGCACATGGGTTTATCAGCCACTGTTGCAATCGCACTTCATGGTTGGCGTTATTTTGGGTGCCATCGTGCTGTCGATTGGCTTCCTTGCAGGTGTTGGCCTATTTGAAGCATTGACCGAACGCTTCAGCCGTCGATTCAGCTTTGAATACGGGCAGGCCCGTATGTGGGGATCCTTCGGCTACGCCGTCGTCGCGCTGGCCGCTGGCTTTCTGTTCACCATCAACCCAGCACTGAACTTCTGGATTGGTTCTGCTCTGGGTTTGATTCACCTTTTGTTGCTGGTCTTCTCCCGCACTGGTGAACCATCGGTGATCAAGAAAACTGCGGTTGAGGGAATTTTGTCTCCTGCTTCAACTCCGACTATTCGCGATATGCTCAGCCTCTTCCGGTTGCCGAGCCTCTGGCTGATCATTCTCTTTGTGATGCTGTCTTGGACTTTCTACACTGTCTTTGATCAGCAGATGTTCCCTGATTTCTATACCGGGCTCTTTGAAACTCCGGAGATTGGCCAGCGGGTCTACGGCATTCTGAACTCGGTCCAGGTCTTCCTGGAAGCCGCCATGTTAGGCATCGTGCCCATCATCATGCGCCGTGTTGGCGTTCGCATTTCATTGCTCCTGGGCGTTTCAATCATGTTCATCCGCATTCTCGGATGCGCCCTGGTTGATGATCCAATCTGGGTTTCGGCCATCAAGATGCTGCACGCTATCGAGACTCCGCTGTTCATCTTGCCGGTGTTCCGTTACTTCACTTTGCACTTCAACCCGGCTTTGTCGGCAACCTTGTACATGGTTGGGTTCCAGGTGTCGGCACAGATCGGCAACGTCATTCTGTCCACTCCCCTCGGCGCGCTTCATGACCGCATGGGATACCAGCAGACCTTCATTACCATCTCGGTAGTGGTTCTGTTTGCTGGCCTGTACGGATTCTTTGCACTAAAGAAAGACGATCAGCAGGTTGATGGTGATCCATTTTTGCGGCACTCAAAAGCTGCGGTTGACGCCTAGCTCAACTAGCTAAGGAGAACTGCTTCAACAAGGGCGGGCAACCATCAAGAGTGATGGTTGCCCGCCCTTGCGCCTTCGACAACGACCTACTCGTTCAGGTACCAAGGCGGGGTCGGCATTGAGTCACGCTTTTTTAACGAACGCAGTTAGGTAAGCGCCTAGCGAGCACATCTGACGGTAACTTCGGCGAGAAGTAGAACCACTAATGGCACGGCATCAATTGATGCCGTGCCATTAGTTTTGTCACAAAAAATTATCCCAATGACTCACGCGAGCGTACTTCTCATGGCAATCAAAAAGATCTGTTTCCGGTTGTTCGACGAGCAGTTCGAAGGTGAAAAGTAAGAAACTAGTTCAGAACAATGTTGGTCACTGGCTGAGACGAGTCTGTCGCGAAGTCCAGTCCCGATGGAGCAACTCCATCAGCCACTAACTGCGCGCCGAGAGCCGCAACCATTCCACCATTGTCGGTGCACAAGCTGAAAGGTGGAACCACTAAGGCAATACCCGCTGATGCGCACCGAGCCGCGAGCAACTCACGCAGTCGAGTATTTGCTGCTACTCCCCCGCCAAGAAGCACGGTCTTTAGACCATGCTCTTGCATTGCCCGGACAGCTTTGGACGTGATCACGTCAACAACGGCTTCCTGGAAGGATGCAGCGATGTCTGCCACTGGAATTTCTTCGCCATTGGCTTCGAAATGCTCTACGCAGCGAGCCACTGAGGTTTTCAATCCAGAGAATGAGAAGTTATGGCGGTGCTTGCCCGGATTCTCTTCGCTGCCCACAAACTTAGGCAGGGTCAGTCCTCGTGGGAAGCGAAAAGCCTTGCGGTCTCCATCCTTGGCTGCCTTATCGATGGCAGGGCCACCCGGGTAACCCAGACCTAGCAGGCGAGCAGTCTTGTCGTACGCTTCACCGGCTGCATCATCAATGGTGGAACCCAGCAATTGCACGTCGTTGGTCAGCGAGGTGACCTTCAATATTTCTGTATGACCACCCGATACCAGCAATGCACCGAAGGTCGGTGGCAGAATGGTTCCTTCAAGCACTCCAACACCAACGTGAGCCACGAGGTGGTTGATTCCGTATAGTGGCTTGCCGGTTGCCAGAGCCAATGCCTTAGCTGCCGAGACTCCCACCATCAGTGCGCCAGCTAGCCCGGGTCCGCTAGTCACGGCAATGGCGTCAATGTCGTCGAGAGTTAACTCAGCGGTGTCCAAAGCGGACTGCAAAGTGGGAACGAATGCTTCGAGGTGCGCACGTGCAGCAATCTCAGGAATCACTCCGCCGAAGCGTACGTGCTCATCCATGGAGCTAGATACTGCGTTGGCCAAGAGGCGGTTACCGCGCACAATGCCCACACCAGTTTCATCGCATGAAGATTCAATGCCTAGAACAATAGGTTCGGTGGTGCTCATGCTTTGTGTTCTTCCTCTTGTCCCTGTAGGGCATCCAATTGCAGTTTCATGATCAATGCGTCAACGCCGCCCTTGTAGTAGCCCACGCGGCGATGAATGGTTACAAATCCCATTGATTCATACAGTCCAACTGCCGTTGGATTATCAAAGCGGACTTCCAGCATGACATCCAACGCGTTGCGTTCTTTGGCCGTTTCAACAAGAAGCGTCAGCAGCTTGCGCCCCAGCCCCTGCCCCTGGAATTCAGGGCTAATGGCAATTGTCTGAACGTCGCTGATCGGCAAGACAGTGCACAGACCGGCATAGCCAATGACCTTGCCGTCGCTCTCATACACCCAATAATTGCGAGTTTCGCCTTGTGCCAGTTCGGATTCGAAGGCAGCCAGTGGCCAGGCATCTTCTGGGAACAGCTCAGTCTCGAGCTGGTGGACCTCAGGGATATCGCTGACGGTCATCTCACGAAGAGTCACGCTCATGCTTTAGCCTGCTTCATGAAAGCTGGAACTTGGGCGTCCGACTCTCGCAGGTACTGCGGCGCTGTGTCGGCCAGGTCTTTTCCTGCGGCCAGATCGCGCATGCCTCGTTGTGCCAAATTCGCAGCGTCCGCAATCCACTCAAAGGACTGTTCTTGCGGGTTCGCTCCGGCTTCTCGAAGCTGCTCGGCATAGATCCCTGCGCCAACGCCGAAAACCGGTAGCGCTGGCAGCGTTGATGCCGCCGCTACATGCGGGCCGTCAACGATCTGACCGGTTTGGTCGTAGCGAGCCCAGTACACTTCTTTTCGGCGTGCGTCAGAGGCAACGATAAATTCTGCCGGAACGCTATCCGTTGCAAGTACTCGTTCGGCGAGCGCGTGGAGGGACATCACGCCATATACTGGGATGTTCCAGACAAAGCTGAAAGTACGTGAAGCAACAAGGCCAACACGAAGGCCCGTGAAGGGACCTGGACCAATGCCAACAAAAATGCCGGCCAGATTTTGGCCTTCTTCGCTGTTTTCGTCCAGCAGGTCACGCACGTAGGAGGCCAAGGTTTCTGTTTGGTCATTGCCCTTGGGCGAAGTCTTCCGGGCGATAACTGAACCAGTCGTGGAATCGACCAGTGCAACTGAGGCGTGCGCCGAAGTGTCAATGGACAGATAGTTAGGCATGCTTCTCTCCGGTGCGCTGTGCATTGATAGCAGAGTGCAGGTTGTCTTTCAGCTGGGCGAAGTTTTCCAAGTCCCAGCGTGGTCCGATGGCTTTGAGAGCGAACTCCCTGGGCTCATCCAATTCTTCTTCGGATTCTTCCCATGGATTCTCTACGGCTACTGCGTTGACCTCGCGGTCCAGGGTGATTTCCAGACGCGAATCCGCAAGATGTTCCACCTTGCCCAGGCCCCATTCCACAACAGTGACCGATTCAGCCAAAGTGGATTCAAGGTCGAGAGTGTCTACGTCATTCTGATCTTTCAGACGGTAGGCATCTACGTGAATCAGGGTAGGGCCATCAGCCAACGACGGGTGCTGGCGTGCCAGAACGAAGGTTGGCGAGATGATTCCTTCACGGACATTCAGCCCGACACCCAGTGATTGAGTCAGCGTTGTCTTGCCGGCGCCTAATGCGCCAGTGAGGATCACAAGATCTCCAGCTTTTAGATGCTTGCCTAGCGCTTCGCCTAGGGCTTCGGTCTGCGCAAGGTCAGTGAGCTGGCAGTTAAATTCTTTAATCGCTTCATTCACCGGCTTCACCCCAGCTGCCCTCCACGTAATGGCGCGGCACTCGTGGCGAAATTCGCGTCACCACTTCGTAGTTGATGGTGTTGGCAGCATGTGCCCAGGTATTCACTGATTGGCCTCCTGCGCCAAAGATGATTGCCTCTGCGCCCAAGTAGTCTTCCGGGGAGATCTCTGGGCCAAGGTCGATGACGCACTGGTCCATGGCAATGCGACCCCGTACCGGATAGCTGCGTCCTTTCACCGTCACCGGTGCTCCGGTGGCAATGCGTGGCAGACCATCCGCGTAGCCCATAGGAATCAAGCCCAGGAAGGTTTCGCCTTCGGTTTTGTAGTTCAGTCCGTAGGAAACGCCTTGCCCGGCATGCACCTTCTTGACATTGGCCACTCGGGTGACCAGCTTCATGGCAGGACGCAGCCCGAAACTATCCGGCGAATCATTTTCGAATGGGCTCAAGCCATAGAGGCCCAGGCCGAGGCGAACCATGTCATGGTGCGCATCAGGGCGGGAGAGAATGGCTGGGGTGTTGGCAATATGGCGGACTTCCAAATCGAAGCCTGCCGCTTCCACCAGCTCAATGGCCTTGCCGAACACTTCCAGCTGCTCATCGGTTTCCGGCCGTTCTGGCTCATCTGCCACGGCAAGGTGGGAGAACAGTCCAACCACTCGCAGCAGCCCTTCTTCCTGGAAGACGCTGGCGCGGTTGAGCAAATCCGGGAAGTCATCCATAGTGGATCCGTTGCGTCCCAGCCCGGTATCAATTTTCAGATGAATGCGGGCCGGAGTCTGTACCGAGCGCGCCGCGGCAGCTACCCGTTCTAGTTCCCATCCGGATACTCCAAGGTCAAGGCTGGCATCAACGGCAGCCTCGAATGGGGTGTCTGCGGTATGCAACCAGGCAAGCATAGGGGTTTGGATTCCGGCCTCGCGAAGAGCCAGGGCTTCGGTGACATGTGCGCAGCCGAGCCAGCTGGCACCGCCTTCCACTGCCGCTTTGGCCACTGGGATAGCACCGTGGCCGTAGGCGTCTGCTTTGACGACGGCCATGACTGCAGCGGGGGCCACCAAGTCGGAGATCTGCTTGACGTTGTTGCGGATGGCGGACAGATCAATCACTGCGCGCCGTTCAAATCCGCTGGCCTGTGCACTGCTGGTACTGGTTGTCACGTTGCTTACTTCAAGTGCTTCAGAGTTCACCTAATCATCTTCCCACTTTTCCTTTGCCGTTGCTGTGTTGCGACCTGCGCGGTTGAGCACATCTGCGTTTTAACGCTAGAAGGGGCGGGCCGGAGCATCATGCGATGCTTCGGCCCGCCCCTTGGGAGACGGCTGGCTTGTGCGTCTAGCGCAGGCTCTTCAATTCGTCGCGGATCTGAGCGAGCAGTTCCAGCTGGGGATCGGCTTCTTCCTCTGGCTCTTCTTCGCCGGCGGCGCGGCGAGCAGCGAGGTGGTTGTTCAGCTTCTGCATAGGCATAACCAGAGCGAAGTAGACAGCTGCGGCGATGAGCAGGAAGTTGACCAGTGCGGTCAAGAAGACGCCGAACTTGATGTCAACCCCATTGATGTTCAGCAGCAGGAAGCTGTCGAAGTTCGGGGAGCCTACCAATGCGGCGATCAATGGCATCAGCACATTGTCCACAAGGGCGGTAATCACGGCGCCGAAGGCAGCACCGATCACAACAGCAACGGCCAGATCGACAACGTTGCCCTTCATAATAAAATCGCGGAAACCTTTAAGCATGTTTAGAGCATACACAGGCGAATCACAGGATCAAGCACAAATCCCCAAATGAAATCGATAAGTTAGGCAAACTCTCAGCTTTTGTTTCCCTGCCGATGAGCTGGTGAATATTGATCTTCAGATCAGATTTTCCGCAACAGCATTCGCCGTACCGAGTGATCCGCCGATTTTCTCAGGACCAGCTGGGCCCGCCCACGGGTCGGCAGCACGTTCTCTTTCAGATTCGGCTCATTGATCCGCTTCCAGATTCCGTGCGCTGTTTCGCGCGCCTCTTCATCGGTCAACTGCGAATAGCGATGGAAGTAGCTGGCCGGGTCCGCGAAGGCCCCGGAACGCAATCGCATGAATCGGCTGATGTACCACTCTTCAATATCATTGGTGCGCGCATCGACATAGACGGAGAAATCGAAGAAGTCGCTCAGCGCCAGGCCCACGGTTCCATCCGGACGGGTCCGCGCAGGCTGCAACACGTTCAGCCCTTCGACAATCAGCACCTGCGGGCTGCGCACCACATTGCGCTCCCCCGGAACGATGTCGTAGGTCAGATGCGAGTACACCGGGGTGCTGACTTCCGGCACTCCGGACTTCACCGCGGAGACAAAGCGCAGCAGCGCACGGCGGTCATAGGATTCCGGGAAGCCCTTGCGGTGCATGATGCCGCGCCGCTCCAGCTCGGCGTTGGGGTACAGGAAACCGTCAGTGGTAATGAGCTGGACATCAGGTGTTTGCGGCCAGCGGCGCAGCATTTCCTGCAGCACGCGGGCTGTCGTTGACTTTCCGACGGCCACCGAACCGGCCACGCCGATGACAAACGGCGTTCGGGAAGTCTGTTCCCCCAGGAAAGTAGTGGTGGCCTGATGTGTCGCCCCGGCGCCTTCGACGTAGAGATACAGCAAGCGGCTCAGCGGCAGGTAAACGTCCCGGACCTCTTGGAGGTCCAGTTCATCACCGAGGCCGCGCAGCCGTTCGATGTCGGAGAGGTTCAACGGCTGTTCCATTTGATTGGAGAGCCGCGCCCAGGTCTCGCGCTCAAGGTCGACAAAAGGCGAGATGGGCGTTTCAAGTGTTCCGTGTGGTTCCACGAGGTCAAATTCTGCCAAGAATATGCTCCACATCCCAATTAACGGATTCTTGCACGTATTCTCAACCGTGGTCCGCACGTCACCGAGGTGAGCCACTGCACATCGATTTTTGAGGGGTGAAACACGATTGTTCCCGTCGCTGGGCATTGAGCCGGTAGGATTTTACCCATGTGCGGAATTGTTGGATATGCAGGAACCTCGAGCCGAGTCACCGACCACGGTGCCCTCGACGTTCTGATTGAAGGTTTGCGCCGGTTGGAATACCGCGGTTACGACTCGGCTGGTGTCGCAGTTGTCGCCGATGGCGCTATTCACTCTCGCAAGAAGGCCGGCAAGCTGGCCAACTTGGAGAATGAAATTGCTGAAGCTCCACTGCCACAGTCGATGACTGGCATTGGACATACCCGTTGGGCAACCCACGGTGGGCCGAGTGATGGCAACGCCCACCCACACCTCGCCGATGGTGGCAAGCTTGCCATGATCCACAACGGAATTATCGAGAACTTTGCCGGCATCAAGGCCGAGCTGCTCGCTGAAGGCGTCACCTTCCTCTCGGAAACCGACACCGAAGTTGCAGCCGCCTTGCTGGGCAAGATCTACACCAACGAAGCCGAAGGCGATTTGACCCGTGCCATGCAGTTGGCCGTTCAGCGCCTTGAGGGTGCTTTCACCCTTTTGGCTGTCCACCAGGACCACCCAGGTGTTGTTGTTGCTGCGCGCCGCAACTCGCCACTGGTTCTCGGCTTGGGCGATGGCGAGAATTTCCTGGGTTCCGATGTTTCCGGCTTCATCGACTTCACCCGTCGTGCCGTGGAACTGGGCCAGGACCAGATTGTCACCATTACCCCAGATAGCCACTCCATCATCGACTTCAACGGCACCCCTGCAGAGGGCAAGGAATTCACCGTTGACTGGGATGCAGCCAGCGCCGAGAAGGGCGGCTTCGCTTCCTTCATGGAGAAGGAAATCTTCGACCAGCCTGCCGCTGTCGCCGACACCCTGCTGGGCCGCTCGGACGCTAACGGCCGCTTGACCCTCGATGAGCTTCGCATCTCTCCCGAAGAGCTGGCGAAGATCACCAAGATTGTGGTCCTTGCATGCGGCACCAGCGCTTACGCCGGCACCGTAGCAAAGTACGCCATCGAATCCTGGTGCCGCATCCCGGTTGAGGTCGAGCTCTCCCACGAGTTCCGCTACCGCGAACCAATCGTGGACGAGAACACCCTGATTGTGTCCATCTCCCAGTCCGGCGAGACCATGGACACCCTGATGGCTGTGCGCTACGCCAAGGAGCAGGGCGCCAAGACCCTGTCCATCTGCAACACCAACGGGTCCACCATCCCGCGTGAATCCGATGCGGTGCTGTATACCCACGCAGGTCCGGAAATCGCCGTGGCCTCCACCAAGGCATTCCTGGCACAGATCACCGCAACCTACCTGCTGGGCCTGTACCTGGCGCAGCTGCGCGGCAACCTGTTCTCCGGCCAGATCAAGGACATCCTTGCCGACCTGGGCAAGATCCCTTCCAAGATCCAGGACATCCTGGACCGTGCTGAAGAAATCAAGACGGTGGCCCGCAAAATGGCTGACACCCCATCGGTATTGTTCCTGGGCCGCCACGTTGGCTACCCGGTAGCAATGGAAGGCGCCTTGAAGCTCAAGGAAATCGCCTACATCCATGCAGAAGGCTTCGCCGCCGGCGAGCTCAAGCACGGTCCGATCGCCCTGATCGAGCAGGACCAGCCGGTCTTCGTGGTGGTTCCGTCCCCGCGCGGCCGCGACTCCCTGCACTCGAAGGTTGTCTCCAACATCCAGGAAGTTCGCGCCCGCGGTGCAAACACCCTGGTGATCGCGGAGTCCGGCGATGAGGACGTCCGCGCCTACGCGGAGTTCGTCTTCTACGTGCCAGAGACCCCAACCCTGCTGATGCCGTTGCTGACCACCGTTCCGCTGCAGCTGTTCGCTTGCGAGCTGGCTTCAGCCAAGGGCTACGACGTGGACCAGCCGCGCAACTTGGCCAAGTCGGTGACCGTGGAGTAATCCACGCGTCGCCCCACGCAAAGAGTCCACACCATTTTGGTGTGGACTCTTTGCTGTTAATTCAAGAAGATCTCGGCAGGACTACTAGCTGGCGTCGTGGTCGGTTTCCAGGACTGCCGCCAGTGCATCCAACGCTTCTTGCGCGCCGGCATCTTCGCTGCGCAGCACCACCACTTCCCCGTGCCCGGCGCCCAGGCCCATCAGGGTCAGGATGCTGCTGGCATCGCCCGCGTCTTCCGCCGGCTCGCCCTGGCGTGCAATGGTGATGTCAAAGTCGTAGTCGCTGGCGGCCTCGGCGAAGATCGCTGCCGGACGCGCGTGCAAGCCGACCCTGCTGCCGATGGTGGCTGTACGTTCAATCATGGTGTTGTTCCTTCTCTGGTTGTTGGTTCGTGACAGGCTTCTAGGGCTAGAGCCCGAGCTGATCGAGAATGGGCAGGCCGGCGCGCACCTGCTGCTGGGCTTGCTGTGCGGTACGCGCGTTCAGCGCCACCTCGGCCAGTTCCTGCGCCTGCACCAGGGTGACCGAGCGCAGCACCGAGCTGACCGCAGGAATCGAGCGTGCGCTCATGGACAGGGTGGCAACACCCAGGCCCACCAGGACCACCGCCATGGCAGGATCGCCGGCGGACTCCCCGCACACGCCGACCGGGCGCTGGCCTGCCAGCTGCGCGCCGTCCACCGCGTGCTTGACCAGCTGCAAAACGGCAGGCTGCCATCCGGTATTCAGCGCGGCCAAGGAGCCAAGCTGCCGGTCTGCGGCCATCGCGTACTGGGTGAGGTCATTGGTGCCCAGCGAGGCGAACTGCACCGGCTGCAGCACATGCCGGGAGTTGAGCGCTGCGGAGGGCACCTCGATCATCACCCCGGGAGTCTTCAGCCCGGCGTCAGCGCACATCCGGGCAAAGGCCTCGGAATCCTCGACGGTGGAAATCATCGGGGCCATGACCCAGACCTCGGCACTGCTCCCGGCAGCGGCCTGGGCGATAGCCTGCAGCTGGCGCTGCAGCACGCCGGGGTTACTCCAGTCCGTGCGGTAGCCGCGCACGCCCAGCGCGGGATTCGGCTCCGTCGAGTCGGTCAGGAAGGGCAGTGGCTTATCAGCGCCCGCATCCAGGGTGCGGACCACGACCTTCTTGCCGGCAAAGGCATCGAAGACCCCGGCATAGGCGGCAGCCTGTTCCTCCACGCTGGGCTCGCTATCGCGTTCCAGGAAGCAGAATTCCGTACGGAACAATCCAACGCCTTCGGCGCCGTCGGCGGCGGCTCGGCGGGCGCTATCGGCGCCCCCGACGTTGGCCAGCAGCGGCACCGCGTGCCCATCGGCAGTGGCGCCGGTGCCGTCGAAACTCTGCAGCTGGGCCGAGGCCTGCCACCGTTCGGCGGCCTGGCGCTCGGGCTGCCCCGGTTCCAGATGAATCTCTCCGGTGGCGCCATCCACATAGATCTCGGCATCCGCCGGGATCTGCTCGGCGCCAGCAGCGGCCACCACTGCTGGTAGCCCCAGCGAGCGGGCGATGATCGCGGTGTGCGACTGCGGACCGCCTTCAGAGGTCAACAGGGCCAGCACTTGCGCGGGATCCAGGGTGGCCGTGTCGGCTGGAGCAAGGTCCTGCGCTACAAGGATGAACGGGGTGCCGCTGTGCGGGATGCCCGGGGCCGGGGCACCGCGCAGCTCGGCGACGATGCGCTGGCGCACATCCAGCACGTCGGTGGCGCGTTCGGCCATGTACCCTCCCAGGGCGCCCAGCTGGGTGGCCACGTTCTGGGCTGAGTCCCAGATGGCCCGCTCGGCAGAGATGCCGGCGGTGATCTTCTTGGCCGCGGTCTTGAGCAGCATGCTGTCCTTGGCCATGAGAGCGGTGGCTTCCAAGACGGCCTTGGCATCTCCCTGGGCGTGACTGGCCCGGTCTTTGAGCTGTTCATGCACGCGTCCAGCGGCCGCTTTCAGCTGCGCAATCGCGTCCTCGGCTGAGACATCTGGTGACAGCCGCTGCTCGGCGTGCGGTTCTTGAACCGGTTGCGGCATGTGGCGGATTGTTCCGATAATGCGGCCGGGGCTGACCCCGACGCCCTTCAAATTTTGCATGGTCGTTCCTTGTCTTGGCGCGGGCGCACCCATCTCCGCTGCAGTGCGGGTATGGTGCGGGTTTCGCGATAAGTTCTTGGCGTTTGCGCGATGCTGTGATTCAATTCATATAACAGCGCTATAAGTGATAGGGTAACGCTTATGAGTTCCAATGACCAGTTGCCTCCGAAAACTCGCCTGTTGCTAGCAGCCACCGAACTGCTGGCGAATGCAGGCAGCGAGCCGGTGTCGACTCGGCAGATCACCAAACTCGCTGGTGTCACCGCGCCAACCCTTTACCACCACTTCGGAGACAAGGAAGGACTGTTCAATGCAGTAGTCACCGCAGGTTTCGAAGAGTACCTGGAAGGCGAACGAGCCATCAATTTGGATTCCAATCCAATCGAGGACATCCGCCGCCTCTGGGATGGCCATGTGCAGTTTGGCCTTGATAAGACCCACCTTTATCTGGTGTTGTTCGGCAACATCCGCCCCGAGAGCCGCCCGGCAATCGTGGCAGAGGCTGAACAGCTGGTGGCCGAACGGCTTAACCGTGCGGCCATAGCCGGGCAGTTGAAAGTTCCACCGCATGAAGCGGCACGCAGCATCATGGCCGCCAACGTCGGCGTCACCCTGATGCTCATCGCCGAATCAGCGGACCGGAGAAATCTGGAGTTGTCCACGATGACGCGCGACTCCATGATCCAGGCCGTGTTCAACGACGAAGCGCACGCCCAGTTCTCCGAACCCACCAATCAGTCCTCCGTCGTCGTTGCCGCTATTGCCTTGAATGCGGCACTGCAGTCTTCGAACTCCAACGAGCTATCCAGTACAGAACTCAAGCTGTTTTTGGAATGGCTTCACAGGATCTCTTCCTCCGGATAGCCTCGAAGTCCCACGACCACCCATAATCTCCAGATCTACTACCCGCCCACGGGCGAATTCTTAGGATTAGTCATGGAAACAGAAACGGTTGAAAAACCACGCGCCGGCTTGAGAGTCGGTGTCCAGAAGTTCGGCACCTTCCTCTCGGGCATGATCATGCCCAATATCGGCGCATTCATCGCCTGGGGCCTGATAACAGCCCTGTTCATCCCGGACGGCTTCCTGCCAAACGAGAAGCTGGCACTGCTGGTGAGCCCGATGATCACCTTCCTGTTGCCGCTGCTCATCGGCTATACCGGCGGACATGCCATCTACGGCTTGCGCGGCGGCGTTGTCGGCGCCGCGGCAACCATGGGCGTGATCGTGGGAACCGATATCCCGATGTTCATTGGCGCGATGATCATGGGCCCGCTGGCGGCTTGGGTCATGCAGAAGCTGGATGCGCTGTGGGAAGGCCGCATCAAGCCCGGTTTCGAGATGCTGGTGAACAACTTCTCGGCGGGTATTCTTGCCGCCATCATGGCCATCATCGGCATGCTGCTCGTGGGCCCAGCCGTCAAGGCCTTCAGCCAGGGCGCAGCCACCGCAGTTGATTTCCTGGTCCAGCATGGCCTGCTGCCGCTGACCAGCATCCTGATCGAGCCGGCCAAGATCCTGTTCCTGAACAACGCCATCAACCACGGCATCCTCACCCCGCTGGGCACCGAGGAATCCTTGAACGCCGGAAAGTCGATGCTGTTCCTGCTCGAGTCCAACCCCGGCCCGGGTCTCGGACTGCTGCTGGCCTACACGGTCTTCGGACGCGGCATGGCCCGCGCCTCGGCTCCCGGTGCCGCGCTGATCCAGTTCGTCGGCGGTATCCACGAAATCTACTTCCCTTACGTGCTGATGAAGCCAGTAATCGTTCTAGCTCCGATCCTCGGCGGCATGACCGGCGTCTTCACCCTGGTGGTGACCGGTGCCGGCCTGCGATCGCCTGCGGCCCCGGGCAGCATCTTGGCCGTATTCGCCGCGGCTTCCTCGGATAGCTATCTCGGCGTCACCCTCTCAGTGCTCTTTGCCACCATCGTCTCCTTTGTCGTGGCAGGTCTGATCCTGAAGCTGAGCAAGAACACCGAAGGCGACGAGCTGGGTGAAGCCACCTCGAAGATGGAGGCCATGAAGGGCAAGAAGAGCTCGGTAGCTTCTGCTTTGGTTTCCGCGGCCGCCACCTCTGGTCCAATCCGCACCGTCGTTTTTGCTTGCGATGCAGGCATGGGCTCGAGCGCCATGGGCGCTTCGGTATTGCGCAACAAGATCAAGGACGCCGGCTTTGGCGACGTCAAGGTCACCAACTCGGCCATTGCCAACCTGACCGATACCTACGACATCGTGGTGACGCATCAGGACCTCGCGGATCGCGCCAAGCCGAAGACCGGAAGTGCCACGCACGTCTCGGTGGACAACTTCATGAACAGCCCACGCTATGACGAAATCGTTGAGCTGGTGCGCACGAGCAACACTGTCCCAGCCGATGCCGCGTCTGCCGAAACCGTCCCGGCGGCTCCCGCTGCTGCGGACGCAGCCTCCGAGTACGTGAATGCCGAAGCCCAGCCAGCCCACGAGGTTCTGGCGGCTGATGGCGTGGTGCTCCAGGGCACCGCGACCGAGCGCGATGCAGCCATCGACGAGGTAGGACAGTTGCTGATGCAGCGTGGTTCCGTGGACACGGACTACGTGTTGGCCATGCACGAACGCGAGACCTCGGTGTCCACCTACATGGGCAACTTCTTGGCCATCCCGCACGGCACCAATGACGCCAAGGAGCATATCAACCACTCGGCCGTCGCCGTGGTCCGCTACCCGGAAGGCATCGACTGGGGCGGCAAGGACGTGAAGTTTGTCGTGGGTGTTGCGGGCTTGAACAATGAACATCTGAAGATCCTGGCCTCCATTGCCAAGATCTTCACCAACAAGGACCAGGTCGCCCAGTTGGAGCAGGCCACCTCCGTCGAGGAAATCCTTGATCTATTCGGAAAGGTCAACACCAAGTGAAAGCCGTACATTTTGGAGCGGGAAACATCGGCCGGGGCTTCGTTGGCTTGCTGCTGCACGAAGCCGGCTATGAGATCGTCTTCGCTGACGTAGCTGCAGAGCTCATCGACAGCCTTGCCGCTGCCGAGAGCTACACCGTGCATGAAGTTGGACAGCAAGGACAGGACAAGGTCGTCACCGGCTTCAGCGCCCTGAATTCCGGTTCCCAGCAGGCCGAGGTCATCGAACAGATCGCCACGGCGGACCTGGTGACCACCGCGGTGGGCCCGCACATTCTGAAGTTCGTCGCCCCAGCTATCGCACAGGCCCTGGCCCAGCGCCCAGCCCAGTTGGCTCCGTTGCACGTGATGGCCTGCGAGAATGCCATCAATGCCACCGATATCCTGCAGCAGGAAATCCAGGGAGCATGGGAGGGCACGGAGCAGGAACTGGCCTCCCGCGCCATCTTCGCCAACACCGCGGTGGATCGCATTGTCCCGGCACAGGCACCAGGGCAGAACCTGGATGTCACCGTTGAGACCTTCTACGAGTGGGTCATCGACCGCACCCCCTTCAATGGCAACGAGCCAGTGATCCCCGGGGCAACCTTCGTTGATGAATTGCTGCCGTACATTGAACGCAAGCTGTTCACCGTGAATACGGGACATGCCAGCGCAGCGTACTTCGGCGCCGCAGCGGGAATTGAGAAGATCTCTGATGCGATGGATGATGAGCAGATCTCGCAAAAGGTGAATGCAGTCCTGCAGGAGACCAAGGCGCTGCTGGTGACCAAGCACGGACTGGATCCAGTAGCGCAGGAAGCCTATGTGCAGAAGATCCTGACCCGCTTCACCAACCCGCACCTGCCTGACACCGTGGGCCGCGTGGGCCGTGCGCCAATGCGCAAGCTCAGCCGCCATGAACGATTCATCGGCCCAGCTGCGGACCTGGCTGAACGCGGAATGCCAACCTCTGCCTTGGCTCTAGCCATTGCCGCGGCTCTGCAGTTCAACGCACCAGGAGATGAAGAGGCCGTGACCCTGCACCAGATCCTGGCAAGCCAGTCCCCTGATGAGGCCACCGCCTCGATCACCGGACTAGAGCCAGAGCATCCGCTCTTCGCGCAGGTCAGCTCGCTCATCGCTGAAGCTGTCTAGCAGCAGGGTTTGTGCAAACTCGCGGGGTTCCGCGTTGCCATGGGGCAACGCGCAACCCCGCGATTTTGTATCCGAGAACCATCCAGGCATTTCGCCCAGATGGCGGCCGATATAATGGAATCCATGATTGCAGGTATCGGAGTGGACATTGTCGACGTGCCCCGTTTTGGCCGACAACTCGAAAAGACCCCGCGCCTGAGAGAACGCCTCTTCACGGAAGAAGAACGCGACCTGCCTCTGCGCTCGCTGGCCGCCCGCTTTGCAGCCAAGGAAGCCATCGCCAAAGCGCTTGGCGGACCCGCTGGGATGAACTGGCAAGACTGCACCATCCGCAAAGATGAAGCCGGGGATCCACAAATCCACAACACCGGATCCGTCGCCAAAGCCAGCGAACAGCGGGGAATCACTTCATGGCATCTGACCATGTCACACGATGGCGACATGGCCATCGCCATGGTCATTGCCGAAAGCTAACACTTCCAGAACAAAAGAATAACGACACGATTGGCATTAAATAAGGATTCAGACGACCGCCTTGAGTATTGTTTGAATTATGATCCCTGTCTACAGTGTTGCGCAGATTCGTGCGGTTGAGGCCCAGGAGATTTCCAAGCGCGGCGAAGCGAGCCTGATGAAGCAAGCCGCCGCCGAATTGGCTTCAACGGCAGCCACCATGCTGGCCGAAAAACCAGGCACGGAACCTGCCTTTGTTATCGCCCTGATTGGACCCGGCAATAACGGTGGAGATGGCCTTTATGCACTGGCTCAGCTCCAGGAGCAAGGAATCTCCACGCTCGCCTTACAGTTCGGGGACCACGTACATGCCGAGGCCGCCACAGCGTACCAGAACGCTGGCGGAACACTGACTGATTATTCTGATGGTCAAAGTGAACTGGCTAATGCTTCACTGGTCATCGACGCGCTGTACGGCTTGGGGTACCGCGCTGGTTCCCCACTGCCGACACTTCCTGCACACAGCCGCGTGCTTGCTTGCGACGTACCCTCGGGGTTGCACCCGGATACCGGGGTCGCTGAAGACAACGTGTTGCGCGCCGAGCGCACCGTGACCTTTGGTGCCATGAAGTCGGGGCTGCTGACCGTTGATGCACCACTGGTCACCGGGGAAATCTCCATTGCTTGTCTTGGATTTGATTTTTCTGCAGTGGCACCCGAAACCCAGCTGGTCGATGAGTCTGCTGCGCAAGAACTTCTGGACGAGCACCGTTCGTGGCGCGACGCTGGACGCCACAAGTACCAGCGCGGAGTCTTGGGCCTGATCGCAGGCTCTGACCTCTATCCTGGTGCTGCCCAGCTGACAGCCAAGGCGGCCGTGAACTGCGGTGTCGGCTTGCTGCGTACTCATGTTCCGGACTCCGTGCGCCCATTGGTTGCCGTCTCGGTTCCGGAATCCGTCCCGCTGGATGATCAGCAGATCAAGGAAGCACTCTCTTCCTCGCGTCGCCACCTGCATGGCAAGGGTGCCAAGATCTCGGCCTGGGCCATCGGTCCCGGCCTTGACGGACGGACTCCCCCAACTGGTGTCATTGCCGAAGTGTTCGCCAGCCGCCAGCCAGCGGTCATTGACGCTTCTGGCCTGGAAGTCGTTCCAACTGGCCCCAGCGAACAACCACGCGTCCTGACCCCGCATGCCAAGGAACTGCGGATGCTGCTGGGCCGCGCCGGCGTCAAGGTGACCCCCGACGAAATTGCCCAGGATCCGATCCGGTGGACCCGCTGGGCTGCCTTGGCCTACAACGCAGTTGTCCTTCTGAAGGGTCCGACCAACTACATCGTCGCCCCGAATGGCAGCAGCCTCGTGGTAACCCACTCGTCGCCTCAGTTGGCCACAGCCGGCAGCGGCGACGTGCTCACGGGCATCCTCGGCTACCTGCTTTCCGACGGATCCCTGACCGGTACGCAGGGCATGCGAACCGTGCCTAACCGTCGCATCATGGAACTCTCTGCCTGTGCTGCGATCATCCACGGCCACCTTGGACGAATGACTGCAGAAGATGGAACGGTCAGCGCTTCGCGCCTGATCGATAACCTGCCAAAGGTCATGAAGCACTTCGGCTTCTAGGCGTCAACGCCAAGAGGCAAAAATGCGGTTGTCTTTCGACAACCGCATTTCTGCTATCCACGTAGCGCTAGGACTGAACCGGAACCGGCCCGGTTGCAACGTTGTTGCTGTTGAGCTCGAAATACTCGCCTGGACCGGTCATGACCCAGCCCTGCTCGCGCCAGGCCGGACGGTCCAGCACGTTGCGGCCGTCGATGAGCATCTTCGATGCCACGACTTCACCCAGCTGTTGCGGATCCAGATCGCGGAATTCCTGCCACTCGGTCAGCACCAAGGTCAGGTCTGCGTTGCGGGCAGCTTCCTGATGCGAATCCACGTAGTTCAAACGCGGGAAGCGGCCTGCGGCATTGGCATTGCCCTCAGGGTCATAGACCGAGACTTCGGCGCCAGCGTTATACAGGCGTACCGCGATGTCCAATGCAGGGGAATCGCGCACGTCATCACTGTTGGGCTTGAACGTGACTCCGAGGACGCAAATATGCTTGCCAGCCAGCACATTGCCCAGCATATTTTCAGCCAGCGAAACAACGCGGTCTCGACGGCGCAGGTTGATCTGGTCAACCTCGGAGAGGAAGTTCATGGTCTGGGTCAGCCCGAGCTCGCTCACGCGCGCTTGGAGGGCGCGAATGTCCTTCGGCAGGCATCCACCGCCAAAGCCCACTCCGGCGTTCAGGAAACGACGGCCAATGCGCTTATCGTGGCCAATGGCGTCGGCCAGGGTCTTGATGTCGCCGCCCACGGTTTCAGTCACCTCGGCAAAGGCATTGATGAAAGAAATCTTTGTCGCCAGGAACGCATTGGCGGCCACCTTGACCAGCTCCGCGGTCTCAAGGTCGGTGACGATTTCAGGGATTTCCTGGGCCAGCACCGGTGCGTACACTTCGCGCAGCAGCTCAAGGCCGCGCTCGCCTTCAAGGCCATAGACCAGGCGGTCAGGCCGCAGCGTATCGTTCACCGCGAAACCTTCACGCAAGAATTCAGGATTCCATGCCAGCGCAATGGAGCTTCCGGGCTTGGCATCTTGAGCAATTTTTTCGCTCAACCGGCGGGCGGTGCCCACCGGCACGGTCGACTTGCCGACAATCAAGGCTTCCGAGGTGATGTGCTCAAGCAGCGAGTCGACAGCCCCGTCTACGTAAGACATGTCTGCTGACTGCGAATCAGCACGCTGGGGCGTACCCACGGTAATGAAATGGATATCCGCGTTGGCCGCTACATCGGCATAGTCGTCGGTGAATCGCAGGCGTCCGGAGGAAACATGTTTGCGCAGCAGTTCCGGCAGGCCTGGTTCATGGAAGGGCAGCACGCCGGCGGCCAGCGCATCGAGCTTGGCCTTATCCACATCGACGCCGATGACTTCATAGCCCAATTCGGCCATGCAGGCGGCATGGGTTGCACCGAGGTAGCCGGTGCCGATCACGCTGATGCGTAGAGTCACGAAAGTCCTTCTCTCCGAGAACACGAACCGATGTCTGTTTCTACTTGTTAGCATGCCACACCCCCGCAGGCTGTTCTTATGCAGAACACCCTGCGGGGGTGTGAGTTTTCTTGATATTTCCGTACTAGTTGCCGAACGCCCGCTGAACTACAGGGAAAGGTGTTCCTTGACCGAGGCGCTCAGTGTCTCGGCTTCAGCCTGGGCCTGGTCATGCGTAGCCGCTTCAACCATGACGCGAACCACTGGCTCGGTGCCCGATGGACGCAAGAGCACGCGGCCGGTGGAACCCAAACGGGCTTCCGCGGCAGCGATATCCCGCTGCAGCGGCTCGCAATCCGGTGCCGCAGCCTTGTCCACGCCACGGACGTTGATCAGCACCTGCGGCAGGACTGTCAGCACCGAGGCGAGTTCCTTCAAGGTTTTGCCGGTGGCCTTCACCCGGGCTGCGATCATCAGGCCGGTCAGAACGCCGTCACCGGTGGTTGCGTGCTTGGAGAAGATCACGTGGCCTGACTGCTCGCCGCCAAGCGAGTAGTTTCCTTCGTGCATTCCTTCAAGTACGTAGCGATCCCCCACACCAGTCTGCTTCAACGTGATCCCTGCAGCCTCCATGGCCAGATTCAAGCCGAGGTTGCTCATCACGGTGGCAACAAGCGTGTCATCCTTCAGCTCACCGCGGTCTTTCATGTCCAGCGCCATGATAGCCATGATCTGGTCGCCATCGACAATGGAGCCTTCGTGGTCTACCGCGAGGCAACGGTCTGCGTCACCGTCGTGGGCGATGCCCAGATCAGCTTGGTGCTCCAACACGGCAGCCTGCAGCTTCGCCAAGTGGGTGGATCCATAGCCATCATTGATGTTGATGCCATCTGGGTCTGCGCCAATGACGATGACATCGGCGCCTGCAGCCTTGAATACTTCTGGTGAGCAGCCCGAAGCTGCACCGTGGGCGCAATCCAGAACGACCTTCAAACCGTCGATGCGGTTAGGCAGCGCCTGCAGCAGGTGCATGACGTAGCGGTCTTCAGCGTCGGCGAAACGTGCGACGCGGCCCACTTCGCCACCGGTTGGGCGGGGCTTGGGCATTTTCAGGCACGCTTCAATGGCGTCTTCCAAAGAGTCATCGAGCTTCTTGCCACCGCGGGCCAAGAACTTGATTCCGTTATCCGGAGCTGCGTTGTGCGACGCGGAGATCATGACACCGAAATCAGCGTCCAGGTCCCCTACCAGGAAGGCTGCTGCGGGAGTTGGCAGCGTGCCTGCGTCCATGACGTCCACACCTGAGGCGGCGAGGCCGGCCTCAATTGCTGCGGAGAGGAAGTCACCGCTGATACGCGGATCTTTTGCCACCACCGCAACAGGCTTGTGCCCGTCTTCAGGTTGGCTCAAGCCCAGCACCACGGATGCTGCCTGCGCCAGCTCCAGCGCCAACTCGGGAGTTAACAGTTCGTTTGCTTTTCCTCGGACCCCATCGGTCCCAAATAATCTTGCCATCGTTTCCAATCATATGCCCTCTACTTCGATTTATCTTCGTTGAAGAGATGCGACGGGTGTGGAATGGGAGAAGATTATTATCGACCCCGAGAATGCCACCGTTAATGGACCAAAGGCCCCAACTTCCCTTGCGGGATGTTGGAGCCTCCGGAAAAGACCTTGAAGTAAGGTTTAGCGCTTCGAGAACTGCGAAGCCTTACGTGCCTTCTTCAGACCAGCCTTCTTGCGCTCGATGACGCGTGCGTCACGAGTCAAGTAGCCAGCCTTCTTCAGGGTTGCGCGGTTTGCATCGCGATCGATCTCGTTCAGCGAGCGAGCGATACCCAAACGCAGTGCACCGGCCTGGCCGGAAATGCCGCCACCGTTGATACGAGCGATAACGTCGTAAGCACCCTCAAGACCAAGGATCTTGAAAGGCTCGTTGACGTCCTGCTGGTGCAGCTTGTTAGGGAAGAAGTTCTCCAGGGTGCGACCGTTAACGGTCCACTTGCCGGTACCTGGTACCAGGCGAACGCGGGCGATAGCCTGCTTGCGACGGCCAACTGCTGCACCTGGAACGGTCAGCGGAGCGCGCTCGGTTTCGGCAACTACGGCCGAAGCAGAGGTCTCGGTGGTGTAAGTCGAAGGGGTCTCGCCTTCGAATTCAGTGGTTTCTTCAGCGTTCTGAGCCACGATAATCTCCTATTAAGTATTTCTTCTCGGGGCCAGGACTACTGAGCGACCTGGGTGATTTCCAGTGCCTTTGGCGACTGAGCAGCGTGTGGGTGCTCGGCGCCGCGGTATACCTTCAGCTTCGAGAGCTGAGCAGCAGACAGCTTGTTCTTAGGCAGCATGCCCTTGATAGCCTTCTCAACAGCCAGAACTGGGTTCTTCTCCAGCAGATCTGCATAGTTGATGCTCTTCAAGCCACCTGGGAAACCGGAGTGGCGGTAAGCGCGCTTGTTCTCAAGCTTCTTACCGGTCAGTGCAACCTTTTCTGCGTTGATGATGATGACATGGTCGCCCATGTCCATGTGTGCAGCGAAGGTTGGCTTGTGCTTGCCGCGCAGCAGGGTTGCGGCCTGGACGGCGAGACGGCCGAGTACTACATCGGTGGCGTCAATGACATACCACTGACGAGTCTGGTCAGCCGGCTTTGGGGTGTACGTACGCACAGTAATTGCCTTACGTTGATTCGTTTCTGGTCAAACAGTCGCTTGGCTGAAGGCGGTGAGATCCCCCAGTGACAGGCACTGTCGTGTTGTTCTTGTGTTTAGACCAGTACGTCAGGTGAGGACTGATGATAACCGGCCGTCCATATGTTGTTCGCACACCCAGCAGACCAGCGACTATGCAACTAAGCCGTCACGCTTGGGCGTGTAGTGTCGAACGTGGACATACACAACTCATAAAAGTTTAGCGGATTAAAGTGTTTCCGGCCAAAAAAGCATCTGCGTCGTGAGCAACAACACCCTTAAGATCCCGGGGATTATCGGCCGCTCAAGCCTGGGCCGATGCTTCTCCAGCTTCATCTTCGCTGCGCCGAGCTCGCGTCTGCAAAGCCCGGGCGGCCAGCTCGCCGGCGTCTGGATAGTAGACCTCTTCGAGAACAAGCGCCCGCGGATGCGAGAGCTTGGTCTTGGAATCGCGCACCATCTGCTCCAGCCGAGCCGCCAGGAATCCAGGCTTCTCACGCCCATCCCCCACCATCATGGCCGCCCCGATGAGAGCGCGGACCATATTGTGGCAGAAAGCATCGGCTCTCAAATGAGCGAGGATCAGCCCATCAGCACCACGGGTGAAGCTGAACTCCTGCAATGTACGAATGGTCGTCGCATGAGGACGTGGCTTGCAGTAGGTCAGGAAGTCGTGGCGCCCCAACACACTCTGCGCTTCGCGGTTCATGGCTTCAACGTCCAGCTCTTCGCGGTGCCATGTAGTCAGATGCCGGGTGAGCGGATCCCAGCGGTGCTGGCCATCGGCAATGCGGTAGGAGTACCGGCGGGCCAACGCCGAGAAGCGGGCATCAAAGCCTTCGGGAGCGCGCAGAGCTTCGTGGACCCAGACGGCTCCGTCCTGGCGGCCAAGGATGCCATTGATTCGGCGTACCAAAGCTGGGCCAGGTTCCAGCGAGGCCTTGCGCGGCAGGCTGTCATATTCATCCTGCGTCAAATCGAAATGCACTACCTGTCGGCGCGCGTGCACACCGGCATCGGTGCGGCCTGCAACAACAACGCGCACCCTGCGGCGCACCAGCATTTCCAGTGCCTCTTCCACGAGCTGCTGCACGCCGATGACATTGGGCTGGCGCGCCCAGCCGTTGTAGGCGGCACCGTCGTAGCCGAGCACCATCTGCATGCGGATCCATGCGGGGGTTTCGGTGCTTCCTACTGCGGAAGTTCCCATTGGATCGAGGCTGTCAGGCTGCGTGCTCATACCCTCAATTATGCGTGTTCTCATGCATCTAGATCCAATTGGCACCGATACGCGCGACGCCCAACATCCTGCAGCGATACTCGCTCATCACATGGATTCCAGCGTTTCTGGACTCCTCCATGGATCATGCTCTACGTGCGTAGTTTGCGATCGGCCGGCTTGGTTATGCAACGAGCTTCATACTGTAACTCCTACGACAACGATATTTTCCGCATGTAGAGTAAAGGTCAATTGCCAACTTGGATCATATCCATTGGGGCCCATCATCACTACATGAGGAACACATGCTCAAGAAAATTGGCGTGACGACAGCCGTTGTTGCACTTGGACTCTCAGCCCTGACCGGTTGCTCGTCAGGAAAACTCTCCACTGAAGAAACCTGCACTTTGCTCACTGACAATGCTAAAGAATTGAGCCTCGCAGAGACAACTGATAGTGCCGTACAAGATATGCTCGATGGCGACGGCGACGGTTTTAAGGCAAAGATGGCTGAGGTTACTGCCTTCTTGCAAGAGGCATCAGACAAAACCGAAGATGAGAAATTGGCAGAAGCTCTGCAAGCCTCTATCGATCAGAACAACCAAATGATTGAACTCATGACCGACAATGATCTGACATTGATGGAAAAGTCGTCAAAGGTTCAGGGCCTCAGCACCGCAGAAGATTCCAAGACAATGGCCTATGTGAGTACGGCGTGTCCAAGCCTCGCGGAATTGGGCCAATAGCGACTACGCTGCATGAAAAAGCACGGCCCCCAAAAAATTCGGTGGCTATACACTGAACTGGTTCAATTCGTGAAGAGCCTCTCCTGTACTTTGATTTAGCTATGCCCTTCCCACCGGACACCGCCTTATCGCCTGGAGCGGCCTGCATCAGGCCAGCGGCAACACCGCCTCGTTTACTCTTCTTAAGACATGCCCGCTAATCGATGAACCGCTGTTGTCGTCCAAGACCGGCTGATCTTACGACGGAAGGCTAAAAAGGAACATAGCAAAAGCGCTTCGCTTATAAAGGTCTGTTGTGGCCGCATCGGTTGCTATTCATTCGCGCCATCGGATGCTTGAGCCTGCATGTTGCCTTGTCGCCGGACCAACATATCGACGTCGCTTGTGTAGGCTTAAAACAATGTTGACAAGGCTTTCAATGCCCGCAGTCACCCGATCATCCCAAGGCAAGGAATTACATGCTCAAGAAGGTTGCTGCTAGCGCCGCAGTGCTGACGCTGGCCGCTACGGCTATCACCGGTTGCTCCTCGGGAAAGCTGAAGACCGAAGAGACCTGTTCTTACATCAATGACCAGGTTGCTGAAAAAGACTTGCTGCACAAGGCGGACGATCTCAGCGAGCAGCTCATCGCCGGTGAGACCAAGGACTACGCGAAGATCATGGACGAATTCGATGCGATCCTGGTGGACGCGGCGTCCAAGACCAAGGACAAGAAACTTGTTGATGCCTTGACCGCTGCCTCGCAGCAGAGTCAGGAAATCTCCAAGCTCATGGCACAGGGCACCAAGGAGAACGTCACTGAGATCTCTGAAAAGATCTCGGCGCTGGATACCGACGACGCGGCAGAAGCCACGGCCTATCTGGATGAGGCCTGCCCGGATATGGAGAGCTTCAGCTAGGCCTCCAGCGTTCTGCTCCCCCGGTTCCTGCTGATTAAAGCAAAAAAGATTCCCGTTGTTTCCTTTCGGATCCAACGGGAATCTTTTTATCACCCCTGGGGGTGCGAGCTTCAGCTCGAAGGGGGCTTATGCCTCTTCGGTGGCCTCTGCCTCAGGTGCTTCAGCAGCCTTCTCGGCAGCCTTGGTGGCTTCCTTGACGACGGCCTGCTTTGGCGAAACTGGCTCCATCACGAGCTCGATAACAGCCATAGGAGCGTTGTCGCCCTTGCGGTTGCCGATCTTGGTGATGCGGGTGTAGCCACCCTCGCGGTTTGCCATTGCTGGTGCGATGTTCTCGAACAGCTCGTGAACGATCGACTTGTTGGTGCGCGAACGCGAAGCGATGACAGCCTGAACGCGACGACGCGATGCCAGGTCTCCGCGCTTAGCGAAGGTGATCAGGCGCTCTGCGTGTGGACGCAGACGCTTGGCGCGGGTCAGGGTGGTGGTGATCTTCTTGTTCTCGAAGAGCTGTGCCGACATGTTAGCGAAAATCAGTCGCTCATGTGCTGCACTGCCGCCGAGACGCGGACCCTTGGTAGGGGTAGGCATTGTGGTTCTCCTAGATGAATAACCCGTCCGGCACGATCTTCTCGTGCCAGCGGATGAAGTAGTGTGTCGCTAGACGCGGGTCTTTACAGACCTTCGTCGTATTCGTCGCCATCTTCGAGGGCGCTACGAGCGGCCAGATCAAATCCTGGAGGGGAATCCTTCAGGGCCAGACCCAGTTCAACCAGCTTGGCCTTGACTTCGTCAATGGACTTTGCACCGAAGTTGCGGATGTCCATCAAGTCTGCCTCGGAGCGGGTAACGAGTTCACCCACAGAGTGGATGCCCTCACGCTTCAAGCAGTTGTACGAACGAACGGTCAGTTCCAGATCCTCGATCGGCAGTGCCATGTCGGCAGCCATGGCTGCGTCCGTTGGTGATGGACCGATTTCGATACCTTCAGCTGCGGTGTTCAGTTCGCGGAACAAGCCGAACAGCTCAACCAGGGTGGTACCTGCGGATGCCACGGCATCGCGCGGGGCGATCGACTCCTTGGTCTCCACGTCAACGATCAGGCGATCGAAGTCGGTGCGCTGCTCAACACGGGTGGCTTCCACGCGGAAAGTCACCTTCAGAACTGGGGAGTAGATCGAATCCACAGGGATGCGGCCGATCTCGCCATCGATGTTCTTGTTCTGAGCGGCAGACACATAGCCACGGCCACGCTCAATGGTCAGTTCCATATCGAACTTGCCGTTGGCGTTCAAGGTTGCAATATGCAGATCAGGGTTGTGGAACTCCACACCGGCTGGCGGGGTGATGTCCGCTGCAGTAACGATGCCCGGGCCCTGCTTGCGCAGGTAGGCAACGACTGGCTCGTCGTGCTCGGAAGAAACCGACAGGTTCTTGATGTTCAAGACCAGTTCGGTGACATCTTCCTTGACACCGGCTACGGTGGTGAACTCGTGCAGTACTCCGTCAATTCGAACACTGGTGACAGAGGCACCAGGGATCGAGGAGAGCAGGGTACGGCGAAGCGAGTTACCCAGGGTGTAGCCAAAGCCTGGCTCCAGTGGTTCAATGACGAACCGGGAGCGGTTTTCGGCAACTACTTCTTCGGTCAGGGTTGGGCGCTGCGTAATGAGCACTTACATTTCCTTTCAGCGAGCGTCCGCTATATGACGCTTCACGGGGGTGGAAACGACGGTAGCCTTAGGTGGCCGTTCGTCTTTTGCAGGCGAATGAGTCCAAGATAGCCACCGGAGCATTCTGTGAATGCTTCGGTGACTTCTTAGGCCTAGCCTAGCGAATCAATTAGACGCGGCGACGCTTTGATGGGCGGCAACCGTTGTGAGCGCTTGGGGAAACATCCTGGATGGATCCAACCTCAAGGCCAGCAGCCTGCAGCGAACGGATCGCGGTTTCGCGTCCCGAGCCCGGGCCCTTGACGAAAACGTCAACCTTGCGCATGCCGTGCTCCTGAGCGCGCTTTGCAGCAGCTTCAGCAGCCATCTGGGCAGCGTATGGGGTCGACTTGCGCGAGCCCTTCATGCCTACCTCGCCGGCCGAAGCCCACGAGATCACAGCGCCAGTCGGATCGGTGATCGAAACGATGGTGTTGTTGAAGGTGCTCTTGATATGCGCCTGTCCCTGCGCAATATTCTTTTTGTCCTTGCGACGCGGCTTACGTACCGCTCCACGAGTCTTTGGGGGCATTTCTTCTCCTACGAAAAAAGTATTTGAGTTAGATCGCTAAGATTTAGCGAGTCTTCTTCTTACCTGCGACGGTACGCTTCGGGCCCTTGCGGGTACGTGCGTTGGTCTTGGTGCGCTGACCGCGGACCGGCAGGCCCTTACGGTGACGAATACCTTCGTAGGATCCGATTTCTACCTTACGGCGGATGTCAGCCTGAACCTCACGGCGCAGGTCACCTTCTACCTTGTAAGTGCCTTCGACGAAGTCGCGCAGCTGCACGAGCTGGTCATCGGTGAGATCCTTGACGCGAGTGTCCGGGTTGATACCGGTCGCTGCGATGGTCTCTTCTGCACGGGTCTTGCCCACGCCGTAGATGTAAGTCAGCGCGATGATTACGCGCTTCTCGCGTGGAATATCCACGCCTGCTAAACGAGCCAAGTGGCTACCTTTCAACGAACGGAGGTCTGGAGCAGTATCATCCGTGATCTCTCACGGCCCCGGCCTCCGAATCCGGGGGTACACCAGGACAAAAGTCCTGGCTGATACTGCCTAATTGACTACGCGTGGGAATCCCGTAAAAACGGAATTAGCCCTGACGCTGCTTGTGGCGTGGGTTTTCGCAGATCACCATGACGCGACCATTGCGGCGGATTACCTTGCACTTGTCGCAGATCGGCTTCACGCTAGGGTTAACCTTCAAGGGTTTACTCCTCTTGCGGTTGCAGTTAAATGTGGAGCAGTAAAAAGCTTGTCCAAGAACAATCATTCAGCGATCGAGATCACCTTGCGGTGACCGCGGTCGCTGAGAAAGTTTTCAGTCTGCAGATTTACTTGTAGCGGTAAACGATACGACCTCGGTTGAGATCGTATGGGCTCATTTCAACCTGCACTCGGTCCTCTGGGAGGATTCGAATGTAGTGCTGACGCATCTTACCCGAGATAGTGGCGAGCACTACGTGTCCATTCGGCAGCTCCACGCGGAACATCGCGTTCGGCAGTGCCTCTGAGACGGTGCCCTCTACCTGGATGACGCCTTCCTTCTTGCCCATTTTCCCCGCTAACTTTTTTTGTTGGCAATTTTCGCCAACAAGTAATTGGTTCTGGCTCATGAACCGGTAATGTCCAAACATAGAATTTTGGGCACACTTAATTCACGAACCAACAGTCAACGATACGCCATTGAAGCGTTCAGTGCCAATCGTTCACTGATCTAAAAATGTTAGATCCAGCACGCCACAAGCTTATGGCGTACTGGATCTAGAAAAAACCGCTAATTCTCACGCCTTGATCGGCGATGGGGCTACTCCGAATGGAGCCAGCCCGGCTTCTCCCCCATCGTGGGCGGAGAGCACCCAGATGCCACCCATGTGGAATGCCACGGTGTGCTCCCACTGCGAGGCGTTGGACTTGTCGTTGGTGACCACGGTCCAGTCGTCCTCCAGCACGGAGGTCTCGATGCCGCCGCGCACCAGCATCGGCTCGATGGCCAGCGCCATGCCCGGCTTGATGCGCGGACCGCGGTGCCCGGAGTTGTAATTCAGGACATCGGGCGCCATGTGCATGGCCGAGCCGATGCCGTGTCCGCAGTAGTCTTCCAGGATGCCCAGCTCAGCGCCTGGCTGGCTAGTGACATAGTCGTCGATGGCTTCGCCGATCTGGCCGATGAAGCGCGCGTTGGCGGCCGCAGCGATGCCGGCCCACATGGCCTGCTCAGTGATCTCGCTCAGGCGCTGATCGGCCGGGTCGATGTTCTTGCCCACCAGCACGGTGCGTGCCGAGTCGGAGTGCCAGCCGTCGATGATGGCGCCGCCATCGATCTTCAGCACGTCGCCGTCCTTCAGCTCGTAGCCCGATGGGAAGCCGTGGACCACTTCGTGGTTGACCGAGGCACAGATATTCGCCGGGAAACCGTGGTAGCCCAGGAAGTTGCTGGTCGCGTTGTGGCGTTCGAGCACCTTCCCGAAGACCTTGTTGATCGCTTCGGTGGTCACGCCGGGGCGAGCCATCGCAACGGCTTCATCCAATGCTTCAGCCAGCACCAAGCCGGCCTGGCGCATCTTCAGGATTTCGGAGTTGGATTTGTACTCGATTTTCGGCTGTCCAAAAGCCAATGTGATTCCCCTAGCTCAGTGGTGGATCCGCGCAAGCAGTGATCCGTGCAAAAGTGCGCAGGGACCGCGCTGCAACTTTCATTGTTGCTGCACGATCCCTGCGCGATGTTCTTCGAGGTGCCTAGGCGTTGACGTTCAACGCTGCCAGCACGCGCTCGGTTACTTCGTCAATCGCGCCAAGGCCGTCGACCTTGCGCACGATGCCGCGTTCCTCATAGCGCTCCACGACAACCCGGGTCTCTTCGTTGTACAGGCCCAGGCGGTGGCGGATGACCTCTTCGGTGTCATCTGCGCGGCCTTCGATCTCTGCACGCTTGAGCAATCGGGCAACCAGCTCGTCGTCATCGGCGGTCAGCTGCAGCACAGCGTCCAGGGCGATGCCCTTGCCGGCCAGCATGGCGTCCAGCGCGTCGACCTGCGCGCTGGTGCGCGGGTAGCCATCGAGCAGGAAGCCCTGGGCCACGTCGTCCTGGTTCAGGCGATCCTCGACCATGTTGTTGGTTACCGAATCGGGGACAAAGTCGCCATTGTCAATGTACTTGCTCGCTTCGATTCCCAACGGGGTGCCGCCCTTGACGTTGGCACGGAAGATGTCGCCGGTGGAGATGGCGACAATGTCCAAACGCTCGGAGATCTTTACGGCCTGGGTGCCCTTGCCGGCACCTGGAGGTCCGATAATTAGCAGTCGACTCATCGCAGTAGCCCTTCGTAGTTTCGTTGCTGCATTTGAGCATTGATTTGCTTGACGGTTTCCAATCCCACACCAACCATGATGAGGATCGATGTTCCGCCAAATGGGAAGCTCTGATCGGCGTTGAACAACACGAAGGCAATCAGTGGGATCAACGCAACGAACGCGAGGTACAGCGCGCCCGGGAAGGTAATTCTAGAAATCACGTACTGGAGGTATTCGGCGGTTGGACGTCCAGCGCGAATGCCTGGAATGAATCCACCGTACTTCTTCATGTTGTCGGCAACCTCAACCGGGTTGAAGGTGATCGCAACGTAGAAGTAGGCAAAGCCAATGATCATCAGCGTGTAGGCCAGCATGTACCAAGGTGACGAGGTCGAGGAGTGCTCCTGCAACCACATGGCCCAAGCCGGCAAGGTGCCATCGTCATTCTGGTTGAACTGAACCAGCATCTGCGGCAGGGCCAAGATGGAGCTGGCGAAGATCACCGGAATCACGTTGGCCATATTCAACTTCAGCGGGATGTAGGTGGAGGTACCGCCCACGGTACGGCGGCCCACGGTGCGCTTTGCGTACTGGACCGGGATGCGCCGCTGGGACTGTTCCACGAAGACCACAAGCCCGACGATCAGCAGGCCGATCAGCAGCACGCCGATGAAGGTCATGACACCCTGGGCCTGCAGGATCGAGCCCATTGCCGAGGGGAAGCCCGAAGCAATGGAGATGAAGATCAAAATGGACATGCCGTTGCCGATACCGCGTTCAGTGATCAGCTCGCCCATCCACATGATCAGTCCGGTGCCCGCAGTGAGTGTGATGACCATCAGCAGGATCACGATCAGCGAGTCATCCGGGACCAGCGGGAGGGAGCAACTCGGGAAGAGGCTTCCGGTGCGGGCCAGGGTCACCAGCGTGGTGCCCTGCAGCAGCGCGAGGGCGATAGTGAGGTAACGCGTGTACTGCGTCAGCTTGGCTTGCCCGGCTTGACCTTCCTTGTGCAAGGTCTCGAAGTGCGGGATCACCACACGCAGCAGCTGGGTAATGATGGACGCCGTAATGTACGGCATGATTCCCATTGCAAAGATGGAGACCTGCAACAGGGCGCCGCCACTGAAGAGGTTCACGAACGAATAAAGTCCACCGGTGGTTTCACCCATTGCCAGACACTGCTGAACGTTGCTGTAGTCAATGCCCGGAGCGGGAATGAATACACCGACACGATAGATCGCAATGATCCCAAGCGTGAACAGCAACTTGTTGCGCAGATCAGGCGTCCGAAAAACTCGGGCTATGGCGCTGAACAAGCGTCCTCCTGAAGTATGTGCTTGAGCCCAGGAAGAGATACTTCCCATGACCTAACGATTCTAGCCGTCCACAGTGCTCTCCTGCCAAATACGCCACACGAATTAGACGCAAATGTTTGTGGACAGAAATGTTTATGGCCTGATCAACCAAGCATTGATGGTGTTCTTGGAAAATTTCTCGCCGATAGCAGAATGGTCCCGGTTCACGTCGATTACTCGACGCGAACCGGGACCATTCAAAGGCTAAACCCTGGTTTAGAGGGTGTTTGCCGAGCCGCCAGCAGCAGCGATCTTCTCGGATGCGGAAGTCGAGAAGGCGTCAACCTTCACGTCAACCTTGACCGTGATCTCGCCGGTGCCCAGTACCTTGACAGGCTGGTTCTTGCGAACAGCGCCCTTGGCAACCAGTGCCTCAACGGTGACTTCGCCGCCTTCTGGGAACAATTCCGAGATCTTGTCCAGGTTTACAACCTGGAACTCGACACGGAATGGGTTCTTGAAGCCGCGCAGCTTTGGCAGACGCATGTGCAGCGGAAGCTGACCACCTGCGAAGCCTGCCTTCACCTGGTAACGAGCCTTGGTACCCTTGGTACCGCGACCTGCGGTCTTACCCTTGGAACCTTCACCGCGACCAACGCGGGTCTTGGCAGTCTTTGCACCCTCAGCTGGGCGCAGGTGGTGAATCTTCAGTGCTTTTTCTTCAGCCATCTCTACTTCGCCTCCTCAACCTTCAACAGGTGTGGGACCTTGTTGACCATACCAACAGTCACAGGGTCAGCGGAGCGGACAACGGTCTGTCCGATGCGCTTCAGGCCCAACGAGCGAACTACGTCGCGCTGGGACTGGTTACCACCGATGATGGACTTGATCTGGGTGATTTCCAGCTTGGCGTCGCTTGGAACAATGTTCTTAGCCATTGATTAAGCACCTGCCTTCTGGCTCTGGATGTGACGCAGCATTGCTGCTGGTGCAACCTCGTCCAGCGGAAGACCGCGGCGAGCTGCAACAGCTGCTGGCTCTTCAAGAGCCTTCAGTGCAGCAATGGTGCCCTGAACGATGTTGATCTGGTTGCTAGAACCCATCGACTTCGACAGGATGTCGTGGATGCCTGCGCACTCCAACACGGCGCGCACTGGACCACCGGCGATAACACCGGTACCGGGAGCAGCTGGGCGAAGCATGACGACGCCAGCGGCGGCCTCACCCTTGACCAGGTGTGGAATGGTGGTGCCAACGCGTGGAACGCGGAAGAAGGACTTCTTGGCCTCTTCAACGCCCTTGGCGATAGCTGCAGGAACTTCCTTGGCCTTACCGTAGCCAACGCCTACCAGACCGTTGCCGTCACCAACAACGACAAGTGCGGTGAAGCTGAAGCGACGACCACCCTTGACGACCTTGGAGACGCGGTTGATAGCTACAACGCGCTCAAGGAACTTGTCCTTGTCTTCGTTGCGGTTATCCTTCTGGTCACGGCCACGGCCGCGGCCTTCGCCACGTCCACGACCTTCACCACGACCGCGGCCTTCGCCGCGACGGGATCCAGCGTTCTCGGTAGCGGGAGCCGATGCAGTCTCGACTGCTTCAGTAGCTTCAGACACCTGAGTTTCCTTCTTGTTAGTAGCTTCGCTCACAGTGCCAGCCCACCTTCACGTGCGCCGTCAGCAACAGCAGCCACGCGACCGTGGTACTTGTTGCCACCGCGGTCGAAGACTACTGCTTCGATGCCAGCTGCCTTGGCGCGCTCTGCAACGAGCTCGCCAATCTGCTTAGCCTTGGCGGTCTTGTCGGCTTCGCTTGCACGAAGCTCAGCTTCCATGGTCGAAGCGCTGGCCAGGGTGATGCCCTGCGAGTCGTCTACGATCTGTACGAAGATGTGACGAGCCGAGCGGTTGACAACCAGGCGTGGACGAACGGTGGTACCAACGATGTGCTTGCGCAAACGCTGGTGACGACGACCGCGCTGAGCGGACTTGCTCTTGCCCTTGATTCCGATAGCCATGATTACTTACCAGCCTTTCCGACCTTGCGGCGGATGATCTCGCCAGCGTAACGGATACCCTTGCCCTTGTAAGGCTCGGTCTTACGCAGCTTGCGGATGTTGGCGGCAACTTCACCGACGTGCTGCTTATCAATACCAGCAACGGTGATCTTGTTGTTGCCCTCGACCGAGAAGGTGATGCCGTCAACGGCAGTAACCTTCACTGGGTGCGAGTAACCCAGAGCAAGCTCCAGGTCAGCGCCCTTGGCCTGTACGCGGTAACCGGTTCCGTGGATTTCGAGCTTCTTCTCGTAACCCTCGGTCACACCGATGATCATGTTGTTGATCAGGGTGCGGGTCAGACCGTGCAGCGAACGAGACTCGCGGGAATCGTTCGGGCGAACAACGGTAACAGTGTTCTCGTCCTTGGAAACGGTGATTGGAGCCGAAACGGTGATCGAAAGTTCACCCTTCGGGCCCTTAACGGCGACCTGCTGGCCGTCGATGTTCAATTCAACGTTGGCAGGAACGGTGATCGGAAGACGTCCAATACGTGACATTGTATGTTTCTCCCTTCCCGTTACCAGACGTAGGCGAGGACTTCCCCACCCACGCCCTTCTTTGCAGCCTGACGGTCAGTAAGCAGACCGGAGGAGGTGGACAGGATCGCGATGCCAAGACCACCGAGCACGTGAGGCAGGTTGGTGGACTTTGCGTATACGCGAAGACCTGGCTTGGAGATACGGCGCACGCCAGCGATCGAACGCTCGCGCGATGGGCCGTACTTCAAAGTGATAGTCAGAGTCTTGCCGACTTCTGCTGCAACTTCCTCGAACGAGGCAATGTAGCCCTGTTCCTTCAGGATGTTTGCAATGCGTACCTTGAGCTTGCTCGACGGCATCGACACAGTGTCGTGGTATGCCGAGTTAGCGTTACGCAGACGAGTCAGCATATCTGCGACTGGATCTGTCATAGACATGTGGGCTTCAGCCCTTCCTCGTTACGGTTTCCTTAGCGGACCTGTAACGTAGTGAGATTAGTTGTTGGTCTTGAATGGGAAGCCCAGAGCCTTAAGCAAGGCACGGCCTTCGTCATCAGTCTTGGCGGTGGTCACCACAGTGATGTCCATACCGCGCACGCGATCGATCTTGTCCTGATCGATTTCATGGAACATCGACTGTTCGGTCAGACCGAAAGTGTAGTTGCCATTGCCGTCGAACTGGCGGTCGCTCAGGCCGCGGAAGTCGCGGATACGAGGCAGTGCCAGGGTGATCAAGCGATCAACGAATTCCCACATGCGGTCGTTGCGCAAGGTGGTGTGCGTACCGATTGGCATGCCTTCGCGCAGCTTGAACTGTGCGATGGACTTGCGGGCACGCGTGATCACTGGCTTCTGACCGGTAATAGCGGTCAGGTCGCGAACTGCGCCTTCGATAAGCTTCGAGTCCTTGGCAGCTTCGCCGACACCCATGTTAACTACAACCTTGGTCAGGGATGGTACCTGCATTGGGTTTGCGTAGTTGAACTGCTCCTGCATGGCAGGGCGGATCTCTGCGTTGTACTTTGCCTTCAGACGTGGCTGGATCTTGGTGGCTGCTTCAGTCATTACAGATCCTTTCCGGAAGCCTTGGCGAAACGAACGCGTACAGTCTTGGACACGCCGTTCTTTTCTACGGTTTCCTCGCGGAAGCCGACGCGGGTTGGCTTCTTGGTTTCTGGGTCAACCACAGCAACGTTCGATACGTGCAATGGAGCCTCGACAACCTCGATGCCGCCAGTGGTCGAACCGGATTCGGTCTGACCAGCCTTGGTGTGCTTGGTGACGCGGTTTACGCCTTCAACCAGCACGCGGGAGGACTCGGTGATGACCTTCAGGACCTTGCCCTGCTTGCCACGTTCCTTGCCTGAGATGACCTGAACCAGGTCACCCTTCTTGATCTTTGCGCCCATGGTTACAGCACCTCCGGAGCCAGGGAAACGATCTTCATGAACTTCTTGTCACGAAGCTCGCGGCCCACTGGGCCGAAAATACGAGTACCACGAGGATCTGCAGCGTCGCCCTTGAGGATAACTGCAGCGTTCTCGTCGAACTTGATGTAGGAACCATCTGCGCGACGGATTTCCTTCTTAGTGCGAACGATGACAGCCTTGACGACGTCACCCTTCTTCACGTTGCCGCCAGGAATTGCATCCTTGACGGTAGCGACAATGGTGTCGCCAATGCTTGCGTAGCGACGCTTCGAGCCACCGAGAACACGAATGGTAAGGATTTCCTTAGCACCGGTGTTATCGGCAACCTTAAGTCGCGACTCCTGCTGAATCACTTCTTACTCCTGTCGTCTCGCTGGTTCTCTGAACGAGCCTTGCGGAACGGATATGGTCTCCACGATACGTATCGCTTACCCCCACCGACGCGGGCGCACCGAATGCTGATCCCAATTGGCGGCAGGGCCGAGGCGTAAAATATCGAGGCTGCACTTGTGCGTCTAAACTGATTTAGACCGCACCGCATCGTTTTGGAGGTGGATAGTCCCCGAACACAATGCGCACAGATTCTTAAGTCTAGCGCAGAGTGGCGCAAAACCGAAATGGTGTGGTATGCGGAAAGAAGGCGTCGTTCGTCACATGAACCGACGCGCGCTTCCCCGGCTTTACGGGGCTCCGGCACCACGGAACTCAAGGATTCACGTAGCTCCAAATTGCCCGGCTGGCTTTGGGCCACGAGATTACCGCGGACTCGATGTTCCAGGAAGATTTTTCTTCCATCAATGCCGTGAGCAGCCGGCACGTATTTGCTGGCACTCGCTGCTCTCGAATACACAGCGTCGCCAATCGGCAATCGGCAATCGGCAATCGGCAATCGGCAATCGGCAAACAAGACCGGGCTATGCAATTCCACCGAGTCAAGTACCCGTCTCAATATAGTAATTTGTTGGATTTTAGGGGAGGATAAGCACTCATCCCCCCCGATGCCTCGGCGCCTTGATCGCTGGACATCAAATCCACGACTATCGGAGTTCACGATGAAACGATCATTGGCCCTGTGCACTGCAGGCATTCTTGCGCTCTCCGCCCTAACAGGTTGCACCTCATCCACCGATGAGGCCCCATCCAATGCCTCTTCCACCGAAGGAACCTCAGCCTCTGCAACGACGCAGTCGCGGTCCGGGGAATCGGAAACACCCACTGCTCCTGTTGATACCTCAAACGTCATTGCCACCAAGGAATTCACCGTCCCTGGACATAAAGACGACAAAGTCACGGTGGGCATCCAGTCTCTGAAAGTTGAGGGCAAAACCATGACCCTCCAGTACGTGCTCACTCCTGATTTTGCCTCTGCCAGTGACTCCGCAGCCATCTCGATCTACGACATGTTCGGGAATTCCTCGCCACGCACGACTCTCGTTGATCGGGAAAACCTCAAGGAATATAGTGTCATTTCGGATGTGGGCCGAACTTGGGCCGCAGATTCCGTCCGAACTTCAACCTCAAATCATGAGCCCGTTATTTGGTGGGGAGTTTATGCCGCTCCCGAGGACGGCAATGAAAGCTTTGATATCCGTGTAATCGATTCGATGGCGGAGTTCACTGACGTACCGGTGGCACGATGAAAGCACTACCAGTTCGGCTCATAGGAGCCGGGGTTTTGCTGGCCTGCCTCGGGTGCCACTTGCCAGCTGCACAGGCAACCGCAACGAATGCGCAGAAACTGCCCGAACCTTCAAGCGAGCTTATTGCGAAGTCCGTGCTCGTTTGGGAACCGGGTACAAGTGTCCTCGCCTGGGATCTCACCGGATCCGTGAAGGCTGTTGAACGGGTTCAGGAGAAGGACGGGGAAACTACCATTACCCTGGCAGCCGACATCCTTTTCACTCCAGATAGTTCGAAGCTTCCAGCCACAGCTTCTGCCAAGTTGGAGTCATTGGTTTCTAAGATACCCAAAGGCGCAGACGTCCAAGTTAATGGCCATACCGACTCCGTTCATGGCGCGAAGGATAACAAGACTCTCTCCACCGACAGGGCCAAGGCTGTCGCCGCGGTGCTCAAGAAAGCCCGGCCCGACCTGAACGCAAAGGTCAAGGGGTTCGCCGATACCCAACCAGCGGTTCGCGAAGACCCGAAAGATCTGTCGACCTACGCCGCTAATCGTCGAGTGGAAATCATTTACGCCGGCTAGCAATTTTGTGCTTCCTATTTCGCGCGGATATTCACCGCTCGGTGGGCCATGTCTGCGGGGCAATGGCTCTACGCGTGCCCTGCTAATGTGGCACACCGAGTTTCACGATGAGTGCCAGGTGATCGGACCCATCAATCTTGGCTGCCTCTTGTTTGAGCGGAACGAGGCCGCGGGCTAAAACGTGGTCAATCCCAATCATCGGCGGCACCCTTCCCCCAGTTGGCCATGTCGATACGGGAAACAGCGATCGTTCAGGTCCCATGCTGGAGACAAGTTCTCGAAACTGTGGATGGGCTCGGGTGGAGTTGAAGTCCCCTGCCAAGATCATTGGTTCGTCTTCCTTCTTGTCAACCCACTGCTGCATAGCCAGCAGCCCACCCTGCCACCGCCGCGCATCTTGCAGCGGAGGATAAATGTGTACCCCAACGACCGTGATTGGCCCGCGTGGAGACGCAATGTCGACGATGGGCAATCCGTACCAATTGGTCGCATCCGGGCCAAGCGAACCTGATCGTTCTCTCGCCGGATAACGCGAATAAATCACCGTATCGGCTTCTCCCCCGGCAGGCACCGGTGCGCTTCGGTATGGCAAGGTATCCAATGCTCCTTGGGCAGCCAATCTCTGATGAAGAGGTTCACTTGTCTCTACGAGCACCAGGACATCGGGGTCAGCCATTTTAATGCTCTGCGATAATTGCCTGGCATCAGCGCCAGCCTTGAGCGCATTGAAGGAAAAACTGACAACTCCTGGGTTGCTTTCGATGGCAGCGATTCCCCGGTTGTCATAGCCATGTTCGGGACTGCACCGATGGCCAGCAAGACCAAGACGACTGCCGAAACCAGCCACCGGCGTTTGAATGAGGCCAGCAATACGGCCACGGCGACGCCGACCAGCATCCAAGTTTGGAATGCCTGGAGCCGCGGAACCCAGCCGGCAGCTGTCCACCTTGTATAGGGCAGGATTCCAATGCCCAGGCAAAGTAGCATGAGAATCGCCCACAGCCACTGCGAACGTGGTAGCGGGCGATTCAATGTCATGGCTTCAGCTTAGTTCAGCGCCTGGCATGAACAGCTCAATTCGAGGCCGCTTCCGACTGCTGCGCAGCCCAGACTGCCACCCGTTGAGCGCTTTCCTCTTCGCTCAAATCTTCAACTCTGCTCATGATGGACCACCGCACTCCGTAAGGATCAATTATGGAGGCGAATCTGTCACCGGAAACAAAATTGGTCACCGGTTCCCTCACCGTAGCGCCTGCTTCTGTAGCTCCAGCCAGCACTGCATCCACGTCTTCGCAATACAACCCGAGCGAATAGCAAGCATTCGGGGCATCTGGTGGCGGCACCAAGCCATACGCGGGGCTGGGCTCACCAATTTGCAGGTGTCCTTGGCCAAAATCAATCTCGGCATGGACAACGACCCCTCCCATGTTGGTGACATCAATGATCCGTGCTCCAAACACGTCTTTGTAGAACTCCAACGCCTTCGCCGCATTTGGTACAGCGAGGAATGGAGTTAGTGAAGTTACTCCGTGTGGAACACCAGCGGTGGTGTGCGTTCCGGTTACACCATGCACCATATCGTTGTGATTTTGCATGTCTCAAGACTATAAAGTTATGGAATGCTGGGGCTTGTAAATTTGCGACAAGTTTGAGGTGCTGCTGCATGGGCGATATTCATGATGGTCGAGGGGTTTTGTATCCGGCCCGGCTGCCGGAATTCCAACGCGTCTTGCCTCCCGAACATTTGCAGCAGTACGTCAGCTGGTATTGGATCTCGCGCTGGGATATTGCTGCCGGCAGGATTTCCCGCCAGCAGATCCTGCCTTTCCCGCTGATGAATCTTGTGGTGCAACCTGAAGGTGTGACAGTCGCTGGTCCAAGCCGCGGTGCATCTCATAGGGATCTGCGCGGTACCAGCTGGGCGGTAGCCGCCCTGCTCCGCCCCGCCGCAGCTCCCTATTTGGCCTCCTTGATCAAGAGCACGCCGCATCAGCTGCTGGACCAAGAAGCAACTATTGATGCATGTGCACTTCATCAGGCCCTGCTGGACGAACATCAGCTGAGTGACGACGCAAACTCGAATGAAGGCTGTGCTCATCAATTATCTTTATGGCTAGAACAGCGCCTGCCACCAATCACCGAGTCCGGAGAACTGGCCAATAATTTCTTGGATCATGTATCGACTAACAGCGCAGCCTTGCGTGTTGACCAAGTCGCAAAAGATTTGAATCTCACCGTACGCAGCCTGCAGCGCTTGTCCCTGAAATACTTGGGACTTTCACCGTTGGCAGTAATTCGGCGCTATCGCTTGCAAGAAGCTGCCCTGCATTTGCGTGAGCATCCGCAAACTTCACTTGCTTCGCTGGCCGTGGACCTCGGCTATACCGACCAGGCCCATCTGTCGACAGACTTCCGTAAAGTACTCGGCTACTCCCCTAGCGAGTATCGAAGCAGCTAGCGGGAAACGCTGACTCGTGCTTTGGAAATCCGTCTCCTAATCAATGAACAACGCCGCAACTACGCTGATTTCAATCAGACCGCCAGGGATGCCTAGCTGGGAGACAATGGCCGCGCACACCAGCGGTGGTTCATCAGAAGCCAGTTCGGGGCCGATAGCCGCATAGACGCTATTGATATCCACGCCGTCCACCAAAAGGACGTTCCATTGGACTACATCGTCAAACGTTGCTCCGGTTGCTGCCAACGCTGCCTTTGCATTGTGCAACGCATATCTTGCTTGTTCCGCGGCATCGCCTTCGCCAATCAGTGTGCCATTCTCGTCAACCGCATTCTGTCCGCCAAGGTAGACGGTGCTGGCTCCCGGCGGGACGATGGCTACGTGGCTGAAGGCTGGCGACCGGACAAGGCCTTCTGGACGCAGTTTCTGAATTGATTGCATAATCCTGTGTCGTATCCGCGAACTACAGGGTCAATGCAGAAATGCCCCGAACTCTTCTTGCGAAGTGTTCGGGGCATTCTTCAATCACGAGATCCGTGAAATCGAAGCGAAAGCTTACTTAGCCTTCTCTACGATCTCAACGAGACGCCAGCGCTTGTCAGCAGACAGCGGGCGGGTCTCAGCGATGACAACCAAGTCGCCGATGCCGGCTTCGTTGTTCTCATCGTGAGCCTTGACGTTCTTGTTGCGACGCATAACCTTGCCGTAAAGGGCGTGCTTTACACGGTCCTCAACGTCAACGACGATGGTCTTCTGCATCTTGTCGGAAACCACGTAACCACGGAGGGTCTTGCGGTCGTTACGCTCGGTAGCGTTATCCACACCGTTCTCCTTCTCGCTCATTACTTGGATTCCTTCTTGGTTTCTTCAACCGGAACGACGACATCCTGACGAATGCCCAGCTCGCGCTCGCGCAGCACAGTGTAAATGCGGGCGATATCGCGCTTGATAGCCTTCAGGTTCGCGTTGCTCTCCAGCTGGCCGGTAGCCGACTGGAAGCGCAGGTTGAACAGTTCTGCCTTGGCCTTCTTCAATTCCTCGTTCAAACGAGCGGTATCGAAGCCGTCCAGGGACTCAATGCTAAGGTCCTTAGAACCGATAGACATCCCTATTCACCACCTTCACGACGCACGATGCGTGCCTTCATTGGCAGCTTGTGGATTGCAAGACGCAATGCCTCTTTAGCTACCTCTTCACTGACGCCACCGAGTTCAAACATGACTCGTCCTGGCTTGACGTTGGCGACCCACCACTCTGGGGAACCCTTACCGGAACCCATACGGGTTTCAGCAGGCTTCTTGGTCAGCGGACGGTCTGGGTAGATGTTAATCCACACCTTACCGCCACGCTTGATGTAACGGGTCATGGCGATACGAGCGGCTTCGATCTGACGGTTAGTCACGTAAGCCGGGGTCAACGCCTGGATACCGAACTCACCGAAAGCAACGGTGGTTCCGCCCTTGGCAGCACCCGAACGCTTTGGGTGGTGCTGCTTACGGAACTTGACTCGACGTGGGATAAGCATTTAAGCCTCTCCTCCTTCCGCAGCAGGAGCTGCAGCGCCCTTACGGTCGTTACGACGACGGCGTTCGCCGCCACGTGGACGATCGTTGCCACCGCGACCACCGCGAGCTGGAGCAGCAGCAGCCTGCTGTGCAGCCAGTTCCTTGGCGGTTACGTCGCCCTTGTAGATCCAAACCTTCACGCCGATGCGGCCGAAGGTGGTCTTGGCTTCGAACTTGCCGAAGTCGATGTTCGCACGCAGGGTGTGCAGCGGCACACGGCCTTCGCGGTAGAACTCCTTGCGGGACATTTCTGCACCGCCAAGACGACCGGAGCACTGAACGCGGATGCCCTTGGCACCAGCGCGCATTGCCGACTGCATTGCCTTCTTCATCGCACGGCGGAAAGCCACGCGGGAAGCAAGCTGCTCGGCGATGCCCTGGGCGACCAGCTGGGCCTCCATGTCAGGGTTCTTGACCTCGAGGATGTTCAGCTGAACCTGCTTCTTGGTGAGCTTTTCCAGCTCGCCGCGAATACGGTCGGCTTCTGCACCACGGCGGCCGATAACGATACCTGGACGTGCAGTGTGGATATCCACACGTACGCGGTCACGGGTACGCTCGATCTCTACGCGGGCGATGCCTGCGCGATCCATTCCCTTGGACAGCAGTGCACGGATCTGTACGTCTTCTTTTACGTAGTCCGCGTAACGCTGGCCTGGCTTGCTGGAATCAGCAAACCAGTGCGAGATGTGGTCAGTGGTGATGCCGAGACGGAAACCGTTCGGATTTACCTTCTGTCCCATTTAGTTCTCCCCACCCTTCTGGGTTGAAACAACCACAGTCACGTGGCTGGTGCGCTTCTTGATCTGGAATGCGCGACCCTGTGCACGCGGCTGGAACCGCTTCATGGTCGGACCTTCGTCAACAAACGCTTCGCTGATAATCAGCTCGTCCTCATTGAATGCTTCACCTGCGCGGTCCGCGGCGGCACGGGCGTTAGCCACTGCCGATGCGACAACCTTGTATACCGGCTCCGAAGCTGCCTGTGGGGCAAACTTCAAGATGGCCAGTGCTTCGTTGGTCTGCAGACCACGAACAAGGTTGACGACGCGCCGGGCCTTCATAGGCGTTACGCGGATGTGACGCGCAATTGCCTTGGCTTCCATTGCTATCCTTCTCTCGTCTATCGAAGAAGTGCTAAGCGATACTAGTTCCCTTGCGGGGCCTAGCGGCGCTTGCCCTTCTTGTCGTCCTTTACGTGGCCACGGAACGTACGGGTTGGGGCAAACTCTCCGAGCTTGTGTCCAACCATCGATTCGGTGACGAACACAGGAATGTGCTTGCGACCGTCGTGTACGGCGATGGTGTGTCCCAGCATGTCCGGGATGATCATCGAACGGCGGGACCACGTCTTGATGACGTTCTTGGTGCCCTTTTCGTTTTCAGCAACGACCTTCAGGAACAGGTGCTGATCGACGAAGGGGCCTTTCTTCAGGCTGCGTGGCATGTTTCCAGGCTCCTATCGCTTGTTCTTGCCGGTCTTGCGACGACGCACAATGAGCTTGTCGCTTTCCTTGTTCGGACGACGGGTGCGTCCTTCACGCTTACCGTTAGGGTTGACCGGGTGACGACCACCGGAGGTCTTACCTTCACCACCACCGTGTGGGTGATCAACAGGGTTCATGACTACACCACGAACGGTTGGGCGTACGCCCTTCCAGCGCATACGGCCGGCCTTACCCCAGTTGATGTTGATCTGCTCAGCGTTGCCGACCTCGCCGATGGTTGCGCGGCAGCGCACATCAACGTTGCGGATTTCGCCCGAAGGCAAACGCAGCTGAGCGAAGCGGCCCTCACGGGCTACCAGCTGGATCGAGGCACCTGCGGAACGAGCCATCTTGGCGCCGCCACCTGGGCGAAGCTCCACAGCGTGAATCACGGTACCAACCGGGATGTTACGCAGTGGCAGGTTGTTACCTGGCTTGATGTCGGCGTTGACGCCGGCCTCAATCTGGTCACCCTGCTTGAGGTTGTTCGGTGCGATGATGTAGCGCTTGGTGCCGTCCACGTAGTGGAGCAGTGCGATACGAGCGGTACGGTTCGGGTCGTACTCAATGTGAGCGACCTTTGCCGGAACGCCGTCCTTATCGTGACGACGGAAGTCGATAACACGGTAAGCGCGCTTGTGTCCGCCACCCTTGTGTCGGGTGGTGATCTTACCGGAGTTGTTACGGCCGCCAGTCTTGGTGAGTGGACGAACCAGCGACTTTTCCGGAGTCGATCGAGTGATTTCTGCGAAGTCGGCTACCGACGAGCCGCGAAGGCCCGGGGTAGTCGGCTTGTACTTACGAATTCCCATTTATATTATTCCTCGTTAAAGTGGTCTCCGCTTAGGAAAGCGGACCGCCGAAGATGTCAATCGAGCCTTCCTTCAGGGTGATGATGGCGCGCTTGGTGCTCTTGCGCGATCCCCACCCGAAGCGGGTGCGCTTGCGCTTACCGGCTCGGTTGATGGTGTTTACGGAGTCAACCTTGACGTTGAAGATAGCTTCAACGGCGTACTTGATTTCCGTCTTGTTGGAGCTTGGTGCCACCTCGAAGGTGTACTGACCTTGATCGATCAGACCGTAGCTCTTTTCCGATACGACTGGTGCGATGACCACGTCGTGTGGAGCCTTGGAGTTGATGCTCACTTGGCTTCCTCCTTCTGGACCAGGGCGTCGAAGGCAGCCTTGGTGAAGACTACGTCATCCGAAACCAGAACATCGTAGGTGTTCAGCTGGTCGACGTACAGAACGTGCACAAGGTCGAGGTTGCGAACCGAAAGGGCTGCAACATCGTTGGCGCGATCGATGACGACAAGCAGGTTCTTGCGCTCGGTGAGCGAACGCAAGGTAGCCAGAGCTTCCTTGGTCGATGGGGTTTCCCCTGCAACCAAGTTCTCAATCACGTGGACGCGGCCGAAGCGTGCGCGATCAGACAAAGCGCCGCGCAGTGCAGCAGCCTTCATCTTCTTCGGGGTACGCTGCGAGTAGTCACGTGGGGTTGGACCGTGGACAATGCCACCGCCGGTCATGTGAGGTGCACGGATCGAACCCTGACGGGCGCGGCCGGTACCCTTCTGCTTGAACGGCTTGCGACCTGCACCCGATACCTCGGAGCGGTCCTTGGTCTTGTGGGTACCCTGGCGGGCAGCAGCAAGCTGTGCAACGACAACCTGGTGCAGCAGCGGGACGTTGGTCTGTACGTCGAAGATCTCTGCAGGCAGTTCGACGTTAAGTGCCTTAGTCATTTACTTATGCTCCCTTCACGGCGTTGCGTACGAGAACGACGCGGCCGCGGGCACCTGGAACGGCACCCTTGATCAGCAGGAGGTTCTTCTCAGCGTCGATAGCGTGAATGGTCAGGTTCTGAGTGGTAACACGCTCAGCACCCATGCGACCGGCCATCTTCTGTCCACGGAAAACGCGACCTGGGGTCGATGCGCCGCCGATGGAACCTGGCTTGCGGTGGTTCTTGTGAGCACCGTGCGATGCGCCAACACCATGGAAGTTGTGGCGCTTCATCACACCGGCGAAGCCCTTACCCTTGGAGGTGCCAACGACGTCGACCTTCTGGCCGGCTTCGAAGAGCTCCACGGAGAGTTCCTGGCCCGGGGTGTACTCGGCAGCGTCTGCGGTGCGCAGTTCTACCAAGTGGCGACGTGGGGTGACGCCTGCAGCCTCGAAGTGACCAGCCAGTGGCTTGGTGACCTTGCGAGGATCGATCTGGCCGTAGCCGATCTGAACTGCGGTGTAGCCATCGCGCTCAGCATTGATGAGCTTGGTGACAACGTTGCTGTCAGCCTGCACGACGGTGACAGGGATCAGGTTGTTGTTCGAATCCCAAACCTGGGTCATGCCGAGCTTCGTGCCCAGCAGGCCCTTGAAATTACGGGTTGCGGTCATAGTTTTCTCGCCACCTCCCCTTAAAGCTTGATTTCGATGTTGACATCCGCTGGCAGGTCGAGACGCATCAGCGAATCAACAGCCTTCGGGGTCGGATCAACGATGTCGATCAGACGCTTGTGCGTGCGCATTTCGAAGTGCTCACGGCTGTCCTTGTACTTGTGTGGCGAACGGATAACGCAGTACACGTTCTTCTCCGTTGGCAGCGGCACTGGGCCGACTACGGTTGCGCCTGCGCGCGTGACCGTCTCAACGATCTTCCGGGCCGAAACGTCAATGACCTCGTGGTCATACGACTTCAGCCGGATGCGGATTTTCTGTCCCGCCATGGCGTCATGCCTCTTTCTGTTAGCACTATCTAAGATTGCTGTGCCTATATACGGGTTCTTGCGAACCGGCACGCCTTGCGCTGCGGCTGAATCCGGATCAGATCCGGGTTCCTCACCCGCAGGAGGCTCCGACCCCCGAACTCGGGCGTGTCGCGAAATTTTCAGTCGCGACAAGACCGCAAAGTTTTCACTTTATCGAAGGCCTTATAATTTGAAACTGTTGTATCGATCCCGAACCACAGGCATTATCCTGCGTGAGAGCCGATCCCGGTTGTTCAAATCAGATTCGATTACCCCAATAACGGGGATCGAGTTGCACTCAAGCAACTTATCTAGTCTGACAGGTCGGCAACGATCGCGCAAATCTTTTATGGGCTTCGAGCCCCGTGATCTTGACCTCACCGACCTGCCGCTAGCACTACTCCCGCTCGCCTGGCTCCTGCGGCGAAGCTGGCGGCCGCTGCTCCTGCGGCTGCACTGGCGGTTGCGCGGGCTGCTGCCACGGCAGTCGCGGCGGGCCCTGCTGGACTACCGGCGGTTGATAGGCCGGCGGCTCGGCTGCTGGCTGGCCGGCCTTGTCGACCTTCACCAGCTTGTAAACGGCGGCGGCGATCAGTCCCAGCCCGATAATAACCAGCCACAAGAAGACGAGTTCACGCAGGAACCAGATGACGGACAGGGTGATCGCAATGGCACCCCACCAGATGAACAACCGCTCCCCCAGCTTCAAGGCCCAGGCGATCAGGCAGCCAAAGAACGCCAAGCCCATGACTTGGGCGAGCGTATTGGATTCGGCCAAGGAGGCGAACAGCGCCATGCTGCCAGCCACGGAGGCAGCGATGAGATAGGCCTGTTCAAGAAGCCGGTGGGCCTTGATATTGCGCCAAACCACCAGCACGACCGCGATCACGCAGAAGTAGGCCATGATGCTGCTGAATTGCGGAACCGCGATAATTCGCGAATAGGAGGTCAGGACAAGAACCGCACCAAGCACGATCAACCCGTCCACCGCGTAGGGAACAGCACTGGCCGGCAGCTCGAAGAAGCGAACCACCACGGCCACGCCGAAGATGAGCGCCGCGGCCCCAATAATGCTCCAGGTCTGCGAGCTGTCGACGTGGGCAATGCAGCCGGCCGCCAACAGGGCCAGCAGCATGGACGCAAAATAGATCCGTGACGCCGCGCCAACCGGGGCTGCATGGCGGTAACCGGATTCCGGATAACCAGGCGCCGGATCTTTCATTCGCCCATGGGCCATCGCCAGGAGATAGAGCGCTATTCCCGTGCCGATCAAGGCCCATGAGACATCCATCGATGACAGCCATCGAGTTCCCCCGATATGCCGCGTTTCCATCACGGTCCGCAAGATCGCCACCGTGAGCATCAGCGCGCCGCCGATCGCATACCAGGCGCTCCTGCGCGAGTGCACCAGCAGCATCAGCGCGACAGCCATCAGCGCATGGGCGCCAACGGCCCACCAGGTTCCAGCCTGCCACCATGCAGCGAGCGCTGCCGGCAAGAAGATGGCCAGCGCGATGGCGACGGAGTACTTCTTGTTGCCCCGCCAGCGCCATTCGGCCAGCACAGCCAACAGGCACATGAACAGCAGCATGGCGCTGGCAACGTCGGTGCTCCACCATTGCGCTCGAATCCAACCGGTGTCATCTGGCATCGTGCTTGCCTGGACCCCGATCACAACGATCAGCGACACAATGGGCGCAAAAAGGTAGAACTGCCGCGGGATTTCAGGGATCGCTTCGTCGGCCTTGAAAGCCATGGCCCCATGGATCCCGATGCACAGGGCAGCCAAGAGGATCACTCCGCGATCAAAGCCGCCCGCGAACCATCCGTACCCCGGCGTTGCCGCCGGCATGCCAATGAGCAGTCCGATGGCCACCCAGCGCAATTCCTGGCGAAGCGGTGCGCCCCGGCGAATGCTGAGCAGCAATCGGGCTACCTGCGGAATGCTCAGCGATACGAGCAGCAATGCGAATCGGCCGTGGAGATCAAAGTCCATTGCGCGGGCGAACCACCAAACCATCGAGCTGAAGAGCAGCTGGGCGAGGCTCGCATAGATGATCTTCCATTGCGTGCTGGTGCTGCGTCGAAGGTTCACCAGGTAGTCGGCCAGCGCAGCTACACCGATGAGCAGCGCAAATCCCCAGGTGCCTTCAGCAAAGCTCAGCGCATACAGCACCAGGAGCAGAGCCGCCGCCGCTGACTTGATGGGCTGCTCCAGCTCCGTGCGCTGCCCAGCAACAGAACGCAAACGCCACCCGCTGGCAATCCCCAGGCCGGTGGCCGCCACCGCGGTGATCATGAACCAGATGAATCCGCCGAGCCCGATGAACTCCACGAGCTCATGTGGATACATCTCTTCGGCAGCCAGCACTCGAAGGTAGCACAAGGAGGCTATGGCAATCGCCGCAGAAGCCGCGATCCGACCCAAAAGGTGGTTCTGCGGCATGCCCTTCTCGGCAAGGTGCCGGCTTGCCAGGTCGATAGCCCAGAGCATCAGCGCCATCGCCAGAACGGTGACGAGCTTTGCTGCTGCCTCGGATCTTCCGGCGGAACCGTCCAGGGATTCATGGATGGCCGCACCCAGCACCCCGGCGCCAACCAGCAGCAGCGCCCAACGAGCGTGCTGGCAAACCTGTTGGAGGAGGCCAGCTGATCGACGCCGCGCGATGCTCAGTCCGATAATGGCCACTACAAACAGCAGGAGCGGTCGCCAGCTATGGTGCTGCATATCCAGCAGTGCCACCAGCGGAAGCGCCGAGACCACCGCGACTTCGGCCTTGGCCCCGCGTAGCAAGCCGGGCAGGCAGAGCAATGCCAGCAGTGGAACGACCAGGACACTGAGCACCAGCGAGGTCTCGTCGTTCGAGGAGGCGTAGGCCCCGATGACCGAGATCACGCTCAGGCCCCAAAGCGCGCTTCGCTCAAAGTGCAGATGCCGGGGATCCAAGCCCATGCGTTGCTGGTACGCCGCGGAATACATCAGCACCGCGAGTGCTTGCAGGGCAAGGCTGAACGCGAGGATCATTGTCGTGGTCGTCGCGGAGAATCCAACATAATTGCTGCCGGCAACCAGCATCAGCATAAAGGTAACGCGGGCTGCGTAGAAACGCGCCATTCGCAAATTGCCCAGCAGCCGCATGCTGAGCAGCAGTTGCGCGGTGAGCAGCGCGAAAATCCAGAAGAAGTCGCGGCTTCGGAGGGACTCAAAGAGAATCGCTGACAGCACGATGACGAAGGCAGGCAGCAACTGCGCGGTGCCCATAACAGCTTGGAAGAAAATCGAACGGCGCACCCGCTGGCTGCGCACGGCCAAGAACAGCAGCACGAGGGAAAGCAGCAGCAACACCAGCATGTAATTCAAGATTCCGCGCTGCAGTGTTGCGGCCCCGGCCATGCCGGTGCTGACCAAGATCAGCACGGCTACCCAAGAGAGCACGCGCGACTTCAGCTTGAGCGTGGCATAGCCAACGGCCAGCGTACCGATGGCCGAGAAGATCAGCCAGGTGGCAGCCCCGGTGATATCAAGGGTGTTGTAGGTGGCGATGGCGCACAATGGAAGCAGCGCCAGGCCAGTTCCGGCGAAGGCTGCGCCGGCAGGACGCAGCGATGGCTTCAGCGCGTAGGTGGTCAAGCCCCCGGCGTAGAACGCGGCGGCCAGGAAGAAGAAGGCCACGAGCTTGGCTACCGGCGGGAGCGCGAAGCTGAGGAACAGTGCGCCGGCGGCGACAATCATCAAGGCGGCCACATACAAGGTGATGTTGATATTGCGCAATTCCCGCTCGCGCTTGGTCAGCACCTTGACCGGCTTGGGTGGCGCGGCGGGCCTGGAGACCATTTGGCTTGGCAGCGGGATATTGACCGGGTTCTGCTGCCCGAAGGTCTGGTCCGTTGCCGGGTGGGTGGCGTTTGTTGATCCAGCCGCCACCGGTTGACCTGGCCAGGGCTGCGGGCTATAGGGCTGTCCAGCCGGTGGGGCTTGCTTCCTGGCCAGCGCCTGCTCGGACGGTGGAGCTTGAGGCTGGGTCCCGGAGCGTCGCAGAAACTCGCTGGCCGCTTCATACCCTTGTTGCCATGCCTCGCGCAACTGCTCTGCTGACGTGCCGGGAAGCTGTTTTTGGGATTGCTTGCGCCCCCTCGCCTGTCCGAAGAAGAACGCGGCAACAGCCAGCACGATAGCAAGCAGGATCCAACCGGTCATCGATGCCACTCCCCTAGTGAATTTTCAGTGCGCCCTCTAATTGGACCACCTTCTAGAAATATTCACTAGTTCGAATTGCTTGTTAGCGCAAAAAAATCCCCCAGCACTGTAATAGTGCTGGGGGAATTCTCAGATCTCTATGGATCTAAATCATCAAGTAATGACTACTTGGTGATTGCGGTGACCTTGCCCGAACCAACGGTGCGACCGCCTTCGCGAATTGCGAAGCCGAGGCCCTCTTCCATAGCGATTGGCTGGATCAGCTCAACCGACATTTCGGTGTTGTCGCCAGGCATAACCATTTCGGTGCCCTCTGGGAGGGTGATAACGCCGGTTACGTCGGTGGTGCGGAAGTAGAACTGCGGACGGTAGTTCGAGTAGAACGGGTTGTGACGTCCGCCTTCGTCCTTCGACAGGATGTAGACGTTTGCATCGAAGTTGGTGTGTGGGGTGATCGAGCCTGGGGCTACGACAACCTGGCCACGCTCAACATCGTCGCGCTTCAGACCGCGAAGCAGCAGACCACAGTTCTCGCCTGCCCATGCTTCGTCGAGCTGCTTGTGGAACATCTCGATACCGGTAACGGTGGTCTTCTGGATTGGGCGGATGCCAACAATCTCAACTTCCGAGTTGATGGCAAGGGTGCCACGCTCGGCGCGACCGGTTACAACGGTACCGCGACCGGTGATGGTGAAGACATCCTCGATAGGCATCAGGAATGGCTTGTCACGGTCACGTACTGGGTCCGGAATGAAGGTGTCAACAGCTTCCATCAGTTCCTCAACAGCTGCAACCCACTTCTCGTCGCCTTCCAGAGCCTTCAGGCCGGAAACGCGAACAACTGGTGCGTCGTCGCCATCGAAGCCCTGGGAGGACAGAAGTTCGCGAACTTCCATCTCCACGAGCTCGAGCAGCTCTTCGTCGTCGACCATGTCGGACTTGTTCAGTGCGACCATCAGGGTTGGAACACCAACCTGGCGGGCCAACAGAACGTGCTCGCGGGTCTGAGCCATTGGACCATCGGTAGCAGCAACCACGAGGATTGCGCCGTCCATCTGAGCAGCACCGGTGATCATGTTCTTGACATAGTCAGCGTGACCTGGAGCGTCAACGTGTGCGTAGTGACGCTTCTCGGTCTGGTACTCGATGTGCGAGATATTGATGGTAATACCGCGCTGGCGCTCTTCTGGAGCCGAGTCGATGTTAGCGAAGTCGCGCTTTTCGTTCAGGTCTGGGTACTTTTCAGCCAGAACCTTGGAGATAGCTGCGGTCAGAGTGGTCTTACCGTGGTCAACGTGACCGATGGTACCAATGTTGACGTGCGGCTTGTTGCGCTCGAACTTTGCCTTTGCCACAAGTTCCTCCTAGAAACATTTACAGAAGACTTTTTTCGTCTGCGCGGTTCGCAAACGAACTTCAATTAGTCTACTGGGGGCGTGGATAATTTTGGAAATTTCGGTCCTCTGCGGGCCCTGCATGTGATGCAAATCCCTCGTTGGCCGTTTGCGGGGCCGGCCTCAATGGCGTTGAAGCCGGCTCCGCGATCGGCCACTTCCCCACAATGGGGGTCACGGCCAAGTTTTGGTTCCGAAGCGATTATTCGCCGCGGGACTTCTGGATGATCTCGTCGGCAACTGCCTTCGGGACCTCGGAGTAGCTGTCGAAAGTCATCGAGTAAACAGCACGGCCCTGGGTCTTCGAACGCAGGTCACCAATGTAACCGAACATCTCAGACAGCGGCACGCCTGCACGGATGACCTTGACACCCGCAGCGTCGGACATCTCGGTGATCGAACCACGACGGGAGTTCAGGTCGCCGATAACGTCGCCCATGTACTCTTCCGGGGTACGAACTTCAACAGCCATCAGCGGTTCAAGCAAAACAGGGTTAGCGCGGCGTGCGCCTTCCTTGAATACCTGCGAACCAGCGATCTTGAAGGCCATTTCCGAGGAGTCAACATCGTGGTACGCACCATCGATGAGGGTAGCCTTGACACCAACCAGTGGGTAGCCTGCGAGGATACCGTACTGCATTGCGTCCTGGATACCAGCGTCAACGGATGGGATGTACTCACGAGGAACACGACCACCGGTCACGGCGTTCTTGAACTCGTAGGTTACGCCGTCAACAACTTCCAGAGGCTCGAACGAGACCTGGACCTTTGCAAACTGACCCGAACCACCGGTCTGCTTCTTGTGGGTGAAGTCAACCTTCTCCACAGCCTTCTTGATGGTTTCACGGTATGCAACCTGTGGCTTACCAACGTTTGCTTCCACGCGGAATTCGCGCTTCATGCGGTCAACCAGAATGTCCAGGTGAAGCTCGCCCATACCGCCAATGACGGTCTGGCCGGTGTCTTCGTTCAGGGACACGGTGAAGGTTGGATCTTCTGCCGACAGCTTCTGGATAGCGGTCGACAGCTTTTCCTGGTCACCCTTGGTCTTTGGTTCGATGGCCACAGAGATCACTGGATCCGGGAAGGTCATCGATTCGAGAACGATTGGGTGGGCTGGATCACACAGGGTGTCACCGGTGGTGGTGGCTTTCAGGCCGATCACAGCGTAGATGTGACCTGCGTGGATCTCCTCTACCGGATTCTCCTTGTTGGAGTGCATCTGGAAGAGCTTGCCTACGCGTTCCTTCTTGCCCTTGGTGGAGTTCAGCAGCTGTGCGCCGGACTCTGCCTTGCCGGAGTAAACGCGGATGAAGTTCAACTGACCGAAGAACGGGTGAGCGGCGATCTTGAACGCAAGTGCCGAGAACGGTGCGTCCTCTGAAGGCTCGCGGGTCAGCTCAACTTCTTCATCCTTCGGATCGTGACCGATGGTGGCGCCAACGTCCAGTGGGTTTGGCAGGAAGTCGATGACTGCATCGAGCATTGGCTGAACGCCGCGGTTCTTGAAGGCCGAACCACAGAATACTGGGTAGGCTTCCGAGTTCACGGTCAGCTTGCGGATGCCAGCCTTGAGTTCCTCAACGGAGATTTCTTCACCTTCGAGGTACTTTTCCATGAGCTCTTCGGATGCCTCAGCGACATCTTCAACCAGCTTGGCGCGGTACTCTTCAGCACGCTCAACCAAGTCGGCAGGGATTTCGCGGGTTTCGTAAGCAGCACCCATAGTGACGTCGCCCTTGGCGTCGCCTTCCCAAACGAATGCCTTCATGGTCAGCAGGTCAACGACACCGGTGAACTCGGACTCGGAGCCGATTGGCAGCTGCATAACCAGCGGCTTGGCTCCAAGTCGCTGGATGATGGTATCTACGGTGAAGTAGAAGTCAGCGCCCAGCTTGTCCATCTTGTTGACGAAGCAGATACGAGGAACGTTGTACTTGTCAGCCTGGCGCCAAACGGTCTCAGACTGAGGCTCAACGCCTTCCTTGCCATCGAATACGGCAACGGCGCCATCGAGCACGCGCAGCGAACGCTCCACCTCAACGGTGAAGTCAACGTGGCCTGGGGTATCGATGATGTTGATCTGGTTCTTGTTCCAGAAGCAAGTCACGGCCGCGGAGGTAATGGTGATACCGCGTTCCTTTTCCTGCTCCATCCAGTCGGTGGTCGACGCACCGTCGTGGGTCTCACCGAGCTTGTGGTTCACACCCGTGTAGAAAAGGATGCGCTCAGTAGTAGTGGTCTTACCGGCATCGATGTGGGCCATGATGCCGATATTGCGGACCTTGTTCAGGTCAGTAAGCACGTCCTGTGCCACGTTGTCTCCCTAAAAGGTGAGGCCGGAACTGCTGGGCATCGGTTGATGCCCAGCGTGTTCAAGCATTTCTTACCAGCGGTAGTGTGCGAAGGCCTTGTTGGACTCGGCCATCTTGTGAGTGTCTTCGCGACGCTTCACAGCGGCACCCAGACCGTTCGATGCATCCAGGATCTCGTTCATCAAACGTTCGATCATGGTCTTCTCGCGGCGAGCCTTCGAGTAGCCAACCAACCAGCGCAATGCCAGTGCGGTTGCACGGCCTGGCTTGACCTCAACAGGAACCTGGTAGGTCGCGCCACCGACACGGCGGGAACGAACCTCAAGGGCTGGACGGATGTTGTCCATGGCCTTCTTGAGGGTCGAAACAGCGTCGGTACCGGACTTTGCAGCGGCACCTTCGAGTGCACCGTAAACAATGCGCTCTGCAGTGGACTTCTTGCCGTCTACGAGAACCTTGTTGATCAGCTGGGTGACCAATGGGGATTCGAAGACTGGATCAGAAACTAGTGGGCGCTTTGGCGCCGGACCCTTACGAGGCATTACTTACCATCCTTCTTTGCACCGTAGCGGGAACGAGCCTGCTTACGATCCTTCACACCCTGGGTATCCAGAGCACCACGTACAATCTTGTAGCGAACACCCGGAAGGTCCTTTACACGACCACCGCGAACGAGCACGATGGAGTGTTCCTGCAGGTTGTGTCCGACACCTGGAATGTAAGCGGTCACTTCGATGCCACCGGCAAGGCGCACACGTGCGACCTTACGCAGAGCCGAGTTTGGCTTCTTCGGGGTGGTGGTGTACACACGGGTGCATACGCCACGGCGCATTGGGTTGCCCTTCAGGGCAGGGGCCTTGGTCTTGACGACCTTAGGCGAGCGGCCCTTGCGGACCAGCTGCTGAATAGTAGGCACTTTCGTGTCCTTCCATTGTCTAAGTTTGTCGGCACCACGTCATAAGCACTGTTGCCTAGTAGAGTTTCGGTGCTTCCTTCGTGGAGCTAGCTGCTTGCTTTACCGCTCAACCAGGATCTAAAAGTCCCTAGGCGTGCGAAAGTGTGGCATTCGTTGCGCAACCTACCCGCAACCCGGACTGAGTCCATTTTGCCACACATAAAACAATTGATTTCAGTCTAGCATTAATCCGCTGGCCAACCATCTCCAGTAACCGAGATCACCGTGCTCGCCCCGGGCGGCCGCGCACTGCGCCGGCTCGGCAATCCCGCATCTTCAGGCTATCGCGCCCTGCCGAACAGCGGCCGACGCCCAGGCGAAGGGCAGATGAACCCGCTGGGCAGCACCTCTCCCCCGCCGCAAACGACTGCGACTTATTCTCTAGTTGCCTTATCTCCCAGATGATTTTTCAACTATGTCAAGGGGTGATCGCGCGTTGCTGCCCGCCGCACCGCGCCTTTCCCTGCACGAGCCTGGCGGTCAGCGGTTAAACGCCCAGCGCCTGCCCGCACTTTCGTGCGGGCAGGCGCTGGGTCAACTACCTAGCGGTGTTCTTTCGGAATTTACCGGAAGTCCGAACCGTGGTCGTAGTCGTCCATCGAGATGGCACGGAATTCAGGCGACAGCCCGCCTTCCAGCGCATCGTCGTACAGACCCGAGGAGAAGGCCGAGGTGCCGGTGAACAAAGTTGCCTTTGCCTCATCGGTTGGCTCGACGTTGACCTGGGTGTAGCGATCCAGACCGGTACCGGCCGGGATCAGCTTACCGATGATCACGTTCTCCTTCAGGCCGCGCAGCGGATCTTCCTTGCCTTCCATCGCGGCCTGGGTCAGGACGCGAGTGGTTTCCTGGAAGGAAGCAGCCGACAGCCACGAGTCCGTAGCCAGCGATGCCTTGGTAATACCCATCATCTCGTCACGACCGGCAGCTGGGCGCTTGCCTTCGGTGACAGCCTTGCGGTTCGCAGCGGTGAAGCGCGAACGGTCGGCCAACTCGCCTGGCAGCAACTCGGTCTCGCCGGACTCGATCACGGTGACGCGACGCAGCATCTGGCGGACGATGACTTCCACGTGCTTATCGTGGATGCCTACACCCTGGGACTGGTACACATCCTGGACTTCGCGGACCAGGAACTTCTGTGCTTCACGTGGGCCGAGGACTCGAAGAACCTGCTTCGGATCCAAGGTACCGCTGGTGAGCTGGGTACCGGCAACAATGTTCTGGCCTTCCTCGACCAACAGGCGAGCACGACGCAGAACCGGGTAGGCCTGCTTCTCGTCGCCGTTGTCCGGGGTGACCACAACACGCAGCTGCTTCTCGTCGTCCTCGATCGACACGCGACCGGTGACCTCGGACATCGGAGCCACACCCTTAGGGGTACGGGCTTCGAACAATTCCTGGATACGAGGCAGACCCTGGGTGATATCGTCAGCCGATGCCACACCACCGGTGTGGAAGGTACGCATGGTCAGCTGGGTACCAGGCTCGCCGATGGACTGCGCGGCGATAATGCCAACAGCCTCGCCGATGTCCACGGTCTTGCCGCTGGCCAGCGAACGGCCGTAGCACAGTGCACAGGTTCCAACAGCCGAGTCGCAGGTCAGCACGGAGCGAACGCGGATTTCATCCACGCCTGCGTTGTACAGCGACTCGATCAGCACGTCGCCCACATCGGAACCGGCGGTTGCCAGCACGGTGCCTTCGGCGTCCTTGACGTCGGCGGCCAGCGTACGGGTGTAAGCCGAGTTCTCAACGGTTTCGTGCTTGACACGAATGCCCGCGGAGTTATCCGCGATGGCAACGGTCAGGCCGCGCTTGGTGCCGCAGTCCTCTTCGCGAACGATGACATCCTGCGACACGTCGACCAGACGACGGGTCAGGTAACCCGAGTTTGCGGTCTTCAGTGCGGTATCGGCCAGGCCCTTACGCGCACCGTGGGTCGCGATGAAGTACTCCAGAACCGACAGGCCTTCACGGTAGGAAGACTTGATCGGGCGAGGAATAATTTCACCCTTAGGGTTGGACACCAGACCACGAATACCGGCAATCTGGCGCAATTGCAGGTAGTTACCACGGGCCTTGGAAGTCACCATTCGGTTAATGGTGTTCAACTCTTCCATGCCGTTCTTCATGGCCTCGGCAACCTCGTCGGTAGCCTTGGTCCAGATGTCGATCAGGTCCTGGCGGCGTTCGGTATCCGCAATCAGGCCCTTGTCGTAGGAAGCCTGCACCTTGGCGGCACGTTCCTCGTATGGCGCAAGGATGGCTGCCTTGTCCATGTTCGAGGTGATGTCCGAGATTGCCACGGTGACGCCCGAGCGGGTAGCCCAGTAGAAACCGGCATCCTTCAGGTTATCCAGGGTAGCTGCGGCGATGATCTTCGGGTAGCGCTCTGCCAGATCGTTGACAATCTCCGAGAGTGCATCCTTGCCGGCAACGCGGGCAACCCATGGGTAGTCCGCTGGCAGGGTGTCGTTGAACAGCACTTGGCCCAGCGAGGTCTCCAGCAATGCGTCGGTGCCTGGCTCCCAGCCTTCAGGAGCAGGCTGCTCCTCGGAAGGAACGAAGTTCGGCACGCGGACCTTGATCGGTGCGTTCAGGTGCAGCTCGCCACGGTCCTTGGCCATGATGGCCTCGGAGATCGTGGAGAACACGCGGCCGGCGCCGATCTCCTGGGCACGCTTGGTGGTCAAGTGGTGCAATCCGATGATCATATCCTGCGAAGGCAATGCCACTGGGCGGCCATCGGAAGGCTTCAAGATGTTGTGCGAGGACAGCATCAAGATGCGGGCTTCAGCCTGGGCTTCTGGGCTCAGCGGCAGGTGGACTGCCATCTGGTCACCGTCGAAGTCGGCGTTGAAGGCGCCACAAACCAATGGGTGCAGCTGAAGGGCCTTGCCTTCAACCAGCTGTGGCTCGAAGGCCTGGATGCCCAAGCGGTGCAGGGTTGGTGCACGGTTGAGCAATACCGGGTGCTCTGTGATGATCTCTTCGAGAACGTCCCAGACCTGCGGGCGGTAGCGCTCGACCATGCGCTTGGCCGACTTGATGTTCTGTGCGTGGTTGAGGTCAACCAGGCGCTTCATCACGAACGGCTTGAAGAGCTCCAAGGCCATCTGCTTAGGCAGACCGCACTGATGCAGCTTCAGCTGCGGGCCAACCACGATGACCGAACGGCCCGAGTAGTCAACGCGCTTGCCGAGCAGGTTCTGGCGGAAACGACCCTGCTTGCCCTTGAGCATGTCGCTCAGGGACTTCAGCGGGCGGTTACCTGGACCGGTGACCGGACGGCCACGGCGGCCGTTGTCGAACAGCGAGTCAACAGCTTCCTGCATCATGCGCTTTTCGTTATTCACGATGATCTCTGGCGCACCGAGATCAAGCAGGCGCTTGAGGCGGTTGTTGCGGTTGATCACGCGGCGGTACAGGTCGTTCAGGTCCGAGGTGGCGAAACGGCCACCATCGAGCTGGACCATTGGGCGCAGTTCTGGCGGGATCACTGGAACGGCGTCAAGCACCATGCCCTTAGGCGAGTTGCCATTGACCAGGAAGGCGTTGACAACCTTCAGGCGCTTGAGGGCGCGGGCCTTCTTCTGGCCCTTGCCGTTCTCGATGATGGTCTTCAGCTCTTCAGCTTCGCCGGCCAGATCGAAGTTCTCAAGGCGCTTCTGGATCGCTTCTGCACCCATAGAGCCCTCGAAGTACAGTCCGTACTTCTCGCGCATGGTGCGGTAGAGGCCTTCGTCGCCTTCGAGGTCGGCGACCTTCAGGCCCTTGAAGCGCTCCCAGACCGCACGCAGGCGCTCGGCTTCGGCCTTGGCGCGCTTGTCGATCTGCAGAACGGTCTTCTCGGCCAGGGTACGGGCCTTGTTCAGCTCGGCGTTCTTGGCGCCATCTGCTTCCAGGCGCTCCAGCTCGGCTTCCAGGTCGGCTGCAACAGCCTTCTTGTCAGCTTCTGCGTTGTTCGCCAGGTTGCGCAGTTCCAGGTCGTGCTGGGCCTGCAGGTTAGGCATTTCGGCGTGGCGACGTGCCTCGTCAACACCGGTGATCATGTAGGCAGCGAAGTAGATGACCTTTTCGAGGTCCTTCGGAGCCAGGTCAAGCAGGTAGCCCAAGCGCGATGGAACGCCCTTGAAGTACCAGATGTGGGTCACTGGAGCTGCAAGCTCGATGTGGCCCATGCGCTCACGACGAACGTTCGCACGGGTCACCTCAACGCCACAACGCTCGCAGATGATGCCCTTGAAGCGCACGCGCTTGTACTTGCCGCAGTAGCATTCCCAGTCGCGGGAAGGGCCGAAGATCTTTTCGCAGAAAAGACCGTCCTTCTCCGGCTTCAGGGTGCGGTAGTTAATGGTTTCCGGCTTCTTGACCTCGCCGTAGCTCCATCCACGGATTTCTTCCGCGGTGGCAAGGTTGATTCGCATGAGGCCGAATGAGGAATCGCTGGACATATGGTCCTTTTCTCTCTTCTGTGGTGTCTGAAGTCGATACGAATGAGGGTTGAATTCTCGGCCGCTGCCTGCAGGTTCACTGCAGGCAGGGCGTCAAATTAAACTTCCTCAACGGAGTTCGGCTCCGACCGTGAAAGGTCGATGCCCAGCTCTTCAGCGGCGCGGAACGATTCCTCGTCCGACTCACGCATTTCGATAGTGTTGCCGTCGGTACCAAGTACCTCGACGTTCAAGCACAGCGACTGCATTTCCTTGATGAGCACCTTGAACGATTCTGGAACACCAGGCTCTGGAACGTTCTCGCCCTTGACGATAGCTTCGTAGACCTTAACGCGACCGTGGATATCATCCGACTTGATGGTCAGGATTTCCTGCAGCGTGTAAGCGGCACCGTAGGCCTCCAGTGCCCAAACTTCCATTTCACCGAAGCGCTGGCCACCGAACTGGGCCTTACCACCCAATGGCTGCTGGGTGATCATGGAGTATGGACCGGTGGAACGGGCGTGGATCTTGTCGTCCACCAGGTGGTGGAGCTTCAAGATGTACATGTAGCCAACGGAAACCGGATCTGGCAACGGATCGCCGGATCGGCCGTCAAACAGCTTCGCCTTGCCGGAGTTGCCAATCAGGCGCACCCCGTCGCGGGTCTTGTTGGTCGAATCCAGGATGCCGCGGATTTCTTCTTCCGAAGCGCCGTCGAACACTGGAGTTGCCACGGTGGTGGACTCGGACTCGCGTGGCAGGTTCGGCAGATCGCGAACCCAAGCAGGCTCGCCTTCGATCTTCCAGCCCTGCTTGGCAGCCCAGCCCAGGTGGATTTCCATAACCTGGCCGACGTTCATACGGCCTGGCACACCCAGCGGGTTCAGGATGATATCCAGTGGGGTGCCGTCCTCGAGGAATGGCATATCCTCCAGTGGCAGGATGCGGGAAATAACACCCTTGTTGCCGTGGCGGCCAGCGAGCTTGTCACCGATGGAGATCTTGCGCTTCTGGGCAACGTAGACGCGGACCAGCTGGTTGACACCAGGGGAAAGGTCATCGTCGTTGTCGCGGTCGAAGATGCGAACACCAATGACGGTGCCAGACTCGCCGTGCGGAACCTTCAGCGAAGTATCGCGGACTTCGCGGGACTTCTCGCCGAAGATGGCACGCAGCAGGCGCTCTTCCGGGGTCAGCTCGGTCTCGCCCTTAGGGGTGACACGGCCTACCAGCACGTCGCCGGCTTCAACCTCGGCACCGATGTAGACGATGCCGCGGTCATCAAGCTGGGAGAGGATGTCTTCCGAGACATTCGGGATGTCGCGGGTGATTTCCTCGGCACCGAGCTTGGTGTCGCGGGCGTCAACTTCGTGCTCTTCGATGTGGATCGAGGTGAGCACGTCGTCGAAGATCATGCGCTGGGAGAGGATGATCGCATCCTCGTAGTTGTAGCCTTCCCAGGACATGAATGCCACGAGCAGGTTCTTGCCCAGGGACAACTCACCGGAGTCGGTGGACGGACCGTCGGCGATGATCGACTGGAACTCCAGGCGATCGCCTTCGGACACGCGAACGCGCTGGTTGTAGGCGTTGCCCTGGTTCGAGCGTGCGAACTTCATGATCGGGTACATCGACTCGGTGCCGTCATCGTTCATGACAACAACCAGGTCAGCAGAGACCTCGGTGACCACACCTGGCTTGGAAGCCACCACGGAGTCGCCGGCGTCAACTGCCGCGAACTTCTCCATGCCGGTACCAACCAGCGGGCGCTCCGACTTCAGCAGCGGCACAGCCTGGCGCTGCATGTTGGCGCCCATCAGTGCTCGGTTGGCATCGTCGTGCTCGAGGAATGGAATCAGCGCGGTAGCTACCGACACCATCTGGCGAGGCGAAACGTCCATGAAGGTCACTTCAGCCGCGTCGACGATAACAGGCTCGCCGCCACCGCCCTTTTCACGAACCAGAACGGTCTCTTCCAAGAAGCGGCCGTTCTCATCCAGAGGCGCGTTGGCCTGTGCGATGTAGTGCTGCAGCTCGTCGTCTGCGGTCAGGTAGTCAACCTCGTTGGAGACGACACCGTTGGACACGCGGCGGTATGGGGTTTCGATGAAACCGAAGGCGTTGATGCGGCCGTAGGTTGCCAACGAACCGATCAGGCCGATGTTCGGGCCTTCGGGAGTTTCAATCGGGCACATGCGTCCGTAGTGCGACGGGTGAACGTCTCGAACTTCCATGCCTGCGCGGTCACGGGACAGACCACCTGGGCCCAGAGCCGACAAGCGGCGCTTGTGGGTCAGGCCGGCCAGCGGGTTGTTCTGGTCCATGAACTGCGAGAGCTGCGAGGTTCCGAAGAACTCCTTGATGGCAGCCACGACAGGGCGGATGTTGATCAGAGTCTGCGGGGTGATCGCCTCGACGTCCTGGGTGGTCATGCGCTCGCGCACAACACGCTCCATGCGGGACAGGCCGGTGCGCACCTGGTTCTCGATCAGTTCACCCACGGCGCGGATGCGACGGTTGCCGAAGTGGTCGATGTCATCCACGTTGACCGGGATGTCAACGATCTCGCCCTTGCGGGTGCCCTGAACGGTCTTCTCGCCGGCGTGCAGCGCAACGAGGTAGCGGATCATGGCAACGAGGTCGTCAAGTGCCAGCACCGATGCGTTCTCGGCGTTAACCGGGGTCTCGACACCGAGCTTGCGGTTGATCTTGTAGCGGCCAACCTTGGCCAGATCGTAGCGCTTAGGCTCGAAGTACATGTTCTTCAACAGTGCCTGAGCGGCCTCGACCGTTGGAGGCTCGCCTGGACGCAGCTTGCGGTAGATATCCAGCAGCGCTTCGTCCTGGTCCTTGATGCTGTCCTTTTCCAAGGTGGCGCGCATCGAATCGTACTGGCCGAACTCGGACAGGATCTGCTCTTCGCTCCAGCCCAGGGCCTTGAGCAGCACGGTGACCGACTGCTTGCGCTTGCGGTCAAGGCGCACGCCGATCTGGTCGCGCTTGTCGATTTCCAGCTCGAACCATGCACCACGCGATGGGATGATACGTGCCGAGTAGATCGTCTTGTCACTGGTCTTGTCCGGTGCGGACTCGAAGTAAGCACCCGGGGAGCGAACCAGCTGGGACACAACGACACGCTCGGTGCCGTTGATGATGAAGGTGCCCTTTTCGCTCATCAGCGGGAAATCGCCCATGAACACGGTCTGCTGCTTGATTTCGCCGGTTTCATTGTTCATGAATTCGGCCTTGACATACAGCGGTGCCGAGTAGGTGGCGTCGCGGTCCTTGCACTCGGCAATCGAGTACTTGGGATCAGCGAACTCCGGCTCCGAGAAACTCAAGGACATGGTGTCCTGGAAGTCCTCGATCGGGGAGATTTCCTCGAAGATCTCAGCCAGGCCCGAGGTGTTGGGCACGCTGAAGTCTCCAGCGGCTTCTGCCTTGGCCAGACGCTCTACCCAGTTCTGGTTGCCGACGAGGCGGTCAAAGCTCTCGGTCTGCAATGCCAGCAGGTTAGGCACTTCAAGTGGTTCGTGAATCTTTGCAAAAGAAAGTCGGCCAGCGTATGCAGCATCGCGAGCCGAACTAGCGGTTTGGTTGTTAGGGTTGCTCGAGGCGACCAAGATGGATCCTTCCAAAGACCGTCAGGTTTCCGAACGCTTACCGTGCTAAGGTACCTGCCATAGGACAGTTCCTCTTTTGGGACCGCACGAACCCACCGCTATATGAAGGTCGCGCGCGCAAACAGTAAGGCGCAAATTTCTACTCTACCGGAGTAATTTCCGGTTGTCGATACTCGGTGCACAAATCCGTGCTATAGTTTTCGCCCGTGGATTACGCCCGGCCCCAGCGATGCCATTTCCCCGAGAAACCGTTGGCTTCCCCGCATTCGCCAACCTTCTCCCCTCATCGCATTTAGCCTACTGATCCCGTAGATTCTTAGCAGATACGCTGCTGCGGTGGAACGCTTGTCGCGCACATCAGTCACACGCAATCACCGTTCGCCCGATGCCATGTGCGTTTTGTCACAGCACCGAATTTGCCTTATCTGACGACCCTTCGGCGCCCTATGGGTCATCTGCATTCGAAATTTTTCATTGCCCGCGGACCTGTCCTTGCAGCAGTTCCATTCCCGCGCCCTGTCCGGTGGGCAGATGGCCGAAACTCGTCGGCACATGCACCCGCGCGTCATGGAATCTTCACGAGCTAATGACTATGCTGGGGCAAACATCGACGCTCAGGAGATCCAATGAACAAGTTGCAGTCCGACGAAGCATTGACCCGAGTAACGCTCGACGCTTCCCGCCGAAACATCCCCATTGAACTGGTACCGCGCGACAAGGTGAAGTCCTTGGAGGAGGCTGCCGAGGCCTTGGGAATCAAGCCCGCCCACCTGTTGAAGTCCCTGGTGATCAAGAAATCTGATGACACCTTCGTTTTCGCATTGATTCCCGGAGGCCGCAAACTGGACTGGGCAAAATTGCGCAGCCAGCTGGGCGTCAACAAGCTCTCGCTGCCTGATTCGGGCGTTGCATGGGATGTCACGCACTACGAAAGCGGAACCATTACCCCCTTCGGCTCGCATTCGGTACTTCCGGTGTACATCGATGCCAGCGTTTTCGAGGAGCCGTTACCTGAGCATATCGGGCTGGGCAGCGGCGACCGTGGCCACGGGCTGCTGGTTCACCCGCAGGATCTGGTTACCGGGTTTGATGCCACGATTGCTGATATTTCGGCTCCGGAATAGATAGCGCTGGACGGCTCAGCGCCCTCTTGACCCATTCGGAGGTGACGTTCAGCGTCTTGATCGTGGCGTTGCGCAATGGCAAGCCAACTGGCCCCTCGACGAATCGCGCTACCAAGTACGCCCAGCCGAGCATGAACACAATCAATCCGAAGAGCAGCACGTACTTGTTCATGATGCCGTGAAGTTCTTCGATGATCCACCAGCCCCACAGCTGGTGGAAAAGATATAGCGGGAAAGTCAGCGAACCAGCAACGGCCATCCATCGTGCCTGGATGTGCTTGAGAGGAGTCAACGTGCATACCGCCAGAATGGCTACGCAAGCTACCGCGAGCACTTGGAAGTGCCATGCTGGAACGTCGAGTCCGGAAAGATAGCCAGCATCGAAGCGGCCCTTGATTCCGGTGAAGAATGCGGCGATTGCGGTATCAAAAATCAGCAGCAGCCAGCGCAGGAGCGTGTGGCCGTTCTGATAGATCAAGTACATCATCATGCCGGCGGCGAAAAGGGCGGCATATTGGCCGGCGAACCAGTCCTGAACCTTATCCAGCTGGGTGAAGTGAAGATAGAGGCCAATGGCCGGCCACAACGCGCACAACCACATAATGTGCTTGTTCTTGACCAGCCCCAGGGCCAGCAGCAGGCCGAGCAGTATATAAAAGCGCAGCTCAACCCACAGCGTCCAGTAGACGCCATCTAGGTCCTGGATGTTGAAGGCCGACTGCATCATCGTCAGGTTCGGCAAGATGTCGCTGGCGGTTCGCCCCTCGTTGCCCGCTGGCCAGATTTTCAATGACAGCACTGCGGCGGCAATGACGGCCAGCCAATAGGCTGGATATAGCCTTCCGACTCGTGATCCGATGAATCCGATGACGTTTTTGCCCTGCAAGGACATCAGGATCACGAAACCTGAAATCAGGAAGAAAAGCTGCACTCCCAATTGGCCGTACCGGGTGAATTCAGAGAGCACAGGCCAGAATTCCGGAGCGTTGGTCCCCCAGTGATCATGTCCCCAAGCCGTGTAGTGGTAGAACACCACTATCAGAGCAGCGGTGATACGCAGTGCATCTAATAGACCAAGTCTCGGCGCAGTTGCGTGGGTCCGGGGAGCTAGAGAATTCGACACCTAATTATCATATACATTGAACTTGAATAAACGCTGTTAATAGAAACGTTATAAAACAATTCAGATGAAAGTACCAGTTAACGGCCAAGGGGCCCACAGGCATTCGCCTGTGGACCCCTTGGCAATAAGTTGCGAGTGACCGCGGTACTTACTTAACGGTGACGGTAGCGCCGGCAGCTTCCAGAGCTTCCTTAGCCTTCTCGGCAGCGTCCTTTGCAACACCCTCAAGCAGAGCCTTTGGAGCGCTGTCAACGAGCTCCTTGGCTTCCTTCAGGCCCAGGGAAGTGATTGCGCGAACTTCCTTGATCACTGCGATCTTCTTGTCGCCAGCCGATTCGAGGACAACGTCGAATTCGGTCTTCTCTTCTGCAGCAGCTTCGCCGCCAGCAGCAGGACCGGCAACTGCAACAGCAGCAGCGGTTACGTCGAAGGTCTCTTCGAATTCCTTAACGAACTCGGAAAGCTCGATGATGGTCATTTCCTTGAATGCGGAAAGCAGCTCTTCGTTGCTGAGCTTCGCCATGGTCGGCGTCCTTTCGGTTTTGGCCCGGGGGCCTAATGAATTTGGGATTACGTTGCGAGAGATCGCGAAAGCTTAGGCTTCTGCCGGAGCTTCCTCGGCAGCAGCGCCACCGTTGTCCTCTTCGAGCTTTGCACGCAGCGCTTCGACGACGCGAGCAGCAGCGGAGGCCGGAGCCTGCAGTACTGCAGCAACGCGAGCGAGCTGGGTTTCGCGGGATTCCAGTGCGGCCAGTGCAGCGATGCCGCTCTGGTCCAGCGCCTTGCCTTCGAACCAGCCGGTCTTGATAACCAGCTTGTCGTTGGTCTTGGCGAATTCCGTGAGGCTCTTAGCAGCAGCAACAGCATCGCCCTTTACGAAGGCGATAGCAGTTGGGCCGGAAAGCTGCTCATCGAATGCATCGATGCCAGCGTTCTTAGCTGCGATTGCGGTCAAGGTGTTCTTTACAACTGCGTACTTGGTCTCCTGACCAAGCGAGCGGCGCAGATCCTTGAGCTGTGCAACGGTAAGCCCACGGTATTCGGTCAAGACAGCCGCGGTTGCTTCGTTAAAGTCCGCAGTGATTTCTTCAATCGCTGCAGTCTTGCTCGGGGTTGCCATAACACTCCTTCCGGGGATTTGTTCGGTACCGTTTCAAAACCGGCGAGGCCATAAAAATAGCCCCGCGCAGGAGCACAGGGCAGTTCAACTCATTCAAGTTAAAGCAAATCTATGTAACCTGCGTTGGTTGTCCTTGCGGACCTTTAGGAACATTGGGAATCCAATTGTTCAACCGACGGTCTTCGGTAGTTCCAGTCTAAGCCAGATGAGCGAGGCACAGCAAATCGAAGCTGGACCCAGGATCATGATACTAATCACTTAGATGTGGTTTGGGGTGACGGGACTTATTTGCCTGCGCTTGGGGAACACGGGCAATAAGTCCCGTCGGACCTAGAAGCTTGGGGAACTTCTAAGCCTCATCGGTGTATAGCCTTGGGGGATCCATACACAGATGTCCGAATTACTCGGCAATCCAAGCCTATCACCGGCAATTATGGTTTCCTATCCGCACACGGGCCTCGCGGAACAGGTTGGAATCGCCGGTTAAATACTGAGGGAGCATGCCGGTAATCGGCATGCTCCCTCAATTGATTAAGCTACTAGGCTTAGGCCTCGACGCGGGTCACGTTCGGGTCAACAGGGATGCCTGGACCGAAGGTGGTTGCGAGGGTGGCCTTCGAGATGTAGCGGCCCTTCGAAGCCGAAGGCTTCAGGCGCAATACCTCTTCAAGAGCTGCTGCGTAGTTCTCGGTCAGCTGCTTCTGGTCGAACGAAACCTTGCCAATGATGAAGTGCAGGTTCGAGTGCTTGTCGACGCGGAAGTCGATCTTGCCGCCCTTGATGTCGGTAACTGCCTTGGCAACATCCATGGTTACGGTACCGGTCTTAGGGTTTGGCATCAGGTTACGAGGACCCAGTACCTTACCCAAGCGGCCAACCTTGCCCATCAGGTCAGGGGTAGCAACTGCTGCGTCGAAGTCAACCCAGCCGCCCTGGATCTTTTCGATCAGGTCGTCCGAGCCAACGAAGTCGGCGCCAGCTTCGCGAGCTGCTTCTGCCTTGTCGCCGTTAGCGAAAACAACCACGCGGGCGGTCTTGCCGGTGCCGTGTGGAAGGTTGACGGTACCGCGGACCATCTGGTCGGCCTTGCGTGGGTCAACACCCAAGCGGAAAGCAACCTCAACGGTCGAGTTGGTCTTCTCGCCTGCGGTCTCCTTGGCCAGGGCAATTGCCTGGGCCGGAGCGTAGACGTTGTTGTCGGCATCGATCTTAGCCGCGGCGGCTACGTATGCTTTGCTGCGCTTTGCCATCTGCGTTTTCTCCTTATGCAGTCGTGGTCATATGGACCGCGCGCGGTCCTGCCACGGGCGAATCGATCAGCTGATCGTTTCGCCTTAGATTAAATTCTTTGTTGCTCTTCACCAGGTGAACAGCGGAAGGCGGAACTAGCCTTCTACGGTCACACCCATGGAGCGAGCGGTACCGGCGATGATCTTGGCTGCGGCAGCCAGATCGTTTGCGTTCAGGTCAGCCATCTTGGAGGTGGCGATTTCCTCAACCTGTGCCTGGGTCAGGTTTGCAACCTTCAGGGACTGAGGAGTGCCCGAACCCTTTGCAATGCCAGCAGCCTTCTTGATCAGCTCTGCTGCAGGAGGAGTCTTGGTGATGAAAGTGAACGAACGGTCTTCGTAGACGGTGATTTCAACTGGAATCACGTTACCGCGCTGCGACTCGGTCGCTGCGTTGTAAGCCTTGCAGAATTCCATGATGTTGACGCCGTGCTGACCAAGGGCTGGACCAATTGGCGGAGCTGGGTTAGCAGCGCCTGCTTGGATCTGCAGCTTGATGAGTCCGGTGACCTTTTTCTTTGGGGCCATGTCGGGTCCTTCTTACTCTTGCGTTTCCCGCGGCACAGGAGCGTGGCACGGGGATCTGGCTATCGTGGCGCGACAGCCAAACGCGCCCTCACATCGATAAGCGACCGATATGGGGCACGAAGACTTAATACTACTGGATCTTGGTGACCTGGTTGAAGTTCAGGGTCACTGGGGTTTCGCGTTCGAAGATCGAAACCAGTACCACCAGCTGAGCTGCATCCAGCTTGATTTCCGAGATCGTGGCCGGCATCGTTTCGAATGGACCATCGTTGACGATAACCGATTCGCCAACCTCGAAGTCCACAGTGACCTCAGTGATTGGAGCACGGCCAGGCTTGGACGCCGATGGCTGCTCTACTGGGTCGACCACGGTGTGCTCAAGCATGGAGAACACTTCGTCGAGGTTCAGCGGGTTGGGATCGTGGGCGTTTCCAACGAAACCGGTGACGCCTGGAGTGTGTCGAACAACACCCCACGAAGCGTCGGTGAGCTCCATGCGAACCAGGACGTAGCCCGGGATGCGCACGCGGCGGACGATCTTGCGCTGGGTGTTCTTGACCTCAACGACTTCTTCCATCGGCACCTGGATGTCGTAGATGAACTCTTCCATGTCCTGGGTCTGGATACGGGTTTCCAGGTTCACCTTGACGCGGTTTTCGTAACCGGCGTAGGTGTGGATGACAAACCAGTCACCAGGCAGGCGGCGCAGCTTCGAACGGAATTCTTCCTTGAGGCGAGCAACCTTGTCTTCGCCGGATTCCTCGGCGTCGGTTTCTTCGACCTCTACGTCAGATTCAGCGACCTGAGAATCTTCTTCAGATTCAACTTCAGCAACCTGGGCATCTTCAGCATCTGCGGCTGGGGCTTCGGTCGAGTCGATATCAACCTCAGCGGCTGCATCTACCTGATCGCTGTCGGCTTCAACGAACTCGTTTTCGACCTCGTCATTAATCTGCGGTTCGAGTTCCTTGTCGGACACTGCAGCTCCTGCTTTCTTTGACTGAATGACACTGAAATTGCCTCGGGGGCGATTATACCTCCGAGGCAACTAAACTTACTGTTCTACCTGTTTAGTGAACAGGAGGATCGAACCTTGCCCAAAGACGAAATCCAGGGCTGTCACGATCAGCATCACCACGACAACAAATCCGACAACTACCAAGAAGTAATTGAGCAATTCGCTACGGGTCGGGGTGACTACCTTTTTAAGTTCCGCGATTACCTGACGGAAAAACAGCATGATTTGGGCAAAAAAGCCCTTCTTCTGCTTACTCTTTCCAGAGTTGAGAGCAGATTCGGTCACGTTCTTCCTCGTTTCAATTTTTTTGGCCAGTTGAAACAATCACGGTGCGTCGTAGCCTGACCGACCACAACACACCGTGACGTGAGTAATTCGCTGAGCGACAAAATCGCTACTGCGCAGGGCAGACAGGACTCGAACCTGCAACCTGCGGTTTTGGAGACCGCTGCGCTACCAATTGCGCCACTACCCTTCGGAGCTTTTCTCGCTCCCACCTAGATCATCTTAGCGGATAAAAGCATCGAGCTTGTTCCGTTGCGATGTCTCGGCAACGAGAAATAACTTTACGCAACGAAATCGCAAATGTCGAACTGACAACCCATGGTGTGGCGCAGAACGCATAGATCAGCGCCCATTGATCCGCGTTGATGTCATTTTCACTCATGGTCGATTGATCTGGGGTTCAGGGATCTAAACTGGGAAACAACAGCTGACCCCATAGACTTCAGGACGAATTCTCACATGTCTCGAATTTCTCGCCGCATCGGCGCAATCTCCGAATCCGCAACCCTCGCCGTCGACGCCAAGGCCAAGGCCCTGAAAGCCGCTGGACGCCCAGTCATCGGGTTCGGTGCCGGTGAACCTGACTTCCCAACGCCTGGCTACATTGTTGAAGCTGCGCTCAAAGCTGCAACAGATCCGAAGAACCACCGCTACTCCCCTGCTGCTGGCCTTCCAGAGCTGCGCGAAGCCATTGCGGAAAAGACCCTGCGCGACTCCGGCTATGAGATCTCCGCATCCCAGGTCCTGGTGACCAATGGCGGCAAGCAGGCCGTGTACAACACCTTCGCCACCTTGCTCGATCCAGGCGACGAGGTCATTGTTCCAGCTCCATACTGGACCACCTACCCTGAAGCTATTCAGTTGGCCGGCGGCAAGGCCGTCTCGATCTTCGCCGGTCCGGAACAGGGCTACAAGGTCACTGTTGAGCAGCTCGAGTCCGTGCTGACCGATCGCACCAAGGTGCTGCTATTCGTTTCGCCGTCGAACCCTACGGGCGCCGTGTACTCGCCAGAGCAGGTTCGCGAGATCGGCCAGTGGGCAGCTTCCAAGGGCCTGTGGGTTGTCACCGACGAAATCTACGAGCACCTGACATACGGAGATGCCAGCTTCAGCTCCATCGCCACCCTGGCCCCGGAGCTGGAAGATCGCGTCGTCATCCTCAACGGCGTCGCCAAGACCTACGCCATGACCGGTTGGCGCGTTGGATGGATGGCCGGCCCAGCCGACGTCATCAAGGCCGCCACCAACCTGCAGTCGCACGCCACCTCGAACGTTGCCAACGTTTCCCAGCGTGCCGCGCTGGCTGCCGTCTCCGGCCCATTGGATGCTGTCAATGAAATGAAGACCGCTTTCAACCGCCGCCGTCTGGCCATCGTCGAGGGCCTGAACGCCATTGACGGCCTGCACTGCCCAACTCCGGAAGGCGCGTTCTACGCGTACTCGGACGTTCGAGGACTGCTCGGTCGTGAAATCCGTGGCGTCGTCAACAACACCAGCGCCGAATTGGCCGCCTTCATCCTGGAGCAGGCCGAGGTCGCCGTTGTCCCAGGCGAAGCCTTTGGCCCATCGGGCTACATCCGCATGTCCTACGCGCTGGGGGATGCCGATCTCGCTGAAGGGGTAGCACGCATCGCCAAATTGCTCGGCGAAGCCAAGTAGGCGCAGTATCAATTCAGACTGCCGGTGGCCCAAGGAGTTCCTTGGGCCACCGGCAGTTTTTTGCCCAGCCGCGATTAAAGGATCTTGCGGTCCACGGCCCAGCGGGTGAGTTCATGCCGGTTGGATAGCTGGAGCTTGCGCAGGACATTCGATACGTGGGACTCCACGGTTTTCACCGAGATGAACAATTCCGTAGCCACTTCCTTGTAGCTGTAGCCGCGGGCGATCAAGCGCATGACCTGCAATTCGCGGTCCGAGAGCAGATCCAGTTCTTCATCGACTGCCGATACTGTGCTACTGCTGCCAAATGCATCAAGCACAAAACCGGCCAGGCGCGGCGAAAAGACCGCGTCGCCAGCAGCCACACGACGCACCGCATCAGAAATCTCCTCACCCGAAATGCTCTTGGTGACATAGCCGCGCGCACCGGCGCGGATCACCGTGACCACATCTTGGGCTGCATCAGAAACACTCAGCGCCAGGAACTTCGTTGTCCCCAGCAGCTGGGTGCAATTCTTCAGGACTTCGGCGCCTCCTCCAGCCCGGCCGCCAGGCAGGTGGACATCAAGCAACACCACATCAGGCTTTTGCTCGGTAATCACCGCGATGGCTTCCTCAACGCTTCCTGCCTCCCCAACAATTTGCATGTCATTGGCGAGGTCCGCTTTCAGGCCGGAGCGAAAAATCGCGTGATCGTCTACAAGGACTACACGATAGCTTTGGGTGCTGTTTTCGGTGCTCATGAATGTGGTTCTTCCTGCGTAGTGTTCCTAGGCATGCTCAGCCGGATCTCGGTTCCGGTTTCGCTGCTGCGTATCGTGGCCTTGCCACCAGCACGCTGCATGCGTCCAATAATCGACTCCCGCACTCCATGGCGGTCCTCGGGAATCTCGCCGAAGTCAAAGCCCTCGCCGCGGTCGCGGACAAAGACTTCAACGGCCGTCTCGGAGCACTCGATGTACACGGAGATCTTGCCCGGCGCGTGCTTGGCCGCATTCATCATTGCTTCCCTGGTAGCCGCGACCAGCGCCTGCTGCCCTTCGAAGCCTTGGGCGTTTCCCACGGCGATGACTTCAACATCGCGCAGCAGCAATTGTTCGATGTCGCTGGCTTCGTGTTGCACCTCGACCACAACGTCTTCATCGTCCAGGTCCTGGTTGCCGTAAAGCCACTGGCGCAACTCGCGTTCCTGGATGCGGGCCAAGGTCCGCACTGCGGCGGGGTCATCACTGCGCTTTTGGATGACGGCCAAGGTCTGCAAGACCGAATCGTGCAAGTGGGCTGCGAACTCCGCGCGTTGTGCGGATGCCTGCCTGGAACTTCTTTCAGCCAGGAAATCCCGCCAAAGCCTAGTCCCCCATGGAAGCAAGACGACCACTGCACCGACGATAATGGCTATCGCGGCCCACATCCCGCCCAGCAGATCTGCAGCGCCAACGGAACCACTGAGGATGGCGAGCAAGCCACCGATGACCAGCAACAAACCAAGGCCAAGCCGGATCAGAAGCGGCGCCGATTTCTTTCTGCCAGGCCTGGTGACCTGTTCGTCCAGTTGCAGCCATGCCAAGAGTATTCCGGCAATGATTCCCAGCGAAGGCCAGATCAGATCCCAGCGGATATTCCATCCTGCCCACTGGGCCAAAGCCAGCACGGCCAGCACCAGCAGCCCGCAGCCGATCAGAAGTTCACGCCAGGAGGAATTCTTCTCCCATCCTTCCCGGGAGCGGAACAAGCCCTGCTGGACCCTGTTCATCTCCTCGGCAAGGCTTCGCCTTCTTGTCCCCCAGGACCTGATTTCATCGGCCTGTGTTTCTTCCACGCTTGGGACAAAGACCCAAAGCCACGCGTAGAGCAGGATTCCGATACCGCCACAGGCGGTCAAGGCGATAAACCCCAGCCGGACGTAATTCAGTGGAATTCCCAGATGGGCTGCCAGTCCGCCACTGACGCCAGCGATCATGCGATGCTCGCTGCGCACCAAGAGACTTCGTTCAGGGCTTTCCATAGTTCTAAGTCAAGCACGTTATGACCGATTTTTGGTGTTTGATCACCACATCTAGGGGCACCCCTAGGTGAAGTTCAGGGTATCCCCTCATAGCGGTGCCCGGCAGGAACACGAGATCATGGAGCTATGAACAATTCGGAGTCTGGGCGTCGGGGCTTTTTCAGCCAGCTGGGCAAATCACCAATTATCCGCAAAGAGTCGCGGTGGCTCGGTGGTGTCGCCACAGGAATAGCAGATTATTTCAAGATCGATGTGATTCTGGCGCGCGGCATCGTCGTCGTGCTCAGCTTCTTCGGTGGCCTGGGGCTCATTCTCTACGGCTTGGCCTGGGCACTGTTGCCTGACCAACAAGGCCGCATCCACTTGGAACGAGCAATCGACAAGGACTGGACCAGCGGCATGACCGGTGCGGTGGTTCTGGTGGCCTTGGGAATCTTTCCTGCACAGTGGATTCTGGATTCAGTAGCTCCTGTCTTGTGGCCGGTGGCAATCGTTGCCGCTGTTCTTTTCATCATTTTCAGCCGGAAGAATACAAAGTTCGAGAGGCAACGGCCGGCTAAGCCTGCCAAGGAGCAAGCACCACCCGCTGCCTCGCCTCACACCACCGCGATGGAAATGCCTTGGCGCAAGGATGCGTTCACCTTTAGCAGCAGCGCCCCGCCCAGCACGCAGCCGACCAGCGCGAACCATATCGATCAGGAGGAAACCGTGGCTAACGGCAACCCGGATCCACAGCAACAGACCAGCGGTTACGACTATGCGTATGCTCCTGATCCCAAATACACCCGGCCTTACAACCATGATTCATTCAAGGGCAAGGCTGCTCGCAAAGCGCAAGCTGCTGAACCGATCCCAGGGTGGCTATCCACGACTGCAGTAGGCTTGAGCATTCTGGCGATCGCCGCGGTGCTCTGCGCTGACTACCTTCACATCATCGATTTACCCGGTGCCGGTTGGGGCGTAGCACTAGCCGCCGGTTTGCTGATCACCGGGCTCTTCGTCATCTTCGCATCCCTGGTGCGGCGCACCAGCGGCGGGCTTCTGGGCTTGGGCATTCCCTTGCTGGTGCTGACTCTGGTCTTCTCCGGTTCCTCGTTTGGCACCGAGGCGCGTCAGGCGGTTCGTTCGGAACCCGGCGGCAATGAGTACAGCGCAGTTTTCAGCCGCTCCACCATTGATCTGACCTACCTTGACTCGATCAGCACGCCAACTACCGTGGAAGTTGATTCGGTGTTCTCCCGATTGGATTTGAAGCTCCCACCGAACGTACCAGTGAAGGTGATTTCGGATGGCGTCTTCAACTCCCAGATGGATCTTGAACTGCCGCAGGATCAACGCCAATTAGATGAGGACGCACCGCTGCTGACCATCGAAGTTGACGGGTTGTTCTCGTCCTTCGGTACCGAGGTGGCCACCACGGCTACACCCACCGTCATCAACCCGGAATTCTAAGGACTGAGCAACCATGGGCAACGATTCCCTGCAACCTAAAAAGTTTCCCACCGGAACCTTGGTCTTCGGACTGATCCTGATTGTGGTCGCGGTCGCAACACTGAGCCGGACATTCTTCCACTGGAGCTTTGACATGCCATTGTTCCTGATCATCGTTGTCGCCTTTGCTGGCGTGGCAATGATCATTTCGGGACTGTCCGCAGCCGGCAAACGCCGTCAACGCGAAACGGAAATTCCCGCGCCAAGCGACCCTAGCCTCTAGCTTTTCAAACTCATCCACTTCAAAGGAGATTCACCATGGACAAATTTTTCAATTCCCTTCGTTCAATGCCACTTCGCCGCGGGCCTTCCCGCCTTGCTGGCGGTGTCGCCGGCGGCATCGCCGACAAGTTCAGCTGGGATGTCACCATCGTCCGCATCGCACTGCTGCTTTCCTTCTTGCTGCCGGTCTTCGGAATCGGTGCCTACATCGTCGCTTGGCTTCTGATCCCGGCTCAGGACAACAGCATCATTTTGCAGAACTGGCTGCGTAAGTTTTAGGACCTCTAGATTTCCGCAGTGTTTCGCGGAATTCATGACGGCAGCTTGAGCAACAGGGCGAGATGCGGTCACTTCGGTGACGTGCAACTCGCCCTTGTGGCATTAAGCACGTAGACTGTCATGCAGAATTGATGCTCAATGACGCGCGGATATTAATTGACATCCGAACGGAATTCCTTGTTGCTCTAGTGCCGTTGCCATGCAATAGCGTCGAACCAGTTGCACAAGGCTTTCCAAGTTTACGAAGCGAGGCCCAATGCGCGTTGGAATCATGACCTCGGGCGGAGACTGCCCGGGCTTGAATGCCGTCATCCGAGGAGCCGTTCTGAACGGCATCAAAAGCTACGACTACGAATTCGTTGGCTTCCGCGACGGCTGGCGCGGTGTCAAAGAAGGCGACTTCTTTGACCTGCCTCGCACCGCTGTCCGAGGCATCGCCAAGCAGGGCGGCACCATCTTGGGAACCTCGCGCACCAATGCCTTTGAAGGCGAGCTAGGCGGGGCAGAGAATATCTCCCGCGTGCTCAAGGACAACAACATTGACGCCCTGATCGCAATTGGCGGCGAAGGCACCTTGGCCGGGGCACAACGCTTGTGCGCCGAGGGACTGCCTATTGTCGGTGTCCCAAAAACCATCGACAACGACTTGGACGCTACCGACTACACTTTCGGTTTCGACACGGCCAACCAGATTGCGGTTGAAGCAATAGACCGCCTGCGCACCACCGGCGACTCGCACCACCGCTGCATGGTTGCCGAAGTGATGGGCCGCCACGTTGGCTGGATTGCCTTGCACGCTGGCATGGCTTCGGGCGCTCACGCAGTGCTGATTCCTGAAGTGTCCACGCCGATGGAACAGATCTGCCAGTGGGTTACCGAAGCGCATGAGCGCGGTCGTGCACCGTTGGTAGTGGTTGCCGAAGGTTTTGTTCCCGAAGGCATGGAAGAAGCCTTCTCGGTTCGAGGCGTGGATACCTTTGGCCGTGCACGCTTGGGCGGCATTGGCGAAATGCTCGCCCCGGTCATCGAAGAGCGCACCGGAATCGAAACTCGCGCCACGGTTCTTGGACATATCCAGCGCGGTGGCGTGCCAACCGCATTCGACCGTGTATTGGCTACGCGGTTGGGCATGGCCGCCGTGGACTCCGTGAACGAAACCGCTTGGGGCACCATGGTTGCCCTGCACGGCACCAAGGTCCTGCGCGTGCCGTTGCGGGCCGCTTTGAATAACCTCAAGCGCGTTCCAATGGACCGCTACGAGGAAGCCGCAGTCCTCTTCGGTTAATACCGAGGTCTGGCAGGCATACGAAGATGGCCGGGAATGCTTAGCATTCCCGGCCATCTTCGTATGTGCAGCTTATTCCAGCCTTCTGCAGTTTGGCGCGATTCCTAGCCCTGTGGCGGGGTGCGGAGGAATCCGGTAAAGCGTCCTGCCACCTGGCCAGCGTCAGGAGTCACGATGACATCCTGCGACGCCGGGTAGCTGGTCTCGCCGTCGACAACAGACAGAACCGTTTCTGGATCCACGTTGCGCTTGATCACTGCCAGGGCAATCGGCCCTGCCTCATAGTGCAACGCGGCCGAGGTGACGCGTCCGACGATGCGCTCCCCCACCTTGACCTCTGCCCCGGTGGACGGCAGGGTGTGCATCGAACCGTCAAGGTCCAAGAATACGACACGGCGCGGCGGATGCCCGATGTTGTGCACGCGGGCAATCGTTTCCTGGCCCTTGTAGCAGCCCTTTTCCAGGTGCACAGCGGTGCGCAACCAATCCAGCTCATGCGGGATGGTCTTGTCGTCGATTTCCGCGCCGAAGCGTGGCTCCCAGGCGGCAATTCGCAGAGCCTCAACCGCCATCATGCCGGCCAGATCCTCGTCAGCTGCCGCTGACGCCAGCTCATCGATAGCCACCACATGCAACAGCCAAGGCCGTTCCTTGCCCGGATGGTCCTCGCGAGAGTAGGCCCACCCTCCCGGAGCGACACCCGGCCACGGGTCAGTCCACACCGGCGCCTCGGTGCCCGGAATCGGCCGGGTAGCCGCCAGGACGCCATGGGTACGGGAAAGGTTATTGACCTCAACACGCAGCATGAAACGCATGGAGTTCAAGAACTGCTCCAGCGCGGCACCCGCGCCAGGTTCAGCTATGAGAATCAACCGGTCCTGGTCGGCCAGCACCTTCATCTCGTGCTCAATACGGCCCTGGATCGAGAGCAGCAGCGTCTGGGTGCTCTGACCCGGCTCCAGGTTATTAATACGCTGGCTGCTGAGGGTATCGAGCCAGCTTCGACGGTCTTCGCCACGGATCTCAAGCACATCAAAATGGCTCAGATCGGCGATAGCTTTGCCTTCGGCCAGCTTGCGAGCTTCACGCGTGGGAGCACCATAATGTGCTGCCACTCCGGCATCGACGCCACCTGCTTCTACGGCGCCGTCGCGCTGCAGGAGAACGGACTGGTATCCAGTGCCCATGGCTAGTTCACCGAATCTTCGGCGGCTACGCGCTTGAGGGCCGCAGAGGCGTGGGCCTGCAGATCCAGGTTGCCCTGGGATACATCCCAACGCCAGAACAGCTCGCCGTTGACCAGCCCGTAGATGCGGGTAGATGATGCATAGGGTTTGGCGTTCTTGCTGCGCAGAAGGCCTTCGGTGGCCAGCTGGATGCGCGGGCCATCAATCAGCCCATAGTAGAGCTCGGAGAGACCTCCAGGATGCACGATGTGCGCTTGGATCTTGAAGCCTTCATCGGTGTGCAGCTTCTGCACGTCATCGGCTGAACGCAGTACCGGGAAGATGTCGCCTGGGGTCATTCCTGGGCCAGCGTCAGCATCTTGCTGCTGGCGATCCAGGGACCAGAAGCCGTTTTCAACGGCAAGAATCCGCAGCTTGGTTCCGTCGGCTTCGGTGAGCCACGATTCGCTGCGGTATTCAAGATATGGGCCGCCAACGTCACGGAAAGTGACTTGCTGCCAAAAGTACCCGTCCTCGGCTTCGCCTTCGCCAAGCCGGCCAGCACCTTCCCAAGTGCCAATGAGCCATGCGAAAGGTACTAGTTCCGGGGTGAGGTCCGTAGGGAGATCAAATGCCATGGACTACTCGCTCCTATTCGTCAGTGGTGAAATGAAAAGCAGCGCACACGTTATTGTGTGCGCTGCTTTTACTTCTGACCTTGGAAGAGGCGCTTTACTACCAAGCCTGCGAAGCCCGCCATGCCTAGACCGGCGATCACGACAAGTGCCTGGAAGAAAATTTCGAGTGCAAGATAATTTTCATTCATGGCTTCATCTTAGCGCGACACGAAGCATAACTTCGACACGCGTGACATACCCCGCACGATGTTGCGCTATATGAACGCCAGGACCTCCATGGCGTACCAGCTGGCAGCACCACTGAGCAGGATGATTCCGCACGACAGGCCAAGAATCCCGCTGACATTGCGCACGCTCTTGCTCGCCAACGCGAGTGCTCGCAATGAACCGACGAGCAGCCCAGCCAGCAGGCCCATCACAGCACCTTGGAACCACTGGATATCTATGGGAAGCGCACTGGCGGCAGCGCCCAGAGCCACGGCCACCAATGGCGCCAGCAGCATCGTGATCCGATTCGGCAATCGGGTGACAACGACTGCGCCAGCCCCAAGCAGTGAAATGACGGTGACGACGGTGAGCCCAAATCCATAGCCAACCAGCGCGCTGGCAGCCCACGCTGAGCCCAAGACGGCCAGGACCATGCCAGTAACACCAGACACGACGCCTGCGAGGCGGCCTTCGGCTTCTGCTCCACGCAACACCTGGCTGATGAACACCAAAAGCACGCCGACCGCAATGGCTTCAACGCTATGTGACATCACCGAGGCGCCGGGCATGAAAATTGTTGCGGCGGTGGCAGCTAGCGAGCACAACGCAAGAATTATGGTGATGGGCCACGGCGCATCGGAGCGGACCATGCGCGGCCAGGTGTAGGCAAAAACCAGCTGTAATATTGCGGTGACCGCGCCCATGGGCCACGTCAGTGAAGACAGGCTGGATGCCAAGGTCAATAGGGCAACAGCGATGAGCCCACACAATAAAACTTTGATTCTCAATCTATGTTTCCTGACGGTAATGTGTCTGCATCTGCGTGTTCACATGCATGATTCAACGGATTCATTCCTTATACTGTGACACGTAAAGATGATTTATTCGCAACCAATTGGCAGGAGGACGACCTATTGGCCCACCTACTGCTACTTAGCAATCATGCCGAAAATGCGGCCGAAGTTCTTCCGGCACTCGAATTACTACTGCATGAAATTTCTTTTCTCCCTGCAAGCACTGAATCGCTGAGCCAAGTTCCAGAATGTGACGCCGTCATCTTGGATGCACGCACGGATCTGATTCCAGCGCGATCGCTGGCACAGATACTTCACGCGAATCTGAATTTGCCGCTCCTGCTGGTCGTCAGTGAGGGCGCCTTGGGCATCTTGAATTCTGAATGGCATGCAGCCGATTTCCTGTTGCCGTCGGCCATCCCGGCTGAATTGGATGCCCGCATCCGCTTGATGCTCGCAACCATTCCCAACACTGCGCCAGCTCCGGAACCAGCCGAGAACACCTCGGGTCTGCGCATCGATGAGCTGAGCTATACCGCTCGCATCGATAACCGCATGCTGGATCTGACGTACAAGGAATTCGAGCTCCTGAAGTACCTCGCTCAGTTCCCAGGACGGGTATTCACTCGCGAACAATTGCTGCATGAAGTTTGGGGTTACGACTACTACGGTGGCACTCGAACCGTGGATGTTCACGTCCGTCGTCTGCGCGCAAAACTGGGCACTGATCACGAACAACTCATCGGAACTGTGCGTAACGTAGGCTACCGTTTCCACACCGAATCATAACTTTCAGCCATTTTGTGGCGAGTTCAAACCTTCACCCACTATCGTGAATGACATGAGTGAACTGCCACAGACCACAGTATCCGTTCAACACGTGACCGCTGAACTAGATGAACGCACCCTGAGCGATGTGCGCCAGCTCGCTTCAGATGCCCAGGACGTCGATGGCAACCCTCCGCTGAGCGACCAGACGCTGGTTGCCCTGGCAGCGGATGAATCCGGTGAAAACATCACCACGTTGCTCGCCGAAGTCGGAGAGGGCGCCGAGGCAGTTCTCGCAGGCGTTGCCGTTCTGGTGCGTGAAGCACAAGATCAGCCATGGGTGATGGAACTTGTGGTGCATCCCGAACACCGCCAGTCAGGTATTGGCCGCGCCTTGCTGACCAAGCTCAACGAGCTGGTGGACCTGGCCACGGTTCAAGCATGGGCTCACGGAGACCATGAAGCAGCCAAAAAGCTGGCAGCCAAGATTGGCCTGAGCCGAGTACGCGAGCTCTACCGCATGCGCCGCGAAGGCACCGATTTTGTTGAAGAGCCACCGGCTGATCGCCGCTTTACCGTTCGCACCTTCCGTGTCGGTGAAGACGAGCCCACCTGGCTCGACGCAAACTCAAAGGCCTTCGCCCATCATCCCGAGCAGGGTTCGCTGACCCTTTCAGATCTTGACGCCCGCATGGCCGAGGATTGGTTTGATCCTTCCGGCTTCTTCCTTGCCTTCGATGCTGAGCAGAACCTCTTAGCATACCACTGGACCAAGCTCCACCCTGCCTCCGGCGATGCCATTCGCCCTACCGGCGAAGTTTATGTCGTCGGCGTTGTCCCCGAGGCACAGGGCATGGGATTGGGCCGGTCTTTGACCATTGCCGGCATCAACTACCTGCTGGAGCTCGGAGTCGACGCCGTCATCCTCTACGTTGATGCCGAAAACGAACCCGCCGTCAAGCTGTACCGGTCGCTGGGCTTCACACTATGGGACGCCGACATTATGTACGGTCCGCAACCGATAGACTAGTAGTACCAGCGGTTTCGTGTACCAGCAGGACCGCTCTCACGAGGTGTTTTGACATCTACTCGCAGGAAGAAATGAGTTCAGCAGATGACTAGCTCCCCCCAGGAAACTACTTCTCACTTACGCGATGTTCCCTCTTCGAAAGTCAACGAAGACAGAATTGAGCCAGCTGAATCACTTCCGGACTTGCACCCCGCGGGCGAATTCCACAACGAGCGTTTTCTCGATCGCGAACTGAGCTGGCTGCACTTTAATGCCCGCGTGCTGGAACTGGCCGAAGACACGACACTGCCGCTCCTGGAGCGCGTGAACTTCTTGTCCATCTTTGCCTCGAACCTCGATGAATTCTTCATGGTTCGCGTCGCCGGCCTCAAGCGCCGCATTGCCGCAGGGCTCGCAGTGCCCGCGGCCAATGGCATGAATCCGGTTGACCAGCTTGAGCTGCTGCTGTCCTCCGCCCACGCGCTGCAAACGCGGCACGCAAAAGTATTCTCCGATTCGGTCACTCCGGATTTGGCTGAGCAGGGCATCCGCATCACTACCTGGGAAGATCTCTCGGCAAGCGAACGAGACGTGCTCTCCAAGTGGTTCGTCTCCCAGGTCTTCCCGGTGCTCACCCCACTGGCCGTTGACCCGGCACACCCTTTCCCCTATATCTCGGGCTTGTCACTGAATCTTGCCGTGGTCGTCCGCAACCCGCTGACTGGCAAGCAGCTCTTTGCCCGACTGAAGGTTCCGGACACCATCGCGCGCCTGATCAGCATTGACGGCACCCGTGCCGCCCATTCATCGCATCGCACCGCGCGTTTCATTCCCCTTGAGGCGCTTATCGCAGTGCACCTTGAGCTGCTCTTCCCGGGCATGGAAATCGTTGAACACCATTTCTTCCGCGTCACCCGTAACGAGGATCTGGAAGTCGAAGAAGACGACGCGGAAAACCTGCTCCAGGCTCTGGAGAAGGAGCTGTTGCGCCGCCGCTTCGGCCCACCGGTGCGACTTGAGGTTGCCGATGACATCAACCCGGAAATCATGGAGTTGCTAACCCGGGAATTGGCGGTCGAAGAAGACGAAGTCTTCAAGCTGCCAGCCCCGCTGGATCTGCGTGGACTCGGCGTCATCGCTTCGCTGGACCGTGCCGAATTGCATTACACGAAGCACATGGGCCACACTTCGCGGCACTTGAACGAATCGGAAACGGCCAAGGCAGCCAACGTATTTGCCGCCGTTCGCCGGCGCGACATCTTGTTGCACCACCCGTATGATTCCTTCTCCACCAGCGTTCAGGCGTTCTTGGAGCAGGCTGCTGCCGACCCGAAAGTCATGGCGATCAAGCAGACCTTGTACCGCACTAGTGGCGATTCACCCATCGTCGATGCTTTGATTGACGCTGCCGAAGCTGGCAAGCAGGTTTTGGCCCTGGTGGAAATTAAGGCCCGTTTTGACGAGCAGGCGAATATTTCCTGGGCGAGGAAGCTAGAACAGGCCGGCGTCCACGTCGTATATGGCATCGTGGGCCTCAAGACCCACTCCAAGTTGTCCCTCGTGGTGCGCCGCGAAGGGGACAAGCTGCGGCGCTACTGCCACATCGGCACCGGCAACTACCACCCGCGCACCGCTCGCTACTACGAAGACTTCGGGTTGCTCACTTGTGACGACGCGGTCGGCGAAGACGTGTCCAAGCTCTTCAACCAGCTTTCCGGGTATGCTCCGCGCTCCACCTACAGCCGTTTGCTCGTGGCCCCGCGCTCGGTGCGCACCGGCTTGCTGGCACACATCGAAAAGGAAATCGCCAACGCAAAGTCGGGCCTTGAGGCCAAGGTGGTCATCAAGGTGAACTCCATCGTTGATGAAGCGATTATCGATTCGCTGTACCGGGCCAGCCAGGCAGGTGTCAAAGTTGAAGTGATTGTTCGCGGCATCTGCGCCCTGCGCCCAGGTGTTCCGGGTTTGAGCGAAAACATCGAAGTGCGTTCCATCCTGGGCCGCTTCTTGGAGCACAGCCGCGTCTTCATGTTTGCCAACGCCGGAGACCCGCTGGTCTACATCGGTTCGGCCGACATGATGCACCGCAATTTGGACCGCCGAGTCGAGGCTTTGGTCTCCCTGCGCAACCCAGAAGACGTTGAGGACCTGACCAATCAGCTTGAGCTCTACATGGCCGGCTCCACGGCCTCTTGGCACCTGAATTCCGACGGCGAATGGATCCGCCATTCCCAGGATGACGAAGGCAACCCGTTGACCGATATCCAGTTCTGGCTTATCGATGACCATGCCCGCCGACGCAATAGTGGACGTAACAGCTAGTGATCGAACCTCAACTGCACGAAGCCGCTTTGCGGGTTCGTGAGATCATCCGTTCGGTGGATGCCGAGGAAATCACTCTCGGCGACTTTGACATCGTCGCCGCCGGTGCGATCCCCTGGCGGATCGTCGATGACAAATTGGAAGTGCTGCTGATTCATCGGCCAAAGTATGACGACTGGTCATGGCCCAAGGGCAAACTGGATCCGGGCGAGTCCATCGCCGAATGCGCCGTGCGCGAAGTGCGTGAAGAAATCGGACTGCGCATTACACTCGGCCTCCCGCTCTCGGCTACGGCTTACTCGGTGAAGCAGAAGTCCAAGGTGGTGTACTACTGGGCGGCCAAGACCGATCCGCAAACATCCATTGATCCCGATGGCGCCGAATGCGATGACACGCGGTGGGTCAGCGCCAAAAAGGCTGCGCAGCTGCTGACCAATCCCACCGACGCGCAACCGCTGGTGGGATTGGTCAAGGCCCACAAGGACGGGACGCTTGACGCCCTTCCCGTCTTGATTGTCCGGCATGCCAAGGCCAAGCCCCGTGGAAACTGGACCCGGGCCGAGGGCGAACGCCCTTTGGCAGCCACAGGCCGGCGCCAGGCACAAGCGGTTTCCCGCATGCTCGAAGCGTGGCAACCAGCCAATATTGCTTCCTCCCCGTGGCTGCGCTGTGTCCAGACCTTCGCCCCGTACGCCACCTTGCACGCGATGAAAATGAAGAACCTTCGGTCGCTCACCGAACATGCCGCGACGCGGCACCCGGATCGCGCGCGCCGCGCCGTCCAGAAGCTTTTCGATAAATATCGCTCCCAGGCTATCTGCACGCACCGGCCGGTCCTACCGTTCGTTTTGGAAGTCCTAGCTGATAACTCGTCGGCTGAATTGGTGAAGTCCCTGCCGAAGAATGACCCCTATCTTGAGCCCGGCTCGCTGATTGTCGCCCAGCAGGTGCAAGGCGCAAAACAGCGGATCGTCTCCTTCGAGATCCACAACCCGTTCCACGACTGATTCCCTGCTCGGCCCTGCCTCTCGGCGGGGCCTTGCCATATTCTCCAGAACTGCTCAAAGTCGTTGCATTCGGCTCCGATTAGGGATAAGACTGTAATCAGCAAACGTTTTTAACCCGAAATCGAGGTACGGTCATGACTGCTCAACAGCCGCGGCAACCAGTGGAAAAAGTTGTTCACCATGGACTGCGCCTTGACCATGACGAAAGCCGCGGACGCTTTTCGCTGTGGCATGGTTCCACCTTCGTGGGCTTCCTTGGCTATTACCGGGAAGGTGACGTCGTTACCCTCCAGCACACCATCGTCAATGAAGAATTCGGCCGTCGCGGATATGCCCGCGCCTTGGTGACGCTGGTGCTGGATCGCTTCAAGAATGAAGGCTTGAAGATCATTCCTGAGTGCAGCTACGTCCAGGACTACCTGCGCCGCTATCCGGAATACAACAGCATGGTTGTCAAGAAGAGCTAGTTTCCACCAATGCGAGATGTGTCATCATGCCCAGTAGTTCACGGTGCGGTTGCCGTGAACTAAACTTGGGTGCGTGAACATCGCGACGCCCTATGAAGACCTGCTCGAAGATGTGCTGGAGAATGGCACCTCTAAAGAAGACCGCACCGGGACCGGAACCATTTCCGTCTTTGGCCGCCAAATCCGCTTTGATCTTCAAGACTCATTTCCGCTGATCACCACGAAAAGAGTGCACTTCAAGTCGGTCGCGGCTGAACTGTTGTGGTTCTTGCGCGGCGAATCCAACGTGAAGTGGCTGCAGGACCAAGGTGTGCGCATCTGGAACGAATGGGCCGACGAAGACGGCGAGCTCGGACCGGTGTACGGAGTCCAGTGGCGCAGCTGGCCAACGCCCGATGGCGGCCACATCGACCAGATTTCCCAGCTGGTCGACTCATTGCGCAACAATCCTGACTCTCGTCGCCATATCGTCTCGGCATGGAACGTCTCCGAGATCCAGAACATGGCATTGCCGCCATGCCACGTCTTCTTCCAGTTCTACGTTGCCGACGGCAAGCTCTCCTGCCAGCTCTACCAGCGCAGTGCAGACATGTTCCTCGGCGTGCCATTCAACATCGCTTCCTACGCCTTGCTGACCATGATGCTGGCACAGCAGCTGGATCTTGAGCCCGGTGAATTCATTTGGACCGGTGGCGACGTGCACATCTACACAAACCACCTGGAACAGGTCAAGGAACAGCTACGCCGGGATCCCTACCCGTACCCGACCTTGAGCTTCACTTCCAAGCCTTCCTCAATTTTTGACTACACGCTGGAAGACTTCACGATCAACGATTACCAGCACCACCCGACGATCAAGGGAACTGTCGCCGTATGACCGAAGCACCACGCCACGCTGAGAGATTAGAACCACTGCTCGGAGCTATTTGGGCCCAGGCGAACAACGGGATTATTGGCGCGCAGGGCACCATGCCGTGGCATGTGCCAGAAGATCTGGCGCACTTCAAGCGCATCACTGCCGGGCACCCGGTGGTCATGGGGCGCACGACATGGAATTCATTCCCCGCAAAGTTCCGCCCGCTTCCCGGACGCACCAACATTGTGCTGACCGGCCAAGCCGAGCTGCATGAGCAGCTGCGCAAGGACGGAGCCGTTCCGGCATCGACCTTGGATGAAGCCTTGGCTTTGGCCCGCAAGGCTGAAGGCGGCGAAGAAGTGTGGATCATTGGTGGCGGAAAAGTTTATGCCCAGGCGCTGTCGCTCTTGGACGTAGCGGTAATTACCAAACTGGATCTGGAGCCAGCTGGTGATACTTCTGCCCCGCAGCTTTCCAGCGACTTCGCCATCGGAGCCACCGAACCTGCACAAGATCCGGATGAAGCCAACTGGCATGCCTCCTCCACCGGTATCCGCTACCGCTTTGAAACCTGGCTGCGCCAGAAGGACTAGGACAACCATGAAAAAATACCTCGGAGAGCTCAAGCAGCACTCGGAAGCACTATTCGTTCTCGGCTACATGCTTTTCCCGCTGCTGGCACTGGTTGTCGCGGCCCTCGGCTTCTTCATGGTGCTGGGAGGCCACAAAATCTTCGGCTTGGTCCTCTTGCTGGTTCCAGCGCAGATCTTCATCTTCTCGGCCGTCTGGGCCATTAATAACCGCAAGCGCCTGCTTGAGGAAAAGTAAAACTTTTGCTGTACCGAATCACACCTGAACCCTGCTGGGGCTTGGGTGTGATTCTGCTTTAACTGCTGTAACGAACCGGGCTCCATAGCCTGATCGCCCCTACCATGGAGACATGACTTCATCTGTTGGTTTTGTAGGTTACCGTGGCATGGTTGGCTCCGTGCTGATGCAGCGCATGCTCGACGAGGGCGACTTTGCGCAGATCGATCCGGTATTTTTCTCCACGTCGAATGCCGGCGGCCAGGCACCTTCCTTCGCAGAAGGCGCCGGCGCGCTAGAGGATGCGTATGACATCCAGACGCTGTCCAAGCTGCCGATTATCGTCACCGCTCAGGGCGGAGACTACACAACCAAGGTCCATGCAGAACTGCGCAAAGCGGGCTGGGATGGCCTGTGGATCGATGCCGCGTCCACGCTGCGCATGAATGATGACGCGGTCATCGTCTTGGATCCCGTGAACCGCAACGTCATCGACCAGTCCCTTGAATCAGGCGTGAAGGACTTTGTCGGCGGCAACTGCACCGTCTCGTGCATGCTGATGGGCTTGGGCGGGCTATTCAAGAACAACCTGGTCGAGTGGGGCACCGCGATGACCTACCAGGCCGCTTCCGGCGGCGGCGCCCGCCATATGCGCGAGCTGCTCACCCAGTTCGGCGACATCAACGCCTCGGTAGGTGCCGAATTGGCCGACCCGGCTAGCGCGATCCTGGACATTGACCGCAAGGTGCTCGAAACCCAGCGCGGCACTTTGGATGCTGCGCAATTCGGCGTCCCGCTCGGTGGCTCGCTGATCCCATGGATCGATGCCGATCTGGGTAATGGCCAGTCCCGTGAAGAGTGGAAGGCAGGCATGGAGACCAACAAGATCCTGCAGACCTCGGGCGAGGACCACATCATCATGGACGGCCTGTGCGTACGCATCGGCGCCATGCGCTCGCACTCGCAGGCGCTGACCTTGAAGCTGAAGGAAGATCTGCCGGTTTCCGAGATCGAGGCGATTCTGGCGGCCGACAACGAGTGGGCCAAGGTCATTCCCAACGAAAAGGAAGCGACCATGAACCAGCTGACCCCGGTGGCTGCCTCCGGCACCTTGGACATCCCGGTGGGTCGAATCCGCAAGCTGGAAATGGGCCCGGAATACATCTCGGCCTTCACCGTGGGCGACCAGCTCCTCTGGGGCGCCGCTGAGCCGCTGCGCCGCATGCTGGCCATCGCCCAGGGCCGCCTCTAAGCTCCCTGGGTCATCCAACAATTACGGCTCGGGCCGAAACAGGATTCTGTTTCGGCCCGAGCCGTTTGCCTTGCCGGTCGGCAACTTACATCGACCGCCAAAATTCGTGGCGAAGCAATGAATAAATGTATTGGTCATGCCAGCGGCCATTACGCCACTGGGACTGCCGGATGACCCCTTCACGGCTGAATCCCGCTTTTTCCAGGCTGCGCTGTTCGGCAATATTCCCAGCTGCCGTGGTCGCTTGGATGCGGTGGCGCGGGTAATGGGCAAAAAGGTAGTCAGCCAAGAGCCGCTGTGCTTGGGTTCCATGGCCCTGGCCCCGGTGCTCTGTGAAGATGCCGATGGCAATCTCCCAGCAGGCCGAGGTATTGGCCCGTCCCCAACTGGTGACTGTGAACCAATCAACTTTGCCGATGGTCCGCTCCCCCAGGCAGATAGCCATGGCTCCATCATTGCCGCCGATAAATTGGTCGTGGCTCAGCCGGGTGCGCAGCTTCTGGGTATCCCAGAATCCAAACCATTGGGATTCGCCGGCTCCTTCGAGCGACTGGAAGTTTTCCTCGATTAGATCGATATCGCCGCTGGAGAGCTTGCGCAAGGTCAGTTCTGGCATCAGCGTGGCACTTTCTGGATAGGTACAGCCCTTGGCTCCAGGCTATTAAAGCTCCAGGCCGATGAGCAATGGCTCGTTGACCAGCATAATCCCAAATCGTTCTTGCACGCCGGCACGCACAGCGCGGGCAATGGCCACAATGTCCGCGGCCTTTGCCTCGCCTCGGTTGGTGATGGCCAGGGTGTGCTTGGTGGACAGCGAGGCACGGCCTTCTGCCACGCTGAAGCCGCCGGTGCCTTCAAGCCCGTAGCCCTTGCCGAAGCCCGCCTGGTCAATCAGCCAGGCCGCGGACAGTTTCACCATGCCTTCTTGCGGCACCGGGTAGTTCGGGGCATTCTCCGGAAGCCGCTCAAGGACCCCGGCATCGACGATCGGGTTGGTGAAGAAGGAGCCGGTGGAGTGCGAGTCGGGATCCTTCGGGTCGAAAACCATTCCCTTGGTACGGCGCAGTTCAAGAACTGTCTGGCGCACCAGGAGCGCGTCGGCACGATCGCCGGCCTCCACATCCAAGCGCCGGGCCAGCTCGGCGTAGCGGATCGGCGCCGACAGGGTCTCACGCTCAAGCAGGAAGGCAACTTCCAGGACCACGTAGCGTGGCGATCCGTCATTGCTGGTTCGCTTGATGACCGAATCGCGATAGGCAAATTCCAGTTGGGAGTTATCCAGCTTGAGCACCTGGCTGGTTTGACGGTCGTAGACCCTGGCCCAAGCCAGGGCCTGGGAGACGTCTGCCCCGTAGGCGCCGACGTTCTGCACTGGCGTGGCTCCGGTGCATCCAGGAATTCCGGAGAGCGCTTCAAGGCCGCTGAGCCCTTGGACGAGGCTGTATTCAACGGTGGCGTCCCAGCTTTCACCGGCAGCAGCACGGAGCAGGACTTTGCCCGATGGCTGTTCGTCGAGGTGCAGGCCGCGGGTGGCGATCTGGATGGCCACGCCCGGGAATCCTTCGTCGCTGATGACCAGGTTCGATCCACCCCCGATCAGCAGGACATTCTGGCCCGAGCTATCTGCAGCCGCGACGGCTTGGGCGAGTTCAGCCTCGCTCGTGGCGGTGACCAGCTGATGCGCGGGCCCGCCAACGCGGGTTGTCGTCAGGTTTTTCAGCATTGATTCCATGTGCTTTCAGTGTCGAGGCCATAGCGTTCAGCCAGGTCAACAATCTAGTTTTCGGTTGCTTCGTCGTGTTGCGGATATCCTGCGGCATTCGAAGAGAGGATGAATGCGACAATGATCAGCAGGGAGATCGAGCCCAGCGCTGGCAGCAGGCCAATGGCCTGGGCCAGCAGGCCCAGCAGTGGCGGGCCGCCGAGGAATGCGCCATAGCCGATGGTGGAGACCACTGCGACACGCGTGGCAGCATGCAGCGGATCATCGGAGGCGGCGCTCATTGCCAGCGGGAAGGTCAAGGCCACGCCCATGCCCCAAATGGCCAGGGCGGCAAAGGCCAGCGGCAGGCTATTGCCAAAGGCGAAGAGCAATACGCCGATCAATGCGCTCATGGCGCTGGCACGGATCATGGTGACCCGGCCTAGCCGCAAGATCAGATCGCCGGACAACAATCTGGTCAGGGTCATGGCCGTGACAAAAATGCCATAGCCGATCGCTCCGGTTGCTTCCGTGCTCTGATACCCGTCGGCCAGGGCCAATGCCACCCAGTCCCCCGCAGCGCCTTCGGCGAGCGCCATGCCCAAAACCAGCACGCCGAGCAGCACGGTCTGCGGTTCGCTCCACGCGCGCCGCAGCGACGGGCCATTGGAAGTTCGCGGGGTGCGGCTGAAGTCTTCACCGAAGAACCGCGAGCTGTAGAGCACCGTGCCGATGATGACCAGGCCGATCAGCCCATAGTGGTAATGAAGCGGCAGGCCGATGGCGGCGGCCAGTGCGCCGATCCCGGCGCCGATGACGGTTCCGATGGAAAAGAATCCGTGCAGGGCCGGCATGATGCTCTTGCCCAGGGCCCGTTCCATGGCAGCGCCCTGCACGTTCGAGGCCACATTCCACGAAGCGGTCCCCAGCCCCTGGGTGAACAGGAAAATGCCGCAGGCCAGGGTGCTGTCCAGGACTCCGGTGCTGAATCCGACAAGGAGCAGGGAGCCGCCACCGATGGTTGCGGCAATGCGCATGACGTTGGCTGCGCCCAGGCGCAGCACCAATTGGCCTGAGACCGAGACGGACAGGAAGGATCCTGCGCTCATGCACAACAGGAGCAGGCCCACGTTGGCGTGGTCGAGGTCAAGTGCGTCGCGCACTGCTGGCAGTCGCGAGACCAGGGCGGAGATCAATAGTCCGCTGGCCAGGTAGGCTGCCATCAACGCGTTGCGCCAGCGGGTTGCCAGCTGGTGCGCATTGCCGTTTGGGTGCATCTCTAGAGCTGCACCACTGCTTGGCACTTGAGCAGCACCTTGCTGTCGTTGGCGGTGACGGCCAGGTCGATGCGGGCGGTGCGCTGTTCGCTATCGAGCGCGCCGACCTTGCCTTCCACCTGGATGCTGGTGCCTTCAAAGTCACCCGGGTTGCTGCCCTCGGGATCTTCGACCACCACCGGCTTGGTGAAGCGGGTCTGGTAGTCGATGATGGCTCCGGGGTTTCCCACCCACTGCGATACCAGGTCGATGACCGAGCCCATGGTGAACATGCCGTGGGCGATGACCGAGGGAAGCTCTACTTCCTTGGCGAAGCGCTCATTCCAGTGGATCGGGTTGAAGTCCCCCGAGGCGCCTGCGTAGCGTACGAGGTCCGCGCGGTTGACCTGCACAATGTGGGAACCGATGACCGTTCCCTTTTCAAGGCTTTCGAATTCGATCATGCTTAGTCCTCAGCTCGTACCAGTAGCGATGAGATGGTGGTGGCGACCGATTCGCCGGCCACGGTGGTGATTTCGGCGCGCGTGGTGATCATCGCGCCGGCGCCCATTTCGCGGACCTGGTCAACATGCAGTTCTGCAACCAGTTCGTCGCCGGCGACAATTGGGCGGTGGTGGGTGAAGCGCTGGTCTGCGTGGACCACCCGGGAGAAATCGATGCCCGAGGCCGGGTCGGCAATCAGCTGCGCGTCGGCGCGCTGTGCCACGATGATGGCGAAAGTTGGGGGCGCGACCACGTCGGCGTAGCCCAGCTCCTGGGCTGCCTGCACGTCGAAGTGAGCTGGCGAAGTGGCCTTGGTTGCCTGAGCAAATTCGCGGATTTTTTCGCGTCCTACCTGGTAGGACTCTCCAGCGGGGAATACGCGCCCCACTAGTTCGGGATTGATGCCCATGGATTCTCCTGAACGTTGATGTAACTGAAAATGACGTGCTGGAGCAAGAAGTGTTTCTGCTCTGGCCCGCCATCTGCGGTGTGGTTCTAGCTAAAACTTACTGTGCGTCGTCGGCTGGGCGCTTGGAAGCCCGTGGGGCGGCCAGGCCGTTCTCGACGCGCCACTGGCGGGCGTCCTTGGCCCGGACCATCATGCCGGCGATGTGGCAGAGCATGCCGACGATCATGATGCCGATGGCAGTGTACACCGTGGGCAAGGATGGAATGTTGGCGCCGATGATCGCCAGGATTATGCCTATTCCCATGATGGCCATGGCCGTGAAGACGAGCTTCTTATAGCGTGGTGAGGCAGCTTCCCAAGGAGTGTTGGTCATGGATCAAGTCTAGTTCAGCTCTGGCTTCAGGGCTCATTGGCGCAACGGCATTTCCTCGTGACTCCACCGACAGGGTCTGGACGATGGATCTAGAACAACGCCGACTGCTCTTCCCTGAATTCCCCGCGTTCCTCAGCCAGATCCACCTGGCGGGTTTTCAGCTCGGCCGCATCAAGCAGGCGCAAGGTGGTGCCATCCCCGCTATCGGCCATGATGCTTTGGCCCAGCACCCCTCGGATGCGCAGCTTGTGCCGCGCACCGGGCACCGGGGAGGACCAGGCGTGCAGGGCGCGGGTGCTCCACGCATCGATGACCGGGCGGGCGAAGCCCGGTTGCTCCCAGAGCTCATCACGCAGCTGGACCCCGTAGGTTTCCAGTCCCCGTTGGGCAGCCAAGAAGTCGCGGGCCTGGTCGGCTGCCTGGCCATTGATGGCATCCAGCTGCTGGTAGTCAAGCTCCCAGCCGACCAGTCCCTTGATCTTGGATTTTTGCCGCACCTGCTGGCTCAATCCCACGTGCTCGGTGACCAGGTCTTCAAGTACCCGGATTGCTGTGCCGTCGTTGGCGCGGGCAATGTAGCGGGCAATCACTGCTCCCTGCTGCGCCAGGCGGGTCCATTGGCTCTGGGTCGAGGTGGTTCCCACCTTGGTGGCACCGTGGGCGAAGCTGGCGATATACAGGAAATGCGGCTGTTCCAGATATTTGCGCATGCCTTCGGGGGCTTCTCCCGTCTTGTGGAAGTGGTGCATGAATTTGGAATGGTCCAGCCTGCGGCAGCTCTCGCACTGGGTGCCGGTGCGCAAGGCCTTGATTCTGGGGCATGGCAGAACATTGCGTGAGCCATCGCGATTCATGGTGATGTAGCCGAGGCAGAATTTCAGATCCCCGACCGCCAGGCTCAGCGAGCGGTTCAGCTCCAGGTATTCGGTTTTCCAGTTCTCCCCGGTGCGCAGCCGGAGCATGGGCGCCTGCTCGTGCTGGGAGAATCCGATGCCGTGGCAAAGTTGCCGGGAAACGCTAGCGAGTTCCATCAATACCTTCCTGAAGCTATCCCTACAACCTTAGGGCACGCCGCATTGCCGGCTACGCTCCGGCATGCTCCAGCATGTGGTGCCTTCCTGCCGGCAGGATCAATGGCTTGAGGGTGCTCGGGTCGGCAATCACCTGGCACTGAAGCCCGAAGACCTCGTGGACCACCTGTGCGGTGAGGATGTCTTCCGGCTTGCCCTGCGCGCGGATGGAACCATCGCGCAGGGCAATGAGGTGGTCCGAGTAGCGGGCGGCCAGATTCAGGTCATGGAGCACCATCACCACGGTAGTCCCTCGTTGCCGGTTCAAGTCGGTGAGCAGATCCAGCACATCCAACTGGTGGCTGACATCCAAAAAGGTGGTGGGTTCATCAAGCAGGAGCGTCTCGGTGCCCTGGGCAAGCGCCATCGCAATCCAAACACGCTGCCGCTGCCCGCCGGAGAGTTCATCTACCGGGCGGTCGGCTAATTCCACGGTGTTGGTGACTTCCAGGGCCTCGGCCACCGCGGCGTCGTCGTCTTTGCTCCAGCGGGCAAACAGGCCCTGATGTGGTTGCCGTCCTCGGCCTACGAGGTCCGCGACGGTGATGCCTTCTGGAGCGATCGGGTTTTGCGGCAGCAGCCCTAGGATCTTGGCCAGGGCCTTGGGCTGCATTCGGTGGATGTCCTTGCCATCGAGCAGCACCTGGCCTGCCTTGGGATGCAGCAGCCGGGACATCGAGCGCAACAGGGTGGATTTTCCGCAGGCGTTGGGGCCGACGATGCAGGTGATCCCGCCCGGCGGAATGCGAAGTTCCAGGCCGTCGATGATGGTGCGTTCGCCGTATCCGACCCGAAGGCCGGCAACGGTCAGTTCACGAGGTGGCATTAGAGCGAGCCTCCAGCCCGATTGGTTCGAATGATGAGGTAGACCAGATACGGTGCTCCGAGCACTCCGGTGATAACTCCCACCGGGAATCTGGTGCCCAGCAGGTATTGGCCAGCAAAGTCTGCAACAAGCACCAGCAGCGCGCCGATGAGGGCCGCCGGGATGAGCTTGGAGCCGCGGGCCCCGATGATGCGGCTGGCTATGGGACCCGACAAGAACGCGACAAAGGCGATGGGGCCGGTGGCGGCGGTGGCGAAGGAAATCAAGCCGACGGCCGCCATGATCACGAGGATTCGAGTGCGCTCTACCCGCATCCCCAGCGCAGCAGCGGTGTCATCGCCCATCTGCAGGCTGTCCAGGTGCCTTGTTTGGCTCAACAGCACGGGGCCGAGCACGCAGAGCGCGATCAACGCTGGCATGGTTTCGCCCCAGGTGCTGCCGTTCAAGCTTCCGGTCAGCCAGCGGGTGGCTTCTTGCAGGTCCCATTGCCCAGCTTGGGTCAGCACCCAGCTGATCAGCGATTCCAGCATGGCTGCCACGCCGATGCCAACCAGGATCAGCCGTGTTCCTGCAGCGCCGCCCTTGTAGGCGAGCAAATAGATCAGCGTCGCGATCAGCAGTCCTGCCACGATGGCGAAGACCGAGACCACGGTCCCTGACAGCGACAGGATGACAATCGCGAAAGCTGCGGCTGCGGAGGCACCGGTGCTGATGCCGATGACGTCGGGGCTGGCCAATGGATTGCGCAAGAGGGTTTGGAAGCTGACCCCGGCTAGTCCGAAACTCAGGCCGGCGATCAGGGCGATGGCGGTTCGCGGCAGGCGCAGCGTACCCACGGTGAAGCTGGCACCGGGCACTTTGTGCCCTTGGATCACTTGCCACACCTGGGCTGGCGAATAGTTGGTTTGTCCCAGGCACAGGCTCAGCACGATCATGGACAGAACCAGCAGGCTGAGCACTGCCATGATGATTCGCCGCTGCTTTGAGCGCTGGTTACGCGCTCCGCGCAACCGCTGGATCAGGGCTGCGCGCTCCTGGCGCACGATGGTCGCTGCCTGGACACCGGGCTGGGTTGCGGTGCCCGAAATGGAATTGTTCACAGTTCTCGCACCTTAGAACGGCGCACGATGATGATGAATACCGGGGCACCTATCAGTGCGGTCAGGATGCCGACATCCAGTTCTCCGGGTCGGGCGACAACCCGCCCGATGATATCCGAGAGCACCAGCAGCCCGGCTCCGGCCAGGGCCGAAAAAGGCAGGAGCCAGCGCTGGTCAATGCCGACCAGCAGCCGGCACATGTGCGGGACAACCAGCCCGACAAAACCGATGGGGCCCGCCATGGCGGTGGCAGCGCCGCACAAGATCACCGCCGCCAAGGCTGAAACGGCTCGAACGACCATGACCTTCTCGCCGAGGCCGGCGGCCAGTTCGTCGCCCAGGGCCAGCGAATTCAGCGAATTGGCGCTGCCTATGGCAATAGCCAGCCCCACGGCCAGGAAGGGCAGCATGGGCGCAATGTTGGCGAAGGTGGCCCCTCCAACGCCTCCTATTTGCCACGAGCGGATGATGTCGGCCAGGTCTGCGCGCGGCAGCGAGATCACGGTGGCAAATGATGCCAGCGCGGCAGAGGTTGCTGCCCCTGCCAGCGCCAATTTCAAAGGCGTCGCTCCCCCGCGTCCCATGGAGCCGACCACGTAAACGAATACCGCGGCCATGGCGGCGCCCAGGATGGCGGCCCAGATATATCCGTGCGCGGTGCTGATGCCAAACCAGGTAATGCCCATGACCACTGCGAGCGATGCGCCCATGTTGACGCCGAGGATGCTCGGATCAGCCAGGGGATTTCTGGTGACTGCTTGCATGATCGCCCCGGAGAGTCCCAGCGCTGCGCCGATGACCAGTGCCAGCACTGTTCGCGGCACACGTTTGACGACGGCCGCTTGCGGCACGTTGTCGCTGTGTCCGAGAAATCCTGCCCAAATGTCTGACGGAGCCACGTGCCTGGCGCCGATGGAAACTGATCCAACGGCCAGTATGAGCACTATCAGTACGGCCATAACCAGCCAGAACAGACGCCGACGGCGTGGCTGGCGAACGGGTGCGCCAGCCACGCCGCGACGTGTAGCAACTGCATTCATAGTGAGGTAATTCCCCGACCTTCAACTTTCGGTGCGTGCGTCGAAGCCAATTGGCGGTTACTTGCCTGCTTTGGATGCTGCTTCATCTAGCAGGTCAAGGTAGTCATCGAGCACCCATGAAATTGCCAGCGGCGTAGGGTTTGCCGCGGTGCCCAGCGGACCGCTTCCATCAAGGGCCACGATTGCTTCGTTCTTGACTGCTGGCATCTGCGACAGCAGCGGATCTGCTTCGAGCGTGTCAATGAGGGTGTCGTTGCCATAGGTGACAATCACATCGACGTCCGAGAGCTCGTCAACGTTTTCGGCTGAGATTTCACCGGAGAACTTCACTTCACCGCTGGAGGCTTCTGCCACTGCCTTGGGAGTGGTCATCCCCAGGTCATCAAAGAATGCGGTGCGGGTGTCGTGCGTGGTGTAGTAGTTGACCGTGGACAGGTCCGCTGGGTCTACGTGAGTCACGAACATCACCGATTTTCCGGTGATGTTGGGGTGCTTTTCGAGACCTTCAGCAATGTCCTGTTCAATGCCCGCGATCATTTCCTTGCCTTCGGCTTCTTGGCCCATGGCTTCGGAGCTGAGTTCAATATTCTCGCGCCAGCTGGTGGACCATGCTGCTTGAGGGTAGGCCACTACAGGAGCGATTTGGCTCAGGGTGTCGTAGTCTTCCTCGGTGAGTCCCGAGTATCCAGCCAAGATCAGGTCCGGGTTGGAATTTGCTACGGCTTCAAAGTCCACGCCATCGGTTTCGTTGAAAAGCACCGGGGTGTCTCCACCGAGCTCGGTGAGCTTTTCCTCGACCCATGGCAGGATTCCGTCGCCGTCATCATCACCAAAATTCGCTGCGGCCATTCCCACTGGGACGACGCCGAGCGCGAGTGGAACTTCCTGGTTGGACCAGTTCACGGTGGCAATGCGTTCGGGCTTCTTGGAGATCTCTGCCGTGCCCAGGGCGTGTTTGATGCTCTTTGGGAAGCCCTGATTTTCTCCGGATGCGGCGGTGGCCTGTTCATCAGAACCCGTGGCGGCTGATGAACATCCTGCCAGCGCCAATGCACCTGCGGTGATGAGGGCGGCAGGTTTCCAGAAGTTGCGGCGTGATGCGAGCATGGGTGATTCTCCACGAGGTGTCAGCGAGTGTGCCCAACAGGGAGGGTGCTTATTTGTCAGAGAATCATTGCCGGCAATAGGTGCAATTCTCGTTTAGCAATCCACTTAGGTGAGCCTTTCCTCTCTATCGTATTGATCGCATGGAATGTTCGCAATCACGCGAAATTGACAATATTCGCGCAAAACGGACACGGCTATTTTGAATCGCGAAAAGTTGAGAGCGTAAATCCCGTATTCCGGCGAAATGCTGCACCCAGTGAGCTCTGGGAGCTGAAGCCAAGCAGCTGGGCAATATCCTGGAGGTCATCGCCTCGAGCCACCATTTTCATGGCTTGCTGCGCATGCAACGAGGCGACCCACCGTGAATAGCCGCTGCCCGTTTCAGCTTGAAACGCCCTGGAGATCGTTCGCCCACTGACCCCCAACCGATCAGACCATTGCTGAAGGCCTAGCGCGGGCTGGGGCTCATCAACCATGACACTAACTATTGGCTGCAGCAGATCCGCCTGTGGCATATGAATGGACAGATGGCCTGGTGCGGGTTCCAAATTATCCATCGCTGCAGCTTCCGTGATGGCACGCGACGTTGGATTCAAGCCCGGATCCGCCAGACGCTCCAAGAGCAGCCTCAACAGAGGTGTTATGACGACCGGGACAGGCTCCAGGGCAATTGGCTCAACACTGTCGATCCCGAAATGGCTCATATTGCACACGCTCCCGGCACAAGCCCGGCCTTCATGCAAGACGCCGGCTGGCAGCCAGACACCCAGCACTGGCGTAATGGTCCACATTCGCGGGCCGACGCTCACAGTGGAAGCGCCACGCTGATTCCATAGCAGCTCGTGCGTTGGGTGGGAATGCGATGTCCAGCAAGTGTCGATGTCAACGCGCTCTTGAAAGAACCCGATAACGAACGGAACATCGATAGCGCCTGCTGCGTAGGCCGGAAGCTTCCGTTGTTCAATCATGACCGCACCTCAGTTGCCTAACGCTCCACGTCCACCCGATAGATTCACGACTTCTTCTGGCCCAATTCTTAGATGGATGACCTACGCTAAAACTATAGAGCGTTCGTGTCTGTTGACATCGCCCCAACCTGCAGAGGTGATTTAGGATTTCCACTCCAAACCCAGAAGACAACGGCGGCGTTATCCCGCTGCCTTCTACGGCAAACCTGAGTTCAGGCGAACTACAAGAAATGACCCAGGCATTCCGGCTACAGTTTCAGCGATTCATGATGGAATACCAGTTTGCCGTCGACGAAGTTCTGACCAAAGTCTCGATTCTTCGTGAAGAGTTCCTCTACCTGCACAAGTACAATCCCATTGAGCACATTACCTCCCGGGTAAAAACTCCGGAAAGCATCATGCGCAAGGTGAGCCAGAGGAATATCCATCCTTCCCTCTCGGCCATCAGGGAGAACATCAGCGACATCGCCGGTGTCCGAATCACCTGCAGCTTCGTGAAGGACATCTACAAGGTACTCAATACCTTGACCGCGCAAAATGACATTCGAGTCATCCAGATCAAGGATTACATCAAGAATCCAAAGCCAAGCGGTTACAAGAGCGTGCATGCCATCGTTGAAATCCCGGTCTTCCTCTCGGACGGACCGGTGAATGTCATTGTTGAGCTGCAGATCCGCACTATCGCCCAAGACTTCTGGGCCAGCCTGGAACACAAGATCTTTTACAAGTACGAAGGCGAAGTCCCTGCCTATTTGGCTTCAGAACTTGCCGAAGCCGCAGCCGTAGCCACCAAGCTTGATATGCAGATGCAGCGACTGCATACAGAGGTTCATGGCCACGACGCCAACGACGAAAACGCTAACGGGCAAGAAGTAGACGCGGAAGTAATACAAGGACTGCTCATGCTTGCCAAGGAAGCTTCAACTGGCAAGGAGCACCGCGACAAGGGCGCAACCCAGTAGCGATAGCCCAAAAATAGAGCTAGGCCTCCGAGCGAAAGACTATTTCGTTCGGTGGCCTTGCTCGTTACAGATATTTTCAGAAACGAAAAAGCCCCGAAATCCAAGGATTTCGGGGCAAAATCTGTAGCGGCGCCGGGACTCGATCCCGGGACCTCACGATTATGAGTCGTGCGCTCTAACCAGCTGAGCTACGCCGCCACAAGTGAGAAGCAATCCAGTAGAAGCCAAGAAAGCTTCTCACTCAGAGCCCCCTGCCGGAATCGATCCGGCGACCTCGTTCTTACCAAGAACGCGCTCTACCACTGAGCTAAGGGGGCAACGAGTAAATACTCTACACGGATTCGCGCACAAACAAAAATCGGCGTTCAACCCTCTAATTCGACACCAGTCGGGAGAATAACCACTAGTCAGATTCGGTTATTGGCGATTTAGACACTCACGCGGCACAACCAATGGCACAAAAGTGCTTTGGTGACGATGCTCACTGAGGGGAATTTGGTGATCAGCCTGCAATTATCCGCCCCCTTAATTCACTTCTAATTTGCATGGCAAGCAAGCCCGGCACCCTTCAAACACAGCAGGAATGCTGCAACGGCTCCGGGTGCGAATGGGCAAGCCCCAAGAACGCCCCTAATGCGGTCGGAAGAGCCAGAATAAATCGATGATCCCTGTGGCGCCAATAGACTTTTCCCCTGATCGGATACTGGTGCCTGGAAAACTTCCGCAGGCAGTGACCCACCGCCCGCATTCCGGGCTTGAGTAGTACGCTTGTGACCTCAGCTACAAATCCATTCAGGATTTTGCAAACGTCAGAAACCTGTGTAGAGTATTTACTCGTTGCCCCCTTAGCTCAGTGGTAGAGCGCGTTCTTGGTAAGAACGAGGTCGCCGGATCGATTCCGGCAGGGGGCTCGAAATAAGAGAGACAATCTGATTGCAGATTGTCTCTCTTTTCGTTTACCCAGAACTTTTATTCTGGACCGAATATGGCCAGAATTTCATCCTCGCTTCGCAAAAAACATTTCGCTGGCCGATCGTCACCTTGTGGACTGTTTGCCTCCGATAGAAATTTTCGTGCTAGTGTCATCTGCGACCACACGGGAGCCCCATGGCAAGGGCTGAGATCGGACTGCAGCTGTCCGCGACCGTTGAACCTGTCCGGGTAATGCCGGCGAAGGAAGTGAGTTTCTCAATGGAACAATTTGAACAGCATTCCGCCCACTCTCTCGCGTTCCGCGAAGCCGATGGGATTTCAGTTCCGGTTACGCAGATCCTGCTTGCGGACTCCCCCAATGGCCAGCCCAACGAGCCGGTGGTTGTGTATCGCACCAGCGGGCCGGGAAGCGAACCAACGCAGGGACTGAAACCGTTTCGGGAATCTTGGATACTTGAGCGTGGAGACGTGCAGCGATATGCGGGACGCGAGCGGAACCTGCATGACGATGGGCGTTCAGCGGTCCGCCGCGGTACTGCCAGCGATGAGTGGGCTGGACGTTCCGCTCAGCCGCTCAAGGCCGTAGACGGGGCAGCAGTGACTCAAATGCACTACGCTCGTGCTGGAGTCATCACCCCGGAAATGCGCTATGTAGCATTGCGCGAAGAATGCAATGTAGAGCTGGTGCGCAGCGAGCTTGCCGCCGGACGAGCGATCATCCCCTCGAATATCAACCACCCTGAATCCGAACCGATGATCATCGGCAAAGCGTTTCTCGTAAAGATCAATGCGAATATCGGCAATTCAGCAGTGACCAGCTCCATCGCTGAAGAAGTCTCCAAATTGCAGTGGGCCACCAAATGGGGCGCAGACACTGTCATGGACCTTTCGACCGGCGACGACATCCACACCACCCGCGAATGGATCATTCGAAATTCGCCGGTCCCCATCGGCACCGTGCCGATCTACCAGGCACTGGAAAAGGTCAATGGCGAAGCGAACGCCCTGACCTGGGAGATTTTCCGGGACACCGTCATTGAGCAATGCGAGCAGGGCGTGGACTACATGACCATCCATGCCGGCGTGCTCTTGCGCTATGTCCCGCTGACAGCCAACCGCGTCACCGGAATCGTTTCGCGCGGCGGATCCATCATGGCCGGATGGTGCCTGGCTCATCACCAGGAGAATTTCCTCTACACGCACTTTGACGAGCTGTGTGAAATCTTTGCGCAGTACGACGTGGCCTTCTCATTGGGCGACGGGCTGCGTCCGGGATGCATTGCCGACGCCAATGATGCGGCCCAATTCGCCGAACTTGATACCCTTGCCGAATTGACCAAGCGCGCGTGGAAGTACGATGTTCAGGTGATGGTGGAAGGACCGGGGCACATCCCTTTCCACATGGTCCGCGAGAACGTGGAACGCCAACAGGAACTGTGCGACGGCGCGCCCTTCTATACGCTAGGCCCGTTGGTCACCGATGTCGCACCCGGCTACGATCACATCACCAGCGCCATTGGCGCCACCGAAATCGCCCGTTATGGCACCGCCATGCTTTGCTATGTCACGCCCAAGGAACATCTGGGATTGCCTAATCGCGATGATGTGAAAACCGGTGTGATTACCTACAAGATTGCAGCACATGCCGCAGATCTGGCCAAGGGGCATCCTGGGGCCACCGCCCGCGACGACGCGCTGAGCAAGGCTCGCTTCGAGTTCCGCTGGAACGACCAGTTCTCGCTGAGCCTGGACCCTGTCACGGCGCAGGAATTCCATGATGAGACGTTGCCTGCGGAACCTGCCAAGACGGCCCACTTCTGCTCGATGTGCGGCCCGAAGTTCTGTTCCATGCGCATCTCCCAGGACATTCGCGACGAGTACGGCTCAGCGGAAGCGCAAGCTGCGTTGGCGGGCATGGCGCAGAAGAGCCGGGAGTTCGTAGAAAGCGGCGGAAAAGTCTATCTCGGCGATGAGATTCCGGTAGGCAGTACCGCCCCGTAGAGCTAGAGCTGCGGCCCCTATTGTTGTGGAAACGATAATGCCCCTGGATCAAGCCTTTCGGCTTAATCCAGGGGCATTATGCTGTGCTAGCTAATAAGCTGCAGCGGGCGCTGGCTTAGTAGTCGCGACGTCCACCGCTGCGACCCGAATCGCTGAAGCGATCCTTGCCGCCACGGCCACCGAAGCGCTTTTCGCCGCCACCACGACGGTCGTTGAAGCCGCCGCCGCGTCCACCGCGGAATCCACCACGGTCGCCACCGCCGCGTCCACCACGGAATCCACCGCGGTCGCCTTCGTCATCGCCACGTGGCTTGCGGCCGGAATCCAGCTCCATGCTGATCAGCTCGCCGCCGATGCGGGTCTTGGACAGTGCACGCCACTGGTCCTTGCTCAGCTCTGCTGGCAACTCAACCAAGGTGTGGTCCGAACGGATCTCAATGCCACCGATTTCGGAGGAGTTGAAGCCGCCTTCGTTAGCCAAAGCGCCAACGATCGAGCCTGGCTGCACGCGGTTGCGGCGTCCGATGGCCAAACGGTACATGGCGTTGCCTTCGGCAGCGGTCTTGCGGGCACGTGGGCCGCGCTCTCCGCGATCGCCACGGTCACCGCGGTCGCCACGCTCTGGGCGATCGCGATCCATGCGGGCCTTCTTCGAAGCAGGAATCACTGGTTCGGTCATCAACAGCGGGCGTCCACCCTGGGCCATCAAGGCCAAAGCGGCAGCGATTTCCAGCTGATCGAGATCTTCGTGATCAGCAGCGAACTTCTCGACGATTTCGCGGAAGGTGGTCAGATCCTGGCCGCTGATGGTCTTGTCGATGCGATCGGTGAACTTCTGGATGCGGCGGTCGTTGACCGAGTCCAGGGAAGGCAACTGCATCTGGGTCACCGGCTGGCGGGTAGCCTTTTCGATGGCACGCAGCAAGTACTTCTCGCGCGGGGTCATGAACAGGATCGCGTCACCCGAGCGGCCGGCACGGCCGGTACGGCCAATGCGGTGCACGTAGGACTCGGTGTCATGCGGGATGTCGAAGTTGATGACGTGGGAGATGCGCTCCACGTCCAAACCACGAGCTGCAACGTCGGTAGCAACCAGGATGTCGATCTTGCCCGAGCGCAGGTTCTCAACAGTGCGCTCACGCTGCTGCTGAGGGATGTCGCCGTTGATGGCTGCAGCGGTGAAGCCGCGGGCCTTCAGCTTGTCAGCCAAGTCCTCGGTAGCCATCTTGGTGCGAACGAAGGTGATGACACCGTCGAATTCCTCGGATTCGAGGATGCGGGTCATCGCGTCCAGCTTGTGGGCACCCATGACCTGCAGGTAACGCTGGGTGATGTTGGTGCCGGTGGACTGCTTGGACTTCACGGCAACTTCCTGCGGGTTGCGCAGGTATTCCGAAGCGATGCGGCGGATGGTGCGTGGCATGGTTGCCGAGAACAGGGCAACCTGCTTGTCCTCAGGGGTGGCTTCCAAGATCTTGTCGACCTCTTCGGCGAAGCCCATGCGCAGCATTTCGTCAGCCTCATCGAGTACCACGTACTGCAGGTTCGACAGGTCCAGGGAACCCTTGTTGATGTGGTCGATAACGCGACCCGGGGTACCGACGACTACCTGTGCTCCACGGCGCAGTCCGTTGAGCTGCGGGCCGTATGGCGAGCCACCGTACACTGGCAGAACGGTGAAGTTCGGCAGGTACTTGGCGTAGGAAGTGAAGGCTTCGGCGACCTGGAGGGCCAGCTCGCGGGTTGGAGCCAGAACCAGGATCTGCGGGGTCTTGGCTGGACCATTGGTGTCAGCCAGTTCTGCCATGCGGGACAGGGCAGGAAGTGCGAAAGCAGCGGTCTTACCGGTACCGGTCTGAGCCAGACCGACAACGTCGCGGCCTTCGAGAAGCAGTGGAATGGTTGCTGCCTGAATTGGCGATGGCTTTTCGTAGCCAAGGTCGGCAAGCGAGGCAAGCACGCGGGCATCCAGACCAAGTTCGGAGAAGAGCACGGTTGGCTCTTCTGGGGTCTGGTTGTCGTCAGTGTTTACGGGCATGTCAGAAGACACGAAGAATTACCTCATTCGTTGGGGATAGGCCTTGGCCGTCCCCAAAGAAACGACGTATAGGCTGCACAGTCAGATACAAGTCACGCTCACCAAGCGCTCCCCTATGACATAAAGACCCGCACACACTTTGCGGAAAATACAACACGAGAAGGCTCCGGCCTCAAAAATTGGGCTGGATGCGAGAGGGATACCCTGATGTTCGCGAACACTTAACACTAACGTGTAACCCCTGTAATTGTCAGTGCTCAGCCCGTGTGAGATCGGGCACCGCGACAAAGCACGTAGTGTTATAGGTGTGAAAAATCCTCTATTGGCGCGACGCCCGGACGAGCCCGTCCCCGGTGGCCTGCTCATCGCCCAGGTGCTCTGGTTCCTTGCCGGAGTGCTGTTCCTTGGCTTTGGAGGCTTCCTTATTTATGAGCACAGCGACACGGCATCGCTGAACTTTGGCGCCGTTGCCTTGGCTTTGTTTTTTGCCGTGGCAGGCTGTGCCTGCGCAGTGCTCGGATACCGGTTATTCATCGGCGAGCGCTCTGCCCGCGCCAATTTGACCTGGCTCGGCGTGATCACGGCCCTGCCGCTGCTTCTGCGTTTCGGACGCTATTCCCTGCTCGCTGCCATCATCATGTTCAGCGTGGCCTTGATGTGGACACCCAGCAGCAATCGCTACTTCAAGATTGTCTCGCCAAAGCCGGCAAAAACCCGCCGATAGCGCCAGCCACCTCACCGCGGAAACGATCAAGGACGCGGGGATCAGTTCTGAACTGAACTGTTCCCCGCGTCCTTGATTTGTGCTGCTTAGAGGTTGGTGAAGGCCTTATCAAGGTCTTCGATGAGATCCGCTGGATCCTCGATGCCCACCGACAGGCGCAGCAGGTTCACTGGTACTGCCAGCTCGGTGCCCTTGACCGAAGCGTGCGTCATTTCCGACGGGTAGTTCATCAGCGACTCGATGCCGCCCAAGGACTCAGCCAGTGTGAACAACCTGGTGCTTTCGGCAATCTTGCGGGCCGCTGCTTCGCCGCCCTTGAACTGAACCGACACCATGCCGCCAAAGCCGCTCATCTGCTTCTTGGCAATCTCGTGGCCCGGGTGGTCCTCGAAGCCCGGGTACAGGACACGCTCAACTTCGCTGCGCTCACGCAGCCACTGGGCAACCTGTGACGCGTTCTCCGAGTGGGCGCGCATGCGCACGCCCAGGGTCTTCAGGCCGCGCGTGGTCAGAAAGGCATCCATGGGTCCGGAGACGGCGCCGACGGCGAACTGGATGAATCCAATCTTTTCTGCCAGTGCGGCGTCCTTGACGATGACTGCACCGCCGACAACATCGGAATGCCCACCGATGTACTTGGTGGTTGAATGCACCACGATGTCCGCACCCAAAGTCAGCGGCTGCTGCAGGAAGGGGCTGGCGAAGGTGTTGTCAACGACCAGCAAGGCACCGACAGCATGGGCCACTTCGGCGACCTTGGCGATGTCGGTGATGGTCATCATCGGGTTCGATGGGGTCTCTACCCACACCAGCTTGGCCTTGTTCTTGTCAATGGCAGCAGCCAAAGCCGCTTCATCGGCCATATTCACCGGCGTATTGCTGATGCCCCAGTCGCCGAGCACGCGGTCGATGAGACGGAAGGTTCCGCCGTAGGCGTCATTGCCAAGAACAATGTGGTCACCCGGGCGCAAGATGGCGCGGATCAGCGAGTCTTCCGCGGCTAGTCCCGAGCTGAAGGAGAAGGCATGCGTTCCAAACTCGGCGCCAGCCAGCTGTGCCTGCAAGGCGTCACGGGTCGGGTTGCCGCCACGGCCGTATTCGTAGCCGCTGCGCAGGTTGCCAATGCCGTCCTGTGCGTAGGTCGAAGAGAAGTGCAGTGGTGGTACGACGGCACCGGTGCGCGGCTCGAATTCCTGTCCGGCGTGGACGAAGCGAGTGTTGGAGCCCTGAATGTTTTCGGTCATCGATATCAGTCCTTTAGTGAATTCTTTAGCGGGTCGAGTAGGCCAGCAGGTCCGCTGCGGTGGCGGCGGCAATAACTTCGCCGGCCTTGGTCACCAATACGGCCGGGTGGGCCTTGAGCAGTTCCTGGGCATTGTCGAGGGTGTCGGCCACACCGATCAGCGGCATGGGCAGGCTGCCCAGTTCCTTGATGGTGCTCGTGCCCTCGGCCCCCGAGAGCAATGCTTCGGTCAGGGTGCCAGCACCAATGACTCCGCGCACCTCGCCGATACGGGCAGGCAAGGCAGCGGCCGAGACGACCAGCGCGTCGGCGCCCTGTTCGCGCAAAGCCATGGCAGCTTCAAGCAGCGTGGCATCTTCGCTAATAGCCTCTGGGCCCTGCTTGGATAGTGCCGAGCCGATGAAGTCCAAGGCGGAGTAGTCATCGGTGGTGAAGCCCTGCTGCAGCATCCAGCTGTCGTTGAAGATCTTGGCGAGGTAGCCGCGTCCACCATCCGGTGCGATCACGACGACAACATCGTCTTCGCCCAGATTACGGGCTGCGCGCAGGGCGGCGACGACTGCCATGCCCGAAGACCCGCCAAGCAGCAGCCCTTCTTCTTTCGCCAATCGACGAGTCATCTCGAAAGCTTCAGCATCGGTGACTGCCTCGACTTCGTCGGGCACCGATGGGTCGTAGTTCCCCGGCCACATGTCTTCGCCAACGCCCTCGACAAAGTAGGGGCGTCCGGTTCCACCTGAATAGACCGAGCCGTCCGGGTCGGCTGCGATGATCTTGACTGGGCCTGAAGCGCGGTCGGCCGAAATCTGCTTCAGGTAGCGCCCGGTGCCGGTAATGGTGCCGCCGGTTCCGGCGCTGATCACCGCGTGGGTGACTTTTCCATCGGTGTCATTCCAAATTTCTGGACCAGTGGTTTCAAAGTGGCTGTCTGGAGCACCGGGGTTGGAGAACTGGTCTGGCTTGTATGCGCCCTCGATTTCGGTCACCAGCCGGTCAGAGACACCATAGTAGGACTCTGGTGAATCTGGTGCGACGGCGGTTGGGGTGACCACAACTTGGGCTCCGTAGGCGCGCAGCACGTCGCGCTTTTCTTCGCCAACTTTGTCCGGGGTGACAAAGATTGTCTTGTAGCCCTTGAGCTGGCCCACCATGGCCAAGCCAACGCCGGTGTTGCCACTGGTTGGTTCCACAATGGTTCCGCCTGGCTTGAGCTGGCCGCGCTCTTCAGCGCGTTCAACCATCTTCAACGCGATGCGGTCTTTGATGGAACCGCCTGGGTTCAAGTATTCAAGTTTGACCAATACCGTGGCTTTGACGCCATCGGTAACGCGGTTGAGCTTCACCAGCGGGGTATTGCCGATCAGATCTAAAACTGTGGACGCATACTTCATGTCAAGAACTTTACCGGCGCCCGTCATACATGTCGTTCCGAAACGTAGCGAAACGTCATGCAGTGGACGGGATCTTTTCATCAGTGCTATCGGCCCATGGTTGTTTTCCTGTCTGGGTCACGCTATATGATGCGAAATATGCAGAAATCTTGGAGCGCCAGTTTCTCCCCCGGACGGCCGGTGTCTCTGGTCAAGTCCTTGGGAATACTGCGTCGTGGTCAAGGCGACCCAACGATCCGGATTTCTGAATCCGAAGCTTGGCTGGCATTCTCCACGCCCGAAGGCCCAGCGACCCTGCACATTTCCAAGCCACTGCGCCTGGGGCCGGCCGAGTTCCGTGCTTGGGGGCCCGGTGGCGAATGGGCAATTCATAGTGCACCAAACCTGCTCGGCGCCGGGGACGACTGGAGCGAGTTTGACGACCTGCTCCACAGGGGACTTTTTCCAGAAATTGTCGTCCGCTCGCGAGCCGAGCACCCGGATCTTGTGCTGCCCGCGACCGGCAGGATCTTCGAGCATGCCATCGGGGCCATTCTGGAACAGCGAGTCACCGGAATTGAAGCGAACTACGCTTGGCGTTGGCTTATCAGGCATTATGGGCTGCCAGCGCCTGGCCCGGTCCCGGTCGGCTTGAGAATTTTTCCCTCGGCGCAGGAGCTTGCTCCGCTTCGCCGCTGGGATTGGCAGGTTGCCCGTGTTGAAGGCAAGCGTGCTGAGGCCATCCGGAATTTTGTTCAGGCATCCGGTGCCCTGAATTGGTGGGCCGACAAGCCCTTGGATCAGCCAAAGCCGACGGCGAAGGCGCCGGGAACACTTGAATCGGCTCTAGGATCAGTGCCTGGAATTGGGCCGTGGACGATTGCCGAAACGCTGCAGCGTTCTCATGGCTCAACCGACCATATATCCGTGGGAGATTTCCATTTGGCCGATTACGTGGGACAAGTCCTAACCGGACGTCGAATCACTGATCAGCAGATGCTGGAGCTCATGGCTCCCTTTGCCCCGCACCGGCAGCGGGTCGTCCGGCTTTTGGGACTTTCCGGCGAGAGAAAACAAAGCTTCGGGCCCCGCTACGCTCCGCTGGATCACCGGCAGAGGTAGGGCCCGAAGCCCTCAAACAGTCTTAGGAGTTGGCCTGGGCGGCTTCCTCGGCGATCTGCTTGTGTACTTCACTCATATCAATGCCCTTGACCGCGGTCACCAAATCTTCAAGCTGCGGCTGGTTCAACGCACCGGCCTGCGAGAAAACGAGAACCTGCTCGCGGAACGCCATGATGGTAGGAATCGAGGTCACGTTGGCTGCACGTGCCAGTCCCTGCTCGGCTTCGGTATCCACCTTGGCAAAAACAACATCAGTGAACTTTTCCGAGGTCTGATCATAAACCGGAGCGAACTGCTTGCACGGTCCACACCAATCAGCCCAGAAGTCCACGAGGACGATGTCGTTGTCTTCAATCAACTTCGCGAAGTCATCTTCGCTTACATTTCTAGTTGCCATGCCTATACGGTAGCCGAATTTCAGATGAAATACGTAGAAAGGTGATCTTCATTGAGAGCGGGAATAGATCCGGATCACAATGAAACTTTATCGGGGAAGCAAAAAACTCCCGGATCAAGGATCCGGGAGTTATTTGTGGCAGATACTGGATTCGAACCAGTGAAGGCGTTGCCAGCTGATTTACAGTCAGCCCCCTTTGGCCACTCGGGTAATCTGCCGAGATTGCTCTTTCAAGAACATTTGCTCTTGTCGGAACGAGAAATAACTCTACAGGAGATTTTCGACGAAGTGAAATCGAGGGGGCTATTTTCCCTGTAAGCCTGATCACAGCCCGATTTCAAGGCATAAAACCGGTAGGCTATGTAGCGAATAAGACCCGTTATAGCTAGGAGCATTCACATGGCTAGTGATTCCACATTCGACGTCGTCAGCAAGGTAGACAGCCAGGAAGTCGCTAACGCGATGAACCAGGCCCAGAAGGAAATTGTCCAGCGCTACGACTTCAAGGGCGTCGGCGCCGAGGTTGATTTCAGTGGCGAGAAGATCTTGATGAAGGCCAACTCGGAAGAGCGCGTCAATGCGGTCCTCGACGTTTTCCAGACCAAGCTGGTCAAGCGCGGCATCTCGCTGAAGTCCTTGGACGCTGGAGAGCCTTACGCATCCGGCAAGGAATACCGCATCGAGGCCAGCATCAAGGAAGGCATCGCACAGGATGTCGCCAAGAAGATCAACAAGTTGATCCGCGATGAAGCTCCCAAGGGCGTCAAGTCCACCATCCAGGGCGATGAGCTGCGCGTCTCCTCCAAGTCCCGCGATGACCTGCAGGCCACCATGGCCCTGCTGCGCGACTTCGATGAAGCAGACTTGCAGTTCGTGAACTTCCGCTAGGAACAGCACCGGCACCCTGTGTGCCAACAACATTGGAGGCGGCTTCCCACCGAAGTGGGAAGCCGCCTCCAATGTTGCTTTAAGGGCTCCTAGTACCCGCGTCCGCCAGCCATGGCCTCGAGACGGGCAATGCGCTGATCCATTGGCGGGTGCGTGGAGAACATCTGCTTCAGGCGCGAACCGAAGGGATTAGCGATCATCAGGTGGGAGCTGTTAACCAGCTTCTGGTCGCCGGCAGCCAATGGCGCCTGGGAAATGCCCGATTCGAGTTTGCGCAACGCGCTGGCAAGGGCCAGCGGATCATTGGTCAGCTTGGCGCCATCCTCGTCTGCATCGTACTCACGGGTGCGGCTCACGGCCATCTGGATGATGGAAGCGGCCAATGGAGCCAGCAGGGACAAGGCAATCAGCGCAATTGGATTGACGTTGCGGTTCTCGTTGCTTCCGCCTCCGCCGAAGAACATCAGGAACTGGGCGATGGAGGTGATGACACCCGCGACGGCGGCGGCTACCGAAGAGGTGAGGATGTCGCGGTTATACACGTGCATCAGCTCATGGCCCAGCACCCCGCGCAATTCGCGTTCGTTGAGCAATTGCAAAATGCCCTCGGTGCAGCACACCGCGGCGTTCTGCGGATTGCGACCGGTGGCAAAGGCGTTGGGCGAGGAAGTTGGCGAAATGTACAAGCGAGGCATTGGCTGCTGGGCGTTCATCGACAGCTCCCGCACAATGCGGTACATCATCGGATTCTCGGCTTCGCTCACCGGGTAGGCGTGCATGGAGCGCAAAGCGAGCTTGTCGCTATTCCAGTAGCCATAAGCGGTGGTTCCCAGGCCGATCAGCGCGAAAACCCAAATGAACATCGACCGGCCGGTTCCGGCAGAAATGAGCGAACCGATAGCCAAGAGCAGGGCGAACATTCCGCCAAGCAGCAATGCTGTTTTCAGTCCGTTGTTATGTCCATGCAACTTGACGCACTCCCCTAAATGACAAAGACCAAGATGGTACTTCCTAGTCTAGTCAACGGATAGATGGCACGGTCAGTTCCAGCAATTGCCACTTCCGCCCCATCGTGTGAGGCACCGCACAGGCTTCGAAACCCAGGTTTCGCTCAGCGGGGAATATTACTGTGCCTGCGGCGTTGTAGTTTATTAGTTGCAAGGTGCAATTTTTTGTCGCCGCACTCCGACTGCTCCTGAATCACATTAGCTCGAAAGCGTACATCCTGAATGTCATCAAGCACCACCGCTCCCGTCCGTTCTGAACACAGCTATGGTCTGATCCAAGGCACATCTGCCTACCTCATTTGGGGCTTGCTGCCGGCTTACTTCCTGTTGCTTCCGCAAATCTCTGCCGTTGAGTTCGTCGCAGTACGAGTTCTCTTTTCATTGGTCTTCTGCTTCATACTGCTCGCGGCCACGTCGCAGATCCGCCAGTTTGCAGCGATGTTCCGCGATACCAAAACCATGGGCCAGCTGGCTTTGGCCAGCATCTTGATCGCCGCCAACTGGGTGCTCTACGCGTTGGCGGTATTGACCGGACACGTGCTTGAAGCATCACTGGGCTACTTCATCAACCCGATTGTCGCGATCCTGCTTGGCGTGCTGGTGCTCAAGGAGAAGCTGCGCCCGCTGCAGTGGGCCGCGGTTGCCCTGGCCACCGTCGCCGTGATTGTCCTGACCGTGGGCTTGGGACGGGTGCCATGGATTTCCCTGGGTCTTGCGTTCTCCTTCGGCTTCTATGGACTGGTCAAGAACAAGGTGGGCTCCAAGGGCAGCGCTCTTGGCGCGCTGACCATCGAAACCCTGTGGCTGACCCCGTTGGCCATCATCTACGTGATCTGGCTGTCCCAGACTTCCGGATCGACCCTGCTGAACAGCAACTGGGCCGGAATCCTGCTGCTGGCCTCAAGCGGAATCATCACTGCTGTCCCGCTCCTGCTTTTTGGCGGTGCTGCCCGCCGCCTGCCGTTGAGCACGGTGGGTTCCCTGCAGTTCATCGCTCCCCTGCTCCAGTTCATTCTTGGTGTCCTGGTCTTCGGAGAACACATGCCCTTCGAACGCTGGATGGGCTTCGTCCTGGTGTGGATTGCGGTGATCTTCGTCCTGGTCGATATGCTTCGTGCTCCCAAGGCAGGGCGCCTGCCAGAACCCAAGAAGATCGGCTAGCTGCCGCAAGCACTGGGGCGGTTAACAAATAATGCTCCGGTTTCTCCCGCAGATGCGGGAGAAACCGGAGCATTATTTATTGTGCCCGGAACCCAGGGACTAGGAAGCCAGCTTGCGGATTGCCGACTCCAGCACGTCAAGTGCGTCGTTGAGCAGCTCATCGCCGATGACCAGCGGTGGCAGCAGGCGAACAACGTTGCCGTAGGTGCCGCAGGTCAGGATGACAACACCCTGGGCCAGGCACTCGGCAGCAATAGCCTTGGTCAGATCGGCGTCTGGCTCCTTGCCGCCAGCCTTGACGAATTCAAGGGCGATCATGGCACCGCGGCCACGAACTTCACCGATGGCTGGGAACGCGGACTGCAAAGCGGTGAAGCGGGCGAAGAACTTCTCTTCGATTTCGCGGGCACGAGCTGGCAGGTCCTGCTCTTCCATGAACTTGATGGTCTCAAGAGCTGCGGCTACGGCTACCGGGTTGCCACCGTAGGTGCCGCCCAGGCCTCCGCCGTGGACCGAGTCCAGCAGGTCGGCACGGCCGACGATGCCCGACAGCGGCATGCCGCCGGCAATGCCCTTGGCAACGGTGATGATATCTGGTTCGATCTGCTCGATGTCCGAAGCGAACCATGCACCCGAGCGGGCGAAGCCGGCCTGGACTTCATCGGCGATGAAGACGATGCCGTTTTCCTTGGCCCACTCGGCAACGCGTGGCAGGAAGCCGGTGGCAGGGACGATGAAGCCGCCCTCGCCCTGGATTGGCTCGATGATGATCGCAGCGATCTGGTCGCCACCGATCTGCTTCTCCATGGCCAGGATGGCGCGCTCAGCAGCTTCCTTGCCGGAGATGTTCGGATTCTCTTCGCGGAATGGGTAGCTCATTGGCATGCGGTAGATCTCCGGTGCCAGTGGACCGAAGCCGCGCTTGTATGGTGCTGCCTTGGCAGTCAGGCCCATGGTGAGGTTGGTGCGGCCGTGGTAGGCGTGGTCGAAAGCGACAACTGCCTGGCGGCCGGTGGCGATGCGAGCTACCTTGATGGCGTTCTCAACCGCTTCGGAGCCGGAGTTGAAGAAGACCGCGCGCTTCTCGAAATCACCGGGGGTGATCGCGGCCAGCTTCTCGGCCAGGGCGACGTAGTTCTCGTATGGGGCAACCATGAAGCAGGTGTGGGTGAAGTGCTGTGCCTGCTCGGCGACAGCCTTGGCCACGGCTGGGTTGGAAGCGCCAACGGTGGTCACAGCAATGCCCGAGCCAAGGTCGATCAGCTGGTTGCCGTCGACATCGACGATGATGCCGCCGTCAACATCTGCTGCGTAGACTGGCAGGCTGGAAGCTACACCGGCAGCAACTGCCTTGGCGCGGCGTGCGGCGAGTTCTTCCGACTTGGGGCCGGGGAATGGCCCGTTGATCTTGCGCTTCTGTTCAATGCGGTAGCTAACGTCCACCTGCTTGTCCTCTCACTATGGTTTTACGAGCGCGTGGCTCGACGTGTTCTTACAAGAAGAATATTCTTCGCGGCCCGTTGCCACTACCAGACTTGGCACAAATGCCTCTGGGATCAGTAGTGCATCTGCACAGAAAAATACCTCCTCGCGCCAAGCGGGGCTCGGCGCAAGGAGGTATCGGTTGTTGCTTGATGTCCCTACAGGCTGTTACTGCCCGTAGTTCCAGCAGTTTCAATAACGTCGTCATTGTCCTTCTCAGGGTGACGCGAAAGGTTGATCAATGCGACGGCGAGGCCGCCCCAGATGGTCAGCATGGAAATGATCATGAAGACAATGGCTATGCCGGTCATGGCTAGTATTCCTTTCCGGCTGGTTCGGGAAGTTCTTCGGCTTCAACGTTCTGCTGATGCTCCTTGAACTCCGGGTCATTGGCCTTCGAGTTCTTGCTCCATGGAATCAAGGAGAGCACCACGGCGCCAACAATCAGCAGTCCGGCCATGCCCCAGCCGAAGATTCCGTTGAACCACAGCGGGTATCCGGAATACGACTCATTGATCTTGGATTGCACTTCATTGATCAGCATGTACCCCAGGGCCGCTGGACCAATGCCGCCAACCAGGACCTTCCATCCGGTGCCCAGCTTGATGGAGCTGTGGCGGTTCATGTGCTTGGCCAGCTTTGGCAGCATGCCAAGGCCTGCCCCGAAGACTATAACTAGCACCAGTGCGCAGGCCAGGATGCCGAACTGGTTCACGAAGGCGTCCATGGTATCCAGCAGGTACAGGCCTGTGGTGGTCGGGAACAAGATCAGCGAAATAATCGCCACCGGGACAACAACGACCAAGGTGGCCGGAGTGCGCTTCCAACCCAGCTTGTCCTGGAACGCCGCCACGATCACTTCGAGAATCGAGATCAGGGAGGTCAGGCCAGCGAAGACCAGGGAGCCGAAGAACAGCACGCCAATCAGCCCACCCAGCGGCGCCTGCGAGACGATGGTCGGGAAGGCGATGAAGGCCAGGCCGATGCCGCTGGTGGCCACCTCGTCAACGCTGGAGCCGGCGTTGTGAGCCATGAAGCCCAGGGCAGCGAAGACGCCGATACCGGCTAGCAGTTCAAAACTGGAGTTGGCGAAAGCCACGACGTAGCCTGAACCGGTCAAATCGCTCTTGCGCTTCATGTAGGACGAGTAGGTCACCATGATGCCGAAGGCCACGGACAGCGAGAAGAAGATGTGGCCAAAGGCCGCAGCCCAGACCGCAGGATTCTGCAGCGCTTCGAAGTCCGGGGTGAAGAACGCGTTCAGGCCGTCAATTGCGCCAGGAAGGAACACGGACTGCACTACGAGGATTGCGAACATGACAATGAGCAGTGGCATGAAGATTGCGTTGGCTCGGGAAATACCCTTATTCACGCCGGCCACCATGATCACGATGGCTACAAGCCACACGATCAGCATTGGGGTGAAAATATTGCCGACGAAGTCAAAGGAGACATTGACGTTGTCCGAGACTTTCAGGAAGTCCTGCATGAAGAAGCCGGAAGCTCCCTCAGGGTTCTTGTCCCAAGCCTTGGTGATGGAGAACCAGCAATACATGGCGGCCCAGGCGATGATGGCTGCGTAGTAGATGGCGATAATGAAGCAGATCAGCACCTGCCACCAGCCGAGCATTTCGGTTTTCCGGTTGGCCCGCCGGTAGGCCAGCGGAGCCGAGCCGCGGTAGCGGTGGCCGATCGAGTAGTCGAGGAACAGCAGCGGAATACCTGCGCAGAGGATAGCTACGAGGTACGGGATCAGGAATGCACCGCCGCCGTTCTCGTAGGCGACGTACGGGAAACGCCAAATATTTCCCAGTCCAACGGCCGAACCAACCGCAGAAAGAATGAAGAGCTTTCGTGAACTGAAAGTCTCACGCTTTTCGGATGCGAGTGGAGCGCCCTGTTTTGAAGATGGAGAGCTCATGTGTCTAAGCTACTGCAAAAAGTTCACATTCTGGTCAATTTTCGGTAACGCGTGTCCATTATTTGAGCAATTTGCTGAAATGGGAACCTTCCGCAGGCCAACTAGAATGGCTCCATGGCAATTAGTTTACGCGGACTCCTGGAGCATGACGAGCTCGATCTCCGCCCGATGACCGAACATACCCATCGCGACGACATGGTCATCACCTGGTCAGCCATCACCGAGCTGCTGGACCCGTCTAAATTCCTCACCGGCCGCGAAATCGTCTTGACCACCGGGGTGCGCCAGAAAACCAAAGCCGCGCAGCGGGAATTCGTGCGCGTTCTTGCCGCCAATGATGCGGTGGCCCTGGGATTCGGCACCGGCTTGGAACATGCCTCCGTGCCTGAAGCCACGATCGTCGCGGCCCGCGAAGTCGGGCTGCCTGTCTTCGAGGTCCCCTACCAGGTCCCCTTCGCCGCCATTACCCGGCTCATCGCTGAAGCCATGAATGCCGAGCATCTCAAGCGGGTGGAGAATTTGCTCAAATCGCATCAGAAGCTGGCTCGTTCACTGCTCTCCTCCGACCTCGATAGCATGCTCGATGAGCTGGCCCGCATGCTCGGGACGGACGTGGCGTTGAGTCTTCACGGCGAGGTGATCAGCGGTGATTATGATCCCGAACGCAGCTGGCACGAATTGCCGGTGGCCACGGGCTTGCGTGATAAATGCATCCTGCATCTGGCAGAACCCTATGTGCATGATCCGGTCGTGGATTATGCGCAGTCCCTGATCGGCTTGGAGATGGCCAACAAATCGCGGCTGCGCGCCTCGCAGCGCCAGGCCAATGGCCAGGTGCTCGCCGACTTGGCTGCCGGCACCCTGGTCGGGGCCGACGCCGCCGGGCGCCTTGGCGCCTTGGGCCTGAATCCGCAGCGCGAGCACTCGGTCATCCTGGTGCAGGCCTCCACCCAGGCCGAGCGCTTGCAGACCTTGCCCCTGCCCGCGGATCTTTCCTCCCAGGTTTCAGCGATGATGGAAGGCCGTTTGGCGGTGATCGTTGCGCACAGCAAGGTCCAGCTGTCCATCAAGCATCTCGATGAGTATCTTCAGGCCGCCGGGATCTCGGCCCGGGTTGGATATGGTGGCCGCTACTCGAATACCACCGGTATCCGCTGGAGCTATTTCGAGGCGCTCGAATCCCTGCGCCACGGCGAGCGGATCAACGTCCCCACCAAGCTCTCGCTCACTTCCCTGCTCCTGGCCGCCAGGGATGTGCCGCTGCAAGACCTTGCTGCAGAAGCACTCGGGCCGTTGCAGGACTTTGATTCAACCCATGATTCAGATCTGCTGCTGACGCTGCGCGAGTACCTGAACCGCGATGGCTCGGTAGGCGCCGTAGCCGAAGCGCTGGGCCTGCACCGCAATACCGTGCGCTACCGCATGCAGCAGATTTCGGAGCTCTCGGGCTACGACCCGAATGTGACAAGCGACCGAGTCCAGCTATGGATCGCGTTGAGCGCACTTGAGCTTGGCTAATCTCGAATAGGATTAACACATGGCTGACATGTTTCTAGAGAAGTTCCGTTCCTTGGTTCCCAAATATTTGGATGACCAGTGGAATGAAGCCGACGGGCTCAACAGTGAAGAACTGCGTGATGCCCTAGCACAGTCCAAGGTATCCATTCCCTTCGTGCTCGAGGAGTTCTACCTGGCGCTGGGCAACAATGAAGATTTCATGGAGGCCTACCACTATTTCTTCGACCCCGAAGAATTGGAAATCGAAGACGGCCACCTGTTGTTCCTGGAAGACGAAGAAGAAAAGTTCGTCTGGGCCTTCAAGGCCACGCAGCTGGATGTTCCCGATCCCATCGTTTACCGCCGCAACAACGCCAAGGGCACATGGACCAGCGAAGAAGGCACGTTCAGCGAGTTCACGCTGGACATGTTCGCATGGGTCTTTGACGAATTGGCAGCCGAACTGGAGGACTAGTGCTCCACCGTTCCCATCAGCCGGCCGAGTACCAGTGCCCTTTCTGCGAACTGGTGCAGGATCTGCCGTTCAGCCAGGACAATCTTTGCGCGCCTACCGATCTGATCTATCAGACCGGCTTGGTGGCGGCGATTATGGCCTGTGATGGGTTCGGAAACTATGGCGGGCACGCCATGATCATTCCCACCCGGCATCTGGAAGCGCTCTACGACCTCGATGATGCCACCGGCGCGGCTATCATGAAGGAAACCAAGCGCGTGGCATTGGCCATGAAGCTGGCGTGGGATCCGGAAGGCACCAGCACCCGGCAGCATAATGAGCCCGCGGGAAACCAGCATGTCTGGCATTACCACCAGCACGTATTTCCCCGCTATCACGATGACCAGCTGTATCAGCAGTTGCGCCATCGGGTATCGGTAGAGGAACGGGCGTTGAAGGCGCAGCAGCTGCGCCAGGCGCTCTTTTCCCCGGATCACCCTGAACCGCTTCAAGCTTCGGAAGTAATCCGTTGATGAAATGATTCGGCTGGTTAAACACCGCAGCGCATGAAGACCGGGAACTTCATGCGCTGCGGTGTTTTCAGTCTTTCGAATCCTTCTCAGGCGTCGCGGGTCACCACGGCATCGGCGAAGGAGATCAATGCCTGCTTCACGGTGCCTTCCGGCAGCGGCGCCAGCGATTGGATCGCGTCATCGGCCCACTGGCGTGCGGCTTGCCACGCATCGTGCAGTACCGAGTGCGCGCGAACGGCTTCAACGGCCTTGGCCAGCGCCTCATCCGTGGAAAGGTCGGCATCCACCAGGGCCACGGCCTGAGCGGCTTGCTCATCACCGGCTGCGGCGGCCTGGCGCAGAAGCAGGATCGGCAAGGTCGGGACGCCTTCACGCAAATCAGTGCCCGGGGTCTTGCCCGAGTCGGCCTTCTCGGAGGCCAGGTCAATGACGTCGTCAGCTACCTGGAAGGCAACGCCCACCTTTTCACCGTACTCGCGCAGTACCTCGATGAATTCCGGCGCTCCGCCAAAGCGCGCGCCAAAGGCTCCGGAGGTGGAAAGCAGCGAAGCGGTCTTGTCGCTGATGACCTGCAGGTGGTGCTCGATCTCGTCGTCGCCTTCACGCGGCCCGATTGATTCGTGCAGCTGGCCCAGGCACAGGCGCTCGAAGGTGCGCGATTGCCACATCACCGCTTCAGGACCAAGGTCGGCGCCGAAGACCGAAGCCCGGGCGAAGATGAGGTCCCCAGCCAGAATGGCAACGGAGTTGCCCCAAACCTCGTGGGCAGTGGGAGCACCGCGGCGCAGCGGAGCGGAGTCCATCACGTCGTCGTGGTACAGGGTTGCCAGGTGGGTCAGTTCCACAACAGCTGCGGCCTTGATCACTTCATCGGTCACGCCGTGGCCAAGAAGGGAGGTGAGCAATACCAAGAGCGGGCGCACCCGCTTGCCGCCGGCTTCGACCAGGTGCCGGCTGGAGGCATCGATCAACGGGTCGGAATTGGCCAGCGCATCGCGCAGCAGCTTCTCGACCTTGGCCATGCCGATGGAAATCGCCGGCCCAAAGTCCGGGTCCTCGGCAAGCATCGCAAAGCCCGAGGGAAGATTAATAACCGCAGCTAATGCAGCGGTTTCAGGATTCAGCTCAATCGAGTCCGACACTTCATGTCCGGCTGCGGTCCAGTTGCTCTTCGAATCAGTCACTGTTCTACGGCTTACTTATCTTTCATCGGGGTGGCCATCGCGGTATGCGAAGACTTTGGCGCCTGCAAGATGCAGACAAACATCTCTTCACTCTAGCCGATGCTGTCCACCACTGGATGCTGGCACGGTGCAACGCGCACGTGCATGCTGGCCAGCGACCTAGCAGTTCGTTCTAGAGTTTACCGGCTCAGGCCAGCAGTTATCACCAGACCCGCCATAACTCACAGTCGTGACTGGGGACACCTGCACGGCATTCTCCCCGGCATCGCGCGGTAGGCTTAGCCTTATCATGTCTGCAGATTCGTCCGTTCTCAGCGCCAGCGCCCATCAGCTGTCGGCTCCTAGTCTCACCAGCATCACCTTTGAATATGTCGATGCTCCGCAAACGCTGCTTGGCGACTCATTGCGTCACCGAAGCCTGGTTTGGACCCGCAATGGGCATGGCCTGGTCGGTTTTGGCACCGCTGCCCGATTGCATACCCATGGCGAAGAACGCTTCGCACGGGCCCGGGCATGGTTTGCGCAGATCATCGAGAACGCCCGGATCATCGACCCGCTGAATCGCCCGGGCACCGGCCTGGTCAGTTTCGGCTCCTTCGCGTTCTCCTTCACCAGCGTTTTCGAATCCCGCATGATCATTCCCCAGCTGGTCATTGGCCGCGATGAGCAGACCGCATGGATCACGCTCACCGGCACTGCCGAGGAACTCGATGGCGTCACCTACGAACAGGCCTTGGCTCGCGCATCGGCCCTGATGGCCGATGCCGCAATTCCCGAGGCAACCGCCGGCAGCATCAAGCTGACCAACGGGCAGTTGACCGCCGGCTCCTACGTCGAGGCCGTCAAAAAGGCTCTGCGGCATTTTGACGAGCGCGGCATTTCGAAGCTGGTGCTGGCCCGGGACGTGCTGGCCCACAGCAGCACGCCAATCGATCTGTCCAAGGTCGTCCATGCCTTGACCGAGCGCTACGGCAATTGCTGGACCTACAGCGTCGACGGCTTGGTCGGCGCAACTCCCGAGATGCTGGTGCGGGTCACCGATGGCTTGGCCGAGGCGCGCGTATTGGCCGGAACCCTGGACCGCGCAGCGGCCGGGGCCGATGACCCGGGCTTTGCCCAGCACCGCCTTTTCGAGGACCCGAAGCAGCGCAATGAGCATCAGCTGGCCATTGACTCGTTGACCCATTCGCTGAATCCCATTTCGCACGGCATGAGCGCACCGGAAGAGCCATTCATTTTGCAGTTGCCCAATGTGTGGCATTTGGCCAGTGATGTGCGGGCCCAATTGCGCGCGGATACTACCGGCGCGTTGCCGTCGGCCCTGGATGTTGCCGAAATCTTCCATCCAACCGCGGCGGTGTGCGGAACCCCGACGAAAAAGGCCGGGGTGCTCCTGCGTGAATTGGAAGGCATGGATCGCGGACCCTATGCCGGTCCCGTGGGCTGGGTTGACAGCCGTGGCGATGGGGAATTCGGCATCGCCTTGCGCGGCGGAATCCTGGAGGACGAGAAGCTCATGCGCCTGTACGCCGGCTGCGGCATCGTTCCCGGCTCGGTTCCGGAAGATGAGTTGGCCGAGTCGTGGGCGAAAATGCGCCCTATGCGCCAGGCTCTGGGAGCCGAATAGCTCAACTGCCAACGTGGCCAGAGCGGACGATTTTTCCGATTTTCCGAAGCATAAGTTCTCCTTACTCTCGATGGTAGTTGTGTGAAGTGCGTCTCATGCTGGTGTTGTCGCGGTTATGATTGGGGCATCGCAGTGATCCACTCGCAATGACCCGAAAGTAGGTTTTGATCCTATGCGTAGCCCCAACAAAAAATTTGCAGCCGCCATCGCGCTCAGCTCCGTAGCACTTCTAGCCATGACCGCCTGCGGCTCCGATAGCGGCTCCAGCTCGGAGTCCGAAGGCGCATCTTTCCCAATCAATGAGGGCAAGCTGACCATTTGCTCGGATATCCCCTACGAGCCATTTGAATTCGTCAAGGACGGCAAAAACGTCGGCTTCGACATGGATGTCGCGGCGGAAATCGCCAAGGACGCCAAGCTGGAACTCAATGTCATCGACGCCAGCTTCGACTCCATCGAATCCGGCCTGTTCAGCACCCAATGCGACATCGCCATATCCTCGATCTCCATCACAGACGCTCGCAAGGAGAAGATGGACTTCTCCACCCCTTACATGGATGACGATCTGGTCTTGATCGCCAAGAACGGCTCGGGCATCACCGATTTGGAAACCGCCAAGGACAAGAAGGTTGGCGTCCAGCAGGCTACCACTGGTGAAAAGTACGGCAAGGAGCAAGGGCTGAATAACATCGTCGGCTATGAGGATGCCGGATTGCAGACCCAGGCGCTGCTGGCAAACCAGGTTGATGCCGTATTGGGCAACCAGTCGGTTCTTGGCTACGCGGTAAAGGACAAGCCTGATTACAAGGCGGTCGCCAATTTCAAGACTGGAGAGCAGCTCGGTGTTGCCGTTCCGAAGGACAAGGCAGACACCCTGGAATTGGTCAATGGAACGCTCAAGCGCTTGACCGATGCAGGCACCATGGAAGAACTGACCGTGAAGTGGTTCGGCGAAAAGTAATTCTCCGCTGAACACGGATTGATCTACCGGGCGGGGGTTCGCGACGCAATGCATGCCGCTGGGCATAGTTGCAGCCCGAACCCCCGCTACCTTTACGAGAGGTACAAAACCAATGGCAATGACTACTAGTCAGCGCGCCCGCACAAGCAAAATCATTCAGATTGTGCTCTTCTTTGCCATCATCATCGTCCTGGTGGCAATCGTTGACTGGGAAAAAGCGTCCTACGCTTTCTTCTCCTTCGATAAGCTCGGCCCGATGTTCCCCGGCATGATTCTGGTCGGCCTGAAGAATACGATCTTCTACACCATCATTTCTTTTGCTTTCGGCCTGGTGCTGGGTCTGCTCCTGGCCCTGATGAAAATGGCGTCCTTCGCACCCTACCGGTGGTTTGCCACCGCATTCATCGAATTCTTCCGAGGCATCCCCGCAATCCTGGTGCTCTTGGCATTCGGCTTTGGCTTGCCTCAAGCTTTTGGAACAACGTGGCCGCAGCCGGTGAATGTGATGTTCGCCTTGGGACTGGTTTCCGCGGCCTACATCGCTGAAACCCTGCGCGCCGGTTTGCAGGCCGTTCCCAAGGGGCAAACGGAAGCTGCTCGTTCCCTGGGCATGCCAGCATGGCGCGCCATGGTCACCATTGTCATCCCGCAGGCTTTCAAGATCGTCCTGCCGCCGATGACCAATGAAATCATCTTGCTGACCAAGGACACATCCTTAGCCTTTATCCTCGGCGCGGCCGCCGCCCAGTACGAGATGACCAAATTCGGCCGCGATGGCATTTCCCAGCTGGATGCAGGCCTCACCCCGCTGGTCGTGGCTGGCCTGTTCTACCTGGTGATCACCATCCCGCTGAGCCTGGTAGCCCGCAAATTCGAATCCCGCGCGGCGAAGACCAAGCGATAGTTAGGACTTGAGAATGTCAACTGACACTAATCAACTTTCGGTTCATGCCGCAGGCGTGGAGATCACCGGACTGCGCAAATCCTACGGCGATAACGAGGTGCTCAAAGGCATCGATCTGAACGTCAAGGCCGGCGAGGTAGTATGCCTCATCGGCCCCTCGGGCTCAGGCAAGTCCACCCTGCTGCGCTGCGTGAACCTGCTGGAAAAGCCCAATGGCGGAACCATCACGGTCGGCGGCTTTGCGGTCACCGACCCGGAGGTGAACCTGGATAGGATGCGCCAGCAAGTGGGCATGGTCTTCCAGCAGTTCAACCTCTTCCCGCACCTGACGGTGCTGGAAAACTGCACGGTTTCCCCGATCAAGGTGCTCAAGCGCAAGAAGGCCGACGCTGAGAAAGTCGCGCTGGGACACTTGAAGCGAGTGGGACTAGGCGATTTCGGAGATCGCTACCCTGATCAGCTGTCTGGCGGCCAGCAGCAGCGTGTGGCCATCGCCCGTGCTCTGTCCATGGAACCAACCCTGATGCTCTTCGACGAGCCCACCAGCGCGTTGGATCCTGAGACCGTCGGCGAGGTACTGGCCATCATGAAGAATCTGGCCAAGGCCGGCATGACCATGCTCGTGGTAACCCACGAGATGGCATTCGCCAAGGAAGTGGCGGACAGAGTGTTCTTCATGGACGGCGGCGTCGTGGTGGAAGAAGGCAAGGCAGCGGACGTCATTGGCAATCCGCAGCAGCCAAGGACCCAGGACTTCCTGCGCCGCGTCCTGGATCCGACCCACGTCGATATCTAGGCAAAGTTAATACGATTCATCCCTTGCACCGGGTTCCGTCAGGTCCTCGCTGCAAGGGATGAGTTGTTTCTGCAGTCAATCAAGTGGGTCACAATCCAGGCCAAGACAGCTGCCCGATCTTGTGATTCAGCTCCTGGCTATCCGCCCGCAGGTGATCCCTCGACGCGGGTACCTCGATCAAGCGCAGCCTTGCTCCCCCGGTTTGCTCCAACAGGTTTTTCAGCTCAGCTTTTGTCGTGGCGCGTTCATACTGCCACCCATAGGCCTTGGCCAGGTACTGAATATCAAACTGCTGCGGTGTGGCAAATAAGCGCTCCACGGCGTTGGCATAACGCCCGGAGCCATCAACTGCTCCATGCTCCAATGTGGAGAAGATGGCGCCGCCGGCGTCGTTGTACACCACCACATCCAGTTGCGGCTGCGGCTCCCCCGGAGTCCACGACAGCGAGCTGGCGTCATGGGCGAAGGTAATGTCGCCCATAACTGCCACTGTCCGCCGCCCGCTTCCGACGGCCAGTCCCAGCGCGGTGGAGATTGTTCCGTCGATGCCGGCCAAACCGCGATTGGCGTACACGGTGGCCTCATCAGCGGCACCCGGGCGAGAAGCCAGGTCGAAATCGCGAACGATATTCGAGGAGCCCAGCAGGAGCACGTCGGGTTGGCCTTCCCAGATCGCTTCGGCAACTTCAAGTCCGTTGATAGCGCCGTCGCGCTTCAGATCGCCGCGGAGGCCCTGGGCCCGGGCATCAAGTTCTTGCCAAGCCGCCAGCCAGCCGCTTGGTGCGGTTCCAGCGAATTCCTGAAGCTCATTCCACTGGCTGATCGGGGTTTCGCGGCGGCGGCCAGCCTCATACCACGCCACAGGCGCAGGCTGCCAGATGGCGGATTGGATCTTCGGATCGGCCAGGAGCTTTGCAACAGGGCGGCTGAGGGTTGGCCGGCCGAAGAGCACCACTCGTTCAATGCGTTGCGCGCCGACAGCGATCAGCGGACGGTAGTGGCTGATGGCATGAGCCGAAAACCGGGCATTGGAGGACGGCTCGGCAAACAGCGGAAGGCCCAATTCCTGGGCGAACGCCTGCGCGGTGGCCCCCGCCCCGTGTCCAGCCACTACGATGGTTCGCCGGATGGGCAGGCCTGCGGCCGGCGCTGGCGCGGCCGCGGATAGCTCGTCGCCGGCAGCAGGCCAGGGGCCTGGCTGGATCCGGGTCCAGTACTGGTTCCCGATGCTCTCATTGTCTGCCGGAATGAGCGGATCCCGGAATTGCAGGTTCAGTTGGACCGGGCCAGCGGGAAGCTGCCCTGTGCCCTGCAACGCTTCCAGCGCTTGTTCAACGCAGGCGCCGGCCTGGTGACCGGCAGGCACGTTGAGAGCCACGCGCACGTGGTCGCCGAAAAGCTCCTTTTGCTTTGTGCTCTGGCTGGCGCCGGTGCCGTGCAATTCATCCGGGCGGTCTGCCGAAAGAACCAGCAGTGGCGTGGAAGTGTGGTTGGCTTCCATCACCGCCGGAAGCATCTGGCCGATGGCCGTGCCGCTGGTGGCTGCAAGGGCTACAGGCGTTGCGGTGCTTTGCGCCAGACCCAGGGCCATAAAGGCTGCCGAACGTTCATCGATTCGCACATGGACCCTGAGCAGCCCCGCAAATTCAGCTTCCGCCGCGGCATAGGCCAGTGGCGCACTGCGCGAGCCGGGAGAAATGACCAGGTGACGGATACCCGCTTGAATCAGAGTGCCGAGCACCGCACGAGCCGTGGTGATGGCCAGTTGCTGATCTGGTTGCTGCAATCCCACGCGGTGTGGCTCCTTCGATTCCTATGCTGCGGCAGTTCTCCCAGTCTATGCCTTGGCACCGGTTCACGTGGTACGACGATGCGCGAAGGCGCCAGGGTGATCGGTGTTCCGATCACCCTGGCGCCTCAGGGCCAAAGAAACTGCAGGCTACTTGTTCTTGCCCTTGCCATGCCCCTTGCCCGGGTGCGAGTCTTCCTTGAAGACCTGCACCACGCTTGGACGCGGACCGTAGAACTGGCCCGCCGAAGCAGCTGCCGAGTTGGCGAGGTAGTCCGGGAACAGCGACGTTGGGGCAGCGTAGGTTCCGCCTTCACCCGGGTGCTGGACCGCGACAAATACCGAGTTGTCCTTGTCATGGATCAGCGGGCCACAGGTCTCCGCGCCGGTTGGCACGGCGAGGAACTGCTCGACTCGGCCACGGTCCTTGCCGGTCAGGGTGACCTTGTGCAGGGCATCCGAATAGCCGATGGTGCTTGGAGCGCCGTCAGTTGAGATCCACAGGTTACCCTTCGAGTCGAAAGCCAAGTTATCCGGGCAGGAAATTGGCGAGACCTTGTCGGTGGGGTAACCGGAGAAGTAGGTGGAACCGTTGACCTTGGGATCACCGGCGACCAGCAGGATGTTCCAGGTGAACTTGGTGCTGGTTGCGTCGTTGCCGGCTTCGGTCAGTTCAATAACGTGGCCATCGCGGTTGGAGATGCGCGGGTTCGGCTCGGTGGCGCCTTCCTTGCCGGCCTTGCCGCGGTCCGAGTTGTTGGTCAGGGCCACGTAGAGCTTGCCGGAGATCGGGCTTGGCTCGACGTCTTCCGGGCGGTCCATCTTGGTTGCGCCCACCTTGTCAGCGGCCAGTCGGGTGTAGACCAGAACCTCTTCCACGCTCATGCCGTCGACCATGGAGGCACCGCCCTTGACCAGCGGCAGCCAGGTGCCGGCGCCGTCGAAGGCGCCGTCGGATGGAACTTGGCCGCTGCCGTCGATTTCGCTTGCTGGCGAGTTGCCGTTGAACTGAGCGACGTACAGGTCGCCCTCGGAGAGCAGCTTCATGTTCTGCTGGCGGTCATGCTTGGAGTAGGTGCCCTTGGAGACAAACTTGTACAGGTACTCGAAGCGCGAGTCGTCACCCGAGTAGGCCACGGCCTTGCCGTTCTTGGCGATGCGCACATTGGCGCCCTCGTGCTTGAAGCGTCCCAGGCTGGTGTGCTTGACCGGGGTGGACTTGGGATCCTGCGGATCGATCTCGATGACCCAGCCGAAGCGGTTTGCCTCGTTTTCGTAGCCTTCGTTGCCCAAGCCAAAGCGTGGATCGGTGTCTTCCCAGCCGCGCTCGGTGGCGCCGGTGCCGATGCCGTAGCGCGCTTCCTCGGCGGTTCCCTTGCCGCTGAAGTACTGGTCAACGTTTTCTTCGCCGGAGAGAATGGTGCCCCATGGGGTGGTGCCGCCGGAGCAATTGTTCAAGGTGCCCAGGACCTTGGTTCCAGTCGGATCGGCAACGGTCTTGAGCAGGTGGCTTCCGGCTGCTGGACCGTCCACGGTGAATTCAGTCTGCGCGGTAATGCGGCGGTTGCGCTCGCCGCCCTGGACGTAGCTCCACTTCTTGTCCTTCTTTTTGCGCTTGACCTCGACCACGCTGAAGCCGTGCGCGTTCATGGCGATACGGCGGGCTTCATCCTTGTTCGCTTCGAACCAGGCAGCGTCGAACATCATGTCTTCGTTGGTGTATTCATGGTTGGCTACCAGCACGCCGGTGCGGCCCGAGTACTTGTCAACGATGATGTCGAGGTAATCGCAATTGTAGCCGAATTGTTCGGCCTGCTTGCGTGCGCTCTGCTTGGTGGCGTCGAATTGCGCGGTGTTCTTGAATAGCGGATCGCCCCAGCGGATGATGGCATTCCAGTCATATCCTTCAGGAACGCTGACGTTGTCTACCGATCGGGACACCGGCTCAATGGCGTCGAAGGACAGGTGGCCGCCGGCGTTGTTGCCGTTCTTCAGCGGCACCAATGGCGCCGCGCTGGCTTCTTGCGCGCCAAAGAGCTGTGGCCCGACAACCAAGGCCGACGCACCGATTGCGCCAAGGCCCAGCATGCTGCGGCGGGAGAGCGACTTGTCGGCGATGTCTTTGAAGTAGCTGTTGGTCGAGGTGTTGCAATCGGGCTTAACGCAGGCATCTCCACATTTGAAGTGGCAGGTTGCTGCGGACCGTCCGCCGCGGGTATGGCCTAGCATTGGCAAAAGGGTACGGGTTGGATTCATGATCCATCACTTCCTCAGTTGGGGCTCGCTGTCAGGGGAACGACGCGATATGAGGTTTTCACCCTGAAGTGTGCAAAATGCAACGCCCAAGTTAACTGCGGGGAAATAGATGGTTGTCGGAAACTAGTCTTTGACTAGTTGTTCGTAACACTGCTCGACTCTTCGTAACCACCAGTCAACCCGCTGCTGCTCGGGGCGCAGCTGCTTCAGTTTTCGGGGATCGGCGTCAATGCGCCGCACCGGAAGATAACCAGCGGTAGCCAGCAGCGGTTCGGCGCAGACATCATCGGCAAAAAGGGTTCCGGTGGAGAGCCCGCAGGCATAAGGCAGCTCGGGCAGTGCGCTAGCCAGCGCAGCGGCCTGGGATAGGCCCACGGAGGTGTCCAAGGCGCTGGACACTACGACGTCGAGCTCCGCCTGTCGGGCAATGTCCAGGACAGCTTGGATTCCGCCCAGTGGCTGGGCTTTGATCACCATGAGGTCTGCGGCACCCAGCCGGGAGACTTCCAGCGGGTCGGTGTGCTTGCGCACCGCCTCGTCGGCAGCAATTTTCAGGTCGATGCCTGCCGTGCGCAATTGCTCTCGCACCTCGGCCAAGCCGGTGATGCCGGGCACTGGCTGTTCAGCGTATTGCAGATCGAATTCGCTCAGGGCCTTGAGCGCATGGACCGCTTGGCCGATATCCCAGCCCATATTGGCATCAACCCGCAGCGCCGCCTGCGGATAGAGGCGACGGGCTTCTGCGACCCTGGCCAAGTCCTGCTCGAGGCCCTGGCCCTGTTCTGCGACCTTGATCTTGATGGTGTGCGGTGCATCGTACTTTTCCAGCACGGCCCCTACCTCGCTCGCCGATACCGCGGGCAAGGTTGCGTTGACCGGAATGGTGGTGCGCAGCGGTTCGGGGAAAGGCTGGTACGCCGCTTCAATGCCAGCGGACAGCCAGCGCGACGCCTCGGCTGGGGCGTATTCGACAAAGGCCGAGAATTCGCCCCACCCTTCGGGGCCTTCGATGAGCAGTGCTTCTCGCTGGGTGATTCCCCTGAATTTAACGCGCATCGGGAGGCGGACCACGTAGCTATGTGCCAGCAAGTCAGCCAGCGGTGGAAGTTCAAAGCTCATGTTCTAAGCCTAGCGAGCGTGGCCATGGTTACAGTGTCATCGGCTGACGTTTGACGCAGAAATTGTGCAAGGCTAGAGATATGCCTCGACATTCAGCAGCCGCGCGCCCACACCACCTTCGGTGGTGGCTGGCCTTGCTGCTGCTGGTCTCCTTCTTCTGCATCGAGTATTTTTTCTTTGTCCACCTTCGCGCCGGACAGTGGGCCGATCAGGCTGGGTTCATGGCTTGGTCCCAATGGTGGCCGCGGACCGAATTATTGGATCCGGTCCGTGAATTCCTTGATCTGCTTCCGGTAATTTGCGGCGCGATTGCCGCGATTTTCCTGCTCTACCGGGTGATCAGGGATCGCCGGTTCCTTCGTGCCACGGTGGCGATTCTGGCCTGCGCCGCGGCATTGGCCACTACACAGTTGCTCAAGCATGAGGTCCTGGTCAGGCCGGATTTCAATTTTGGCACGACGGGCAATTCATTTCCCTCGGGGCACACCACTGCGGCGGCAGCGGCGATGGGATTGATGTATGTCATTTCTCCGCCCAGGCTGCGACCTGTGGTCCAGCCAATCGCATGGCTCTTTGCCACGATCACCGGTGTGGCCACTTTGGTGTGCGGTTGGCATCGGCCCAGCGACATCGCTGCCGGCTTCCTGGTGTCGGCCTTCTGGATGGTGCTGGCCAGCGCGGTCTTGCAACGCATCCAGCCGCTGAGCCACGAGGTGCGCAAGACCAGCTGGTCCAGAAGCGTCGGAGCAGCCAGCATCATCGTCTGGGCCATCATCATTGGCTTGTCGTTTTTCCTGCCGCACCCGCATATCCAGAAGATCCCCGATAATCTGCAACTGGTTTACGCGTGCCTTGGAATCTTCCACGTCATTGCCGCCTCGCTGATCTCGTCGCTGGCCTTGCGCTCCGTCGTGATCGGGCCGATGCGAACCTTCCAGAAGTAAACGCCTCTTAGTCCGTCGGCAAAGGAACTAGCAGGATCCGTTCCTCTGCATGAGCGCGTTCAGCTGCTCTGCGCCACGCTGGGAATTTGGAACGGTCACGGCAAATCTCGATGAATTCTTCAGCTCGAAGGCCAAACCCTCATGACGCCGCAGCACCACGGCCGATCCGCCAGGAAAGAAGCGCCAGCCCCATCCGCCCCAAGCCATGGGGTCGATTTCGGTGCTGGTCACCGATTGGATTTCCCCGGGCTTGATGGTGCGCAAAGGAAAGCCAAAGATAGCCGAAGCCACCCGAATGCGCTGTTCAGTTATAGTCACCCGGATCAAGCACAGTCCAAGGAGCAGCGGGGTAATGACCAGGCAAGTTGCCAGGCCGATCATGGCTGTGGTCCAATCCATCGCCCCTGGACGCATAGAGATTTGGAGGAGCAGGAATACTCCTGTTCCTGCAACGACAATCCCTAGCACCCACAGCCACCAAGGGGCCTTCATGGTTTCACAGAATTCGGTGTCGTCCGCACCCTGGGTGCCTCGCGGCGCGGGCGCCGCAAGTCCTTGGGCCCGGTTGATTCGCGCCTGTCGCTCTTCTTGCACGTGCTTCGAATAGGACTGGTACACGCCGCAAATCCATAACGGGGCAAGGGCCAACAGCGTACAGGCCACCATGGGGAGCATCCAGATGCCGATTACGGCAGTCTGAGGTGTTTCTGCAAGCGCGGTTGGAACCACCGATCCGATGAAGACCCCTGCGGTGGTCCACGAAAGAAGGGAACCAATAAAGAGCAGGGCCAGCAACAAGGCCGGTTTGCTGCGCTGAGCCAATGAGCTCAACCCGATGATGGCTCCTGCGATACTCAGACCAATGGACACTGACACCAGTACTCCAGTGCGGGTAAATTCGTCTGGGTAGGTGGATGACCAGTGCGTAGCGGTGATGCCTGGCAATCGATTGGCCAATGGGAGGTAGACGCCCAAGACGATGATCACCGGAAGGATCAAAAGAACATACAACCACGGGCGGTTCTTCACTGTATGGATAACCATCCTCGTCCCATCCCTTATCCCAGTTGATCGACGCCCACACCGGCGGAGCCACTGGCCTCGCGGATCTGTTTCCACCATGCAAGCGGATGCATTACCTACCCCATCAACTCTAACTTGACATGCGAATAAATGATCAATCAATACTGAAATATCAGCAAAAAGGATGATGTCCGCCAAACCTCAAGGGTTCGACGGACATCATTAGCACCGCTCGGCAAGCAGCTCCACGCCGTAGTGGCTACAACGTCGCCAGGGCCAGCTTCGGGTCGGTCATCGCATCGGCAACGTAGCGCAGGAACCCTGCAGCAGTGCCGCCGTCACAGACTCGATGATCAAAGCTCAGCGTCAATTCGCAGATGGAACGGACCTTGAGCCGGCCGTTGACAACCCATGGTTTTTCGATGATGCGCCCCAAGCCAAGAATGGCAGCCTCAGGATAATTGATGATCGCGGCCGAACCGTCGACGTTGAAGACTCCATAGTTATTGATCGTGAAGGTACTGCCCGAAAGGTCAGCCACACCCGCTTTGCCATCTCGGGCCACCGAAGCCAGGCGCGCGAACTCGGCCGAAAGCTCCTGGGCATTGAGCTTATGGGCTCCACGCACATTCGGCACCACCAGGCCGCGCTCGGTCTGCGCAGCAAAACCAAGATTGACCCCCTCGAAGAGGGTATGTCGCAGGGAGCCGTCAGATTCCACCTCGATGCGGCTATTGAGTTCAGGGAAGCGTTGCAGCCCAGCCACGGCAAAGCGCGAAATCAACGCCATGACGCTCGGTGCTTGGCCCTCGGCTTCCTTGATCTTGGAGCGAAGCTTCAACAACTTCGTGACATCCACATCGACCCACACGGTGGCCTCCGGGATCTCTCGACGAGAAGTGCTCATGGCGTGCGCAATGGTCTTTCGAACACCAGCCAGCAGCTCGGAGGAAGCCACAGGCAAGCCCGTGCGCGAATCCTTGTCCCCAACGTCAGCCGCCTGCCCGGGTTTCGCTGCCATCGCCGCCGAGGCTTGCGGCGAGCCAAGGGCCAACGAAGCGCTGGCAGACGGTTCTTGAACTGGACGAGCCAGTGCAGCTTCAACATCGGAGCGCAGGATCAGCCCCTGCGGGCCGCTGCCCTTCACCGAGGAGATATCGAGTGAATTCTCGCGCGCCAGCTTGCGCACCAGCGGATTGATCACGCGAACCGCTTCTCGCGCTTCCTGGACTGCGATCGAATCTCCAGCGCCCATGCCTCGCGGCTTGCGCCGGCGGCTGGTCTTGCGCTGGGCCGAACCGGTGCCGTAGCCAATCAGGACATTGCCGCTGCCCTCGTCCTCTTCAGAATCCTGTGCGGCATGGCCCGCCGGCGCCTGGGTTCCAGCCAGCTCTTCTTCCCGGTAGGACTGCGCGCGCTCGCCGTTGGACTCTGGCGCAGCAGGTGCCTCTTCCCCACCGGTATTCACGGAAATGAATGGCTCGTCCACCAGCATCATCTGGCCCGCTTCACCATGCAAGGTCGAGACGACGCCTTCGAAGGGACACGGGATCTCAACGAGGGACTTAGCCGTTTCCACTTCCGCAATCGGCTGATCCACCGCGACGATATCGCCGGCGGCAACCATCCAGCGCACGAGTTCCGCCTCGGTCAGTCCTTCGCCAAGGTCCGGCAATAAGAAGGTCTTGACAGTCATTTATGCCTCCCACTGAAGTTGATCGACGGCATCGAGGATGCGTTCGGCGCTGGGCAGATGGAACTTTTCCAGCGTTGGCGCTGGATATGGAATATCAAAGCCAGTCACCCGCAATACCGGCGCTGCAAGTGAATGGAAACAACGCTCCTGCACACGAGCAACGATTTCGCTGGCTACCGAAGCAAATCCCTGGGCTTCGGCCACCACGATGGCCCGACCGGTTTTGCGCACCGAAGCGCACACCGTCTCGTCATCAAAGGGAACGATGCTGCGCACGTCGATCACTTCCAGGTTGATGCCTTCTTCGGCTGCCATCTTGGCTGCCTCCAAGGCGGTTGAGACGCTTGGCCCGTAGGTGATCAACGTGGCATCACTGCCGGCGCGAGCGATTCGTGCGCGGCCTTCAGTCGGTGCGCTCTTTTTTGCCTCGTACTCTTGGGCCAGCTGCTCAAGGTCCACCTGCTCCTTGGACCAGTACAGCTTCTTTGGCTCGAAGAAGACCACCGGATCATCCGAGTCAATGGCCTCACGCAGCATCAGGTAGGCGTCTTCCACGCAAGAGGGCGTGAATACTTTCAGGCCAGGCGTGTGGGCGTAGTAGCCTTCCGAGGAATCACAGTGGTGCTCGACGCCGCCTACGCCGCCGGCGTAGGGAATTCGAATCACCATCGGCAGCGACAGCTTGCCCTGGGTGCGGTTGCGCATCTTGGCCACATGCGAAGCGACCTGCTCGAAGGCTGGATAGGCAAAAGCATCAAACTGCATTTCGATGACTGGGCGCATGCCGTTGATGGCCATGCCAACCGCCATGCCGACGATGCCTGATTCAGCCAGCGGGGTGTCGAAACAGCGTTCGGCTCCGAAGCGGGCGGTCAGGCCATCGGTGATGCGGAAGACGCCACCGAGGGTTCCCACGTCCTCGCCAAAAATAACGACGGAGTCATCAGCGACAAGCCCGTCGGCGAGCGCGGTATTCAGGGCCTTGCCGAAGGTCACCGGCTGGTTTTCGCTGGCGGCTTTGGCAGCAGCACGTGCGGTAGCGGCACTCACATTGGGGTTGACGCGCGATGTTGTGGCGGTCATCCTAGGCCTCCTCGCGGTCTAGTTCATCAGCAAGCAGGGCCTGCTGCTCGGCGAGCTGGGTGCTCTTGGTGGAATAAACATGTTCAAAGAGTTCGCGCGGATCCGTATTGGCGTCCTGGTTCATGCCATCGCGCAGGGTCTTGGCCACGGCTTCGGCATCCTCGGCGATCTTGGCAACCACCTGATCGGTCAGCAGCCCGGCGTCGTCGAGATACGCCTTCATTCGCGTGACCGGGTCCTTTGCGATCCAGGCCTGCACCTCCGAGTCCTCGCGGTAGCGCTTGTCATCATCGGCGTTGGTGTGCGCCTGCATGCGGTAGGTATGGGCTTCAATCAGCAGCGGCCCATTGCCTTCGCGGGCCATGCGCACCGCACGGGTCATGATGGCCATCAGGGCCATCAGGTCATTTCCATCCACGCGCTCGCCGGCCATGCCATAGCCCACTGCCTTGTGAGCCAGCGACGGGGCGGCACTCTGGTGCGAAAGTGGAACGGAGATGGCGTACTTGTTGTTCTGCACGAAGAAGATCACCGGCAGATTGAATACTGCAGCGAAGTTGAGCGCTTCGTGGAAGTCGCCTTCGCTGGTGGCTCCGTCGCCGCACATGGCGACCACCACGGTATTTTCACCGCGCAGCTTGGCCGCGTGGGCAACGCCAACGGCATGCAGCAGCTGGGTGGTCAGCGGCGTGGACATCGGAGCGCACTTGTAGGCCTTGGGGTCATAGCCGCAGTGCCATTCGCCGCGGAAGCTGGTCATGACTTCCATCGGGGCTACGCCCTTGGTGAGCACGGCTACGGTGTCGCGATAGGTCGGGAAGAGCCAGTCGTTTTCTTCCAGGCAGAGCGCCGCGGCGATCTGGCAGGCTTCTTGGCCATGGCTTGATGGGTACACGGCCATGCGTCCCTGGCGAACCAGCGCGGAGTTCTGGTCATTCACACGGCGCCCGGTAACCAGCGCAGCGTAGGCTTCCATGAGCCGTGCAGGACTTGGCAGTGGGTACTCGTGCCCCGGTTCGGTGCCTTGCTCGTTCTCCGGGCGAAGCGATCCATCCGGGTTCAAGAGGTTGATCATGTGCCGTGCTGGCAGCATGTAATCTTCAGGGCTAATGCCGAACTTCTTGCTGACTTCAGACATGCGATCCGAGGTAGCTTCTGCGCTCATGTTCTCCCGCCTTCCGTACTTTGGGCTCAGTCCATGGGCGCACGCCCTTGTGACTCAGTTCACCTAAACATCATTTGCAATCAATTATGCGTAGAGATTGCATTCTGTATCCACTCAAGCCAAGAATCGTGGAAAGTTGTGATTCAGATACGTATACTTGTAGACGAAATGTTTCAATAAAATGTGTTTGGCGTTGAGATGTCAGACACATTGAAAAGGAGAGTCATGGCCGCGGAAGCGGAGCTGAAACTTGATGAGGTTGACCGTGCCATTCTGGCGGAACTGACCAAGGACGGACGCCAGTCGGTAACGACGGTTGCCCAGAAGGTCCATGTGTCGCGCGCCCATGCCTATTCACGCATCGCCAAGCTGCAAGAAGCTGGCGTGATCACGCGTTATACAGCAGTAATTGACCCGGTCAAGGCAGGGCTCAAGGCCAGCGCCTATGTCACTCTGAAACTTCGCCAGCATTCATGGAGGGAATTGCGAGATCATCTTGCCTCCATTCCCGAAGTTCAGCACATTGGCCTAGTCGGAGGAAACTTTGATGTGATTCTTCTGGTGCGCGCCAAGGACAATCTGGATTTGCGCCGGGTGGTTTTCGAGGAACTGCAGGCGTTGCCCACGGTGCTCGATACCCAAACCCATCTGATCTTCGAGGACACTGACACCCGCTAAGGCCTGGGACCCGACCATCGGGCCAAAGCTCATAAAGGACTAGAAGCTGCTCCTTGGAGCCACCGGTTCGAAGAGAACCAGCGGCCAGGGAGCAGCTTCTTGTTTCAGGCAGGAATAAGCCCGCCAGGCATTACTTCTTGCCGAAAAATACCGGCGGCCGTTTCTCCTGGAAGGATTTGAATCCTTCAGCATAATCAGGCGTCTCGCACAAAGCGGCCTGGGCACGATTTTCATTGTTCATTGAAGCCCAGAGCCCTGCTCTCTGGTCCCGGATTTCTTGCACTAATTGCTTGGACGCGACAAATGCCTGGGTGGCGCCTTGGGCAACTCTTGCAATCAAGACCTCGCTGCGGCTCGCCAATTCTTCGGCAGGAAACGCTCGGGAGAACAATCCCGAGCGCACGGCCTCGGCCCCCGAAATCAATTCGGCCGTGTAGATCATATCCAAGGTGCGGTGGGCCCCTAGGCGTTCAGTGAACAGCCAATGCCCACCGGAATCCAGCGTCGCGCCAAGATTGGCAAAGGGGGAACCGATCTTGGCGTTCTCCGCAACATAGACCACGTCGGTAGCGATCGCCAGGCCCAGCCCAACTCCCAGGCACGCTCCCTGGACCAGGGCGAAGGTTGGTGCCGGGAAATTGGACATCTTTTCCAGCAAAGGCTGCACCTTGCCTTCGAGGTAGCCGATGACATCATCATCGGCCGGATCCACCCTGGAGATATCACGTCCCGCACAGAATCCCCTCCCCTGGCCGGTCAGCACCAACGCGCGGACGGTGCCATCGGCGACGCCAGCAGCCGCCGTGTCATAAGCCCGCGACAGCTCGGCCAAGGCCTGCTCATCCAAGGAGTTCATCTTCTGCGGCGCATTGAGCACAACGCGCGCTACCGAATCGGCAATCGTCAGTTCGATCATGGTTGCTCCCTGTTTTCCTATGCGTCGAAATCGACGGTCAGCTTGTCGCTGGTCGGGTGCGACTGGCAGGTCAGCACGTAGCCTGCTTCAACTTCTTCTGGTTCCAGTGCATAGTTTTCCGCCATCGTCACCGAACCGCAGGTCACCTTGGCTCGACAAGTGCCGCAGACTCCGCCGGCACAGGCGAATGGCACATCCGGGCGGACCCGCAATGCGGCGTTCAGGACTGTTTCGTTGGCACGGGCCGGGGATTTGACCTCGCCCTTGAGGCCGTCGAGGTTAAAGCTGATCTCATAGCTTTCCTCGTTTTCGTCCACGATCACCGGACGCCCGATGTGGCCTTGCGGCTTATTCGGTTCGCCCGTGCTGAACAGCTCGAAGCGGACCCTGTCGGCGGGGACCTCAAGGGCGGCGAGCTGGTCCCGGACCAGCTGGACCAGCTCGAAGGGGCCGCAGAGGAACCATTCATCGACCGTTGGGGCCTGGACAACATTGGTCAGCAGTGCTGTCAGCTTCTGCGCGTCGATTCGCCCCGAGAGCAGTGGTGAAATCCGCTGTTCCCGGCTCAGCACATGGTGCAGGGCCAATCGTGCTGGATAGCGGTCCTTGAGGTCCGCCAGCTCTTCGAGGAACATGACGTCCATGGCGGCTTTGTTGGCATAGATCAAGTCAAAGCGGCTATGGTCGTTGGCTTCAAGAATCGTGCGGGCAATGGCCAGGACCGGGGTGATCCCCGAGCCGGCTGCAACCGCGACAAAACGATCTTGGCTGGTCGTATTGATCTTCGACGGATCGTTGATTTCGGTAAGCTTGTGCTTGGAAATGAAGGCGCCGGCCGGGCTCATCACGTCGATTTGATCGCCGGCGGCCAGTTCATCATTGGCCCAGGTGGAGAATAATCCGCCAAGGTCCCGCTTAATGGCAACCTTGATCTCATCGCCGGTCGGGGCCGCGCAGATCGAATAGGAACGGCGCAACTCGACGAGCTCGCCCTCTGTATTGGGGAGCTCCTTGCGCAGGGCCACGTACTGGCCTGCTACATAATCGTATTCTTCGCTGAGCGCCTCGGGAATGGCAAAGGTGACCTCGATGGAATCCTTGGTCAGCCGACGCACGTTGGAGACGGTGAGTCGATGGAACGAAGCCCTGCGGCGGGTGGAAGTTTGTGGTTCGGTCATGAGAGCACCTTGAAGTAGTCGAAGGGTTCCAAGCAGTCTTTGCAGGTGTAGAGCGCTTTGCAGGAAGTGGAGGCGAAACGCGCCAGTTCACGGGTATTCAGCGAGTGGCAGCGGGGGCATTTCACGCTCATTCCCAGCGTGATGCGACCGGCATGGCCTCGTCCGGTAGGCGGAGCGATGCCGTACTCCTCGAGCTTTTTCTTGCCTTCATCGGTCATCCAGTCGGTGGACCAGGCTGGGGCCAGCACCAGCTTGATATCGACCTTCCCATAGCCGGCTTGCTTGAACGCCTGGTACAGATCTTCGCTGATGACGTCCATCGCTGGGCACCCGGAGTACGTTGGCGTGATGACAATCTGCACCGCGCCATCGTTGTCAAGATTCACCTCGCGCAGAATCCCGAGGTCGGCAATGGACAGCACGGGAATTTCCGGGTCATTGACCTTCGCTGCGATGGCGAACAGCTCTTCGGCGTCAGCGATCAGTTTGCTCAAGACTGCTCCCCCTAACGGGCTTAATGTGTGGTTACCAGCTGGCGCCGGGATGCTTGCGGGCCAGTACTTGCATTTCAGCTAGCAGATAGCCAAGGTGCTCGGAGTGCTCGCCCCGGCGGCCGTAGGCCATGGCTTGTCCGGTGGCCGGAATCTCCAAACCTGCTTCGGCTAGTACCGCGGAGATCTCTTCCTGCCAAGCTTCGCGCAAGGTTGAAGGAAGTACGGCGATTGATTCCAGATTCTGATGGACCGCTTCGTCGCGGAACATCTCATCAACATAAGGCCAGAGGATTTCCAGGGCATGGCGCATCTTCTCGGCTGATTCCTTGGTTCCCTGCCCCAGGCGAATGGTCCACTGGATGGCGTGGTCACGATGGTAATCCACTTCCTTGACCGCCTTGGCGGCGATGGCTGCCAATGTTTCGTCTTGGGAGGTGGCCAGCTTCTGGTAGAGCAGGTGCTGGAAAATCGAGACAATCAGCTGCCGGACAATAGTGACACCGAAATGCCCGTTGGGCTGTTCGACGATCCACAGCGAGGTGAATTCCTCCTCCTCGCGCCAGTAGGCCAAATCATCTTCGGTCTTGTCCCACGCCAATCCCGCATAGGTCAAGAAGGACCGGGCATGTCCGAGGACGTCCAAGGCAATATTACCCAGGGCAACGTCCTCTTCCAGCTCGGGGGCGCGCGAAATCCAGTTTGCCAGGCGCTGGGCCAGGATCAGCGCGTCATCACCGAGCGTGAGCGCATATTGCGCGACGTCCTCGCCCGGTGCGATGCCGTCCACGGCGATGTCTTCTGGGCGAAGCGCGTTGCCGGGGGTGACTCGGGTGGCCGAGGCCAGCGCGTCGCCGAAACTGTCCAGCGCAGCATCCAATTCGTCGTGCTTCACAGGTGCTTCACCCCTTCGCTGGCCTTGTAGTACGTGGCATGTCGGTAGTCTTTGCCCTGAGGCGATTCAAAGAACGAATCCTTCTCGTCGGGATCAGAGCTGATGACGTCGGTGGACTTCACAACCCAGAGGGATACGCCCTCGTTGCGGCGGGTGTAAAGGTCGCGGGCATTGCGCACCGCCATTTGGGCATCGGGTGCATGCAAGGACCCGGCGTGCACGTGCGAGAGGCCTCGGGAAGAACGGACAAAAACTTCCCACAGGGGCCAATTGTTCTGCTGGCTCATATTAGGCGACCTCGCTCTGTGCTTGTTTTGCGGCATATGCCGATGCGGCTTCTCGGACCCACGCGCCCTCTCGGTGCGCTTCGCGGCGGCGTTCCAGGCGCTGGGAGTTGACCGGGCCGTTGCCCTTGATCACTGCCATGAATTCATCCCAGTTCAAATCCTTGTGGATCCACTGCTTCTTTTCTTCGTCAAAGCGCAGTTCCGGGTCTGGCAGGGTCATGCCCAATACCTTGACCTGTTCGGCGATCATCCCGACAAAGCGCTGGCGCAGTTCATCGTTTGAGAATCTCTTGATCTTCCATGCCATGGACTGCTGGGAGTTTGGCGACTGGTCATCAGGCGGGCCGAACATCATCAGTGACGGCTCGTAAAAACGGTTGATGGCATCTTGTGCCATCTTCTTCTGTGCTGCAGTTCCCCTCGAGAGCGCAAGCAAGATTTCAAAGCCTTGGCGCTGGTGGAAGGATTCTTCCTTGCAAATGCGCACCATGGCACGGCCGTATGGTCCGTAGGATGCCCGGCACAGCGGGACCTGGTTAGCGATAGCAGCTCCGTCGACCAGCCAGCCGATGGCGCCCATATCTGCCCATGAACGGGCGGGGTAATTAAAAATCGAGGAGTACTTTGCGCGACCAGTCAGCAGTTGGTCGTTGAGCTCATCGCGGCTGGTTCCCAGGGTTTCCGCCGCGGAGTACAGGTAGAGGCCATGACCCGCCTCGTCCTGCACCTTGGCCATCAAAATGGACTTGCGCTTCAACGATGGAGCGCGGCTGATCCAGTTGGCTTCAGGCTGCATGCCGATGATTTCCGAGTGAGCGTGCTGGGAGACCTGACGAGTCAGGGTCTTGCGGTAGGGCTCAGGCATCCAGTCGCGTGGCTCGACACGCGAATCCTGATTAATCAAGGCATCAAAGCGAGCTTGCGACTGCTCTTCTTCGTAGCTCGGAACGGCACTTAGTCCCGGTTCCTGCGGTGTGGTCGAAGCCATGGGTTCACCTCATCGATTACAAATTACATACTGACCGTTCGTTCAGTATGTCAGAGTGCGCTCCGTCACGTCAACACGAGTTCCACGGATACAACAAAACCCCAAGGACCATTCCTTGGGGTTTGCCGCAGATGATGCCGGCTAGGCGTTGATCAACCCGCGCCGCGCGGCCTTTCGGCCAACAAACAAGCGGTCCAGGGCCCAGCCTCCCGGTCCCATCAGCGCAAGGGCCGCGGCACCGGCACCAAGGGCGAGAACCAGCTCAAAGCCGCCATTGGCCACGAACACGCCGCTTTGGGCATGAACCATGGCGATGGCTCCGACCATGTCCAGGGCCAAAAGCACACCGACGATTCGCGTGGCAAGGCCCAGGATTAGCGCCACGCCGCCAACAAGCTCCAGGGTAGCTACGACCGGGGCCACAAGGCTGGCCGCGGGAACCCCCATCTGGGTGAAGCTGGCAGTGGTGCCCTCAATGGTGAATTGCGAAAACTTCTGCCAGCCATGGGCTGCGAAGAGAAAACCGATCGCCAGGCGCAGCACGAGCTGCGCCGAGGCAAGCAAGCGGGGATTGTTTTCCAGTGTGGTCATTATCTAGCTCCTAGGTAAGGACGTCCGTTCAGGGGTTTTCCTGCTTGATTTCCTACTCCACACTATGTGGCACAAGTTGAAGCTTCAAGCACCTTGACGTTAAAAGTCAGTAAGCTTGATCACGCAAAAAAGCCGTGCCGCCCGATGCCAGCAAAAGCTGGAACGGGCAGCACGGCTCAGGAACTAGCCTTGGCTCGAAGGCCTAGAGGACCTTCGACAGGAAGTCGCGGGTGCGCTCTTGCTGCGGGTTGCCGAAGAGCTGTTCAGGTTCGCCCTGCTCGCAGACGACGCCGTCAGCCATGAAGATCACCCGGTCCCCCACTTCGCGGGCAAAGCCCATTTCGTGGGTCACCAAGACCATGGTCATGCCGGATTCTGCCAGCTCCTTGATCACCTGCAGCACCTCGCCAACCATTTCGGGGTCAAGCGCGCTGGTGGCCTCGTCAAAGAGCATGATTCCAGGAGCCATGGCCAAGGCACGGGCAATGGCAACGCGCTGCTTCTGGCCGCCGGACAGGGACGACGGACGAGCATCCGCCTTGTCCTTGAGCCCGACTCGCTCCAGCAGCTCCAGCGCGCGTTCACGGCCTTGCACCTTGTTCATCTTCTTCAGCTCAACTGGCGCGAGCATGATGTTCTCGGCAACCGACATATGCGGGAAGAGATTAAAGTGCTGGAACACCATGCCCACATGGCGGCGGACTTCATTGATGTCCACCTTGGGATCGGTGACGTCAAAGCCGTCAACGACGACCTTGCCCGAGGTAATGTCCTCCAGCTTGTTCAGGCAACGCAACAGCGTGGACTTGCCCGAACCCGATGGACCGATCACGCATACTACTTCGCCCTCGCGGATGTCGATGTCAATGCCCTTCAGGACATTATTGGAGCCAAAGGATTTATGCAGATCCTTGACCTCGATCTTCACCTGGGAGCTCTTTACAGTTTCCGCGCTCACTTGTTGAACCTCCGATCGGCGTAGTTAGCCAACTTGGTCAGGGCCATGATGGCAATGAAGTAAATGACACCTACGATGAGCAGGGTTTCGGTCACGCGGAAGTTCGCTGCGTAGATCTGCTGGCCCTGGTAGAGCAATTCGCCAAAGCCGATGGCCAACAGCAACGAGGAGTCCTTCAGGCTGATAATGAGCTGGTTGATCAATGATGGGGTCATCATCTTGAAAGCCTGGGGAACCACGACCTTCTGCATGGACTTGCCATAGCCCAGGCCCAGGGAGCGAGACGCTTCAAGCTGTCCCGGATCCACCGACTGGATGCCACCGCGAACGATTTCCGCAACGTATGCGCCGGCGTTGAGCGACAGTGTCAAGATACCGGCGGTCCACACCGAAATTTCCCAACCGGTCAGCTGCGGCAGGCCGAAGTAGAACATGAACGCCCAGAGCAGCAGCGGGGTGCCACGGAAAATATTCACGAACGTCGTGGCAATGCCGCGCAAGACAATGTTGTGCGAGATCTTCAGGAAGCCGAAGACCAGGCCAAGCACCATGGCAATTGCGAAGGAAATCGCCGTCACCAGCAGGGTGTGCCACAGACCGGTCATCAGCGCCGGGAGGGACTTGGCTACCAGGTCGAAGAAGTTGCTTGGTACCGCGGCGCTGGGATCAGCAAGATACTCATCGAGAATCTTCTGGTACTCGCCATTTGCCTTCAATTCGGCCAGGCCGTCATTAAACGCAGCCAGCAGGGCAGTATTTTCGCCCTTGTTCACGGCGAAGCCGTAGGAGCCGCCGGGCACCTTGTCAGTGACGGTCTTCAGGCCATTGCCCTGGGCAATGCCGTAGGCCAGCACGGGATAGTCATCAAACACTGCAACAGCCGAACCGGACTTCACCGACTCGTACATCGTTGCAGACTGGTCCAGCGACTTGACCTTGAATCCATATTCCTTGGAAATAGACTTGGCGTAGGACTCGCCTTCGGAGCCGGTCTTGGCTACAACAGTCTTCCCGTCCAGGTCTTCATAGCCCTTGGTGTCCTCATCGTTCTTGGACACGGCCATCTGAACGCCGGACTCGAAGTAAGGCTCGGAGAAATCGTAGATTTCCTTGCGCTCGTCGGTGATCGACATGCCAGCGATCACGCCATCCACCTGGTTGGCCGACAAGGCAGCCAGGGCGGCACTGAAGCCGAGGGAACGGACTTCAACCTTGAATCCCTGGTCCTCGGCAATCGCTTGCAGGATATCCATGTCGATACCGGTCAGTTCCCCATCCTTGCGGAATTCGAAGGGGGCGAAGGTGGTATCTGTACCAATTACGTAGGTCTGGCCTTCGACGCTCTCGCTGCCTTGAGCCATAGCCGACGGTGCGCCGACGACCAAGGCCATCAGGCCGATGGCCGCGGCCGCAACCCAACGCCTCAGGCGCCCGGTGCGGGCAACTCTTTGAATCTTTTCCACTGATGATCGCTTTCTCGTGCTGAAGGGCGAGTGGCCCAAGCTGCAGATAGGTTCCTATTCCAGCAAGCCTAAGCGCAATAAAGTCTAGCCGGAACCCTTGGCCCGTTGGCACCACGGGTTTTTCGCATTGGACTTGGCGGTTCTGTCCGCGCTGAGCATAGCTTGCGCCCATCAGTCCCCGCAGTGGGATTGAATAGGGATATGACTGATCCATCGTTGACCGCCAATCCTCCGCACGCCGCGCAGCGTCCGACCACCCGCAGCTTCCATGGCGATGATTTCGTCGACAACTACGAGTGGCTTCGCGAGAAGTCCAGCTCCGAGGTCATCGAGCACCTCAAAGCCGAAAACGACTACACCGATGCAGTCACGGCCGACCAGCAGCCACTGCGCGATGACCTCTTCAACGAGATCAAATCCCGCACCGTGGAAACCGATTTGTCGGTCCCGGTCCGCCGGCGCGGATGGTGGTATTTCACGCGTTCCGCCGAAGGAAAGCCCTACACCGTGCAGTGCCGGGTCAAAGCCGCGGATTCCTCGGACCCGGTCGCCGATTGGACCCCGCCGGTGATCGATGCCAAGCAGCCGCTGCCCGACGAAGAGGTCCTGCTGGATGGCAATGCGCTGGCCAAGGGCAAGCCGTTCTTCTCGCTCGGCGGCATGGCATTGAACGAAGAAGGCAACCTGCTGGCCTACTGCGTAGATAATGCCGGCGACGAGCGCTTCACCCTGTACATCAAGGACTTGCACACTGGGCAGTTATTGCCCGATGTCATTGACGGCGTTTTCTACGGCCTGGCTTTCTCCCCCGACTCCTCCACTGTTTTCTACACCGTCGTTGACGAGACTTGGCGTCCGAATCGGATTCTTGCCCACCGCCTTGGCACCGATGCAGCGCAGGATCAGCTGGTCTTTGAAGAAAATGATCCCGGGATGTGGCTCGGATTCGATCTGAGCCCCGATCGCAAGACCCTGATGATTTCCAGCGGCAACTCCGAGTACTCGGAAACCAGCATGCTGGATCTGACCCGTGATCAGGCGGAGGTGGCCTTGCTGGTTCCCCGCGGCCTGCGGGTGCTGCACGGAATCGACTTGATGCCAGGCACCGGGCAGGCCTTGATTACCCATGACTACCAGGCGCCAAACAACATGGTCTCCTTGGCGGCCTTGGACCAGTTGGGCCAGGACGCCAAGCCAGAGCAGTGGCAGACCGTGGTGGCTCATGAAAATACGACGAAGATCGAGGGCACCGCCTTGACCGGCTCGCATGTGATTCTTTCGGTGCGCCGCGATACCTGCGAACGAGTCCAGCTGATCCCGCTAGAAGGCTTGGGCACTGAAGAACAGGCCCGCGCGCTCGAACCGCAGTTTGAAGATGAGCTGTTCACCGCCTCTCCGACCTTCGCCGAACTCGATGCCCCGCTGATCCGCATCAGCTACACATCTGATTTCACGCCGGCGCGCGTCTACGATCTGTGGCTTCAAGACCAGTTGCTGGTGCTGCGCAAGCAGACTCCGGTCAATGGCTACGACGCCTCCAAGTACCTCTCCACTCGCGAATGGGCCACGGCAGCGGACGGAACCAGGATTCCGCTGACCATCATGCGCCGTTCGGATCTGGATACCTCTGTGCCCCAGCCGGTGCTGATCTACGGCTACGGTTCCTACGAAGCTTCAATGGATCCGGGCTTCGGCATCCCGCGCCTGAGCGTGCTGGATCGCGGCGTCATATTTGTCATTGCGCATGTGCGCGGCGGTGGAGAACTGGGCCGCGACTGGTACCTGCAGGGAAAGAAGCTGCACAAGAAGAACACGTTCACCGATTTCATCGATTCCACCCGGCACCTGATCGATTCGGGCCTGGCGGATCCGAAGCGCATCGTTGCCCTGGGCGGTTCTGCCGGCGGGCTGCTGATGGGCGCCATCGCGAATATGGCTCCGCATTTGTACACGGCGGTCATTGCCCAGGTTCCATTCGTGGATGCACTGACGTCGATCTTGGACCCCGATCTTCCGCTCTCCGCGTTGGAATGGGAAGAATGGGGCAATCCCATCGAAAGCAAGGAAGTCTATGACTACATGAAGTCATACTCGCCTTACGAGAATGTCACCGCCCAGGCCTATCCCAAGATCGCGGCAGTGACTTCGCTCAACGACACCCGCGTGCTGTACGTCGAGCCGGCCAAGTGGGTTGCCAAGCTCAGGGAGCTGGGCACCGGAAGTGCTCCGATCGTACTCAAAACCGAGATGGACGGTGGCCACGGTGGCGCCTCGGGCCGCTATGAATCCTGGAAGTCGAGGGCTTGGGATTATGCCTTTGCCTTGGACTCCTTGGGCTGCACCAAACTCATCTGATTTCTGCCACTGACCAGGAAGGGCGGCCATGCGCCATATCGACATTAAGGTCTACCGCGGCGATTCGTCGGTGCGCCGGTTGCTGGTGCTGGCTGCCGATCCTGTCGGAGAACAAGGCCTGCAAGACCTCCTGGATGAATGCGAGAACCTCCAGGTACTCGCTCACTTCACCAAGGAGGGCGACGTTGCAGCGCTGGCAGCGTATCGGCACAGTGATCAGTATTCGCTGTGCCTGGAATATCTTGCCGTTCTCCCTGAATTCCAGCATCGCGGTTTGGGACGAGCGCTGCTCGAAGAAATTCGCGCCCTGCATCGCAAGATTCTGTGGGCCTCCACGGATGATGACGCCATCGATTTTTACCGCGCACTGGGCTGCGTGATCTCCAATTCGGCAGGAGATCCGCGCTGGCCCGGTGCTGCACGATACTTGTGCACCTTGCCCTATTTGCCGTTGCTGGCCAGCCAGCCCGAGGAAGATCCGGAATATGAGCCGGTCAACGGGCAGCAGACCCGGGGAAATATTCGCATCGAGGAACCCTCGCCGAGATGGCCGCACGACTTCCAGGAACTCTGCGAACAAATCAGCCTGGCCCTAGGGCCTCAAGCGCTGGCCATTGAGCACACCGGTTCCACTTCGGTCCCGGGGCTTCCTGCCAAGCCCATCATTGATATCGCCTTGCTGGTCCCCGATGCCAACGATGAATCAAGCTACGCTCCAGCGCTGGAGCAAGCGGGCTTGGTGTTTTGGCATCGCGAACCCGGTTGGTACGCGCACCGCATGTTCAAGCCGCCTGCCGCCAGTGGGCGCGTGGACGCCAATGTCCATGTTTTCCCCGCAGGCAGCCCTGAGTATCTGCGCATGATGCTGTTCCGCGAGCACTTAAAACTGGATGCTGCTGACCGCAGGGCTTATGCGCAGATCAAGCGACAGGCGGCAGCGCAGCTGCTGGCCGAGCAGGGAGAGGATGCACTGGTCATGGATTACAACCGGATCAAGGAACCCTTCATCCTCGAATTGCATCGAAAACTCTTCGCCCCTTAATCCCGGCGCCTGCCTTCCGCAATAGTTCATAGTTTGCCGCCCGAGAACTTGACTTAGCTCACATTATGTTATTACCTAATGATCGTTCGGTAAATAAATGGGCGAAGGACAATGATGACCAATACACAGGTAGAAGAACCGGTACCCCACGCCATACTGCGCAATGACTACGCGACCCAATGGATGGGCATTAACGTCATCGAAGTTCGCGAAGGGCACGCTGTCATCAGCATGGAACTGCGCCCTGAAATGCTCAATGGATTCGGCATCGGGCACGGCGGAATGATCTTCGCCCTAGCCGACACGGCCTTCGCGCTGAGCTGCAATCCAGCAGAAGGCTCCGATCAGAGCATCACCGTAGCCTCCGGAGCAGATATCAACTTCCTGCGGCCTGCAATTCCGGGACGAACACTCACCGCCACCGGCAAATTGGTCTCGCAACAAGGGCGTAGCGGGGTCTATGACATTACGGTGACCCAAGAATCAAGTGACGGCGCCTTGGAAGTGGTTGCCGAATTCCGCGGACGTTCCCGCACCGTCGCGAAGCCCAGCTAAGGCCGCTCCCCCATTCACTTCTCACGAAAGTTTCAGCATGTCTCAGACACCCAGCCGCGATGCACTTCCGAATCCTCTCGATCCCGAAGAGACCATGAGCCGCGATCAGATCGAAGCCATCCAGCTTGAGCGGCTCAAGGAAACGCTGCACCACGCCTATGCGAATGTTCCGCACTACAAGGAAAAATACGACGCTGCCGGGGTCCATCCGGAGGACCTCAAGGAGCTTGGCGACCTTGCGCTCTTCCCGTTCACGGACAAAGAGGACCTGCGCAAGACCTACCCCTTTGGCATGTTTGCCGTGCCCCAGCACGAGGTCTCCAGAATCCATGCCTCCTCCGGCACCACTGGAAAACCGACCGTTGTCGGCTACACCCAGCAGGACCTGGCAGACTGGGCGAAGCTCGGTGCGCGATGTCTTCGGCTTTCAGGAGTCAAGCCTGGATGGAAGGTTCACAACGCCTATGGCTACGGCCTGTTCACTGGCGGTCTTGGCGCCCACGCCGCCGCCGAACGCCTGGGTGCCACGGTCATCCCGATGTCCGGCGGTCAAACAGATAAGCAGATTTCGCTGATCCAGGATTTTGCCCCGGACGCGATCCTTTGCACTCCCACCTACCTGCTGACTATCGGCGATGCCATGCAGCGCATGGGTCTGGACCCGCGCAGCACCTCGCTGAAGGTCGCAGTCCTCGGCGCAGAGCCATGGACCGAGGAGATGCGCCATGAGCTCGAAGAGATGTTCAACATCGATGCCTGCGACATCTATGGGCTCTCCGAGGTGATGGGTCCCGGCGTGGCCGGCGAATCAAATGAACGCAAAGACGGCAGCCACATCTGGGAAGACCACTTCCGTCCAGAAATCGTTGATGCCTTCGACTCCAGCAAGGTTTTAGGTGACGGCGAACATGGCGAGCTGGTATTCACCTCGTTGACCAAGCAGGCTCTGCCAATTATTCGCTACCGCACCCATGACCTGACTCGCCTCATGCCAGGCAGTGCCCGACCTGGCCACCGCCGCATGGGACGCATCACCGGACGCAGCGATGACATGATCATTCTTCGCGGGGTCAACCTCTTCCCGAGCCAGATCGAAGAGCTGATCCTCAAGGTTCCGGGCCTCTCGCCGCATTTCCAGCTTGTCCTTTCGCGCCCAGGCCGAATGGATCAGTTGTCGGTGAAGGTGGAACGCCGCACGGATGCGCCAGCTGAGCAGGCGCAACATGCCGGGAAGGAACTGGCGAAACTCATCAAGATCCATGTTGGTTCTTCCTGCGCCATCGATGTTGTTGAGCCCGAATCGCTAGAGCGATCCATGGGCAAGCTCAAGAGGATCTATGACCTGCGCAATCAGTAATACGCGCAGGGACATGGAATAATCGATTCATCATGGACACTACCGACACTGCCAGCCGCCCGGTGAAACGCGGGCGCCCCGGGTACGACCAGGACGCCGTATTGAGAATTGCCGTCGAGGCTTTTAATGAATATGGCTATGACGCGACCTCGATGGGCAAGCTCGCCGACCGCTTGGGCATCAGCAAGTCCGCGATTTATCATCACGTTCCGTCAAAGGAGGACTTGCTGCGGCTGGCGCTGGACGCGGCACTCATCCCCCTGGAAGCGGTCAACACCGAAGTGCGCGTGCACGAGGGCAGTGCCGATGAGCGCCTGGAATTTTTCCTGCGCTCGACGATCCGCATTCTGATCGAAAAGCGCCCCTATGTAACCCTGCTCCTGCGCTTGCGGGGCAATACCGAGCTGGAACGACAGGCATTGGAACGCCGCCGTGCGATGGACCGCCAGCTAGCCGAGCTGGTCACAGCTGCGCAAAGCGACGGCAAGCTTCGAGATGATCTTGAGCCGCGTTCCACCGCCCGCCTCCTGTTCGGCACAATCAATTCGATCGTGGACTGGTACCGCGTTGATGGACCGCTCGAAGCTTCTGCGCTGGAAGAACAGGCCGTCTCGCTGCTCTTCCACGGTTTGCACACGGTAGTGAAGTAGGCCAATTTTGAATCCCGCGAATGAGGCTCCCTGCTTTCGGCAGGGAGCCTCATTGGGCATTGCTGGCAGCATGAGCTCAGTTCTTGTGGCGCATCCAACCTTGTAGAATTCTTTGGCTCACAGGATTCACCGTTAGCATCGAAGGGGTGCCTTGTGCACCAGTTGTTGCCAATCGATCGAGTGAAGAGCACCGTGGATTCCATCTTAGAAACCCTGTTCATGGCTACTGCTGACAGCGGTAGTTCCTACGTTCAGATCCTGCTGTCTGCCGCTAGCATGCTGCTAGTTTTCGTCTCCGCAATCCTGCTTGCGCATCGCAATGATTTGGGCTGGTGGACCCTGATCCTCTCGGTTTTTGTCGGCCCGATGATTTCCGCGTTGCAGTTTGATCTCTTGGGGCTGATCTACGCATTCCCGCTGCTGCTGCTGCCGATTTTTGGCCTTTGGCGATTTTCGCAATTCAAGCTCACCGGCAAGTTCAGTCGCGAGGTCACCAAGACGTCCATCACCAGCTGGTCAGCCGCCGGCATGATCGCGGGCTTGATCTTGCTTGTGGCCCTCCGCTTTGGCCCCTTCCTGTTCAACTCCGGCTTCCTGACCGCTACGCCAGAAGTCTGGGTCATGTACTTCGCTGACGCCGCTATTTTCGCTTCCTTCGTCATGATCGCCCGCGGCGTGCGTGAAGGATGGCTGCTGCTGGCACTTGCGGCCATTGCTGATCTGGTGATCTACTTCGTGATTTCGCCAATGCTTGGCATGCTTGGCCTCTACGTTTTCATTGCCCTGGCCGCAGCGTACGGCTACTTCCTGTGGCGCACTTTGCCAGCGGCAGGGTCTGAGCCCGTGCAGGTGGAGCTGAGTGAGGACGAGCTTGCCTTGCAAAAAGCGAAGCAGGCGACCTTGGACAAGATGAACGCTGAAACAGAAAAATAACTGAAGGCAACGTGTTCCCGCACCGTCTTGGAGCGGGAACACTTTTTTGTTGCTAGTTGCGCCAGCTGTCAGCCAGGTTCAGGGATCCGTCGGCTTGCACGGTGGCGGTGCGGTTGCTCCCCGATTCCCAAATGGCATTGCCGCTCTGGTCGTACTTGATGTACTTGTATTCAAACTGCGTCCCGGCAGGAAGGTCTGCCGTTCCGGTCCAGCTGGGGTAGTTCGCCGGCGATAGCAGCACAGCCTTGGCAGGATCCCAGCTGCCTAGTTCTGGCTGGTTGCCAACTATGCGGACGTTCTGTCCCATCGTGGTCTGTGCGGTCACGGCCACGCTGACATCGGCGGTGTCATCCACTGGATCCGGCGTTTGCGATCCGCCGCCGGCTCCATCAGCAAGGGCTCCGATATGCAGCGCCATCGCGCCATAGGCAGGCAGGGTGGCCGTGAATTTTCCGTCCGCTCCCACTGTGACGGTCTTCGAGCAGTCTTCTCCACCCACCACATCGCAGTAGGTTCCAGCCGCCAGGGTACTGGTGTATTCGCGGGTGGTGGCTGCCCCGGTGTTGTTGATAGCGACAAAGCCCTTGTTCCCTCGCCCGTAGGCAATCTGGTTGCTTCCGTCATCCCACCAGTTGCTCACCGCTGCGTCGCCCACAGCGTTGTTGAAGCCGACCATGCCGGTGATTTCATCTTGCCGCTGCTCACAAGTCCAGGATGAAGAATCGCAGCTCGCATTTGGCACCGAGGAATCGCCCGCTCCGGGAGCGCCAACTTCCTTGTCGGTGAAGGTGAAGCCCGAGTAGACCGTGGGCGACCCATAAGGCCAGGAGAGCATGAAGACGTTGGCCAGCAGGTACTTGGCGCCCCACTTGTAGTTCATGGATTCGCCATTGCGTTCGGTGTCGTGGTTGGTGACGAAAACTCCGGCGCGGTCGCTAGCGAGCTTGCCATCGCCAATGAAGCGCAAGTTGGCGATCTGCGCGTCGAAGTCGTGCTTGAGCTGGCGGGAATAGTCGAATTCGTGGGAGTCGCCGCTGCCCAGGTATTCGCTTTCCTGGATCGGCTCTCCCGAGGCGCCGATGACTTCGTGCACCCAGTAGACACCGGAGTTCTTCATCTTTGATTTGATGGCTTCCAGGTCTGTTGCCGGGATGTGCTTCGAGGCATCGATGCGGAAGCCGGAGACGCCGAGCGAAACGAGATCATCAAGGTAGTCGGCGATGTTCTGCTGGACGTAGCTGCTGGAGGTCTTCAGATCCTGGAGGCCTACCAGGCGGCAATGCTGAACTTGCCAGCGGTCAGCGTAGTTGGTGATGTTTGTGCGGCAATCATTAAAGTCTTGAGCCGAGTACTCGGGGAAATAATCTTCGGAGAAGGGCGAGCCAGCGGTGCCGGTGCCGGATTGCCCGGCGCCAGTCATGTGATTGACCACCGCGTCGGCGATGACTTTGACGCCAGCGTCGTTGCAGCTATTGACCATGGCGGAGAATTCCTCGCGGTTGCCGAGCTTGGAGTCCACTTTGTAGCTCACCGGCTGGTAGGAGGTCCACCATGCCGTGCCACGCAGGTGCTCTGCCGGAGGGGAAACCTGGACATAGCCGAAACCTGCCGGGCCGATGCTGGACTGGCATTCCTGAGCCACTGAATTCCAGTTCCATTGGAAGAGGTTGAGGATGACGTCTTTCCCGTCATTGGATGGGGTGGCGGCCTGGGCTGGCGCCGTGAACAACGGCGCGGCGAGCAGGGCCAGCGAGGCGCCCAGGGCCGCGACTGGTTTGGCCCTTCCAGCGCCGATCCGGCGTTTTGTTGATTTGGCACGTGATGGCAAAAGTCCCACAGAAAAGCTCCTTTGATGTGATGAATGGGCTGCGATCCATCGACGCCACTGCGCCGAGATCGCTCAACCACACGCCCCCCATCAACGTGTGACCTGCGACATAACTGTAAGCGTTTTCTGATGCCTTACCAACAAGTAAATTTCTGTAAACACATTAAATCCGCGAAACCAAAAGGATAAATTGCCATAAAATTTTCCGGCCACACTCAAAATCTTCTCTAAAATGGAAACGCTTACATAACTGTTTGAAGACCCGGTGCTCGCATTGAGGCACAAAAAGGGTGGACGCCGCATTCGCGGCATCCACCCTTGAACGGATCGGTTCTTAGACTCCGAAGTTGGCGTAGGTGAGGTTTTCCTTCTCCACCAAGGTCAAGACATCGTAGGTCGCAACAATTTCATCGTTCTGGTTATGCAAGACAGCGTCCCAGGCGACTTCACCGTATTCGTCGGTGACGCGAGGAGTGATCTTCTTGGCCGTGAGCGTCACGCGGATGGAGTCTCCTGCAGCCACCGGCGTGATGAAGCGCAATGACTCCAAACCGTAGTTGGCCAGCACCGGCCCCGGAGCCGGCTCAACGAAAAGGCCAGCAGCCCAAGAGACCAGGAGATACCCGTGGGCCACGATGCCCGGGAAGAACGGATTCAATTCGGCGGCCTTCGCATCGGTGTGCGCATAGAACGTATCGCCGGTCTTCTGTGCGAATTCGCTGATGTCCTCCAAATTCACAACACGAAGGTCCGAGGCGAACCCGTCTCCTATGCGCAGCTCAGCCAGCGACTTGCGGAATGGGTGGGTATTCTTGGCATCGCCACCAAATTTTTCGCATCCCGCCAGGCTCTGCTCAGCCCCTGCATGCCACACCCCGCTCAGGGCAGTGAGCATATTCGGCGATCCCTGCACCGCAGTGCGCTGCATATGGTGCTTGACCGACCGGATTCCACCGAGCTCTTCCCCGCCGCCGGCACGGCCCGGGCCGCCATGCACAAGGTGAGGCACTGGTGAGCCATGGCCGGTGGTTGAACGTGCGGTTTCCCGGTTCAGGATATGCACGCGGCCATGGTGGGCAGCGATGCCCAGAGCCAGCGAACGCACGATATCGGCATCATTGCTGCACACGGTGGCCACCAGCGAGCCGGAGCCCATCGCGGCCAGTTGGACCGCTTCCTCAAGATTTTCGTAGCCAATGACGGAGCTGACCGGGCCAAAAGCTTCACGGGAGTGGACCAATGGGTTGCGGGCGTCGTCCCAGCGAAGAATTACCGGCGACATGAAGGCGCCGGCTTCCGCCACGGCGTCTTTCTCCGGAGCCACGCGCACCGCCGGGGCTTCCAGACGCCCATAGGCCAGCTCGCCACCGGCGTCGATCATGTCTTGAACGGCTGAGCGCACATCGGATAGCTGTTCCAATGACGCGAGGGCTCCCATGGTCACGCCATCGACGCGCGGATCGCCAATAACAACTCGCTCGTCAATTCGCTTGCCGATGCCTGCGATAACCGGATCGACGAGGTGGGAGGGAACAATATTTCGGCGGATGGCGGTGCATTTCTGGCCAGCCTTGGAGGTCATCTCCGTGACGACTGCCTTGATAAATGCTTCGAATTCCGGGCTTCCCTCCTGCGCATCAGGCCCAAGGATAGCCGCGTTGAGCGAGTCGGTTTCTGCCGCAAATCGCACTCCCCCGTCGATGACATTGGGATGGGATTTCAACTTGCTTGCGGTGGCCGCCGAGCCGGTGAAGGCGAACATGTCGCGGTAGTCGAGATGATCCATGATGTCCCTGGCCGACCCCGAAAGCAGCTGCAGGGAGCCTTCGGGAAGGATGCCGGATTCCAGCATCAGGCGGACGGCGGCTTCGGCGAGGTAGCCAGTAGGAGTTGCAGGTTTAACTATGGTGGGAACGCCTGCGATAAAGGCCGGCGCAAACTTTTCAAGCATGCCCCAAACAGGGAAGTTGAATGCGTTGACCTGCACCACCACACCGCTCATCGCAGTGTAGATATGCGTGCCGACAAAGGAGCCGTCTTTGCTTAGCGGTTCGGTGGGACCGTCCAGGATGACGTTGCTGTTGGGCAATTCGCGTCGGCCCTTGGAGGAAAAGGTGAAGAGCACCCCGATACCGCCGTCGATGTCCACCATGGAATCGATCTTAGTGGCACCGGTTTTGAACGAAATCTCGTAAAGATCCTTGCGCCGTTCATTCAGATACAGCGCCAGCTCCTTGAGCTTCAGCGCGCGCTCATGCAATGTCAGCTTGGCCAGCTCCTGTTGCCCGGTACCGCGTCCATAGGCGACCGCTGCTGCCACATCCAATTTGTCATTGGTAACCGAGGCAAGCAGTTCCCCCGTGTTGGCGTCACGAACCTCCGTTCCGCCTCCGGATTCGGGAGTCCACCATTTTCCCGCGATGAAGCTGGGCACTACGCTGATCTGTTTTGTCGACATTGACACAATTCCTTCCTGAACGGTCGGTCAGTATTAATATTAACCATATCAGGAAGAGCGTGACCAAGGACACCCGCAATTGGCGATTTTGGGATCCTGAACCCAAACTCCAACCGCGCAATGAGGGCAATACCTGCAGCGAATCAGCGCTGTACTGCCAGTGAACGCAGGCGCTCGAGATCGCCAGCTTCCATGCCTTGGGCCAGCAGATAAGTGCGCGCTGAACCGATCCAGGCGCAAAAATCCTCCAGTGCCTCAGCACGCTCGCTGATGATTTCCCGCAGTTCTTCCTCGGTGCGATAGCTCTCGTAGGGATGCTTTCGCCCAGAGACCCGGTGCCATTCATTAATGCCCCGCACCGCCAGCTCGTCGTGCACGAGAATGCGATCCGCCAGTCCGGCCAGGTCCAGCAACAGCGTGGCGATCAGCCCCGAGCGGTCACGGCCTGCCGAGCAATGGATGACCGTAGCGCCCTGCGAGTTCGCCAAGTCCTCGAATACCGCACGCAGCTGGCTGCCGAATTCCTCGCAGACCAGCTGATACATGCCCGTGTGATTCATATATGGCACGGCCATCGATTCAAACCGCTGATTGCCCGGTGTTTCCAGCGGCAAGTTCACAAGTTCAATGCCGGCAAGACTGGCGTCCGGAACCTCCGGATCATGTTCGCGCCGATGAATCTCGCTTGGATTGCGCAGGTCAATGACCTTGGTGATGCCATCACCCTGCATTTGGCGCCAGCCTTCCGCGCTCAGCCACTCATGGCGCCCCATGCGGTAGAAGGCGCCACAAATATGCCGTGCGTTCACGGCCCCTGCCCACGGCAAATCCCCGGTTTGCTTTTGGTAGTTCAGGCTCTGGTTCATTCCCCCATTGCAACATATTGATTCGCTGTTGTAGAGTTCTAGTCATTGGTAAACGCCAACCAGTCTATTGAAGGAGGGGTAACGATGATTGCCTACCGCCGTTCCCGGTCATTTTTCCCTTTTTCTAAGGACTTTTCCCAATGCATTTTCCTGCTGGAGACCCATCCACCAGCTCGCGGCTGATTACTCCTGAATCCGCAGATCCTGACACGCAACTCAAATTCCACAGGCACAAGCCCGTCTGGAAAGAGTCGGCCATTGACGAGCCGCCTGCCGGCCAGCGCTATTCCACGTGGCCTTTTGTCGAGAAGGGCTTTCGCGGTCCGCAGCCCTATCCCCTGTGGCTGATCGAGGATGCCGGTGCCATGGACACCGAACTGGGCATTCTCAAAACGGGCAAGGAGGGTGATGTCTTCCTGCTCGAACGCGCCATCGGCGGGCGAACAAGCCTGCTGGCCGCAAAACGCTACCGCTCGCGGGACCGCCTGCAATTCAGTCGATCGCAGGCCTACAGCGATGGCCGATCAGCGCGTCGATCCCGTGACAATCGAGCCATTCGCAACAACTCCGCGTACGGCCGCGACATCGCCGCCTTGCAGTGGGCCAACGCAGAATGGACCTACCTGTTGCGCTGCTACGAGGCGGGCATTCCCGTCCCGTATCCGGTCCAGATTGATGGCACGGAAATCCTGATGGAATTCATTGCGGACCCGGATAATCCGATGGCAGCCGCGCCTCGCCTCCAGCAGCTCACGCGCTTTGACCCGCGGTTGCCCTCGCTGTGGGAGCAGCTCAGCGAGGCCCTGGAAAAGTTCGCCGGCCTGGGAGTGGCCCACGGTGACTTGTCGGCCTACAACCTCCTGGTTTCCGGCGAGCGCCTGGTGGTCATCGACGTTCCGCAGTGCGTGGATCTGGCCGGCAACCCGCAGGGAATGGACTTCTTGCATCGCGACTGCGTCAATCTTTGCGAGTGGTTCTCCTCCAAGGGGCTGTCCCGCGATCCCGATGAGCTTTTTGCCTCGCTGCTGGGCCACCTGTTCTAACCGCCCTGAAACGCCGCAGTCCCCGCCGGTCGCGTGACCGGCGGGGACTGCGGCGTTTCAGGGGCTCGGCTTGGCGAGTCCTACCAGGAATAGAATCCCTGGCCGCTCTTTCGACCCAGCTTGCCCTGGGCCACCATGTCCTTGAGGATCTGCGGTGGCGCAAAGCGCTCGCCCAGCGTTTCGTGCAGGTATTCGGCAATTCCCAGGCGAACATCCAGTCCGACAATGTCCGTGGTCTTCAACGGGCCGGTTGGATGCTTGTAGCCCAGCACCATGGCATTATCGATGTCCTCCGCGCTCGCCACACCTTCTTCAACCATGCGCATGGCCTCCAGCGCGATGGCCACGCCCAGGCGCGATGAGGCAAAACCCGGAGCGTCATTGACGACGACGGGGGTCTTGCCCAGGGCTTGCACCCAACCGCGGGATGCTTCGACCAGATCCTTGCCGGTTTCCTGCCCAATCACCACTTCGATCAGCGTTGAGGCCGGAACGGGGTTGAAGAAATGCAGCCCGAGAAACTTGGCTGGGCGTGCCAGCTCCTTGGCCAGCCCGCTCACCGACAAGGAGGAGGTGTTGGAAGCCAGCACTGCCTCCGCATCCAGCACCCGCTCCACCGCCTGCAATGAAGACACCTTCAGCTCCCAGATTTCCGGCACCGCCTCGATCACCAATTGCGCCGTGGCGAACTGCTGGTAGTCGGTGCTGACCAAGAAGCGTTGCATGATTTCGTCCTTGGCTTCGCTCGCCAGCCCGCGGGCGATGGAGCGATCCACTGATTCTGCGACCCGCTCGCAGGCTGCCTGTGCCGAAGCCTCATCGCGCTCAACGACGACCACGGTGCTGCCGCCCATGAGCAGGGCGTGGGCAATGCCGGCGCCCATGCGCCCGCCGCCAAGCACTCCGCAGCGCTGCGGCAAGTTGCCGGTGGCGCTATTGCTTGTTGCACTCATAGTTACTTCTTCTTTCGATCAAGGAAGGCTTGCATGCGATCAAACTTGGCTTGGGATTCAAAGAGCATTCCCTGGGCCAGGGTGTCAATGACCGGGTGCACTTCGCGCGGGGCATGGAACACGGATTTGGTGATGCGCACGGCCAGCGGGTCTTGGGCCGCGATGCGATCGGCCAGCGCATTGGCCGCGGGCTCAAGTTCCGTGGCCGGATGCAGTTCGGTCACCAGCCCAGCGGCCAGGCATTGCTCGCCGGTGAGCACCTTGCCGGCCATCAGGATTTCCTTGGCCAGCGGTTCGCCGACCAGTTCCTTGAGCCGCCAGGTTGCGCCGGCGGCAGCCATGATGCCCAGATTGGTTTCGGGGTTCCCCATGCGCAGCTCGGGGGTGCCGATGCGGAAGTCAGCTGCGTAGGCCAGCTCGGCGCCACCGCCCAGGGCAAACCCGTCCAGGGCTGCGATCACAGGCATGGGCAGCTTGGCGATGCGATCGAAAATCCCGGAGTTGATCCCGGCGAGCGCGTCATCGCGCCGGCGTTCGCGCAATTGCGAGATATCGGCTCCAGAGGCAAAAATCCCCTTGCTGCCCTTGGGATGCTCTTGGCTCGGCGCCCGGCTGGCGGTTCCGGCCAGGATCAGGATCTTCGGGTTCCTCTCCAGGTAGGCGCATACGGCATGCAGCTCGTCCACCATTTTCTGGTCGATGGCATTGCGCACTTCGGGGCGGTTCAGGCGCACCCAGATCCGGTCGTCGCCCTCGGCCACCTGCAGGGTGTCAAAGTGTTCAGCAGCGCTATCCATGCTTACGCGCCTTCCAGCAGAATTGCCGAGCCCTGGCCAACTCCGACGCACATGGTGGCCACCCCGAGCTTGCGCCCAGTTGTTGCCAGCTCGCGCTCCATGCGGCCCAGCAGCGTGACCACGATGCGCGAACCGCTTGAGCCCAGCGGATGGCCCAGCGCGATGGCTCCACCATCGCGGTTGACAATCTGCGGGTCTACCCCGAGTTCGCGCATGCTGGCCAAGGACTGGCTGGCGAAGGCCTCGTTGATTTCCATGGCGCCGATCTCGCCGATCGAAAGTCCGGCACGGTCGAGCACCTTGCGGGTGGCTGGCACCGGCCCCATGCCCATGATCTCTGGTTCCAGTCCTGCGGATTGGCCATCGATGATGCGGGCCCGCGCAGTCAGTGCGTACTTCTTCAGGGCCCTTTCGGAAACCACCAAAATGGCAGAGGCGCCATCGTTGAGCGACGAGGCGTTTCCCGCGGTGACAACGTGGCCGCCTGCAACCACCGGACGCAATCCGGAGAGAACATCCATGCTGGTTCCCGGGCGCGGCCCTTCATCGGTATCCACGATGGTTTCGCCCTTGCGATGCTTGACCGCCACGGGCACAATTTCGTCGCGGAAGCGCCCCTCTTCGATAGCTGCCATGGCTTTGGCGTGGGATTCGACGGCAAATTGGTCGCAATCCTCGCGGGAGATGCCGTAGACGCGGGCTACTTCTTCTGCGGTCTCCGGCATGGAGAAGGTCGTTTTGCCATCCCGGGATAGCTCGCCGGAGAGGAATTGCGGGTTGGTGAAGCGCCAGCCGATGGAGGTGTCGAAGACGGCTCCGGGCTTGGCAAATGGCTTATCCGGCTTTTCCATCACCCATGGGGCTCGGGACATGGACTCGACGCCGCCGGCAATGACAACATCCGCGGCTCCGGCTTTGACCATGTGGCTGGCCATGGTGATGGCGCTCATGCCCGAAGCGCACAAGCGGTTAACGGTAATACCGGGCACGCTCACTGGCAGACCCGCCAGCAAGGCCGCCATGCGGGCAACATTGCGGTTCTCTTCACCAGCGCCGTTGGCGTTTCCGAGGATCACTTCATCAACCGCGGCCGGGTCGATCCCAGAATCCTGGATGAGGCTGCGAATGGCCAGGGCGGCCAGGTCATCGGGGCGCACAGCGCTGAGTGCTCCCCCATAACGGCCCACCGGGGTACGTGTCCCGCCGACGAGAAATGCTTCAGTCATTTGTACTCCTTGCGCAAAAACTGTTCAGTGATCCTCAACACCTAAACTTACCGACCATTCGTTCAATAATAAAGTCATCGGCCCCAGCAATTTCCAGATTCTTAGAGATCGGACGGAAACCGACTAGCATTCATAGGGTGAGTAGCCAGAATAATTCCGCATTGCCCCAGAAGGTTTCCGACGTATTCGATCCCACGCGTTGGCGAGTGATTGAGGGATTCGACTTCACCGACATCACCTACCATCGCCAGGTGGAACGCGATGAACTGGGCAACATCGTGCGCGATCTGCCAACGGTGCGCATCGCCTTTGATCGCCCCGAGGTGCGCAACGCTTTCCGGCCGCACACGGTGGACGAGCTCTACCGCGCCATGGATCACGCACGCATGACCAGCAATGTCGCCACGATCCTGCTCACCGGCAACGGCCCTTCGCCCAAGGATGGCGGCCATGCCTTCTGCTCCGGCGGAGACCAGCGCATCCGCGGCCGCGACGGCTACCGCTATGCAGAGGGCGAGACCCGCGAATCCATCGACCCCGCCCGCGCCGGACGACTGCATATTCTTGAGGTGCAGCGGTTGATGCGCACCATGCCAAAGGTCGTCCTCTGCGTTATCAACGGCTGGGCTGCCGGTGGCGGGCACTCGCTGCACGTCGTGTCGGACCTGACCATCGCTTCGAAGGAAAACGGCAAGTTCAAGCAGACTGATGCCACCGTTGGTTCCTTCGATGCCGGGTATGGTTCGGCCTTGCTCGCCCGCCAGGTTGGGCAGAAGACTGCGCGCGAAATTTTCTTCCTCGCCCGCGAATACTCCGCAGACGACATGGTTCGCATGGGTGCGGTCAACGAATCCGTAGAACATGAGCGCCTGGAAGAAGTGGCCCTGGAATACGCGGCAGACATTGCCAAGCAGTCCCCGCAGGCCATTCGCATGCTCAAGTTCGCCTTCAACCTGGCCGATGATGGCCTGGCCGGCCAGCAGGTCTTCGCCGGCGAAGCCACCCGCATGGCCTACATGACCGATGAAGCAGTGGAAGGACGCGACGCGTTCTTGGGCAAGCGCGACCCTGACTGGTCCGATTACCCCTACTACTTCTAAGCGGCGGCACCGGCAAAAGGACTACTACATGGACGCACTGCATCAGGAACTGCTCACGGCCTTGGCTGGCGCTGCCAATGACAATGGTCCTGCGGTCGAGGTCATCGCCGATGACACCAGCAGCGCTGGCTGGCGCATCGAGTATCTCGGGGCAGAAGATCTGCCAGGATTCGAGCAGCCCATGGCCGTGGTGCGCACTTCTGGATCAACCGGGCGGGCCAAGCGCACGGTACTCAGCGTGGAAGCCCTGGCTTCCAGCGCCCAGGCGACCGCCGAATATCTCGGTTTCGAAGGCCAATGGCTGTTGGCCTTACCGGTGCACTATGTCGCTGGGCTCAGCGTGCTGACCAGGTCCCTCTTCGCTGGCACCAAACCGGTGATCATGGACTTGGATGGCAGCTTTTCGGCTACCGCGTTCACACAGGCCGCCGGCCAGATGGTGGAAACTCATCGGCTCACCTCCCTGGTGCCTACCCAGCTGGCGCGATTGCTTGATAATCCGGCCCCTGCCACCTTGCAGGCGCTCAAGCGTTTTGATGCCATCTTGCTGGGCGGGGCGCGAGCCAGCAAGGACTTGCTGGTGCGTTCCCGTCACCACGGGCTGAAGATCTTCCAGACTTATGGTTCCTCGGAAACCTCGGGCGGACTGGTCTATAACGGCACAGCTCTTCCCGGAGTTCAGCTGGCCGAGCATGATTCCCGCATCTGGGTTTCTGGCCCGATGCTGGCCGATGGCTATGCCAATGCTCCTGAGGCCACGGCAGAACACTTTGTCGAGCGCGATGGCCGCCGCTGGTACGTTACCGATGATTTGGGCAATGTCCAGGGGCAACGGCTGAGCATTGTCGGCCGCGTTGACGACGTGATCAACACCGGAGGAATCAAGCTTTCAGCATCAAAAATCGAGGGTTTGCTGGAGGAATTCTTCACCCAGACCTTGGTTGTTTCGGTGCCGGATTCGCAGTGGGGCCAAAGCGTTGGCCTAGCCTACTCTGGCCCCACCAAGACCGATGAAGCCTTTGACGCGGTACGCCGTACGCTAGGCAAGGAAGCAGTTCCAAAGCATGTGCGCCACTACCCGCAGGGCCTGCCATTGCTGCCCAACGGCAAGTTCAACCGTCGCTTGATCATTGATGAATTGGCAGTTCGGGACTAGCCTCGATTCGCCATACCCGCATGATCGCGGGAAACTAGAGGGTACGAGTTTTTCTCTTGCCCTGAAAGGACTGAAAGTGGCCACGCTTTCCCAATGGGTTTCCGGTGCACGTCTGCGCACCTTGCCTATCGTCATTGCCCCAGTTGTCATCGGCACTGCGGCTGCACTGGGCGAAACCGGAACCATTCATTGGTTCCGGTTTGTCCTGGCTTTGCTGGTTGGCTTGTTGCTGCAAGTTGGCGTGAACTACTCCAACGACTATTCCGACGGCATCCGAGGCACTGATGATGACCGGGTTGGCCCGTTGCGTCTCACCGGTTCCAAGCTCACCGATCCGAAAAATGTGCGCAATGTTGCCTTCGGCTGCTTTGGCCTGGCTGCAATCTGCGGATTGATTCTTGTCGTCGTCTCGTCGTCATGGCCGTTGCTGCTTGTCGGTGTTGCCGCGATCTTTGCCGCGTGGGGCTACACCGGTGGCAAAAATCCCTACGGCTACCGTGGACTGGGAGATATTTACGTCTTCATCTTCTTCGGCTTGGTCGCGACCTTGGGTACGACGTTCACGCAGATCAACGAACTGACCCTGACCTCGCTGTGGGGTGCAATCGGCACGGGATTGATTGGCTGCGCACTGCTCATGGCCAATAACGTCCGTGATATTCCCACCGATAAAGAGGTTGGGAAAATTACTCTTGCGGTACGTCTTGGCGAAAGCAATGCACGCCTGAGCTACGTCCTGATGCTCGCGGTAGCCATCTTGCTACCGTTGCTCTCCACCGGTACTTTCCCGTGGCTGTGGCTGATTTTGATTACCTTCATCCCAGCGATCGCTCCGTCTGTATTAATGCTGCGTGAGCATGAACTTCCCAAGCTAGTTCAGGTGCTGAAGCAAACAGGCATGCTGAACATGGTCTATGCAATTCTCTTTGCTTTAGCGATTGTCCTCACCGTGTACTTCTAAGTCGTTTCGGGTCTCACCGAACAAAGAAATAAGCCTTGGCTCGTCAGTCCACTAATTTGGTACTGACAGGCCAAGGCTTTTTCATTGTGCGCCAAAGCTGGTGGGTGTACTACTGTTCCGTCAAAGGCGCCCGCATCGTCTTTTAGGCAGGTGGCTGGGGCTTGCGCTGAGCCTCATCAAATTCGTCTTCGATGGCTTCCTCCGCCAACTGTTTGTTGGTCTTATTCGCTGAGGTCTTGTTGAAGGCCTTACGCACGTCTTCGTTCGCCTTGAGCCGAAGAGTGTTAAAGAACAGGTAGGCGATGGCGAAGGCAAAAATCAGGCCAATGATTCCGGCGATGAAGATTGGCCAGTTCAGACCAAGCCACAGACCTAGGAATACCGCACAGAAAATGCCCAGACGAAGAGCTGTATATTTCAGAAACTGCATAGCTTCAAGTCTACAGATGAAGCTGCCATACCAAGTTTGGATAATAAGTGATTCCTACGAATCTCTTCGATATGAACATGTTTCCTGCTAGACGCTCACTACCCCTACTAAATTGGAAATGCGGGTCTCAGCATGAACCTACATAGTACGCATTTTTAAGCGCTCCCAATGCATAGTCCGCCCAGAGAGTCGTTTCACCTGGAGTCACGCACATTTCTTTGTAGCCATAATGGTAGTCAACATGAATTTTGACGTTACCCTTTTTCGCACAATGCATGTATGTACCCTTTTGAAGGTCCTTGTCGTCACTTCCGCCTCCGAGTCCAGAAGTTCCCTCTCCCAAGAATCCGCATACCGCTGCATTGGAAGGTTGTGCTGACAAGGCTAGAGTACTTCCGGCGGCGAGAAACAATCCCGTAACCAGCAACCCCGTTCCGCGCATAATTTTTTTCATATCTACCCTAACAGTTTCCGATGTACCACGCGTTTGTCACTTTTCTACCCGAGTGGACCATTCCTAAGTAAGAGCTCCCCGGAGAGACACAAACCGTCTGGAGCCCCTTGCCAGTCTCCATCTGGATGCGAACATTTGTATTGCCACAATGTCCATAAATGGCGACTCGCTTAGCACCGCCGAAAGGATCCACCGAAGCAATTTTCACTCCAATAGAAGTCAGAGAATCAAATGTTCGCAATTCATTTGAATAACCGCAAACCATTGCGTTAGCTGGTGCCGCTGCGCTCAGCGAAACCGCGACGAGCCCACCCAATGATAGAGCCACCGCTAAAGCCGTAGAGGCCAATTTCCTACTAACCGACATCTTTCCCCACTCTTTATTTTTCCATACAAGTCGGCACTAGCACTGAGCAGGCCGACGCTCAAAAGCTATCACTAAATCGATAGATTTATTAAAAGTGGCGAGGTCTAAGCGTATTAGTCGAAACATTCTTGAATCTTGGGGTATCGATGCAATAAGGTTCTGCGTTCAGCACGAAGGCGTTGCACCAATGTGGTGCATAAAAGACGTCTCAAACCATCGTCGAGGACTTTCCAACATGCACACCCTGTTCAAGATCGGTCAAGCCGTTTGATCTCCCCGCGTGTCATTCAATTTTCAATTGGCAGCGTAAGGACCGGCTAGCTCGACCGCGCTAGTATCGATCCGACAGATATTTCAGTAAGGCGCACACGAGGCCTAGACTTGATGGCATGGTCCGCTTTCTCATATTCGCATCTGTAGTTTCGATCGCTTTGATGATTTACACGTTGATCGAATGCAGCCGTGCGCCGAAGCATCGCGTACGTTCCCTGCCGAAGCAGGCATGGGTCGTGGTGATCATCGTCCTGCCACTTGTCGGCGCTATTTTGTGGTTTCTTTTGGGTCGGCCCGCGAATGAGAGCAATCAACAAGCAACGCATCAGACTGCGCCGGATGACGACGAGGATTTCCTTAGACAACTGGAGGTCTGGCGCCGCCAGCAACAACGGGATGCCGAAGCAAAAGCCCGTCAGCAAAAATTCGAGTCCCAAGCCAAGCATCAAAAGAATAAAGATTTTTCCCCGAAATCAGAGACTTCCGAGCCGACAGGCTCAGATGAAAACTCCCACAAGCCGGAAGACACCGACAGCGACACTCCCGACGCCAAGGCCTAGGTTCTCCCCGGCTTCACGGCTCAGCCTGGCCTCTCCGACTCAGTCCACAGCCCTGCATCTGTCGATAGACTGGATGCCAACCCTACTTAAAGCAATGAGCGATACCCCAACAAGGGTATCGCTCATTGCTTATGCACTGGGTTCTACGGCTTAGACACCTGCGTAGGAGTGCAGACCATCGAAGAAGATGTTCACGATGGTGAAGTTGAAGATCACGCACAGGAAGCCGACAATCGACAACCAAGCGGAACGCGGGCCAGTCCAGCCGCCGGTAGCTCGTGCATGCAAGTAGCCTGCATAGACAACCCAGATCACGAAGGACCATACTTCCTTCGGGTCCCAACCCCAATAACGACTCCAAGCAGCCTCAGCCCAAATCGCTCCAGCAATAACTGTGAAAGTCCAAGTCACAAACCCAATTGTATTAATCCTATAAGCAAAGTTCTCTAGTGCCCCAGCACCTGGAACGACACGCATGAACGGCAGGTTGTCGCTCTGTCCCGCAGCCAGACGTTTCATACGGGAGTGCTGCAGAAGCTGAAGAACGTTCATCGCGAAGCTAATTGCAAATAGCGAGGAAGCCAGCACGGCGATGGACACGTGAATAACAATCCATGGCGACTGCAGCGCGGGGACCAGATGGCCGACCGGGGTTGGGAATCCAATGGTGGCCGCGCAGAGCATGAGTGTTACAAGACCAGAGATGAATGTTCCCATGAAACGCAGATCTTTGAAGATCAGCGCCACCAAATAAACGAGCGCGACAACAAATGCACCGGTGGTCATGAATTCGTACATGTTGCCCCACGGAACACGGTGGGCCGCCAACGCGCGGGAGACCACGGCGAATCCGTGCAAGGCGACTGCCAGCCACATCAGCACGACGGCGATACGAGCCATGGGACGCTTCGACGAGAACTCGGTGTAGTTCATCTTGTCGGTGACAATGTCGTCGCTGATGTTGTCCGCACGTTCGCTCTCACCGCGACGCTTGCGTCCGCTTCCGGCCACGGCGCCGGCGCCGGCGGCGCCAACTAGCATTTCTGCATCGCGCTTAAGTGCTGCAGAATCCATTTCGGTGATGGACTTGTTGGTCTTGGCCAAGTCCAGCGCGAAAATGATAAAGACAACCCCGTAGACCATGGCTGCCAGCAGCATGAACAACTGGCTGTATTCACCCAGCGATTCATTAATTGGTGCTAATGCCCCAGCGTTATCCATTTACTGCTCCTTGGTTTTGCTCTTGGCTTGCCAATGGCCAAGCCTTGTCAAAAATCTTCTGTAGTTCTGCTGCTTCGCGCTCTAGTCGCGGATCCTCGCCACGAGCCAACAATGCGTATTCGATATTACGCTTGCCGTCCTCGTGCGTCAGCTTGATCCAGACTCGGCGACGTGGAGTGAACAATGAAACTCCCAAGCCGAGCAGGGCCAGCGCTGCGAAGATACCAATGGGAAGCTTTCCCGGATCGTAGTTCACGTCGAGTGCAACATAGCGTTTGAGGTCATCAAAGCTGATGCTGCCCTTGCCGTCGGGAAGCTGATAAGTCTGTCCGGCTTCGAGGATGATGCCACCGGCGTCGAGCTCGCGGCTGTTGAGCTTGTTCATCTTCTCGGTATCCAGTACGAAGACGTTCTGCGGATTTCCGTTATCCAACCCCAGATTCCCGTAGAACGAGTTCAGGTGAAGCTGCGGGTTAATGGCGTTGGGGTCACCGGAAATGCCGAAGCCATTCTCATCAACCAGCGCGGTTGGAAGCAGGAACCCCTGGAAACCTAGCTGGTCTGGGACTGCGTCGGGGACCTTCAAGACGAACATCGAGGTGTACACGGAGTCCTGCGGGACCGATACGGCCGGCCCTGAATAGGAGACGTTCCCATTGCCATCGCGCACCGTGATCACCGGGGCGTATCCGTTGCCGACCAGGTAGACATCGCCGCCGCTGATACGAAGGGGGTGATTGACCTTTAGGTCTTCTTTCACTGGTTCAGCATCAGCGTTCTGGCGTACTTGGACGTGTGCTGTGAAGTCCAGCGGCTGGCCGAAGTGCGACTCGGATTCACGGTCAAAAATAATGTCGAATTTGTCCAGCTTCACTGAAAACGGCGGTAATTTTTCTACGTCAAATGCGGTACCGGGTGTGAACGAATCGTAGGCGACCAGCGAATTGACGAAGGTCTCCCCCTCAACTAGCACGCGCTGTCCGGTGTAGCCGAAGGCCCCGCCGACGGCGGCAGAAACGAGAACGCCGATCAAGGAGATGTGGAAGAGCAGGTTGCCAACTTCGCGGGTGTAGCCACGCTCTGCCGAGACCGAGCGGCCGCCCGCGTCCTTGCGTCGTTCCACCCGGTAGCCGCGTTTTTTCAGAATCTTGAACGAGTCTTCAATGACTTGGTCGTCATCGGGAGTGTCTGATTCGCCTTCCAGAATTTCATGCGACGCATACTGCGGCAGGCGATCGAGTCGAACCGGGGTACGCGGTGGAGGGGTGCGCAATGCCTTGGCGTGCTTCTTCACACGAGGAATGATGCAACCGACCAGCGAAACAAAGAGCAGGATGTAGATCGCGGAGAACCAAACGGAGGAATACACCTCGAACATTTGGAAGCGGTCAAGCCATGGGCCGGCAACAGGATGCTGATCCAGATATTGCACCACCGTCTCTGGATTTGATGCGCGCTGCGGGAAAATCGAGCCTGGCACGGCGGCCACTGCCAGCAACAGCAGCAAGAACAATGCCGTTGGCATGGACGTCAGCTGAGTCCAGATCCATCGCATAAACCCTACGAATCCCAGCGCCGGGGCGTCTTGAGATCCTTTGAGTTTCCGTTGTTGTTTCGCCATTAAATTGGCAACCTCACTTCATTGGCAAACCAGTTTTGCAGTTCTGAAACCCACGTACCCCATAGGCCGGTCATCATGACCAGGCCAAGGACGATGAGCAGAGCGCCGCCAAAACGCATGATGAAAACTTGATGCTTTCGGAAGAACGCCAGAGCCTGCATTCCTCGTTGCAATCCCAGCGCAATCAGGATGAAGGGCAAGCCCAACCCGAGGCAATAGAACACCGTCAGTAGGGTGCCGCGAGCGACGTTAGCGTCAGTCCCGGTGGACATGATCAGCACGGCACTCAGGGTTGGCCCAATGCAAGGAGCCCATCCCAGCCCGAAGGTCAGTCCGAGGACCGGTGCGCCCCATAGGCCCGCAGGTGGTTTCTTGTGGATCTTTCGGTCTCGTTGCATCCAGGAGAATCCACCCATGAAGACGATACCCATGAACACCACAACGAGTCCCAACACCTGGGTGACCCATGAACCGTTAAACCTCAGCCACGCGGTGGCTTGGCTAAAGAGAACACCGGCTGCGATGAAGACCACCGAGAATCCCAAAACAAAGAGCAAGACTCCCAGAACTACTCGACCACGGCGGTGTTCTTTGAGATCAGCACCGGTCAAGCCGGTGACGTAGCCGAGGTAGCCCGGAACCAAGGGCAGTACGCAGGGAGAGAGGAAAGAAACCAATCCCGCCAACAAGGCCACGGGCGCGGCAAGTAGTAACGACCCGTCTAAGACGATGTCAGCAAATGGATTAGAGGTCACCGCCGAGATCACAACTCTTCAGTCAAGGCGGTGTCGATCAGCGACTTCAAGGTGCTTGGCTCCACTGCGCCGATGACGCGAGCGCGAACACGCCCCTTGCGGTCCAGGACCAGGGTGGAAGGCACAGCCTGGAGCGGCACGTACTTGGTCATCGCCAGCTGCACGTCACCGTTGGTGTCCTGAATGGATTCGTATGGAAGGTCAAAGGTACGCTCAAACGCCTTCGCGGCTTCAGCTTCATCACGAACGTTAATACCGATGAATTCAACCTTGTCGCCAAAGTTATTGGCGAGCTTTTTCAAGTCTGGTGCCTCGATGCGGCATGGTGCGCAGGCGGCGTACCAGAAGTTCATCACCACTGGCTTGCCCTGCCACTGGCTGAAATCAACGTCGGTGCCGTGGTAGGTCTTTGACTTGATTTCCACGGGTTCGCTGCGTTGGGAAACTTCGTATTCCTGTACGGCTCCGTCGCCAGCGATGTAGTTTTTCCCATCACCGCTATTGGCTTGGGCGGTCAAGGAATCCTCCTTGCCGCTGCAAGCCGCCAAGGGAACAATGGCGGCAGCTACCATCAGCGAACGCAACATCGTGCGACGGCTCAGATTGCGAGGATTAGGCACAGGATCAGTCATTTCCTTAGGCTCCCGGGATATTTGCGGCACCGGCCAACAGCTCGGGGCATGGTTCGGTGTATCGCACGGAGACTAATTCGTCCCCTTCAAAATCAAAGCTGGTGATGGATGCCAGGGTGCATTCCCGCTGGCGAGGGTCATGCCACAGGGGCTTCTTCTCAGCTTCGCGGCGGGTTACCCAGATAGGCAGCTGGTGGCTGACGATAATGATCTCGGCGCCTTCGCCGTGTTCGGCAACAGCCGCCCGACGGTGGTCATCCATGGCTTCGCGCATGCGCTGCACCTGCTCCGCATAAGGCTCGCCCCATGAAGGCTTCAGCGGGTTGACCAGCAGCGGCCAGTACTTCGGCTGGCGGAGGTGGTCTGCGACCTTGGACAGGCCCTGGAGCTTATTGCCCGCTTCGATGACACGATCTTCAGTATGAATCGGAAGGTCCAGGGCACGGCTTGTCGGTGCAGCGGTCTGCTGCGCACGGATCAGCGGTGAGGCTACAAGCCGGACCACATTGGCCCCGTCGGCTTGGCGCTGCGCGAAGAATTCGCCAGCAGCATCAGCCATCTTGAAACCGAGATCCGAAAGCCCGAAACCGGGGATCCGTCCGTAGAGAATACGGTCAGGGTTGAAAACTTCCCCGTGGCGCAACAAATGGACGGTCGATAAAGGCATGCTTCCAGTGTCTCAAAAATTCAGTTCGAAATAGACATATTGTGTCCACCGTCAACTATTCACAGCGCATGCATGGGATTCCCATATGGAAAAACCATCCTTTCGGAGGGCTCGCTCACAAAGTTGTCCCACTAGGCTTGGGTATAAAGGCAAGACGAACAAAAGGACGATGAACCATGAGCAACTACGATCCGAATCAACCGGGCCAACCATACAACCCGGAATCTGGGGCTCAGAGCCCGAATCCGAACCCATATGGCGAAAACCCCTACACGCAACCGCAGCCGCAGTACGGGCAGAACCCCTACGGCCAGTCCCCCGTGGCACCTGGTTTCAACCAATACCCGGACCAGGGCGGCTATGCCGCCGTGCAGCCACCAGCTGAGCGGCCGAAGACCCTGCAGATTTCATTCCTGCTAATTCTGCTCTCAGGCATCGTCGGGGCAATTTCCAGCTGGATGATTTCCACCTCCAACATGTTTGGCAACATGGTTTCTTCCCAGTGGTCGATGGTTGAGCAAGAATTGCAGACCCAGATGCAGTCGACTCCTGAGATGGCCCAGGATCCCACCTTGCAGCAGATGATGAGCAGCCCAGAAGCGTTCATTTCCCAGGCCAACACCATGATGACCAGCTTTGCCCTGGTGGGTGCGGTCATTTCGGTGATTTTGTACTTCCTCGTCGGATTCTTTGTTGGCCGTGGTGTTGGCGCCATGCGCATCATCGCCACCATCTTGGCAGCCTTGTCCTTGTTGGGCCTGTTCACGTCCGTGCCAATGATCAGCATGTTTGCCGATAGCCAGGCCGGGGCCTTGAACGCCGTGTACATTATCGGCATCCTCCTCGGCATCGCTGGCGTGGTCTTCGCGTGGTTGCGTCCTTCATCGGAATACATCGCGCAGCGCCGCATGGCGCGTCGAGCAGGCTACCGGTAAACGGAAGCTCAGCCCGAGCCGTTAAGCAGCAAGCGGTGCCATTTCGTCAGCTTTGACGAAATGGCACCGCTTTTTGCGTACCGCCGCGGTCCTAGCCTTGGACCGCCAAGTAGGCCAAAATCTGGAGTTCCGTAGAAAGGTCGACCCTGCGCAGGTTCATGCCGGCTGGAACTTTCAATGGCTTCGGCGCAAATGAAAGTACCGATCGCACCGATAATTCAGCAAGCGCATAGACCAGGTCTTGGGCAGCGTCGCCGGGCACTGCGAGAACCACGATGTTGATTTCTTCACGGTCTATGACTGATGCAAGGTCGCTAACGGATTCCACCCGCAGCTCACCGACTGGCTCACCAATGAGTGCAGGGTCAACATCAAAAATGGCCTTGACGTTGAAACCTCGCGAAGTGAATCCTGCATACCCGCTCAAGGCGCGGCCAAGGTTACCGGCGCCAACAATGGCGACTTTCCAATCCTGGTTCAGCCCAAGGGTCCTGCTGATGTGTTCTGCCAGCTCGCGTACGACGTAGCCGACGCCACGAGTACCGTAAGATCCAAGCCAGGAAAGGTCTTTGCGCAGGATCGAAGGGTTCACGCCCGCTTCCTTGGCCAGCACCCCGGAGCTGGTTCGTTCCAGACCTTGGGCTTCCAGCGCATTCAGTGCCCGTAAATACTGTGTGAGTCGCGCCAACGTGGCTTCAGGCAGGACACGAGCTTCAAGCTCAGACATCTTTGTACTCCTGCACTTTCCAATGGGCTAATCGAGCACGATGCGTAGTCAGCTTTGCCACCGCGGCTAGTTGCTGAGCAGACGTTCTAGCCGTTGCGGGTCAATAGTCCAGAAGTCTTTGACCTGCCCATCGATAAATAACACCGGTACTTCCTCATGGTGCTTGTACAGAAGTTCTGGGTGCTCGTCAATGTCAAGTTCAGAAAATTCCATGTTCAAGCGGCTCGTTACCTCAGCAACTGTTGCGCGTGCCGCGTGGCAAAGATGGCAGTCTTTACGAACCAACAGCTGAATCTGATGCAATGTACTCACCTGACTATAATCTCACGAGCCGTAACCGCGCTTGAACTTTACGATGAAATAAACTGGATCAAATGCCTTCCACCGATAACGCCTCCGCTCGCACCGAAGCCCAAGCTCCTGGAACTGTTGCCGCATTTTTTGATGTGGATAACACCTTGGTTCGTGGTGCCTCGCTATATTTGCTGGCCCGCAAGCTCCGTGAGCATCGCTTCTTCCAGCTTCGTGAGATCCTCTGGTTCGCGTTGAAGCAATTGCGCTTCGCCGCACGAGGCGAGCATCTGGGAGACATCCATCAGATTCGTGACCGGGCGCTGATGATGGTTCGAGGCATCCCCGTGGCCGAGATTGAACAAATCGGCAACGAGATTTATGACGAATACATCGAGCCGAAGTTGTGGTCGGGCACGGTGGCGATTGCCCGCCAGCATTTGCGCGTCGGCCGTGAAGTTTGGCTGGTCACCGCTACTCCCCTGGAAGTGGCGAATGTCATTGCAGATCGCCTCGAACTTTCCGGCGCATTGGGCACCGTCGTGGAGAGCCGCGATGGTTTGTATACCGGAGCTTTGGCTAGCCCGATCTTGCATGCGGCCGAAAAGGCGCAGGCTGTCAGGTCCTTGGCCAAGGCGCGTGGCATCTCGCTGTCGCGTTCTTGGGCGTACTCGGATTCCTATAACGACGTGCCACTGCTGGAAGCTGTAGGGCATCCCGTCTGCATCAATCCCGATGCCCGGTTGCGTGCCTATGCCAAGCGTCGCGGCTGGCAGGTCTATGACTTCCGCACCGGTCAGCGGGCGGCGAAGTTCGGTCTGCGCGCCGCTGGCGTGCTCGGTGCCTTGTGGGCTGCCAGGCGCTCAATTCTGCGTCGTTCCGGCTCGTAGCGGGCCTTGGAACCTTTTGGATAAAGCAATCGCCACCGTTTGCAGGTGACCTGCGAATCGGTGGCGATGATTGCCTGGCGGCAAAATGCTCGAAGTAGATTTACTTCTTATTGCGACGCTGGTGGCGAGTCTTACGAAGCAATTTACGGTGCTTCTTCTTGGACATACGCTTGCGGCGCTTCTTGATAACAGAGCCCATAGTGGTTCCTCACAAACTAATTAAATGCGTCAACCTAAAGCATCTGCTTGCAAGCAAGCAAAAAGACAAGGTTGACCGGACGTTAAACGTTCCTTAATAGATTACCCGCTTTTCGGCCATGCTCTGACCATCGCGCGGACTATCGACCGTAAGAACCGGTACCGTGCTGCGGATCAATGGCCGCAGCACTGAGGTAGGATTCCACAGCGTTCTCTGGAACGCGATAGGAGCGGCCGAACTGAACGGCAGGCAGATCGCCTGCGTGAATCAGCCGATAAACCGTCATTTTGGAAACGCGCATCATGTCAGCCACTTCGGCCACCGTCATGAAACGGGCTCCTGCAAAATTCTGTTTATCCGTCATGCGGGATATTCTCCTGACGCTGATCTCTATTTCGTCGCGTTACTAGCGAAGGTGAACTTACACGACTTTGGATCAACATCGGCGATCTGGTTCACGTTCGCTTTGTCCTAGTCTAATCGCACTTTAGTAACTTTTGCATCACGAAACACTTCAGGACTCTTCAGAATCAAAATTTTGTTGCCTAAACGAGACAATCCGCACGGCAAGTCCCAGCTCAACGAGGGATACCGTGCGGATCGCAACAAACTGTTTTCTTAGATCACGCCCTGCGCAAGCATGGCATCGGCAACTTTCACGAATCCGGCGATGTTTGCGCCAGCGACGTAATTGCCGGGAATGCCGTATTCATCGGCGGTGGCAGCACAGCTGTCGTGAATACCGACCATGATTTCGCTGAGTCGGCGTTCGGTGTGTTCGAAGCTCCACGAATCACGGCTGGCATTCTGCTGCATCTCCAACGCGGAGGTGGCCACGCCACCGGCGTTGGCGGCCTTGCCTGGGCCAAAGAGCACGCCGGCACCCTGGAAGATGGCGGTGGCTTCGGCCGTGGTCGGCATGTTGGCGCCTTCTGCAACAGCGATGGTGCCAGCGGCGACCATCTTCTTGGCTGCGTCTTCGCCGAGCTCGTTCTGTGTGGCGCATGGCAACGCCACGGTGCCCGCCACGTCCCATACGCTGCCCCCAGCAACGTACGTGACATTGCTGGTGCCACGACGCTGCGCGTATTCAGAAATACGTCCTCGCTCGACTTCCTTGATCTGGCGCAGCAGTTCAAGGTCAATGCCGCCTTCATCAATGATGAAACCGGCAGAGTCTGATGCGGTGACAACCGTGGCGCCGAGGTCCTGGGCCTTCTCGATGGCATGGATGGCAACATTGCCCGAGCCCGAAACGACAACGCGCTGGCCGTCGAAGGATTGCCCGCGAGTCTTGAGCATCTCTTCGGTGAAGATTACGGCCCCATAGCCGGTGGCTTCTGGACGAACCAATGATCCGCCCCAGCTCAGCCCCTTGCCGGTCAAGACCCCTGATTCGTAGCGGTTGGTGATGCGCTTGTACTGTCCGAAGAGGTAGCCGATCTCTCGGCCACCCACGCCAATATCACCGGCAGGCACGTCGGTGTATTCGCCGATGTGGCGGTAGAGCTCAGTCATGAAGGACTGGCAGAAGCGCATGACTTCTCCATCGGACTTGCCACGAGGGTCGAAGTCCGAACCGCCCTTGCCGCCGCCGATCGGCATGCCGGTCAGGGAGTTCTTAAAAATCTGCTCGAAGCCAAGGAACTTGACGATGCCAAGGTAGACCGAAGGGTGGAAACGCAGGCCGCCCTTGTAGGGGCCCAGCGCGGAGTTGAATTCAACTCGGAAGCCGCGATTGATCTGAACCCGGTTCTGGTCATCAACCCAAGGCACACGGAAAATAATCTGTCGCTCGGGTTCGCACAAGCGCTGCAGAATGGCGGCCTCGGCGTATTCAGGGTGCTTGAGCGAAACCGCTTCAAGGCTTTCAAATACTTCCGTGACGGCCTGGTGGAATTCTGCTTCACCGGGATTGCGTCGGAAGACTTCGTCGCGAATCGAAGCTAAGTGCTTGTCCAAGTTTCTCTCCTCATCAGGGGACAGGAACAAGCGCCTGAGGAAGCTCACACATGGCGTCACTGCCCCGTTCATGAGAATCCCACGCTGAGCACCGTGAGGAAAAATCCTCGGTTATAAATCGGAAACATGGCCGTAACGTGAATCACTTGCCACGCTGCCGGCAGCGCCAGAACAGTTAGAAGGATCAGCTAGCGACGGCGCCCAAAACGAGGGAGCCGCTCCAGGAATTCCTGGGCTCTACCGGTGACTTGTTCCAATCCGCGCCCGACGCTGCGGCCAATCTGCTGAGCTGTTGGATTCGTTGCAGTCGCAAGCTGCGAATTCGCTTGATTGCCAACCAGCTGCTCTTCGGCTTCCGGAACGGGCACCAAGTCGGCGCACCAATGCACTAAGTCCTCCAGCGCAGAAGTATCAATACTGTAGATACGACGTTGGCCAGCTGCGGCCATGCTGACCAGCTGCGCCTCGCGCAATACCTTCAGGTGCTTGGACACCGTTGGCTGGGAAATCTCCAGCTCGGTGACCAGCGCGCCCACGGCTTTTGGCTCATTTTTGAGCGCTTCAATAATCTTGCGACGGGTTGGCTCTGCCAACGCCGAAAAAACTTCATCAATTGCCACATACATAACCCTAACGGCATATGATCAAATGGTCATTGATTTGGCCATCCATTCCGCCCTGCATTTCCGCTGTCGAATGCTTGCAGCCAAGGCATCCTGGCTAGTCAAACCACGGATCCAGACCGTAGAGCGGGAAAATTTCCTTGCGCGTCGCAATAATCGTGCGGTCCACGGGGTCAGCTGGGTCGTATCCGACTTCCCAGTTTCTCCACCACAACTGCGCGTCGTCACCCATGAGATAAGGCACGGCGCGCCCGTATCGTTCAAGAACGTGTCTGCGGAATGTCTCAGGCACATACGTACGCAGCGGAACGGGCTTGCCGGCGACGATGGCGGTCAAATGGGTCCAGGTTCTTGGCACCACAGCAGTGATGTTATATCCACCGCCGCCGGTCGCCAGCCAGCGCCCCTCGCAGACATCGTCTGCAAGCTGGGCAATATCCAAGGCCGCTTGGCGCTGCGCGTCAACCGAAAGCTTCAAGTTGGTCATGTCATCATCTCGATGGGCGTCACACCCATGCTGGGACACGATGATTTCTGGCTTGAAGGCGTGTATCAGCTGCGGAACGATAGCGTGGAAGGCCCGCATCCACCCCGAGTCCCCGGTCATTGCAGGCAAAGCCACATTCACGGCGCTGCCTTGGGCCTGCTCGCCACCAATGTCATTGGCGAACCCAGTGCCCGGGAATAGGGACAGCCCTGACTCATGCAATGAAATTGTCAGGACCCGTTCATCATCCCAAAAGATGGATTCTGTGCCGTCGCCGTGGTGGGCATCGACATCGATGTAGGCCACTCGTTGCGCACCCTGATCAAGCATTCGCTGGATCGCGGCTGCCGCGTCGTTGTAAATGCAGAATCCGCTCGCCTTGTTCTTGGAGGCATGGTGCATGCCTCCGGCGAAATTCACCGCGCGCACCGTGTTCTGGTCCATGATCGCTTGGGCGGCAATAACGGAGCCGCCGACGATGCGCGCAGCGGCATCGTGCATTCCGGCGAAGACTGGGTCATCTTCGGTTCCTAGCCCGAATTCTTCGGCTATCAGCGATGGATCGTCGCTAACGCGCCGGACCTGATCAATGAATCCTTGGTCGTGAACCGTGCGGATCACTGCATCGCCGGCAATCTCGGGCGCATGAATCTTAACGTTCTCTGCGTCCAGCACCTGGAGCTCTTCGCTGAGCCGATAGGTCAATTCGAGCCTGAGCGGGTGCATGGGATGCCAGTCGCTGAATTTGTACTTCAGGTACTGTTCATCCCACATGACCATTGTTGGCCGAGGGGCCTGTTGCGGATCTAACACTTTTTCAGGCTACCCGATGGTGATCCAACTCATGAATATATGGCGCTTTGCGCGACCCCGCCATTCTTTAGGCCCGCAAGGCAAGCGTTTAGCGCAGGAAACGCGTAAATTACTAGAAGGACTTCAACTTCCACTCTCGTTATCCACCTGTCCCGAAGAAACAGCGAGTTACAGATGAGCACTGCCAGTGATCTGGGCCCTCGGTCCCGGGCAGCTGAACTGCGCGAACAGCATCGCAAAAGATGGCTAATGTTCCGCATGGCGATTGCCGACTTCACCGTGCGCTCCCCCGCACGCTTGACCCTCGGCGTCTTCGTCCTGGCCATCACCGTCTTCACCTCGCTGCTGGCTGCGCCTTTTTCCTCTTCGGCTGGAGAGGCCACACCGCTGCATGATGCTCTGTTTACCGCTGTTTCAGCAGTCTGTGTCACTGGCCTGACTACGGTCTCCACCGCCGTGCATTGGTCTTTCCTGGGCCAGCTGATCATGCTCATTGCCGCCTTTATGGGCGGCTTGGGCATCCTGACGTTGGCATCAATCATGTCCCTCGCGGTGTCGCGCAAGCTGGGCGTCAGGGCAAAACTCATGGCTCAAAAGTCCATGGACAGCTCCGGCGCCTCGGCACTAGGCGAAGTTAGCTCACTGCTGCGCATTGTCATCTTGACCGCCATCAGCCTGCAGGGACTAATCGCACTGTGCTTGATTCCGCGTTTCTACATTTTGGGCGAAAGCGTCCTTTCGTCGATTTGGCATGGCATTTTCTATGCGGTTTCAGCCTTTAACAACGCTGGCTTCACTCCGCACTCCGATGGACTGGTCCCCTACGAGACCGACCTGTGGATCTTAACCCCGCTGATGGGCGGAGTTTTTGCCGGATCTCTGGGCTTCCCTGTGATCATGGTTCTGCTGGCACACAAGTTCAATATCAAAAAGTGGAATCTGCATACCAAGCTGACCTTGTTGGTCACCACAATCCTGCTCTTTGCTGGCGCGTTCCTGTGGCTCATCTTTGAGTGGTCCAACCCTCGGACTCTTGGCGACATGTCAGTGAGCGACAAGGTCATCCACGCTTTATTTGCTTCGACCATGACGCGTTCGGGTGGATTCAACCTGGTTGATCAGAACGACATCCATCAAGTCACGGTGCTATTGACCGATGCCTTGATGTTTGCCGGTGGCGGTTCCGCTTCCACGGCGGGTGGCATCAAGGTCACAACCATCGCCGTGATGTTCTTGGCAATTATGGCCGAGGTCCGAGGCGATACCGAGGTGAGGGCCTTTGGCCGCCAGATCTCGCAGGGCACCATGCGCGTGGCGATCTCCGTGGTTGCCATGGGTGGTTCCCTGGTGATGGTGGCAACTGGTGCCCTGGTCACTATCGACGAGTCAGTTGGTTTTTCCCGGGCCCTTTTTGAATCGATTTCAGCGTTCGCTACTGTCGGTTTGAGTACCGGTGTTTCCCAAGAAATGCCGCCAGCAGGAAAATACGTCCTCAGTGTTTTGATGTTTGCCGGACGCATCGGCAGCATCACCCTGGCCAGCGCGCTAACCATGCGCCACCGCAATTCACTATTCAAGCTTCCGGAAGAAAGGCCACTCATTGGCTGACAAGAATATGGACCATAATGCCCCAGTCCTCGTGATTGGCCTGGGCCGTTTCGGTGCGTCCGTTGCTGAGACACTGGTCAAACAGGGCAGAGAAGTCTTGGCAATCGAACGCAGCCCCGAATTGGTTCAGCAGTGGGCCAGCACTTTGACGCACGTGGTGGCCGCCGACGCCACGAACATTGACGCTTTGCGCCAACTCGGTGCCCAGGAATTCTCTTCTGCCGTCGTTGGCGTTGGCACGTCCATCGAATCCTCCGTGCTGATCACGGTGAATTTGGTGGACCTCGGCATTGAACACTTGTGGGTCAAGGCAATTACTCCTTCACACGGCAAGATCCTGACCCGTATCGGAGCCAACCACGTAATCTACCCAGAGGCTGACGCCGGGGTCCGTGCAGCGCACCTGGTGGGCGGACGAATGCTGGACTTCATCGAGTTTGATGATGGTTTTGCCATCGTCAAAATGTATCCACCCAAGGAAACCCAGGGCTTTACCCTTGCCCAGTCGCAGGTACGCTCAAAGTATGGCGTGACCATCGTCGGCGTGAAATCGCCAGGTGAGGACTTCACCTATGCAGTCCCCGATACCATCGTGACGCGCAGAGACGTGCTGATCGTCTCGGGCCACGTGGATCTTCTTGAACGCTTCGCCGCTCGGCCATAATTTCTGCACTAAAAACGATCCTGGTCGGCACCCATCATTGATGGATGCCGACCACGATTTTTGTTGGTGTTGCTGCTGGCGTCTAGCCGAGTTCTTCGCTGAGCTGTGCTGCACGGGCCGCTGCGGCCTGCGTACCAGCGGCGATGATCTTTGGAATGCCGTGCTCGTCGAAGGTCTTGATAGCCTGCTCTGTGGTGCCCTTGGGGCTGGTAACGGCCTTGCGCAGCTCTCCCGGGATGGCCTGCGGGTCAGAAAGCATCTTTCCGGCGCCTGCGACGGTGGCACGCGCCAGGTCGATGGAAAGCTTTTCGTCCAGTCCCATAGCCACTCCGGCATTGGCCATGGCCTCGGCCAGGTAGAAGGCATAGGCTGGGCCCGAACCGGAGATCGCCGACAAGGCGTTCTGCTGCGCTTCATCAATGACATGCACGTCGCCGGATCCGGACAGCAGCTCGGTCACCAGGCGGGTCTGTTCTTCGCTGACGCTCAGTGCCGGGCTCAAGCCGACAACGCCGGCACCGACCATCAATGGCGTGTTGGGCATGGAACGGATGACCGGCTGATTAGCTGGCAGGTGCGCCTGCATGCTTTCCAGCGTGATTGCGGCGGCGACGGAAACGACAACCTTGTCCGGGGTCAATGCTCCCGAGATCTCTTCGCAGAGATCGGTGATGCCCACTGGCTTCACGCCAAGGAAAATGACATCCGTGTCGGCGGCGGCTTTGGCATTGGCCTTCGGGTCTTGTTCGCTGACCAGGACGTTGATTCCAAGTGCGCGAAGTTCTGGCGCGCGCTGGTCGCTGCGCACGGTGGCGGTAATCAGCTTGGGGTCGTGGCCCGAAGCGATGATGCCTCGAAGGATGGCACCGTTCATCGAGCCAGCGCCGAGGAAGGACAGGGTCAGGTTCTTTGTTGCTTCACTCATAAGTTCATTGTTTCATCGGGTTGCGGTCATTGCTCGCAGATAAGTGCTCGCGGGCAAACTCAAGGGTCTTTCCCAGCCATTCTTCTTTTTGGCCAGCGTTCTTGGCCTTGCGTGTGGACACTTCCACAGCCAAGGTTCCTTCCCACGCGACATCTCGCAAATATTGCAGGGATTCCGCCACCCGCTGGGTGCCAAGGCCAGGGACCAGATGCTCATCTTTTCCGTTGTCCAGCCCATCGCAAAGGTGTACGTGCGCCAGCCGTTGTCCAAGATCTTCGACTGCTTGCCGCGAATCCATATTGGCGATGGCGGCGTGGGAGAAGTCCCAGGTGACGTGCTGATAGTGCTGCGGAACGGGGTTCCAATGCGGAAGGTACATTTTGGCCTCGCGACCGCGAGCGCGCCAGGGATACATATTTTCAACGGCGATTTTCATGCCGGTGGTATCAATGAGCCGCTGTACTCCCTCGCCGAAATTTTCGGCATAGGCGCCTTGCCATCTGAAAGGCGGATGAGCAACAACAACGCTCGCTCCCACAGCTTGGGCCAGGATCACCGAGCGTTCAATTTTTGCCCACGCTGAGCCCCACACCTGCTGCGTGAGCAGCAATGTCGGGGCGTGGATGGCCAAGATGGGCAACTGGTACTTGTCCATTAGTCCTTTTAGTGCGCTGGCCGACTGGCTAGCGGCATTTCCGGTAACTAATACTTCGATGCCGTCGTATCCCACGTCTTTGGCCATTGCGAAGGCATCATGAACGCTCAGCGGATAAACTGACGCGCTGGACAAGGTGACTGGCACCTTATAAGAACTCTTCTGGTCTTCCATGCCCTGCCTCCTGTTACCGTGGCCCTCGTGCAGAGGAACACCTGTATCACCGAGAAAGTTTAGTTGCTCGGCTCAGCGAGAAATTGATGTTTTTCATGAGCCAGCGCCACTTCTCCTACACCAACGCTACTACTGAGCGGTGTCGCGGAGTCAAACATCACGTGATCAAAACGTCGCAACATCAAACCTTCACGAATTGCCCAAGGACAGATCCGCACAGATTTCAATTTCAGCGCGCTCATCGCCTCGTGGGCGACAATTGCTCCCGCCAACAGCTGCGGGGCACGAATCTCAGAGACGCCGGGCAATTCTGCACGTTCGGCCCAGCTCATGGCCGTCAGGCGATTGGTCCACAGCTTGAGCGCTTCCCGGTTCAAAACTCGCTTGACGTAGGGTCCTTCATCGCTCGGTGCCGCACCGGTGATGCGGGCCAGCGAACGGAACGTCTTGGATGTGGCCGTGGCCAATGTCGGTTTGCCGTATTGGCGAAGTTCTGTCGCCGGGTCGCTGAGCACGTCGCGGACGTAGGTGCGCAACTCCTTCACTTCCTTGATGGAAGGCAGGTCGTTGGGCAGCCACTCACGGGTCAGGCGGCCAGCACCTAGCGGGACCGAATAGGCGGTCTGTGGAAACTCGTCGGTGCCCCATGCCAGTTCCAGGGATCCGCCACCCATATCGAGGTTGAGGATGGACTCCGAAGACCAGCCGAACCAGCGGCGCACGGAGTAAAAGGTCATTCCGGCTTCTTCTTCACCGGTAAGTTCCAGCAGGCTCACGCCGGTCTCGGCTTTCACCCGGTCCAAGACGCTGGAGCCATTGGAAGATTCGCGGATCGCCGAGGTGCAGAACGCCATGAAGTCTTCTACCTGATGGCTGCCGGCGAACTTGACCGCTTCATTGATGAACGAAATCAGTTCCTGCTGGCCCTCTTCGGTGATAGCACCGTATTCGTTGAGGTAGCGCACCAAGGACAGTGGACGCTTGTGCGATGCATAGGGAACCGGTCGGGCTCCCGGGTAAGCATCGACGAGCAAAAGGTGAACGGTATTCGAACCGATATCCAGTACACCTAGTCTCATGGTGCGCTCCTCGTTTGGCCGTGCAAGTACTGTTAGTCAGTCTTTTTTTGCGGTGGTCTTCTTGGCTGTAGTCTTCTTCGCGGGTGCCTTTTTAGCGGTGCTCTTCTTGGCCGGGGCCTTCGTAGCCGTGCGCTTAACCGGACCGCGGGCTCGCTTATCTGCCAACAGTTCGATGGCCTTTTCACGAGTCAGTTCTTCCAGCGACGTTCCGCGAGGAACGGTGATATTGGTGATCCCGTCAGTAATATACGGACCGAAACGGCCATCCTTGACCACGATGTTCTTCTCGCTGGTCGGGTCCACACCGAATTCTGCCAATGGAGGCACGGCGGCACGGCGGCCACGCTGCTTTGGCTGGGAATAGATCTCCAAGGCTTCATCCAAAGTGATGGTGAAGATCTGGTCTTCACTTTCAATGGATCGCGAATCGCTGCCCTTCTTCAGGTAGGGTCCGAAACGGCCGTTCTGCACGGTAATCTCTTCACCTTCAGCGTCGGCGCCCAGCACACGTGGCAGGCTCATCAGCTTCAGCGCATCATCCAAGGTCACCGATTCCACGCTCATGGATTTGAACAGCGAGGCGGTACGCGGCTTGATCTTGACAGGCTTCTTCGGTGGCTTTGGCTTGCCGTTCTTGTAGTACTCAACGGGCAGCGCAGCCAAATCCTCGGCCGTTGGCTCTGGAATGATCTCGGTGACATAGGCGCCGTAGCGTCCATCCTTGGCCACGATCTTGCGACCGGTTTCCGGATCGTTGCCCAAATCCTTTTCAGCAACCTGGGCGGTGGCAAAGAGCTCTTCCGCCTTCGCTGCTGTCAGCTCATCAGGGGCAAGATCTTCTGGTACGTTGGCGCGCTGCGGTTCGGTGCCCTCTTCGGCGCCTTCCGGGATGGCGCGTTCCAGGTATGGCCCGAACTTGCCAACGCGCAAAGTGATGTCGTCGGTGACTCGAATCGAGTTGATGGCACGGGCGTCAATATCGCCGAGATTATCGACCACATGCTTCAAGCCCTCGGTCTCGGACTCTGCGCCCTTGCCGAAGTAGAACAGGTTCAGCCAGTCGGTGCGTGCACGGTGGCCCTTGGCGATTTCATCCAGGTCGTCTTCCAACCGGGCAGTGAAGTCGTAGTCGACATACTTGGCGAAGTGCTCTTCAAGCAGGCGAATCACCGAGAAGGCAATCCAGCTTGGCACCAATGCCCCACCGCGCTTGGTCACGTAACCGCGATCCATGATGGTGGAAATGGTCGGAGCGTAGGTCGATGGGCGACCGATTTCGCGCTTTTCCAGCTCAGCGACGATCGAGGCTTCGGTGTAGCGTGCCGGCGGGGTGGTCTCGTGGCCCAGCGCCAGCAGCTCGTCGCCCGCCAGGTGCTGTCCCACGGACAGTTGTGGAAGGCGGGCTTCTGCCTCCTGGGCGGCAGCTTCAAGGGCCTGCTCGTCCTTGCCCTCTTCATAGGCGGCAAGGAAGCCGCGGAAGGTGATCACGGTACCCGACGCGGAGAACTCGGCAACACGGCTATCACCCGCGGTGCCCTGCAGCTTGATGGTTGCGGTGAACCCCTTGGCATCGGCCATCTGCGAAGCCACGGTGCGCTTCCAGATCAGCTCGTAGAGCGCGTATTCATCCTTGGACAGCGACGAGCGCACGTCCTTCGGGCGGCGGAACATGTCACCGGCGGGGCGGATGGCTTCGTGGGCTTCCTGGGCGGCATCGGACTTCGCCTTGTATACGCGTGGCTTGGCCGGCACGGAGTCGGCGCCGTACAGCTCGGTGGCCTGCTTGCGTGCCGCGGTAGTGGCTTCCTGGGAGAGGAACACCGAGTCGGTACGCATATAGGTGATGTACCCGTTTTCATACAGCCGCTGAGCGATCTGCATGGTGATCTTGGAGCTCCAGCGCAACTTGCGGGAAGCTTCCTGCTGCAGCGTGGAGGTGGTGAATGGCGCTGCTGGGCGGCGGGTGTAGGGCTTGTCTTCGACCGAGGTGACGGCAAAGTCGGCATCGGAAAGATTCGCAACCAGCGACTGGGCCGAGTCCTGGTCCAGGTGCGCCAGCTTGTTGCGCGAGGCCTTGAGTTGCCCGCGGTCGTCGAAGTCGCGGCCCGAGGCAACACGAGCGCCGTCCACGGCGGAGAGCTTGGCCGAGAAGCTTTCGCCGCCAGCGGTGGCGAACTCGCCCTTGACGTCCCAGTATCCGGCGGGGATGAAGGCCATGCGTTCGCGTTCGCGCTCTACGACCAGACGGGTAGCCACGGACTGCACACGGCCTGCGGAAAGGCCACGAGCTACCTTGCGCCACAGCACAGGAGAGATTTCGTAGCCGTACAGCCGATCGAGGACGCGGCGGGTTTCCTGGGCATCAACCAAGTCGGTGTCCAGCTCGCGCATGTTATCCAGCGCGCGGGCAATGCCTTCCTTGGTAATCTCAGTGAAGGCCAGACGGCGAACCGGAACCTTGGGCTTGAGCACCTGCAGCAAGTGCCACGCGATGGCTTCGCCTTCGCGGTCCGCATCGGTTGCGAGGTAGAGTTCGTCGGCCTCTTTGAGCTTGGCCTTCAACTCCGAAACACGCTTTTTCTTGTCCGGGTAGACCATGTAGTACGGCTCGAAGTCATTATCCAAGTCGACTGCGAACTTGCCCACCGAGGTCTTTTTAAGCTCGGTTGGAAGCTCCGATGGCTGTGGAAGATCTCGAATGTGCCCCACCGATGCATCAACGTCAAAGCCCTCGCCCAAATACTTGGCGATTGACTTCACCTTGGCAGGAGACTCTACGATTACGAGTTTCTTACCAGTCTTTTCCTTGGCCTTGGGGGGCACAGCACTCCTTTATACAGTACGGATTCTCAGGACCATTATGTAGTCCAATTTAGATCCGCCATCACAGCTTCGTTCTTTGTGCCTACTCTATAGCCACATTTCCCGATGATCCTACACCGAAGAATTGCTGTGCTTTGAGCGAGGCAATCTATATTGTTGCCTCCACTGATGTCTGATATTCAGGAAGCAACGAGATTAAGTAGAACATACGACGAGAGTCAATACTGCGTTCCTCCGCAGTAGCTTTGGCCTCGTACTCGTAGACGAGGTCCAACATTCTACGGTTGAACTCACGCTGCTTTTCTTCAGAAAGGAAGACCAAGCCGCTGGTGAGCATAGGTGGCCGATCCGGATCGGGGGTGATCCCAGCCTTCGCTTCCGCCTCGCGTCGCTGCACTTCAGCATTCAATCGCGTTCTAAATGCGTTCAATTGCACGTTCAGATATGCGGTCTTTGCGTTGGTCGAGTCGATCTGGGTATTCAGCTCCAGGCGTTCGCCGGCAGCGCGCCAGCGACGTTCGCGAGCATCACCCTCGCTCGCGGCGCGAATCACATACCCATACTTCTCCAGAGCCCGCAGGTGGTAGCTCATGGCGCTGGGCGTCAGCGCGCACAGCGAGGCCAACTCGGTTGCGGTACGGGTCGTCTGGGAGGCGAAGAGCTCATCCAAGACGATGAGTCGAGCATCATGGGCCAACGCTCGAATGGCCTGCGGGTCTGTGATGGAGACGAGCTTGGGAATACCGCCCTCTATCGACAAGGCAACCTCCGCCTGTTCCTCAATTGTGTTGCGTGTCATAGGCAAAAACTTTAGCGCTTGTTTCACATTTTACGAAGCATGCCATGTAGCAAGAGGCGCTTCACTGCTTCATAAAGCCGATCCGCGAAGTCTTCCTGCCCCTCGCCGATCAACGAGTCCAAGGCGTTGACTAGCTGAAACACTGATAAATCACCGTCGCACGCCGAAACGAAACCAGCCTGCGCAGTGTCGAGCAACTCAGTCCTGCGAAGACCGGCTCCCTGCCGCAGCAGAATCACCCCAGGATGTTCCGCCCCGGGGCGCTGATGACGTTCTTCGGTCACGTCGTCGGCAACGAGCAGATGCCATTCCTTGAAGCCCTCTCCGGCGCGCCCCAACTCATCTGCCATGGCAATATCCCGTTGCAATGTCGGAGCCAGAGGCTGCTCCACCGGATGATTAATCTGCTCGTAGCTTTGGATTACCGGACGCTGGCCATCGGGGCGCCGGAAGTACACGAGCCCAAAGCCGACGGCCGCAACATTCCTGGATTCGAAATCGTCGAGGTAGGCATTGTAGGCCGCGATATAGGATGCCTGGTCTTCTGTCTGCGAGGAGTCACGCAGCCAAGTTTCGGCATAGCCGCTTGGCGTGGTCTGTTCGCGTTCGATCACCCAGACATCCAGCTGATCGCCAAACCACTGGCGAACACGGGCATCCCATGGAGCATTTGAATCATCTTCCAGGCGAGGAATCTCCCAGTTGGAGAGCATCTGCATGGAGCCGCCGGGGTTCAAGAACTCGGGCGCCTGTTCTATGAGGGTACTGACCAATCGGTCCCCTGCCATCCCGCCGTCACGATAGGTGAAGCGGTCCTTGGCCCGCTCGGTGGAACTGCGTGGCGTAATCACGAACGGAGGGTTGCTGGCGATCAGGTCAAAGCGCTGCCCTTCGACCGGTTCAAACAAGCTGCCCTGAAGCAGCGTGACCCGGGACTCAAGGTTTTGCGGATCGAGCCCGAGCGTGCGGTGGTTCAGCAGCAGGTTGAAGCGAGCAAAGCCCAAGGCTCGCTTGGACAGGTCCGTTGCGGTGACGTGCTGTGCGTGGGAGAGCAAATGGAAAAGCTGGATGCCGCAGCCGGTGCCAAGATCAAGGGCTCGATCAACCGTGGAACGAATGGTCAGCTGGGCCAATGTAAGCGAGGCCTGCCCAATTCCCAATACGTGATCGGTGCGCAGAACTCCTGGGCGCTGATGCGCGCCCAAGTCGTGGGCGACCCACAGTTCTCCGTCAGCGTCCGAGGAATGCAGCGACAAGGCGAGCGTGGCGCGGAATCCGTTGGCCCACGCTTCAATCAATCCCAGCTTGAGCAGGCCTTCGGTCTTCAAATTGCTGAAGGCCCTATTGATGGCAGATTCCGCTTCGGACTGCCCCAATTGGAAAAGGCGCACCACGGTGACCAGAGGCGTTTCCGGCTTTTGGCGCTCAAGAACCCGCAAAGCAGGATGAATCTGATCCCGGTCAAAAGCAGCGGCCGCTTCCTCGCCAAGCAGTTCGGCTACCTTCTCGTAGCCGTAGCCGACATGGTTCAAATCCTTGGCAAGCATGTCAAGCAAGAGCTGGTCGGCACTTTGAGGGGTCTCGTCTAGGGCAGAAAATTCGGCGGCATTCACGCGTTCAAGTCTACCTAGTCACGCCGCCGCCATTGGAAACGACCTGGCATGCTGTCGACACTAGGATAGTGGCATGACTCAAGTGACGGTTACCTTTCTCCAGCAACTGAGCGCCAGCGAAGTCATCCCTTCCAGCAAATCATTGCCGAAGAACGCGCGCATCGAGCAGGCTCAGCACATCACCCCGGAATTCTCACGATTCCTCTACCAGGGCGTCGGCAGCGAATTGCATTGGGCAGACCGGTTGGATTCGACTCGCGCCCAGTGGAACGAAGTCCTGCAGCGCCCCGGTTCAGAAACCTGGGTCCTGTATCTGGACGGTTCTCCCAAGGGGTATTTCGAGCTCGCCACTACTCGCGGCGATTCCGGCAGCGAGGTAGAAATCTTCTACTTCGGGCTCTTCCCTGAAGCCACCGGACGCGGATTGGGCGGCGTCCTGCTTACGGAAGCGCTCAGTCGGGCCTGGGATCTGGCCTCGCGCTGGCCCGAGTTGCCAGAAATCGCCCGCGTTTGGCTGCATACTTGCTCCTTGGACGGACCAGCCGCCCTGCCGAATTATCAGGCCAGGGGCCTGAAAATCTATCGCACCGAAGACGAAGAGTCACAGATACGCGATGCCTCGCTGGAATTGTGGCCTAGCGCAGCTGACTAGTCCAGCAGCGAAAAACTCGGCACCAGCCTTCAAATGAAGGCTGGTGCCGAGTCAAAGGTTCATCTGCGCTATCAGGCGTCGACGCTGCTGCAATCCGGACAACGTCGCAGTTGCTCATCTTGTGCGCAGTCTTCGCAGAACAGTCGCAGGTTGCGGCAGGTTGGGTTCGAGCAGTTCTCGAACTTGTTCGTCGGGCCTTCGCAGCCAACGCATTTGCCGATAGTTGTCGCGTTCTCGGAGAACTCGGTGTGCATGCGCTTGTCGAAGACGTACAGGGAACCTTCCCACAGGCCTTCGTCGGCGTACTTCTCGCCATAGCGGACGATGCCGCCCTGCATCTGGTAAACCTCTTGGAAGCCGCGCTTGACCATCAGGGCCGAAAGCACTTCGCATCGGATACCGCCGGTGCAATAGGTAACGACGGGCTGATCCTTCAGGTGGTCGTATTTGCCCGAATCGAGTTCAGCGACGAAATCGCGGGTGGTGTCCACTTCAGGAACAATGGCGTCCTTGAACTTGCCGATCTGCGCCTCGAAAGCGTTGCGCCCGTCAAAGAAGTGCACCTTTTCGCCGGACTTCTTCTTGGTGTCCACCAGCTCGTGCAGCTCTTCGGGACGCAGATGAGTGCCACCGCCAACAACACCGTTCTCATCGACTTCCAGCTCACCCGGTGCGCCGAAGGTGACGATCTCATCGCGGACCTTGACCGAGATGCGAGGGAAGTCTTCGGCCGAGCCTTCGGACCATTTGATGTCCATCTTCTTGAAGGCAGGTAGTTCGCGGGTAGCTTTGACGTAGGCCTTGACGGCCGAGATTTCGCCACCGACGGTACCGTTGATGCCGTCCTTGGAGATGATAATGCGTCCGCGCAATCCCCAGCGCTCCAATAATGAACGCTGCCACAAGCGGATAGCTTCAGGGTCAGGAAGCGGAGTAAATGCGTAATACAGAACAATGCGATGAATGGCCACCATACAATATTAGTAGCTTTTGGCCGCGAAACGCCGAGTAAAAGAGCAACGTCACAATGATTAGTCGTGATTTCTCGGGCAGTCCAAGAGTTTCAAGTAGGCAACGATTGGTTCAATGTCAGCGAATTCCTAGGAAAGACAAGGTAGGGTCAAATTATGGCATCAAACGCAAGCGACGAACTGATCAGCACCTGGGTAACCGGCTGGGCAGGAGCCCGTGGCTATGAAACTCGCAACGAGGGACGAGTCCACGCTGCCCTGCGTCACGACACCACTGAAGACTGGGAATACGTAATTTACGGCCCGTCCAAAGAGGAACTGGCCGCAGTTGCCGAGACCTTGAAAAAGCACCCTAACCGTCGACTCACCGCCTTCGACGATTCGGCCGAAAGCCTGGTCGCAATCGCCAATGAAGTTGGCCTTCAGGTCACGGCCGACGACGAAGCACTTATGGTTACCGAACTTGCCGTGCATGACGTTGAGGTCCCACTTCCTGCTGACGGTTTTATCTTCCAGATTGAGCGCGATGGCACCCACGCGTACGTGTCATTGCACCCCGAGGACGACCAGCAAGTTGTTGCCGCGTCCGGCCATGTATCTGCTGTTAATGGCTTCGCCATTTTCGACCGCATCATCACCGGCGCAGATTTCCGTCGCCGCGGCCTGGGCACGCTGATCATGCGCGCATTGGCGTCTCTGGCTCAGGAACATGACGTTGAGGAAGGCCTGCTGATCGCGTCGGTTGACGGACAGCAGTTGTACGCATCCTTAGGCTGGACTTCACTAGGCAAAGTTGTGATGTTCAAGGCCTAAGCCATTCAGAATTTCCCTCTCGCCGTACCCGACGCATCAAAGTGTTGGGTACGGCGATAGTCTTTAACTTCAGCAATTCATGGTTCCGAAAGGCGTTTACGTGAAGTCAGTGCGTTCCTTGTTGGATCCGAATGACCGCAGCAATGACCCCGAGGCCGTGTTGCATCGGCGTTCTCGGCCAGCCAAGGATGAAATCACGAGCGATTGGCCGCAATGGCTGAGCCATGAACTGGTTGAAACCTTCCAGAGCTTGGGAATCCAGCGCCCGTGGTTGCACCAGGCCCAAGCAGCGAATCTCATCCACGAAGGCCAACACACGATCGTGTCCACTGGCACGGCTTCCGGCAAGTCGATGGCCTATCTGATGCCTGGCTTGGAAGCCCTCTACAACTCCCGCGATAGCGGATTTAATGACGCGGATACCGCCGCGTCTGTACTCTACATATGCCCGACCAAGGCATTGGCTGCAGACCAGCTCTCTGCGGTGCAGGCCCTCGATGTCCCCGGCGTGCGCGCGTCTGCCTACGATGGCGACACCGACCAGGCCACGAGAACCTGGGTTCGCCAGCACGCGAATTTTGTCTTCACCAACCCGGACATGCTGCACCGCGGGATCATGCCGAATCATCCTGCCTGGTCTCGGTTCTTCAAGCGTCTGCGCTACATCATCATCGATGAAGCCCACTCGTACCGGGGTGTATTTGGGGCACACGTGGCCAACCTGATGCGACGCTTGCGCCGCATCTGCGCCCACTATGGTGCCTCCCCCATTTTTATTGGTGCGTCCGCTACAAGTTCCGACCCGGAAGAATCATTCGGCCGGCTCATTGGCGCGCCGGCCAAGGCTGTAACCCATGACTTCTCTGCCAGTGGTGAGCTTGTCATTGGCTTGTGGGAGCCTCCTTTGACGGAACATCGAGGAGAAAATGGAGCGCCTGTACGCCGCACGGCCATCGCTGAAAGCGCGTCAATTCTTACCGATCTCATGGCGGATCACACTCGAACCATTGTTTTCATCAAGTCTCGCCGTGGCGCCGAAACCATCGCAACACTCACCCGAAAGCATCTAGAACGATTCGCCCCCGAACTTTCTGTACGATTAGCCGCCTACCGCTCCGGCTACCTGCCGACTGAACGCAGGGAAGTGGAAAGGCAGCTGCGCAGCGGCGAACTTCTTGGAGTCACCTCGACCTCTGCCCTGGAATTGGGTATCGATATTGCTGGGCTGGATGCCGTAGTCGTTGCCGGGTGGCCCGGGACGCGTGCTTCGTTCTTCCAGCAGATCGGTCGCGCGGGGCGCTCTGGCCAAGATGCTTTGGCCATCTTTGTAGCCGCGGAAGATCCCTTGGATACCTATCTGGCCCACCACCCCGAGGCTATTTTCGATTTAGGTGTGGAAGCCACGGTTTTTGATCCGCACAATAAGTACGTGCTCAGCGGGCACCTTTGCGCCGCCGCCCAGGAATCTCCGCTGCGTCCTGAGGAACTTGGGCTCTTTGGCCCGGACACCGAAGAACTGCTGGAGTCCCTGGTTCAACGAGGCTATCTCCGCCGGCGGCCAGCTGGCTGGTTCTGGACGCACCCGCAACACGCTGCTGCGATGTTTTCCATCCGTGCCGACGGCGGCGGCCCCGTTGACATTATTGATGCTGAAACCGGCGCCCTGCTGGGAACCATGGATTCTCCGCAAACTCATTATCAGGCTCATCCCGGGGCCATTTACGTCCATCAGGGAGCGAGCTACCACGTTGAAGAATTGGACGAGCAAAACCACGTAGTGGTCGTGACCCGCGTAAATCCTGACTACTACACCACTGCCCGGGATCTAACCACTGTGGCAGTAGATTCGGAAGAGCGGAAAAGCAGCCATCAGGAGCTGAATATCCATTTCGGCGAAGTGACCGTCACGACTCAAGTCGTCTCGTTCCAGCGAAAATCCGTCGCATCCAATGAGGTTCTCTCTGAGGAACCGTTGGAGCTTGAAGCACGCGATCTGAACACCAAATCAGTATGGTTCACGATGACGGAGCAAAGGCTACTGCGGGCCGGGCTCGCCGTGGATCAGTTCCCAGGGGCGCTGCATGCCGCCGAGCACGCGATGATCGGCTTGTTGCCGTTGGTGGCAACCAGCGACCGATGGGATATCGGTGGTGTCTCTACCGCATTGCATATGGATACCGGGCATCCGACCATTTTTGTCTACGATGCACAGCCCGGTGGAGCAGGGTTCGCCGAGCGGGGATTCGAACGGTTCACCGACTGGGTGCGCGCAACCAGGGATGCAATCGAATCGTGTGAATGCCAAAATGGGTGTCCTAGTTGCGTTCAGTCTCCGAAATGCGGCAATCGGAACAATCCACTGGATAAGGCCGGAGCGATCCTCTTGCTGAGCGCCGTCTTGGACGATGTCGAGCCGCGCCACCATCGCTAGTTCAGTGCTGGCTGCTATTCGGTTTGGTCTAGTGGCGGTGCTCCTGCCCGGGCTTTGGCCCTAGCGGCATACAGTTCGATTCCCAGGGCATGGAACGACACTGGGACTTTTGCCGAAACCGCCACCGTCTGGCCATCGGCCTCAACGATGCAGGACTCCAGCATTGCGTTATTTGCCTGGGCAAGGGATCGCGCCACTCCGCAGGGGTCTCCCTGGCGCAGTCCGCGTGCCGTATCCGCGCCGGCTAGGGCTGCCAGATCCGCAGCTGCCGCCGCGTCCATTGCGGCATGCACGGCAGCGACCCACGCAAGAAGCACTCCTGCCAACAGCAAAGCCATGATCACCAAAGCGGTGGTGACCACGGTACCGCTGCCTCGTTCAGAAGCCAGATGTGAAATTCGTTGATTCATTCGACAGCCACACTCGCCTCGCCGCGTATTTGAACACTGCCCACGATGGGCACCTGAACCGATTTGCGGACAGTGACTTTTGAAAATCCGCCACCGGTGGAAATAGCAAAACTCGCCTTGTTTCCCGCTAGCCGAACCCCACTGGCTTGCGCTGTTGCCCGGTCTTCACCGCGGGCCAATTCCCTGGCCATCGCTCCCGCGGCTTGTTGTACCTGTATCTGTTGGATGCCCAGCGCGCCAAAGCACAACAGCAACGACAGCATCAACGCGACCGCGGGGAGCAGCACCGCAAATTCTGCGGTGCTGCTCCCCTTGTCATCACTGAGCTTCATGACCTACAGCGACAAAGCTTTGGTGATCAGGCCCATCAGCATTCCACGCACATCGCCGCTGGAAAGGATGCTGATTAGCAGCCCGGCGAATGCCACGGCAGCCAGGGTGACCATGGCGAATTCGGCGGTAGTGGAACCTTGCTCGTCCTTCAGCTGGTCCATGATCTCGCGGAATTGTCGGTTCATTGTTTTGACCTTTCTCAATATCTTTTGCCGACGGCCTCGGTGCCGTTGACTGTGTGATTTCACTGTCAGTCATTTGCCGCTGGCCGGGCTTCGTCTCGCGGCGATCTGGGTATAACTCTTCGATCAAAAGGTGCAGTTCCGCTACATGCCGGGGAACAACGCAATGATCAGCGGAACAACACCTAGCGCGATGAATGCCGGCAAGGCGCAAGCGCCCAATGGCAAGACCAGTCTTGTACCGAATTGCGCGCCGAGACGAGCCACTTTCTGCGTGTGTTCTCGACGCTGCAGCGCCGCGGTGTTGCGCAGCAAGGTTGCGGCTGGAGCACCCGTGGCATGGGCGAAATGCAATGCTTTTCGCAGTGGAGACAACCAATTTGGTGCCGCTTCCCACGCTTTGTCCCACGGCAGATTCATTTCCAGACACCGGGCGACACTGCGCAAGACCTTGCACTGGTCAATGCTGCTTCCCAATAAGTCGAGAATGTCTGCAATGGGCATCCCTGATTCCAGCAGGCTGGCGCTGAGATCCAGCACCAATTCGATGGGTTGATGTTGAGCCTGGCCCTGGTCTTTTGCCTTTGCGGGCCTCCCGGGACTCGAAGCCCGCACGGATGCGCCCGTGCTCAGCATGAAAGCTGCGGAAAGGGCTGCACAAAGCAGGATCAAGAGATTCATGACAGTGCCTGAGCCGAGGTCGAATGCATCAGCCGTTGGCACCACACCCTATTGGCTATCCAGAGGGCCGCGCCGATAGCGACGCTTAATTGCGCAGCCCACGAAGAGAGAAGTGTCCCGAGAACGTCGATGCCTACGAGCAGGCCAAAGCCGAACCCCACTAGTGGTAGCCAGGTGAGCAGCTTCCTCGTAGCTCTAGGCCCGGCCATGGCGGCATCGAATGACTGCTGAGCGACCGAGGCTGATTCCAAGTCCTCGGCTAGGCGCTCGAGAACTTCTGCCAAGGTTGCTCCGCTGCGCTGCGAGATCTGCAGGCACCAATGCAGCCGCTGGACGGCGGCATGCTCGGGAAGGATTTCTCCCTTGGTGTCGTCGTAGCGGTTCTGGTTGTTCAATCGATGGATGGCACGCAGGTCTTTCAAAGCCTGGACAATATGGCCCGTGCCATTTTCAACTTCCAATAATGCGTCCAGCGCTGGGTAGAATCCGAGGCCGCTGCGAAGCAAGGCCGAGAGTTCTCGAATAATGCGGGCGTCGTCGTTCAGCGTGTGCATCGGTTCATGGTTGTGCCGGCTGAAACCGCGCCACATCATCCAGTTTTTCGTTGACAAGCTTGCCTCGCCACTAATAGCAGGCAACCAGAGCCACAGGGCTGCGGCGCTCAGGACCAGTATCAGCATGGCGTTTCCCCTGCACTGCCCACCGCGGCTAGTTCGGTTTCCAGATCCTCTGTGAGAGCATTTCCAAACTTCTGTTTCACCATCTGCCGGCCAACCACGGTCAGAGGCCGGTGGCTGTGCAAGTCAATCAGGGTGCTCATGCGCATGCGCCCCGAGTCATCTGTTTCAAGGCAGCCCAGTCCAACCGGCCCGCGCCGTCCGTGCTCACCGCGGCTCATGTGGATGACCAGGTCCAGCGCACTCGACGCCTGCAGTGAGGTGGCCTGGACGCTCCAGCCTGCCAAGGCGCCGAGCGCAGCAAGCCGGGCGGGAACCGACGCCGGATTATTGGCATGCAATGTACCGGCTGCCCCTTGATGCCCTGTGTTCATTGCTGCCAAGAAGTCCCTGATCTCTTCACCACGGCATTCCCCGACTATCAGGCGGTCGGGGCGCATGCGCAAGGCCTGGACGACGAGGTCCTTGAGCTGTACCAGCCCAGCTGATTCCACATTGGCTGACCTGGTTTGCAACGAAACCGCGTGCGGATGATTGATTTGTAATTCCTGGGAATCCTCCACAATCACCAACCGCTGTTGTTCATCGACTTGGGAAAGCATGGCCTGGAGCAGCGTCGTTTTGCCACTGCCGGTTCCACCGGTCACCAAGAAATTCAATTGCTTCTCAATGACTGCTTTCAAAAGTGGAACCCAAAATGGCAAGGAAGATTGCAAGACTTCTTCAAGACCGAGGCGCGCTGCATGCTTGACGCGTATCGAGATCAGCGGTCCTTGCGTGGCAATCGGCGGAAGCACGGCATGCACACGGTAATTCTTCAGGCTCATGTCCATGAACGGGCTGGCCGAATCAAGTCGTTTCCCTGCCAAGGTCGCCAGGTGCACGGCCAAGTCTCGGACTCGTTCCGCCGAAGGAAACTTGAAATCCATCAGCTCCAGTCCGCGAGGCGAATCGGTCCAGACCTGGCCTTGTCCGTCAACGAGCACATCGGTGACATCGGGGATCCTGGCGAAAGGTTCCAGGTCCGATAACCCCGCGACCTCGTGCTGCAATCTCTCCAGGGACTGAGCGGCGCCTTGCGATCCCAGCGCTGCCCCGGAATCGTGGACCGCCCCCGCCAGCGCGATCGCGTCCAATTGCCCTCCGGATTGCAAGGCCCTTTCTCGCACGGATTCCAAAATCTTGGCGTTCAGGGCGTGACCGGAAAAGACCATCCCGCTGTCTTTGCTGTGTCGTCCGGAGTTCATGATTTCTGGCCTTGAAGTTGCGGAAGCAGGCACAGGTTGGCCAGCGACTGGCGCAAGCCCCGGGATTTGAAGCTATCGAACAATTCGCCACGGCTTTCGGCTTTGATGATGCGTGAAGAAGTTGGAAAGGTGCCAAGTATTTCTGCGCTGGAGGCTGGCTCGTACCGCGGTTGTTGTTTTCCGCAGAGCACTACCTCGCCTTGTGCAGGAAGGCTTGAACCATGCGCCGTGTACACCTGCCGGTTGATGAACTGGTTGATAACGCCCTGCTGCGGATGGGGGTAGCGCCCGGCATCCAGCACCACGAAGTCAAAGCCTTGGCGCGCGGCAGCCAGCAGGCGGATCATGAGTTGTTCTTCCACTGCTTCGTGCTCGGTTGCCTGGGACCAGGTCAGCACGGACGTAGTATGCAATTGCGGCAAGGTCTCGGCTAGTTGATGTGCCGCAAGCCGGCCGCCCGAATGCTGCAGCTCTTCCCACCCGATACCTGTCGGCGGCTGTGCAGTGGCCCGCGGCCACAAACCATGGGAATGCGGATCCAGGTCAACGACTAGGCTGCGCAGCCCGCTGAGTGTTCCGGCATGGGCCAGCAGCAACGCGAGAGTGCTGGTTCCCAGTCCACCGGCGGCGGCCACCAAGGACAGCGTATGGCCGTGACCGGCACGCATGGCCCACAGTCCCAGATATTCTCCGAGCCACGCTCCGGCCGAAGGCAGGAGCGCCACCCGCGCTTTCGGGAACCTGCTGGCCAGCGACCACAACTCGCTGGTCTCAGTTTCGAGCCCTGCCAGGACATCAACCCTGTGCCCGGCCTCGCCCGCCAGCCCAGCCATGTCGCTGCCCCAGAGCACCGGACCGGTATCGGCCCGGCTTAAAGCCTGCGGATCAGTGCATTGAACAATGCGCACCGCGGCGCCAACCGCAACGGCAGCGCATAATTCCACGATCTGCGGATCGCTGCTGACGATGGTGCAGACCGGTTCATCAGCAGCTCCAGGCCCGCTTCCAGGAACATGATCCGCTGGCAAGACAGTTCTCAAGTCATCAAGCTGCGTCATCACGAAGCGGTTGTTGTGCTGCTCTTGAAGCGCAGATGGGGAGCCATTTAGCCATTTCATTTATCGATCGTGGCATTTGCGCACCGCGCTGATTCCCGGGTGCAAGCCAAATGGGGATATCTGCTCTCGGCACGGCACAATGTACTTATGAGTGCCATTGCCTTCCTCGCGCCTGATCCTGATGGCTACGCCCTCATAGACATCCGCGACAGCGATTCAGCTCAGCCGTTGAGAGCAGTGTTTCCGGTCTCGCGAGAGGATTTTGCACAGGTTGTGGCCCAGACTGAAGCCGAGCTGGGGCCCCGCTGGGCAATGCTTCGCACTACCCCGTGGATGCAGCCGCTGATTTCCGCTGGCGTTTTTCTTGCCAAGGCCCATGTATTGTCTTTGGCCCAGCGCATCATGCACCGCTCGCCCATGGCCAGTGGGCAGCTCGCCGATTTTGACCTTGAACATCCAGTGGCCGCTGCTGGACGCATTGACCAGGATGCCCTCTTTGATACGCCGACCTTTGGCGAATCGCTGGATGACCTGATCCAGCTCTATGCCCAGCAGCACCGCGCGCTGCCGCAAGACGCGGTGGCCCGCAAGCGCCTCGAGCTGCTGATTCACGCCGAATCGGTGGGCGCGCTGATCGCCTGCGAGATGGAGCATGCGGGGCTTTCATGGGATGAGTCTGGCCATCGCGCCTTGCTGCGCGAGCAGCTGGGCCAGAAGGTCTCCGACTATGCGCGCCCTCCAAAGCTGGCTGCCAAAGCCCAAGAGCTGGCGATCGCGCTGCAGACCCCGGGATTGAACCCCGATTCACCGCAAGAATTGCTCAAGGCTTTGCATAAGGCCGGTTTTGCGGTGCGTTCGGCCCGTGCCTGGGAGCTGGAGCAGATCAGCCATCCGGTGATCCAGCAAGTTCTGGACTACAAGAAGCTCTCCCGGTTGGCCAGTGCGCACGGGGATACCTGGCTGGACCAGTGGGTGAAAAATGGCCGTTTCCATCCCCACTACGTCTTGGGCACTGTGGTCTCCGGACGGTGGGCAGCTTCTGGCGGCGGGGCATTGCAATTGCCTCACGCCATCCGCCAGGTAGTCCGCACCCAGCCCGGACGCACCTTTGTCGTGGCCGATGGACGCCAGCTCGAACCGCGAATTCTGGCCGCAATCTCCGGCGATCAGCAATTGCAGCAGGCCGGCCAGCAAGATGACCTGTATCAATGGCTCCTGGATTCCAAGTTGGTGTCCACCCGCCAAGAGGCCAAGCTGGGAATGCTGTCGGTCATTTATGGCGGTGGCGGAGGCGCCAGCGGGGCGGTTGGAGCCGCGCTCACCAGAAGTTTTCCCGCGGCGATGCGCTTCGTCGAGCAAGCGGCGCAGGCCGGGCAGCAAGGAGCTGGCGTCCGGAGCTTTTTGGGACGCGGCTGTCCACCGGCCGATGAGCAGTGGATGCGGGCGCAAAGGGATACCGCGGATGAGGGATCCCAGCGGGCTGCAGATGCTGCTGCTCGGGCCCGCGGCCGCTTCACCAGGAATTTTGTGGTCCAGTCCACCGCGGCCGAATGGGCCTTGGTGTGGATGGGCCATGCCCGCCATCTGATTCATCAAGCTGGCTGGGGCGAGCTGTGCCAGCAGGTATTTTTTGTGCATGACGAAATCGTCTTCGAATGCCCTGTGGAACATGCCGACCAGCTCAAGCAGCTGATCCAGCATGCCGCGATGCTGGCCGGACGCACCCTTTTTGGGGCCGCGTCCCCGCGTTTCCCGGTGAGCGTAGCCATCTGCTCGAACTATGCAGAGGCCAAATAGGCGCTGCGCCTTCAGGCCATGCGCATTTCCCGGTGCCGGTTCCAGGCGCGCGTCCACCCCAGTTCCGTGAAGAGCCGGTCAAGCACGATTGCGGTGAACCCCCAAATGATCCGGTCGCCAAATTCGAAGGCCGGCGAGGTGAACTTCTGCTGGTTTCGCTGCACCACCCCGGTCAGCCGGTTCCTGGGATCGAGAAGCTGCGCCACCGGTGCCCTGAAAACTCCGGCGCTTTCGGCGGGGTCAACGGCATGGACCGGGGATTCGGTATGCCACCAGCCCAGCACCGGGGTGACCAGGAAGTTGGTGACCGGCAGTTCGGTCTCGCTCAAATTGCCGAGCACCTCGACGCCGCTGGTATCCAGCCCGGTTTCCTCCCAGGCCTCGCGCAGTGCAGCGTCTGAGGCGCTCGAATCGCCTTGGTCTATGCCGCCGCCGGGAAAAGCGATCTGCCCGGCGTGCTTGCGCAGCGTGGTGGCCCGCTCAACAAAGAGCAGGTCCAGATCCTGGGCGCGGGCCTGGTCGGCAAGCGGTGCGGTGCCGGCAGCGCCAAAGAGGATCAGCACCGCGGCCCGGCGGGCCGGGTTGCTGTCCAAATCCATGTTGATCCACTGGTTGGGCAGCTTTTGGGGTGCTCCAGCGGTGGCTCGATGTTTTGCGACGACCTGCTTCAACTCGCTGCGTGCGCTCATGCGTCTAGTCCATATCCTTCGGCTCTCAGCTGCCTCCGGGTCGCACCTGCTTGCATTTTTGCCAGAAGATCCTCGCGCCCGGGAGCCAGCTCATACTTAAGCAACTGTTTTGCCTTGGCAGGTATTTCCTCGCCGAGGCCGAACGAGGGGCACAGCTTGGCTACCGGGCACACCCCGCAGGCGGGTTTGCGGGCGTGGCAGATCCTCCGGCCGTGAAAGACCACGCGGTGGCTGAGCATGGTCCAGTCGCGCTTGTCGAACAGCTCCCCGACCGCATGCTCGATCTTCACCGGGTCGGTTTCATCGGTCCATCCAAAGCGGTTGGCCAGGCGTCCGAAGTGGGTGTCGACGGTGATCCCCGGAACGCCGAAGGCGTTGCCCAGCACCACGTTTGCGGTTTTGCGCCCGACCCCGGGCAGCTTGACCAATTCCCCAAGCTCCGGCGGGACCTGCCCATCGTGGCGTTCCACCAGCGCGGCTGAAAGGCCCAGGAGCGAATCGGTCTTGGCTCGGAAGAATCCGGTGGGCCGAATCAGCTCTTCTACTTCGCTGCGTTCGGCTTGGCTCATGGCTATCGCGTCCGGGAACCTGGCAAAGAGCGCCGGGGTGATGGCGTTGACCCTGACGTCGGTGGTCTGGGCGGAGAGCACCGTAGCGACCAGCAGTTCAAAGGGGTTCTCGAAATCCAGCTCCGGGACCGCATAGGGGTAGGTTTCGGCCAGTACCCGGTTGATCTTGCGAGCCCGCCGCTTGAGCGCCAATTCGGTTTCCATTTTTGCTTTATTCGCCACGCTTAGATCGTGCCATGAGTACCTGCACTTTTCACCCTCGGACACCGTGATCCGATGCAGTTCGTCGCGGCACGATGACCACTCGGCGCAGAATTCACCCGGAATTCCCCTTGCTGGTGACACAAACCACTGCCGCCTGCCCCGAAGCATGTAACTTTGATCACAGAGAATATCTATGACTACGCGGAAGGATGCGAAGCCCGTGAGCGATTCGAAGACCTTGGATAACCTGTCGAATGAAACCCGTGCCTTTGCCCCCAGCAAAGAGTTCAGCGACCATGCCGTAGCCAGTTCGGCCAGCTATGAGGCAGCTGAGGCTGACCGCTTGGGCTACTGGGCGGACCAGGCCCGCAAGGTGCTGACTTGGGATACTGATTTCACGCAAACCCTGGACTGGTCGCAAGCGCCGGTTTCCAAGTGGTTTGTCGGAGGCAAGCTCAACGCGGCCTACAACGCGCTGGACCGGCACGTGGAAAACGGCCTGGGCGACCGGGTGGCGATCTACTTCGAGGGCGAGCCAGGCGACACCCGCACCTACACCTACGCCCAGCTGACCCAGGAGGTCAAGAAGGCCGCCAATGCCTTCGAGTCCCTGGGCGTGGCCAAGGGGGATCGCGTGGCCGTATACCTGCCGATGATTCCCGAAGCCGTGATCACCATGCTGGCCTGCGCCCGCATTGGTGCCATCCACTCGGTAGTCTTCGGGGGCTTCTCCGCCGACGCTTTGCGCAGCCGCATCGACGACGCCGATGCCAAGCTGGTGGTCACCGCCGACGGCACTTGGCGCCGCGGCAAGCCATCGGCCTTGAAGGCCGCAGTGGACGGCGCACTGGCCGCTCCGGGACACACCGTGGAAAATGTTCTGGTGGTCAAGCGCAACGCCGAGCCAGTGGAATTCGGCCCCTTGGACAAGTGGTGGCACGAGGTGGTGGACGCAGCCTCCACCGAGCATACCGCGGTAGCGCACGATTCCGAGCACCCGCTATTCGTGCTCTACACTTCGGGCACCACCGGCAAGCCCAAGGGCATCGTCCACACCACCGGCGGCTTCCTCACCCAGGGCGCGGTCACCCATCGCGACACCTTCGACCTGCACCCGGAAACCGACGTGTACTGGTGCACCGCCGATATCGGCTGGATCACCGGCCATTCCTACGTCACCTATGCCCCATTGATCAATGGCGCGACCCAGTTGATGTACGAGGGCACACCGGATACCCCGCACCAGGGCCGCTGGTGGGAATTGGTGGAAAAGTACGGCGTCTCCATTTTGTACACCGCGCCTACCGCCATCCGCACCTTCATGAAGTGGGGCCGCCAGATTCCCGATGGCTATGACCTCTCTTCCCTGCGCGTGCTGGGTTCGGTCGGCGAGCCGATCAACCCCGAGGCCTGGATGTGGTATCGCGATGTCATCGGCACCAACAACGGCAAGAATGGCGAGCGCAAGGAGCACCCGACCCCGATCGTCGATACCTGGTGGCAGACCGAAACCGGCGCGCACATGATCGCTCCCCTGCCCGGCGTCACCCACACCAAGCCAGGCTCCGCGCAGGTCGCGGTTCCGGGCATCAGCATCGATGTGGTGGATGAAGCCGGCGAGTCGGTGGGCAACGGCGAAGGCGGCTTCCTGGTGATCCGCGAGCCGTGGCCTTCAATGCTGCGCGGCATCTGGGGCGACATGGAACGCTACAAGGAAACCTATTGGTCCCGTTTCGAGAACATGTACTTCGCCGGCGACGGAGCCAAGAAGGACGACGACGGGGACCTGTGGCTGCTGGGCCGCGTGGATGACGTGATGAACGTGTCCGGCCACCGCCTGTCCACCACCGAGATCGAGTCCTCGCTGGTCGCGCACCCCTACGTGGCTGAGGCTGCAGTGGTGGGCGCCAAGGATGAAACCACCGGCGAGGCCGTGGTCGCGTTCGTGATCTTGCAGACCGAGCCTGCCGAAGGCGAGGATGTCGTTGCAACGCTGCGCAACCATGTGGGCAAGGACATCGGCCCGATCGCCAAGCCGAAGCACGTGCTCGTGGTCCCCGAATTGCCAAAGACCCGCTCCGGCAAGATCATGCGCCGCTTGCTCAAGGACGTGGCCGAGGGACGAGAAGTGGGTGACGCCACCACGCTCTCGGACTCGACCGTGATGAGCCAAATCGCTCAATCCATGGGCAAGTAGTCCGCACCGGACCGCCCACGCTGCCGCCGGGCAGAACGCTGCTCGCGTTCTGCCCGGCGGTAGCGTTTTTTCTCATTCATCAATAGACAATTGCCGTGGTTCAAGACGCTTTGCATTAGATTTGAGTCCATGACTGACACCGCATCACGCACGATCCTGCTGCTCAACGGACCGAATCTGAACCTCCTGGGCACCCGTGAGCCGAAGATTTACGGACATGACACCTTGGCCGATGCTGAGCGGCTGGCCCGTGACACTGCCACTGCCCTCGGATTTGAGCTGCGCGCCCTGCAATCCAATCATGAAGGGGTGCTCATCGATGCCATTCATGAAGCTCGCACCAGTGCTGCGGGCATCGTGATGAACCCGGGAGCCTTCACCCACACGTCGATCGCCTTGGCAGACGCCATCAGCGGTGTCCAGCTGCCCACGATTGAAGTCCACATCTCCAACGTGCACCAGCGCGAGGCATTCCGCCACCATTCCTACATTTCACCGGTGGCCAGTTCCATCATCGTCGGCGCTGGCGTCAACGGCTACAAGCTGGCCGTGGAACAGCTGGCGCACCTGCTGGGCAAATAATTTGCCCCTCCTGCTAGTTGGCGATGCAGTCCCCGGTCTTGACCGAGGTACGCTGCGAGCCACCTAGCTCCATGGCCCGCTCCATCTCCTCAAGGCTCAGGGCGAATCCAACCTGCTCGTCGCTGCGGGACTTCGCGAAGATCAAGCCAACGGCATCCCCGCTTTCGTCCACCAGCGGGCCACCGGAATTGCCCTGGGCCACTTCGGCGGTGATCTGGTACACGGATATTCGCGACGGGTCGGTGCCGTAGATATTGGCGATCGAGACATTGGCCCGCGAGGCGATCATGGCGCTGCGAATCTGCTGAGGTCCACCAGCCGGATAGCCGATAAATGCCGCGGTGTCGCCACGGGTGAGATCCTCATCGGCCAGGTCAATGGCCGGGGCCCCCAAGCCCTGTACGTAAAGCAGCGCGATATCGGTCTCAGGATCGAAGTAGACCACCTTTCCGCGGTGAACTCCGTCACGACCGGTCTCCACGGTGGCTGCCCCGAGTCCAGCCACCACGTGGGCGTTGGTCATCACCATTTCTGGAGCCACCACAAAGCCCGAACCGGTCAGGTTGACACCGCATTGCACTGCCGTGCCCGAGACCTTGGCGGCGGATTCTGCTGCGGTCCGCTGGAGATCGGTCGCCACCCAGTCGGTGTCCATGGGCTGGGCCACCGGCGGCGCAAAGGGCTCCAGGAATGCTGGCAGGGTTTCGGCGATCACCTTGGAGCGTGCCGAGGAAATGGCCGAGTTCACAAAGGGCGGCGTCGCGCCGCGAATGGCCTGGATCATGGTGGATTTTCCAATTTCCAGGGACAGGCGCGGTATACCCATGCTGGAGGTGGAAAACGCCAGCGCGCCAATGATCGTTGCGGTAATCAGCACCGAGAGCACGCCACCGGCAATGCGGTCTGCAGAGCGCAGGAAATCGACGTTCATCCAGTGCCGGATGCGGGTGGCAATGACCCTTCCCAGCGCCTGTCCCAGAATAATCAGCACGGCGGCCGTGGCTGCCATCAGCGCAACACGCCACCAGGGGTTATTGGCGAAAGTGGAAACCAGCGGGATGGCAAAGAACGCGGCAACACCTCCCAGAATGAGGCCCACCATGTCGCCAACGGTCAAGAGAAAACCGCGGCGAAGTCCGATAATGAAAAAGGTCAGCAAAACAGCGCAGATGACTACGTCGAGCCAGCTGAAAATTCCGAGCACCAAGACTCCAATGCGTTCAAATACTTTGTATTAACCCAAGGTACCCTTAGAAGCTGATGGATTTCTGCGAGCATATTCGCGAGTTTTGGCCGAATGAGCGTGACGTTCAACATTTTCTCGGTGAAACCACGTGTGGAAACTGTCACATTGTTACTGAATACGGCACAATGAAGTAAGCGCCTACTACTGTTGACAGGAGATTTAATGGATATCGAGGTACTGCGTCGCGCGCCACTGTTTGCGTCGCTTGGTGATGAAGTATTCGCCGCGCTCACCGAAGAATTAACCGAGGTTGATCTGTCCCGCGGTGCATCGGTGTTCCGTGAAGGCGATCAGGGCGACCGCCTGTACTTCATCGTTTCGGGCAAGATCAAGCTGGGCCGCACCTCTTCGGATGGTCGCGAAAACCTGATTGCTGTTCTTGGCCCAGGCGAACTGTTTGGCGAGATGGCCCTATTCGATCCACACCCACGCAACGCGACTGCAACCGCCGTGTCGGAAACCCGACTGGCTGGATTGAGCCACGAGAACATGCGCAAGGCGATCCTGAACTCCCCTGAGGTCTCGATCCAGCTGCTGCAGGCTCTGGCTGCACGTCTGCGTCGCACCAACGAGTCCCTTGCGGACCTGGTATTCTCCGATGTTCCTGGCCGTGTCGCCAAGGCTCTGCTTGATCTTGCTGACCGCTTCGGCCGTCCAGCAACCGACGGCATCCTGGTCGCTCACGAGCTGACTCAGGAAGAGCTGGCTCAGCTGGTTGGCGCATCGCGTGAAACCGTAAACAAGGCTTTGGCTGAATTTGTACAGCGCGGCTGGCTGCGCCTGGAAGCACGTGCCGTCGTGATTCTGGACATCCAGCGTCTGCGCCAGCGTTCACGCTAAGCCAGTCAAAATAGTGCGGGCCGAAGATCCTTTTGGATCTTCGGCCCGCACTATTTTTAAGTTGTTTTAGCTAATTCATTGGCGGCCCGCGGCGGCCTGCCAGGGGCGCGAGGATTCGGCACTCATCGAGCCCAGAACCTCCAGATAATAAATGCCGTCGCGCACCAGCAAGTCCGGGTGCTTCAAATCCAGGGACCGCGCCCGCGACAAATACGCCACCACCCCGTTGGCCTCGGACATTGCTTCAAGCATCATTTCCACGGCCGGGTAGCTGATCTGCGAGAAGTTCAAGCCTACGGTATTAGGTTGCCCCACCAGGTCGCCGAGCTCGCTGGTGTTTCGCTGGGCTAACACGCCGCCGGCCACCTGCCACCCACCCCATTTGCCCTTGCCGCGAAGCAGCGTCGCTTCTTGGCGGTTGGGCACGGTGGCTGCGAAGTACCAGGTATCAAATCTGCGCAGGGCAAAGTTGGGATTCAGCCAGTGCGAGACCGGCCGCAATAAATCGGTGCGAAGCCCTAGGCCGCGACGGCGAAGAAACTCATCGAATGGAAGATCCTGGCCGGCAATTGCCTCGCGGGCGCTCATCCATTCTTCGGGGTCGGTCATTTCGATGATGGATTGCTCGTCGGTACCCGCCAGCAGGATTCCGGTTTCTTCAAAGAGCTCGCGAATGGCGCAAACGATATGCGCTTGGACCAGCTGCTGGTCCAAAACGTCCATGCGCTTGGACCACTGCGAAAGGCTCGGTCCAAACCATTGGTAGGTTGCCCGGTCGCTGGCCTCGTGGCTGCCGCCGGGGAAGGCCACGTTGCCCATCGGGGAGCCGCCGGGCCGAAAGGTCAAGTAGGTCTCGACGCCCTTGGAACAGTCCCGCACCAGGCACACGGACGACGCACGGCGCGGTGTCCGGGGGGTGCGGGAGCCGAAGGTAAACCAATTTTCGGCCGTAGGGATCTGGTGTGGTGGCAAATCAAAGACTCTGCGCACCATGCCACTGCGCGGCCCGCAAGGGAAAGCCTTGGCAGGCCGCGCAAAAGGCAACTGGGGTGAACTACTCAAATTCGGCGATGACCTCAACCTCGACGGGTGCATCCAGCGGAAGCACGGCAACGCCAACGGCCGAACGCGAATGCAGGCCTGCGTCGCCAAGCACCTCGCCGAAGAATTCGGAAGCTCCGTTGATGACTCCTGGCTGCCCGGTAAACTCCGGTGCCGACGACACGAAACCGACAACCTTCACGATGCGCTTAATGCGATCTAGGTCACCAATTTCGGCCTTGATGGCGGCCAGTGCGTTCAGTGCTGCAACCTGCGCCTGGGCCTTTGCTTCTTCTGCTGAAACCTCTGCGCCAACCTTTCCCACAACTGAGAGTTCACCATTAATCAGCGGAAGCTGACCGGAGGTGTAAACGTAGTTGCCGGTGGTGACGGCTGGCAGGTAGGCAGCGACGGGCTTGGCAACGCCTGGCAGGGCATGACCCAGTTCGGCCAGGCGCGTTTCGACACGCGAGGAAGTCGCTTCTTGCATGGGCTTTTTCTCCTTAAGGAAGTATATTTTGGCTACTCTTTTGGACGCTTCATGTAGGCCACCGGCGATGAGCCGTTGGGGCCAGGAACTACAGTAACCAGCTCCCAACCATCATCCCCCCATTGGTCCAAAATCTGCTTTGTTGCGTGAATCAAAAGAGGCAAAGTGGCGTATTCCCATTTAGTCATACTGGATACGTTATCGCGTCCTTGTAAACTAGTGGGTATGGCAGCCAAGAAGTCCCCCTTTTTTGATACCGCCACCACCCTTGGGAAAGTCGTTGCGTTCTTCGGAATCAGCGCCCTGTGTGGTGTGCTCGCAGCAGGTATGCTCGTACCCGTAGCGGCGATCGCAAAAACCGGTTTGACCACCGGTAACAACATCGTCAGCGCGCTCCCGAGCTCCTTTGAGAAGCTTCCGATTTCAGAGCCTTCAACGATCGTCGACGCCAACGGCAAGACCATCGCGAATTTCTACCAGCAGAATCGCGAACCTGTGTCACTAGATGACATCTCGCCGTATATGCGCAAGGCCATCGTCTCGGTGGAAGACGAACGCTTCTACGAGCACAAAGGTGTCGACCCCAAGGGCATCGCCCGAGCGATCGTCGGCAACCTGACCTCCACTTCGCGCTCTGGTGCATCTACCCTGACCCAGCAGTACGTGAACAACCTCCTGGTGAACAACCAGGAGCTCAGCGGTTCCGAGGAAACCACCGTGTCCGGCAACAAGGACTACTCGGAAAAAATCCGCGAACTCAAGTACGCAGTAGCCATCGAAAAGGAAATGTCCAAGGACGAAATCCTCGAAGGCTACCTGAACCTCGTGCTGTTCTCCGGTCGCGAATACGGCGTGCAGGCTGCCGCGCAGCGCTTCTACTCTGTGGACGCCAAGGACTTGAACGTACAGCAGTCGGCCATGCTGGCTGGCATGGTTCAGCTGCCGAACGTCTACAACCCGATCAACAACCCAGAGCGTTCACTTGACCGCCGCAACAAGGTGCTGGGCAACATGTACCGCACCGGTGCAATCAATAAAAAAGAGTATGACGACGCGGTGAAGTCCGGTCTTGAGCTCAAGCCCAGCACTTCCCCTTCCGGTTGCTCCGCGGCCAAGGACAACGCATATTTCTGTGATTACGTCACCAACCTGATTCTCAGTGACGACACCTATGGCAAAACCAAGGAAGACCGCGAGGGCCTGTTGTACCGCGGCGGCTTGACGATCAAGACCACATTGAATAGCGAGCTGAACAAGAAGGCTGCCAACGACGCTCGCAAGGCCATTGATCCAAATGCCAAGTCCAACAAGGACATCTACTCGTCTATTGTTTCGGTGGAGCCTGGTACCGGAAATATCCTGACCATGGCCCAGAACACTACCTATGGCCCTGAAAGCAAGGATTCGGGCGCAAGCACCTATTACAACTTTGCGGTTGAACGCTCGAAGGGCGGCGCAGGCGGATTCCAGGGCGGTTCTACCATGAAGCCGTACACCACCCTTGGTTGGCTCACCGAAGGCAACCACATGTACGACACCATCAATGCCAAGCGACCATACTTCGCGCCTGGTACCAAGTTCCGCGCTTCTTGCCTTCCCGGTGGCACGGCTACGGTCGGTACCAAGTGGGAGCCGAAAAACGCTTCGGCAGGTTTCTACCGCCGAATGACTGTAGACACTGGTTTGTACTGGTCGATTAACTCCGCGACGGTGCAGGAAGCCTACAAAACCGACTTGTGCACCATTGCCGACTACACCAAGCGTTTGGGAGTTTTGGACCAGGACGCGGATAACGGTCAGCCTGGCCCAATCAGCCCGGCTAACCCATCGTTCATCATTGGTTCGGCCAATATCACCCCTCTGTCCCAGGCCGCCGCTTTCGCAACCTTCGCCAACAAGGGCGAGTTCTGCCAGCCTCGCGCATTAACCGCCGTTACCGACAAGGACGGCAACGAGTACAAGGTTCCCCAGGAGACTTGCTCGCAGGAAATTGATCCGACATATGTAGCTGACCTCAATGGCACGCTCAAGAAGATCGCTTCCAAGCGCGTTTCCAAGGGCCGCGTTCCCGGCCCCATCGCCGGCAAGACCGGTACGAACAACTACGCGACCTCGACCTGGTTCGTCGGCTACACCACAGGCATCTCCACTGCTACATGGGTAGGCCGTTTGAACGGGAAGGCTTCCACCGAACAGAACTCCCTGCACGGAGCAACGATCAATGATGAGCAAGCTCCGGAAATGGTTGATTCCTCGACCTACGCAGCACCATTGTGGGTTGATTTCATGGAAGAGGCAGTTGGCGAATATGATCGCAGCAGTTTTGGTTCTGCTCGAAGCCGGCCAGTAGTCAAGAAGGAAGCCTCCGAGGACTCTTCCGACAGCGATTCGAAGTCCGAGTCGAAGAACGATTCTGATGATTCGAAGAATGACGAGAAGGCCGACTCGCAGAAATCCGACGATCAGAAGTCTGACTCTGACAGCGGCGATACGAAAAAGAACAACGGCAACAGCAACGGCAAGGGCAATGGAAAGAAATCCGACGACTAGCTAAGCGCCGTTGAAGGCCGCGTTCAACTTTGGTTGAACGCGGCCTTCGGTCTAGATTGGCAATAGCGGACTTCACCAGAAGTTGCCCCCGGGCATGAGAGGACGATGGCAGACTGGTCATGGTTGAACATAAAACAATTGCTGCAGCACTACGTCATGCGGCCGGTACCACGGCGCTGGCTGCCGGTGGAGCCCTGGCGCTAGGTGGTGCACTAGTTGGCTACGGCATGCTCGAGACCCAGAAATTCGGGCTACGCCGCGAAACCCTGAATGTCCTGCCCCGCGGCGCCTCGGACATCAAGGTCCTGCACCTCTCGGATATTCATATGGTTCCAGGCCAGGAAACCAAGATCCAATGGCTGCGCGAGCTTGCCGACCTCAACCCCGATTTCATCATCAACACCGGAGACAATCTCAGCCACCGCAAGGGTGTCCCTTCGTTGATCAAGGCATTGGAACCGCTGATGGCCTTCCCCGGAGCCTTCGTTCCGGGATCCAATTGCTACTACGCGCCCAAACTGAAAAACCCGTTCAAGTACTTCGCTCGCAATGAGGGGACCCCCAATCCATCATCCCGGGATCAGCTTCCGTTTGAAGAAATGCACCGGGCCTTCGGCTCAGCCGGGTGGGTCAACATGTCCAATCGTTCTCATTCAACGGTCCTCAATGGACTGCGCCTGGATTTGACCGGCGTTGATGATCCGCACATCGATCGGGACCACTTCGCAGGCTGGCCGCGAGGGTCCTCAACCAGCAACCAGGCTCCCCACGTCCGCATTGCGCTGACCCATGCGCCGTACCAGCGAGTCTTGGACCAGTTCACAGAAGCACAAGCCGACGTGATTTTTGCCGGCCACACCCACGGCGGCCAGGTCTGCATACCCGGCTATGGCGCACTGGTCTCGAATTGCGATTTGCCAACCTGGCGCGCCCGTGGCCTGAGCGATTGGGAGTACGCCGGCAACGCTGTTCCCCTGAATGTCTCGGCAGGCCTGGGCACCTCGCGCTTCGCTCCAATCCGCTTTGCTTGCCCGCCGGAAGCAATTCTGGTGACGCTCACCGGGCGCGAGTAGCCGCAAATTTCATCTTCTGGATCCCGGTACTGCACAGAATTTCGTGCAGTACCGGGATCCGCTTTAACTTCATCTGAAGCATTTCTTTCCCAAATGAGAAAATCGATTGAATTCTCTCAACCACTGGCGGTAAGCTGAAGCTCTGTCTAACTTCTGGATGAATGCGGGGTACCGTGGCGCAAGCACAAAAGGCCGACTCTAGAGACCCGGTTCCCCTCTCCGCAACATTGAAGCGGCTCTACCCGTTCGTGAAGCCAATCCTCCCCCGGCTTTTCTGCGGCTTCCTTTGCGCGCTCGGAGCCGGCATCATCGCCCTAGTAATCCCCCAGGTATTGGCCTGGCTGGTGAACTCGGTTTTGCACCGGGACGGGGACTCCTCCGAGGTCTGGATCTCCGTTGCCATCGTGGCAGCCCTGGGATTCGTCGAGGCCCTGCTGATCTTCCTGCGCCGCCAATTTGTGCTGACCCCAGCCGCCGGGCTGGAAACGAAGATGCGCGTTCGGTTCTACAAGCATCTTCAGCGCCTTCCCGTCGCCTTCCACGAGCGCTGGGGCTCTGGCCAGCTCCTCTCTCGTTCCATGTCGGATCTCTCGCTGCTGCGCCGATGGCTGGCCTTCGGCGCCATGATGCTAGTGGTGGAGACCGTTACGGTCATCACCGGCTTGATTCTCATGTTCACACACTCGTGGATTTTGGGCTTGCTCTACCTGTTGGGATCCATCCCCATTGCCATCAAGGCGTACCGCTTCCGCAACGAGTACCGCGCCGCCAGCCGCCTTAGCCAGGACCAGGCCGGCGACCTCGCCACCGCCGTAGAGGAATCAGTGCACGGCATTCGCGTCATCAAGGCCTTCGGCCGCGGCCCGCACATCTACGAAGGCTTTAATACCCAGGCGAAATCGTTGCAGGAAACCGAAATCGCCAAGGCCAAGACCCTGGCAAGTTTCCTGCTCACCGTTGTCGCCGTTCCAGAAACCATTTTGGGCATTGGCCTGTTCATCGGCATTGCCCAAGTTGCCAACGGAACCTTGAGCGTTGGCGCCCTGGTTGCCTACTTCACCATTGCCGCAGTCATCGCCGGACCGGTCGAAGGCATGGGCATGCTCCTTGGCATGACGCTGAGCACCAAAACCGCGCTAGACCGCCATTTCGAGGTCATGGATTCGGACAACGACATCGTCTCTCCAGAACAGCCCCGCATCCCCGGAGAGCGTGATGGCAGCGTGCAGTTGCGACACGTGCGCTTCGCCTACCCTGACACGGCCGGAACCCACCGGCCGATCCTGGCCGACATCGACTTGGAAATCCGCCCCGGAGAAACCATGGCCCTGGTCGGGATCACCGGATCCGGAAAATCAACCCTGTTGAACCTGATCCCCCGGCTCCATGAAGCCACCGCCGGAGAGGTCCTGATCCATGGGCAGAACGTCAAGGATTGGGAGCTCGACCAGCTGCGCACCGAAATTGCCGTGGCTTTCGAGGACACCACCTTGTTCTCCAACACCATCCGGGACAACGTCCTGCTGGGCGCACCGGCGTCCCTGGACGAGCGCGAGCGCGAAGCACTGCTCACCGAAGCACTGGATGTAGCCCAAGCGCACTTCACCTACTCGCTGCCGCAAGGCGTGGATACGCTCATCGGCGAAGAGGGCCTGTCGCTTTCCGGCGGCCAGCGCCAGCGCATTGCCCTGGCTCGCGCCATTGCCGCTCGTCCGAGCGTACTGGTGCTCGATGATCCGCTTTCAGCCCTCGATGTTCGCACCGAGGAACTGGTCACCGAGAAGTTGCGGGAAGTCCTGGCCGGAACCACCACCTTGATTGTGGCTCACCGCCCATCCACCGTGATGCTGGCCGATCGGGTTGCCCTGCTGCGCGATGGACGCATCGATGCGGTCGGAAGCCACACCCACCTGCTGAGCACCAATGAGCACTATCGATTTGTCATCGCAAGCCTGGATGACGAAGAACTGCCAATCGCCGAGGAGGCCTCACGATGAGTAAGCCATTGGGCGTCGCCAACGAGGACTCCATCAAGCTCTCGGCCGCTGAGCGCAAGGTGGTGCGCCAGCGCTCCTTCCGATTGCTGGCCACCCTCGCCTTGCCGCAGAAAAAGCTCTTCATTCTCACGGTCGCACTGGTCCTGGTCTCCAATGCCGCCCGCGTGATGTTGCCTGTGATCATCGCCTTTGCCATCGACTGGACCTTGCCCCAGGTCCGCGAGGGCAATTGGGGCGCCCTGGGGCTCACCGGCGCCGGATACATCGTCTGTGCGATCCTCAGCGGGGTCTTGCTGGCTTGGTACATCAACTCTGCGGCAAGAATTTCGCAGGCCATGCTGCTGGACCTTCGCCAGCAGGTCTTCCGGCATACCCAGCGGCTCAGCCTCGAATTCCACGAGAACTACACGTCCGGCCGCATCATTTCCCGCCAGACATCGGATCTGGAGACCTTGCGCGAACTGCTGGACCAGGGAGTCTCCGAGCTGGCATCCTCCTGCGTGTTCATCATTTTCACGCTGATTTCCATTTTCCTGCTGGACTGGCAGAGCGGGTTCGTGGTGTGCATCGCGGCCGTGCCGGTAGCCCTCCTGTTCTACTGGTACCAGCGCCGTTCCGAAGTCTTGTACCGGGAATCCCGTGTTGTTTCCGCGAAGGTCATTTCCACCTTCGTGGAAACCATGACCGGCATTCGCGCGGTGAAGGCTTTCCGCCGGGAACGCGCCAACGACCAGAACTACCAGCAGATCGCAGAGAAATACCGGGACAACTCGGTCCGCTCCTTCAACCTCTTCGGCATCTTGCAGCCGGGCCTGGTTTTGATTGGCAACCTGACGGTCGCGGCACTGCTGGCCTACGGCGGTTTCCGCATCATCAACGGCTCCATGGAAGTCGGTGCAATGGTGGCCATCCTCTTGGCGTCCAAGCGGCTCTTCCAGCCGGTTGAGCACATTGCCATGTTCTACTCTTCCTTGCAGTCCGCCACAGCGGCCTTGGAAAAGGTCTCCGGGCTTCTCGAAGAAGAACCGACCGTGCGCGAGCCGGAACAGCCAAAGAGCATCGGCAAAGTGGCCGGCGAGCTCGAATTCAAGGACGCAGTCTTCGGCTACGGCGACGGCCCGATCATCATGGACAAATTCGACCTGCGCATTCCAGCAGGCCAAACAGTCGCCGTCGTCGGGCAAACCGGCGCAGGCAAGTCCACGTTGGCCAAGCTCATTGCCCGCTTCTATGATCTGCGTTCAGGCACGCTGAAACTGGACTCGGTGCCGATCAACGAGCTGTCCAACAAGGAACTGCGTCGGCACGTGGTGATGGTGACCCAGGAAGCGTTCCTGTTCTCGGGTTCGGTTGCCGAGAACATTGCCCTGGGCAGGCCTGGAGCATCCCTCGAGGACATCCAGTCAGCTGCACGAGCCGTAGGCGCCCATGAGTTCATCCTGGATCTGCCCGAAGGCTACGACACCGATGTGAACAAGCGTGGCGGCCGAGTCTCCGCGGGGCAGCGCCAGCTGATCTCCTTTGCCCGCGCCTTCTTGGCGGATCCGGCGGTATTGATCCTGGATGAGGCAACCAGTTCGCTGGATATCCCGTCGGAGCGGGCAGTTCAGCGCGGCCTGCAGACTTTGCTGGGCAACCGCACGGCTCTGATCATCGCCCACCGGCTCTCTACGGTTCAGATCGCCGACCGTGTCCTGGTGGTCCACGATGGGCGGATCTCTGAAGACGGCACCCCGCAGCAGCTGATTGCCGATGAGGGCCGCTTCGCCGCCTTGCACAAGGCGTGGAAGGACTCTCTGGTCTGATCAAGTCCAAACTGAAGCAGCCCCTGTCGACTCGGAAAACTTCCGAGTCGACAGGGGCTGCTTTTGCGCCGGCTGCAGGGGCTAGGCGGTGAAGCTCTGGCCGGTCAGGCGCTCGTAGGCTTCGATGTACCGGGCACGGGTCTTCTCGACAATCTCAGCGGGCAGCTGAGGAGGCTGCTCGCCGGAGTTCTTATCCCAGCCCGATGCGCTGCTGGTCAGCCAGTCGCGCACAAACTGCTTGTCGAAGCTCGGCTGGGCCTGGCCTGGCTGGTAGGCCGCGGCGTCCCAGAAACGCGAGGAGTCCGGGGTCAGCACCTCATCGCCCAAGGTGATCTCGCCGGTCGCGGGATCCGCGCCGAACTCTACCTTGGTGTCCGCCAGGATGATGCCGCGCGCGCGGGCAATCTTCTCGGCCTGCTCGTAGAGCGCGACAGTCTTTTCGCGCAATGCTTCGGCCACATCGTTGCCAACGCGCTCGGCGGTCTGCTCGTAGGTTATGTTCTCATCGTGCTCCCCGACCTCGGCCTTGGCCGATGGGGTGAACAATGCAGGCTCCAGCCGGGAGCCATCCACCAGGCCATCAGGCAATGGCAGGCTGCACACGGTCTTGGAGACCTTGTACTCGGCCAGGCCCGAACCGGTGAGGTATCCGCGGGCGATGCACTCGATGGGATACATTTCCAGCTTCTTGCAGACCATGGCGCGGCCGGCCACAGCCTCTGGCACATCGGTGGAGATCACATGGTTGGCGAAATCGCCCAGCTGTTCAAACCACCACAGGCTCAGCTGCGTGAGCACCTTGCCCTTGTCCGGGATTTCGCTGGTGAGCACAAAATCGTAGGCGCTGATGCGGTCCGAAGCGACGACCAGTACGCGGTCGGTTTCTTCGAAGCTCGCACCAGCTGGCACGTAGAGGTCGCGCACTTTGCCCGAGTAGAAATGGTCCCAACCTTCAAGGTCGAGTACTTCGGTCTGGAATCCTGCCATAGCTATCTGGTCCTCTACTTGCTTTGCTTTGCAACGACGATTTCGCCGCGTTCGGCCTTCAGCGCGATGTCGGTGCGCGACTGGGCGCCGTCCCAGCTGATCTGGGCGACACCTGCGTAGGCGGTGGCACGAGCAGCTGCGAGGTCATCGCCCAAGCCGACTACTGCCAGGACACGTCCACCGGAGACGATGATGTTGCCTTCGGCGTCAGCAGACGTGCCAGCGTGCATCACGTGCACATTCTCCAGCGCGTTGGCTGCATCCAAACCGGAAATCACTGCGCCCTTGACCGGGGTATCAGGGTAGTTCTCGGCAGCGATAACAACATCCACGGCGGTGAGCGGCGACCAGTTCAACTGCTCTGCGTCATCCAGCTGGCCCTTGGCAGCAGCCAGCAAGATGCCGCCCAGCGGGGTCTTCAACCGGGCCAGCACGGCCTGGGTTTCCGGATCGCCAAAGCGGGCATTGAATTCGATAACGCGGATGCCGCGCTTGGTGACTGCCAAGCCGCAATACAGCACGCCGGTGAATGGCGTGCCGCGCTTTTCCATTTCGCGCAGGGTTGGGTAGGCGACGCGGTCCATGACCTCGTCAACAAAGTTCTCTGGAAGCCATTCAAGCGGCGAGTAGGCACCCATGCCGCCGGTGTTCGGGCCTTCGTCATTGTCGAAGATGCGCTTGAAGTCCTGTGCAGGAGAGAGCGGAACGGCATGCTTGCCGTCGCAAATGACGAAGAGCGAAACTTCCGGTCCATCGAGGAATTCCTCGATGACTACGGTGCCGCCGGCTGCGAAGCAGGCTTCGGCGTGCTCCAGTGCTTCATCGCGGTCCGAGGTGACCACAACGCCCTTGCCAGCGGCCAGGCCATCGTCTTTGACCACATACGGTGCGCCGAAGTCATCCAGTGCGCTGGCTGCTTCCTCGCGGTTAGTGGCCACGTGGGCCATGGCGGTGGGCACTTCTGCCGCAGCCATGACGTTCTTGGCAAAAGCCTTCGATGCCTCAAGCTGCGCTGCAGCTTTGGTAGGACCGAAGACGGGGATGCCAGCCTCGATCAATGCATCGGATACACCGGCAGCCAGTGGCGCTTCCGGACCGACAACCACCAGGTCGCTGGCCAGTTCGCGAGCCAGGGCGAGAACCGCGTCAGGATCCTGCGCGTCGATGTTGTGGGTGGTGACATCCTGCGCGATGCCGGCGTTGCCGGGGGCGCAATGGACTTCTTTGACGTAGGGGTCTGCACTCAGTGCTCGGACAATTGCATGCTCACGGCCGCCTGGGCCAATAACCAGTACCTTCACTCGCCCGAGTTTACCGGAGAAATCGACGTTGGATGCTGTCTATGACATCCGCTGAGCCTATGCTTTTACCCGCATCGGCTACTGGCTCGCAGCCCGCCACGCGGCACGGCGCCCCCACGCGAATAAACTAGGGGAATGGACCGACCAATGGATATTTCCGATTGCGCGCAGCTGGTACAAGCCAGCCGCAACGGCGTCACTGAATCCCGCCACTATGGCGCCGCAGTGGTGCTGGGGCCAGACGGCTCAACGCTCCTGGCCTTGGGCAATCCCGAGGCGCTGATCTTCCCCAGGTCCGCGGTGAAGCCATTCCAAGCCATCGCTTCATTGCGCTGTGGCGCCGAGCTCGACGACGAGCAGCTGGCCCTGGCCTGTGCCAGCCATATCGGCACCTTCGCCCATCAGGACGTTGCCCGGCGAATGCTCGCATCCGCGGGGCTGAATGAATCGGAACTTCAATGCCCGCAGTCCTGGCCCGTGGATTCGGCAACCAGGACGCAGATGACCCTTGAACTCCTGCCGAAGTCCGCAGTGGCATTCAACTGCTCCGGAAAGCATGCCGGGTTCCTGCTCGCAGCGAAGGCCTCGGGTTCTGGCACTGCTGGCTATCTTGATCCGGATCACCCGGTACAGCAGATGGCGCACTCGGTCCTTGAAGAATTTTGCGGCCCGATACCATTCACCGGGATTGATGGCTGCGGGGCACCAGCCGTCCAGATGTCGTTGAAGAGCCTGGCCCACGGCTTCCAGCGGCTCGTTGTTTCCGAGCAAAAAGAGGCCCAGCGCGTTGTCGCCGCGATGCGCAATCACCCGTGGGCGGTTCGGGGCAAGGGCCATCCCAATTCCGAAGTCATCGAACAGACCGGAGCCATAGCCAAGCTGGGCGCCGAAGGCGTGCTGGCCATGGCGGCACCCAATTCGCTGACGGTGGCCATCAAGATGCTTGATGGCTCTTCGCGGGGCACCGACCTGCTGGCCCTATCGCTGCTGCACGAATTCTCGGCCATCGAGGAAGCGGCTTATCGCGATTTGCGACAGCAGCTTCAACCGGTTGGAGGCACTGCCGGCGCACGGGCTGCTGGACTACAGTTGGCTGGGGCCGATTTCTGATTTTCAGAGTTCCGCACCCCACATCAAGTCCAGGCAAATGTGACGGTTTTTCGTCATCGAGAGAAAGAGATGCATCACCCCATGGCAATCAAGCGACGCGTTGACGAAATCGCTGGGCGCGCAGCGGTGCGCGAGTGGGCTGGTGCCGGGCAGGGACAAGGAAAAATAGCCCGTCCGGTGCTGGCTATGGCAGTTCGCTACCTGCTGGAGGAATTAGCCTCTCGTGCCGAGGGCAATTCCGTAGAGGTGCGCATCCCGCCCTTCGGTGTGACTCAGTGCATAGCCGGACCCCGTCATACCCGCGGAACCCCGCCGAATGTGGTCGAAATGCCTGCTGAACTCTGGCTTTCACTGGCTACCGGTCTAACCTCATGGGCCGATGCATTGCAAACTGGGCAATTGCATGCCTCTGGACTTAGGGCAGACTTGTCCGCGCACCTACCACTTATTGAGTACCCTTAAGGGTATGGAGCAACACCCCGCTACCCCGACATCTGCAGATCAAAGTGTCGAAGTGCAAATTCACTCGGCGCCCAAATTCTGGCCATTCATTTTGACCTTCGTCGTACTTGGTGCGCTGATTGGCTTGGTCATTGGCTTGCTCGGCGAGCCATCGCAGGAGTACACCCGTGCATCAGCTTCCGGATTCTTTGCAATGTTCGGTGCTGGACTAGGTGTGGGTATTGGCGGGCTGGTGTTCGTGATCATAGATCGCTTCACCTCGCGTAAATCCACCAAGCATCTGGCAGTTCCTCTGGCCGAGGACACTGACTCCAGCGGACAACCAGGCTAGGCAGCTTTTCCCTTCCACTGAAAAGCGGGCGGCCGCGCACCTGGCCGCCACCCACCACACAAACGGTCGGTGTCGACCAAACCAGAACATGAGAGAATAACTGACATGGCGCGTGGCGATGGATTCTTAAATCACGACCTGCTTCCGGGCGAGAAGGGGCCGCAGGATGAATGCGGCGTTTTCGGTGTCTGGGCTCCTGGCGAAGAGGTTGCGAAACTGACCTATTACGGTCTGTACGCCCTCCAGCACCGCGGGCAGGAATCGGCGGGCATTGCGACCAGCGATGGCGCCCGCATCAACGTCTACAAGGACATGGGCCTGGTTTCCCAGGTCTTCGACGAGAATACGCTGAACTCCATGAGCGGCCAGCTGGCCGTCGGCCACTGCCGCTACTCCACCACCGGCGCCAGCCACTGGGCCAATGCGCAGCCGACTCTGGGCCCAACCCAGACTGGTACCGTGGCCCTGGCGCACAACGGCAACCTGACCAACTCCGCCGATCTGGCCGACATGGTCGCTGCCAAGCAGCAGGCCGACGGCGGCAAGGTCCGCGGTGAAATCGCCCAGGGCAACACCACCGACACCGCATTGGTCACCGCCCTGCTCGGCGGCGTCGAGGGCCAGTCGCTGGAAGAAACCGCGCTGGAACTGCTGCCAAAAATCGAAGGCGCCTTCTGCTTCGTGTTCATGAACGAAGACACCTTGTACGCTGCGCGCGATCCGCACGGCGTTCGGCCATTGGTTTTGGGCCGCTTGAACCGCGGCTGGGTCGTCGCCTCCGAGCAGCCTGCCCTGGCTACCGTGGGAGCATCGTTCATCCGCGAAATCGAGCCAGGCGAAATGATCGCCATCGATGAAAACGGCGTGCGCTCCACCCGCTTCGCCGAGGCCACCCCCAAGGGCTGCGTTTTCGAGTACGTGTACCTGGCTCGCCCGGATGCCGCCATCGCCGGCCGCTCGGTGTACGAGTCCCGCGTGGAGATGGGCCGCCAGCTGGCCCGCGAAAACCATGCGGAAGCCGATATTGTCATTCCAGTTCCGGAATCCGGCACCCCGGCGGCCATCGGCTACGCCGAGGAATCAGGCATTCCCTTCACCCATGGATTCGTGAAGAACGCCTATGTGGGCCGCACCTTCATCCAACCGTCCCAGACCCTGCGCCAGCTGGGCATCAAGCTCAAGCTCAACGCTCTGGAAACCGTGCTGCGCGGCAAGCGCGTGGTAGTGGTCGACGACTCGATCGTGCGTGGCAACACCCAGCGCGCCGTAGTGCGCATGCTGCGCGAAGCCGGTGCTTCCGAGGTCCATGTGAAGATCTCCTCGCCTCCGGTGAAGTGGCCTTGCTTCTACGGCATCGACTTCGCCTCGCGCGCCGAATTGATCGCCAATGGCGCGGCTGTGGACGAGATCGCCACCTCCATCGGCGCCGACTCGCTGGCCTACATTTCCGAAGACGGCATGATCGAAGCCACCCGGCAGCCACGCGAGCGCCTGTGCACCGCGTGCTTTACCGGCGACTACCCGATCGCGCTGCCGCATGAGGAGCGCCGCGGAAAGAACCTGCTGGAGCGCAGCAACCAGCCAGGTTGCGAGCCCGGCCCGGATTCCGAATTCGAAACCGCCAGCTAGACCCGACCGTCTTCCCCCCCATACACCTCGTTGCAAGCGGCACCGGAGAACCGGTGCTCACGACAGAAAAGGAACCCTCTGCCATGAGCGGCAATGATCAGCCAACTTCCATCACCTATGCCGGTGCCGGCGTTGACGTCGAGGCCGGTGACCGCGCCGTTGAGTTGATGAAGGGTGCGATCAAGGCCACGCACACTTCCGGCGTCGTCGGAGGGGTTGGCGGTTTCGCCGGGCTTTTTGATGTCTCCTTCCTGACCGGCTACAAGAAGCCCTACCTGGCGACCTCCACCGACGGCGTGGGCACCAAGGTGGCAATTGCCCAGAAGCTGGACATCCACGACACCATCGGCCAGGACCTGGTCGGCATGGTCGTTGATGACATCGTCGTGGTGGGCGCCAAGCCGCTGTTCATGACCGACTACATTGCCACCGGCAAGGTGGTTCCGGAGCGCATTGCCGACATCGTGCGCGGCATCGCCGAGGGTTGCAAGCTCGCCGGCACCGCCCTGGTCGGCGGCGAAACCGCTGAGCACCCTGGCCTGCTGGCCGAGGACGAGTACGATGTGGCCGGTGCCGCCACCGGTGTCATCGAGGCGGACCAGCTGCTGGGCCCAGAACGCGTGCGTGCCGGCGACGTGGTCATCGGCATGGCTTCCTCGGGCATCCACTCCAACGGCTACTCGCTGGTGCGCCGGGTCATCGCCCACGCCAAGTGGGAGCTGGATCGCGAGGTGGCCGAGTTCGGCAAGACCCTGGGCGAGGAGCTGCTGGTGCCAACCCGCATCTACACCAGCGCTTGCCTGGATTTGATTGGCGAGTTGAACGACGGCGAGAACTTCGGCGTGCACGGCTTCAGCCACGTCACCGGTGGCGGCCTGGCCGCCAACCTGGCCCGCGTGCTGCCACAGGGCCTGATGGCCCGTGTGGACCGTTCGACCTGGGCACTGCCGGCAGTCTTCTCCACGATTGCTTCCCTGGGCAACGTTCCGCAGCCTGACTTGGAGCGCACCTTGAACCTGGGCGTTGGCATGGTGGCGATCGTTGACCAGGCCGTGGCCGACCGCGCTGTACAGCTGCTGAACGCTGCTGGCATGGGCGCATGGGTTATGGGCCAGGTTGATAGCCTGGATCCATCGGCTGCCGAGGCTGGCCTGGACTTCGTCCAGGGCGCCAAGGGCGTTGACGGTGGCGCCGTGCTGCTGACCGGAGCCTACGCCAAGTAGCACCCAGAGCTTCGAATCCACCGGCGGACCAGGTTTCTGGTCCGCCGGTGTTTGCTTATCCACGGAGGAATTCCGCCATGCCCGAATCAGCAGAAGCCTGCCAGCTTCGCGGCAGGAGCTTCATCTTCTCCGGGCTGTACCTGTTTTTTCTCGCGTGGATCATCCTCTTCAAGCTGGCCCTCCCGCATCTGGGCAGCGGCGAATTGCGTTCAATCAAGCTGCTGCCTTTCATCGCCGACGCCCGCTTTGCGGCCAGTGGCTTGAAGGAAAGCATCGTCAATCTGCTGCTGTTCATCCCCATCGGCTTGAACCTCCGGCTTTTGTGGCCCCGGCTGCGTTGGGTGCAGGCGGCCGCAGCCGGGCTTGGCCTGTCCTTGCTGCTTGAAATCCTGCAGTACACGCTGGCGGTGGGAAGCTCCGACACCTCGGACCTGGCCACCAATGTAGCAGGGTGCCTGCTGGGCTTCGCCGCTGCTGGCCGGCTGGAACCGCTGCGGCGCATCTGTGCGTGGATTGGAATTGCACTGACGGTGCTGGCCTTGGCTTTCATCGCCTCCCCCATAAGATTCGCTGCCGCCGGATAGCGGAGAAGTTCTTCGCAACGCTCTTTACACTGGCTTAACACCTGATTTGATGTTCTTGGCTCATGAGAAAAACACGAGTCATGATTTCCACGGTGCTCATCGCGTTCGCGGCCCTGTTTCTGGGCTCCTGCGCTGCATTGACCACCAGCACGAGTGCTACCGCCGGTCTCGGGGCCAAGGCAGTGAAGACGATCTTCACGGCCTCGGAGGACGACGAGCTGCGCGAGAGCCAGGTGAGCCCCTTCGATGACAGCCATCGCGCAATCAGCAACCTGGATCCCCAGTTGCGCAAGGCACTTCAGGAAGCGGCCGCTGCCGCCAGGGAGCAGGGCATCAACGATTTCTGGGTCACCTCCGGTTGGCGTTCACGCGAATACCAGCAGGAATTGCTGGATCAGGCGATAGCCAAATATGGCAGTGAAGCCGAAGCCTCAAAGTGGGTTGCATCCCCGGACGATTCCTCGCATGTCACCGGCAATGCTGTTGATGTCGGCCCGACAGATGCCGCGGATTGGCTCTCGCGCAAGGGCCAGCGGTTTGGGCTGTGCCAGAGATACGCCAACGAGCTCTGGCACTATGAGCTGGCGGCAGACCCCCAGGGCCAGTGCCCGGCGATGCGCCCCAGCGCCGCTTCCTAGCTGCTGCCGAGTACCCAGAACCGTCCTAGGATAAGACCATGAGAGTATTGCTCATCGAAGACGAACCGTATATTGCCGAACCAGTTCAGCAGGGGCTGCAGCAGGCAGGCATTGCGGCGGATGTGGCCATGGACGGCCACCGGGCCATCGAGCTGCTGTCGCTCAACGACTATGACGTGGCGGTGGTCGATCGCGATATTCCGGGCCCATCGGGCGATGAGGTTGTTGCATGGCTGCACGAGAAGCGCTTGGGTACCCGGGTGCTCATGCTCACCGCGGCGACTCGGCTCGATGACAAGATCACGGGTTTCGAGGCTGGCGCCGATGACTACCTGACCAAGCCGTTTGCGCTCAAGGAAGTCATCCTGCGGCTTCATGCGCTCTCCCGGCGTCCGGCGGTGAGCGCCTCTCCTGTCATGGAGCTGCGCGGCATCACCTTGAATCCCTTTAAGCGCACTGTGCAGCGCAACGGCGTTAGAATCGACCTCACGAAGAAGCAATTTGCCATCCTACAGATTTTGATGGAAGCAGATGGCGGCGTAGTCAGCTCCGAAGAACTGCTGGAGAAGGCCTGGGATGTGAACGCAGACCCGTTCACCGCTGTAGTCCGCGTAACCATGTCCTCGCTGCGCAAGAGGCTCGGAGAGCCAACCCCCATTGAAACAGTGACTGGTGTCGGCTACCGGCTTGTTGACCCGGAATTTTCTGCATGAACAATGTCGATCGTCCCCGCGGCCTCAGCGCCCGGCTCAAGCTGAGCATCACCATGTGCCTGCTCGTCGTTGGCACAGGTGCAGTGCTGTTCGCCCTGGTCTACGTCTTCCTGCTGCGCTATATCCCCGATGGGGTGCTGAACACGAAGTTCGGCGAATTCGCTCCGAGCCGCAAGGACCTGGCCAGGGCTTTTATTCCGCGGGCACTCTGGGCGCTGGGTTTCCTCGTAGCGGGCAGCGGCATCGGCTCCTGGTTCTTGGCAGGACATCTGCTGCGCCCGCTGGCACACATGCAGCGGACCGCGAATTCGGTCAGCTCAGGGGATCTGAACCGTCGTGTCCATCTTCATGGTCCACGCAGTGAATTCTCTGACGTGGCCGACGCCATGGATTCCATGCTTGACCGGCTCGAAAACCAGATCACTCAGCAGCAGCGATTCGCGGCGAATGCATCCCATGAACTGCGCACCCCTTTGGCCGCGCTGCGCACCACTTTGGAGGTGGGTCCCAGCCCGCAGCTCCCCGGGCCGCAGTTCATCCAACGCCTGCAGCACATCACTGCCAAGGCCGAGCGTTCCGTGGATTCATTGCTCACGCTCTCGCGCGCCCAGTCCAATGGCCTGGCCAAGAAGCCCATAGACCTCTCGCTGCTGCTTGAGGATTTGGTGGAGCAATACCTTCCCGAGGCGATCAACCGCGGCCTCGATTTCGACATTCAGCTAGGTGATCTTCCCGCGGTGGAAGCCAATGCCGACCTGTTGGAACATGCAGTGGCCAACTTGGTTCGCAATGCGCTGGCCTACTCGAATTCGAAGGCTTGGCTCTGCTCCAGATCTGATAGAAGCACGGTCGAGATTACCGTTGAAAATGATGGCGAAGTGCTCACCGCTGAACAGGCCGAGCTGATCCAGGAACCTTTTCACCGCCTGGAACGCATCGGAAGCATCAAATCCTCGGGAAGCGGCCTGGGGCTGCCAATTGTTGCCGCCGTGGTCCAGGCCCATGGAGGATCCTTCCGGCTTGCTCCGCGGCCCGCCGGAGGCCTGTCAGCGGTGATACGGCTTCCGGCCGTGAAACCCTGGTCCCCGAAAGTCTAGGTCAGCTGGGACAGCGCGGTTTCCAGCGGAACTCGCCAGCGCCAGGTAGCCTTCTGTTCCCCACGCACGTGCCCGTTGGTAATCAGGGCTACTGGCAGTTCCCTTTTGACGAAGTTCAGCAGCACCTTGTAGCCGCTCATCACGGCCAGGGATGATCCGAGGACCAACAGCGCGCTGGATTCTGCTTCCAGCGCCGCCATGAGTTCCTTGCGCTCAGGCGGAACGCTCTCGCCGAAGTACACCACATCTGGTTTCAAGGCATAGGAATCGCAGTTCAGGCAGCGGACCATGACAAACTGGTCGATCAGGTATTGAGGCAGCTCCACGTCGCCATCGGGATTCACTGCGGAAGGGTCGATCTCTACTGCTTCGAGGTATCCTTCGTTCGCTGCCTCAAGACGGACGTCGAAGTCTCGACGGTCCTCGCTGAAGCCACAGTTCAGGCATCGAACGGTAGACAAATCCCCGTGCACGGGGATGACCTGCTTCGATCCAGCCTGCTGGTGCAGGCCATCCACATTTTGCGTGATGATGCCGGTAATTTTTCCTTCTTGTTCCCACTGCACCAGCCGCCGGTGGATCTGGTTCGGCTCGGCCTTGTCCATATGGCGCCAGCCGACATAGCCTCGGGCCCAATAGCGCTGGCGCGCTTCCGGGCGATAGCGGAACTCTTGGTACGTCATTGGACGGTGGCGCTGCAGCGAGCCGTTGGGTCCGCGGTAATCCGGTATGCCCGAATCGGTGGAGACACCTGCGCCGGTGACCACCAGGACGCTGCCTGAGTTCAGCATCTGCTGCACCCCGGCACGGGCTTCATCCTCTGGTGACGCTGGCGCTTGTTGCTCCACTATGCGCTGCATCGAGCGGATCGCCGAGTGATGCGCCATCTGGATGGCTAGCTCTTCTTTGGTGCTCACGTTCCACCTCATGCTTGTTGGACACGACAAAGGCCGCAACGACTTAAAGCTAATCTAGCTTAGTCGCTGCGGCATGTCGCAAAATGTACTGAAGAGCTGTACCACTGCGTGCTCAAGCTGTGGCACTCCGAGCCAAGAACTCCCGGTCTCAGAAAAGGAACTTAATCCTCGTCGTCGTCTCGCGAGTACTTCTTAGTCAGCTCGTCGTAATCCGAATATTCTTCGTCATACGATGAATCATTACGCTCGGTGTTCTGAGCATGATGATCGGACTGAACGCCCAACTCGCGTTCAAGTGCCGAAAGGTCAGTGGACGGCGAGTAGTACTTGATATCTCGCGCCTGACGCTGTGCTTTAGCCTTTTGACGGCCGCGCCCCATGGCGTGACCCCCTCTTTTCAGTAGAGTCGGGAGGTGGTCCACCTAATTAGATGAAGGCCCCCGAATATGTGATCAGTTCTTTCGTAATTAAAGGTTAACATGATTCACCGGCGAGCGCTGAACGCAACACCCGTCGATACAGCTAGACTGTGGATTAGTCCAACGACTATGTATTGAGCCGACGAATTACTGAACGCCCCCGACCTTGAAGGAGCTCAGCAGGTGGTGGAAGAAAATCTGCCCGAGCCGCAGGCGGCTTTACCGCCATTGCAGCCCGAACCGGAAAAGCCCAAACGGCATGGCGGCCAGTGGGCCCTCCTGATCATTGCCGTTTTGGCGCTGGCCGCTGCTCTGGTTTTCTTGGTGTTGCGCATCATAGATCCCCCCGCTTCGCCCGTTGCGAACAACGTGGAACGCAATGAAAATCCGGGGCTTGATGGGGTCATCGCTATCGAAATGCCCCCTGCACAGTTGCAGCTGGGTGATTGCTTGCGCGGGTTTGACTCACCGCTGGATGCCCAAACCGTGGTCACCTGCGATTCAGCGCATAATGCCCAGATGATCGGTTCTTTTGAGGTCTCCGGAACCGATTACCCTGGCGCCAACGAATTGCTCACCCAGTCAGAGGACCTGTGCAAGTCGGTCTCGCTAGATCCGAGCGCTGGCCTCGACTCCACTTGGACCTATCACTTCTCTCGTCCGTCGGAGAGCACCTGGGAACAGGGCGACCGCGCCGTATCCTGCTTCTTGAGCTTGGCTGAAGGAAACGTCCGCACCTCTCTGTTGCCACCAGAAGCAACTGACAACGCAACCGATGAAGATTCTTCGAAACCCGACGATGGGAACTCTGACAATGAGAGCCAAATAGCTGAAGAGACCACCGAGAGCTAGTTGAATTCAAGCAGTGCAAGCCGAGGGCGTGAACAGGATGCTGTTCACGCCCTCGGCCGTATTGAGCTAGTTCTTTTTTTGCACCTTCAGCTGGTCACCGGGTTCATCCAGCGACACCTGAACGGTGTCCCCGTCTTGCACGGTGCCGGCAAGGATCTCCTTGGCCAGCCGGTCCCCGATCTCGCGCTGGACAAGTCGACGCAGCGGCCGAGCCCCATAGGCGGGATCGTAGCCTGTCAGGGCCAGCCATTCGCTCGCTGCCTGCTCTACATCCAACGTCAGACGGCGTTCGGCCAGGCGCTCCGAGAGCAAATCGATCTGAAGCTTGACGATATTGCCCAGTTCCTCGATGCTCAGCGGATCAAAGAGGATCACCTCATCCAGACGGTTCAGGAATTCCGGCTTGAATGACGCGTTGACGACGTTCATCACGGCGCTCTTCTTGGCTTCGTCCTCCAATGTTGGATCCACCAGGAACTGCGAACCCAAGTTGGAGGTGAGGATCAAGATGGTATTCCTGAAGTCCACCGTGCGACCCTGGCCGTCGGTCAACCGGCCGTCATCGAGTACCTGCAGCAGGATGTCGAAGACTTCTGGATGGGCCTTTTCGACCTCGTCAAGCAAGATCACCGAATACGGCCGACGGCGCACCGCCTCGGTGAGCTGGCCGCCTTCCTCATAGCCGACATATCCCGGAGGGGCACCGACCAGCCGGGAAACAGCATGCTTCTCGGAGTATTCCGACATGTCGATGCGCACCATGGCCCGCGGATCATCAAACAGGAAGTCCGCCAGGGACTTGGCCAGCTCGGTCTTGCCCACGCCGGTTGGGCCAAGGAACAGGAAGGATCCGGTGGGCCGGTTCGGGTCGGCAATGCCGGCCCGGGTGCGGCGGACCGCATCCGATACGGCAGACACTGCCTGCTTCTGCCCCATCAGGCGCTGGCCGATGATCTCTTCCATGTCCAACAGCTTTTGGCTCTCGCCCTGCAGCATGCGCCCGGCAGGGATGCCGGTCCAGGCCGAAATCACCTCGGCGATGTCATCCGCGGTGACTTCCTCGGCGACCATGCTCGGCTGCGCAGAACGGTCTGCTTCAGCCAGGGCTGCTGCGTCGAGTTCCTTTTGCAGCGCGGGGATCTCCCCATAAAGCAGTCGGGATGCCTTTTCCAAATCGCCTTCGCGCTGCGCCTTGTCCGCCTGCCCGCGCAGTTCATCCAGCTTGACCTTGAGATCACCGACGCGGTTCAAGCCGGCTTTCTCGGATTCCCATTGCGAGTTCATCGCATCGAGCTTTTCCTTCTTGTCTGCCATGTCCTTGCGCAGGGCTTCGAGGCGTTCCACCGAAGCTGGATCCGTCTCATCTGACAAAGCGAGCTCTTCCATGGTCAACCGGTCAACCTCGCGGCGCAGCTCGTCGATTTCCTCCGGAGCGGAGTCAATCTCCATGCGCAGCCGGCTGGCGGCTTCATCAACAAGGTCGATGGCCTTATCCGGTAGCTGCCGTCCCGAGATGTAGCGGTTGGACAGCGATGCCGCGGCGACCAGTGCAGAGTCGGCGATGGACACCTTGTGATGGGCTTCGTAGCGCTCCTTGAGGCCTCGAAGGATAGCGATGGTGTCATCCACGCTTGGCTCCCCGACGTACACCTGGGCAAATCGGCGTTCCAGAGCCGGGTCCTTCTCGATGTTCTCCCGGTACTCATCCAAGGTGGTTGCACCGATCAAGCGCAACTCGCCGCGGGCCAGCATCGGCTTGAGCATGTTGCCTGCATCCATGGCGCCTTCCGAGGCTCCAGCACCAACCACGGTGTGGATCTCGTCGATGAAGGTCACGATCTGTCCTTCGGAGGATTTGATCTCTTCCAGCACTGACTTCAGGCGTTCTTCGAATTCGCCACGGTATTTTGCACCCGCGACCATCGCGCCCAGATCCAAGGAGATCAGTGTCTTGCCGCGCAAGGACTCTGGCACATCCCCAGCGATCATCCGCTGGGCGAGGCCTTCGACTACAGCTGTCTTGCCCACGCCCGGCTCACCGATGAGCACCGGATTGTTCTTGGTGCGGCGCGACAATACCTGCACCAGGCGCCGGATTTCGCGGTCCCTTCCAATGACCGGATCCAGCTTGCCCGAGCGTGCCAGCGCCGTCATGTCGGTGCCAAACTTTTCCAAGGACTGGAAGGTGGCCTCGGGGTTGGGATTATCTACCTTGCGGTCACCGCGAATGGTCGGCAAGGTTCCAACCAGCAGCTCGCGCGTTGCCCCGAACTCCCGCATGGCTTCGCCTGCCTTCGACTGGTCGGCGGCGAGGGCAATCAGCAGGTGTTCGGTGGAAACATAGGTATCGCCCATTTCGGTGGCGGTTTCCTGGGCGTTGCCGACTACCTGCAGAAGTTGGCGTGAGAACTGGGCCTGGGCTACAGAACTTCCTGAGCTTGAAGGCAACGCGCTGATTGTGGCACTGGCCTTAACGGAGAGCGCGTCGACATCAAGCCCTGCCGTTTTCAGCAAGGCAACGGCGACCGAGTCGCGCTGGTCCAGCAACGCCTTGAGCAGGTGCGCAGGTTCAATCTGCGGATTTCCTGCCGTTGAAGCGTTCATGCCGGAAGCTGAGAGAGCTTCTTGGCTCTTGGTGGTGAGTTTGGTGTCCACGCGCATCCTTTCCCTTGTTGGGTGAACCCATAAACTTGAGTGTACTTAACTCAACTCTACTCGCTGCCTTGTTATTCCACCTAGAACTAGATTCTCAAAAAATTTTTGCCGCTTTGCCTGCAACTCGAAAATCCGCGCCACGGGCATCTCCTCCGGTTAGGATGAGGCATGCCAAACCCGGATTCGCATGACTTCTACCAGCTCGACTACGACGACATGGTGCAGGTATTCATTGATGAACACCGCCTCATGCTCATGAGGTGCCTCGACGGACTCACCGAAGGCGAAGCCCGGGCCAGCTTGGTCAAGTCCAAAACCACATTGCTTGGGCTGGTCAAACACGCAACCTTTGTTGAACGCGTGTGGTTCGGCGAGGCCGCCACCGGCAAGAGCCGGTCAGAACTGGGAATCGCCGCCACACCGGACAAGTCATTCGCGCTGAAAACCTCAGACACCATCGAAACGGTGCAGCGCGACTACACCCATGCCCTGGAAGAATCCCGCCAGGCGCTCAGCGGCAAATCGGGTGACGACATTTTCCCCGGCAACCGCCGCGGACCACTACCCGTCCGATGGGTGCTGCTGCATATGCTGCGCGAATTGGCACAACACTGTGGCCACGCAGATATTCTGCGAGAACAAATCCTGGCTTCGCGAAAGCAGTAACCTGGACAGCCAGCGCTAGACTCCGAATATGCCGCTTACACTTCTTCCACTTCCTGCAGAACAATTTTCGTCATGGATAAAGAGGAGCACTGCCGAGTACATCGCAGATCTTCTCGCCATCGGGGTCACGGAAAGCAAAGCGCAGGCAGACGCGTACGGCACCATGGCGCGCGCCTTCCCACAAGGACTGCCCAGTGCAACAAATGCGGTATTCACTCTGGAGAGCTTCGCACTTGGCAATGTTGGATACATATGGATCGGTTGCGACTCCTCAGGGGATCCTGCCTCGTGGTGGGTATGGGACATCGTCGTCGACGCGAAGCACCGCGGCAACGGTTTTGGCCGCCAAGCCATGATCCTGGCTGAAGGTTATGCCCGCTCCCAGGGTGGAGAAACTCTAGGGCTGAATGTGTTCGAATTCAATACTGCCGCCCGCGGTCTCTATGAATCATTGGGCTACGAGACCACCAGCGTCAAAATGCGAAAAACGCTTTAGCGCGCATCCGAATCTTCGAATTGCCGCCTACATCTATCCAAGCGCAAAGCAACGAAGTAGATTACAGTTCACAACGACATTTGAAGACAAGAACTTTCCTCAGCACACCAGATCAAGTTAGGCTGGAAGCACGTAAGGGAGTATTCCTAAGCGCTTGACCCGTCAATACGTAGATCTTCATGGATCCACCGGGTTTTGCGGCCAGCCTCCGGGCAGGCGAAGAGACTTACTCGACAGCGTGCTTGCGCGCCTTACGAAAGTAGGAAACCCCTATGGAAGTTTCTCCTTTAATCTGGGCCATTACAGTGGCCGTCATCCTCGCGCTTCTCGCCTTCGACTATTTTTTCCATATCCGCAAGGCCCACGTGCCGAGCCTTCGAGAAGCAGCAATCTGGTCGAGCATCTACGTCGGAATCGCGCTGATTTTTGGTGTGCTGGTGCTGATCTTCGGCGGCATCGATATGGGCGCCGAGTACTTCGCGGGGTACATCACGGAGAAAGCGTTGTCTGTTGACAACCTCTTTGTCTTCCTGATCATCATCGCAAGTTTCCGGGTCCCGCGCGAAGACCAGCAGAAGGTCCTTCTCTTCGGCATCGTCTTCTCACTCATCGCCCGAACGGCCTTCATCTTTGTCGGCGCCGCGTTGATCAACCAGTTTGCCTGGGTGTTCTATCTCTTTGGCCTGATCCTGCTGCTCACCGCAGGCAACCTGCTGAAGAAGGATGACGAATCGGACGAAGCGAACAACTTCATCATCCGCATCGCCAAGAAGCTCTTCCACACCACCGATAGCTACGACGGCGACAAGCTGTTCACCAAGATTGATGGCAAGAAGGTCCTGACCCCAATGCTGCTGGTCATGGTGGCCATCGGCGGAACAGATATCCTCTTTGCACTGGATTCGATTCCCGCCATCTTCGGGCTAACCCAAAACGTGTACATCGTCTTCACCGCAACCGCCTTCTCGCTGATGGGCCTGCGTCAGTTGTACTTCTTGCTTGATGGCCTGCTCGACCGCTTGATCTACCTTTCCTACGGACTGGCAGCCATCCTCGCATTCATCGGCGTCAAGCTGATCCTGCACGCGCTGCACGAGAACAATCTTCCATTCGTCAACGGTGGCGAGCACGTGCAAGTGATCGAGATCAGCACTGGCTTGTCGCTCAGCGTGATCATCGGCGTGCTGGTGGTAACGGTCTTGGCTTCCCTATTCAGCAAGGCCGGCAAAGCCCAAACTGCCATTGGCAACTTGCGGCGCCACGCAAACAGCTACACGGATTTGACCTACACCGCCGATGCAAACGAGCGCGAACGCATCTATCGTGCGCTAGTGGAAGAAGAAGCCTACTTGAAGACCATGGAAAAGAAATACCGCGACAAGGCCAAGGACGTGGATAAGATCCGCGAAGAGGTCAAAGAAGCCCATCGACAGCACGATGAGTATCTCAAGAGCTAGCCGGCTGCTCGGCATTAACTGACAACGGCCGCCATCCCGATCCAGGGACGGCGGCCGTTGCCGCGTCTGGGCAGCTAGCGCTTCATGCCAGCAATGTAGTAGTCCGAAGGGACAATAACTTTGCCCAGCGGCATCAGGGAAATCGGGATCATCTTCAAGTTCGCGATTCCCAGCGGGATGCCGATGATCGATACGAACATCGGAATTGCGGTCACCACGTGTCCAATGGCAATCCAGATGCCTGCGAAGACCACCCAGATGACATTGCCCAGAGTGGAGAATGCCCCGACTGGCCCCCGGTCAACTACGGTGCGGCCAAATGGCCACAGCGCATATCCGGCAATTCGGAAGGAAGCGATGCCAAAGGGAATGGTCACGATCAGCAAACAACAAATGATTCCGGCCAAGACATACCCCAGGGCCAGCCAGAGCCCTCCGAACACCAACCAGATAACATTGAGAATACCTCGCACTAAATCAGTCATGATTTCATTCTTCAGTCCCGCTCCGCTTCGCGCCATAGGTGATCCCCCGGATCTTCCCCTAGGGTGTCCAATCCCCTAGTCCCTGGCGAACAGTGGAGCTCTTGGCTCAGCTAGGATTAATCATCATGAGCGAATCGAGCGATCAGCAGCGCCCAGCCCACGGCACTGCCCCCAGAGACCCAAATCTTTTCCGCGCAGAGCCAGTGTCGTTCGTACGCCGCGGCAACCGTTTGCAGGGCCGACGCGCCAGCGCGTGGGAGCGCAATGCCGAGCAGTACGTCATCGAGCCACCGCGCAAAATTGCCGACACTTCGGTGGCCGATGACTTCCGGCTCGATCCTGCCGAAGCTTTTGGCCGCACCGCCCCATTGGTGGTCGAGATCGGCACGGGTCTGGGCGAGTGCATCGCCAACGCAGCCAAGGATGATCCCGAGCGCAATTACCTGGCCGTCGAGGTTTACCGCCCCGGGCTGGCACAGCTGATGCTGAAGGTCGAGTCCTTCGGCATCAGCAACGTCCGCGCCATCCAGGCCAATGCGCCAGAAGTCCTGGACGTGATGCTCGATGAGAATAGCGCGGACGAAATCTGGATCTTCTTCTCCGATCCATGGCACAAGCCTCGCCACCACAAGCGCCGCCTGATCAAGAAGTCGTTCCTCGACAAGGCCTCACGCGTGCTCAAGCCAGGTGGAACCCTGCGCTTGGCGACCGACTGGTCCAACTACGCCGAACAGATGCGTGAAGTTCTTGAAGCACATGCGGATTTTGAGAACCAGCACCCGGGCAACTTGGCCGGTGAAGACAGCAACCTGACCAAGGTGCGCCGTGAGGGCATGGAAGGCTTTGATCCGGAGCCTGAATTCACCGACGGGCAAGGTGGCTGGGCGCCACGCTTCGAGCGTCGCATTCTCACCAGCTTCGAAGGCAAGGCGCTGAAAGCCGGACGCCTGGTTTTTGATTTGGCTTACACCCGCGTCGGTTAATATCGGCGACGATAGCCTTTGAAGGGCCATGGAATCCATAAGATGGATTCCATGGCCCTTCCTTCATCCGAGATCACTAGCTACGCGCAGGCACCCACGATGGAATATGCCGGGGTGCGTTTAGAACAGCTCTCCCTTGGCCATGCCGAAGACTTGTCCCAGGTGGTCACCGCCGGCCATCTCGATGGAATCTGGTACACGTCTATTCCATCTGCGCAGGAAATGGCCGGCGATATCAATAAGCGCTTGGCCCTGCAGGAAGCTGGAGCGATGGCGCCCTTTGCCATCATCGATTTGTCCACGGGCAAGGCTGTGGGCGCCACAACGTATTTGAACATTGATGAACCGAACAAACGCGTTGAAATCGGCTCAACCTACTTGTCCCCATCAGTTCAAGGCACAGGAATCAACCCTGCAGCAAAGTTCATGCTGCTGCAGCGGGCTTTTGAAAAGCTGGGTTGCTATTCGGTAGCTTTCTGCACGCACTGGCACAATGCCGCCTCGCGGGCAGCCATTGCCCGCCTAGGCGCCAAGCAGGATGGCGTACTGCGCAATCACAAGTATGATCCGTCAACCGGCACGCTGCGCGACACCGTGATTTTCTCGATTCTTCCGCACGAGTGGCCGGCCGTGCGCACCAATTTGCTGGCGCGGCTCGCACGCCATGGCCGCTGCTAGCTCGCGCTCATCCCAGATCCCTGGGCGGCCTTCTGCGTGAGCTGGAGATCGGCCACTGCCAGCATAATTCGCTGTGGATCCTCAGCCAGCCGGTTCAGCACGTACAGCCAGTATTCCGGCCCGAAAACTGCGTATTCCCGGGTAGTGAAACCCTCTTCGCGCAACGCGTCTAACTGCTGCGTCCCGAGGCCCTGGAGCATCTCGAATTCCACCTGCGGCGATTGCAACGCCGCTCCGTGTTCCTCTTTAAGCCTGCGGATCAGCCGCGCGTCGTGGGTGGCAATACTTGTCCGCATGCCTGAGGAGATCAGCGCTCCGGCCAGCTGCGCGTACCTGTCAGCCAGGCCTGGATCGTTGCGCGCCATGGCCGTGTCCAGCGGCTCTTGGAAGGCCCCCTTGACCAGCCGGACAGGGCCTGCCTGAAGCTCCAGGACGCGCACGAGATCCTGAGGTGTTCGCGATAGGCGAGCCTGCAAGGTAATGCCCGTTTCCGGAAAATCGCAGATCAGCCCCTCCCAGAGCTCCAGCACCAGGTCGGTGCGATCCGATCCTTCCGCCGAAATCATCAGGTAGGTTCCCGCTTCGCGCGCGGCTCGGGCGACGCGCAACGCATTGCGCAATCCCAGCTCGGGATCAATGGCGGAACCGAGATGCGAGAGATCGAAGCTCAAGGTCGTATTGGTTTTCGAAGTCTTCAAGCGTTCGGCGATGCCCAGGAATATTCCGGTTTCCGCCTCAGCGACGTGGCTATCCCGAATCGATTCGCCCACGCATTCGATGCTGCTGAGATGCCCTCGCGCCGTGATCTGGGCGACCTGGGCGAAGGCAGAGTCGATGGTATCTCCGGCGAGGTATCGTTGCGAGATCCGGTGCGCAATCCTGGCCAAAGCCGGCGTGGCCATGACTTGCGCCTTGAGCCGTTCGTCCAACGCCAATTCACGCAGATTATCTGCGGCCAATTCGAATTCTTCAGGTGAAATGAGCATGGGACGATCATTTCGCACGCCTGATGTTACGGTCTTGAACGATATTGCAGCGGCGCTCGGTACTTTCCGGGGGCCGCTGCGACGTGCGAGCGAAAAACGCGGTGGAAGTGGCTCTGGTCTGAGAAGCCCAGCTCTGCCGCGGTTTGCGCTATCGAGGCGCCCGAGCGCAAGAGTTCGCGTGAACGGTTCACCAGCTGGTTATGCCTCCACGCGATCGGGGTGAAGCCGGTACTGCTGTGCATGAGCCGTATCAGCTGATATTTGCTCAAGCCGGCGAGCAGTGCCAGCTCGTCCAGCTGCGGGGCCACAGCATCGTTGCCCAATCGGTGCAGGACCGGAAGCAACCGCTCATCGCGGGGCCCTATCCCCGGCGGGAGCGCCTCGAAGACTGGTGCCAGAGACTGCACGACGGAAAGCATGGACCCTAGCGACTGCTCAACGTACTGCTTTCCCATCCCGGCAAAGAGCTGCTGGTTAAGGGCGTTCATCAACTCGTAGAGCTCCGGCGCCCTGAATATCCGTATGCCCCAGAACAGATCCTGCGCTGAGATTGGTGCAAGCCGGGAAATCCATGATTGGTCTGCATGAATCATCTGGTATCGCCAGTAGCCATTTTTCGGATTACAGGCATGGAGGTGATCGCGCGGAATGACGATCACGTCGCCAGGGACCAGAGTTGCCTGCTGCCCGTCATGCCCGGTGAATTCGGTTTCGCCTTCGTCGATGATCCCCATTGAAAAACGTTGATGGGCATGCGGCCGGTAGCAGGAAATTTCTTGGCACGAACGCCGGGACTCCAATTCCGGGAACTGAGGGTCATGCCAGAATTCGGAGTCGTCCGGGCTTGGCAGATTGGCTGCCAATCTAGCGGCCAATGGCCCTGCGGGCGGTAAACAGCGTGACGGTCGGTTCACGGCGTTCCGGACGCATGCCGCGGGCCAAGGACACCACGTCTCCCCCGGAGGTGCCTGCTGCAAAGATGCGGGTTTGGCCTTGGCGTACCGCGCTGAGTTCATTGCGCAGGTCGTTCACTTCGGTTTGCAGGTACGCGACCTGATCTTGCAGGTCAAGGATTCGCTTGATGCCCTCAAGGGACACGCCGTCCTTGCTCAACGCCTGGACTTGGCGGAGCAGTGAAACATCGCGCTGCGAATAGCGTCGTTGCTTGCCCGACTGGCGGCTGGGCGAAACTAAGCCGATCCGGTCATATTGGCGTAGCGTCTGCGGGTGCATATCTGCCAGTTGAGCGGCGACGGAAATGACGAAGACAGGTCGCAGGTACTCCCCGTTCACGTTGCTTCGACCACCTTTCTACATGGTTAAATGGCTCAGCAGCCTCTGGTTATAGAGTCTAGCCTCCCCGGCCGGGCCACTTCGAGGGCACGACCGGGAAGGCAAGACGCAGTCTCTCCTAGAGCTTGGCCTTGGCAGCCAAGTCGGTGCGTGGATCTTCGCCTTCGGTGGCAGCAGCAAAGTCCTCCACCGCCTTTTTCGCGGCATCCGACAGATTCTGCGGAATCACCACATCCAGGATGATCAACAGATCTCCGGTGGCCTTCGAGGTCTTCACGCCACGTCCTTTCAGGCGCAGGGTGCGACCGGAATTCGAGCCGGCCGGGACCTTCATCGCGACCGTTTCGCCATCCAGTGTCGGGACGTGGATCTTGGCGCCCAGCACTGCTTCGTCAAAGGTGACCGGCACATGGATGCGGATGTTGTTCTCTTCGCGCTTGAAGAAGGGATGCTCGGTGACCTTGACCTTGACCAGCAGGTCGCCGTTGCCGGCCGCCCCTGGCTGGCCCTTGCCGCGCACGCGCACGGACTGGCCGTCCTTGATGCCCGCAGGGATGCGCACATCGATGACTTCGCCATTCTGCTCGCGCAGCCCGATGGTGGTTCCCTTGATGGATCCGGAGAAGGAGATCGTGGTATTCGCGGTGCGGTCCGCACCCTTGCGTGGCGGTGCGCTTTGGCCGAAACCGCCGCCGCCAAATCCTCCGCCACCGCCGAACAGGTCGGAGAAGTCCGGCTGTCCGCCGCGGCTTCGCGACGAGCCGCCGCCGCCAAAGAGATTGGAGAAGATGTCCTCGAAGCCGGCTTGGCCTCCCGGAGCCCCGCCAGGTCCTCCGGCTGAGAAGCGCGCTCCCCCGCCCATGGCCCGGATCGCGTCGTATTGCTCGCGCTGTTCCTTATCCGCGAGCACCGAGTGGGCTTCGGAAATGTCCTTGAATTTTTGTTCCGCTGCCGCATCGCCCTGGTTGGTATCCGGGTGGAACTTGCGTGCAAGCTTGCGGTATGCCTTTTTGATGTCCGCCTCGCTGGCGTCCTTGGCGACGCCCAAAATGGCGTAGAAGTCTTTTTCGATCCAGTCCTGACTTGCCATCAGGGCACCGTCCTTTCAATGCCAATTCGAAACTGCCCACTGACGATTTCTCGGCAGTGGGCAGTTTCAAATGTGTTATTCGTGGCTATTCGCCGGTAGCTACCAGCACCTGGGCTGCGCGCAGGATGGTGGCACCCTTGCGGTAGCCGCTGCGCAGCACCTGCCCCACGTGGTCGGCAGGAACTTCCGGAACAGCCTGGCGAAGCAGTGCTTCGTGGATGTTCGGATCGAATTCCACGCCGGCCTCGTTGATTCGCTCCAGGCCATGCTGGACCAGGATGGTATCCAGCTTGTTGGCGATCGAAGCGAACGGCCCGTCGGTCAGATCCCCGTGTGCCCGAGCTGCATCGATATCATCGAGCACTGGGAGCAAGGTGGTCAGAACCGACTGGACGGCGTTTTCCCGCGCCACAGCCCGGTCACGCTCAACGCGCTTTCGGTAGTTGACGTATTCGGCCTGCAGACGCAGCAGGTCGTTGCGCAGCTCGGCTTCGCCGGCGCCAGCTTCTTCCTGCTGTTCTGAGGACTCGTCGACACCAGCGGCAGCTTCGTTCAGGATCGCCTCGGCCTGGCCCAGGGCGTCAGCGGTTGGCTGCTCGCTGGCAGCCTCTGGCTGGTTCTCCGACTCGGCGTCGAAGTTCTCGTTCTGGTCTTTTGCCTCGGACATGTTCCCTGGCTCCCTACTTCTTGTCGGCTTCGTCTTCGTCGATGACCTCGGCGTCGACGATGTCTTCATCAGCCTTTGGAGCCTGCTCGCCCTCAGGAGCGGCAGCACCCTCGGCCTGTGCGTTGGCGTAGATTGCCTCGCCCAGCTTGGTCTGCGATGCCTGCAGCTTCTCGAACGCGGCCTTTACCTCGTCGTCGTTGTCCTGCTTCTCAAGGGCAGCCTTCAGGGAGTCAACGTCGGCCTGGACCTCGGTCTTGACCTCTTCTGGCAGCTTGTCTTCGTTGTCCTTGATCAGCTTGTCCACCGAGTAGGCGGCCTGCTCAGCGGCGTTGCGGGTCTCAGCGGCCTCGCGGCGTGCCTTGTCCTCTTCGGCGTGTGCTTCGGCTTCCTGGACCATGCGCTCGATGTCTTCCTTGGACAGCGAGGAACCACCGGTGATGGTCATCGACTGCTCGGTGCCGGTGCCCTTGTCCTTGGCGGATACGTGCACGATGCCGTTGGCGTCGATGTCGAAGGTGACCTCAACCTGCGGGATGCCGCGAGGAGCCGGTGCAATACCGGTCAGCTCGAAGGTGCCCAGCGCCTTGTTGTCGCGGGTGAACTCGCGCTCACCCTGGAAGACCTGGATGGAAACCGAAGGCTGGTTGTCCTCGGCGGTGGTGAAGGTTTCCGAACGCTTGGTCGGGATCGCGGTGTTGCGCTCGATCAGCTTGGTCATCACACCACCCTTGGTCTCGATGCCCAGGGACAGCGGGGTGACGTCGATGAGCAGAACGTCCTTGCGCTCGCCCTTCAGCACGCCTGCCTGCAGGGCTGCGCCAACGGCGACAACCTCATCAGGGTTCACGCCCTTGTTCGCTTCCTTGCCGGCCAGGTCCTTGACCAGGTCAGCAACGGCTGGCATGCGGGTGGAACCGCCAACGAGGATCACGTGGGCGATGTCCGAAACCTTGACGCCTGCTTCAGCGATAACGTCGTTGAATGGCTTGCGGGTGCGCTCCAGCAGGTCCTTGGTCAGGTCCTGGAACTTGGCACGCGAGAGGTGCTCGTCCAGGTGCACTGGGCCTTCTGGGGTGACCGACAGGTACTGCAGGGAGATGTTGGTGCTGGTGGCCGAAGACAGTTCCTTCTTGGCCTGCTCAGCAGCTTCCTTCAGGCGCTGCAGGGCGATCTTGTCCTTGGACAGGTCTGCGCCCTTGGCCTTGGCCTGGGCCAGCAGCCAATCCACGATGCGCTGATCCCAGTCGTCGCCGCCCAGGCGGTTGTCGCCAGCGGTGGAGCGAACCTGGATGGTTGAGAAGCCGTCGTCGTCCTTGCCAACTTCGAGCAGGGAGACGTCGAAGGTACCGCCACCGAGGTCGAAGACCAGGATGAGCTCGTCTTCGTTGCCCTTTTCCAGGCCGTAGGCCAGTGCGGCAGCGGTTGGCTCGTTGACGATGCGCAGCACGTTCATGCCAGCGATCTCGCCGGCTTCCTTGGTGGCCTGGCGCTCAGCGTCGTTGAAGTAGGCAGGAACGGTGATCACTGCGTCGGTGACCTTTTCGCCCAGGTAGGCCTCGGCGTCGTTCTTCAGCTTCATCAACGTACGTGCGGAGATTTCCTGCGCAGTGTACTTCTTGTCGTCAACGTCGATGGTCCAGTCGGTGCCCATGTGGCGCTTGACCGAAGCGATGGTGCGGTCGATGTTGTTCACGGCCTGGCGCTTGGCGATGTCGCCAACCAGAACTTCGCCGCTCTTCGAGAAAGCAACGATCGACGGGGTAGTACGGTTGCCTTCCGCGTTTGCGATAACGGTTGGCTCACCACCTTCGAGCACGGAAACTACGGAGTTGGTGGTTCCTAGGTCGATACCTACGGCACGCGACATAATGGCTCTCCTTTGCCTTGGTTGAAAGTGCTAACGCTGAGGGCCTTTGCCCTCATTGAGCGTTCTGGACTCAAGTTTACTCAGCCGTTTTCGACTGTCAAATCAACTTGAGCCAACGTCACTCAACTTTGCGTTCTGTCTTATTCAACGGGCGAAGTGCAAAAATGATTCCCATAAACCAGAAATTTTTCGGCGCCCCACCGCCAGCGGTGGCAGTTGTCGAAAACTCCCAGATCAAGAAGCACATCGTGGCAGCAGCAAAGAAGAAAAAGTTCTCCGAGCTGTCCCTTGCCAGCAAAGTTTCGCTGGTCACAGCTGCCACGGCGCAAATCACCTTGCTGATCGCCGCGCAGATCGATCTGAGTCGGCGCGAGAGCTCCCAGATCCGCGGAAATAAGCCAGTGTGGGCTGCAGCGAACTTCATCAGCTTTATCGGTCCGCTCAGCTACTTCACCTTTGGGCGCACCCATGACAAGCGCAGAGCCCAAGGCATAAAACCAGCGGGCCGGTAAACCTGTCATCAGGTTTACCGACCCGCGATTTTCGCAGTGCCCAGAGCTACCGGGCGCCCCCTTCAGCTTCCACCAGCACCGCAGCGGTCCTTGCAGGAATCATCAGCTTGCCCGACGAGCTGTCAAACGATGCGGACTTCACTCGCTCATCGCTTCCCTGTTCGAGCGCTTCAGCCAAGTCGTATTCATGACCTGCTAATTCCCCGACCACTTGCGTGTGATCCTGCGGTGAAGCGTTGAAGACCACCAGGGCTCCGTCATGTTCGCTATCGGCATCCGCACCCACCGTGTCATCGATACGCATCACGATGATTCCTGGTTCCGCTTTTGGACCACTGAGCGGGAAACTCACCTTCTGCTCGATCAGTTCAGCAGAGCCCAATCGCAGCAGTCCGACTTCTCGACGGGTGCGCAGCAGATCAAGTGCTGCGTCTTCAGCCCGAGACATCGCCTGCGCATCAGGCCTAAGCTCTGGATCTTCCAGCAATGGAGCCATCAGGTCCCATTTTTCGCCGTTGTCAGCCTTCGGCGGCAGTCCGGATCCGAAAGTGTTTTCCCGACCCGAGAAGTCGATGCGGTTGAACCAGTCCCCCGAGTTGTAGCTATTGCGATCCAAAGACTTTGACCGTAGCAGTTCAGTACCGGCATGCCAGAAAGGTACAGCCTGCGAGTACATTACCGTGGCCTGCGACAACGTATTCATCCGTACCCGATCTGCCATGGAAGTATCGCGAGGGAGTTTGAGCACGGTCAGGTCGTAGAGCGTCTCGTTATCATGCGCATCAACATAGTTGATCACTTCGCCGGGCTGCGAAGCGTAACCGGCCGGGGCACCGCGATAGTCAATTTCATCGCCACGTTGCACCGTTCCGGCTGACGTCAGGAATTCGTAATCGGCAAGGTTCCCGGTCAAGCCCAGACGCACCAGATCAGTTACATGGCCAAGCTCTTTCAGCGCTTCCTCGGTGGTTCCGTTGACTTCGCTACCGTTGGAATCGGTGCCCAAACCGGTGCCGAATCCCTGCTGGAAAGTTGACGCAGAATCAACCGGGCTGCCGCCGTGGACCGCATCGCGCAGACGATCATTGAAGGTGCCGATTCCGGTGCCGTTCAATTGCCCCTGGGTCGCTTGGAGGAAACGGGCATTGTCTGCGACTTCTCCGAAGTTCCATCCTTCGCCGTAGAGGTAAATGGACTTGCCGTCGACCCCGTCGCGTCCGGGCTTCAATTCGTCGAGGGCCTCGCGTGCCGCTTCCATGGTTTCGCGTGAGTGGTGTCCCATGAGGTCGAATCGGAAACCATCAACTTTGTAGTCTTTGGCCCAAACCACGAGTGAATCGACCATCAGCTTCTGTGCCGCGGCATGTTCGGTGGCCACGTTCTGGCAGCAGGTGGAGGTCTCGACCTTGCCGGTGGCATCGAGTCGGTGATAGTAGCCAGGAACGATCTGATCCAGCACGCTTTGATCCGCCTGCCCCGAAGCCGCCGTGTGGTTGAAGACCTGATCCAAGACGACTTCCAGCCCCATCTCATGCAGAGACCCAACCATGCCGCGGAATTCCTCTACGCGCTCGGCGCCATCGGGATTGCTCGCATAAGACCCCTCAGGGGCCATGAAATGGAATGGGTCATAGCCCCAGTTGAATCCATCGTCGGCAGCATGCGCGCTCACGCATTCTTGCTGCTTGGATGAGGCAGCGGGCAGCGATACCAAATCGCAGCCGGTTTCGATGCGCTGCTTTTCATCTTCTTCGATGCTCGCAATATCGAAACTTGGCAACAGGTGAACTGTAGTCAGCCCGGCTTCGGCGAGCTGCTTGAGCTGCTTGCTACCAGCACCGTTGGTTCCGAAGGCTCCGTAGCGACCTCGCTGTTCTTCCGGCACCGAAAAGTCGGAGACCGAGAAGTCGCGGATCTGCAGCTCATAAATGCTTCGATCCACGTCTTTTTCCACGCCGGCTGCTTTGGCCTTGCGCCACCTCTTGGGCTGATGCTTGGGATCTTCCAGGTTCACGGCCACCGACTGGGTGGAGTTGGTGGTCAACGCGACCGAATACGGGTCGGTGACAATATTCGTTTCAATCTTGCCGGTCTCTGGAACAAAGACCTGAACTTCCCAGAGGTATTTGGCTTCAGTGAAATGAGGCTTGCCCTTGACGGTCCATGCTCCGCTGTTTTTGTCGAAGATGGCATCATGCCGCGAAGTTTTCTCGTTTTTATCGGTAATGAGAAGAGTCGCCCGATGCGCACTCGGAGCCCAGAGCCGGAATGTGGGCTTCTTTCCTGTGAAGCTGACGCCTAGTTCGACATTCTCAAGCCCCTGAGCGTAGAGCTCATCAATCGCTCCAGCAGTCTGCACGCCGGTGAAGGCTGTCAGCTTAGAGTCCTCGCCCTGCGTCTCAAAACGCGCCAGCGCCAATTGGGAGCGCAAGGCGGTGGCAATTTCTTCGCGTGCCATGTCTACGCGTACGGCACGGTAGTTGGCCAGATGCGGGAATTTCTTCCGCTGAGCGTCAGTGAGCCCACCTATAACCGTAGCTAGTTCTATGGGTTTGGCTCCCGAGATCACTTCCCCGTCCAAGCTCAGACTGGCGTCCTTGGAAGCATAGAGGGCAAACCTCTGCCCACTACCCAGATCCCGGGGGAGGGCAATCGTATCGGTCGAGATCCATTGAGCCTTGGCCTGTCCTACGCCGGCCAGCGATTCACTGGCTCCGCCGATCTGGACAATATGGGTTTCAAAAACGTATTTGAAGCTCACCTGGTCCCCCGACTTTACCGAGAGAGTATAGTTCGCACCTCCGGCGGCCCCGTCCGCACCATAGTTTTCGTCCCAGCCGAAGTTGTGCGTTGCCTTAAAATCGTAGGTCCCATCTGGAATTTGGTCTGTCGTGAACTCATAGATTCCGTCCCCATCAGTATCGTCCATCAAGGTGGCCACGCAGCTTGGATCCCAGTCGGCAGCGCAACCCAACTCGTCCTGGAAACTACCTGCCAAAGTCACGGTGGCCTGCTCGGCAGAGGCAGGGGACACGACTAGTGGAACCGTGGACACTAGGACCAGCAGGGGCGTGGCCGTCAGAGCGGTCAATCTGCGGCGCCATTGGTGCTGCGGCCCTTGGTGTGGTGGATATTCTTTGCACGCAGCGGAGGCAGCACTTTTGCTGTTCACGAAATGCTCCATTGGATTCGAAGGGCGAATGACAAGCCGCGAGAAGCAGCATGCCAGTGATCCAAACCACACTACTTAGATCAAACCTAAGATTGCAAGCGTTTCCAATATTTACACTTAAAGCCGTACGACCTTTCGATTTTTACAGTATTTTTCCATCATTCCGCATAGAAAGCGTTTGCATTTGAACTATTAAGAATCTGAAGCTAAGTCCCCGATGCGTAGTTTCATTCTTTACATGACAGTAGCCCCGGACAGCACGCAGGCTGTCCGGGGCTACTGATCAATATTTGGTTTTAGCGACCGCTAGTGGCTGGGCTTGAAGCACGACGCGGTCCGCGTGAGCGAGCGCCAGCAGCAGAACCCGCGTTACGTCCACCGGAGCGTGCAGGACGCGAGGAATTCGATGGGCGCTCGGCATTCGCTCCACGAGTCGAGCGGTTTAGACGCTCCCCGTTTGAATTGCGTGATTCGCGGGCCGGACGCTCGCCCTGGCCCATGGCGCCGTCGCGCTCCGGACGGCGGCGCTCGCCACCGCGGCCCTGGCTTTCACCAGCAGGCTTGCCGCCGCGTGCGTTGCGTCCGCCACCACGGCCACCACGAGCGTTGGAAGATTCACCAGCAGGCTTGCTCTTCGCCGGGTTGCGCTTCTGCTGCACTGGAGCAACGTAAGGAACGTGCTCGGCAACTTCGCCAACAACCTTTGCCACTACTGGCGATTCCAGGTTGACCTTTTCGAAAGGCACCTTCAGCCCGGCCTGCTTCAGCAAGGAAGCAACGTCGCCCTGCTGATCAGGGGTGCAGATGGTCACCACGGTTCCATCCGAACCAGCACGTGCGGTACGGCCCGAGCGGTGGGTGTATGCCTTGTGCTCTGCAGGTGGATCGATGTGAACGACCAGCTCCACGCCATCAACGTGCACGCCACGGGCGGCAACGTCGGTGGCGACAAGAACCTTTGCTTCGCCGGATGCGAAAGCAGCCAGGTTGCGGTCACGTGCATTTTGCGAGAGATTGCCGTGCAGGTCAACTGCTGGAACGCCAGCCTTGGACAGGGTGACGGCCATCTTCTTGGCGTGATGCTTGGTGCGCATGAACATGATGCGGCGGGCAGTGCCCTGGGCCAGAACCCGAATGAGTTCCTTCTTGTCATCGCTGGGAACCACGAACACGTGGTGCTCCATGGTGTTCACAGCGGCTTCCGGCGCATCCACCGAGTGAATGGTCGGGTTGCTCAGGTAGCGCTTGACCACCTTGTCCACTCCGTTATCCAAAGTGGCGGAGAACAGCATGTGCTGGATGCCAGTTGGCATGCGGTCCATGATGCGGCGAACTACCGGCAGGAAGCCCATATCAGCCATGTGGTCTGCCTCGTCCAGCACCGAGATCTCCAGCTGGGACAGGTCAACGATCTTCTGCTTGATCAGATCATCAAGTCGGCCAGGGCAGGCAATGACAATGTCAACACCGTCATTCATGGCCTTTTCCTGGCGGCTCTGGGCCACGCCGCCGTAGATGACGGTGGTGCGCAGGCCGCTAGCCTTCGCCAGGGGATCGACAGTCTTGGCGATCTGGGTTGCCAATTCACGGGTTGGTGCCATGATCAATGCGCGGGGGAAGCGGGCCTTGCGGCGCTGGGGACGCTGCGCCAAGCGAGCGACCAGTGGCAACGAAAAAGCCAAGGTCTTGCCGGAACCGGTCTGTCCGCGGCCAAGAACATCTCCGCCAGCCAAAGTGGATGGCAAAGTGGCTTCCTGAATCGGGAAGGGGGTTTCGATTCCGCTCTCGGAAAGGACTTTGGCAAGGTTTCCAGGCACGCCTAGGGCGCTAAAAGTTACGGACATATTCAAACTTTCTCTCTGATTCGCACGCCACGAGCTGTGGCGCTGGGTCTCGCCGAGCCAGGAGGAAGTCCGCACCGCGCAGGGCCATCGTTCTGGCCTGCAACCACCGGTGAATCCGCACGGAATCATTCCGGGGAATCAACTGGAGGGGAAATCTAAACTGTCGACGCATGCATCCGGTCAAATCCGGTGGTGCACAAGTATCTACTCTACAGTGCTTGAACCCGATTGCCCTGTGACTACCCCCGCTTTGCCCTTGATATGCCGGAGACTTTCACCACGTTCGCATTACTTGCTGGCGCCAATTTTGCGTGCCAATTTGGAGGGCCACCAGACCTTAGGTCCAATCTCCTCCACCAGTGCTGGCACTAGCAGGCTGCGGACAATAAAAGTGTCCAGAAGCACGCCAAAGGCAACAATGAACCCCAGCTGTCCCAGGAACATGATGGGTACAACCCCTAGTGCGGCGAAGGTTGCTGCAAGGACAACACCTGCAGAAGTAATCACACCGCCGGTGACCTGCAGCCCGCGGCGCATGCCTTCATAGGTGCCGATTTTCAAGGACTCCTCGCGCACTCTTGTCATGAGGAAAATGTTGTAATCCACGCCCAGCGCTACCAGGAATACAAAGCCGAACAACGGCACCGAAGGATCCGCGCCAACATAGTTGAAGACATTATTGAAGACCAATGCGCTGACGCCCATGGCCGTTCCATAGGAGAGCACCGTGGTGATCATCAAGAGCAATGGAGCGAGCACCGAGCGCAAGAGCAGCATCAGAATCACGAAGATCGCGCCCAGGGTTGTGGGGATGATTTTGTAGAGGTCCGCCTGCGCCGTTGCATTGGTATCGAGCTGCGTGGCGGTGGTGCCGCCAACCAGCGCTTGCGAATTGACCTGGTGCACCGCATCGCGCAGCTGAACGATGGTTTGCTTGGCCTCATCAGAGTCGGCTGCATCGGCCAAGGTCACAGAAATGAGGTTACGCCCCTGGACCTCATACGGCTCAATTCCGCGCTCAGCTACCGCAGGGCCGCCATTTTCGGCCTGCAGGTACGCTGAGTCAACACCCGTCACATCAAGAGCCTTGTCCAGGGTTGCCTGGGCATCTGCTTGATCAACTATCACCGTTGCCGGGGAGCCGGTTCCTCCCGGGAAATGCTCGCCCAGCGCTACCTGGCCATCGCGGGCTTCAGAACCGCCAACCACCAGTTCGCTTTGAGGCACTCCGTGGGCCTTGAGCCCGGTGACGCCCAGAACTCCCGCGGCCAAGACGACAACTGTGATCATCCAGATTGGCCGTGGATGCCGGGCGACAAAGCCAGCTATCCTGCCCCACAAGCCCGCCGGGATCCCCTGGTCTTGGGGAGCGCTTTGAGGCTTGGGAGCAAATGGCCAGTAGGCGGCCTGGCCTAAAAGCCCCAATGCTGCTGGCAAGAAGCTCAGTGCAGCAATAATCGAGAAGATGATGCCCGAAGCGCCGATGGGCCCTAGAGCCTTGTTGGAGTTCAAATCCGAGAAGAGCAGGCAAAGCAGGCCCACGGTAACGGTGCCGCCCGAAGCGATAATCGGCTCCAGCGAGCTCTTGAACGCCGTGGATACTGCTTGCCACTTGTCTTCACCTGCTACCAGCGCTTCCTTGTGCCGCGCGACAAAGAGCAACGAGTAATCCGTGGCCGCGCCAATCACCAAAATGGAAAGGATGCCTTGGGCCTGTCCATCCAACCGGATCCAGCCCTCCGAGGCCATGAAATAGACACTCAAAATCGCGGCGCAGAGGGCAACCATCGAGGTCATCAGCACCGTGATGGGCAGCAGCAGCGAGCGATAGACCAGCAGCAGGATAACCAGCACCGCTGCCAGTGCCACGCCCAGCAGCACCCCGTCGATTCCGCCGAAGGCTTCAGCCAGGTCCGCGCTGAACCCTGCCGGTCCAGTCACGTAGGCGGTGGTGCCTTCGGGCTTTTCTGCGGCGATCAAGGAACGCAGTTCCTCCACGCCTTCTTTGGCTTCGGTCTCGCCGGAGATTGGTACGAGCAGTTCAGCGGCTTGCCCGTCCTTAGAAATAAATGGGCCCGCCACGTCCCCATCGAGGTACCTGAAGCCAGCAAGTTTTTCGGCGAGCGCATCGGTGGCAGAAGCCTCCAGTTGCCCCGCGCCGGTTAGGACCACGACGGCGGGGATTGCTTCAGAGGTTTGGAATTTGTTCTGCCACTCAAGGGCACGGGTGGCTTCTGCGCTGGCGGGAAGGAAGGAGGTCTGGTCATTGGTCTGGACTTCGGAAAGTTTCCCGAAAGTGGGTCCGCCTAGTCCAGCGACGCCGAGCCACAGCAGAATCAAGACAGCGTAGATTCCAACTCTTATACCTATGCTTTTTCTTTTCCTGGTAGTGGTCGAGCCGTTTGCTAGCTGGGTTTGTTGTGGCACTTTCGCGTTTCCTCATTCATTGTGGGACTCTGCGCATCGATCCTCGATATGTATCCAACATTACCCTAGATAGTTCCACCATCGAACTATTTTTTCTGCACACCGGCCAAAACGGTTTAGGATTGCGGCTATGACTGCAAGCGACTACCAGCAGCTGGTGGTGCTCCTACAGGAATTCAGCCAGGCAACCGACCGCTATGTTGAATCCACGGGAGCGCAATTCGGCACCCACCGAACGGACATGAACGCCTTGTCCATCATCATGAAGTACCAGCAACGCGGAGCACTGCCGTCCCCCAAGGACCTGAGCCATGAACTGCAGTTGAGTTCCCCCGCCACCACTGCGATGCTGGACCGCCTTGCACGCCTGGGCATGATTGAACGACTGCGCTCCGACCAGGATCGACGAGTCATCCGGATCTCTCCAACCGAAAAGGCCCGGCTCAAGGGGCGCCAGATGTTTATGCCGCTGGGCATGAAAATGATGGAAGTCATCGGCACCTACAACGACCAAGAACTCCAGATCGTCACCCGCTTCATGAACGATGCCATCGCCGGGGTCGACGAGGCCCGCGAAGAAGCCGTAACGAAAAGTCCCGCGAATCTCTCGAACCTGCCAGCGGGCACTAGCATTAACCGGTGACTCTTTCACTGTGGTTTTCCCTCCTTAGCGCCTGCATCATCATCAGCTTCACTCCCGGTGCTGGCGCCATCAACACCATGAACAATTCGATGCGCCAAGGCTGGCGTGCCTCCATCTGGGGCATCCTTGGACAGCAAATCGCCTTGCTCATCCATGTCGTGATTGTCGCCGCCGGCGTTGGAATCCTGGTAGCCAATAGCCCAGCGCTCTTTGCCGTCATCCGATATGCCGGAGCGGCCTACCTGGTGTATCTGGGAATCCGAATGCTGTTGTCCAAACCGGAAGTGGCCTCCGATGGAACCACCTCGGGGCGGCAGCTGACCCGACGCGCGATGCTCAACCGCGGGATCCTGGTCAACTTGCTCAATCCCAAGGCCATCGTGTTCTTCTTGGCTTTCACCCCGCAGTTCATCAACGCGGATCAGCCGCTGCTGGCTCAATACGCGTTGTATATCGGAACGGTTATCGCCGTGGACATCTTGGTGATGTACTTCTTCTTTGCCGGCACCGCACGCACCTTCCAGCGCTTTACCGCCACCTACCGCGGCGCGAAGATGCTGAATATCCTCTTCGGGGTCCTGTTCATCCTCGTTGCTCTTCTGCTGTTGTTCCTGCACTAGCCGCATCAACCCGGAAACGTTACCGATTTATGCCCGACTTTCGGGCGCGTAGCTATCGCACCAGAGGGCTTGTGCCCATAGACTGATGCCATGTTCCGGATAATGATCGTGTGCACGGGGAATATCTGCCGTTCGCCTATGGCCGAGTACATGCTCAAAGACGCCTTGGTTAATGCCGACGTCAGCGAAGTTCAAGTACTCTCGCGGGCCATCACCGACGGCGAAGTCGGCAACCCCATCGACGAGCGCGCTGCCAGCATCCTGCACAGCCATGGACTGGACGCCTCAGAACATGTCGCTGCCCAAATCGACGCCGATGAATTGGCCGATATGGACCTCGTCCTGGCCATGGACACCGACCACTTCGAAGAACTGGTACCCGAGTTGGCGGAGCTCGACCCGTCGCAACGGCCTCAGCTGCGCATGTTCCGCTCCTTTGATCCGCAGGCCGCCAGCTCGCCGCATGACCGCCAAGGCGTTTACGACCCCTGGTATGGCGATGCCGGCGACTTCCGTGAAACCTGGAAACTTATTTCTGCTTCCCTGCCAGCCCTTGTAGATTACGTGCGGAGTAATATCGCTTCTCGTGGAAACCGCTAGACCAACTTTTATTGCCATTGATGGACGCTCCGGTTCAGGCAAAAGCACCTTCGCATCAGACCTAGCGCAACGCCTTTCAGCCACTTCGCCGGTGGCTGTGCTGCGCCTGGAAGACCTCTATCACGGCTGGCACGGATTGGGCCATGCCTGCGACCTGTACAACCAGTTGCTTCCTGCGCTGGCCCGCGGGGAACAAGTCGCCTACCTCACCTGGGATTGGGCCGCTGGCTGCCTGGGGGAACAGCAAATCTTCTCCCCTGGCAGGATCGTGATCATCGAAGGTGTCGGCGCGCTCAATGACCAGGCGGCGAGCTTCATCGATGTGGGCATCTGGCTTGATGCGCCAGAGGACTTTCGGCGCGAGCGCGCACTGGCCCGCGACGGCCAGACCTACACGCCATTCTGGAGCACCTGGGCTGATCAGGAAAACGGCTATCTGACCGCAAATTCGCCGGAGCACCATGCTGACTTGGTCATCAACACTGCAACGGTCGCCGATCCGCTCTCCGCCCTGGTCGAGGCTTCGCGGTTTTTGCCGGCAGGGATCAAGCCACTGGGCCTGATGGGGTCCCAGATCAACAGCGTGCCCACGCTGCGCCAAAGCTATCAAGCACCAGCCGACGCGGCCGCGCTCTTTGATGCGCTCACCGAGCGGTTGCCGCATGCAGCCCTGCTGGAATCCACCAGCCAGCATCTGGAGGATCCGCTGGGACGCAACCGGTATTCCCTGCTCGCCTTCTCCACCTCCCAGCAGCCGCCACTGCTCACCGCCGATGCCAGCGGAGCCACGGTCCGCCTTCCCGGTGCACGCGTGCAATTGGGCCACGGCTTTTTTGATTCGCTCTCGGGGCTGTGGCCGCCAACCGCTCCGCTGGACACCGAGTACCCCTTGCCGTTGTGGGTCGGCTATCTGGGCTACGAACTAAAGCGCGAAGTGGGTGCCGCAAATCTCCACGCGCACATCGCTGAGGGATCCTGCCGTCCCGACGCGCAATTCTTCGCCCCCGATACCATCGTGGTCATCGACCACCAGCTTTCGCGGATGCACCTGCACAGCACCGGCAAACCGGATGCCGCCATCACCATCCTGCTGGGCAATCCGCCATCGCATCGCGCCGCTGCAGCTCTCCCCGTTCCGCAATTCAGCTGCGCCGACACGGCCTCCGGATACCAGGAGAAGATACGCCGTGCCCAACATGAAATCTATGAGGGCAACACCTACGAGGTTTGCCTGACCACCGAGCTGACAGCTCATGCAGAGGACTTCAACCCTTTCGAGGCCTACTGCCGGATGCGCCAGTCCAGCCCGGCGCCGTTTGCGCACTATCTTCGGCTCCCCGATCTTGAAGTCGCCAGCATCTCCCCCGAGCGATTCCTTGCCCTGTCCAAGAACGGCCGGCTGCGCGCCGAGCCGATCAAGGGAACCCGCCCGCGGGGCATCGACGAAGAAACCGATCTGGCTCTCAAGCATGATTTGGCCACGCATCCCAAGGATCGTGCCGAGAACATCATGATCGTCGACCTGTTGCGCAACGATCTCTCCCACCATGCGGTACCGGGGTCGGTGCGCGTGACCCGGCTGTGCTCGGTGGAAAGCTATGCCACGGTGCACCAAATGGTGTCCACCATTGATGCGGCCTTGCAGTCCCCGGAACTTGCAGCCGATGCTTTGCGCGAAGCCTTCCCGCCCGGATCGATGACCGGCGCCCCCAAGCTATCGACCATGAACATATTGGACGAACTCGAAGAGCATCGGGCACGCGGCTTGTATTCCGGCGCCGTGGGCTACCTCGGGGCCGATGGAGCCGCGGATTTCTCGGTAGTCATCCGCACCCTGGTCTGCGACAGGCTCCCCGATCAGTCATGGCGCCTGTCGCTGGGACTGGGCGGTGCCATCACCGCGGATTCGGTGCCAGAGGACGAATGGGACGAAGTCATCACCAAGTCCCGGGGTGTGCTCCAGGCGCTGGGAGCCAGCTTCCCGGCCGCTACTGCAAGGTAGCGGTCAAGCGGGCCACATTGTCAATCCAGCGCTGCATGCGCGGGCGGCGGCGCCACTGCGACAGGGTAATTTCCGAGGAAATCTCCCGGTAATGGTTCTGCACCGCATTCACGGCATCGACCATGTCCTTGCCCAGGAGCATGACCGAAATTTCCATGTTCAAGCTGAATGAGCGCATGTCCATATTCGAGGAGCCCACCACGGCGACGTCATCGTCCACGGTGAAGCACTTGGTATGCAAGACCATCGGAGCGGGATAGCAGTGGATGCGCACGCCTGCTTCCAGCAGCTGCTGGTAGTAGGACTGCTGCGCGTGATGGACCAGGAACTGGTCTCCTTCTTCACAGACGAACAGTTCCACTTCCACCCCGCGCTGCGCGGCCGTGGTGATCGCATAAAGCAGCGAATCGTCGGGGACAAAGTAGGGGCTGGTAATTTCCAGGCGTTCCGAAGCCGAGTAGATCAGCGTATTGAACAGGCGCAGGTTATTTTCCGTGCCAAAGCCCGGACCGCTGGGAAGCAGCTGGGCCAGAGTAGAGCCCGGTCGCTCTTCATAAGCCAGCGGATGCCGTGCCTCGTTCATGTCCATCAGCACTTCTTGGTCGTCATCCTCTTGCCACCAGTCGATGGCAAAGGTCACGTCCAGGCTGCGCACCAATGGGCCTTCAACGCGAAGCATCATTTCAACCCATTCACGCCCGACCTTGTGCGAGGACTTGCGCTTGTAGCCGGGCTCAATCAGGTTCTGGCTTCCGGTGAAGCCGACTTCCCCGTCGATCACCAGGATCTTGCGGTGGTTGCGCAAGTCCGGGCGGCGCCAGCGCCGGCCAATCAGGTCGATGGGCAGCATAGGACGCCAATTGATGCCCGACTTCTTGAGCCGTTTTTTCAGTTCGCCATAGCCCTTGACCCGCAAGGTGCCCAGGTGGTCGAAGAGCAGGCGCACGTGCACCCCGCGCTGGACTGCCCGCTCCAGCGCGTCGAGCACCGGTCCAACATATTCTTCGTCATCGCCCATGATGTAGAACTGGATGTGGACATAGCGGGTCGCCTTGTCGATTTCTTCGCGCATCGACTCCATGGAGGAACGGTAGTCGGAAATCACCTCGACACTGTTGCCGCCTTCCAACGGCATCGCGCCGAGGTTGCGGTTGAGCATCACCGCGGATTCAACCCATTCTTCTTGTGAATGGAATTCCTCCGGCATCTGCATATGCCTGGTGGCATCCATGATCTGCGCATGGGCGCGTTGCTGCTTTTCCAAGCGTCGGCGAGAAAGGCGCGGATTGGCAAACAGCCAGTAGGCCAGCAGCCCGACCACGGGGAGGAAGAAGATCGCAAGCAACCAGGCCATGGCCGTCGTCGGGCGTCGATTGCCGGGGACGATGCCGATCATGAAGTAGCGAACCGCGAGTTCGATAGCGACCAGGATGCTCCACAGCACGCCACCGATTTGCACCAGCACTTCATTGCTTGGCAACACTCAAGCACCCCCTTGGCAATGCACGATGATCGACGCTATTTTCGGCTCTGATCTGCGTCAGGCAGCTCAAATGCCTCCGCCCAGCTTATCTAAGATTCTTCGCCTTGTCTGAACACCATTCAGAAGAAAGGCCACGGAAGTGGCATGGGTTCGATAATCTGTAGGTATGAGCTCACTAGTATTCTTGGATCCGGCCTATCCGGCAGGCTACTTGGCCGATATTTCTGCACCCCAGCTTCTGGTCACCGCGCAGGGAGTCACCCGCGGTGACGGTGTCTTCGAATCGATGCTCTACACCAACCAGGCTGTCCGAAAAATCGAGGCCCACTTGGCCCGCCTGGCCACCTCGGCCGAGGTGGCCGATCTGGTCATCCCCGATGCGCGCAGCTGGTACGCGGCGGTGGATACAGCAGTCGCCGACTTTGATGCCACCGGCGGGGCCGAAGAAGCAGTGGTCAAGCTCGTTGCAGCCCGCGGCGAGCACGATGAGGATCCAGCCATCTGCTGGGTCACCGTCACTCCGGCCCCGGCATTGGGCAAGGAACAGCGCGAGACCGGTGTCGACGTGTTGCTGCTGGACCGCGGTTACGACTCGAAACTCGCCGAACGCGCGCCGTGGCTGATGATGGGTGCCAAAACCCTGTCCTACTCCGTGAACATGGCGGCCCTGCGCTATGCCCGCAAGCACGGAGCCCACGACGTCATTTTCACCTCGGCCGACGGCATCGTGCTCGAAGCGCCAACCTCTACCGTGTTGGTGGCCCAGCGCGATGGCGAGACCAAGCGCCTGCTGACCCCGATGCTGGAAACAGGCATCCTGCCGGGAACCACGCAGAGCGCCATTTTTGATGCGGCAGCCCAGGATGGCTGGGACCTGGGCTACGGCCCATTGCGTCCCGAGGACCTCTACCAGGCAGACGGCGTCTGGCTGGTTTCTTCCATCCGCCTGCTCACCCCGGTGCGCACCATCGACGCCAAGCCATTGCGCTTGGACGCCGAGCTCCATGAAGAGCTCAGCGCCCTCAGCGAGGCGATCCGCTAGCCCCAGACCAAGTTGTAGGTGCCGGCCAGCACGGCCGCACCTACAGCCAGGGTGCCCAGCACGATGCCCGCCAACAGCACCGCGGCATCCTTGCTGGTGAAGGTGGCCGTGCGAATCCAGGTGCGCTGCCCGATGCCGAAGCCCTTGGCTTCCATGGTGACCGCCAGCCGTCCGGCCCGGCGAAGGGCCTGGACCAGCAGGGCCAGGCACTGGCCCAGCTTCGCGCCGATGCGCTGGGCAACGGTGCCGAAGCTGCCCACCCCGCGCGCCCGCCGAGCCAGCCCGAGAGTGGCGAATTCTTCCACCATCAGCCCCAGCAGGCGCATGCCGGCCAGCGCTCCGAGCACAAAACGGTGCGGAACACGCAACTGCTGCGACAACGCCCCGCCCAAATCGCTGGGATTAGTGGTTGCCAGCAGCAAAATGCATGGAAGCGCCAAGGCGAAGGCCCTCAAGCCGGTGGCGATACCGCCGTGGACCGAGCCCTCGGTAATGCTGAAGATCCCCAGCTGCGCATACACGGCCCCGCTGTCCTGCCCCACCAGGGCAATGCCCCAAGCGGCCACCACCCCGGCGATCAGCAGGGGCCAAGCCCGCTTGAAGAATCTTGCCGGGCTCAAGCCCGCCAAGGGGAAGGCCAGGATGGTCGCAGCAACGACCACCAGCGCCGAAACCCAGTCCAAGGTGGTAATCAGGGGCAAGGTGGCTGCTGCCACCGCACCCAGCTTGGCCAAGGGATTGATCTTCGCCAGCCAGCTGTGGCCCACCGGAGCGTCGAGGACCGGGCCCCTGGCGACCACGGGCTCCTGATTCGCGACAGCGGTCAGGTGAACCTCCCGGGCCCCCAGAACGCTGGCCAAATGCTCGTCGTGAGTCACTGCGATAATCGCGGTGTCCTGCTCCAATTGCTCCACGAGCAATCCGGCAAGCTCCCGCCATGTCCTGGCGTCCTGTCCGAAGGTTGGTTCGTCCAGGATCAGCACATCGGGGGCCGCGGCCAACACGGTGCCCACCGACAACCGGCGTTTCTCCCCTCCCGAAAGAGTAAAGGGATTAGCTTCGGCCAGATGCTGCAAGCCCAAACGCTGCAGCAGCGACTCGACCAGGGCATCAACCTGCTGCGCTTCGTACTTCAGCTCGTGGCCGCCGCTTGCCTTGGCCCGCAGCGGCGCAAAAGCCAATTCTTCGCGCACGCTCTGGGTGACAAATTGGTGTTCGGGTTCCTGGAACACCGACCCTATCCGGCCGATCAGGGCTCCTGCCCGCCAGCTGAATGGTGATTTCCCCAGGCCGTTGGCCAGCGCGTCGGAAGCCTGCAAGGCTCCCTGTGCCGGTTCCAGCAAACCGCCCAAGGTCAGTGCCAAGGTGGATTTCCCGGCGCCATTCTCGCCGCGGATAACCGTCGCCGTTCCAGCGCTCACCGCCAGATTCACCGTTTGGGTCCGGGGCGCTTGCCCGCTGCGGGCGCTGACCAGCTCGGCGGCTTCCAGAAGCAGCGCCCCGGGCCGGGGGCTCGCCGGTCGGACCTGTGGCGAATAGCCTGGCACCCACACTCCGGCCTCCGAAAGCTCTGCACGCAGGTCTTCATCGTCAATGAGCCGCTGCGGGTCCAGGTCGTGGGCGATGCCGCCGCCTGGTTCGAGGACGATGACTCGATCCATATGTTCTGCCCACGCATCCAGCCGGTGCTCGACCACGATCAGCGTGGCGCCGCTGAGCCGGGCGGCGTTGAGCACCGCATCGCGCAATGGCCCGATGCCTTCCGGGTCGACGTTGGCGGTGGGTTCATCAAGCAGCATCAGCCCAGGCTGCATGGCCAGGATTCCGGCCAGGGCCAGGCGCTGCTTTTGCCCGCCGGACAGTTCCTGGGTGCGGTGGTCCATGGGCAGCATGCCCAGCCCCACCGCGTCCAGGGCCTCGGGAATTCTCTGGCGGATGATGGCCGGATCCACCGCCAGGTTTTCGGCGCCAAAGGCCACGTCGTCGGCGACCCGGCTTTGCACCACCTGGGTCTCCGGGTCCTGCTGCATCAGCCCCACCGGGTGTTCCCGGGCGAAGGCGTCTGACCCGTCGATGAGCAGTTGACCGGCGATCTGCTCGGCCCCATCGACTTCCAGCAGTCCGGCCAGGGCATGGAGCAAGGTTGACTTGCCTGCCCCGGACGGGCCGATTAGCAGCACCTTTTCGCCGGAGTTGATCTGCACGTCAAATGCCGAGATGGCAGGTTGCGAGCGTTCCGGGTGCTGCCAGCAAAAACCTCGAGCAATGATCTCGATGCCTCGCCGAGTTTGTGCCGTGGCACCGGTGTTGGCCATCGAACTCATTTCGCGGCCAGTTTTCCGGATTCAAGGTGTGCCCGGCGGCTGGCCAAAGCGCTCAACGCGCCGGTCTTGGCCAGGCCACGGGTTGCCAGCCAGGACAGCAGGCCTGCAACAATCAGCCCGGAGACACCGGTAGCGATCACGTGGAACAGCTTCAGCGCCGGGGTGTATTCAACGTAGTAGGCCATGATGTAGGCCTCGGAAATACCGGCGAAAAGTCCAGAGAAGAGCCCGGCAAGCAATGCCACGCCCAAATTCCACTTGCGGTAGCGGAACGCGGCAAAGACCACTTCGGCACCCAGGCCTTGGACCAGGCCGGACAGCAGCACGGTCAGGCCATAATGCGAACCGAGCAGCGCTTCGACCACCGCTGCCAGCAGCTCGCAATACAGGGCCGCGCCGGGCTTGCGGATAATCAGCGCGCCAAGCACCGCGGGGAAGAGCCAAACGCCGGTGAGCAGTGCTGCCGCGGGAGGGAAGGCCGCAAAGGCCAGCGAGAACAGCCCATAGCCTGCGCCCCAGGCCCAGAAGATGACGCCCGAGGCGACTGCGATGACCGATGCAGTGACGATGTCTACGACGCGCCAGCCAGAACGCTGATTTGCTGCTGATTGCTTCATTGGTGGTCCTCCTATATCAAGGAGGGGAGATGTACGGATTCAGGGCACAATGGTCCCGGTCCGCATCCGAGATGCTCGACTTCCTTCGCCGGTACTAGCCGGAGCAGGTTCGAGGGTCTGCGATCTATCGCACTCTCAGCGTCTTGCGACTCCAGTTTCGAAGTCTGACGCTCCCCTGTCGGAAAATTACTGCCCACCTACCATACCGCAGGTATGCTGGGCAGAGGAACGATAAGTCACGACGTTGAAACGAGGGCAAAATGAATACAGTGCAGAAACTTGCCACCACGGGTATTTCCATTGGCGCCGGTTTTGTCGGCAGCAAGCTGGTTGACCAGCTGTGGAAGGGTTTCACCGGAAACAAGGCACCCCGTAAGGGAAGCGAAGAAGCCGCCGAGGCTTCGCTGCGCCAGGCTCTCGGATTTGCGATCTTCTCGGCCATCGTGGCAGCCACCATTCAGGTGCTGGCAGACCGCGGTAGCAACAAGGTAGTCGCACGCTTTAGCAAGTAGCGCACACAGCACGGGCATCCCGCCGTCGGCGGGATGCCCGTGCTGTGTTGTTGTCCTAGTCTTCAGATTTTCCGGTTGCACCCGAGGTTGCATCGAAGGTTCCGGTGGGCGGGGCACTGCTGGTCTTGTCCACAATCTGCTTGAGCTCATCGGCATAGAGCGAGTCCTTGGCAGCGTGCTTGGTGCGGTAGCCGGAGCGCCCGATCATATGAGCCGAGACCGGTGCGGTCAACAACTGCATTCCCCATGCCAAGAAGAGCACGGGAACCACAGCCCAGCTGCGCAGCTGAATCGCCAGCCCGGTGAAGACCAGCAAGAACCCGAGGACCTGGGGCTTGGTTGCGGCATGCATGCGGGTGAGCATGTCGGGAAAGGTCAGCAGGCCAATACCGGCAATCAGTGACATGAGGCAACCGGCAATCAGCAGTACTGCCACGAGAATATCCACGAACATCTCCATCAGGCATTCCTCTGGTCAGAAACGTAGCGCGAAACGGTGACCGAGCCGATGAAGCCCAACGTGCAAGCGGCAATGACGAAGAGCAGGTAGTCGGTGTGCCGGTTGTAGACCATCTCCAGGCACAGCGCCACGGAGATGATCAGCAGCATCACGTCCAGTGCGAGAACGCGGTCGAGAATCGACGGGCCCTTGGCCACGCGGATTACACAGGCAACGGTGGCCAAGCCCAGCATGATGCCGCAAATCCACATCACGATTTCCATCATTTTTTGCCCTTCATTCGCATCAGGTTCGGTCCGCATTCGTGCTTGATCGCGTCGAACTCATCCCGGCTGCCGATGGCCATGATCATCCGGCGTTCAATGTCGCGCACGGCTTCACGGGCACGGTCCATATCCTGCCTTGATTCGATATTGATGTAGTGCAAGTACAGCGTTGATGAACTGCGGTCCACGTCAATGACGAAGGATCCCGGGATCAGGGTCAGCACATGGCCAACCGTTGTCACGATCAGATCCGAGTCGGTGCGCAGGGGAACCGCAATGACGCCGCTGCGGGTCTTCTTTCCCCGGAAGATGGCCAGGCGGGCCACTTCGAAGCTGGCCACAAACACCTGGCCAACAAACCAGATGAATAGCTGCAGGCAGTACCAAACGTTCATGCGTCCCGAAAGCACCACCGGAGGCAACGGAAAGAGCGTGACGATGACCAGCGCGATAATCACACCGAAGATCAGGTTCGCCGGCGAGAAATCCTGCCACAGTGCGCACCACACAAAAATCAGCAGGGCCAGCAGCGGCCATTCCTGCTTGAGTGTCGCCCGGTGGCGCACGCCTGAGGTATCCAGCGCATCATCAATACGCTGGTCACCGGGTTTCAAGTTTTTAGTCGGCATCATCCCTCCAATCAGAATGGCAAGATCGCGTTGATGTATGCGTCGCGGGCAATGAGCTCCGCGGCGACCCGTTCACAGAATTCAAAAATCGGCCCCGCAAAAATAGTCAGGGCAATGCCCGCTACCACCAGCGACCCGGTGGCATAGCGCATGCCCCAGGGCAGGGACGCAGCTTCCAATTCCCGAGCCAGCTTCAGGCCCAGGCCAGGGTTCTGCGCTCCACCAGCCGCGGTTTCGGCCGCCACCTGAGCTGCTTCATCCACCAGCTCCTGGTTCGGCACCTCGGCATCGGCGGCGCGGCGCCAGAAGATGCGGGCCCAGACACGAATGATCGCCAGCAACGTCAACAGGCTGGTCAGCAGGCCCGCGCCCACCACCACCCAGGTCAGCGGGTCAGCATCCTGCACGGCGGCATGGAGCAATCCGAACTTGCCCAGGAAACCGGAGAACGGAGGAATGCCGCCGAGATTGATCGCGGGAATGAAGAAGAGCAGGGACAGGGCCGGGGAAAGCTTGGCCAACGAGCCCAGCTTGGTGACATTTGAGCTTCCGGCACGGCGTTCTATCAGGCCAGCGACCATGAACAGCGAGGTCTGGACGATGATGTGGTGGCCCACGTAGTAGATGGTCGCCGCAATGGCCAGCGGTCCCCCGACAGCCACGCCGAAAATCAGGTATCCGATGTGGCTAGTGAGGGTGAAGGAGAGCATGCGCTTGAAGTCCGTCTGCGCCAGCGCGCCAAGAATACCGATCACCATGGTCAGCGCCGCCACCACCAGCAGCCCGGCGTTCACTGCGCCCCCCGGGAAAATCAGTGTCTCGGTGCGCACGATTGCGTAGACGCCCACTTTGGTCAGCAAACCGGCGAACACCGCGGTCACCGGTGCAGGTGCCGTCGGGTAGGAGTCCGGAAGCCACAGGGACAGCGGGAATACTGCCGCTTTAATGCCGAAGGCAATCAGCAGCAGCACATGCAAAATCAATTGCGGGCCCTGATCCAGTTCGGGCAGCTTCACGGCCAGGTCGGCCATATTCACCGTGCCGGTCGCCGCATAGGTCATGGCGATGGCCATCAGGAAGATCACCGAGGACACCACTGAAACCACCACGTAGGTGGTACCGGCTCGGATGCGTTCGGCAGTTCCGCCCAGGGTCAGCAGCACGTAGCTGGCGGTCAGCAGGATTTCGAACCCGACGTACAGGTTGAACAGGTCGGCGGCCAGGAAGGCGTTGGACACTCCGGCGAGCAGGATCAGGTAGGCCGGATGGAAAACCGACACCGGTCCGGGCTCGTCGCCGTCGGCCAGGCCCTGGCTGGTGGCGAAGAAGAGCACGGCCAGCGAGACCAGGGTGGAAATCAGCAGCATGAAGGAGCTGAAGCCATCGACCATCAGCGCGATGCCAAAGGGCGACTCCCAGCCGCCGATGTGGATGGCGTAGCTTTCGCCTCCCCATACCGCGGCCAGCATGCCCGCTTCCAGAACGAGGGTCAAGCAGAGGATCCCGATGGTGATCAACCGCTGGGTGCGCACCTGCCGCCGGGCCAAGAACGCTGCCCCGGCGCCGATGATCGGCAAGACCACGGCCAGGGGTGCTAGATCCAGAAAATTCACTCTTCCCCCTCGCGCACTGGGCGGCCCTCTTCATCAACGAATTCGGTCGTATCCTCTGCCACCGGCGAGTCTTCCTCTTCGTCGTATGCGGTCTTCTGCGAGACCTTGATATCTTCGGTGTCGTCGGCCAATTCATCGGCGCTGGTCAACGTCCAGGAACGGTAGATCATGGCCAGCAGGAAGGCGGTGACCGCGAAGGTGATCACGATGGCCGTGAGGATCAGCGCTTGCGGCAACGGGTCTGAATACTCCTCGGCAGCCAATCCGGATTGGAACAGCGGAGCCACTCCGCGCCGGCCGCCGCTGGTGAGGATGAGCAGGTTGATGCCGTTGCCCAGCAGCATGATGCCCAGCAACACGCGGGTCAGTGTGCGTTCAAGGACCAGATAGAATCCGGCCGCCAGCAGCACTCCGGTAATCACGAGGAAGGTGATGTTCACACTCATCGTCCAACTCCTGTCCGTGATGCTTCAACAAAGTCGTGGCGATCCACCGGGCTTCGTCCTTCGGAGAGCGAATCGATCTCGCTGCCCAGCGAACGCAAGACATCCTGCACCAGGCCCAGCACCACCAGATAGACGCCGATATCGAAGATGGTGGAGGTGACAAATTTGTGGTCGCCGAAGAACCAGAATTCCATGGCATAGGTGGTAAAAATTTCATCGCCCATCAGCAGCGGCACAATTCCGGACAGCCCGGCCAGCGCAATACCGCCACCGATCAGCATGCCCGGGGCGATCCGCATGGACTCGGAGAGCTCGATGCGTCCTCCGGCCAGGTAGCGGATGGTTAATGCCAGTCCTGCGATCAGCCCGCCGGCAAAACCGCCACCTGGCGTATTGTGCCCGGTGAGCAACGTGTAGACCGAGAGGATCAGCACCGAGTGGAACATCAGGCGGGTGACCACTTCAAAAATGATGGAGCGCCGTTCGGCGACCAGCGTGCTTCCTGCCATCAGCCAGTCCTGGTTGCCGCTGGAGGCGAAACGCCTTGCAATGCGCAGTTCCACTTCCTTGGAGTCCTTGCCGCCCATGGCTTCGGAACCCGAATCGATGCTTCCCGGGGCAACCTCGTGGGCACGCACCCGGCTGCCGAAGCTGCGTCCGGCGAAGATCAGCGACGCCACGCCGGTGGCAGCTGCCGCCAGCACGGTGATTTCCCCGAAAGTGTCCCACACGCGCATATCCACCAGGGCAACATTCACAATGTTCTTGCCGTAGCCCTGGTTGTAGGCCAATTCCGGCCAGGCCAGCGAGATGCTGGCTTCTTGGCGGGCACCCATCATGGCGATGGCAATGTAAATGACCATCACCGCCAGGGCAATCGCCATCAGGGCGCGGCCCCACTTGATCCGGACCACCCCGCCCCACAAGCGCTTGGGCAGGGCGCGCAGGGCGAGCACGAAGGAAACCAGCACGATGGTTTCCACCAGCAGCTGGGTCAGCGCCAGATCCGGTGCCCCTTGCAGCGCAAAAATTGCCACCATGCCATAGCCGGTAACCGAGACCATCAGCACCGCCATGAAGCGCTTCGGGGCGATGATTGCCACCACGGCGCCGGCGATGATAATCGCGCCGATCAGCAGCTGGGCAGGATGATCGGCAACAATCCAGTTTTCCGGCCATGGCGTGGACACGGTCAGGGCGATGCCCAGCGGAAGCACCAGCACCACGCCCAGGATCACTCCCAGGTAGAAGGACAACGAACCACGCTGGGTGCGACCGGTGATCCAAATTGCCGCCATGTCCAAGGCGTTCACCGACATGCGGTAGATTTCTTCGGCCGAGACCGTCATCCGGCGCAGTGGTGCACCGGTATCGGTTCGCCGGCGGATCCAGTAGAAGGCCAGGCCCAAGCTCGCCGACAGCGCGCTCAGCCCGAGGGCAGCATTAAAACCGGCAAACGGCAGCAGGTGCATCTTGCCTGGTCCGCCCTGGGCCTGAGACCACTGCAGCATCAGCGGTTCCACCAGCTGCGGGTAGACGCCAAGGACGAGCGTCAGCGCCGAAAGCACCAGCAGCGGTGCCAAGAAAATGAGGGTGGGCGCCTTGCAGATCAGCGCAGGCACCGAATACTTCTTCACCCCGAAAGCCCCAAAGAAGAAACGCAGCGAATAGCCCATCGTCAATCCGGCGCCCAGCACCAGTCCGATCAGCGCGATCATGCCCCACGGGGTATCAAGGTGCAATGCTGACTCGTAGACTGCTTCCTTGGCGACGAACCCGAAGAGCAGCGGGATTCCGGCCATCGAAGCAGCCGCGATCCCGGCGGTGGCCGTGAGGATTGGCATGGCACGGCGCAGCCCGCTGAGCTTTCGAATATCACGGGTACCGGTGTTGTGGTCGATGATGCCCACGCTGAGGAAGAGGGTCGCCTTGAACAGCCCGTGTGCCAAGGTCATGGCCAGCGCGGCGAAGGCGGCTTCCGGGGTGCCGAAGCCGAATATCGCAATGATGAATCCGAGCTGCGAGACGGTGCCAAAGGCCAAAATCAGTTTGAGGTCGTATTGCTTGAGCGCACGGAAGCCGCCGATCAGCATAGTCGCAATGCCGATGCCCACCGTCATCGGCGCCCAGAGGTTGGTGTCGGCAAAGCCCGGTGCCAGCCGGGCGATGAGGTAGACGCCGGCCTTCACCATCGCGGCAGCGTGCAGATAGGCGGAGACCGGGGTTGGCGCGGCCATGGCGCCGGGCAGCCAGAAGTGGAAGGGCACCAGCGCCGACTTGGAAATGGCTCCCACGATGATCAGGGCCACTGCCACGTCGGTGTAGCTGCCCAAGGCGACCAGTTGGTCTGAAGAAGCGATAATCTCGGAAAGCTGGTAGCTTCCGGCCTTGGCACCGATCATCAAGATGCCGGCGAGCATCACCAGCCCGCCCAGGGTCGTGACAATCAGCGCATTCATCGCCGAACGGCGGGCCGTGATCAGGGCCTGGTTAAAACCAATCAGCAGGTACGACAGGACACTGGTGATTTCCCAGAAGATGAACATGATGATCACGTCGTCCGCGGTGACCAGGCCGGTCATTGCTCCGGCGAAGGCGACCATCTTGGCGGCGAATCCACCGATTTGCGGGTCATCGTTCTTGAAATAGCGGGCGCAGTAGAACAGCACCAGCGCGCCGACGCCGAGAATCAGCAGCAGGATCGTGGCCGCTAGCGAATCCAGCCGGAAGTTCAATCCGATATTCAGTCCGGGAATCCACTGAATGCCAATGGACGGTGGTGCGTTCGGCGCACCATTGGCCAAGGACTCATCGGCGGCGAGCACCCCCGGAAGCTGAGTCAAGAGCCAGGCGAATCCCGCTGCCGGGACGACCGCCACCACATAAAAGGCATTTCGTTTCAGCGCCCGGAATAGCATCGGGCACAAGAAAGCGGTCACAAACAACGCAGCGAGAATTACTAGCACGTGTCTCCTCTGTCGTCTGGCGGATGGGCAGAGTGCGATGACCACGAAAAATAGTCTGCACCTGTAATTTTATCAGCCGGCCACTGCCCGATTCCGTGGGATGTGCCGCTGGCGGCATATTTTCTGCTGTTTCCGCGATCAGCTGATTTTGGGCTTTTACACAGGAACGCCTAATTTCTGTGCGGGGTTCACCAACGGTTCTCATGCAACGGGTACGATTCGACCATGTCAATCAATCAGCCGATGTCGAGGCCAGTGAGCGAGAAATGGCTCAACAAGTACACCTTGGCATGGGCAAGCTGGGACTGGGGCCAGGCCGCCATCAACGCGGTCATGATCACCTTCGTATTCACGGTGTACCTGACCAGCGATCTTTTTGGCGACAAGGACCATGCCTCCCTGGTGCTCTCCCAGGCACTGACCCTCGGCGGCCTGGCCATCGCCTTTTTGGTGCCCGTCACCGGGTTGCGCGCTGATGCCGCAGGCCGGCGCAAACTATGGATTGTGGTCAATACGCTGATCCTCGTTGCAATTTGCGCCGCCTGTTTCTTCGTCTACCCGAATCCGGCGTTCTTATGGTTCGGGGCCATCCTTATCGCGTTGATGTCGGTGGTCAGCGAGTTTGCCGGGGTGAACTACAACGCCGCGCTCAACCAGATCTCCACCAAGGCCACCGTCGGCAAGGTATCAGGATTCGGCTGGGGCATGGGCTACGTTGGCGGAATTCTCGCCTTGGCACTCGTGCTCTTCGGATTCGTTGAACCGATCGTCCAGTGGCCTGGGGCTTCCAGCGAAAACTCGCTGAATCTGCGATTGATCGCTCTCTTCTCAGCGGGCTGGTGCCTGGTCTTTGCCCTGCCGCTGTTTTTCATCATCCCCGAATCCCCACCAGCCAGTGCAGTCAAAATCCCGCTCAAGGATTCCTACAAGGTGCTGTTTGCGACCATCAGGAACTTGTGGAGCAGCGACCGCAACCTGCTCTTCTTCCTCTGCTCATCCGCAGTCTTCCGCGATGGCCTCGCCGCGATCTTCACCTTTGGCGGCGTCATCGCTGCAGGAACGTTCGGCTTCGCCCCTTCGGAAGTCATCATCTTCGCCATTGCCGGCAATCTGGTCGCGGCCCTTGGAGCAGTATTGGGCGGCCGGCTCGACGACACGCTGGGGCCGAAGAAGGTCATCTGTGGTTCGCTGGCAGGACTGCTGATTGCCGGCGCCGGGGTTTTCCTATCTTCCGGGGCCAGCGGCTTCTGGATCTTCGGTTTGCTGTTATGCCTGTTCGTCGGTCCTGCCCAATCCGCTTCGCGGTCCTACCTTTCCCGGCTGGTCCCCGCCGGGCGCGAAGGTGAGCTCTTCGGCCTCTACGCTACGACCGGGCGAGCGGTGTCCTTCTTGGCACCCGGGCTTTTCGGGTTGTCCATTGCCTTGGCCACCCCATTCGTCGCTTCGGGGAGCGCCCAGCGTTTTGGCATCCTGGGCATCCTCGTGGTCCTGGCTCTCGGCCTGCTTCTGTTGTTGCCGATTCGATCTCCACGTAGTCCAGATGCCTAGGCAATTGCTGCCTTGAGGCAGATAGCACAATGGATCGGCCCCGCAGGGGCCGATCCATTAATGTGATTAGCTTTCGATGTTCGTGCGATGGAAGTTCAGGTGGCTGCGCGACGCCGTGGGGCCACGCTGGCCCTGGTAGCGGTTTCCATAGGGGCCAGAACCATAGGGGTGCTCGGTGGCTGAGGTCAGCTTGAAGAAGCACAGCTGGCCGATCTTCGATCCCGGCCAGAGCTTGATTGGCAAGGTGGCCATATTCGAAAGTTCCAAGGTGACGTGGCCCGAGAAGCCAGGATCAATGAAACCTGCTGTGGAGTGGGTCAGCAATCCGAGACGGCCGAGGGAGCTCTTGCCTTCCAACCGCGCAGCGATGGAGTGCCCGAGGGTCACTACTTCGTAAGTCGAGCCAAGTACAAATTCGCCGGGGTGCAGAATGAAAGGCTCGTCCGGGTCAACCTCGACCAAACGGGTGAGCTCATCTTGTTCCACCGATGGATCGATGTGCGCATATTTGTGGTTGTCGAAGAGCCGGAAGAACCGGTCAATACGAACGTCCACTGATGCGGGCTGGACCATATTCGGTTCAAAGGGCTCAAGCCCAATCTCCCCGGACGCTATTTCTCGACGAATGTCACCATCTGAATACAACACGCTTTCAAATTTATCGTGAGAATGCCCAATCGTTGAACTCATCGAAGAAATATGTAGGTTTTCTTGTTTGGAATGGATCGCTGATCCACGGAAAGTCATCATTTGTTCACCGCGGCCGTGACGCAATTCCCATTACTTCCCCAGCAATTCCAGCTATCGTGGGATTGGGGTTTGCCCCTTCATCATCACTTCGCAACACAGGGGTTCATCACATCATGCGTCTAGCCTCCGCGCTGACCAGCTCCGTTCTTTCCGCGGCACTGCTGCTCTGTGCAGTTCCGGCTGCGCTGGCCGCGCCAGCCGAAGACCTGCCTGCCGTTGAAAGCTCCCAGCTTTCAGATGCGTCGAGCATGCTGGCCCTTATCAATCCGACCACCAAGCTGTCGCCTGAGGATTACACCCCGGCCAACCTGGTGAGTGTTGGCGGCACCGGGCTGACCTTGCGCCCCGAAGCCGCAGAAGCCGTCGAGGACCTCATCGCTGATGCCCGAGCTGCCGGGCACTCCATCAAGCTGCTCAGTGCCTACCGCTCATATCAACGCCAAGCTTCGCTGTTCAGCCAATATCAAGCGAAGTACGGGACGGCTTATGCTGAACGCATTTCGGCACGCCCCGGAACCAGCGAGCACCAGCTCGGGTTGGCAGCAGACCTGGGATACGCCAACAGCCGGGCTGAGCTGAAGGAAGAATTCGGCCAAACTCCCGCAGGCATCTGGATTGCGGAGCATGCCGAGGATTATGGCTTGATCATCCGCTACCCGCAGGGCAAAGAAGAGATCACCGGCTACAAATATGAGCCATGGCATGTGCGCTACATCGGCAAGGACCATGCCAAGGCCTTGGCTGAATCTGGCGCACAGACCTATGAAGACTACATTCAGATGCTCAGAAAGTCGCTGGAAGCACCCAAGGAAGAAGCCGACTCGAAAAAAGCCGACAAGGAATCCGACAAGGACGCCCAGAAGGTTGGACACGGCGTGATGAAGGAAGACGACCTTCTGGTCCTGCGCTTCTTGCCGCCCTACCGTGACTGGGGCTTCGGCTTCACTGAAAAATAAGGCTGTCTAAAAGAACGCTGCAATACCCAGAAACACTGCGGTCGGAATCAACGAGGCTGCCAGCGCGATGCCCCAGTGCAAGTACTTGCCGCTGGTTTTCTGGCAGGCGCCTGCGCGCTTCCTGCGGTAGATCAAGTTCACGTTGGACAGCACCCAGACCATGGTTCCGATGGCCAGGGGCGGACCGAGCACTACTTGAACAGGCAAGAACGAGTGGGCCTCATAGAGGTCCCGAGCTGCCCTCCCCCACGTGGTCAGCGGGTCGGCAAGCACCATGAGGCTCAGCATCCAATAGTAGATAATTCCGGGGATGCCCAGCAGCACATTCACGACCAGTAGCCGTCTCACAGTCCTGCCCTTCATCCCGGTAATGCATCCAGCGCATGCGAAGCACCATGAATTCTACCGAAGCAGCCCCCGGTATTCAGGCTTTTATCCCCCGCCGCCGCCTGTGCATCGGCTAGGAATTGCACAGGGACTGCCAGCGGTTGCGATAACCGCTGGCAGTCCCTGTCTAGAACGCCGAAATCTACTTTGCGCGTACCGGGATGCCGGTGAAGGTCGGCTTCAAGGTCTCGGCAAAGAAGTCCTCGCCCTTGTCGTCAACGACGATGAAGGCTGGGAAGTCCTCGACTTCGATCTTCCAGATGGCTTCCATGCCCAATTCCTCGTATTCGAGGATTTCGACCTTCTTGATGCAATCCTGGGCCAGGCGTGCGGCCGGGCCGCCAATGGAACCAAGGTAGAAGCCGCCGTGGGTGTTGCACGCATCGGTGACCTGCTTGGAACGGTTGCCCTTGGCCAACATGACCATCGAGCCGCCGGCTGCCTGGAACTGGTCCACATAGGAATCCATGCGCCCTGCCGTGGTCGGGCCGAAGGAGCCCGAAGGCATGCCTTCCGGGGTCTTCGCCGGGCCTGCGTAGTAGACCGGGTGGTCCTTGAGGTACTGCGGCATCTCTTCGCCGGCGTCCAGGCGTTCCTTGATCTTGGCGTGCGCGATATCGCGGGCCACCACCAATGGGCCGGTCAGCGACAGGCGGGTCTTGACCGGGAACTTGGTCAGCTCGGCCAGGATCTCATCCATTGGCTTGTTCAGGTCGATCTTCACCACGGAGCTGCCACCGGTGCCGGTGACGCCGTCGGTTTCATCGTCGTGTGCGGCCAGGGCCGGGTGGTTTTCTTCTGGCATGAAGCGGGCTGGATCGGTTTCCAGCTGCTCCACGAACAGGCCCTCTTCGGTGATCTTGGCCAGCATCTGGCGATCAGCCGAGCAGGATACTGCGATGGCCACTGGCATCGAAGCACCGTGGCGAGGCAGGCGCACCACGCGCACGTCGTGGCAGAAGTACTTGCCGCCGAACTGCGCGCCGATGCCGAAGTGGCGGGTCAATTCGAGGACCTTTTCTTCCAGCTCGGTGTCGCGGAAACCGCGGCCGGTCATCGCCCCTTCGGTAGGCAGCGAGTCCAGGTACTTGGCCGAACCGTACTTTGCGGTCTTCAGCGCCATTTCGGCACTGGTGCCGCCGATGACGATGGACAGGTGGTACGGAGGGCAGGCAGCGGTGCCCAGCGAGCGCAGCTTCTCATCGAGGAACTTCAGCATCGAGTTCTCGTTGAGGATCGCCTTGGTCTCCTGGTACAAGAAGGACTTGTTGGCCGATCCGCCGCCCTTGGCCATGAACAGGAACTTGTAGCTGGTGTCAGCGCCGTCCTTGGTGTTTGCGTACAGGTCGATCTGCGCCGGGAGGTTGTTGCCGGTGGCCTTCTCTTCCCAGGTGGTGATCGGCGCCAGCTGCGAGTAGCGCAGGTTCAGCTTGGTGTAGGCGTTGTAGATGCCGCGCGAGAGCGAGATCTCATCCTGCTCTTCGGACAGGACGCGCTGTCCGCGCTTGCCCATCACGATCGCGGTGCCGGTGTCCTGGCACATCGGCAGGATGCCGCCGGCTGCGATGTTGGCATTCTTCAGCAGGTCCAGTGCAACGAACTTGTCGTTCGGGCTGGCTTCCTCATCGTCGAGGATGTTGCGCAGCTGCTGCAGGTGGGCCGGGCGCAGGTAGTGGGAGATGTCGTGCAGTGCGGTTTCGGCCAGCTGCTCCAAGGCATCTGGTGCGACCTTGAGGAAATTTTTTCCATCCGGGCCGGCGACGACCTCGACGCCTTCGGAGGAAATCTTGCGGTATGGGGTTGTATCTTCGCCAATAGGCAGAAGATCCTCATAACGGAATTCAGGCATGCTCTGTCCTTGATTCAATCGTGGATGCTCATCTGCCATTTTAGGCCTTTACCCCGATTTTCCCGCATTCGCCGTTTGCACCTGAGGCTTTATCGCGACATGCTGGAGTACATGAGCACCGAGAACACCCCAGCTGCGCACGATGGCCAGAATCCGGCACAAATCCCGGATGCGATCATCCAGACGCCTATGGACCAGCACCGTGCCAAGCCTAAAACGCACTTCGAAATGATGCTGCAGGCCGGTCTTAACAAACCTGAGTTGTCCGGTTCCGTCATTGGCGCCTTCATGAGCGCCGAGGTGTACTTCCTCTCCCGCGAAGAGGTCACCGAAGAGAACAAGAACGCCCAGCCGATGTTGCTGACCAACCCGACCGGCGAGGCCGTGGTGGCGTTGTTCACCACCCTGGAACGCATTCCCTCCAGCTACATCGACCAAGCGCCATTTGGCGTTAAGGTCCAAGGCGCCACCGTGGTGCGCGCACTGGAGAACACCGGATTCGTGGTGAACCCGGGCGATGAACTGAGCTTCGAGGTACCCGCAGATGGCGTGGCTATTTTGCAGCAGCAGCTGCTGAAGCAGAAATCCGAAGACCAAGCGTAACTTTCCGCACGATTATTCGCGCCGTTTACCGGCCGATCGAATTCGTGGGATATGCTGATTGTTGCCCGAGCCGTCATTAGGCCGCTCGGTGCACCTGCGGGCGTAGCTCAATGGTAGAGCGCTAGCTTCCCAAGCTCGATACGCGGGTTCGATTCCCGTCGCCCGCTCGCACTGACGTCGGGGTACCACCAGGTGCCCCGACGTTTTCGTTTTACCAGGCCAACGCCCAAGGAGCATGATGACCGGAGTCCTCGAAGGCTTCTCCATCATCTGGGTGGTGATCGCCGTTGGATATCTGGTTGGGCGCACCGGGGTGCTCGGCGAACAAGGTCGCAATGTCCTGAGCCGGGTCACCTTCTTCATCGCCAGCCCCGCCCTGTTGTTCACCACCTTGGCCGAGTCCGATCCCGTCGCCGTGCTGGGCCCGTTGTTGTGGGTGGCCGCCATCTCCGCTGCGCTCACGGCCGTGGTGTACTACCTGGCGACGGCGCGCTGGCTGAAGCGCTCAGCTTCGGAGCGGATCATTGCCGCGATGTCCGCGTCCACGGTGAACTCGGCCAACCTCGGGCTGCCGATCGCCCTCTATGTCCTTGGCGATGCGTCTTTTGCCGCACCCATCATCTTGTTCCAGCTGGCACTGTACCAGCCGATCAATTTGGCGATGCTGGATGCCACCACCTCGCGCCACCGCACCACGCCGCTGGCACTGCTGGTGGCCACGGCGAAGAACCCGATGATCATCGGCTCCATGCTTGGCCTCGTCGTCGCGCTGACCGGCTTCAGACCGCCCTCGATCGTGCTTGAACCGATCGATCTGATTGCCGGCGCCTCGATTCCGTGCATGCTGATGGCCTTCGGCATTTCGCTTGTGGGGTCCAGGCCGCTGGAGAAGAAGTCCGGCCGACGCGCTGATGTGCTCATCGCAACGGCAGCAAAACTGGTTATCCACCCGGCGCTGGCCTGGGTGCTGGCCTATCTGGCCTTCGGGCTGCGCGGAGAAATGCTGGTCGCTTCGGTGATCATGGCCGGACTGCCTACCGCGCAAAATATCTTCGTGACCGCCTCGCGCTACAACCACGGGGTGATCGTGGCCAAGGATACGGTGCTCATCACGACCATCTGCGCGATACCGCTGATGATGTTGCTGGCCGTCATGCTGGGAATTTAGTGTAACTTTTGAGCTTCGGAATAAGCGGATGTCTCTAGACTGTTGTTAGGACTAGAGCATATTCACCCCCTTTTGAATGAGGTCACCATGAAGCGCACCGTTCCACTGCTGGCTACCGCCGCAATTCTTGCCCTATCCCTGAGCGCCTGCGGTTCATCTGGCGACACCGCTGGCTCCTCCTCGTCCGAGCAGAGCGATTCTGCCCTGCAAAAGGTCAAGGACGCCGGCGTGTTGACCGTCGGCACCGAGGGAACCTACCGCCCCTTTTCCTTCCATGAAGGCAGCGAGCTGACCGGCTACGACGTTGAAGTCATCAAGGCCGTCGGCGAAAAGATGGGTGTTGAGGTCAAGTTCCAGGAAACACAGTGGGACGCAATTTTTGCTGGCTTGGATGCCGGACGCTTTGATGTGATCGCCAACCAGGTGGCCATTACCCCGGAACGCGAAGAGAAGTACCTCTTCTCCAAGCCGTACACCGTTTCCGAGGGCGTAGTTGTCACCAAGAGCGACAACACCGACATCACCTCCTTCGACTCGCTAAAGGGCAAGAAGACCGCGCAGTCGCTGACCAGCAGCTTCTATGAGGCAGCCAAGGCCGCTGGCGCCACCATCGAGCCGGTGGAGGGGTGGGCCCAGTCGGTCACCCTGCTCAAGCAGGGTCGAGTGGATGCCACCGTCAATGACAAGCTGACCTTCCTGGATGCACAGAAAACCAATCCGGATGACAGCATCAAGATCGCCGCTGAATCCGAGGACAAGAGCGAATCGGCAGTCACCCTGCGCAAGGGCTCGGAGGATCTGCAAGAAGCGATCGATGGCGCCCTGGACGAGCTGCGTGCCGATGGCGAGCTGGCATCGATCTCTGAAAAGTACTTCGGCGAGGACATCAGCAAATAACCGGTACCATCCCTAGTGAAACAGTAGACTGGCTCCACACGTCTCCAGCGTGGGGCCAGTCTCGTTTGTCTCAAAGGTAGCTTATGGATTCGAATTGGCAGTTATTCATCGATTCGCTCTGGCCACTGGCCCAGGGCGCAATCACGGCAACCATTCCGCTCGCGCTGATCAGCTTTGCCCTCGGACTGGCGATCGCGTTGCTGATGGCGCTGATGCGCATCAGCAAAAACCCGGCGCTCTCAGGCATCGCCCGGGTCTACATTTCGATTGTTCGCGGCACTCCCCTGCTGGTGCAGTTGTTTGTCATTTTCTACGGCATGCCCAGCCTGGGGATCACCATTGATCCCTGGCCCAGTGCGATCATTGCCTTCAGCCTGAACATCGGCGGCTATGCCGCCGAAATTATCCGCGCCGCGATCCTCTCGGTCCCGGCCGGACAGTGGGAGGCCGGATATACCCTGGGCATGTCGCGCACGCGCAGCCTGTACCGGTTGATTCTTCCGCAGGCCACCCGCGTGGCGATTCCTCCCCTGTCCAATTCCTTCATCTCATTGGTGAAGGACACCTCGTTGGCCTCGACCATCCTGGTCACCGAAATGTTCCGCAAGGCCCAGGAGATCACGGCCTCGACCTACGAGTTCATGCTGCTGTACTGCGAAGCGGCCGCAATCTACTGGATCATTTGCCTGTTGCTCTCTGCGCTGCAGAACTCTGTTGAAGGAAAGCTGGAAAAGTATGTCGCCAAGTAGCACAACCTTGCTCAGCGTCACCGGCCTGCACAAGGCTTTCGGCGAGAACCAGGTGCTGAAGGGCATCGATTTTTCCGTGCACTCCGGCGAAGTCGTGGCCTTGATCGGCCCCTCGGGTTCCGGAAAGACCACCGCCCTGCGCTGCCTGAATGGGCTGGAAATCGCGGATGCGGGAACCGTCGGCTTTGAAGGCGGCCCGGCGGTGAGCTTCGATGCCACGACCAAGCCAAAATCAGCGCAGGTGCTGCGCGATCGTTCGGCCATGGTTTTCCAAGGGCACCATCTCTTCCCGCATCTGACGGTGTTGCAAAATGTCAGCATTGGGCCGATCGAAGTCCAAAAGCGCCCGCGCGACCAGGTGCTGCTTCAGGCGCGCGAGCTCCTGGATCGCGTGGGGCTGGGCTCCAAGGCCGAGGCCTACCCGAATTCGCTCTCCGGCGGACAGCAACAGCGCGTGGGCATTGTCCGCGCGCTGATGCAGCAGCCCGACCTGCTGCTCTTCGACGAACCGACCAGTGCTCTGGACCCCGAACTTGTTGGCGAAGTGCTCAGCGTCATCAAGGAACTGGCCCAGGAGGGCTGGTCCATGGTGCTGGTGACCCACGAGCTGGCCTTCGCCCGGGATGTGGCCGATACCGTCGTCTTCATGGATGGCGGAGTGGTCGTGGAGACCGGAAACGCTGCCCAGGTTCTGTCCACGCCGGCAAATCCCCGCACACAAGCATTCGTCCAACGTCTTTTGCACCCGTTCTAGAAAGCATAGAGTAGCGCTATGACCCAGGATACAAATGCATTGCTGGCAGGCCTCATCGAAGGCTACAACTTCCAAGGCGAGAGCCTCGATCTGGGTACAGCCCTGATCGACGGCAAGCCTCAGCCCACGGCGCCGATCCGCTTGCCGCTGAAAATGCTCAACCGCCACGGTTTGGTCGCCGGTGCCACCGGTACCGGCAAGACGGTCACTTTGCAGCTGATGGCAGAGCAGTTGAGCAAGGCCGGTGTTCCGGTATTCCTCGCCGACATCAAGGGTGATCTCTCCGGATTGGCCCAAAGCGCCGAAGGCTCGGAAAAGCTCACCGCCCGCTTGGCCGAACTCGGCAAGGAATTTTCTCCCCGCGCCAACCCGGTGGAGTTCCTCTCGCTGGGCGAAGGGGCCCACGGCACCCCGGTTCGCGCCAGTGTCGATGCCTTTGGCCCGATCCTGCTGGCCCGCGTCCTGGAGTTGAACGAAACCCAGGAAGAATGCCTGCAGCTGATCTTCCACTATGCCGACTCCAACAAGCTTCCGCTCGATGACCTCAACGACGTCAAGTCGGTCATCAGCTTCCTGGTCAGCGACCAGGGCGCCGAAGCGCTGAAGGGCCTGGGCGGGGTGAGCGCGGCGACCGCATCGGTCATCCTGCGTGGCATCACGATCATGCAATCCCAGGGCCTGGACCAGTTCTTCGGGCAGCCGGAATTCGACACCGCCGATTTCTTGCAGGTGCGCGAAACCGGCGGCGTGATCAACGTGCTGGAACTGCCTTCGGTGAACCAGCAGCCAATGCTGTTCTCCACCTTCCTGATGTGGCTGATCGCGGACCTGTTCGAGGACTTGCCCGAAGCCGGCGACCTGGACAAGCCGAAACTGGTGTTCTTCCTTGACGAGGCGCATCTCTTGTTCAAGGACGCCACCAAGGCGTTCACCGACGCGATCATCAACACGGTGCGCCTGATCCGTTCCAAGGGGGTGGGCCTGTTCTTCATCACCCAGTCCCCCACCGATCTGCCCGATGAGGTCCTGGGCCAGCTCGGCAACCGCATCCAGCATGCGGTGCGCGTTTTCACCGCCAAGGATCAGAGCGCGCTCAAGGAGATCATCAAGACATTCCCGGTCAACGGCGTGGACCTGCAAGTTGCGCTGACCCAGGCTGGCGTGGGCGAAGCGGTGATTACCGTGCTCGGCGAAAAGGGCGCACCCACCCCAGTGGCATGGACCAGGATGTCCTCGCCAGGATCCACCATCGGCCCTGCTTCGCCGCAGGTGCTTGAAGAGAATCTGTCGGCCTCCCCGCTGGCTTCACGGTACACCACCGCGGTAGACCGCGAATCGGCCCGGGAATTGCTGGAAGCCAAGGCCGCCTCCGCTGTTACGGCAACGCCGCAGCAACCGGCTGAGGTACCGGCTGACGCGCAGCAAGCCGAAGCGCCTCGCGAGCGGCAGGCCCCGGCACAGCCGAACCCGATGATGGACATGGCCTTGGATGCCGCATCGATGATTGGGCGCGAGTTGCTGCGCGGAATGTTCGGCAACCGAAAGCGCCGCCGCCGTTGAGAAGACCCGCCGTTTTTGACCCGCCAGTTACAGTCTGGAGCCCGAAACCAGATAGCCTAGCTACTGATGAAGACTCCTAACTCCACGCCGATCGCCGCCACCCGCCTGGCCTTTCGCTGGGCCCTTGCCGCGGTGGCAGTGCTCGTTCTGGCTGTTGCCGGCGTGATAATCGCTAATCGCACCCTGTTCTCCCCTGCGCACGAGGTCAAAGTCTTGCAGAGCTACCTCGCCGACGGCCAGGGCGCCAAGGCCCTGGGGCTGATGCAGGCCCGGGTGCCGCAGGGCGATGCGGTTGCGCTGGACGGCGAGGTGCTCAAGCGCACCCAGGCCGGCATCACGGACTTCAGCACCGATATGCCGCAGCCGGTGGACGGCGACAGCGAGCTGCGCACCGTGACCGCGCATTACAAGGCCACGGGCGTGGACCAGCAGTCCACCTACACGCTGCGCCATGCCGGCAAGACCTGGTTCTTCTTCGACAAGTGGGAGTTCGAACCCTCCACCCTGCCCAGCGTGAAGATCAAGGCCAACACGGTGAATGAGGTGGCCGTCAACGAGCAGAAGATCCCGTTGGAGGCCGGCGTCAGTTCCCTGCCGGTCTTCTATCCTTCGGTGTTGGATGCAAGCTTCAGCACCAAGAATTTTGCAGCCGACACCCGCGGTGTCGTGGTCACCCAGCCTGCCAAGGATCCGGTGGAGATCGCGCTGAAGACCGAGCCGACCAAGGCCTTTGTCTCCGCGATCAACTCCAAGGTCAAGAAATACCTGGACGGCTGCGCCAGCCAGCAGGTCTTGATGCCTTCGGGCTGCCCCTTCGCCTACAACACCTCGGCGCGCGTTGATTCCTCCACCATCAAGTGGGACATCGCCAAATACCCGAAGATCGAAGTCAGCTACTACAACGGCGCGTGGGTGCTCTCCCCGCTGACAACCACCGCCAATCTGACGCTGACCGAGCAGGATCTGCGCACCGGCGCGAAGGAAAAGAAGACCATCAAGGACACCTATTCCTTCACCGCGGAGCTGACCACCAGCACCACCGAAGTCTCCGTGGTTCCGGTGGCGGGTGTCGAGCAGGCTGCTCAGTAGTTCTCGCGGCCGCAGTCTTATCGGCCGAGCAGTTCGCGGAATTGGCTGCGCAGCGGCACCGCATTGGTCTTGAACCTCTGCCACAAGAACAGCGCCAGCAAGCTCGCCGCCAGGGACAGCACCGCGCCGATGGACACGGCGATCTGCGTGCCGAAGAGCTCGGCGAACCAGCCCACCAGGGGCGAGCCGATCGGCGTCCCGCCCTGCACCACCATCAGGTACAACGCCAGCACCCGGGCCCGGTACTGCCCCGGCACCGACATCTGCACCATGGTATTGCAGCTGTTCAAGAAGGTCAGCGCTCCCAGTCCCACCGGGATGAGCATGATGGCGAAAAGCAGGTAGTTCGGCATCCAGGCGCTGGCCAGGGCCGCGCAGCCGAAGAACACCCCGCCGCCAATCAAGAAACGCCAGCGCGGGGCCGAACGCCGCGCCGCCAGCAGCGCCCCGGCAAAGGTTCCCACCGCCATGATGCTGCCCAGGATGCCGTACTCCCCTGCGCCCACCCCATAGACCTCGGTGGCCATCAGCGCATTGGTCAGCTGGAAATTCAGCCCGAAGGTGCCGATGATGAAGGCCAGGAAGAAGATCAGCACCAGGTCCTTGCGGCTTCTGACATAGCTGAACCCCTCACGCACCTGCCCCTTGGCCCGGGCCACCGGAGTGGTGGGATGCAGGGCGTCCTTGCGCATGAATACCAGCGAGGTGATCACCGCCAGGAAGGAGGCGCCGTTGAGCAAAAACGCCGGGCCGGTGCCCACCAGGGCGATCACCACGCCGGCAATGCCGGGGCCGGCCAGGCGGGCCAGGTTGAAGTTGGCGCTGTTCAGCGCCACCGCGTTAGCCAGGTGGCTTCCGGGGACCACCTCGGAGACGAAGGCCTGGCGGGCCGGTGCGTCAAAGGAAGCGCCGATGCCCAGCAGCCCCGCCAGCACGTAGACGTGCCAGAGTTCCGCCGAATCCGTGACGACCAGCAGCCCCAGGACCAGTGCGCACAGCCCCATGAAGCTTTGGGTCGCCATCAGCAGCCGGCGCTTGTTGAACCTGTCGGCAATCAGCCCGGCATAGGGTGCCAGGACCAGGACGGGCAGGAATTGCAGACCCGTGGTGATTCCGGTGGCTACCGCGTCGTGGTTGGTCAGTTCGGTCAGCACCAGCCAGTCCTGGGCTACGCGCTGCATCCAGGTGCCGATATTCGAGACCAGGGCGCCGATGATCCACAACCGGTAGTTGGGTATTTCCAATGCCCGGAACATTTTCACTGCCATAAGCTCTCGCCGGATCCCTCCGGTGCCTCCCGCACTACAGTCTAATGCGGCACAGCGGGGAATGCTGAGGTTTCCTCTGCATTCCCCGCTGCGGGTTTCGCGCTGGCCTGGCCTCTGCGGGCTAGTTCACCCCGCGGAGGTCGAGCAACAGCTCATTCTCGCCCTGTGCATCCAGCAGCACCGGAATGCCCCAGTCCTGCTGGTACAGGTGGCAGGCCGCGTGATCCGGGATTTCGCCGCCCGGCTCGCCATCGCAGGCCGCAGCACGAGCGGTAATGTGCAGCACGCCCTCGGAAACCTCGGGGTTGAGCACCAAGGTGCGGGTCAGGCCCACCGAGGTGCCGCCGCCCTCCAGGATCAGTTCTTCGGGGCTGGCCGAGATCTTCAACTGCGTCGGGTCGCCCCAGCGGTCATCGAGCTTCTGCCCCTTCGGAGCGGCAAAGCGCACCAGGATCTCGTGGTTGCCGGACTGCACGCGGGTCTTCGGGCGCTGGGTCTGGCTGGCGCCCTCATCGACCACCAGGGCCTCGGCAGGGATCGGGATGCGCACCAGCTGATGGGTGTTGGTCTCCACGACCAGCAGCACCGGGTCCCCGTCCACGGAGGTATCAACCAGCACATCGGCTGGCTCCTTCAGGCCCTTGGCCAAGGTGGACACGGTCTTGGTGGCCGGGTCGAAGCGGCGCACCGCCCCGTTGTAGGAGTCCGCGACCGCGATCGAGCCATCAGGCAACACGGCCACGCCCAGCGGGTGCTGCAGGCGGGCCTGCTCGGCGGCTCCATCGCGGAAGCCGAAGTCGAACAGCCCGGTGCCGATCGCGGTGTTCACGCTCTTCGCCTCGCCGTCCTGGACCTCGATCCAGCGCAGCGCGCTGGTTTCCGAGTCGGCAATCCACACGTTCTCGCCGGACAGCGCCAGGCCCGAGGACTGGGCGAACCAGGCCTCATCCGGCGCGCCGTCGTTCAGGCCCTCCAGGCCGGTGCCGGCGAAGACCGAGACCGCGGAGGTGCGCGGATCGAAGGCGAAGATCTGATGGGTTCCGGCCATCGCGATGATGACCTTGCCCGAAGGGTGGTAAAGCACATCCCATGGGGAGGACAGCGAAATATTCAGCGCATCGGTGCCCAGCTCGGTGGGCTGGGTTTCCTGGCGCGCGTTTTCCGAATCCAGCAGGCGCTGCACGCCGTTGCCGGCCACGGTGCCCACCTGGCCGGTGGCCAGGTTGACCGAGCGCAACCGGTGGTTAACGGTGTCGGCGACGATCACGTCGTAGCCCACCTCCGCGGCCAGTTCCGCAGGCAGCGCGGCCAGGCCCTGCAGCTCGTTGAACTGGGCGGTGCCGGCGCCGCCGTCGGCGTAGCCCTTGGCGCCCGAGCCGAAGGTGCGCACCACCGAGAAGTCCGCGTCCAGCTCCACCAGGCGGTGGTGGCCAGAATCGCCCACCAGGAAGTGGCCGTTCTCCAAGGCGATGGCCTTGCCCGGGAAGCGCAGGTCGCCCTCGCGGGCCTCCGGGGCGACGTAGGGTCCGTTGCCGCGGTGCAAGGTGCCCTTGGCCTCATGCTCGGCGATCAGTTCATCGACCAGCGAGCCCAGGCCCTGGGCGTGGCCCTCGCCGGAAAGGTGCGCGACGATGTAGCCCTCGGGATCCAGCACCACCAGGGTTGGCCAGGCGCGGGCACCGTAGGCCTGCCAGGTGACCAGCTCCGGGTCATCGAGCACAGGGTGATGGATTTCATAGCGTTCCACGGCCGCGGCCAGCGCATCCGGGTCCGCTTCGTGCTCGAATTTTGGCGAGTGCACGCCCACGGTGACCAGCACATCCGAGTACTGCTCCTCGAGCGGGCGCAGCTCGTCCAGCACGTGCAGGCAGTTGATGCAGCAGAAGGTCCAGAAGTCCAGGAGCACGATCTTGCCGCGCAGGGCTTCAAGGTCCAGCTGCTTGCCACCGGTATTCAGCCAGTTGCGGCCCAGCAGTTCGCTGGCGCGCACCTTGTAGTTGGCGCGGACCGATTCTGTTGCGCTCATGGTCATCCTTTCGCAATTGCCGTGGCTCGGCAGTTAGAACTTCATTATCGGCCACGGCCAGGGGCAGTGCTAAACGGTGTTAAGGAACATTGAGATGCAACAGGTGCCACCCGGCTTCTATTCCGCTAGGGCAGCTGGGCGATGGCCGCATCCATCACGCTGGTGGCCACCTTGTTGAACTTTTCGTCGGCCAGCGAGCTGCTGGCCACAAAGGAGACCATCACCGCGTACTGCTTGGTCTTCTTGATCAGCACCAGCGAATTCTGTGCGTACTGCCCATCGCGGCTGTAGTACAGTGCCGAATCCACCTTGTCCACTCGCGGATCGGAGAACTTCAGGGTTTCGGTGTAGTCCATGCCGTTGAGCTTCGCGGACTTGCACTGCTCCACGATGGTGCGCACATTCTTGTTGTGCGAGTCGACCGCGGCTGCGCCATTTGCACCCAGCTTCGCCACTTCCACCGAACCGGTGATGGTCTGGTTCGCATTGGTGAAATCGGTGCGCGCCGCTTCGGTGCCCAATTGCACCGGCGACCAGTTCAGGTCGTTGATCGGGGCCGAGCACTGCGCCGGCAGCACCACAATGTCCTTGAGCGTATCGGTGGGCGGCGTGGCCAGCGCTTCAAGGTCCTTGCCCTGGATCTTGGCGCTGTTCGGGAAGCCCAGTTCGGTGGCGAGCACCGCGCCGGCGGTGGTCGCCACCTCGGCAGTGGTCAACTGGCGTGCGGATTCGCTGGAGCTCGGGCTGGCGGTGGCCTCAGCGGCCTTCTTGTGGGTCTGGTCCTGCGGCATCTGCGTCTGGGTGGACGAGCAGGCGCTCAGGGCCAGCGCTGCGCACAGGGCCAGGGCCAGGGCCACGGTCATTTTCCTAGGCATTCGGATTCCTCTTATCGGCCTGCTGGTAGCGGGCGAACATCGCGTTGTAGGCTTCCAGCTCGGCGTCGTTGTCGCGATCGGCCTGCCGGTCATAGCGCTTGGTGTCTTTTTTGTCCTGCTTCAGCCAGGAGAGGACCACAAAAATGGCCAGCACCAGGGTGGGCACCTCGCCGATGGCCCACATCGCCCCGGCCCCCACCACCTGGTCCTCCAGCGCGCTGCCGCCCCAGGTGCGCCCCATATTCCCGAAGTAGTCCGGGGCCAGCAGGGTTTCGGTGCTCATCAGCGCCACCCCGAAGAAGGCGTGGAAGGCGACGGTGGCCAGCAAGACCACCAGGCGCATCGGGTACGGGTAGCGCTTGGGCACCGGATCGGCGTCCACCAGCGAGAGCGCAAAGAGGTAGCCGGTGAGCAGGAAGTGCAGGTTCATCAGCTCGTGCCCCGCGTGGTAGAGCATGGCCGGTTCCAGGATCGGGGTGAAGTAGAAGACCACGATCGACCCGGCAAAGTTCACGGCCGCGAATATCGGGTGCGTGATGACCTTGGAGTAGCGTGAATGCACCAGGAAGAGGATCCATTCGCGCGGGCCGCGGGTGCCGTCGGTGCGCGCCGGCAGCACCTGCAGCAGCAGGGTGATCGGGGTGCCGAGCACCAGGAAGATCGGCACGATCATGGTCAGCGACATGTGGTCGACCATGTGGGTGGAGAACTGGATCTTCCCGTACACCGCCACGCCGCCGCTGGTCACGTAGAACAGCGCGAGAAGGCCGACAATCCAGCTGGCCAGGCGCGGCACGCTGGGCTTGTCCCCGCGGCGGGCCAGGGTGATGAACGCCCAGAGGTAGGCGGCCAGCCCGAACAGGCACACGGCCACCCAGATCCAGTCCATCCGCCAAGTGGTGAACCAGCTGGCGGTATCCGGGGCTGGCGGCAGGTCGTAGCCGGTCAGCAGGCGTGCCGGGGTGGTTTGCGCCGGGGCTTCATCGGAGGTCGGCGGCGCCGTGCGGGCCAGCACGGTGGCCACCGACATGACCGACCCCATCAAGATGACCTCGCCGAGCACGATCTGCCAGGCCGCGCGCAGCGCGCCGTACTGTCCTGCCAGCAGCTTGGGGATCACAAAGCGCCGGTGGCACAGGCCTAGCGCCCCCAGGGCCAGGGTGATCAGCAGCTTGGCGATCACCAGGGTCCCATAGGGGGTCAGCCACTGTTCCCAGCTGGTGATGCGGATAACCGCCGAGGCCAGCCCGGAGCCGATCATCAAGAACACCACGAAGGCGGCCAGCGCCGAATATCGCTGCAGCACCACTCCGGCGAGCACCTGTCCGCGCTTGCGTCCCGGGGCTTCGCCGGCCAGCGTCGGAGCCAGCAGCGCCAGCACGATAATGCCGCCAAACCACAGGACCACGGCCAGCAGATGCAGGCCGATGGAGTTCACCGCGGCAAAGTGGTCATCTCCCCCGGCGGCGTGGCCGATGAAGGCCAGCGGCAGGATGCCGAACAGCGAGAAGAAGGCGGTGGCTCCCACCCCGGTCTTGGATCGCACCGCCAAAGCCAGCGAGCTGACCACGGCGGCGATCACCACCATCCAGGCCCAGGCCCGGCCGGTGGTGATCGACAGGATGTAGTCGAGGATCGCCGCTGAATACTGCGTGTCCAAATTGATCGGCAGGCCGGCCAGGTCCCAGAAGGTCAGCACCATCACACTGGCCGCCGACAGCGTCCACAGCACCGACGCTGAGGCGGCAATGTTCATCGCGCGGCTGAAGGCCGGATGATCGGCGCCCTGCACATCGCGGGTGACTTTTTTGCTGCGCGGCAGAATCGCGGCGGCAAAGATCAGCGCCGCAATGGCCACTGACATGGAAGAATGGTGGATCGCACGGGCGATCGGCAGGCTCCAGCGGATAAAGGCTCCCGGGTCGGCCAATTCGGCCGGGCGGGCAATGCCGGTGAACATCACCGCGGCCAGGAAAACTGCCGCCGAAGCGAGCAGCCCGGGCAGAATGAAGCGGGTGGCTGAAACCGTGCGCTGTGCTGTATCCATATCCTTCTTATCATCTCATTTTTGCCCGGCCCCGTCAGGCCGGAAGTGCCAGCGCTGCCCCGCTACGGCGCATCTCACACCATGGCGGGGCAGCGGCCGGGGCTAGCTGAAGAGCTGCTCGCCCAAATACCCGCCCTCGCTGATCCCCGGAAGGATCGCATAGAGGGCCGAACCCACCGGCTTCAGCCAAGTGTTCAGCGCATCCGCGGCGGCCAGGCGTTGCTGCACCGGAATGAAACTGGTCGCCGGGTCGCGCTGGTAGCTGGCAAACAGCAAGCCGGCGTGCTGCCCGTCATCGAAGTTGTAGCCCCGGCGATGGATGCTCTCGGCCGCGTGGCTCGGCTTGGCAAGGGCCACGTGCGCGTTGGCGGCGATGCTCGGCAGGCCCAGCTCATTTACTGCCGCCAGATCCACCGGATCATCAACGCTAGTGCCCGAGAGCGGCGAACCATCGGCCTGCCTGCGGCCCAGGGCGAAGTCCCGGCCCGTGGCATCCACCTCGTCCCAGCGGTCCAGGTCCATTTCGAAACGGCGCAGCGCCAGCGTGGTGCCGTTGGCGATCCAGCTGTCCTGCCCATCACCGAATACCACCTGCTCGCGCAACTGGTCTTTCGGATTATTGACCCCGTCCACTTGCCCGAACAGATTCCTGAAGGTTTCCCGTCCGGGCATCGGGCGCATGAAGCCAGCCTGCGCAAAGCGCTGCCTGGCCAGCCCGCGGAGGTTCTTGGCCACCGCTCGCACCGCATGATGCAGCACCGTGGGGTCCTGCGAACAGAACTGGATCAGCAGGTCGCTTTGCTGATACTGCTCTTCGAGCTCGTCGCCGGCAAAGGCCGGCAGCTGCGCGATGCTCCCGCGCCCGGCCACATCGAGCAGGCTTTGGCCCAGCCCCACGGTCAGCGTCAGTTCGCTGGGAGGCTGCGCCATTTCCGGTTCGGTATCGGCCAGCACTCCCCGGCCGCCCATCAGCCGGGCCGCATCATCGGTGAGCATCTGCAGCAGGGCCTGCAGCTGCTGCTTGCGCGAGCCATCGCGCCAGAGCACATCCCATCCGGCAAACACCGCATGTTCCTGTTGCGCATCGATAATCCCGGATTGGTACTGGCCATAGAACGACCTGAACCGCGGACCGCCAGGAGCCTCTTGCGCTGGAGCTGCCGCCTCGGCGGAGCGCAGGCCGCCAGCGCCAAAGCCGGTGAGCAGCCCGCCGGCCGCGGCGGCAGCGGTGCTGCCCAGCAGCAGGCGGCGTGGAACATTAATGTCCGGCATGTTCATCGTAGTTTTCCTTGGCGCCATCAAAGTTGCGGATCGCGAAATCAACGTCGGTGCTCGAGCCGTCGGAGAACTCCAGGGTCAGCGTCGTGGTTTGGGCGGCGACCAGCGGCTTTTTCAGATCCATGAACATCAGGTGATTTCCGCCGGGAGCCAGCACCGCGTCGGCTCCGGGAGCGATCACCAGGTCGCCCTCAAGCTGTTTCATGCTCATGTTCTGCCCGTTGCCGGTCATTTCGTGCAGCTGGATCTCATCGCCTTGCGCGTTGCTCACCTTGCGCAGTTCCAGCGGGGAGTCCGCGGAATTGTGCAGGGTTCCGAACGCCGCGCTCATCCCTGATTCGGCTGCCTTGGCCCAGGTGTCGCTGGCCACAAGCCCCTGTGCTTGCGTGCTGTTTTGCTCAGCGGACTGCGGTGCCTTGGAGCTTTGGCTGGCCGTTGGTGCGTTTTGCGCGCAACCGGTGAGCAGCAGTCCGAAGCTCAGCAGCAGTGCGGTCATTGTTCTAGTCTTCATCGTCTCAAGCTTTCGTGGTGTGGGCACAGAATGTGCAGGCACGCCAAAGGCCGCGGTGGCCTTGGGCGCACCGGAATAAAGTGGCTGCTTACTTGGTGTTGCGCATGAACTTGGCCAGAACGCCAATGACGCCGCCAAGGATCACGACGCCGATAATGACCCAGATGACCGGGCTCATCGAGCTGCCCGCATCCTGCAACGGGTTCTCGCTAGGCTGTGCTGACTCGCTTGGTGCGGCCGATTCGCTTGGTGCGCTGATCATCGATGGGGTTGGCTTGGCCGAGGCATTCACGGTGAACTCCAGCTTGTTCTCCACCGGGTGCCCGTCCTCGGAGACCACGCGGAAGGCCAGCTCGTACTGGCCGCTTTCCAATGGCTTCGCCGGGGTCACGGTCACGGTCTTGCCCTTGGTTTCAGCTGATGCGTCGACGGCCTCGCCGTTCTGCTTCAGCACCACCTTCGTGGAATCCACGCCGGACATGGTTTGCAGCACACCGGAGAATTCGAGGGTCAGCTCTTTTGGCGCTTGTTTCAGGCTCGCACCGTCTTTGGGAGTGGAGCCGACCAGCTCGTCGTGGGCCGAGGCGGCAGTCATCGAGGTGAACAGTGCCAAGATCGATAGCGCGATCACAGCGGCCAGACGGGTGAGGGTCATTTTGGGCAGCGTCATGTTCTTCATTGTTTTCCTTCCAATCCCCCAGTCAGGGGGGCACTTCGTTATTGTCCTAGGCGGCAAGAACGAAGAAAGGAGGACCCCGGCGCCCGGGCAGCCTTCCCAATTGCGCAAGCTTGAGTTGGAAGCGCAGCGGGAAGTAGGCTGGAAGCATCGGTGTTTCGGGAATCTGCCCACGGACGAGCGAAAAAATTCGCCGTGCCGAGGACAGGGTGAGGTATGAGCCCAAGAGGGCAAGCAGGCGCTCGCCACGGTTGAGCACGAGAATGCTGACTGCTGCAGCCAGCACGTGCGCGTAGAGCATCGATTCGGTGTGCGCCTCGGCGTAGTGGGCGCTGATGTTGTGGGCCAGTTCGAGGCTGCGCCCAGTATGCTGCACATGCTCCATGCCGGAAACCCCGGAATCGCCGTGGCTCATCACCGACAGGCTCAAGTGGAATAGGCCCTGGCTGGCGATCACCACCAGGCTGGTCGTCCACAAGCGGTATTTCTTCCCTACCAGCAGCAGCGCGATCACCGCTGAGATGCAGGTGATCAGGCCCACTGCAACCAGCGACATTTTTGTCGGCGCACTATGGGCGTGAGCCGCAAAGGCCGTCCAGGTGCACACGCTCGCCGCTAACCAGCCGCGCAGTACGCGGGTTGCGGGATTCTGTGGCACCGGGTTCAGCCTATTCTTCTGATGGATCGTCAAGCACGCCTGATTCTACGCGAAGTAGAAGATCGGCTCAAACGTGCAGAAAAGCAGAAAGCCCGATCCATCCGCCGGAAAGTTCCAGCGGAGAATCGGGCCTTGCTCAAGCCTGAAGAAGCTTACTTCTTGGCAACAGCAGCCTTCAGCTTCGAACCAGCGGTCAGCTTGACCGAGTGGCCAGCAGGAATCTGGATTGCTTCACCGGTCTGTGGGTTGCGGCCGGTGCGAGCTGCACGATCGGTGCGCTCTACAGCCAACCAACCTGGGATCGACACCTTCTCACCCTTGGAAATCTGGTCGACGAAAACCTCGAACACAGCATCCAGAACACCGTTGACGGCAACCTGGGAGTTTTCGGTCTTCGCTGCAACAGCAGCAACAAGTTCGCTACGGTTCATAGCCAATGTATGGTCCTCCTGGACTAGTGATCCAAAACCCGGTTCCGGGCCTCGTACGCCGCACGGTCGCACGGACTTATCAGTGAGAACATATCAAACCTTGGGCCGAGAAATGCCCGAAAACAGGCGAAATACCGGGATTTTTTCATCTTCTTACAGATTTCTGGGCCTAACGGCATCAATTTTGGGTTCAACGACCAGTTCCGATACGCCCTTTAATGCATCAAGGCCCATCTCCCCGTCGAGGGAGGATGGGCCTTGTTCAAGCCTGAAGAAGCTTACTTCTTGGCAACAGCAGCCTTCAGCTTCGAACCAGCGGTCAGCTTGACCGAGTGGCCAGCAGGAATCTGGATTGCTTCACCGGTCTGTGGGTTGCGGCCGGTGCGAGCTGCACGATCGGTGCGCTCTACAGCCAACCAACCGGGGATGGTGACCTTTTCGCCCTTGGAAATCTGGTCGACGAAAACTTCGAACACAGCATCCAGAACACCGTTGACGGCAACCTGGGAGTTTTCGGTCTTCGCTGCAACGGCTGCAACAAGTTCGCTACGGTTCATAGCCAATGTATGGTCCTCCTGGACTAGTGATCCAAAACCTGTTTCCAGGCTTCGAATGCCGCACGGTCGCACGGGCTTATCAGAGATGAACTTACCAGTTGTGTGCGACAAAAAGAGCATCGTCCCGCGGATTTTGTCGAATTCCTCTAGAGATTTGAAGTGTGAAAGCTCACCCGCGAGCTACAGCGCAAACGGATCGAGTCCCCCATTCGCTTGCACAAATAGCTCCCATGCCGCGTCTTGAAGCACCTTGCTTCGAGTGGCATTTGCCGGTCTGGCTAGCGAAATACGGCCCTTGGCTGTCAGTTGCGGACCAAAAAAGATTCCGGGCGCGCAGTTGTCCAGCCCCCTAGTCAAGGCTGCCTCCACAATTGCCACCGAACCTTCATGTTTGCCCTGCGCGAAACTGGCCTGCAATCGGCCGGTTAAACGCTTGGCAAAGTCAGGTTCGTTGATCCCTTCTACCTGCGGGGTGAGCCCGGACAGTGAATATCCGGGATGCACAGCGATGGATCGGGCCGGCCACTGCAGCTGGCGCAATCGATGATCCAGTCCAATGCCAAAGCTTTGAAGCACCGCTTTGGACTGAACATAGGCACGGTAGGGATGATAATCGGCTTCCAGCTTGAGATTCGAAGCATCCGTACGCAACATCAACGTGGACATCGACCCGAGGGTGATCAGACGCAACGAACCTTGGCGGAACTTCTCAGCCAATTCCCCGATGAGTCGGGCGTGTCCAATGACGTTGGTGGTCATTGTTCGCTCGTACTCCAACAGTCCGGGTTCCCTTGATGATGACGTACGAATCATTCCTGCATTGGCCACCAGGATATCGAGCTGGCGACCGCGAAGTTCCGCCGCCAGAGCCGTGGCAGACGTCAATGAGTCAGCATCAAACTGCATGAATTCAACGTTTGCTCCGGGCACCCGAGAACAGATGGCTGCCATGGCTTTTTCAGCGCGTAATCGGTTGCGACAAGCCAAAATCACATGAGCACCAGCGGCGGCAAGCCCCAGGGAGGCAAAAAATCCCAGACCGTTGTTGGCACCCGTAACTACAGCAGTTTTGCCATCTCCTAGTGACTTCCAGCGACCACGATTGTCATGAATATTGGCTTGAGGCAGACCCTGCCCCAGCTGTTCCAGGGAACCCAAACGCACTGCACGATTCATGCCCCCACCGTACTACAAGCGCTACCCGGCCAATCCGTCAGGATTCAAGCGCGAATCAGTAATACCTTCTTCGCCAAGTCCCCATTTGTCCAAGATCTGAGAGTACGCGCCAGAATCAATCAGGCCGTCCAAGGCAACCTCCGCGGCTCCAGCCAACCCGTTGCCCTTTTTGGTGGTCACCGCCACTTGGGCGGTGTCTGGCCACCCTCCGGGGAAGGAGCCAATCTGCTTTAGTTCCCCGGTTGTCGCCTGCTTGTAGGCGCCAGTAGCATTTGGCCCAAAGCTTGCGTCGGCACGACCGGACAACAGTGCCAAGGTGGATGCCGAATCATCGTCGTAGTACTGGAAGTCAACGGGCTTTAATCCCTTGGATTGGTTGGCCTTATCCCAATCAACCAAGATCTTCTCCTGGTTGGTGCCCGAACCGACAATGATCTTCAGCCCGGCAACGTCTTCGGCCTTTGAGATGGGGCCAATCTTAGAATCCTTGTCGGCATAGAAACCTAGCAAGTCTTCACGGTAGGTCGCGAAATCAAATTTTTTCTTGCGTTCTTCAGTCACGGTCACGTTGCTGATCGCAGCCTCGTACTTGCCCGACTCAATTCCTAAAGGCCAATCGGCCCAAGACACCGGGATTAGGTCAAGCTCTAATCCCAACGCGTCGGCGAGCGCCGCGGCTAGGTCCGCGTCGTTGCCTACCGGGGTGCTGTTATCCGTGGCATAGAAGCTCAATGGTGCAGCACCTGGTGCGGTCACGACACTCAATTTTCCATCTGCAGCAATCTTTTCTGGCACCAGAGCTTGAGCCTTCTTATTGACCTCAACTTCGGGACGTTCCTGGTTGGGGCTACTCAAAGCTGCAACTGCGCTATCGCTGGCGGTAGCCGAGAGCGCATCCTCGGTAGCCTGCGACGGATCAGCGCAGGCGCTCAGTGATACCAGCCCGATGAGCGCCACGATGCTGAAGGCATTGCGAGTTCTCTGTTGTTTCATGACACTTCCTGTTCCGCTAGAGCTGGCTGCTGAGCCCGTTGCTCGTGGGTTTCGTCAATACTCAGACCCAAGTTTTCGCGCAGGGTTCCGGCGTAGGACTCTGGATAAATGCCACGCTCCTGCAAGCGAGGCACCAGGTGATTGACGATGTCATCAAGTCCGGTAGGTATCAGCCACGGGGTGATGTTGAATCCATCCACCGCTCCGAGTTCTGCGTATCGTGCCAACCGGGATGCGATCTGATCATAGGAGCCAGTGAAGGTGTGGTCGGCACGGTGTGAGCGCGAACGGACGAACTCGATGATGTTCTGCCCCTTCTCCTTGGCTTCGGCACGCCACGTGGCTGCCAGTTCTAGGGATTTAGCTCCTTGGAACCCGCTACCTCGGGTTACCGAGCTCCGCACTACTACTGGCTCAAACTCCGGTAGTGGCCCATATGGGTCCACGCTCTCTAACCGGGTCCCCCAGAACTGTTCGAGGTAGGCCAGCGCCTGTTGCGGGCCAATCTGATGTTCGCGTACCCAGTGGTGCTTTTCTTCTGCCGCCTCTGGGGTCTCAGCAACGATGAATTCGGCTCCCGGCATGATCTTCACCGAATTTTCGGCACGCCCCACCGTGGCTGCACGAGCGTTGATGTCCCTGCGGAATTCCAGTGCGTCTTCCAGCCCGACATGAGCGGAGAAGATGACATCGGTTTGGCGTGCCGCAAAGTCGCGTCCCTCGGCCGAGTCACCGGCTTGGAATAGCACGGGGCGATGCTGTGCGCTAACCGGAACGGTGCCGGTGTAGTCAACGTTGTAATGATTTCCTCGGTGGTGGACTGGGGCACCCTCCCAGATCTGCCGGACGGTACGCACAAAATCTTCGGCATGCGAGTATCGCTCGTGGTGCTCAAGGTAGCCACCGCGACGGAAGTTTGCGCCAGTCCACGCGTTGTGGGTGGTGACGATGTTCCAGGCAGCTCGACCCTCAGAAATCAAATCCAACGAGGAGAGTCGACGGGCCAAGTCCGCTGGATCGTTGTAGGTGGTGTTTTGGGTGGCTACCAAACCGATCTTGCTAGTTACCGCGGCAAGTGCTGCGAGCATGGTTTGCGCGTCTGGGCGGCCCGCCACATCGAGCTCGTGGATTTCTCCTAGATGTTCACGCAATCGCAGGCCTTCACCGAGGAAAAAGGCGCTGAACAGGCCCCGCTCGGCAGTCTGGGCGATCTGCCGGAAGGAGGAAAAGTCGGTTTGGGAGCCCGAGGCTTCGCTGCGCCAAATGGTGGATGAGTTCACGCCTTGGAAGAAGACGCCGAATCGAAGTTGATGCTGGGTACTCATGATGCCTCCTGGAATCGGTTTTGGGCTACTGGCAACGCGAAATCCTCGCGCAAGGTCGTTGAATTGGGTGCCAGCAAATTGCTGGACTTCAGTTGTGGAAGTACTTCGTCGATCAGCACTGCCCCGTCGATCTCCAGATCTCCGGGGTACAAATGCACAAGATGCCGGCGTTGGTCTGCTGGATTGGCAGTTGCTTCTGCAAATTCGGCCAGGAAGTTGATCAGCGCCTGGGTACTGCCGGCAAAAACCGCGCGTTCGCTGCTTTGGAGCCCAACGTCTGCGGCACGTTGTGCCCCGGTCTGCCCAGCTATATCGAGGTAAATGTCGAGCTCAATTGCGACGGCTCCGGAGGTGCTGGAAACTGTCGCTTGTGCCAGCAAGGTCTGGAGGCTCGCGGTATTGATTGCTACAACGTCCGCCCCATTTAGCCGGCAGTGTTGCAAACCCGATTCGCTAAACAGGTAAGAGGGGGCAATAATCGGCAATTGCCCTTGTGGTGGGCGTGGGGTGATGGCTGGTCCCTTAACTGAGAAGTTTTTGCCTTCAACATCCACGTAGTGCAACTTGTTCGCATCCAAGTAGCGCCCGGTAGCCACATCGCGGACTATCGCGTCATCCTCCCAGCTATCCCAGAGCCGGCGGTGGGTGGTGACCACCTCGGCGGCTTCGATGCTGAGCTCATCGTCAGCTAACACGGTGCGTCCCACGGCCTGCGCCTGCACGGAGTCATTATGTGTTTCCAAGATCCATCCGGCACGACCTCGGGAAATGATGTCCAGGCTGGCCAATTGAGTGGCGGTGTGGAAAGGTTCGGTAAAAAGAGCATCGATCACCGGCAACAAACCGATCCGGCGAGTTTGTGCGGCAACGTAACTCGCCCGCTGCACGGCGTCGAGCAACCCGTCGCTGGAAAAACTCACAGCATGGAAACCTGCGGATTCAGCGCGCAGCGCTTGGTGGGCGGTGTGCTCGGGATCGTTTCCGGCACCGTCGAGATTCAGGGCCAGCAGCACTGAGCGTTCGCTCATAGTGCATACTCCTTTCGTAAGGTATTTTTCGCCTGCGGATCCTGCTCGGTCCACAGAGTGGTTGGTGTGTTGACCAACGGGATCACTTCTTGAGCGAAGCGTTCCAAAGTTTCAATTTGCGCCTCATGGGGGTGAGTAGTGGGCAGCGAGATGGATTGCAAGTCGTGGCCGAAGCTCTGGTGGTAATCCAGAATCTTGGCCGCAACAAATTCCGGGCTGCCAACCAACAGCGGGCCTTCGGCAACGGCGTGCTCGATATTGCGATACGGGGTGTTATTCCCTGGCACATCGCGTCGGTTGGTCAGCGCCTCATAGACCGGCCCAAATTCCTTGATCGCTTGCTTGGTGCTGTCAGCCAGGTACACTCCACCTGCGCCACTCCCAGAACCGACATATCTGCCTGCCAGATCATGGCCGGCCTGCTCATACGCTTTTTTGTAGTGGTCGATCAGCGCCTTGTAATTTTCTTTGGGCTGGATCGCATTGGCGGAGAACAATGGGTCACCGTGCTTGGCGGCCAGTTCTGCTGAACGGAGCGAGGTGGCCGAACCATGCCAGATCCGGACCGAAGACTGGTAAGGGCGCGGGCTGGTGGTGACTTGTGCAAGACTGCTGCGAAAATGTCCGGCGAAGTCCACCGGTTCATCGCTAAACAGGGCTTTGAGCAGTTCGTAGTTCTCTTCCAGCAAGTCCCATTGGTCTTCAATATTTCTGCCAAAGAGCGGGAAGTGCGCGACCTCATTGCCCTTGCCTATTCCTAGTTCCAGTCGTCCGGTGCTCAGTTGGTCAACGGTGGCGAAGTCCTCTGCCACTCGCACCGGGTCAAGGATGGAAAGCACGACAACACCTGTATGCAAACGAATCTTCTTGGTCCGTGCAGCGATGGCTCCAAGCACGACGGCCGGCGAGGAGGAAATGAACGCCCCAGCGTGCCTCTCGCCTATGGAGAAGGAATCAAATCCGAGTTGCTCTGCACGTACCGCGGTTTGAACGACCTGTTCAAAGCGCTCCGCGGTATCTACCTGCAGGCCGGTGATCGGGTCATTCTGGTGGGCAATAATGTCTAGCACCTGAAAACGCATTATTTACCCTTGTAGTTGGACGCGTTGATGGTTTCCGATTTTGTTAGCCCTTCTTCGCTCAACGACCAGCGGTCCAGCACCTTCGCATAGGTGCCTTCCTCGATGGTTTCGTTCAACGCTGCAGTGATCTGTTCGGCCAGATGGTTCCCGGCTCTAGTAGTTGCGGCGACCAGTGTTTCGTTAGGCCAGCCGGCGTTGATCTTGCCAACCACTTTCAAGTCATCTCGCTGGTTCTGCCGGTACGCGGTGGACGGATACGGCGCGATGTTCAGGTCAATACGACCTGAGGACAGGGCCAAAATGGTGTCGGCCTCGCTGGAATAATACTGCAGCTCTGCCGGGGCTTTGCCCTTGCCTTCCAACTCCTTGTTCCAGGTCAAGAGGATCTTCTCCTGGTTGGTTCCAGAACCCACCGCAATCTTCTTGCCTGAAATGTCATCCGCGGACTTCACCGAGATGTTGCTGTCGGCACGAGCTTCAAATCCCATGTGGGCAGCCCGGTAGCTAGCGAAGTCGAACTTCTTGACTCGATCAGCGTTCACGCCGACATTTGAGAAGACCGCTTCGAAGTCTCCCGATTCGGTTTTCAAGGGCCAGTTCTCCCAACTGGTGATCTGCAAATCCAGTTCCAAGCCCAGCTTGTCGGCGACCAATTGTGCCAGATCAACTTCCGTGCCAATCACAGTCTTCTCATCCGTGGCGTGGAAGGACAGCGGTACCGAACCAGCGGTGGTGGCAACGGTCAATTTGCCGTCCTTCTTGATCTTGTCAGGCACCGCGTCGGCCAGTTTCGGATCCTTGGTGGAGCGGATTCGGTCTTGGTCAGGCGAGGTGTTGTAGGTGATAGTGCTCTTTGATTCAGAGTTCGAAGATGCTGCCGGAGCGGCGGCTCCCGGGTCAGCGCATCCGGCCAAGCCGAGTAGACCAACGGCGGATAGTGCAGAAACAGCTGCGTACTTGTTCATGGTGCGAGTCCTTGGTGACGAAACTTTAGATGTTAAAGGCCGGTTCGATGACTTTTGAAAGGAATGATTTGGTGCGTTCGTGCTGAGGATTGGTCAGCAGTTCGTTCGGAGTTCCCTGTTCTACTACGCGTCCGCTGTCCATGAAGATGATTCGGTCCGCGACATCGCGGGCGAAACTGATCTCATGGGTCACGATGATCAGGGTGGTCCCGGATTTCGCCAGGTCCTTGATGACCTCCAGTACCTCGGTCACCAGCTCGGGGTCCAACGCACTGGTTGGCTCATCAAAAAGCACTACCTTGGGGTCCAAAGCCAACGCCCTGGCAATAGCTACGCGCTGTTGTTGTCCGCCAGAGAGCTGACGGGGATAGGCATCGGCCTTGTCTGCTAGTCCCACACGAGCCAACAGTTCCTTGGCCCGAGCTAATGCCTTGGCCTTGGCGATTTTTCGTGCGTAGATTGGCGCTTCAATGATGTTCTGCAGTGCGGTGAGATGGCCAAAGAGGTTGAAGTTCTGGAACACCATGCCCACTTCGGTGCGCTGGGCGAGAATTTCTGATTCGCGCCGTTCATGCAGTTTGCCGTTGCGCACCTTGTAGCCGATCAGTTCCCCATCCAGGCTGATGGTGCCTCGGTCGACCTTGTCCAAGTGGTTGATGGTGCGCAGCAATGTGGACTTTCCCGAGCCCGAGGGTCCGATAATGACCAGTACTTCGCCTTCGGCCACGTCTAGATCTACCTCGTGGAGCACCTGCTGGTTGCCGTAGCTCTTATCGACCGAGCGCACCGCCACTGCTCCGCGGGTTGCGACTTGTGAAACTGCCAGACTCATGGCTGTCCTTTCGGGGAGTTGATCTTGGCGGTGGCGTGCGTTGTGAAAAAGGCACGCAGTTGTTGCAGTGGCGTCGGTGGAAGAGTGCGAAGCGCACCTCGTGAATAGTGGCGCTCAATGTAGTACTGGGCGACGCTGAGCACCGAGGTGATCACGATGTACCAGATGGTGGCCACCAGCAGCATCGGCAATACCTGCTGCGTTCGGTTGTAGATCACCTGCACGGTGTAGAACAGTTCCGAATAGGCCAGCACGTAGACAATCGAGGTGCCCTTGACCAGACCGATGATTTCGTTGAAAGCGGTCGGCAAGATGGCGCGCATCGCTTGTGGGAGCACGATCTTGGTGGATCGACGCCAGCGTGGAATACCCAGGGCCGTGGCCGCTTCGATCTGGCCCTGGTCTACGGAGAGGATGCCACCGCGAATAATTTCGGCGCTATAGGCCGCCTGGTTCAAAGTCAGTCCCAGTACCGCAGCCGCAAACTGGCTGATCAGGCTGGTGGTCTGGAATTCTGCGAAGGTAATCGAGGTGAAGGGGACACCCAGTCGGATGCTTTCATACAGGTAGCCGAGGTTGTACCAAAGCAACAGCTGCACCAAGAGCGGGGTGGAACGGAAAATCCAAGAAAAAGTCCACGACACCGAGCTGAAAAGCGGCGAGCTTGAAAGCCGCATCAGCGCCAGGATAAATCCGAGCACAAAACCCAGACTGCCGGAGATCAAGGTCAGTTTCAGCGTCTGGCCGAGACCTCTCAGAATGGATTCGGCGGTGAACCACTGGGCCACCACGCCCCATTCCCAACGCGGATTGGTCAGTAGCGAGTACAGCACCGCTGCCGCCAGCGCAGCAACTATCGCCGTGCCAACCCAGCGCCACGGATGCCGTGCGGCCACGACAGCATAGTCCGCGTAGTTGGGTGTTGCATTGTGACTCGGTTCAGCAGCTATGTGCTCCTCCAAGAGCTCTGTGGCTGGTTCATGCATGGCCGGTGACGTGGTGATGTTGGTTGCCGGTGGCATCGGTTCCTCCTTCGTGAGTTCGTATCTGTTGTGCTCACGCTAGAACCGAAGCTTGGCCGATTGCACTTACCAGATTCACGCCCGTTCACCCAAGGACACCATGTGTCGAAATGACGATTCATGACCCCTTTTTGGCGCCGATTTATCGCGATTTATGTCCCTGGATGGCGGAACCATGACCTATGCGTCCCTGCAAGTCAGCACGCTATCTTGGAGCCGCCATTCCTCCTAATCTGGCGCTACCCACAGATTCCGGGCACTCATCGATCGGCAGCGCAAAGGAGAACAATGACCGAGCGGCACATCGTTTTTATCGGCGGCGGGCCACGAACCGCCATTATTTTGGAGCGCATCAGCGCCAACCGCGCGCTGTTGAATAACACCGCGCTTCACCTGCATATCGTCGACCCATTCCCAGCGGGCGCCGGTCGCATCTGGCGAGAAGATCAAAGTCCCCTGCTTAAGCTCAATTCCCGGGCCGCCGATGTCACGATGTTCACCGATGACTCGGTTCAATGCTTGGGCCCGGCCAATAACGGCCCGGCATTGGATCAATGGGTGCAGCTCATCCGCGAGGGGCAACTGCCCGATGTGCCACCCCTAGTACTGGCCGATCCACTTCTGCAAGCCGAAGTAGCTACCTTGGGGGCGGGCGACTTCCCTACCCGCCGACTGCAGTCCTGCTACCTGCGCTGGTTCTTCGCCCGGGTCCAAGCATCCTTCACCGCGCCGGATTCCATCAAAGTCCATCAAGATTCCGCGGTGGATTTGATCCCCGGATCAGGACCGAACAAGGTGCTGCTGGCTTCAGGCGAAGAACTCGTCGCCGATCAGGTGGTTCTCGTCCAAGGCCACCTGGACGCCAAAATGAGCTCCGATGCCCGCGCATCAGAATTCTCCGCGCGCGCCGATAGCGCTGATCATCTGGGTTACATCCCACCGGGCTACACCAACGACATCAACTTCGATGAGTTGTTGCCGGGCACAGAGGTTCTGGTCTCGGGTATGGGCTTGGCCTTCACTGATCTCTTTGTACTGCTTTTTGAAGGCCGTGGCGGACGCTTTGAGCCCACCGACTCCGGTGGGCTGCGCTATATCCCTAGTGGCCGGGAACCCAAACTTCTGGCCGGTTCCCGGCGCGGAGTGCCGTATCACAGCAAGATCCTCAGCTCCACAACTGCAGAGCTGACCGCCCGTTACTTCACTGAGGAAGCGGTCGCTGCATTGCACGCACGGCACGGCGATCTGGACTTCTTCGCCCATATTTGGCCGTTGGTCGCGAAAGAAACCGGATATTTCTACTACCGCGAACTATTTGCCACACGCCCAGATCAGTTGCGCGGAAGCTGGGCAGAATTTCTAGCCGCCTATGACCGCATCGATTGGTACTTCCCCGAACGCGCAAGACTCGTGGCCGCTTTTGTTGCACCCAATGATCGGCTGGAATTTGAGGATCTTGAGTTTCCACTGCCCATCCCCCGCCCGTTACCTGCCCAGGGCCACGGCGAACAACTCAATAAGCTGGTGAGTGAGCATATTCAAGAGGATTTGCGTCTGCGTGATTCGCCAGATCGCCCAGAGTACCAGGCCCTTTTTCTGGGACTGCTGCGCTGCTTTGCCACCCTTCCGCTCGCCCACGACAAATTCAGCCAGGCCGGGCGAACACAGCTGGGAACGTGGTGGCAGGGATTTTTCAGCTTTGTTGATTCCGGCCCGCCCGCACGTCGGCTGCGCGAACTACTTGCATTACACGAGGCAGGATTTGTCCGGTTTTTGGGCCCGGAAACCACTTTCGGGTTCGACACCGAGCGCGAGCTGTTCAGCGCGCAAACCCTCGCCGGTGCCGTTCACGCACCGTGGTTGATCGAGGCCAGGCTACCCAGCACGAACATCTCAACAAGCACCGATCCCCTGCTGGCCTCGCTATCCCGCCAAGGACTGGTCACCGAAGAACCAGGAGGTTCAGGAAAAATGCACATCACTTCACTGCGCCAGGCCATAGGCAGAGGAGGGCGCGTCCAGCGTTGGCTTTTTGCTGCCGGAGCGGCCGTAGGCCGATTCCAAGCCGGTGCTTTCTCACGGCCGCAGTCCAACTCCGCTCCCTTCGCCGATAGCGACGCCCTGGCCCGTGAGCTGCTCTCGGCTCCGGCATCCATGGACCAGTGGGAGTTAGCCGGCGCCGTGGCACAAGCCCATCACAGCATTGCTTAGAATCGAGGAACACCCATGACTCAAGCCCCCGAGCTCACCGCTCACGCCGTTTTGATCGGCGACCCGCGCCTCGCCCCACTTTTTGCCGGGCTCACTGCTGAATATACCCAGCGTTATGGCGATCGCAACGGGTCGGTTGCCCAGGAACTTGACCGCTTTCCCGCACACGAATTCAGCGATCCGCTAGGGCGTTTTGTCATTCTCGAAGAGGCTGGACGGACGGTTGCCGGTGGTGCTCTTCGACGCTATGACCAGCACACCGCCGAGCTCAAACGCATCTGGACCCATGAAGAGCATCGGCGGCGAGGACTGGCGCGACGTGTTCTGATCGAGCTGGAACGCGCTGCAGCCGAATTAGGCTATACACAGCTCTTCCTCACCACCGGACCTCGTCAACCCGAGGCGCTTAAGCTGTACCTCAACGCCGGTTACCAGCCCCAGTTTGATCTAGCCGCCGATCTGGATGGCATCGGGCACCTGCCGTTCACCAAGCAGTTGCCCGCCACCAATGGTGGTGCCACGATAGGAGTATGAACCAGAAGAAGGATGCCGCGCTGAACGCCGCGCGGTACCAGATGGAGCAGGCCAGCGACGAGCCGTTGCCGGTGGACGAGTATGCGCAGGCCACGGGCATGGCCCCGGTCGCCAAGCAGAAGACTCCGCTGCAGCTGCATGCCGAGGACGAAGCGTGGGAGGTCGCCAATTCGGTGCTCGATGAGGCCTTTGCCCGTGGAGACTTCGATCATCTGGCCTTGGCCGGGCAGAAGATCGACCACATCACCAGCAACGACGATCCCGACTGGTGGCTGAAATCGATGATGCGCCGCGAGCAGATCACCGGCCTGGGTCCCCCGGCGCTGACGTTGCGGGTGGAGGACGAGCAGATGGAGCAGACCCTGGATCGCTTGCCTACCGAGAAGTCAGTGCGCGAGCATATCGAGGATTTCAATCAGCGGATTATCGAGGCCCGGCGCCAGCTGCTGGGCGGACCTCCGGTGATCACGGCCCTGCGTGATGCCACCGCCGAGGTGCTGGCCTGGCAGCGGCGCCGCGCCAGCGTTACCGAGGCCGTTCCTGCTCAGCTGGCAAAGCGCCGCTGGTGGCAGCGCAAAATCTAGTGCTTAACGGCAAAAGCCGCCTTCCGAAGAGGAAGGCGGCTTTTGCTAAGCCAGATGACTTGCAGGTCTTACCAGGAAGACTTGGTGATGCCCGGAAGCTCACCACGGTGTGCCATGTCGCGGAAGCGAACACGGGAGATACCGAACTTCTGGAAGGTACCGCGTGGGCGGCCGTCAATCGAGTCGCGGTTGCGAACGCGGATCGGGGAAGCGTCGCGTGGCAGCTTCTGCAGGCCTACGCGGGCTGCTTCACGAGCCTCGTCAGTTGCGTTTGGATCTACAAGGGTCTTCTTCAGCTCGAGGCGCTTCTCAGCGTAACGCTCGACAATGACCTTGCGCTGTTCGTTCTTTGCGATCTTGGACTTCTTGGCCATGTCTTAGCGCTCCTCTCGGAATTCGACGTGCTTGCGGACTACTGGATCGTACTTCTTCAGAACCATGCGGTCTGGGTCGTTACGACGGTTCTTACGGGTTACGTAAGTGAAACCGGTACCAGCGGTGGACTTCAGCTTGATGATCGGACGTACGTCCTTATCCTTCTTTGCCATCTTAGAGCTTCACACCCTTCGCAATCAGGTCGCCAACAACAGCGTCGATTCCACGAGCATCGATGAGCTTGATGCCCTTGACCGAGAGGGTCAGGGTCACCTTGCGGCGCAACGAAGGCACGTAGTAGGTCTTCTTCTGGATATTCGGATCGAAACGACGCTTGTTGCGACGGTGCGAGTGGGAGATGCTATGTCCGAAGGCCGGAGTAGTACCGGTTACCTGGCAAACAGCTGCCATGATCACTCCTCAGTTAGTTAGTAGTAAAATTCGGCGGTACTCGCGCACAGTGCCCATAAGCAAATATCGGCACCGCTTAGTGCGTTATGAGTCCCGCCAACCAGTGAAACACCGTTAATACTGCACACTAGGAAGGTAACCAGGCTGGGTGAGAACCAACCGAAGAGCCTTAAAGTATGTATGTCGGTGAACTTCGCAACCGGTCGAGCAATGTCCCCGTACTCAGGTGGTCACGATATTCGGTATTACGGGCAACGCGTCGTTGTTCCACCGTTAGACGGCATAACAACACACGCGATTAACGCCTGATTAGCTTATCGAGAAATCTTCAGTGTTCCAAATCGGTGGCGCCCGGCTTCAGGATCCAATGATCCTGGTCCAGCGAGGCAGTCACCTTGCGCATAATCGCGGTCAGGTTCTTAACGTCCTTGTCATCAAGGGGATCGAATAAGAGAGCCCGAACCGAACCCACATGATGAGGCGCCATATTCACCACTGCGTCCCAACCGGCATCCGTTAATGAGGCGATTTTCACACGGGCATCTTCCTCGGATTGCTCGCGAACCACCCATCCCCGGCTTTCCAGCTTCTTCACCACATGCGACAGGCGCGAGAGCGACGCACTGGTATGCGATGCCAAGGCGGTCATCGACAATTTCCGGTCCTCGGCCTCGGAGAGCATTGCCAGCATGTGGTAGTCGAAGAGCGTGATGCCTTCCAGGCCTTGCAGATCGGAATCCAAGGTGGCCGGGAGCAGGGTCATGACGGTTTGCAATCCCAGCCAGGCGTCGCGTTCGGACTGCGTGAGCCACACAGGCTTATCGCTCATGAAGTTTCCAATCGTTCAAGGCCTGCCGGAACAGGGCGTCGAGGTACCAATCTCGTAGAGACTACATTCTAAAGCTAGGTATCCGCCGAAAGCCTGAAATAGCGCACACAAAGACAGGGCCCGCACTCGCGTGCAGGCCCTGCCCAGCTCAGGAATTTTCCAGCTGCTTCTTCTTCCGGTAGCTGATCACCTGTCCGATGACCACTACCAGCAAGGCAACTATGAACATCGCCGAACCGATCACGTTGGCCTGCGGCGGGATGCCGCGGGTGGCCGAAACATAGATGAACTTCGGGAAGGTCTGGAAGGAACCGGAGTTGAAGTTGGTGATGATGAAGTCGTCGAAACTCATCGCGAAGGACAAGAGCGCGGCCGCCACAATCCCGGGAAGCAGCAGCGGGAAGGTGACCTTCCAGAACGCCGCCCGCGGGGAGGCATAAAGGTCGGCCGCAGCCTCTTCCAGCCGCGAATCCAGCGAGGAGACCCTGGCCCGCACCGTCACGATCACGAAGGACAGGCAGAAGACCACGTGGGAAATCACGATGGTGGTGAAGCCCAATTCCCATCCCAGATTCAGGAACTGTGCAAGCAGCGAAGCACCGAGCACCACTTCGGGGGTGGCCAGCGGCAAAATGATCAGCACATCGGTGAGCTTGCGGAAGCGGAACTTGTATCGTACCAAGCCGATGGCGATCCCCGTGCCCAAGGCAGTGGCAATCACCGTGGCAACGCTGCCGATCTGCAGCGAATGCGCCAGCGACTCGCAGACGGCAGGCGCCCCGCAGGGGTTGAGCCAGTTATCGAGGGTGAACCCCTGCCATTGCAGGTTGGCCCGGCCGCCATCATTAAAGGAGAAGACAAATATGTAGGCGATCGGCACCAGCAGGTAGATGAAAGCCGCACCGCCGATCACGGGAATCAGCCAGCGTCCAATTTTCTGCTTCACGCTACATCAACTCCTCGGTGCCAAAGCGGCGGATATAGATCGTGACCAGGATCAGGATCGAAATCATCAAGACGAAGCTCAGCGCCGAGGCGCCGGGGTAATCGATGACCTTGAAGAATCGCGAATCGATCACCTGTCCGATCATCGTCGTATCGCGGTTGTTGCCCAGCAGCGCCGAGTTCACGTAGTCGCCGGCCGCCGGGATGAAGGTCAGCAGCGTGCCGGCAAAAATGCCGGGAGCGCTCATCGGGAGCGTGACCTTGGCGAAGGAGCTGACCGGGCTGGCGTACAGGTCCCCGGACGCTTCGAGCAGGCGGGTATCAAGCCGGCCGAGGTTCGCGTAGATCGGCAGCACCATGAAGGGCAAGAAGTTATAGGTCAGGCCAGCCACCACCGCGATGGGTGTGGCGGTCAGGTGCCCGTCGGCCGGCAGGATCGCGATGAACTTCAGCAACTGGGCGACAAATCCTTCATCGGCCAGGATCTGCTTCCAGGCCTGGGTGCGCAGGATGAAGCTGGAGAAGAACGGCGCGATCAGCAGCACCAGCAGGATGCCTTGCAATAGCGTGCGCTCACGCAGCCGCACAGCCACCAGGTACGCCATCGGGAAGCCGATCAGCAGCGCCAGCACCGTGGCGATCAGCGCAAACCAGAAGGAGCGCAGCAGTTCTGGCCAGTAGGCCGAGAGCACCGTGGCGTAATTGCCCAGCTCGAATCCGGGAACAAATTCGCCAATCTCCGCTCCTGGCGGTTTCACGTACAAGCTCATGGCCAGCAGGATGACCACGGGCAGGGCGAAGAACAGCGCCAGCACCAGCAATCCGGGGGAAACCAGGTAGATTCCGGTGCGGTTCTTGCGCTTTTCCGCGCGCACTTCGTCCTTGCTGCGCAGATCGAGGCTCATGATTCGACTCCGGCATTCACGCTTTCGTCCCCGGCCAGCCCGAAGGAGTGCGCGGCGTCCCAGGCCAGGAACACGGTATCCCCTTCCTGGGCCGGTTGCTGTCCGCGGTTCTGCGAGAAGGTGCCGATCAGGCCGATCTGCTCCACCTCAACCAGGTACTCGGTGGTGGTCCCGGTGAAGGACACATCGATCACGGTGCCAGAAAGCTGGTTGTCCCCGGCCACCGCCACCCGGTCGATGGTGATCTTCTCCGGGCGGACACCGATCACCACCTCGCCGGCAGTTTGCACCGCCCGGTCCGCCGGAAGCAGGATCGTGCGCCCGGAAACATCCACGCTGAGCATGCCGTTCTCCTGGGCGGTGACCATGCCCCGCATCAGGTTCGACTTGCCCAGGAAGTTGGCCACGAAGGCGGTGCGCGGCAGTTCATAGAGGTCGCGCGGGGCGCCCATCTGCTCGATCCGCCCGCCGTTCATCACCGCGACCACGTCGGCCATGGTCATGGCCTCTTCCTGGTCGTGGGTGACGTGGATGAAGGTCAGCCCCACCTCGGTCTGGATCTTCTTGAGCTCCAGCTGCATTTGCCGGCGCAGCTTCATGTCCAGCGCGCCCAGCGGCTCATCCAGCAGCAGCACCTGCGGGCGGTTGACCAACGCGCGGGCCAGGGCCACACGCTGCTGCTGGCCGCCGGAGAGCTGGGCCGGCTTGCGGCTGGCCAGGTGCGAGAGCTCCACCAGCTCCAGCCCCGCCTTGGCTTTCTGCATCGCCTGCGGGTCCTTTTTGCGCTTCAGGCCAAAGGCCACATTTTCCAGCACCGACATGTGCGGGAAGAGCGCGTAGGACTGGAAGACCGTATTTACCGGGCGCCGGTGGCTGGGCAACGCGGTCACATCCTGCCCGCCGATCGAAATACTGCCTTCGCTGGGTGCTTCGAGCCCGGCGATCATGCGCAGGGTGGTGGATTTGCCGCAGCCCGAGGGGCCGAGCAGCGCAAAGAATGTTCCGGAGGGAACCAGCAGATCCAATTCCTCGACGGCGGTGAAGCTGGCGAAGCGCTTCGAAATGCCCGACAGGTTAAGATCGGCCCCCGAGGTCGCGGTGCTTTCGGTTCGTTCTGCCAATGTAGTCATACCCCTATCACTTCCTTGGTCAATTGCTCTGGGCCAAGCCTGGCTCAGGCGCCGATGGCTTCCTGGAATTGCGAGCCCAGCGTGGACTCTTCCTCGCCATCCAGCGAGCGGAAGACGTGGGCCTTGGCCAGATCCTCGTCAGTCGGGAAGATCAGCGGATTCTCCACCAGTTCCGGATCGATTTTTTCCATCTCTTCCTTGGCGCCGAGCACCGGACAGATGTAGTTCACGTAGGCGGCGACCTCGGCGGCCACCGCAGGATCGTAGTAGAAGTCCATGAGCTTTTCGGCGTTGGCCTTGCGCGGCGACGCGACCGGAACCATGAGGTTGTCGCTCCACAGGGTGCCACCGGCCTCGGGAATCACGAACTCCCATTGATCATCGTTCTCGAAGTTCATCTGGACCAGGTCCCCGGACCAGACGATACCGGCGATCGCGTCCCCGGAGATGAAGTCCTGCTTATAGGAGTTGCCCTTGACCTGGCGGATCTGGCCGTTGTCGATGTTCTGGCGCAGCACGTCGGCGGCAGCGCCAAATTCCGTTTCGCCCCACTGGCCCGCGACGTCCACGCCGTTTTGCAGCATCAGCAGGCCCATGGTGTCGCGCATCTCGTCAAGCACCGTCACGCGGCCTTTCAGCGCGGGATCCCAGAGGTCTTCCACGCTCTTCAGGCCCTTCGGGAAGGCCTTCTTGTTCCACGCGATGCCCGCATAGCCTGTTTGCCAGGTCAGCGAATGCTTGCGGCCCGGATCGAAGTCGACATTCTGCAAGGTTGGCAGAAGATTGGCCGAGTTCGGGATGTTATCGAGATTCAATTCCTGGGTGTAGCCCTGGCGGATCAGGCGCCCGGCCATCCAGTCGGTGAGCGTGACGATGTCCTGGCCGATGTCCTGGCCGGACTTCAGCTGGCCCTGCACCTTGCCGTAGTAGGAGTCGTTGCCGTCGATGTCTTCGGCATAGTTGACCTTGATGCCGGTCTTCTTGGTGAAGGCGTCGAGGGTCGGGTAGGTCTTCTTCTTGTCGTCATAATCCAGGTACAAAGTCCAGTTGGCCCAGTTCACGGAGGGATCGGACTCGGAAATATCGGTCACCGACACCTCGGTTTTCGTTCCGCTGGAGCCGCCGGTGCCGCAGGCTGCCAGCAATCCAGTCAAGCTCAGCGCCCCGGCGGTGGACAGCACAGACCGGCGGGAGAAGCTTCGCTGGCCCATGGCTTGGACCAGTGCGCGAATTTGTGGATCTTGCGGTAGTCGTCGTTGCGAGTGCGACATGGCATCCGTCCTAACATCTGCGAAATGTGATCTGGCACATACTGAATGTGATGACGTTCATCCTGTCAGCTATGCAAAAGTCAAACAAGACCTGAACAAAAGATTCCTCAGATATTTAACGAATCCGAAACGAGAAACTTACAAAAATAATCCTTTCGCAACTGAATCAGTGGATGTAGGGTCGGTTCAAAGCCCAATGACCCAAGGAGGTCGATATGACGTTACTCTCGCACTCAGCACAGGCCATCGACGAAATTTCCAAGGAAATCATCGAGCAGCTGCAGGAAGATGGGCGCCGTTCCTATGCCGCCATCGGCAAAGCAGTCGGCTTGAGCGAAGCCGCAGTGCGCCAACGCGTGCAGAAGCTGGTCGAGAGTCGCGTTATGCAAATCGTCGCAGTCACCAACCCATTGGAGCTGGGATTCACCCGCCAGGCGATGATCGGCATCGTTGCCAACGATGACATCAGCGGCACCGCCGACCGCATTGCCGAGCTTCCCGAGGTGGACTACTGCGTAGTCACCACCGGAAGTTCCGACATCCTTGCCGAGGTCATCTGCTCGAACGACGAGGACCTGCTTCGGGTGATCGGAACCATCCGCGGAATCCAAGGCGTGGTCAGCACCAATACCTTCACCTACCTTTCACTGAAAAAACAGGAATACAACTGGGGAACACGATGAACACACCACGTGGTACCGATCGCCAACAGGCCGCTCGCGATCACCTTTGGATGCACATGGCCCGGCACTCCGGGATCTCGCAAGGCGCGCAGGTTCCGATCATTGCGCGCGGCGAGGGGCACAAGATCTACGACGATTCCGGACGCGAGTACTTCGACGGACTGGCCGGGCTGTTTGTGGTTAACGCCGGCCACGGACGCGCCGAGCTTGCCGAAGCGATGGCGAAGCAGGCGCAGAAGCTGGCCTTCATGCCGCTCTGGTCCTACGCCCACGAACCAGCCATCGACCTGGCCGAACGCCTGGCCAGCTACGCGCCGGGGGACCTGAACCGCGTCTTCTTCACCACCGGCGGCGGCGAAGCGGTTGAATCGGCCTTCAAGCTGGCCAAGCAGCACTTCAAGATGAAGGGCAAGCCCGGCAAGACCAAGGTCATCTCCCGGGCGCTGGCTTACCACGGCACCCCGCAGGGCGCACTGGCCATCACCTCACTGCCTGATATGAAGACCCCGTTCGAGCCGCTGGTGCCAGGCACCTTCCGCGTGCCGAACACCAACTTCTACCGGGCGCCTGAAATGTTCGCGGAGAACGAGAAGGACTTCGGGCTCTGGGCCGCGGAGCGCATCCGCGAGGCCATCGAATTCGAAGGCCCCGATACCGTGGCCGCCGTCTTCCTGGAGCCGGTGCAGAACTCCGGCGGCTGCTTCCCGCCTCCCCCGGGCTACTTCGACCGGGTGCGGGAAATCTGCGACGAATACGACGTGCTGCTGGTCTCCGACGAGACCATCTGCGCCTTCGGCCGCATCGGCTCGATGTTCGCCTGCAACGACTTCGGCTACGTGCCCGACATCATCACCTCCGCCAAGGCGCTGACCAGCGGCTACGTCCCGCTGGGCGTGATGGTCGTCTCCGACAAGCTCTTCGAGCCCTTTACCAAGGGCGACACCACCTTCTACCACGGCTATACCTTTGGCGGGCACCCGGTGGCGGCCGCGGTGGCGATGGCGAACCTGGATATCTTCGAGCGCGAAGGGCTCAACGAGAACGTCAAGAACAACGCCGACGCCTTCAAATCCACGCTGTCCAAGCTCAAGGATTTGGACATTGTGGGCGACGTGCGCGGGGCCGGCTACTTCTACGGGATCGAGCTGGTCAAGGACAAAGCCACCAAGGAAACCTTCAGCGACGAAGAATCCGAGCGGCTGCTGCGCCAATACCTCTCCCCCGCCCTGTGGGAGGCCGGGCTGTATTGCCGAGCCGACGATCGCGGGGACCCGGTCATCCAGCTGGCGCCGCCGATCACCATCGGGCAACCGGAATTCGACCAGATCGAATCCATCCTTCGCACGGTGCTGAAGGAAGCCGCCAATAAGATCTAGTGCTTTATGGCCCGCAGGTGCAACCTGTGGGCCATAAATCTGCATGTCAGCGTCATATGAAGCACCAAGTCTTCACGCTTTGCCACTCAATTGGTGCTTTGTGTCATAGGCCACTAGTCTGAGGTCATTGGACGATGAAGATCGTCTTTGGAAGATGGCAGGAAGCTCATGACTTTGGAACCGACCAGAATCAGGCTCGCACGCGAACGTGCAGCTTTGAGCCGGTCTGCCCTGGCCGCGTCACTGGGCATCTGCGAGCAGGAGCTGGCCCAGGCACCGGAGCGACTGGGCGATGAATTGGCCGCCGCGCTCGGATGCACCCCGCGCTTCTTCCACCTGCCTGCCGCCAGCGGCATCGATACCGAACGCATCTTCTTCCGCAGCCCACGGCGAACCAGCACCGCGCAGAAGCGGGCCGCTGCCGCCGCCGGCCGGACCGGCGTGGAGCTCTATCGCCTGATCACCAAGAATTTCTCCCTGCCAGCCACCGAAGTCCCGGACCTGACCGGATATTCGCCGTCCGATGCAGCCGTGCAATTGCGCCTGGACTGGCACCTTGGCTGCGGCGCGCTGCCCGATGTGCTGCACCTGCTCGAATCCCACGGGGTCAGGGTGCTGAGCCTGCCGCCGGAACTCGAAGCGGTGAAGACCTTCAGCTTTTGGGAGGATTCCCAGGCCTACATCTTCCTGGCCTCCGGGTCCGCGAAGGCTCGTCGTTTTGCCCTCGCCCACGAGCTGGGGCATCTGTTGCTGCATTCGTCCTTGGGCGCAGGCAGCGAACAGGTAGCGGCTGCGGAACTGGAAGCCGATCAGTTTGCCGCTCAGCTCTTGCTGCCGGCCTTATCCTTGCAGATGCGGATTTCCGATTCCCTGCAGATCCCGCAGCTGCTGACCCTCGAAGAGCATTTCGGTGTGCCAGCCGCGGTGATCCTGGCCCATAGCCGCGCCAGCGGGTTGCTCGGCGAAAAGGCCTACTGCTGGCTATCCCAGGAGATCGCGCTCGAAGCGCCGGCACCGGTGCAGCCGGTGACCTCCCGCGTATTCTCGATAGTCTTCCCTTCGCTGCAGCTGGAGCATCGTGCCAGCACCTCGGTGATCGCCCGCGAGCTGGGACTGCGCGAACAGCACATCCACGAACTGACGTTCGGGCAGGCCTTCGTCGTGCTGGCTGGCAAGAACGAGCAAGAGCCCGGCGAGATCCATCGCGGGCACCTGCGCGCGCTCTAGCCCGTGTCCTCAGGGGTCGACGATTTCGATTTCGAGCTGGCCTGCACGCCATTGGGCGGTCATGCGCTGCGCCAGTTCCTCGGCGGCCAAGGCCTCATCGGGCGTCATGAAGTAGGTGTTGATCCGCAATTGCTGCTCAGGGTCCAGATCGGGCGATAGCAAGACCATGGGGCGGCAGCCGGAGATCTTCACCGCGTGGAACAGCCCGCAGTGCCGTTCCACGTGATGGACCGGGCAGCACAGGGACGCCGAATGGATGTCTGTGCATCCGCCGTTCTCCCAGGCGTCCAGATGGTCCAGTTCGCAGCGTTCGACGGGCATCGCGCAGCCCGGGTATGCGCACCCGCGGTAGGCGGCGCGGATCGCCCGCCCCTGCGCCTTGGTGAACAGGCGCTGGGTTCGGCCCAGGTCAAGAGGCAGGGATTGGCCGTTGAGGATGACCGGATAGATTCCGGCATTGCACATGGCGGCGCGCAGTTCACCGGGCGAGAACGCCAGTCCCGAGGAGCTCACGGCATAGCGCGGTGCTCCGCTGAGCATTTTCTCGTAATCCAGAATAATGCTGACTTGCGCGGTGGCCAGGCCGGCACGGCTGGCGCTTGTCCCGTCATTGGCTCGATGATCTTTGAGCAATAGCGCCATGAGGCCAATCAGCCGGCGCCGTTCGGGCCTCAGGTCTTCCCACGCGGGTGCCCGGTCGCCGGGAGTGCCTGCGGCTTCTGGTTCAGTGTCGGGCTCTGCGTCGGCGTCCGGAGCAGGTTCAAGGTCCGGGTCGGCGCCGGGATCCGCGCCGGGCGGGTCGGTGTTGCCTTCGCGGGCCCAGTCGGGCTTGGTGGCTTCATCGTCCCAGCCCTCGCCCGGATCGCCGGTGAATTCGGCTTCGGCTTCCTGCAATCCCTGGCGGTCCCCGGCCTGCGTGGCCCGGTTGCCGGTGCGGGCGAAGTGCGCTTCGATCACCGCGGCCTGGGAGGGCAGAACGCGCAGAATGTATTCGATCAAGCCGCGGCGGGTGCCCCGGCGGAAGAGGCCGACCTCGTCCAGCAGCGCTTTGAGCGGGCGCTTGCCTGCTTTGACCTGGGCGACCATGTCGGCGATGTGCTTGCGCGCGGATTTGGGTTCGCTGTGGATCAGCTGCCGGGCGTCGGACTGCAGGCGCTGTTTTTGTTCGGCCCCGGCCGCGCCATCGGGCAGGTCCTTGCGGGTGGAGTGCAGCTTCAGCGCGGTGGCGGCCACCAGGCGCGGATCGATGGCGGGTTCGGCGAAGTCCGCGGCCAGCTCTTCGAGCCAAGGTGAGAGGGGCTGCCCGGCCTCATCCACGCCTCCGATCAGGCAGTCGGCCTGGATGAGCCGATCGTGGGCGGCACTGCGCGGAATATCCAACCAGTCCTGCAGGAAGAAGCGGGCCGAGCGGAAGGCGGTGCGCCCGGCGGTGGTTTGGCCTTCGGCGGCAGCAAGGTTGGGCAGGCTGGGATCAGCGCCGGCCTGGGCAACGGCTTGCAGGGAGGGCTGGTCGAGCTTGTGGGCGCCGCTGCGCCGCACGGCATGGGCGACATGGATCTGCGCGCGGGTTTGGGCTGCGCCCAGCTGTTCGGCCAGGATCCCGAAGCAGGCGGCGTGGCCGGGAGCGATCCCGGGATCGCTGAGCACAGCGGTGGCCGAAGCGATCAGCCGGGCCGCGGTGGCCAGATCGGCCAGTGCCTGGGTCGTTGCTGTGCTCATGTCCCCCAGCGTGCACGGTTGCGCGGGCGGCGGACCGGCGCCGGGATCGAACTGTGGAGAACTTCGGCAGGGACAACCAGGACCGGCGGGGCTCAGCCGTGCATGCGGTACCAGAGCAGGGCGACCTGCAGGCTGGCGCGGGATTCGGCGGAGTCCAGCACCACGCCGAGCTTGGCTTCGAGCTTGGCCAGCCGGGAGTAGAGCGTGGGGCGCGAGAGGTAGCCGGCCTTGGCCAGGGCGGACTTGTTGCCGCTGTGCGCAAGATAGAGCTCGAGCAGGTCCAGGGCAGGTTCGTCGACGGGGTTGAGCAAGGAGGCCAGCTCGGCGTGGGCGAAGGTGCGCATCCGGGGGTCGCTGCCCATGGCCGAGAGCACCCCGCGCAGGCGCAGGTCGGCAAAGCGGTAGTAGGGCTGGGCGCGGGTGGGCAGGTTCGGCACGATTTCCGCTACCTGCGCGGCTTGTTCCAGCCCTGTGATCGCCGCTCCCAGGGTGCCTTCGGGCCCGACCCCGATGGCCACCGGCTCGGCCCGCTGCTCGGCCAGCCGGCGGGTGAAGCCCTGCAGAGTGGAGTCGATCAGTTCGCGGGCGCGCACCGGCAGCAGGATCGAGAGGTAGCCGGGCTTGCGCAGGCCGGCGAGGATGCCCAGGTGCATGGAATCGGCGAGCTGGTCGAGCTCCTCCAGCAAGGCGCGGTCGGCCAGCTGGGTTTCGGTGGCGCTGGCCGCGGCGGAGGTGGAAATGACCACCGGGACATAGTAGGCGGCCGGGGCCAGGCCCAGGGCCTGGGTGCGGATGGACAGCTCCTTTTCGCTGTAGCTGTGCCCGGCAGCCAGTTCATGCAAGGTGGCGGTGCGGGTCTGGTAGAGCAGTTCGCGTTCGTCACGTCCCGAGAGCCGGGCGATGGTCAGGGCCTGGCCGGCGCGTTCCAGGACCAGGGCGGCCCGGTCGTCGTCCTGCAATTGGGCCGGGACAATCAGCCGTCCCCAGCGCCGGCGGGCCGCGCCCACCGGGGTTTGCAGCCAGTTCTCCGCTCCGGAGGCCCGTCCGGTGTGCTGAAGGTAGCCGACGAACTTGGAGCGGTTGATCCAGTCCTCCAGGTGGGCGTCGGCGTGGGCGAGCACCCGGTGGCGGACGTCTTCGAGCACCACCGGGGCGCGCAGCAGCTCGGCGGTGCGCGAGACGATGTCGGCTTCGTCGGCTTCGGACAGCGAGAGCCCGGTGTAGATTTCGTGCACGGTGCGGGAGAATTGCACGGCTTCGAGCTGCTGGGCCACGAGCAGCTGGTGGATGACTTCGGTGATTGCCACGAAGCGGGTGCGGCGGCGCAGCACGATCACGGGCAGGCCCAGGTCCTCGGCGGAAATAGCGCTGCCGGTGGTGTCCTCTATGATGACCGCGGCCGCGCCGGCGGCGCGCAGCGCGGTGATGAAGCCCCGGACGTCGCTGACGTTGCGCAGGGTGGTGAGCACCAGTTCGCGTCCCAGGAGCAGCTCGGTGTTCTCGCTGGATTCGGTCACGTGCACCCAGCGCAGTTCGGAGTCCAGCCCGTCGGCGCAGAGGATCCTAGGATCGGCGGCCTGGACCACCGGTAATTGCAGGACCTCTTTGACCGTCAGCATTTTTACACTCCGTAATCTTTCTTGCATAAATCATGACACAGTAACGGTGTTCCCGGTCACCGCAATGACCCATGATGAAGGAAAGCCCGATGAAGGACCTTGAAAGGAACACCCGCGATGAGCACTACGCTGACCGATACCCTGCAGCACTGGATCAACAACGCCGCCTACTCGGCAAACGAGCGCACCGGCAACATCTACAACCCGGCCACCGGCGAGATCACCCGCACCGTGCAGCTGGCCTCCAAGGCCACCACCGAGGTGGCCATTGCCGCTGCCGCAGAGGCCTTCCCGAAGTGGCGCGACACCTCGCTGGCCCGCCGCACCGCGATCATGTTCAACTTCCGCCAGCTGCTGGCCGAGCGCAAGGGCGAGCTGGCCGCCATCATCACCGCGGAGCACGGCAAGGTGCTCGACGACGCGCTGGGCGAGGTAGCCCGCGGCCTGGAAGTGGTGGAGCTGGCCTGCAACGCCCCGTACCTGCTCAAGGGCGAATACTCGCAGAACGCCTCGACCGGTGTTGACGTGCAGTCGCTGCGCCAGCCGGTCGGCGTCTCGGCCATCATCTCCCCCTTCAACTTCCCGGCCATGGTCCCGCTGTGGTTCTTCCCGGTCGCCATCGCCGCCGGCAACGCCGTGGTGCTCAAGCCATCGGAGAAGGACCCGACCGCTTCGATTCTGGCTGGCCCAGCTCTTCGCCGAGGCCGGACTGCCCGAAGGCGTGCTGAATGTGGTGCACGGCGACAAGGAATCGGTGGACGCCCTGCTGACCGACCCGCGGGTCAACTCGGTATCCTTCGTCGGATCCACCCCGATCGCCCAGTATGTCTACTCCACCGGCACCGCCCACGGCAAGCGCGTCCAGGCCTTCGGCGGCGCGAAGAACCACATGCTGGTGCTGCCCGACGCCGACCTGGACCTGGCCGCCGACATGGCCGTGAATGCGGGCTTCGGGGCGGCCGGCGAGCGCTGCATGGCCATCTCCGTGGTGGTGGCGCTGGAATCCATCGCCGATGAGCTGGTGGCCAAGATCGCCGACCGCGCCAAGACGCTGCGCGTGGGCGATGGCACCCGCGGTTGCGATATGGGCCCGCTGATCACCGGCGAGCACAAGGCCAAGGTGGCCGGGTACATCGACGCCGGAATCGAGGCCGGAGCTGAACTGGTGATCGATGGCCGCACCGGCACCGTGGATGCCGAGGGCGAGGGCTTCTTCCTGCACCCGACCCTCTTCGACAAGGTCGGCACCGGCATGTCCATCTACACCGATGAGATCTTCGGCCCGGTGCTCTCCGTGGTCCGCGTCGAGTCCTTCAACGAGGGGATCGACCTGATCAACTCCTCGCCCTATGGCAATGGCACCGCGATCTTCACCAATGACGGTGGAGCGGCCCGCCGCTTCGAGGACGAGATCCAGGTGGGCATGGTCGGGGTGAACGTGCCGATCCCCGTCCCTGTGGGCTACCACTCCTTCGGCGGCTGGAAGGCCTCGCTGTTCGGCGACCAGCACGCCTACGGACCGGAGGGCTTCAAATTCTTCACCCGCAACAAGGTGGTCACCAAGCGCTGGCTGGATCCCAGCCACGGTGGCATCAACCTCGGCTTCCCGCAGAACGACTAGGAGCATCATGAGCGAGCAGTTGACCGACGAAATCACCAGCGAGCAGATCGCCGCCGGCAAGCGCGCCTACGAGCTGGATCGGGAACATGTGTTCCATTCCTGGCAGGCGCAGGGGCCCTTCACCCCGATGACCATCCTGAAGACCGAGGGCTCCTATGTGTGGGACGGCGAGGGCAATAAGCTCATCGACCTCTCCAGCCAGCTGGTCAATACCAATATCGGCCACCAGCATCCCAAGGTCATCGCCGCCATCCAGGAGCAGGCCGGCAAGATCGCCACGATCGCCCCGCAGCATGTGAACGAGGCACGCTCGGAGGCGGCGCGGCTGGTCGCCAAGCACACACCGGGCGAGTTGAACAAGATCTTCTTCACCAATGGCGGCGCGGATGCGGTGGAGCATGCGGTGCGCATGGCCCGGGTGCACACCGGCAAGCACAAGGTGCTCTCGGCCTACCGTTCCTACCATGGCGGCACCCACCTGGCGGTGAATATCACCGGGGATCCGCGGCGCTTCGCCTCGGATCATGCCAGCGACGGGGTCGTGCACTTCTTCCCCGCCTACCCGTACCGCTCCTACTTCAATTCGAGAACCTTGGAAGAGGAAACGCAGCGGGCGCTCAAGCACCTGGAGGACACGATTCTGCTGGAGGGCCCGGGCACCATTGCCGCGATCATCCTTGAGTCGATTCCGGGTACCGCAGGCATCTACCTGCCGCCTCCCGGCTATCTCGAGGGTGTTCGCGAGCTGACCAAGAAGCACGGCATCGTATACATCGCAGACGAGGTGATGGCCGGTTTCGGGCGCAGCGGTGAATGGTTCGCGGTGAACCACTTTGATGTGGTGCCGGACCTGCTGACCTTCGCCAAGGGTGTGAACTCCGGTTATGTGCCACTGGGCGGGGTGGCCATCAGCCCGGAGATCTTCGAGACCTTCCGGGAGAAGGCCTACCCGGGCGGGCTGACCTATTCTGGCCACCCGCTGGCTTGCGCCGCGGCCGCAGCCACCATCACCGCGATGGAGGATGAGGGCATGGTGGAGAACGCCAAGCGGCTCGGCGAGGAAATCATCGGCCCGCGACTGGCACAGTTCGCCGCTGACCATCCATCGGTGGGCGAGGTGCGCGGCACCGGGGTGTTCTGGGCTATCGAGCTGGTGAAGAACCGGGAAACCCGTGAGCCGTTGGCCGCCTATGGCGGCAGCAGCCCGGAGATGAACCAGGTGATCGGCGCGGCGAAGAAGGCTGGCCTACTGCCGTTTGCCAATTTCAACCGGCTGCACGTGGTTCCGGCGATGAATATCGAGGACGAGGTGCTCATCGAAGCGTTGGATCGGCTGGAGCAGGCGCTGATCGTGGCAGATAGCTTCGTCGAATAACAACCATGCTGGCAGGGTGGCGCAAGCCATCCTGCCAGTTTTCTTTTTTGCGGGAGGACAATGATGACTTCACCAACCAGCGAACAGCTGCTGGCCGCCCACCCACGGGCTTCAACAGATCCGGATGATCGGGCCCGGGCCAGCGTGGATCGTTCGGGGTTCATCCCGCAAAGCTTTGCCGACGGCGTGGTTTTCGCGCAGGATGTCGATGACGTAGTGCTCACGATGAAGCTGGCTTCCGAGCATGGAGTGAAGATCGTCCCGCGCGGGGCCGGTACCGGGCTGGCTGCAGGTTCCTGCGCGCAGGCCGGCGAGGTGGTGCTGGATCTGTCGGCAATGAACCAGATCCTCTCGCTGGACCCGGTGCAAGGCATCGCGGTGGTCCAGCCCGGAGTCATCAATGCGGCCGTCAACCAGGCTGCCTTGGAGCACGGGCTGTTCTACGCGCCGGATCCGGCCAGCACCGCCATCTGTTCCATCGGCGGCAACATCGCCACCAATGCCGGTGGCATGTGGTGCGCCAAGTACGGAGTCACCCGCGAATCGGTGCTGAGCTTGCTGGTGGTCCTGCCCGATGGGCAATTGCTGCGCACCGGGCGGCGGACCATCAAGGGCGTGGCCGGATACGACATGAATGCGCTGATGATCGGTTCCGAGGGGACCCTGGGCATTGTGGTCGAGGCGATGTTGCGGTTGCGCCCGAAGCCGAGGCACACCGCCACCCTGGTCGTATACTTCCCCGATGAGGCTTCGGCGGCCTTGGCGGCTTCAGCGGTTGCGGCCGCCGGGCTGACACCATCGGTGCTGGAACTAATGGACGGCAAAACGCTCGGCGCGGTGGATGCCGCTTTGGGAACCGATCACCACAACCGCGGTGGTGCGCTGTTGCTCGCCCAAACCGATGGCTACGGTGCGCACTTGGAAATGCAGGCGTTGCAGGAGGCCATCGGGCCATTAGCCGGGCACAGCGAATTAGCTGAAGACCCGCAGCATGCCGAAGCTCTGCTCGAAGCCCGGCGCCAGGCCATCCCCAGCATGGAAAAACTGGGTACGGTGTCGATCTGCGATATCGGGGTACCACGCAATCGGCTAGCCGAGGCGATCAACGGGCTGCGGCGGATCGAAGCCGTACGCGCTGTTTCGATTTTCATCATTGCCCACGCGGCCGATGGAAATCTCCATCCGATCATTATCGTTCCTCGAGGTCAGTCGATTACTTCCGGTGCCCCCAAGGCAGCCTTGGCGGACATGTTCCATCTGGCCAAGGATCTGGGCGGGACATTAACCGGCGAACACGGCATCGGCTTGCTCAAGCAGGACTGGCTGGCCGAAGAACTGGGCGAAACTTCTTTGCAGCTGCAGCGCCGGCTGCGTGCCGTCTTTGACCCGCAGGGAATCTTGAATCCTGGCAAGGCGATCTAGCCTGGCTTCCCCGCCTGACAGGGCACAGCCCGGCCAGGGACAAATACCCCTGGGTAGATTTTGGCACGGCCATCGTTGTTCCGATGGGTGCGGCCTTTCTCCTCGGCCCCCTTGCGCCGAGGCAAATCCTTGCGCGCGTTCATCGCACCACGCTCAAATGGTCGACCGGATAATTGCCGTGATGTTGATGCCGGCTGCACTGCTGGCGGTTGCAGCAACCATCGCATCCTCAATGAAGCACCGCGTAATGATCAGCTAGCAGTGAATCTGGGCACCAACAACTATCGGAGTTATGAAATACTGATCAACAGAGTATTTAGTGCCGTTACCTTGTGGAAGGACGAAAATAATGATGGGAAATGGTGCGCCAGCTGGCGATCCGTTCCAGCCGCATCTGGAATGGGGCCTGAAAGCCTCGTTCGTGGGTTATATTTCTTCCCTTGCTGACGGACGCATCGAAGCAAGCAATGGTGTCTGGCAAGCCGGCAACTCCTTGGTCTTCCCTGCATCCCCGGCAACTGATGTCCCGGATAATGAGGTGTGGTTCAACGGCCACGTGTCTTTCTCCGGACACGGCGGCATGATGAAGCTGGACCTGCTTGAGCCTCGCGTGGAAAACCAGGATGAAGCCATCACGCTCACCATTGGTACGGCTAATGGTCGCATTGCGATCGCTGAACTCACTGAAACCGCCGTCTCGCGCGCTTTCGGCTTGGTCAAGACCCGTTTCTCCGCTGTACTCACCGAAGATGGTTCGAAGCTTTTCAACGGACAATATCCTGCAGGCCAGCAGCTCGAAGATCTGGAGGTAGTGCTCCGCGGCTGATCCGCTCAAGCCAAGTGCCAAAAAACATGGATCAACTAGATAAAGGTGACTCAAGCGTGAACCCGTTAGTGCCTAATGCCTACGAGGTCATCGTGTTCTACATCGTTCCGGTGCTCTTTGTCATCGCACTGGTCGTTGTCATCGTCCTCGTGGCCCGGGGCCGCAAGTCGACAACCGTGGAAATCGTTGCGGATGACGAAACGGACTCAAGAGGCGAATAGCCGCAACACCTGACATATCTGATGCCAGCACCAAGAACTTGGTGCTGGCATCAGCTACTTGGCATTGCAGTACAATGCCCCGCCAGGATCAGCAAGCGGCTACTGGCGCGAGAACTCCGAGGCCCGCGCAATCTGCTCATCGCTCAGCGAGTGCCCGGTGTACTTCTCGAATTGGGCGGCGGCCTGCAGTGCGATGACTTCCGCGCCGGTGATCACTGGCTTTCCTGCCTTCTGGGCTGCGCGGATTAGCGGAGTCTGGCTTGGGAAAGCGACAACATCAAAGACGGCTTCAGCGGCAGCGATGTGCTCATCGGAGAATGACTGGACGTCGGCTTGCTCCCCATCCATGCCTAGCGGAGTCACGTTGACCAAGATCTGGCTGCCAGGTGCTGGATCAGCAGCAACAAACTTGTAGTTGTACTTCTGAGCCAGCTCTTGGCCGGATTTTTCGTTCCGGGCCAGTACGGTGAGATTTTCGAAGCCAGCATCGCGGAACGCTGCGACAACAGCTTTGGCCATTCCTCCGGATCCGCGGACCAATACGCTGTGGGTCGCATCCAGCTCGTGGCGCTTGATCAGCGTCGCAATTGCTTCAAAATCTGTATTCGAGGCCACCAGCCGGCCTTCGGTGTTCACGATGGTGTTGACCGAATCGATAGCTGCGGCAGAAGTCTCGATCTCGTCGACCAGCTTCATCACGTCTTCCTTAAAAGGCATGGAGACGGAGCATCCACGAATTCCCAAAGCACGGACACCAGCAATGGCGCCTGCCAAATCATCAGTGGAGAAAGCCTTGTAGATGAAGTTCAGCCCGAGTTCTTCATAGAGGTAGTTGTGGAAGCGGGTCCCGATATTTGATGGGCGCCCCGACAGCGAGATGCACAGGGACATGTCTTTATTCAAGATGGGCACGAGTATTTCTCCAAAGCTTGTTCGCAGTTCACCACCAAATATACGTGTCCGGGTACTTGAAGCCGTTCAATTGCTCGCCCGATGGCTACTCGGCCAGTGCCCCTTTTACCGCCGTGCCCGATTCGCTAAGCTCAGGTCCATGAGCAAGGATTCGGAAGCAGGACCGTTTTATCACGGCACCAAGGCGGCTTTGGACCCCGGCGATTTATTGTCCGCTGGTTTTCCCTCGAACTATCGACCCGAGATCCTCATGAATCACATCTATTTCACGGCGTTGCCCGATGGGGCTGGTTTGGCTGCGCAGATTGCGGCACTTGACGGAACTCCGCATGTGTATGAGGTGGAGCCGACCGGAGAATTCGAAGATGATCCTAATGTCACCGACAAGAAGTTCCCGGGAAACCCGACTCGTTCCTACCGCAGCGCCAGTCCGTTGAAAGTTGTCCGCGAAATCCATGATTGGACGCGGCTGCCTCCTGAACAGCTGCAAGCCTGGCGAGAACGCATCGCAGCGATTACAGACAGCCCCAAAGGCGACATCATCAACTAGCCCTGCACCGGGAATTGGCGGTATTCACGGGGCCCAGCGCTGGCCCGCGAACACCGCCAATTCTCATTTTCTCCTGAGCTTGTCAGCCCTTGATGATCTGCGGCTGCGCCAAGGACTTCAGGCCGTCAAGGCCGAATTCCAGGCCGTAGCCTGATTGCTTGGCACCACCAAATGGAATGCGAGGATCGATGGTGCCGTGGGAGTTGATCCACACGGTCCCCGACTCAATCTGGGCTGCTACCTCCAGAGCCTTGTCGCGGTCGCTGCTCCAGACTGAAGCGCCGAGGCCGACTTCCAGGGAGTTGGCGTGGGCAACTGCTTCAGCACTGTTTTTGACCTTGATGATCGGCAGGGCCGGGCCGAATTGTTCTTCGGTCACCAGGCGGTTGTCCGGGTCGATGTCGGCGATGAGGGTTGTGGGATAGAAGTAGCCCTTGGCCTGTTCATCCGGGTTCGCACCGAGCAATACGGTGGCTCCCGAATTCACAGCGTCCGCGACCAGTTCGGCAACGATGTCGTACTGGGCCCTGTTCTGCAGAGGGCCCAAGACATTGTTTTCGTCCAGGCCGTTGCCCATCGGCATGGCCTTGGCTACCGCGGTGAGTTCGGTGCACACCTCGTCGTAGATTGCTTCGGGGACGTAGAGACGCTTCAACGCAGCGCAGGTCTGGCCGGTGTTGATGAACGCGCCCCAGAACAGGTCCTGGGCAATTGCTTTCGGGTCGGCGTCCTCCAGCACAATGCCTGCGTCGTTGCCACCCAGTTCCATGGTCAGCCGTTTGACCGTATCGGCTGAAGATCGGATGATCGCCTTGCCGGTGCGGGTGGAACCGGTGAACATGATCTTGGCGATGTCCGGATGGCTGGAGAGCTTTTCGCCGACCTCGCGTCCTCCGGCGACAACATGCAGGACATCGGCGGGCAGCACCTCATTGAGGATGTGCACCAAGGCCAGGACTGACAGCGGAGTGTATTCGCTGGGCTTCATCACAACGGTGTTGCCCATGCGCAGGGATGGGGCCAGCTGCCAGATGGAAATCATCATTGGCCAGTTCCACGGTCCGATGGCCCCGACGACACCCAGCGCGCGGTAATGCTTCGCGGCATAGGTTTCGCCGTCATCCACGATCACTTCTGGTTCTACTTCATAGGCGGTCGCTGCTCGCAGCCATGCCGCTGCCCCTCCCACTTCGAATCGGGCATTAGGGCCATTGAGCGGCTTGCCCTGCTCGCGGGAGAGCAACTCGGCCAAGGCTTCAGCGTTAGCCTCGATATTGTCCGCAGCGGCATTCAGCAAGCGCTTGCGTTCAGCGTGTCCGAGCTTGTCCCAGGCAGGCTGTACAGCCTTGGCCGAAGCGACTGCGGCATCCAGGTCTTCGGCGTTCTGCTGCGCAACCCGGCCCACGAGGTCCCCGGTTGCCGGATCGAAGATTTCGGTTCCGCCGGTGGCGGGCTGGATTGCGTCCAATAATTCTTGGGCGTTGGCGTAGGCCATGGTGCAACTCCTTTGTTGTGCTTTTACAGGACGGATAATTCTGTTGCCGGCTGGGATCCCCTGCCGGTCAGCCGGATGATTGCCGCGGCCGAAGAAGCCAGGACCCCGGGGATGATGACGATGCCTTGGAGCACGTATCCCAGAAGGCCCGGGTCTTCCACGCCGAGCAGAATATCGAAGTTGATGATGATTTGCGCGAAAACATAGGACAGCGCGATGCCTGAGATCAGTGGAGCGACCACTCGGGTGATCACCGAGTCGTCGGTTTTGCGCCGCCCAAAATATCCGATGACGGCGAAGGACGTCAGGGCCATTAGCAGGACCAGTCCGAAAGCAGCGGAGTTGGTCATCCAGGTGAACATGGTGAACACGATGTACATGGGTTCTTGACCGCTCGATGCTATGGCAAAGGCAATAATCACGATCAGGCCGAGCACGGACTGGGCCATCGATCCTGCAATAGGCGCGTGGGTGGTTCGCGAGGTGACCGCCAAGAACTTGGGCAGGGCGCCACCACGGCCCATGGAGTAGAAGTACCGGGCAATGACATTGTGGAAGGCCAGCAATGCGGCGAACAGGCTCGTGATGAACAGGATATTCGCAAGATCCACGAACCACGTTGGGGCATGGGCTGCGAAAAAGACGAACAGCAGATCGGGGCCATTCTCGGCTGAGGCGGCGATGACGTTGTCCGCCCCCTCGCCTACCGCTACCGCGAAGGCGGAGAAGGCGTAGAAGCAGGCGATGATGACGATGGCGATCATGGTGGCACGCCGTGCCGTTCGCTGCGGGTCTTTGACCTCTTCGTTGTAGATGGTGCCGGATTCGAAGCCCATGAACGCCGCAATGGTGAACGCCACGACCGCACCCATGCCCGGGGCCAGTGCGTCGGAGAAGTTGAAGGCGGTTTCTGGTTGCGGTGCTTGTGGTGCCAGCGCAAAAGCCATGATGTTGTAAACGACAACGACCAGGAATTCGGCGGCAACAATGATGCCCAGAACCTTCACGGAGAAATCCACGCGGTTCATGCCGAGGAACCCGACGGCGGCCCAGGCCACGAGGGCCATGCCCCACCACGGAATTGCCGTGTTGAAGGTGGCATTGGCGAAGGAAGCTGCCGCGAATCCGAACATTCCATAGATGCCGATTTGCATCAGGTTGTAGCTTACGAGCGCCACCATTGCGGCTCCGACTCCCAGGATCCTGCCCAAGCCTTCTGCCACGTAGGCGTAGAAGGCACCCGCGTTGGGGATGTGCCGGCTCATGGCTGTGTAGCCAACGCTGAAGACCAGGAGCACCGCCCCGATGAGCAGGAAGGACAGCGGCACAGAGCCCATTCCGGTCACCGCGTAGTTTGTGGTGACGCCTCCGGCAACCGCCGTCAATGGTGCGCTGGCCGCAATGATCATGACCACCAGCGCTGGCACCGTAAGAGTGCGTTGTTCCAGTGCCATAAGATCCCCCAAAAGTGTTGATTGTGCTCTCTTCAGGATCTACGGCGCGGAAGGATTCGCATTGTCATTCGGTGCAGCCTCATTGCTTCCCCGCGCATGGCTGTGCGCCACATCTCATTGTCCGGTGCGGTATTTGCCCGGAGTGCAGCCGAATTCCCTGGAAAACATCCGGCTGAATCCAGCCGCGTCGGCGATGCCCACCCGCGCGCCAATCGCTTGGACTGATTGCGTCAATAGCAGTGGGTCGCGTAGCAAACGCGAAGCTTCGGTGAGGCGGCGGTGGCGAATGAGCGCAGCGACGCTATGGGATTGATGCTCGAATAATGCGTGCAAGCTGCGGATCGAGATGAAGTGCGCTGCCGCGATTTGCGCCGGCCCCAAGTCGGGGTCGTTGAGATGGTCATCGATGTAGCTGGTGATCTTTTCCCGCTGCTGGGCTTTGGCGTCCGCGACGGACTCGATTCCCAGCACTCCGCCGAGTGCCGTGGCAAGCAGATCCACGGTATTGCGGGCCAAGGGGTATCCCCCGTATTCGTCCCATTGCGCCAGATTGGCGCCAAGGTGGTTCATGAGCGGGGCGACGGTCCCGGAGAGCGGATGGTTGTTCTTGAGGGCCAGTGCGGTAACCTGCCCGACCTGTTGGGTTGAAAGCTTGAATTGGCCGTGCGGAATCAGTGCGACAACGACGGTTGCTGGCTTTTCGAAGGCCAGCGTATAGGGACGCTGGGTGTCATAGATGGCCAAGTCTCCTGGGGCGAGCACCGTTTCACGCCCGTCTTGAACCAGCAGTCCATAGCCGTCGAGCTGGTAGGAGACTTTGTAGAACTCTCCATCCCCGCTGTTGGTCAGGTCCACGGTGCGTTGCACCGCATGGGGCCTGGCGTGGATGCGCATCAGGCCGATGTCGCCGAGCATGTTTACCCCGAGGGAGGCGGTGAAGTGGCCACCGGTCACTTGTTCACTGCGCAATTGCACGAAGGCATCAGAAATGAGCCTCGACCACGCGGTAAATGAGTCGAACGTGCTGGATCTGATACATGCGTTCCCTCCCCCCCATTGACGCTTCCAAGGTGCGGGGCATCACATTTGAGGGTACGCTCGGCCGCGTAGATTGTCACTATTTTCTTCAACCCGAGAATATCGATGGGAACTCTACCGGGCGAGAGACGCGAGCAGATCCACCTGGTACTTCAGCTGTTGTTCCAGCAGTTCTGCAGTATTGACGTCTGCGTCCAGCACGCTGCTGGCCTGGGCACCCAAGAGGAAGTTGATCAGCGAATCGCGTGCCATCAGTGCGCGCGCGTCTCCTGCCGTGAAAATTTGCTCCAGCCAGCCATCGAGCATGGTTCGCCATTGGTCCATCGTCGACGCATTCACGACAGCAAGCTTAGGATCGCCTAGCGCGAGATGCCAGAAGTGCACGGCAATGCGCGCCTCGTTCCGCCGCAACTCATCGAGCGGGAGCACTTCCCGGGCGAACGCTGAAACGGCTTCCAGGCCCTGCAGGCCTGCTGCGTTCTTCTTGATTCGCTGATTCGTTGCGTCAGCCACGAAGTTGAAGGTCGCCACAAGCAGTGCGTCACGCGTTGGGAAGTACGGCTTCAGCGCCCCGTTGGCGTAACCAGCAGCAGCGGCCAAGTCACGCAGGTTCAGTTTCTCGATTCCTTCTCGGGCAATGAACTTCCAGGTGACCTCTACGATCTCTCGACGACGCTGGTCGTGATCAACGATTTTCGGCATGACCCAAGCTTAGTCATTTTTATTTTCTTCGCGCCAAAGGGTTGCGCCGCACAACACCACTCCGTATTCTCTACATTCATAGAATAATAATTGATGTGCATCACACACCCGAAGGAATCCGCGCATGGCAACCACAGCAACGACAGATTTCACCTTACTCAGCGAAGCAGAAATCGCCAGAGCCAAAGAGGTCCTGCTTGAAAACCGGCTGTTCGGCGACAACACCCGCATCGCCTACCTGGGCCTAGAGGACCCGCAGCACTCGCGCCCCGGTCGCTTTGTCCGCATCATGCTCCTGGACAAGATCACCAACTCGCCACAAGACATCGTGCTGGACCTGGGCAACCGCAGCGTGGTGTCGGCTATCGATCTTGATCCGTCCAAGGTGGGCCAGATGCCGGTGCTGCTCGAAGAGTTCGAAATGGTTGAATCCATCCTGGGCTCCGACCCCCAGTGGGCGGCTGCCTTGGACAAACGAGGCCTCACCCCGGCTCAGGTACGCGTCGCGCCGCTCTCCGCCGGTGTTTACGACGACGAATATCCCGACGAATCAGGTCGCCGCATCCTGCGCGGACTCGCCTTCCGACAGGACTTCGCCGAAGATTCTGCCTGGGCCCACCCAGTGGATGGGCTCGTGGTCTACATTGACACCATTGCCCAAAAAGTTGATCGCCTGCTGGATCTTCAAATTGTCCCGGTCCCCGAGACGCATGGCAATTACACCGATCCGGAGCTGAGCGGCCCGACGCGCACCACGCAGAAACCCATTGAAATCACCCAGCCCGAGGGCGCCAGTTTCACCGTCGCCAATGGCAACCACGTGGAATGGGAAAAGTGGTCTGTTGATATCGGCTTCGATATGCGCGAAGGCTTGGTGCTCTACAACATCGGCTTCAACGACAAGGGCGTAGATCGCCGCATCCTGGACCGGGCCTCCATCGCCGAAATGGTGGTCCCCTACGGTGACCCGTCACCGGTGCGCAGCTGGCAGAACTACTTCGATACCGGCGAATACCTGATCGGCCGTCTGGCCAACTCGCTGGAGCTGGGCTGCGATTGCCTGGGCGAAATCCATTACATTTCCCCTGTAGTCACCGACGCAGATGGCAACGCCCAAACGATCACCAACGGCATTTGCATGCACGAGGAAGATGCCTCGATCCTCTCCAAGCACGCGGATGACTGGTCCGGCGTGAAATACACGCGACGCAACCGCCGATTGGTGATCAGCTTCTTCACTACTGTGGGCAACTACGATTACGGCTTCTACTGGTACCTGTATCTGGACGGCACCATCGAATTCGAGGCCAAGGCCACCGGCATCGTTTTCACCTCGGCCATGCTCGACGAACGTTTCGCTTCCGAAATGGCTCCGGGGCTCGGCGCGCCATTCCACCAGCACATTTTCGGAGCCCGCTTGGACTTCTCCCTGGATGGCGGGCCGAGCCGGGTCATTGAGGAGGAAGCAGTACGCCTTCCCATCAGCAAGGAAAATCCTCGCGGCAATGCCTTCACGCGCAGCCACACGGTACTGGGCACCGAGCAGCAAGCGGTGCGCGAGAACAACCCGACCGCAGGCCGCGCCTGGGTGGTGACCAACCCTGAATCGAAGAACTACCTTGGCAAGCCGGTAGGCTACAAGCTCATGTCCCAGGGGCTGCCGACCCTGCTTGCCGCCGACGGTTCGTCAATTCATCGACGCGCCGAGTTCGCCTCCAAGGCGCTATGGGTGACCAAGCGCGATGCTTCGCACCGCTACCCTACCGGCGATTTCGTCAACCAGAGTCGTGGTGCGGACGGCATCGGCTCATGGATTGAAGACGACAAGAACATCGATGGCGAGCAGATCAGCATGTGGCACACGTTCGCGTTGACCCACTTCCCACGCACCGAGGACTGGCCAATGATGCCAGTGGACACCGTGGGCTTCACCATCCGCCCCGAGGGTTTCTTCGACCGCTCCCCGGTGCTCGATGTTCCAGCCCCCGTCCAGCATGGCTGCTGCTCCACCAAGGCCTCCGATGGTTGCTGTGGCGATAGCGCCTAGTCCTTCCCGGCGGCTGGTCCCTGCGCATCGAGTGCTCGGGTCAGCCGCCTTGGGGTTGGGCCTCGCGCATCTGGCCAGCATTGCTGTTCTGCCGCATTCACTGTGGTGGATGTCTATTCTGCTGGTCATGTCGCTCTGGTGCACCAAATGCGCCTGGGGTGTTTGGCGAGGCGCGCCGGCGCAAAAGCTGCTGGTGATGAGTGCGCTGATGGGGATGCTCCATATGGAGATGGCGCTGGGCCTGCCATGGATGGGCGAACATCATCATTCAGCGACGGCGCATTCATCCGCGCACGGAAATCTCATGCTGCTGCTAGCATTGCCAGAATTCGCCGTGATGTTCTGGGCGGCAATTCTGTGTCATATTCAGCGAAGCCGGTTGTCGCTTCCCGGCAATCTATTGACAGGCGGAAAAGCTCAAGTTTAGATAAGTAATGAATCATATTCAATTTGCGGATCTTCTGCCGAGAAGAGGGATAAGCCTTGATCGCCGACTGGCTCTCAACTGGCATCCTGCGTGCCCAGCAAACCGCAAAACCGCAAGGCCCCATGGTTGTTCCCCTGGATCAATAGCACTCACAACTCCGCTATTAATCCAGGAAAGAACCCATGAGCTCTCAGCACCAAATTACTTTCGACCGGCATGAAGCAGAAGTCCCTTCATCGCTCATTGCCGAATCACTAGCATCCGCCAAGCACACCAGTTATTGGCTGGACAATGAGCAGCGCCCAGAACCCAGTGCTTCGCTGCACGGTTCAATCACCGCAGAATTACTAATCGTCGGTGGTGGATACACGGGCCTGTGGACCGCGTTGCAGGCCAAGGAGCGGGACCCGCAACGGCATGTAGTTCTCATCGAAGGCCAACGCATCGGCTGGGCCGCGTCCGGACGCAACGGAGGATTCTGCGAAGCGTCGCTCGTGCATGGAGAAGCCAACGGAGCGAATCATCTCCCGAAGGAAAATGCACTGCTTGCCGAGCTTGGAGCGCAAAACCTTGATGAATTCGAGGCGTCCGTTCAGAAGTACGCCATGGACGTCGACTTTATCCGCCAGGGTTCCTTGAGCGTGGCTACCGAGGCTCACCAGATTGCCTGGGCCAGTGAAGAAGCTGAATCATCCGGGGTAGATTTCCTCGACGAGCAACAAGTCAAAGCAGTCATCAATTCGCCGGATTTCTTGGCCGGCGCTTTAGACCACCACTCCACGGCCTTGGTGCATCCAGCCAAGTTGGCCTGGGAGCTTGCCAGGGTTTGCCGTGAGCTGGGTGTGGAATTCTACGAGCATACGCATGCCCTGGAAATCTCCGATGCCGGCGACAAAGTCCAGGTCTTGACGGCTGATGGAAGCATCATGGCGGGGCGAGTCGCCCTGGCAACCAATGTTTTCCCTTCGCTGCTCAAACGCCACCGGGCCCGCATCGTCCCGGTGTACGACTACGCCCTGATGACCGAGCCCCTGACAGAAGAGCAGCGCGCGGCCATCGGCTGGGACCGAATGGTTGGATTAGCCGACATGAATAATCGCTTCCATTACTCGCGGCCAACAATCGATGCCAATGGGAACTTCCGCATTCTCTACGGCGGTTACGATGCCGTATACCATTTCGGCAGAAAAGTGCGTTCAAGCTACGACAGCAATCAAATAACCTTCAACAAGTTGGCCGCGCACTTCTTTGGCAGCTTCCCGCAGCTATCCGGCGTGAAGTTCTCCCACGCCTGGGGCGGCGCCATCGACACCTGCTCCCGCTTCTTCTCCTTCTTCGACCTCACCCATGGAGGCAAGGTCGCCTACTGCGCCGGGTTCACCGGGCTGGGAGTCGGCGCGACCCGGTTCGGCGCCAAGGTCATGCTGGACTTGCTCTCCGGAGAGAAAACCGAACTGACAGAACTGGAATTGGTCCACACCAAGCCTATTCCTTTCCCGCCAGAACCGGCCGCATGGCTCGGAGTCAAAATCATGACAAGTCATCTGGTCAAGGCGGATCGCCACGAAGGCAAGCGCTCCGTATTCTTGAAATTCATGGACAAGATCGGGATGGGGTTCGACTCCTGATGACGATTTTCCCTCCGCACTTTGAATGCCAAAAGCTGCTTGAGCTCCCCATTGCTCGCCATCCGATAGAGACAGGGCAGCGCATCGAGGGACAGGTTCCTGCAACTACAGGATTCCATCAAGTCAGCACCCTTGGCGAAGCTGAAATCGGAGTTTGGGAAATGTCGCCCGGATTCATGCAAGATGTCGAAGCCGACGAGTATTTTGTCGTGCTCTCCGGCCGCGGCAGGCTGCAAATCCTTGGCAGCGACGGCTTCAGCACCCAGGAAATAGAACTGGCCAACGGCACCGCTGTGCGCTTGAAGGCCGGCATGCATACCCGATGGGCCGTGACCGAAACACTTCGCAAGATCTACTTCACCCTCTGAGCATCCACAGGAGCATCGCCATGGATTACTACAACCCGACTCTGGGACATCAATTCATCAACGGGAAGCAGGTACGCGGCCAGGGACCTGTCCTGCCGCGGGTCTCCCCCGCGACCGGTGATAAACTGCTCGACGTTGATACGGCGAGCTCGGAACAAGTGGACCAAGCGGTACAAGCCGCGGCACGGGCATTTACGACCTGGTCCGCACTGACACCAGCAGAACGCTCAGACCATCTGCTGGCCTTCGCCCGCGAGCTTGACGCGCATGCAGATGAGCTGGCCCAGGTGGAAACGGCGCAAACCGGCAAATCCATTCGGATGTCCACGGAGTTTGACGTCCCCGGAACGATTGACAATGTGAACTTCTTTGCCGGCGCCGCCAGAAACCTCCAGGGCTTGGCTGCTGGCGACTATGCAGGCAACACCACCTCGATGATCCGCCGTGAAGCTGTTGGCGTCATCGGCTCGATCAGCCCTTGGAACTATCCATTGCAAATGGCTGCCTGGAAGGTCCTCCCGGCCATCGCGGCGGGCAACACAATCGTGCTCAAGCCCAGTGAGCTCACTCCCGGCACGTCCATGCTTTTTGCCAGGGCCGCAAGCGATTCGGGGCTGCCCGATGGTGTTCTCAATGTGGTGGTTGGCGATGGCCCTTCCGTCGGGGCAACGCTGGTACGCCACCCTCTGGTGAAGATGACCTCGTTCACAGGTTCCACCGCGGTAGGGCTGAAGATCATGTCGATGGCCGCTGAACGCGCAAACCGCGTGCACTTGGAGTTGGGCGGCAAAGCGCCATTCGTCGTCTTTGACGATGCCGATATTGAAGCAGCGGCTCACGGCGCGGTGGCCGGTTCCACGATCAATTCCGGCCAAGATTGCACGGCGGCGACCCGCGCCTATGTGCACTCTTCTGTTTTTGACAAGTTCACCGCGCGGGTGGCGCAGCTGATGGATGCGATGGTGGTTGGCAATCCCGCAGATCCCGACACCGATATGGGTTCGCTGATCAGCGAAGCGCACCTGGAAAAGGTTTCGGCGATGGTCGATCGCGCAAAGCAGGACGGCGCGCAAATACTGGCCGGTGGCCGGCGCGAGGAACGCCCCGGGTTCTACTATCGCCCAACACTGGTCATCGGTGCCGCCCAGGATTCAGAAATTGTCCAGCACGAAGTTTTCGGGCCGGTCCTGGTGGCCCTGCCGTTCGAGGATGACGAGCAAGCCATAGATCTGGCTAATGACACGCCCTACGGTTTGGCTGCCAGCGCGTGGACGAAGAATGTCGACCGGGCAATGCAGGCCAGCGCCCAGATCCAGGCCGGCTGCGTGTGGATCAATGAGCATATCCTCATCGTTTCGGACATGCCACATGGCGGATACAAGGCTTCAGGCATGGGCAAGGATATGAGCCAGTACTCCTTTGACGAATACACCAATGTGAAGCACGTGATGTTCTCCCACGATCCGGCGCCTCACCGCCAGTGGCAGGACACCGTTTTCAAACAGCGCCAATAGGCCGGCTACAGACCGGAGAACAGCTGGTTCAGCTTCTTCGTGGCCATCCCGGGCTCGGTGGTGGCGAAGAAGTACTGGGCCAGTTGTTTTTGCTTGCCGGCCACCCCGCTGGCAGCCAGTTTCGCTACCCGGTCCGCCAATCCGTTGGCGTTGCCAAGGTGCTGTTCCATCGGCAGCCCGTCACGCAGCTTGCTCGGGCGTTCGGCGGCGAGCAGCAGCGGAACGTTCAATGCCACGGCGTCGTAGGCCATGGCTGAAGTATCGCAAATGGCCACGTCGGCCCAGACCAGGGATTGCGAAGCGTCGGGAACGGGATCCATGGTCGACTCGAACCTCGACTGCAAAGCAGCCACGGTCTTCTTGGCTTCAGCCTGGATATCGCCGGTTTTCGGATGGGGACGAAAACGCACGTCAAACCGGTCATCGTTGACCAGCTGCGCAAGGATCCGTTCGCCCAGCCTCATCACCGAGGAATAGGCCATCGCCGAAGAGTCGCCTTCCCACGTTGGTGCGTAGAGGACTCGGATCTTCTCTGAGGGTCCTGCCAGTTCCAAGGCATCAAGCTGGGGCCGCCCGATCTGCACGAGGTGCGAAGGATCGAATCGTGAGATGTTTTCACAGATGCGATCCACCGCTGCGGGTCCGGCGACACAGGCAAAGTCATAGGCCTTGAGCTGGTTAGAAACCATCGAGGCTTTTTCACTCTCGCCATGGTTCAGATGAATATGCGCTGGCCCGTTGAAGCGCAGCATGGTGAAGTTCCGCTGGGCATTGTTCACGTAGCTGATCGATTTGGTGTTCCACTCGCGCAGCCTGGACTCGATTTGTTCCATGGAACGTGTGAACAGCAGGGGCAGTGTGCTGGAGTTCAGTGCCTGCCGCGCGCTGAGTGAGTCCATCAATACCAGACCGATGCTCAGGCCTTGGGCGGAAAGCCGCTCAAAGGTCCCCAGCCAGACTCCTAGTTGGTAGAACTGGCCGGGGCCTTCGGCAAAGAAGATAACATGGTCGGCTTGTTGTATTTCCCTTTGACCTTGGGCTATTTCAACTCGCACTGATCGCTCCGCGATCAAGGCGCGTGCTTTACCTGTCGCCTGAGTAATTTGGGAAGGAATCAATGCCATACATGTAGTCTACGTACCGGCTAGCCGTTGATCGCGGAAGCCAAGTTGGAAATGTTGGATTTCATCCAATCCAGGTAGCTTGAATCATCCTGAATGGTTTCTGCGAAATCGACGACTGGCACCTTGCCGGATTCAGCATCCTTTTTCAGCGCCTTGGTCTCATTGCCTTCGGTCTGCACGTTGTAGGCGAGGACGCCGGTTTTGCCGCCTTCCAACAGGTCCTGGGCCTTCTTGAGGGTCATCGGCGCAATGCCTTCGCCTTCTTCGATGGCCTCGCTCAGCCCTTCAGGCGTGATGTCCTCCATGCCTGCATCCTCCAGAAGGTGGTACGGCACTGGCTCAGTCATGATGAACTTTTTGTCCTCGAGCTTGGCATCGCGCAGCTGAGTCTGCAGCTTCTTGATGCCGGCATTGAACTCTTCGGCGTTTTTCGTGTATTGCTGCGCGTTGGCGGCGTCAGTTTTGCCGAAGGTGGTGGCCAGCTCATCGGCCAAGGCCGACATGGAGTCGAGGTCGTACCAGATGTGCTCGTTGTAGCCGGCATGATCATGGCCTTCATGCTCCTCATGCGCTTCCTCTTTGGCATGCTCGGCATGCTCCTCGGCACTTTCGCCTTCATGCGCTTCTTCTTCCTCATGCTCCTTGGCAATCGGCGAAGAATCCACCGCGTGAATCAGTTGAACGCCGGAAGCCTCGTCGCTGGGCAGGGACTGGACCAGCGAATCCATGAACTGGTCGTATCCCCCGCCGTTGGCAACAACGATATTCGCTTCGGAAACGGTGAGCTTGTCGCGGGTGGTTGGCTCATAGGAGTGCGGGTCCTGGGCAGCCGAGGTGATGATCTCGCTGACGCTGACGGTGTCGCCACCTACAGCACGGGCAACTTGGCCATAGACATTGGTCGTGGCCACCACTTTGACCGCGGAGGTATCGGCGTCACTGGCTTCGCTGCCAGTCCCGGCGCACCCTACGAGGATCATCCCCGCCACGGGCACAGCAACGGCGGCTGCAAGCAATGAGCGATACTTCTTCATATGAGTTCTCCATCCAAACACGTTTGCTATTGAGAACAATTCTACATTACTTTTGAGAACCGTTCGCACCTAAGCGTCTGCGCTGGCGGCAAACAAGGACCGTTTGCCGTGTGCTCCGCCAGTACCGGTGGCCTTCACCACCATGACCGCGATGGCCGTGGTGACCGGAATAGCCAGTACCAAACCTATAGAACCAATAAGTATCCGGATAACTTCCTCAGCCATCTCCCCTGAGCCCAGCGTCACACCGAATCCCTGGTTGCTCATGGCCGCTATGGCCAGGATTGGCAGCGCGGCCCCGGCGTATGCGAAGGCAATGGTGTAGACAGTTGAGGCAATGTGGTCCCGGCCAATGCGCATGCCGCGGAAGAACAGTTCCTTGGCCGAAGCCCTGGGCGAAGTTTCGGCCAGTTCCCACACCGTGGCGGACTGAGTGATGGTGACATCGTTGAGCACACCCATTCCACCGACCAGCACGCCGCAGATCAGCAGGCCGGGCAAGGAAATTTGCGGCGCCACAGTAGACAAGGTCATCGCCGACTCGTCATTAGCGCCAGTCAGCGCCGCCGCGTCCGTTAGCCACAGCGCCAACGCCGCGGTCACTCCCAAGCCAAAGAGCGTGCCCAGCAGCGCCGTTGATGTCTTGGCATTCAAGCCATGGGCAAAATACAGCGCCACGAACATGATGGCCGTGGCACCGGTCAGGCCGACCACCACGGGATTCCCGCCCTCTATCAACGCCGGGACCATGAAGAAGATCATGAACGCGATGCCGCCAACCAAGCCGATGACCGCTCGCGCACCACGCCATCCAGCCACCAGCACGACAACTACCCCGTAGGCAATGGCCAACAGTGTCATGGGCATGGTGCGCACGAAGTCGACAAACACGTAGGGACTGCCGCTGGTGGTATCTACCTTGGACAGGTCTAAATAGCGCAAGGCATCCCCGGGCCGGGCATCCCGGGATTGCAGCATTTCAGGCGGAATTTCCATCTGGATTTCCGCCCCGCCTGACGCTGGCATGACATAGGTGACCGTGCATTCCAAGGTCTTGCCGCCCACGTCTTCCAGCCCTTGGGACGAAGGACAGGTCTCAACACCGCTCCGGGTTACGGTGCCGGTGGCCATCGTGGCACCACCAGCGGTATCCATGGAGCCATCGAGGGCAAACTTGTTGTACGTTCCTTGGGGCCATAGGACGATGACCATGACCATTGCCAGCACGCCGATAGGCGCGAGCAATGCCCACAAGATGATCGAGGCACGGCGCCGGCGTTTGGGATCCTGCAATATCGGTCCGTCATGGTGATGGTGGCCCACTGGGTCTTTCTCCAAATCAATAAAGGCGAATCGTCTGCAACAAGTCTATGAGCACCAAGGTGGCTACCTTGGGATGACCGATAAATCCTCCGCAAGGTTCATGTCGCAATGGGTGATCAGCGGGAGAATTGACCTATGAGCTCGCCACACTTTCTGCAGCCCCCTGCGCCCATAGCTGCCGGGGAACAAAGTTTTCCCTTCCACCGGCTAATGCGTCGAAACCATGATTACCGCTGGTGGCGCCCGCTGGCTTTTGCCGGAACCGGGCTGGGTTTTTTTGTAGCACTGTTCATTGTCGTCATGCTGATTATCTTCGTAGTGGCCTTGGTGAACCCCGCCAATTGGGCGGCCGATTCAAATGGCGCGCCAGACTCAGTCCTTACCGAGGCAGAGTTGGACATGACCTCGCCCATCGATTTCACCATTACGATGGCGTCATTGATCATCATGATCCCCGCGGTTTATCTGGCCTATCTATTGCTCGGCTCCAAGCCTGTCGGCCAATTGATTTCCGTCGCTGGAAGATTGCGCTGGCGCTGGTTCGCAATGGCCCTCGGCACCAGTTCCCTCTTATTTGCTGCCTACTTCGCCCTGAGCTTCGGCCTGACGGCCGCCGGTGTGGGAGGCCAACCTGACATGGCTGCGGCCAAAGTTCCGGCTGATCCACTCTTTTTTGCTCTCTTGGTCATTTTGCTGACACCATTTCAATGTGCTGCCGAGGAATTGGTGTTCCGCGGAGCATTGATGCAGATTATCGGCAGCTGGCTGAAGCATCCCCTTTTTGCCATTCTCCTGCCGGTGCCGTTGTTCACCTTTGGCCACCTCTACGACGTTTATGGACTGCTGGATGTGACGGCCTTTGCCATCGCTGCCGGCTACCTCACCTGGCGCACCGGCGGCCTGGAAGCTGCAATGGCCATGCACATTATCAACAACACCTTCTTGTTCTTGCTCGGAGCAATGGGCCAGGTGGATTTGAATGCAACGTCATCCGGTCCGATGTCCTTGCTCTTCTCGGTCCTCTTCACGGCGCTGCTGACATTTGCCCTGGTCAAGCTTTCCAGCAAGAACGACGTCGCTCGCGCCGCAGGGCCAATCCCGCCCATGACTCGGCCGCCGCTGCTGCAGCCCTGGCCGATGGCCCAGCCGGTACCTCACCCGCGCCAGGCTTATTGGGCGCCACCGATGGATCCGTCCGCACCGCAGGCCCAATCGCCTTACCCGCAGGACTATCCTCCGTCTCCCAGGTACCCGTCGACGCCTCCCGTTGATCCAGCTCATGGCGCTCCCGAGAATCACGATCGCTAAGCCGCTGTTCTCCGGCTGAAAACTGGAGGAGGTTCTGGCATGGCAATGGGCTCTTGACACGATTTTTCCTCGTGGCAAGAGCCCAATTTCATATTATTGAGGGGGTCAGGGCTTCGCCCAACGCAGCAGTGCAGCAATTCCTGCCCCGTCAGGTATGACCGAATCCGGGACATATCGAATAGTCGCATCCGTCAATGCGGTGGCCCGCAAGAGCACTTCCGGTGCCGGCCACTCACCGGCAACCAATTCTGCGTGGTCATCCCCTTCTTGATGGGCAATCCAGGGCTCGGCACTCAGGGCACGCAAGGTGTGCTCGTCTTGGTATTGCCCGACAAGCACGGTTTCAGCCTGTGCCGACTGCAACGCTGTCACCACTTCGTCCAGGCCCACGGCCAAGAGCGAACGGCCGTTGCCTGACTGCGCCGCGACTTTCGCTTCCAGATCAGCCAGTGACTTGGACTTCACGTCCTCGATAAGCTTGGCTATCCTCGCATCAACCTGTTTTGAATCAGCACCACCAGTTCTCGTGTGCGAATCGATGACTTCCACGTAATCCCGCAGGGCCGCCGGCAATTGGGCAATGACCGCTTCGCGAGCCTTGATATCCCCGGAGATCACGATCAATCGAACGTAATTTTCCGCAGACATCTTCGTAATCAGCTGGGCGACTTCATCTGCGTTCCTGCGCACCATTTCGTCGGCAGCCGCCTGGGCCTTGGGCTGGTCGTATTCACCGGGAACCTTTCGAGCGTGGTGAATCTCCTCGGGCAGTCCAACGATGCCTTGGCTAGCGATGCGCTCTGGTGATGCCGTGTTGTACAGATGCACTTCGCCACCGTCCTTGCCCACTTCGGCAACCAGGTAAGAGAAGGAACCACCGCGAGCACGAGCCAATGCCGTGAAATTCGGGAAAGGCCCGACATCCACCGTTGGAGCCTGGACCTTGAGCCCGGGAATGATTTCATTGAGTACAACTTCACCGTCATGGACAGCGACAAATCTTGCAACCGGTGCTCGCAGTCCTTCGGCAGGTTCCAACGCACCAATTAATGCTTGGATATCATCAGCCTTGGCTTGCTGGGACTTCAGCAATTTGGCGACATCCCCTGGAAGCCGATCAGCTGCTTCTTGAGCACCCGTCGTACCCAGTGAAGCATCCACGAGAGCCGTGCTCCATGATCCATTCCTTCGATAGAGCGAAGCGTCGATTCCATTAGAATCCGCGCGTAGTGCCATGCTGACTCCCTTCCGCACGCGACCCTTGGCCGCCTTGCGACTAGATCCGTGGGACTAACCTAACATCACTATTCAGTGGCTGGAAGAGGTAACCAGAAACTAACTTGTGATTGGAATGAAATCAGCATGGCGGCAACAATTTACCAGCGTCCACGCCAGTACTGCGGAGGGTGCGATTTCTCGGCGCCAAGCTGCTGGGCAGCATGGTTTGGCCACTGCGGATTGCCCAAAGCAGCCCGTCCAATGCTCACGCCGTCGGCCTGGCCTGAGACCACAATATGCTCAGCCTGAATGGCATCGGTGATAGCGCCTACGGCGGTGACAAATGCGTCGTCCGGCAGCGCCTGCTTGACGGCCTGTGCCAGGGGCACCTGGTACCCCGGCCCCGTTGGCCCATGGAAAGGCCCGATGCCCGCGCTTGAGAGGTCAAACGCGCGCACCCCGAGCTCATACAGTTCCTCGGCGAGTTTCACCGTGTCGGCAATGCTCCATCCGTCTTCCACCCAGTCTTCACCTGAAAAACGAATCCCGAGCGGTTTATCTGCCGGCCAGACGGCCGAGATTGCCTGGATGATTTCACGCAAGTATCGGGTGCGATTCTCGTAGCTTCCGCCATATTCATCGGTGCGCTGATTGGTCAGTGGAGACAGGAACTGGTGGATCAGATAACCGTGCGCTGCATGGATCTGGATGAGATCAAATCCGGCGGCATCGGCACGTTGTGCCGCTGCTGCCCAATCCTGAACTGACTCGGCGATCTGCTCGGGGCTCATGGCTGTTGCCGGCTTCAGGTCGAACAGGTCGCTCGGCGCGGACGTGAAGGTTTCCCAACCGCCGTCTTCGACACTGATGCTGCCCGAGAGGCCAGCTTCCTCCAGCTCTTTGAGCCATCCGTAGGTGGAGGCCTTCGCGCCGGCGTGGGCCAGCTGCACCCCGGCGGCAGCGCCATGGGAGCGGATGTATTCGGTGATGGGCTTCCAGGCTTCGACCTGCTCGTCGTTCCATAATCCGGCATCCCTGTCAGAGATTCGCCCCTCGGCAGCGACTGCCGTTGCCTCGGCGATGACAAGGGAAAAACCGCCGTGGGCCATGGATCCTAAATGCGCGAGGTGCCATGTGGTTGGCACTCCGTTGCGCTCGCTGATGGAATATTGGCACATCGGTGGCAGAACCACGCGATTGCGCAGCTGGAGTCCTGTTCCGTTTTTGGCGGGGATGGTCACTGGGCTGAATAACTTGCTTTGCGGCATACCTAGTGTGACGTTGAGGCCGCCTGATTTATTCCGCCCAGCACCATCGAGCGTCGAGGTCATCGGCCCAGGACGAGTACTGCCACGGTGAGGTACACGATCAGCCCAGCAGCGTCCACAAAGGTGGAGATGAATGGGTTGGAGAAGACCGCCGGGTCGGCTTTGAAGAACTTTCCGATGATCGGCATCGCTCCCCCAACGGCCGCCGCCACACTGCACAGTGCCACGAGCGTTATCCCGATGATTAGGCCGACCTTCAGTTCAAAAACGACGCCGGCAATGAGGAAGGCAATAGCACCCAAGCACAGTCCCAGCATGGCCCCGATGCGCACTTCCCGGAAAATGACCCGGCCCAAGTCGCTCACGCGCACATCTCCCATGGCCAGTGCCCTTGTGACAGTCGTGGCCGCCTGGTTGCCTGTATTTCCGCCAATGCCAACAATCAGCGGGATGAACAAGCTGAGCACGACCATGGACTCCAAGGTCTGTTCGAAAGTGGCGAGCACTTGCACAGTGAGCGTGGCGCCGATCGCCAAGACCAGGAGCCAAACCACACGGGCTCGCACCAGCTTGCGCAGCGGAGTGCCAAGGTACGGACGATACAAAGGCTCGGATCCAGCGCTGCGTGCGGTGCGTGATTCCTCGGCGTCTTCGAGCAGCTCGATGGCCTCTCCCAGTGGAAGCACGCCAATCAATCGTCCATCATTATCAAGCACCGGCATCAAGTCCAGGTGGCGTTCGACAGCCCTGCGCGCTGCCTCGATGCCAGGCTCGGAGGCCTGCGCGGCAGGTGTTTCCACGCTGATGGCAGAGATGGGCTGCTCCCGAGGCTGTCCGAGCAGATCACCCAGCCGCACCGCTCCGATGAGCCGGCGGGTGCGATCAACCACCATGATGATGTGGCAGTGTTCCGTCGTGCCCAACTGCGGGGTAATGCGATCCAGAGTCTGCCCGACGGTGAGCTCCGGATGCGTGGAGAGGAATTGGGCCGACATGACCCGCCCGGCGCTTGAATCCCGGTAGCCCAGCAGCACCCCGGTCGCTTGGCGCTGCCGGGCGTCCAATCCGGCAAGCAGCTGCGTGGCAACGGTGGCTGGCAGCTCGTCAAGCAGCGCAACCCGGTCTGCAGGTTCCAACGCGGCGAATGCTTCAACGACCGATTCTTGCTGGAGCGTCTCGATGAGTTCAGCCTGTACTGGCGCATCGAGCTCTTGGAAGACTTCCAACGACCGCTCTTTGTCCAGCATGCGGTATAGGATCGCAGCGTCGGTTGTCTTCAAGGCTTCAAATTGTTCGATGAGCTGCCCCAGCTCCAGTTCCCTGAGCAACGCGGCTAGGCGCTGATATGCATCAGCTGCGAGGCAGGTGCGGATTTCCTGGGAAGTAGTTGAAAAGTCTACGTATTCGAAGGTGAACATTATTGTCTTCCGAACGGTTCGTTTGGCGCAATTTCAAGGCTCACAAGCAACTACTCACCACTCTCCATCCGATAAATCGGGTGATAAATCAGTCAGTATTTGCGTGCGCCAATTTGCGCATGCCAAGGGTGGTTAGGCTGCGAACTCGCCGGACGCAGAGCTGTCCTGGATCAGGAAAATCAGCTGGCGCATGAAGAAAGGAACTGGTGAGCTCGCAGGTATATAGATCGACTAGAACTGCCGTCCATGAAGCTCACCTCCTGAAATTCCGAAGCATGGATTCATGCTGCGTGTATTGCCAGTTCTACCAGAAACCCGAGGCTGATAGCCAACAACAACGATGCATCTCACATTAAATGGCTTCGGGAGGCCGGATCAACCGGCCTCCCGAAAATAAATCTCAGCTAGCGATTAGCATTCGACCACGTTGACGGCGAGGCCGCCCATGGCCGTTTCCTTGTACTTATCGCTCATGTCCTTGCCAGTTTCACGCATTGTGATGATGACTTCATCCAAGGTGACATGGTGCTCGCCGTCGCCCATCAGCGCCATCTTGGCAGCATTCACTGCTTTGGATGCAGCAATCGCATTGCGCTCGATGCATGGAATCTGGACCAGGCCGCCAATGGGATCGCAGGTCAATCCGAGGTTGTGCTCCATGGCGATTTCTGCGGCGTTTTCCACCTGTGCCGGGGTGCCACCGAGAATTTCGGCGAGGCCGCCAGCGGCCATCGACGAGGCCGAGCCGACTTCGCCCTGGCAGCCAACCTCAGCGCCGGAGATCGAGGCCTGCTCCTTGTAGAGCACTCCCACTGCGCCTGCGGTGAGCAGGAAGCGCACTACGGCGTCGTTTCTTTCCTCTTCATTCCAGTACTTGGCACCTGGGGCATAGTGGGTGGCGTAGAACAGGACCGCTGGGATGATGCCGGCCGCACCATTGGTCGGCGCAGTCACCACGCGGCCGCCGGAAGCATTTTCCTCATTCACTGCCAAAGCGACAAGGTTGATCCATTCCTGCCAGTACACAGGATCACGGTCCTTGTCTTCCTTGCGCAGGCGCTCATGCCATTCCGGCGCGCGGCGGCGAACCTTAAGCCCACCGGGCAGCACACCGGTACGTTCTAAGGCAGAGTCCTTGCAGTCCTCCATCACCTGATAGATGTGGACCAGTCCTGATCGGATTTCGTCCTGACTGCGGTAGGCCAATTCATTGGACATCATGATGTCGGCAATGGACTTGCCCGTGGCCTTCACATGCTCCAAAAGCTGGGCAGCAGTGGTGAAAGGGTATGGCTGCTGTTGCAGCTTTTCTTCCAGATTCTTCTCGATGCGCTCCTCAGCACCTTCACGCACGATGAAGCCGCCGCCAACTGAGAAGAACGTTTCATTGGTCAGTTCATTGCCCTGTGAATCGAGGGCCACAAACTTCACTCCGTTTGTGTGGCGCGGCAGTACGGTCAACGGGTGTTGGACCATGTCATTGACGGAGTAGTTCAGGTCTTTGCGCTGTCCTAGCTGCGCTCCCAACTGCAAGATTCCAGTGGCATCCATCTGTTCCAGGCGTTCATCAACCTGCGAAGGCAGCACCGTTTCGGGTTCAAATCCTTCAAGTCCCAGCATGATGGCAGTGAAAGTTCCGTGCCCGCGTCCGGTCGCGGCCAGTGAGCCATAGACATCGACCCGGATATTATCCAGGGCATCCATCTTCTCTTCACGGATTACTTGGGCGATGAATGCGTGCGCCGCACGCATTGGCCCCACGGTGTGGCTGGATGAGGGTCCAATGCCAACCGAGAAAAGATCGAATACGCTTACCGCCATGGCGGGTCACATCCTTAGAACGTCGGCAATCCGGAGTGCTCACTCCGGAAAGATGGTGTGGTGTGCAAGAGGTCATCCTTGCATCGGAACTTCCGCACAGCGTGGGGTGAACTTCTGCGGATGAAAGACTGCGGGCCCGAAAAGCGGATGTTTCCGCCGTCCGGGCCCCCATCCTCACAAGATGGTGCTACTCGGAAACCTTGGCCAGATCCGGATACAGCGGATGGGCCTGCGCCAGCTCCAGAACCCGGTCCTTAAGCTCTGGCAACACCGAGGTATTGCCATCAGCACCAGCGATCAACGCCTGCGCAATGATCTCGGCCACCTCGGCAAACGCCGCCTCAGAGAAGCCACGGGTTGCCAACGCCGGAGTACCGATGCGCAACCCCGAAGTCACCATCGGCGGACGAGGATCGAATGGAACCGAGTTGCGGTTCACGGTGATTTCCACCTTTGCCAGCAGATCCTCGGCCTGCTGGCCATCCAACTCCGAATTACGCAGATCAACCAGAACCAGGTGCACATCGGTGCCACCGGTCAACACGCTGATGCCCTTGGCCGCCACATCATCCTGAGTCAAACGCTCAGCAAGGATCTTGGCACCAGCCAAGGTGCGCTGCTGGCGTTCCTTGAACTCTTCGGACGCAGCGATCTTGAAGGCCACTGCCTTGCCAGCAATCACGTGCTCCAGAGGGCCGCCCTGCTGGCCTGGGAAGACTGCAGAGTTCAGCTTCTTGGCGATCTCGGCATCATTGGACAAGATGATTCCGCCACGAGGACCAGCCAAAGTCTTGTGCGTGGTCGAGGTGACCACATGCGCATAAGGCACAGGAGACGGGTGCAACCCGGCAGCGACCAGGCCCGCGAAGTGCGCCATGTCCACAAACAAGTACGCGCCGACCTTGTCAGCGATCTCGCGGAAGCGCTTGAAGTCCAGCTGGCGCGGGTACGCCGACCAACCGGCCACGATCATCTTCGGCTGGTGCTCCACGGCAAGGCGCTCCACCTCGTCCATGTCCACCACATTGGTTTCCTCGTTCACGCCGTAGGGCACGATGTTGAACAAGCGGCCGGAGAAGTTCAGCTTCATGCCATGGGTCAAGTGACCACCATGAGCCAAGTTCAACCCCAGCACGGTATCGCCCGGACGGACCAGTGCGTGGTACACCGAGGCGTTGGCCTGCGCGCCGGAGTGCGGCTGGACGTTGGCGAAGTTCGCGCCGAACAGTTCCTTGATGCGCTCGATGGCAAGGGTCTCGATGACGTCGACTTCTTCGCAACCTCCGTAGTAGCGGCGGCCCGGGTAGCCTTCGGCGTACTTGTTGGTCAGCACCGAGCCCTGGGCCTGCATGACGGCCTGGGCGGTGTGGTTCTCCGAGGCGATCATTTCCAGGCCGCGCTGCTGGCGGGCCAGCTCGGCGTCGATGCGCTGCGCTACCTCCGGGTCCAAGGCAGCCAGCGACTGGGTCAGCGATGCTGGCGCTAGGGATTCAAAAGTCTGGTTGCTCATTACTCGACGTCTCCACCGTTGGTGCTTGCGTAGTCTGCTGCCGAAAGCAGCGGGCCCTCTTCGGTCACTTCTACGGTGAACAGCCAGCCGGCACCGTAGGGGTCTTCGTTCAGGATTGCGGGGTTGTCAACAGCCTCGTCGTTGATGGCAACGACCGTGCCGGTCACTGGCGAGTACAGGTCGGATACCGACTTGGTGGATTCCACCTCGCCGCAGGTTTCACCGGCGCTGACAGAATCGCCAACTTCTGGCAGGTCGACGTAGACCACGTCGCCCAGGGCGTCTGCAGCGATCTGGGTGATGCCGACCTTGGCTGGGGACGATGCATCGATCCACTCGTGCTCGGCCGAATAGCGCAATGACGAAAGAACTTTACTCACGGTATTTCCTCTCCCAAGGGAATAAGCGGGCGTATGGCTTGGCCCTACTGATGTTTAACGTTACTTGGCTCGCGTGTAGAACGGCAGTTCGACGACGACAAATGGCAAAGTCTTACCGCGCAGATCTACTTCCAGCTCGGTGCCGACTTCGCTGAATTCCGCATCCACATACCCCAGGGCCACCGGGTAGCCGAGGGTCGGAGAAGGCTGTCCGGAGGTGATTTCACCAACAGTGGCCCCGTCCTTCACGATGGCGTAGCCGCCGCGTCCCGCGCGCTTTCCCAGGCCCTTCAGGCCAACGAGCTTGCGTGCCGGGGTCTGCTCGCGCAGGGACTCCAGTGCCTTGCGGCCTACGAAGTCTTCTTCCTTCTTGAAGGAGACCACTGGGCCAAATCCCGCATCAAATGGGGTGCGATCCAGGCTCAGCTCGTTGCCGTACAGCGGCATGCCTGCTTCAAGGCGGAGCGAGTCGCGAGCGGCCAGGCCGCACGGAACCAATTCGTGGTCCGCGCCAATGGCGATGATCTTGGCCCACAGTTCGGCGGCTTGTTCATTGTCGATGATTAATTCGAAGCCGTCTTCGCCGGTGTATCCTGTGCGCGCCAGGAGCACGTCGATACCGCCGAGCACCAGCTTGGCCGCTGCGTAATATTTCAGCTCTGTGACGCTCTGGGCGGTTTCGGCATCCGCTGCCAGTTTGGAGACAATCGCCTGCGCGTTGGGTCCCTGGACTGCGATCAGGCTCTGGCGGGCCGAGGCGTTATCCACCTGCACGTCGAATCCTGCAGCGCGCTCTTGAAGGGCCACGGCCACCACGTCGGCGTTGCCGGCATTGGGCACCACGAGGAATTCTTCTTCTGCCAGGCGGTACACGATCAGGTCATCGATGATCTTTCCTTCAGCATCGAGGATCAGCGAGTACTTCGCTTTGCCCACCTTCATGATGGTGAAGTTGCCAGCCAGTGCGGTGTTAAGCGCGGTGCCGGCCTGCGGACCAGAAAGGTACACCTCGCCCATATGGGACAGGTCGAACAGGCCAGCGGTGGAGCGCACGGCCTTGTGCTCGGCCAGTTCCGAACCGTACTTCAGCGGCATATCCCAGCCGCCGAAGTCGGTGAAGTTGGCGCCGAGCTCTGCATGCTGGGCATGCAGGGCGGTGTGCTTGAGTTCTTGGGTAGTCTCAGTCATCTCAAAGTCTTTCTAGTCTTCGAAGGCTTCAGGAGCCGGGCAGGAGCAGATCAGGTTTCGGTCGCCACCGGCGCCGTCGATGCGTCCGACAGCCGGGAAGTACTTGTCGAACTTCAAGCTGGCTACCGGGAAGGCGGCCTGCTCTACCGAGTACTTGCGGTCCCAGCCGCTGTTGACCACAGCGGAGACCGTGTGCGGAGCGTTGCGCAGCGGGGACTGCTCGATGGTGTAAATCCCGGAGAGCACCTCTTCCATTTCCTGGCGGATGGTGATCATGGCTTCGATGAAGCGCTCGATCTCGCCCAGGTCCTCGGATTCGGTGGGCTCCACCATCAGGGTGCCGGCGACCGGGAAGGACAGGGTCGGCGCGTGGAAGCCGAAGTCGATCAGGCGCTTGGCCACATCTTCTGCGGTCACACCGGTCTTCGCGGTCAGCTCGCGCAAATCCAGGATGCACTCGTGGGCAACCAGGCCCTTGTTGCCGGTGAACAGCACGGGGAAGTGCTCGTTCAGGCGCTTGGCAATGTAGTTGGCGTTCAAGATGGCGTGCTTGGTGGCCTCGGTCAGGCCGTCCCCGCCCATCATCGCGATGTAGGCCCAGGAGATCGGCAGTACGCCGGCCGAGCCGAAGGCGGTAGCCACTACCGGCACGCCGTCGCGCTCGGTGTAGGTGCCCGAGGCATCTCCGGGAAGGAATGGCAGCAGGTGCTCGCCCACGCCGATCGGGCCGACGCCCGGGCCGCCGCCGCCGTGCGGGATGCAGAAGGTCTTGTGCAGGTTCAGGTGGCTGACGTCTCCGCCGAACTTGCCCGGCTGGGCCAGGCCCACCATGGCGTTCATGTTGGCGCCGTCGATGTACACCTGTCCGCCAGCAGCATGGATCTTGTCGCAGACCTCGCGCACGTCGGCGTCGTAGACCCCGTGGGTGGACGGGTAGGTGATCATGATGGCCGAGAGGACGTCCTTGTTGGCCTCGATCTTGGCATCCAGGTCATTGGCGTCGATGGTTCCGTCGGCTGCGGTCTTCACGACCACGACCTTCATGCCGGCCAGCACTGCCGAGGCGGCGTTGGTGCCGTGGGCGGAAGCCGGGATGAGGCAGACATTGCGCTGGCCCTCGCCACGCGATGCGTGGTAGTCCGAGATGGCCAGCAGGCCTGCGTATTCGCCCTGCGAGCCGGCGTTTGGCTGGATGGAGACGCCAGCGTAGCCGGTGATCGCGGTCAGGCGGCCTTCCAGGTCGGTGATCAGCTCGCGCCAGCCCTCGGTCTGCTCGGCTGGTGCGTACGGGTGGATGGAAGCGAACTCTGGCCAGGTGATGGATTCCATCTCGGCTGCGGAGTTCAGCTTCATGGTGCAAGAGCCCAGCGGGATCATGGTGCGGTCCAGCGCCAGGTCGCGGTCCGAGAGGCGGCGCAGGTAGCGCATCATCTGGGTCTCGGAGGAGATGGTGTTGAAGATCGGGTGGGTCATGAAGTCGCTGGTGCGCACCTGACCGGCAGGGATCTCGAATCCTTCCGGGGCAGAGAGCTGCACGCCGAAGACCTCCAGCAGGGACTTCACAATGCTCGAGGTGGTGGTCTCATCGGTGGAGATGCCGACCTGGGTGTCGCTGACCTTGCGCAGGTTGATGCCCGCGGCGATGGCCTTGGCGATGATTTCCCCGGCGTTCTCGACGTTCACCACGACGGTGTCGAAGAAGGTCTGCGAGGCCAGGGTGAATCCGCCGGCAACCAGCGAGCTGGCGATCACGCGGGCGTGGTTGTTGGCGCGTGATGCAATCTGCTTCAGGCCTGCCGGGCCGTGGTAGACGGCGTACATCGAGGCGCAGATGGCCAGCAATGCCTGGGCGGTGCAGATGTTGGAGGTGGCCTTCTCGCGGCGGATGTGCTGCTCGCGGGTCTGCAGGGCCAGGCGGTAGGCAGGAACTCCTGCGTCATCCACCGAAACACCGACCAGGCGTCCTGGCATGGAACGGGTCAGGCCATCGGCCACCGCCATGTAGGCTGCGTGCGGTCCGCCGAAGAACAGCGGCACGCCGAAGCGCTGGGTGTTGCCCACGGCGATATCGGCGCCCTGCTCGCCTGGAGGGGTGATCATGGTCAGTGCCAGCAGGTCGGCGATCACGGTGACCATGGCGCCGGCTTCCTTGGCGGCGGCGATGATGCCGGTGTGCTCGGAGATGGAGCCGTTGCTGCCTGGCTGCTGCAGCACGATGCCGGAGATGTCGCCTTCTGGCAGGCCTGCGGAGAGGTCAGCGACCTCGACTTCGAAGCCCAGCGCGTCGGCGCGGCCCTGCACGACCTTGATGGTCTGCGGGAAGATGTTGGAGTCCAGGACGGTCTTGCCCTTGGCCTTCTTCTTGTTGGCACGGCGCATCATCAGCACCGCTTCGGCGGCGGCGGAGGATTCGTCCAGCAGCGAGGCGTTGGCGATCGGCAGTCCGGTCAGGTCCATGACCATGGTCTGGAAGTTCAGCAGGGCTTCGAGGCGGCCCTGGGAGATTTCTGGCTGGTACGGGGTGTAGGCGGTGTACCAGGCCGGGTTTTCCACGATGTTGCGGCGGATCACCGCGGGGGTGATGGTGTCGTAGAAGCCCTGGCCGATCATCTGGGTCTTCATGACGTTCTTGGAGGCCAGGTCACGCAGGTGGGCTAGTGCTTGGGTTTCGCTCAGGGCGGCTGGGATATCCAGCATGGCGTCTTGGCGGATGTCTGCCGGAACGGCGGTGTCGATCAGGTCTTCGAGGCTGTTGTAGCCCAGAGTCTGAAGCATGGTGTCTACGTCGGAAGGACGCGGGCCGATATGGCGGGCAACGAATTCGCTATTCGTAGAAGCCGAAATCTGCGTGCTGGTCATGGTGCTGGAGTCTCCACGGGGATCTGTCTTGGCGCATGCCAAAGGAAGGACGCTTTGCCTCCCCATCCCTGTTGCACTACCTGAGAGTTTTACGCGTCCGGCCAACTAAGCCGGGCGCTTGCACCTTCGGTGAACCGGTACTGGCCGGCTACTTTCCAGAGTTGCCTCGTGATGGCGGTACGGGGGCCTGAGAGTTTCCTGGGGAGGAATTGCTCCTACGGCGCCCGTCCATGGTGTGAACGGGGCTCTCCCGCCATCCGTCTATGGCGCACGCTGCCGGTCGGAGACCCGCAGCACACAACCATGTTACCTGCCTCGCGCGGAACATCAAAGACGCCTCGGCAGAAAAACTGTCACAAAACTTCTAGCTCGCCGGGACGGCTAGCCGAACGTACTCGGGATACTTGGCTGACAAGGAGTCTCCAGAGGACGTTCCGGTCAGGCGGCGCTTGAGCCACGGCACCAAATGCTCGGTGGCCCAGCCCAATTCTTCCTTGAGCTTCTCGCCGCGCGAGTTCACGGCCAGCTCGGGCAGCACCGGAGCCTGGATCAGTTCGGCCCAGTTGCCCTCGGCCACCTGCTCTTCGCCCAGGACGTTGAGCACCTTGGAGGCCATCAGCGCATGGCCAAGTTCATTCATATGCAGGCGGTCTGCCGCCCAGTACCGCAGGTCCGAGAATTCCCGCCAGCGCCAGTAGTCGGCGATGATCGCGCCGTGCTTGTCGGCGATCTCGCGGACCTTCTCGTTGTAGATGGCAGTGCGCGGGCGAGTCCTGGAAAACAGCGGGGATTCGACGGTATCAAAACCGGTAAAGAGCATCACGGTGCAACCGGCCTCGGAAAAGCGGCGGACCATTCCCTCATAGCCGCGCATCAGCGCGTCCAAATCCGCGGTGGGACGCAAAATGTCATTGCCGCCGGCGTAGATGCTCACCAGGTCCGGGGCCATGGACAGCCCCTGGTCCAGTTGCTGGTTGATCACCTGGCCAATTTTCTTGCCGCGCACCGCAAGGTTGGCATATTCCCAATCCCCCTGGGCACCGAGCACTTCGGCAACTCGATCAGCCCATCCGCGCACCTGGTTTGGACGTTCTGCATCAACATCGCCGACGCCTTCGGTGAATGAATCACCTAATGCCAAAAACTTCTTCACTTCAATCCCACTTCGTCTTGCTGATGATTTTGCGTTGTGCCGTTGCGGCTAGCTGGATTTCGCCTTGGCGCCCTTGGCCAAGATGAGCTGGCGGCACAGCTGGCTCAATTGCACCCCGGTGGAGGTTTCCCTGGCACCTTCGCTGCGCGAGGGGATGAAGCCGAAGCCCAACTGGTAGGCCGGGTCCGCGAAAGCCAGGGAGGAGTTCGCGCCATCGTGCCCGTAGGCAAAAATCGAGCCGTAGTTGTTGCGCGCGGTGGCTTTCATGAATCCCAGTGCGAAGGCTTGCAGCAATCCATTGGTGCGGTCATGGCCGTAGACCAGCTCGGTGGATACTCGCGACCAGGTGTCTTCGCTGAGCAATCCGCGCGAAGCGCCGAGGGCAGGAACCGCCCCGAAGGACGCCGCGTAGATGGCAGCCAGGCCCTGGGCGCTGGCTACGCCGCCCATGGAAGCCGGGCCAAGTTCACGTACCTGCGCCGCATTGGCCAGCTCGTGCCAGTTGTACACCGGGCCGCTTTCCAGGGCGAACCCGGAGGAGGAGTTCACGGCGAGGCCAGCCGGTGAGAAGGGGTCGAAAAATTCGGCGGGAGCTTCGGCCGCCGGCAAGACGTCGCGGTAGCGGGATTCCAACGCAGGATCCTGCCCGATATAGGCGTCCACCCCCAGCGGCTTGCGGATGCGCTCTTCAAAGATCTCCTTGAGTTCCTTGCCGGTGACCCTGCGAACCAGTTCTTCCATGAGCACCCCCATGGTGATGGCATGGTAGCCCACGATATTCTGGCCCAGCGGCCAGATGCTTGGCATGGAGGCCAGGACCTTGGCGTATTCTGCCGAGTTCAGCAGCACCTGGCTGGGCACTCCCCCGGGAACGCCGAGGACACCGGCCTGATGGCTGAGTACTTCGCCGACGCTCAAGGCATTTTTTCCGCCAGCGCCGAATTCCGGCCAGTAGGTGGCCATTGGCTCGGCGGGGTCGATCAGGCCATCCTGGACCAACAGTGCAACGACCAGCGCGCCCAGCCCCTTGGTGCAGGAGAAAACACAAGTCAGCGCATTCCCGGCAAGGTGCTCTCCCACGCTGTGGCGGAGCACCAGCTCGCCTCGGTGATATACGGCCAGCTGCGCCGAATAGTCTTCCTCTTCGGCAGCTCGCGCTTCAAGAGCCTGAGCCAACGGTGCGAAATCTTCGCTGATCACCGAGTCCATTTACATCCTTAAACTGCTTCTCGCTTTTCAACTAACCCTAGTCGGATTCCGCGCAATTCACGATTGGCGCCCATGAGCGCCCCTACCAGCATATCCGTACGTCAAGTCACAGGTTTGCCAGTCATTGACCGCTTATCCCGTGATTCATACCGCTGGGCTTCGGAAACTGTGAGCCAGCCCTGAAGGCAGGTTGCCCGCTTTGGGTGCAGCCACTAAATTTGTCATGCTTGCCACCAATATTTGAAGGAGATGATCTCGATCGCATGACTGTGGATAGTGACACGCCAATACCCCAGAGCCAGGATGCAGAACTCAAGCGGGTGATCGGCCCCAAGCTGCTGCTATTCCTGATCATGGGCGATATCATCGGCGCTGGAATTTTTGCCATCACCGGCAAGGTTGCGGGACAGGTCGGCGGCGCAGCGTGGCTGCCATTCCTGGTCGCCTTCGCCATCGCAACCCTCACCGCTTTCAGTTACCTGGAGCTGGTGACCAAATACCCGCACGCCGCAGGCGCTGCGCTGTATGTGCACAAGGCTTTCGGCGTCCATTTTGTCACCTTTATCGTGGCCTTCACCGTGGCTTGCTCTGGCATTACCAGTGCTGCCACGTCGGCGACCCTGGTGGGGCAAAACTTGCTGATCGGCTTCGGCCAATTCATTGACGGTGTGCCCACGACCCCGCAGGCGGGCATGTGGGCGGCCATTATCATCATCGTGATCCTTGCGCTGATCAACCTGCGCGGTGTGGGCGAGAGCGTGAAGTTCAATCTGGTGCTGACCATCGTTTCGCTGGCCATCATGGCGGTGATTATCGGCATTGGCTTCGCAGTTATCGCTTCGGGCCAGGGCGACGTGAGCCGCTTGGTCGTCTTCGAGACCCCTTCCGATCGCAGCCTCTTCGCCGCGGTGACCATGGGCACGGCCATCGCGTTCTTCGCCATGGTGGGCTTTGAAGACTCGGTCAATCTGGTGGAAGAGACGAAGAACCCGAACAAGATCTTCCCGAAGATCATGCTCATCAGCCTGGGCTTGTGTGCCCTGATCTACATGCTCGTAGCCATCACCGTCATTATGGTGATCCCCACCGGCGACCTGCTGAACCCGAAGAACCCGGATGCCGGCATCCTGCTGGACGTGGTGCGCATCGGCGCACCGAACATTCCCATCGATACCATCTTCCCGTTCGTGACCGTCTTTGCAGTGGTCAATACGGCGCTGATGAACATGCTCATGGCCAGCCGCCTGCTCTACGGCATGGCCCGCCAGGGCGTGCTGCCGCAGTTCCTGGGCAAGGTGCACTCCACCCGCCGCTCCCCTTGGGTAGCCATTCTGTTCAGCACCGCCCTTGCCATCGCCTTGGTGGCTTATGTGAACCTGGACAGCGAAAACGGCATTGTCGGTTCCCTGGGCGGCACCACTGCGCTGCTGCTGCTGTGCGTCTTCGCAGTAGTGAACGTTTCGCTGCTGGTGCTGCGCCGCGAGAAGGCACCTGACGATGCGTTCCGCGCACCAACCATCATCCCGATTCTTGGCGTGGCCTTCTGCTTGTTCCTCGCCGGCCCATGGGCCCGTTCGCGCGCCGACTGGGTGCAGTACGAGATCGCGGGCCTGCTGCTGGTCATCGGCGTGGCTCTTTGGGCCCTGACCTGGCTGATCAACCGCGTCAACTACAAGAAGGGCATCATCGAGACCCGCCCTGGCGACTACAAGTAAATCCTCTCCAGCAATACCTTGGTCCACCGGGAATTTCCCCGGTGGACCATATTTTTGCCCCATGCCCGGCGGCAGGACCTAGGCTGGCTGCTCGATAGTTTCCTGCCGGAAGCGAAGCTTCCAGCCGCTGGCATCTAGCTGCCACCACGAAGAGACAATGAGCGTCCCGGTGCCGGCCGGCTTCATCCGGTAGGCCAGCAGCACCATTTCCTCGCTGATCTGGCGGGTGGCCAGGACCTGCATCTGGCCGGTGCCCGGAAGGGAAGATCCGGCGCTCAAGAGCGATCCGATCGTCGCGACATCAAGCAGTCCTCCATGCCGGGTCACTTCCTGGTAACTCGGGTGCAGGAAATCCTTGAGCTCGGTGAAACTGGAGCGGATCTGCGGGTCGAGGAAGCCGAGTTCAAGTTCGTAGACCGTGGCCGCGAAGTCGGCGCCCGGCTCCGCTTGCACCTGGGCGGCGGTCGGAACTTCCGGTGCCGCCGGAACTGGTGGCGCAGTGGCGGTCCCGCCTGTAGCTGCTGCCGGGCGTGCGCCCCCGGCGTAGCCGGGTCCAGCATCCACAGCGGTGCCCTGCTGATGTGCTGTCGCTGCCGCCCGTGCGCGGTCGTCGGCAGCTTCGTTCAGCTCATGGCCGGCGTGCCCCTTGACCCATTCAAAGGTGTATTTCCGCCCTTGGATCGCGGCATCAAGTTCCTTGAGGATGTCCTGGTTGAGAACTTGTTTGCCATCGGCTTTTTTCCAGCCGCGCTTTTTCCATCCGGGCATCCATTTGCTGATGCAGTTGATGGCATACTGCGAATCGCAGAGGATCTTCAGCTCTTCATCCGGCAGGTGCGCGGTGGAACGGAAGAGCTCGAGGACAGCTTGGAGCTCGCCCATGTTGTTGGTCCCATGGTCCCAGCCGCCAGCGGCCCAGTTCTCTTCGTCCACGTACCAGGCCCAACCGGCCGGCCCGGGGTTACCGAGGGCGGATCCATCTGCAGCAGCAATGATCGTCATGGTTTAATCCTGCCACGCTACCGGCCTGGCTCCGGCTCATGGATTGGGCCATGTCGCCGCCGGGTCTATGGCGTTGTTCGCACTTCATCTTGCCGTGCACTGGCTACCATGGGTGGCGTGAAGAAAATATTGCCCCTCTTGGCGGCCATCAGCCTGCTATTGGCCGCGTGCTCGGAGCCCTCGACTGATCGGTTCAGGGAGCAGGACCCAGAAGGCTATGCGGCCTGCATCCATTTTGGCGGCGGGCTTGATGCGCCCCAGGGAGTTGGAGAAACCAATATGCAAAAGGCCGCAGCCCATGGTGCGCAATCCGCAACCGGGCCAGTGCGCGATGCGGTTGATCTCCGAGAGCCGCAAACCCCTGAGATCACGGATCTTGAAGGATTCAAGAAGGCCTGTGAAGCTCAGGGGTTTGATTACTAGCCTGCCAGTTCGGTGGGATACAGCGGATTGTGCCCGGACTGGACGCGCTCTTGCGGGCGCACCGGCTCCGGGGCCGTGCCTTCTAGCCACGGTCCCTGGTCGGCCAAGCGCTCGCGTTCTGAAGCTTCCAGCCAGTTCTCCAAGACCGGCCCCTTGGGGATGATCTGGGTGGGGTTGATATCTTCGTGGACCACGTAGTAGTGGGCCTTGATCTGCTCGAAATCGATAGTGTCGCCAAAGCCGGGAGTCTGGAACAAATCCCGTGCATAACCCCAGAGGTTCGGCATTTCGATGAGCTTGTTCCGGTTGGTTTTGAAGTGCCCGTGGTACACCGGATCGAATCGAACCAGGGTGGTGAAGAGCCGGACGTCTGCCTCGGTGATGTGGTCGCCCATGAGGAAGCGGCGGGTGGACAGGCGCTCTTCAAGGAAATCCAAGGTGGCAAACAGCCGGTCATGGGCATCGTTGTAGGCGCTTTGGCTGCCCGCGAAGCCGGCGCGGTAGACGCCGTTATTGACCTCGGTGAAGATGCGCTTGACCAGCGGGAGCATCTCGTCCAGCTGGTCCTGCGGTATCAGGTTGGGCGCGCCTTCGCGATGGAATTCTTTCCATTGGGTGGACAGGTCCCAGGTGATTTGCGGGTAGTCATTGGTGACGACCGCCCCGGTGGGAATGTCCACGATGGCCGGTACGGTGATGCCCCGCGGGTAATCGGCAAAGCGTTTGAAGTAGTTCTCTTGAATGCGTTCGGTGCCAAGGACCGGGTCTTTCCCACTGGGGTCCAGGTCGAAGGTCCAGCTGCGGGCATCGTGCGTGGGGCCGGGCAGTCCGACAGACAGCGCGTCTTCCAGGCCCAGTATTCGGCGAACAATCAGCGTGCGGTTGGCCCATGGGCAGGCGCGAGCCGCGACTAGCCGGTAGCGTCCGGCTTCCACCGGCCAGAGCTGGGCGCCTACGCCGACACCGGCGTCCGGGTGGCCGATCTTGCTGTTGTTGTGTTCACTGCCGTAATTTGCCGGGTTCGCATCGGCCACGATCCGGTCTTGGATGTAATTGGTATCCCGGGTGAATTCCCCGCCGGTGACATAGGCACCCTTGGTTGAATATTCCTCGCTCATCTTTTCCCTCCACAGTCCGTCGCGCCAATCCAGATTGCGCGCTCCCCTATCGACATTATGGCAAGCGGCAGCAATTGAACATGGCAGCAAGTTCAGAAATCTGATTGACGCGTCACCATATATTGCCAAATTAAACTTTACACGAGATGATTGATGCGTCAACAAAATTTGCTGAGCTGCAAGATTTCAAAAGGGTGAAGAAAATGACGAGCGATGAGACCCGCTGGCTATCCGAGAGCGAGCAGGACCTCTGGAGAACCATCCGCGAATTCCTCTGGCTATTCCCCAGTGCCATGGATCGCCAGCTGATGCGCGATTCCCAAATGCAGTCCGGGGAGTACTCGGTCCTGGCCGTGCTTTCTGAAGCAACAGAACCCAGTTTACGTCCCGCGGACGTCGCCGAGGCATTGCGCTGGGATCGCTCGCGCCTCTCCCACCTCTTGCGCCGCATGGAGGCCAAGGGCTTGATCAGCCGCTGCTCCGATGAGACCGACCGCCGCGGCCATCAGATTGCGCTGACTGAGCTGGGCCAGGCAACCATCGAAAACGCGGCACCCAGCCACGTGACCTTTGTGCGAGAAACCCTCTTTGATTCGCTGGACGCCGACGAACGCCGCGCCCTGGAGACCGCATTGCCCAAGATTCTTGAATCGATCGAGCAGCAGGGGCTCAAGGACTCCAGCTGCTAGCCTGCCCGCGAGGCCAGCTCGCTACTCTGGACCAAGCGGGCGAAACGCCCACCGAGGGACACCAGTTCGTCAAAGGTTCCGGCCTCTGCGATCTTCCCCTCATCAAGCACCACAATATGATCCGCACGCATCACCGTGCTCAACCGGTGGGCAATCAGCAACGTGGTTCGACCCGCCGCCAGCTCGTCCAATGCCTGCTGGACCAAGGCCTCGGTGACCGTATCCAACGCGCTGGTCGCTTCGTCCAGCACCAGGACCTTGGGTTCGCGCAGCATGGTGCGGGCGATGGCCAGGCGCTGCTGCTCGCCTCCGGAGAACCGGTGGCCCCGCTGCCCCACTTCGGTCTCAATACCCAGGGGCAAGCTGCGAATCAGCTCGGCAATCTGCGCTGCCTCCAGGGCATGCCACAACTGCTCCTCGGTCGCCTCCGGCGCAGCCCACAACAGGTTGGCCCGGACGGTATCGTGCAACAAGTAGCTTTCCTGGGCAACAACGGAAACTGCACGGGCGATGCCCTGCGGGTCGTATTCCCTCAGGTCCACCCCATCAAGCAGCACCTGCCCGGAGGTTGGATCAAGCAGCCGCGGCATTAGGGAGCCGAGCGTCGACTTTCCCGAGCCAGTAGTTCCCACCACCGCCGTCATGGTGCCAGCCTTGAGTGTCAGATTCAGCCGGTCCAGGGTTGGCTTATGCGCCTCCGGATAGCGGAAACTCACATCACGCAGCTGAACCTCGCCGCTCATTCGCTCGGGCTCCACAGCCTTTGGCTCAGCGGCCACCGGGAGTTCTTGATCCGCATCCAGGTATTCGAAGACGCGGCTGAACAGCGCCATCGCGGATACCCACTGCACCGAGAGCTGCATGAGCCCCATGACCGGGCGGAAGATCCCTGCTTGCAGTCCCGTGAAGGCCACCAGCGTTCCGATGCTCATGCCATCACCGGTCACCGGCAGGCCAGCAGCCAAATAGAGCGCCGCTGGAATGGCTGCGAAGATGATGCTCATGGTGGCCATGCGCCAGCGTCCAGCTAGTGCGCTTTTCATTTCAAGATCAATGAGCCTGTGGCTGGAACCTGCGAATGCCTGAGCATCCGCGGGACCGGTGCCCATGATCTTGGAGAGGCGAACGCCGGAAATGCTCAGGCGCTCTTCAATGAGAGATGCCAGGTTCGACATCTCGCGCTGGCGCTTGCCGGTGACCGCTCGACGCAGTTTCGCGGTTTGCTTGGCCAGCAAGATGGCCGGCGGGAAGACAACCAGCGAAATCAGGCTCAGCTTCCAGGAAATTGCCACCATGGCCACGGCCGTAGCCACCACGGTGGTCAAGTTCGAGGCGATGCTCGTTGCCGAGTTGGTGATCACCGACTGCATCTGCCCTACGTCATTGATCAGCCGGGATTGCACATCGCCGGATCGCGAGCTGGTGAAAAATCCCAGTGATTGCTTTTGCAGGTGCGTGAAGAGCCCGGTTCGCAACTGGTGCATCACGCGCTGCCCCATCAGGGTGGCTCGCCAGGTCTGCAAAACCTCCAGCACCGCGGTGGCCAGGGCAATCGCTACCAGCCCCCCTGCGCCTAGCACCAAGAGGCGGATATTGGACTGGGGAACCGCGACATCTATCAGCTCTCGGACAATGAAGGGCTGTGCCAGGCCAATGATGGACGAGGCTGCAATCAGCAGCACCACAGCAAGGACAGCTCCCAGATGCGGGTGGAACAGTGCTGCTACGCGCTGAAGGGATACCGGATGCTCGGCCAGCCATTGCTTGTCCTGGACGGCATTTTTCATTCGCCCTCCGCCGGCCGGCCCACCGGGATGTCCGGGCATTGAATTCACGCTCATAGACCCTCCTTCATCATTCACTTCCCCAAAGAATAACAGAGGTAACCTCACTATGTGGTTCCATCTTGAAATTGTTCTGAAGAACACACTATTCTTGGAACCATGCTGAACGAAGAGTCCAAGCCTGACTTGGCAGATCTTTTCCTCCGCGCTTCGCGCGTTATTCGAGGCCGCTGGAGGGAAGGGTTGATCCCCTTGGGAATCACCCCGCACCAGTCACGGGTGCTGTCCCTGCTGGGGCATGCCGAGTCCGAGGGTTTGCGCAATTCTCAGCTTGCCGAGCGGCTGCATATCGCAGCGCGCTCCACCACCGAGGTAGTCGACCAGTTGGAGGCCAAGCAGCTGGTGATCCGCACCCCGGATCCTGCAGATCGCCGCGCAACGCTGATCGCATTAAGTCCCAGTGGCCGTGCACAGCTGGGCGAGATGTCCCGGCTTCGCAGGGAAAGCATGGAGGGATACTTCGAAAAGCTTTCGCCGCCGGACCGCGAAGAACTGACGAGGCTGCTTGAAATCCTCGACCGGGACAATCCGCGGCCGGCGCGCTTGGCGTGCAAGGAGCCAGGGGCCGCACACTGAACTTCGCATTAACGGGCCACGGCCCGGATAACCACTGCGTGGGTATCCGAGCCGTGGCCCTGGCTCTGCGCTGACGCAGAATTAGTTGTCAGTTCTCGGTCTTGCCGTGGCGCCAGTAGCCCATGAACGCCACCTGCTTGCGGTCGATGCCAGCTTCGCGGACGAGGTAGCGGCGCATTTCCTTCACTGTTCCAGCTTCGCCGGCGACCCATGCATAGAACGGCGCCTTGTTGGCCTGCCCGGTCTCCCACAAGATCTGCGAGTCCACATCGATGTCCTCCGGCTCGGCATTGGTATGCACCACTCCTGCTGCAGGAATCGCCACCACCTGGCTCAAGGCATTGCGCAACAGCTCGCCATGGGCGTGGCTGCCACGAGTCAGCCACTGCACCGAAACACCCGAACGGGTCGAAGTACCCAGGATGTCGGTGGTCTCGGGCACCTCAATGAGCGCATGACCGGTGACATTCGACGGCAGGGATTCGAGAATGGCGCAGATCGCCGGGGCTGCGGTTTCGTCGCCAGCCAGCACGATTCGCCGCGCTTCGCCCGGACGGAATTCGATGCCGCCGTAGCTCGCGTCGTTCAGGAACTTGTTCGGGCCCAGCAACAGCAGCTGGTCTCCGACCTGCGCGCGGTCGCCGAATTCGGTGGCCGGGCCGCCTTGCAGCTTTCCATCCACCACGCGCCCGTGCATCACGAAGTCGATATCCAGTTCCGCGGTCAGCCCCTGGTTGTCGCGGTGGCCGGCCTCGCGGAAGGCCCGGACCGTATAGGTTCGCATGTAGCCGCGGGTATCGGGATCAATGGACAGCCAGCGCTTGTACCAGCCTTCTTGTTCCGCTGGGCTGGTCATGGCCTGCGGGCGCATCGAGGCGATTTCATCGGTCAGGGCCGTTCCGCCAGCCGGAGGCAGCAACAGCTTGATGCGCATATCCAATGGGTGGCTGTTGGTCCCGAAATAGTCCAGGTCCTTGCCGCTGACGGTCAGCCGGCGGAAGGAAGGCGAGAGTTCCTGCCGGTTGATCACCGTGGTGTCAAAAGCCAGGGTCGGGACATGCTCGTAGGCCGGACGGTGATCCAGCGCCGTGGCCTCGGCGACATCCTCGTTTCCACCCTGCGCCGCGGCTTCGGGCTCCAGCGCCTGTGGCTCGCTGCGGAAAATGCCCTTGGAGGCCAGCACCTGTTCGGTGCGCAGCACCCGGTGCCGTCCGATGGGCAAGACCAGCGGGGTGCCACCTACCGGGTCCGGGATCACCCGGCTGGGCATGCCGAAGACATCCTTGACGGTCTTTTCGGTGACCACTTCATTGGGGTGGCCGGCAGCGTAGATCTTGCCATGGCGCAGGGCCACCAGGTAGTCGGCGTACCGGGCTGCCAGGTTCAAATCGTGCAGCACGATGACCACGGTGATGCCGCGGCTGCGGTTCAATTCGCTGACCACGTCCAGCACTTCCAGCTGGTGGGCCACGTCCAGGAAGGTCGTGGGCTCATCGAGCAGCAGCAGGTCGGTTTCCTGGGCCAGGGCCATGGCGATCCAGACGCGCTGGCGCTGTCCGCCGGAGAGCTCATCCACCGCGCGGTCGGCCAGCTCGATGGTGCCGGTCAGCTCCATCGCACGATTCACCGCCGCTTCATCCTCTGCGGAGAAGCGCTTGAAAAGCCCCTGGTGCGGGTAGCGTCCACGGCTGATCAGCTCGCGGGCGGTAATCCCATCCGGCGCGGTCGGCGACTGCGGCAGCAGCCCCAGGGTCTTGGCGACAACCTTGGCCGGCTTCGAGTGGATATCCGCCCCGTCCAGCAGCACCTGGCCACCCGATGGCTTGAGCAGCCGGGACAGGGCACGCAGCAGCGTGGACTTGCCGCAGCCATTGGCGCCCACCACGATGCTCACCTGCCCGGTAGGAATATCCAAGGACAGCTCGTCGACGATGGTGACCTTGTCATAGGCCAAGGTCAGATCGCTAGCCTGCAAAGTGGCCATGGGTTATGCCCCGCTTCCGGTTGAGTTGGCGCGCACCAGGATCCAAATCAGGAAGGGTGCGCCGAATGCGCCGGTGATGACACCTACCGGCAGTGCAAGATCTGCGAACAAGTTCGCGGCAAAAAAGTTGGCAACGACGACCAGGGCAGCCCCGGTCAATCCCGCCAGGGGGATGTGGATCGGCCCGCGGCTCAGCGCCGCGCTGATCGGCCCGGCCAGGAAGGCCACAAAGGCCAGCGGGCCAGTGATGGCAATAGGCAAGGCACCCATGGCCACGGCAACAACCACGAGCAGTATCCGTGCCCGGCCCACGTTCACGCCCAAGGCGGCCGCCGAGTCTTCGCCCAGCTCCAGCATCTTCAGCTGGCGCACGACGAAGGGCAGCAGGATCACGCCGATCGCCCCGAGGCTGATCAGGAGGACCAGGGCGCTGTGCCAGTTGCTGGAGGAGAGCGATCCGGTCAGCCAGTGCATCACATCGCTGGCGGTATTCACCTGCGCCCGGGTCAGCAGGTACTGGATCAGGGCCTGGAGCATCGCGCCGATGGCCAGGCCGGCCAGGATCAGCCGAGGCCCGGTGCGCTTGCCCGAGGCCGAAAGCCAATAGATCAGCGCGGCGACAACCAGACCGCCGGCCAACGCGAAGGCGTTGAGCTTCCAGTCGTTATAGCCCAGGGTGATCATGGCCAGGACCGCGGCGGCCGATGCGCCATAGCCAACGCCGATGACGTCCGGGCTGGCCAGCGGGTTGCCCAGCCAGCGCTGGAAGAGGGCGCCGGAGATGCCCAGCCCGGCTCCCGCCAAGGCGCCGACCGCAACGCGCGGAAGCCTGTCGGACATGATGATGAAGCTGGTGCCGGGGACTTTCTGCCCGCCCAGCACCTGCAGGACTTCGGCCGCAGGCAATCGATCCCTGCCCCAGAACAGGTAGGCGATGATGGCGAGCACCATGGCCAAGGCCATCCACACGGCGGTGCGGCGCGCCAAGTTCCGTCGCACCGCGGCCTTGGCCGGCACGCCTTGCGGCACCGGCCCGGATTCTTCTGCGGTTGGCTGGCTCATAGCTGCTCTTGTCATTTCTTTCGTGCTCACAGGCTCACCGACTTCATGCCGCTGCGCATCATCAGGATAAACAGCGGCCCGCCGATCATCGCGCACATCACGCCCACCTGGATTTCACTCGGCGGCGCGATCACCCGTCCCACGGTATCAGCGGCCAAAAGCAGCACCGGACCGGCCAGCAGGCTGCCGGGCATCAGCCAGCGGTAATCGGAGCCCACCAGCAAGCGAACCGCATGCGGGATCATCAGGCCGACAAAGGCGATCGGCCCGGCCACCGCGGTAGCGGTGCCGGCCAGGATGACCACGCCGATCGATCCGAGCAGGCGGGCGCGGCCCAGGTTGAAGCCCAGGGCGGTGGCGGTGTCATCCCCCATGGAGACCGCATTGGAAACCCGCGCGGTGGACAGCAGGATCAGCGCGCCGAGGGCCACCATCGGTATCGCCCCGAGGAAGGTGTCGATGGGGGTGCTGGACAATGATCCGATTTGCCATTTGCGGAAGCGGTCCAAGGTGGAATCAGAGACCATCAGGATCGCGTTGGTCATGGCCCCAACGCCCACTGCCAGGGCCGCGCCGCCCAAGGCGAGCTTGATCGGGGTGGCCCCTTCGCGGCCTACACTGGCCACCAGGTACACCAGGGTCATCACCACGGCCGCGCCAATAAAAGCTGCCAGCATGATGCCGGCCAATGAGCTGACGCCCAAAAATGCGATGGCCACGACCACGCTCATGGAAGAACCGGCGTTCAACCCGAGGATTCCGGTGTCGGCCAGCGGGTTTCGGGTCAGCCCCTGGAGTCCAGCACCGGCCAGGCCAAGCGCCGCCCCGACCACAATCGCCCCGACGGTGCGGGCAAAGCGCGAGGCCACCACGCCTTGGTCCCCGTTGTTCGGGTCAAAATGCCATAGGGCATCGCTGGCGGTGCCCAACGACACCGACCGGGCGCCGAAGAGCAGCGAAGCGGCTATGGCCACTGCCAGCAGCGCTCCGAGGATCAGGAAGGCACCGACTTTCCGGGGCAATCGGGGCCCGGTGTGCTCCTGCGCTTGGCGCGTCGTTCTTTCAGTCGCGGTCATTGGTTCCTACACTCATTGCTATGGCACATCTTTCCTCGCCCACCGTTATTGCTCCTGGCATCAGCCTGCTCACGGCCGATAATCCCTCGGAAATGACGCTGGATGGGACTAATTCCTATTTGCTCTTCGACCCGGCATCCCAGGCGTTGACGCCGGGCACCCCGGTGGTGCTCATCGACCCGGGGCCCGAGCTTGAAGCGCATTTGCAGGCGCTGGCTCAATTCGATATCCAGCTGGTGCTGGTCACCCATCGCCATGCGGACCATACCGGTGGGATCGATCGCTTGCGCCAGCTGACCGGGGCGCCGGTCCGCGCGAAGCTGGCTGAATTCTGCCGCGACGCCGCCGTGCTGGAAGACCATGAGGCGATCAGCGCTGCCGGGGTGGACATCCAGGTTCATTTCACCCCTGGCCACACCTCGGACTCGGTATGCTTCACGATGCAGGACTCGCATCTGTTCACCGGCGATACTGTCCTGGGCCGGGGCACCACCATCTTGGAGCATCCAGATGGATCGCTGGCCGATTATCTCGCTTCGCTGAACAAGCTGCTGGATTTGCCGGACATGCCCCTGCATCCGGCGCACGGGCAGCAGCAAGGAACCTCGCATCAGCTGCTGCGTGCCTACGTTGAGCACCGGGAGTCCCGGCTGGACCAAGTGCGCGCCGCCCTGCAGAAACTCGGCAAGGCCGGGGCGGACGCCACACCAGCTGACTTGCTGGAGTTCGTCTACCCCGGCCTGGATCCGCGCCTGGTGGGCGCGGCTAGCCGATCGTTGGAAGCGCAGTTGCACTATCTAGCGTCGAATCGCTAGCCGCTACTTTGCGGCTGCTGCGTTTTCAGCAGCCTTCACGATTTTTGGAACTACCTTGTCCAAGGACCATTCAAGGGACAGCGGCGAAGCTGCTGAAATGGCCAAAGTTGCTTCATCGGTGCCTGGCAGCGCCAGGGCATCGTTCTTCACGGCCGGAATCTGGCCATACAACGCCTGGGACTTCACAATGTCCTTGGTGGTGTTTCCGGCTACTGCCGAAGCGAAGACGATATCCGAATCCCACTCGTTGACTTTTTCAGGTGAAACGGTGAAGAAGAAGGTGTCCTTTGCGGCGTTCTTCTGGACATAGTCGGCCTGCTTCATGCCCAGAGCCTCGAGGAAGCGCGGGCGGGTGTCGCCCTGCGAGTAGACATAAGCGGTATCCGGAGCGGAGAGGTCGGCTGCGATGAAGGTGCTGTCCTTCAATACCGGATGCTCTTCGCCGACCTTGGCCAGGTCGCCTTCAACTTTCTCGATCAGCGCGTCGGCTTCTTCTTCCTTGCCCAGCATCTGGCCGGCGGCTTCGGTCACGTCCTGCCAGCTGGTCAGGTAATTCGGCTCAATCGGGCCAACAACCGGAGCGATTTCCTGCAGCTTTTCGTACTGCTCTTTCTTCAAGCCCGAATACGGGGCGAAGATGACGTCTGGCTTGGTCTTGGCGATAGCCGTGTAGTCCGGATCGTCACCGGTAGCAAACTGCACCGGAGCCTTCTCGGAACCAATGGAAGCGTCCAGCTTTGCGAGCGCCTCGTCCTTCCACTCGGTGGAGTTGTTCTCGTTCTGGCCGTAGGCGTCGGTGTCCATGCCCACTGGAACGGTGTCCAGGGCCAGCAGGGTGTCGGCGTTGACCCATGAGATCGTTGCGACGCGCTGCGGAGCCTTGTCGATTTTGGTCTCACCATAGATGTTCTTGATGGTGACCGGGGTGAAGTCGCCTGCAGAGGTGGCCGACGCATCCGCCGAAGAATCTGCGGAGTTGCTTGCCGAACCGCAAGCGGTCAGGCTCAGAGCGAGGATTGCGGTGGACGCGGCGAAGATCCCGGCGCGACGTGAAATATTCATGGGTCGGTGATTCCAGACTATGCGAGGTTCTGTAAACATGTTGGCGTAGATAGGTTAGGTTTACCTATCCGAGCCCTATGCCACAATACGCGCTAGGCCCATCAATACGCAACACGAAACGTGTCTAATCACCGACCCGGAAGTGAAGATAGCCACACAAGCCGGGTGGCTTTCCCCGCTGGCCACAGGATTCAGTCCCTGCCGGCCAGCAATCGAGCCGGATCTGCCACGGAGATCGACACCCGCACCAGCGCCAACCCAAGCAGCACGGCGGCAATGACGGTAATCACGGTCAACGGGCTGAGTAGCACAGCCATTCCGGCCAGGGGAAAGACCAGCAGGGTTGAAGCGATGGCAAAGGCGAGGGACGCCGCCAGTGCCGGAATCATCAGGGACTTGGTTCGCGCCGCGTTCATGGTGCTCCACGGCATGCCCAGCCGATGCAATCCGGAGTAGAGCTCGGCACGGTCCAAGGTGCCGGCGCTCTGCGCAATGGCCGAGGACGCCGCCACGCAGATAAAGGTTATCGCCAGGGTCACCAGGACGCCGGTCAGGATATCCCCGGGCAAATAGTCGTACCAGTTCTCGCTGGCTTCCTGGGCCGGGGAGAGCTTCATCATCGCTGCTCCGCTTCCGCCCACGACCGCAACGAAGGAGGCCATCGCGACGCCGGAAACCTGGCGCCAGGATTCGGCTGGGTTCTCCAGGATCATCCGGGCGGCCAGCAACTGCGCCGGCGTATCGGCTTTCCTCAATTTGACCTGTCCGACCTTGGAGACCAGGTAAGGCCCCACGAGATTCAGCACCAGGAGGCCGAACCCGAAGCCGCCGACAATCGCCCCCAGAATCACCGCGAAGCTCTGCGCCACGGCCCCGAGATTCGAGAAGAGCAGGCACAGCAGGATAATTCCGCCCACGGTGGCCACGGCCCGAATCCAGCTGGGCACCGGAGCGCTGCGGCGCGTGGCCACCGCCAAGGGGGTGATCATCAGCTTGCGCAAACCTGCAGCCGCGCTCACCGCAGAAAGCACGACGACTGCGACTACTGCAACCGCCAATACCCACACGGGCAGGTAGATCGCTGCTCCGATGGGTGCCCCCTGGAACGGAATCAACGATGCCAACGGCGCACAGGCCAGGTATAGCACGACACCGGCGAGCGCTCCCGCCAGGGCAGTACCGGCGGCCTGCACAATGGCTACCAGGCTGATCTGCGAGCCGGTAGCACCAAGCAGGCGCAGCGAGGACAGCGCCCGGTCATTGGCTCGTGCCGAAAGGCGGGCCGCCGCGGAGCCGAGCACCATCAGCGGCACCACGAGCAGCACCACGGCAAGCCCGGCCAAAGGCAGGTAGGCACCCTGTGCCTCAACTTCAAAACTGGTAAAGGAATAGGCGCCGCCCAAGACGATCAGCAAAATTGCGCTGACCAAGGCATAGGCGCTTACGGTTAGGATTTGCGGGGCCAAACGGGTTTTAGCCGGACGCCCGAGCAACCAGGCAAGGTGCAGAATGCTCATCGAACATCCCCGCCTAATGCGCTGGTGCCGCGTCGGCTGTCGCTGATCAATTGCCCGTCGTGCAGTTTTACGACGCGATCGCACTGTGCAGCAACAGAAGGGTCATGGGTGACCATAACCAGCGACTTGCCCTGGCCTACTGTGCACTCCAGCAAGGTCTCAAGCACCTCGGTACCCGTTGCGGAATCCAAGGCGCCGGTGGGCTCGTCGGCGAATACGACCATGGCGCCGGTGACCTGTGCGCGGGCGATAGCTACACGTTGCATCTGTCCGCCAGAGAGCTGCCCAATTCGCCGTTGCTCCATGCCGGCCAGCCCCAGGGCCACGAGCGCCTGTCCTGCCTGTGCGACGGCGGCAGCTCGGGGGGAGCCATTGATCATCAGGGCCATGGCCACGTTTTCTTCGGCCGTGAGTTCCGGGATCAGCAGGCCGGATTGGAAAACGAATCCGAAGGACTGCCGGCGCAGCTTGGTTCGCGCCTTATCCGCGAGCTCCTGGATGTCCACTGGCTGTTGCCCGGGCAGGTTGAGCATCAGGCTTCCCGAGTCGGGCAGCTCAATGCCGGCCAAGGCATGCAGCAATGTTGATTTTCCGGATCCGGACGGACCCATGATCGCCAATGATTCCCCGAGGGAGATTTCGAGATTGACGCGGTTCAGTGCGGTGGTTGAGCCAAAGCTCCGGCAAAGGTTCTGGGCAAGGAGTACGGGTGGATGGCCAATGGAATTTTCAAGCATGATTCCATGTTTTCAATATTGAGCTCTGCGCACATCGGCGCGCAGGGCGAAGTCGCGCTTTGTCAGGCTCATCCTCCGGTAGGAGCGTCGGCGCCACGAACCAGTACCCCAGGAGTTCTTGAAACTGCCCATGAAATTGGAACTGTATACGCAGCCGTTCTGTGCACCGTGCATTCGCACGCGGCAAACCGTGGCACGCGCCCAGACGCTGTTGCCGGATTTGCAGGTGGAAGAAATCAATGTTGTGGAGCAAGTCCAGCGCGGCGAGGAATTGGGCATCACCAGCACTCCGGTAATCAGGTTGATGCAAGGCAACACGGAAAAATTCAGAGCCAGCGATACACCCACGCTGCCTCAGCTTTTGGCTGCGATTGCACGCGCCAGCGACTAGTCTCACGTGATTTGAAGCCCCGAGATGCACGGTTCTCCGGCAATCATGGGGAAGAATAGATCAAGTGATAACTGTGCCTGGCGTTGAACATGAGTGTTTCCAGCGTGTCTTAGCTGATTCAGCCAACCGCATTGAATGGCTCAGGGCACGCGCTCAAGGTATTACGGCAACCGACGTCGCCAAGCTATCCACCGAGAAGTCCATCAAGAACGCGGCCTGGGACAAGCTCTACGGCAATGGATTCTCCGGCAACACCTACACAGATCACGGGCGCAAACGCGAACCAGTCATCGCGGCCTGGGTGCAGGAGAATTTTAATATCTTCCCTTCATCACAGTTGTTTCACGCCCAAAACTCCAAGCTACATTTAGCTACCCCGGACGGCCTGGGCTTCGATGCGTCAGGCGCTCCGGTTTTGGCGGAAATCAAGACCACCAACAAGCCGTTCAAGAAGATCCCCAAGAACTACTTGCGCCAAATCCTCTGGCAGCAGCACGTCATCGGTGCCGAGCGAACCCTATTCGTCTGGGAAGAGCACCAGGACTTCGTACCAGTGCGCGCGGTACCCGAGTACCTGTGGGTCGAACGGGATGATGATCTGATTCAAGATCTGATCGATAAGGCTGAAGCCTTAATTTCCGCATTGCGCGAGGCGACAGCCCGGCAGGAACGCTACAACGATTACGGCCCGGCGGCCCTGCGCCTGTAATTACTGCACTACGCAATAGGTCTTTGGGAGCCAGTTCAATGGTGGCTTCCAAGGATCTCTTGGTTTCTTGGCCATTATTCGAGGCTTAGGCCGGGGTCGTTGGAACGATTCTCGGATCAGGCAAGCATTCGGGATAGCTATCGAGCAACTCCGCCAATAATTTTTCGCGAATCATATTGCGCAGGCCCCACAGGTCTCCAGCATTGCGCGCTGAAAGGTAAACGGTCACGGTTTGCAGACCGTTTTGCGCGTCGGTCACCAGCAGCTCATTGTCGCGCCCGTCCCATAGGTCCGAGGACTCAAGTAGTTCCGTGCTGCGCTGGCGCAGGTATTCGATTGGCGCGTTGAGCTTCAGCTGCAGTGCCACATTGCCCGAAATCTCGGTGCTGCGCCGTGACCAGTTCTCAAACGGCGTCGTGGTGAAGTATGTGGAAGGCAAGATCATTCGGCGGCCATCGAGCAACAGGACCACCACATAGGACAAAGTAATCTCTTCGACAGTGCCGCGCTCGTTTTCAACCACCACGGTGTCATCCACACGGATGGAATCGGTGAAGGCAACCTGCAACCCTGCGAAGACGTTCGCGAGGGTGGATTGAACGGCCAAACCAACAACTACCGAGGCCAGTCCTGCCGAGGCCAGCAGTCCGGCGCCTAGTGCTCGCACTTGTTCAATTGTCAGCAGGACGGCGGCTACGGCCAAGATGCAGAGCACCGCGATGAGCACACGGCGCATCAAGCCCACCTGGGTCTGCACCTTGGCTAGTCGGCGTCCGGGTCCGAATTTCGATTCGAAACGGGACATCATGCCTGCCTCAATGACGAGAACCAGCTTGACGATGAACCAGGTCAAGAACGTCACCAGGATGATCAGAATGACGAATTGCCACGGGTTGTACCAGTCACGATCTCGATAGAAGAGCGCAAAGGCTGACTTGGCAACGATGGAAGTAATCAGACCGAAGAATGGAAAGCGGGTGGCCTTCACATCAGCTTCATCCACGCCAATGCGCTTGAGGATGCGGCGGGCAATCGCGCTGAAAACAAAAGCCAAGATAGCGGCAACCACTGCGCCGGCCAGGAGAACAGCCCAGAATTGCAACGATGCGGGGAGGACGCTTGAAACGCTGATGACTTCCTCGACGGTCTCGTCCAGAGGTTCAACGGGGGTAGGTGACATGTTTAAAGGATGTCATATGGCACTAAATAAATGCTGTGCAACCCCTTTCCGCAGCCTACGGAACCCAGCGTATCCGGGCGGTCTTGATCACAGTCGAATAGCTACGATGATTGAAAAAAGGATGGCACTCGCGCCGGCCAGCAAGGGCGAGAGAGGTTAATGACGTTTTATGAGTCCCTTCACGTAACACCCGATCAACCTGATGGTTAATGTGCCACCATGCTAAGTATGAGCCGAACATTTGCTTATCAGCAGGTTGATGTTTTTGCGCCCACTGCGTTCAACGGCAATGGGCTCGGAGTCGTATTCAACGCTGACAGCCTGACTGATAACCAGATGCAGCACTTCGCCCAGTGGATGAATTTGTCCGAGACCGTATTCTTCGTCGAGCCATCCCATGAAGAGGCCGACTATGCCATCCGCATTTTCACGCCGAGCACGGAGCTTTCCTTTGCCGGCCACCCGACGCTTGGTGCCGCCCATGCATGGCTGGAATCCGGTGGGGCGCCGGGACCTGCCGGACATTTGATCCAGGAATGCGGGGCAGGGCTCATTCCGGTTCGGGTCGAACGCGAATGCACCGACAGTCATTCCCGCCGGCTGGCGTTCCTCGCTCCCCCGCTGACGCGCACCGGTCCGCTGGAGCCAGATGTCCTCCAGTGGGCTATCAGCGGACTAGGAATCCACGAAGATGACGTGGTTGACCACCAATGGCTGGTCAACGGCCCGCATCCTGCTGGCTTGGTCCTGCGCGACGCAGACGTTGTTCTGGGCATCGAACCAGACTACGAGGCACTTCAGGGACTGGAGGTTGGCGTCATCGGCCCCTATACGGCTTCCAGCGTTGCCCATGGTGTGTGGCAGCCGCGAGGCTCAGTTTTGCCCCGTGTCTCGGGAACGCGGGAAGAATTGCGCCCCTTGGATTCCTCAGACCTGGAGCGTTCCGAAGAGCGCTTCGGTTCCGTAGTGATGCAACCGCCGGCCGACTTCGAGGTACGAGCCTTCGTCGCTGGCGAAGCGGTGTCAGAGGACCCGGCTACCGGCTCGCTCAATGCGGCTTTTGGAATCTGGCTGACCCAATCCGGGTACGCCCCGCAACGCTATACCGTGCGCCAGGGAACCCGCGTTGGCCGCAGCGCCATCTTGCATATCGAAGCCACAGAAAAAGGTGTCTGGGTCAGTGGAGATGTTGAAACCCGCATTTCCGGCAATGTGAGTTTCGACTGATTACCCGTTCATAGGCTCACTATCCATTCCACTTCTGCCAATCAGGTACTAGCCTTGTCCAGTGCCTGAAACTGCGAATCCCACCACTGACTTTGATAAGAAAGCCGCTTGGCGTGCCCTCTGGGCACTAGTCATCGGGTTCTTCATGATCCTTTTGGACACCACCATTGTGTCCACGGCCATGCCCTCCATCATGGCCTCGCTAGATGCAGATATCTCTGGCATCCTCTGGGTCAATAGCGCCTATCTGCTCACCTTTGCCGTTCCGCTGCTGGTCACCGGCCGCTTGGGCGACCGGTTTGGCCCGCGCAACATCTACCTCATCGGTATGGCCATCTTCTCCCTCGCCTCGCTCTGGTGCGGCCTCTCGGATTCCCTTGGATCGCTGATTGCCGCCCGCGCGGTCCAGGGACTGGGCGCCTCAATGATCTCGCCTCAGGCGATGACCATGATTACCCGCTTGTTCCCGTACCAGCACCGAGGCGCAGCCATGGGGTTGTGGGGTGCGGTTGCCGGTATCGCCTCACTGATTGGCCCGATTGCCGGCGGCTTGCTGGTGGACTCGGTGGGCTGGGAATGGATCTTCTTCATCAATCTGCCCATCGCCGTTCTCAGCTTGGTGATGGTCTTCAAATTTGTTCCGCGCCTGGAACCTCAGGCGCACTCCTTTGACTGGATCGGAGTTGCCCTGTCAGCAGTGGCGATGTTCTGCCTGGTCTTTGGCATCCAGGAAGGCGACTCGACCAATTGGGAACCCTTCGTTGGCCCGATTTCTTCGTGGCACTTGATCATCGCCGGCGTACTGCTGCTGGCCGTGTTCGTTTGGTGGCAGGGCAAGACGAATTCTGAACCGCTGGTTCCGTTGCGCTTGTTCTTGGTACGCAATTTTACGCTCTCCAATGTGGCCATTGCATTCATGGGCCTGACCATCGCAACCATCAGCCTGCCGATGGTCTTCTTCTTGCAGAACGTCCGCGGCTTGACTCCTACGGAATCAGCGCTGATGATTTCGCCGATGGCAGTGGTGGGCATTTTCATCGCACCTCGCCTGGGCAAGATGGTCAACAAGCTCAGTCCGAGAATTTTGGCAGTACCTGGCTTCCTGCTCTTTGGCGGAGCAACCGTGGTTTACGCCTACATGATGCACGCAGACATCGCTCTGTGGACCCTGCTGATTCCATCAGCTGTGCAGGGCGTTGGCTCGGCCATGATCTGGCCTTCGCTTTCGCTAGCCGCTACCCGAGACCTGACTCCGCGTGATGCCGGGGCCGGATCCGGTATCTATAACACCACTCGCCAGATCGGCTCCGTGCTCGGTTCGGCGCTGATCGCCGCGATGATGGATTCACGCGTTCAAGCTCAGATCGAAAAGGCTTCCACGAAGGATCCTGCAACACTGATGGAAGCAACCTCGGTCGGTTTGGGCCAAGCACTGCTGCTGCCAGGGTTCGCTGCCGTAGCTGCCGTGATTGTGGTGGCTTTCTTGACCCCCGGCAAGAAGTCCTGACAACAATTTCGTTGCCGTTCTGGATACAAGAGAACCCCGGCTTGCCAGTGGAATTCCGCTGGCAAGCCGGGGTTTTCTTGCTAACTATTTATGCCTGGTCTGAAGGACCATCGTTGCTGTCGCCGTTCTTGAACTCATCGACTTTCTCGCCGATTTTCTCCTGCGCATCAGCGGCAAAGCCCTTGATGTTTTCGGTGGCGTCGCCGGCGAACTCCTTGGCGTTCTCGACTGCTTCGCCCAGCTTCTTCTTTGCATCATCTAAGAAACCCATTGGTTCTCCTCTTAGCTTGTCATCCAAATTTGAACCCTGAAAACCTCAGTCTTCAGAAACAATCTACTTCCGCCTGTACACCGGACTGGGCAACGGCGCAAAGATTACTTTTCTTTTTTGATCTTCTTTGCTGCCCGGCGGCCAAAAATCAAAGCCACAGCAATACCGGCCAGCCACACATCCTTGGCCAAGGCGGTGCCATCAGCAGTTGGACGTACGCCATCAGACTCGGTCATACCGGGAGTGCGCAGGTAAGAAGACAGCAGCACCGCGGAGAAGGCGCCCAGACCGATTCCTGCCAAGCGCGAAGGGACCAACGGCAAAAGCAGGGCACTGCCCAGCGAGATTTCCGAAATGGATAGAACTTTGCCGAATACCGCAGGTTCGAGTTCCGCCATCTGCGGCACACCATTGGACGCCATCTGCTGCAACCCGGCCGCGCTGGCTTCATCAATGCGCAGCTTGTTAATGCCGCTGTTGAGAATGAATGCGCCGCTGACTAATCGGAGTGCGGCGTTTGCGATCGAGATTCCCATGGGCCCTCACTTTTCTTTCCAATAGTAAATACGCGTTCTGGAAAAGAACGCCCTGCTGTTCAGCGTAGTCATGGCTGTGGGACTTCACAATCATTTCAGCGGCGCGCTTGGCTCCCTTCAAGAATCAGAGATTGAGAATCGTGCTAAATTCGTGAATCATGATCGCTTCTTCCGCTGTACCACCGGCCGCACTTGATCTGCTCATTTCCCAAGGCTTCGACACCACCAGCGTCGATGAGCTGGCAGCGGCTGCGGGGATCTCGCGTTCCACGTTCTTCCGCAGATTCGGCTCAAAAGAGAATATGGTTTTTGCCGATCAAGAAATGATCATCGCCCACGTTCAGACTACGCTGGCGGCATCATCTGTCGACGCGATCTCGACTTTGATTGACGCGGCCCATGTCGTATTTGATCAGTACACGGTCAACCCCGAAGGTGCTCGGCTTCGGCACAGGCTGCTTTCTTCTGTCCCGTCGCTACGAGAACGAGAGCTCGTCTCAACTCATCGGTACGAGCGCGCATTCTACGATTTTCTGGTCCGTCGCGATTTGGCCAACACCGCACCGGAAAAATCCTTGTGCCTCGGAGTTAGCGCCGGCCTGGTGGCCATCCACAATGATCACCTGCGCACGTGGATCAAGGATCCGGCCAGCACCGACCGAAGCAAGCTGGCTCATGATGTTCGGCTATTCCTTGAACGCTTTGCTGACCTGCTGGGTGGCGAAAATACGGGCACGACCGACGCTTCCCCAACGCCTACGGTCATTGTTTCGGTGATTGATCCAGGTTTCGACGAGCAGTCCATTCTGCAGGCAGTTTCGGCGGCGCTGAAAGAACACAGCAAATAATCAACCACAGATGGTGAAACGTAGTTTCTTGACATGACACTGCGTTTCATTAGGCTGGAGTTAAAAGCTTTAACTCTAGCCAATTTGGAGCGTCTGAGATGACAGAGAAGTCGACCGGTTTGGAATTTCCCGCCGGTGTTGTTGAACCGGAGTACGATCTCTGGGCAGAAGACGTCAATATTGACCCCACCGGAATCTTTGCCGATATAAATGCAGCAGACCTCGCCTGGCGCGCCAAGGCACGCAAGTTTGTCATAGAAGAAGTCAAAAAGGACATCCACGAATATTGGGACAAGGCCGACTACCCCCTGCATCTGATCAAGAAGCTCGGCGAAGCGGACCTGCTGCGTGACGGAATGAATCTGGACTCCCACGAAAAAATGAGTCCACTGGCAGCCGGGCTGGTCAACATGGAAATGGCACGTGGCGATGGTTCCGTGGCCACCATCGTTGGAGTGCAGGGCGGGTTGGCGCTGCGCTCGGTGCTCTTCTGCGGCAATGAGGAACAGATCCAAAAATACGCCATGCCGATGCTGTCCGGCGACCTGCCTGGCGCCTTTGCACTGACCGAGCCAACCCACGGGTCTGACTCGGTGTCATTGGAAACTCGTGCGACAAAAGTCGAAGGTGGGTACCGGATCAGCGGTGAGAAGAAATGGATTGGCAACGGCTCTATCGGCGGCATCTCCATCGTTTGGGCTCGTGACGATGAGGGCAAGGTTCGCGGGTTCGCCGTCCATCAGGACGCCGAGGGGTACAACGCCACCACCATCCAAAACAAGCTGTCGCTGCGTGCTATCTGGCAGGCACATATCCGAATGGAGAATGTTTTCGTCCCCGACGAAGATGTGCTGCCGGATGCCACGAGCTTCAAGGACACGTCCCGAGTGCTGTTCGCTACGCGTCTTGGTGTCGCGTGGTCCGCTGTCGGCCATGCCACCGCTTGCTACGAGTCAGCGGTGAACTACGCAAAACAGCGAGTGCAGTTCGGCCGTCCGTTGGCTGCCAGCCAGATTGTCCAGGAGCGCTTGGCACGCATGCAATCCGAACTTGCAACCATTCAGGTATTGGTCATGCAAGCGACCAAGCGCGAGACCGCCGCTGAGCTCACCGGGCCACAGGCTTCGCTGGCCAAGTACACGGCCACTCGCACGGCACGAACCATTGCCTCCAATGCCCGCGACCTGTTGGGAGGCAACGGCATTCTCACCAGCAACCGCGTCGCCCGCCACTTTGCTGACGTAGAAGCTATTCACACCTATGAAGGAACCGAGACGGTCCAGGCCCTGATCATGGGGCGCGAGATCACGGGGTTCTCCGCTTTCGCATAAGCAATCCAGTGTCACTAGCAAGATGTCGGGGTGCTGTCCGTGTTAGCAGCCCGACATTCATGTGCGGCTATTGACCGTTGAGCCGGTTCTTCGTTTTTGCCGTGGCCACATGCCCCCAAGGATTCTCTGGCCAGGGATGCTTCGGATAACGTCCGCGCATTTCAGAACGAACTTGAGCGTAGGGGCCATTAAAGAAGCTGGCAATGTCTTCGGTAACTGCCAGCGGGTGGCCCCCTGGGGACAACAGATGGAACTGCACCGGCAGCTTCTCGCGCACCAGTCGCGGAGATTGGTCCAGGCCAAAACACTCTTGAAGTTTGACGGCCACCACAGCCGGACCGCTCTCGCCCACGGGTGGATAGGAGACGCGGATCTTGGACCCTGACGGCACTTCCAGGCGTTGCGGCACCAACGATTCAAAATCGTGCGCATGCTCCCACGGAAGCAGGGTGCGCAAGGCCGAATGCACATCGGCTTTGGCAGCGTTTTTGCCGTGAGCTATCTGGCGCAGGATAGGTTGCAGCCATTCATCGGCCCGTGCTATCAGGGACTCATCATCAACCGCGCAGAACGGTTCGCCAAGCAACCGGTAGGCCACTGCCATGCGGCGGCGCAGGGCATCAAAACCTTCCTGCTCACCGAAAAACGCCAGCCCCTGCTCTTGCACAGCGAACTGGACCGCCTGCATTCCCAATTCCTCGGTTGCCTTGATGGGACGCGTGGATAGTTCAATGGCGCCGAATCGTTCTACCTTGCGAGCACTGATTTTGCCGTCGATGATTTCGGCAGTTTCTTTGCTCTCGCGCATTTGCGGAAGCAACTCAAGGACCGTAGTCAGCTCGATACCCGTCGCTCGCCTGATCGTTGCCTTGGTCCCGGTCCGCGCCACTTCGACCACGGCCAAATACTCCTCATGTGCCAAGTGGCTCCCCCGAGGAAGAACAGCTCTTGTTCCTGAAGCAAGCAGGTACTCATCGTGCCCAACTTTGCGGGCAACCCATTGCGGGTAGGCCAGTGCGCTGATGGCTGACAATGCCTCGGCCGACGAAGCAGTGGCTGGAGCAGGTTGTCCTTGCTTGCCGCGAGTCTTCGCCTCCACCAGTCGTTCCATGCGCGCTGCCTCATGTTTCCAGGCGCGGTGGCCCGGATGGGATGCCCTTCGAATCGAAACCAGCAGTTCTTGCAGATCTGCGCTGGCGATGCGCTCGGAGCTGGCCAGCAATGCCACAGCTTCGGCCGCCGGCAGCGAGCCGAACAAGGGCGCGCCCTCCAGCAAGGCTCGCGCGGCCCTGGGATCGGTGGGGATCCTGACCATTTGCTCGCCCATCGAGGTAATGCGTCCCGAACTGTCAACGGCGCCAAGGCTTTTGAGCACCAGCTCGTCGCTGCCCATGGCCGCGGCAGGGGGAACCTCCCACAACTCCAGGCCCTCTCCCCGAGGCGTTCCCCACGCTGCCAGGGCAAGACCTGCCGAAACTAGATCACCGGTGCGGATTTCCGGGGTGGAATAGGCTGGTGCCGCGGCGAAGGACTTGGGGTCAAGGGTGCGCACGACTTGGCCGGGTCCCAGTCGGCCAGCACGGCCAGCACGCTGGGTGGCTGTGGCACGACTTGCTACGACTGTGACAAGCCCGGACATTCCGCGGGACGTATCCCGACGCGGTTCCCGGGCATAGCCAGCGTCGACCACGAGGTGGACCCGAGGTACTGTCAGCGAGGATTCGGCAATGGAAGTTGAAACAATAATTCGCGGCGAACTGCCTGCCTCAGGTTCATTCAGAATCGCGTCTTGCTCGGCCGAAGAGATTTGCGAATGCAGTGCCAATGCGGTGACACCATTGGCTGAAATCTGGGCGCAGACGCGTTCGACTTCACGCACGCCCGGCACAAATACCAAGGTGTCCACCGGATGCTTGCTGGCAGCATTGGCTCTCGCCGAATGCTGCACGCTAACGGCCGCGACATGTCGCAAGTAGTCATCTTTGATACCGAATTCAGTGACTCTGGCTGATGAGTAGCTCTCGAAAATCTCCTCGACATCGAACTGCGCGGTTTGGGCGCTGAACACCCTCGCTGGTTTTTCAGTCGAAAGGAAATCGGCAAGTTCCTGGGCGTGCAGCGTCGCGCTCATCAGAACAAGGCAAAGATCATCTCGAAGTTCATTGACTTGCTTGACCATTGCCAGCAGCAGATCGGTATCGATGGACCGTTCGTGGACTTCATCAATGATGACGGCGCTGACCCCCGCCAAATCCGGATCGGCCAGCAAACGGGGCAGCATCAAACCTGCGGTGACAAATTCCACCTGGGTTGTTGCGGAACTCTTGCGTTCTCCGCGAACCGCAAAACCGACGTGCTCGCCGAGCGCTGACCCATCCAAGTGGGCAAGCCTCCGGGCAGCGGCGCGGGCTGCCACGCGGCGTGGCTGGGTAACGATTATTTTTCCAGTCAGCCCAGCTTCCCGCAGTGCATTGCTCACCGTCGGCGGAACAATGGTGGTTTTGCCCGATCCCGGCGGCGCTTGAATTACCAGAGGGCCAGAAGGATCCGATAGGAGCGCGCTGTACAGGTCATCCCGAATGGGCCCGAACGCAAGTCCGCGGGCAACCCGCTCTAGATCAAAAGAGCTGCCGCTCATGCTTGGCGTCCGGACCAGAAGGAGCGGATGGCGGTAATGACTGGCTCGATGGGATACAGGGTGCTGCCATGTGTTCGTCCGGGCAAGGCCACCATTCGAGCGTTGGGCAACGTGCGAACCATAATCTTGTTCTGGTCAAATCGAGGTTGATCACGCGTGCCGATCAGCAGCAAGGTTGGGATCCCGATTTTGGCCAAGTCTGCAAGAGCAATATTCTGGAGCGTCTCAGCGGCCTCGTAGTACGCGGCCAAGGCCAGCGGATCATTTGATTTGAAAGCCAGCCTAGTTGCAGGATCCAGTTTTCCGTCGGTCTCCTGGCCGCTGACGAACCCTTCGATATCCCCACGGCGCAACACTTCCAGATATCCGGGAAAGAAGAGTTTGCCGATTTCACCAGGCGTGATTTCAAAAGTGCCGCCGAGCATGATCAATGAGATCACTTGCTCCGGATGCTTCATGGCCAGGTGCAGGCCGGTGCGGGCACCAAATGAGTACCCAACAATATGCACCTTTTCAAGACCCAGATGGCGCAAGACTGCTTGGATGTCACTGACGACCTTCTCCATGGTGTAGTCGGCGACGTCATGCGACTTGGCTGATTTGCCATGACCGCGTAAATCCATGCGGATGGTCCGATGGTCTTCGCCAAGTGCCTTGGTGTAGCCCAGACCGCGCCAAATGGAGCGGGATAAAGCTGAGCCGTGCAGGAAGAGAATTGGTTCCCCGTCTGCTCCGTCATCGTCAAAGAAGATGTTGGAACCATCGACAGGATTATTGATCATCGGCATGCTTTCGATTAAATCCCCTATCCATGGGGAAGGGGAAATCTGAGTTGCCTCAAACCTATCGACAACGCCAATTAATAGGTGAAGACTGAAAGTACGCAAAAAGGCCACCGCCAACAAAAGTGGTCTGGACCAAAATCAAAGGGGGGAAGATCATGAATGCACAAGCAGCCAACGGGCAGCCGGTAGATCCCGACGAAGAGAAAAAGCTTCATGACCAGCATGACGAAGAGCTTGTCGAAGAATGGGAAGATGAATCCTTCCCTGCTTCTGACCCACCGTCGAATTACTAGGCATCAACTTCCTAGGTGACCACACACGTCGCACTCAGCTTGTTTCAAGACTCGGCTCCTAGTGTGGTTAATACCTTCTCAAGGTGCGAGTGATCTAGAAGAACCGATCCGCACAGGCGTTACCTCCTTGGCCTGACGGATCGGTTCTTCATTTAATTTCGTCTGATCAGATTCCTATCCACGCCGTTGCCGCAACGTTACGCACATAGCAGATTTGTCCCGACAACATGTTGGACGAGTCGCCTTCTGGCATATTCTGAGGTGGAAGCCCTTTGCCCTCCACCCAGCCAGCATTGCTGCTGATAGAAAGGTGTCTCGTGGAATACGAACGAATGCCATCCATCAAGGAATTGCACCGCCCCTACACTGCAGCGGCCGATCGCTACGAACACTACGGCTACCGCCGCGTTGGCGATTCAGGCTTGCGACTGCCCCCGTTGTCCTTGGGATTATGGTGGAACTTCGGAGACAACCGGCCCTTCGACAGCCAGCGAGAAATTCTCCGCCATGCGTTTGACAACGGCATCAACCACTTCGACCTGGCCAACAACTACGGCCCACCTGCGGGTTCTGCCGAAGAGAACTTTGGGCGCATGATGCGCAAGGACTTCAAGCCTTACCGCAATGAATTGGTGATTTCGTCCAAGGCTGGCTACGACATGTGGCCGGGCCCGTACGGAACCTTCGGTTCTCGCAAGTATTTGCTTGCATCGTGCGATGCGTCGCTAGAAAAAATGGGCTTGGATTATGTGGACATCTTCTACTCGCATCGCTTTGATCCCAAGACTCCATTGGAGGAGACCATAGGGGCCCTGGATACCCTGGTGCGCCAAGGCAAGGCCACCTATGTTGGCATTTCTTCCTACTCTGCAGAACGCACCGCCGAGGCCAAGGCCATCGCCAATGATTTGGGAACTCCGCTGGTCATTCACCAGCCTTCTTACAACATCCTCAACCCTTGGGTTGAACATGGCTTGCTGCAAACCCTGGAGAAAGAACGCATGGGCACCATTGCGTTCACGCCGTTGGCCCAGGGCCTGCTGACCGACAAGTACCTGTCGACCACTGATGTTGAGCGCCAAGGAGGTCGCCGCTCACTTGAAAGCCAACTGACAGAAGAGAATATGGCCAAGGTCCGAAGCCTGAACGAGGTGGCCCAGCAGCGAGGCCAATCCCTGGCACAGATGGCTTTGGCATGGCTGCTTCGTGACGGCGCGGCAACGTCGGTGCTCATTGGCGCTTCTTCCACCAAGCAGCTGGACGAAAATTTGGGTGCTTTGAACAACCTGGAATTCAGCCAAACAGAGCTATCGAAGATTGCCGATATCGCGCAAGGCGATGCCGGTATCGATTGGTGGCGCGCTTCAGCAATCAGCTAGCAATATGACTTGAAAACGGCCCATTGGAGCCATAGTCGATAGCCGTGGTTTCCCCGTGTTCACTTGGGGAGACCACGGCTTTGCTTTTGCTTGGATGCGTGGCCTGTTTTCCGCCGATGAATATTGCTTCTCCATACTGGCTCAAACGCAATTCTGGGGATAAGCTCGACGTAGACGCGCAATGAAGTGAATTACATTCATTTATTGTGTTAAGTTCGATAGCGTCAAGGAACTGGCTTACGCTGACCAATCTGCACAAACGACAGGAGCATTGATGAGCGCCCCAACCTACAAGGTCTTGAACCCGGCCACCGGTGAAGTTGTTGAAGAATTCGCCGCCGCCACCGACGAGCAAGTCGAGCAGGCCCTGAGCTCGGCCCAGTCTGCCTACGAGTCATGGCAGAACGTTGACATCACCGAGCGCGCGAAGATCGTTTCCAGGGTTGCAGCCCTCTTCGCCGAGCGTGCTGAAGAGCTTGGCAAAATCATGACCACTGAAATGGGCAAGCCGCTCTCCGAGGCAGTCGGCGAGGCAGAATACTGCAAGGACATCTTCGAGTACTTCGCCACCGAGGGACCTTCCCTGGCCGCGGACCAGGAAATCAAGTCGTTCTCCGGCGGCAAGGCCGTCGTGCAGAAGCTTCCGGTTGGCGCCCTTCTGGGCATCATGCCGTGGAACTTCCCTCTCTACCAGGTAGCGCGCTTCGCGGCGCCAAACCTGATGCTGGGCAATACCATCATCCTGAAACACGCCGAGTCCTGCCCTCGCTCGGCATTGGCCATTCAGGAAATCATGGACGAGGCCGGCGTCCCGGCAGGCGTCTACAACAACGTCTTTGCAACGCACGACCAGATCTCCACCATCATCGCTGATTCCCGCATCCAGGGCGTTTCCTTGACCGGTTCGGAGCGCGCTGGCGCCATCATCGGCGAGCAAGCGGGCCGGAACCTGAAGAAGGCCGTGCTGGAACTTGGCGGCTCGGATCCATTCGTTGTCCTGGATTCGGATGACGTACCTGGCATCGTTGACACCGCGTGGGGATTCCGCATCGATAATACGGGCCAGGCCTGCAACTCGAACAAACGCATGATCGTCATGGAAGACATCTATGACGACTTCGTCGCCGAGCTGACCAAGCGCGCAGAAGGCCTGGAGGCCGGGGATCCAATGGCAGAGCTGGAAGGGACCTTCGCGCCAATGTCGTCGCGCAAGGCAGCCGAGGACCTCCACGCCCAGGTGCAGGATGCAGTCTCCAAGGGAGCGACCCTGCACGCCGGCGGCGTGCTGCACGAAGGTCCTGCGGCCTACTACTCCCCTGCCGTGCTGACCGGTGTCACCAAGGAGATGCGCGCCTTCTACGAAGAGCTCTTCGGCCCAGTAGCCGTAGTCTATAAGGTAGCCAGCGACGAGGAAGCTGCGGAGCTCGCCAACGACACCATCTACGGCTTGGGCGGTTCAGTGCACTCCACCGATGCAGAACGCGCTGCCAAAGTCGCCCAGAAGCTGCAGGTTGGCATGAGCAATGTCAACATCGCCGCAGCTGAAGGTGCTGAAATGCCGTTCGGTGGTGTGAAGCGCTCTGGCTTCGGACGCGAGCTCGGCCCACTGGGCATGGATGAGTTCGTAAACAAGCGCCTGTTCTACGTGGGCGAATAATTCATGCATTGGCAGCCGCCAATGTGCCTATGAAAGTCGGGGCGAACCATGAACTTGCATGGTTCGCCCCGACTTATTCGTTTAAGCGGTAGAAGATGCCTTTTCCGGCCTGTCGGTAAATTCATCTTCTGGTTCTGAGGTACCTTCAGATGGATTCCTACGAAGGAACTTTTCACGCCATTGTGTGGCTAGCCATCCCTGAATAGTTAACCAAGTGCCGCTGGAGACAAGGACAGCGTCCGCGGATGCCATGATGCCCGAGAAAAACGGGAGTCCCATAACTACGGCGATACCGATATGCATCCCAAGAATCACGATCAGCGCAATCCTCCTGCTGATCTTATGGAACAGCATGAATGGGAACGCAATTTGTGCCACCACAGTTACGTAGGTAATCAGCGCAACTACCCAAGAGTTCGCAGTGATGAGGTCGCTGAGCCATGGAAAGACACCATAAGCTTCAGAATTGACCGGGTAATACATGGCGGTGCCATTCTGCCACAAACTACCCTGAACTTTGTATAGACCGGCTTCTAAATAGACCATACAAAGCTGAGCCACTATTAGGCACAACGCTAAATTATGAAGCACCGTAACGGCTTCGAATTCTCTTTTACTTTTTGCAGCGCGCTTACGCATCCAAGAATCGACCGACCAGTGCTTTGATAGATCTGCAAAGATCAGATAAATCAGCATGATTCGGATGAAGTAGTTTCCACCATCAGAAACAGGTGTGTTTTGAGCATTTATGGCCGTGTAGAAAATGAAAAAGAGTGGAGTGACAAAACGGGTCTTCCATCCGACTACAAAGGCAATCGCTAAAACTACGGCAACCACATACCAAAAGACAAAGAAGCCAAGACCAGCATCACGCAGAATATCCAATGGCCACTTGTATCCAAGTACCGAGCGGTATGGTTCTAGATATTCCGATCCTGGACCCCAAATCTTGGAGGCGACGGGAACATTTACCACTAGCCAACCCAAGATAAAAAGGCCTGATGCCATGCGCATAACGGCCAAGCCATATGCAGCATGGCGGTTTTCGGTAAACCAGCTGTAGATCGAGGCGAGAAATTTCGAACCAAAATCTCTATTTTTTACCATCCAATTTCGGATGGACGGAGCATTGACCGCCCTCTGATTTAGCTCCATGCCGACACCGCCGCTTTACTGAATTCTTTGGTATCTCGCCATCCGATATATGTTTCACGAGACTTCGTTGTAGCTTCATCGTTGTTTCGCTGAGCGAAAGGAACGATTGGTTCACGCCTGAGTTTAATTTCAACCATTGACGCTCCACCCCACTGCTCAATCGCATAGAGAGATGCGAAGCCGACGGCCGTGTCCTCCATTCGCTTGTAAGCTCGAAGATTACTCAATTCTGTAGCTGAGTATTCTTTCCTCGCCTGTGACGAACTGAGATCCATTCCGAATACTGGAGTTCCTTGAATGAACGGTTTTGCGATTTGTTCACGTGCGCTTGTACTCAAATCCGATGCGGCACTCCAAAGCCTTCCATGTATCGACTTTGACTGTTTAGACTCACGGTTAGCGAACATGTTACCGGCGCGGCTTTTCATCTCCTCGGCGGTGACGTCGCGCCATTCCGTGAATTTCGCGCCTTTCTTGCTTCCTTGTGCGCAAATTTCCGCACTCGATAGGCAAGCACGCATCGTAAAGTACTCATCTTGCGAATACGGACCGGGCGCAAAAAGACTCCACCCTTGATCTAGCGGCCCAAGAAAATAACGATTCAATCCAGGTTGCAATGACGACTTAATTGGGGTGGAAGGTCCAGTGAAGGCCAATGTCGCACCAATATGTCCCAATGCTGCCGCGCCTGCAATTAAAAGTACCAACACCGTGAACAGTTTGGGTCTAGTTTTATGTTGCCTCATCAGGCTATTGTCTCCGATTCCTCAATGCCGGTGAATAATTGCAATCACGACTTGAACGCGAAATGGGAGGGGCATCAATTGATGCCCCTCCTACTTCTAACTACAGCTTGCTATTGACTAAGCTGAACGCTTTCGAGCTATCACAGTCACACCAGCTCCGATGAGAACAAGTGCGAGTGCACCCACACCAATCCAGAGCGCTCCGTTAGAACCGGTGTCCGCAAGGCCACCATTCTTGGAATTGTCTTTTTGCGATTCCTTAGAGTCATCGGAATTTGCATCCGAATTGTCCGCGTCAGTGTTCGCATCCGTGTTTGCGTCAGTGTTCGCATCCGTGTTTGCGTCAGTGTTCGCATCCGTGTTTGCGTCAGTGTTCGCATCCGTGTTTGCGTCAGTGTTCGCATCCGTGTTTGCGTCAGTGTTCGCATCCGTGTTTGCGTCAGTGTTCGCATCCGTGTTTGCGTCAGTGTTCGCATCCGTGTTTGCGTCAGTGTTCGCATCCGTGTTTGCGTCAGTGTTCGCATCCGTGTTTGCGTCAGTGTTCGCATCCGTGTTTGCGTCAGTGTTCGCATCCGTGTTTGCGTCAGTGTTCGCATCCGTGTTTGCGTCAGTGTTCGCATCCGTGTTTGCGTCAGTGTTCGCATCCGTGTTTGCGTCAGTGTTCGCATCCGTGTTTGCGTCAGTGTTCGCATCCGTGTTTGCGTCAGTGTTCGCATCCGTGTTTGCGTCAGTGTTCGCATCCGTGTTTGCGTCAGTGTTCGCATCCGTGTTTGCGTCAGTGTTCGCATCCGTGTTTGCGTCAGTGTTGTCCGCAGTGTTGTCCGCAGTATTCACGTCAGTCGAGTCATCGGCGACAACGGTGAAGGTAGTAAACGCATACGCATTCGTCTTCACATCAGTCGCTACGATCAGGTAGTTTCCGAGTTCGAGGTCAGATGAATCGACCTCGAAACTAATATCTCCCTTATCGTCAGCGGACACGCCCTCAGGAAGAGAAGCAGCGAATGCCTTTGCTTGGGCCAAGGTGGTCGCGCCTAGCGGGCTCTGCTCGATCTTAACTTCGCCGTTTGAAGTGAATTCCTTGCCGGTAACGGTTCCGATTTCACCCTTTATAATGCGGTTCGGAGTGATATCGATGTGAACTTCGTTCTCAACGGCGTCTTCAGCATTTACCTGGAAGTACTCGGTATAAGTCTTTCCAGTTTCTTCGTCCTGAACCTCGACCATGTAGATACCTTCTGGCAATCCATCGGTATCAAACTTGTAGTCAAAGTGACCATTCTCGTCAACGATGACGTCATCCTGGTGAATAGGAGTCTCGTCGCCATTCGAGTCGCGGATGGTGATCTTGACGTTACCGTCTGGAGTGAACTTGTCACCAATTACGGTAATCTCGTCCCCTTCCGTAACGCTGTCAGGCAGCACGTTCACGATCGGATGTTCCGTGTTATCTGCCGTGTTGTCATCAGTGTTATCTGAAGTGTTCACGTCGGTGTTCTCCGCAGTGTTCACATCAGTGTTCACGTCGGTGTTCACATCAGTGTTCTCCGCAGTGTTCACGTCGGTGTTCACATCAGTGTTCTCCGCAGTGTTCACGTCGGTGTTCACATCAGTGTTCACGTCGGTGTTCTCCGCAGTGTTCACGTCGGTGTTCACATCAGTGTTCTCCGCAGTGTTCACGTCGGTGTTCACATCAGTGTTCTCCGCAGTGTTCACGTCGGTGTTCTCCGCAGTGTTCACGTCGGTGTTCTCCGCAGTGTTCACGTCGGTGTTCTCCGCAGTGTTCACGTCGGTGTTCTCCGCAGTGTTCACATCAGTGTTCACGTCGGTGTTCTCCGCAGTGTTCACATCAGTGTTCACGTCGGTGTTCTCCGCAGTGTTCACGTCGGTGTTCTCCGCAGTGTTCACGTCGGTGTTCGCATCGGTGTTCTCCGCAGTGTTCACGTCGGTGTTCACATCAGTGTTCTCCGCAGTGTTCACGTCGGTGTTCTCCGCAGTGTTCACGTCGGTGTTCTCCGCAGTGTTCACGTCGGTGTTCTCCGCAGTGTTCACGTCGGTGTTCACGTCGGTGTTCTCCGCAGTGTTCACGTCGGTGTTCTCCGCAGTGTTCACGTCGGTGTTCTCCGCAGTGTTCACGTCGGTGTTCGCATCAGTGTTCGCATCAGTGTTCACGTCGGTGTTCACGTCGGTGTTCTCCGCAGTGTTCGCATCAGTGTTCACGTCGGTGTTCGCATCAGTGTTCACGTCGGTGTTCACGTCGGTGTTCTCCGCAGTGTTCACGTCGGTGTTCGCATCAGTGTTCACGTCGGTGTTCACGTCGGTGTTCTCCGCAGTGTTCACGTCGGTGTTCTCCGCAGTGTTCACATCAGTGTTCGCATCAGTGTTCACGTCGGTGTTCGCATCAGTGTTCACATCAGTGTTCTCCGCAGTGTTCACATCAGTGTTCTCCGCAGTGTTCACATCAGTGTTCTCCGCAGTGTTCACATCAGTGTTCTCCGCAGTGTTCACATCAGTGTTCGAAACAACGACCGTGAATGAAACTTCGTCTGTAGACTCTTCGTCGTCGTCGCCATCGGTGGCAACGGCAGTATGAGGACCTTCGGTCAGACCCTCAAACGTAGCCGTCCACTTGCCGTCGTCGCCAACAATGACTTCCTGAGCCGCTGCATCGTCGCCGTCGAGAGTCACAGTAATGGTCTTACCTGGCTCTGCCGTACCGGAAACATCGACAGGATCACCCTCGGTAAATTCCTGTCCATCGGTCGGTGTCTCAATGACCACGGGGGCTTCAGTTGGCGCTTCGTCCGCTGCGCGGACTTCCGAGCGGGCGAAGGATACCTTGTTAGCAGCCTCGCCCATTGCTGGCAATAGCTCTACTGACAAGGCAGTGACAAAGTCACCCTCCTCAGTGGAGTCAGGATCGCTATTTGGATCGTCAATTACCGTGGTTCCCTGCTCGTTGACGGTAATCTCAACGATTTCGTTAAGCACACCCTCGATAACGGGTTCCAGAGGATCAGTAACGCCATCAACTACGCCTGTAATGACTCCTGGCAATCCGTCGATAACTGGGTTCACTACGGTACCCAATGCATCGCCAACTACACTTACAACACCGGTGGTCAATGGGGTGATCAGCGAGCCTAGATCCAAGCCGGCCAGTGTCAAGTCAACGTTGGTAGTTGGTTCTTCTGGTACCAACCCCAGGAAGCTGGCAACACTGCCTTCCACCGTCGCCGTACCGTCGGCGAGTGGAAGGAGCAAGCTAGCTTCCAGTCCGAGGTTGACGACAATGTCAATCTGATCAAGTGAAGCAACAAGGCTATCGCGAAGATCAGTGACCAAGTTCGACAGCGCGAGAGTAATCTCGTCTGCGATTTCTTGAACAGCCGTGGCGCTTAACACTTCATAGTTGGCCGGCTTGCCGTTGAGCCCACCGGTGGTGATCTTAGACAGATCAACGCTTATGTCGCCCGTACCGAGATCGATGCTCACCAAGCCGGTATCCGAGGTAATAACACCCGTGAGGATGTCATCCTTGACTTGCTGCAGAGCAGCGTCTACGCCATTGAGCGCAACCGTGGAATCAGTGACACCAATGCGGGCCAGCGGGCGCAAATCAATATCGATTGCGTCAAGCCCCGAAGTGATAGTGCCAAGCACACCATCAGAGGACAGAGCCGTGTTGAGCGTAGTGCCCAGACCATCAACGACAGTTCCCAGCGAACTGGTCAGCCCGCCAACAGCAGGGCTACTAACGGTTGCAGTGGCACCAGCAACTAAGTAGTCAGTCGACAGAGTACCGTCAGTCTTGTCGGCCTTGGAACCGAGGGCGCCGATTTCCAATGATGCTTCATCTACAAGCTGATCGGTTAGCCCGCTGACCTGCAGTTGATCCAAAAGTTTAGTCAGATCAACATTTGCAGTCATCGCGCCAGAGTTCGAGGAATCGACTGCGATCGTTCCATCCGAACTAACCGCACCAGCTGCTGATTTTGCGCTTGTTGAGCTAGATGCTTCAGCATACGAACTTAGCAATCCGGCTTCGCCCAGTGTCAGAAGTCCTGACCCATCGGCATTTATGAGCGGGAGTGCGCTTAGTCCCGAACCCAGGTTCAGGTTCAAGGCTCCCAATGCCTCAACATTCAGCGGGTTATGCTTTGCATCTGGTGAGCTCGGATTACCCGCGAACGCGAACCCCGCATCCGCAACAGGAATGTCTAGAAGATTTAGATCGAGAACTCGTCCAAGAGCCTCGGAGTCATCGGTCGGTGCGGCATACGCGGCTGTCACGGTCGGCGCCACGAACAGGCTGGCCACTACCGCGCCAGAAAGTACGCGCCGTGCCGTGCGGCGGCCGGTTCCATTCGATGGTGGCAAATTATGTGTTTGCATCAATGTCCTCCAAAAGTTGGTTGTGATCTTGAAACCCTTGTTAAAGTCCCTATTTGACTCTACGGAAGGGGCCCATCTACTCACAGGGTTCTTTCAGCTATTTCTTGGCATACTCAGGTCAAAATTTTTGACCAAACGGCCATTTTTGTTAGCTTTCAGGTCATACCGGCCAGTAATTTATTATCTAATTTTTGTATGAATTCACGTTGATACCGGACTTGACCTATGAATTTACCAAAGGTTCCTATTCGAATCTTCCTGATTGTTGTCAAATTGTTACCTATCAAGCAAAACAAGTTGGCTAACTGGTTATAAACTGGGCTCACCTGCAGACAACTAGCTAAGCAGGGGTACGGTTGGGGTTTCCGACCAGGTTTGTAGCTCTGTTGAGGACGAGGTTTCTTGAATGTCGCGCATTCGCGTTCATCTGGCCGATAGTGATTATTTCTCGCGCGCGGGCATATCCGCAGTTCTATCCACCACGGAGGACTTCGATCTAGAAAAAGTCACAGACACTCTGGGGGACGCCGTCACTGGTGCGCTCGAACAGAAGCCAGACGTCATCCTGCTCGAGTCGACGTTAGAAGGCCAGGACCTGTACAGCGCCATTCGCGAGATAACTGAAGCAACGCCAAAAACCAAAGTCGCCGTCATGGCTGCGCGCTACAAGCGCAGCGAACTCGCCCAGGCCTACGATGCCGGTAGTGCTGCTCTCATTTCCAAGAGCTCAATTAGCTCAGAATTGCCTTGCGCACTGCGAATGCTTGTTGCGGGCTACCAGCTTTTTGCAGCACCAACCGATGGTTGGGAGCCGCCCTCGCGCGTGACTCGCCGCTCAATTCATCAAGAGGCATTCCGTGAACTGGGAGACCGGGATCGCGGATTAGTCCGCCACGTTGCGGCCGGCCTGACCAACGCTCAAATTTCGCGTCTTGCCCATATCTCCGAAGGGTCGGTCAAGCTTCACCTTGCCCGCGTCATGGACGAGCTCAGCGTTTCAAATCGCGTTCAGTTGGCAGTCATTGCGGCCGAAGCGGGCCTCGTTACGTCGGCTGATCTCAAAATCGCTTAATACACCGTACGCAGCTGGCTGGCGGGGATCCACATTTCTTCGCCATCGCGATCAATCCGGCGCCAAGCACCCTGACGCGCCACGATAACAACTGCAGTGTCCGCAGGAAGAATACGTACGAGCGAGTAGTGGTCGCCCGGTCCGCGACGGGCATTAAGACGAATTGTGGTGAGCGCCCGCTGATTGGGTACGGCGATCAAACCGCCCTTGGCAGGTCGCGAAGGGATCTCCTGCAAATACATGCTGGGAACCCAGCCTAAAAGCTTGCCTGCCTGAACCTGCGACCATAGACCTTGCTGAAGCATGGAACGTACCTTGCTTCCCTGGTCAATGACCTTGAGAACCGGGTAACCGGTCCCGCTGCCCTTGCGCAAGTTCAGAGTGGCCGTGGTGACATGAGTGGCCTCAATCAGTGAATAACGCGAGAGCACAGGTTCTGCATACTCGTCGTCTTCGTCGGCAACGACCGGTTCATCAAAAACCTCAGGAATTGGCTCCAGGTAAATCTCCGGCAGCCAACCGTAGGTTGCGTGAACAAAGACATGAGCCCATGAGCCTTTGACTTCGATGAGGGCAAGTTCGGTACCGTGGGCAAGATTGCTCTGAACAACATAGTGCCGACCTGCGCCTTTGCGCAGTTTGAGCGAGGCAGTCGTCCGATGCGTAAGTGCTACTGACGACGTCAAAGCCGATTTTTGTGGTAAGCCCACTTGGTTCACGACCACCTCAAATGAAAACTTAGGGAAGCAACCAACGGTTGCTTCCCTAAGTTTATTCCATTTTTAGAAGATGCGTGCTTCTTAGTCCGCTAGTCGCCGGAAGAACGCGAACCGAGCTCTGCATCCAGACGCAGGAGGCCACTTCCATCGTTGCCAATTAGCTTCACGCGATCCAGAATTTCAGAGACGGTTGCTTCTTCCTCAATCTGCTCGTCGATAAACCAGTGCAGCAATGGCAAAGAGTCGATGTCGCCTTCGGTCTGAGCCAGTCGGTACAGTTCGCGAATTGCTTCGGAGACTTTCTGCTCATGAGCCAGCGAAGCGGCAAAAGCGTCGGCGACGTTCTTGACATTCACTTCTGGCGCTGGCTGCTCGCCAATCTTCGGGTGAGCTGAACGATCGGTCATGTGCGTGATGAACTTTTCCGCGTGGACGATTTCCTCGCCAGCTTGCGCACGGAACCAGCCAGCAATGCCGGGAAGGCTCATGACGTCCATTTCAACTGCCAGCTGACGGTACACCGTCGCTGCGGTTAGTTCGAGAGTTACCTGGGTGCTGAAGGCTTCTGCCAGTTTTCCTGTAAGATCCATGTCTTTAGACTAGGACTCTTTTGCCAACTTGTCACCGAAGTTTGGACACACTTAGTCCAACTTGAATTAGGGAATCACCCCACGTTGACAGCAGGTTAACCTAGCCGATGCTAAAAAAGGTTAGGTAAACCGAAGCCAGCTTAATTACCGGTTCAGCCCAGCACGACGCAGCGCTTCTGCCATCGCAGTATTGCCCGATGCCGCAGATTCAGGTTCTTGATTCCCCTGCCTGCGGTTTTGGCCGCTGCGATTCTGCCCATTGCGAGCGCCAGAAGCGCCGCCGCCTGCGTGCCGACGCTCTCGCGGGGCAGCAACTTTGGCCGATTCACCGGCCACCGGCAATTCATCATCCAGACGCAGGGTTAGTGAAATGCGTTTGCGTGACGTATCGACTTCCAGGACCTTTACCTTGACGATCTGCCCGGAACTGACCACTTCGCGCGGATCAGAAATGAACTTGGTGCTCATCGCCGAGACGTGAATGAGTCCGTCCTGATGAACGCCCAAGTCAACGAAGGCGCCAAATGCAGCGACGTTGGATACGGTGCCTTCCAGAATCATTCCCGGCTTGACGTCGCTGATGGTTTCAACGCCTTCCTTCAGCGAGGCCGTGACAAACTCGCCACGAGGATCTCGAGCTGGACGACGCAATTCAGAAATCACATCTCGAATGGTGGGCTCCCCGAATTGCTCGGTCACAAAGTCCTGGGGCTTCAGCTCTTCCAGCCTGCGGCCCTGCTCCTCGGCGGTTTGCTGCAGAGTCTTGGCCAATGCATAAGCTTCCGGGTGCACCGAAGATGCATCCAGCATTTCCTTGCCTCCGGTGATACGCAAGAAGCCGGCGCACTGTTCAAATGCCTTCGCGCCCAAACGTGGCACCTTCAGCAGGTCCTTGCGCGTGGCAAACGGACCATTGGCATTTCGGTGGTCAACAATATTCCGGCTCAACAGCGGTCCAACTCCAGCAACCCGCGACAGCAACGCTGGCGATGCCGTGTTCACGTCAACGCCCACCGCGTTCACACAGTCCTCAACCACAGCATCCAACGCACGATCTAACTTCGACGCCGTGACATCATGCTGGTACTGTCCGACGCCAATGGACTTCGGATCAATCTTGACCAGCTCCGCCAGCGGATCTTGGAGGCGGCGTGCAATCGACACCGCTCCGCGCAGGGAAACATCCATTCCGGGCAGCTCCTGGCTGGCCAGCTCGGAGGCGGAATAGACAGATGCTCCAGCCTCGGAAACGATCACCTTGCTGATCCCGGAGCCGCCAAGCACCTTGATGACTTCAGCTGCCAATCGATCGGTTTCACGACCTGCTGTTCCGTTGCCTACCGCAATCAGGGTTGTGCCATGCTTCTTCGCCAGCCGGGCCAAGGTGGCCACCGACTCGTCCCACTTCTTGGCAGGTGCATGCGGGTAGATCGTGGCTGTCTCAACAGACTTTCCAGTGAGGTCGACTACCGCAACCTTCACACCTGTACGCAGGCCCGGATCCAATCCCAGAACGGCCTTGTTTCCCGCTGGTGCTGCCAATAGGACGTCGCGAAGATTCGCCGCAAAGATCTTAACGGATTCGTCTTCCGCTGCTTCAAACAGCCGTGAACGCAGGTCTGACTCGAAGCGCGTGAGCAAACGGGCCTTCCAAGTCAAGCGAACGGTTTGGGAAATCCAGGACGCCGTGGCCGCACCCGGTGGTACGTTCAGGCCCAATGATGCGGTTATGGCATTTTCGAAACCCTGGCGTGCCTGGGCCAGAGCATCCTCGTCACGCGGATCTGCTTCAGCCAGCTGGAGGTTCAGGACACCCTCGCGTTCACCTCGCAAGAGCGCCAAGACCCGGTGCGAAGGCAGTCGGTCCAAGTTCGCAACATAGTCCAAGTAGTCGGAGTATTTCCCCTGGCCTTCTGCGGTGGCAGTGTTGGAAACACTGGCACTGATCTTGCCCTTGTTCCAAAGGCGTTCACGAAGTTCGCTTGCGAGCACCACATCTTGGGAGACTCGTTCGGTCACGATGGAACGTGCACCAGAAAGAACATCCGCTTCAGTAGCGAATCCTGCCTCTGCATTGAGGTATCCGGCGGCAGCCTGCAGCGGATCGGTGTCCGGGGTGGAAAGCAACAAGTCCGCCAACGGTTCCAAGCCTGCTTCGCGGGCAATCTGCGCCTTGGTGCGACGCTTGGACTTGAACGGCAGGTAAATGTCTTCAAGTTCAGCTTTAGTGGTGGCCGCGGCAATCGTGGCTGACAGCTGCTCGGTCAGCTTGCCGGAGTCATTGATCGCTTCGAGGATTGTGGCGCGGCGATCTTCCAATTCACGCAGGTAGCGCAGGCGTTCTTCGAGCAAACGCAATTGGCTGTCGCTGAGCATGCCGGTTGCTTCTTTGCGATAGCGGGCAATGAACGGAACCGTTGATCCCGAATCGAGTAGTTCTACGGCTGCCTTGATCTGCCAGACGGCGACCGTGGATTCAATGGATAGCTCCTGAGCCAGCTGGGCGACAATTCGCTCTTGGATGGCACGGTCATTGCTGGTGTTCTTCTGCTCGCTGCTCACCGATCCATTGTGCCTCACTGGCTGCAAAGTTCAGATGATCGACTCGGTTGGCATTCAGCAGAAATTCAACATTAATGGTTAGGATTTAGTTCCATGGGGAAAGTTAAAGTTCGTAAGACAGCAACACTGTTTGCCATCACATCGGTGGTGGTTCTCAGCGCCGGATGCTCCGTTGTCCAGGACACTGCGTCGAGCGCAGCCAATCAGCTCACTGATGCCGCTAGCAAGGAGATTGTTCGCCAGGCCTGCGCTCCAATACAGGATGGCACCATTGACTCCAGCGAGCTGCGCGTCTTGTCTTCCATCGTGAAATCAGTGGATGGCGGCGGACTGCCCGAAGAGATGGTCCAGGTACTTAACGACCTCGCTGATTCCGGTGACCAGGCTCCTGTCGCTTTGCAGGACCGGCTCAAGGAAGCTTGCGACAACGCTGCAGCTGAAGGCAACTGACTGCGCCCTGGCCACTATGCCGGTGTTCTAGACTTTTCTCATGGTTGAGATTCCCACCAGCGGCAAAGTCAGACTCGATGCCTGGTTGTGGTCCGTGCGAATTTACAAAACACGATCCGCAGCGACGGCTGCGTGCCGCGCAGGTCACGTGCGTTTAAACGGCGACCCGGTCAAGGCTTCGCAGACTGTCGTTGCAGGTGACCGCGTCCGTGTGCGCAAAGATGGATTTGACCGTGACCTTGAAATCACGGGCCTGCTTTCCAAGCGCGTTTCAGCTCCCGTGGCCACCAAGTGCTACTTGGACCATACGCCACCCCGAGAACGTGTCGTCATACCGCAGGTTCCGGTGCGCGAACGCGGTGCCGGGCGCCCCACCAAGAAGGATCGCCGCGAAATGGACCGCTTGCGCACTTCCTGGCAGGAGCCCGACACCGAGCTGTAGTTCTCCACAGCGCCCGCGTCTAGGATAATTCGATGGCTGGAACGTCAGCCTCGAAATCAAAGATTTGCGAGTAGAAGGCCAACGAGCTTTCCAGCGCCCGCACAATATTTTCAGACTTTCTGAAGCCATGCTGTTCGCCTTCAAAAAGGATGTACGCATGAGCGATGCCTCGTTCGGCGAGCGCATCAGCGACCACCTGCGACTGAGCTGGCGGAACCACTTTGTCTTCATCACCCTGCAGGAGCAAAACCGGGCAGGAGATCTTTGAAACGTGGTTGATCGGCGCGCGCTTCTCGTAGAGATCCGCTGCCTCCGGATATGGGCCGACCAACGAGAACATGTACTGGGATTCGAAGTCGTGCGTGTCTTGAACCAGCCCCACCAAATCGGAAACGCCATACCGGCTGATGCCAGCGGTAAAAACATCCGAGAAGGTCAATGCGCACAGTACGGTCCATCCCCCGGCGCTTCCGCCTTCGATGCCAATGCGTGCCGGGTCAGCAATCTTTTGTCCGACCAAGGCATGGATTACGGCGACCGTATCAGAAACGTCAACAACGCCCCATGCTCCACGCAATCGGTTGCGGTATTCACGGCCATATCCCGTCGAGCCACCGTAGTTCACGTCCACCACGCCAATGCCACGCGAGGTGTAATAGGCCACCGCTGCACTCAAAGTCGCCGAGGCCTGGCTAGTTGGTCCGCCGTGGACAAAGGTGACGAAGGGTGGCAGTTCACCGTCCATCCCGGCCATGCCGTCTTGGGCTGGACGATAGAGCAATGCGTGCACCGACTGTCCGGCAAGGTTCTTGCATTGGAATTCTTCAACAGATGGCAGCATCCCTGCTTCTGGCAAGTTCTCCATGGACCGGGTCACCGCGTGGTGTTCCAAGGATTCGAGGTTGATCAGGGTGATCTCTTCACCATGGGTCATCGATGAGGTTCCGGCCAACAGCCAGTCATCGTTGACGGCAAAGGGCCGGACACGGGTGAAGGGCAGTTCAAGATCGTCTAATCCCCCGGTGTCCGAATGCACACGGGCCAGGGACGTGGTTCCTGTCCCGTAGGAGCACAACAGGGTATGTTGATTTTCGACCAGGTACCAGCTGGTCCCGACCTGCCATAAGGGTCCGGCGAATTCTGCCGGGCGGTCAACAAGGCGAGTGGTGCGCGAAGAACCGTTTTGGTACACATAGGGGTTCCACCAGCCGCTGGCATCGGAGATGAATGCCAGCCGGTCATCGTCCAGCCATTCGGGCTGCATGACAGATTCTTCTGCTCCGCCGGCAATCACTTCGCTCTCCAGCAGTCCGGTTTCGGTGAATCCAGCCAGGTGCAAATAGGTGGAATCCCAAGGCATGTTCGGATGCTCCCAGCTGATCCAGGACAGCTTCTGGCCATTGGGGCTGAGCCGCGGGGAAGCCACAAATCGTGCAGGTACGCTCAGGATCCTAATATTGGAGAGCTCTTCCCCCGCACTGCCATCGAGCGGGATTTGCACGATATGGCGCACGGGCTCGCCGCGAAGGTCTTCCATGATGGCAAGGATGCTGCCCTCGGGGCCGCGGGTGAATTCTGCAAAGCGCAGTTGCGGGTCGCCCTCGACCGTGCTGGCCGGGGTCAACGGCACCGGTTGATGCTCGCCAATGCCCACCGTGTACACGCGTTGGTCGGCAAAGTTGGAGAAGATGATCTTGCCGGCTCCCGATTCGTCCAGCATCCAGCTGGAGCCGCCATATTCGTGAACCCGTGAGCGGACGTTATACGGTGCATTGACCAGTTCCTTGCCGTGTTGGCCATCGGTGCCGTATTCCACCAGCGTGATCCGGCCGCCTTCTGCGGGGCGCCCTTCTTGGACAATGACGTGGTCTTTGAAGAAGCAGGCACCGCCTAATGGTTTAGTCCCCGCTGCAACGTCTTGAGCCGTGATTGATGAGGGCCAGGATCCATAAGGTAAGTGCATAGGCATATTCTTGATCCTAGCGATCTTTGGGTTGCAGAACGACCCTCCCAAAGTATGATTCCGACGAGCTGGGATAAAACGATGAGCAAATATGCCGTGTTCCTACGAGGCGTGAATGTTGGCGGCGTCAAGGTGCTGATGAAAGACCTCGCGCTCCTGCTTCAGGACGGTGGGTTCAGCGACGTCAAGACGCTGCTGGCTAGCGGCAACGTGGTGCTCGCCTCCGACATCCCGGATCCGTTGATGATCCAAGGCCGGTGCAATGACCTTTTGCGCGCGTACTATCTCCGAGACATCCCTACCCTCGTTTTCACCCAAGAGGAAATCGAGGACTTGGCTGGGCCATTCGGGCTGCCGTTGCCCGAACCCGTGGAGCAGCATCATGGTTATCTCACCTTGTGCCATAGCGTGCAGGATGCCCAGGAGCTGGGGCAGGCCATCCAGGCACTGGGTGATCCGCGCGACTTCTTGGTCACGGGTCGTGCAGTGCAGTGGATCGCATCCAAGGGAACCAGTACTACCGATCCAGTGGCGAAACTGGTTCAGGCCCAGGCCAAGCTACGGGTTCTGACTACCCGGAACCACAACACCCTGGTCAAGATCGCCAAGATTCTTTGCTGATCGGCACTTCGGGTAATAATTGTTCATTGACCACACGTCGCCCACCCCGCTTGAGGCACTGGAATGTACATCCTGATTGAACTCGTCGGTATTTTCTTCTTTGCCGTGGCTGGATCCTTGATGGCCGCCCGCAGGGGATTCGATATTTTGGGATCGGCCTTCCTAGGTGGCGTGTGCGGCTTGGGCGGAGGGCTGGTCCGCGACGTGATTCTCAATCAGTCGCCGGCAACCTTTGAACACCCGATCTATTTTGTACCTCCGGTCTTGGCCGCACTGTGCGTCTATGCGTTCACGCCCGCCGTTCAGAAGCTGCACCGCCTGGTTCAGCTTTTTGATGCTGCCGGACTGGGCCTGTTTTGCGTGACTGGGACGTTGAAGGCCCTGGAGCATCAGTTCAATCCGGTGACGGCAGTGTTGCTGGGCGTGATCACCAGCGTTGGCGGCGGACTGCTGCGAGACGTCATTTCCAATGTGACTCCAGACCTCTTCAATCCGCGCGATATCTACGCGCTGGCTGCCATGGTGGGATCTGGGCTCACGGCCATTGCGTGGCATCTGGGATCCATGAGCGTTCCGGTGGGTGCAGCGATCGCGGCGTTGGCGTTCCTGATTCGTGTGGCGTCGCTGCGTTTTGGCTGGTCGGTTCCGCTGGCTGCCGGCCACTGGCACCGTGCCCATCAGAATCCTCCGGCACCGGATGGTCCCCAACGACACTTCTAGGTGGGCAGCTGCGGATGCTTCTTGCTTCTCAGTCGATGCGCTCGAGCTTGCCCAGATCTTCGGTGCTCGGGGAATCGTCTTCGATAGTGCGTGGCGGGTTGATGATCACCGCACCGATGAGCATCACAACAACACAGCCCGCGAGCATTGAGAATGCGGCACCCCATGAATCCGTGGCCTTCTGCACCAGGCCAAAGAGCATCGGCACAATGGCCGCCCCGGCGTAGCCCAGGCCCTGGGCAAAGCCCGAGAGCACGCCCGAACCGTAGGTGGTGCGTGAACGCAGGTTCATCATCAGCAAGGCAATGGCAAACGTTCCCTGGCCCAGTCCGGCGGCGCAAACCCACAGGGCAGTGTTGCGGGTTGGCGACAGGAAGATGCCCAGGTGTCCGATGATCCAGCAGGCAGTGAAAATCAGCACCGCGATAATCGGGTTTTTCAGCCGGGGAACCCACAGTGGAACCAGCAGGCTTACTGGCAGGCCGAGGATGGCAAACAGGGCCAGCATATTTCCTGCGGTCAATTCGTCGAGGCCACGATTCTGCAGGTACGGCGGCAACCAGGTGAAGTACACGTAGGTTTGAGCTGAGTTGCCGGCAAGGTAGATGGCAAGGCCCCAGGCAACTTTGGATTTCCATGGATTGATCTTGGCAATGGGGTGCGCAGCCCCGCTCGCATTGACCGAGTGTTCCGGACGCGTGACGCCACGATCAGCAAAGAGCTGCACCATCCACGGGATCAGCACGAGGCTGGAGAGCAGCGCCCAGGAACCGATGGAGATTTTCCAGTTGCTCAGGTTGGCCATCGGGACTGAGAATTGCGGCGCCATCCAGGTTCCGATGGCCAGCATCGTGACATAGCCGCTGGTGACCAGTCCGATTCGTTCTGGGAAATATTTCTTCACCAGCGGCGGCAGAACCACGTTGCCCATGCCGTAGCCGGCAAGTGTGACAATCGACAGCGCCAGGAATGAGTACACCTCGGGCATGAAGACACGGGCCAGCTGGCCTACCACAGCCAGCGCCAGCGAAATGATCAGCGTCTTTTCCAAGCCGAAGGATTTGATCAGCTTCGGGGTGAGCAAGCCGAAAATCGCAAAGGCGATCGGTGCCAGCATGGCCAGCAATCCCGTGGTGAATTCGGTGAAGGGAATGTCGGCTTCAATGCGGGCCAGCAGCGGTGACACCGAGACAACAGCGGCGCGCAGCGATAGGGCCAGCAGCAGGATGCCAAGTAGAGCCCCTATCCGTGAGCGTATGGAGGTAGCAACGCTGTCTTTCGCCATTGAAGTCTTTCTGCTCAGTGTTCGTTGAGATTTCCCAACTTTTTTAGTGTTGAGACCAACTGTAGTAACCGATCGAGCTCACCATCAAAATTACGCTGGTACCACGTGCCCGGAAGCGAGAGTTCAGCATAGAGCCCTTCACCGGTGAGCATGACCAAATGAGCCAGGTCCTTGCTGCCGACGTCATCGAGAATGCTCCGGTACCAGCGTTCGTTGGTGCTTTCAATTTTCTCGGTGGCATTCACGACTCCTGCCTGAGCCAATCGGTGCAGGGCGACCAGATGACGGTCTAGTTCCGTGTCCACTTCGGCGCTCGTGCGGATGAAGTAGGCGGCCCCGCCTTCCTCCGCGCTGCTCATGGCTTCCACGTCTCGAGCTATATGCACTTCAGCCTCTTCGATAACGGCTTTTGCCAGTGCATCTTTGGAAGCGAAGTGGTAAAGCAGTCCCCCTTTGGAAACTCCGGCACGAGCCGCGGTGGCATCCAGCGTCGCCGCGCGCTCCCCTTCTTCGCATAGCAGCGCAATATAGGCGTCCAGCACTTTGCCGCGTGCAGCTGGTGGGCGGGCCATGGTTCTCCGTTCTATTGGGTGGTGAGCGATTTAACCTTATCGCCGATTGTAACTATACCGTCCGGACGGTACAGTTAACTGGAGTGGTCATCTCCACCGTCCAATCACGAAACCCCAAAGGGTGAAAGCCATGAGCTCAAACATCTCCGAACGCGCCACGGTTCTCAGCAAGCCGCGCCGCTGGGCGGCGTTAGCTGTTCTCATCTTCCCGGTCCTGCTCATTTCCGTGGACAACACCGTCCTGTCATTCGCAGTACCCGCCATTACCGCCGCGCTCTCCCCCAGCGGCAACCAGCTGCTGTGGATCATCGATATTTATCCGCTGGTCCTGGCTGGCCTTTTGGTTCCAATGGGTTCTTTTGGCGACCGCATCGGCCGGCGCCGGCTGCTATTGATTGGTGCCACAGGATTCGCTCTGGTCTCGGCCGTCGCGGCCTTTGCCACCAATGCCGAACAGCTGGTGGCAGCCCGCGCACTGCTCGGCATCTTTGGCGCAATGCTCATGCCGGCAACCCTGTCGCTGATCCGCACCATCTTCCCGGACGCCACCGAACGCCGTGCTGCCGTCGCGGTTTGGGCGGCGGCATTCTCCGGTGGCGCGGTCCTGGGCCCGATTGTCGGCGGCCTGCTGCTGGAGCACTTCTGGTGGGGATCAGTTTTCCTGATGGCCGTGCCAATGCTCTTGCCATTGCTGATCGGTGGCCTGATCCTGGTACCCGAATCCAAGGACCCGAATCCGGGACGCGTTGATCCGCTGTCAATTGTGCTGATCATTTTCGCCTTGTTGCCCTTCACCTACGCTATTAAGTCCTTCACCACCGCGCCATGGTTTGTCCTGGTGGCTGCGGTGGGCGTGGCTGTAATTTGCGGTGTGGCCTTCGTGCGCCGCCAGCTGAAGCAAGAATCTCCGATGCTCGACGTGCGTCTGTTCAAGAACGCCCCTTTTTCCGGAGCCTTGATGGTTAACCTCATCGGAGTGTTCTCGCTGGTCGGTTTCATCTACTTCGTCTCCCAGCACCTGCAGCTGATCGCCGGCCTGAGCCCGATTGAAGCGGGGCTGTGGATGACTCCGGGGCTGGTGCTCACCATGCTCTTCGGGCTGGTCGCCGTCGCCCTCTCCCGCCGCTTCGGATCACCGAACATCATGGCCGTGGGCCTGGTTTTCTCGGCCATTGCCTATTTGCTGGTCATGGTGGCTGGCGAGGGATCCAATGCCGTCCTGCTCATGGTGGCGTTCGCGTTGCTGGGAACCGGCATCGGCATGACCGAGACCCTGTCCAACGACATGACCTTGGCGGCTGTTCCCGCTTCCAAGGCCGGGGCCGCATCGGCAATTTCGGAGACAGCGTATGAGATTGGTTCGGTCTTGGGCGTGGCAGTGCTGGGCACCATCTTGAATTCCGTATATTCCTCGAAGCTGCTCGTGCCCGGTTCGCTGAGCCCGGAGCAAACCGAACTGGCCGGCGAAACACTCGGCGGGGCGCACCAGGTGGCTTCGTCCCTGAATGGCAGCGACGCGCAAGCGCTCATTGAGTCTGCTGCGCAGGCCTTCGACCACGGCGTATTACTCACCTCGAGTATCGCCAGCCTGTTGTCATTGGTGGCTGCAGTTCTCGTATTGCGCGTCATCAAACCGGCAATTCGGTGAACTCAACGAACCACTTACCCAAATTTTTGATTAATTGGTTCAAAGTTGTTCAATTGTTGACGGCAAACACGTAGGCTAGGCAGAGTAGTTCCAAAGTAATTCGCGAAGTACCCGTTAGAAGTATGTGAATGTCGAACCACCTCGGTTGACGCGAGCCCCCTTCTAGACGTGAAGTGAATGACTTGGCTGCTTCGCAACAATAGCTGTCCCCACGGGTTGCAGCACTTGCGTAGATTACAACCAAGCTCGCCAATAAAACTGGCGAGAAACGTCTGAAAGGACCAAAAAGTAATATGGCAACCGGAATCGTAAAGTGGTTCAACGCTGAAAAGGGCTTCGGCTTCATCGCTCCAGACAGCGGAGACCCAGATGTCTTCGCTCACTTCTCCGCCATCCAGACCCAGGGCTTCCGCACCCTGGACGAAGGCCAGAAGGTCGAGTTCGAAGTTGTAGAGGGTCCAAAGGGTCTGCAGGCTGCAGACATCCGCGCTCTCTAAAGAAGGTCTTTGGCTAACGCCTGACTTTTCAAAAGATGGTCACCCAGTGGGTGGCCATCTTTTTATATTGAGGCAGTCACTTCCCGGAATACTTTATTACACACGCTGGTTACATTAAAGGTGAAGCTTTCTATTCTGGATCTTGCCCCGGTCGCACCCGGGCAAAGTATTTCCGACTCTTTCAAGTCCTCCGTCCGACTGGCGCAAACCGCTGAACGCCATGGCTACGAACGGGTCTGGTATGCCGAGCACCACAACATGCCGACCATCGCCTCCAGCGCCACCTCGCTGGTCATCAGCCACGTAGCCCATCACACAAAAACCATTCGACTGGGTTCAGGTGGCGTCATGCTGCCCAACCACTCTCCTTTGGTGATTGCTGAACAGTTCGGCACCTTGGCCTCCATCTACGGGGATCGCATCGATTTGGGCCTGGGGCGTGCGCCGGGCACCGACATGACCACGTTGCGCGCACTGCGCCGCGAGCCTTCGGCCGCCGATTCCTTCCCCCATGATGTTCTGGAGCTCCAGGCTTACCTGGCTGGCGAGTCGCGCATTCCCACGGTGCAGGCAACCCCGGGCGCAGGGACCAACGTCCCCCTGTACATCCTGGGATCCTCGCTATTTGGCGCAAAGCTCGCCGCCCAGCTGGGCCTGCCATACTCCTTCGCCTCCCACTTCGCTCCTGCGGCGCTGCATCAAGCGATCCGTGTCTACCGCGAGGAGTTCACCCCATCGGCCCAGCTGGCCGAGCCTTACGTCATCGCTGGGGTCGGTGTAGCCGCAGCGGAAACCGCCGAGAAGGCCCATGAAGTGCTGAACGTTGCCAAGCGTCACCGCGTGGCCAGCTTCCTGGGGCGCAATGCCAAGAAAGACTTCACTGAAGCAGAAGTAGATATGCTCATGGACACTCCCCAGGCGGAGCAAATCCTCGACATGATGCGATACACGGCAGTGGGCACCGGTGAGCAGGTGGCAGACTACCTTCGGCACTTCGCCACAGCCGCTCAGGCAGATGAACTGATTACGATCCATTACCCCACTGAAGAGCAAGATCGGCTGGACTCGGTCATGATCACGGCTAAAGCCAGCGCGCTGGCCGCAGCCAAGTAGGTCGTTAAAGTACTGTGTCCCGGCAATTTGCCGGGACACAGTGCTTTAAGGCTAGTTTTTGGTGCGCTGTGAAGCGATAGCCCACAGTCCCAAGCCGGCAGCCAGCACCGAGCAGCAGATGGCAAAGACCAGAATGCTGGCTTCTTGGCCGAAGACTCCCACAGCCCAGCCCAGGGCAATCACCGGAACTGCGCTGCCAAGGTAGGTCACCAGGTAAATGGTTGACACCGTCTGGGCATGCTGCCGGTCGCTAACGGCATCCACTGCCCGGCCAAAGGCCGTTCGGAAACTCATTCCCTGGCCCAGGCCAAGAATCACCAAGGCCAGCAATGCGAGGAACAACAATTTGTGTTCAGCGGCTGCCGCCAGCAAGACGGTTGATACTGCCATCAGGCCCAAACCTGCGGGCAAGAGTTTTGCGCCGCCACGCACCACCACCTGCGAGAGCGCCGAGACGCCCAAAGGCAGCCCGGCTATCAGCCCGATGATCCACAGCCCATCCAGGTCAAAGGCTTGCGCAAAGTATCCCGGAGCGAGCGAGAGCACAAATCCGAAGATTGCGAAGCTCAAGAAGCCCACCATAGCGGCCAGCCAGAATTGGGACCGCGCGGTGCTGGGAATGCCCAAGCGCCGAGGCGCCAGCGCCTTGCCGCGCTGGCCGCGTTCAGCCATGGCGATTGCCGGCCGGGCTTGGAGTGTGCTCAGCGGAATCATCACCAGCACCAGGAGCACCGCCTGGAGCATGAACACGGTGCTGCGCCCACCTGGAAGGTCAGCCAGCAAGCCGCCCAGAACCGGGCCGAAGGCCACGCCGCCGGAAGAAGCCAGCAGGGTGAAGCGCGATGCCCACTCAGGCTTGGATGGCAGCAGCTCGCGCAGCGCGGCGGCACTGGCACCAGTTGCCAGGGCGACACCGGCTCCTTGCAGTCCGCGACCGATGCACAGCTCAAGGAGGCTGGAAGCCGAACCGAAAACGAAGGTTCCGGCCAGGGATACGAGCACTGCGATCACCAGGGCGGCACGGCGGCCGATGTGATCGGACCAGTGGCCCACGGTGCACAAGAAGAACATCAGCGAGCAGACGTAGCTGGCGAAGGCGATGGTCGTTCCCATTGCGCCAAGGTGCAGTTCTGCCTGCAGTGCCGGATACAGCGGGGTGGCCAGATTGGCGCCAACCAACAGCAGGAAACTGACCGCTACCGTGATAACCAGCCGTGTGGTTAATCCGGGATTCCAGGATAGGGAGCGCTGCCGCATGGGTTGCATGCGCAGTTCGCTGATAACTGACAAGTTCACTCCCGGTATCAAATTAGTTGAGGCCTTGGCGTCCAGGATCGTCCTGAAAGATTTTTACCGGTGGAGCCACTCGCTGCCCCACCGGTGAGTTGAGCGTTCTGCTTGAGTTTGTCTACTGCAACAGATCGTTCTTTCACTAATATCCCTGCTTTCAAAGCAAGCCGAGTGAATTCTTGCTAGGATTTGAGCAGTTTGGTCAAAATAGTGGCCTTCGCGAGCGCCTGGAGTGAGCATATAGTGCGATTAGACGACGTAGACCTCAAAGTATTGCTTGCCCTCATCAAGGATCCGCGCATCCAGATCTCCGAACTAGCTGATGAGGTTGGCATTGCCCGCAACACGGCACAGTCAAGGTTGCGCCGGCTGCAGCGTTCGGAAATTCTGCGTGATGGCGGACGGGACATCGACCTCGCCAAGCTGGGCTACGACGTGCTCGCCTTTGTCACCCTGGAAGTTAATCACCGGGACCTCGATACGGTGATCACCGCGCTGCGGCAGATCCCCAATGTCCTGGAAATCCACGAGACCTCCGGGCGCGGCGATGCCTGGGTCCGGCTGATCGCCACCGACACGCACCAGCTGCAGTCTGCACTGCGTCAAATTTTGCGCATCAAGGGCGTCACTCGTTCGGAAACCACCTTCGCGTTGCACACGCATTTGGCCTATCGTGCCTCTCCGCTGCTGGAGCACTATTCCGAACACGATCATTAAGTAAGTCATTCACTCTCTGACCGATAAAACAAGACTTTCGTTTCGGGTTATACGGTCCTACGCTGGTGCTACGAGAAGTCACGAGGAGAATCCCCCGACTTCCTGGCGGGTCCCTCGTATCAGCGAAGGAGTACGTCATGAGCAGGGAATTTGAACCGACAGAGTTCGCGCCGGAATTCGGCAACGACATCTATGAGCCAGATGATGGCCGTGATTCACAGGCCTACGAGGGCTCCAGCGATATGCCGGAGACCATGCGCAATCATGATCCGCTGGCCCAGCGCCAATACCTCTATGATGACGATCTGGAAACCGAAGAAGATCTGGATAATGAATTCCCCAGCGATGATTCGGAAGACGGTGAAGACGAGCGGTTTGAACCAGAGGACGAAGACTAGCGTCGCGGCTAAGCAAATCTTGGGCTAAAGGCCATAGACTTTAGAAGTGATTAATCCAGTTCACCTGCGCACCCTGCTCGAAGTAGTCGCGCATCGTTCCTTTGCCACGGCCGCAACACGCCTCGGCTACACGGCCAGTGCTGTATCCCAGCAGATGACAGCGCTGGAACGCAGCACCGGGACTACCTTGTTCGTCCGCGGCGCCCGTTCGATCACCCCCACCCCGGGAGCCATGCGCATGGTCCGCCACGCAAAGCGCGTGCTGACCGACCTTGACGCTCTTATGGCCGATGTCGCCACGATCTCTACCGATGCCACCGATCTTGAAGAAATCAAGCTGGGCATCTTCCCTTCGCTGGCAACCTATGCGCTGCCGCAAATTCTCAAAGCCCCAGATTGGGCCTCCCTGGGCGTCAACCTGCGCTTGTGGATCGGCGAACCGCAACAGACCGTCGCCGGCCTGGGCACCGGTGGCGATCTCGATCTGGCCCTGATCTTCCAGGTAGGACCCGGCGGGCTGTCCTGGCCGGCCTCGCTGGAACGCACCTGGCTGGGTGACGACCAGTTCCGCGTGGTGATCCCTGCTTCATGGCCCATTGCCGACGATTCCCAGCTCACCGTAGACCAGCTGGCAGAGTGGCCTTGGATCTTCCACCACCCGGGCACCTCGGATGCGACATTGATTTCCCGGCTGTTCTCCTCGTACAACATCCATCCCCAGGTGGCGGCCTACTGCGACGACTTCAACGCCTCGCTGAGCTTGGTCTCCTCGGGACTCGGTGCGGCACTGGTCCCAGACCTGGCCATGGCCAATGCCCCCAAGGGCATCCGCATTGTCGATGCCCCTGAAATCCGCCTGGCCCGTTCCATCTTCGCGTTGAAGCCAGAGAACTCGAAGAAGCCGAAAGCCGCACTGGTCTTGGACCGCCTGGCCCAAATCCTGGCCCAGTAGTTCTCGCCCGTTCCACCGGCACCACAGGTGCCCGATCATCTACGAGGAGTCAACCGTGGAATCTCGTCGCGCGCCAGCCGGCACGGCAACGAATGTTGTTTCCCATATCTATGGCCCCATCGGCCACATCCAGCTGGATCGGCCGGCCAAGCTGAACGCGCTGACTCTGCAGATGCTCACCGAACTGACCCGCGTGCTGGCTGCATGGGCCGAGGATTCCTCGATTTCCCTGGTCCTGCTGACCGGTCGCGGCGAGCGGGCCTTCTGCGCCGGCGGCGATATTGCCGATTTCCATCGCGCCATCACCACCGGAAGCCATCAGGAATTCATCGACCTGCTGGCCATGGAGTTCGATCTGGATTACCTGATCTCCAGCTATCCCAAACCACTGATCAGCTTGGCTCACGGCATCACCATGGGCGGCGGTGTGGGCCTGGCTTCCCATGCACCGGTGCGCTTGGCGACTTCCAGCGCCACCATGGGCATGCCAGAAGCGAAAATCGGTTATACCCCCGATGTGGGTGGAACACATTTGCTGGCTAACGCTCCCGGGCATTTTGGCGAGTACTTCGCCATGAGCGCAGCGTCCTTTACCGGCGCCGATGCGGTCTACCTCGGGTTTGCTGATGTCGTGGTCACCGATTCCTTCGCGGAGAATATCCTGGACGAGCTCGACGAGCTGGTGGGGCTGTCCTCCGCAGAAATCATCTCGGCCATCGAGGTACTGCATGGTGCCCCTGAATCCCATGCCTTGGAACTGAGCCAGGGCTGGGTGGATCACGCCTTCAGCGCCGATAGCCCGCAAGAGGTGCTCGAACGGCTGGAGCAGATGGTGCACCCGGCAGCACGGCAGGCGACCCAATTACTCTTGGCCAACTCGCCCTCCAGCGTGAGCTCGGCGTTCTACACGGTGCGCCAGGCACGCGTCGATCAAGACCTCCGCTCGGCGCTGGACCGGGAATTGCGCGTGGCCCGCCACTTGATGCACCAGCCTGATCTTGCCGAAGGCATCCGTGCGCAGGTGATCGACAAAGACCGCAAACCGCAATGGTCGCCTGCCTTCATAAGCGAAGTTGATCAACACGGATTGCGGTTGTTGGCAGAGGGCTCGCGGGACTAGCTATCTGCGCCGGGCTTGCCTTCGGGACGGGTGACATCAGCATGCACCGGGCGGACCTTTGCAGAATCCTTGGGCTCGATGCGAGGTGCGCTGACCGCATCTTGGGGTTCGCGCACCGTGGCGGGTTCGATGCCGACGCCCTGGGGTACCTCAAAGTGCAACGGCGCGTGCTCGCCGAAGTGGTCGGCATCGGCTTCGTCCCAATCCTCTTTCCACGAACCTGGGGCGTCCTCCAGTAGTTCACCGGGGCGCAGCCAGTGGAAGAGCGTGGCGTAGGAGCGGGTGGACTGCAGGTTCACGCGTCGACGGAGCATTCTCGTATTCAGCTGGGTTGGGCTGCTCAGTCCCATGGACGCCATGATTTGCGCGCATTCGGTCACCGTCAAGCGGTGGTAGTTATAGACGCGGTGCCCCTTGTCCTCGACATCCAAGGCACGCATCAGCCGCTTGTTCTGGGTGGCCACGCCTACCGGGCAATGGTTCGTATGGCATTGCTGCGCTTGAATGCACCCAGTGGCCATCATCATGGAGCGCGCCGAGAACGTGAAGTCCGCGCCCTGGATGAGCCGTTTGATGATGTCGGATCCGTTGGCGACTTTGCCTGCCGCCGCCACACGGATTTCATCGCGCAGCCCAGCCCCCACCAAGGTATTGTGCAGCAGCATCAGCCCCTCGGTTAGAGGCGCCCCCACATGGTCCTCGTACTCCAGCGGCGCTGCCCCGGTTCCGCCTTCGGCCCCGTCCACGGTGATGAAGTCAACGAGAATTCCGGTCTCCAGCATGCCCTTGCACATAGCCATCACGTCCGTACGAGACCCCACGCAGAATTTGATGCCCACCGGCTTGCCGCCGCTGAGCTCGCGCAATTTCGCAACAAAGTGCATCAACTCGCGCGGGGTGGAAAACTCGGCGTGGCTCGCCGGCGAAATGCAGTCGATGCCCATCGGCACATCACGGGCTTCGGAGATTTCCGAGGTGACCTTGGCAGCCGGCAACACGCCACCCAACCCCGGCTTGGCCCCCTGGGATAGCTTGATGGTGATGCCTTTGACGTTCTCGTGTTGGGCCTTCGCGGCGAACGTCTCGGGATTGAATCGGCCTTCCGGTGTGCGGCAGCCAAAGTAGCCTGAGCCGATTTCCCAGAACAGATCCGCCCCGTATTCCAGGTGGTATTTGGTCAGTCCGCCTTCACCTGTTTCGTGGACGAACTCGCCCATTTCTGCGCCCTTGTTCATTGCCAGGACGGCGTTGGCCGACAATGAGCCAAAGCTCATGGAGGAGATATTCATCAGTGAAATCTCATAGGGCTGGGTACATTGGCTGGAGCCGACCTTGACGCGAAATTGGCTGGTTGGCGGTGCCACCGGAGCGGCAGAGTGCAACAGGTATTCGTGGCCCACGCTATTCACATTGCGTTCGGTGCCAAAGGCCTTGTGGCTGTCGGCGCCCTTGGCCCGCGCGTAGACCAGGGAACGGGTGTCGCGGTCAAAGGGCTTGCCATCGGTGTTTCGTTCGATGAAGTACTGCTGGATTTCCGGGCGGATGAATTCAAAGAGATAACGTGCATGCCCGACAATCGGGAAGTTGCGCAGAATTGCATGCTTTTTCTGCACAAGATCATGAACTCCCAGCAGAACCAGCAGTCCGGTCAGAGCCACCAAGATCCACCAGACCCAGCCGCCAGAAGTACTAGCCAAGATAGCGGTGACGACAAACCCGGTAGCGAGCACGCCGAGGAACAGGAGAACCACACTTCGCATCATGATGCGAGCCTAGTAGCCCAGTGCCCACTTGTCAGGCATTTAGCCCGGCAAGATCCGGTCCACCTCGCGCATGGCCATCTGGGAGAAGAGCGAATCTTCTTGGGCCAGCAGTTCGGCGGCATTGCCGCGTTCGGCAACAACGCCTTCATCAAGGACCACGATCAGCTGTGCCTGCCCGACTGTGGCGAGGCGGTGGCTGATCATCACCACGGCCATTCCCTGTTGGCGGCGGCGTTCAACTGCCCCCAGCACACGTTGCTCGGTGGCGGCATCCAGTGCGCTGGTCGATTCGTCCAGGATCAGGACAGCTGGTTCGCGGATCAGCGCGCGGGCCAGCGCCAAGCGCTGGCGTTGCCCGCCCGATACTCGTGCGCCGCGGTCACCGAGCCGAGTGTCGAGACCAGACTTTTGCTGGGCTAGCCAAGTCCCCAGGCCCAATTCTTCCAGCACTGCCAGCAGCTGGTCGTCGTTGATCTCCTTCATACCCAACAACAGGTTATCGCGCACGGTGCCGCGCACGGTCAGCGCCTCCTGTGAGACGAGGATGACCCTGCTGCGCAGTTCTTCAAGGCTCGCCGCGGTGATGTCGACACCGCCAAAGCTGATGGTGCCGGTGTATTCCAGTGCACGCACCAGCGCTGAGGCGACTGAAGATTTTCCTGAACCGCTGGCACCAACCAGAGCCACAGCTTCGCCGGGGCGCATAGCCAGATCTGCACCCTGCACCACGCTGCTCGAACCGTAGCTGATCCCGAGCCCCTGGATTAATAGCTCACCGGTTTCCGGCAACGCCTCGGGACGGGCAGGGTCGGTGACCTGCGGCTTGCGGGTAGCTGTGGCGTGCAGCCGCCGAGCGCTTGCCAGCGAATCCTGCAACCCGAGGATGAATCCATCTACGGCGCGGACTGCTTCGAATGAAGGGACGAGTGCACAAGACAGAATCACCAGCGCACCCAGTTGCCCCTGGATGCTAAGGACAATGAACAGCGCAAGCAGGGTGCCCCACATGATCATCTGGGTCAGGGCAGCTCGGACAGCCGTGATCTTTCCCGTGCTCAGCGCAGCGGTGCCCGCTTCGCTGGTGCTGTCGCGTAGCCGTTGCATGGTCTTGTTGCCAGCGTGGAAGCCATGAAGAACCTCTACACCGGCCAGGGATTCGGCGAGTAGCTGGTTTTGCACACCGCGGGCCTCGGCGATGATAGTTGCATCAGAACGCAGGGTGCGCACGCCAAAGACGGGGATAATGACACCAATGAGCAGGTATGCGCCAAGCACAATCAGCGCTGGCTGCTCTCCAAACTGGGTCCATGTTGCCCACGTGGCTACGGCACTGACCACTACCGCTGACACCGCGGGCGGCAGTGTGTGGGCAAAGAATACTTCGACCTTGTCGATATCGCTCGTGGCTCGCGCTAGGAGGCTTCCAGAATTCTTGGTGGCTGCGCTAAAGGGTGCTTGGTGTTCGAAGGCGGCATACATTCGGCGGCGCAGGCGTGCCAGGGAGAGGAAGGCAACCCGGTGGCCGACATATTGTTCCAAATAGCGCAGTACGCCTTTGGCCAGGCCCAGAATAATGATGAGTCCAGCCATCCCTCCCGAGTCCAGGAACTGCAACGCCACGAGATCCTGCAAGTCGAGGATTTTGACCAGCCCAGCGCCTGCCAGGACATAGATGCCAAGTGAAATCAACCTGGTCAGGCAGGAGAAGATGCTGGCCAGCGCCAGTGGCGCCAGCAGATCTTTGGTGGTTCCAATCAGCCAGAAGATGGTGGCAGCCGTGTGCTTCCTTTCGCTATTCATGCTTGCCCCTCCTCAAGTGGATTCAGGCCGCTGGATTGCAGCATTGCGGTGCGCTGGTTCAGATTTTGAATGGCGTTCTTGAGATACCCTTCTTGCACAAGGAGCTCTTGGCGCGGGCCTGCTTGAATCACTCGTCCGTGGTCCATGACCACCACAAGGTCATAATCGGCCAGTAATCCCAAACGATGGGTGACGGTGATGATCGTGGTGGATGGGTCCAGTTCACGTAGGGTCTGGATGATGCCGGCTTCGCTGTGCACGTCCAGTGCGCTGGTGGGTTCATCAAGCAGCAGAATCGGCCGGTCGGCTAGCAATGCGCGGGCCAGAGACAGGCGCTGGGCTTGCCCTCCAGAGAGCCGGGCGCCACCCTCGCCAAGCTGCTGGTCGAGGCCCTGCGGTTGTGCTGCGAGCCAGGTATCCATTCCAACCTGCTTGATGGCAGCGAGCAGCTGGCTGTCCGTGGCGGCTGGGGCTGCCAGTTGCAGGTTTTCGCGCAGGCTCACGCCAAAGAGCGTGGCCTGTTGTTCAACGACGGCACTGTTGGCCTTGAGAGTGGCTGGTCCCATGGGCTGGCGCCCATCATGGATTGTCCCCGAGGTGGATTCGAGTTGCCCTTGGAGCACGCGGATCAAAGTGCTCTTGCCGCTGCCCGACGCCCCAATGACAGCTGTGCGGGAACCTGCGGGGAATCGCAGATTGATGTCGTCCAAGGCAAGGTCGCTGCCGCTATAGCTGGCGCACAGATGCTCAATGAATAATCCGTTGCCAGCGAGGTTCACCCGCAGCGGGTTGGCCATGGACGGATGCATTGAAATGTCTTCAATTTCGGCCAGTTTTTTCTCCGCCGCTTTCCCGGTCATCCCGATGTAGAAGAAGCTGCCTACATAGTTGACTGGCGCCAGCATCAGGTAGCTCAAGATGACAAGCGTTATGGCAGAACCCGGGGGGATGGCCCCGCTGCCCGCACGCCACCACGCCAGCAGCGAGGCGCTGGCCAACAGCAGCACGGCAAAACTGGAATCAATGACCAGAAGGATCAGCTGGTTTCGGGCCAACAATTTCATGACCTGTTGACGCACCTGCTCAGTGGCCGCATTAATGGCCTGGCCCATCCAGTCACTGCCACCGTTGAGTTTTAGCATGTTCAATGAGCGCAACGCATCCAAGAAGGTGGCCGAGAGGATGCCTTGGGCCCTGCGGTATTGTCCATTGGCTGAACCGAAACGGCGTTGAAATCCAAGTACGATCACCGGAACCAAGGCTGTGGGAATCACGAGGAGTATCGCGCTGAGCGGGTCGACAAAGAACGCGATGAAAATCAGGATCAATACCGGGGTGACCACGGCGGCACTGGCTGGCCCAATAAAACTCGAACGATACTTCACAGATCGTTCCACCGAATCCATGGCTGCGTGCACCAGCTCCCCTTCGCCGACACGGCGTACGGCCAAAGGGCCAATGGAGAGGTAGTGCTTGAGCAATTTGGAACGTTGAAAGCTAGTCAGTGCTTGGCTGTCATGGGAGATCACGACGGGGATCAAGAAGGTTGCGATGAGCAAAGCCAGCAGTTCACCGGCCACGCCGATATACCATTGGGCGTCTAATGATGAGCCGGTGTGCAGCCGGTCAAAGCCCTGGCCCAGCAGGACCACAAACCCCGCGGTTCCAGCGGCGGCAATGAGGCTGAGCGCCACCACGATTGCAGTTGCTGCCGAAAAAATTCCAAAGACCCTACGCACATCACTATCCTAGGACAGATCCGGTCCTGCCTTGCGGAGCGCTTGTCACACATTGCCGGTGGCGCGGAAAGTAGGCGAAACTGTAAGGCATGAGCACTTCGGAGCTGAAACAGCGCCCCCATTCCGTCACCCTGCGATTCCTCGCGGCCCCGACTGACGTAGATGTCACCGGGATCGTTCCTGCAGGCACCGTTCTTGAATGGGTTGACAAGGCAGCCTATGCGGCCGCCGTGGGTTGGTCTTCCAGCTATTGCGTTACCGCGTACGTGGGCAACATACATTTTGCAGACCCTATCCATTCGGGCGACCTGGTGGAAGTCACCGCATCGGTGGTTTATACCGGTAGCAGCTCCATGCATATCCATACCGAAGTGTCCTTCCAAGACCCTCGTGAATTGCGCCCGGTGGCATCCAGCAACTGCCTGGTGATTTTTGTTGCCGTCGGTGACGACGGCAAGCCAACTCCGGTTCCCGGCTTCATGCCTGGAACGCCGCGGGAAATCGAACTGCGCGAGAACGCTTTGGCGCGCATCGATATCCGTGAACAAATTGTTGCCTCGATGAAGGACCAGCAGTACACCGATGAAGGCACCGCTGAACGCGTGACCCTGCGTTTCATGGCTTCGCCTACCGATGTGAACTGGGGCGGCAAGGTGCACGGTGGCATGGTGATGAAGTGGATCGATGAGGCCGCGGAGCTGTGCGCGGCGCGATACTGCCAGCAGGAAACTGTTGCGGTCTTCTCCGGTGGCATTCGTTTCTACCGGCCACTGCTCATCGGCCATCTGGTGGAAGTCGAAGCGCGGCTGGTCTACACCGGCAACAAGGGCATGCACATTGCGGTGCATGTGCGTTCGGGCGACCCGAAGACCCGGGAAATGAACCTGACCACCTACTGCCTGACCGTGATGGTGACTCGCGACGAGACCGGCACCGCGGTACCGGTGAAGCCATGGGTTCCAGTCAGCGCCGAAGACCAGCGTTTGTGGGAACACGCCCGTGAACTGGTGGCCATCCGGGCCAATGCTCCTGGCGGATATACCCCGGTGCACCTCGCGGAATCGAGCGCCTCGTGAGTGATCGCTTGCCCTTCGTAAAGGTCTGCGGGCTGTCTACCGCTCAGGATGTCCAAGTCGCGGTCCAGCACGGCGCCGATGCTATTGGCTTCGTGCTCACGGCGAGCCCCCGAGAGGTGGCTGTGCAACAGGCCGCACAGCTGGTTTCCCTCGTCCCAGAAGGCATCGCCACCGTTGCCGTTTTCCACACGGAGGATCTGCCAACGGTGCTCCAGCGGGCCACGGATGCTGCGGTGGGCTGGGTCCAGCTGCATGGCCAGCGTTCTGCCGAAGATGTGAATCTTGCCCATGCTGCGGGTCTCAAGGTCATCCGCGCAGTCCGCAGCGATGCAAACGCAGAGGAGTTTTCCGATTGGGGCGAGGACCTCTTGCTCATTGATGCTTCTGTTCCCGGCAGCGGCAAGAGCTGGGATTATGCTGCGGTTCGCGAACTGGCAGCCGGTCGCCGCTGGCTGGTGGCTGGCGGGCTGAATCCGCAGAACGTCGTCGAGGCTTTGGCGCTCTCCGAGGCAACAGGAGCCGATGTCTCCTCGGGGGTCGAATCCTCACGAGGTGTCAAAGATCCTGCGCTGATTGCCCAGTTTGTCGACGCCGCCAAAGGCGCCTAGGTTCTAGTGGATCCAGTTGTGAGGCGCAGGCTTGCGCGAGCCTGGCAGGGCTCCCTGCTCGCGCCACTGGTGAATCCACTCCGGCACCACGCGATCTTCAGGAACTTCGAGTCCCACCGCAGCCAGTATCTCATCATTCGAAACGGCGCCCTTTTTAGACGTCATGCGGGTGGCGATATAGGCGCGGGCATAGATCTCGCCCTTGACGACGATGCGCTGTTCAAAGTAGATGCACTTGTCATCCAGCCCCAGCAGCCGAGTCTCTTGAGAGAATTTGGCGCCCAGGCTAACTGATTTGCGGAAGGTGATGGTTTCGGTCTGCACCACCGGGGTCCATTTGTTCTTGCGCATGATGTCCCAGACGCCGGATCGAAACATGAGATCAAACCGGCCCAAGTCGAAGATCGAGAAGTACATCCCGTTATTAATATGGCCGGCGAAGTCGATATCGGTCAGGGTGGCTCGCATATTCACCGAACTGGTGTCGAACATGGAGAGTCTGGTGGCTTTTTTGCTGTTCAAAAAGATCATGAGGATTCGGAAGATCATGTGCATACCATCACATTACCGCTCGGTAACATTTCTGCCTAGCCCACTGGCGCATTCCCCTCGACCTTTGGCGTAAGTCTTGCGGATCATGCCTGCAACAGGGCAACACGGTAGGGTCAAAGTGCTAGATCTGTTTAACTCCGCCTAGGATTTCGATGCGCAGACTTCCCGATATATTGCACCGGCGCCTTCCCTCATTGCCGCCGGCCGACTGGGAGCGCCCGGCGCCGGACGCCAAAGGCCTGCGCAGGGATGCGGTACTCGCGCTGGCTTTCCTGCTTTTTGCGTTGCTGATGCAAGAGCTTGTCCTCTCGTTGACCGAAAAGCAGGATGCAGTTCAGCGGCCGCTCGCCTTCCTCATCTTGGCTGCGTTGATCCTTCCCCTGATGTTCCGCCGGCGTTGGCCCATTCCAATGATGCTTGTCAGTTCCGTCGCTTTCATTGCCAGCGGCACTTCGGAAACCTATACGGTCGGCATGCAGCTCTGCGCACAACTGGCCTACTTCCTTGGCCTCTATACCGCAGTGACCTGGACGCGGAATCGCCGAGCCCTCTGGGCATCCTTGACCGTAGTGCTTCTGGCCATGGCCGTATGGATTGTCGTTTCGCTCTTCACCTCGGACCTGTATGCGGCGACCGGAATGAGAATGGTCGAAGATCCCGCGGGACTGCTGCCGGTTGAAATTGCCTATTCCCTCTACAGCTTCCTGATGAACCTGATGTATTTCGGTGGCGCGATTTTCCTCGGCCTGATCAGCTGGTCCAATGCCTACTCCAACGAAATCGTCAGAGAACAGGCCCAGCGCATCGCCAACCAGGCACAGCAGCTGGCTGATCGAGCGGTCAACGAGGAGCGGCTGCGCATCGCCCGCGAACTGCATGATGTCATTGCCCACCACATCGCTTCGGTGGGAGTGCAGGCCTCTGCTGCACGACTGGTGCATGACCGCGACCCGGATAAATCCCTGGAGCTCATGCGTGGCATCGAAACCTCGGCACGCAGCGCCGTGCAGGAAACCCGCTCGCTGCTCGGAGTGCTGCGTGAAAACGACAGAAATGATCCTGCTCCAGAATCCGCAGACGGAATCCGGAACCCGGAACCATCCATGGCGCGAATTGACGAGCTGGTCACCGCTAACGAGCTTCACGGACTGACGGTGAATCTCTCGCGCGATGAACACGAACCGGGCTTCATCGCTGGCCTGCCCGCGGGCCTTTCACTTGCCCTTTACCGCATCAGTGGTGAAGCACTTGCTAACGTGCGTCGTCATTCCACCGCGCATACTGCCACGCTGTCTATGCGCTCAGGCTCCGACGAAGGGGGCACCTGGGTTGAAGTCGAAGTGACCGATGACGGGCGTCCACGTCCTGATTCCTCCGGCACCGGATTCGGCTTGCGAGGAATTCGAGAACGCGCGAATTTGCACCATGGTCTGGTGGAAATCGGACCGCGTATTCCGCGCGGTTGGCGTACTCGCGCCAGGCTTCGAGTAGTCACATCAACAGACGCAGGGGTGGTGCCATGAGCAAGATTTCTGTGGTGATTTGTGATGACCAGCCGTTGATCGTCTCTTCTCTCAAACTGATACTTGAAACAGACGAGCGCATCGAGGTGGTCGGCACGGCGATGAATGGCGTAGCAGGGGTTGAGATGGTCCAATCGCTGAATCCGACTTTGGCACTCATGGACATACAAATGCCGCTGTTGGATGGCATCGATGCAACGGCTAAGATCATCGGCCATACCGACACCAAGGTCATCGTTCTGACGACCTTCAATCGCGACGATTATCTATTCGATGCCATGGATGCCGGAGCCAGCGGATTCCTGTTGAAAAACAGCGAGCCAGAGATGCTCATCAATGCGGTGCATCAGGTGGCTGCCGGCAATGGGTTGCTCTCCCCCGAGGTCACTCTGAAGCTAGTCAGAGGACGGACGCCCAAGGCCAATGACGCGGCCGGACATTCTTCAAGTCCCGAGTCTGGACGGTTGAAGGAACTTACCGAACGAGAACTTCAGGTTCTCGGCGAACTAGCCAAGGGCAAAAACAATCAGGAAATAGCCGCCACGCTGTGGCTATCCGAAGCCACGGTTAAGACCCATCTCTCCAACGTGCTGGCCAAGCTCGGCCTGCGCGACCGGGTCCAAGGGGTTCTATTTGCGCATCGAGCAGGACTCATCCAATAGTTTGAACCTTCAGATCGATCACTTAGCCTGACTGCTTTCCTAAGCTGATGAGTACAAAGAATATTGGGCAGGGGAAATCATGCTTGAGTTGCATAACGTCTCACGATCATTCTCGAACCATCAGGTGCTTGAAGATGTGAGCTTCACCGTGCCAGGCGGGGCCCTAACCGGATTCGTTGGTGCCAACGGTGCTGGAAAAACCACCACCATGCGCATCATCATGGGCTTGCTGGCAACCAACACGGGGACGGTCACTCTCAATGGCGTTGAATTATCGTCGGATATACGACCGAATTTCGGATACATGCCCGAAGAACGAGGCCTGTATCCAAAACAACCCGTAATTGATCAACTGGTGTATTTAGGCCAGCTCCACGGATTAGGAAGAACCACCGCCCGTTCGCGAGCGATGGAGCTCTTGACGCGGTTCGGGCTGGAGTCGCGGGCAAAAGCCAAGCTGGAGTCGCTGTCATTGGGCAATCAGCAGCGGGTTCAGGTGGCTGCTTCGCTCTTGCATGAACCAGACGTGCTGGTTCTGGATGAGCCATTCAGCGGGCTTGATCCCCTCGCCGTGGATGCCATGAGCTCGATCCTGCGAGACTACGCTTCACGAGGAGTTCCTGTTCTCTTCTCATCGCATCAACTGGATTTGCTGGATGTGCTGGTCGACCACCTCGTGATCATCCAGCAGGGCAAGATTCTCGCCAACTCGTCGGCCGATGACCTGCGCACTTCGCAGGCTTCGCGCCACCGCATTTCTTTGGGCTCAGATACCGGCTGGCTGCGCAACGAACCAGGGGTCACCGTTATCGATATTTCCGGCCCAGACGCGCTGGTTAATTTCGAGTCCGAAGCCGCCGCACAGCGGGTGCTGTCACAGGCTATGGAGCGCGGATCGGTAAACGAGTTCTCCATCTATCGTCCGTCCCTGGCCGACATCTACCGGGAGATCATCCGATGAAAACCACGACCCCTGCCTGGCTGATCGTCGCACTGCGGGAAGTTGAAACGAAACTACGTGACAAGGCCTTCATCATCAGCACCATCGGCACATTGGTAATCATCATCGGATCGATTGTCGTCTCCAGCGTTCTCGGCAGCCGTGGTACAGAATTCTCGGTAACAGCTACCGACGAGTCCAGCTATCAAGTGCTCACCCAAGTCCAGAAAGACAAACCGGACGATGTCTCGCTGCGTATTGCCCAATCCACCGTACAAGAAGCACGGCAACAACTTAGCGATGGCGACCTAGACGCGATGCTGTCCAGCCGCAATGATGGGCAAGCCTATTCGCTGACCGGCTTGGACGAAGTTGATGATCAGCTTCGTCAACTAGTTGCCGACGGTGTCGACACTATGCTTACTGAGCAGGTCCTTTCATCCGCAGGGCTGGATGCTGCGAGCCTGCCTTCTGCAGATGCCTTGACGGTGTCCCAGCTTCAAGGTGATGCCGGCCGGAATTCAATGGTCAAGGCCATGGGATTCCTCTTTTCCTTCCTTTTCTACATGGCCGCGTTGCTCTTCGGCATGCCTATCGCCAACTCCGTGATCGAAGAGAAACAGAACCGCGTGGTGGAGATCCTTGCCAGCACCATCCAGCTACGCCAATTGTTGGCCGGAAAAATCGTTGGAAATGTCATTCTGGCGATGATCCAGCTCTTGGTCTTCCTCAGCGTTGGGCTGCTGGCGGCGTATCTGTCGCCCTTGGAGATCCCGTTCCTCGGTGTTGTTTCCCAGGTTGCCGGATGGTTTGTGGTCTTCTTCTTTGGCGGATTCCTGGTCTTGGCCGGCATCTGGGCCGCACTTGGATCGTTGGCAACGAGAACCGAAGACCTGCAGCAATCCAGCGGCCCAGTGGTCACCGTTCTCATTGCGGTGCTGTTCATCGGTCTGTACGCCAAGGACGGCTTCTTGGTTGCGGCCTCCTACGTTCCTATCGCCTCCTCCGTAGCCATGCCCATCCGGTTGTTATCCGGCGAGGTTGCCCTGTGGGAGCCAATCCTTTCATTGGTCATCCTCTTGGCCACCTGCTGGGCAGTATTGCTCTTTGCAGAGAAAATCTATCGCCGGGCAGTGATGCACACCGGTGGTTCCCTGACTCTGCGCAAGGCAATGAAGCTGGAAGTCTAGAACCATAAGATTTATTGCCGGAGCCCAGACCACTTCAGAACAGCGGGGACGAGAGCCTAGCCGAAATTAGCCAATTCTGGGTACCTCGTATTCGTTCGGAACCCGATTAGCCGCTCTAGAATCAATGCCGCTTCAAAAACCGTCTTCTCGTCCCACGGCTGGCCAACAATTTGGACACCAACCGGAACGTTGTCGCGGCCAATTCCGCACGGAATATTCAAGGCTGGCCGATGATTAGCCACATTGAATGGGCTGGTCATGTGCCCCTCCCAATAGTGCGTCAGATGTTTTCCAGACACGTCAATGCCATGAAGGTAGTTCCCCTCCGCCGATAGATAATCAACTGCGTTTGTCGGGCAAAGCAGAATGTCGACTTCGCTCATGGCCTCAGTGAGCTGCGAATTGAGAAGAGCATCTTTCCGTAAGGATTCCAACAGCGGTACCGAACGTGCCTGGTCCAGAGCATCGCTGATGAACTGATCTGTGTAGGCGGCACGGGGCTTGCTGGAATTACCGATCGCTTCAACCATCGCCGGGGCAAGAATATGCCCAAAGTGGGCAAATGTAGTTTCGCGTATTTGCCCAGTAGACCATGGCAGTTGAACTTCGAGCAGATTGAAACCGGAGTTCTTGAGGTTCTCAACCAGTTCGTCAAAAGCAGCTAGCACGGATTCAGCTACTGGGTAATCACCTAAATTGCAACTGAAGCCGATGCGCAACTGCGAAGTTTGGAGCTCGCCAACCTCGATAGGAATTCCAGATGGGCCCCAGGAGTTGGCATCCGCGGCATGCGTTCCGCTTATCGTGGCAGCCATCAGCATGACATCAGCTACGGTACGCCCCATCGGTCCATCGCCACGATAGCGGTCTGACGCAAGCTCACCAACGCCCGGAATACGTCCATAAGGAGCCTTATACCCGACTGTTCCTGTAAATGCCGCTGGAATTCTCGTTGAGCCAGCGATATCCGAAGCCGTCGCAAGAGTGGTGAAGCCAGCTGCCAATGACGCACCAGCGCCTCCGGATGAACCGCCTGGTGAAGTTTGGCGATTCCACGGATTACGGGTGACTCCCCACATCGGTGAGTGAGTGACCGTAGCACAACTGAATTCCGGGCTCGTGGTTCGCGCATGAATTATTGCCCCAGCGGCCCGCAACCGTTCGATAATGGGATGGTCAGTATCCGAAACGACATCTTGATGGGACAGTAGCCCTAGGGACAAGGACTTCCCTTTGACTGCGTGTTTTTCCTTGGCAGCAACGCTCAGGCCAAGCAACGGCGGCAAAGCGCCAAAGTCACCTGTCAAGCGCGCTCTCGCGTAGCTTTCAGTCGCTGCTTTGGCTTGCGCTCTGGAGTCATCCCAGAAAATTTCGGTCAACGCGTTAACTCGGTTGTCGGCCAAGGCAATATCAGCTGCGCAATTTTCCAGTTGGTCTTCTAGCACCTCTGTCGGGGTAATAGACCCCTCGCGGAAAGCGAGTAATTGCTCAGTAGCGGAAAGAAGCGCTAACGGTTCATTCATGCTGTCACGCCCTGTGCATATTCATCCTTGCTGCGCTCCTGCAAGGCGTTTTCCTTCAATGCACCGAAGCTCATCTCCCAGCCAACGTCGGTCAAGACATCCAAACCATGAAGCATATCTTCGTCCGTCGAGAATTCACGTTCACAGTGGCTCACACCGTCGATGGAAGGAATGAACAACATGACGGTAGGCACAATCCGATTCATTGCCACTGAATCATGGCCAGCCATGGTCCGAATCCTGCGAATGCTTTTTCCCAGATTTGCGGCCGATTTTTCCGCGAGTTCCAGGCCTTCCACCGGGTAGTACTGGATCTCCCTGACGTCGAAGTCCTGAACGTTGATCCTGATTTCATGTTCTTCGCCAATAGCGGCAATTTGCTCGATCAAAATGCGTCTGGCTTCAAGGACATCATGCTTGGTTTCCGCTCGTAGGTCGGCTATGAGGTGAACTCTACGGGCAACAACTATCGGTGAGTTCGGTTCAAGCGTCATGCGCCCCACTGAAGATACGATGCTTCCCTCAGAAAAATTCGCAGCAACATCGTGAACTTTGAGAATGACTTTGCTGGCAGCGACAAGAGCGTCGTGCCGATCTGCCATAGCTGTCGCTCCGGTGTGTGACTGCTCGCCGAGTACTTCAATATCCAGCTTTTGCGTATGCCACGAATAATCTACGGCGCCGATATTGATCTGCTCGCGTTCAAGGATTCGTCCTTGCTCGATGTGTATTTCCGCGTAGCCCGCGACCTCCGGCCGCTGGCCCTTCCCAAGATACCCAATTGATTCCAGCGCTTGCGCAACAGTGGTGCCTTCAAGGTCTTTCACTTTGAGCATTTCTGCTTCATCCATTGATCCGACGAAGACAGAGGATCCCATGATTGAGGGGGCAAATCGTCCGCCTTCCTCGTTGAACCAGTTCACAACACCCAAGTTGAACTCCGGAACCAGCCCTTCATCATCCAGACGTCGTTTGATGTTCTTGGCTGCATGTAATCCGGCGATAACACCGTAGGCGCCATCGAATCGTCCGCCCAGCGGTTGCGAATCCAAGTGGGACCCGAGAAGAACGTGTGGCGCACCCGGGTTGGATTCGATGAGGGCGAACATGTTCCCGATGCTGTCGACTCGTAGCTCCCACCCTTCGTTCTTTGCGAACTCAGCGAACCAGTCGCGGCTCAACCTGTCTTCCGGGGTTGCGGCTTGCCTATCGACTCCGTTGCGATCCGTTGCCCCGAATTCTGCAACGTGGTGGAAGTCGGTGAGAAATCCTTGATTCAAGGTCATTTCCTTTCAGGGAAAAAGCTCGGCGTGGAATTTAGTCGGTCGTCTTCAGCGATACTTTGGCACCGTGCAAGGGATGCGTTTCCGGTACCGGGGTAAATACCAGCAGGCACAGAACGATCAAGGCTGCTGCAGCCATGTAGAAACCCGGGAACATCGAAATTCCAGTTGCCGATACCAGCCAGGTGCCCACGAACGGAGCAGTGCCACCAAAAATGGCGTATGCGACGTTGTAGCTAATGGCCGATGACGTGTAGCGCGTCTTCGTGGTGAAGATTTCGACGAAGAAGGTGTAGCAACCGCCACCGTAAATGCACATTGGAACGACGAAGATAAGTTGTCCAAGAATGGCCAAGCCAAGGGAACCACTGGTGACCAGCATGAAGCAAGGAACACTGAGTAATAGCAAGGCAGCTGAACCAGCGATCAGCATGGGCTTGCGTCCGAAACGATCGCCCAAGCGGCCGCCGATCGGCAGGAGCACCGCATAGCTTGCCATGGCCAAAGCATTAGCTGCCAGAGACTTCTCTAGGCTGAGGTTGCCGGTCACTTGTACATAGGAAACGAAATAACCTGAAAGGAAGTAAAAGCCCATGGCCGTCAGTGCCATGACGAAAATAACCTGGAGCATGCGCAGCTTGTTTTCCGCGAAGGTCTGCTGCAAAGGGCTGTATTCCTTGTGCTCGCTCTTTTTGAGCACCTCTTGGAACGCTTCGGATTCTTCGGTCTTAGCTCTGATCCACAATCCGAACATTGCCAGTGGCAAAGCCAGCAGGAATGGGATGCGCCATCCATATTCCTGGAAATTCTCGCTGTCCATAGTGCTGGAGAGCACCAGGATCAGTGTGCCTCCAACCACTGACGGCAACGCGGTTGCAGCCAAAGTGATGTTGAGCCAGAAGCCCCTGCGGTTAACCGGAGCATGTTCGAAAACAAATGCTGGTGCGCCGACAGATTCGCCGCCTGCTGAGAACCCCTGGATGAGCCTGCAGAGTACGAGCAGTATCGGTGCCAGTACACCGATCTGGCCGAAGGTAGGGAGCAAGCCGATGCTAAACGTGGCTAGGCCGATAGTCAGCAGGGTAATGAAGAGGACTTTGCGACGTCCGACTTTGTCGCCGAGTACTCCGAAGAAGAGTCCACCAAGTGGACGGACGAAGAAAGCAACTCCAAAAGTCGCGAAAGTGGCCAATAGGCCAGCAAGGGTATTCTGTGACGGAAAGAAGAGGGCTGACAGCGTTACCGCTGACAAACCGTACAGCGTGAAGTCGTAAAACTCGATGAACTGGCCGACGCTACCCCCGGCGAGCACCCGACGCTTCATTTTCGTCTCTTGCAGAGACTCGACGGTTTTCGATTCGGTATTACTCACGGTCATGAGATTTCCTTTTTTCGGAATTAGTGACGTGAACACTTCAGGAAAGTACTACTCAGTGAAGGGGGCAGACGTTTCGCCCGTTCTCTTAGTAGTCCACTTTCTGCGATCAGGCGCTTATCCGTCCAACGCAAATCTCTTATTAGGTTGATCGATAAAAACGATTAGAATTTATCTATCGTTCAAGATTTCGCGGGCAAGCTCGGCAAATACCCTTGCCTTGCGCGTTATTGGCATTTCCTTGACATGAGCGACCACCACGGAAATCGGGACTACTGGATCTGCAATGGGCAATGGCACTACCGAGAAACCTGTGTAAGTCAGGTTGTGCGACATCCTTCTATTCAGAATGGAATAGCCCAACCCCATGGCCACATAGGATCTCACTGTTTCGTACCCTGATACCCAATACGCAACGTTCGGTTCCAGATCAAGTGACGAAAAGAGTTTCAGAAAGTACTCTCGTGAATGCGCCTGATCAAGCAGCACCAGCGGCTCGTCAACAAGCTCGGAGAATGAAATTGGTTCCTTGCGCTGAGCTAGGCGGTGATTCTCTGCGACGATGATGTGCGCACCCAATCGTTCTACGGATTCCATCGAAAACTCCGCGCTCACACCCAAGTCGTACATCAACGCTATTTCGCATTCGCCTTTGCCCAAAGCCTCGAGAATCTGCTGCTGTTCGCCTTCTACAAATTGCAGTTCAATTTTGGGATACTGTTCTCGGAAATTGCTCAGCAGCCTCGGTGCGATGAACGGGGCGAGAGGCGCAAAAATGCCGACCCGCAGCTTGCCTCCAACTTGGTCATCGGTACCGCTCAACGATGTTTGAAGGGTTTCGGCATCCTCTAGGAGGATCCTTGCTCTTGCCACCAGCCGCTTGCCATCTTCGGACAGCTTCAACGCGCGGTTCGGCAATCGAAGGAATAGCTGCGCGCCTAGATCATGCTCCAACTGGCTCAGAGAAGAAGAAAGCGTGGATTGCGATACGTTCAGCGCGCTTGCGGCAGCCCGCATGTTTTCGAGTCTGGCGATTTCAATGAAATAACGGAGCTGTACCAATGTGAATGCGCGAGCCATGCTCTATTCTATCCAGCTACCGATTCGCCCCCTTTGAATAGGCCAAAATACCCAACCAAGCGGGCACACAGCCACTATTACTAGACTTGACCCAGTGAGCGAAGAAAAACCACTGTTGCAATTGCCTGCCCGACTCATTGGCGTATGGCTTCTCTTAACCGTCTGCATCGCGGGCTCCACCATGTTGGCAACCGCCCACTACATCACCGGCGGAAGCCTGCTGATCATCGTAGCGCTGTGGGCCACCCGCTGCCTCGCTGTCGCCAGCCTGTGGTTCCTGCCCGGAAGCAGGGACACCAAGATCTTTGCCATGGCATTGGTGCTGCTCGCGCAGATCCTGGACGTCGTGCTGAAACTACCGGTGATCGATACCGTCGAATACGGCGACTGGTTCATGGTGTCGGCACTGGACTTCACCGGCCAGTACTCCGGATACTTCATGGTCTGGGGCCTATTGCTGCCGGTCATGGCTTTGGCCGGCTGGTTTGTATTGCGTTCGCGTTCACTCGCCGGGTGGATCACCGGCCTTGTTTCGGCCATCGGGATGGGTCTTGTTGCGCAGGCCGCCATTACCTCAGAGCACGGCTCGCTGTCTGCCTTTGTCCTGGCAACATTGGGCCGTTACATTATTCCTGCGCTTTTATCCGCTGTGGCGGACTTCCTGATCCGCAAATACAAGAAACCCAAGAACTAGTTCTCCAGGGAACAGCAATGCAGCCAGCATTCCTTATATAAGAAATGCTGGCTGCATCAGCTTGAGATGGAGACTAGACCAGTCCGTCGCTCAGGTGGTTAGGAGTACCAAAGCGGTGGGCGGTGATGGACACTGCCTGCTCATGCAGGAACGGCAGCAACTCCACCCGACCGGCAGCAGTCACCGGCGAAGCGTAGATGGCAACATCCGGCTTGCCATCGGTGGCTTCGGCGACGACCTTCACCGATCCGCCAATCAAGCGGATGCGGGCGGCCGAGTCCGGGCCGGTCTTCGCAGCCAGTTTGGCTGCGTGGGCTGCGAACTGGTCGGCGCTTTCGCGGACCACGGTGACCGAGTTCTCGGCCAGCAGGGTGCGAAGTTCACGTGGAAGCTCAGCATCCAGGGACAAGCGGACACGCGAACCAGCGGCCACACCGGCAGCAACCACGCGCAAGGCCTCAGCCAAGCCATAGCCGCTGGTCTCCTGCTCGAAGCGGACAGTGACATCCACCGAGCAATAGCGGAAGACGTTGCGCTCCGAGATCAATCCCGAACGGTCCTTGGCCTGATTGAATTCGGTGTTCCACCAGAACTTGTCGCTGCCCAGGGCCGAGGTCAGCCACTGCGCCTGCGATTCATCAAGCTGCGCTGCACCCAGCAACCGCTCGTCGAAACGAGACAGTGCTGCGGTGTCCTTGACCGGTGCATCAACCCAGCTGCCCATGCCAATCAGGTAGTTCGGGCCGCCGGCCTTGGTGCCAGCGCCAATGGCCGACTTCTTCCAGCCGCCAAATGGCTGACGCTGAACGATCGCGCCGGTGATGCCGCGGTTGACGTAAACGTTGCCAGCCTGGATGTTATCCAGCCAGTAGGCCATTTCGCCGCGGTCCAACGAGTGCAGGCCCGAGGTCAATCCGTAGTCCACCTCGTTGACGATCTCTACTGCTTCTTCCAGCGTCGCAGCTGTCATCACGCCCAGGATCGGACCGAAGTATTCGGTCTTGTGGTACTCGCTGCCACGCTGCACGCCGTAGCGCACGCCTGGCGAGTAGAGCTTGCCCGAATCGTCGAGCTGCTTCGGCTCGATGGCCCAACGCTCGCCCTCACCCAGGGTGGTCAAGCCGCGCTTGAGCTTTGCGCCTGGCTCGCCAATCAATGGGCCCATCTGGGACTCGGGATTCCATGGGTAGCCGACCTTCAGCGACTTCACCGCATCGATCAGCTGGTTGTTGAAGCGGCGCGAGTCAGCCACAGTGCCCACCAGAACGACCAGCGAGGCGGCCGAGCACTTCTGACCGGCGTGGCCGAAGGCAGACTGCACCACGTCGCGGGCTGCCAGATCAAGGTCGGCGTGCGGGGTGACGATGATGGCGTTCTTGCCCGAAGTCTCGGCCAGCAGCGGCAGGTCCTTGCGGAAGGAGCGGAAGAGCTCAGCAGTTTCGTAGCCACCGGTGAGGATCAACCGGTCAACACGCTCATCGGAGACCAGCTGCTGGCCCAGGGTGCGATCGCCCACGAATACCAGCTGCAGAACATCCTTGGGAACACCTGCATCCCAGAGGCACTGCACCATGACCGATCCGACGCGAGCAGCCTGGGTTGCCGGCTTGATGATCACGGCCGAGCCTGCGGCCAAAGCCGAGAGGGTGGAACCGGCCGGGATGGCCATCGGGAAGTTCCATGGCGGGGTGACCACGGTCAGCTTCGATGGCACGTACTTTGCGCCGTCAACCTCATCGAGTTCGCGGCCCAGCTGCGAGTAGTAGTGGGCGAAGTCGATGGCCTCGGAGATTTCCACGTCTCCCTGGTCGATGGTCTTTCCGCATTCGGAACCCAGAACTTCCAGCAGGGTGGCGCGGCGTTCCTCGAAGAGCAGTCCGGCGCGGTGCAGGATCTCTGCGCGCTGCGCCGAGCCCATCGCCTGCCACGCCTGCGAAGCATCCACGCCCATGGCGATGGCTTCATCCAGTTCGCCGGCGGCGTTGATGGTGTTGGCCTTCACCAGATCCTTGCCCAGTGCCGAGGCTTCCATCTTGGCCAGGATCTCTCGTCCCCAGGTGCGGTTCTGCATCAGGTCCGGATCGGTGTCCGGGGTGTTGAAGAATTCCGTGGAGCCATCGGCGAATCCCTCAATGCGGGCCGCGAGTTCTGGATCTTGAACCTGGCGGTTCTGGATGCGGTGCGGGGCAGGGACCTTGTTGGTCAGCGCTTCCAGGGAAGCGAGGAAACGGTTCTTCTCGCGTTCGAAGAGCTGCTCGTTCTTGGACAGCTCGAAGACGGCGGACATGAAGTTGTCCTGGCTGGCGCCTTCTTCCAGGCGGCGGATCAGGTAGGCGATAGCCACATCGAATTCCTGCGGGTGCACCACCGGGGTGTACAGCAATAGCGAGCCGACTTCGCGGCGCACTGCTTCGGCCTGGCCGGTGGCCATGCCCAAGAGCATTTCGAATTCGATGCCGTCGGTGACGTTGCGGGCCTTGGCCAGCAGCCAGGCCAGCGCCACGTCGAAGAGGTTGTGTCCGGCGACGCCGATGCGCACGTTCTTCACATGCTCGGGGCGCAGGGCATATTCCAGCACGGACTTGTAGCTGGTGTCCGAGTCCTGCTTGCTGTGCCAGGTAGCCAGCGGCCAGCCGTGGATGTCGGCTTCCATGGTCTCCATTGGCAGGTTTGCGCCCTTGACCACGCGGACCTTGATCGGCGCTCCGCCGTCGGCCACGCGGGCTGCGGTGAATTCCTGCAATTCGATCATGGCGGACAGCGCGTCAGGAAGGTAGGCCTGCAGCACAATGCCGGCCGGCAAATCCTTGAACTCGGGCTTGGAGAGAATCTGGGTGAAGACCGCAATGGTCAGCTCCAGGTCCTTGTACTCTTCCATGTCCAGGTTGATGAACTTCTTCTTGGGGCTGCTGGCGGCCAGCTCGTAGAGCGGGCTGAGCTTCTCGACAATGTGCTCCACTGCTTCATCGAAAGCCCAGTGGTTGTGCGGGGCGACGGTGGAGGACACCTTGATGGAGACGTAGTCCACATCATCGCGGGCCAGCAGCGTGGTGGTGCCTTCCAGTCGGCGGGCGGCCTCGCCCTCGCCGAGGATGGCCTCACCCAGGAGGTTGACGTTCAGGTTGACGCCTTCGCGCTTGATCTTCTTGATCGCGCCGCCGAGCTTCGCTTCGGAGGCGTCGATGATCAGGTGGCCCACCATCTCGCGCAAGACCTTGCGCGCGATCGGGACGACAACCTGTGGCAGAACCGGTGCCATGACTCCGCCCAGGCCCACGGCCTTGCGCATGTACCACGGAAGGAAGCTTGGAACCTTCGGGGCCAGCTGCTTGAGGTTGGCGGCGGCAACACGCAGGTCTTCGGGACGGATGACTCCGTCGACAAATCCCACGGTGAAGTCCAAGCCGTTGGGATCCTTGAGCACACCGGCCAGTCGGGCTGCCGCGGCATCAACAGGATAGCTGGAAGCCTCGGTGAGCCAGCGGCGCACCAACGCGATGACATCTTCGGCGACATCTGCCGGAGAGGTAAGCGGGTTGCCCGCAGCATCAACTGCTGCCGGCACGGTGTGCTGGGTGGAGATTGAAGACACTTATTGGTCCCTTCGATGCAAAGTTGTTCAGTCTGGGTTCGGCACCGAACGCTAATGTCGTTATGGCTTTCTGCGCGGTGATCCCCGCGGAAAAAGCTGTGTGCAAATTCGAGTATGACCCCAAGTTGCGTTAAGCAAAAGCGAACAAAACCGAAGATATTTGTTCGGGTTTGCTAATGTATTGAGACGCATCACATCCAACCCACAGGAACGGCGGAAAACCGGTGCTTGAATTGCGACGATTGCGGCTGCTCCGAGAGCTCAGCATCCGCGGAACCATTGCCGAAGTTGCCGACTCGCTGAGGTACTCCCCCTCCTCGGTTTCCCAGCAACTAAGCCAGCTGGAGGCAGAAGCCGGGGTGCCCTTGTTGCGCCGTACCGGGCGCACCCTGAAGCTCACCGCCCAGGCCCAACTGCTGGTCGCCCACACCGAAACCCTGCTCGAAGCCATGGAGCAGGCCGAAGCGGATTTGGCTGGCACCATGTCCACGGTTGCTGGCACCGTGAGGCTGGCCGTCTTCCAGACCGCGATGCTCGCCCTGATGCCGCCGGTTTTGCGGGAATTGCGCGAAAAATACCCGGAACTCCGGGTGGAAATGAGCCAGCAGGAGCCGGCCGACGCGCTGCAGGAAACGAGCAGCCGCAGCTTTGACCTCGTGGTTGCCGAACAATATTCAGGCCATTCGGCCCCGCACTACGCCAGCCTTGACCGCCGCATGCTCACCCACGATCCCATCCGTCTGGCCCTTCCGGTGCGTGGAGCCGCAGGCAACGAGGAATTCGACCGGGTCACCCTGCTGGAGCATGCTGCCACCTTGCCCTGGGTGGTGGAACCAGATGGGGCGGCCAGCCGGCATTGGGCCCTGCAGGCTTGCCGGCTGGCGGGCTTCGAACCGGACCTGCGCTACGAGACCGCCGATCTGCAGGCCCACGTGGAACTGGTCCAGACCGGAAATGCCGTGGCGATGCTCCCGGATCTAGTGCTTCGCTCCAACCACAGCGCCTTGCGCACCGTGGATTTGCCCGGCGCTCCGGCGCGCACCATCTTCACGGCAATGCGGCATTCTTCTACCAAGTCACCGGGGATTCAGGCGGTGCGCAACATGCTGCACGCACAGCCGGGAATGAGTGATGCAGACGACTCCGTAATTTTGGCTACACCCAAAGACTTCGATACGGTCGATTAGGAAAACCAACCTTTCTGAATTTTTAGGCACTTGCGACAAACTGCGCAATTCGTGTCATAGTGGTGACTCGCACCACTTGAATCCGCGTTCCGGATCACCCCAGCGATCCGGGACAGCAACGGTAATGAGGAACTATGTCCGACCAGACTTTCCAGATGATTGCGATTGCGATTTACATGGCCGCCATGCTTGGCATCGGCTATGTGGCGTATCGCCGAACCAACAATATCGACGACTACATGCTGGCCGACCGCGGCCTGAAACCCTGGGTTGCCGCGCTCTCTGCCGGTGCCTCCGACATGTCCGGCTGGCTGCTCATGGGCCTTCCTGGCGCCATCTATCTGGGCGGCCTGCATGAGGCATGGATCGCCATCGGCCTGCTCATCGGTGCCTGGCTGAACTGGAAGTATGTCGCTCCGCGACTACGTTCCTACACCGCCATCTCCGAGAACGCGATCACCATTCCCAGCTTCTTCGAGAAGCGGCTGAAGGACAAAGCGCACCTTCTGCGCATCGGTTCCGCCGTGATCATCCTGGTGTTCTTCACGTTCTATGTCTCTTCGGGCATGGTGGCTGCCGGCAAGTTCTTCGACGCATCCTTCGGCTGGCCCTATCTCTCGGGGATGTTCTTCGTCGCCATCATTACCTTGCTCTACACCCTCTTTGGCGGCTTCCTCGGCGCATCGCTGACAGACATGGTCCAGGGTGTCCTGATGTTCCTTGCCCTGATCTCTGTCCCAATTGTCGCCGTGATCAACATGGGCAACATCGGGGACATCGGCACCAAGATCACCACCCTGAACCCGGATGCTTTCAACCTGTTCTCTTCATTCAACGACAACAGCGCGATCCTGGCGGCAGTGGCCATCTTCTCAACTGCCGCGTGGGGCCTGGGCTACTTCGGCCAGCCGCACATCATCGTGCGCTTCATGGCCTTGCGCACCCCCGGCGAGGCAAAAACTGCCCGCCGCATCGGCATTGGCTGGATGTTCCTGACTACCTTGGGCGCCATCCTTACCGCATTCATTGGCGTCGCGTACTTCGCTGACAAGCCGCTGGACAAGTCCAGCAGCGAAACCGTCTTCTTGCTGCTGAGCCAGACCTTCTTCCACCCGCTGATTGCCGGCCTGGTGCTCGCCGCTGTTTTGGCAGCGATCATGTCCACCATGTCATCTCAGCTGATTGTTTGCTCCTCGGCACTGGTAGAAGATCTGTACAACATCACCGGTCGCAAGGCCTCGCCGAAGGCACTGGTTAACCTTGGGCGTTCCGGCGTGCTGCTCGTGGCTATCATTGCCGCAGTACTGGCACTGAATCCGAACTCTTCCATCTTGGAGCTCGTGTCCTTCGCCTGGGCAGGCTTCGGCGCCGCCTTCGGCCCGATCGTCCTGTTGTCGCTGTACTGGCGCAAGCTGACTGCTGTTGGCGGATTCGCCGGCATGGTTTCCGGTGCCATAGTTGTCTTCATTTGGGGAAACATCAAGCCGCTGTCCTCGGCCATGTATGAAATCGTTCCTGGTTTCATCGTTGCCCTGCTGGTCGCCTGGCTGGTCTCCCGAGCCACCTTCCGGCCAAACCCAACCATCGATGCGGAATTCACCGAGATGGAAAAGGAAGTCGGTTCGAAGGTCACCGCCTAGGAATCCACTGATCAAGCTTCCCGCAGCTGCAAACCGTAAAGGTGCGCAGCTGCGGGAAGCTTTTTTCATACCCCGCGGGCCTTGATGTCGCACCTGATTAACTGTCCCGGGCGCAGTAGCCTTGAGCTATGCCCGATGTCCCGAGCTGGAAGGAACTTTCACGATGAGCACCCAGAATAAATTCACCCACTGGCAGCGCACCGAAACCCAGTTCCTGGCCGCAGATCCCAAAGCCGTCTACTCCATCGTCGGCAACCTGTCCCAAACCGGCCTGTGGATGAAAAGCTTCGAGGGCTTTGTCGTCCATGACGACCAGCGCGGAGTTGGCACCAAGGTAGATCTCCTGCCACCTGGCAAGCTGTTTGGCTCCCTGCACCGGAGCACCGCACCGTCCGGAACCATCACCCGGCGCAACCATCAAACCCGAATGGTCGAGTTCACCCAGCCGCAGCCGGCAGGCGAAATGACCCTGCGTTGGCAGGTCGAAGAAGATGAGAATGGCTGCCTGGTGCACTTCACCGTTCGCCTCTCCGGTCCGGGCACCGCAGCCTTTAAATTCACCGTGGCCAATGCCCTGTGCAAGGACTTCGCCGTGGCAGCGGCACGCCTCTACAAGATCGTTGCGCCCACCGCGCACCGCAAGCGCGATGCCCAGATCGTCATTTCCGGCGGCCGCGGATTCCTTGGCCGCAACCTCGCCGCCGATCTGGTCTGCCGAGGCATGTCCGTAGCGGTGCTTACCCGCAAGGCGGAGGCCGATTTCCCTGCCGAACAATTCATCTGGGACGGCGTGCACCAAGGACCTTGGACCGGCGTGCTGCGCAGCGATCACCCGGTTCACCTGATCAACTTGGCCGGCGAACGCGTGGACAAACGCAACTCCCCGGCAAACATCGCAGCCCTCACCGACTCGCGAGTGACCTCCACCCAGACCCTGGCGCAGGCCGCAGCCTCGGCGCCGAAGCTTGCCACCTGGATCCAGTCGAGCACCACAGCGATCTTTGGCGATGCCGGCGAAGCCGAGCTGACCGAGTCCAGCCCCATCCCCAGCGACCACCGTGCGCTTCCGGAAATGACCGGCGTCGCTTCGGCATGGGAGCAAGCCTTTAATGAGGCCGAGGTGAACGCCGAGCAGCGCTACATCCTGCGCACCTCGCTGGTGATGCATCCTGATGCCCCCTTGCTCGGTCCGCTGAACATGCTGGTGAATACCGGCCTGGGCGGACCGATGGGCAACGGCCGGCAGTGGTTCAGCTGGATTGGCTTGCAGGATTGGCTGCGCCTGATTCGTTGCATGCTCGGATTTGAATCACCGAAGATTCCCGCAGGCTTGGTTCATGGAACCAGCCCCGTGCCCTTGCGCAATGCCCAGGTCATGGCTGCACTGCGTTCAGTCGCAGGACTGCCGGGGCTGCCCACCGGCTCGGTACTGCCCAAGATCGGCGCGGCCGTCATGGGTTCGAATGCGCGCGTCGCATTGACCGGGCGAAAGGTCACCAGCGAGGTTCTGGACCAGGCGGGATTTGAATTCCAGGAAACGGATTTCGCTGCCACCATCGCTGGCTAGACTCTCGAAATAGTCGGTAACGTTGCATGCTTATTGGCCCCGTATTTTTATCTTTCTCCTAGTCATAGGTCAAAGACGAAGATCCGGGGCCAATGTTCACCGCGTGTTCACGGCAAAAGCCACTGTTGCTCACGATGGGACTTGAGCATGAAACTGTCACGCATTCTCTCGTGCCATCGCCCCTCCTTCAGACAGTTTCAAAGGACAGCAACACATCATGGCCAATATCCTTGAAGCCCACGCCCCGGCTTCTCGTCCCCGCATGCCCAAGCCAAGCGATTTGGACAAACTGCGCCATAAGGCGCGCACCGCTACAGATCATCTGAGCGCCAACGTCGCAGTTGATGCCGCCTACAATCAGGAATTGCCTGAGGAGATCTCCTCCAGGGTCCTGCCCTTTGAACGCAAGCTGAAGAACATGAGCGAAGTGCGCCATTTCTTCCGCACCAACAAGACTCCGATTTTTTTCCTCGGTGCTACCCCGGTCAATCTGCTGGGACTGGACCGGTGGGTCCGCAAATTCAGCTACATCACCTACTACGACGGTTGGGATGGCCACCATCCCCGGGTTTTCACGCCAGCTGAGAAGCCCTACATCGAATTCCAAAGCGCTGAGGAAATCAACAACTGGCTTCTGGAAAACCCCGAGGTTCGCGAATACATCGACTCCCAGTGCACCCCCGGCGGGCCACGCCCCAAGATCGCCATGGTGTTCTTCGACGAAGACACCGAAGCGATCTGCGAAGAACTCGGCTACGACCTGATCCTGCCTTCTGCCGCCCTGCGCGAGGAACTTGATTCAAAGATTGTCACCACCAAGCTTGGCAACGCCGCAGGTGCTCCTTCGGTTCCCAACGTCCTGGGCACAGCATCTAGCTACGAAGAGCTCATGGAGTTGGCCGATGAAGCCGGACTCGGCGATGACCTGGTAGTTCAAACCCCATATGGCGACTCGGGCAAGACCACGTTCTTCATTGATTCCAAGCAGCAGTGGAAGCAGCACTCCAAGAACATCATCGGCGAAGAGCTGAAGGTCATGAAGCGGATTAACAACCAGCCGGTTGCCGTGGAAGCAGTGCTCACCGGCTGCGGGACCGTGGTGGGGCCGATCCTGACCGAACTCGCCGGCTACAAGGAATTGACCCCGTACAAGGGTGGCTGGTGCGGCAACGAGATGCACCCCGATGTGCTCACCGATTCGCAGCGCTCGCGCACCATCGATCTGGTCCGCAAGGTGGGCAACGGCCTGCAGAGCGCGGGCTACCGCGGATTCTTCGAGGTTGATGTACTCGTTGATACCGATACGGACGAGGTATACCTCGGCGAGCTGAACCCGCGAATCTCCGGTGCCAGCGCCATTACCAACGTCACTGCCGGCGCCTATGCGGATGTCCCGCTGTTCCTCTTCCACCTCCTTGAATTCTTGGATATTGAATTCGACTTGGATGTTGATGAGATCAACGCGCGCTGGGAAGAGATGAGCGGGGCCGATATCTGGAGCCACATGATCATCAAGGAAACCGATGACATTCTCCAGTACATTACCCATGCACCGCGCACGGGAAAATACTTCCTTGATTCACGAGGCAAGCTGCAGTTCTCCCGCGCCGCGCTGGACTGGCACCAGCTGCAATCGCATAAAGAAGCATTCTTCCTGCGCATTTACGGCGTAGAAGACTATCGCTGGAAAGGGGCCGACCTTGGGGTCCTGGTCACCAAGGCCAAACTTCAGTACGAAGGCAAGAAGAAAACCAAGCTCAGCATTGATGCCAAGCACTTCATCGCCTCGATCCGCTCCCAGTACAAGGGCATTGACGTTCCAACGGCAGAGCATGGCAACTGAGGCCACCGATGCCGCCGCGCCACAGTCGGCCAACGCCTCCGGTAACTCCAGCACTGCGCTGAACATTGCCACCTGGCAGTACCCGCAGAACATCAAGCGCTCTTTCCAGAACATTGCCCGCATCCACCCCACCGTGAAGGTCTCCCGCGGTGACGGTCCGATTGTGAAGCTGCATTTGGCCGAAGAAAAAATGGGAAAGCTGGAAGTAGCCAAGGCCAGCATTACCGACCCGGCGCTGACCGTGCGCGGGGTGATGCACGCGACCAATACCGACGCGGTGCTGATCATGCACAACGGCAGGATTCTCTGGGAAAAGTACTACAACACCATGACCTCGCTGACCGATCATTTGCTGATGTCCGTGAGCAAGACCCTGGTCGGCACCTTGGCAGGTGCACTGATTGATGCGGGGCGGCTGGATCCCGAGCAGGAAGTCACCACCTACGTGCCAGCGCTGGCTACCAGCGGCTATGCCGGAGCACGGGTGCGCGACATTTTGGATATGCGCTCGGGCATCAAATTCTCGGAAGAGTACCTGGACCCGGGCGCGGAAGTCCGGTTGCTCGAAGAGGCCATCGGCTGGGCACCCGCCCACGGAACTGTCGGCCCCATCGGCATGTACGAATTCTTGCGGACCTTGCAGGCCAAGTCGGCGCACGGTGGCGCTTTCGAGTACCGCTCTTGTGAAACTGATGTTCTGGGCTGGGTGCTGGAATCTGCTGGTGGTGCGCCGATGCAGGAACTGCTCTCGGAGAGCATCTGGTCAAAAATTGGAGCACAGCAGGACCTGGTCATGGGCGTGGACCAATTCGGAACCGGAATGTTCGATGGCGGTTTTAATGCCACGCTTCGCGACCTCGCGCGCTTCGGGCATGTGTACGTCAACGGCGGCAGGGCCTTGACCGGAAAACAGGTCGTTTCCGAAAACTGGCTGGCCGACACCTTCACTGCGGACCCGCTGCAGCAACAGGCCTTCGCCCTATCCCCCACCGACAACATGATGCCTGGCGGCCGATATCGCAACCAGATCTGGTTTCCCAACCCTGCCACCAATGCCGCGGTGGCCTTGGGAATCCATGGCCAGATGATCTACATGGATCCGGCAACGAAATTGGTGGCCGTGAAGCTGTCGAGCTGGCCCTTGCCGCAGGATGCGTCCAAGCTCTTCCCTACCATCAGGGCTTTTGAAGCCGTCTCCAACTATCTGGCAACGCACGAATAACGGCCAAATCTCCAAACCGAAAAATGCGCCCACACTGTGGGGGCATTTTTCGGTTTCAACCTGGCTGCCGAATTTGCCTCCGGCTACAGGTCTGCCAGGGATTCATGGGTAAACACCTGATAGCCGAGATCCTGGTGATACCCATGGATCTCGCGCGTATCCAGCCGGTCCATGTAATCCAGGATGTTCAAGGTGACTACCTGGCCTGGCACCAGCACCGGGAATCCTGGCGGATAGGGAGTGACGAACACGGCCGAAACGATCTGCTCCCCCGCGATAATCCTTGTGCGGATCTGTGCCGAAGACAGGAAGTGCGTCGCCGGGTCCTGATAGGTCAGGTAGTAGGCCTTGCGCAGATCGCCGCTGCCGCCCCCGGTATCGAATTCCGGCGCGAAGAAACTGAAGTCCGGAAGGCAGACTTGATGCTGATCGGCAGTCTTACCCATGGCCAGCACTCGCCCGTCAAGACGCTTTTTCCGTTCCAGCTCCTCGGCGATTTTGACCAGGACTTCAATCAGGTGCGCCACGGCGGAACGGGTTGTTCCGATATTGGTCATCAACAGTACCGAGGTGCGGCTGGTCTTGTTGACCTGGATGGAATGACCGTCCATCAGGTACTGGTGCTTGAAGGTATCCCCGTCCACCCCGGTCCTGCTGATGTCCAAGGTCAATCGCGAAGGATCCACCACGAACTCGTCGTTTTGCCAGGCCTCATCCCACGCGGCCAGTCCGTCGCGAACGGGCGTCGCGCTGGTAGAGCAGCGGTACTCGTCGGGAATCAGATCCCTGGAATCCAGGATCCGGAAATACTTGCCCAGCAAAGTGTTTCGGCCCATGGCCCGGCAGATGGACTGCGCCAAGTCCACCTGACGCTGCACCAGGGCATAGCCTTCCAGTTCAGCCTGGCGCCGGCCGATATCCAGTGACGCCAAGATCTGATAGTTCGGCGAGGTCGAGGTGTGGGTCATGTAGGCCTCGCGGAAGGCGTTGAGATTGCGCATCGCGAAGTCCTGGTCAAAGACGTGGATCATGGATCCCTGGCGCAGCGAGGTCAGCGTCTTGTGCGTGGATTGGGTGGAGTACACGCGCAAGCGAACCTGTTCAGGATCAGGAATCAAACGCGTGTTCAGCCATGCCTCATCATTTTCTGGCCGGTCGCTGGTGCCAGGCGCTGGCAGGTCCTTGGCTTGCCGGGCATGGCGCTGCCGGTACTCCTGCGTTTCCATGTCCTCTTCCAGCACCTTGGCAACGCTCATGGCGGTGCGCTGCCGGTAGACCGGATGGAAGCTGGCGAAGGCAAACCACGCTTCATCCCATAGGAAGACAAGGTCTGGTTTGATGGCCAGGCACTCTTCCATGACCCTGCGCGGGTCGTAGATGATGCCGTCGAAGGTGCAGTTGGTCAGGGTCACCATCTTGACCTTGTGCAGCAGTCCTTCGCGCCTCAATTGCAGCAGCCGGGCTTTGATGTCCCGCAGTGGCACGGCTCCATACATGGAGTGCTCGTTCAGCGGGTAGGCTTCAAGGTAGCTCACGTGGGCCCCGGCGAGCACTAGTGAATAGTGGTGGGACTTGTGGCAGTTGCGGTCCACCAAGACAATGTCGCCTGGAGCCAGAATCGATTGGTGAACGATCTTGTTGGCCGTCGAGGTTCCATTGGTAACGAAGTAGGTGCGGTGGCTGCCAAAGGCACGAGCCGCCAATTCATGGGCTTTCTTGATCGAGCTCTGCGGATCCAGCAACGAGTCCAGGCCTCCGGAGGTCGCGGAGGTTTCTGCCAGCAGCAGGTTCTTGCCGTAGAAATCAACGAGGTCGCGGGCCCACGGCGAATTCTGCACCGATCCCGCTCGAGATATAGGCATGGCGTGGAATACTCCGCCAGGCCGCTTGGCGTACTTCTGCAGGGCATTGAAAAACGGTGTGTGATACCGCTCGGTCACCTCGGCGATGATCGACAAGTGCAAATCCATGCCGTCATTGCGCGAGAAGATGCGACGGAACCGCCCTGTGATCTCATGGGCAATGGATTCCAATGCGACACCGGCCATCAGGTACACCGGAATCTGCGGATGCAATTTATCCATGATCTCTTCCAGATCCAGCAGGCGCTGGATCTGCCGGGTGGATTCGAAGTAGCCGGCGGTGCGGTTCACAATGAATTTATGCAGCGTCGATGAGAGCCTGCGTCGGGTGACCAGTTCAAAGCGCGCGGTGAGTACCACGCCCTGGATGCTTGGATTGATCAAGACGGCAGCGAGGGCATCTTCGACGCTGGGCACCACAATGAAGTTGTAGTGGAATGGATCGGTACGTTGGCGTTGTGCTGCCAGTTCTTCGGTGAATTGCCCAATTTCATCGGTCGGCCCATTATCCAGAAGGAGGATCTCCACCATTGGCACATGGGGTTTGGCTCCGCCCGCAGCACCGCCGCCCAGGTCTTCGGGGTCTGTCCGGACGCTGTCTTGGCCGTCCAGATCCATATACTGGGTAATAGTCCTGAACGACTGGTTGGCCTGGTAGACCAGCTGCATGGCATCGGCGTAACGGCCGGTGGACATGAGCCCGGCTACATCGTTGAAATAGTCCAGTCCCGGGTTAGCCCAATAGGGTTCAATGGAAGCCAAGAGGCCCAGCAGCCGGCCAGCTTCCAATTCATGTTCCTTGCGGCCGGGCTCATCTTGATGTTCCGAGGAAATCTCGCTCAGCATGTAGCCGAGGTGCTCCCACGCGTCTTTGCGTTTTCGCCATGCGCTTTCCGGAGTGGCGACGGCTTGGTTCTTCCCGTAGGTCAACCTCTTGCTCACGGTTGCCGGTATTCCTTTCACCCTGCATGGTTAACTGGTTGTTAACCTCCTGGGTCGTTTTCAGCGCACCCAGTACGGCGAGAGTATGTCACTACCGGGCAGTAGCAGGGCCAAAATCAGCATGTTACGCAGTTTGATTGCGGCCATGCCTAAGATTCATCCGGCATTCACCCATTCCTCCGCCACGGTGAATACCAGTCGCAGGAAAACTGGATCCCAGTTGAATTCCTGGTGTCCCGACGCAGCAGCATGGCCATCGCACTAGCCGCTGATCAAGCGTCCGCCGCGTTTCCGGGCGCTCACCACCAGCGAGGTCTTCACCTGCAGCATCGAGTCGCCCCACGAGCTGTGGGAGATGAATTCATAGAGCTCGGCCTGGCTGGCAACTGTCACGTCGACCACCAGCTGGCAGTCTCCAGCCACCGCCGCCGCATAACGCACTTCCGGGCGCAGCGCCAGACGCTGGCCCAATTTCTCCACTTGGGACGGTGCCGTGGATACCCAGAGCAAGGCCTCGACCGGAAGTCCCACGGCCAGGGGTTCCACCACGGCGCGGATGGCGATCTGGCCCGTTGAGAGCAGCCAATCGATCCTCCGTGCAACGCTGGTCTCGCTCATCGCCACCCGGCGGGCAATTGATTCGTAGCTGGCCCTCCCGTCCTCCTGCAAGGCGGAGATGATCTGCTCGTCCTTCGCTGTGAGATCAGGCTCGATGCGCCACGTGGTGATATCCGGGCTGGCTTGCAGGGCCTGCTCTTCGGCAGGCTTGAGCGAACCCAGGCGCCACCCGCGAATGGTCTTGAAGTATTTCAAGACCGGATAAACCACGATCGAGGCGACCCCGGGGGTCGCTGGCAATTCCACGGAGAGCATCTCGGTCACGTCGCCGCTGTAGTGCATTTCAACGACGAGGTCCTCCCTGCCGGTGACCTGGTAGGAGAAACTGGTATCCGGCCGGGTAGACAATGATTCACTGGCAATTCGGCCGGTCCCCGGTGCACAAGTGCAAGCGATCAGCAGCGAATGCTCGCGGTGGCGAATCGCTGCCACGGTCACCAGGCCCTGTTCCAGGAGCCACGCCCCGTGGCGGGCGACCGAGCGCTCAGGCAAATCCAGTGCTGCTGAAATTTTCCGCCACGTGGCCCGGCCATCAACCTGGAGGGCGGCAATGATGCGGCGCTGCACAGTGCTCAGTTCTGTCATCCGTTCCCCTCTGCTGGTCTTTTGGCGGCGCCCGCGCGAGCCAAGCTCAGGCTGCGGATACTGCAGCCCTGGCCTCCAGCGCCAGGTGCGCCGGAGCAGTGCTCACATCATACTCTGCCGGGCCCAGCAGTTAGCGGCTCAAGCGCTGGCGGTCTTGACGGGACTGGCTGCCACCGAGGCCGGATCCGTGGCCAGGGCCGGCGCCTGGTCGGCAAAACGGGTCATCTGCTCGTAGCCGGCCGCCCAATTCAGAAGCTGGACGTCCTGGTAGTGGTTGGCCGCCAGCTGCCATCCCACCGGGAGCCCGGATTCGGTGAAGCCGCCAGGCATGGCGATGACCGGCAGGCTGGTGGCCGAGAGCAGGCAGGCCGAGCGCATCCAGTCCAGATAGGTTTCGGCCTGGGTACCCGCGATTTGCTCAGGCCAGCGCTGCGTGGCGTCGAAAGGCAGCACCTGCGTCGCCGGGGAGAGGAACAAATCGAAGCGCGAGAAGAAGCCCTGCACCGCGTGCTCCAGCCGGGTGCGGGCCGCCACGGTTGAAATCATGGCCGGACCGTCAAGGTCCATTCCCTTCTTGACGTTCCAGAGGACTTCCGGCTTGATCAGCGCGCCGTGGCTGCGCACCAGGCCGCCCAGATTGGTGGCGAAATCGAAGGCCCGGGTATTTCCGAAGACCTCGTCGGCATCTGCGAAATCGATGCTTGCTTCTTCCAGGATGGCGCCGGCAGCCTCGAAGACCGAGAGTTGGCGCTGCAGGACCTCGATCACCTCTGGCTCCACCGGGACGCCGATCCCGAAGTCGAAGCTGTAGCCGATCCGGACCCCGCGAAGATCAGGTACTGGAGTTCCGAAGTCGCTGGCGGCCAGCGTGTTCGGGGTCGGGAGCCTGTCATCTCCCGCGCTGGCGCGCATGAACAGCGCAATATCTTCCACCGTCCGGGCGATCGGGCCGGAGCGGGCCAGCCATGAGTAGGCATTTCCCTTGGCCTCCAGGGGAATTACTCCGTAGGAGGGCCGGAAACCGATGACATTGCAGAAGCTGGCCGGGATGCGCAGCGAACCGCCCATATCCGAGCCATCGCCCAACGGCTGGATCCGGGCGGCGACCGCGGCGGCTACGCCGCCCGAGGAGCCTCCGGCGGAACGGTCCACCGCGTAGGGATTGGTCGTTGTGCCGAAGAGCTCGTTGAAGGTGTGCGATCCGGCTCCGAATTCCGGGACATTGGTCTTGCCGCTTCTGATCGCTCCCGCAGATGCCAGGCGGGCGATCTGCAGGTCGTCGCGGTCGGGGACGTTGTCCTTCAAGGCCAGCGATCCCTGGGTGGAGAGCAGGCCGGCAGTGTTGAAAGTGTCCTTGTGCGTCATGGGCAACCCGTGGAGCACGCCGGTCGGCTCATTTCTCGCCGTGGCTTCGTCGGCCTCTGCCGCCTTAATCCGAGCGCGCTCGAAATCCTTGATGACCACCGCATTGATCTGGCTGTTCACTTCATCGATGGCCTGGATGTGGCTCTCCAGCGCTTCGCGGGCCGAGAGCTCGCGGCTGCGGATCTTGGCGGTCAGCTCAGTGGCGCTCAGTTGCTGGATCTCATTCATGGCAGTGCCTTTCTGGCGGATGACTATGGTGCGACATGTGTCACAATCCTCCGCCCTTCGTGACCGCAAATGGAATAGTTCCCATGGAAACTCACCATTTTGGAGGATTTGGCCAGATCTATGGCCAGATCCGGCATTCCTTGCCATTGTCGTTTTTCAGGAGGACTCTTGTATCAAACGAGACCTGCATCACACCATGCTGGTCCACATCAAAGGAGTTCCGATGCACTTCCCGCTTTCGGCCGGCGATCCAGGCTCGACGGACATCTGGGCCATCGCCAACAGCCCCTTCCTATGGTTTTGCGCACTGGGCGTGTTCGCCGTGATCTTCATCCAGACCATCCTCTACGTCCGGGCCGCCAAGGCCGCGGCTCCCCATATCGACATGCCGGTGCGCGAAGTCAAGGAGGCCTTTCGCGCCGGCGCCGTCGCCTCGATCGGCCCCTCGCTCTCGGTGGTACTGGTGGCCATCGCGCTGCTGGCCTTGTTCGGCACCCCTGCGGTGCTCGTGCGCATCGGGCTGATCGGCTCCGCTTCCACGGAAACGGCCAGCGCCAATCTGGCCGCCCAATCCATGGGCTCCATGCTCGGCGGGGATACCTACACCCAGCAGGTCTTCGCCGTGGCCTTCATGGCCATGAGCCTCTCGGGCGGCATGTGGATGCTATGCACCCTGCTGCTGACCCCGATCCTGAAGCGCGGCGGAAAGACCCTGGCCAAGCGCAACCCTGCGGCCATGGCCTTGATTCCTACTGCGGCCCTGCTCGGGGCATTCAGCATGCTGACCATCGCCGAGATCCCCAAATCCAGCATCCATATGACGCTGGTGCTGATATCGGCCACCTCCATGGCCTTGTTCCTCTTCCTCGCCAAGGTGCTCAACGCCAAATGGCTCAAGGAATGGGCCCTGGGTTTCGCGATCCTGATTTCGATCGCAGCCGGCTACCTGATGCACACCGCATAGCGGAATTGAAAGGACAGAACCCATGAGCTCTCCAGCAATGACCCAAGCGGATGCCTCGATGGCCCGCTTCGAGCAGCAGACCACGCGCTACGGCTCGCTGACCATGGCCGCAGGCCTGGTCTTCTCGCTGCTCGGCCCGATCTACCTGGTCTTCTTCGCAGGACTCGATATCAGCCCTTCGATGATCTGGGTGGCCTTCGCCGCTGTCGCGGCCACCTTCGGGATCTTCTGGTTCGTCGAGCCGCTGACCTACTTCCCGATCCTGGGCTCGGCCGCGATGTACCAGGCCTTCATGATCGGCAATATCTCCAACAAGCTGCTGCCCGCGGCCATCGTGGCCCAGTCGGCCATCGACGCCAAGCCCGGCACCCGGCGCGGCGACCTGGCCTCGGTGATGGCCATCGGTGGCGCGGCTACCGTCCACCTGACCAGCCTCCTGGTCTTCGTCGGCATCTTCGGATCATGGCTGGTCTCGATCATCCCCGCCGAGATGATCGAAGTCGCCCGCCTTTACATCCTGCCCTCCTTGATGGGAGCAGTGCTGGTCCAGGCCATCGTCGCCATGAAGCAGGTCCGTCCAACCATCGTCGCCATTGCCCTGTCGCTGCTCATGTACTTCGTGGTGATTCCGCTGGTTCCATCCCTTGCCCTGTTTGGCACGGCGCTGGTTGTGCTCTTCTCCATCATCGTGTCGTGGATCGTACGCGACCGCAACGCCGTCCACGCCCCAGCTGCCGACTAAGAGGAATCACCATGACTACTGAACACCCCGCCGCCCTGCGCACCGTCCTGACCGACGAAGAAGCCGGGCTCATGCACCAGATGTACCGCCACCTGCATGCCCATCCGGAGCTGTCCATGCAGGAGCACCAGACGGCCGCTTATATCGGCCAGCAGCTCGATGCCCTGGGCATCGAAAACTTCCTCTGCGGAGGAACCGGAGTGGTCGGCATCCAGCGCAATGGCGAAGGCCCGGTGGTCGCTTTCCGTGCCGACACCGACGGCCTGCCAATTGCCGAGGATACGGGGGCCGACTACGCCTCGACGGCACGCGGCCAACTTGCCGACGGCACCGATGTGCCTGTGATGCATGGCTGCGGCCATGACACCCACGTCACCGCGGCCCTCACCGCAGCCGCCCGGCTGGCCGAGCAGACTGCGGCATGGGGCGGAACCATCGTCTGGATCTTCCAGCCGGGAGAGGAAACCAGCGCCGGAGCCAGAGCCATGCTCGATGACGGGCTCTGGGACAAGGCCCCGATGCCCTCCATCATCCTCGGGCAGCATGTCTTCCCATTCGCCGCCGGATCCATCGGGCTCACCAGCGGCCCGGCCATGGCCATGGCCGATTCATTGAAGGTCACGCTGCATGGCAAGCAGTCCCACGGCTCCCAGCCGCAGGACTCGATTGATCCGATCGTCCAGGGCGCCCACACCATCACGCGCCTGCAGACCCTGGTATCGCGTGAATTGCACCCGCAGAGTCCAGCGGTGCTCACCTGCGGGTCCTTCCATGCCGGGCTGAAGGAGAACATCATTCCGGACCGGGCGGAATTCACGCTGAACATCCGGACCTTCGACGAGCCGACCCGCGCGCAGATCCTGGACGGGGTCAAGCGCATCGTGCAGGCCGAAGCAGCCGCATCCAACGCCCCGGAGCCGGAAATCGAAGCCCTGAATTCCTTCCCCAAGCTGCACAACAACCCCGAGCATACGCAGCGCGTCAGGCAGGCGCTCATCGATGAACTGGGTGGCGAACAGGTCTCAGACCTGCCTGCGGCGATGGGTTCGGAGGATTTCGGTGCGCTGGGCGACGAGATCTCGGTTCCCTACGTGTACTGGTTCTTTGGCGGGTTTCTCGCCCGAGAAGACGCTCCGCCGGTCAACCACTCGCCCTTCTTCCTGCCGGACTACGAGCTCTCCTTGGCCACCGGGGTGCGTGCCGCCTTGGCCGGGCTGGGTCACTACCTGGCCCGGTAGCCGGCCGGAAATCCGCTGCCTGCTAGAGCTGCGTACGCCCATCGAGGTAGGCGCGCAGCACCTGCAGGACACCGTATTCGGTGTTAGCCGGCGCAGTGAAGTTCGCTGCGGCTGCCACCTCGGGATGGGCATTGGCCATGGCGAAGGAATAGGTGGCAGCCTTGATCATTTCCAGATCATTGGGATAGTCGCCAAACACCACAGTTTCGTCATCGCTGATGCCCAGTTCCCTTTGCAGGGCGCCTAGTGCCAGTCCCTTGTGCACCCCGTGGTTCATGGCATCCACCCAGTGGCTTCCGGAGATGACCACCTGCAGAGGGACATCGAGCGCGGCCGCCATTTCCTGGACCTTGCTGGTGCCCACGTTCACGGCCATCTTGATGATCTCGTCCTCAACGTCATTGAGGTTCTGAACCACCTGCACCGCACGGTAGTACGGCGCGACAGCGTCGGCGAACTTCTGGTCCTGGCGCTCCACGTAGGCCGTGCGGCGACCGCACAGCACCAGTCCGGCATCCAGCGCGTCCTGCTGCCGCACGGTCTCGATCACCGAGTTCACTAAAGCGCGATCAATGATGTTGGAGTAGATTTCGGTCTCCCCATCCATGACCACGGTGCCGTTTTCGGCGATGATGGCGATCTCTCCGAGCTGGGCGAATTGCTCACGCAAGGTGGCGAACTGCCGTCCGGATGCAGGCACGAACTTGATGCCACGGGTCTGCAGCTGGTCGATCACGCCCCAAGCCTCATCGGGGATTTGACCGTCACCGTCCAAAAAGGTGCCATCCATGTCGACGGCAACGAGTTTGATCTGGGCGTTCGGGTCAATCGTATGCATGTGGTTCCTAATTGCCCGGATGCATGGCGCGTTGCGCGGCGCCCAGCACCCCGGCGGCGTTGTTGAATTCTGCGGGAACGAGCTTTGCTCGCAAGTCCAGCTTAGGCAAGAAGTGCTCGTGGTCCTCGGAGATTGCGCCGCCGATGACAATCAAGTCAGGGCTGCACAGGAATTCCACGTGGGAAAGGTAGCGCTGCAAGCGGGCGATGTACTCGTCCCAGCTCAAGTCTTCTTCGCGCATTACGCGTGCGGCGGCTTTGCTTTCTGCATCGAATCCGTCGATCTCCAGGTGCCCGAATTCCACGTTGGGGAAGAGCACCCCGTCGCGGAAGAAGGCCGAACCGATTCCGGTGCCCAGGGTCAGCAGCAGGGTGCTGCCTTTCAGCGGCGCACCGTCCTTGGAGCCGGCGCCAGCGTACACCTCTGCCATGCCGGCAGCGTCAGCGTCATTAAGCAGGTAGACCTCGCGGTCCAGCACCTTGCTGAACATGGCGGTGGCATCCAAGCCGATCCAGGCCTTGTCGATATTCGCGGCCGAATGCACCACTCCGTCGATCACGATTCCGGGCACGGCAACCCCAGCAGGGATGCTCGCCAGATCCTCGCCAGTGGCCTCTTGCAGGTCGCGGACAATCTGCGCCATGACTCCGGCGACAGCCTCAGGATGCGCGCCTTCTGGGGTGATCGCCTTGTTCAGTGTGCTTTCGACAAGTTTTCCGTCGGTTCCGACCAAGGCGTACTTGATCGATGATCCGCCCATGTCAAGGCCGATGGCAGCGAACTGCGACTTGGATGCCGGTGCGGCAGATGATGCCATCAGGATTCTCCCCAACGTTGCAAAGAAATTTTAAGGACTCTTTACGATATATAGCTTCCGGCGTTTGGTCAACGTTCCCGGTAGTTTTCCCAAAGATTTTCCAAGGCGATGTCCCGGGCACCGGCCACCGCGCCGTGGGCGGCCGATTGCACTCCAAGGGATGAGGGGCGCACGGTCACTGGCACCAGCAATCTGCCATTGACCTCTTCAGCCAGCGCCGCGCATAATTCCTCGGTCACTGCCGGGCCGGTGACAACCAGTTGCTGCGGATCGACAAACCCCACCAGATTTGCGAGCACCTGGCTCAAGGGCTTCAAGAACGCCGGCCACGTTCGCTGGTCTGCCAGTCGCTCCCAGAGAATGCGGGTCTGGAACATGCCCACTTCGCCCAGTACCTCGCGCAGGTTCTTCTCTCCCAGCAGCTGGTTCTCCAGCTCGCCGGCCGTGCCATGGCGTCCGCGGTGAAGTTTTCCGTCGATGACAAGCCCGGCCCCCAAACCCGCTCCGATGTACAGCATCATCAACGATCCATCGGTGCTTTCGGCCTCGGCAACCGCCATCCAGTTCACGTCGTTATCCAAGACCACCGGAACGCTGGCATCAAACAGCCCGGCCAAGTTGGCGCCGGATGCAGGGAAAATCACGGTGGGAACCACGCGTTCTGCATCCTCGCGCAACACCGGTGCGGCCTGGCTGACCGCGGCGGCCAGCAACGGCGAGCGCAGCTGCTTGCGCACCCGGGCAATTTCGGTGGCCGCCATCTTTTCCACTTCCCCGGCGCTGCTGTGCGGGGTCAACGGGTAGAGGCGATCAACCAGGATCGTTCCCGATAGATCGGTGGCCCGAACCTGCAGGGATTCGGCTTGCAGGCACAAGGCCAGCACATGCCCGTACTCGCTGCACAGCGCGTAGCGCTCGGGGGTTCGGCCGCGCTTGGTCTCAGCCGGACGGTCAATGGCGATCGCCAGTCCGTTCTCCTGCAGGCGGGAGATCGCCTGGGATGCCGTGGGCTTGGAAATTCCCAGGTCCGCGGAAATCTGGGTGCGTGTGGCCGGAGCGGCACACAGGTAGTCGAACACCCGGATATCGGTCAGAGTTGCCAGTGCCCGTGGGCCGGCGGTCGAATCAGTCACCCCTCGATTCTACTAGTCACGGCAGCAGCACCTGGCGCACCGAGCGTCCTTCGGCCAGTTCGTCCAGCGCCTCGTTGATCTGTTCCAACGGCCGGGTGCGCACCAGCTTCTGCACCGGGAGCCTGCCCGCCCGCCAGAGGCTCTCATAGTAGGGAATGTCGTTCGCTGGCAGGGCCGAACCCATATAGCTGCCGACGATGGTGCGCGAACCCGCAGTCAGGGACAGCGGCTCGATAGCGCTCATTGCCCCGGGCGCCGGCAGCCCGACGGTCACCAGCGTTCCGCCCGCGGCCGTGGCAGCCAGGGCAGTTTCAAAGGCCCGTGGGTGCCCGGCGGCTTCTATGACAATTTCTGCGCTGCGACCAGCCAGATCTTGCGGTGTGCAGGCCGCGTCGGCGCCCAGTTCAAGGGCCACGGCCAGCTTGTCCTCATTGGCGTCGATGGCCAGGATCCTGCCAGTGGTGCGTTGCCCTACGGCCACCAGCAAGGCGGCCATGCCCACTCCGCCGAGCCCGACGATGGCCACATCCTCGGACCCGCTGGCACCGGCGGCATTGCGCAGGGCACCGCCACCGGTGAGCACAGCGCAGCCCAGCACAGCAGCAACTTCCGGCGGCACGTCGCTGCCGACGGCCACCAGGCTGCGCGCATCCATCACCGCATAGTCAGCGAAGGCCGATACCCCCAGATGATGGTGGACCGACTGGCCATCCATGCGCAGCCGGCGAGCGCCGGAAAGCAGCGATCCTGCCGTATTGGCTTCGGTTCCGGCGGTGCACGGCAGCTTGCCTCCGGTGGCACAGGCAGCGCACTTTTCGCAGCGTGGCAGGAACACGGAGATGACCTGTTGCCCCACGGCAAGATCCACCCCGTGCCCGGCTTGCTCCACAATGCCTGCCGATTCATGGCCCAGGACCATGGGCACCGGCCGCGGCCGGTTCCCGTCAATCACCGATAAATCGGAGTGGCACAGTCCTGCCGCGGTAATCCGCACGAGCACCTCGCCGGGCCCTGGCTCGTCAAGCTGCAGCTCGCGCAGGGCCAGCGGCCGGTGCTCGGCATAGGGGCGCTGGTTACCGTGCTGTTCGAGGACCGCGGCCCGGATCGGCTTCATGCTCAGCTCTCCTGCTGCGGGTTCCAGCCGCGCACCGGCTCATCGGGCAGCAGGTTCTTGACGATCAGCGAGCAGTCCTTGGCCCCCAGCCCCTGGGCAATCAGCTCATCAAAATGGTCCCTGGCCAAGGTTGCCGCAGGCAGGCGCACTCCGGTGCTTTCGCCCGCGTCCAGGGCCAGGCCCACGTCCTTGCGCGCCAGATCCGTGCGGAAGGTGGCCTCGAAATTGTTGTTGGCCGCGGCGGTGTCGATGATGTCCGGGACCGGGTACCAGGTCTGCTGGGCCCAGGACCGCCCCGAGGAAACCGAGGCGATCTCCCAGAACACCTTGGGATCCAGGCCGAGCTTTTCAGCCAGTTGCGATCCCTCGGCGCTGGCCATCAAGTCGATGAAGAGCATCATGTTGTTGCAGATCTTGGCGGCAATGCCCATGCTGGCGGCCCCGGCGACGATGGTCCGTCCGCTCATCGGGGCTATGTAGCCGGTGGCTCGCTCCATGAGCTGCGCCTCCCCGCCCAGCATGAACGCGAGGGTTCCTGCCTCGGCACCCGAAATTCCGCCGGACACCGGGGCGTCCACAAAGCCCAGTCCGCGCTGCGCCGAGCCTTCGTGGATGTACCGGGAGGTTTCGATGTCCACGGTGGAAGAATCAATCAGCAGCATCTGGTCCGTCGCGTGGGCCCAGATCCCTGCTTCGCCCTCATAAACCGCGCGCACATGCTCGCCCTTGGGCAGCATGGTGAAGACCGCATCGACACCCTCCATGGCCTCAGCGATGGATCCGGCGATCTGAACCCCTCCCAGCTCTGCCGCGACGCAGGCTTGTTCGCTGAGATCAAAGCCTTTCACTGTGTGCCCGGCCGACACCAAGTTGGCGGTCATTGGCCCGCCCATATTGCCCAGCCCGATCCATGCGTAGCTGCTCATCGGTTTTCCCCTCGCCATCGAGTTTTGTCTTCTGGGGCCAGCGTAGGTTCCTGGATGCCGGGCGCTCAATGGTTCGAAGCATGCCAATTGCGCAAGTGCGGTGTGCGCCAGCGCACATGGCAGACTGGTTCCATGGACCGCCAGATCGATTACCGCCATCTTGAATCCCTGATTGCCTTGCTCACCGTGGCCCGCTTGGGCCGGTACACCGCGGCTGCAACGGTTCTCGGGGTGAACCACTCGACGATCTCCCGGCGCATCGACGCATTGCAAAAGGCCATGGGCGGCCACCTCTTGGCGCATACCCCCAATGGCTGGGAGCTGACGGATTTGGGCCGCCGGGCCATGGCCAGTGCCGAAGCCATCGAGCAGGCGGTGGCCGCCATCAGCACCGAGGAGGATTCCCCCACGTTGGCCGGGCATGTGCGGCTGGCAGCGCCCGATGCCTTCAGCGCGCATCTGGCGGCGCCCGCCTTGGCGAAGCTGCAGGCAAAGCACCCGCAGCTGGTGTTCGAAATTGTCTCGGAAACCACCCGCGCCCGGCAGACGCGCACCGGCATGGATTTGGAGATTGTCATCGGGCAGCCCAGCGTGCGCAAGGCAGCCTCCACCAAGCTCATGGATTATGAATTGCGGCTTTACGCCACGGCCGAATATCTTCAAGCCCACGGAACCCCACACCAGCTGTCGGAGCTGGCAGGCCACAGCTTGAATTACTACATTGATACGGCATTGACCGTGGATAAGCTGGACGAGGCGACCAGCCACCTGCCGCCGATGCACCGTGCGATTTCTTCGACCAGCATTGCGGTCCAGTACGCGGCAACGATGAACCATGCGGGGCTCGGGCTGCTCCCGGTCTTCCTGTCCAAGCACTATCCGAATCTGATTCCGGTCTTGCATGACCAGTTCAGCTACCTCTCCGAATATTGGCTCGTGGGCCGCGAGGAGGCGCTGCGCAGCAAGGCGGTTCAGGCGACCGTGCGGGCTCTGAATGATGCGGCGGCTAATGGGGATTGGTTCATACTCCCCTTCGGCAACCAGGTTCCCAGTTAAGCACCGCGTCACGCAGCTCTTGCACGTTGCTCGTGCTGTCCAGGCGCAGCACCGGTCGATCCAAGGTTTTCAGCCAAGCTTCGTGCCGTGCGCGGCTGCGCCCGCTGAATTCTGGATCATCATAATTGCTGGCCCAGGCCAGGAATTCGCCAAAAGCCCCGGTATTGATCTCCTCGCCGGCTCTTCGGATGATTTCTCGCTGCTTGATGCGCTGCAAGCGTTCTGGTGCGCTGAGCGTCAAGAACACCACGGCATCGCATCGTTGCAGGATCCTGTCTCCCCAGCCGCTCATCGCGCCGGAAAGCACCCAGGCCGAACGCCGCGCAAAAATCTCCAGCATCAATTCCACCCTTCTGGCAGGGTTTCGCTGCTGCGTGTAGGGCGGGTCGGTAGGCACCCAGAAGTAATCGTCCGAATCCGCATGGGGAACAGACCAGGCATCGGCGATGGAACGGCCCAGTGTGGTGGTTCCGCTCCCGCTGCCACCGACAATATGCAGTCTGCACGGTTGCATGAAAGCTCCCTCATGGTGTTGCGGTCTCAGGCGACGATTCTATGGCTTCGCTGAGGCAGTCCGCAGCCATGGCCGCCCGTGCACATTGTGCTCCGAGCTCATCGAGGGCCTCATCCAAAAGTAGGATTCGATTTCGATCATGATCTCGCTAAGCTCGAAATAGAACAACCTCATGACTAAGCGGCCGAAAGCAGGAGCATGTTGCTGAAATTCCTTGGACTGGCCAACAGCGCCGATGATTCCGAAACCGGCCAGATCCCTGCATGGCAGGGCGCGACAAAACGACAACGGCTGCTCTCCTTGGCCCTGCACCTCACGGTCGCGATCGTCATGTACCTTGCGGCAAGCTGGCTGTTGGATGGTTCCGGTGGATTCGCGCGATATGTGCCGGTCTTGCTTGCCTGCCAGACTCTTTTGCTGTGCGGCGTCATTTCCGAGCGGGCACTGCTGCGAGCCAATTAGCGCAAGAAAGGCTATTTCTGCATCTTCAGATGCTTTGCCGCTTCCACTTCGCCATCTGTAGCCAAGCGGTCCGCCTCATCGATCGCGCCCAAATCGGCGCCCTTGGTTTCCTTCATGAAGTACACGGCTACCAGGGTGAGAAGCGCCGCGAAGACAATGTAGCCAGCCACCGGCACCCACGAGCCATAGACCTTCAATAGCCAGGTGGCAATGATCGGTGCCATGGAACCGGCCACGATCGAGGTGACCTGGTAGCCCAGCGATACGCCCGAGTAGCGCATCCGGGTCGGGAACATCTCGGCCATGATCGCCGGCTGGCCGGCATACATCAGGGCGTGCACCGCCAGGCCGAGCACGATGGTGGACAAGATGATCGCGTGGTTGGCGGTGTTGAACAGCGGGAAGGCCACCACGCCCCAGATCATCATGAGTATCACGCCCGTGCCATAGACCGGGCGGCGTCCGCGGGTATCGGTAAACCGGCCCACCAGCGGAACCAGGATCGCGTGGATCACGTGGGCGATCAGCATCAGCCCGAGAATCGTGGAGGTATCCATCTTCAGCTGCGTGGCCATGTAGGTAATGGAGAAGGTCACCACCATGTAGTACATGATGTTCTCGCCAAAGCGCAGGCCCATCGCGGTGAAGACGCCGCGCGGGTAGCGCTTGAAGACTTCCTTGACGCCATATCCGGCGGCGGCATTCTGTTCCAGCTCCGCCTTGGCCTCCTTGAAGATCGGAGCATCGGAAACGCGGGTGCGGATGTAGTAGCCAACAATCACGATCACGACCGAGAGCCAGAAGCCCACGCGCCAGCCCCAGGCCAGGAAGGCCTCGTTGCTCAGTGCCGAGGACAGCACCAGCAGGACGATCGTGGCCAGCAGGTTGCCCACCGGCACCGCCGCCTGCGGCCATGAGGCCCAGAAGCCGCGTTCCTTGTTCGGCGCATGCTCGGCCACCAGCAGCACCGCGCCGCCCCATTCGCCGCCGACGGCGAAACCCTGGGCGAAGCGCAGGACGATCAGCAGGATCGGTGCCGCATAGCCGATGGAGTTGAAGGTGGGCAGGCAGCCCATGAGGAAGGTGGTGGCGCCGACCAGCACGATGGCCACCTGCAGCAGGTGCTTGCGCCCGTACTTGTCGCCGAAGTGGCCAAAGACGATGCCGCCGATCGGCCGGGCGATGAAGCCTACCGCGTAGGTCAGGAAGGCCTTGATGATGTTATCCAGGTCGTTGCCGTTATCCGGGAAGAAGATCTTGTTGAAAACCAGGGTGGCAGCGGTGGCATAGAGGAAGAACTCGTACCATTCGACGACGGTGCCGGCCATGGAGGCCGCAACGACCCTGCGCAATCCCTTGCGCTCGGACTTTGATGAGGTTTCACTGACCACAGTGGGTTCCTTCCGCCCTTGCTAGTTGCCCCGTTGGAACTAGACTTCAACAGCGAGTATGGCGCGGATCACATCGCCAAAGATAGCCGAAACGGTGCATAGTGGGACACAGATTGTGCACATTCGGCGTGCTTTTTTGCACAAGCCCGACAGATTCGGCAGGAGGCTCCATGGATATAGGCGTGAAATTGCGCGGCGTGCAGATGGACGGGCAAACCCGCTGCGCGCACTACCACCAGCTGCGCGACGTGATTGCGCTAAAGCACTTCTGCTGCGGCACCTACTTCCCGTGCCACCTGTGCCATGCCGAATTGGCCGGCCACCAGGCCCAACCGTGGCCAGCGCAATTATTCGACCAGCCCGCGGTGCTTTGCGGCGTCTGCCACAGCGAACTGACCGTCAACGAGTATCGCAGCGCCTCCTGTTGCCCGCACTGCCAGGCGCTGTTCAACCCGGGCTGCGCCGCCCACGCGCACCTGTACTTCGAGAGCTAGTGCGAACCGAGCAGCGGAACCACAAGCACCGGACGCTGCTGCTTCTGGGCCAGTGCCAGCGCAATGGAGCCATCCAGCAGTTCTGCGACCTTCTGGCGCAATCCCGAACGCCGGGTGCCCACCACAATTATCCGCGCCTCCTGCTGTTCCGCCACCGCGGCCAGAACCTTGGCGGGGTCCCCTGCCACGGCATAGCTTTCGAAGCTCGTGCCGGTAATCGACAGCGACAACTCCCACGCCAAGTCCTCGCCGACCGGATCGGCGGAGTCCAGCAGGTCCCCTTCGGCGAGCTTCTCGGTCACATATCGGCCGCTTTGCGCGTGAACGCAGATCAACCGGGCCTTCAGATCACGGGCTAGCTCCGCGGCGGTGACCAGCACCCCCGACGGCATACCCAATTCAACACCCACCACAACGGTGCTCATCAGCCGCACCTCCCCCTTCTCTTCGCCGGCATTACAGGTCAGCGAGCTCGATCCGCGGGTCGGCCAGGCGCTCGGCCGGGATTTCCCGCCCCACCAATTCCCGCAGGCCATCATTGACATCCCAAATATTCACATTGGCGGCCGCGGTGATCTTCTGCCCGTTTTGCCAGAACACCAGAAACTCCCCGCTCTCGACATCCCCGCGGATCACCGTCTCGTCCCCGGGATCGCTGTACCCCACATATTCCATGCCCAGATCGAACTGGTCTGTGAAGAAGTAGGGCAGCCAGTCATAGGACTTCTCCTGGCCCAGCAAGGTGGCTGCCGCCAGCTTGCCCTGGCGAATGGCATTGTCCCAATGCTCCACCCGCACCCGCCGGCCCAAAACCGAATGGGCGGCCTGTGCGATATCCCCAATGGCTAGGATCCGGGGGTCGCTGCTGCGCAGCGAGGCGTCCACCAGCACCGCCTGGTCCACTTCGAGCCCCGCCGTTTCAGCCAGCTGCACATTGGGCACAGCGCCGATGGCCAGCAGGACCACATCGGCCCGCGAGGAACCGGCATCGGAGAGCACCTGCAGGTGCCCGTCCACCTGCTCGATGCCCTGGACCTTGGCGGTGCGCACATCAACCCCGTGGCGCTGATGCAGCTCCAGCAGGTGGTGGCCGAAGCGCTCGCCGAACACCGAAGCCAGCGGAACCTTGGAGGAGGAATAGACGGTCACCCGCGCCCCGAGCTGGCGGGCGCTGGCGGCAACTTCCATGCCGATCCACCCCGAACCCACAACGGAGACCCGTGCCCCGTCGGTGATTTGGGCACGCAGCGACTTCGCATCGGAAAGCTTGCGCAGGGTGTGCACCCCGGGCAGGTCGTAGCCGGCAAGGGGCGCATCGCCGCCGAGATTTGCCCGCGATCCGGTAGCCAGAACCAGCCGATCGTAATCCACAAAGCTGCCATCGGCGAGCAGCACCTGGCGCCGGGCGGTCTCGATGCTGATGGCTGCCACACCCAGCCGCAGGGTGATGTTGTGCTCCTGGTACCAGTTGGCATCATGCACCGTGAAGCCTGCCGGCTCCTCGTTGCCTTGCAGGAACCCCTTGGATAGCGGCGGGCGCTCATAGGGCAGGTCGGGTTCGTCACCAATCAGCGTAATCGGCCCGGCAAATCCCTGGTCGCGCAGCTCGGTGACGGTCGTGGCGCCGGCAAGCCCGGCACCCAGGACAACGATCGATTCTTCAGCCAAGAGAACACCCCTTTGCTTTGGTCCACGGCCAATGGGCAGTACCTGTCCTCTGATACTCACACCCCGGGGCCATCTTTGGCAAGCAGCTTTTGCGCCGTTCACCATCCGTGGAGGAACGTGGCCGGAACCACGCTTGACTTAGATATCTGAGTACACTCATAATTGACTTGAGTCACCAATTTCTCAGGAGATCAGCCGATGAAAGCTTTTGTTGTCCGGAAGTACAGGGAACCACTGCAGCTGGCGGAGGTCGCCGAGCCTGGCGTGGGCGAGAACGATGTCCTCGTGAAAGTTCTGGCCGCCGGAGTGAACCAGCTCGACGAGAAGATCCGCGACGGCGAATTCAAGGCCATCTTGCCCTACAAGCCCTCCTTCATCCTGGGCCACGATGCCGCCGGAACGGTGCTGGAGGTCGGCTCCAAGGTCATTGGGTTCAAGGCCGGCGACCTGGTCTATGCCCGCCCGCGCGATCACCGCATCGGCACCTTTGCCGAGCGCATTGCGATCCACCAGGATGATGTCGCCCTGGCGCCGGCCACCCTCAGCGCCACCGAGGCCGCCTCGCTCCCCCTGGTCGCCCTGACCGCGTGGCAGGCGCTCGTGGTGCGCGGCAAGGTCCAGCCGGGCCAGAAGGTCCTGATCCATGCCGGGGCCGGCGGAGTGGGAACCATCGCCATCCAGCTTGCCAAGCACCTCGGCGCCCACGTGGCCACCACCGCTTCGGCAAAAAATGCCCAATTCCTGCAAGAGCTGGGCGCCGATCAGGTGATCGACTACCGCAGCGAGGACTTCGAAAAGGAACTGTCGGGATTTGACCTGGTCCTCGACAGCCTCGGCGGCGAGAACCTGGAAAAGTCGCTGCGCATCCTGGCTCCGGGCGGCAAGGCCGTGGGCATCACCGGTCCGCCGGATCCGGCATTTGCCCGCAAGGCGGGGATGAATCCCCTCGCTCGATTGGCCATTGCCGCGATGAGCGCCAAGATCCGCAAGCAGGCCAAGAAGCTCGGGGTGGGCTACGAATTCCTCTTCATGGATGCCAGCGGAGAACAGCTGCGCGAGATCGCCCAACTCGTTGATTCCTCGGTATTGCGTCCGGTCGTGGGCAAGACTTTTGGCTTCAGTCAAGCGCCACAGGCCATAAGCGCGCTGGCCCAGGGCGGTTTCCGGGGAAAAGCGGTGATCACCGGTGCCTAGCCCCTATGCCGAAGCCCCAACCAGCTTTGCGACTGCCAATGGCGTGCGCTTCGCCTACCGCGAGCTCGGGCCCCGGGGTGGGATTCCAGTGGTGTTCTTTGTCCATCTGGCCGCCAATCTGGACAATTGGGATCCACGAATCGTTGAGGCCATCGCCCAGCACCGCCATGTGATTGCCTTCGACCAGCGTGGCGTCGGGGCCTCTTCGGGCCGCGTGCCCGGGTCCATCGAGGCCGCGGCCGATGATGCCTATGAGTTCATCCGGGCACTGGGATACGGGCAGATTGACGCTTTCGCCTTTTCAATGGGTGGATTCATCGTCCAGGATCTGATCGTCAAGCACCCGAAGCTGGTGCGCAAACTGGTGCTCACGGGAACAGGGCCTCGCGGCGGCCGCAATATCGACAAGGTTGCGGCAGTGTCCTGCCTGGATATTCTCCGCTCGGCCATTGCCCGCGCGGACCCGAAGGAATTCCTGTTTTTTGAGCGCAACCGGTCCGGGAAACGGGAGGCAAAAGACTTCATCCAGCGCATTAATGAGCGCACCGAAAATCGCGATGCCAAGGTCAGCCTCAAGGCCCTTCGCACGCAGCTGAAGGCCATCGTGCGCTATGGCCGCTCTGCCCCCTCGGATCTTTCGGTGTTCACCGGGGCCGCATTGATCGCCAATGGGGACCGGGATCGAATGGTCCCCTCGATACTCTCGGTGGATCTGCACCAGCGGATCAAGGGCTCCGAGCTGATCATCTACCCGGATTCGGGGCATGGCGGAGTTTTCCAGTACTGGGAACAGTTCGCCCCTCGGGCCGCGGAATTCCTCGCCGGCTGATTAGCCAGGCAGGATCGCTTCAATCTGAGCCCGGATGCCCTGCAGAATTTCCCCGACCGCAGCTGGAGCATTGGCGGATGCGGCCATGGACAGGAACATGATCGACGAGACGACCTGGGCCAAGGTGGCCGCGGCGGTCTCATCCAGGTTTTCGCGTTCGCACAGCAGGCCGGCCACGGCCTGCTGTGTTTGCGCAACAATCTCCAGTGCTTCTCCATGGTGCGGCTCGCTGGGATCGCCGAACACCATTTCCCGCAGGTAGGTGCGGCCATTCTCGGTGTGGACCCGATTGCATTCCACGATCGGCTCCAGCAGCGCCATCAGCCCGTCCAGGGTCTTCGTGGTGGCGGCCGCGGCCTGCACTCCTCGCTCCAATGCTTGCGCGTAGTGGATGTTCTGCACCAGCAGCAGCAGTTCGCCCTTGGTCTTGGCATAGAGGAACAGCGTGCCGGTTCCGATATCGGCGGCTTCGGCTATTTGCTGCGTGGTGACCTCATCGACACCGTACCGGGCAAAAAGCTCGCTGGCGGCTTGGGTAATGCGCTCGAGCTTTTCCTGCTTGTTGCGCTCGCGCCGCCCGGCGGGTTGGGGCACCACAGGCATTGATGTTCCTCCAGCAATAAACGATGACTAAACTCACTTCTGATTGTAGTCATCATCTGACGGGTTGGGAATTCCCTGGCGCGATACTCCCGCACGCCGCTGGGCGGCGCCAGGTAAAAGCTTGCTGGAGTTTTTGCTCGGGCATGGTTAATTGTCCCGGGCCCCTTGTACAGTGCGAAGTACCCGCAAGGGCAGCGTCCCCGAATCATCAAGGAGCCCGCCATGTTCAGCACCCACTCACCCGGCACGGCAGCCACCGAAGTTCCCGGCCGTTTTGTGCTCATCTTCGATGCACCCGATGCACCCGATGCCGCCACTGCCGGCATCGCCGCCCAGGCACGCGAACAGGAAGTTCCGCAGCTCTTGCGCGAACAGGAATATTCGATCAGCGAGTACTACCCGGCCCTGGGCATCGCGGTAGTCACCAGCAACGCCGATCAGCTCGAGGACTTCCGCCAGCGCTGCATCGGGCACCACTTGCCCCCGGCAGTCGTGCCGGAACTGGTCTACCGGATCCTGCCCGAAGCCGGCGCCAAGGATTCCTACGCGGACACGGAGCAGTTCACCTGGGGACTGCAGGCGGTAGGCGCGGATTTGAGCTCCTTCACAGGCCGGGGCATCAATGTGGCGGTGCTGGACACCGGCTTTGATGCCGCCCACCCTGACTTCGCCGGGCGAACCATCACCGCCAAGTCCTTTGTCGAAGGCGAAGACGCCAGCGACGGCCACGGCCATGGAACGCACTGCATCGGCAGTTCCTGCGGACCGCGCACCCCGGAACAAGGACCGGGCTACGGGGTCGCCAGCCAAGCCAATATCTTCGCCGGCAAGGTCCTGGGCACCGATGGCTCGGGATCCGACTCGACGATCCTGGCCGGCATCAACTGGGCGCTGGAAAACAAGTGCGAGATCATCTCGATGTCCCTGGGCGCGGACGTGAAAACCGTGCACCCGCCCTATGTCACCGCCGGGCGGCGCAGCCTGGAACTGGGTTCGCTGATCATTGCGGCAGCCGGCAATAATGCGCAGCGCTCAGCCGGCAACCCCGGCTTTGTCGGCGCCCCGGCCAACAGCCCGTACATCATGGCGGTGGCGGCGCTGGATTCGAAGCTGGCCGTGGCCGACTTCTCGGCGCAGGCGCTGGCCGCCGAGGGCGGCGAGGTGGATATCGCCGGCCCCGGAGTTGATGTCTACTCCTCGTGGCCCGGCACCCAGCGCTACAACACCATCAGCGGCACGTCCATGGCCACCCCGCATGTGGCCGGCGTAGCCGCCCTGCTGGCAGAATCCACCGGGCTGCGCGCCCAGGAACTGTGGGACAAGCTGGTGGCCGAGTCCCGCGACGTGCAGCTGCCCGCCGCGGACGCAGGAGCCGGGCTGGCCCAGGCCCCGGCCAGCGCGGAAGGCTAGCGGCATGTCCAGCACCCAAGTGCACATCTACGTGATCACCCTGGTGGACAATGTCCAGCCCGAGGACATCGTCGATGAGCTGCAGGCCCACGGCTTGCGGGTTAAGCAAGTGCTCGCCGCCCTGGGCCAGATAATTGGCGAGGGCAGCGAGCAGGTGGCCGCGCAGCTGCGCGGCCTGGACACGGTGGTCTCGGTGGATGCCCAGCGCACCTATCGGGCGCTGGGCGATCAGTCCTAGTCCACCGGGTCCGAAGCGAATTCCAGCATCGCGTCGATCATCCAGTGCACGGTGTGCTCGGTGAAGGAGGCGCGCGGCATGATCCGCCAGCTTTCCTCGCCGGTGCGCCACAGCAGCACCGGAATGCCGGCCAGCGAGGTGGTGATCGCCTGGTTCACCGCGAAGCTGCGCGGGTGCAGATCTGCCGGGCAGCTCTTGCGCAGCACTAGCGGCGCGTTGGCTCCGGAGAGCTCGAGCACGCTGCGGTTGGCCGAGAGGTCAACGACCTGCCCCGGCTCCTGGCCCAGGGCTGCCTCCAGCTTGGATGCCAGGGCGGCATCTTCCGGCGCGGTCACCAGGAACTCATCCGGTCCCAGCCACAGCACGCCCACGCTGCCTGCTTCGCCGGCGACCTGGCCGACCTTTTCCGGCAGGCCCACGCCGGTGGCCTCGGCCAGCGCGCCGTAGCCGGCGCTGCCCGGTGCGCAGCGCACCGAGACCTGGGTGGTGAAGGCGACTTCGCCCAGGTTCAATCCCCCGGCGACACTGGCCTCGGCCATCAGCTGCTGCAGGTGCGCGGCGGGCGAACGGCGGGCTTCAATCAAGGTGTTGCTAGCCATCTCGACGGCTTCCTTCCGGGTCAAAGAGGACGGTTTCTGCGATGGTGACCTCGGCCAGCTGGCCGTTGATCGGGGTGCGCAGGGTTTCACCAATGCGGTTGCGCCCATTCTTGATCAGCGCCAAGCCGAAGGTCCGGCCCAGGGCCGGCGAATTGTACGAGCTGGTCACCCAGCCTTCCATCGGGGTGATGCCCTCGGCGCCAAGTTCTTCCACCGCGACCAGCGCGGCGCCTTCTGGCAGATGCAAGGACTTGTCCACCGGCAAGACCGAGACCAGGTGCTTGCGGTCTTCGCGCTGGTTGTCGACACGGGAGTAGGAGCGGGAGCCCACAAAGTCCTTGACCTTGGAGACGACCCAGTCCATGCCGGCATCCTGCGGGGTCACCGTGCCGTCGGTATCCTGGCCGACGATGATGAAGCCCTTCTCGGCGCGCAGCACGTGCATGGTTTCGGTGCCGTACGGGGTGATGTTGAATTCCTGCCCGGCGGCAAAAACATCCTCCCAGACCTTCAGCCCGTGCCAGGCCGGGATCGCGATTTCGAAGGCCAGCTCGCCGGAGAAGGAAATGCGCGAGATGCGCGCTTCGATCCCGGAATCCAGCACCACGTCCTGGAAGGCCATGAACTTGAAGGCCTCGTTGGACACGTCCACCGAGGAGGCGACCTTGGCGATCACTTCGCGCGAGCGCGGTCCCACCACGGCCACGGTGGCCAGCTGCTCGGTCACCGAGGTGCACACGACATCCAGCTCAGGCCATTCGGTCTGCAGCCACTCCTCCAGCCAATCCAGCACGGTGGCCGCATTTCCGGTGGTGGTGTGCATCAGGAAGCGGTCTTCGGCCAGGCGCAGGGTCACGCCGTCGTCGAAGATCATGCCATCGGCCTTGCACATCACGCCGTAGCGGCCCATGCCGACCTTCAGCTTGGTGTAGCCGTTGGTGTAGATGCGGTTCAGGAACTCGGCCGCATCCGCCCCGCGGATTTCGATCTTGCCCAGCGTGGTCGCATCGAGCATGCCGACCGATTCGCGCACGGCCTTGGCTTCGCGGTAGACCGCTGCTTCCATGTCCTCCCCGGCCTGCGGGTAGTACCACGCGCGCTTCCACTGCCCGACATCCTCGAATTGGGCCCCGTGGGACAGGTGCCAGGAGTGCATGGCGGTGATGCGCGCCGGGTCCAGCTGGTCCCCGCGGTTGCGCCCGGCCAGGGCAGCGAAGGCCACCGGGGTGTAGGGGGCGCGGAAGGTGGTGGTGCCCACCTGTGCCGGGTTCTCGATGCCCAGCACCGCGGCGATCACGCCGATCGCTGCCACGCCGCTGGTCTTGCCCTGGTCGTTGGCGGTGGAGATCGAGGTGTACCGCTTGATGTGCTCCACCGACTGCATGCCTGCCCCGGTGGCGCGCAGCACGTCGGCCACGGTTTGGTCGCGCTGCAGGTCGACGAAGTGGAACTTGTAGTTCGCGGCGTCGTCGCCGAAGCGCGAAGGAACCAGCCACACCGGGCGGGTTTCGCCGGCGGCAACCGGCAGCGCCTCGGGGGTGCGGGCGATGGTGCTGTAGCCGGCGGCGGTGGCTGCCGCCGCTCCGGTGGCGGCACCGGTGGACAGGGCGCTGGCGGTATCCAGCCGCCCGGTCAGCGCACCGGCCAGGTGCTGGTTGGCAACAGCATCAGCAGGCACGAAGGCGTGGATGGCGGTGTCCCAGTTCAGCTTGCCCTGGCGCTGGGAGTGCAGGTGCACCACCGGGTTGAAGCCGCCGGCCACGGCCAGCACGTCGGCCTCGATCCGGGACACTTCGCCCAGCTCGCGCTGTTCGTCCAGCTCGGCCACGAAAATCGCTGCGAGATCCCCGGACTCGTTGGCCTCGGTGTCCACCACGGCGGATCCGGAGATCACCTGGACGCCGTCGGCCACGGCCTGGGCGGCCACGGCGGAAATGCTGCGGCGCGCATCGATCACCGCGACCACCGAACCGGAGGCAGCCAGTTCGCCGACCAGTTCGTAGGCCGAGTCATTGGTGGTGAATACGGCGATCTTCTGCCCGGCGCGCACGCCGTAGCGGTTCAGGTAGCTGCGCACGGCCCCGGCGAGCATGATGCCCGGGCGGTCGTTGTTCTCGAAGACCACCGGACGCTCGTGGGCGCCGGTGGCCAGCACCACCTGGCCGGCACGGATGTGCCAGATGCGTTCGCGGGAGACGCCCGGGGCCGCTGGGCCGTCGTGGTGCGCGGTGCGGCGCTGGACGGCGACCAGGTAGTTGGCGTCGTAGGAGCCGAAGACCGTGGTGCGCTGCAGGTGGGTGGTTTCCCCGGCCTGCGCCAGTTCTCCGACCACCGATTCGATCCAGGCGGTGGAATCCACGCCGTCGATCTGCTCGCCGGCGGTATCCAGCAGGGTGCCGCCGGCCTCGGCCCGCTCATCGAGCAGCATCACCCGGGCGCCGGAGCGCGAGGCTTCGCGGGCCGCGGCCAAGCCTGCCGGTCCTGCGCCAACCACCAGGACATCGGTGTGCACATGCACGTGGTCGTAGTACACCGAGTCGGTGCCTGGATCCAGCACGCCCAGCCCGGAGAGCAGGCTGGCCGATGTGCCCTCGGCCACCGAAACGGTGGTGGCAGGCAGCATGGACTCATTGACCTCGCCCTTGTGGCGGGCGGCCACGGTGATCAGCGCGTTGGGCTCTTCCACGCCAGCGGCAAGGATCCCGCGCGGGCGCTTGAGGTAGAGCGATGGGCCGCACTGGCGGATCTGGTTGGCCAGCATGGCGCTGGCGACGGTGTCCCCGCGGAAAGCGGAAAGCTGCTGCCCGTCGACGCTCAGGGCCAGAGGCTGATCGCTGTCGATCCGGGCGCGTGAGCGCAGTTCAACAGGTAGTCGCTGCGGCTTGCTCATCGGGTGCCTCCTTGAAGTGTGTCGATCTGCGGTTGCGCCTCGCCGGCGCCGTATACGGCCAGGAATTCGTAGCTGACGGTGTCGCGCAGGGCGTTGAACCACTTGCGGCAGCCGCCGGCGTGGACCCAGCGCTCGGCGAAAATGCCTTTTTTATTGCCACGGTAGAACAGGTAGCGGGACCATTCCTTGTCGGTGAGTTCCGCCGGATTTTCCGGGTAGGCCACGTGGGCTTCGCCGCCGTAGCTGAATTCGTTTTCGTTGCGTGGCCCGCAGTGCGGGCAGTCAATTAGCATCATGATGGCTGCTCCTAGTGTGCGACGGCTGCGGCGCCGTGTTCGTCGATCAGGTGGCCGGTTTCGAAGCGCTCCAGGCTGAATGGGGCATTCAGCGGGTGCGCCTCGTCGTGGGCGATCGTGTGCGCCAGGGTGAAGCCGGCGCCCGGGGTGCCCTTGAATCCGCCGGTGCCCCAGCCGCAGTTCACGTACAGGTTCTGGATCGGGGTCTTGGAGATGATCGGCGAGGCATCCAGGGTGGTATCCACGATGCCGCCCCAGGTGCGCAGCACGTGCGCCCGGGCGAAGATCGGGAAGAGCTCCACGGCCGCGGCCATTTGCTCTTCGATCACGTGGAAAGCGCCACGCTGGCCGTAGCCGTTGTAGCTGTCGATCCCGGCGCCCATCACCAGTTCGCCCTTGTGGGCCTGGGAGACGTAGACGTGGATGTGGTTGGACATGACCACCGTCGGGTGGACCGGCTCGAACAGCTCGGAGACCAGGGCCTGGAGCGGGTGGGACTGGATCGGCAATTCGAATCCGGCCATTTCGGCCAGCACCGAGGAGTGCCCGGCACCTGCCAGGGCGACCTTGCCGGCGTTGATGGTGCCGCGCGTGGTCTTCACGCCGGTGACCTTCTCGCCGTCCTTGATGAAGCCGGTGACTTCGCAGTTCTGGATGATGTCCACGCCCATCTCGTTGGCCTTGCGGGCGAAGGCCCAAGCCACGTGGTCGTGCTTGGCGATGCCGGCACGTGGCTGCCAGGTTGCGCCCATGACCGGGTAGCGGATGTTGTCGCTGGTGTTGATGATCGGGCAGGCTTCCTTGACCTGGGAGGGGTCGAGCCATTCGGCGTCCACGCCGTTGAGCTTATTCGCCTCCACGCGGCGCACCGATTCGCGCACGTCGCCCAGGGTGTGGGCCAGGTTCATCACGCCGCGCTGGGAGAACAGGAAGTCGTATTCCAGGTCCTCGGGCAGCTGCTCCCAGAGCTTCAGCGACTTCTCGTAGATGCCGGCCGATTCATCCCACAGGTAGTTCGAGCGGATGATGGTGGTGTTGCGGGCCATGTTCCCGCCGGCCAGCCACCCCTTTTCCAGGACTGCGACATTGGTGATGCCATGGTTTTTCGCGAGGAAGTACGCGGTAGCCAGGCCGTGGCCGCCACCGCCGACGATCACAACGTCGTAGGACTTCTTGGGGTCCGGATTCGCCCACAGGAACTCCGGGTGTTCAGGCAGCAGATCAGCCACAGTGAATCTCCAATCTTCGACAGTACCGCGTGCAATGTATGAATTGCCGACAACTGATATATCAATCTGCGATTCACTGTATGATAGAAAGCGAAACCCGGTCAATGGGTACGCGAAAATTACTTTGATGCTACGCACCGCAGGAGGAGTCCCCATGAGCGAATCCCTCTCAGATCGCGCCTACCAGATACTGCGCGACCGCCTGATCATGCTGGATATCGCCCCGGGCGAGCCGATCAACGAAGCCCAGCTGGTCCAGGAGCTCAATATCGGCCGCACCCCGCTGCGCGAAGCGCTCAAGCGGCTCGAAGTCGACCATCTGGTCCATTCCTACCCGCGCCGGGGAACCTTCGCCACGCGCGTGGATATCACCGAGCTCGCCGCCATAACCGAAGTGCGCCTAGCCCTGGAACCCCTTGCGGCCGATCGAGCCGCCGCGCTGGGTGGCGGATCAGTCCGGGCCGAAATCGAGCAGACCCTCCGCACCATCTCCCATCTCACCGGCGACGAGACCCGGCGCAGCCTCATGGAAAACGACCTGGCCGTGCACCGCCTGATCTACCAGGCCGCCGCCAACCACCACCTGGAAGAGACCCTCATCCGGCTCGATAACCTCGCCACGCGCATCTGGTGCCTCACCCTCGATCGCCTGCCGAGCATCGACGCGCATATCGCCGAGCACCAGGCGCTGCTCAAAGCAGTCCTCGATCAAGCCCCTGAAACTGCCAGCACCCTGGCTCGCGACCACATCGCAAGTTTCGAAGCTTCGGTCCGCGCCGTTCTCTGACCCAAAAATCCACCGCCCATTCCATGCCGATATTCAGCCATCAATGCCCAGCTAATCACTACTTGATGTGTGACTTTATCGTGTTCTAAAAGTTATCCACACATAATTAAACTTTCGAAGACATATTCGACTACCCAGCGTAAAATGAGAATATGTCCGAAATAGTAACCCCCTCGGGGGATCATCCCGACCCATCAGATCACGGCACCATCCATGCCGTGATCGGAGCGCTGGAAACTAGACTGGCATACCTTGAAGAACATGGAACTAAATTCGAGTGCGCCGAAGCCATTTCCGAACTCGAATCCACCGTGGCCTCATTGAACTACCACCAAGCTGCACTTTCTCATCAGCTCGAAATTGACGTGGTGCAATCCAATTCCGAAAAGCATCCCGGAAGCAAAGCCTGCAGTCAGCTCAACCGTGGCGCAGCTGCCGCCGTTGCACTCGCCCGCCGCACGGACCCCCATGGCTACCAAACGTATTTAGAGAACTGCCGGATCCTCTTCGAAAGCACTCCACATCTGGCCGCTGCATATAGCCGTGGCGAATTCACCGAGGCCCAGATTCGGGCTATTCTCACCCCGCTGCATTCCGTCAAGGAAGAACGCCGAACAGAATTCGACGACCTTTTCGCCAAGAATCCGAAGATGTTTGAGAACCTGGGCAATAGGAAAATCAGTGACGCTGTCTACGACTTCACCCTGACCTACGCTTCGGACCAGCAGTGCAAGGAACAGAAATCTGCTGAGGAAAAGCGCTTCGTCAAATTCACGCCTAATTCCCGCACCGGCATGATGCGTGTGAACGGCAGTATCCCCATCAGCGCGGGGATCGCCATGAAGAATGACATGAAAGCCACGGCTCGCAGCCTCAAAGCAAAGGGCGATTCCCGCACCCGGGCGCAGATAGAGGCAGACTACTTCTCGAGTTTCTGCACCAACCCCGAGGCCAAGGTTCCACTCACCCTAACTCTTGGCTTGGTAATGACAGATAAGACGCTTTTTCTCGGCGACAGGAATCCCGCCCACCTGGAAGGCTACGGCGTCATTGCTCCCCAGTACGCCCGTGAGCTGGTTGCCGGCCAGGAGATCATGAACAACATGACCCTGGCTGACATGGCCGCCACTCGCTCACCGGCTTTCGTTGAAACGCTGGAAGCCACCATCGAACTCATCCGCCTGTATACCGCCCCGGGTGACAAGGAACTGATCGCGATGGATTCCAAAGCGAGGATCTTCCCGGAGAAAATGAAGAAATTCGTCAAAATACGCGACAGACATTGCCGCACCCCATTCTGCGACGGAACGATTGAGGAAATCGACCATGTCACCCAAGCTTATTTAGGCGGACATACCTGCGTGATCAATTCCGACGGTCGTTGCAAGTTGTGCAACCAAGCCAAGGAAACCCCAGGATGGCAGGAATTCGTCCTCAAGAGCGGACCACATTCAATGCTGATCAACACCGGCATGGGCATCAAGTACCGGTCCACGGCACCGCCAGCGACCGGTTTTGCGCATAAGCCTTACCCACAGCACATGAGTGAAGCCGACTGGGTACGCACATTTGAAGATTGGCTCAATCGGCCGCCAGACAGTGGCGGCAGTCCGCCTGATGGCCAGGACATTCCACCGGACATTGAAGACATTCCCGCATGATGTCGACGACGGATGCAAAATGAAGAATCCGCACAATGGTGACGCTAGTTCACCTGAAAATCCATTCCAACCATTTCTTGAGACACCTTCCAAACACGTTGGGCTTCCGGTTCCGAAGTGAGCCGGGAGTACAACGGTTGTTTCGCCGGGCCACCGCCCAAATGGAGGAATCCGCTCGGTCCAAAGAACTCACCTCCAGCGGTTTCCGGAGCAGCTGCAGCCATGAGTGCAGGAAGCTTCGCGGTCTCAACGGTTCCCAGAACTAGTCCTTTTTCCGAGAGGAATCGAATCACTCTGCGGAATGGGGTTTCAGCGCTTCGCCCAATCTCAGGACGAGCCGCCAGCAGGTTTGTTGGGGCGACTCCTGGATGAGAAAGATTGCTCGATATCCCCCACCCGTGCGCTTTGCTTTGCCGATCCAGTTCCAGCCCGAAGAGCCCCAAAGCAATCTTGGACTGGCTGTAGGCACGCTGTCCGCGGTACGACCGCTCCCAGTTCAAATCCTGCCAATTTATGGATCCCTCATTAGCGGCAATGCTTACTTGCGAGGTCACGCGAGCCTTACCCGTTTTGAGTAATGGCAGTAGGTGACCGACTAGAGCGACGTGGCCTAGGTGGTTGGTTCCAAACTGAAGTTCAAAACCATCTTTGGTCTCTTGACGATCTGGCGGCGCCATGACGCCAGCGTTATTGACCAGGATGTGGATCGGTGAGCCATGTTCATTCATGGCGGCGCCAAAGGCAGCAACAGAATCCAGCGATGCAAGATCCATGGACTGCAATTCGAGACTGGCCGCCGGGACAGTCGAGCGGATCTTGCCGATTGCAGATTCGCCCTTTTGCCTATTTCGAACAGGCAGAACCACGTGGGCGCCGGCTGCGGCGAGCCGGGTTGCGATGCCGATTCCTACGCCATCGCTGGCGCCGGTCACAACAGCTCGCCGGCCGCTGAGATCTGGGATGTCGAGGTCAATTTCGGTGCGCGGCATAAGCTACTCCAACTGGTAGGTGTAGTCCCAGCCTAGACCTTGATGCAACCGGCAAAGAAGAAGCGGTAGGAAGCGAACAAGAATGTCTGCTTTCTACCGCTGGATTCCCGCTACGAAGGAAACGCCATCCTAGCGGGCGACAGCCGACCGGTAAGCCTCTGGCGCCTCCTTGCGAAGCTTGTCCGCATCAGGAGGCAGGATGAATCCTGCCTCCAACGCAGCACTGATCGACGCTGCGAGCTTTTCGAGATAGTCCTGTTCCGATGCGTAAAGCGAGGCCAGGGTCTGTTCGTTGAAAGGCTCGAAGGTGCCCGTGAGCTCTTCAAGCGGCGAGGCAGCACATTCAGATCCGCGGAACAGTCCTAGTGGCAGTCGATCTGTGGCAGTCGGATACCACCGCTCGCGAAGCCGAGCTCGTCACGACCGATAGTTGGAGAATCCCCTGCAACATCAATTCGTGGCGAACTTGTTGGCGTGACTCCTTCGATCAGCCAACGATGCACGCTGCGGACGGCCGCGTCACGATATGACAGGGTGCTCGGCAGGTTCGGTTCTGCCCCGATTCGTGCAGGGAATGGTGGCAACATGCCCCATTCCCGCTTAATTTTCGGCATCCCTTCTTGCATGCTCGGCAATGGGCCGTGGGCAATGTCCGAGGCTTCCGAATAGCGGAACAATGCGGAACCGGACGGCGCGCAAGAACGCACGATCCTTGAATTGCTCGCCGTTGCTTTTGGCGACCTTGAAGCCGGCCGGAACTAGAGACTGAAGTGGCAATCGTCATTGCACGATCATGGCCACGGCAAGAGCTCAATTAAAGCTTCGACGCAACCTCGAACAGCTTGGAATACAAAAATCTCCCGGTCAGATGACCGGGAGATTTTTATTTCATTTGGTGGAGGTAAGGGGATTCGAACCCCTGACCTTCTGCATGCCATGCAGACGCGCTACCAACTGCGCCATACCCCCAAAAAGAGCTGGTCCCTTTGGTATTCCCACCGCTGAACCGAGATAAAACTCTACCGGAGGTCCTGGAAAAACACCAAATCGGCTATAGGAGACGCTGATCACATCGCGCCTATTCAAAATGTCCCTCAGCGATGCAAGAATGATCTCGGAGCCGATCGGCTCCGCCAAGAAGTCAGTGAAAGGCGCGATCCCATGGCCATTGGAATGACCCCGTACCTTCGCTTCGCCGGTGATGCCCGCGAAGCCATGGAATTCTACAACGCAGCACTCGGCGGCGAGCTATCGATGATGACCTTCCAAGAAGGCATGAACGATGGCAACCCCGCCACCGCAGATTTGATCATGCACTCGTCACTCTTCGTGGAACGCGGCATCCACCTGATGGCTTCAGACACTCCCCCGGAGATGAACGTCAGCGGCAACGGGGTGATTGCCCTGAGCAGCGATGCCACCGACGAAGCCGACAACGCGGTTCTAACCAAGTGGTGGGAAGCGTTGACGGCCGGCGCCACCATCGAGGTGCCTTTGGAGAAAGCGCCCTGGGGCGACTCCTTCGGCCAGCTTCGCGACAAGTTCGGCGTGGTGTGGATGTTCAACATCTCCGCCGTGCAGGGCTAGAAACTAGTCGATCACGGTGCGCTCGTGGGCCGCGATGGCCTCGCGGCCCACGAGCAAGCCGACCTTCTTTGCTCGCGCCTGGGTAATCATGGCGATCAGCAGACCCAGTACTGCCAGGCCCGCGCCCACCAACGATGGCGCGCGGTAGCCAAGACCAGCCGAAATCACGGCAGCACCCAGGGCGGCGCCCAAGGCGTTGGCAACGTTCAGCGCCGAGTGGTTCAACGAAGCTGCCAAGGACTGGGCATGCGGAGCCGAGTCCATCAGCAGGGTCTGCAGGCTCGGAATCAGCAGCGAGCCCACGGCGCCCAGCACGAAGACCATGATCATCGTCGGAATCACCCAGCTGGCCACAGCCGCGAAAACCAACATGGTCGCGGCCATCAAAACGCTTGAGAGCTTGATGGCGCCGAAGACCGACCAGTCCGCCAGGCGGCCGCCAATCAGCGAACCAACCACCATGCCCAGCCCATACAGGGCCAGGGCGATCGGGACGAGTGTGATCTTCAGGCCGGACTCCTCGGTCAGCGTTGGCGAGATGTACGAATACACCGCGAAGAACCCGCCGAAGCCGACGATGCCGGTGGCCATGGCCAGCCACACCTGCGGGCTTTTCAGCGCGGTGAGTTCGCGTCGGATGCTGGCACCTGGTTCAGCCTTGCGCCACGGAACGAACAGGGTGATCAGTACCGCGGTGGCCAGGCCGATGAACGCGACGATGTAGAACATGGATCGCCAGCCGGCCTGCTGGCCGAGCATGGTGACCAGCGGGACGCCGCCGACGTTGGCCACCGAGAGCCCGAGCATCACCCAAGCAATAGCGCGGCCACGCATGGTTCCAGGCACCAGGCTTCCAGCCAGCACGCCGGCCAGTCCGAAGTACGCGCCATGGGGCAGCCCGGCAAGGAAGCGGGTGATCAGCATGGTGTTGTAGTCGGGAGCGAAGGCCGAGGAGAGGTTCGCGAGGGTAAAAAAGAGGATCAGGAGCTGCACCGCGCGCTTGCGCGGGATCTTGGCAGCCATCGCGGTGAGCACCGGAGCGCCGACCACCACGCCAATGGCGTAGGCGCTGATCATCAGCCCCATCTGCGAGTTGCTGACGTCGAGGTCTAGGGCGCCTTCCTGGAGCAGGCCCATCATCGAAAATTCGGTAACGCCGATGCCGAAGCCGCCCATGGCCAGAGCGAGGATCGCCAATAATAATTTTCCGCCGGATAGGTAGGCAGTCATTCAGTTCTCAATTCTAGGCAGGTGCATGATCGCGGCATCCTCGGCGCGCTATTTCCATCGTAGTGACTATGGGGAATCGCCGGGGCACTTCTCCAGCTGAAAATTACGATTCCCACAGTATTTTGTGCCACTGTTTAAGTCCTATGTCTCATGCATCGCACCAACGCCTTTCGGCCCCGCTGATTATCGCGAGGGTCTTCTTTGTCCTGCTTTGCTTAGCGCTGGCAGGGCTGATGGTATTCCATCAGCAGGTCCCCGACATCCTGGGCCTTGGCCTGGTCGTGGACAATCTTGCGCCCTGGGCAGGCTTGGGGATCCCCGTGTTGCTGGTCATCGCCCTGGTGGTGCGCGGACGAGCCAGCTTCATCGGATTGCTGGTTCCCGTAGTGGTGTGGTCGGTGCTTTTTGGCAGCAGCTTCATTCCGCATGCAAAGTACGCGCCGCAAGCCTCGCTAGAAGTGGCCACGCAAAATGTCCACGAGTCGGCGGGGTTGCAAGCGGCCCGGGAACTGGCCGCTTCCGGGGCGCAGGTCATCACTCTGCAGGAGATCGGGCAGGGCCAGGAAGAGCAGATCAGCCAGGAGCTGTCCGAAACCCACCCTTACCGGTACATGGTCAGCACCGTGGGTGTATGGAGCGCCTACCCATTGAAGAATGCACAGCCACTGGACCTGGGGCTGGGCTGGAATCGCGCCTTGCGTGTTGATGTCAGTACCGAGCATGGCGACGTGCGGCTGTACGCGGTGCATGCCGCTTCGGCCAGGCCCACCGGACATCATGAACGCGATGCCATGCTCGCCTCGCTGGCCAGCTATGTCGAGGCCGATGATTCAGCCAAGATCATTGCCGCCGGCGACTTCAACGCCACCAGCACGGACCGGCACTTTGCCCCGGTCCTGGATGCCTTGGACGAGGCCGCCTACAGCGATTGGGGGCTGGCGGTGACCTGGCCGCGCTCCCCTTTCCCGGTGCTCGGGATCGACCACATGATGTTGCGCGGAGTGGCCTCGGCCGATCTGAAGCGCCTGCCGATCGGCGACTCGGATCACTACGCCCTGCAAGCCACCATCGATTTGGACAACTCGCAGTAGCCCAGCTGGCAAGCCTAAATGGACTGCAGCCCGGTTTGGCGCAGGGTGATGTTGATGCGCCCAGCGCCCAGCTGGCACCTGGCAGGGGCCGTTCCAGGGTGGATCCTAGTCACCCCGTGATAGGCAAAGCGTGCCGGGCCATCAAAGATGAGCAGGTCCCCGGAGGCCAGGCGCAGGTCTTGCCATGGCCGGTTCCGGTTCTCGGTGTTGCCCAGGCGGAAGGTTGCCGAGTCGCCGATGGACAGCGAAACCACCGGCGCGTTAATGCGCTCGTCGGCATCTTGGTGCATGCCCATGGTGGCTTGGTGGTCGTAGAAATTCACGATGGCGGCGTCGGGAAGATAGGCTGCGGCGCGCCGGGCATCGCCGGTGGCTTCGGCCACGGCGTTCTGGCCCAGTCGCACCAGCCATTGTTCCATCGGCGCCACCGGTGCGCCGCCGAGGTCGTCGGCGGTTTTTGAATAGCGGTTTGGGCTCCAATGCCAGCCCAAACTCAGCGATTGCACACTCATGGGATGGCCATTGATGTGCGTGCGGTGGGGCGGGACAGGTCCGTGTCCCCACTGGAAAAAGCGTGCAACGATCCAATCCTGCGCGGCGGGGCTGAGCCAACCGGGCAGATGCCATACCCCGGGTCGCACTATTCCCCCGGCGCGGGCCAAGGCGCTGTCATCAAAAAGCGATTCCATGCACCCAGCGTGCCCGTTGCAGGCATCGGTCGGCAAGCTCCTGCGTATTCGCTCACTGAATTTTGCAGGTTGCCGGCCCAGTGCCTTGCAACACTACTGACATTAATGACCTAGTGTTTCATCTCTCCGACTCGAACATTTCCAGAAGGTTAACCTTTATTCGATTTATTACACCTGAAACATTTGCGATACCTACGGGAAAAGCTGGAGCCCTACGCTGGGTAGCACCACTTATTCCAAGGAGCATCCCATGTCATTCAGGAAAATCCAGCACGGATCGAAGCGATCATGATCGGCATAGACCTCGAGCTTTCCCAGTGCATGGTGCTGATCGCAGGCAGCCGATCCGCCAGCAAAACCACCGCCGACCGCTTGAGCGCCGAAGGCTGCAGCCTACTGTTTGCCGAGGACGCGCAGCAGGCGCTGGGGCAGCTGGAACGGGCGGGCCTGCTGGTGATTTGCGATCACCGTCCCGAGCGCTTTGACCAGGTGGTGGCCGCGGCAAGGATCCCGGTATTGCGGGCGGCTCCGGCCGCTGCCACCGGTTCGATCACCTTGCTCGGCGGCGGCCCTGGCGCCTTGGACCTGATGACCCTTCGCGGGGTGCGCGCCCTGGCCGAGGCCGAGGTGGTCTTCGCCGACCGGCTCGGTCCCAGCGAGCATCTTGCGGTCCTGGCGCCGCAGGCCACCATCATCGACTCGGGCAAGCTGCCCGGCCACCACAAGCTCACCCAGCGCCAGATCGAAGCGCGGATGATCGAGGCGGCGCAGGCCGGTGCCAAGGTTGTCCGGCTCAAGGGCGGGGACCCCTATGTTTTCGGCCGCGGCTTTGAAGAAGTCGCTGCAGCCACCGCCGCCAAGATCCCGGTCAGCGTGATTCCAGGGTTGAGCTCCTGCATCACCGTGCCAGCCGCCGCGGGCATTCCGGTCACGGCCCGCGGGGTGAACACCATGTTCACCGTGGTCTCCGGGCACGATCCGCTCGGCGAGCAGCAGCTGGAGCAGTTGGCCAAGCTGGGCGGCACGATCGTGATCCTGATGGGCATGGGAACCATCGAACAAACTGTCTCGGGACTGCTGCGCGTGGGAATGCCCAAACACATGCCCTGCGCCATCGTGCAGTCGGGCACCACCGATATCCAGCGCACCAGCCATGCGCCGCTCTGCTCCCTGGCCGAGGTGGCCCGCGCACACTCGAATCCGGCCGTGATCGTCATCGGCGAGGTGGCGCAATTGCCGCAGTCCTTGCTCAATGCGGTGCCGGCCGCCAGTATCGAACCTGCTTTGGAGACCGCCTGATGAATATCGCGAAACCCTTGGCTGGATTCCGCATCGCCGTGACCAGCGATCGGCGTTCAGCCGAATTGATCGAAGCTTTTGAACGGCGTGGCGCTGAGGTTACCCACACCCCGTTGCTGCGCCTGGCCCCGCTGGATGACGAGCAGCAGCTGCTGGCGCAGACCCACAAGCTGATCGAGGCCCGGCCGCAGGTCGTGGTGATCACCACCGCCTACGGGCTGCGGCGTTGGCTGGATACCGCTGAGGCGGCCGGGATCGGCGACGAGTTGATCACCGCCTTCAGCCAGTCCGAACTCTATGTGCGCGGGTCCAAGGCCCATGGGTCGGTGCGGGCGCTGGGCCTGGAGCCGGCAGGCGTGGCCAAGGACGGGCGCAGCTCTTCGCTGCTTGAGATGATCAAGGGGAAGCTTGCTTCAGCCACCGTGGCCCTGCAGCTGCACGCCGACTCGGATCATGGAATGCCACAGCAGCTACGCGAGCTCGGGGCGCGGCGGGTGATCAAGGTCGAGCCGTACCGCTGGCAGGATACCAGCAGCGACACCGGGATTTCGGCTTTGGTGGAGGGCTTGTGCGCGGCGCACTTCGACGCGGTGACCTTCACCAGCGCACCGAGCGTGCACGCGCTATTCGCCGCCGCCAATGCGCGCAATCGGCTCCCCGCCCTGCAGCGTTCCTTGGCCGAGCGCGTGGCCGTGGCCACCGTTGGGCCAGTGACCGCTTCCCCGCTGGAAGAAGCCGGCATCACCCCGCTGGTTCCCGAACGCCACCGCATGGGCGCGATGATCGGCCAGCTCGTTGAGCATCTGGGTTCGCTGGGCACCTTGCAGGCGCAGACCGTGCATGGCCAGGTGCAGCTGCGCGGGCGCACCCTGTCGATCCAGGACCAGAATTGCGAGCTGACTCCGGGGCAGGCCGAGCTGGTGCGCGCGCTGATCGAGGCCGGCGGCAGCGTGCTCTCGCGCGATGAGCTCAGCGCCGCCCTGCCCGAGGTCAGCTCGCGGCACGCATTGGACATGACGCTGAGCCGGCTGCGCCGGGCCTTGCCCCAGCCGGAAATTATCACCACCGTGATCAAGCGCGGGTACCGGCTGAACGTCTAGCGAGCATTTTCTGCCCGGGTTACGTAGGATCGAAACCATGGTTTCAATTCAGGTTGCCGGCGAGGCATTGGTGGACATCGTCAACTCCGTGGCTCATCCCGGAGGTTCTCCGCTGAATGTCGCGGTGGGCTTGGGCCGGCTGGGCCATGAGGTCAAGCTGACCACGGATATTGGAACAGATGAGCATGGGCGGCTGATCGCCGATCACCTGCAGGGCTCGGGAGTCGAGCTGGCTGAAGGATCGCAGTCGGCTGCGCCAACCTCCACGGCCACCGTGGTGCTCGATGGGTCCGCCAATGCCAGCTACGAATTCGAGTTGAACTGCAGCTTGGGCAAGCTGGCCGCCAGCGATGCCTCGCTGCTCCATACCGGGTCCATCGCCGCCTTCCGCTCCCCCAGCGCGGAGAAGTTGATTGACCTGTTCCTCGCCGCGCCACCCAACCAGCTGCGCAGCTACGACCCGAACCTGCGTCCAGCCCTGGTTGAGAACCGGGCCAAGGCCATCAGCCATATCGAGAAGCTGAGCTCCCTGGCCCATGTGGTCAAACTCAGCGACGAGGATTCAATGTGGCTGTACCCCGGGTGGGATGCCGACCGCGTGCTGGAGCATCTGCTGGACCTTGGCGCTTCCCTGGCCGTGATGACCTTTGGCGCCCGCGGCGCCGAAGCACGCACCCGGAATTGCGAAGTCGTGGTCCCCTCGCTTTCCGTGCCCACCGTCGACACCGTGGGTGCCGGGGATGCATTCATGGCCGGGTTGCTGCATGGAATCGTTGATGGCCCGTTGGCCCAGGACCTGCGTGATGGCAGCAGGCTGGATCGCGCCGAGCTGGAGGCGGCGTTGCAGATCGCGGCCGCTTGCGCGGGGATGACCGTTGCCCGCACCGGCGCCAACCCGCCAACACTGGGCGAGCTCAACGAGTTCATGGCCGGGGCCGGGCGCTAGAATTTGTCGCAGAACATGATCCGCACTGTGCCAAGGAGGCCACATGGGTAGCAAGGTCCCGGCATCGGATAACACCCTGAGGATCCTCCAGTTGCTGGCCAGCAGGAAAGCTCCCACTCCCGCGGCAATGATTGCCACGCTGCTCGATTTGCCCCGCTCCAGCGTTTACCAGCTGCTCGCGGTCATGAACGAGCGTGGATTTGTCACCCATTATCCGGAGGACAAGTCCTATGGCTTGGGAGTCGCGGCTTTCGAGCTTTCCAGCGCCTACACCCGGCAGGAACCGCTGGCCCGGCTTGGCGGTCCGCTCATCGCCCAGCTGGTGGACAAGGTCGGCGAGAGCGCGCATCTGGCAATCCTGCATGGATCCGATGTCCTTTACATCGTGGAAGAACGCGCAAAAGGCCGCCCGTCGCTGGTCACCGATGTAGGGGTGCGCTTGCCTTCCCATCTGACCGCTTCAGGAAGGGCCATCTTGGCGGCCTTGCCCAAATCCCAGGTGCGCGCGTTGTATCCCAGCGCGGCCAGTTTCTCGGAGCGCGTGGAAAGCTCTTCGATCACCGGCTACGCGCAATTGCGCCGCGAGCTGGAGCAGTGCTCGCAGCGCGGCTACGCAGTGGAACGCGGGGATGTCACCCCGGATTTCCACTCGCTGGCGGTGGAAATCCGGGATGCCGGCAACTGGCCGGTGGCCGCCGTTGCAGTCACCTTCCTCGCAGACCGGGTGCCCGAGGAACAGTGGGACAAGCTGCTTAAGCAGATTCGTTCGACCGCAGCGCTGATCACCACGCGAATTCAGGGAAAGCGTTCGGCGGGATCCTCGACGACCGGCTAGAGAATGCGGCGTCCAAGCATGATGATGCTGTATTGCCCATGCGGTCCCTCCCGGCAGCCTGCCGCATAGGGCCGCCGTGGGATGCAGCGTCGCGCAGCACCAAGCTCCACCCCTGGATCTGAAATACCGGACAAGTCCAGTGATTGCGAGGTACTCAGCGACTGCTCGATGGCCAATGATGTAAGTAGTTAGCTAGATTACATCGTTAGGAATCTTCATGAGCCACGAACCACGAGTTGTCCGCGCACCACGCGGCACCGAACTGACCGCCAAGTCCTGGGCCACCGAAGCCCCACTGCGCATGCTGATGAACAACCTCGACCCCGAGGTGGCAGAGCGCCCCGAGGATCTTGTGGTGTATGGCGGCACCGGCAAGGCTGCCCGCTCCTGGGAAGCATTTGATGCCATCGTTGAGACCCTCAAGGACCTGGAAGACAACGAAACCCTGCTCGTTCAATCAGGCAAGCCGGTCGGCGTCTTCAAGACCAACAAGTGGGCACCGCGAGTCCTTATTGCGAATTCCAATCTGGTCGGCGACTGGGCCAACTGGGAGCACTTCCGCAAGCTGGAGGCCGAAGGCCTGATGATGTACGGCCAGATGACCGCCGGTTCATGGATCTACATCGGCACCCAGGGCATCCTGCAGGGCACCTACGAGACCTTTGCGGCAGTTGCCAAGAAGCGTTTCAACGGCACCCTGGCCGGCACCCTGACCCTGACCGGCGGTTGCGGCGGCATGGGCGGCGCTCAGCCGCTATCGGTCACCTTGAATGGCGGTGCGGTGCTCATCATCGACGTGGACGAGTCCCGCCTGCGCCGCCGCGTTTCCAAGCGCTACCTGGACGAGGTGGAGCTGGACCTGGACAAGGCGCTGGAAAAGGTATTGGCCGCCAAGACCGAAGGACGTCCGCTCTCCGTGGGCTATGTCGGCAACGCCGCCGAGATCTTCCCAGCACTGCTCAAGCGTCACCAGGCCGGCGAGTTCACCATCGACATCGTCACCGACCAGACCTCGGCCCACGATCCACTGAGCTACCTGCCGACCGAATACACCATGGAACAGTGGGACGCAGAAGCCAAGGCAGATCCCATCGGCTTCACCAAGAAGGCCCAGGCAGCCATGGCAGCCCAGGTCCAGGCAATGGTTGAGTTCCAGGATGCCGGCGCAGAGGTCTTTGACTACGGAAACTCGATCCGCGACGAGGCTCGCAAGGGCGGCTACACCCGCGCCTTCGAATTCCCAGGCTTCGTTCCTGCCTACATCCGCCCGCTGTTCTGCGAGGGCCTTGGCCCATTCCGCTGGGTTGCACTTTCCGGCGATCCAGAGGACATCCGCGTCACCGACGAGGCCCTGAAGGAACTGTTCCCAGAGAACGAGCACCTGCACCGCTGGTTGGATGCAGCTGCTGAGAAGGTCGAGTTCGAGGGCCTGCCGGCACGCATCTGCTGGTTGGGCTACGGCGAACGCCACAAGGCAGGCCTGCTGTTCAACAAGCTGGTTGCCGAGGGCAAGATTTCCGCCCCGATCGTGATCGGCCGCGACCACCTCGACTCCGGCTCCGTTGCTTCGCCATACCGCGAAACCGAATCCATGAAGGACGGCTCGGATGCAGTCGCCGACTGGCCACTGCTCAACGCCCTGACCGCTACCAGCTCCGGCGCTTCGTGGGTTTCGATCCACCACGGCGGCGGCGTAGGTATGGGCCGTTCAATCCACGCCGGCCAGGTATCGCTGGCCGATGGCTCCGAGATGGCAGCAGCCAAGCTTGAGGCGCTGCTGACCAACGACCCGGGCATGGGCGTCATCCGCCACGTTGACGCCGGCTACGAGCGCGCCATCGAGGTTGCCGAGCAGCGATCCGTACGGATTCCGATGAGCGGCAAGTAGCACCTTGATAGGTTCGCGTGCATTTCCTGTTGATCAACTGGCAATGTACGCGAACCTCTTGCTTTAACTCTCGAAGAGTGAAGAAACGCTGTCTGACATGGGCACAGTAAACGCTGCCTTAACGCGTCATGGCGAATGTCTCGGAGATTCCGATTAAACATTGAAGGTACTTTTTCAGCTCAATAGCGTGGGACGAGTCAGGAACCACCGACTCACGGAGGACACCATGTCTGAGCAGGATTCAAACGAGCAGTTCGGAAATTTCGAAAACGGCCAGTCTGAAGAAAACGGCGGCTACGGCTCGTCGAATGACCAGCAGAACAATGAGGGGCAGTCGTACGGCGGCGGCGACGAACAGGGTTTCGGCGGCAACCAAGAGTCCAGCCAGTCCTACGGCGCAGGCAACCAAGAGTCCAGCCAGTCCTACGGCGCAGGCAACCAAGAAGCAGGACAGTCCTACGGCGGCGACGAAGAGTCCAGCCAATCCTACGGCGGAGGCGACGAAGAAGCAGGACAGTCCTACAGCGGAGGCGAAGAGTCCAGCCAATCCTACGGCGGAGGCAACGAAGAAGCAGGACAGTCCTACGGCGGCGACGAAGAGTCCAGCCAGTCCTACGGCGCAGGCAACCAAGAAGCAGGACAGTCCTACGGCGGCGACGAAGAATCAGGCCAACCCTACGGCGGAGGCAGCGAAGAATCAGGCCAATCCTACGGCGACAATGAAGAACAAGGCCTAGGCGGCAGCCAAGGCCAAGGCGAAGGCTTCTAGCCTTCAGTTCGGAGATCACGGGCTGTTCAAGCCTATGGTCCAAGGCTGGGTAGAACTCGCTAATGCCAAATAAGCTCCATACAAGGGAAATCGCTGTTCCTAATTGACTAGGAAACAGCGATTTCCCTGTGTTATGTGTGGGTCATCCAGACCACAAGTGGATATTCCTAACTTATGGATGTCGGGTTTCAGCGCTGATAAACCAAGCTTGCTGTTCAAGGTCAGCAATATACTGGTGCAGTATGTCCGCAGTTGTCGGGTCAGCTTCATCTACCGGATCATGCACGTCGCGAAGAACGCCAACAGTGCCCTGGACCGCCCTCACAACCAAGTCGACTGCAGCTTTGGTCAATATTTCAGTCGTGACAGGCTGCTCCAACTTCGTGTACTTGGTGATCGTGGAAGCCAAACCATCCGGGGTCGCATGCAAGGCACGCATGCGCTCGGCGATCTCGTCGGAACCCCTTCGTGCAATGCTGACTATTTCATCCAGATTCTGATGAAGATCCCGGAAATTTGGGCCAACCACGTTCCAGTGAATCTGCTTGCTGACTAGCTGCAAGTCCAATAGCTGAACGAGCACGGATTGCAGAGCGTCTCGCAGTGCTTCGGTGGCGACGAATCCACGTTCAGCGTTTTCCTTCGACGTTTTCTTCGCAGTGGTCTTCTTGACATCTGCCATGGCATCTCCCTTGCATTGAAGTTGACATTGCCGGCACCGACGAACATCCGATGCACTTCTTTGCACGCTACTTGCCGGCAGCGTCCATTCCGAGTCGAAGCCAAAATTTGGAGAAACCATTCAGCTTACGGATATACGGCATATAGGTCGCACCACGATGGCGAGCGCCAGGCGCTCGCCATCGATCTCTATGATCCTGCGTCGGTTCCTCCGTGAGGATGATCCAACGAAGACGGTCCCACAATCAATCTGAAGAGTCCCCACATCATGGCAAGTCCACCCCAAATAATTCCGAGCCACATTGGAGTCAAGGCTTGCGCATCTTCGATCGGCGTGAGAAGCATGAACATGAGGAACAAGGCGACGATGAGCCCGCCGCCAACAACGAGACCCAGTCCAAGAAATTTCTTAGGCATTTTCCACTCCAGAGATTCTCCATGAATGAATGAACCGGCGGGACTGCAGTGGTTGTCATTTTGCTACCGCAAACCCGCGAGCCCTCTGATGCGTGTGTCCATATTCCCTCCTAATTGCACGCGCCAGCGTACTTGCAGCTGATAGCTACAGGGTAGGCTCCTTTCCTCCACATCTCCAGTGGCCTTTGACTAGGGCGTACGCAACTTCTGAAGCATGTTCCGGCCGACATCAAGGCTGGCTACATCGGGGTCCGCCGTGCTTTTGCCTTCCGTTCCACGGAGAATAGCTAACAGGACCATGAAGGTTCTGGGACTAGTGGCCGAAAACGACAGGATGGAAATGTATTCTCGCCTCGCTAAGACCTGCGGACTGGCACTGGCTACCGGACTGGTAGCTGCCACGCTTGCAGGGTGCGTGCATATTGAAACCACAAATGATTCCGGGAGCCCCTCGGCATCATCCACTGGGACTCCGGCCGAGAGCGCCCCGCCGATTGAGGGGACGGCCACGCCTAGCGACAAGAATCCCGACGGCACGGCGACTGGCACCGGGATCGTGCCGAAGGAAACTAACGGGGATTCTTTCTCCGAAGCATTCCGGATTATCGAGCCCCAAGCCACAACGAAAAAGTGCTCCGGAAAGCTGACCGTAGATGGCGATGGCCAAATGCTGAAGCTGATCGGCAATTGCCAGCAGGTCGAGATCACAGGAACCGGAAACATGGTCATCGGTGGCCATGTCCGTGATCTGTCGATCACCGGAGCAGGCAATATCGTTGCCGTGAACAATATCGGGAATGTCGAGGTAAGCGGTGTCGGCAATGCCGTGGCATGGCGCAACGACAACGCGTCGGCCCGCGACACAGGCCAATCGAATCAGCTTGGGCCTGGCGCACTCGCCGGGGTGGACCTGGGCCATTAGTTCACGAGACCATCTCGTCCGGTATTTCGGACACATCACCAAGTTATCTGCCACCAGCCGCTCGTTCCTGCCGAACAATGGAAGCTAGAGACCTCCTTGAACATTAATGAATGGATCGAAAATCATGGCTTCCTCTCCACAGGTAACCCTCGGGCTAGACGGCATCACGGCGGACGACGTCATCGCAGTGGCCCGTCACAATGCCCACATCAAGATCTCCGCGGACGTGCTTGAAGAACTCGCTTCCGTCCGTGCCCACATTGATGCGCTGGCTTCCGCCGATACGCCGGTCTATGGAATTTCCACCGGCTTCGGTGCCCTGGCAACCCGCCACATCGCGCCTGAAGACCGCGCCAAGCTGCAGCGTTCGCTGATCCGCTCCCATGCTGCTGGCATGGGAGCACCGGTCGAGCGCGAAGTTGTTCGCGCACTGATGTTCCTGCGCGCCAAGACCCTGGCGTCGGGCCGCGCCGGTGTTCGCCCGGTCGTGCTTGAGACCATGGTCGGCCTGCTCAACGCGGGCATTACCCCGGTCGTGCGCGAATATGGCTCGCTGGGTTGCTCGGGCGACCTCGCTCCGCTCTCGCACTGCGCACTGGTGCTGATGGGCGAAGGCGAAGCCACCGACGCCGAAGGCAATGTCCGTCCGGTTCCAGAGCTATTCGCAGAAGCGGGACTGACCCCGATCGAGCTTGCCGAGAAGGAAGGCCTGGCGCTGGTCAACGGCACCGACGGCATGCTCGGCCAGCTGGTCATGGCGCTGGCGGACCTCGATGAGCTGCTGGACATTGCGGACGCCACCGCAGCCATGAGCGTCGAGGCCCAGCTGGGCACCGACCAGGTATTCCGCGCAGAACTGCATGAGCCGCTTCGCCCGCACCCGGGCCAGGGCCGCAGCGCGCAGAACATGTTCGCTTTCCTGGCAGGCTCCCCCATCGTTGCATCGCACCGCGAGGGCGACGGCCGCGTGCAGGACGCCTACTCGCTGCGTTGCTCCCCGCAGGTTGCCGGCGCCGCCCGCGACACCATCACCCACGCCCGCCTGGTCGCCACCCGCGAACTGGCGGCTGCCATCGACAACCCGGTAGTGCTGCCAAGCGGCGAGGTCACCTCCAATGGCAATTTCCACGGTGCACCGGTAGCCTATGTGCTGGACTTCCTGGCCATCGCCGTGGCAGACCTCGGCTCCATTGCCGAGCGCCGCACCGACCGCATGCTGGACCCGGCCCGCTCCCGCGATCTGCCGGCTTTCCTGGCTGACGATCCAGGCGTTGACTCGGGCATGATGATCGCCCAGTACACCCAGGCCGGCCTGGTGGCAGAGAACAAGCGCCTGGCCGTTCCTGCCAGCGTCGACTCCATCCCTTCTTCCGCAATGCAGGAAGACCACGTTTCTCTGGGTTGGCACGCTGCGCGCAAGCTGCGCACCGCCGTTGTTAACCTCCGCCGCATCCTTGCAGTGGAAATGCTGATTGCGGGCCGCGCCCTGGACCTGCGTGCCCCTTTGAAGCCAGGCCCAGCCACCGGCGCGGTGCTTGAAGTACTGCGCAGTAAAGTTGCCGGCCCGGGCCAGGATCGCTTCCTCTCCGCAGAATTGGAAGCCGCCTACGAACTGCTGGCCGACGGCTCGGTTCACAAGGCCCTCGAAGCTCACCTGCCTGCATAACCTGCAGCGCAGGTCGCCGCAAGGCGTCGTCACGCGTCCCCGGAGAACCCACCAGGTTCTTCGGGGACGCACTTTTAATCGCCAATTCAGCCACCTTGGCCGCCAGGGGCTGTGGCTCGCGTGATGGCTCCCACCAACTTATCCAAGCCGCGAAACCGAAGCGTACACTTGATCTTCGAAAGACTACGCATCATCCAAGGACGCCTGAAATCATGCAACGCACCATGTTCAAATCAAAGATCCACCGGGCCACCGTTACCCAAGCGGATCTGCACTATGTAGGCTCGGTGACTGTTGACTCGGATCTGCTGGCCGCTTCGGACATCCTGCCCGGGGAATTGGTCAGTATTGTCGACATCACCAATGGCGCTCGCCTGGAAACCTACACCATTGCCGGAGAACCCGGCAGCGGCGTAATCGGCATCAATGGTGCGGCCGCCCACTTGGTCCATCCAGGCGATTTGGTCATCCTGATCAGCTACGCCCAGATGGACGACGCCGAAGCGCGCAGCTACGTTCCCAGCGTGGTCCACGTCGATGCCGATAACCGCATCATCCACCTGGGCGAAGACCCTGCCGAGGCAGTCGCTGACGGCGTGCAGACTCCGCCATTTGCCCAGCTGCGCAGTAGCTAGCTGACAGCGCTGGCCAGTCTGGGCGGCTTGGCGGCTTGGCGGCAATGCTTTTCCATGGCGGTCAAGCCGTTTTGCAGGTTCAGCACTCCCGAGCCTCACCTACGGCAGTCCTCTTCGGGGCATCCTTGCCAGGTTTTTGAGAAGTATCCGACGATCTTCAGGGTATGGCGCAGTGGGTAGATCTCGTCGACTCCGCCATGGATCGCCTTGGCAGCCTCTTCTACTGCGAGCTCGAAGAACCGGCAGACCTCGTCATACATCCATACTGCCACGGTGAGCTCCGTGAGTTCTTCATGGGTCAGCATGCGGGAAGGCTCCAGGCCAATCTCAATCAATGTTTTAAAAACAAAGTCTTCGGTCAGCTCATGGTCATGCCCGCAATCGCACCAGGCGAGGCCGCGATTGGGCATTGACCAGACATCCTCAGTGCCTTCCGCGGAATGGATCCAGTCGGGAAGACTGCCTCCAGAACTGTTTTCTTGTGCCATGATCATCGCCTCTGTTCTCTCCTAGCCAGATGTGCCCAATGTAGTGGGCGGTGCCGACATTATGGACGAGCTGGCCTTGGCAGTTGTTGCTTGATGCGCCAAGGGTTGGCATAGTTCGAGGCATCAGCCAATAGTTGCTTTCCAGCCAAGATCACTTCAGGAGTTCTCCCATGAACACACGGTCCCACCCGGATACCAGTGATGGTGCCGCGCACCGGCAGTGGAACGAATTGCTCCAGGAAATGCGGGTCATGCAAACCGGCGTGCAGATTCTCGCTGCGTTCTTGGTGGTGCTGCCTTTTCAGGCACGCTTCGAGATGCTCAGCCGATCCGACGAAACGATCTACATCGTCTTATTGGTTGCAGCCACACTGCTGATTTTGCTGCTGATCACGCCGGTGGCGGTGCACCGGTACTTCTTTGGCCAGCGACTCAAGGAACAGACAGTGAGCCTTGGCCATATTGTACTGAAGATGGTGGGCATCGGCGTTGGCCTGCTGGTCTCGGGTTGCGTCTGGTTTGTCCTGCAGGTGCTGTTCGGCTGGCAGCTTGGCGCATGGGTTGGTGGAGGGCTGGTAGTGGCGACCTTGTTCCTGCTCTTGGCATTGCCGCGCATCCTTCTTCCCGCGCATGCACACGATGCCGATTAGCCAGTTCTAGTTGAGCTACATCCGATCCACATGCCGGAGCATCAGCCTCATGGGAAGGTGCCTGATCGCGCGGGGCAACCATCGAGTTGCAAGCCGAACGAATGCAACCGTCATGCTGTTGCGCCTGCGGACTTTATTACTCAGCTCAAAACCAAATTGCTCGCGCACCGCTGCGGGTAGCTGGGCGATGGTGACGTCACGCATTAAGGGCAGGCCTGCTCGGATCCACCACGGGGCTCTGGGCGCACTGAAAAGTTCGTCAGCAAGTTGGCGCGCCTGGCCGGTGACCGCCACCGTTGCGAGAGTCTGTTCCAAATAAAGATCAAAATCATGGAGGCTGGCGGGCCAATAGTTTTCTGGCATCTGCAAGGCTCCGCCCAATAGCGCATATTGCTGGTACAACTGTTCATCATGTGCAAAATCGCCACTCAATATTTGTTCTGCGATGACCCTGGCCGAGTCGAAAAGCGTGGCGGCAACCCACAGCTGCAGCCGCGGATCCAACGCTGAATAGCCCGGTAGCGCTTCTGATTCGTTGCGGGTTCCCCGCACATTTTGATGTGACTTGTTGACGTAGTTGATCATCGTGCGCTGCTGCTCCGCATTGCCGTTGCTCAACGCATAGATATAGCCGAGCGTATGAACGAGGCGTTTGAGGGGGTCGCTGGCGAAGTCAGAATGCCGGGCGATAGCCGTGCCGATTTGCGGGTGGGCCAGTTGCATCAAAATTGCTCGCCCCGCCCCGAGGAGTAACCCAGCTTCCGGGGCCACACGGGAGAAAGCGCTTGATTCATCAATTCTTCCTGCGTTCCGGCTCATAATCTCGATTTTAGCCCTTGGGGCCGTGCCGCCCCTTTAAACAGCGCAGTGGATGCCCTCACGCCGCCTGCGGCATGTGGTCATCCACCGTGTAATCTGCAATTGCTGCCCTGCTTTGCGGCGGAGGACTGCTGGAAGAGCAGGAACTGGTTTCCGATGATCTCCCTCCGGCTAGAAGGCAACTCCGCAGTGCAGGATCACGTTGGCATAGGGAGTTGATTCTCCGGTGCGGACGATGATCTTGGCTGTCGAAAGTTCTGCCTTGAGCTCTTCATGAGAGATGAACTTTGGTTCCAGTCCCTTGCTCTCGCAGAACTCCTGGACAGAGCTTCCCGTCGCTTCGGTAGCCAAGGTGCTGTGTTCGATCACCATATTGCGGGTCAGCACATCGAGTACCTGATCGAAGCTGGGCAGCCCCTGAACCAGCGCCAAGTCGATAACCACTGGCCCTTCCGGAATCGGCAGGCCGCAGTCGGCGATGACCACGGTATCGGTGTGGCCGCAGGTGGCCAACGCACCTAATAATGGCGCGTTGAGAATTTCGGATTTCAGCACGAAGGCTTCCTTCAAATCTTACTTAGTGAATTGTCTTAGAGGTTCTCAAGCGAACGAGGGTAGGAAGCCTGAGCACCGTGGGCTTGCACGGTCAGCGCTGCGAACTTGCCGGCGAATTCGGCTGCCTGAGCCAGATCATCGCCATTGGCCAGCCGTGCAGCCAAGGCGCCGGTAAAGGCATCGCCAGCACCGGTGGTATCCACTGCTCTGACCTTGACTGCTGGCAGCGGGCGCACCTGGGCTCCACCATTTTCTGCGGGGAATTTGTCAGCCACCAGGCAACCGTTGGCGCCAAGAGTGATGACAACGCTAGTGATTCCCTCCTCGATGAGCATCGATGCGAGCCACTCATAGTGGCCGTTGAACCGACGTGCTGGATGCGGGTTAAGCTGCTGGAGCACAGCTTCGGCTTCGTGCTCATTGACCACCAGCGGGTTGGCCTTGAGCAGGTAGTCTCGATCCAATTCGATGACCGGCGCGAGGTTCAGCACGATGCGATCGGTGGCTGCATCCATGGCGGCCTTGATGCCCGAGGCAGGGATCTCTCCTTGGAGCACGAGAATTCCGTCGATTTCTCCGGCGGTCTTGACCACTTCATCAGTCACCGTGGAATTGGCTCCCGAAACCACCGCAATCGAGTTCTCAGCACCGGAATCCACCTGGATGATGGCCACCCCGGTCGGCTGGGAGCTGCGAGCCACGCGGTCAAGCTTGACTCCGGCCTCATCAAGCTGGCCCAAGGCAACCTCGGAATGCGAATCCTTGCCCACGGCGCCGACGAATTCGGTGGCCGCTCCGGCCAGCTGCGCGGCCAGCGCCTGGTTGGCGCCCTTGCCGCCGGGTGAGAGCTGGTAGGAATCTGCCAGCACGGTTTCACCGGGTCCGGGCAGACGTGCCATCAACGCGGTGATGTCCACGTTGCTTGAGCCCACGATGGTGACCTGGATGTCCTGCTGCATGGTTATTCCTTCTAGTTCTCTTCTCCCGGCGGCCAGTGGGTGCCGGTACCTTGAATTGCTACTGCTAGATGAAGATTACTCGCCTGCGTACTCGGCGACGTTCTTCTCATCGACGGTGTCCACGGCAACCTGCACGTTGGCCTCGACCTCTTCGCCCTTGATGGACTTGGACAGGATCTGCACCGACTGCTTGCCCAGTTCAGCTGGGTTCTGCGCGATGGTGGCCACCATGGTGCCGGCCTCTACTGCCTTGAATCCGTCATCGGTTCCGTCGAAGCCGACAACCTTGACGTCCTTGCCTGCCTTGTCGCCCAGGGCCTGGATGGCGCCCAAGGCCATTTCGTCGTTCATGGCCAGCACGCCCGCGGCGTCAGGGTTGGACTGCATCAGATTGGTCACGACGTCCAGCGCCTCAGCGCGGTCGAAGTTAGCGGTCTGCTTGGAGACCACCTCGATGTCCTTGAATTCTTCCAGGCCCTTGGTGAAGCCTTCGCCGCGTTCGTTGGTTGCCGAAGCGCCCGGCACGCCTTCGAGTACGATGATCTTGCCCTTGCCGTCGATGGATTCAGCCAGCGCCTTGGCTGCCTGCTCGCCACCGGCCACATTGTCCGAAGCGACGAAGGAAGCGATCTTGGTTTCGCCGACGGAGCGGTCAACGGCGACGATCGGCAATTCTGCCTTGACCACTGGGGCCAGGCCGGCTTCCGCGGTTTCGGTGTCGACGGCGTTGATGATCACGCCGGCCGATCCGTTGGTCGCGGCGGTAGCCAGCTGGTTGGCCTGGGTGGCTGAGTCGTTCTGCGCGTCAACTACCGACAGGTCGATGCCCTGGGCGTCGGCTTCCTTCTGCGCGCCGTCACGCAGGTCCACGAAGAACGGGTTGTTCAGGGTGGATACCGCCAAGGTCACCGAGGCGCCATCGGCTGCGTTCTCGCCGCGGTTGCAGGCGGCAAGCGAAGCGGCAAGGCCGAGGGACAAGGTGATGGCTGCGGTGGTGCGGATCAGTTTTTTCATGGGGTGTTCTCCTTTGAACAAGGGTGGTTGGTGGAAGTATCTAGTGCTTGACGTTCTTGCGGCGCAGCACGTCGAAGCCGACGGCAATCGCGATCACCGCGCCGATGACGACCTGCTGCCAGAAGGCGGAGACCGAGAGCAGGTTCAGGCCGTTGCGGATCACGGCCAGCACCAGCGCGCCGATCAAGGTGCCGGAGATGCGTCCGACGCCGCCGGAGAGCGAGGCGCCGCCGATGACCACGGCGGCAATGGCATCAAGTTCATAGCCGGAGGCCAAAGTTGGCTGGGCCGAATCCAGGCGGCCGGCCAGGATCATGCCCGAAAGCGCTGCAAAGAGCCCGGAGATCACGAAAACGGTGACCAGCACTTTTTTGACCGGGATGCCAGAGAGGCGCGCGGCCTCGGTGTTCCCGCCCACCGCAAAGGCGTTTTTGCCGATGACGGTGCGGTTCAGGACGAAGGCCGCGAGCAGGCCGGAGACCAGCAGGATGATGATGGGCATCGGGATCGGGCCCAAGTCATCGCCCAGCCAGGAGACCGAGGAACTGGTGGAAATCGGGCGTCCATCGGAGATGACCAGGGTCAGGCCGCGCACCACGGTGAGCATGGCCAGCGAGGCAATGAAGGTCGGCAGCTTGCCGTAGGCGCTCATCGCACCGGTCACCCACCCCGAGAGCGCACCGATAGCCAGGCCGACCGGGATCGAGAGTCCATCGGGCAGTCCTGCGGTGGTGACGGCGTAGGAGGAACCCATCGCGGACAGGGCGGCGACCGATCCCACCGAGAGGTCGATGCCGGCGGCCACGATCACGAAGGTCATGCCGAAGGCCATCACGGCGATGGTGGAGACTTGGATGCCGATATTCAGCAGGTTCGGTCCGGTCAAAAAGCGCGGGGTGGCGATGAATAGCGCCAGGCAGAGGATGACCAGGCCGACCAGTGCGCCGTTGTTGGCAAGGAATGCCTTGAAGTCGAAGCCCTTCTTCGGGGCAGTAGCTACGCTGCTCATTTACTTGATTCCCATTTCTTCTTCGCGGTGCACATTGCTGATGGCCAGGGCCATGATGGAGTCCTGGGTTGCTTGATTGGTGGCCAATTCCCCGGCGATGCGCCCCTGGCTCATCACCACGACGCGGTCTGACATGCCCAGCACTTCGGGAAGTTCGCTGGAGGCCATCAGGACGCAGCCTCCGGAGGCGGTGATCTCATTGATCAGTTCATAGATTTCCACCTTGGCGCCGACGTCCACGCCCCGGGTGGGCTCATCAAGCAGCAGCACCTTGGCTCCTGCGGTGAACCAGCGGCCGAATACCGCCTTTTGCTGGTTGCCTCCGGACAGGGAACGGATCGGTGCATCGATGCTGCTCATGCGGATGCGCAGGCGTTCGGCAACCTTTTGCGCGCGGGCCTTTTGTCCCTTGCGGTCCACCAGGCCGTTCTTGGCGGTGGCGGCCATGGTGGCGTAGCCGATGTTCTCGGCCACCGACGCGTCCAGCACCAGGCCCTGGGTTTTGCGGTCTTCGGGTACGTGGCCTATGCCTGCGCGGGTGGCAGCCGCGACATCAAAGCTGGCCAGCTTCTTGCCGGCGACCTTGACGGTTCCCGAGCTGTACTTGTCGGCTCCGGCGATGGCGCGGATCAGCTCTGTGCGCCCGGCGCCCATGAGCCCGGCCAGCGCGACGACCTCGCCCGGGCGGACTTCCAAAGAGATGTCCTTGAGCTGGTCATCGCTGAGGTTCTCGACGCTCAGCAGTGGCTCCTCGCCCGGTTCGGTGGCCACGCGCGGGAACTGGGCATCGATGTCCCGGCCGACCATGAGCCGGACCAGTTCGCTTTCATCGGTGCCTGCCGGGACGGTGGCGATGAATTTTCCGTCACGCAGCACGTTCACGAAGTCGCCGATGGCTGCGATCTCGTCGAGGTGGTGGCTGATGAAGACCATCCCGACGCCCTGGTTTTTCAGCTGGTTGACCACCTTGAACAGATGCTCGATCTCGGTGGTGGTCAACGCGGCCGTGGGTTCATCCAAGATCAGTACGCGGGCATCCAGGCTCAAGGCCTTGGCGATCTCCACCAGCTGCTGCTGGGCCAAGCCCAGTTCGCCGACCGGCGTATTCACGTCCAGGTCGAGTTCCAGCTTGGCCAAGGCATCATGGGCGATCTTGCGCATTGCACGGCGGTTGATGATGCCGAATTTGCGCGGCGCACGCCCCAGGGTGATGTTCTCGGCGATGGTCATCGATGGAACAAGGTTCAGCTCCTGGTGGATGGTGGCGATGCCCAGAGCCTCGGAGGTCTTGGTGTCACGGATCCTCACTGGCTGTCCGTTGAACAGGATCTGTCCGGCATCTGGTTCGTGCACGCCCGCGATCATTTTGATCAGGGTTGACTTTCCGGCGCCGTTTTCGCCAAGCAGCACCGAGACTTTTCCTGCATGCACTTCAACGGTGACGTCTTCGATGACCTGCACCGGGCCGAAGGACTTGTAGACCTTGTCCAGGACCAGCAGAGCGTCGTTACTCATTCTTGTTCCTTCCATCACCTAGGCACCGGTTGCTTCCGGGGCCTGGGCAAGAGATGCCCTGGCAGTGAATTGGCTGATAAATTCTTGCGGTTCTGGCTCGTTGCCGGCCATCACGGATTGTAATGCGGTGACAGCCGCTCGGCCCATTGCGCGCAGGTCGTGGCTGATGGTGGCAATCGGCGGGTGGTGCATAAGCATCGCATCCACCTCGTCGAAGGCGATGACCGACAGTTCGGGGCCCACCCGGATTCCTGCTTCTTGCCAGACAGTCAGCGCGCCAATGGCCATCGGTGCATCGGCAATGACCACTGCGGTAGGTTGCAGTTCATGCGCTAGCAGCCAGCGGGCGCCTTGGGCACCGGAGGCGGCCTGGAAGTCGCCGGCGAAGTGCAGCTTCTGATCTGCATCCAGCCCGTTGGCCACCAGGGCCGCGTCAAAGGCGCGGTGGCGTTCGCGAGCGGTTGAGGCGTGGGCAGGTCCACCAAGGAATGCGATATGTCGATGGCCCAAGGCTTTGAGCTTGCCAATGGCTTCATCGAGGGCGCTGGCGCTGGATGCCGAGATTGATGGGATGTCCAGTTGAGGAAGGGTTCGGTCCACAAAAACCATCGGCGTTCCAGAAGAAATGATTCGCTGCATCATTTCGCTGGGGTGATCGGCGTCTTCGTCCAGCCCCTGCGGCACTACAAGCAACCCGTCAACTCGGCGCGAGAGCATCGCGGCGAGGAACTGGTCCTGCTGCTGGGTATCTTCGTTGGCGTTGCCGATGAAAGTCATCATGCCGGCTTCGTGGGCTTGCTGCTCTACGGCGTGCGCGAGGTCCGAGAAGTACGGGTTGCGGACATCGGAAATCAGCAGGGCGATGGTGTCGGTTTTGGTGGAGCGAAGCGAGCGAGCCTGGGCGTTGGGAACAAAGCCAAGATTCTTGGCGGCTGCTTCGACTTTTTCGCGGGATTCGGCCGAGGTGGCGGAGTGCCCGGAAAGCACGCGCGAGGCCGTAGCCGAAGATACTCCGGCGGCCATTGCCACGTCTTTGATGGTGACGGCATTCATCCCGATAAGCCCCTTTGCTTACGTGTAATCGATTCCATGGAATCGATTACACAGTTTTCACCACCTTGAAAAAATTGTCAACACCACTAAGTGGACCGGGCCAGCGTTGACGATTACGACCAGGGACGATTCCGGTCTTGACATGGTTGTTCATGCTAAGCATCAGACAGCACACCATAAAATTCAGATTTAAAGTCGTCCTGTTTGCCATGGCACTTCGACCTCATCAACACTCATCGGCTCCGGATCGCTAAGATGGAAGACGTGTCGGTTAATCAGCTCTCAGATAGTGCGCAGAACTATCTCAAGATCATCTATGGACTGAACGAGTGGTCCAATGAACCCGTGACCGCTAGCGTCATTGCGACAAAGGCGGGAATGAAGCTTTCGACGGTTTCGGGGGCACTGAGCAAATTGCGCCAGCAGGGATTGCTGGACCATGCACCGTACGGCGCCGTGACACTTACTGAACTAGGCCGGGGCTATGCAATGACCATGGTCCGCAGGCACCGCTTAATCGAAACCTTTCTGGTGCAGATGCTTGGATATCGCTGGGATCAGGTGCACGATGAAGCCGAAAAACTGGAGCACGCGGTGTCAGATTTCATGGTGGCGCGAGTCGACGAACTTCTCGGCCACCCGACGCGCGACCCACATGGAGATCCCATCCCGACCGCTGAAGGTAAAATCAACCTGCCGCGAGCCGTCTCCCTCACAGAAATCACCGGCAGTTCCAAAGTACAGGTTGAGCGGATTTCTGATGAGGATTCAGAATTGCTGCAGTACTTCTCAGACCGCGGAATCATTGTTGGCGCCCAATTGGAGATTCGGCCCGGCGATGAATTTTCTGACACCTTGCTCGTAACTTCCCCCAAAACCAGCGCCTCATTGCAGTTGGGACATCGGGCTACGAGCGCTGTTTGGGTCTCCGTGCTTTCCTGAACCTAACGAGCTATCGGCCTGGAATTTGAAGACAATTTCCCGGCCGATGCATTCTCGCGTTCGAAACTCACGCCTTGAGTTCCAGTTTCGAAATGAATTCTGGAAACTGAGCCACACTATCCAGAATCTCGTCATGCTCATGAGGTTCGAGGTCTCTTCGCCCCAGTTCGCCGGTCAGCACTCCCACCGCGCACACACCGGCGTTTTTTCCCGCTTGAAGGTCGTTCACCGTATCGCCTGCTGCAATCACCTTGCGCACGTCTCGAACTCCGGTCAGTTCCATGACTCGATGGATCATGTAAGGTGCTGGACGCCCAGCGCCAACTTCATCAGCGGTTACAACTGCATCCAGCAGTTCCCCCTCGCCCACGCGCCATTGCAGTTGAGACAGAATGGCCGACGCGACATCACGGGAGAACCCTGTGGTCAGGCCCACTTTAATGCCCTGACTTGAAAGTTTTTCAAATGCTTCGACAACACCAGGCAAGGCCACTGGCGGATTCTGCTGGTAATAAGAAAACAGCAGTTCACGGAAACGGTCGAAAGTGGTGTTAACTAGCTGCTCGTCGGGAATACCACCGCCCAGTGTGATCAAAGCGGCGATGGCCTCGCGCTTCTCTGCGCCCATCCAAGCTTGAAGGTTTCCCGATGTAACTTCGGCTCCGGTTTCCCGCACAGAGTTTTTCAAGGCCCGATAAACATCAGCATGCTCATCAACGGTTGTTCCGGCCATATCGCAAACAATTAGTTCAATCATCGTATTTCTCCTGTCAAAGTTAGTGTCCCTGCAGCGCCACGCTCGGCGCGCGGGTGAACCCCGCTCGTTCCTCAATGGTGTTTTCAATCGTGAAGTTGGCAAGATGCGGGAGGTACCGGTCATCGGAATACTCAACAACCTCGCCGGCACTGGAGAGCGTAATCCGTCGCTCACGAAGCAATGGCGAACCGGCTGGCACCTCCAGCAGCCGACTGTCTTCGGCATTGGCGGCCACAGCGTCGATAATGTGCTTTCCCCGGCTCAATTCCACGCCCTGTTCGCGAAGATAGCCAAAAATCGACCCGGAATCGGTGTCAAAATCGAAGAGGAGCCGCCCTGCCTCGGAAGTGAAGCTTGTTCGCTCGATCATGGCAGGTGTTTCATCCAGCAGGCGTAATCGCAAGACCTGGACAACCGTTGCCCCAGGCTCCACCCCAAGTTGTCCAGCAACCTCTTCCACTGCTGGCCGGCGCGCCATTTCCAGCGTGCGCTGGCCCGGGGACCGCCCTACCGAGTACGCCCATTCGGTAAACGACATGAAAGTGCTGAAAGACTGCGAGCGTACAGCGTGGGCAACGACCGGTGGCTTGCCCTGTCCACCGGCGATCAAGCCCTCCGAACGCAGCGTGGCCAGCGCGTGGCGCACGGTTCCCCTTGAAGCATTGGCCAGGGCACACAGCTCCGCCTCACTGGGAATTTGTTCGCCCTCACCCCACTGCCCTGAGGCAATACGTTCGCGCAGATCTGCGGCGAGTACCTGATGCTTAGGTTGATTCCGTTTCTGATTCACCACTTGATCATACAAGTTGGATCCCCGCAGACTCCCAGAATCATCAATCGTTATGGTGAAATTTAGATTAAGAGTATCGAAGCAAATTGAACTCTTCGTAAACTTGTCTAGACAAGTAGCGATATCGCTTGAATTAGTCCTCAGCGGGCACGGATGATCATTTCGTGATGAACGAAAAGACTCTAAACCCAGCCTCCCTTCAGCCGCAGCGCACCGACGTCTTGGTCGTCGGCGCGGGCATTATCGGCCTCGCACACGCTGCACGGGCGCTAGACGCCGGATACAGCGTCACAGTGATCGACCGTGACCATAAAGCTGTCGGGGCCTCGGTGCGAAACTTCGGTCATGCCTGCATCACAGCGCAGTCCGGAGACCTCTATGATCTTGCCCAGACTGGTCGAGGGCTATGGCTTGACTATGCCAAACGTGCTGGATTCTGGGTGTCCGAGGCCGGGGCTGCTGTGGTTGCCTCGACGGAAATTGAACTACACGTACTCCAAGAACTGGCCGACGTCCGTGAGCCAGGTCAAATTGCCATGCTCCGTGCCGATGAAGTCGCCGGCATTCTGGGGCGCCGCAGCACCGAAGGAATCCTCGGCGGTGCGCTTTTGCGGGACGACTTGCGTGTGGACCCGCGCAGTACCGTCGCCCAGCTGGCTGCTTGGGTCAATGACCAAGAAGCCGGATCTGTTCGGTGGAACACGGCAGCCATGAGCTTCAGTTCCGGAACAATAAATCAGGTCCGCGTCGAGACCAGCCGCGGGCCTATCGAGGCAAACCAGGTGTTCGTCTGTGTCGGACACGACGTCGATTATCTTTTCCCCCAGCTCGCCGAAGAGCACAAGATCCAGCGTTGCTCGTTGCAAATGGCCCGCTCTACCCCCAATCAGCAACTTCTACTGGAACCTGCCGTGCTCACGGCCACCTCGATGCTGCGCTACGAAGCATTCACCGAGGTTCCGTCAGCTGCCAAGCTACGTGCAGAGGTCTCCCGGAATCATCCCGAACTGCTGAAAATCCAAGCCAACGTGATGTTCGCCCAACGCCCAGATGGCTCGCTATTGCTTGGCGACTCGCATTCATACGACCTGGCGCAGCCGCCCTTCCTGAAGGAAGAAACCTCTGATTCTCTACTGCGACACGTCAAAAAAATACTCGATGTCCCACTGGAAATCGATGAACGGTGGCAGGGGATCTACGCCTCCAGTGACGTTGGTCCGCTGCTGGTCGCAGAACCCCATCCGGCAATCACCGTCGTTTCAGTCACGGCCGGAGTTGGCATGACTCTCTCTTTCGGGCTCGCGGAGCGCAATATCGCCAATATCCTTGCCGCTTTCAAACCGACCGAAGTATTGGTTTCCTAAGCATTTTTCACTCGCAGCAGAACTTTCGACCTACCAAGGAGCTCACCGTGAAGCTTTCCCACACAGTCCTACCAGCCATCGCCACCATCGGTTTACTGGCCACTACGTCCTGTGGCACCTCAGACGCCAGCGGCGGCACCAACCCCGAGGCTTCCAATGCTCCCGCCTACTGCCAAGACGGTCCAATCAAGTTCGGAATCGAGCCCTTTGAAGATCCAGCGAAGCTTGAACCTGCCTACGGCGTACTGGCAGACGCCATGGAACGAGAACTGGGATGCGAAGTCGAGGTTCAGGTAGTCGAGGACTACTCCGCCGAGGTCCTAGCCATGCGCAATGGAAAGCTGGATCTGGGCCAATTCGGTCCCGTAGGCTTCGTATTTGCCAGCGAACAAGCTGGAGCCGAACCACTAGTCTCATTTGGCACCTCAGACGGCAAACTAAGCACCTACACTGCGGGCCTCTGGGTGCCGAAGGACTCGAATATCCGCGATGTTGACGACCTGCGCGGCAAGGATTTGGCCTTAGGCGGCGTTGGTTCCACGTCCGGCGACGTGCTCCCGCGCTATGCCCTGAAAACCGCCGGCATCCCCGAGTCCGAGATAAACATCAATTACGCCGGTGGGCACCCCGAAGCGCTTCTAGCCCTTGCCAACGGCACCGTGGACGCAGCCCAAGTTAATACGCAAACGTTGGCCACCGCGCAGGCCGCCGGCACTTTCAACCAGGAAGACTATCGCCGGATCTGGACTTCGGAACCGATCCCGAATGACCCAATCACGGTGCGTCCGGATGCTGATCCGGAATTGAAAAAGGCCGTCAAAGAAGTCCTTCTCAACCTGTCGGTCCAGGATATTGAACAGGTAGGGGCTTTCCTTGACGTGGATCCTGCCGGGCCGCTGCTGGAAGTCACCAAAAAAACCTACAAACCACTATTCGATCTGGCCTCTGAAATGGGCTTGACCGAGGAGGACATCTAAATGCGGCATAAAGCACTGGCCGTTAGCGCGCTGGCGAAGTCCTTCAACGGGCGTCGAGTCCTCCAGGATGTCTCCTTTGATGTCAAGGCTGGCGAACTTGTTGCTTTCCTCGGAGCCAATGGGTCCGGCAAGTCCACCACTTTAAAGTGCGTTGCTGGGCTGGCCGTGCCGGATGCCGGGCGCATCGAACTCGACGACTCCGTGCTCACGGAGTTAACTGGACGCCAATTGCAACTGGCCCGCAGCAAGGCGGCGATGGTTTTCCAGAAAATCCATCTGGTACCGCGCCGCACTGCGCTTGATAACGTCTGCGCCGGTGCACTGGCCAGAGTATCCGGGCTTGGCTCACTCTCGCCGTTCTTCTTTTCTCGTGAACTACGCGAAGAAGCGATGGGCTGCCTGGAACGAGTGGGCATGGCTGACCGTGCCTTGGAACGTGTTGGCCGGCTTTCAGGCGGGCAACAGCAGCGTGTGGCTGTGGCACGGGCTCTCTGCCAGCGCGCCAGCGTCTTGCTGGCCGACGAACCGGTGTCAGCGCTGGATCCTAACGCAGCTGAGCAAGTCATGGAGTTGCTCGCCGAGCTGGCCCATGAAGAGAATCTGGCGGTGGCCGCGGTACTGCATCAACCCGAGCTGGCGCAGCGCCATGCAGACCGCGCGATTGGCCTGTTGCGCGGACGTATCGTCTTCGATGGACCCGTTGCCGCTCTGGACCAGGACGTGTTCGATAAACTCTATTCTTCTGAAAGGAACGCGGCATGAGCCTGCGGACCCCGCCATACCCAGTGAACACCATCAGCAATCCGTTATCTGCCCCCAAGCCGGCGCCACATAAGCTCCCGGTTCCCCGCGATCCGCACCGTGCAGGCAAGGCATTGCTGTGGGGCTTGGCCACCGTAGTCATCGTGCTGTTTCATTTGCTCGCTGTAGCTGGCACTGATTTTGACCCATCGCTACTGGTGGACGGCTGGCGGGGCATGGCCCGTTTTGTCACTGATGCTTTCCCGCCGGATCTAAATTGGGATCAGGTCATCAAACCAGGACTCGAAGCTACCTTAGTGACCCTGTGGATTGGTCTTCTGGGTACCACGCTGTCCATCCCCAGCGCTTTGCTATTGGCTGTGTTTGCTTCGCGCACCACCACTTCACATCCAGCTGCCTATCAGATCTCGCGCGCTGTCCTGTCGTTCTTCCGGGCAGTACCAGACATCGTCTTCGCTTTGATTTTCGTAACTGCCGTAGGCTTGGGGCCATTCGCTGGTGTGCTGGCCTTGATCTGCCACAATACCGGCGTGATGGGCAAGCTCTGGGCGGAGTCCATGGAGGAAACCGACCAAGGCCCTCAAGATGCGCTGTCTACTGCAGGAGCATCCAGGCTGCAACAAATCACCCACGGTTCACTGCCATTGGTCATCCCGCAGTTCGTCGGTTTGCTGCTCTACCGCTTTGACGTCAATGTCCGCTCGTCGCTGGTGCTGGGGCTTGTGGGCGCCGGTGGCATCGGATTGCTCATCAACCAGGCAATCAAGTCCTTTCAGTTCGACACCATGTTGACCCACATTATTATCGTGCTGATCCTGATCATCGTAGTGGACCAAGCTTCAGGTTTCATTCGCCGTAAGCTAGCTGTCTAAATATCGGCATGTGCCATAGCTACTAGAGCATCTGCCCGGACGAACACCCGTCCGGGCAGATGCCGTTAATGTTCTCTGCGAATCGTTGTCCCCAAAGGTGCTGATATTTATTACTGCATGGTCAGCGTATTGCGACGACGATGCTTGGCAAGTCGCGTCGCGACCAATCCCTGCCGTGGGCTGAAGAGATAAATGAGGACAAAAATCAGCCCTTGGGCCATAACCACCATTCCCCCCGTTGAGGCATCTAGGAAGTAGCTGGCGTAGACCCCGAGAATTCCAGCGCAGGCCGCGAGTACCGGGGCGACGACCAGCATCTTTGAAAACTTGTCGGTCAGCAGGAAGGCGGTAGCGCCCGGGATGATCAGCATGGCCACCACGAGGATTACTCCAACGGCCTGCAGTGCAACAACCGAAGTCATGGCCAGCAACCCCAGGAGAATCGCACCGATCACCCGCGGGTTCATTCCCAGCGCGTGGGCGTGCGTCTGATCAAAGGCATAGAGGGTGAAGTCTTTGCGCTTGAGGATCAGAATTGCGAAGGTCGCGGCTCCCAGAATCAATACCTGCCACAAGTCTGCCGACGAGACTCCCAGCAGGTTGCCAAAGATGATGTGGTTCAAGTCGATATGGCTGGGAGTAACCGAGATGAGCACCAGTCCGAAGGAAAACAACGTGGTGAAGACAATTCCAATGGCTGCGTCTTCCTTCAGCTTGGTGGTATCTCGCACTCCCCCGATCAGCGCCACGGCCAAAAACCCGAAGATGAGTGCGCCCAGGGCAAAAGGAGCCCCGACAATATAGGCCAATACGACGCCGGGCAATACCGCGTGGGAGACAGCATCTCCCATCAGCGACCAGCCGATGAGCACCAGCCAGCAAGAGAGCAGCGCGCAGAGCACCGAAGCAATAATCGTCACTGATAGGGCACGGATCATGAACGTGTAGCTCAGTGGCTCCGCCAGCAATTCAATCAGGTTCATGATGCATCTCGTTTCATCGGGTCCAGGCCGAACGCCAAAGCCAAGTTTTCTGCGCGCAGGACCGCCTCGGGCCGCCCATGCATCAAGACCTTGCGCATCAACAAGACTGCCTCATCGGCCAGGTCCGGAAGAGCATGCAGGTCATGGGTGGAAATCAGCACGCTGCCGCCCTCATCGGCCACCTCACGCAACAATTTGGTGATGGTCGCTTCGCTGCGCTTGTCCACTCCGGCAAATGGTTCGTCTAGCAGCATGATGCTTGCTCCCTGAGCGATGCAACGAGCCACGAACGCACGCTTCTTCTGCCCGCCTGATAACTGCCCGATTTGCCGATTGGCAAACTCCGTTAGTTCTACGCGTTCTAGGGCTTCGTTCACCGCCGCATGGTCTTTTTTCCTAGCACGTCGGGTCCATCCCATGTGGCCATAGCGGCCTGTCATCACAACGTCGCGAACAGATATCGGGAAGTTCCAGTCAACTAGCTCGCTTTGCGGAACGTAGGCAAGTTGTCCGCTTTTGCGTGCTTGCAGCGGATCGGTTCCACTGATCTTGACGCTTCCGGTATCAGGCTTGATTTGTCCCATGATGGTTTTGAACAGCGTTGATTTTCCGGAACCGTTCATTCCCACCAGCCCGCAGACGGTTCCTCGCGCCAATTGCAGCGAGGCGTGGTCTAGGGCCTGGACTTGGCCGTAGTGCACAGTAGCATCGGTGACATCGATGGCCAGATCGGCGTTGCACTGTGTATTCATGATGCTTGGCCTTTCAAGGCTCGGGCGATTTGCTGGGTGTCATGGGTAATCAGCTCCAGGTAGCTAGGTACTGGTCCGCCAGGCTCGGAGAGGGAGTCCACATACAGTGTTCCGCCAAAGTGCGCATCGGTAGACTCGACAACTCGTTGCATGGCGGCGTCGGAGACTGTGGACTCGCAAAAGACCGCGGGGACATGATTGTCTCGAACATAGTCAATCGCCGAGGCGACTTTGCGCGGCGTTGCTTGTGATTCCGCGTTGACTGCCCAGAGGTATTTTTCTTTCAGTCCGGCATCCCTCGCCAAATAGCTGAAGGCGCCTTCGCACGTCACCAGCACCCGTTCCCGTTGCGGTATGCCTTGGAGTTCCGCAGCCAAGTCATCTTGCACTTTCTGCAGTTTCGCCTGGTACGACTTGGCATTGTCCTGATAATCCGGCGCGTGGGCTGGATCCAGCTCGCTAAAGGCCTGCGCAATAGTCTGAACGTATCGCTGTACGTTGATGGGGCTCATCCAGGCATGGGGATTCGGCTTCCCCGCTCCCTCGCCCTGGACGATGCCAATGGGTTCGATGCCTTCGCTGACCGTGATATGCGGGGCGGAGTTCTCTTGGACAAACTGAGCAAACCACGCTTCAAGATTCAGGCCATTGTCCAGAATCAGATCTGCATGGGAGGCCCTGCGCAGATCGTCCGGCGTCGGTTCGTAGCCATGGATTTCTGCTCCGAGTCGGGTGATTGATTCCACCCGCAGGTGCTCGCCGGCGACATTCTGGGCGATATCTTGCAAGACAGTGAAGGTCGTCAGCACCACAGGACGCGAGTCGGCTGGCCCTGTTCCGATAGCATCCTGGCTTTTGGCCGGCGCGCATCCGGTGACAAAAAGGAGCAAGGGTGCAACAAGCATGGCCAGCCAGCTCGCTGCCCTGCGTCGACCGGTCATCTTTTTCACTCGTGCCCTCATATCCTGAGCTTCGCTCCATTGCCTCTGCCTCTTTGCAAGACAACAGGAGCGAAGATCTTCGCTCCTTCATAGGATAATGTTTGAGGGGTCAAACAATCAATCTGTGTCGAAATTACCCCAGGGCAATTTCATAGATCAGACGGGCAGCGCTGCGTGCTGTACGAGAGTCGACATCGTAGCGGGGATTCAGCTCGACAACATCGGCAACCGCAAGTTTCCCGCTGGCGACAACCTGCCGGCATGCCGCCAGGATTCGCTCGAAGGGAACTCCGAAACCTGCGGGGGCACTTACACCAGGGGCCACACTTGCCGGCAATACATCCAAGTCAATAGTCAGGTACAGAACGTCGATGCGCTCAAGGAAATCAGCGACAAATCGACTGATCTGCTCTAGCTCGCAGTGCTCGTCCAGCAAGTAGGGAACGCCGAGCTCGTCTGCCCTGGCAAAGAGCGCCGCGGTATTGCCAGGACGCGAGATTCCGAGTACTGCGTAGTGGAATTCAAGGCCTTGCTCCTGCATTTCTTGATGCAGATCCAGAAATGGCGTGCCGCTGGTTCGTTGCCCCTCGTCCCGCAGGTCGAAGTGCGCATCCAGATTCAGGATGCCGATCCTCGTGGAATGATCATCTGCCAGGTGCTGCAATAACCCGAGGCCGGTGCCATAAGCAGTCTCATGTCCACCGCCTAGCACGATGGGCAACGCTCCAGTGCCCAGTGTTTGCGCCACCGCATTGGCCAAGCGCTCCTGGCCTGATTCCAGCTCGTCACCTTCAACGACGACATCTCCGAGGTCCACCATTGCTCGCTGCTTATGGATGGCCATGGGGCTCAGTGCGGCGCGCAACGCTGCCGGTCCATCAGAAGCGCCAATACGGCCCTGATTGCGTTGCACCCCGGCATCCGAGCGGAAACCAATCAGCGCCACCGCATCGTTCAGATTCTGGGATTTTTGCGCAGCAATCTGTTGATGCCAGCGCAGGTGCTGCACAGCAGAACCGTCTACCCGGCCCGCCCACCGCTGTGCGCTTTGGTCGGTCTGAATCTCTATTGCCTTGCCGTTTTCGCCCATAAGACCAGCACAGCAGATCGGACCCACGCGGTCTAGCAGAAATAAGAAGGTGCTGTCCGGCATTCTGGACAGCACCAACTTGGCTGGCTAGTGTTCTTGAATGAATACGAAAGCCGTCGTGGACCCTGGCTCAATTTCAGTACGGCCAGCATCTTGAATCACCGGGCCACTGGCTCGTTCAGAAAGGGCCTCAAAATCTTGGCGCGATAAGTGCCGAATCCCCACGGGCGCATGAACCTTGAGCCATTCCTCGATCCCCTGGCCATCAGATTCAGCCAGCCAGGCAAAGAGCGCGTGGGCGCACTGTGCGGCGGCCTTGCCGGTGGACATCTGCAGTGAATCATTAACCGCTATATTCACCGCGGAGCTCAGTACCTCATCGCTCTTGGGAAGCTCGGTCCCAGAGACCTGCAATTTCGCGATGAGCTTGGGGAGATTCGCTGCCGGAAGAGGAGGCAGGCCAACGGCCTGGGCTTTGCCCACCTCGCTGACCATCTGGTCGGGGTACATTTCCAAGACCTTGGCGAACATCTTTGGATTAGCGCGGCGAACCGATTTGGCGAAAGCCTGGGACGCCCATTGCTGCCAGTCCGGGTTGCGGGGATTTTGCAGATAGGCGATGACCGCAGCGCGCGAAACTGCAGATAGTCCTTCGTCTTCGGTTGAAGGATCCTCTTTATCGATGCGCAGGATTATGGGCTGGACTAGTTCTTCGGGATCGCGTTCGCGCAGTTCATCCATGAACTCATTCTAGATTGCGACGTGGGCTGAAGATTGCCAGATTGCCGGAGCCGCACTTCACTGCCAAGGTCAGCGCCGGCGCACCTTGCGGACAATCACGATAACGACACTGGTAAGCATGGCGGCTGCGAGGCTGACAATCAGCGGAGTTTGCCAGTCGAGCTCGACTATTGATGCACTGAATTCCTTGCTGAAGGCGCTCGCCGCCCGGCCTATTTGGGCTTCGGACTGTATTGCTTTCGCCAAACTTTCCACCACGGCTGGCATCACCCATTGGAAAGCCAGGGCCACCACCCAAAAGACCAGGTTGATAGCGCGCAGGAATCCGACATATCCAAGGATCAGCCCCAAGATCAACGGCCCGGCATACCAGAGGTATACGTAGTAAGACTGCGCTCCGGCGATGAGCGATGCGACGATCTGCAGCCAATAACTCACGCTGACCGTCATGGTGGCATAAAAGAGCGCCGCCACGGGAAGACGCAACTTTGCGCTCAAAAAATACCAGGCCAGGCTCAGGACCAGCAAGGATCCGAAGACCCATAGTTGAGTTACTGATGCTTGGGCGAGGTTCCCGCTGAAGGCCGAAGGATTCGTGGCATATATTCCCTGTGCCCCTAATCCGAGCATCCCCAGGAATAATCCCACGGCGGTCACAACCGCGAACCCGGTTCTCCCGCGACCCACGCGACGCACTAGCCAACTGCCCAATAGCGCGGTCAGGCTGGAGACGACAATCAGGCCGAGCGCATCGTTGCCAGCGAGCGGCAAAATCGAGCGGTCTTCTTCCCCGATCCACAGCCAGGGCATCACAACGATGACCACAATTAAAATGCCGCCGGCAATTTGCATCCACCAGTTTTGCCAGACGCGCCTCATTGAACTCACTATGCTCCTTCGTGTTCCTACGCGCTCATTGTTCCAGAGCAGAGCCAGCGCCGCGCGAAAGGCGCGGGGCATGTCCATGAAATTGGAGTACGCTACATGAACGAACCAAGAATACCCACGCAGACGCAAATGGCTCGCGAGCATCCGCTACATTGGGATGCTCACGAGCCATCAGAATTTTGCCTTCACCGTGCCTTGGCGTGGATGGCCAAAACTTTTCAGCGATGCAGATTTGGGTGGTCTGCGCTCGCGATAGGTCATTGCTGGATCAGGCGGTAGCCTTTCCAACGTCATCTGTTTTCATTGAACACCAGACAATTCATCCTGCGCAAACGGCAATGAATCTACTGGTCAATATGATCAATCAACTGCGAAATAGCCACAAAATATCCAGCATTTTGCCATGAGGCCTGAATCACAGTTTAAACCTGGATTGCAATTTTTCGACCCCTTGACATTGACGTAGCGTCAACCTGTAGCTTGAGGAACATGAACAATTCACCGGTGGATCCAATACCCGCGGAATACTCGATTTCCTACCTTTCGCGGGTCGCTGGAATCAGTAGCCGTACCTTGCGCCACTACGACCACATCGGGTTGCTGGTACCGGACCATGTTGCCCAGAACGGATACCGCTTCTACACCCAAAACCAGTTGGTGCGGTTGCAACGGATCCTGCTGCTCAGGGACATGGGCCTGAAGCTGGAGGACATCGCCGGGATCCTGGAAGAACAGTGCGATGAACTGGCAGCGCTCAGGGAGCACTTGCGGCAGCTCAACGCACAGCGTGGAACAATCGATCGCCAGATCTCAACGCTCAAACGCACCATTTCATCTTTGGAACGAGGAGAAAAAATGAAACCCGAATCAGCCTTTGACGGATTCAACGAGCAGTACAAGGAAGAAGTCACTGAACGCTGGGGGGCCAAGGCCTACCAGCGGTCGAACCAGTGGTGGCAAAGCAAGAATGCCGATGAGCAAGGCGAATTCTTCAATCGTGTACGCGAGTTGAATGAAGCCTGGATCAGTGCCGGAGAGGAGGACGCCAGCGCAGACAGCGATCTGGCGCAGGGCGTTGCCGAGCTGCATGTGCAATGGCTCCGCTCCATCCCTGGAACGCCATTCGATTCCGATGATCCGCAGGCACACCGTGCCTACGTGAATTCATTGGCCGAGATGTATGTTGCCGATGAGCGGTTTGCCAAGAATTACGGCAACCATGCGGAACTGGTCCGTGACGCGTTGAAGGTCTATGTCCAGAAAGCTGCGGACTTCTAGGATTGCGAGTCGTTGGCAATCTCTTCGCGTGCCTGGGCGTAGCGTTGCTGGATATAGTTTTCCAGTTCAACGCGCTCCACACGCCACATGCCCCGTCCACCAATTTGGATGGCTGGCAGTTCCCCGCTTTTGACCAGGGCGCGAACTTGAGGAAGCTTCACATTCAGTTCCTCTGCCACATCTTCCAAACGCAAAAACCTCATAGGAACAGGGTACTGTGCTTGGCCTTCGAATGAGGGCCAAGTACTACTTTGTGGACAAGCAGGATGGATTCGCGCCATAGCAGTCGGCGGAGCCGCTGCTTCTGGCTCGGCTGCAACAATATCGGTCAGTTAGCGCAACACATTTGGGAGGAACTGGTCATATTGACTAAAATCTGTAGGAGGTACTTACGCACGCGCACCACAACCTGTCACAGGAGACCAGCACATGAATTCGGATACGTATCAGCTCGATGAAACCGACCGGCGTATCCTCCTGGCACTCGATGCCGACCCTCGTGTGCCCATCATGATGCTCGCGCAGCAACTTGGCCTGGCCCGCGGCACCGTTCAAACCCGCTTGGAGCGCTTGGCCCACTCTGGAGCGTTGCGTCCGAATACCGCCCGCATCTTGCCTGCATCCATGGGTCGCGGTGTTAGCGCATTTGTGAGCGCCGAGCTGAACCAGGCTGCACTCAATGATGCCATTGCCGCATTACGCCAGATTCCCGAGGTCCTCGAATGTGTTGCCCCAGCGGGCGATACTGACCTTTTGATTCGGGTCTCCGCTACGGACCCCGATGACCTGTACCGCGTCAGCGAAGAAATCCGCCTCTGCCCCGGCATTACTCGCACTTCCACCTCGATGATCTTGCGTGATGTTATTCCCTACCGCACGACCGAACTCTTGAAGAAACTGAGCAAAGACCAGCACTAGCTCAGCGCCAGCAGTTACCTGCTGACCTCCTCCAGCCCGGCTCTCGGCAGGTGTCCGCGGGAACGATAGACCAGTGCGATTGATGCCAGGCACAGCAACGCCAGAATTGCGATGAACAGCACCGGATTGGCAATAAGGCGCCACGAGGCAAATAGCGTCGGGAACGTAAAGCCAACAAAACAGACCATGTAAAAGCGCCCGGTCAGTTTGCCGACATCCGCCGAACCGGCCAGATCCAGCACCTGGCTCAGCCCTGCCACTAGCAAAATGCCATTGGCTGACCCCGAGACGACAAACGCAACGACTCCCAGCAGCTCGGAGCCGGTCAACGAGACGGCAATCATCAGCAGAAGGGCGGCCAGCGCCGTAACCAAACCAGCGATCAACAATGAAATCTTGCGGACGTCGTTGTACCGCCGGACGAACGGCTGGATGATGGTCCCCATCCCCATGGTCGCGGCGACCGCAACGGTGGAGTAGAGCAGGTTGGATCCTCCAGCGCCATCGCTTAATGCCGGGACTACTGCGAACCCGGTGGCCGCCATGCCAAAGACCCACGGAGCGGAAGGCAAAACCACGCGGTTGAACCGGCGCCGGTTTTCCACCGTTGTTTCACTGCCGGTTGCGGTGGCCTCCTGTAGTTGAATCTGGGGTTCCTCGGAGGCCACGACAAGCAAAACCAGCCAGGCAATGGTGATGAGCGCATGAACCAGATACGCAATCTCGGGGTGTGCGCTAAAACCGACGATGACGCCGGAAACGATCGGCCCCACCGCGAATCCGAGGGATGTGCATAATGCCGCACGGGTAGCGCCAGCTGGACCAGGGCTGAGCAATTTGACCCAGCTGGTGATGGCCACCATCGCCAGGCCCATTCCGAGGCCGCTGAAGACGCGGCCCGCATAGAGCCCGGCAACGTTCAGCGCTCCAGCGGCCATAATCAACGAGCCGAAGATGGAACTGCTCAAAGCGATCAGTGAAAAGAGCTTGCGTCCGAAGCAATCCGCCAGCGGGCCGCCAAAGGCCAGCGCAGGAATCATGCCCACGAGATAGCTGCCCATCACCAGCATGGCCTCGACTTCGCTCAGGTCACGAAATTGCTGGTACCAGTTAATCAGGGAAACGTATTGGTTAGCGCACCATCCGGTCAGCACCAAGCAGACGCCCGGCAGCCACCACGGCGTGGCGCCGGCGCGCAGGATTCGTCGTGAAATTGCTACTGCTCCATCTCGTGGAAGAGACCACGAACCCGCTCAGCGATTTCATCCCTGATGATATTCATGCGCTCGGCTCCGGTGATCCCGTCTTCGCTGGGCTCATAGGTGACCCAGCGTTCGGTGGTAACCGAAGGGTCGAGCTGCGGATGGGCATCGGTCCCGAGAATGACAACGCGGTCGACTTTTTCAACCACCTTCGGATCAATGCCCTTGGGCTCTCCATTGGACATGTCTGCCCCGGTCTGTGCCAATGAGGCAACCGATTCTTGGTTGATTCCTGTGCCAGGATTGGTTCCGGCTGAATAGCTGGTGATCTTTCCACCAGAGATGTAGTCCATCAATGCGGCAGCCATCTGCGATTTGCCGGCATTGCGTGAGCAAATGAAAAGTACCGAGTTAGCCATGAACCTATTGAACCACCCGCGATGGATTCGCGGGTGGTTCAATACTCATGAATCATCGAATGATTACTTGAGCAATTTATAGGTCTTGATGGTTTCTCCCTTGAAGAAGGCGGGCTGGGTGATCCGCATATAGATCATCACCACCACGCCAAGCAGGAGAACGCCGACACCCAGGATGAACACCATTCCCACTCCCCCGATATTCGAGCCGGATCCGTAGTCCGGATTCATGGATTCAACGGCGGTGGCAAAGAACATCACCAGAAGGACCACTCCGCCAATCAGCGGTGCCAGGAACTTGAAGATGATATTTCTCGGACTGGCGAATAGTTCCCCGCGGAAATACCAAACACAGGCCAAGGCAGTCAGGCCGTAGTAGAAGCAGATCATCAGGCCCAAGGCTGTGATGGTGTCCCACAGGGCGTTTTCGGAGAGCAGTCGGGTAATCACATAGAAGGCCGCTGCTGCCACTGCGGAGGCCACAGTGGCCACCGACGGGGACATGAAGCGCGGGGAGATCTTAGCGAAGCTCGACGGCAGCGCCTTGTAGTAGCCCATGGCCAGCAGGGTGCGGGCCGGGGAGACCATGGTGGACTGCAACGAGGCTGCCGAGGATGACAGGATGGCCAAAGACATCAGCAGGGCCAGCGGTCCCATGACCGGGCCGGAGAGCACGGCGAAGATGGATTCCTGGTTATCCGGGTTGCCGGCGCCCAGGCCCGTGGTCCCCACGCCTGCCCAATAGAGCACGCCGGTGGCGACCGCCAGGTACAGGGCGATGATGATCAGCACAGTCCAGGTTGCGCCGCGGCCCGGGACCTTCTTCGGATCGGTGGTCTCCTCGTTCATGGTCAACGTGACGTCCCAGCCCCAGAAAACGAAGATCGACAGCGAAATGCCCGCGGCGAAGGCCGAGAAGCTCTCGACGCCTGCCGGGTTGAACATCTCCAAGCTGATGGGCGTCTGGTCGAAGGGCTGGTTCGAGGTGAAGGCCATGATGGCGAACAGCAGCAGCACGCCGACCTGGAAGCCGACCAGCAGATACTGGAAGACCTTGGTGGCGTTCATGCCGCGGTAGGAAATATAGGCCGCGATAGCGATGAACACCAGGGTGGTGGGGATGTTGATCCAAAGGTTGGTGGTCAGCTCCGCGATCCAGTCCTGCCCGGTGAGCTGGGCGATCAGGATGTAGAAGAAGTCCACCGCAACGGCCGCCAGGTTGGAGAGCACGATTACCGTCGCGGCAATCAGCCCCCATCCGCCCATCCAGCCGATCATCGGGCCGAAGGCGCGGGTGGCCCAGGTGAAGGAGGTGCCAGAGTCCGGCATGGCATTGTTCAGTTCGCGGTAGCCCAGGGCCACGAGCAGCATCGGGATGAAGCCGGCGATCAGGATGGCCGGCAGGCTGGTGCCCACCTCGGACACGGTGGCGCCAAGCCCTGCGGTGAGGGTGTAGGCCGGGGCGATGCAGGAGATGCCGATGACAACAAGTCCCATGACACCCACGGTGCCTTTGGACAGACCCTTTTCATGCAGTCCCGAAACATTTTGTTCGGGAGGGTTATCCTGCCTCAATTCTTGCGACATTGAAAATTACCTTTGCGGTGGCGCGGCTCGACGGTGAACCGCTGAAGTCAGCGAGCGTTTATCGGTCTTTCTACCGTGTGGTGTCCAGGGTGGGAATGACGCCAATGGGCACGTTCAGGTTGCCCAGGATGCGCTGGGCCTTGGGGCCGATGAATAACCGGCGGTGGGCGGCAAGCCGGGCAGAACCCAGCAGGGCAAGGTCCCCCGGCTGCCAAGACAACTGGGCTGCGGCGGCATCAATGGTGTCGCCGGAAACCACCTCGATCTGCGCATCGATACCCAGATCAGCGGTGACCTGGCCCAAGTACTCGCGGGTGTTCTGCACATGGGCATCCAGCTGGTCAATGGAATCTGCCACATCTTTGTGCGCCACTAGGGTGGCAACGCGCAGCTTGGCCTTGCGGGCCTCGGCGACGCGGGCCGATAGGTCGATCACCGCACGTGCTCCGGGACGGTCGCCTACGAAGCAGGTCAGCCTGGTGATCTGTCCTTCGGCGTTGCGCAGCGAATCCAGCGAGGAAGGTGAAGACATAAACACCGGCAACGGGGAGGAGTGCAGCAGCGCATTGGCGATGTTGCCGGGCATAAAGAACCCGCCCATATGGCGCTTGCGTCCACCGAGCACAATGCCGTGGGCGCCGGACTCCTGGCCGAGCTCAATCAGCCCTTCAGCGATGGAGGGTACCGAACGGGCCACCACCGCGGCGCTGATTCCTGCTGGAACCAGCGCCAGAGCTTCGGCGGCCCAGGCGTCTACCTGGGCGGAGAGGATGGATTCATATCCATGGTCCCCGCCCGGGTAGACGGCGCTGAAGGGGGTGGCGGCCGGAAGCACGATCGCGATCCGCAAGGATGCGTCCACGGTTCCGGCCACCACAGCGCTGGCCAACTCGATGGCCTCGGCGCCGCGTTCGTCGGCGGTATAACCTACGAGCAGTTTCATGGCTTAGGCGTTCGCCTTTTCGGTCAAGGTTGCCACGCCATCGTAGGACTCGTCGTAGCTGGTGCCGTCCAGTTCGGCAATGATGCGCGCTGCCGAGCGGCGGCCCATGCGCACTGCGCCGTCAACATGCTGGAATCCTTCGCCCGCCAAGTCCGAGGAGCTGAAGTAGATCGGGCCGACATTGTCGTTCTGGGTCGGGCCGAAGCGGTGCAGGCCGCCCAGGTCGTAGCTGGTGGCGTAGGCTCCCCGGGTCCACTCTTCGGAGCCGAAGTCCGAGAGGTAGAAGACCTTCGGATCCAGGGTCTTCTCGCCCAGGAACTCGGCCATGGCCTTCAGCACGGCTTCCTTGCGCTCTTCGTCCGTTTCCAGCGACCAGACCTTGTCGGCCTCGACGTCGGAAATGAAGCCGACCAGGGTGCCGGTCTCTTCCCCGTCGAAGGTGTTGTCATAGACTTCCTGGACCAGGTGGTTCGGGCCGAAGCAGGTGCCGGACAGGCCCTCTTCGCGCCAGAACGGGGTGTCGTAGACCGCGTGCACCTTGATGACCAGGCCCATGGACTGGTGCTGGTGGGTGATCTGCTGCCACCGTGGCAGCGGCGGGAAGTAGCTGATGCGGCTGTACAGGTTCGGCGGCACTGCAAGAACAACCTTCTTGGCCTTCACGGTGACATCGCTGCCGTGGGCCACAACGCCTTCTTCGCTCCATTCAAGCTTCAGCACCGGGTTTTCCAGGAACAAGGTATTTTCCGGCAGGCGCTGGGATACGGCGATGGAGACGCCCTGCATGGAGGTCTTCATGCGGCGGTCAAGGATGAAGTCTTCATCGACCAGGTTGTCGAAGGACCCTGCTGAGGAGGCCATGAGCACTGCCTGCAGCGCGGAGAAGGCATGGGCCGGCTTGGTGAGCATGCCGCCGGCAATGAACAGCCCGATGTTGTTGCATGCGGTCTCGTCATCGGAGTTGTTGCGTAGGAAGTGGTGGAAGGAGATGGTGTCCAGTTCTGCCGCGCGCGGGTGCTCCCACGGCCTGTCCGGGTTCATTTCGGCTGCCAGCTGGTTCATCAGCTCGATCAGCTTGTTCATTTCCGCCACGGTGGATTCGCCAACAGGGAAATCGTCGCCCTCGTAGATGATCGATTCGCCGGCTTCGGTGCGGTAGACGCTCTTGCCCTGCTTGTAGCGCTCGAAGGTCTCGATCCCCAGCTCTTCGATCAGCGAGTACAGGCCGGTCTGGTCCGGGCTGATCCATTGGCCGCCGATTTCGATCGTGGCGCCATCCATCTGCTCGGTCCAGGTCCGGCCGCCAACGCGGTCGCGGGCCTCGAGCACTGCCACGCTCTTGCCCGCTTTGCTCAGCTCGTAGGCTGCGGTCAAGCCCGATGGGCCGGCACCGATGACAACGACGTCGCGTTCCAGATATTCCATGAACAACTCCCTCAAACAATAAAATGAATTCAGTTCATTTACTTGTCATATAGCATAGGGGAAGAACATCGACTTGTGAAGCAACCCACGTCAGGAAGTGAAACGCATGACCGAATCGGGCGCCAGGCGCGCTGGCAGGCCGCGCAAGGCGGTACTCAGCCGCGAACGCATCACCGCGAACGCGCTCGAACTGGTTTCCGAGGGCGGGTACGAGTCGCTGACGATGCAGCGCCTAGCCAAGTCGCTCGGGGTTTCACCATCGGCCCTTTACAACCACGTGGATTCGAAGCATGTCCTGATGCAGTGGATCCAGGAATTGGTCATGACCGATATCGACACCACGATTTTCGATACGGAACCGATCAAGGAAGCCCTCGTGCATTGGGCAACGAGCTACCGCGATGTGTTCGCTCGCCACATCCCATTGATCCCGATCATCGCGGTGCTTCCGGTCTCCGATTCCCCGCGCACCCTTGGCATGTACGAACGGGTCGCCGAGGCCCTGAAGGACTACGGCCTGGCTGAAAACGAGATCATCCCGACTATCGTTGCCCTGGAATCATTCATCTTCGGCTCTGCGATGGACACCGCGGCGCCGCACGATATTTTTGATACGACGAATCACAAGGACCTCACCCCGCACTTCACGCAGGCGGTGGCGGCGCAATGGAAAACGCGGATCAATACCAGTGACGATTCTTTCCAGCGAGGGCTATCGGCCATGATTGCCGGCCTGCTGAGCACAGGCAGCGCATCATGAGCGGAGAGGAGCGCAAGCCGCAGCGCATCTCGTTGAATCCCCGGCAGTGGGCGGCCATCGCCTTGGTGATCGTTGCGCTGGTTTTCATCTTGCAGAACCTGACCTACGTCCGCGTGGAGTTCTTCCTCATCCACACGGCTGCGCCGTTATGGCTGGTCCTGCTGGTGACCCTGGCCGCAGGCTACGCCATTGGCTGGTTCTCAAAGCGTCGGGGCTAGTCGTCCAAGATGGCCCATTCCCCGACTTCTTCATTTTGCGAGTCGTAGACATCCTCTTGGGCACCGGGCTCCAGCGGGTACATGGCCACGCGCTGCGACCAGTCGCCCAAAATGCGTTGAAGCTCCTCCAACGGCTTGAGCTGCATGTTCTCGGTATCGAAATTGACTTCCAAAACAAAACGCATGGCCCGCTCCTAGTTCTTCCGGTTGCCGCCATCCTATGCCCGAGCCCGAAGAAAAACGAGAGTTATCGACAGCGTGCCGTCGCGAAAGTTCGGCGGGCACAAATAGAAAATAGCGAGCACCCAAGGAGCCTTGGATACCCGCTATCGGAAAGTGCAGCAGTCAGCTACTGGGCGCCACCCATGTAGGCCAACGACTGGAGCGCTTCGTTGCCGCCGACCTTGTACAGCGCCAAGATCAGGCCGCCAAAGACGATCCCCATGACGGTGCTGAAGCCCAAGGAGATCTTGATCAGGGAACGCACTTCACCGCGGCTGACTTCAGCCTCGTCATTGAGATACTTTGCAGCGCCCTGGCTGAAGCTCGCGGCAGGACTCAGCACCCCAGCGGAGACAGCCAAGAGGTTCGAAGCAGAATCGGTCTGGCCATCGCGCAGGAAGGCAATGGTTTCCCGGTTCTTACGATCCTGGCGAAGCTTCACGATGTTGGCGCCATGGCGCGCCAAGAGAATATCTTCACCGAGTGGGATCGTTGCCATTGCTTTGCTCCTCATTTAAAACCATCACGTCTTTCCAGCCATACCAATCATTTCTGAAACGTTTTTTCCGTGGAACCCTTTTGTCGAGAACCACACACGGTCTTGTGATGCAATCCGCATGATTCTGGGGAAAAATCGACCTTTCAGGTGACGAGGAGCATAGCCAAAAGCAAAAAATCTCCTGCTCAAGCATTCAGGTTTGGACATGGCAAAACCCCGGGGCAAAATTTGCCCCGGGGTCATTTCACTGCTCTTGAAACCGCCTACGCCGTTTTCAAATCATTGTTCTTGTTCTTTTGCTGGCGCTTGGCCTCGCGGATCTGGATGCTCAGATCCTGGTTCGACAGATCATCCGGTGAAGCAACACCGTACCTGCGCGCCTTGGCTACCAAGGCTTGGCGAATTTCTGCTTGGTGATCCCGCTTGTAGCGGATCACCATCATGACGCTGACGATTGCCAAAATAATCAGGGTCACCACTGCGGTAAGAATCGTAGTTTCCAAATTCATCGTCTTCTCGACCTCCCCATCTGTATAGTCTCTGCTGCGCTTTGCCCCTGTCGTTTGGCCGGAGAACGGGATTCAACGGCCGAGGGATCACAGCATTGCTAAGAGAAGAACATCAAGTTTAGCATATTTCTTCGAAGAATGCCCGAGGGTATCGCTGACTCCTACGACAAAATCGGATTCAACGCCACCCTTCGCTAAAGCTAGAATTCCCCCTGGCCTTGTCCGTGCTCAAAGACCAGAGACGTTTGAGTTGTTGCCACGGCGGGATTCGCCGAGAGGTTATCAAGGACGAACTGCCGGACGTCGGCGGAGTTGCGGACGGCTACATGCAAGACGAAATCATCAGCACCACCGAGAAAAAACAGCTGTTGCACTCCCGGCTTGGTTTTCATCTCATTGGCGAAATTTGCCATGAGGTGGCGTGCGCCCGGCCGGATCTTGACGAAGATCAGCGCTTCGAGCTCACGGCCCAGAACCTGTGGGTCCACCTCGATGGTGAACCGGGAAATCACGCCAGAATCACGCAAGGCGTTCAAGCGTGCCAAACAGGTTGACGCAGCAATCCCCAGCTCCTCGGCCAGTGAATTATTGGTCCGTCGAGAATTCTTGCTGAGCAACGCCAACAGCTTGCGGTCGATCTCATCGAGTTGCACGGTGCGGTTCTCGCGCTTCGATAGATTCAACGACATTGCGCCGCACCTGCTCTCTGGTATCGAGGATCGCTGCAATCATCATACGACCGTTCAGCAATTGATTTCGGAATTCTCCGGCTCCGGGTTGCCCTTGGCAGCTTGCTTGCGAATTCTCATTCGCACCACGGCTAGCACCACAGCGCCTACGACGAGCAGCCCCGCCACCACCCATGGCCAGTCCAACGCCAGCCAGGCGTAGAACACGGCCATGCCCACGGTGGTGTAGATCAAGGACCACAACAGCGCTCCCAGCGCCACCGCCGGCAGGTAGCGCCGCAGGGGCATGCGGCTGATTCCAGCGGAGGCATTGACCGCGCTTTGGATTCCAATGGTGAGGAAACTAAGCGGCACCGCAAGAATGCCCCAACGGCCAATGAACTTCTGCGCCCTGCGGTAAACCGGGCCATGCAGATGCCTGTGGAAGCGGGTTCGCTCCACGCCCTTGGCGATCCCCCGGCCCACCCAGTAGGTCGCATTTCCCCGTGTGAAGGCGCCGAGGAAAAAGGCAATGAACGTCATGCCAAAAGGCGCGTCGTTGATCAGCCAGGAAACCGTCTGCGCCATGGTTATGGAACGCTCTTGATCTTGCGGACCAGCACCGCGCCGAGCAAGCTCACGACTACCGAACACAGGAACAGGGTCGGGTACCCGCCCAGCCATGTCACGGCCAGCCATGCCACTAGCGGGGCGACAACCTGGGGCAGCGAATTAGCGATGTTGATCATGCCCAGATCCTTGCCTCGTGAATCCGCGGTCGGCAATACCTGGGTCAGCAGTGCAAAATCCACGGCGAGATAAGCGCCGAATCCGATGCCCAACAGCACTGCGGCGATGATGGCCATTGTGAATGTCGTGGACAAGGCCATGACTCCGGCGGCGCAGGCGACGATTACCGAAGAAATCATGACGTACTTCTTGCGCCGGCCATCTCGGTCCGACAGTTTTCCAGAGATCACCGAAGAGAAAATCACGCAGAAGGCGTAGATCGCCGTCAGCACCAGCACGCCTTGGGCGGGATTTGGATGACCGATGGCGTCTTGCAGGAAATACAACAGGTACACCAAGCACAGCTGGCTGCCCAGATACAGCAGGAATCGGGTCAGCCAAGCCCACCCGAAGTCCTTGTGCCTGACTGGGTTGATCCAGAAACTCTGCACGAATTGCAAGGCGCTGAGCGGCTCCAGTGTCCCCTTGGGCAGCGGCGTATCCTGGCGCATCAGCACAAACGGCACGGCGCAGATGGCTACAGCCAAGGCAACCAGCGCATATCCGAACACCAGGTTGCCGGCGGCAACCATGCCAATCACCGCGCCAATCAGTGACCCGCAAGTCTGGCCGAGTGCCACCAGCCCACCAACCACGCCGCGCTGTTCCACCGGGACCCGGTCCGGGATCGCGGCGAAGATGGCCGCCACCGCCGCATTTCCGGCCGCCTGCATCAGTGCCCAGCCCAGCACCAGCAGGCCCACGGTGTGCGCGGTCGACATCAGCAACAGGGCCAGCGCACCGCAGATGGTTCCGCAGAAGACCCAAGGGATGCGGCGCCCGAACCTCGAGGTGCTGCGATCGCTGAGCGCGCCAAAGAGCGGGTTCGCTACCAGGGAGACTGCCGCGCCGACACCGGTCACCAAAGAGAGGATGGCGCCCTTCTGGCTGGCATCAAGCTGTTCAGCATGCAGGCCGAGCAGCACCTGGATCGGCGCGAAGAATCCGACATTGATGCCGATATGGACGGTGACCACCGCGGCAATCCATCCGCGGCTGACCCGCCGGGTGGGCACCTGCAATGCCAGTGGCATCTTCGCGGGTTCGGCTGTGCTCATCGTTCGTTCCGCCCTAGTTCACGGGGACCCACGCTCGGGTCTTCCAATTGTCCAATACTCGGTGTGATGCCTCGTGAGATCAGGCGCTTGACCGCCTTGGCCATGAGCCCGCCGTCAACCATGCTGGCGGCAACCAGCGCCCCCGTGGCGTCCAAGCCGAATACCGTTTGGATCTTGCCGCGGCGGTTGCGCCGGATAATGGTCTGTGCGGCGTGGCTGAAATCGCCCACCGTCTCCACATGCATCTCGTGGCGGTCGGTCCAGAACCATGGCACCGAGCGCGGCACCGGCGCCGCATCCATAATGGTGGCGGCCGCCTGCGCGGCATCTTCCATGGCCGCTTCCCAATGCACCGCCCGGGCCGATCCTTGCACTCGGGCCGCATCGCCGATCGCCAGGACCTGCCGTTGATTCACCGATCGCTGCCCTTCGTCGACCACGATGCCGTCTTCTACGCGTAGTCCCATGGCCGATGCCAATGAGGTTTCGGGTTGCACGCCGATGGCGCTGACAATCAGGCTGGCATCAATGCGTTCGCCATCCACCACCGCATGGTCCGCGCCGATGCTGGCCACCGTCCCGGTGATCGTGCGGATTCCGCGCTGGGCGTGGTCCGCATGCAGCTGCTCGGCAAGCTCTTGGCCCATGACTCCCGCCAGCGGTGCTTGGGTATTGGAGACCAGGGTGACTTGTGCTCCAAGCATGCTTGCGGTGGAAGCGAATTCTGCGCCGATCAGCCCGGCCCCGATGACCAGGACCTGCAGGCCGAACATCGATGAGTCCAGGACCTCGTCCAGCGCAGATGCGTCTGCGGCGGTGTGCAGCGTGCGGGCATGCTGCGCTCCGGGAACCTGCAAGAGCTTAGGCGTAGTGCCGGTGGCTAGGACGACCCAGTCATCGGCCGCACTGGGCACGGCGAGGTCCTCGATGTTTTCCTGAATGAGGTTGATACCTTGCTCGGCATACCAGGCCAACGGGGCGAAGGGCTCGACCTGCAGCGATTTGCTCAGTGGCGGCCGGTCATAGGGCAGGCCCTGTGGATCGCTGATGGTGATGGTTCCAGCGTAGCGATGCCGCACCAGTTCCCTGGCTAGCGTGTAGCCTGCGACTCCGCCGCCGACGATATGTACTGACGGCATTTAGATGTCGAGCTCCAGGAAGCCGTCAACAACGTTCACGGTGTAGGAGCGGGCGTCCACGGTGGCTGGCATGCACTGGACACGGCCGGTCTTCAGGTCGAAGGTCGAGGAGTGGATGGGGCATTCGACCGAGCAGTCTTCTATCCAGCCGTCGGAGAGCGAGGCGACTTCATGGGTGCATTCGTCCTGCAAGGCGTAGAAGTTGCCGTCTTCGGCATGGAAGATCGCAATATCTTCGGTAGCTCCGCTGTCCTTGGAATCGACTAGGAGCGATTCGCCTTCTGGGACTAGATCTACGGGACCGACACGATAGCTCACGCTGACTCCTTTGGTGCTCATTACTTATGAACCTATCTTGTCACCTATTTATCTTCAGCACCTAGCTGGTGAACCACCTCGTGACGCTTTTCGCGTTGCCCTCACCGGTGGTATCGGGAGATCAGTCCTTGAAGGGGATGGTCCGTTGGCAGGTGCGCGAGTAGCTGCACGCCATCCAGGCCATTGCCGGTCACCGCTTGGACCTGCGCCCCTGAGTGCAGGGAGTGAAGCTCGTGGATGAAGGACGCGCGAACGTGCTGGCCTTCGAAGACGCCACCGATCGCGGCGACCGGAACCGAGTTGCTGCTCCCCAGCCCCACCCGGAGCAGTGCGGTTGCGGCCGAGTCAGCCAGTTCCTTGCCTGCTCGAGCGCAGATCTGGGCAGCAATTTGATCCGTGTCTGCCAGCTCAGCGACGCTGGCGGCGAAGGACGCCACCGTGGAAATGCGGTCCGGCAGCGCTTGGAGGTCGATATAGGCTTCGGATAGATCGGGCCATCGTTCTTTGACCACAGCGGTTAGGGCGGTGCGCTCCCCTCTCCCGTCGTAGTCGCGCATGACAGCCATCAGGGCTTGCTGGCCAATCCAGTATCCGCTGCCTGCGTCTCCCATGATGTGTCCCCAGCCATCGATTCTGGCTACCTGGTGGGGCCCCACGCCTAGGGTGACTACTCCGGTTCCGGCCGCGACGACGGCTCCGTGATCATTACCCAGCGCCCCGAGGTAGCTGGTCACTGAGTCATGGGCAAGGGCCAGTTGCCGGAGGTCTGCTGAATCAATGAGCTCTGCGAGCCGGCCGGCATCGAGTTCTTCTTTGACCAGTCCGGTCGTTCCGACGGTGACGGTGTCGATCTGCGTGGGCGTCTCGGAGATGATTCGCTTGGTTACGCGTGCCAGTTGCGGAAGGACGGCTTCGTCGGTTTGCACGCCGGGGAATTTCATTTCCGTGCGTTCACTGCCGTTTTCTAGGCGGACTTTGATGCCGCTCTGTCCACCGTCAACGGCCAATAATCCAACTGTCATCTGCGTACTCCTGCTTGTGCTTGGTTTTCAGATTACTGTGCGCTGGGTTCTTCGAGACCGCAATACTCGCAAGACCTTGAACATTGCTCTCGCGGCGACCGGAGCCACTGAGCGTTCGGTGAGTTCATCGTAGTTGTTCACGCTCACAAAATCGTCAGCCTGATGAGGCTCTCCACCATTATTCAAGGAATTAGGCAATGGGCTTTCCAGTAAATCCAATGCCGCTCCCTCAGATCATTTTCAGATTTTCCTGCCTCACCACCCTCTACCTCCCAGAGGGATAAGTTCCATGACTTCGGGTAATAGGCTACACGTTTACAGTGGTCAGAATGAATCTGAAAATTTTTCCAATTCAATCCCCTAGGTAACCGACATTCATTTCGCAAACCCGCAAAAGCCCTGGGGTTCCACTGAGCAAAGATATGAAACAACTTTTTAGTACATGAGCGAATATAAAAGATTTATTTGATAACTACTTCCGCTCGGGATAGTAGTACCGCTACGCTCCATATCGGCACACCCCATTTCGCTTGATCACCGAATTTTGTGTGCCCAAAACCCAACAAGGAGAACTTCAATGGCACGTTTTTCTACCCCCCTCTCCCGGTCGATAGCCGCCTCAGCTGCGGTCATGATCGGACTCGCCGGCCTCGGTGCTGGCGCATTGCCCGCCTCGGCGGCGCCGGTGACTGCTCCGGCCGAAAAAACCACTCCCGCCCCGGCCAATGAGGCCAGCGCCAAGATTGGTTCTGTGGAATCCGGCGAGTCCTACGACCAATTCATCGTCACCTACAAGGCGTCCACCCAAAGCGCCGATAAATCGGGTCGCGCGAAAGCTTGGGGAAAAGCCGCCAAGGAGGCCGGAGTCTCCGTCAAAGAGCTGAGGGCCATGGCCACCGGTGGTTACGTGGTCAAGGCAGACAAGAAACTCAAGGGTGCCGGAGCCGAGGAATTCATGGCAGAAATTGCCAAGTCCGGGCTTGTTGAAGCGGTTGAACCTGATGCCATCATGAAAATCTCCATGACCCCAGACGACACCCGCTACGGCGAGCAATGGGACTTCCACGGAACCAACGGCATGCGCCTTCCCTCGGCATGGGACGTCGCCACCGGCTCCGGAAGCGTTGTCGCCGTCCTGGATACCGGGATCACTTCGCACACTGACCTGAATTCCAACGTCATTTCCGGTTACGACTTCGTCTCCAGCTCAACCTCCGCCCGGGATGGCAATGGCCGCGACGCCAACCCGCAGGACGAGGGCGACTGGTACTCCGCTGGCGAATGCGGTGACAACTCTTCAGGAAACTCCTCCTGGCATGGCACCCACGTAGCAGGCACAGTTGCGGCCGTCACGGGCAATTCCAGCGGTGTCGCCGGCGTTGCCCCGAACGCCAAAATACAACCGGTACGCGTCCTGGCCAAATGCGGCGGCAGCCTCTCCGATATCGCTGACGCGATCGTCTGGGCCTCCGGCGGCAGCGTTCCGAACATTCCTGCCAACGCCACCCCAGCCGACACCATCAACATGTCTCTAGGCGGAGGCGGAGCCTGCGGCACCACCTATCAGGCAGCCATTGACGCGGCTGTTTCCCGCGGAACTTCGGTCGTCGTCGCGGCAGGCAACGAAAGCCAGAACGCCTCGAACTCCAGGCCCGCCAACTGCAATAACGTGATCACTGTAGCGGCCAGCAACCCCTCCGGCGCACCTTCGTACTACACGAACTATGGCTCAGCCATTGATGTCACCGCGCCTGGCGGCGATACCCGCTATGCAGGCCAGGGAATCCTCTCGACCATCAACACCGGCACCACCACTCCATCCAGCCAGGGCTACGCTTTCTACCAAGGCACCTCGATGGCTACTCCGCATGTTGCCGGCATGGTGGCACTGATGAAATCGGACAGCCCTTCCATGTCACCTGCCCAGGTGGAAACCGCGCTCAAGAACGGAAGCCGCCCAATGCCTGGCGGCTGCAGCATCGGCTGTGGCGCTGGATTGATTGACGCCACCAAGATCATGACCGCTTTGGGCGGAACCACCCCGGAACCAACCCCGGAGCCAAGCGGCAACCTGCTGAAGAACCCAGGCTTTGAAAATGGCGGCGAATCATGGACCGCCAATCACACCGATGCCTTCGAAACCGGCACCGCGGCTCGCTCGGGCAACGGGCTGGCCGGACTGAACGGCTGGGGCTACTCCAGCACCTACACCCTGGATCAGAACGTCGCCATTCCTTCGAATGCCACTGCCGCGCAGCTGAAGTTCCACCTTCGGGTACTGACCAACGAGACCACTTCCTCGACCCAGTACGACAAGCTGACGGTGCAGGTACTCGACGGTTCTTCAACCTACAACATTGGTTCATGGTCCAACCTCGACGCCAACTCGACCTACGAGCAGCAGAGCGTTGATCTGAACAACTACCGCGGCAAGACCATCACGCTTCGGTTCAAGGGCGTCGAGGATAGCTCACTGGCGACCACTTTCCGCATTGACGATACTTCGGTATCCACTAGCTAGCCTGTTCAGCGGATAGCTACCCGCAAAAAGTGAAGCCGGCGCTCGCCGGCTTCACTTTTTGCGTGCCAGGAACAACACTCGCCGATTAGCTCAGGATCCACGAGCGCTTCGAGAGCCCGAACCAGAAACCATCGATGGCTGCCTTAGCCTCGATTCTGCCCGATGCGTAGGCCGCGCCGAGTGCCATATATAACGGTGCTCAGAGCGCTGATGCGCTTCACGGGCGGCCGGGTTGGACCAACGCAGGTTATGACTGGTGAATCCCGAACCGGCAATCAGCGTCCCGCGGTCACGCAGCGGCGCCAGGCTCCTGCTTAGTTCGATCGGGCCCGTGGGTTCCAAGGTCGGCAGGGCCATCTGCACCGCTGGAACATCGGTGTCCGGGAACACCTCCTTCAGCGGAACCCAGGCTCTATGGTTCTGGTCGAATCCCCAAAAGCCATCAACTTTTCCATTCTTATCTTGCGTTGCATTCAGCATGACCGGGGCGTTTTCCCAGTGGGCCGAGGTCATCAAGAATTCTTTCGGCTTCTCAAATGCCCCCGACCAACTAGCCAGTTCCCGGGTCAAGCGCTGATCCTCGGCCGGCGACGGTGCGCGGCGGCTGAGGAAGCGGACCGGCGGTGCACCTGTCTGCTGTGCCGTGCCTCCAAGGCAACGACAATTACTTGAAACATCCATTAAATTAGACATAGCGCATTCCGGTCCCCGCTCCAGCGCTAGGCGTTCACCGCCAACCCGGCCTCGGCCGCCGATTGAACCGGGAAGTGGCATTCGGCAATCTGTTGTTCTTCGCTCCGGCCAATTGAAGGCATCCCCAGCGAGATCGCTCCATCAGCAGCGCGCACACGGTTATCGGGCCGCTCAACAGAACAAATCGGTTGCGCTTTCCAGCACCTGGTACGGAAGCGGCAGCCCGAGGGCGGATCTAGCGGCGAAGGCAATTCGCCTTGGAGCACAATGCGATTCTTCGGCCTCAAGGCGGGATCCAGCTTGGGCGAGGCCGACATCAACGATGCCGTATACGGATGCAACGGCGAATCAAAAACCTGCTGCGTGGAACCCGTCTCGATAATGCGCCCCAAATACATCACCGCGACTCGATCAGTCACATGGCGAACAACCGATAGATCATGGGAGATGAACAAATAGCTGACTCCCAGCTGCTGCTGGAGATCATTGAGCAAGTTCAGCACCTGCGCCTGAACCGACAAGTCCAAGGCGGACACCGGTTCATCCAAGATGACCAGGTCTGGCCCTAAAGCCAAGGCGCGGGCAATGCCGATACGCTGGCGCTGGCCACCTGAAAATTCCTGCGGCGACTTGTCCGCATCGCTGGCGCGCAGCCCGACCAGCTCAAGCAGCTCCTTCAACCGCTGCTTCCGGGCGGCGGCCGTAGGGTACAGGTCCTTATGGGTCGCGAAGGGCTCGGTGATGATTTGCCCTGCCGTCATCCGCGCATTGAGCGAGGCAAATGGATCCTGGAAGACCATCTGTACCCGGCGGCGCCAGGCGCGCAAGGACTTGCCCCGCAGCGCGAATGGATCTTGCCTGTCAAAGCGAACCGTTCCGCCATCGGGTTGTTCCAGCATCATCAGCGTCCGAGCCAAGGTGGACTTTCCGCAACCGGACTCCCCCACCAGCCCCAGGGTTTCGCCGCGCTTGACGCTCAGGTTGATCCCATCCAGGGCCTTCAGTTCGCGGGTCCCGGAGCTGCCCGAGGCCACATGGAAGGTCTTGGCCAGATCCTGGACTTCGAGAACAGTGCGTTCAAGTTCGGTCTGTGTCTCGATACTCATCAGTGCGCATCCTGTCCGTTAGCTGCTTCATCGTTGGATTGCATCGTTGATACCTGCTCGGCGAAGTGGCAGGCGGCGCGCTGCCCGGGGCCGGTTTCACGCAATGCCGGGCGCTGTTCACGGCAGATCGCCGAAGCCAGCGGGCAACGGTCCTGGTAGACGCACCCGGCAGGGATCTGGCTCAACTCCGGCGGGCTGCCCGGAATAGAGGACAGCCCCTCGCCGCGTTGCGCATCGGCAGGCACCGAGGACAAAAGCCCTTTGGTATACGGGTGCGTTGGCTGCGTGAACACCGTGTCAACGCTGCCCTGTTCCACCACGTTGCCGGCATACATCACGCACACGTCGTCGGCTTCTTCGGCGACCACCGCCAAGTCGTGGGTAATGAGCACCACGGCCATCTGCTCCTCGCTGCGCAGGTTGCGCAGCAGCTGCATGATCTGGGCTTGGACCGTCACGTCGAGGGCCGTCGTGGGTTCATCGGCAATCAGCAATTTGGGGCTCAGCGCAACTGCCATCGCGATCAGGATGCGCTGGCGCATGCCGCCGGAGAACTGGTGCGGGTAGGAGTTAACGCGGGTTTCCGGCTCCGGGATGCCCACGCGGCGCATCAGCTCGATGGCCTCGGACTTGGCCTGCTTCTTGCTGGCACCGCGATGGATCCTGAAGGCTTCGCCAAGCTGGGTGCCGATGGTGTACACCGGGTTCAAGGCCGCCAACGCATCCTGGAAAACAATGCCCAGGCCCTCGCCGGCCACCGCGCGACGCTGCTTGCCGTTCATGGAGAACAAGTCCCGCGAATCCAGGTAGGCCTTGCCGCCGGCAACGGAAGCCACCGGATCGAGGAGCCCGGCAATGGCCTTGGCCGTCATGGATTTCCCGCAACCGGATTCACCCAGCAAGGCCAGGGTCTTGCCACGGCGAGCGCTGAACCCGACGTTGCTGACCACGCGCACGGTCCCCTTCGGGGTGCGGATATCTACGTCCAAGCCTTGGACCTGCAGTACCGCTTCATCCTGCGGCTGCTTGTTGGACACTGGTTCCAGCATTTCGGTCATCATCAGTCATTGCCTTTCTTGGCCTGCATTTTGGCCGCCTGGCGGGTGGCTTTCTCAAAGGCCTTGGTGCTCTTGCGATCCAGTTCCAGCCGCCAGCGCTGGGCAGGGTCGGTGGCGATGCGCATCCAGGCGGCCAGCACATTGGCAGCCACCGCGGTGAGCACGATGGCAAGGCCCGGAAGGATGGACAGCCACCATGCGGTCTGCAGGTATTGGCGTCCCTGCGCCACCATCAGGCCCCAGGAAACATCCGGCGGCTGGATGCCGATGCCGAGGAAGGACAGCGAGGATTCGGCGAGCATGACAAAGCAGAATTCCAGCGTGGCCAGGGTCAGCAGGGTTGGCGTGACCACCGGGATCACGTGGCGCAGGATGATCGCGTTGGGCTTGGTGCCGAAGGTGCGGGCGGCATCGACAAAGGTGCGCGACTGCAGTTCTGCGGATTCAGCCCTGGCGGTACGCAGGTAGATGGGGATGCGGGTAATCGCCAGGATCAGCACGATATTCGCGGCCGAAGGGCTGAAGACGAAGAGCACCACCACTGCCAGAAGCAGCGACGGGAAGGACATGATGATGTCGGCGATGCGCATCGATGCCGCTTCGCGCCGGCCCCGGTGGTATCCGGCCCAGACGCCCCACAGCGAGCCGACGATCAAAGCCACCAGCACCGCAGGCACCGCAACCAGGAGGGTGGTCTGGGTGGCGACCACCATGCGGGCGAGCACCGAGCGTCCGAGTGAATCGGAGCCCAGGATGTACAGCCAGCCGTTGGCTGGATCGAAGGGCGCCTTGTTCATGAACATCAGATTCTGCGCTGTCGCGCGCTCACCCATCACCGCTGGACCGAAAATCGCGGTCAATACCACCAACGCGAGGAAGACCGCGGCCACGGCGGCGAAGCGGTCACGCAGCAGCATGGTGAACATCGAGACCCGGCCGTCTTTGGCTTTTGCGGCCTTGGCTGCTGGCGCGGCCTGTTCAAGTGATGCCATCACTAGTTCCCCCTTGGGCTATCGGCGGCCATGGATACGGCTGCCAGCTGTGGCGTTTGCTGATCGGATCCCTGCGTAGGGCCTTGGACGGCACGGGCCTTGCGGCGCTTGCGCGCTCCGGCGCTTGGCCGCACGCGTGGATCGAGCAACGCGTAGCCCAGGTCGATCAGGATATTCAGGATGAAGATCGCCACCGCGGTGAGCAGGACGCAGGCTTGGAGCACCGCGAAATCCCGCTGCAGGATCGAATCGATCATCAGCTTGCCAATGCCCGGCCAGCCGAAGATCGTTTCCACCACTACGGCGCCGTTGACCAGTCCAACGGTCAGGTCGCCGGCAACGGTCAGCCCTGGAGCTGCGGCATTGCGCAGCGCGTGCTGCCCGATGACCCGGTATTCGGTGGCGCCCTTGGATCGGGCCAGCTTGATATAGGGCTCGGACAGGGCCGAGACCATGGCTCCGCGGATGACCTGCACCAGGGTGCCGAAGGGGCGCATCACCAAGGTGGCGACCGGCAGGAACCAGGCCGCCGCACCGGCAACGCCGGAGGTCGGGACCCAGCCCAGGGTGATCGCGAAGACCCAGATGCCCACGATCGCCAGCCAGAAATCCGGGATGGAGGCGGCGGTCATGGAGAGGAAGGAGCTGCAGCGATCAAGGATCCCATTGGGCTTCATCGCGGCGGCTGAACCGACCACGACCGCCAGCAGAATGGCGATGGCCATCGTGGTGCCGGCCAGTTGCAAGGTGGCCGGGAAGGCCCGCAAGGCCATCTCGGCGGCATCCTGGCCGGTGCGCATGGAGGTTCCGAAATCCAGGCGGAAGATCCCGCCGAAGTATTGGGCCATCTGCACGAGGATCGGCTGGTCCAGTCCGTTGCGCGCCGCGAATTCCTCGCGCATCGTTTCGGTGGCGTTCAGCGGCAGGTAGAGCGCCGCCGGATTGCCGGTCATTCTCGCCAGGGCGAAGACGCCGATGATCACCACGACCAAGGGCAGCGCCGAGGCGATAATCCTTTTACGCAAATAGGTAAGCATGATGCTGTGCTTTCAGTTGCCGTTGTTTACTTGGCCGAGGTGGCTTCAGCCAGGCGCAGCTCATCGCCGCTGGATGAGTTCGGCTCGTAGGCCACTGCCTTGGAAATGCCGAGCATGCCGGTCTGGTGGGCGATGTGCGCGAACTGGACGACTTCGTCATTCTGGTACTTGAAGACCTTTTCGAATGCTGCCTGGCGGTCGTCAACGGTCGCGGCATCCGCCTGGGCGATCAGCTTGTCCAGCTCCGGAGTGCCGAAGGCCGACTGGGCGCCGTTGGTGGTCATGTACTGGTCCACGGTGAAGGCCGCGTCACCGGCCTGGTTGCCGTGCTGGGTCATGAGCATGATGGCTCCGTCTTCCTTGGCGGGGAAGGGACGGACCTGGTAGGTCAGGTGCTGGCTGGTTTCGAGCATCTTCAGGTTCACGGTCAATCCGGCCTGGGTCAGCTGTTCCTGGATCACCTGGGCCAGTTCCTGGATCTTCGGGAACTGCGCGGTGCGCACGACGAGGTTGATCGGTGCCGAGACATCGGTGCCGGCGGCCTTGGCCTCCGCGACGAGGTCCTTGGCCTTCTGCGCGTTGTACTCCCACACCGGAAGATCCTCGCTATGTCCTACGACGCCGGAGGGCACCAGCTGGGCGGCGGCCTTGTCGCGTCCTCCGTAGAGGGAGGCCACAATGGATTCCTTGTCGATGGCGTAGTTCACCGCGCGGCGGATGCGGATGTCGTCGAAGGGAGCCTTATCGGCATGCATGCGCAGGGCGACGGTTTCATTATTCGGGTAGGAAACCCCCAGATCCCCGATGTTGTCTTCCGGGCTCAGGCCTGTGGCGATATCAGCTTCGCCCGAGGTGATCATGGCTGCGCGCACGCTGCCTTCGGAACGCCATTGGTAGTTGGCTTTCTGGAATTCAGGTGCTTCCCCCCAGTAGTCCGCGAAGGCGCTGGCGTTGATGCTCTGTCCGGCCTGCCAGTCATCCAGCTTGTAGGGGCCGGTGCCAATTGGCTCGCGCACCTTTTCGGTGGCCGAGGTTTCCTCTGGCACGACCTCCAGGAAGGACAGGCGCAGCGGAAGGATCGGATCCTTCTTCGCGGCGGTGACTTCAACCGTGTAGTCATCGACTTCCTTGAGCTTCAAATCGGCATCGCCGAAGACGTAGCCTTCGACGTTGCAGCCGAGCTTGGAGTTGACCGCGCGGTCGATGGTAGCCACGGCATCAGCCGCTGTGAACTCGGAGCCGTCGTGGAATTTGACGCCTTCGCGGAGCTTCAGGGTCCAGGTCTTGTCATCCTTGCTGGACCACTCGGTAGCGAGCTTCGGTTCCAGCTCGCCGCTGGTGGGATTCCTTTCGATCAGCGGCTCGGTGATGGTGGAACGGATGACCACCCCGGTGCTGGTCAGGTTGGATTCGCAGGCTTCGAGGGTCGGCGGCTCCTGCTGGAGCACGACGCGCAAGGTGTCGCTGGGAGCTGAGGATCCGCCGGAGGCTGCCTCTTCCGAGTTGGCGACGGAGCAGCCGGACAGCGCGGTGGTGCCCAGCAGGGCAGAAGCGGCGAGGGCTAATGGGATGCGGCGGGAGCGAGCGATTCGGTTGTGCATTGTGGTTCCTTCGCGACGGTGCGATGTGCAAGGTGGATCAAGCGGGAAATCCGCAGAAGTTCGTATCCACAGCCTTGACCGCGCGCCGGGCCGGGTCAAGGTTTTGTTGGCCGGTTGCAACCGCCGCCGGGGCCCGACATGAAGGTACCGGACGGTAGGTGAAATGTGACTTGCGCTACATTCCGGGAGCAATGGGGCATCCATACCTCAAGGGCATGGATTCATCTAATTTGCGTGTTGGACGTGAATTGATCGCGCTCCCTACGATGCAGTTATGCCCACTCATACCAGCGCCGCAGCGCAAGAACAGAGCACCCCGATCACCGGAGAGCAGATCCTCCGCGTTGGCCCGGTCAGCCCCACCGTGGCCGAGAGCCTGAAGGAAGAATTTGCGACCCTCGTACTGCCCGATTCGAGCGCGGAACGCACGGCATTGCTGGCCTCGCACGGCGAGCAGATCCGCGTTGCCGTATGCTCCGGCCGCTTTGGCGTCGACAGCGAGCTGATGGCCCAGCTGCCAAACCTGGAAGCCATCATCAACTTCGGCGTTGGCTACGATGCGACCGATACCCAGCAGGCCGCTGAACGAGGGATTGCCATTAGCAACACCCCTGATGTGCTCAACGACTGCGTGGCCGATACTGCGCTGGGGCTCTACCTTTCCACCCTGCGCTCCTTGGGCGCGGCGGAGCGATTTGTGCGCGACGGTTCGTGGGCTTCCGGCCAGAATTTCCCGTTGGCCACGCGCGCCAGCGGCAAGAAGGTCGGGATCCTCGGCCTGGGGCGCATCGGGCAGGCGATCACCACCCGGCTGGAAGCTTTTGGGTGCGAAATCCACTATCACAACCGCAATCAGAAGCCAGAAGTGAGCTACCAATACCACTCGTCGGCCACACAGCTGGCGGCGGAGACCGAGGTGCTCATCGTGGCAGCTGCCGGCGGCCCGCAGTCGGCCAAACTGGTCAACCGGGAAGTCATCTCGGCGGTGGGTCCGCAGGGATTTATCATCAACATCGCCCGAGGCACCGTCATTGACGAACAGGCTCTGGTCGAGGCGCTGCGCTCCGGCGAAATCGCAGGAGCCGGATTGGATGTCTTCGAAAACGAGCCGCAGGTTCCCTCCGAACTATTGGACCTGGACAACGTCGTGCTACTGCCCCATCTCGGCAGTGGCACCCGGGAAACACGCGCAGACATGGCGTCGCTGACCCTGGAGAATCTCCGGGCGTATTTGACGCAGCGGAAGCTGATCACGCCAATTTCCTAGCCTTCCGCACCCCGGAGCTCGTGCCCCGCAGATCTGGATTACCCAGATCAGCGGGGCATTATTTGCGCAACGAGACGACGCACATGGATATCTGGTTTTCTATCGAAAAATTACTTGTTAGATAAGTTGATAACTTGTACTATAAGTTTTGAAGCTCAAACACCCCACTCCCAGGAGCATGCTTTCCATGACCTACACTCCAGATGCCATCCGCCACGTCAAGCTCTCCACCGCTCGCTTGCCGCTGGCCACGCCCATCTCCGATGCCAAGGTATTCACCGGCCGCCAAAAGCCAATGACCGAGGTAGTCTTCCTCTTCGCGGAAATCACCACGGAGCAGGGTTTTGAGGGCATGGGGTTCTCCTACTCCAAGCGAGCAGGCGGGCCAGCCCAGTATGCGCACGCCAAGGAAGTGGCCGAGACAATGATCGGCGAGGACCCTAACGACATCGCCAAGCTGTATACCAAGCTCTTGTGGGCGGGCGCCTCCGTGGGCCGCTCCGGCGTGGCAACCCAGGCACTGGCCGCCCTGGACATCGCGCTCTACGACCTGAAGTCCAAGCGAGCAGGCCTGCCACTGGCCAAGTTCCTGGGTTCGCACCGCGACTCGGTGCGCACCTACAACACCTCCGGCGGCTTCCTCAACGCCTCCATCGAAGAGGTCAAGGAACGCGCCAGCCAGTCCATCGAAGAAGGAATCGGCGGCATCAAAATCAAGGTCGGCCTGCCGGACTCGGCAGAGGATCTTCGCCGCGTCGCAGCAGTGCGCGAACACATCGGCAACGACGTACCGCTGATGGTGGACGCCAACCAGCAGTGGGATCGCGCCACTGCCCTGCGAATGGGCCGCAAGCTGGAGCAGTTCGACCTGGTCTGGATCGAAGAGCCGCTGGATGCCTATGACGCCGAGGGCCACGCGGCACTCGCCGCAGCCTTGGATACCCCTATCGCCACCGGTGAAATGCTCGCTTCCGTTGCCGAGCATGAGCGGTTGATTGCCGCTCGCGCCTGCGACATCATCCAGCCCGATGCACCACGCGTTGGCGGCATCACCCAGTTCCTGCGTCTGGCCACTTTGGCGGATCAGGCTGGCTTGGATCTGGCGCCGCACTTCGCCATGGAAATCCACCTGCACCTGGCGGCGACCTACCCACGCGAGCCATGGGTGGAGCACTTCGACTGGCTGGATCCGCTATTCAACGAACGCCTTGAAACCAAGGACGGCCGTATGATCGTGCCAGACCGTCCGGGTCTGGGCTTCACCTTCAGCGACCAGGCTCGCGCTTGGACCACCGACACCGTGGAATTCGGCCGACCATAACCAGCTAGTGAACCAGTGCCGGTGCCCGCTTCAGGCGGTCACCGGCACTTATGCTTTAAGGATGCAGAGCATGAAACCCAATTTGGCTTCTTCGCTGGTTGACCACCTGCGTGAACGCATCAGTTCCGGAGACATTGCGGCGGGCGAAAAACTGCCGAGCGAGAATACCTTGATCGCTTCGCACGGGGTATCGCGCACCGTGGTCCGCGAGGCCATCACCCGGCTGCAGACCGAAGGATTGATCTACACGCGCCGCGGCGCCGGCAGCTTTGCGCTGACTCCTCCCCCGGAGTCTTCCCCGGAATCCCAGACGCTGATCCCTCGCACCTTGGATGAGCGTCGCCAACTTATCGAATACCGCGTGGGATTCGAGACGGAAGCCGCGGCCAGCGCTGCCCTGAAGGCTTCCGAGGAGGATCTTTCGGCTATGGATGCGGCCCTGCAAGGTTTCGAGGCTTCGCTGGGCAACGCTTCGGTGAGCATGAACTGCGACTTCGAATTCCATTTGGCGGTGGCTCGCGCCACCGGGAATCCATACTTCAGCCAGGCGGTCCAAAGCTTTGGACCCGCGATGATTGCCATGCCGCGCCGACGCTTGGATTCCTCGGACTCCTTGCCTTCAGGCAGGCTGGATTCAGTTGCCGCAGAGCATCGGGCGATCCATCAGGCAATTGCAGCGGGCAATCCGCAGCTGGCTTCCGCCGCGATGAGACTCCACCTGTCCAATTCCGTGGCCCGTCTGCAGGCCGAGGCGTAGGACGCCAGCAGATAGCAGTGTGTCCCGAACGGAATTCCGTTCGGGACACAGCGCTATCTGGCAAGTTAGCCAATGAACTGGCTGAGCAATAAGACCCCCAGCAGCCCCAGGATAGCCAGGGTGGTGGTGTAGGTAGTTCGCACCGCGAGCGCCTGCCCGACATTGAGGTTGAAGTACTCTTTGAACATCCAGAAGCCGGGATCGTTCACGTGGCTAAAGGCGATGGAACCGCAGGCTGTGGCCAGAACCATCAATTCCGGCGATGCTCCTGTGGCTGCGACCAACGGCGCCGCAATGCCCGCCGCGGTCGAGACTGCGACCGTCGCCGATCCCAAGGCTATGCGGAGGATCACGGCGATGAGCCAGGCCAGGATCAATGGGCTGAGATTCCAGCCCGAGGTGGTTTCCGCGATGTAATCGGCGATTCCAGCCGAGACCAGAACTTCCTTGAACGCGCCGCCAGCGCCGATGACCAAGAGAATCATCGCCATGGCTCGGGCTGACTCGCTCATGGATTTCGCGACCTGGTTCATGGAACGATTGCTCATCGGCCCGAAAGCGATAATGGCAACGATCAAGGCAATCAGCAAGGCTATTTCTGCCGAACCCAGCAGCTTCAAGACGTTGCCAACGGGTTCGCTCAGCTGCAGCGACATCCGTGCCACCTCGGAGCCGGCAATCAGCACAATCGGCAGCAATGCGACGATGAAGGACATTGCCGTGGATGGCAGCTCTTCATCTTTGAATTCCTTCTCAGCCAACAGGCCCGCAGGCATCTGGGGATTCATCTTCCGCACGAAGGGCAAGCGCGGCCAGGTCATCGCAATGGCAATGCCCACCGGAATGGCGATCAGCAGCCCATAGGCCAGCGTGAGACCGACCGAAGCGTTGTACAGGCCTGCCACGGCCGTTGGACCAGGGTGCGGCGGGAGGAATGAGTGCATGGTGGACAGCGAGATCGACATTGGCAGCCCGACCCACAGCAGGTTCACCTTCGTGGCACGCACCAGGGTGAAGGCCACGGGAACCAAGATGACGAATGCCACCTCGTAGAACATCGTGACGCCGATGAGCATGGCCGAAATAACCATGGCCCACTGCACGCCGCGTTCCCCGAAGACCGCAAGGATCTTTTTCGCGATGCGCTGGGCTGCGCCGGCATCGCCCATGACGCGACCGATCATCGCGCCCAAGCCGATCACGATGGCGGTTCCGCCCAGCTGCCCGCCCAGGCCCTCGGCAATGATTTCCGGGATGTCCGCGATTCCTGCAGGTTGCCCATCGAAGGTGAGCGAATCAGTCGCTACGGCCCAGAAGGCAACGAGGGTGGCGACAAGAATGAGCGAGATAAAGCCGTTGAGCTTGAACCTCATCATGAGGATCAACAGCACAACGACAGCCAGCGCGACAATGAGCAATGGCATAGGTGACTCCAATCTGCTGGGCTGCGGGAAGAAAAGATGCGAGGCACTGGATGGGATGCAAAGGCAATTCGGAAAGGTGAACTGGCGCATAGCTCTTTGTGCCAGCAATCACGTTAGTGAGTTCAATTCATCCCGTCCAAGACTCGAACCGCATACATTGATACCCAGCTGGCATCAGTCTCCTGCCTCGACACCATCAATCAGCCCGGCATCCCCGAAAATCCGCTATTCACGCCCTACGGTGTTCAGCTTAGGCGGCAATCAATTCGAGCTGGCGAGTCGGATTTTTGTGACCAGCATCACTGCCTGGCAGGCCGTTTTTTCGTACGTATCAATCGTGGTTTTGACATGGAAAAGCAGGCCATGCCCCGCTCCTGAAAGGAGCGGAACATGGCCTGCTAGTGGTGTCTTCGAGCCGCTGAGGTGCCCTTAGGAAGCCTTGACCGCCAGCACCGGGTGTTCTGCCTGCAGCAGGATCCGTTGGGCCTGTGAACCCATGATGAACTTGCCTACTTGGGAGCGTTGGCGCAGGCCGATGACAATCAGCGAAACCTGGTGCTTGTCGGCCAAGCCAAGGAACTCCTCGGTGAGGTCGTCTCGATAAGTTGATTCAATGATTTGGGCTTGAACCCCTGCCTTGAGCGCAGCATCCAGCACTCGCGCCAGGTCCACTTCCGAGGCAGTGTTCTTGTCCACTAATGATCCCTCTCGCGAGGAGTTGACGATGAGCAGTGTCTCATCGCGCAGCTTTGCTTCCTTGATCGCTGCTGCGACTGCGGCTTCGCCAACACTAGAAGGAACGTATCCGACGATGATGCTCATGCATTTTCCTTTACCTTGTTTTCGGCAACCGCGGCTGCCAGCGAAGAGTTCTTCCGCTTGTCAATGGCGCTCTTGATGATTGGCCACACGGCGACGACAATGAACAGAACCAGCAGGGTGGCCGAGATCGGCCGGGTGAAGAATCCTGTCGGATCTCCTTCAAGAACCAGCAGCGAACGACGCAGGTTGGATTCAAGCAAGCTTCCCAAGACGAAGGCCAGTACCAGCGGGCCTGGTTCGAACCCGAACTTTTTCATCAGATAGCCGATAGCTCCAAAGAGCACCACGAGCAGCACATCGAACATCGAGTTGCGGATGGTGTAGGCACCGAGCATCGTGATGAGCGCGGTAATCGGCGCCAGGATCGCGGCACGCACACGCAGAATCCTCACAAAGACGCCGATCAGCGGAATGGACATGATCAGCAGGAGAATATTGCCGATGTACATCGAGTTCACCACGCCCCAGAACAGCTGCGGATCGTTGCTGATCAGCTGTGGACCTGGCGTAATGCCCTGAATCAGCAGGGCTCCGAAGATGATGGCCATGGTGGCGTTGGCGGGAATCCCCAAGGTGAGCAGCGGAATGAACGAGCTGGTGGCAGCAGCATTGTTGGCGGACTCTGGGCCGGCCACGCCCTCGATGGCGCCTTTGCCGAAACGCGTGGGGTCCTTGGCGGTCTTCTTCTCCATTGCATAGGAAGCCAATGAGGCAATGGTTGCGCCGCCACCGGGAAGAATGCCCAGGAAGAATCCGAGCACGGACCCACGGCCTATCGCGCCGGATGCTTCTTTGATGTCCTTGCGCTTAGGCCAGATGTTAGAAACCTTCACCGGAGCGTTGGCCGCTCGATGGCGTTCCTCGAGGTTGTAAAGGATTTCGCCGACGCCAAACAAGCCCATTGCGATCGGCACGAAGTCGATCCCATCAGCCAACGACAGGTTGCCGAAGGTGAAGCGCTCGGCGCCGGTAAACCCGTCACGGCCAATCGTCGCCAGGAACAATCCAACGGCTGCTGCGATGATGGCCTTGATCTTGGTGCCGCCTGAGATGGTCGCAACCAGCAGGATACCCAGCATTGCCAGGGCCGTGTACTCCGGTGGACCGAAGTCCAGCGCGAAGCTGGCCACCAGCGGAGCCAGGAAGGTCAACCCGATGATCGAGATGGTGGCGCCGAAGAAGGAACCGATGGCGGCAATGCCCAAAGCGGCGCCCGCCCTGCCCTGCTTGGCCATCACGTACCCGTCGAAGACGGTTACCACGGAGCTTGCCTCGCCGGGCAGTCGCAGCAGTACCGAAGTGATGGTTCCGCCGTATTGCGCGCCGTAGAAAATTCCGGCCAGCATGATGATGGCGGTGACTGGTTCCACGCCATAGGTCATCGGCAGCAAGATGGCGATGGTTGCCGCTGGCCCCAGGCCAGGCAGCACGCCGATGAGCATGCCGACCACGACGCCCAGCAGGCAGTACAGAAGGTTTGTAGGGTCCAAAACGACATTGAAGCCGTCTAGGACCGGTCCGAAGAATTCCATGCGAATAAGCCTTTACGTGCTTTAGAAAAGTCGAGGGATCGTGGTGCCCAAGGCGGCGATGAAAATTGCGTAGAAGGCGAGAACGATCAAGATCGAATAGATCGTGGCCGACCTCCATCGTTCACCGCCCAGCCAACGCATCCACACGAAGCACAGCAATAACGACGGGATTTCGAAGCCGATGACCGGCATGAGGACCACCATCAGGATCAGCGTGCCGAACCCGATCGCGGCATACCAGCTCAGGGCGCTGAACTTCTCCCCATCCTTGCCGCCACGGCGTCCGACGATCACCTGCGCGATCGCCATCACGGAAGCAATAAGCGAAATGATAAAAGGCCACATGCCTGCGGCGGGCTCGGACGGGGTCCCCAATCCGAGCCCGGCCGAGAGCACCATGCCGGCGATGCCCAAGCCCAGGACCACCAAGGAGGAGAGCAAGTTGGCAATCGGGCCAGCGGGTTCCGCGGCCTCCGCTTCCCACTGCGCGGCCAGCTCTTCAGGGGTTAGCGCTTCTTCAATGTCTGGTGCCTGCGCCACCTGGGTTTCGTCAACGCTGGCTTCAGCAGCATGCCGCGCGCGTTTCTCGTCCATAAGTTTCATCCTGAGATTCTCGCTTTCGCGTCTCGATGCGGGCTCGGTTGGCTACTTGCCAGCGAGCGAGATCCCGTGCTCGTCGGTGAGCTCCTTGTAGGTCGAAGCTAGCTCTTTCCATTCGGAAACTACTTCTTCGCCGCTGATCTCGTGGGCGGTCAGCATGTTCTTTTCGTTGAACGACTTGTAGCTGTCGGCCGCAGTGGCGTCCTTGATCGAAGCCACGAGCTTCTCCTTGGCCTCGTCGCTCAAGCCCTTAGGCGCGGCGATGGCGCGGTACTGGGAAACCGGAACTTCATAACCGGATTCGATGGCCGTTGGCACATCAGGCAGGAACTTGTTGCGTTCCTTGGAGAAGACGACAATCGGGGTCACCTTGCCGGCATCAATCTGCGGCTTCGCTTCGCCCAGCTGGATGGTCGACACCTGAACCTGGTCCCCCATGACCGCGGTCAATGCCGGTGAGCCGGAATCGAAGGGAACCGTGGTTCCGTCAATGTCAGCCTGAGCCATCAGAAGTTCCTGGGCCAGCTGCGAACCGGTCCCCACGCCGGTCGTGCCGAAGGACAGCTTCTTCTTGCTCTTCTTGATGTCGTCAATGCTCTTAATACCTGAGGCAGTGCTGGCAACCATGACGTAGTCATCCTGGGACAGCCCCATCAGCACATCCAGGTCATCGAGCGAGACGGTTTCTTCTTCAGAAACGGCCAGCGGAGTAATGGTGATCAGCGACGCGTTCAGCAGAACCAGGTTCTGGCCGTCCGGTTCCATGGCAGCGACTTCCTTGGTGGCCAATGCCCCATTGGCACCGGCCTTATTTACTACTGGCATGGATACGCCAAGAGAATCTGCCATGCCTTCAGCGGCAGCGCGGGCTATCAGATCCGTTGATCCGCCCGGAGCCTGGCCCACGGTCATGGTCACCGGGCCGGAAGGGAAGCTGCTGGATTCCTTGCTTCCTGCTCCAACGTTTCCGCCGCAAGCGGTCAATGCCAAGACGGCACCGGTGGCGGTCAGCGCGAGCATCGTGCGACGAGTCATACGGTTTTTCATGATTTTCTCCTGCGGATTCGAGTGTGTGCGACCCGGATCATTACCGTGCGTGAGGTAAGTCACCTTGCTGGTCCCGGATATAGCCTAGAAACTAGAAGTGATGCATGTCCAAGGCTGAATATGCATGGAGTGATTCCCGGAAGGTATTGAATGTTTACTCTGGATCAAGCCAGAAGCTTTGTTGCGGTGGCAGAAGAACTGCATTTCGGTCGCGCGGCCGAGCGGCTGAATATGACGCAGCCACCGTTGAGCCGCCAAATCCAGAAGCTTGAGCGTACGGTGGGCGTCGAATTATTGGAACGCGATAACCGCCGAGTCTCGCTCACCGCAGCAGGCCAGGCATTCTTGCAAGATGCCCGGCGCCTGGTCATTGCCGCTGAACGCGCTCCGGATAACGCGCGGCGGATCGCCGCCGGACAGCTGGGAGAATTGCGCATCGGCTTCACCGCCGCTTCCGGATTCAGCCTGCTGGGACCGTTGCTAGGAGAGATTTCCGCCCAGATGCCGCAGGTTCATGTGGAACTCTCCGAAATGGTGACCAGCGAACAGGTCGATGCGCTGCTCGATGGCGACCTGGATTTAGGGCTGGCCCGCCCGCCGTTTGATGAATCGCTCTTCGAATCGGCGCTCCTGTTTTCTGAGGGGCTTGTGGCGGCGGTTCCGGCCAATCATCCACTGGCACAGTCCAAGCATGAAATCACTTTTGAGGACTTGCGCGATGAACCGCTGATCATGCATTCCCCGACGAAAGCACGCTATTTTTATGATCTCGTGGTGCGCTTGATCGATGTCGAGCACAAGAACGTGCGCCATACCGTGAGCCAGATCCTGACCATGATCGCCCTGGTGTCAGCCGGGCGAGGCATTGCTTTCGTTCCAGAGAGCGCCAAGCTCCTTGGTGTTCCCGGCGTGAGCTATCTTCGCCTGCCCGAAGTCCGCGAAGATCCCGTGCAGCTGCATGCGATCTGGAGCCGGACGTCCAAAAACCCTGCGCTGGAACGCCTGGTCAATATCGTCAGAGGCAGTCTTCACGGCAATGATGCCGACTAGGTATCAAACAATACAAATATGGGCTTGGACAGGCATCATCGGGTGTTCCTACTCTGAGAGTAATAGCTGATCAACTCTCACTTCTTTTCCGCTGTCTCCGGACGCGGGATACGAAACAAAGGAATCCTCTCATGGCCCAGTACACCCCTGCCGAACTTGCCAATAAGCTCAAGGACGGGCTGCTTTCGTTCCCAGTCACAGCTTTCGACGCCAACCTCGAAATCGATGAGGCAGCCTACCGCAAGCACCTGGCATGGCAGTCGAGCTTCGATGTCGCGGGCCTGTTTGCCGCCGGCGGCACCGGAGAAGGTTTCACCCTTACTCCGCAGGAAGCGTCCAAGGTTGTGCGCATGGCAGTTGAGGAAGCAGGCTCCAGCGTGCCAGTGCTGGCCTCGGCTGGTGGCTCCACCAAGCAGGCCATCCAGAATGCCCAAGATGCTGAGGCTGCAGGCGCCGAAGGACTCTTGCTGTTGCCTCCATACCTGACCGAATGCGACCAGGAAGGCCTCTACCAGCACGTCTCGGCTATCTGCTCTTCGACCAAGACCGGCGTCATCGTCTACAACCGCGCCAACGCCGTCTACTCGGCAGACACCGTGGCACGCCTTGCTGACAATCACGAAAACTTCATCGGCTTCAAGGACGCGCTAGGCGACATCGAGCAGATCACCAAGGTCTACGCCAAGAATGGCGACCGCCTGTTCTACCTCGGCGGCCTGCCCACCGCAGAGACCTTCGCTTTGCCGCTGCTGCAGCTGGGCATGAGCACCTACTCCTCTGCCATGTACAACTTCGTCCCAGAATTCGCTCTGGACTTCTATAAGGATGTTCGTGCTCAGGACCGCGTAGCCATCAACGAGAAGCTGAACCGCTTCGTCTTGCCATACCTGGAAATCCGCGACCGCGTAAAGGGCTACGGCGTATCCATCGTCAAGGGCGGATTGAAGGCTATCGGCCGCGACTCCGGCTCGGTGCGCCCACCACTGCAGGATCTGACCGAGGCAGACCTCGCGGATCTCTCGGCACTGATCCAGAAGGCAGGCATCGTTCCTGCGGCCGCAGCACTCTAGAACTGAACTGGCAATTTTTCGAATCGCAAGGAGCACCATGACTACCAACACCGAGCAACTTACCGGGCAGTCGATTCTCGCTGGTGAAAGAATTACTGGCACCGGACGAACCGTCAACGGTTTCAACCCTGCCACCAACCAGCCGCTGGAACCGGGCTACAGCCTGATCGATACCGAACAGCTGAAGATCGCCACCTCGGCAGCGGCTGAAGCATTCGATTCTTTCCGCGCGCTGGATCCAGAAAAGCATGCGGCTTTCCTCGAAGCCATCGCCGATAACATCGAGGCCGTCGGCGAGGAACTGGTAGAGCGCGCCATGGCCGAAACCGGCCTGCCAGCAGCCCGGTTGACCGGCGAGCGCGGACGCACCACGGGTCAACTGCGCTTGTTCGCAAAGGTAGTTCGCCAGGGCGACTTCCGTGGCGTGCGCATCGACACGGCACTGCCTGAACGCACCCCATTGCCACGCGTGGATATCCGACAGCGCAAGATTCCTCTGGGACCGGTCGCCGTTTTCGGCGCCTCCAACTTCCCGCTGGCCTTCTCCACCGCCGGTGGCGATACCGCGTCGGCATTGGCTGCCGGCTGCCCGGTGGTCTTCAAAGCCCACAATGCGCATCCAGGCACCAGCGAAATCGTTGGCCAAGCCATCACGCAAGCTGTCGCCGACGCCGGACTGCACCCAGGCGTGTTCTCCCTGGTCTACGGACCCGGTGCTTCGATCGGCCAGGCATTGGTCGCTGACCCGGTGATCAAGGCTGTTGGATTCACCGGTTCGCGTTCCGGTGGTACTGCGCTCATGGCTACCGCCGCCGCCCGTCCAGAACCGATTCCGGTCTACGCCGAAATGAGCGCCATCAACCCGGTGATCTTCTTCGAGGGCGCGCTCTCGGAGGATCCTGAAACACATGCCAAGGCCTACCTCGGCTCGGTCACCGGTTCCTCGGGACAGCTGTGCACCGCACCCGGCCTGGTCTTCGTTCCTGCCGGTGCCGCCGGCGATGCATTTGTAAAGGCCATTGCCCCGGCCACTGCGTCCAGCGCTGGCCAGACCATGCTGACCGAAGGCATCTACAACGCATGGACCGAAGGAGTCTCGGCACTGGAAAAGCAGGACGGCGTTGAACTGCTCGGACGCGGTACCGAAGGTTCCAGCGAAAATGCTCCAGCGCCTGTGATCTTCGCCTCCGGTGTTGAGCAGCTGCTGACCAATCCTGTCCTGCAAGAAGAAATCTTCGGCGCGGCTTCCCTCGTGATCCGCTACAACAGTTCCGAAGAACTGGTCAGCACCTTGTCCAAGCTGGAAGGGCAGCTCACCGCCACCTTGCAGCTCAACGACTCGGATCATCAGCTCGCGGCCCAGGTGCTGCCGGTTCTGGAAACCAAGGCTGGACGCATTCTGATCAATGGCTGGCCTACCGGTGTTGAAGTGGGTGACGCAATGGTGCACGGCGGTCCATTCCCAGCCACCTCGGCACCTCACACAACGTCGGTTGGCACCTTGGCCATTGAGCGCTTCCTGCGTCCAGTGGCTTACCAGAACTTCCCGGAAGGTCTGTTGCCTGCGCCGCTGGCTACCGACAACCCGTGGAATTTGAATCGTCGCGTGGATGGCACGCTGAAGCTTGCAGGAGAATAACGCATGAGCGCACAACCAACTATTGCGTCCGTAGAAGTCATCCCCGTCGCCGGACACGATTCCATGCTGTTGAATCTCTCGGGAGCCCACGGTCCTTTCTTCACAAGAAATATCGTGATCATCACCGACTCCGAGGGACACACCGGTTTGGGCGAAGTGCCTGGCGGTGAAGCAATCCGCTCAACTATTGAAGAAGCCGGAACGCTTATCAATGGTGCACCGGTAGCAAAATACCGTTCATTGCTTCGACAGATCTCCAGCCGTTTCGCGGACCGCGACAAGGGCGGACGAGGAGCGCAAACATTCGATTTGCGCACCACCGTTCACGCCGTCACGGCGGTGGAGTCGGCGCTGCTGGATCTGCACGGCCAGCACTTGGGTGTGCCGGTTGCGGAGCTGTTGGGAGATGGCCAACAGCGCGATGCGGTGCCGATGCTTGGATACCTCTTCTACGTGGGCAACCCGGATGCTACCGATCTCCCCTACCTTCGTGAGCCACATGGCGCAGACGATTGGGAAAAGATCCGTCGTGAAGAAGCCATGACTCCAGAAGCCGTAGTGCGATTGGCTGAAGCGGCGCAGAAGCGTTACGGGTTCAAGGACTTCAAGCTCAAGGGCGGTGTACAGCAGGGCGATGCTGAAGTAGATGCGGTGATCGCACTCAAGGAACGCTTCCCCGATGCACGCATCACCCTGGACCCTAATGGCGGTTGGCTGTTGGAAGACGCTATTCGCTTGGGCAAGCGCATGCGTGGAGTGGTGGCTTACGCCGAGGACCCTTGCGGTCCAGAAGGCCGCTTCTCAGGACGTGAAGTGATGAGCGAATTCCGTCGCGCCACCGGCCTGCAGACTGCAACGAACATGATCGCCACCGATTGGCGCGAAATGTCTCACGCAGTTCGCACCAATGCGGTAGATATTCCATTGGCTGATCCGCATTTCTGGACCATGTCCGGTTCGGTGCGAGTAGCCCAGCTATGCAATGAATTCGGGCTGACGTGGGGTTCGCATTCAAATAACCACTTCGATATTTCGCTGGCCATGTTCACCCAGGTTGGCGCCGCGGCACCGGGCGAAATCACCGCCTTGGATACCCACTGGATTTGGCAGGACGGCCAGGGGCTCACCGAGGAACCGCTGCAAATCCGAGATGGGCAGATCGAGGTGCCTCAGCGCCCAGGTCTGGGTGTTGAGCTGAACCGCGAGCGGGTAAATGCGGCACACGAGCTGTACTTGGAGCACGGCCTCGGTTCGCGGGACGACGCGGTATCAATGCAGTACCTCATCCCAGGCTGGACTTTCGATTCCAAGAGCCCGGCGTTGGTTCGCTAAGCGTTGATACTGAATAAGTGAAAGCCATGGGACGGCTGGGACAGCATTCATTGTTGTTCCGGCCGTCCCTGCTGTGCTGCCTGCAAGGAATCCTTGGGGCACACCGCAAGTGCAAGCGGGAGAATAAATGCAAGGCGTGATGCAAGGTTTCGCGATAGTCCTGATTCTTATCGGGGTAGGTCTGGCGACGGCAAAATTTCTCCCGGGCAAACGCCAGGCAATCTCCACCGGCCTGACTCCGCTGATCTTCTACATCACCAACCCGGCCTTGATGTTCATCTTGTTGTCCGACGCGGATCTGGGATTGGTCCTTGGCGTTTTCACGCCTATCGCACTGCTGACCGCCGCGTTCGCTGGAGCGCTATTTGCTGTGGTTTCCAAGGGCTTCCTCAAGACGCCTGCCCGCCACCTGCCAGCGGCCGCCATGGCGACAAGCTACGTCAATGCCGGGAACATCGGCATCCCCCTGGCGCTGTATGCAGTGGGAAGCACCACTCCCGCCGTCTCCGTTTTAATCGCCCAGTTGCTGGTGATCGCACCGGCGTACCTGTGCATGTTCGCGCTGATCTCGCGAAAGCTCAACCCGGAGACCCAAGATCTTCCGCTAGGCCCAACCATCCTCAAATCCATTGCCAACCCGGTCACGGTGGCAACGGCCATAGGCGCCTGCTTTTCCTTCTTCCACCTCAAGCTCCCTGTAGTGCTGCACGCGCCTCTGGAGATGTTGGGCAACGCATCCATCCCACTGCTATTGATGGCTTTCGGCATGTCCTTATACGGCCAAAAACCGTTGGCCGAAAAGGAGGGACGGCCAGAGGTGTACCTGGGTGTCGCCTTCAAAGTTCTGATCATGCCGTGTGTTGCATGGGTTTTGGGAAGATTTGTTTTCGGCCTCGAATCAGTGGAACTCATGGGAGTCGTGGTGATGGCCGCGCTGCCTACGGCGCAGAATGTTCTCTTGTTCAGCCAGCAGTTTTCTCTGAAGCCAACAGTGCCTCGTGAAGTGATTCTGGCCAGTACCTTCTTGTCCATCCCGGTAGCATTACTAGCAACGTTCCTGTTGAGCTAGGAGTTCAAGCCCGTCTCATGTTTGGTGTCTTTGAGGGATTTTTCGGTATCTGGGCCATCATTGGCATTGGCTACTGGGCTGCAAAGAAGAACATCTTCGGCCCTGAAGGGCGAATGATCCTCAACCGGCTTACGTTCTTCATTGCCTCCCCGGCCCTGTTGTTCACGACCATCGCTGGCGCCAATCCCCAGGAAGCATTAGGCTCCCAGCTGTTCATCGCCGGCATCTCAGCCCTTTTCGTGTTCGTGCTTTTCCAGTTGCTCTCCCGCTGGTTCTTCAAACGCTCCGCGGCCGAACGAACCATTGGCGCGATGGCGGCTTCCACTGTGAATGCCGGCAACTTGGGGCTTCCCATTGCGCTTTATGCGCTAGGTGATATTTCCCTTGCGGCCCCGGTCGCGCTATTCCAGATGGCCATCATGACTCCGGTCTCGCTGTCGATGATGGAAAAAGCGACAAGCACTCGGGAAGCGGGCAAGCGCAGCGTATTGATTCGGACTCTGTCCAATCCGATGATTATCGCTTCGGCCGCCGGTTTGGCGTGTTCAATTTTCCATTGGATGCCGCCGCAGCTGATATTGACTCCCATCGAGTTGCTGGCCGGCGCATCGATTCCGGCAATGCTTCTCGGCTTCGGCATTTCTCTGGTTGGTTCTAAGCCATTGCAGAAGGCAACGCAGCGCCGGACCGAGGTATGGGCTGCGGCAGCACTGAAGCTGGTGATTCACCCGTTGTTGGCATGGGCTCTGGCGGCCTGGGTTTTCCGGCTTGACTCTACGGGGCAATACATTGCGATCATCATGGCCGCGCTTCCCACCGCACAGAATATTTTTGTCAATGCCGACCGCTACAACGCCGGCATCACCATCGCCAAGGACACCGTTCTGGTGACCACGATTCTTGGCATCCCGGTGATGTTGGCCTTCGCGGGGTTGCTGCATCACTAGCCGCTCGAAGACCGCGATGCGTGCAGAGTCCGATTCAGGAGTTCTCAGGCGGAGCTGACTTCTCGGGAATGGGTGTTCCTTCGACGTTCTCCAACGAGTCAATGAAGATCTCCCGCAGACGCTGCGCCGCAGGATTCACCGATCCTTCTTCCCAGGCAATAAAAATGTCGGAATGGTTCAAATCCTGGAGTCCGTCGGGGCCTGTGAGTTCCTCGAACACCACTCCCGGCGGAGCAAAGTCCATCGCGCTGGCCGGTACCAGGGACACGCCCAGTCCGGCGGCCACCAAGGCCAGAAGCGCTGGTATCTGGCTGGCAATCTGTGTGATCGTCGGTTTGGTTCCAACGGAGTCAAAGAGCCTGATCACCAGATCGTAGAAGTATCGGGCTTCATTCGTTGAATACATCATCAGAGGCAGGCCCACCAGCTCCTTGATGAGTACGCCTTTGCCCGTAACCAGGTGATGTCCTGAAGGAAGAGCTGCCACCAGGCGGTCCTTCTTCACCAAGCACGATTGAACCCCTGCCCGGCTCACCACGGGACGCAATAAGCCAACATCGATATTTCCGCTGCTCAAGGCATCGAGTTGGTCAATAGAGACGGCCTCGCGCAACACCAGCGTCACCTCTGGCAGGTGGCGTGCCGCGGTCGAGAGCAATGCCGGTAGCACCGACTGGCCCGCCACCGATGTGTACCCGACAACCACTGTTCCGGAATCCCCGGTCGAGACGCGTGAGACTTCAACGCTGGTGCGCCGGCTCAGCTCCAAGAGCCTGCGCGCATTGGGCAGCAAGACTTCTCCGGCGGTCGTGAGTTGCACATTGCGGGAGGTCCGGGTGAAAAGCTTGGCTGAGAGTTCGCGTTCCAGCAACTGGATTTGCCGGCTCAACGGCGGTTGAGTCATGTTCAATCGTTCAGCAGCAGCACCGAAGTGGAGTTCTTCTGCGACGGCTACGAACGACTCCAGTTGAATGAGCGAAAACATCAATGCTCTCCTTGAATCGTTGATTGCATAAGTTAGCTTGGACAGGTATCGATAGGGGCTTCTAAGGTGATTCTAGACCTAGAGAACCAAGGGAGCCCTCCATGCTGGATGCAACGAAGCACCATGTCTCCACCGAAGAGCAGCACCGCCGCACGGCGTCCTGCCGCATTCAAGAAATCGCTATCACGCCGGTAGCTTTTGCCGATCCGCCATTGCTGAATTCGGTGGGCGTTCATGAACCTTTCGCGCTTCGGGCCATCATTGTCGTTCACACCGAAAATGGACATTACGGGCTAGGCGAAACCTACGGGGATGAAACGCATGTGGCGCGACTGCGCCGGGCTGCCGAGGAACTTATCGGCGCTGATCCATTTAATCTGAACCTCATCGCCCGGTTGGTATCCCAGTCGCTAGCCCAGGACGATGGCCAGGGCGGGCACGGCACCGGCGGCATGGTCACCACGACATCGCTTGATGACAGGGTGCTCTCCGCATTCAACGTTGCCTGCCTCGATATCCAAGGAAAGATCCTCGGTCTGCCCGTGAGCACTCTGCTGGGAGGAGCCGTGCGAGATCACGTGGATTTCAGCGGATACCTCTTCTACAAGTGGGCCAATCATCCAGGCCAGGAACCTGACCGCTGGGGCGCCGCCGAGGACCCGTCAGGCATAGTCTCCCAAGCCCGCACCATGGTCAACGACTACGGCTTCCGAGCCCTGAAGCTCAAAGGCGGGGTCTTCCCGCCGGATCAGGAAGCTGATGCCATCGAGTCATTACATAAAGAATTCCCGGACATTCCGCTGCGACTGGATCCCAATGGAGTGTGGAGCGTGCCGACAGCTATCGAGGTCGGACATCGCTTGGAATCCTCTCTTGAATATCTTGAGGACCCTTGTTTGAGCATTGCAGATAATGCTGCGGTGCGTGCCGAAATCGCGTTGCCGCTTGCCACCAATATGTGTGTGGTTGCCTTCGACGACCTGCCGCCGGCCATAGATGCCAAAGCCGTGGACATCGTGCTGTCTGACCATCATTTCTGGGGTGGGCTTAGCCGATCGAAGCTGCTCTCCGGGATGGCAGAAACCTTCGGGCTGCGGCTCTCCATGCACTCTAATTCCCATCTGGGAATCAGTTTCGCCGCGATGATCCATTTGGCCGCTGCCACCGAGAATATCGACTACGCGTGCGACACCCACTGGCCTTGGAAGCGCGAAGAGGACGACGTGATTGTCCCCGGCGTACTGAGCATTCACGAAGGCCGAGTCAAAGTCCCCACCGCGCCAGGGCTTGGCATCGAGTTGGATGTCCAGGCATTAGAGCGCATGCACCAGCAATATCTGGACTGCGGCCTGCGTCAGCGCAACGACACCGGTTACATGCAATCCATCGACCCCAGCTACGAGCTGAAGAGCCCGCGATGGTAGACGCACTCAAGATCGTGGTCACCGATCCAATCGTGAGCCGCTTCGAATCCCGCTTTCGCGAAGTGGCGGCTGGCTTCGAATGGCATTTTGTGGCCGATCTGCCGGCAATAGAGCAATCATCCCGCATTGCCGAAGCCGACGTGCTCATCTGCTCCAAGCTCTCGCCCGAAGATGCGCAACGATGCCAGGCACGGTTGGTGCATGTCACCGGCTCGGGAACAGATCGTGTTGCTTTGCAGCAGCTCCCGGCAACCACCAGCATTGCCACCACCTCGCATCACGAACGCTCCATCGCCGAGTATGTGCTGATGGCCATCCTTGCCCACGAACGTCGTCTGTTTGAAGTTACCGCCGAATTGCGCAAAGGCACCTGGAAGACGGTGGCCACCGACCAGTCAGCGCCAATGTTCCGCACGTTCAAGGACCTGACAGTCGGTTTCATCGGGCTGGGCGGAATTGGCGCACAGACATTAGCTGCCGTCTCGGCGTTGGGTGCGAAAGCTGTTGCCGTCCGCCGCAATCCGTCAAGGTCTTCGGAAACCGATCAGAACCTGGCGTGGGTCAAGTCCATGGAGCATCTGCCTGAGCTTCTGGAAACCAGTGACGTTGTAGTTCTCTGCCTTCCCCTGACAGATGAGACGCGCTGCCTCATTGGCGCGGAGCAACTAGAACTAATGCGCAATGATGCGCTCCTGGTGAACGTATCGCGTGGACCGATCATTGATGCCCAGGCTCTGATCGCCGCCTTGGAGCAGCGAATCATCGGCGGAGCCGCCTTGGATGTCTGGTGGGACGCGCCCAACGGCACCAAAGCACCCGAGCTGACACGGCAGCTCGCTGCCCATCCACGGGTGATCGCTACCCCGCATTATTCTGGACATGCCCGGAACACTTTTGAATCGAGGGTGGACGAGATCTGTGAAAACATCCTCGCCTTCACAGCTTTGCCCGGATCCCTATCCGCAGCGCCTACCACCGATAGCTGAGCCAAAGGAATCGCTCGGGCCGGGAATTCACAAATGCCGATTCGTGCCGGATGAAATTCTGTCATGGGACAGCCCACTCCATAGAATGGTTCCCATGCAAGATGAAAAGCTGCTGCACATGGTTGAAGAAGAATTCACCGCCATACTTTTGCACGCCCGGGATATGCTCCTACGCCGCGCCAAGGCTGTGCACCCCGACCTTCAAGCACCTGGTTACCGGGTACTGGCGCTCGTCATCCGCGACGATGCCCAGCAGCAAGGCCTACTGGCAGAAAAGCTTCGCTTGGACAAGGCCACGATCTCTCGGCTGGTTCAGCATTTGGAATCCCTGGGGCTCGTCACCCGCACCCAAGACCCTTCCGACGGACGGGCGCAGCTGGTCTCCGCCACCCCTCTGGCACACGAGAAGTGGAAGGCCAGCGGCAACACCCTGCGCCAGGAGCTTCGCCGCCAACTCACCGAATGGGAACCAGGCGAACTGCAGAACTTCGGCGAACTCCTGCACCGCCTGAACATCAGCTTCGACGAACTCGCTTAGCCGGGAAGCTACTCCATCAGCGCCAGGAAATCATCGGCGCTGAGCGCTGCTGGCTGGCCTGCCTGGGCGTCGTCCCCGAGGACATCGTTGAACAGCTGGGTCTTCTTCGCTTGCAGCGCCAAGACCTTGGACTCGATGGTGTCCTTGGCGACCAGGCGATAAACGTAGACTGGCTTCTCTTGGCCAATGCGGTGTGTGCGGTCAATGGCCTGGGCTTCAGCCGCCGGATTCCACCATGGGTCCAACAAGATGCAGTAGTCAGCAGCGGTGAGGTTGATGCCAAACCCGCCAGACTTCAACGAGATGAAGAAGACCGGGAAGTCCCCATCGGTGAATCCCTCGATCAGTTCCTTGCGCTTGGTGCCACTGGTCGAACCATCCAGATAGCCGTGGTCAATGCCTAGTTCTACGGCGATTTCCTTCGCCTTTGTCAAGAAGCTGGTGAACTGGCTGAAGACCAGGATCTTGTGTCCCTCAGCCACAGCATCGCCCATCATTTCACGCAGCAACTCTAGTTTCGCGCTAGCGCCGTCCCCTTCGCCAACCAGCGACGGGTCCAAAGCCAGCTGACGCAGCAGGGTCAAAGACTGCAAGATCTTGAATCTGTTCGAATCAATGTCGTCCACCAGACCAAGGACTTCCTGGCGCACGCGCTGGAAACGGCGGTCATAGGCTTTGCGGTGGCTTGGTTCCAGTTCCACTTCCAGGATCTGTTCGGTCTTGGCAGGGAGTTCTGGCACAACTTGTTCTTTTGTACGTCGAAGTACGAAGGGACGCAGACGGCTCTTGAGCCGATCCAGCCGTTCCTTGTCCCCATCTGCGATCTGCTTTTGGTAATTGTCTTTGAAGGCGTTTTGACCGCCCAGCAACCCGGGAGCAGCCATCGAAACCAGAGCCCACAGTTCCATCAGGTTATTTTCCATCGGGGTGCCGGTGACCACGAATTTGCATGGAACCGGCAGCTGCCGAGCTTGCTTGTACCCCTTGGAAGTATGATTCTTTAGCTGTTGTGCCTCATCCATGATCATGACGGAGAAGCCGGCGGCTTCGAATTCCTCATAGGACAGCCGGAAGATCGTATAGCTGGTCACGATCAGCTGGGCATCGCCCAACTGATCAGCTACGGTTTGGCCGGCTTTCTTGGCTGTCGAGGTAATGCCCCGCGTTTTGAGCTTCGGGGTGAATCGATGGGCTTCATTGATCCAGTTGCCTACGACCGACGTCGGAGCCAGGACGAGGAACTTTTGATCTGGATTCTCAAGGCGGGCCTGTTCGAGACAAGCCAGCAATTGGACGGTCTTGCCCAGCCCCATGTCATCAGCGAGTACCCCGCCCAACGAGTGGGTGCGCAGGAAATTCAACCATGAAAGCCCCTGTTCCTGGTATGGGCGAAGGTTCGCTTTGAAGCTTTCGGGAAGCTCCACCTTTTGAAGTTCTTCACCGCGGCCGAGCTCATTCATGTTCTGCAACCACTGGCTATGCTGGGCTTCGATGATGCCCAGATCCAGCAGCTCGTGCCACCAGTCAATGCTTAGCTTGTGGACTCGAATCGTATTGCCTTCGACTTTGCCTAGTTCGCCAGCTTCTGCGATCAGCTGGCGCAGTTGCGCGAAGTCTTCACTCGCAATGGGAATGACCGTCATGTCTTCAAGGACCAGGTAATCCAATCGCAGAGTGAGTGCTGCCAGCAACAACGCGAAGGGCACCTTGATGTCATCGATGGTGACTTCGACCGTTAGATCAAACCAGTCGCCGGAGTTTTCACCTGCCTCGATAGAGACTGTTGCCGGCGTATCAAGGATCCGATATCTAGGCAGCTGATTCTGCGCTTCGATGAGAATATCTGGGTGCTCTTCAAGTAACGGCAGGGTGTAGACCATGAAGTCGATGGACTCATCGATGGTCAATTCACGATCCTCGTAAATCCCCTGGGAGTTCACCTGACCCAACGCCGAGTCGTCACCCAATTTGTCCTTGATTGAAGCCAGGATCTCTTTTTCGACGCTGCGCTGCTTGGTCGCTTTAGGCGCGTACTTCCACGAATAGTGCAGGTTCACCGTTTCGGCAGTGCTGGAAACTCGCAGCCGCAACACCGGGCGAGGAGGCTCGGGAATGTCGTAAGAAACGTTAGCGCTTTTCAGAGGTGCCAATGCCCTCATGCGATCCAGGTGAGAATCTTCGAATCGTTGGATGTCGGTTGACGGAATGAACTGCACACCAGAAGCGATAAAGGTCGCCAGCTCGCCCGAAACGGGCTCGGCAAATTCGGCTAGTCCCCAGTCCTTGGATTTCTCCAGCGGTTTCGACGAATACGCCAAAAGAGTTGGCGGGTTGCCGATAGGCAATAAGTGAGTGTGCTCCTCTTCAGGTCCTCTGAGGATGCCTTCTACCGTCAACCCGTTCTCGCCGCGACGCATATCCAGGTAGGCCTGAGCCTGTACCTCGCTGAAGTTCACTTCAGCTTTGCCCGAAGTAGCACCGTTGATGATCGCTACGCCAGCGTCCCGAAGCTCTCCAAATGCGGCTATCAAGTCCTTGCCGGGCACTTCCATCAAGGAAATCCAGTCCTTGGCTTCCCAGAAATGGCCATACTTCTGCTTTTCTGCGTGCTCTCGCATACGGTTCAGTTCAATTACGGCTCGGCGCTGTTCCCTAGGGAAATGTTCGTCAAAGGCTACTGATTTCCAGCTCACACCGGACTGCACCCAAGGACTCTTGCTTCCCCGCTTAGCTGGGCGCGCTTGAAGAGTCAGCAGGTCGTCGCCACCATACCGAGGCGTTCTGAGAATCTTCAGGATCAGCCCCAAAGGTTCTTCAATAATGTCTATTTCGTCCTGGGGCACCGGCAACAGTCGGTTAAGGTTTCGCTCCCACTGAGGTACTGCATTGCGACGCCACGCGTATGGGTCCGATTCGACGTCAGAAACGATCAGTGGATCATCCTCGTCACTGAGGACCTCTAGGAGTAAAGCCGCCACCTCTGCGCAGCTATTTTCGGAAGGATGCCCTGAGCAAAATCCTTCAAATTCAATGCGATCCCCCGCAATGTGGAAATTCGCCACCACTTCGAGACCTGCGACCAGGCCGGTGACGCCTGAACTGCCAACCCTTTGGTATCGGTCAACGTCTTGAACGAGACCCGCTTTGTGATACATCCGTCCAGCACGAAGTTCATCGTCAGACACCAATAAGTCCAGAGAGCCAAAGTTCAGCTGGAATTCCATCATCGCCATCCAAAAGTAGTGCGTTAGAGCGGATTGCTACCCTCCATCCTATCGATGTATAGGGACAAGACAGCCATGACGAAACGTTAAGTGGATACTTTACCGAGCCCGCTGTTAGCGGATAAAAAGGAACTACTGAATCACGAGTTCCGCTCATCAAGGCCCTGGCTGAGTGGACGGCAACCCTTGAGCCATTGTGCGGGGTGCCCCAGGTGACGATTCGACGCATCTTGAAATCCAAGATCGTAAACGATGGCGCCCCTGCGCCAGAAAGGGGATGACTCCCCCATGTCTCACGCAACAGCAAAACTCTCAGTAGCCGAGGACCGTTCACAGCGCCTTCAAGAAGCAGGTGCAGGTTGGGGCGAACGGATTTCCGCCGTACCGCATAGCGCCGCGTTGACCTTTACGGTCCAGGGCGAAGGCTTTGATTCGGTTGCCAGCAATATCCGCGCCGGCAAGCACACCTTCACCGTGGACGAACCGGCAGCGCTCGGTGGCAGCGACATCGCGGCCAGCCCAGTGGAATACGCGTTGGCGGCCTTGGTCTCCTGCCAGGTAGTGGTCTATCGGCTCTACGCTGAGAACCTGGGAATCCAGGTTGACGATGTCCAGATCACCGCCGACGGGCAGCTCGACGTCCGCGGGCTCTTCGGCATCGATCCTTCCATCCGCCCCGGATTCTCTTCGGTGGATCTGAAGGTGCAGATTGCTGGCCCGGAATCCGCCGAACGCTACGAGGAATTGCGCCAGGCAGTAGATGCACACTGCCCGGTGCTTGACCTCTTCGCCAACCCGGTGCCGGTAACCACCTCGGTGCAGCTGATCGAAGCCAGCTAGCCCAAGCTGGATACAGCAATGCACTGTGGCGGCCATTGATATTAATGGCCGCCACAGTGCACTTTGCACCTAGGGAAAACTACTGTTCCAGGAAGTTGAGCAGCACCTTGCCCGAGGTCGAGGAGTCCTTGGCGGTTTCAAAGGCTTCAAGTCCATCGGCTACCGGGAACTCATGGGTGACGGCTGCCCCGATCTGCAGGGAGCCGTCGGCCAGGGCTTCGAGCACCTGATCGATTTCGCCGTTGAAGCGGAAGGATCCGACTAGTTCCAGTTCCCGAGTGATAGCCAGTGAAATCAGCGCAGGCTGTTCGCCAGAGGGCAGCAATCCGACCATGACGACGCGCCCGCCGCGCACCGCACCGCGGACCGCTGATGCCAAGCCGCGGTAGTTGCCGCTGGCCTCGATCACCACATCCGCGTTGACTTTGGCGATGGCCTCTTGGTCATCGGCGCGCAGGGTGGAGGTGGCGCCCAGTTCCCGGGCGATGGCCAGTGGCTTCTCGTGCATATCCACTGCGATGATCTCGCTGGCACCGCCACGCTTGAGCACTGCCACCGCGAGCGCGCCGATGGGGCCGGCGCCAATGACAAGGGCCTTTTTGCCTGAGACATCTCCGGCACGCGAGACTGCATGCCACGCCACCGCTGCCGGTTCGGCCAGTGCGGCGTCGCGCAGCGAGAGTCCCCCAGGCAGTTCGCGCAGCATGCGCGTTGGCAGGTTCACTTCACGGGCAAAAGCGCCCTCGGTATGCGGGTAGCGGGCGGCCGAGCCGAGGTAGGTGCAGCCCGGGGAAAGGTTCGGGCGATCTGCCGGGTATGGTTCCCCGGTGTCCCCGGGGGTTGCCGGGTGCACGGCGATCTTGGTTCCGGCGGCTGGTCCGCTGCCATCGGCGGCGGCTTCGATGACGGTTCCCACAATCTCGTGTCCGAGCACCATGGGCGCCTTGAGGATGGATTCCCCGGCGGCGCCATGGCTCCAGTAGTGCAGGTCCGATCCGCAGATGCCGCCGTAGGCGATGGCGATGCGCGCTTGGTCGGTCTTCGGAGCTGGCACATCGATCTGCTCGATGCGCAGGTCCCCGGCGGCGTGGGCGACCACGGCCAGGGTCTTGGTGGAAAGGCTGCTAGACGACAACGCTCATGCCTCCGTCGATGAAAATGGTTTGCCCGTTCACATAGTTGGACCCGTCGGATGCCAGCCAGACGGCCGGGCCGGCCAGGTCCTCGACGGTGCCCCAGCGGGCGGCCGGCGTGCGTCCGAGGATCCACGAGTTGAACTTCTCGTCGTCCACCAGGTTCTGGGTCATCTCGGTGTGGATGTAGCCCGGGGCGATGCCGTTGATCTGCAGACCTGCGCCAGCCCACTCGGCGGTCATGGCGCGGGTGAGGTTGCGCAGGCCGCCCTTGGCTGCGGTGTAGGCGGAGATGGTGGGGCGGGCCAGGTCTGTTTGCACCGAGCAGATGTTGATGATCTTGCCTTCGCCACGTTGCACCATGCCGCGGGCGACTTCGCGCCCCACCAGGAAGGCGCTGGTCAGGTTGGTATCGATCACGCGCTGCCAGTCGGCAACTTCTAGCTCCAGCATGGGAACTCGGTGCTGGATGCCGGCGTTGTTCACTAGGATTCGGATGGCGCCGATATTCTTTTCGATGGCTGCGATGTTCTCGCGCACAGAGGCGTCATCAGTAACGTCAAAGCAGACGCTGTGGATTTTTTCGGCGCCGTAGCGGGTGGCGAATTCAGCGGCGGTTTCGGCCAGACGCTGCTCATCGCGGCCATGCAGGATGATCGTGGCGCCGGCATCGGCCAGGGCGCGGGCAAGTTCGCGGCCGATGCCGCGGGAGGACCCGGTGACCAGGGCCAGTCGTCCGGACAGGTCAAAAAGTTGGCTCATGAATTCCCTCGCATGAAAAGTCGATGGTACATCGACGGGAACTCATCACCGGTGAAAACCAGCTGTGGTATCCGAATTTCAGCCCCGTCGCTTCTCCAAAACATATCAGATATATGGGGTGCAATGGGCAATAAAGTCCGACTTATTATGTTGTTACTTCTACTTCTGCTTCTATATCTACCGGGTCTGCGAGTAGAACCAGGTGATGTGCTCTTCGAGCAACTGGGCGGCGCGCTCGCGCTGCCCGGTGGCAAAAGCATGGTGAATAGCCTTGTGCTGGCGGCGCAGCACCTTGACCACCGGTTGCCAGGATTCATCGTCCGGAATGGACGCGGCAACATATTCGCTGATCGAGTTGCGCAGGGATTCCATCATGGATTCGACCACCGCGTTGCCCGCCATGGAGGCAAGCAAAACGTGGAATTCGGCATCGATGCGGTGGAAGGATTCGCGGGAGAGCTGCGCATCATCCATGCGCATGATCAGCACCGCGGTCCGGTCAATGACCTGCTGGGCGTGGATGGGGTTGCGCGGGGTCATCTGCGCTGCCCAAGTTTCCAGCAGGATGCGCGATTCGACGATCTCGCGGACGTTGATGCCCTTGGCGGCCAGATGAAGGCGCAGGGCCTGGGAGATCCCGGCCGATGGGTTGGAGATGATCACGGCCCCGGAGTTGGGGCCGGAGCCCGTGGAAGTCTTGATAATGCCCATCACATCAAGGATGCGGATGGCATCGCGCACCGAAGCGCGGGAAATCCCATGCTGCTCCGCGAGCGCACGTTCACCAGGAAGCTGGTCCCCCACGGACAACTTCTCGGTACGCAGATCTTCCTCAATGGCCTGAAGCACGATCTGGTACGCACGCGGAGCTGGGTTAATTGGCATCGGATCTATTTTAGCCGGTCAGAGCACTACGGAAGCATCCAGGAGAGCACCGGGGTGGACTGCAGGTAGACCAGGGCGCACAGCACCAGCAGCATGCCCACCGACCATCCGGCGACCTTCTTCAGGATCACCGACTCCTGGCCTTCCATCTTCACGCTGGTTGCGGCGATGGCCAGGTTCTGCGGGGAGATCAGCTTGCCGACCACGCCGCCAGAGGTATTCGCGGCCACCAGCAAATTGGGATCGATTCCGGCATTCACCCCGGCGGTCTGCTGCAGCTTGGCGAACAGCGCGTTGGCCGAGGTATCCGAACCGGTCACCGCGGTGCCGATCCAGCCGAGGATTGGCGAGAGGAAAGCGAAGAACCCTCCGGTGCCAGCCAGCCAGGTTCCCACGGTGATGGTCTGGCCAGACAGGTTCATCACATAGGCCAGGCCGAGCACCGAGAGGATGGTCAGCGCGGCGAAGCGCATGCTGTAGATGGTCTTGCCGACCTCGGACAGGCCCTCGCTGAAGGTCATCGCGTACTTGCCGCCGGCGGTGTTGCGCGAGTAGACGAAGGCCACGATCACGCCGGTGATCAACAGCAAGGTGCCCGGCGAGGACAGCCAGGAGAAGGTGTACATGGTCGAGGAAACGGCCTTGCCGCTGGCATCCACCACCTGCCCGTGCAGGCCGGGCCACCCGAACTTAGTGTCGGTGCTCGCCAGCCATGCCGGGATATCAATGCCCAGCTTCCACAGCTTGGCCAGGCCGAAGATCAGGATCACCAGCAGGTAAGGGAACAGCGCCATCCAGGTGTTGGCCTTGTCCAGCTTGGTACCGGTCTCGACCGGCACGGCGGCGGCTTCGGCGGTCAGCACGCGTTTGCGGGCCTCGGCAGCGCCCTTGGGAGTCCAGAAGCGCAGCAGTATCACGGCGGCGGCCAGGCCAACCAGCGAAGCGACGATGTCGGTGAGTTCGTAGGAGAAGTAGGTGGAGCACAGCCACTGGGCAATACCGAAGGAAATGCCGATGGTCAGCGTAGCCGGCAGCACCTGGCGCACACCGCGCCAGCCATCGAGGATCAGCACCAGGATGGTGGGAACGAACAAGGCCAGCAGCGGGGACTGGTGGCCGACCACGGCGCCGATTTCCTTGGCAGGGATGCCGGTCAGCGCGCCGGCGGTGGTGATCGGGATGGCCACGGCGCCAAACGCTACCGGTGCGGTATTGGCAATCAGCACGGCGCAGGCCGCGCGCAGCGGCGAGAGGCCCAGAGCCAGCAGCATGGTCGCGGTAATGGCTACCGGGGCGCCGAATCCAGCCAGCGCCTCGAGCAGCCCGCCGAAGCAGAACGCAATCAAGACGGCCTGGATGCGCACGTCTCCGCCGCCGATCACGTCGAAGACGCGGCGCAGGTCTTCAAAGCGTCCGGACTTGACGGTGACCTGGTAGAGGAAGATGGCCATCACCACGATCCAGACGATCGGGAAGGCACCAAAGACCATGCCCATGGCCCCGGCGTTCAGAGCCATGGCCACCGGCATCTTCCAGCCGAGAATGGCGACAATGATGGCTACTGCCAGCGATCCCAACCCGGCCCAGTGGGCCTTGGTCTTGATCACTGCCAGCAGCACAAAAAAGGTGACAAGAGGAATGAGCGCGATCAGCGCAGAGATCGCAACACTTCCTGCTATCGGTTCAGTAGAGGGAGTAAACACGGTGTGGGCGTCCTTGCTCGAGTATTGGTCTGACCATATGTGGTCCGACCACCAAGGGTACAAGGGTGAGTGGCATCACAACAAGTCTTGACTATTGCAAAATTTTTCGCATAGTATGGTCAGACCACACTTGAAAGAGTCTTTTATCATGCGAATCGCCCTCTTTGCCACGTGCATAGTCGATGCCATGTATCCGGAAACGGCCAAGTCGACAGTGAGAATCCTGGAACGCTTGGGCCACGAGGTCATTTTCCCCAAGGCGCAAGCCTGCTGCGGGCAAATGCACATGAATTCCGGCTATATGCCAGAAGCGCTGCCCGTCGTCGAAAACCACATCAATGCCTTCGACACCGACGACTACGACGTCGCGGTCGCCCCTTCCGGCTCCTGCGTCGCGTCCATCAAGCACCAGCACCCATACCTGGCGCAGCGCCTGGACAAACCGGAATTGAAGGACCGCGCCAAGGCTGTTGGCGCCCGCACCTATGAGCTGACCCAGCTGCTGGTGGATGTCCTGGGCATCACCAACGCCGCCGAGCAGCTGGGCAGCTACTTCCCCGAAACCATCACCTACCACCCCTCCTGCCACGGCATGCGCTCATTAGGACTCGGCGACCGGCAGCTGGATCTGCTCAAGACCGTCGGCGGCATCACCGTCAACGAGCTGCCCGAAGCAGACCAGTGTTGCGGTTTCGGCGGCACCTTCTCCATCAAGAACGCGGATGTTTCCTCGGCCATGCTCGATGACAAGGTGAAGAACATCTGCTCCACCGGCGCCTCGGCCTGCTCCGGCGGCGATGCCTCCTGCCTGATGCACATCGGCGGGGGCCTGTCCCGCACCGGCGCCAAGCCCAAGACCTTGCACCTGGCCGACATCTTGGCCAGCACCATGGAAGAGACGGTGTCACTATGACCCAGGTATTCCTCGGCATGCCCGCCGGAGGACAGGGCAACCTGTTCGAAACCGAGCCCTTCCCCCAGGCGGCGCGCCGCGAACTGGGCAACACCCAGATGCGCAAGAACCTGCGCCATGCCACCCACACCATCCGCGACAAGCGCTTGAAGGTCGTGGGCGAGCTTCCCGACTGGGAGGCACTGCGCGATGCCGGCAGCGCCATTAAGAACAATTCCATGGCCACCCTCGAAGAACGCCTGCTGGAGTTCGAAAAGAACTTCACCGCGCGTGGCGGCGTGGTCCACTGGGCCCGAGACGCCGATGAAGCCAACAGGATCGTCACCGATCTGGTCAACGCCACCGGCTCCCAGGAGGTGGTCAAGGTCAAGTCCATGGCCACCCAGGAAATCGGGCTCAACGAGCATCTGGAAACCGAAGGCATCGACGCCTTCGAAACCGACCTCGCCGAACTGATCGTCCAGCTCGGGCACGATAAGCCTAGCCACATCCTGGTTCCCGCCATCCATAAGAACCGCACCGAAGTGCGCGACATTTTCCTCAGCCAAATGCCGGTGGTAGATCCGAACCTGACCGATGAGCCGGCCAAGCTGGCCGAAGCGGCCCGTTCCCACCTGCGAAAGAAGTTCCTGGCCGCCAAGGTGGCGATCTCCGGCGCCAACTTCGCGCTGGCCGATACCGGCACCCTGGGCGTCGTGGAATCCGAAGGCAACGGCCGCATGTGCCTGACCCTGCCCGAAACCCTGATCACCGTCATGGGCATCGAAAAGGTCCTGCCGCATTGGCAGGACGTCGAGGTCTTCATGCAGTTGCTGCCTCGCTCCTCCACCGGAGAGCGCATGAACCCGTACACCTCGTTGTGGACCGGAATCACCGAGGACGATGGACCGCAGAACGTTCACATCGTGCTGCTGGATAACGGACGCACCCGCGCGCTGGCCGACCGTTTCGGCCGCAGCGCGCTGAACTGCATCCGGTGCTCGGCGTGCATGAACGTCTGCCCGGTTTACGAGCGCACCGGCGGACACGCCTACGGCTCGACCTACCCGGGCCCGATCGGCGCCATCCTCTCCCCGCTGCTGACCGGCATCGAGGTCGAGGAAAACGGCTCCCTTCCCTACGCTTCCTCGCTGTGCGGGGCCTGCTACGAAGCCTGCCCGGTGAAGATCAACATCCCGGAAATCCTCGTGCACCTGCGCGGCGACGATGTGGATGCCAAGCGCGAGAAGCACAAGCTGCCAACCCAGATGGACCTGCTGATGAAGGGCGGCTCCTGGGCCTTGGGCAAGGGCAAGAACCTTGGCCTGCTCGAAAAGGCGCTGCCGCTGGGCCGGCTGGCTGCGGGCAAGGACAAGAAGATCAAGAAGCTGCCGGGCATCGCTGCCGGGTGGACCCAGAGCCGCGACATTCCAGCCCCGCCCAACAAGTCCTTCCGCGACTGGTGGAGCGACGAAAAGGAGTCCAAGTGAGCGCGAAAGACGAAATCCTCTCGCGGATCCGTTCGGCCCTGGCCGACACGCCGGCCACCGAAGAGGTGCCCCGCGAATACCGCACCAGCTCGAAGATGGACGAGGCGCAGCTCATCGAACTGCTGGTGGACCGCTTGGTGGACTACAAGGCCGGTGTCGAGGTGATCGAGGCCGAGCAGATTCCGCAATTCGTTGCCGCCAAGCTCAAGGATGCCTCCAGCGTGGTCTACCCGCAGGGGCTGGATGCCAACTGGCTCTCAGCACTGGGCCAGAGCGTGGAACAGCGCGTTGATGCTCCCGGCGCCCGGCTGAGCGTAGCCGAACTGGATGCCATCAGTGCCGTGGTGACCTCTTCGGCGGTTTCCGTCGCCGAATCGGGAACGATCATCCTCGATGGCCAGCCCGATCAGGGGCGCCGCGCCATTTCTCTGGTTCCGGACCACCACGTATGCATCGTGCCGATCTCCACGATCGTGCAACTGCTGCCCGAAGCCATGCCGCGGTTGTCCATCACCCGGCCGCTGACCTGGATCTCCGGTCCTTCGGCAACCAGCGATATCGAGCTGGAACGTGTTGAAGGGGTCCACGGGCCGCGGACCTTGGACGTGCTCATGGTGCGCGGCCTGTAGCAACTCGCGCTAGGCATTGTGGCCGGTTCCCCCACCTGGAAAGGGTCGGGGAACCGGCCACAAGTTTTCATCTGTCTGGCGCTACTTGGTGGTCACGACCATTTCGTTGGGCTCGGTACCCAGGGCCACGGAAGCGGTCTTCTTTCCGGAATCCAGGTCGAGGGCGTACACCGACTTCTTGGCTGGCTCGCTGGCGCAGGCGGTGTTGCCGTCGATCCGCAAGGGCGGGTGGGCTTCCTGCCACTGGTCTGGTCCTTCCCACACGTAAATAGCATCGAGATCCCGGGTGATCTTGCAAGTGAGCGAGGTGGCATCTCCATTCGTGGTTATCAAGAACCCATTTTCCAGGGCCGCAGAGGCCCCGTGGCAGGCCGGTGATTCAACGGTATCAAGCTCCGGCAATTTCCCATCGGCCTCTGCCAGCGTGCGGAACCACCTGTCCAGCAGCGACGGCGGCAAAGGCAGTTTCGGTTAATTCCGGGGTGTGCAGCATCGGAGGACCAGCGGAACCACGGAGGTGTAGCGAAACCATCGGATCGTCGCCCGCGTTTGCCTCAGGGCCCAGCCCGCTCTACCTCCCACAAGTCCTGCTTTATGCGCCGGGTACTGCCGTCATCGATAACTGCACGTTCGGGATGAGTCTGCTTACATGAGTGGGTAGGCTGAAGCATTTTCCGAAGGGCATCCATGGCTGAGCAGCACCCACAAGTACCGGCGCATTCCGTTCCCGATTCCGCCCTGCGCTTCATCGGATTCCTTTCGTTTTTTGACCGCTACGGCACTCCACCGATGCTGCTGGCGCTCTCGCTGGGCACGTCTTTGGATTTCTCCCAAGCCGTTCAGCTTGTCGCTGCCTACTCGTTGTTCTACGCCATCGGGCAACCGCTGTGGGGACTAGCCAGCGATCGCTTCGGACGACTTCTCGTCCTGCGTTTAGCGCTCATTGGCGCCGGCGCCGGCGCCCTGGCAAGCGTCATGTTCAGCGATTATGCACCGCTGCTCATTGCACGATGCTTCACCGGACTGATGTTCGGCGCGCTCTATCCGACGCTCCTGACCTTGCTCGGCGACACTCGCCACGGTGTTGAACGGGCACGCGGGCTATCGGATCTTCAGATCTATTCGTCCTTGGGCACCACCTTGGCCACGCTCTCGGCAGGAGCGCTCGCTACCTATCTGGATTGGCGCCTGGTCTTCGCGCTTCCAGCGCTAGGGAGTCTCGCAGCGTTGTATTCCTTGCGTCGTTTGCGAGAGCCAGAGCACTCGCGCAGCAGTTTTGGCCTTGCAGCGGCATTGCGTCCAATGAATTTGGCCTTGTACGCCATCGTCTTCATTGAAGGCGCGCTGCTGATGGGTCTGCTGACTTACGTTGTACCCGCCTTGCAGCGCTCGGGTGCATCCATTGAAGTAGCGGGCGTCTTGGGGTGCGGTTTTGCAGCGGGAGTAATTTTGGGCGCCCGGCTAATGCGACGGCTGGTGGCGCGATTCTCGCGGACCTGTCTGATCGGTGGCGGCGGATTGCTGCTCTGTGGAGCTTTCCTGCCGTCGGCGCTCTGGCCTTCAGCTGGTTCCTATACCGCCACTGCCCTGCTCCTGGGGGCCACGAATGCCATCATGCACTCTTCGATGCAGGGCTGGGCCACCGACATCGCACCGGATGCACGAGCGACCACGGTATCGTTCTTTGTATTTTCGCTTTTTGCCGGCGCCTCGGTGGCCACTTATATCAGTGCCGCCACCGCAGAACAGGGACACTACGCGCAGATTTTCGGTTACGGCCTAGTCTTCAGCCTCGTATTAACTGTTCTTGCGACCACTACCCATGCGCTATGGCGCAAGAAGACCCCAGACAACTAAACTGTCCGCGACTTGGCAGCACAAACGGCCTCTGAATGTGCAACGCCTTGCTGCACTTTGAGCGGAGCCTACTTGAACGCGCTGATGATCACGCCGGCACCCATCAGGAACAGCGCCGCACAAGCCGTCCACTCCAACCGCAGAGCGATCTCTGGTCGCTTGAACCAGTGCATTGCCTTGGACGCAGCAGTGCTCAAAATCAGCATGTAGCCGAAGCCTACCGAAGCGAAAATTGCACCTAACCCCATTCCCCAGAGGAAGGTATTGGAATCTTTCGGGATGAAACTTGGCATCATGGCGAGAAACAGCAAGCCCAGCTTTGGATTTAATGCAGCAGAAAGCATGCCAGCGGTAAAAGTCTTTCCCAATGAGTGAGCCTCTCGACGATGCCCCTCACGAGTTTCAGTGCGAGCGATCGCGCTATCAGCCTTGGCAACCGCTCGCGATTTCAGGAAGCCGCTGACCCCCAGGTACGCCAGATACAGTCCACCAAGAATGGCGATAACGGTTTCAACCATGGGAAACCGCTGAATTACCGAAGCCGCGCCAGCTCCCGCCAAGGTAGCCCAAGCGAAAATGGCCACCATCATTCCCAGCGCTGCAATAATTCCGTGCATCTGCCGCACCAGCGAATAGCGCAGCACGAGGAAAGTATCTGGTCCAGGTGAAAGTGTCACCATCACGCACACGCCAAGGTATGCGCAGAACGAAGCCCAAGTCATAATGCACCAGTTTAGAAATGAAATGGCTTCATCGGTTAAACGGTGACGATGGCATCAATCAGTTTCACGGTTGGCAGTCGCCGTTCTCCATGAGGGCTCCGGGGGCTCGAGCAGAACATTTTCTTCAGTTTGTACGAGAATTGACCCAATCATTGATTTAATAGACTCACCATCAAGTTTGAAAGCAGGCGGCAATGTCTACTCCGAATGGCGAACCGCAGAATCCATACACTGCGGGGCAGCCGAGCCAGGGCCAGAATCAGCGGTTCGGGCAGCAAGGGCAATACCAGCAGTCGCAGTATCAACAGCCCCAGTACCAGCAGTATCCGTACCAGCAGACGCCTTATCAGGCTGGCTATCCCGGATACCCAACGCAGGCGCAGGTCGAGGGAAGCCAGCTGGCTCAGACCTCCATGATCCTTGGCATTCTTTCGATCTTTATCTTGAATGTCATTTTGGGTCCCATAGCAATCGTCAAGGCCAACCGGGCCGAGCGTGAATTTAATACCGCGGCAACCGTGGGCAAGGTGACTGGCTGGATCGGCACCATTATCGGCTTGTTCTGGGTTCTTGGCTTCGTGGGCATGATGGCTCTGGCAATCTTCGCGCCAGAAATGTCCTACGACACCTACGACAACGGCTTCTAGTCTCACTAGAAAATCCGCTTAACGACAAAAGCCTCCGAACCATAACTGGTTCGAAGGCTTTGCCGGTATCGGCCCTCATACCGCCAACCCCATGGCGGTTCTCGGGAAGTTATTTAGGCTGCGGCAGGCAGTACGAAGGAAGCATCAAGCTCGATCTTGACCTTGTCGCTCACCAGAACGCCACCGGCTTCCAGTGCTGCGTTCCAGGTAATACCGAATTCCTTGCGGGAGATGGTGGTGGATGCGAAGAAGCCAGCGCGGGTTGCGCCAAAGGCGTCTACAGCCTGGCCGCCAACCTCAACTTCGAATTCAACTTCCTTGGATACGCCACGGATGGTCAGGTCGCCAACCAAGATGAACTCGTCGGCACCGCCCTTGATGCCGGTCGACTTGAAGGTCATGGTTGGGAACTGCTCCGCGTCGAAGAAGTCAGCGCTCTTCAAGTGGCCGTCGCGGTTTGCATCCTTGGTGTTGACCGAGCTGATCTGAACGGATGCTTCAACGCTGGAGGCTTCCAGGGTTTCTGCGATGTTCAGAGTTGCATCGAATTCGGTGAAGCTGCCGCGAACCTTGGAGATGCCTGCGTGGCGGACCGAGAAGCCAACCTCTGAGTGCGAAGCGTCGAGGTTCCAGGTACCTGCGGTCAATGCAGTTGCAGTCATGTCTAAATCCCTTCGTTGCGTCAACGAGTAGTTGACGTTTCAATTTGTTTTGCTGACACCAGTATTGCACCCATTAAGTTGAAGCGTCAACCAGATTTCCCAAGAAATCTTTAGTCACCTCCGATGAGTCGTCTAATTTCGCGCGATGACTTGAACTTTTACCTCAAAAAAACTTTTGAACTATTTGCAGAATCCGCGGGTTTGGTTCACCCATGCGCTTTGGAGGTCATCCGGCTCTTCCATTCTGCGCCTACAGCGGATCTGCGAGAACTAACTGCGAGTGAATCTTCAATGGCAAAAGCTGGACCCCAACTTCCTGAGAAGTCGAAGCCCAGCTTGCGAGGTCTTCCGCTTTCGAACGCTACATCAAGGCTTGGAAACCAAGCCTTGATCAACCATCCATTCAAAGGCAACATCGGCTGGCTCTCGGCCAACGACATCCACCTGGTAGTTCAGTTCCATCAGAACTTCATCGGTGAGCAGCGGAGCGATCTGAGCCATGATGCCTTCGACTTCCGGATGCTCTTTCAAGAATTCGCCATTAAAAGCTGGAGCGGCGTTGTAGCTCGGGAAGTACTTCTTGTCATCTTCCAATACCGTCAAGTTCAAAGCCTTGATTCGGCCATCGGTGGTGAACACTTCGCCGAAGTTGCAAGCACCGTCAGCTGTTGCCTGATAAATAGCGCCAACGTCATAGAGGCCAATATTGCTCTCTGGAACTTCAGCGCCGCGGTCAATGCCATAGTGCTCCAGCATTGGCGTCAGGCCATCCCGGCGAGAATTGAATTCAGGGTCGACACAGAAGGTCAGGTCCTTCGGATCCACATCCTTCAGTTCCGAAAGCTTGGTAACCCCCAGGCGTTTTGCCGTCTCTTCATTCATTGCCATGGCATAGGTGTTGTTCAGTGGTGCCGGATCGCCCCAGTCGATGCCATTGGGAATATCATCCTTTTTCACCGCTTCCCACTGTGCCTGTTCTCCATCGACCGGTTCTTCATGGCCAAGATATGTCAGCCATGCGGTGCCGGTATATTCCCAAAGCACACTAGCGTCCCCGGAAAGCAATAGCTGCCGGGCAGGCTGAGAACCTGGCACATTAGTCAAGTCGGTGACGTCGTAGCCGGCGGCTTCCAGAGCGATCACGGTGATCTTGCCCAAGAGCAGCTGCTCGGTGAAAGACTTGGAAGTCACCGTCACCTTCGACTTTTCCTGGCCATCAGCGACCGGCTGGATTTTCCCGGGCCCTACCGCGGGGACGGTACCCGTTGACGGGCTCAGTCCGCAACCGGCTAAGCCGATCACCGCAGCGATCGAGACCAGGGACAGTTTCATAGCGTTTTTCATGACAGTCCCTTCGGCCGTGCAACCTGTTCGACGACGCGTCCCAGCCAATCAATAGTCAAGGCCAGCAGCGCAACCAGAAGCGAACCGGTAATCAGTACGACGTTGAGGTTGAGGTTCACCCCGGTGGTGATCAAGATGCCCAATCCACCACCGTTGATGAAGGTCGCCAAAGTGGCAGTACCCACCAGGAGAACCAGCGCCGTGCGAATGCCGGAAAGCATCACGGGGACGGCCAAGGGCAACTCCACCTTGAACAGCACGGCCATCAAGCTCATGCCAATGCCTCGCCCGGCCTCCACGATGCGCTGGTCTACCTGTTGCAAGCCGACGATGGTATTGGACAGCACCGGCAGAATGGCATAGATCACCAACGAGACGATCGCGGTCTTGGCGCCGAATCCAAGCCAGAACGCCAACAGCACGACAACGCCGATAGCTGGAGCTGCCTGGCCGAAGTTGGCAATGGCCCGCACGACCGGCGCCGCGCGGCGCAAGCCCGGACGAGTCAGCACAATGCCCAGGGGAATAGCGATGATCAAGACGATCACCGTGGAAATCACCGTCAGCTTCAAGTGTTCCAGGGTATATCCCCAGATCGTGGCAGGATCCAGCGTCTGGCGTTCGGTCTCGGTCAGGTCAGCGGTCAGCAGCCAAACCATGAGCACCGCAAAAGCCGCCGCGATGGCCACGATTTGCCATATGAGGGTTCGTTTTTCTGCGCTCATGCAGGTTCACCATCCGGATTGGCGGCCCCGGTATCGATGTCCGCGATGTTGATAGCTCCGGAGTTCAGCCCGACCGGTGCAGAGTGGTCCCCGTCTTGGGCGCCGTTGGCTGCAGCGATGGCTTCCATCACCGTCTGGACGGTGATGATGCCCAGCAGCACGTCGCGCCGGCCAGTGACCAGCGCCGACTCGGAACTGGCCACCAGCATGGTGTCCAAGGCATCGTTGAGCGTTGCCTGCTCGCCAACGACCGGAAGGTTCTGGTCATAGGTGCCGTCAATGATCTCCGCACGCGAGAGCTGCCGGCGATCCAGCCGGCGCAAGGGACGCCCGCGTGAATCCAAGACCACGGCGTACTTGCGGCCGGCGCCTTGCACTTGCGAGAGCGCATCGGAAGCCCGCTTGCCCGGCGATGTCGTGATTGCGTCTTCCAGGTCCACCTCGTTGACCCGGGTCAGCGTCAGCTGCTTCAGGCCTGCGCCCGAGCCGATGAAGTTTTCCACGAATTCGCTGGCCGGGTTGGCCAGGATTCTTTCTGGAGAATCATATTGCTCCAGCTGGGCCCCTTCGTTGAAGATGGCAATCCAGTCCCCCAGTTTCACCGCTTCGTCAAAGTCGTGGGTGACGCAGACAATGGTCTTTTGGACTTCGGACTGGATGTTGAGCAGCTCATCTTGCAAGCGCTGCCGGGTGATCGGGTCAACCGCGCCGAAGGGCTCGTCCATGAGCAAAACCGGAGGGTCTGCCGCCAAAGCGCGGGCCACGCCAACGCGCTGCTGCTGGCCACCAGAAAGCTCCTTCGGGAACCGGTCCCGGTACAGCTCTGGATCCAGCGAGACCAGCTCCAGCAGCTCATCGACTCGTGCCGCGATCTTTTCCTTGGACCACCCCAGCATCTTGGGAACCATCGCGATATTGGTTGCCACGGTCATATGCGGGAAGAGCCCGCCAGCCTGGATGACGTAGCCAATGCGCCGGCGCAGCTCGTCGCCATTCATGCCGGTGACGTCTTCCCCATTGATCACAATTTTTCCGCTGGTAGGCTCGATCAGCCGGTTGATCATTTTCAGGGTCGTCGTCTTGCCGCAGCCCGAGGGGCCAACGAACATCACGATGGATCCGGCAGGAATCTCCAAGGTGAGGCCGCCGACTGCGGATTTCTTCTGCCCGGGGTATGTCTTGGTCACTTCTTCGAGCATGATCGACGCGCCCGTGACGTTTTGCGCAGTCATGGTTTCGGAATTCTTATTTTCAGACACGGATACCTCGCGGGGTAGTCAGTCGGCCGATGCCGAGCAAAATCAAGTCAAGAATGAGCGCAAGAATCACGACGCCGGCCACGCCGGTCACGACAGATTCCAGGGAGTTGGCTCCACCAAGGCGGGAGAGGCCCTGGAAGATGAAGCCACCGAGGCCCGGCCCCAGCGCATAGGAGACCACGGCGGCTACGCCCATGACCATTTGGGCCGAAACTCGCACCCCGGTCAGGATGACCGGCCAGGCGATGGGCAGTTCCACGGAGATGAGGGTTTTCAGCCGGCTCATTCCGATGCCCTTGGCGGATTCGACGATGGACGGTTCGATATTATTCAGGCCCACGATGGCATTGCGCAGAATTGGCAGAGCCGCGAAGAAAGTCACCACGATCACCGCTGGTGCAACACCGAAGCCAAAGGGAACAATCAGCAAGCCAATCAACGCGAAGGACGGGATGGTCAGCCCGATGGCGCTGACGGAGTTGGCGATGCCGGAAAGGGATTTATTGCGGTACACCAGGACGGCAATAAGAACAGCGATGATAGTTGCCAGGATCAGGCACTGAGCGACCAGCGAAAAGTGCTGCCACGAGGCGAAGAAGATATGGCGATATCGCTCGCCAAAATAGTCACCCACATTAAAACCTACTTCACTTTAGTTACGTATCCAGATCGATCTCGGGGCAGAAAAACTGCCTCGTTCATGCATAGAGCTTACCGGGGGTAACTCAGGTCACCAAGATGATCCGGTCTGGGCAGAGCGCCTCGCACCTTGCATTACTGGGCAAAACAATCCTTGTGGGGAGCTGAAACATGGTGTGAATTCGACTCGAAATGTAGTGAGATAGAAACATGAAACTTGCTACGCTCCGCCTCGCCAGCGAACCAGGCCATACGACGGCAGCTCTCATCGACGATGGCAGGGCCTACTATCTGGACAATCTCGACACCGTGCAGCGTTTCCTTCGGCTCGATCCCGAAACCCAGCAGGAAGTCATCGCCCGCGCGCTAGTCGGCGAGTCCATCGCAGAGGGCGAATCCGACTACGCCCCATTGATTCCCCAGCCGTCGAAGATCTATTGCATCGGCCTGAACTACAAGTCGCATGCGGCAGAAGTCGGCGAGGAATTGCCCAAGTACCCCACCGTATTTGCCAAGTTTGCTTCATCGCTCTGCGGCGCCAACGACGCGGTGGAGATCCCGGTAGAAGATCATCGTGTTGACTACGAGGCTGAATTGGCCATCATCATCGGCGCGCCGGGCCGCCGAATCAGCGAGGAATCCGCACCGGATCATATTGCCGGCTACGCCGTTTCCAGCGACGTTTCCATGCGCGGATACCAGGGGCGCACGCAGGAGTGGCTGCAGGGAAAGATCTGGGATCATTCCACTCCCCTTGGTCCGTGGCTGGTGACTCCAGATGAACTGGATCCAGCAGCAAAAATCACCAGTGCCGTCAACGGCACGGTAGTCCAGGAGGCCCGGATCGACGATTTGATCTTCTCCGCGAGTGAACTGGTCTCCTACCTCTCGACCTTCAACGAGCTGCAGCCTGGTGATGTCATCCTGACCGGCACCCCTGCAGGTGTAGCCCTGGGCCGACGCGACGAAAATGGGCGCCACCCGTGGCTCAAGCACGGTGACGTGCTGGAGACCCGGATTGAGGGTCTTGGAATGGCCCGGACAACGTTCCACGCACCACAAAACTAGCCATTCCGTTGCAATGGGTCTGCCGGTTGATCTGGCGGGCCCATTGTCTTGCCAACGCCCCTCTGCTTGTTATTGAGAATGATTCTCATATAAGCTGGATGGTGTGAAAGTCATAGTTCTCTCTTCTCTCGACACTTCCTGCCGTGATGCAGGACTTAAACACCTCCTGGGCCACCACCCGCAGGCCGTGGTGCTTTCCTACGACTTCGTCGAAGGCAACCGCCTGGTGCGCACCGTCTCAGGAAACGCCTCCGCAGAATACGGCGAGGCAGTTCTTGAGCATCCGTGCATCGGCTGCGCGGTCAAATATGAGATTTTCCCTGCCATCCAGCGGCTGGCACCACGACATGCCGACTCCACAATGCTTCTGGGACTGCCAGCAACTTGGCACAGCGGATCCGTGCTTGAAACCCTTGCCGAAAAGCTGGAGCTGGCAGGCATCAGCGTGGGCAGCAATGTCCTATCTTTGGATCCGGTCGAACTTGAAGATCAGATGTGGGATCGGCACACGCTCTGGGAATCGGGATTCAGCTCCATGCAGCAAGACCAGCGGACCCCCGGGGAGTATTTCTTCACCGAGCTCATGCAAGCTGACACCCTGATTCCAGTGGAGGGTATGCAGACTCAGCTTCTTGAAGCACCAGACAGTCCCCGCCGCGATGGCGGAAAAGACTTCATCGCCGGGTTGGAACTTGCCCAGCATCTGGCCCCGCATGCCGCCTTGTGCCGCCATGGCAGCGAACTCGGCTCCTTCAGCTACGCGGCCGTCCAATGGCGAACCCGGGCAGGCCACGTTCCGATGGTCCGCAGCCTCGCCCCTTCTGGCAGGGCTCCCCTTCACTTGCACGCTGAACGCCCATTGCACCCGCAGCGATTCCGCGAAGCACTTTCCGAACTTGCCGCGTCCTGCACTTGCCTTCGGGGCCGGCTTTGGGTCGCCAGCGCGCTCAGTGAGCGAGTGGCTATTGGCGGCGCCGGGCCACGCATCTGGATGGAAAATACAGGTTCATGGTCGACAGAAATTGCGGCCTCTGAACTGATGCTCTACGGCTCGGAACATGAAGCCGGACAGATCTCCAAAGTCTTCGAGAACTGCCAAGTCACCGAGGACGAGCTCCAAGAACTGCTGGCAGCTGCTCCTGCTTCAGCCAACAACCCTGATCTGCAAGGAGGTGAATGAAATGAAGGTTCGCAACTCCCTGCGCTCGCTGAAAAACGAGCCAGGTTCCCAAGTTGTCCGCCGCCGCGGACGTGTGTTTGTCATCAACAAGAAAAATCCTCGGCTCAAGGCCCGCCAAGGATAGCCGCTCGCCCTGCCAGCAAGGCCGTGCAACTTGCTGGCAGGAAGACCGCCCAACGCGTGAATCACGCCACCCACCTGCGCATTCAGTGACATGGGTCGCACTCTGCCCTAGGATGTGAGCTATGAAAGCTTGGGCTTTCGTGTCATCACCCACTCGCGCAAAGGATTGTTGAGCTTATGGAAGCGCTGGGAACACTCTTCGGAGATATTTCCTCATTTATTTGGGGGCCTTTTTGCCTCATCCCGCTATTGCTGGGCACCGGCCTATACCTGACCATCAGGCTCGGCGGACTGCAATTCGTCAAACTTGCAGCTTCCCTTCGCCTCGGGCTGCTCAAGCGCAAGGACGACGGCGCTGAAGGCGACGTCTCCCAGTTCCAAGCACTAACCACTGCACTGGCCGCCACCGTGGGAACAGGCAACATTGTTGGTGTTGCCACCGCTATTGGCATCGGCGGCCCCGGCGCCCTGTTCTGGATGTGGGTAACCGGCCTGCTGGGCATGGCTTCGAAGTACTCTGAAGCATTCCTCGGAGTCCGTTATCGCGGCACCGACGCGGCCGGCGAAAAATCCGGCGGTCCGCAGTACTACCTGCAACGCGGCATCCGCGGCCCGCTGGGCAAATTCCTTGCCCTGTTCTTTGCCATCGCCGCCACCCTGGCCAGCTTCGGCATCGGAAACATGACCCAGGGCAATTCCATCGCGGCCAATCTGGACAACTCCTTCGGCGTCACGCCTTGGGTTACCGGCCTCGTCTTGACCGTCCTGTCCATGGCCGTGCTCGTTGGCGGCATCAAGTCCATCGGCAAGGTCACCGCAGGCTTTGTGCCCGTCATGATCGTTTTCTACGTAGCAGCCTCGATCTACATCCTGGTCTCCAACGTCGCTGGCATTCCGGCAGCCTTCGCCGAGATCTTCTCCGATGCCTTCACCGGCACCTCGGCAGTTGGCGGCTTCACCGGCTCGGCCATTATCATCGCCGTTCAGTACGGTGTAGCTCGCGGTATTTTCTCCAACGAGTCCGGCATGGGTTCGGCAGCTATCGCAGCGGCCGCAGCGCAGACCACACACCCGGTTCGCCAGGGGCTGGTATCGATGACCCAGACCTTCATCGACACCATCATCGTTGTCACCTGCACCGGCCTGGTCATCATCACCACCGGCACCTGGAACAAGATTGATGAAGCCACCGGCGAGCAGGTTTCGGCCGCGCTGATGACCGGCGAAGCCTTCACCCACGGCCTGCCCGGCCAATGGGGCCACTGGGTTGTCACCATCGGGCTGGTGATGTTCGCCTTCTCGACCATCCTGGGCTGGTGCTACTACGGTGAACGCAATATCGAGCGCCTGATCGGCCGCAAGGCAGTCATGCCATTCCGCGTGCTGTTCTCGCTGATCGTTTACGTAGGTTGCACCACCGAGCTGACCGCCGTATGGAACTTCTCCGACATGATGAACGGCTTGATGGCCCTTCCGAACCTGATCGGCCTGCTGATCATGTCCGGCCTAATCGCCCGCGAAACCCGCTGGTATCTGAAGAACGATCCCCAGCTGGAAGCCGGCAAGGCCCAGATCGAGGACTTCATGAGAGACCGCGATGGCTGGAGCGAATGGAAGTCCGGCGACGTGGTGGGCTCCTCCCACAGGCGCTAGGACTTCGGCGCACCCCTCATAAAAATCATCCCAGCGAGACCCTTGAATCAGGGCTTCGCTGGGATGATTTTTCTGTTCAACGCAGTGCAGTATCTACCACGCTGCGACTACGCGTTCCACAGGCCGTAGGAGTCTGCCAAATCCGCGATCTTCTGCGCACGGGCCAGACGCGGCAAGTACGAGCCGTCGCCCACCGAGGCGCCAGCTGCGTGGGCTTCGAGCAGTTCCATTGCCCAGGACAGCTCGTCCTCGCTGGGAGCCAGAGCGGCGTTGATGCCATCAACGTGATCTGGCGACAGCGAGAGCTTGCCGGTCATACCCATGGATGCGGTGACCCGGGTTTCCTCGGTGACCTTGGCAGCATCGGAACCAGCTGGCGGCGGGCCGTCAATGGCACCGGGCAGCTTTCCAACACGGGAGGCGATCACCAGCTTGCCCCGCGCATAGGCCAAGGCCATCGGGTCGTCGGAGACACCGGTGTCCTTGCGGAAGTCGTTGACACCGAAGGCCAGGCGGAAGGTGCCTGGAGCTGAAGCGATGGACGTCGCATTCTCGATACCCAATGCGGTTTCAATCAGGGCAAGGACCGGAGTACCTGCGCGCAGGCGCATGGCGCTGTAGGTCACCTGCTCTGGCTGCTCGGTCATGGCAAGCATGATTCCGCGAAGGCCCGGAGCTTCGGACAGGGCCGCGAGATCGTCAGCCCAGAAGTCGGTATCAATTCCATTAACACGCACCCATGCGGTCATGCCATTGGACAGCGCGCGGACGACATTGTCGCGGGCTTGAAGTTTCTTGTCATCCGGAACGGCGGCTTCCATATCGAAGATGACCGAGTCGGCTTCACAGGCAAGAGCCGGAGCGAAATCCTCCTCTTTGGCTGCGTTCACCAAAAGCCAGGAACGGGACAGTTTTGCCGGGAGAGCCGCTGCTCGACGATTTCGAAATGCCATAGTTCCCAGACTACTCACTTGTGCCATGGTGCTTCCACTAGCCATGTACACTATTTGCCACAAATCGGCCGGAATCCACTCCCAGTGTGAGACCAATTACAAGTTGTCAGCTCATTTCCGGTAATGTCACACGGTGGCGGTCATTTATGACCGATCTTCATCGAGTTTAACGCTTCAATGGAAGCCGCACGACAAAGGACCTGCGTGGAAACAAAAGAAACACTTACCCCCGCAGAGACTGGACCCGAGCTGAAAAGGGCATTGTCCAATCGACATATCCAGCTCTTAGCCATCGGCGGTGCCATTGGCACTGGCCTGTTCATGGGCTCGGGAAAAACCATCTCTGTTGCAGGACCATCGGTCATCCTGGTCTACATGGTCATCGGATTCATGCTCTACTTCGTGATGCGAGCTATGGGCGAATTGCTGCTTAGCCGTACCGATTACCGCAACTTCTCCGACTTTGCCGGGGATATCCTCGGCCCTTGGGCGTCCTTCTTTACCGGCTGGACCTACTGGTTCTGCTGGATCGTGACCGGCGTTGCCGACGTCATTGTGATCGCCTCGGTGTACGTCACCTACTGGCTCCCGCTCATCCCGCTGTGGATCCCGGCGCTGGCAGTCATTGTGCTGCTGATTTTGCTGAATCTCCCGTCGGTACGCGGATTCGGTGAGACCGAGTTCTGGTTCGCCCTGATCAAGATTGTCGCCATCGTGCTCTTGATTGTCATCGGTTTGATCATGATCTTCACCGGCTTCGAACATGATGGTGCTCAGGCTTCGTTCCTCAACCTGTTCAACGTCGAGGGCGGCTTCTTCGGTGGCGGAGTCATGGGCTTTGTCATGGGCTTCCAAATTGCCGTATTCGCCTTTGTCGGCATCGAGCTGGTTGGCACGGCCGCGGCCGAAACAAAGAATCCCGAGCACAACCTCCCTAAGGCCATCAACGCGATTCCGGTGCGCATCTTGCTGTTCTACGTCGGTTCGCTGGTCATCTTGATGTCGGTTGTTCCATGGGAACGTTTCAGCGCCGATGAGTCGCCGTTCGTGATGCTGTTCTCCCTAGCTGGCTTGGGAGCAGCTGCTCACTTGGTCAACGCGGTGGTGCTGACTTCTGCCCTGTCTTCGGCCAACTCGGGAATCTACTCGACCTCACGCATGGTCTTCGGGTTGTCCACCGAGGGCAATGCGCCGAAAATCTTCGGCAAACTCACCAGCCGCCAGGTTCCGCGCAACGCGCTATTCCTCTCCGGCGTGGTGTTGCTCAGCTCAATCGTTCTGCTGATCTTTGGTCTGGATAAATCAGCCGGCTTCTCGATTGTTACGACGATTTCGTCACTGTGCTTCATGTTCGTCTGGACGATCATCCTGATCAGCTACTTGGTCTACCGCAAACGTCGCCCGGAAGCGCACGACAAGTCGGTCTTCAAGATGCCTGGCGGTACCTTCATGCCGTACATCGTTATGGCGTTCTTCGTCTTCCTGCTGTGGGCCTTCACGCGCGACGCCGACACCTTGGCGGGCTTGATCGCAACGCCTATCTGGTTTGTCCTGGTGGGTATTGGATACCTGTTGCTACGCAATAATCCCCAGCACCACAAGCTGCGCCAAGCGCATGAGGCACGCGTAGCTGAAGAAAAGCGTGAGGCGGCTGCCTACCTGGCTTCCAAGCAAGGCTAAGTGCGGCCTGCGTTTCTTCATCGGACAACCGGGGTTATCCATCGTCATTCGGATAGCCCCGGTTTTCCGTTGTCGGAAATCCCCAACTTAAGTCTTCTCGACAGTCAACTGTAGGGAATATCCCGGCCAAGGAAAAGCACTTCTGGCAGGCCCATGCTTTCGCAAAAGCGGCTGTACGCCCAAGGGGCCTCATGGCCAATCCGGGAAGAGATCTCCGCGAAGTACAAAATCGTATTCTCATCCAGGCGGCACGTCTGTCCATGTACAAACACTTCATTTTCCTCAAGCACTGCGCCGGACAGCCCATTGAGCATTTGCAGGCTCTCTTGATAGTTCAATCCACTCACGAGAAATTCTGGATGTCCCACGAGGGTTAGCCCGATGGTAAAGGCATAGGGCTGGTTCAACTCATTGGGCTCAGCGAACAAAACCTGCCGCCGGTAGTCTCGAATGCATTGATCTGTTCTCGCGTCAGCTTCTGCAATGCTCATCCCGTCAGATATCGCATATTTTTGTTCTCCTATTTACTGACCGAAGATCGTCATGTGCAGCTAGGCCACGCTGCGGAAAGTTCGGTCTGGTTCATCGGCAGCCAGCACCCGAAGGTTCGTTGATGCTTGGCAAAATAACCATTCGGGACGCCTGCCTTGAAGTACCTCATCAACGATTCCCACGGCGTTCAGAGCCGAGTCCAGTTCACTGAAATGTAATTCCCTGAAAAACGCCATGCTATGGGACCCTTCATCGAAAGTTCGTTCATGGACGATGGCTTCATTTGCCAGAGGCTGAAGCAGCTCAAGAACCTCTTGCCGATCCTCGGCCGTGCTGGCAATTTCTGGATATCCGCTCCAGCTCAGGTCCAGTGTCGTACCGATGATTAGTTGCTGTCGCTGTAATTGGAGAGCGATGAGCGTGTAACCGTTGTCGTCGATTTCGGCCCGGAGATTTCGGGCGACTCGCTCTGCGGCAAGCCGGGTCCATTTGATCCACAAGTCGATGTCTTCGAAGCCGTCCACTGCGTTCCTCCTGAGGTGCTTTGCTTCAGGTAGTTTTCTGCCGAGGCAAGGCACCGCATCCATGAATTCAACAAAGTGTGGAAAACAGAAAATGCGCTGCCTGCAACCACATGTGGTTGCAGGCAGCGCATTCAGGGCAATACCGCCAAGCGGTGCGCTGGCGGCTACTGGGCGGACTGCGCCTCAGCGGCCACGGCAGCAGCTACGGCTGGCATCACTCGCTCATCGAGAGCAGAAGGCACGATGTAGTCTTCTCCAAGGTCTTCACCGACCAGATCAGCAATAGCGTGAGCAGCAGCGATCTTCATGCCTTCGGTGATCTTCGTGGCGCCCGAGTCCAAAGCACCGCGGAAGATGCCCGGGAAAGCCAGAACATTGTTGATCTGGTTGGGGAAGTCGCTGCGTCCGGTGGCAACCACCGCTGCGAACTTCTTCGCATCCTCCGGCATGATCTCAGGAGTTGGGTTGGACAGTGCAAAGATGATCGCGTCCTTGTTCATCTTTGCTACGGCGGCCTCATCAAACTTCGACGATGACAAGCCAACAACAACGTCCGCTCCGTCCAAGGCTTCAGCCAGACCGCCCATGACGTCGTCACGGTTGGTACGTCCGGCAAGTTCCGCCTTGATCGGGTTCAAATCATCACGCTCGCGGTGGATGGTTCCCCGCGAGTCGAGCACGATCACATCGGCGACACCGGCCTTGAGCAACAAGTTCGTGACGGCAACCCCGGCCGATCCTGCGCCGGAAACTACAACCTTGAGCGAGCTGATATCGCGCTTGGTCTGGCGGGCAGCACCAATCAGCGCCGCCAGCACCACGACCGCAGTGCCATGCTGATCATCGTGCATCACTGGGATATCCAGCGCTTCGATCAGCTTCTTCTCAATTTCAAAGCATCGCGGCGCTGAGATATCTTCAAGGTTCACCGCGCCAAAGCTCGGGCGCAGGCGGACGATCGTGTCGACGATTTCATCAACATCGGTCGTGTCCAGCACCAGCGGGATGGAATCCAGCCCGCCGAACTCTTTGAAGAGCGCGCATTTGCCTTCCATCACGGGCAGCGACGCTGCTGCCCCGATGTTTCCCAGGCCCAGGACTGCAGTTCCGTCCGAAACCACGGCCACCAGGCGCGATGCCCAGGTGTGGGTGGAGTGCTTGGCTGGATCATCGGCGATCGCTTGCGAAACCTTGGCCACCCCGGGGGTGTAGGCAATCGACAGATCGCGCTTGGTGTTCAGGGGCATCTGCGACTGGACGGTGAGCTTGCCGCCGATGTGGGCGTCAAATATTTCTGCGTCGGTGATGGTGGACAGGTCTTTGGTGGATTCAACAGACATTGAATAGCTCTTCTTTCAAGAAAGTTCATAAATGACGAAAACGCAGTACCCACGAAACTTGTGGCATAGCATGGGAGCACGCATGACCATTCATTCGACCGCAACGGAGCCCGACCCGCACTCAATCAAAGAGCGCATCCGGCTTCCATATACACAGTTCCCAGACGGGCTCCGCCGGGTTAGGCTGAAGACTCCCTCGAGGTGTGCCGAAAGTTGGCTGGTCAATACTTTCTTTAGACCCACGTTTTCCACCATACGGGAATCTTTTATCAAAAAACAACCCTTCTATCGGTTTTAGATCAATATGACCTTCCGCGGTAATGTCCCCCGGATCACCGGCAGTGCGTGCGATTGACCTCCTTCTCGGGCAAAATGAATCCCATGGCATCACCGACTTCAGCACTGGGCAGGGTCCGCACATTCGAGGCGCTCGACGAAAAGACCACCGCGCGATTGCGGCGCGCACTGGATGAATCAGACGACACCACAGTCTTCGTCAACGGCACCGCGCTGCAGTTGCCCAAGGAAGCGCACGATGCCCTGATCGAAGTGCTCTCGCGCTTTGCTGATGGGGAATCGGTCAGCATCGGCACCCCGGAATTGCTTCTGAACACCTCCCAGGCGGCCCAGATGGCTGGCATTTCCAACAGCTACCTGCGCAAGCTCGCCGATGCAGGAACCATTCCAGTGGAATATCGCGGAACGCACCGCCGAATTCGTCCCAGCGCCATCCAGGCTTGGCTGGATTCCCGAGCCGACATCAGCTAAGAGCCAACAGGATGAGTGGAACTACGGGCGCTCCACAAGAAATTGCTTGGTGGGATCGACTGCTCATCCGGTTCCCTGGCTATTCGCTGATCGCTTGGGCAGGGTGCTACGGGCTTCACCAGCAGGGGCTGACCATGAAATCAGCGGTGCTGCTTTTCTTCATGCTCGCCGTACCGCTGTTGGCTGCATGGCAAATTTTCCACGTTTGGCAAAGCCGCAAACGCCTGCGCGCTTGGCGCAAGGAACAAGTGCTGTCCCAGCGAGAGTTGGGTGTTCCCAATATTCCGCAGATCCGCGGAAAACTCGCTCAAATTGCCGCGGAGAAGACGCTTTACTCGGAGCCGAAGAGGCCCCGTTTTGGAGTGTGGCACCTGTCCCTCCTGGCGATGCTCATCGCTGCGTTGGCCATCGCTGCCGGAATTTTCCTTGCCAAGGCGGGAGCGCCGCGGATCGCGGCCTTCGCCATTATTACGCTGCTTTTGGGCGGACTGGCACCACTGCAAACCATGGGCGTGCGAAATCGCGCCTACCTCGCCATAGCCACGATGGCCAAGAAACTATCGGAGATTCAGGATTTGGTGACTGCCGAACGGTATATGCCCAGTTCCCAGCGCTCCACGCAATCCACCGACAGCACCTTGGATGCCGCCGTGCTGATCATCAATGAAGCGCTCGGCCACGCTCAAGATGGTTATCAACGGGCCGCCGTCGATTGCGTGGATCTCCTGGCGGTGCTGGCTAGGGACAGCTGGCTGGCGTCAAGCAAACCCCGGACCTTGGCCGAAAACCTGCAGCGGCGGATCAATGGTGCACTGGCCCAGCTAAGTGTTGAAGAGCGTAAATCGGGGAAACGGGGCATGAGGTTCTGAGGCTGGGAACATTGGTTCTTGCCAAGCACTGGATTTCCTGTTGGAATACCAAAGTATTCTATTTGAAAACATGCCTTCACGCGGAGCCAGAACGCGAGGAGCACGCTCCGGCGACGCCTGGAGCCTTGGCCAAGGAGGACCATGACCACCGCACCGCAATCCCTCGCCACCGCCCACGAGGCGCTGCTCTCCGACCGCGCGTCCGGCATCAAGCAGTCCGCCGTGCGCGATGTCTTCGAGCTCTCCTTGGATCCATCCCTGGTCTCCTTGGCCGGCGGCAACCCGTACTTGCAATTGCTTCCCCTGGAAAAAATCGGTGAAATCAGCCGGCGCATCATTACCGAGCATGGGCCCGAGGCCTTGCAATACGGTTCTGGCCTGGGCACCGTGGAATTGCGCGAGCAAATCATCGATGTCATGGCAGCCGAGGGAATCAACAACGTCAAGGTAGAAGACGTCGTGGTCACCAACGGTTCCCAATCCGCGCAGGACATGGCCTGCAAGGTGTTCTGCAACCCCGGCGATACGGTGTTGTGCGAAGACCCAACCTATGTGGGTGCGCTGAACACTTTCGAAGCCTACCAAGTCACTGCACAGCCAGTGGGCACCGACGAAAACGGGCTTATCCCCGGAGCCTTGCGCGAGCGCATCAGGCAGCTTCGCGCGGCCGGAGAGCACATCAAGTTCCTCTACAGCATCCCGAACTTCAATAATCCGTCGGGCATCACGCTGGCTGCTGAGCGACGCCAGGAAATCGTGGATATCTGCCGAGAAGAAGGCATCCTGATCCTGGAAGACAATCCCTACGGGATGCTCCGCTATGAGGGCCAGGCAGCACCGTCCCTGCGCAGCCTGGATCCAGAGAATGTCATCTACATGGGCTCCTTCTCCAAGATTTTCGCCCCGGGATTGCGCATCGGCTGGGCGGCAGTCCCCACGCATCTCTTCCGCCGTTTCTATTTGGCCGGCGAAGCGGTAGCGCTGTGCCCGCCAACCATGAACCAGATGATCATCAGCGCCTACCTCAATGAGCATGATTGGAAGGGGCAGATCGCGAAATACAACGACCTCTACCGCGCTCGTCGCGACGCGATGCTCGAAGCGCTGGCCAAGTACCTGCCCGCTGAGGTCAGCTACACGCGGCCCGAAGGCGGCTTCTTCATCTGGCTGACGCTGCCGGCGGGAATCGACACCTACAAGCTGCTGCAGCTCGGGGTGAAGGCTGGGGTCATCTTCATCCCCGGCGCGGCCTTCAGCCCGAGCGGACAAGCAGATAACAAGCTCCGGTTGGCCTTCTGCTCCGTCGACGAGGCAACCATTAGCGAAGGCGTCCAGCGCCTGTCGGGATTGCTGGCGACGGCCATTGAATCCAACGGCGCCTAGGTTGCTGCTGGCTGCCTAGCCCAGGCGTCCGCCAAAGTCATCGGCGATGGCTTTGGCGGCGCCTTGAAGCTTCGGCAAGAGCTGAGCTTGGATATATGCGGGATTATTCCGGCTGGTCTGCACCGAGATGTTCAAGGCACCCAGGAGCTTGCCACCACGGATCACCGGTACCGCCAAGCCGCGCAGCCCTTCGTCCAGTTCCTGGTTGACCAGGGACCATTCTTGCTGGCGCACCGCCGCCAATTCCTTTTTCAGTTCTTCGATGCTGGATACCGTGTGCTCGGTGTATTTCTGCAGCTCGATGCGCTGCAGGAATGCTTCCTGCTCGGAGGGCTCCAGGTAGGCGATGAGCACACGGCCCATAGAGGTCACCCAGGCCGGGAGCCTGTTGCCAATAGACACATTCAACGCATGCAGCCGTGGTGCGGCGACGCGCTCAACATACAACACGTCCTGTCCTTCGAGAACGCACAAGGACGCAGTCTCTTCCAGTTCGCGCGCCAATGACTGCAGATGGCCCACGGCCGCCTGCGGAAGGGTCAGTCCCGACAGGTAGGCGGCCCCGATATCCAGGACACGCGGAGTCATCCGGTAGGCATTGCCATGGGCCTGCAGATACCCGAGGTCAACGAGGGTGAGCAGGAACCGGCGCGCCGAGGCTCTGGTTTGATCCGTCGCCGCAGCAACCTGGGACACCGTCAGCTCGGAATTGCCTGCTGAAAATGCCAGCAGCACGGCCAAGGTCTTTTCCGCTGACTTAACGAAATAATCCGGCCGCTCTGCCACTGTTTGCTCTCCCAGCTTTACAAGTTTCTGCTCCAGCGATTGCTCTCGAATTGAGATGCAAGCCTGACCGGCGCATTGGGCGCCCCATACCCATCGTAGCCAGAACGCCGTTCAACTACCTCAAAGAACATGTTGCCAAGGGTCTTGGTGTAGAAATGCAGGAACTCGCCGGCCTCATCGCGGTCGTACAACAGGTGCAGTTCCTTGAGGGTATCGAGCAATTGCGCGTCAAGGTCGAAGCGGGCCGCCAGGTCCTCGTAATAGTTGTCGGGGACCTGCAGGAACTCCATGCCGCGTGCGCGCGCATTGCGTGCCACCGCGATGATGTCATCGGCCCGCAGGGCCACATGTTCCGGGTACTCGTGGTTGCGCTCGATGATGCTTTCCAGTCCCTGCGGCACAATGTTCAGCGCCAGCCGGACACCGGAATCCGCCGTGGAAAGAACCTGTGAACGCACTAGTCCCATCGGGCTGGGGACTTCCGTTCCGGGACGTGCCTTGAGGTTCAGGACACTGCTGTAGAACAGGACGGATTCGTCGAAGCATTGCCATGGCTGGGCGATGTTGATGTGGTCGATGCCCAGGATCGGCCCGCTCGGCACCTCGGATGCCGCAGGCCCGGCATCTTCGAATTCCAGGACCCAGTTCCGGGTATTGGCCGGTGAGCTGAAGAATACTTCGGTGCTATCGGGCGCTACGAAGCCAGGAAGGTCTTGTTCATTGTTGGTTTGCTGGCGAGGCACTCGCGTCGCGAGCAGGGCTCCACCGCGTTCGCCGCTGGCCACCGGGTCCGGCACCAGCACACCGAAGCCGGAGACGGCTGCTTCCACACCTCGGCTTCGTTGCGAATTGATGATGATCTTCGCCTCGCCCGAGCTCCACAGCTGCACCGGCTTGCGGCGGTGCTGCCCGCTGAAGCTGAAACCAAGTTGTGCCAGCATCCCGGCCACGCGCTCTGGGTCTTCGGTCCGGATTTCGGCAAAGTCGAACCCGGTGGCGTCTTGGTCGCCGGGCAGGACCTTGAGGTCCAAGGCGTATTGCTCCCCTGCCGAGCTCAACAGCTGGGCAGTCTTGGACTGCAGCCACTGCAAGGACCGCAACCCGTCGATGGCGGTGCGTTGCACGTTTGATTGGCGGAAAACATCATTGAAGATTTCCAAGGAAATGATGCCGTCGTAGCCTGAGCGCACGAGTTCTGCCAAGAACTGGTCCAGAGCGAAGCCGCCCTGTCCCGGGAAAAGCCGATAGTGTCGAGACCAGGAAAGGATATCCATGGAGAGCACCGGCGCATCGGCCAGCTGGACAAAGAAGATCTTCTCTCCGGGAATTGCGGCGATCTCCGATGGATCATCGCCGCGCGAGAGGATATGGAAGCTGTCGATGCACAATCCCACATTGGCCCGGTCTACCCGCTTCACGATCTCCCACGAATGCTGGTAGGTATCAACATACTTGCCCCAAGCCAACGCTTCATAGGCAATGCGCACATCGTACCGGGCGGCAAGATCCGAAAGCTGCCGGATTTGATCCACAAACAGGCCATCGTCGTTGATGGTGGCGGTGCCGACATTCGAGCACAGCAGCATCAGGTCCATGCCCAGCCGTTGCATGAGCTGGAACTTGGCTTCAGCGCGGTGCAGGTTGGCCTGCAGCTGTTCTTCACTGACGCCTTCAAAATCACGGAAGGGCTGGAACAAATCCAAGGTCAGCCCCAGCCGGTGCGCCATGGCCTTGACTTCCTCGGGGGACATCGGGCTCACCAGGAGATCTTGCTCAAAGATCTCGATGCCGTCAAAGCCGGCCTTGGCGCAAGCCAGGAGTTTTTCTTCCAGGGTTCCCGACAGGCAAACCGTAGCGATGGAGGTGCGCATTACAGTCCTTTTTCCAGCAGTTCCAGCAAGTGGCCACGCACCTGCTGTGTTTCCGGCCTGATGCCAGTGATGATTTCGAAGGCGTCCACCGCCTGGCCCACGGCCATGTATCCGCCGTCCAGCACCTGGCATCCAAGGCTGCGGGCGGCAACGATCAGTTCAGTGTCCACCGGGCGGTAGATGCAATCGGCAACCCAGTGCCGTGATTCCAGTGCTGCGATATCCAGCGGAAGACCGGGATGATGGTGCATGCCGATCGGGGTGGCATTCAATAATCCATCGGCCTCGCCCAGAAGCTGCGGAACCTGGGCAGGGGTTGCGGCAAGGACCAGGGCTTGCGGGAAGTTCTTGCGCAGCTCTTGGACCCGGTGGTTGACCCGATCCTCGTCGAGATCAACGATGTGCAACTGCTCGGTCCCGGAAGCCAGCAAGGCGTAGGCCACCGCGGCGCCAGCGCCGCCAGCGCCCAGCTGGAGCACTTTCTGCTTCTTGGCTCCGGGAAGCCCCTCGGCCAGGCCGCGGGAGAATCCGGAAGCGTCGGTGTTGTGCCCGATGAATTTCCCGTCCTGGATCACCACGGTGTTCACTGCGCCAATGGCCCTCGCCGTTGGCGAGATGTCATCCAGGTGGTCCAGAACAAGTTGTTTGCAAGGATGGGTTACATTGAAGGCGTTGAATCCCAGCTTGGCTCCTGCTTGGAGCAATTCCCCGATGCCGCTTGCCGGAAGTTCCAGTTCGGTGAGGTCAATCGGCCGATACAGGTAGCGCAGCCCGTGCACCTCGGCGGCGCGTTCGTGCATCGGCGGGGTCAGCGATGGCATGACGCCGTCCCCGATCAGACCGACCAGATAAGACTCAGCACGTGTACTCATGTTCTCCCGCAGCTCTTCTTGATGACGTCAGGTATTGCCTGAGTTGTGATTTACATCTACTGTAATCCAATGAACACATTCCGAACAAGTGTACGCATAGCGAACATTTAGAACGGATCGTTACCCTCAAAACACTCGACGAGGAGTCACCCGATGCCATCGCCACACAACTCCGACGCTTCTGCCGGCACCGGCAGTGCAGGACGAACACCGGTCAAAGCGGCCGTCGCCAGCTTCATGGGCAGCGCTGTTGAATACTACGATTTCTTCATCTTCGGCTCAGCCGCAGCCCTGATCTTTCCGCATATCTTCTTCCCCGACACCGATGCCAACGCTGCGGTGATGTCGCTGGCCACCTTCGGCTTTGCCTACGTGGCCCGCCCGGTGGGAGCCATCTTCGTGGGGCACTTTGGCGACCGCATCGGCCGGCAAAAAGTTCTGATGTTCACCCTGATTCTGATGGGCGCGTCCACCTTCCTCATCGGCTGCCTGCCCACCTTCGAGCAGGTAGGCTGGCTGGCCCCGATCCTGCTGGTCTTCGCCCGGCTATGCCAGGGGCTCTCGGCGGCCGGCGAGCAGGCCGGAGCCTCATCGTTGTCGCTGGAGCACGCCCCGGATCACCGCCGCAGCTTTTTCACCTCGTGGACGCTCACCGGTACCCAAGGTGGCCAGATTCTTGCCGCGATGATCTTCATTCCAGTGGTTGCCCTTCCGGATGAGATCAAGTTCGGCATCGGCTGGCGTATCCCGTTCTGGCTCTCTGCAGTCGTAGTCATCATCACCTTCTTCATCCGCCGTTCGCTGCACGAAACCCCGGAGTTCGAAGAAGCCAAGAAGAACAATGAGATTGCCAAGCTGCCGCTGGCAGTTCTGCTGCGCTTCCACTGGAAGGACGTGCTGCGCGTAGTGCTGTGCGCATTCATCGCCGCCGTCTCCACGGTGTACGGTACCCTGGCCATCTCCTATGGCAAGGTCATTGGAAACATGGATGAGTCGATCACCCTGTGGCTTGTTGTTGCCGGCAACATCGGCGCATTGATTTCGCAGCCACTCTTCGGCATGCTGGCTGACAAGATCGGCCGCAAGCCGGTCTTCATTTACGGCGCCCTGGGCTCGGCGGCCATCATGCCGTTCTATCTGCGGTCCATGGAATCCAGCAACGCGTTGCTGCAGTTCACCCTGTCGGTCCTGGTCTTCTCCTGCGCCTACGCTGCAGCGAACGCCGTTTGGCCAAGCTTCTACGCGGAAATGTTCTCCTCGCAAGTGCGCTTCTCCGGTTTGGCCATCGGCACCCAGCTTGGCTTCCTCATGGCCGGTTTCGCGCCGTCCATTGTGGCCGCGCTAGGCGGGCTTGAAGCCAACGGCTGGGTCCAGATCAGCCTCTTCACTGCGGTGATCGCGGTCATCGCTTCACTCTCGGCACTGACTGCACGCGAAACCTATCGTGTCCCAACCAAGCAGCTGGGCCACGCGGTCGAGAAGGTCTCCTAGCCGTCTTCGCAGGCATCCCGGCCCGTTTGGCCTGCCTTCCCTTCAAGGAAAGCCAAACGGCCGGGATACTGCTTTTAAGGGATGCAAGCATGCCACCCGGGACCGCCTGGATCTCAAGCGTTGGGCGACTCGTTGATGGCGATGCCAAGGAGCATCCGCTCATTGGCATTCAGCGCACGCTCTTCACGCCAAATGGCGCGCAGCTCGCGCATTAACGCCGGGCCGGCAAACGGAACTTCAACCAACGACCCTTGCTTGAGCAGGTTCTCCACCGCCAGCTGGCTGAGCACTGCCGGCCCCATGCCTCCGGCTACCAGCTGGCCGATGGTCGCATTGCTATTGAATTCCGCAATCGGCTTGGCCCGCTCAACGGCGGACAAGGAGTTCAAAAAGGCCCTGGTCCCCGAGCCTTCCTCGCGCTCGATGAGCGCGGTTTCCTGCAGCTCTTCCAAGGTCACCGGATCCTTCCGCGCGGCCCAAGGATGGGTAGGCGAAACCACGACCAGCATTTCATCGCGGAACACTTCACGGCTCCTGAGGGACGTGGGCAGCTGAGGTGTTTCAACAAATCCGAAGCTGAGCTGCTCCTGTTCCACCGCCTGAATCACGTCGTGGGAATTCATGATTCTCATCCGCGGAGTGACGCTGGGCAGCTTCTCGTGCAGCTGCCCGATCCATGACGGGGCCAGGTATTCTGCCACCGTCATGCTGGCCCCGAATTCCAGCTCCTTATTGCCATGCTCGGCCAGAGAGCGCACACCGGCGGAAAATGCGTTCAACCCGGCGAGCGCTTCACGCGCCCACTGAACGGTCAGCACTCCTTCTGCGGTCAGGGTTGATCCGCTGGTTTTTCTGGTCACCAGCGCATATCCCAATCGGCGCTCGAGGGTTTTCAGCGCCCGCGAGGCGTTGGATTGTGCCATGCCGGCCGCCCGGGCACCTGCACTGAGGCTCCCGTGATCGGCAATGCCAACCAGCAACTCCAATGATGAGACTTGCAGCCAATGAGACATGTTCTGCCCCGATGGCGAATCGCTATACATATCATGATCATATGCCCGCGATAGCCAGGAGGTGAATACCGCTGGATAGCGCATCGGCGGAGAATGGTGAGCATGAACCACCTCTCGGGCTCCACCAGCACTGCTTCTGCTTCCGATGCCGGCATGGCCAGCAGAACGCCGCTGGCCACCCGGCTTCTCTCCGGCCCGGTCCCTGGAGTGCTGCTGTGCCTGGCTGTCGGTGCGCTGTGCATGCTCGCCAGCCATGTCATCCGTTCCGTGAGCGCGTTGCTCATCGCCATTGTGCTTGGCGCCCTGTGGCGCAACCTGGCGCCCGTGCCTCATGTTGTTGATTCCGGGGTAGCCCTTTCGGCAAAGAAGATGTTGCGGTGGGGAATCGTCTTTCTGGGATTCCAATTGTCCTTGGAATCCATCCTTGCTCTTGGTCCTGGCGTGCTGCTGGTGGTGGTTTCATCGGTGACTGTCACGTTCCTGCTCACCGCTTGGATCGGCAAGCTGATGGGCTTGGACCTGGAGCAACGGCTGTTGATCGCCATTGGCTTTTCCATCTGCGGTGCGGCAGCTGTGGCTGGGGCTGAAGGAACAATCAAGGCCAAGGAGCATCAAGTAGCCACAGCAGTTGGCCTGGTAGTGCTTTTCGGAACCCTGATGATTCCGGCCATGCCCGCACTGGGCCTGCTTTTGGGTTTGGATGAACGCGGCATCGGCATGCTCGTGGGCGCTTCGACCCACGAGGTGGCACAGGTTGTTGCCGGTGCTGGCTCGGTGTCGGCAGCCGCCTTGGCCGTGGCCGTCACCGTGAAACTGGCCAGGGTTCTCCTGCTCGCTCCGGTTGTTGCCGGAGTCGGAATTTATATGCGGCGCAAGCACAGCGTTCGCGGCGACAAGAATCCGCCGCTGGTGCCCTTGTTCATTATTGGTTTCCTGGCCACCATGCTGGTGCGCACCACCATGGATCTCCCAGAGGTGTTTATCGACGGTGCTTCCACCGTGCAAACCCTGCTCTTGTCTGCGGCCATGTTTGCCTTAGGGCTCGGGGTCCACCTGCGCAGCATTTTCACCTCCGGGATCAAGGCATTGCTCCTGGGGCTGGTCGCAACGCTGATCATTGCAGTCGTGGCCGCCACCGGAACAGTTCTTTTCCCTCCTGGATAATGCCCGGCGGCGGCTACCGCGCGCTCCAGCCTCCATCCATGGTGTAGGAGGCACCGGTGACCATGCCCGCCTGCGAAGAGCTGAGCCAGGCCACGAGGGAGGCGACTTCTTCTGGCTCAACCAGCCGCTTGATGGCCGCCTCGGTCAGCATGATCTTTTGCACTACCTGTGATTCGGGGATCTGGTGCAGCTTGGCCTGATCGGCAATCTGCTGTTCCACCAATGCCGTACGGACATATCCCGGGTTGATGCAATTGCTTGTGATTCCGTGCTCAGCACCCTCCAGCGCGGTGACCTTGGACAGGCCTTCCAGCCCGTGCTTGGCCGAGACGTAGGCGCTCTTGAAGGCGCTGGCGCGCAAGCCGTGGATCGAGGAAATATTGATGATCCGACCGAAGCCGCGTTCGCGCATGCCGGGAAGGGCGGCACGAATGAGCAGAAATGGCGCTTCCAGCATGAGCCGGTGGATCAGCCGCCACGCCTCGGGATCAAATTCATCGATGGCTGCCACCCTCTGGATGCCGGCATTGTTGACCAGGATGTCGGTGTCGACGCTGCACTGTTCAAGGGCCTTGGTCTGCGAAAGATCCACCGCCCAGGCGCTCCCGTCCAGACGGGCCGCGGCCTCGCGGGCAGCCTGCTCATCCCTGTCCGCGATCGTGACTGCGGCACCTGCCTGGGCCAGTGCTTGCGCGCAGGCGAATCCAATTCCGCTGGCACCCCCGGTGACCAATGCGCGTAGGCCTTGCAAGCCGTCATTGCTGGTGGCCGGCAATTCTGTTTCCTGGGTCATGGCCCGTGATATCCCTTCTTGCGCACCGTTGCGGCAAGGGCCCGAATCTCGGATGCCCACTGCCAAGCTATGGCCAATTTCCAACTCGGGTCAACGATTCGCGCTGTGCAGATTCCGCAGGTCAATGTGCGTTCATGCACAACTCCCGGAGGGTGCTGGCACGCGCTGGGCAGGCGCTGGCAGTTATGCTGGCAGAAGATCCACCATTCCTTTCCGCCAGCCACCAGGGCGGCGGCCAATGGCGCAACAACCAAAGACCCGGAAGACAATGACGACTTCACCGATCAGCAATGCCCCACTTGACGTCCCGATCCGCCGTGCGGCCAGCGTGCTGATGCTGCGCGAAAACAATGGCGGCTTCGAAGTCTTTATCCAGCATCGGGTGTCCACCATGGACTTCGCGGCTGGCATGGTCGTGTATCCCGGGGGCCGCGTTGATCCCAAGGACAGCGCAACGGCAGCCAGCGGACATCTTGGCGACACGATCATTAGCGCACACTGCAAGCAGTGGGCCGGCACTGCCGTGTGGGACGAAGGCGAAGCGGCAGCCCCGCAGAAAGCCGGGGAAATCCTGGCAGCCGCCCTGCGCGAGGTGCATGAGGAAACCGGGCTGTCCCTTGAGCCCGGGCAGCTTTTCCCGTGGGCAAACTGGGTTACTCCCACCGGCTTCCCGCGCCGATTTGATACCTACTTTTTTGTCGCGGCATTGGCCGCGGGCCAGGAGCCGGCGCACCAAACCACCGAGGCCGTGCGATCCCACTGGGCCAAGCCCGAGGAGCTTTTTGCGGCGCTGGAACGTGGCGAGCTGAAGATGATGCGGCCGACCCAGCGCACTTTGCTTGATGCCATGGCGCTGGGCGCTATCGATCAGATTGCCTCCAGCCGCCCGGTCATCAAGGCGGTCCATCCCGATCCGCGCGATTCCCACTCGTCGCACCCGGTGCGCTCCACCGAAATCAGCGCTCCGAGATCCTGATCGCCGCTCAATCTTCCAGCAGGATCCGTCCCACGATCAGCGACATGATCTCGTTGGTTCCTTCCAGGATTTGATGCACCCGGAGGTCGCGGAAGATCTTCTCCATGCCGTAGTCCGCCAAGTAGCCGTAGCCTCCGTGCAGCTGGATGGCGCTGTTGGCGACGTTGAAACCTGCATCGGTGGCGACCTTTTTGGCCATGGCACAGAGCCGCACCGTATCCGGGCTCTTTGCATCCAGGGCACTGGCCGCGCGGCGCAGCAAAGAGCGGGCCGCTTCCAGCTCCATATCCATGTCGGCCAGCTTGAACACCAGGGCTTCTTGCTTGGCCAGGGGCCCGCCGAAGGCTTGGCGCTCCTTGAGGTAGGCGGCCGATTTGTCCAAAGCCAGCTGGCCCCCGCCCAGCGAGCAGGCGGCAATATTCAGCCGTCCGCCATTGAGCGCTTTCATGGCCATGGAGAATCCCTGGCCTTCCTCGCCCAGCAGGTTTTCGGCGGGAATGCGCACGCCTTCCATGATGACCTGTCGAGTGGGCTGGGCTTTCCACCCCATCTTCTTTTCATTGGCGCCAAAGCTCAGTCCCGGCAGATCGGCGGGGACCAGGAATGCGCTGATCCCCCGGGCTCCGGTATCCGCGGTGCGAGCCATGACAATATACAGTCCCGAGCTTCCGGCCCCGGAGATGAATTGCTTGACGCCGCTGAGCACATATTCGTCTCCATCCCTGCGGGCGCGGGTGCTCAGTGCCGCGGCATCGGAGCCGATGCCTGGTTCGGTCAGGCAATAGGAGCCCAGCTTTTCCATGCTGATCAATTCCGGCAGCCAGGCGGCCCTCTGTTCTTCATTGCCGAAGCTGTCCACCATCCACACCACCATGTTGTGAATGGAAATGTAGGCGGCAAGCGTGGGGTCCGCCTTGGCCAGCTCCTCAAAGACGAGTACCGCGTCGCTGCGGGTGAGCGCCGAACCGCCGTGCTCCTCTGAAGCGTAGATTCCGCCCATGCCCAGCTGGCCGGCTTGGGCGAGCACATCAATGGGGAAATGCTGCTCCTCATCCCATTTTTGGGCCATCGGTGCGATCTTCGTCTCCGCGAAATCGTGGACCATGCCGATCAGCGACTTCTGGTCTTCGCTTATTTCAAACACCACCGGCTCCTTTGCCCGCTATTGCTCCATGTGAGCACAGTCTATGTGACCCGCGCTACAACTCAAGTCCCACCGCTTGCCCCGCACCATCACCGCCAGCAGCTAGGCTGGCCGGTATGCAGATCCGAACAGCCACCGCCGACGACTGGCCGGCCATCTATCCGTTCTACCGCGAAATCATGGCCGATGGGCAGAGCTACGCCTTCCCCGAGGACCAGAGCATGGACGAGGCCGAACCCTGGTGGATGGAACGACCGCCGGGGCAGAGCGTGGTCGCCGTGGACGACGGGAGAATTATCGGTTCGGCCAAGATGGGGCCCAATAGGCCCGGGCGCGGTGCGCATCTTGCCACGGCCTCCTTCCTGGTGGATCCCGGCTACCGGAACCTCGGCACTGGCCGGATGCTGGGCGAGCATGTCATCGCTTGGGCCAGGGAACAGCAGTATCGCGGAATCCAGTTCAACGCCGTGGTTGAAACGAATTACGCCGCGGTGCACCTGTGGCAATCGCTGGGATTCAGGATCCTGGGCACCGTGCCCGGGGCCTACAACCACCGGGTACACGGCATGGTGGGCCTGCACTTCATGCTCAAAGAGCTGGGCTAGCCGGCCTCGCGGCTGGCCGCTCGTCGCGGGCGTCGAACTCATCGCGGGCCTTGAGCACCTTGGATGCATGGTTCTCGGACCATTTGCGCAGCGTTTCCATGGGGCCCAGCAGGCTGTGGCCAACTTCGGTGAGCTCATAGTCCACGCGGACCGGGACCTGGGCAAAGACGGTGCGCTTCACCAGCCCATCGCGCTCAAGGGTGCGCAGGGTGCTGGTGAGCACTTTTGGAGTGACGCTGCCGATGCGCTGGCGTAACTCGGAGAAACGTTGCGGCCCGCCAGCTAGGCCAAGCAGGACCAGCGGTGTCCATTTATCCCCGAGGCGCTGCATAATTTCACGTGAAGGACAGTTCTGCACGAAGACATTAAATGACTCATGGCTATCCATTAGGAAACCTAGTTTCGTTGTAGTAGTCGATATCTAAAGGATATCATCGTGTTGTACGACAACCAATCAACAGGAGAATCACCATGAAGATCGCAGTCTACGGAGCCACCGGCATGGTCGGCACTGAAGTTGTTGCCGAAGCCATTTCCCGCGGCCATGAAGTCACCGCGGTAACCCGCTCCGGCACCGAAGTCGCCGGCACCACCGCCGTCGCAGCCGAACTGGACGATGCCGCAACCTACCGCGAGCTCGGCAAGAACAATGACGTCATCGTCATCTCCGTTCCGCCATCGCGCACCGGCGGAGACCACCAGGAATACCTGGACGCATTCGAGGAAATCACCGAAACCCTCACCCCAGCGCGCCTGATCGTCGTTGGCGGCGCGGGAGCCACCGAAGTCAACGGTGTCCGCCTGGTCGACAGCCCGGATTTCCCCGAAGCGTACAAGGCCGAAGCACTCACCGCAGCTGCCGTCTACGACATGTTCACCTCCGTCTCCGGAATCACCTGGACCGTCGTTGCACCAGCCCCGGTAATCGCACCGGGACGCCGCACCGGAAGCTACGCCAAGGGCACCGATTCACCGGCCGGCGACTTCGTTTCCAGCCAGGACTTCGCGGTGGCAATCCTCGACGAAATCGAAACCCCGGCACACGAAAACCGCCGGCTGACCGTAGCCAGCGAAAAGTAGATACTCGACGCCCGCAGCAGTGCAGCGCATTCGTCGGATCCGCGCCGCAGGGCGCCGATCTGACGAATGCAACGTACATGGCTAAAGTTGGAGTGGTCATTCCACTAGCACCCCGAGGTAAGTTACTTCCCATGCAACGCAACTCGCGCTCTTCGCGTATTCTGGCCGGTGCCTTCGCACTGCCATTAATCGGCGCCCTCTTGGCCGGCTGCTCGACAACGGGCAGCTCCGACTCCACGGCACAAGGCAAAGAACCGGTCACCGGCGGCACCATGGTCTACGCCTCGGGCGACGCAGAGCCAAGCTGCCTGGACCCGCACGTTGGCGGCAATTACCCGCAGGCGCTGGTGGCCAGCCAATATCTGGAATCCCTGTTCACCAAGGATGCCAACGGCGAGATCATCCCATGGCTGGCCGAGAGCACGGAAGTCTCCAAGGACGGATTGACCCGCACCATCAAGCTGCGGGAGGGCATCAAGTTCACCGATGGGACCAAGCTCACCGCGAACGCCATCAAGGCCAACGTCAAGCACCTCAAGGACCCCAATACCGCTTCCTCCACCGGATACCTCGCCGTGGGCAAGGTAGTCAGTGTCGAGGCCAAAGATGAACTGACCGCCGTCCTCAAGCTGTCAGCTCCAGATAACGCGCTGCTCGAATCCCTGGCGATGCCATGGACCGCCATCGAATCCCCCAAGGCCCTGGAACGCGATCAGGCCACGAACTGCGCTTCCCCAGTGGGCACCGGACCGTTCAAGGTCGAATCCTGGGAGCATCAGAAGGCCGTGAACCTGGTCCGCAACGATGGCTATGTGCTACCGGTCGCTGACGAAAAGCGCACCAGCAGCACCGCCTACCTTGACGGAATTACCTGGCGGTTCATCCCAGAAGCCGCCACCCGCTACGCGGCTTTGCAATCCGGCGAAGTCGACGTGATCGACAACGCCCAGCCGGACACCATTGCCTCGGCCTCCGATGCCGGTTTAGGCCACCTCGATGCACCGCGTCCCGGTTCCTCGAACCGCATCGAGCTCAACAGCTCCAAGGCGCCATTTGACGACCAGCGAGTCCGCGAAGCATTCATCCGCGCCGTCGATGCGAACACCGGGGTCTCCGCGTTGTTCTTCGGCACCGCCAAGCGCAGCAATTCGCTGCTATCCTCGGTGGAGCCTCTGGGATACTCGGATGAATCGCTGTTCACCACCGATACCGCCAAGGCCAACCAGCTGCTCGATGATGCCGGCTGGAGCGAACGCGATGCCCAGGGCTACCGCGTGAAGAATGGCAAGCGCTTGAGCTTGGTCTTCCCGGTCTCCACCAATCAGTCGGTCCCGGCCGAGCAGTCCCTCTTCGAGCAGTTCCAGGCCCAGGCCAAGGCCGTGGGCTTCGAGGTGAAGATCGACCTGCTGGATCTGTCCAGCTGGTATGGCGCGCTAGCCAAGCACGAGTACAATCTGGTCTCCGCTCCGTACACCAAGGTCGGCCCGTCGGTGCTGCGCGTGCTCTACCACTCCGATTCAACGGTTCCTGCTCCTTCGGGCTACTTCGCCAATAATGCACAGGTGAAGAACAAGCAGCTCGACCAGTTGCTGAACAAGGCCGAAGAGACCGAGGACGGCGCGCGCCGCGCCTCGCTCTACGAGCAGGCGCAGAAGATCGTGCTCGAGGGCTACTACGTGCTGCCGCTGTATGACCAGCAGAATCATTTCCTCTACGGCAAGAACGTGCACGGCGTCGGAACCACCACGGCGGTGTCCTCCCCGATCTACTTCGACACCTTCCTGGATCAGTAGCCTCTGATGGGCACGGTTGCTTGGGCTGGGCGCAAGATCGGCGGTGCCGTGGTGGTGCTATGGCTGGTGGCCACGGCCATCTTCATCGCCATCCGGCTGATCCCCGGCGACCCGGCTGAAGCAATTATGGGCGGCCCGGGCTCTCAGGCTTCGGCCGAAGCCCTGGCAGCCGCCCGGGCAGAATACGCTTTGGACCAGCCTGTCTTCGCGCAATACCTGCTGTATCTGGGGAAGCTGCTGGCACTGGACTTCGGCACCTCCTACTCCCTGAAACAGCCGGTCGCCCAGGTCATGGGCGAGGTTCTGCCCAGCACCCTGTGGCTCTCGCTGCTGGCCCTGGCCGCCGCCTGGCTGATGGCCCTGTGCTTCGCCGCGGCTGCCACCCGGTCAAGCCGCTTTGGCAGCCAGCTGGGCAGCCTCCTGGAAATCATCGCCGCCGCCGTCCCGCATTTCTGGCTCGGCGCGGTGCTGATCATGCTCTTCTCTTCCGCATTGGGCTGGCTGCCTGCCGTGGACAACGGCTCCGCCCAGGGCCTGGTGCTCCCGGTGCTGACCCTGGCGCTGCCGCTGGCTGGTTTCCTCACTCAATTAATGCGCGATTCCCTGGGCGAGGCGATGGGCAGCCAGTTCGCCCTGGCCGCCCGGGCCCGCGGCGAAAGCCGGCTCAAGCTCTTCTGGCGCCATGGCCTGCGCCATGCGGCCCTGCCTGCGCTGGGCCTGACCGGCTGGGCGTTTTCTTCGCTGCTCTCCGGAGCCGTAGTGGTTGAAGCAATTTTCGCCCGCCCGGGCCTTGGCCGCTCCCTGCTCTCCGCGGTCTTGGCCCGCGATATTCCGATGGTTACCGGCATCGCCTTGTTCTCCGCGCTGGTCTACATCGTGGTCATGGCCTTGGCCGAAGGGCTCGAACGGCTCATCAACCCGGCAGGCGGGCAGCGATGAGCCGCACCGCAAAAATCCTTTCCGCCATCGTCATCGCCCTCTGGCTGCTGATGGCCCTGGCACCCTCGGTCCTGGCTCCCGGGGACCCGCTGGCCATCAACCCGGTGCAAGCCTTCCAGAAACCAGGGCCAGCGCACTTATTCGGCACCGATGAATCGGGCCGCGATATCTACACCCGCGTCATCCATGGCGCCTCGGACTCGCTATCCATCGGCTTGGCCGCCACGGCCCTGGGCATGGGGCTGGCCATCATCCTGGGCACCGTTGCCGCGCTATCCCCGCGCTGGATCGATGACATCATCCTGCGCGTGCTCGAAGCGCTCTATGCCATTCCCTCCTTGCTGATGGCACTGCTGATCATTGCCTTTACCGGTCCGGGCGTGGGCCCGGCCATCGTGGCCGTCGGCCTATCCACGGCTCCCGGCTATGCCCGGCTGGTGCGCAGCCAAATCCGCAGCCTGAAGAATTCCGAAATGCTGGAGGCCGCCACCGTGCTCGGCCGCGGCAGCTGGCTCAAGGTCCGCAACCACCTCGTGCCCAATGCGCTCAAGCCGCTGCTGGCGCTGGTGACCCTGGGCATCGGCCAGGCCGTCATTTGGGCCGCAGCCCTCTCCTTCCTCGGCCTGGGCGCTGCCCCGCCCGCTCCGGAATGGGGTGCCATGCTTTCGGCCGGCCGCACCTACCTGCACCTGGCATGGTGGATGAGCCTCTTCCCCGGGCTAGCCATCGTTGCCGTGGCGGTGTCCGCAACCCTGATCGGCCGCGCCCTAGGCGGAAAGGTGAAGTCGCTATGAGTGAACAAGAGCTCATCACCGTCAAGGACCTGTCGGTCAGCTTCGACGGAGCACCCGCGGTGAAGAACATCTCCCTGGCCATCCGCCCTGGCCGGGTTCTGGCGCTGGTCGGCGAATCCGGATCAGGCAAATCAGTGACCGCGCGCAGCCTCTTGGGCCTCTCTGGCGGGAGTGTCAGCGCCCGCGAACTGGCCATTTGCGGCCAGAATGTGCTGGACCTGGATGACCGGGCGTGGCAGAAGATTCGCGGCAATTCGATCTCGATGATTCTGCAAGATGCGCTGATGGCCTTGGACCCGCTGCGACCGGTGGGCCGGGAAATCGCTGACGGGCTCAAGGATCATGGCTCGCTGTCCAAGCCGGAACGTGAGCAGCGGGTGCACGACGTGCTCCAAGCGGTAGGCATGCCCGACCCCGGACTGCGCGCCAGGCAGCGTTCCCCCGAGCTTTCCGGAGGCATGCGCCAGCGCGCCCTCATTGCCCAGGCGCTGGCCGGCAACCCGCAGGTGGTGATCGCCGATGAGGCAACCACCGCGCTGGACTCGGCACTGACGGCGCTGGTCCTTTCGCAGCTGCGCAAGCTCAAGGAGCAGGGCCGCGGCGTGCTGATGATCAGCCACGATCTGGCGCAGGTGGCCCACCTGGCCGATGACATCGCAGTGATGCGCCACGGAGAAATCGTCGAAGCTGGACCGGCCGAACGGGTCTTGAACCATCCACAGCATGACTACACGCGCAAGCTACTGCAAGCGGTGCCCTCGGGCGTCCCGCGCTTCGCGCCGCTCTCGGCAGCTGGCGCTGTGCCGCCGCCAGCACCCGCTCCGAAAATTGTTGCTGGCCCGCCGGCCCTTTCGGCCACCAACCTGTCGAAGAGCTTTGGAAAGCACACGGCCGTGGACGCGGTGAGCTTCGACTTGCCGCGGGGGAAAACCTTGGGCATCGTGGGTGAATCCGGGTCCGGGAAAACCACCACCGCGCGCATGGTGCTGGGTTTGCAGAAACCGGATTCTGGCACCTTGGACCTGCTCGGCGAACGCTTCGCCCCCATGGCCGAGGGGCAACGCCGAAAGCTTCGCGAGCAGATGGGCGCGATCTACCAGAACCCCTTGGGTTCCTTTGATCCGCGCTATTCCGTCGGCCAGCTGCTGGCCGATGCGCTCAGCGGCGGCAAGACCAAGCGGACCGCTGGCTACCGCAACGAGGTGGCTGGATTGCTGGAACAGGTGGAACTTTCCACCAGCCTGCTCCCGCGCTCTCCTCGCGAGCTCTCCGGCGGCCAGCGCCAGCGCCTGGCCATCGCGCGCGCCCTGGCGCCACGGCCTTCGGTGCTGGTTTTGGATGAGCCGGTGTCGGCGTTGGATGTTTCCATCCAGGCCACCGTTTTAGATTTGCTGGATCGGATCCAGCTGGAGACCGGAACCAGCTACCTGTTCATCAGCCACGATCTGTCGGTCATCGAGCATATGAGCGATACCGTGGCGGTCATGCACCAGGGCAAAATCATCGAGCAGGGCGACACTGCGTCCCTCTTCGCCTCCCCGCAGCACGAATACACCCGGATGCTGCTCTCGGCGATGCCCCGGCTGCGCTGAATTTGCGTGCGGGGCAAGCCATGGACAAGGCGTCCTAAAGGGTTTCAGCCAGTTCGTCCTTGACCTGCTTGCGCAGGATCTTGCCGAGCAATGAACGCGGCAGCTCTTCGACCTGGACCACGCGCTTGGGCACCTTGTAGGCGGCGAGCAGCTCTCGGCAATGCGCACGCAGCCCGTCCTCGTTGAGTTCAACGCCGGGTTCCAGCTGCACCGCGGCGACCACCATCTCTCCGCCACGGGCCAGCGCCTTGCCGAAGACCGCGGCATCAACCACGTCGGCTTGCTGGCGCAACGCGATTTCCACTTCGGTCGGCGAGACGTTGAAACCGCCGGTGATGATCAGTTCCTTGGCCCGGTCCACGACCTGGGTGAATCCGTCCTCGTCAACGGTGACCACGTCGCCCGAACGCAACCAGCCATCGCCGGTTTTCGCCTTGGCGGTCTCTTCGGGGTTGTTCCAATAGCCCTGGAACACCTGGGGACCCTTGATCAGCAGTTCACCGGCCTCGCCTTGGGCTACCTCCTTGGACGGATCATCCACCTCGACAACCTTCATCAAGGTCGAGGGGAAAGGCACGCCGATGGTTCCGGTGCGGCGGCTGGGGTGGAAGGGATTGCCCAGCGCCACCGGCGAGGATTCGGTCATGCCATAGCCTTCGACCAGCAGCCCGCCGGACATGGATTCCCACAGTTCCACGACATGATCCGGCAGGTTCATGGCCCCGGAAATGCAGTACTTGGCGCTCTTGAGCGACATGCCGCGCTCCTTGGCTGCCAGCGCGGTGCGTTCGTAGATCGGTGGAACAGCGCAGTACACCGTGGCGGGCGATTTTTTCCAAGCGTCCAGGATCATCTGGGCATCAAACTTCGGGAAGAGCACCAGCAGGCCCTGCTTTTTCACGCCAAAGGTCAGGTACAGGGTCATGCCGAAGGCATGGAACATCGGGAGGATCGCGTAGAGGATTTCCTCGCGCTCCTTGGCGCCGAGCATCCAGGCCTCGCCTTGCAGCGCGTTGGAGTACAGGTTGAAGTGGGTGAGCATGGCGCCCTTGGGATGGCCCGTGGTCCCCGAGGTGTACTGGATGACGGCCAAGTCATCCACGTCGGGGTGCGGGTGATTGGTATCAAGCCGGCCGCTTCCGAGCAAGTCTTTCCACGCCGTGGTTCCCGAGGTGCCGGTGGTCAGCGAGGCCTTGGTCTCGCGCAGCTTCTTCACTGGAAGGTTCAGCGCCATCTTCTTCAGCGCAGGGAAGGCATCCAGCAGGTTAACCGCTACCACCGCGTCCAACTGCACGTCCTTGGGGAACTCCTGCACGGTGCCCACTACCTTGTCCCAGACGATGGCCACGCGCGCCTGGTGGTCTTCAAACTGGTGGCGCAGCTCTCGGGCGGTGTACAGCGGATTGTGCTCCACCACCACAGCCCCCAGCCGCAGGACAGCGTAGAAAGCCACCACATGCTGCGGGCAGTTGGGAAGGATCAGGGCCACCCGGTCCCCGGCACGCACCCCGAACTTTCGCAGCCCTTCGGCCGCCTGCTCCACCTGTTCGCCGAGCTGCGCATAGCTGGTGCGCCGCCCAAAGAATTCTGTAGCCGGGCTCTGGCCTGCGTCAGCCACCGAGCGTTCGAACATGCGGCTGAGCGCTTCGGTAGGCAGGTCAATACTTGCAGGGACGCCGGGCTGGTAATTGGCCACCCAGGCGGGCGCAGCGCTGTTCTCCATAGCTCCCATCATGCCCTACGCGCCGGTAGCAAAGCGATTCTACTGGCCGCCAAGACCACTATGAGAACGGGCCTGCTCGATGCGGAGCATTGGCCAGCTTTCCATGCTCGCGAGAATGAATTCTATGGCCATGTGCTTGGGTTCAAGGGGCTGGAGAGAAGCGTGGTCCTTCTTTGCGTTAGGGGCTTCAAGGACATGAAGCGAGCCGCCGAGCAGCTGTATGTCGGATTCTCCCCGGCGCGCAGCCTCCTAGTGGTGGTTGGCGGACGCCAGCTGGCGGATGAAGCAAGCGGAGCGAACCTGCAGATTTCCCTGAAGGATGCCACCGTTTGGACCGTGCCGGATGCCTTGGCAGGTTAGAAATTCAGCCCGCGAGCAGCCACATCCCACAGTTCAGAACTTCCATCAGGATGCACTGCGAGCACCGAATCAACCAGGTTCACCGCTTGGCACACGTGATTCGGGATCACCTGCAGCTGCGTGCCGTGTGCGGGCAGCTCGAGGTTTTCTGGCCACAGCACCGTGGCGTGATGCTCCGAGAGCGCGCTGATCCGCGCGTCAAGGCACTCGGCAATGCGGCCATAGCCGGTAGCCCATGCGGGTCGATCGCTGCCCAGTATTTTGCTTCCAGCATCCAGCACTACGCGGCGCGGAATCTGCTCATTGCCTTCATGGCGGCTGACCACGGTCGCGGCCACGGTCAAGGCGATCTCGTCAAAGCCGGTGCGGCCGAGCTCATACTGCTGGGCATCGCCGAAAACATAGACCCCCGGGCGCACCTCGGTCAGCACCGAATTATCGCTCAGCGCCGCGGTGGGAGTTGATCCGCCACTGATCCGCTTGATGGTGCACCCGCCCGCGCGCAGAATCCTGGTCGCTTCGGCCAGCGTCTTGTGCTCATCATTGACGGCGCAGTCGATGCCGTCAGGGTTGTAGCTGTGCCCGGGGAAGGTGAAGACTCCATGCACGCGCATGCCGGCGGCACGCGCCGCTTCGGCGATAGCCAGCGCATCGTGCGGGCTGACGCCACTGCGATGATGACCGCTGTCGATTTCGATCATGAGGCGGATCTTGGCTGCCTGCGGCCCGAGCATCCGGGCCATTTGTTCCACAGCCTCCACCGAATCGGTGCCAATGCTGAGCTTAGCACGCTTCATCAATTCCTGGATCCGTTGCGCCTGGGACTCATCGACCCATAGCGGATAGGCGATGAAGATCTTGGCCACGCCTTGCAGGGCAAAACTCAATGCTTCGCCCACGGTGGCCACGGTGAGCCCGACCGCCCCGGCCTCCAGCTGGCGGCCGGCGACCTCGAGCATCTTGTGAGTTTTGGCATGAGGACGCATTTTCAGGCCTTGGCTGGCGACCCGATGGGCCATTTTTTCGATGTTCTTCTCCAGCTGCTCCACATCGATCATGATGTGCGGCGTACTGGTTCCAGCCGGAATTGTGGCCACGTCTACCGTTCCTTAGTGCTTGTTGTGCATCGCGGTTACGGTCCTGCCCGAAGTTGAATCCGCCGAACAGAGAGATTACCGCAGGTACCTATCAACACGCCAAGTGCTCACTGGCGCTGAGCTGGTCCGGTACGCGCAGCCAGCTTGGTGGACAGCTCATGGGCATGATGCAGCAACAGGTCGCCGAGTTCTTTTCTCCGTTCGGCCTCGAACCGCGTATGGATGCCGGTCAGGCTCAAGGCCCAAGCCGGCTGCCCGGAACTGTCGAAGACCGCCGCGCCCATTCCCCAGCTTCCCTCGACGATCAGTCCCGGATTGACCGAATAGCCAAGTTTCCTGGTTTCAGCGATCTTCTTGCGCAGTTCCCTGGCGCTATGGGCTGGCCCGTATTCGGCTTCCAAGCAGCTGCCAGCCAGATAGCGCTTCATGGATTCTTCCGGCAAGAAAGCCAAAATTGCCATACCCGCTGAAGCCACTCCCAGTGGGAAGCGCCGGCCTTCATAGAGCACAAAGGACCGGATCGGGAAGGCTCCGTCCTGGCGAAGCAAGCAGACGGTTTCATCGGAGCGCCGCGCGGAGAGGAAGGCGCTCTCTCCGGTCTGTTCGGCCAGCGCCGTGACGTGCTCGCGCGCCAGCTCGCTGATGTCGTAGCGTTCGGCGGCTACGGCTCCCATGAGGTACAGCTCCGGGCCCAGCAGCCATTTGCCGGTGCGATGATCGTGATCGCAGAATCCTTCGGTGACCAATGCCGAGAGCAGCCGGTGCACCGTTGGCCGGGCCAGTGAGGTGGCGCGGGCCGCTTCGGTGGTCGTAATGCCAGCGGGCATTGAGGTGCTCACGGTTCGCAGCACGGCAGCCAGCCGGCCGACAACCTGCGCTCCTGCCGGTAAATTGCTCATGGCCATATTATGGACGAAGTTTGTCCATTGCCCTGTATTTGTCCGAGCAGGGGCGCATAATGTGGGGCATGGAGAATTCATGGCAATTAGTCATTGACTGCACCGACCCGCGAACCATGGTGGAATTCTGGTCCCAGGCAATGCGCTACATTCCCGAGCCGCCTCCGGCACCCCACGCAACGTGGCGCGAGCATTGGCAAGCCATGGGCGTTCCGGAAGATGAATTGGGCCCCGGGGTTGGCGACCTGCCAGAGTCGCTGGTCGACCCGCAAGGCAACGGCCCGCGCTGGTGGTTCCAGCAGGTGCCCGAGTCCAAAAGCATCAAGAACCGGCTGCATGTTGATCTCCTCGTTGGCGGCGGACGCAGCGTCGAATTCGAGACGCGCAAGGAGCGGGTGACTCAGGAGGCGCAGCGGTTGGCGGACCTCGGCGCCACCATCCGAGAGGTGATGGACCTGCCCGAGATGGACCATTTTGCGGTGTGCATGGCCGATCCCGAAGGCAACGAATTCGATGTCGTCTAGCTCTCTGCAAAAGCGTTCATATTATGGACAGAGAATCTGTTTTTCCTCACCATCCGATCAATAAGCAGGCAATGTCCCGTTCGCTATTGAATGCTCATCTGCGACTACGTAACTTTGGAAGTAGACACATCCGCACTCCACATAGTGGACGCAGGGAGATATCGATGACAACGAAGTTTCGAGAAGACGCGGCCGCAGAACTAGCCGCCGTCGTCAAGGATGGCATGACCATCGCCGTAGGAGGCTTCGGCCTCTCAGGAATCCCCAACAGGCTGATCACCGCCTTGCGGGACTCCAAAGCCACCAACTTGACCATCGTGTCCAACAATATGGGCGTGGATGGAAAAGGCTTGGGCATACTCTTGGAAAACCGGCAGGTCTCCAAGGTCCTGGCCTCCTACGTGGGAGAAAACAAGCTATTCGCTCAACAGTTCCTCGACGGGGACCTTGACGTGGAATTCTGCCCCCAAGGCACCCTCGCGGAACGCTTGCGCGCAGGCGGTGTAGGCATTCCAGCCTTCTTCACTCCCACCGGCGTGGGCACTCCAGTGGCCGAAGGCAAGGAAGTCATGGAGTTCAACGGCAAGCCAGCGATCCTGGAACGCGGAATCTTCGCAGACCTCGCGCTGGTCAAGGCCTACCAATCCGACTCCGAAGGCAACCTGCGCTATCGGATGACCTCCAGGAACTTCAACCCATTGGTTGCCATGTCCGGACGCCACACCTTCGCCGAAGCCGAGCACATCCTCGATGGCTACCTTGACCCATCCCTGGTCGAGACCCCGGGCATTTTCGTGCAGACCCTGGTGCAGGCCGACGAGGTCAAGGACATTGAACAGCGCACCGTACGCAGCAGGCAGGAGGCCTAGGCATGTGGACTCGTGATGAAATGGCGGCGATTGCCGCCAGCGAACTGACCGACGGGCAATACGTCAACCTCGGCATCGGCATCCCCACCCTGGTGGCCAATCACCTTCCCGAGGGCGTCTCGGTGAAGCTCCAAAGCGAGAACGGCCTGCTTGGCATGGGTCCCTTCCCCTATGAGGGCGAGGAAGATGCCGACCTGATCAATGCCGGCAAGCAGACAGTCACCATCCTGCCCGGTGGAAGCTTCTTCGACTCGGCAACGTCCTTCGGCATGATTCGAGGCGGCCACGTGCAAACAGCCATCCTCGGTGCGTTGCAGGTAGCCGCAAACGGCGACCTCGCCAACTGGACCATCCCGGGCAAGCTCGTCAAGGGCATGGGCGGAGCCATGGACCTGGTTGCCGGCACGCCCCGGGTGATTGTCCTGACCGACCACACCGCCAAAGATGGAACGAGCAAGATCGTGGAGTCCTGCGACTTGCCCCTGACCGGTGTTGGCGTGGTTGACCGCATCATCACCGACCGCGCGGTTTTCGACATCGAGCAAGGGCGAATGACCCTGCGCGCCGTAGCCCCGGGCGAAAGCCCAGAAACCATTAAAGAGATCACGGCAGCAGAATTTGCCGTCGGCATCCTGGAGGACCCGAAAGCATGAGCGTCAAAATCGTGGGCTACGCCCGCACCCCCTTTGTGAAATTCAATGGCGCCTTCGCCAGTGTTCCAGCCACCGAGCTGGGCGCCCACGCCGCCAAGTCGGCGCTGGAGCGTGCCGGTGTTGACCCCAGCGAAGTAGAGCAGGTCATCGTTGGACAGGTGCTTCAAGGCGGAGCAGGCCAGAACCCCGCTCGCCAGTCAGCTGTCGGTGCGGGCATTCCGCTGAATGTTCCGGCCATCGCGGTCAACGCCGTCTGCCTTTCCGGAGCCGAAGCTGTAGTTGCGGGCACTCGCCTCATCAAAAATGGCGAAGCCGATATCGTCCTGGCCATCGGCCAGGAATCCATGTCCCTGGCACCTCACGTTCAGCGGGCCCGTGCCGGAACCAAGTACGGTGCCATTGAATTGATCGACACCCTGGAATACGACGGCTTGACCGATGCCGCAGAAAAGCGCTCGATGGGTGCTTCCACCGAAGAGCACAACGCCAAGCTGTCATTATCCCGTGAGGAACAGGACAAGGTGGCCGCCGCGTCGCATCAGCGCGCCGCCGCCTCCCGGGACTTCGCCGCCGGGGAGATCGCCCCGTTCACCATCTCTACTCGCAAGGGTGAAACCACCTATTCCGAGGATGACGGCATCCGCGAATCAACCACTGTGGAAACGCTGTCCTCCTTGCGCCCGGCGTTCTCGAAAGACGGCAGCATTACCGCAGGCAACTCCTCGCAAATCACCGACGGCGCGGCAGCCGTGGTGCTGGCCAGCGACGCTGCGATTGCGCGGCTGGGCCTGAGCCCGATGGCTGAAGTCGTCTCCCATGCTTTTGTCGCCGGACCGGACCGCACCTTGCATGAACAGCCATCAAACGCCATCGCCGCCGCGCTGCAGAAGGCTGGCGTACAAGCTGCAGACTTAAAGGCAGTCGAAATCAACGAGGCTTTCGCCGCGGTGGTAGTCCAGTCGGCCAAAGTTCTGGGCTTGGATGAGAAGATCGTGAACCAGCATGGCGGGGCCACCGCCTTGGGCCACCCTATCGGCGCTTCGGGCGCACGCATTATCGGTACGCTGGCCCGCCAGCTGCAGGACTTGCCGGCAGGCTCGCTGGGTGCCATCGGCATCTGCGGTGGCGGCGGACAGGGCACCGCCGTGGTGCTTCGCTCGCTGTAACTCGAACAACCCAAAAGGCTGCCGGCGAATGAACTGGGTCCCGAAAGTTGGACTTACTAAATAATAGTCCGGCTCAGGCTGCAAGGGTATGACACCGATATTCCATCGGAGTCATACCCTTCAGCCGTTCCTTACGACGACTGCTGTTGTACCAATCGATATACACCTCAACCTCCACCTTGAGCTCCTCATAATCCGCGAAATGCTCTCCATGAAACATCTCTGACTTGAGATGTCCAAAGAAATTCTCCATGACCGAGTTGTCGAAGCAATTGCCTTTACGAGACATGGACTGCACCGCGCCTTGCTCCTCCAGCAATCGTTTCCACGATTGATGCTGATACTGGAATCCTTGGTCCGTATGCACCAGCAGCTTCTTGTTGAAGTCCCGGGAACCTAAAGCCAGTGCCAAGCTTTGACTGGTGAACGCCGTAGTAGGTGACGAGGCGATCGTGTAGCTCCGGATGCTGTGGTCAAACAGATCCATAATCGGTGACAAATACAGTTTTCTCTGATCAACTCTGAACTCAGTCACGTCACTGACGTAAACGGTATCCGGAGCTTCAACATCAAACTGTCGTTGCAACAGATTCTCAGCGATCTTGCTCTGCTCACCCTGATACGAGTTATAACGCCGCTTCGGGCGCGCTTTGGATTGGAATCCGAGGAGCCGCATGAGCTTGCGGACCAGCTTCCTACCAACATTCCAGCCTTCAGCGCGAAGGTCCATGTGAACTCTTCGGTACCCGTAGCGCCGTTTGCTGGTCTCAAAGGACGTGGTGATGGCTGTTTTGAGTTCCGCGTGCGGATCCGCCTGGTCCATCAGTTTCAGATGGTAGTAATAGGTTGACCTGGCCAATCCTGCCGCGGCAAGCAGGTCTGTGAGGTCGTGTTCTGACTTGAGAGTGACAATCGCCTTGGTTTTTAGCGGTGCCCCTGCTCCCTCAAGTCCCGCAATTTTTTCAGGTAGGCCACCTCGGCGAGCAGTCGCTTGTTCTCCCGGCGAAGCTTCTCTTCTTCGCTCAAAGGTTCAGGCCGAGCGGCGCCTTTAGGCCGTCCTTTGGGTTTGGGCATGAGCGCTTCGTCCCCACCTTGGCGCCATGCTCGCGTCCAACTCTTCACCAATTCCTTTGAACTGATATGGAACTCGGCCGCGAGATCCATACCAGTTTCACCGGCGAGGTACCGCTGAACGACTTCCTTCTTGATCTCAAAGGAATACGTGGTCTTGGTTGGCTTTTCCATAAGACAAAGCCTGCCATGTAATCTCCACCGATCGTAAAGCTTCTCCGTGGCGGAGTAACGAACGTTCAGTTGGCTGGCAGCAGCTTTCGATCCCATGCCGGCTTCAAAAAGATCAACGAGTCGTTCTCGTTGGCCCTCGGTTAATGTGCTGCGTGTTCGCATGAAAATGCTCCCCAGAAGTAGTTCTGATTTCTCAGTCCAACTTTTGTGGAGCAGTTCACGAATTTCCGCTGGCAGCCTTTTGCTCGCAGTTGGGCTTCTAGTGCCAGAGCGGTTCGCGGGACACGTAGGTGTTCAGCAACCGCGCGTCCAGTTCGCGGCAAGTCCCGTTGGCCACCCGTGGATCGGATTCTGAGGTCAATGCGCTGAGCACCGAGCTGATCAATGCTCCATGGCTTACCACCAGCACGTTTTCTCCTGGGTGCTGCTGGCTGATCTTGAACAGGGCGTTGATCGCGCGTTCAATGAGGTGCTGCTCGGTTTCGCCAGATCCAATGTGCACTTGGCGTTGTTCATCGGCCGGGTGACCTACCAGCTTGCCTTCCCAATCGCCGAAGTCCTGCTCCATGAGCTCCGGGTTTTCGTACAGGGCACGGGTGCCGACTCCGTTGGCGATAATTTGCGCAGTCTGCAGCGCCCGAAACAGCGGAGAGGAATAGACCGCGGCCCACGGCCCTTGCATCGCGAGGTCGGCTGCCAGCTGCCGGGCTTGGCGCACTCCGGTGTCGTTCATCGGCAGGTCGCTGCGTCCGTGCAGCCTCCCTGCCTTGTTCCACTCGGTCTGGCCATGGCGGATCAATACAATTTTCTGTTCACTCATCGTCTTCTTCTTTCTTGCGTGCACTTCGAGATCCTGATCTTGAATGCGAAGTTTTGCCGATATCAGTTGGCGGCCCGCTGGCCGCCCACCGACGGTGTTGGCGCCGCATCCTGCGGTCCGGTCATGATGTGGTCGCTGTAGGCAATGAACCAATTCAGTGCTTCTTGCCCCATTTGAAGTACCCCAAATCCTGATCCGGATTCCGCGAGAATTTCATCAGGGGCAAAAGGATTCATGTTGTAGGAAACTGCTGGCGCCATGAACACCGGGGTATTGATCAACTGGCTCGTTGCAGCCTGGTGATAATGCCCGCAGAGGATGGCCCGGATGTCGGTGCCGACGGTGATCGCGGCCAACGCCATCGGATCCTTTAATCCACGCCCGGCTCTTGCTGAACTCGTGGCTTCCACCGGCGGGTGGTGCAATAGCAGTAGCGAACCAAGTGGGGCCGGCACGGTGAGCAATGACTGCAGCCACGCGAGCTGGGCCTGGTCCACTTCGCCTTGCGCCAGCTGGAATCCTCCGCTGTCCAGCCCGATAATCCGCAATCCCAGTACTTCGTGCACGGTATTGGCCGGGTAGGGGCCGGTCGATAACCGCTGGGTATTGAATTCTGGACCGACGCTTCCCAGTGGATCGTGATTGCCCGGAATGCTGATCACCGGGCATCCAAGCTCCTCTTGGATGTCATTGAGCATCGCCGCGGCCGCCGGGTGGATCGGAGCGCCTCGGTCGGCGATGTCTCCGGTCACGACGATTGCGTCTGGCGAAAAGTGCTGCGAGACCCGCAGGGCCTGGCGAGTTCGCCGCCAGGAATCAATGCTTCCATGAAGCAACCGGCCTTCAGGGCACAGATGGGTGTCGCTCATATGAATGATTGTCAGTGGCTTCATCGATCCCTCCCCGCGTCCTGCTGCCGTTCGTTCCATTGAACTGTTCGGTTCTGACGATCAGGTGAACAAGGAACCGACGAGATGTGAAGTCCTAGCGAATCCCTGTTTTTCGATTACCGAACGAAAATTGCCGAAATCATGGGATATTGCCCGCAATACATGCGATCTGCGGTATATGAACAGCGAGTAGCACCCAAAACGACTACCCTTAGAAGAGCAGATTTGAATCCACCAAGGAGCTATATCCATGACGGGCAGCAAAGTCGTCGCCTTTGGCCACTTCCAGCCGGAGCGCATCGTCCCTAACACCGAGCTGGAAAAGCTGGTGGAAACCAGCGATGAATGGATCACCCGTCGCGTTGGCATCGAGGAACGCCGCTGGGGCACCGGTGTTGAAACCGTAGACTCCATGGCCATCAAGGCCGCCGAGATGGCTTTGCGCAATTCAGCAGATATCAAGGCAACGGATATCGATCTGATCGTCGTCGCTACCTGCACCGCCACCGACCGCTCGCCGAATATGGCCGCTCGCGTTGCCAACGCCCTGAATATGGAGCAGGGTCCTGCCACCATGGACCTCAATGTCGCTTGCTCGGGCTTCGCCCATGCAGTCGGCATCGCCCAGGGAGCCATTGCCGCAGGCTCCTCGAAGAACGCCCTGGTCATCGGTTCGGAAATGCTCACCGACTACACTGACTTCTCCGACCGCACCACCTGCGTGTTGACCGCGGATGGAGCTGGCGCGTTCATCATCACCGCTTCTGAAGATAATGGGATCTCTCCAGTGGTTTGGGGCTCGGTTCCATCGCTGTCCGATGCGGTTCGCATTGAAACCGAAAACGACATGAAGTTCGCGCAGAATGGCCAGAGCGTATACCGCTGGACCGTCACGCAGCTTCCAAAGATTGCTTCGCAAATTATCGACCGCGCAGGCATGAAGCCAGAAGAACTGGACGCGATTGTCCTGCACCAGGCCAACCTTCGCATCATCGAGCCGCTGGCCGAGAAGATCGGCGCTCCGAACGCACGGGTGGCCACCGATGTGGTCTACTCGGGCAACACCTCGGCGGCATCGGTTCCCCTGGCCTTGTCGAAGATGATGGCCTCGGATGAGCCACTGCCTTCAGGTTCCAAGGCTTTGCTCTTTGCCTTCGGTGGCGGCCTGGCTTACGCTGGCCAGATCATCACCATCCCGTAAGCATTTACCACCACTAGTGGGCGCTCCGGCATTCTTGCCAGGGCGCCCACTAGTGCTTTAACAGCGTTGCACGGGAGATCCAAAATCATTCCCCCACCCCCTTGCCCAAATGCGTTAGTCACTGCTAACGTATCTTTTATGCTTGATCTACTGGAAGTCGCATCCGAACCAACGCGAAGGCGCTTGATTCAGTTGCTGGGTTCCGGAGAACGCACGGTGACGGAACTGGCGGGAAATTTTACGGTCTCTCGTTCCGCCATCTCACAACACCTGCTGCTTTTAATTGACGTAGGACTGCTGCAAGCGCGCAAGGATGGACGCAGCCGCTACTACTCGCTGAACCCAGCAGGCATCGCGAAGCTCAAGGTCCTCCTTGACTCGTTTTGGAACACCGAACTTGATCTACTCGTCGCCGAAGCCGCCGATTTGGCAGCACTCGGCACACCGCCGAATTCGCCACAGCAGCCACCAGGAGAAATGCCATGAGCTTCGAACGAACTGTCCTCCTCCCCGTTGACGCCGACACCGCCTTTGACCTTGTCACCAACCCCGAACGCCTTCGCCGCTGGCAAACAGTTGCCAACCGCGTTGATCTTCGAATGGGCGGGGGCTTCCGCTTCACCATGGGCCCGGGCCATCAGGCCACGGGCACCTTCACCGAAATCGAGCCGGGCAAGCGCCTGGTGTTCACATGGGGCTGGGAAGGCTCCGACGCCGTTCCGCCGGGCGACTCAACGGTCTTCATCACCTTGGAACCTTGGAAGAACGGCACCGCAGTCACCTTGCGCCATGAAGGCCTGAACGCAGAACAGTCTTCGGGCCATGCAGAAGGATGGAACCACTTCCTGGATCGCCTCACGAGCTTTGCCCAATCCGGCGAGGCAGTGATCGACCAGTGGAACGCCGTTCCCGAGCCCCAGGACCCGTTCATTTCTGCCGAGGGATCCTTGGCGGCACTGCAATTTGCCCTGAACAGCATTTCAGAAGCAGACCTTGGCAAGGCCACCCCCTGCGCTAAGTTCTCGGTGAGCCAGCTGCTGGATCACCTTGCAGGTTCGATCTGTTCGATCGGCATGGGCCTGGGAGCAGCGGTTTCTGACGACCCAGCGCTCGCGCCAGAAGTTCGCATCGCCAACTTGGCGCAGCAGACCCTGGAAGCCTTCGCAGCTCGTGGCCTGGAAGGCGAAATCGATCTCGGTTTCGCTGCGATGCCGGCAAAAGTTGTCGCCAGCATCCTGAATCTTGAATTGATGGTTCACGGGTGGGACTTCGCCCAGGCCACGGGGCAGGGCTTTGAGATCCATCCGGGCCATGCCGAGTACGTTCTCGGCCTGGCACGCAAGACCATAGGTCCAGAACAGCGCGCGTCAGGCTCCTTCGCGGAAGAAGCTGTCATTGCCGAATCCGCCAGCAGCCTGGATCGCTTGATTGCCTTCACCGGCCGCGTTCCCGCAGGGGTTTGAGGACCACTGATGGTTGATGTCTCGACCAGCATCGTGATTGACCGGCCGCTGGCCATGGTGGCCGGTTACACGATGAATCCATTGAACGCACCGACGTGGTATCAGAATATCCACTCGGTGCGCCGGCTGGACCAGAAAGAATTTGGGGTCGGTTCCCGCACCTCCTTTGAAGCTCGCTTCCTCGGTCGGGACCTCTCCTACACTTACGAAGTCACGTCGATGCTGGAGGACGAGGAACTGGTCATGGCCACCGCTCAAGGCCCATTCCCCATGCGCACCACTTATCGATTCGAAGCAGTGGGCCCAACGGCAACCCAGGTCCGGCTGCGCAATGATGGACAGCCTACGGGTTTCAGCAAGCTCGTCGCCCCGCTGATGAAACCCATGATGCGCCGTGCCAATATGGCTGATCTGCGAGCCCTGAAGAAGATCCTGGAGCGGGCCTAGCAATGATGTTCAGGTGCCGTGGACGCCATGCAGCCAGCATGGTGTCCACGGCACCGGTGCGCTACTGACCTGAGTGTTCCCACTCACTAAGATTTTCGACTTGACGTTGGGTGCATCACACCCGCACACTTGTACTCGTGAACCTGTCAGACAGCTGGACACCCGGACAGCAGCCGATCGAGCGACGCTCCGCTGCCGAAGCCGTATTCCACGCACTCCGCCTTGCCATTGAAGCCCAGGAAATCCCGGTCGGGAGCAAGCTGGGCTCCGAAGCGGCCCTCGCCGCCGACTACGGCGTGAGTCGCTCGGTGGTCCGCGAAGCATTGCGTTCCTGCGCAGCACTGGGGTTGACCCGCACCGAAACCGGGCGCGGAACCTTTGTCATTTCGCACCGCCCCACCCGCGAATTGAAGCTGGGCGTCTTCTCCTCCGACGACCTGCTCGAAGCCCGCCCGCATATCGAAATTCCGGCCGCCACGCTCGCGGCCACCCGGCGCACCGCCGAAGATCTGGAACGCATCAGCGGGCTGATCGAGCAGATGGACCAGGAAGACGATGCCGCCGCCTGGGTGGAATTGGATGCCGCCTTCCACGCCGCCATCGCCCAAGCCAGCGGCAACTCGGTGTTCACCAAGGTGGTCTCCGATATCCGCGAGGCCATGGCCCGCCAATCCGAAACCGTGAACCTCGTCGCCGGGCGGCGCAGCCCTTCCAAGGACGAGCACCTGGCCATCTACCGGGCCATCCAAGCACAAGATCCCCAGGCCGCCAACCAGGCCATGGGCGATCATCTAGCAGCTGTACAACATGCCGTGTCCACCATCGTCAGGAGCAATAAGTGATCCCCGCCCACCCGCAGTCGCAGACCGACCCGCTGGCCAACCCGGTTTTGCCACAGCACGCGCCATTGGTAGCCGCCACCCGCGGCCAAGTTGTGGAATCCATCCACTACGGCTCGGCAGTGCTGCTGGACGCGCAGGGGGAAGTGCTCGCCTCCGTCGGCGAGCCGCAGGCCGCCTACTACCCCCGCTCGGCGCTCAAGCCGCTGTTCGCCGTGGGCATGCTCCGCGCCGGCCTGCAGCTGGACGACCAGCAGCTGGCCCTGGCCTCGGCCAGCCACTCCGGTGCGCCAATCCACCAGCAGGTAGCCAGCTCCACCCTGGCAGCGGCCAAGCTGGATGAAACCGCGCTGCGCAACTCCACCGACCTGCCCTACGGCGTGGCCGAGCAGCAGGAGTACCTGGCCGCTGGCGGCACCGCCACCCAGCTGGCGCAGAACTGCTCGGGCAAGCACGCGGCCCTGGCCGCGCTGAGCGAGCTGAAGGGCTGGGACACCGCCGACTACCTCCACGACGAGCGCCTGCTGCAGATGCTGCAGGAGACCGTCGAAGAGCTCACCGGCGAGAAGATCAGCGGCGAAAGCACCGATGGCTGCGGCACCCCGGTCTACCTGATCAGCCTCATCGGCCTGGCCCGCGGATTCGCCCGCCTGGCCTCCGCCGCAGCAGGCACCCCCGAGGCCCGCGTGGCCGCAGCGATGTCCAAATACCCGGAACTGGTGGCCGGCGTGGGCCGCGATGTCACCGAGCTGATGCGCGCCCTCCCAGGTGCCGTAGCCAAGGACGGCTTCGAGGGCATCCAGGCCGTGGCCTTGCCCGATGGCGCCGCCCTGGCAGTGAAGATCGCCGATGGCTCGGACCGCGCGCGCATGCCGATCACCGTCAAGCTCCTGGCCGAGCACCTCGGTGATGCCGCTCCTGCGGCCCTGGGCGAACTGGCCAGCTCCCCCGCAATGGGCGGCGGTGCGCCAGTGGGCGTGCTGGCTGCCCTCTAGATCCTTTCTTACTCGAACCACTACCTTTTTGGAGATACATCCACCATGTCTGAAACCTTGCTCAGCGGCGAAACGCGTAGCGAGCATGATCTGATTGGCGACCTCGACATCCCAGTGGAAGCCTACTGGGGCGTGCACACCCTGCGCGCAAAAAACAATTTCAACATCACCGGCACCACCCTGGCTGGCAACCCGCATCTGATCCGCGCACTGGCGCGCGTGAAGCAGGCCGCGGCCCGTGCCAACCACGAACTGGGGCTGCTGGATGCGGACCGCGCCCGCGCCATCGACCAGGCCTGCGAGTCCATCGCGCACGGGTCGCTGCACGACCAGTTCATCCTGGATCCGATCCAGGGCGGGGCCGGCACCAGCACCAACATGAACGCCAACGAGGTCATCGCCAACCTGGCGCTGGAAATCCTGGGCCACCAAAAGGGCGAGTACCAGTACCTGCACCCGAACGACCACGTGAACCTGTCGCAGTCGACCAACGACGCGTACCCGACCGCGGTCAACATCGCCACCCACTTCGCCACCCAGCCGCTGCTGGCAGCCATCGAGGTGCTCCAGGGTTCCTGCAATGCCAAGGCCGCTGAATTCCGCACCGTAGTGAAGATGGGCCGCACCCAGCTGCAGGACGCCGTGCCGATGACCGTGGGCCAGGAGTTCCGCGGCTGGGCTGTGACCCTGGGCGAGGATCGGGCCCGCTTGGCCGAGTCGCTGAGCTTGGTCACCGAGATCAACCTGGGTGCCACCGCCATCGGCACTGGCCTGAATGCACCGGCCGGATATGCCGAGGCAGCCTGCCGCCACCTGCGCGAACTGACCGGGCTGCCGCTGACCACCAGCCCGGATCTGATCGAAGCCACCAGTGATGTGGGCGCCTTTGTGCACCTCTCCGGGGTGCTCAAGCGCGTGGCCCTGAAGATCTCGAAGATCTGCAACGACTTGCGCCTGCTCTCCTCCGGTCCGCGGGCGGGGCTGAACGACATCCAGCTGCCGGCCGTGCAGTCAGGTTCGTCGATCATGCCAGGCAAGGTCAACCCGGTGATCCCGGAAGTTGTCAACCAGATCGCCTACCAGGTGGTCGGCCACGATTTGACCGTGACCATGGCGGCCGAAGGCGGCCAGCTGCAGCTGAACGCCTTCGAGCCGGTGATCGCCCATTCCATCGCCCTGTCCCTGAAGCACCTGACCAATGGCTGCTTGACGCTGGCGGAGAAGTGCATCGACGGCATCACCGTAGATGAGCAAGCGCTGCGCCGCGAGGTGGAGAATTCCATCGGGCTGGTGACCGCGCTGAACCCGCGCCTGGGCTATGCCGCCTCCACGTCGGTGGCGCTCGAAGCGCTGCACACCGGACGCGGCGTGGCCGAGCTGGTGCTCGAACGAGGCCTGCTTTCCGCCGACGACCTCAATGAGCTGCTCTCCCCCGAGCGCCTCGCCAACCTCTCCGACTAAAACAAGGATCCCGATGGACAATTCCACCCCGCACGCCACTGCGGCGCACGTGCCTGACGCCGCGCTGACCGCCGGCGACAACGATTACCACAAGGGCCTTTCCTCCCGGCAGATGCAGATGATCGCCATCGGCGGCGCCATCGGCACCGGCCTGTTCATGGGCGCCGGAGGCCGACTGGCCGATGCCGGCCCCGGCATTGTCATCAGCTACGCAGTCTGCGGCTTTTTCGCCTTCCTGATTCTGCGCGCGCTCGGCGAGCTGGTCATGCACCGCCCTTCCACCGGCTCCTTCGTCTCCTACGCCCGCGAGTTCTACGGCGAGAAGGCCGCTTTCGCCACCGGTTGGCTGTACTGGCTGAACTGGGTGATGACCGCCATTGTGGACATCACCGCAGTGGCCTTGTATATGGGCTTCTTCGGCAAGTACGTCGCCTGGATCAACGCCGTCCCACAGTGGGTCTGGGCGCTGCTGGCCTTGGCCGTAGTGCTGACCATGAACCTGATCTCGGTCAAGGCCTTTGGCGAGATGGAATTCTGGTTCGCCCTGGTCAAGGTAATTGCGCTGGTCGCCTTCCTGATCATCGGCTGCTACTTTGTCATCTTCGGCACCCCGGTAGAAGGCCACGACGTGGGCTTCTCGCTGATCACCGATAACGGCGGGCTATTGCCCAACGGCTTCATGCCGGTTCTGGTGCTAATGCAGGGCGTGGTGTTCTCCTACGCTTCCATCGAGCTGATCGGCACCGCCGCCGGCGAGGCCAAGAACCCTGAAAAGGTCATGCCCAAGGCCATCAACACCGTGATCATCCGCATCGCCGTGTTCTATGTCGGATCCCTGGTCCTGCTTTCGCTGCTGCTGCCCTACACCGCCTACAGCTCCGGGGAATCGCCCTTCGTGACCTTCTTCGGATCGATCGGCATCCAGGGCATGGACGTGATCATGAACCTGGTGGTTCTTACCGCGGCGCTGTCTTCGTTGAATGCCGGTCTGTACTCCACCGGCCGCATCATGCGCTCGATGTCGCTGAACGGCTCGGCTCCGCGTTTCGCCGGACGCATGAACAAGGCCGGTGTGCCTTACGGCGGCATTGTGATCACCGCCGTGGTGGCCGTGCTCGGTGTTGTCCTGAACGCCATAGTTCCCGCTGCAGCGTTCGAGATCGTGTTGAACTTTGCCGCCATCGGCATCATCGCTTCGTGGGCCATGATCGTGCTGTGCCAGATGGCCTTGGTGAAGTCGGCCAAGCGCGGCGAGCAGGATCGCCCGAGCTTCCGCATGCCGCTGGCGCCGATTTCCGGTTGGGTCACCTTGGCCTTCCTGGTCATGGTGCTGATCATGATGGCCTTTGACAACCCGGTAGGCACCTGGACCATCGCCTCGCTGGTCATCATCATTCCGATGATCATCGGCGGCTGGTACTTGTGCCGCGGCCGCATCAACGAACTGGCCCAGGCTCGCATGAACGCCAAGGCGTCGGTCGAGTAGTCTGAGGGAACAATTAGAAATCACACCATAGCGGCCGAGGTAATCCAGTAACTGGTTTACCTCGGCCGCTGATTCTTATTTATAAGGCCTAAAGAATACATGGATCATCTAGTTACCCGCTAAGTTTCCATGCAGAGTTAGCGGCCTCCTACGATGCCTAACTTATTTAATCGACTCCAGAATTTCACGCATATCAGCTTCCCCCAGAGATCGACCCGTTCGATTTTCAGTTCGAACTTCGTAGGAACGATCCATGCTTGGAGCATAGAGCATCCGGAGAGAAGGACTATCTTTCGCCTTCGTTTGAAGAATGGCAGCTTCCGACTCATGTATCTTGATCCATGATTGAACATCCGTTGGATACTTTTGTCTGGTGACTTCCTCAGCAAACGAGACTTGCATCTTTCGCGCAACGACTTCAAACGTGTCATATCCCTGACGTTCATAAACTAGGGTTAGTTCTTTAGGATTGTTGTCCTTTACTGGAGGAAGGTGCGTCACTAGGATTTGGCTCAAGTGATAACCCTGAGGCGAGTATTTTGGTACAGAAACTGAATATCCTAAATCTTCTATCGCGGACGAAATATCAGACGGCTCAAATTCACTCTCTTGAGCAGTCATCGGACCCCACGCAATTCCCCGAAAGATCCAAAATATAATCCCTATGGCAACAACCGATAGAACAGATATTTTCAGCCACTTATTCTTCATGAATCCACTTTCTCGCGTAAAAATTTTAGCCGTCGATAAATTTTTCAATTTTCGGGAAAACGCCCTCTGCAGACGTCGAATCGGTATAATCAAAAGTCACGAAGTCATAACCATCAATAACACGATTCATTTGGAACTTAAACTTAACGCGATCTCCTACCGCAAACCTTTTCGTTAAATTGCCTGCAAATGGCAGTTCCACCGCGACCCTTGCATTGTCAAAATGGAAGTAAGTCGCGTCCTCCTCGGCGTTGGAGTGAACTCGGCTGATCTTATTACTGACCACTACGGACGAATCCACAGGCAATGTCTTCGGAACGTCAACCAAGGAGTCTAGCTCACTGTCATAAAACTCCTCATAAAGACCGCTGAAGTCATATTCTCCCTCTGGACCACCAAGAGCCCGAAGCGCCGGCTTAGGACGCTTGAAGGAATCCGATGGGACTAGAAATTTTTCATCTCCAACGTCGACGAAACTCCCAACACTCGGCGCGTCAAGATCACCTAACGCTCGGTATGATTTGACTCCACAATGGTTGTACCCAATCCTTATGCGCCATTTGTGTTTGGACGTTGAATTAAACGACGCTATATAATTACCGGTTCTTCCACTTCCGACCTTGTATGTACTGTATTGGTTATGGCCGACCGTACGATTAATCGGCTTGAATGACCCCTTACGAAGTACCACACCAATGCTTCCCCTATAGAAAGGCTGTTGCGAATTTGCCCACATTTCAATTCTATGTCCAGCTTTCTGCGCGTAGACTTTCTTGTCGACCATGTTGACACCATTACTACCCTTATTGAATTGCACGCTCCCCGGGGTCACGGTCGCTCTGGAACCATTATCTGAGAAAGTTGCCGGGTATTTCTTTAGTGACTTGACATTTTCAAGCACGTATTCGAATGCGGTCATCAGGACGTCTTTCCACCCAAGTGCATACGGTACGACCACCAGAGACCGAGCCTCGGGAGCAACGGAAGAACGTGATGCATTGGCCGCCTGAGCCGGCGCAATTGCTATCGAAAGAGCGAGCCCCGATGCAGCAACCCCCGAAACAACAGTCAGCACCGAGTCCTTACGGCTATTTAGCGGGAAATACGCCTCAAAATCCCCTACTTCGCAATAGACAAATGCAGTAATAAACTCCGGATTGAGCTTCAAGTATTTTTTGCAGGCGCTAGTTTCAGACTCTAATCAGTGGCAAGATGAGTGAGGTGGAACACTCTAAGCATTCATTTCATAAATTGGATTCGTACATCTCAATGCCCCGGCTCGGCGGCCTAGCTCTCTCCCCCGACGGAACGCGCTTGGTCACCGCCATGAGCACCCTGTCCGAGGATGAAACCAGCTACGACAGCGCCTTGTGGGCCATCGATCCCAAAAGTCAAGCCCCCGCACGCAGGCTCACCTTCGGAGAACAGGGCGAATCCCAGCCGCAGTACACCGCCAGTGGCGACCTGCTTTTCGTGGCCAAGCGCTCCAGCAAGGACGACGCCAAGCCCGAGGGCTGGCTACTCCCGTCGGAAGGCGGTGAAGCTCGCCCGGTCATCTCCCACCCGGCCGGCGTTGACTCGCTGCGCATCTGCGAGCAATCCCCGCAAACCATCGTCCTTCGCACCAGTGCTCATAGCCGGGCCATGGACCTTGATGCCGAAGAGAAGCTGCGCACGGCCCGCAAGGACAAGAAGGTCTCTGCGATTTTGCACACCGGTTATCCGGTGCGCTACTGGGACCATGACCTCGGCCCATCCACCCCGCACCTCTACACCGGCACGCTTCCAGAGGATCAGGATTCTGCCCGTACTGAGCTCACGGATCTGACCCCGGGCATCGGCGCGAACCTCCAGGAGGCCGCCTTTGATGTGGCACCCAATGGCGAATTCCTGATCACCGAATGGCAGGTGAACGAAGGTCGGGCCTCCCTGGCCCCGGGCCTCATGCGCATCGACTTGCACACTGGCGCCCAGGATCTGCTCCTGGCCCCAGATGACACTTTCGAGTACACGCTGGGCAAAATCAGCCCAGACTCCAAAGAGCTGGTCTACGCTCGCTGGCACCGCTCAACAGCAGATACCGCACCGGTCTTTGAACTGTGGCTGATGCACTTGGCCGATGGATCCACCCACCAGATTGCCGCCGGGTGGGACCACTGGGCCAATGACATCCAATGGGTTCCCAATGGGCGTTCGCTGCTGCTGATCGCCGATGACAACGGGCACAGCCCGATCTTCCACCTGAGCCTGTACAACGACAAGATCACCCGGCTGACCGATGAGGGCAGCTTCACGGACGTGGCCATCAGTCGTGATTCCCGCACCGCCTACGCGCTGCGTTCCAGCTATCTGTACCCTGCCGAGCCGGTGGCGGTTGACCTGACCCATGTCCACGAGCTTGAAGCCGGCGACTTCGCCGATCTGACTCAGCTGCTCTCCCCTGCTCCCCGCCCGCAGCTTCCGGGAACATTGACCGAAGTCAGCACTACCGCGGAAGACGGTTCCACGGTGCGCGCTTGGCTGGCACTGCCGGAATCTGCCTCGGCGCAAAACAAGGCACCGCTACTGCTGTGGATCCATGGCGGGCCGCTGGGTTCCTGGAACGCGTGGAGCTGGCGCTGGAGCCCTTGGTTATTGGTGGCCCAAGGCTACGCGGTGCTGCTGCCCGACCCTGCGCTGTCTACCGGCTACGGCCAGGAGTTCATCCAGCGCGGCTGGGGACGCTGGGGCCAAGAACCATTTACGGATCTGATGGCTATCACCGATGAGGCCGAGGCCCGCGAAGACATCGACGAAACCCGCACGGCCGCGATGGGTGGTTCCTTCGGCGGCTACATGGCCAACTGGGTGGCGGGGCACACCGACCGCTTCAAAGCTATCGTCACCCACGCAAGCTTGTGGGCATTGGAAGGGTTCGGCAAAACCACCGATGCGGCCTTCTACTGGACCCGCGAGATGAGCCCGGAAATGCGCGAGCAGAATTCGCCTCATCATTCGGTGGGCAATATTGTCACGCCGATGCTGGTCATCCACGGCGACAAGGATTACCGTGTGCCCATCGGCGAAGGACTGCGCTTGTGGTACGAGTTGCTGGCAGATTCCGGTTTGCCGCAAAAGGAAGACGGCAGCACCGAGCACCAGTTCCTGTACTTCCCGGATGAGAACCACTGGATCCTCTCCCCGCAGCACGCCAAGATCTGGTACGAAGTCGTGACCGAATTCCTGTCCCAGAAGGTCCTGGGCAACGCGCCCGGCGAACTGCCTGAGCTCCTAGGCTAGCCACGGCATGCACCGGCTGCCGGGGTGGCGCTTACTGCTGCCCCGGCAATACCACCGGCCGCGGCGCATCCCCGCCGGCCCCGCGGCTGGCCAGAACCAGGTCGCGGGCACGCTTGGCCACGTCCTCATCGCGTTCACCGAGCAAGGCGACCAGACGTTGCAAATGATCAGCCCGTGCGGCATAACCCGAGCCAAGACGCTCGGACAGGCTCATGGCGGACAGCTCCTCGGCTTCGCGCCAAGCCATCATCAGCGCACGTTCGAAGAGACGCTGCCCCGCTTCATCAGCGTGCCCCGACTCCGAGGCACCCAAAACAGCAACGGCGTTGATCTGCGAATCGTCCAGGCCCAGGGCCAAGCGCTCCAACCGCCGCCGTGCCTGCTGAAGCGAGCGCGAACCGCGGGAGAATCGGTTGAAGCGCGTGGTGGCACCCAATAGGTACTGAACCAGTTGGATCAGGTTGAGCACCGTGAAGAAGAACATGAACGTGAGGATCCAGAACAACAGAGCCGTGTTGTAGTCAGGTTCTTCATATCCAGCGCGCTTGAGCACCGTCGCGAAGTCCTCGGCCGCATGGGCCACTTCCATCGACGGGTACCGGGATTCATAGATGCTTCCGTACTCCCAACCGCTAGTTGTTCCCCACGAAGCAGTCCCGCTGATGACAGCACCTGATATCAGGCCGGGCATGATCCCCTTGCCTTCATCGGTGATCAGCAACGGGATGATTGTCAGGTTTTCGGGCAGTTCCTGGCTGACTGGATCCATCCGATCCTTGTATTCGTTCTTGATCCTCCAAATGGCCTGCCGCACGCTTTGAGGCGTCGACTCGCGATATTCCGAGCCTTCCCTGTTATGCAGGTCCAGATAGGATTCCGCGTCGCGAACGGCTACCAGCAGGTGCTGTTCTACCTCGAAGTCTTCCTCCATATACCGGCGGATCTCGGCCTCGTCAACCAAACCGGCCTTGTCATCGAATTCCAAGACCATGCCTTGGCCCGACCCATCGTAAGTTGCCTGCGGTTTTTTGGTCACCGAGGACACGATGATTCCGGCGGCAATGAGGCTGGCGCACAGCAGTACCGCGAGCAGTCCGATGATCTTGGCTCGGCCGAGCTTGCCCGGTTCATCCTTGCCGCCCGGGCGTGCGGTAGCGAATTTGTTCAGCAACGCAACGAGCCACGAAGTGCGCTTGGTTTGCGTTTTCTGGCTTTGGTCCGTGCTGAGCGTATCGCCGAGAATTGACCGAGCCACGCTGTTGGCGACATGCAGCTGATGCAGGGCGCCATGTTGCGAGACGGGTGCCAAGCCCAGGGTCGAGCGCAGCTGGTTGTGCTCCACGCCCACTTCCGGGATAGGCGGCCTCTTCCCATGGGGGTAGCGGCGCAGCTGACGGATCAGCCGCTGGGCAATGCTTGAAAGCTTTTCTTCAGCGGCAGACCACGCCTGCACGGCATCGATCTGCTCAATATCGCCCTGGGCTGCATCTAGAAGATTTCCCAACGCTTCGCGAAGTGCTGCCAGATCCGCGCCGGCAACCATCCTTCCCGGTGCGTCTTCGAGGCGAATCAACAGCGCTGTCGCCGCATCGTTGATCGGGCTGCTCAGCTTGTCGAAAGTGGAACCGGTACCGGCCAGGCGTGCATGCACCGAACCGGCACCCATGAGGCTATCAGCCAAGCCGGTCAGCTTGCGCGTGGTGGCTTCAAAGGCCGCGAGCTTCTCGCCGGTTTCCTTGCCCAGGCATTGCTCGCGGTCAAAAAGTGCACCGACCAATGGGTCCTCATCGCGGGCGGCATTCAGCGACAGCTTCTGCAGCTGCGTCCATGCTGCGCTGAAACCTTCGGGACGCCTCGAGGGTTCAGTGGCGGAATATGTGGCCTCCAAGGCTTCCAAGTCCAGCACCACACGGGCCAGCTTGCGCTGGGCCACAGCCAGGCGGCGGTGCCTCGATTCCCACCGGGAACGGAAACGCAATGCAGGAACAAGGAAAGCCGCCGTGAGCATGGCACTGAGTCCGACTATGGAGAACCAGAAAATGACCGAGCTCGTCGCCGATTTATCCAGCACCACCGACGCGGTGTGCGCGGCGGCGACCACTGCCTTGGATCCATGGCCTACAGAAACATTCTTGGTGAAGGCCTTCGCGATGTCGTAGCTCAAGTCGGTATGCGCATCATCGCCGCCCGCAAGATTCCTGGCCAGCGCTACTCCGCTAAAGCGTTCCTCGACATCCGTATCCTTGGTTTCAAGGTTGTCCAGCTTGGAAGAGATGATGATCTGGTTATCCGGGATCTCGCCGCGCAGCTTTTCGTCACCGGTCAGCCAACGGTCCACCAGTATCAGGGTCAGCGGTTGCGAAGACCGTACCGGGTGCGCAGCCAGTTCCGCGTCGACGTGCTCCTGGGTGATATTGAAATCTTGTTCTCCCTTGATCTGGACGGTGACTTCATAGGGCAGCGGCACGCTGGCGGCGTGCACTGCGAACCCGGCGCGTACCCCCAGCAAGGTGGTCACCAGAGCAAGAAAAATCGCTGCAAAAGCCGTCCAATGATAGGGGCGGCGCAAGCTTCGGCCCATCGAATCGTGCATCAATCGTGCGGCCATTAGTGCTTCCCGCCTTCCTGCCAGAAGGTCCTGAGCACCGAAATCGGATCATTGCTTGCGGCTGCCGCGCTGGGCAGGAAGGAGCGCATCTGCTCAACCAGCTTTGCGTCGGCCTTCACGCGTGCCGCATCGGCTTGGGCCAAGGCAGCATCCACCAGTGAATCCAGTTCGTCGCGCAGCACCCATAGGTCGTCCAGCAAATCGGCGGCCTGTTGCGGGCCGGGCTTGGACTTTGCTCGTTCGTGGAGCTGGTCGAGTGCATCGGTGTGTGTGACAATTGCGGTGCGAACTTGTGGGGCAATTTCCAGTTGGGCGGCCCCGTCTCCATCGAGGAACCGCACCAGCAGCTCCAGCCCGCCTCGGTGCTGTTCGATGATCTGGTTCCACGACTTCACAGAGCTGCTGGCCGGTCCTTGCAGGCTGCGAGCCAGCTCAACTGCCCGGCGCAACAGGGAAAGGTGTTCGGACTGCTGCTCAAGTTGCTGTGCCTGGGCTTCAGAAATTCCAGCACCAGCGCTGGTGTCGACGAGGCCGGCTGTCGTTGAACCATAGTCGGCAAGGGCTTGCTCTCGTTGCACCTGGATTTCGTGCAAGGCCAGGGCACTGCGATTACCTGCCTGCACGTCAAGGGGTGTGGCCGGAATACGCCGAAGCGCATTAAGATCCTGCTGAATAGCGGATTCCCAGCGTTCGGCCTGCTTGGTTCGCTTTTGGGCAGCAGCTTGCAGCAATTTGCGGCGCTTGTTGCGCAATCCGAAGAACACGAGCACGCCAACGATGAGTGCCAGCACTCCGAGGGCGATCGACAGGGCGATCTTCTGATCCAGCGGGGCACGAAGGTTTTCAGTGGTTGACATCGCGACAGCGCTGATTCCAGCGGTGTAGTCGCCAGCTTCGAATTCCGCCTTGCCAGCTTCTAGGATCTTGTCTTTGCTGCCTGGTTCAGTTTCCCTGACGTTGCGCCCGGGATCAACAAAAACCTCGACTTCCCCGTCGGCCGATTCCGGAAGCATCACGCCCACCGCAATCCAGCCCTCGCCCACGTAACCTTTGGTTTTGCCGTTCTCCAGCCAGTCATCACTGAGTGCGTCGCTGTCCCCGAACATCAGCATGCCGCGGACGAGTTGGCTCGCGCCTTTGAGGTTATTGGGCTTTTTATCTACGCCGAGAAGAATCTTGGCGTTTTGCCCATCCACTGCTTCACGGACCGCACCCATGATTTGTTCTGAATCGATGTCATCGATCGCTGCATCCGTCACTGCCAGGTAGAACTTGCCTTCTTGGGAAGTGACCGAGGGAATCAGAATGGTGTCTTTGTTCTCTGACTCGCTGCTGGGCGACGATGACGGATATACCGGTTCAGCGGAATCAGAGGAAGCTGCCCAGCCGGCCCCCTGTGCCGGAGCGCTGACCGCGCCAAAGCTCAGTGCGCCCGCCATGGCCACCGCACTGGCCAGCAAAACAGTGTAGCGAAGTGGTCTTCCACGGCTGATGCGAGTCATGAAATCTACTGTATCAACAGGGCGTTGACTAACTATTGCGGTTCGCCGCGGGTAATCCTAGGTTCGCAACTCAGTCCAGTTGCTCCCGGCCCTGCCTAATTTATCGGGGTTCGAAACTTGCATGATGCGCTGGATGGATCCCGAAACAACATCAATGACCAACACGTCTTCCCTGCCCTCCATGGCGAACAGCAAAGCCGGCTCGCCATTGATGCGGCCGGTGCAGATCCGGCGCCCCGGGTTCTTTCGATCCACTCCAATCATGAATCGAGCGATCTTCTGCGCACCATAGACCGGATTAAGCGCGGCACGCACCTTCCCGCCGCCGTCGGAGTAGAGTACCGCGTCTTGGGCCAGCAACTTGACCAGCCCGTTGATGTCGGCACGATGTATGGCTTGTACGATCTCGGTCAGCAGCGACGCGACACGGGACACTTCAAGTTGCGGGGCTTGGGCTTGGCCGAGCTTCTTGGCGGCGCGGCTGAGCAATTGCCTCACTGCTGCCGGCGAGGTTTCCAAGACCGGGGCGATTTCGGCGGCGGTATATCCCAGGGCATGGTGAAGCACGTAGGCAGCTCGTGACTGGGCGGAGAGCTCCTCGAGCAGAAACAGGACGCCGAGCCGCAGCATCGAATCGTTGATCGCGGCCTCTTCGGGCAGCGCATTCTGGTCGATCGGCTCGGGAAGCCAGGAGCCGACATAGTCGGTGCGCTGATGCTGGGCCGAACGCAGCACATCAATGGATCGGCGGGTCGTCAGCGTGGTCAGGAACCCTGGCCAGTTCTCCACTGCGGCGACCTGATGGGGCTCAAGCCTGAAGACCTGTTCACCGACTGCGGCAACAACGTCTTCTGCTTGAGCCCACACGCCGAGCATGTTGTAGGCCAGCATCGTCAGCCGGGGCATGGCCTCTTGCCATTGCTCCAGCGCCATGCGGGCTTCGCGTTGTTCCACGCGCCCGATCGTATCAGCTGGTCTTGCCATTAACCGCGTACTGGTGGTTCGAGCTGAGTGGTGATGGCGATTCGGTTCCAGACGTTGATCGTTGAAATGGCCAAGATCAGATTTCCGATTTCTTCCTCGCTGAATTCTTCGGCCGCGTCGTTGAATACCTCGTCGCTCACACCGTGCGCTGCATCCAGTCGAGTGACCTCGTCGGTCAATCGCAGGGCGGCACGCTCTGCGTCGTTGAATAGTGGCGAATCGTTGTACGCGGCCACGGCGAAGAGCTTAGCTGCAGGAATGCCCACGTTCATCGCATCATGCGAGTGCATGTCCGTGCAGAAAGAACAGCCGTTGAGGATTGATGCACGGAGCTTGACCAGTTCATAGAGTTCCTTGGGCACCGCAGAACTGGCATAGGATTCCAGTCCCAAGACAGCTGCGTATCCCTTCTTGTGGGTCTTGCTCAAGTTCATGCGCATGGCATTGCTCCCGTTGTTTCGGCGTTCACGGCAATTTTTATGCCGTCAATAGATACGTCGTTTCAGGAGCTTTAACTGTGACGCCCCGGGGAAAAACTTTTCAAAGTTTTTCCCCGGGGCGTCAGTGCGGTTTGCTAGTCGAGCAGCATTGCCGGTTCCTGCAGGATGGAAGCAACGTCAGCCATGAAGCGGGCCGAAAGGTCACCATCGACTACGCGGTGGTCGAATGACCCGCCCAGCGTGGTGATCCAGCGTGGAACTACCTCGCCGTCTACAACCCATGGCTTTTGGCGGATGGTGCCGAAGGCAACGATGGCCACCTCTCCCGGGTTGATGATCGGGGTTCCGGTATCAATGCCCAGCACGCCGATGTTGGTGATGCTCAGCGAACCGTCGCGCATATCCTCTGGACGAGTCTTGCCAGCTCGGGCTGTGGTGGCCAACTCGTTCAGGGCAACGGCCAGTTCCTTCATGTTCAGGTTCTGGGCGTCCTTGATATTCGGGACCAGCAGGCCACGCGGGGTGGCCGCGGCGATGCCCAGGTTCATGAAGCGCTTCTGGTGGATTTCGGCGCCGTTTGGCGTTTCCACCCAGCTGGCGTTCACCGATGGGTTTCGTGCCGCGGCCCAGATGACTGCACGAGCCAGCACCAGCAGCGGCGAAACCTTGATGCCTTCGAAGTCGCGGGACTTCTTCAGGCGCTGCACGTATTCCATGGTGCGACTGGCATCCACATCAACGAAGATCGAGACATGCGGTGCGGTGAAGGCTGAATCCACCATGGCCTTGGCCGTGGCCTTGCGGACGCCGCGCACCGGAGTGCGTTCCACCCGGGCATCGGCCAGTTGGCCGTGCGCCCAGTAGGTTGGCGCTGCTGCATGCTCAGCCTCGCGCTGGGCCTGGTAGCTGTTCACATCTTCGCGAGTGATCTCGCCCTGGCTACCTGTGCCGACGACATCATTGATATCGATGCCGAGTTCCTTGGCCAGGCGGCGCACCGGGGGCTTGGCCAGCACGCGGTCGACAAAGCTTGCCACCGCGGGCTTGCGGCGGTCCACTTCTTCGCGTACGACGCTGCCCAGCGACTGGGCACGTCGGGTAATGGTGTCTGCCAGTGCCGAGCCGGAAGTGCGCACCGCTGCGGCGCGAGTGCCGGCAGTGGATGGGGCCGGACGGCTGGTGCGCTGGCGGCGTACCGACGAGTCCGCGGTGGGCCCGGAGCCGACCAGCGGGCCAGGTTCTTCCGAAGCCTGCGGGGTTGCAGTGTTCAGTGCTTCCACCGGTTCAGGCACACCGGTTGGAGGTGCGGCGTTGCCGTCCTGGTCGATGCTGATCAGCGGGTTGTCCACCAGGACGGTGTCGCCTTCGGCGGCATGCAGTTCGGTGACGACACCGGCGAAAGGGCACGGCAGCTCAACGAGCGACTTTGCGGTTTCGATCTCGACAAAGATCTGGTTGACCTCGACGGTATCGCCCACTTTGACTTTCCACGAGGCGATATCTGCTTCGGTCAGGCCTTCGCCCACATCGGGGAGGTTAAAAACTGTCATTTCTACTCCTTGGGTCCCGCTTTAGTAAGCGAATGACCGGTCGAGGGCTTCGAGCAACTTGTCGATGTCAGGCAGGTACTGCGACTCGACCTTGGATATCGGGTAGGGCATGTGGAATCCTCCGACGCGCAGCACCGGTGCTTCCAGGGAAAGGAAGGCGCGCTCCGTGATCCGGGCTGCTATTTCGCCACCGATGCCACCGAAGGTCGGGGCTTCGTGGGTGACGATCAGCCGTCCGGTCTTCTGCACCGATTCGGTGATGGTGTCGAAGTCGATTGGGGAAATCGACCGCAAGTCGATCACCTCGATGCTTCGGCCATCTTCCAACGCAGCATCCGCGGTGGCCAAGGCAATAGGAACCAAGGGGCCGTAGGCCACGATAGTTGCATCGGTGCCGGGGCGAACCACCTGTGCCTTGAAGGCGTCCAAGGCCGGCGTTTCGGTATCCACCTCGCCCTTGAGCCAGTAGCGGCGCTTCGGCTCGAAGAAGATCACCGGGTCCTGGCAGGCTGCTGCCTGCTGGATCATCCAATACGCGTCATGGGCGTTGGACGGGGTGATAATGCGCAGACCCGCAGTGTGGGCAAAGAGCGCTTCCGGGGATTCGGAGTGGTGCTCGATGGAGCCGATGCCGCCGCCGTAGGGGATGCGGATGACCACTGGGGCGGTCAGGCGTCCTTCTGAGCGGGCATGCATTTTGGCCAGCTGCGTGGTGATCTGGCTGAAGGCCGGGAAGACGAATCCGTCAAACTGGATCTCCACCAACGGGTTGAAGCCGCGCAGGGCCATGCCCACGGCGGTGCCGACGATGCCGGCCTCTCCCAATGGCGAGTCGATGACTCGGTGGGTTCCGTACTTGTCGATCAGCCCATCGGTGATGCGGTAGACGCCGCCGAGGCGTCCGATGTCCTCGCCCATGAGCAAGGATTTGTCATCGGATTCCAGGATCTTGTCCAGGCCAGTGGTGATGGCCTTGGCCAGGGTCATTGTGGTGGTCATTTACTGCTCTCCCTCGGCCGCATCTGCGAATCCGGCTTCATACTCCAGGTGCCACGCCAGTTCTTCCTTGATCAGCGGGTGCGCTTCCGCGTACACCTGTTCAAAGGACTTGGCCAATGGCGGGACAGGGAATGCCATGGCGTCCTCACGGACCTTGGCGGCCATCGCGTCAGCATCTTCAGCGAGCTGTTCAAAGAATGCGTCATCAACCAGGTTGTTGTCGCGCAGGTAGGTTTCCAGGCGGATCAGCGGATCCTTCGGCGCCCACTGCTTCTCTTCTTCGCTCATGCGGTACTTGGTGGGATCATCCGCGGTGGTGTGCGCGCCAAGCCGGTAGGTCACAGCTTCAATGAGCACCGGTCCCTTGCCGCTGCGGGCGTGCTCCAGGGCCCAGCGGGTCACAGCGAGCACTGCCAGGACGTCGTTGCCGTCTACCCGGACGCCGGGCATGCCGTAGCCGGCCGCGCGGGTTACCAGTGGAACCTTGGACTGCACTTCGAAAGGAACCGAGATAGCCCACTGGTTGTTCTGGCAAAAATACACCACTGGCGCGTCGAAGGAGCTGGCGAACACCATCGACTCGTGGGTTTCGCCTTCCGTCGATGAGCCGTCACCGAAGTAGGCCACGACGGCGTTGCCCTCGGCTGCGCGGCGTTCTTCGTCCCAGCCCTGCTGTTCCATGTTCAAGGCCATGGCGTATCCGGCCGCATGAGGCATCTGCGCGGCAAGAACCATGGTGTACATGTGGAAGTTGTTTTCCCGAGGGTCCCAACCTCCACCGGAAATGCCGCGGAAGAGGCGAAGCATCTCCGAGAAAGACACGTCGCGAGTCAGGGCGACTCCGTGCTCTCGATAGGTAGGAAAGATGTAGTCGTTCGGACGGGTAGCACGGCCCGAGCCGATCTGCGCCGCTTCCTGGCCACGCAGTGGAACCCAGAGGCACAACTGGCCCTGACGCTGCAGCGCTGTGGCTTCCTGGTCGAACCGGCGGGTCAATGCCATGTCGCGGTAGAAACCGCGGAGCATCTGATCGTCAACGTCACCCAGATACGCATCGTACGTTTCGTGGGAGTGACGCTGGCCGTCCGGGGTCAAGATCTGAATCAGATCCGTCTCCGTCGCCTCAGTCGCAGCACGCGTCATATATCTTCCTTTGATCTTAAATATGCCCCACACGGAATACATTCCGCATGGGACATATACGGCTTGTCTAACTCCTAAGCCTATAGCCATTGGCTGCTAAAACGCGAGACAACAGCACCAATCAGCTATGCGCCAAATACAGTGATTCCTTACACAGCTCGATGAATCGATCGTTCGCTTCCACTTCACCAATCGATACCCGCACGCCTTCATTGGCAAAACCACGTACCGAAAGCGCCACCGCATTCGCCCGCTCAACGAATTCTGCGGTCTTCTCCCCCAAAGGCAACCAGACGAAGTTCGCCTGGGTTGAAGGAATCTTCCAGCCCTGTTCCTTCAGTGCTGCCACCACGCGCTCACGCTCTTGAACCAAGGAATCAACGCGTTCGAGCACCTGGTCAATCTGCGACAGCGATGCGACCGCCGCGTCCTCGGCAACACTGGATACGGCAAAAGGCGTGGCCATCACACGAAGATTGTTGGTGATTTCCGGGTGGGCCACCGAGTACCCAACGCGGAGGTTCGCCAGGCCGTGAGCCTTGGAGAAGGTGCGGAGCAACACGACGTTCTCATGTGCGTTATAAGTATGAAGTCCATCCACCGACTTCTCGTCCCGCACGAACTCGATATAGGCCTCGTCCAGGACCACCAGAACATTTTTGGGTACTCGTGCCAAGAAGTCATCAACTTCGGCCTGGGTCAGGATGGGTCCGGTCGGGTTATTCGGCGTGCACAGCAAAATGATTGACGTGTTTTCGTTGACGGCGGCAATCATCGCTTCAAGATCGTGGCGTCCATCTTCCAGCAGCGGAATCTCCACTGGGAGCGCGCCGGCAGACTGAACGAGGATCGGGTAAGCCTCGAATGATCTCCAGGCGTAGATCACTTCGTCTTGGATGCCGTCTTCGTTCTGCCCCGAGAAGGTGCTCAGAATCTGGGTCAAGGCGCCGAGCGACCCGGCACCCGTGACGATATCCTCGGCGGGAACGTCCAGATACTCGGAAAGGGCCTCGCGCAGTTTGGTCGACAACGGATCTGGATAGCGATTCAAGCTGCTCTGCTCAATCACTGCCTGTTTCACGGTGTCCAGAGGGCCAAATGGGATCTCGTTCGATGACAATTTGAAGGCGGTGATGCCTTCTACAGATGCTGGCGGCTTACCCGCAGCGTATTTTGGCAAACGTGCAACGACGGGGCGTGGCTGCACCTGGTCCTGGGTCACCGGATTCTCAGTCATAGCTAAAGGGTATCCTCCATCTGGGGGCTGATTACATCCCATCCACATACCGATCTCAGCTTTTTATGACAGAGTTAAAGCATGAGCTTCCTCATTCGAGTCATCATTAATGCTTTGGCCCTCGCGGCCGCTGTTTGGATCGTTCCCGGCTTGCAGATTCACGCTGTTGGCGATGGAGCGGCAAGTACCGCGATCGCCTACCTCGTTGTCGCAGGCATCTTCGGCCTGGTTAACGCCTTGGTGCGACCCATCGTGAAGTTCTTTTCCTTGCCAATCACCTGCTTGACGTTGGGCTTGTTCACCATAGTGATCAATGCCTTGATGCTATTGCTCACTTCTTGGTTGACCAGCTTCACTCCCATCGAGCTTTCCATTGAGCGCTTCTGGTGGGACGCCATTGCAGGCACGATCATCATTGCGATCGTCTCCGCGGTCCTGGGATTGTTCGTCAAAAGCGACCGAGACCAACTCTGATCGGGCGTTCGTAGCATAGGAAAGTGGTTTCCCTCCGGAAACCACTTTTTACTGCCCTTTTTCGAATCAATGGGGAAGGCTCATGTTCTTGAGTCTCTTTTCGTTGTCTAGTCGTTGTTTCTCAGTCATTCTCCGAGGTACGCGCTCAATCTTGAACTTCCGTATTTTCATCGGAGTTTTCGGCAATTGGAAGTGCCCGAGATGCTCGCGGATTTCAGGTTTCGGGTTCTCGCCCAACTCGCGCAAGTGATCCCCGTAGTTCTTGAGTTGATGCGGCGCACCGAACAAGGAATCGTCATCAAGCAACGGCTTGATCCTCTCGCGTGGCCCGTCAAAGATTGTCGTGTAATGGTTCCGGCCCCGATTTTTATTCGGCGTTCCGTCGGTTCCCGGGACCATGTCCTTATCGTCCTCCACAGATAGGCTGCGGACCCGATCTGGGATTTCGATTCCACCGATGGGCGATCCCAGTGTGATCATCTTGTTCATCTTGTACTTGCGATTCAAGAACTTGTTCTTGATTAACTGCGCCACATGAATCCCGCCCTGCGAGTACCCGGAAAGAATGATCTCGTCTCCCTCTTTGGCACCGCTGGCTTCAATGGCATCAGCGATCGCATCCACATAGTTCTCAGATTCAAGGCCTAATGCATCAGCAATTCCCCACTCATCAAAAGGAACTCCATCCCCTTCCGAAGGTTGGGTTCCGGGAAGAATCACCGCATAGGTATTCCCATCAACCTCCACAACCATGAACTTCCCATTTTCCTCGGGGCCGCGGTCCTCGAGCATGCTGTGGAGTTCGTAGAAGCTTTCCGGCCCGCCATTCACGCGAACTTCTTGCGGCGGGTCCTGCTGTGTAATGACGATGTCGGTATCACGATGTGAACTGAAGTGCCGGATCATCCCGGTAAGCTCTTTGGTCTGGATTTCAACTTGATCGCCGAAGCTCTTGCCCCAGCCCAACGTTAAATCCGGGCGCATCAGCATCAACATACACAGGATCGTCTCCATTTGTTCCGTGGGCGGGCGCATGTTGTTGATCTTGATGCTTTGGATGACATCGCCAAGCTTTTGCACAAAAGTCATGGCGAGAATTCGGTGCTCCACCCGGTTCTCGGCTGATTCGTAATTACGGCTGGCCTGCCCAATAGCAGAGCTCAGCTGCTCGCTCTCCGAAGCGGACGACTCGGCCCGGAACATCGCTGCACGCAGCCGCCATACGAGGAAGTCTAAGCTAGGGCTCCGTGCAACCACGCAGGCACCCGCAGCCGCCGCGACCAGGTCATTCTGGCATCGGCTCGCTGCGCGCTGAGCACAGAGCACCCGCTCGCGAACCTCAGCCAGGTCGCGTGAAACCTGCCGGCAGACCTCATCCGCTTTCGCGTAATCGAACTGGTTGTAATTGACGTCATACCCCATGATCAGAATGCCATTTTCTGCTTCATGATCTGCAACTCCAGTTCCTGGATTTCCCGGGTTGCGGCACCCACATACGACTCGGCTTCCGCCAGCTCCCGGTTCAGCTGCTCCAACCAGGTGCTTAGCTCCAAGACCCGGTCATAAAAGGCCCGGCCCGCCGCAGATTTCCAAGTCAACGAACCAATGGAATCAAGCTGCGCAATGGCAAAACGGGTGGTTTTCTGGGCATCATCCAACTGAAAAGCCATCGAGTCCAATGTTGCTGAGAACATCATTTTCCTGCTCCTCGTCATTCGAATTCTGTTGCCCATCATGGCCGTGGACGCCACGAATCAGAGCGGGAAGGGCCCTCGATGTGGAAACCTGCATGAAGTAAAAGATGTGAAGGCGGGCAAGGAATGGAAGAATATGGGTATGGCTGAGATTGCGCGCACTTCCCTTGCTAATGAACCACTGGCACTGACTGCCCTCGACGGACGCTACCGCAGCGCCGTGGCACCGCTGGTTGACTACCTTTCCGAAGCGGCTTTGAACCGCGATCGCGTTCACGTTGAAGTTGAATGGCTGATCCACTTGACCGACAATTCCGTTCTTCCAGGCACCTCGCCGCTCTCCGATGAGCAGAAGGCTGCGCTGCGCAAGATCGTCACCGACTTCAATGCTGATTCCGTGAAGGAACTGGCAGAGATCGAAGCAGTCACCGTTCACGACGTGAAGGCAGTGGAGTACTACATCGCCAACCGCCTCGAAGCTATCGGCATTGGCAACCTCAAGCCGCTGGTCCACTTCGGCTGCACCTCCGAAGACATCAACAACCTCTCCTACGCCTTGGGCGTCCAGGGCGGCGTGACCAGCGTTTGGCTTCCAGCAGCCCGCGACCTTGTCGCACAGCTGGCCAAGATGGCTGAAGATTCCCGCGAAGTCCCAATGCTCTCGCGCACCCACGGCCAGCCAGCTACCCCAACCACCCTGGGCAAGGAACTGGCAGTGCTGGCATGGCGCCTGACCCGCCAGCTGGACCGCATCGAGAAGACCGAGTACCTTGGCAAGATCAACGGCGCTACCGGCACCTACGCAGCCCACTACGCTTCGGTGCCAAGCGCCGACTGGCAGCAGATTTCCAAGAGCTTCGTCGAGCACCTGGGCCTGACGTGGAACCCGCTGACCACCCAGATCGAATCCCACGACTGGCAGGCCGAGGTCTACGCAGACATCGCCCGCTTCAACCGCATCCTGCACAACCTGTGCACCGATGTCTGGAGCTACATCTCCATCGGCTACTTCGCACAGATCCCAGTGGCAGGTGCCACCGGTTCCTCGACCATGCCGCACAAGGTGAACCCAATCCGCTTCGAGAACGCGGAAGCCAACCTGGAGATCTCCAACGGCCTGCTCGACACCCTGGGATCTACCCTGGTGACCAGCCGCTGGCAGCGCGATTTGACGGATTCCTCTTCGCAGCGCAACATCGGCACCGCCATCGGCCATTCGGTGCTGGCGATCTCCAACGTTGCCAAGGGCCTGGACCGACTGTCCGTGGCCGAGGCAGTGCTGGCTGACGACCTGGACCACAACTGGGAGGTCCTCGCCGAGGCCATCCAGATGGTCATGCGCGCCGAGGCCATCGCAGGCGTCGAAGGCATGGACAACCCCTACGAGCGCCTGAAGGACCTGACCCGCGGACAGCGCGTAGACGCAGCCCGCCTCAAGGAATTCGTTGGAGAGCTCGGATTGTCCGCTGAAGCCGAGCAGCGCCTGCAGTCGCTGACCCCTGGCACCTACAACGGCATTGCTTCCCAGCTGGTTGACCACCTGAAGTAGCAGGCCACGCCGCCACGGGAAAGGCCCGGCGCATCTTGGAAACTTCCAAGATGCGCCGGGCCTTTCCTATGCACCGCGTGTCAGACAGCCATCACGTTTGCATCCACTTCGTCTTATGTTCCACAGCGATGCCGTGGAGTGAAAATTGGCCCATGGCCATTTTGAAGTACTTCGAATAGTCTGCCGCGGGGTATCGCACCAAAGCGATCTTGACCTCATCACCGCCATCCGCAGTTTGCCGTCCGGGCAGGCCTGCGTCGCCCGCGACCTTCAGCAGCAGCGAACGATGAAGCTGGGACGGGTCCCACAGGAGCTTGACCTTCGCCTCATTTTTATACTGGATGCTGGTGACCGATTCGATAGATTCCCACGGGATCCGCCGTTCTCCTCGCACCACAAGTCCGGATTTCTCGACAATCATGTCGATAGCTTCAGCTCCGGTGCGCTTGAGGCCTGCCAAGGCCGTCGCCGAGCCGATAGCTCCAAAGATCAGGAACGCGCCGCCGAATGCGGCTGGAATACTTTGCAGGCCGATTTGAGCTCGACGGGAGGAGGATTCGGGGAGGTCGTTGCTGATCAGGTAGTAACCGAGGTAGGCAAGTACCGCGCCGATAGCCAGGAGGACCAGGCTTTTCCGCAGCCTCGGCAGGTGGTGGTGCGGTTGCGTCACGAACCCGGTGACGCTTGGCGCACCGGATTTCCCGTTGCCCATCAGGGCTCCTCTCCCTCGATGTCTTCTGCGAATGAGACCGCCTCGAAGAATTCGACCATTGGTTCCATCATGAATCCCAAAGTGGTCAGGTCTGCGTCATAGGCTTCCAGCACAAAAATCATTCCATGGCTGCGTCCAACGGTCCTTATATGCCCGATTGCGGCGGCAGCCTGAATTTGATCAACGGCAATTTCCTCCGAAGCGATGGTCGATGCAGATTGGACAAGCTCGCCAAAAACCCCGGATTTGAAGGATTCCAGGTGCAAGGGGGTCACCGACTCGTATTCCGGCTTGGCAATTTCCTCCAGGCTCGACTCCGGATCATCCTCGAAGATCGCCAGATGCGCCGTTCCCAGGGCGTGTCCGTCTTCCGGCGAATACCAGAAGGTGTGCGAGGATTCCTCGAATTGGTTCACCGCGACTTCCAAGGCCAGCTGCCGGTAGGTCTCGCGCAAGTCTGCATCGTCGGGAATTGCGCATTGGGACAGGTCTTCGGCCCATTCCTCCGGAGTCTGGAAGCCATCTCCGGGAAATTCCCGAGGCACCGGCAGCCAAAATTCCAGATCCGGCTCGATTTCATAGGCGGTCATTGCACCGGCACCCACTTGAAGCTTCCCAATATCGCATATCCCAGCTGTCTCAGCCCCTCATTCACTTCGTCCTGTTTCACCTGATCCAACTCAGCATAGGTGTACATCAGCCAAAGCCCCGCCTTGGGATCAGGATCCACACCACCATCTGGCAACGGGCGGGGCACCACCATATTTATGCCATGGCTTTGAAGCTCCGGGGCGTCCTTCGCCCTGGTACTCGTGTTCCAAAAGTACCAATCGGCATCTTCGACGGATTCCGTGTCCACCGTGCACCCGCGAGCGGCACGTTGTACGGCTTCAGCCAAGGTGCCGCTCGGGCCGGTTTTCAGCGGTGTCACGATCAACGAGACCGGCCAGACCCCTGCTTTGCCGCGCTCTGCCGGTATCGCGAAGCTAAGCGATCCACGCCGTCGCAGGTCCTCGAACATCTCATGGACCTTCTGGCGCAGCATAAGCACGACATCGGCACGACCCTGCGCCCGGGGCTCAGCCGTGACCAGCTTCACCAGGGCCTCTTCGAACTCTATGCTGGTCCTGAATTCACGCCATCCAGGAGGGAAAACCATACGGTACCGGATCCCGGCAGGCACTGGGCTAGCTTGCATTTGACCTTGGGCCATGATTTCTCTCCGCCACCACTCGATATTTGCTGTCTGGAACCAGGCCAGGGAAATCAGGCATTATTTTTCATTGATCTTGTTCTGGAGCCCGAAGAGGCCCACCGAGATCAGCCACTGTCCGAATTCTTCCCGTGTCGCTCCCTTGCCTACACCCTTGGCCCATTCTTCGGCGACTCGTGACACCTGGTGAGGGTTATTTTCCACATACTCGGCCAAGGCGCGTTGCTTCGCCGCACCTCCATCCAGCGCGTAGGTCACATACATTTTGAATTTATTCTTCGAGAAGGAGTCCTCGAACCCCTGCATATATGCATCTTTTCGCCGGTTGTGGGCATCTCGGAATCTTTGCTTCTTGACATCGTTCTGCCGACGGATTTGCTGGCGCCTTGGCCCGTTGCCTTTCACCCGGGTCATGCGTGGGCGTCTTCCAACAGGCTTGACCGAAGACCTGACGATACCTTTGGCACTGCTCGTGCGTGTCTTCGTCAGGGCCTTGAAGAAGCCCTTTGAGCCCTTGCCCATACTGGAGAATACCTTGCCAAAGACACGGCCAAAAGGAACCAATCCGATGATGGCAAATGCCAGGTCCGACCAAGAACCGTCGCCAACGGCCATCTTATATATCTCCATGCCCAAAACAATCACGGAAGCCACCAGCGCAATGGCACCAAGCACCAAAGCGAGGGGGCCGGTGACGAAGATCGCAATAATCGCGGCGGCTAGAGCGACATAGTTGAGGATATCCCCAATGAGTTGCATGGCGGTATCGTCATTTCCCGCGGCCTCAAAAGCATCCTCGATCTTTCCTACGGCCTCGTCATATGCGTCCTCCCAGTAGGAGACACGGCCGTCGAATTTTCCCCAGAGCTCCTCGAGCTCCTCTTCGGCATTCTGTCGCGCGGTCTGGGCATCCTTCAGGCCCTCGGCGGCTTCTTCCTTCTGCTCGTCAGTGCCTTCGCCCATGCCGAGGAACCCGTCGTGCTCATTGACAAGGCCTTGAGCATCGTCTTCGAGGTTCCGCTTCGACTCCGCGGTCGTATTGGCTTCCTGGATATCCTCAATCAAAGTGCCCAGTGAAGCATAGGTATCAACCCCGCCCTGAGCAGTACATTGGGCAAAGGCGCCTTGGACACTGGCCAATGCGGAAGAATAATTCTTCAGTGCCTCTCCCGTGCCGTTGTATCGGATCGCGGCCTTGCGCAGATCTGGGAAAACCTCGTCGGCTGATTCCCGAACCTTGGTGATGGCTTCAGAGGTTAAATCAGTAGTTCCGTTGCTGATGTCTTCCAGGCGATTGGCAGCACGGTCCATGGCCTCGCTGGAGCGAATCAATTCCACGGCATGGCGATGAATGTCTTCTGCATCTCCGTCAATCAGTTCAAGGCTCTCGCCGGTGATTGGTGATTGCAGGGTCATGGCTGCGTTCCTTCTGTTGGTCTGCCGTGTTTACTTGGGAGTATCGCTTTTCCGCGAATTCAGGAATGCTTGTTGGGTTTTCGTGTCCCATTCCTTGAATCCGTCTCGGATATCCTTCAACTGCTTATGAACGCCGTCCAGTTTCTCCACCAGATCGTCGCGCGTGTCATTCCAGTCATTCTCGAAATCTTCAACACGATCCTTGAGGTCCCCCTTGCCCTTGGGCGTGCCAACCGAGCGCGCAATGTCCTTCGCGACCTCGGAAGCATCTTTGAAATCCGTGATGCTCGCCCCTAGGTCGGCAACGATCTCGTCAAGTCGGGCCAAGTAGATGATATCGCCCACTGGTCAACGGCTCCTTTTTTCGATAGATCCACGACAACATGAATTGCTTGAACGACCAGTGAAGTGGCCGCCTTGAATATGCCTGGCGGCCACCTCATGTCGCACTAATTCCAGATGCTACTGGCCGGCCATTCCGCGGTCGGTGTCCTGGATCTGCGACATCATGTCGCGCAGTGCCGTCGCCATGTCGTTGATGCCCTCGAAAGCCTTCTTCAGGCCCTGGTCCAATTCCTTGTAGCCCTCGCCGAACTGGCCCGAAGCGTGCTCAGTGGTGAAATCCTCGCCCAGCAGCTTGTCAACACCGGAGTGCAGCTGATCCAGGATGCCGTCCAGGTCATCGCGGCCGGTATCCAGCTTCGACGCCATGGCTTCCATTTCACCGTAATTGGCCTTGAAATCAGTCATAACTATTCTCCTCAAGAATTCAGCAAGCCCGTTGTTCGGACCGCAATGGCAGGTAACGGAATCTACGCTAATGTGGCAAATGGCTTTAATACAATGGGGAGAAGTCCCCGTGGCGGACCAATATCCCATTGAAGTAGAAAGATCCTATGGACGTCGTCGCAGCAACCCTCGCCAAATCCCGCATACTCGGAATGCGGCCGGCCGATGCTCGCTTGCGCATCTGGTCCTACCTGATTGACTACGCCGTGGCGCTCGCTGCCTTGCTGCCTGCAGGCATCGGCTTGGTGATCTTCCGGGTCAGCGGCGCCTTCTCAACGGTCCCCATGGCACTGAGCGCAGTCAGCGCCCTGCTCATGCTGATTTATGCAATAGTGCTGATCTCGATGAACAGCCGCAAGGGCAGTTCCCCGGGCAAGTCAGCCATGCGCCTGCGCTCGGCCCAGGTGGGCACGTTCCAGGCCCCTGGTTTCGCCCGCGTACTGGTCGCCGGCCTGGTCTTCCTGCTCAGCCATCTTCTCCCGGTCATCGGCCCGGCACTGCTGCTGCTCTCCTGCCTGTTCGACAAGGAACACGGCCGCAGCTGGCTGGACAAGATCGCCCAAACCTTCGTGGTGGACGTCCGCAATGGGCTGGACCCCACCAATCCTCGGGCGCTGGCCCGGGCAGAGTATCTGCTCGCCCGGCCCGAACGCGATGTCTCCGAGCATCTGCCATCGCTGGGCACGGTGGATGGCGGCGCCGAGCTGGACGAGCTTTCGCTGCCCTCCCGTCCAAGGTCCACTGCGGGCATCATCGGCGCGCAGAACAGCGATTGGCATGCGGCGCCGGAGAATTTCGGCGGAGTCATCCGGCGCGCGGCCTTCGCATTTGATGACGGCTCATATATCCCGGTGCCCGAATCCGGGCTCATCGGCCGGGCTCCGCAAGCCCAGGGCAGTGCCGGCAACGAGCTGCTGATCGCGTTGAAGGATCCCCAGCGCCTGCTGTCCAAAACCCATCTGGCCTTCGGCTGCGACGGGATGAGCGTGTGGGTCATGGATCTGGACTCCGGCAACGGAACCCAGATCACCGTGGCTTCCGGCGCTCCCTATAACATCTCGTCCCGGACCCGGGTGAACCTCAACGACGGCGACATCGTCCACGTTGGCAGCCGATCCTTCCGCATCACTTTCCAGGAGACCGACCAGTGAAAATCAAGGCCACGCTCAGGCGCCAGGACCACAGTACCGTCGATATCGTGATGACCTGCGATGCCACCGCCACGGTGGGCGACGCGGCGCGGGCCCTGGCTGGCGAACAGTCCCCGGAGCGCCCCACCTTGCTGGCAACGGCCGCCGGCACCGCGCCGGTGCAGCTGGACCCGCAGACCCTGCTGGCCGAGGCCGAGCTCGGCTCCGGCTTCGCCATCGAGGTCGTGCCGACCACCGATGCCTTCGTCTCGGGCGGTTCGGCCGCCGCGGTGCTGCGCATCGCCAATGGGCCGGATGCCGGCATGGCGTTTGCGCTGCCCGCGGGCACCTCAACGGTGGGGCGCTCGGAAAAATCCACCGTGGTGCTCAACGACCGGCTGGTCTCCACCAAACATGCCCGCATCGAGGTGGGAAGCAAGATCGAGCTCGTGGATCTGAACTCCGCCAACGGCATCCTGGTCGATGGCGGGCTGGTGCAGCGGGTGGCCGTGATCCCCGGGCAGCTCATTACCCTCGGCGCCACCGACGTCTACTTCGAGCTGCTGCCCCGGCATACCACCGGGCAGTCCCCGGTGCACGAAAAGGGCGGCTCGATCATCTTCAACCGCTCCCCCCGCGTGGAAATCCGCCATCCGGGCCAGGAGCTGCCCCGCCCCGCGATTCCGCAGGAAGCCAGTCCCAAGCTCTTCCCCTGGCCGATGATCTTCGCCCCGATGATCATGGGCCTGACCATCTTCTCGCTGACCCAGCGCGTTCTCTCGCTGATCGTGGTCCTGATTTCCCCGCTGATGATGCTGGGCAACCTGATCGGCCAGCGCACCCAGAACAACAACAAGCTGCGGCTGGAAATCGAGACCTTCGAACGGCAATTCGAGCAGCTCGAAGATGCCCTGCTGGACGGGGAGGAAGCCGAGCGGGCGCACCGGCGCAGCGAGGCCCCGGCCACCGCCACGGTCTTCGAGCAGGCCGAGTCGCTCGGCCCGCTGCTGTGGACCCGGCGCCCCGAGCATTGGAATTACCTCTCCCTACGATTGGGCTCCGGCTCTGCGCGCAGCCGCACCACCGTCGCCGAGCTCTCGGACCGTGCAGGGCTGCAGGATTACGTGGAACGGGTGGAGCAGCTCACCGAGAAATACCGGATGATCGACGATGTCCCGATCATCGAGCTGCTGCCCGCCGCCGGGGCCATCGGCATCGCCGGGCCGCGCATTCAGGCCGCTGACGCCCTGCGCTCCCTGGCCGTGCAGCTCTTCGGCCTGCATGCTCCCAATGACCTGTGCACCGCGGCGATCATCGACCCGGCCTGGACCGAGGACCTGGAATGGTTCAAGTGGCTGCCGCACACCACCGGCCCGCGCTCCCCGCTGGCCAATATCGCGATGGCCGACACCCAGCCCTCGGGCACGGTGCTGCTCAACGCCCTCGAAGAGCTGATCGCCCGGCGCAACGACCCCTCCTCCTACCGCCTGGGCCCGCTGGCCACCAATGATTCCTCGATGGAAATGGGCAAGGAGGTCGGCGAGCAGAATTCCAAGGTTCCGCCAGCCAAGGACCTCTCGCTGGTGCTCTTTGTCAGCAATGACGCCCCGGTGGACCGCGCCCGGCTCTCGCAGATTATCGAGCGCGGCCCGGCCGTGGGCATCTACACGATTTTTGTGGCCCCCACCGTCGAGTCCCTGCCCGCGGCCTGCCGCACATTCCTCGATGTCACCGATGGATTGGACGCTGCCCGGGTCGGGTGGGTCCGGGCCGGCGAGGAAGCGCAGCAGGTCACCGTGGAAGGGGTCTCGCGCGAGCACGCCGAGCACTTCGCCCGCCGGCTGGCCCCGGTGGTGGACTCCAGCTCGCTGATCCCCGACTCCTCGGATATCCCCGACTCGGTGTCCCTGCTGCGGGTTTTGGGCACCGAGCTGGCCGAGTCCCCCGAGGCGGTGCTCGAGCGCTGGAAGCAGAACAACTCGGTGATCGACCGCGCCGCCACCGGTTCCAGGCCGCGGCTCAAGCGCGCCGGAACGCTGCGCGCCTACATCGGCCAGGGCACCCCGGATGCGATGAGCCTGGACCTGCGCACCCAGGGGCCGCACGCGCTGGTAGGCGGAACCACCGGCTCGGGCAAATCCGAATTCCTGCAGGCCTGGGTGCTGGCCATGGCCGCCGAGTACAGCCCGGACCGGGTCACCTTCCTGTTCGTGGACTACAAGGGCGGTTCGGCCTTCGCCGACTGCGTGGAGCTGCCGCACTGCGTCGGGCTGGTCACCGACCTCTCCCCGCACCTGGTCCGCCGCGCGCTGATGAGCCTGCGCGCCGAGCTGCACCACCGCGAGAAGCTCTTCCACCGCAAGAAGGCCAAGGACCTGCTGGAGCTGGAAAAGCGCCAGGACCCGGAAACCCCGCCGGCCCTGGTGCTGGTGGTGGACGAGTTCGCCGCCCTGGCCGGCGAGGTGCCCGAGTTCGTGGACGGCGTGGTGGACATCGCCCAGCGCGGCCGTTCCCTGGGCATCCACCTGATCCTGGCCACCCAGCGCCCGGCCGGCGTCATCAAGGACAACCTGCGCGCCAATACCAACCTGCGCGTGGCCCTGCGCATGGCCGATGCCGCGGACTCCAACGACGTGGTGGAGGACCCGATTGCCGCGGGCTTCGACCCCTCGCTGCCCGGGCGCGGCATCGCCAAGACCGGACCCGGCCGGCTGGTGCCCTTCCAGTCCGGCTATGCCGGCGGCTGGACCACAGATGAGCCCGAGGCGGCCGAGGTGCGCGTGGAAGACCTGCGCTTCGGTGGCGCCCGCGTCTGGGAGCAGCCCGAATCCGCCAGCGAGCATATCGAGGAGAACAGCGGGCCGAACGACCAGAAGCGCCTGGTCTCCAGCTTCATCGCCGCCTCCCATGGCGCCGGCATCCCGGCCCCGCGCCGGCCTTGGCTCGATGACCTGGCGGCCACCGTGGACCTGCGCGAGCTGGCCCCGGACTCGGACAGCAAGATCCCGCTGGCCCTGGCCGACATCCCCGAGCACCAGGCCCAGCAAACCGCCTGGTTCGAACCGGATACCGACGGCCACCTGCTGATCTACGGCACCTCCGGCGCCGGCAAGTCCGCGGCCCTGCGCAGCATCGCGCTCGCGGCCGGCGCCAACCCTTCGGCCGGCACCGCCGCGGTGTACGCCCTGGAATTCGGCACCAGCTCGCTGCGCTCGCTGGATCCGCTGCCACAGGTCGGCGCGGTGATCGGCGGCGATGACGTGGAGCGCATCCAGCGCGTCTTCCGCATCCTCTCCGAGCACCTCGATGAGCGCTCGGCCCGCTATGCGGCTGCGAACGCCGCGAACTTGAGCGAATACCGCCAGGTCACCGGCAACATTTCCGAGCCGCGCATCTTCCTGCTGATCGACGGCTTCGGCCAGTTCCGCAGCGACTGGGAACTGGGCCACGGCCGCGGCGAGTTCTACCAGGTGTTCATGCGGATCGTGGGCGAAGGCCGCCCGCTGGGCGTGCACGTAGTCACCACCGCCGACCGCTTCGGCGCGGTGCCCACCGCGATCAGCGCGAACATCACCCAGCGCGTGGTGCTGCGCATGGCCGATGAGCAGGCCTACAACGTGCTAGGGGTGGCCAAGGATGTGCTCAGCGAACGCAGCGTCCCGGGACGCGCCATCATCAAGGGCCACGAGGCGCAGATCGCGGTGCTCGGCGGCACCGCCAACGTGGCCGAGCAAACGGCGTTGACCACCAGCTGGGCCCAGGAGCTGCGTGCTTCCGGGGCCCCGCAGGCCGCCAGCGTCGAAGCCCTGCCCCAGGAGTTCTCCGCCGAACTGCTTCCGGACTCGTTCCAGGGGCAACCGGTCATCGGCCTCTCGGATGCGACACTGGGCCCTTGCGGTTTCGAGCCGATCGGATCCTTCGTCATCGCCGGCCCTCCGCAGAGCGGCAAGACCACCGCGCTGCGCGCCATGGTCACCGCCCTGGAACGGGCCAACCCGGCCACCCAGTTCTTCCACATCGGCGGTCGGCGCGCCGAGCTGCGCACCTGGCGGATGTGGAACGGCACCGCTTCGGGCCCGGCGGAAGCCCGCCAGTTCGCCAAGGACATGGTGGATATGGTCGCCGATGAGTCCATGCCCGGCAAGATGGTCTTTGTGGTCGAGAACTTCAGCGAGTTCGGCGACTCGGATGCCGAGCGTCCGCTCAAGGAGCTGCTCAAGGCCATCAACCGCTCCGACCATTTCCTGGTGGCCGACGGCGACATCAACCAGTTCTCCTCCAGCTTCGGCTTGCTCGGCGAACTGAAGTCCAGCCGGCACGGCATCGCGCTCAAGCCCGACGCCTACGACGGGGACTCGCTGTTCAAGGTGCCCTTCCCGCGGGTCAAGCGCCACGAATTCCCGCCAGGCCGAGGCTTCATGGTCCAGAACGGCCAGCGGACGCTGGTCCATCTGCCGCTCGTGGAGCAGTAGGCCAGCGGCCTGGGCGCAAAGAAAGGTGGATTCGCAACCATGCGAATCCACCTTTCTTTTGGCAAAGGCCCCTTATCCGGCTTGGACCAAGGCTTCGCGCAGTTCGCGCGCCGCGAAAGCAGGATCCGCGGCACTGTAAATGGCTCCGCCAGCTACCGCCACTTGAGCCCCGGCCTTCTGGACGTCGCCAATCGTCTTGATGCTGACTCCGCCAGCCACAGAGAATGGGACTTCGGCAACGATTCCGGCGTTGAGCAGCCCGTTAAGGTCGTAGCCAGGTTGCGCCTGCTCATCGAGTCCAGCGTGGAACTCCACGAATTGCGCCCCCAGGGCAATGACTTCCTTGGCCCGCTTGGCCTTGTCCGGGATGCCGATCAGGTCGACAACAATTCCCTTGTTGCGTTCCTTCGCCGCTTTCACCGCACCTGCCACGGTGGAGTCATCGGCACTGCCCAGCACGGAGACCAAGTCGGCTCCAGCAGCGAAGGCAATGTCCGCTTCCAGCTCACCGGCGTCCATGGTCTTCATATCGGCAAAGACGATCTTGTCCGGGTGGGCGCTTTTGATCGCGGCGATCGCCGAGAGGCCCTCGGCCTTGATCAGCGGCGTCCCCAGCTCGATGATATCGACGTAGGGTGCAACCTTGGCAGCCAGCTCCAAGGCGTCCTGCGTGGTCAGCAAATCGATGGCAACTTGAATTTTCATAGCTCTCTTCTTTCTTTTTAGATTCCCGCCCCAATTGGCCTGGGCGGCTTATTCCAAATTGGCGTGTCTCGTCCAGAGTTCTTCCGCCGCAAAATCCGAGTTCTTCCAGAGGATGTGGAAGATGGTTTCGGTGAGGACAAATAGCGACTGCTCGAACAAGCTGCCCGAATACTGCTGGGACAGCGAAGACCCGTGATCTGTTTTCCGCACGGCCGGAACCAGCACGGTCTCCGTAGCCAGATTCGCCAGTGGCGATGTTCCGTCGGTGGTCACAGCCAGGATCTGGGCGCCGATGCTTGCTGCCTTTTCGGCGTTCTTCACCACGCCGGAGGTGGTTCCTGAACCCGAGGCAACTACCAGGAGGTCATCCGCGCCGATCGCCGGGGTGGTGGTCTCACCCACCACATGCACTCCCAGCCCCAGATGCATCAAGCGCATGGCAGCCATGCGCAGCACAAGTCCGCTGCGGCCAGCTCCGGTGAGGAAAACCCGCGGTGCCCCGCCGATCATGCGCGCTGCCTGGGCAGCCTGGGATGCTTCCACGGTCCGCGCGCTAGCGGCAAGTTCAGCGAGAATAATCTCCCTGGCGGAAAGCACGGACTCGTCCGCCACTCTTGTCGCTGATACGGCCGGCTCTGCGCTCATGCTTTTCCCTTCGCTGGTTGCTGCGGGCTCGCTGAGCTCGCCCGGGTGAATACCTTCAATCCTCGCGAATCCTCCGGGTAGGCAATACACCGTCTTCTAGCAGTTTTTCCTACCCGAAAGGGTGGGCTGATGGCCGGTACCTGGATTAGAATCTCCCCATGGCAATGACGCACACCACCACTTCTGCCGGGCTAGGCGATCGGCTCGCACCATGGGATCTGCTGGAGAAAGTTTCGTTGCTGGCCACGTCCCCGCTGCTCGAAATTGCGCCGCGGCTGCAGTCAGCGTTATTGCCGGCCATCCGTTGTTCAGCCCTGCTGATTTTCACCGAGGATTGCACGGGCAGGCCGCAAAAGAAGGCCGGGGATGAGTCGATCACGTCAAAAGCGAGCGTTGAGGAATTGGAGCGCATAAGGCGTTCCCATCCCGAACAGGTGCGCTGGCGCGCCACGGATCTGATCGCTGGCTCGCAGCGTGAAATACTCGTTCTCCGCTACCTGCCAAGCAATGCGCTTCTGGTTCTGGTGGATCCGGCATTCGGTGAAGTACCCGTCAACCATGCCGATTCTCGGGATCTGCTTGACTACTTGTGGGACCTGACGGCCGCTCGAATCCGGGAAAAAGTTGCTGATGCGCCGCCGTCCTACCTGCGCGAATCCAGAGCGGTATCTGCCGAGCGCACGCGGGTCACCACCGAGCTGGTGGATCAATTCTCTGCGAGCCTGGACGCACTGCTGGCTACCCTGCGCAGCGGGCAAATCGCCGATGCCCCCGCGCGCCAGAAGGCCACCGAGTGGGCAGCGCAAACCCTCGTGGGCATGCGCACGCTCGATGACCGAACCAGTGGACTGGTTGAAGAACCGGTAGGCACCGCATTCAACCGCCTGCGCGATGATTTGCGCCCCCTGAGCGAGGCAGGGGAGGTGGAATTGCAGTTCATCGAGCCGCCTGCCGATGGGCGGGCTTTGCCGGGCGAGGTTGCCCACGCGGCGCGCTCGATCATCCGCGGGCTGGCCATGGTCATGATGGAGCAGCCGCAAATTCAAAGGATTCGCACGCAGTGGGATTGCGACGGGAAAAACCTGTTGATTAATGTCCGCGATGACGGCTTTGGCACGCTGGATCACCAAGCACCGGTCGTCCAAAGGCTCCAGCGCCAAGTGCAGGCGCTGAAGGGGACGCTGAATCTGTCGGCCATCGCGGGGTGGGGTACCGAAGTTGCGGTAGCGCTCCCGCTAGATGCGCCGCGAAGCTCCGCGGTTGATGTTGCCCACTGGAAATTGGCCACCCGTGAATTCGAGGTGTTGAAGCTTCTGGCTTCCGGGCAGGGCAACCGCGCCATCGCAGCAGAACTGCGAATCAGTGAAAATACGGTGAAGTTCCATATCCGGAACTTGTTCAAGAAGTTGGATGTCCACTCCCGCGCCGAAGCGGCCGCGCTGGCTCATAGCCGCGGCTTGATGGACGCCTCCTGAGATTGGCCTAGGACGCCGTGCTCCAACCTGGCTCATTTCAAGTTGGCTGGAGCCGGCGCCTGGTACCGGCTGCCGGGTCATTCCATAAGGCAGGAAGCACCCCGGCTAGAATTCGAAGTCGCCGAAGTCTCCGCCGGCACCACCGAGGAAGTCGCCGAATGCGCCTTCTGAGGCCGATGAGATCTGCTCCCCGGCGCCTGAGACGGTGTCACCCAAGCCTTCGGCCATGGACCCGAATTCCTCGCCGATTCCGGAAAAGCCTTCCAGCAAAGGACCGGCAATCGCGGTGCCGATAAATGCACCGGCCACACCACCGAGCAGGCCCATGCCCAGTCCCCCGGCACCGGCCGCCAGTCCGCCGGCCATGCGCGAGCGTCCCGACCCGGAACCGAGGATCTTCTCCATGAATCCAGGGCGCGACACTTCGGCGCGTGTTGCGGCCCGTGCCAGGTCCTGGGGCTGATCGCTGGACGGGCGCTCGGCTTCCGGCAGCTGCTCGGACAGCTCTGCCTGCAACAGCGCGCGTTGCTGCGGAGTCAAGCGCGAGAAAGCCTCGGCGTGCGCGCGCTCCATTTCCTGCGGCGGAGCGGTACGCAGCATGTACCTGTATTTCTCGATCGCTGCTTGGTCTTCACGCGAAACCCCTGCGGCAGCAGGACGCTGGTTGGAATATCCCTGGTTTCCATAGGTTGGACGCTGCTGCTGGGAATACGAGGGAGCAGTACCTCGCGATTTCTGCGGGCCCTGCGAGCTGCGCTCGCTGAGCTGCTCGCGCACATACTCGCCGGCCATCTGCTTGCCCTTGCGGATCAACTTGTTGAACATGGACACGACTATCACTCCTTGTTGAGGGGTCGGCGGAACGCTCTGCGACCGCGTCTGCCCTTTTAAACTCCTAGGCCGTGGACTTAGTTCCCACCATTTCTGCTTCGCGCTGCGGGCTGAACACCCCAGAACCGTGGCGCCAGCGGTAATAGGCCAGGCAGGCGAGGGTGAACGGAACACCGAAGTACAAGGCTGGCCGCTGCGCCGGATCAAAGGCCACGCCGATGAGTGACGCGCCAAGCAGCGCCAGGGCAATGATCGGAAGAATCGGGAACAGCGGCGCCCGGTACGGCAAGGAATCGGTGGATCCGTGCACGGCTACGTAGTGGCGGCGGAAGGACAGGTGCGATGCGCAAATCACGATCCACACGGCCACTACTGCGAAGCCCGCAATGGAAACCAGCGCGAGGAAAAGCGACTGCGCGGCAACAAAGCTGGAGAACAGCGATACTAGTCCCCCGAGCATCGACAGGCCCAGGGCCAGCATCGGGATGCCACGGCGATTGGTCTGCGACAGGACCTTGGGCGCCTGGCCTGCCGCACCCATGGAATGCAGCATGCGGGCGCAGGAATAGAGTCCCGAATTGCCTGCCGAGAGCAATGCGGTGATGATCACGAAGTTCATGATGTCGGCGCCGGCTGGCAGGCCGGCCACATCCAGCACGGTCACGAAGGGACTTTCGTCCGCCCCGGCTTCGGCATATGGGATGATCGCGGCAATGACCACAATGGCGCCGATGAAGAACACCGTCAGACGCACTACGGCGGTTCGGATGGCCCTTGGAATGCTCAGCTGGGGATTCTTCGCTTCGCCGGCGGCTACACCGATCAGCTCGGTGCCGCTGAAGGCGTAGAACACCGACAGGATGGTCACCAGCACTCCGGTGATCCCGGTCGGGAACAAGCCATCCTCGGTCTGGAAGTTCGAGAAGCCGATCGCTCCGGCATCGCTGGCCGGATTGATGCCTATGATCGTCGCGGCGCCAACAACAATGACCAGCAGCACCGCGGCCACCTTGATCAGCGCAAACCAGAACTCCGTTTCGCCGAAGACCTTCGAGGAAATAGCGTTCAAGGCAAACAGCAGGGCCGCGAAAATCAGCGAGAAGACCCACACGGACACCGAGGGGAACCAACGCTGCATCAGCAAGCCGGCCGCCGTGAATTCACTAGCCAGGGCTACCACCCAGCACAGCCAGTAGAGCCAGGCCGTGGCAAAGCCCCATGCCGGGCCGAGATCACGGGTGGCGTGGGCATGGAAACCGCCAGCCACCGGATGCCGTGCCGAGAGCTCGCCCAATCCGCTCATCACCATGTAGGCCACCAGGGCACCCACCGCGTAGGCGAGCACCGCGCCGAGCGGTCCTGCCTGGGAAATGGTGTAGCCCGAGGACACAAACAGGCCCGATCCGATGACGCCGCCCAAGGCGATCATCACCAGATGGCGCGAGGTCATGGTTCTTCGCAGGCCGGACTCTGATTCTGGAGTCTCGCGGGTGCTGGTGGTGCTCTGAATCATGGGGCTCCTTGTGAAATGAATGCGCTTCAGGATATCGAGATTGGACAGCCGTTTCGGCCGGGCGTGTCATGTGTGGTCACACAGCGTCAAGATCGGTCATTCAGGCCTTCTCCGTGTACCCTCGATGACGTGCCTACCGCAAAACGCCCCAGTAATTTCCGTGACGCCCTGAACGACCAGGGAACCCCAGCGATCATTCTCGATGGCGGCCTCGGCACTCATCTTGCCGATCGAGGCAATGACGTCACCGGGGAACTATGGTCCGCGCAGATCCTCATGGACCGTCCAGACGAGGTCCGTGCGGCGCACCAGGACTTTTTTGCAGCCGGTGCCCAGGTGGCCACCACCTGCTCCTACCAGGTCAGCCGTGACGGCCTGGCCCACGCGGGCTCTTCCGATCAGTTCGAAACGATGCTGCGCACCAGTGTGCGCCTGGCCCGGGAAGCCGCCACTGCAGATGCCGATGCCCCATCCCGTTGGGTCGCTGCCTCCGTGGGGCCCTACGGTGCGGGACCGGGTGCCGGCACTGAATACGATGGTGCTTATGGCCTGAACGCGGGCGAACTGGCCGAGTGGCACCGCGAACGCCTGGCCATTCTTGCTGCTGCCGGAGCCGACGTTGTCATCTTTGAAACCGTGCCAAGCCTTGCCGAGGTCGAAGCCCTCACTTCCCTGGCCAAGGAGCTTGAACTGCCCGCCATCCTCAGCATGAATGTTCGCGCCGATGAGCATGGGCGGATCGTCTTGGGTGATGGCACGGATCTCCGGGTTGCCGCCAAGCTTGTTGCCGAATCTCGCGCCTGGGCCGGCGTGGGCGTAAACTGCTGCCCGGTGCCGCAAGCAGTCGCCGCACTGGAAATTCTTGGCGAAGAAACCGGGCTGCCGCTCTCGGCCTACCCGAACAGCGGCGAAATCTGGGATCACGAGGCCCGCGTGTGGGTACCGGGAGCCGAAGGCAACGACCTGCCTTCTGCGGTTCCCGAACTGATCGCCGCCGGCGCTCGACTGATCGGCGGTTGCTGCCAGGTCGGCCCGGAGCAGATCACCCGGGTGCGCGAGGCAGCCCAGCGCGGCTAGAGTCCGGCGAGCTTTTCAACCGCCGCCCGGCTCGGGCTGTCAGCTTCGGTGGTATAGAACTCGATCCGGTACTCGGGCAGAGCCGGCTGGCTCAGCACGTGATAAGTCAGTTCAATGGTCCCTACCTGAGGATGATGCACTATGCGCTGTCCATAGGTGCATTCGCGGACCTTGCTGCTTGCCCAGAATTCCGCGAACTCCCTGCTGTGCATCGTCAGCTCGCCAATGAGCTCGGCGAGGTCCCGGTCCTCCGGATATCGTCCGCTGAGCATCCGCAAAAAGGCGACATGGGTTCCGGCATAGTGCTCCCATTGCCCTTCCTGTGCACGGATCTGCGGATCGAGGAACAGCATCCGCGTGGTGGATGGCCGCGTCTGCGGGTTCTGCGGTGCTTGGAAATCCAGGTGGCTGCCAAGCAGCTGGTGGCCGAGATGATTCCACGCGAGGATGTCATTGCGCCGTCCCAGCAGAAGCGCTGGAACCTGCGGCATCGCTGCCAATAAATCAAGCATGGGTCCCGGCGCGCTTTCCGCCTTGGGCCGTCGCAACTTGACGGTCGCGCGGACACCATTCAAATCCTTCAGGTGGGCGCGTTCGTCGTCATCGAGCAACAGCACCGCGGCCAACGCCTGGATGACCTGGTCCGACGCATTGGTACTGGTCCCCTGCTCCAAGCGCGTGTAATAGGCAACGCTCAACCCCGCCAGATGTGCGACTTCTTCGCGTCGCAAACCCGCGACTCGGCGACCGTCACGCACGGAGATGCCATGATCTGCCGGAGAAACCGTGGCGCGACGGTGTTTGAGGAAGCTGCCCAGGTCATTGCTTTGCATCACGCGGATAGTCTAGTCCTCCACCGGGCCGCATGGCGAAGGCGAAGGTAACCCTGCTAGTAGTACCAAGAACAGGTGCCTGTTTGCCAGGCAAAATACCAGCGAGCATGGATGGGAAACAGAACTACCAGCTAAGGATCCCGCACTCCCATGCCCCTGGCTTTGCTCGCTTTGGCCCTTGGCGCTTTCGCCATCGGAAGCACCGAATTTTTGACCAATGGATTGCTCTCCTCGCTCTCGGGCGAATTCGACGTCCCCCTTGCCCAAGCGGGCATGGTCACCACCGCTTATGCACTGGGACAGATGTGCGGGCCGGTGCTGGCATTGTCCTTGCTTCGCCTGCCGACAAAACGCACCTTGCTCATCCTCATGGCAATCTTCACCGTGGGCAATTTCCTGGCCTCGATAAGCCCGAGCTTCGGCTTCTTGCTGGGCAGCCGCTTTGTCACGGCATGGTCGCACACGGCATTTTTCGGTGTGGCCTCTGTCGCCGCGTCCGGTCTGGTTCCCGCCAAAAAGCAGGCCAGCGCGATTGCCCTGGTCTTCACCGGGTTGACCCTCTCGATGCTGCTAGGCATGCCATTGGGGACGTTGATCGGCCAGGCCGCCGGTTGGCGGGCATCCTTCCTCGTGGTCACCATCATTAGCCTGATCAGTGTGGCGGGCCTGGTGCTCTTGTTGCCTGCCGACCGGAAGCTCGAACCAGCCAGTTACCGGCAGAGCCTGCTCCCGTTCAGGAATCCACTCCTTTGGGTGGCCCTGAGCGCTACGTCCATCGGTTTCGGCGGGTTGTTCGCCTCCTTTACCTTTATCGAGCCAATGCTCACACAGGTTTCCGGGTTCAGCAGTGGCCAAGTGATTTGGCTTTTGGGAATTTATGGTGCCGGATTGGTGGTCGGCAATACGCTCTCGGGCAAAGCCGCAGACCGCGCGCTGGTTCGCACCACGGTACTCCTCTTGCTCTTGCTGGCAGTCGTCCTGGCCGTGGTGGCTTTCGGAGCCAGCTACAAGGCAGTGGTCATTCCAGCATTGTTCCTGCTCGGTGCGTGCGGCTTTGGATTGCTCACACCGTTGCAGACCTTCATTCTGCGTTTCGCCGGGCCGGGCTCGCCCCTGGTGGGGACCGCCAATACCGCGGCGCTGGGCGCGGGGATCATGCTCGGTTCGCTGCTGGGCGGGCTCATTCTGGATTCCTCCGGCAGCTTCACCGCGGTGAATCTGGCAGCGGCAGGCATGACCCTGGTCGGGTTAGTTGTGTACGTGGTGGCCGCCAGCACTTCCCCACGGAAACCACGTACACAACGCCTCGTCCAGTTCTCGGCCGACAGCTAGGCTCGCAGCTCAAGGACCTGGCGGTCTCTGTTCACCGCAGGTTCCGCCATCACCCCCATGAGCTGGGCTGCCACGCTCACTGCGATCACCGCCGGCTGCTTACCGGTCACCTGCGGAATCCCGATGGGACACTGTATCCGTGAGATCTGCTGTTCAGTATGTCCGCTGTCGGCCAGGTTCTTCCGGAAGCGGGCCCACTTGGCCTTGGACCCGATCAACCCGATGGATCCCAGAGAAGGATGGCGCAAGGCGGCATCGCTGAGGTGGAAGTCCTCGGCATGGTCATGGGTCATGATCAGTACGTGGCTGCCTTCGGGAAGGGTGCTGAGCACCTGCTCGCCCATGACCGAGACCTGGGCTTGGATCGCCGCGACGCTGGGTTGCAAGAGCGCCGCGGCCTCAATGGCTTCGGGGCGCGAATCCGTGAGACACAAGTCGATTGGGTGGCGGGAGAGGATGCGGGCCAATTCCATGCCCACATGCCCCAACCCAAAAATTGCCACCGTTTCCGGGACCGGCAACGGTTCAAGCAAGAGCTTGACTTCCCCGCCACAGCACTGCCGGCCATAGGTGGCCGGTGCCTTGTCATTAAGCCGCAGCTCCATGGTTTCCGGACTTGTTGTGCCCTGGCTGATCAACTCGCGGGCACGGGTGATGGCAGCCATTTCCAAGTTGCCACCACCCACCGTTCCAAAGGTTTCATCCGCGGAAATCACCATCTTGGCACCGGCTTCACGTGGAGCATGTCCGCGCACCGCGATGACCGTCAGCAGCACCGCAGCCCGCCGCTGGCTGCGCAAGGTGCTGACCGCGTCAATCCACGATTCCATGATTACCCACGCACCGAGTCGATAGCCCAGAACACCGCTTCAGGAGTTGCCGGCGATGCCAGCTGAACTGAAGATCCTTCCGGACCAAAGGCGGCCACTGCCTGGCGCAAGGCCTCGCGGACTGAGAACGCCAGCATCAACGGCGGCTCGCCCACCGCCTTGGATCCGTACACCGCGCCCTCTTCATGGGCCTTGTCCAGCAAGGCCACGTTGAAGACTTCGGGCATCTCGGAAAAGCTCGGGATCTTATAGGTGCTGGCCGCCTGGGTGGCCACGCGTCCACGCCCCGGACCATCGGAGCTGTCCCACCGCAGGTCCTCCAAGGTCAGCCAGCCGGTGCCCTGGACAAAACCGCCTTCGATCTGTCCCAGGTCAATCAGCGGCGAGAGCGAGTCGCCCACATCATGGACGATGTCCACCCGGCGCAGCACATAGGAGCCGTCAAAACTGCTGACTTCCACCTCGCTGGCGGCCACCCCATAGGCAAAGTACTTGAACGGGCTGCCGGTCATGCGCGACAAATCCCAATGCAGCCCCTCGGTCCGGTAGTACCCGGCGGCCGAGAGCTGGATACGCTGCATGTAGGCATCGCGCACGATCTCGCTCCACTCCAGCTCTCCGTCCTTGCCCAGAGCGGTGATCTTTCCGTGGGAAAAGCGAATATCCGCGGCCGGGACCCCCAGCTTTCCGGCGGCTACCTGGGCCAACCGAGCTTGGATCTGCTCGCACGCATCCTTGATGGCGCCCCCGTTCAGATCGCTGCCCGAACTTGCAGCCGTCGCCGACGTATTGGGCACCTTGTCGGTTCGCGTGGGGGCAATGCGCACACTCGAGAGCGGGACGCCCAGGCTGGTCGCGGCCACCTGCAGCATCTTGGTGTGCAGGCCCTGGCCCATTTCGGTGCCACCGTGGTTGACCAGTACTGAGCCGTCCTTGTACACCAGCACCAGTGCGCCGCCCTGGTTGAAGGCGGTGAGGTTGAAGGAGATGCCGAACTTCACCGGAGTGATCGCCAGCGCCCGCTTGCTGTAGCGGCTATTGGCGTTGAACGTGGCAATCTCGGCTTCGCGCCGGGCCACGTCGGCCCCGTCGAGCACCTGCTGCCAGGCGGCTTCGATCCGTTCCGGATGGCGCACCGGCTGGTAATACGGGGTGTCCTGGCCTTCGGTGTAGAAGTTGAGCCGGCGCAATTCCCTGGCCTCGATGCCCAGCTGCGGGGCAACCCGACCGAGGATATCTTCGATCACCAGCATGCCCTGTGGCCCGCCAAATCCGCGGAACGCGGTCTGCGAGGTCTTATGGCATTTGGCCACGCGGCCCGCCACCCGGATGTTGGGAATCCAGTAGGAATTATCGATATGGCACATGGCCCGGGTGAGCACCGGCTCGGACAAATCCAGGCTCCAACCGCCATCGGCGGTCAGCTGGGCGTCCAGGGCAAGGATCCGGCCCTGCGCGTCGAAGCCGATCTTCCAGGTGGCATAAAAGCCGTGGCGCTTGCCGGTCATCGTCATGTCCAGGGTGCGGTCCAGGCGAACGCGCACCGGACGCCCAGTCAGCTTGGCACCCAGGGCCGCTATGGCAGCATAGCCGTGGGGCTGCATTTCCTTGCCGCCAAAACCACCGCCCATGCGCAAAACCTGCACCGAGATTTCATGGGCCGGCACGCCAAGCACATGCGAAACGATGTCCTGTGTTTCGGTGGGATGCTGTGTGGAGCAGTGGATCAGAAGCTGCCCGTTCTCATCGATCAGCGCCAGCGAGTTCTGTGTTTCCAGGTAGAAGTGCTCCTGCCCGGCAAAGTCGAAGTCGCCCTCGAAGACGTGGGCTGCCTGTTCAAAACCTGCTTCCCAGTCGCCTTTCTGGATGACCGGCTGGATGCCGTGGAAGCTGCTTGCCTTGATGGCATCCTGCACCGTGATCAAGGATTCCAACGGCTCATAGTCCACCGAAACAGCCTTGGCACCAGCCTTGGCTGCCTCAAGATCTTCGCCGAGCACCCACGCCACCGCCTGGCCATAGAACATGACCTCCTCCACCGGAAGCAGCGGCTCGTCATGCTTGGCGCCCTGGTCGTTCACCCCGGGAATATCGGCTGCGGTGATCACCTGCACCACGCCAGGAATGGCTAGCGCCCCACTGGCATCGAGGCCCAGGATTCTTGCGTGGGCGATGGTGGATTGAACCGGATAGGCGTGCAGCACTCCGGCCAGCCGGTGGGCCAGATCTTCGGTGTATAGCGCGGTGCCGGTGACATGCGCGGCCGCCGATTCGTGGCGGTGGCGCTGGCCGGCAATGGCTGCTTCGGGACGTTGGGACAGCTGGCTCATGGCCGCATCTCCTTGCTTTGAGCTGGCACCGCTAGTTGCTGCGCATAGAAGCGCTCAAGCGAGGAAGCAAGCATGGCGGTGCGGTACTTTGCGCTGGCGCGGTGGTCATCCATGGGGGTGCCCTCGCTGGCCATCACTGCCGCCGCCTCGCGAATGGTCTCGATAGTCCACGGCTTGCCTTCCAGCATGGCCTCGGTGGCCCGTGCACGCAGCGGCGTTGCAGCCACTCCGCCCAGGCCGATGCGCGCCGTGCTGATCACGCCGTCCTCCACATCCACTGCATAGCCCACGGCCACCGAGGAAATATCATCAAAGCGCCGCTTGGAAATCTTCTGGAAGCTGGTCAGGGCAGCCAGCGGCAAGGGAAGGCGCACCGCGGTAATCAGCTCCCCGGCAGCCCGGATGGTCTGCCGGTACCCGGTGAAATACTGCGACAAGTCCACCACGCGTTGGCCTTGGGCGCTGGCCAGGACCAATTGTGCGTCCAGGGCCAGCAACGCCGGCGGGGTATCGCCGATCGGCGAACCGGTGCCAAGGTTTCCGCCCAGGGTGGCGGAGTTCCGGATCAGCCGTGAGGCAAACTGCCCGAAAAGCTGGCCCAGCAGCGGCACCTCGCCGGCGAGGTTCCGTTCCAGCTCGCTCAGGGTCAAGCCCGCGCCGAGCTCCAGGTAGTCCTTCTCCCAGCGGATCTGGCGCAGTTCCGCAAGCCGGTCGATGGCCAGGACACTGCGAGCGCGAGCGCCTTTGATATTGACCTCGACGCCCCAGTCGGTGCTGCCAGCCACCACGGTAGCCGTCGGCTCATCGGCCAGGATCTGCAGGGTTTCGGCCAGTGTTGCCGGCCGGCGGAAGCGACCGAGCTGCCCGCTGGGAGTATCGGCGGCAAAAAGGTCGGTGGCCACCGGCGCCGGGGCGCTGCCTTCCTGCCGTGCGGCCAGCGGATCGCCGGCTTCGGGCTCTCCCAGCGCGTAGGCGGCATCGCGAATCGGGCGATAGCCGGTGCAGCGGCACAGGTTGCCGGACAACGCGTGCAGGTCAAAACCGTTCGGCCCGCACTCGTGCTCCGCCGCATCCCCGGTCGCCACCTGGGCCGACCGCTCCGGCCGGTAGTACTCGGCCGCCATGGAGCAGATGAAGCCGGGGGTGCAGTACCCGCATTGTGAGCCACCGCGATCGGCCATTTCCTGCTGGACCGGATGCAGCTGGTCCACCGTGCCCAGCCCTTCGGCAGTGATCACCTCCTGCCCATCGAGCGCAGCGGCGGGAACTAGGCAGGCGTTGACCGAGGTCCAGCGGCTGCCCTGGGCATCGGTGCGCGCCAGCAGAATTGCGCAGGCACCGCACTCGCCTTCGGCGCAGCCTTCCTTGCTGCCCACCAGGCCCTGGTTGCGCAGAAAGTCCAGCGCGTTGGAATGCGGCGGACCGGCAAAGTCCAGCTCGTTGCCGTTGACGGTGATTCGGCAACCGGTTTTCAGGGAATTTTCGGCACTCATGCCGTTGACACCTCCTGCACCCTGATTTCCGGGTGCACCATGATTGATTGGGATACTGTGCGGGACAAGCCGCGCCTAGTGACCGTGCGCGATCTGGCCCCTGGACCAGGCGATGCTTTCAGCCATGGGAAGTTTCTCCTTCAAACCCGTGTGGAACTCAAATATAACCCCGATCACATCAACCCAGCAGGAGCGTCAGCGGTCCCCTGGCGAAGTAGACCAGGAAGCCCAGGGCGACGATCCACATCAGCGGATGCACCTTCTTATGGCGTCCGGCCGCGGTATTGACCACAACCCAGGCGATGAAGCCCGCGCCGATGCCGTTGGCGATCGAATAGGTCAACGGCATGGTGATCAGGGTGAGGAAAGCGGGCATGGCCGAGGAGAACCGCTTGAAATTGATCTCGCGGATCTGCGAGCACATCATGGTGCCCACCAGGACCAGCGCCGCTGCGGCCACTTCCATCGGCACCACCGAGGTCAGCGGCGTGAAGAACATCGAGCCCAGGAACAGCAGGCCGGTGATGATCGAGGCGAGCCCGGTGCGCGCGCCTTCTCCGATGCCCGCCGCCGAATCCACGTAGACGGTGTTGGAGGAACTGGATCCGGCACCGCCGGCCACCGCCCCCAGGCCCTCGATCACAAAGGCCGCCTTGAGCCGCGGGAAGGTTCCGTCCTTGCTGGCCAGCCCGGCATTTTTGGCCAGCCCGGTCATGGTGCCCATGGCATCGAAGAAGTTCGTGAAGACCAGGGTGAAGACCAGCATGGTGGCCGCCAGCACCCCGATCCTGCTGAACGAGCCGAACAGGTCAAAATCCCCGGCCAGCGACAAATCCGGCAGCGACACGATCTGTCCCTGCAGCACCGGCATGTTCAGGTGCCAGCCGTGCGGGTTCGACTCGCTGCCCGGCCCGATCTTGAACACCTGCTCGGCGATCACCGCCAGCACCGTGGAGACCACAATGCCGATCAGGATCCCGCCTTGGACCCCGCGGGCCACCAGCGCGCCCATGATCAGCAAGCCCAGCACGAAGATCATGGTCGGTATCGATACGATCGATCCTCCGTCCCCCAACTGCACCGGCGGGCCGGCCGGGGTGCGGGTCACAAAGCCCGAATCCACAAAGCCGATGAAGGTGATGAACAGGCCGATGCCCACCGTGATGGCGGCCTTCAGGTCCTTCGGGATGGCGCGGAAGATGGCGGTGCGGATGCCGCTCATGCCAAAGAGCACGATCAGCACGCCGTTGATCACCACCAGGCCCATGGCCTCGGGCCAGGTGACTTCCTGGACCACCGAGACGGCCAGGAAGGAGTTCATTCCCAGTCCTGCGGCCAGGGCAAAGGGAAGGTTGGCGATGAGGCCGAAGAGGATGGTCATCACCGCCGCGGTCAGCGAGGTCATCGCCCCGACCTGGGCGGCGGGCAACCAGTTGCCGGCCACGTCAACCGGTGCCGCGCCGGCGCCGAAGCCGCCGATGATCAGCGGATTCAAGATGACGATATATGCCATCGTGAAGAAGGTGACCAGTCCGCCGCGCACCTCGCGGCCCAGGGTGGACCCGCGCTGGCTGATGCTGAACAGGGAGTCCAGCAGTTTCCTTGCTCCGCCCGGTGATGGCGCGGAGTTGGCAACGTCGTGCTGTTCGCTGAGCGTTGTCATGGCCGGCGCCTAGTAGTCGGTACGGGTTTCCAGGGCGTCCCAGGCCTCAAAGGGCTTGAGGTGTTCGACCGCGTCGTTGTGGAAGTGCTGCACCGGCATCAGCGCGCGGTCCGAGCCTGCAGCGAAGTATTCGTAGAACACCGCGTCATCGAATCCTGCCTTGGCCGCATCGTGGCGGTCGGCGGCGTAGCAGACCTTGGAGATGCGGGCCCAGAGCGAGGTGGCCAGGCACATGGGGCACGGTTCGCAGCTGGTGTAGAGCACGCAGCCGGACAGATCGAAGTTTTCCAAGGCCGCTGCGGCGGTGCGGATGGCGACGACTTCGGCGTGGGCCGAGGGGTCGTTGCTTGCGGTGACCCGGTTGACCCCCTCGAAGATCTGCCCATCCGGGGTGACGACGATGGCGCCAAAGGGGCCTCCGGCGTTGTGGACATTCTGGGTGGCAATCTCGATGGCCATCGAAAGATAGTCTTGGCCAGTGGTATTAACGCTCATCGCGTGTCTCCTCATGCTTTAGACAAGCACGGCGCATCATCCGGTTGCCCGCCATGACCCGGCCGTACTCGGCTGCTGAATTGATCAGTTGCACGCCCGGTAGATAGCGACCCTTTGATGGGTGCCCGCCATAGACACGTATGAGATTATCAGCGTGATCAAGACCACGCAATAACTTTTTGAGATTGTGTTTTCGCATGATGAATATGCGGTCTTTTCCCGGTTTCCAACGGATTACAAACCTCTATCGGCCCCAAAACGGCACCCGTGAGTTTAAATTCCCTTCGGTGCAACAACCACTGCACCTTCGCGAAATACCGCTTTGCCATGCTCTAAGCATCAGTCATCTGCGAAGGGAACAAATGCCGTGAGCTCACAAGTAGACCCAGCAGCGCAACTGCGCACCGACACCGCATCCTCCCTGGATATCAGCCCCGGACGCTGGATCAACAACTGGACCCCCGAGGACCCGAAGTTCTGGAACAGCGTCGGGCAAGCCACCGCTGGACGCAACCTCAAATGGTCGATCTTCGCCGAATTCCTCGGCTTCAGCGTCTGGCAACTTTTTGCCATCGTGGTTATCTACCTCCCGGCTGCTGGCTTCAGCTACAGCACCTCCCAGCTCTTCTGGCTGATCTCCATGCCAAGCCTGGTCGGCGCCACCCTGCGCATCCCCTACACCTTCATGGTCGCCCGCTTCGGCGGACGCAACTGGACCATCGCCTCGGCCCTGCTGCTGCTCATCCCGGCCGCCGGCCTCTCGCTGGCGCTGTCCAGCACCAGCACCCCCTTCGGCGTGATGCTGCTGCTCGCGGCCTTGACCGGATTTGGCGGCGGCAACTTCGCCTCCTCGATGGCCAACATCACCCACTTCTACCCGGCCTCCCGCAAGGGATGGGCCCTGGGGCTGAACGCCGCCGGCGGAAACCTCGGCGCCGCGGTGGCCCAGTTGCTGGTTCCGATCGCCATCACGGTCTTCGCCGCCGACGCCCTGCAGCTGCCGCTGGCAGGGATCATCTGGATTCCATTGATCCTGGTTTCAGCCTGGGGCGCATGGCGCTACATGCACAACCTGTCCTCGGCCAAGTCCGATGTCCGCGGGGCGATCGCCTGCCTGCGCGAAAAGCACCTGTGGATCATCGCCTGCCTGTACGTGGGTACCTTCGGCTCCTTCATCGGGTTCGCCGCGGTCTTCCCCAAGCTGATCGTTGACACTTTCCCTTCCTTCTCCCACCTGCCGCTGGGCACCGCCACCATCACGCTGGCCTTCCTCGGTCCCCTGGTTGGCTCGCTGTCCCGGCCGTACGGCGGCAAGATGGCCGATCGCCACGGCGGCGCAAGAATCACCGTGCTCGCCCTGGCCACCATGGCGCTGATCACCGCGCTGGTGGTCCTGACCCTGCCGCTGGCCAACTTCTGGCTCTTCCTGCTGCTGTTCCTGCTGCTGTTCGCGGCCACCGGTATCGGCAATGGATCCACCTATCGCATGATCCCGGCGGTCTTCGCCCTGGGTGTGGGCTCCCAGGGGGCCGAAGCATCACGCAAGTCCGCCGCGGCGCTGGGGCTGATTTCCGCGATCGGCGCCTACGGCGGCTTCCTGATCCCGCAGGCTTTGGGCTTGTCCATGTCCGGCGCGGGATCCTACACCCCGGCCTTCATCGTGTTCATCGGCGCCTACCTCGCACTGATGATGATGACCTGGTACAACTACGCACGCTCCGGGACCCGGTTCGCCCAGCATGGAGTCTAGAATGACCGCAACCCACTGCCCCTACTGCGCACTGCAGTGCGGCATCACCCTTCAACCGGCCAGCTCGGGAACCACCCTGAGCGGCCGGGACTTCGAAACCAACGGCGGGGCCCTATGCCGCAAGGGCTTCAGCGCCGCCAAGCTCCTCGAGCACCCGCAGCGCCTGGCCTCCCCGATGCTGCGCCAAGCCGACGGAGGTTTTGCGCCGGTCAGCTGGGATGCCGCACTGGATCTGGTGGCCGAGAAGGCCCGCAGCATCCGTGCCGAGTCCGGCGCCGATGCAGTCGCGATGTTCGGCTCCGGCTCGCTGACCAACGAAAAGGCCTACCAGCTGGGCAAGTTCGCCCGGCTGGCCCTGGGCACCTCGCGGATCGACTACAACGGGCGTTTTTGCATGTCCTCGGCAGCGGCCGGCAGCAACAGGGCCTTCGGGCTGGATCGCGGCCTGCCCTTCCCGCTGGCCGACCTGGATACCGCCTCAATGATCCTGATGCTCGGCTCCAACGTCGCCGACACCATGCCGCCCTTTGTCCGGCACCTGGAAACCGTGCGGGAACGCGGCGGGCTGATCGTGGTCGACCCGCGCCGCTCGGCCACCGCCAAGCTCAGCGCCGAGGGGGCCGGCTGGCACCTGCAGCCCACCCCGGCCACCGATCTGCAGCTGCTGCTGGGACTGGCCCATGTGGTGCTCGCCGAATCCTTGGCCGATACCGGCTATCTCCAGGCGCGCACCACCGGCCTTGAGGCGCTGCGTTCTTCGGTAGCCGCCTGGTGGCCAGAGCGCACCGCCAAAGTCACCGGCGTGCCCGCCGAGGCCATCCGCCGCACCGCCCGCGCGCTGGCCGCCGCGGCCCAGGCGGCGAAAAACGGCGGCCACCCGGTCTACATCCTCACCGGGCGCGGCATCGAGCAGCACGCCAACGGCACCGATACCGTCACCGCCGCCATCAACCTCGCCCTGCTTTTGGGACTGCCCGGCACCCTGGCCGGCGGCTATGGCACCATCACCGGCCAGGGCAATGGCCAGGGCGGGCGCGAACACGGCCAAAAATGCGACCAGCTGCCCGGCTACCGCAAGATCGCCGACCCCGCACACCGCGCGCACGTCGCCAAAGTCTGGGGCGTGGACCCTGGCATCATTCCCGGCCCCGGCATCCCCGCCACGGAATTGCTCAACGCCCTGGGCACCGAGGGCGGGCCGCGCATGCTCATGGTCCACGGCGCCAATCCGGTAATTTCCGCGCCGGATGCCACCCAGATTTTCAGCGCGCTGCGCCGCCTGGACTTCCTGGTGGTCTGCGATTTTTTCCTCTCCGAAACCGCCGCTGAAGCGGATCTGGTTCTACCGGTCTTGCAGTGGGCCGAGGAGGAAGGGACCATGACCAATCTGGAGGGCCGGATCCTGCGCCGGCGCGCCGCGGTGGCAGCACCCGGCCAGGCCAAAAGCGAATTGTGGATCCTCTCCCAGCTGGCCGATCGGCTCGATGCCCCGGGCACCTTCTCCCCCCGAGCCGCAGAGGTCTTCGAGGAGCTCAAGCGCGCCTCGGCCGGCGGGATCGCCGACTACTCCGGGGTGAACTGGCAGGACGTTGACCAGGGCGCCGCCATCTATTGGCCATGCCCCGAAGGCAGCGTGATCAGCACCGAGCCCGGGACCCGCAATGGCACCCCGCGGCTCTTCCTCGAAAACTTCGCCCACCCAGATGGCAGGGCGAAAATCGTTGCCGTCCACGCACCGGCCACCCTGCCGGCCCAGCAGATTTCGCTGGTCACCGGCCGGTTGCTGGAGCACTACCAGTCCGGCGCGCAGACCCGCCGGGTGGATGAGCTGGCCGCCACGGCCCCGGAAGCGGCACTGGAAATCCACCCGAGCACCGCGCTGGCCCACCAGATCAGCGACGGCCAGCGGGTCGAGGTTTCCAACCAGCGCGGCACCACGATCGCCCGCGCCAAGCTGAGCAGCGATATGCGCCTGGACACCGTCTTCCTGCCCTTCCATTTCCCGGGCACCGGCACCGCCAACCTGCTGACCGACCCGCGGGTGGATCCGGTCAGCTCGATGCCCGAATTCAAGCATGCCCAGGTGAGCCTGAACCCGATCAAGGGGGAAAATTGAAGCATCCCGAACAGATTGCCATCATCGGATTCGGCCCGGTAGCCGCCTCGCTGGTCGAGGGCCTGCTGCCCGCGGTGGCCGCCGGCCGCTGCCAGCTGACCGTGATCAGCGCCGAGGAGCACCTGGCCTACAACCGCGTGCTGCTGGCCGAGCTGGCCGTTGGCGCCGCGCAGTTCGAGCACCTGCTCATGGTCGACGAACAGCGGCTCGCCGACGCCGGGGTCAGGCTCGTGCTTGGCGCGCAGGCCACCGGCTTGGACCGCGCCCGGCGCCGGGTGCTGATTCGCGGCAAGGAAGCGGTGCCCTACGACCGGCTGGTTTTTGCCACCGGGGCCCGCGCCATGATCCCGAGCCTGAACGGCCTGAACTTCGATCCGCACGCGGACACCGAGCTGCCCGAGCGCGTTTTTGCCCTGCGCACGGTGGATGATGCGCAGCAATTGCAGCAGTCGCTGGCCGCTGGCCGGCGGATCCTGATCCTCGGTGGCGGCATCCTGGGCATTGAAGCGGCCCTGGCCATTGCCGCTACTGGCGGCCACCCCACGCTCGTGCACCACGGCCCTGCTCCGCTGGGCCGCGTGGTGGATTCCGACGGCGGCGCGCTGCTCACCCGCTGCCTTCTCCAGGCCGGTGTTGAGGTGATCTCCGAGGCCAAGGCCACCGGCGTCGTCAAGGACGAGCACGGCTTCACCGCCCTGGCCACCTCCACCCACGGCGAAATTCCCGGAGGCGCACTGCTGATATCCACCGGCGTGCGCGCCCGCACCGAACTGGCCGAGGGCTGCGGGCTGTCCGTGGGCCGCGGCATCCAAACCAATAGCTACCTGTGCGCAGATACCGAACAGCGCATCTACGCCCTGGGCGATTGCGCCGAAGTGGACGGAGCACCACCGGTCGGCCTGCTCGCCCCGGGCTGGGCCCAGGCCAGCTGGCTGGCCCAGCACTTGACCTCCGAGACCGAAATCCCGGCCCCCGATTTTTCCGCCTCCGATGTGCTGATGCTCAAGGGTCAGGGGATCGAGGTGGCCGCCGCCGGCGATATCAGCGCCGGCTTCTGGGACAACCCGGAACTGCAGGCCACCGTTTTTGCCGACCCCACCGCCGGCCGCTACCTGAAACTGGTCACCTTCGATGGCGCGGTCACCGGTTTCCTGTCCATCGGCCTGCCGCAAACCAGCGCGGAGCTGGTCCTCGCCTACGAACGCGGCAGCGCGTTGCCGCAGGATCGTTCCACGCTCTTGCGCCTGGACGATCCGGCCGTGGATCCCAGCTCGGCGATTCCGAGCGATGACGACCAGCTGTGCCGCTGCTCCGGCGCCACCTACGGCCAGGTCGCGCATTCGGTGGCCGAAGGCTGCACCACCGTGGCGCAGGTCGGCGAATCCTGCCGCGCCGGCACCGGCTGCGGTGGCTGCAAGTCCAAGATCGAGGAACTGCTGAACAAGGCTCCCGCACTGGCCTAGGCACTAGACAACGCAGGGACGAGATATCTCGTCCCTGCGTTGTTGCATGTGATTCAGTTGTATGTGGTGCAGTTGCTTGGTGTTGGTCTCAGGCTGCAAGCATCCCGCCCTGATCGTGGACTTCGAACCAGCCCTGCCAGGCGCTGTGTTCTACCTTGACGTCGTATTCTGCGCTGCTTTCTGCGCTGCTCATTTAATCTGCTCCATCCACAGCTGGCCTTCAACTTCCATCATCTTGTGCACTGGCAACGCCGGCGAATCGGCGTTCAGGCAGGCACCGGTATCCAGCCGGTAGACCTCCTTGTGCAGCGGGCAGGCCACGGTGGCCACCGCTTGGCCTTCCACCACGGTGTCGCCCAGGATGCCGCGGGCCATCACCTTGGCGCTGCTGGTTGGGCAGTGGTGCGAGGTGGCATAAAAGGTGTCGGCGTCGGTGCGGAACAGCGCCCGCTGGGCGCCTTCGAGCAGCAGGGCTTCGCCCCAGCCCGGCTCAAGTTCTTCGCTACGGCATACCGGCGCAAAACTCAGGGTGTCTTCGAGGGCCTCTACGGCGAATTGCGTGCTCATGAACAGGTTCCTTTGGTGGTTGGTGTTCGCTGATATACCGAGCTTAGGATCCGCGTGTTTCGCCCAGGGCCGTGGGCGATTGCTAGACGGTAAACCCTGGCTAACAGCAAATCCAGGGAGCGTGAGGCCGCATATGCACCGGAATTTCCGGCAATTTTCCGCCCCCGCAGCGGCGCGGGAACCAGCTTCCCGCGGGCAATAAGTCCACCATGTTTCGTGGCTCTAACCGCCCGCCGCAAGGCTGGGGAAGAGATTTACATCGGCCGAAACACAAGGGAAATTGCACGGCAAAAACGGCTTCCTACAGTGGTGTCAACAGCCTGAAACTCCCCGTTTCCCAGCGAAAGTCGATTCTGATCATGGGTACTACACACACCGAACGCCGCGTCCTGGTCATTGGCGGCGGTCCCGCAGCACACCGATTCACCGAATCGCTGGCCAGCCGCGCACCGCAGAACCTTCACATCACGGTACTGACCGAAGAAGCCCACCTGCCCTACGATCGCGTGGCCCTGTCCAAGGCATTGACTGATCGCGACGTGGACCTGACCCTGGGCGATGCAACGCTCTGGGAAGCCGAGCACGTCACCCTGGAAACCGGCGCCCAGGCCGTAGGCATCAACAGCGAACAGCGCATCGTCACTACCGCCGATGGACGCAGCTTCGGCTACGACGAACTGGTCCTCGCCACCGGCTCCAACGCCGCCACGCTGCCCATCCCGGGCAACGAGCACACCTTCGTCTACCGCACCCTGGAAGATGTCTGGTCCATCGCCGAGAAGGTCGAGGAACTGAAGATCACCCTGGGCCGCACCCCGGTAGTTGCCACCATCGGTGGCGGCCTGCTCGGCCTGGAAGCCGCCGCCGGCGCCCAGGCGCTGGGCGCGCAGGCAGTGGTGATCGACGGCGGAAAATGGCTGATGGGCACCCAGCTGGACGAGGGAGCTGGCCAGGCCATGGGCCGGTTGATCGAGCAGACCGGCTTCACCGTGCACGGCGGAGTTTTCCCCAAGGAAGTCCTCGCCGAGGGCTCAACCGTCACCGGCGTGCTGATGGCCGACGACCGGGTGATCGAGGCCGACATGGTCGTGGTTTCCATCGGCGTGCGCCCCCGCGATGAGCTGATCCGCAACTACAACCAGGCCCTGGAAGACTCGGGCAACGAGGCTGCCCGCTTCTCCATGGGCCCGCGCGGCGGCGTGGTCATCAACGCGAAGTGCGCCACCGACATCGAGCACATCTGGGCCGTCGGCGAGGTCGCGAACTTCGAGGGCCTGTGCATTGGCCTGGTCGCCCCGGCGAATTCCATGGCCGAGATCGTCGCCGAACAGCTCGCCGGCGGAGAGGCTGAATTCGCCGGTTTCGATACCGCCACCAAGCTCAAGCTCTCCGGCGTGGACGTGGCCAGCTTCGGTGATGCCTTTGCCCGCACCGACGGCGCCCTGGAAGTGGTCTACGCCGATGCGCCCCGCGGCCTGTACCAGAAGCTGGTGGTCTCCGCCGACGCGAAGACCCTGCTCGGCGGCATCTTTGTCGGCGACGCCACCCCGTATCAGTCGCTGCGCCCGATGCTCGGACGCGAGCTTCCCGGCGAACCCGGCGCCTACCTCAGCGCACTGGGCGGCGAAGCGCCAGAGAGCGAATTGCCCGATGACGCGGTGCTGTGCTCGTGCAACAATGTCTCCGCCGGGGCCATCCGCGATGCCGTCTCGGGTTGCGGCAGCTGCGAGGGCAAGGACCCGGTCACCACGGTTTCGGGCCTCAAGGGCTGCACCCGCGCCGGAACCCAGTGCGGTTCCTGCGTGCCGATGCTCAAGAAGCTGATGGAATCCCAGATGAAAAAGGACGGGGCCGAAGTTTCCACCGCCCTGTGCGAGCACATCTCCTTCTCCCGCCCCGAGCTCTACGAAGCCATCCAAGTGGCCGACCTGCACACCTACAGCGAGGTCATGGAGCGTTATGGCACCGGATCGGGCTGCGATATCTGCAAGCCGGTGATCGCCAACATCCTCTCCTCGCAGACCGCGGTCCACCCGATGGATGCCGGACTGGCCGGAGCCCAGGACACCAACGACCGCGTGCTGGCCAATATGCAGAAGGACGGCACCTACTCGGTGGTTCCGCGTATTCCAGGTGGCGAAATCACCCCGGAGAAGCTCGGCGTGATCGCCGCTGTGGCCCAGAAGTACGGCCTGTACACCAAGCTCACCGGTGGCCTGCGCATCGACATGTTCGGCGCCCGGCTGGAGCAGCTGCCGGATATCTGGCGTGAACTGGTGGACGCCGGCTTCGAATCGGGCCAGGCCTACGGCAAGTCGCTGCGCAATGTGAAAACCTGCGTCGGTTCCTCGTGGTGCCGTTACGGCATGCTCGATTCCACCGCCCTGGGCATCGAGATGGAGCTGCGCTACCGCGGCCTGCGTGCACCGCACAAGCTGAAGATGGGTGTTTCGGGGTGTGCCCGAGAATGCGCCGAGGCCCGCGCCAAGGACATTGGCGTGATCGCCACCTCCGAAGGCTGGAACCTCTATGTCGGCGGCAACGGCGGCGCCAACCCGGCCCATGCCCAGCTGCTGGCTGGCGGACTGGATGATGAGACGCTGTTCAAGTACATCGACCGCTACCTGATGTACTACATCCGCACCGCGGACAAGCTGCAGCGCACCGCGCACTGGCTGCAGGGTCTGGAGGGCGGCCTGGATCATGCCAAGCAGGTGGTCGTGGAGGATTCGCTGGGCCTGGCCGAAGCGCTGGAAGCAGCCATGGAATCCCACGTGGCCAACTACGAGGATGAATGGGCTGCCACCTTGGCCGACCCGGTCAAGCTCAAGCGCTTCCGCTCCTTCGTGAACACTGCCGAACCGGATACTGCCCTGGAGTATGTGTCCGAACGCGGCCAGCGACGCCCCGCCGAGCCGGTGGCACTAGGTGCCAGAATCCCGGTCGGAGCGCCGCAGCACTAGTCGGCCTGATCCACCCGCGCTACTACCAGCGCGGGTGGACTTGTGCGCGCAGCTTCGCGTCGTAGAGATCGCGCACTGACCTCTTGAAGCCCTCGCTGATTTCCAGTGACCCGGCCGCCGCGTTGGCTCGCGCCTGTTCCGGGTTGCGCGCGCCAGGAATGATGGTGCTGATTCCCTCTTGCGCGGCAAGCCAAGCCAGCGCTACCTGCGCGCTGGTGGCACCGGGAGCTTCTGCGGAGGCCAATTGCGCAAACTGCCCGGCGGCCTGGACTCCGATTGCATAGTCGACACCGGAGAAGGTCTCCCCCACGTCGAACGCTGAGCCGTCGCGGTTGTAATTGCGGTGATCGTCCTTCGCGAACTCGGTTTGCAGGGTGTAGCGGTTGGCCAGCAGGCCGCTGGCCAGCGGGACGCGCGCGATGATTCCGACGCCCGCCTTGCGCGCTGCTGGAAGAACGAGTTCCAGCGGCTTGTGCCGGAAGGCATTGATGATGATCTGCACGGTGGCAATATTTGGCCGGGCAATGGCGGCCAATGCTTCCTCTGCGGTTTCCACCGAGACGCCGTAATTTGCCATGCGCCCTTCGTCCACCATGGCATCCAGCGCATCGTAGGTGGCCTCGGTGGTGTACACCGGGATTGGCGGGCAATGCAGTTGAACCAGATCCAGCGTATCCACCCCGAGATTGGCGCGCGACCGGTCATTCCATGCGCGGAATGCGTCGAGATTGTAATTTTCCGGCAGCTGGTCAACGCGGCGCCCCATCTTGGTGGCTACGGTGATGTTGGCATCAGGATTATTCTTCAGCCATGTGCCGATCAGTTGTTCGCTGCGGCCATCTCCATACACGTCGGCGGTATCGAAGAAGTTCACGCCCGATTCATAGGCTGCATCGAGCACGGCCAAGGCATCGGACTCTTCTACCGACCCCCAGTCCGCGCCAAGTTGCCAGGTTCCCAAACCGATGACAGAAACATTGCGTTGCGTACGTCCAAGTTCTCGTTGTTGCATGGTTTCGAGTGTAGTGCGTCACCTCCATTTCACGCATGGAAGACGAGACGTTTCTGCCCAATCGGCGTTTCAACCAAATCCCTTATGATCCATTCGATAGAATATTCACTGTCATCACAACATCGAGGAGATCATGTTTCCCACCATTTTTGCGCTGTTCTGCGCGCTCATCGGCCTGGTCATCATGCTGGCCGGCAAAACGATGAAACCTGAGAACAAGAACCGTTCCGCAACGCGTGCCACCGGCATTGGCGTTTTTGCCGTCTCGCTGGTCGTTCTTGGCATCATGTCCACCACCATCGTCCAGCCCCGCACCGTTGGCGTGAAAGTCGCGCTGGGAAAGCCGACATCCGTGGTGAGCAACGGCTTCCACCTGAAGTGGCCATGGGAAAAGGTCGAGAAACTGGATGGCTCCGTGCAGAACGACGTCTATTCCGGCGACAGCGGCATTCCGGTTCGCTTGGGAAACAACGGCCGTGCCAATGTTGACGCTTCGATCCAGTGGCAGCTGAAGACCGATGATGCCATGGACGTATTCCTGGACTACCGAACCTTCGAGGGCATCCAGTCGAACCTGGTGGATCGAAATTTCCGTGCCACGTTGAATGAAGTCATGGCTACTTATGACCCTTTGGCCTACACCGAGCCTTCGAAGGGCGGCCAGGATCTGGAAGGGCTGGCCAAGGCAGTGCAGGAAAAGATGCAGGGCAAGGTGAAAACCCAGATCGAAATCCGTTCTGTCACGCTGCCAATCATCAATTTTGATGAACCGACGCAGAACCGCATTAACGAGCTTCAGGCAGAAGCAGCCAAAACTCGCGTTGCTGAACAGCGCAAGCAGACGAGTACCGCTGAAGCCGAGGCCAACAAGATCCTGGAACGTTCCCTGACGCCGGAAACGTTGACGTCTAAGTGCTTGGACATTGTGGCGGAATCAAACCAGAGTCCCATTGGATGTTTCCCAAATTCTGGAGTTCAGCCAATTACCATGACTGGCGACAAGAACAACAAGTAGCTTTACCGCCAGGCACAAATCGCCCCAGTTCATTTGGACTGGGGCGATTGCTGTCACCAGCCCACGTTCTACTCCCCGCACGGGCAGCTGCCCGCCTTCAGGCAGGGATATCCCCGATATCCGGCGGACCACTCCCGGTATCAGGCGGCTGGTTCAGCCAGTCCTCGAAGGAGCGCACCCAGTCGGCTTCACTCATGCACTGCGGGTAGGGCTGATGCGCGAAACCTGTCGCCGGCGGCGCGGTGGAATGATACGTCGGTCCCATGCTGGTGCAGATTTTCATCCGGTGCGGCCCGCGGCAGATGACGATTTCCTGCCAGCCGGGGGTTTCCTTCGCCTGGTTGCAGAACTTGCACCGCCCATCGGCGTTGGCCACGCAGGTAGGCCCTCCGAGGCAGGCCTGGGTGACGTGGTCGATTTCCTCGATCATCCCGTCGCAGAACGGGGTGCGGCAGCGCCGGTCCCGGGTTCTGATGAACTTCTTCATTTTCTCCGGGAAGATCCGCGCCGTGGAGTCCATCGCGATCAGCTCCCGGTCCCCGGGAGCGGTATAGAGGCGGATCAGCTCCACCGTGGTTTCCAGTGCGTGGATGAAGGCCGGGGGCCGGGCGGCGGCCATTTCCGCCAGGGTCATGTTGTTCAGGATTTCCTGCCCGGCGAGCAGTTCGCGCGCGTATTGCGGGGCGATGACCCCGTAGCCGTCCAGGTAGGCCGGCTGCCGGTCGCCGAGGAAGAGGGTCTTGTCGGTCATGATCAGCCCGACGCTCAGGTTGATGGGCACTGTCGCGTCCGGGCTGGTGCAGAAGCTGGCGAGGTAGTCGGCTTCGATTTGCGCGCGGGTGCGTTCGTCGCCGTGGGCTTTGAGGCTTGTGGATTTTGCCTTGATGTCGTTTTTCAGGGCCAGGCCGGCGATGATGGGCAGTTCGGCGTGGATGCTCATCATGCCGGTGGCGGGGTGCGGGGTGAATTTGATGCGGCGTTGCTCTTCGGCGCTTTTCTGCTCTTTGCACTGGTCGTCCGAGGCGTAGGCGAGGGTGAAGTCCTGGACGGTCTCGCTGATTTTCCTGGTGCCCTGGCAGGCGAACATCTGCGGGTTCTTGGCGTAGAGGTTGTCGAATTCGGTGCGGCGTTCGGCCTTGACGATGCGCAGCGGGGTGAGGATGGCACGCATTTGGGCTTCGGTGAATTCGCCGCGGCTGTAGGCGGCGGCCAGGTGCGGGGTGTCGTTGAAGAGGATGCGGCAGTTTTCGAGGTATTCGCGGTAGCCGTGGGGGTCTGCTTTGCGGGCGAGGGCTATGGTGGCGGCGGTGCCGCGGTTCAGCTGCTTGAAGTTGCCGCGTTGGGCGTTGGCACGTACGACGTTGATTTCTGCCTGGTGGGCGAGGGCTGCCTGGTGGTAGCGCAGGGAGGAGATGACGTTTTCCAGGCGGGCGATGCCGGTGAGGGATTCTTCGGCGGTTCCGTGGTCCTCGATCAGGGCCAGGGTGGATTCCAGTGTCTTGACCACGGCGGCGAAGGGGCCGTCGTGCTCTGGGCTGGGGGTGCCCGTGCGGGGGATCCTGGTTTCGGACATGTTCTTATTCTACGCGGGTTGATCGAACATGTCTTCGATGATTTGGTTGCGGATGGATAACTTTTAGAACACAGTAAAGCCACCAGTCAGCGATGGTAATTTCGGATTCAGGGCGGAAGGGCCCGAGCGGAATAGGCGCGCACGAGGTCGTGGTGTTCGAACGCGTGCAACACGAATCTAGCCTGGCGGCATCGGCCGATCGCCGGCCTGGCCGGGCTGCTCGGCGATGATTTGCACTTCCAAACCCTGCTGGTCGTAGAGCTTGCCGTCCACGAGGTGATCGCCGTCGACCAGGCCGTCAAGCTGGAGCTTGTAGATGGAACGCTGCGAGGTTTCCTTCTTGCCCCAGTTCAGCTCGTTGAAGATGATGTTCAGCAGCACCGCCATGATCGTCGCCGAGGAAATGCTCGACTGGAAAATCGTGCCCACCCAGGCAGGGAAGGCGGCGTAGAAGTCGGGCTTGACCATCGGGATGCAGCCAAAGGCCAGCGAGGTCGCGATGATCAGCATGTTCATATTGTCCTCCTTGGCCTTGGCCAGGGTGCGGATGCCGGCAGCGGCGACCGAACCGAAGAGCACCACGCCGGCGCCGCCGAGCACCGGCTGCGGGATCGAGGCGATGACGCGGCCGAGCACCGGCAGCAGGCCCAGGACCACGAGGATGCCGCCACCGGCGGCGACCACAAAGCGGCTTTTGACCCCGGTGATCGCGACCAGTCCGACATTCTGCGCGAAGGCCGACTGGGTGAAGGTATTGAAGATCGGGCCGACCGCCGAGGAGAGCATGTCGGCGCGCAGGCCGTTGGCGATGCGGCGCGAATCCACCTTGGAGCCGGTGATTTCGGCGACCGCGAGCATGTCGGCGGTGGTCTCGGTGTAGGTCACCAGGATGACGATCATCATCGAGATGATGGCGCTGATTTCGAAAATCGGGGCACCAAAGGCGAAGGGCGCCGGCACGGCGAAGATGTCGCCGGCGAGCACCTGCGAGAAGTCGGCCATGCCCATGAAAACAGCCACCAGGGTGCCCAGGGCGATGGAGAGCAGGATCGAGAGGCGCGAGAAGGCGGCCACCCCGGACTTGGACAAGGCCAGCAGGATCAGCAGGGTGATCGCGGCCAGGGCGATGTTTTTCATCGACCCGTAGCTATCGCCGGCGGCCGACCCGCCCATGGCCCAATCCGCGGTGACCGGGAAGAGCGAGACGCCGATGATGGTGATGACCACGCCGGTGACCACCGGCGGGAAGAAGCGCAGCAGCTTGGCGAAGAACGGGGCGATCAGGATGCCGATCGCACCCGAGGCGAGCACCGCGCCAAAAACCGCGGGCATCCCTCCGCCGCCATTGAGGATGGCGATCATGGTGGCCACCCCGGAGAAGGACGTGCCCTGCACCAGCGGCAGCTGGGCACCGAAGAACGGGATGCCCAGGGTCTGCAGGATCGTGGCCAGGCCGCCGATGAACAGGCAGCAGGCCACCAGCACGCCCATCTGCGCGGTGTCCATGCCGGCCGCCCCGCCCATGACCAGCGGCGGGGCGATGATTCCGCCGTACATGGTCAGCACGTGCTGGAAGCCGTAGGCCACCGTGCGGCCGGGGCTCAGGCGTTCGTCTTCGGGTCTTGCGCTCATGGGGAAAATCCTCTGCGGTGGACTGCAAATTGGCGCATCCGGCGTTGGCGGGATGCGCCCCGCCCTCAATTCTCCCGCATGAGCCCGATAGATCAGCTATCCAGCGTGCGCCCGGGCTGCTGGGTGTGCTCCACGAAGCGCACCATCATGGCCTTGAAGCCCGGGGTGTTCGACTCGCGGGCCACCAGATCGCGGTGCACCAGCGCGTTGGCTTCCGGGTAGTAGGCCGCCACGCAGCCCTTGGCCGTCGGGTAGGAAACCAGCCGGAAGCGGTTGGCGCGGCGCTCGGTGCCGGCGAACGTGGAGATCACGTCCACCAGATCGCGGTCCTTGAACCCGGTCTGCTCCAGGTCCTCCGGGTTGACCAGGATGACCCGGCGGCCGTCCTTGATGCCGCGGTAGCGGTCATCGAGCCCGTAGAAGGTGGTGTTGTACTGGTCGTGGCTGCGCATGGTCTGCAGGATCAGGTGGCCCTCGGGAGCTTCAAGCGCTTCGAAGTCCGAGACGGTGAAGCGGCCCTTGCCGATGTCGGTGGCGAACGAGCGGGTGTCGCGCGGCGGGTTGGGCAGCACGAAGCCGTTCTTGGTCCGCACCCGGGCGTTGAAGTTCTCGAAGCCGGGCAGCACCTTTTCGATGTGGTCGCGGATCACGTCATAGTCCTCGGCCATGGCGCGCCAGTTGACCGGGTGGTCCTCGCCCAGGATCGCCTGGGCCATGCGGGCGACGATCACCGGTTCGGCCAGCAGGTGCTCGGAGACCGGAGTGAGCCGTCCGCGCGTGGACTTGATGACCGACATGGAGTCCTCCACCGAGAGGAACTGCGCTCCGCCCGGGTGCTTGTCATCCTTGTCGGTGCGGCCCAGGGTGGGCAGGATCAGCGAGGTCTTGCCGTGCACCACATGGGAGCGGTTGGGCTTGGTGGAGATGTGCACAGTCAGCTTGGCCCGCTGCATCCCGGCTTCCAGCGCTTCGGTGTCCGAGTTGGCCAGCGCGAAGTTGCCGCCCATGGAGACGAACACGTCCACCTCGTCCTTTTCGAAGGCGTGCAGGGTTTCGGTGGAGTCGTAGCCGTGGGCACGCGGGGAGCTGATGCCGAATTCGGCGTCGATCGAGGCCAGCAGCTTCTCGGTGGGCTTCTCCCAGATGCCCATGGTGCGATCACCCTGGACGTTGGAGTGGCCGCGCACCGGGCAGGCGCCGGCGCCGGGCTTGCCGAAGTTGCCCTGCATCAACAGCAGGTTGATGATTTCCTTCAGCGTCGGCACCGAGTGCGGCTGCTGGGTCAGGCCCAGCGCCCAGCAGATGATGGTGGCCTTGGACTTGATCAGCAGCTGCGCGATCTCGGTGATCTGCTCGCGGGTCAGGCCCGTGGCCTTTTCGGTGGCCTCCCAGTCCAGGGTGGCGCGCGCTGCGCGGTAGGCGTCGAATCCGTCGGTCACCTGGGCGATGAACTCGTGGTCCACCACGGTTCCCGGGTTCTTCTTCTCCTCTTCGAGCAGCAGGTGGCCGAAGGCCTGGAACAGGGCCAGGTCCCCGCCCACCTTGATCTGCAGGAAGTCGCTGGCCACGGGCTCGGCCTTGCCCAGCATGCCGCCCACGGTCTGCGGATCCTTGAATCCGAAGAAGCCGGCTTCGGGCAGCGGGTTGATCGCGACCACGCGGGCCCCGCGCTTGCGCGCGTCGGCCAGTGCGGAGAGCATGCGCGGGTGGTTGGTGCCCGGGTTCTGGCCAACCACAAAGATCAGCTCGGTGTGCTCGAAGTCCTCCAGCGAGACGGTGCCCTTGCCGATGCCGATCGTCGGGTTCAGCGCGGTGCCCGAGGATTCGTGGCACATGTTCGAGCAGTCCGGAAGGTTATTGGTGCCCAGCGAACGGGCGAGCAGCTGGTACATGAATGCGGTCTCGTTGGCCGTGCGCCCCGAGGTGTAGAACACGCAGCGATCGGCGGTGGTGGCGTTCACGTGCTCCGCGATGGTGGAAAAAGCCTCGGCCCAGCTGATCGCCTGGTAGTGGCTCTCGCCCTCGTGGATGATCATCGGGGTGGTGATGCGGCCCTGGGAGCCCAGCCAGTATTCGGTCTTGTCGCGCAGGTCCTCAATGGAATGCTGGGCAAACCATTCGGGGGTGACGGTGCGGGCGCTGGCTTCCTCGGCGATGGCCTTGGCGCCGTTTTCGCAGAATTCGGCGGGCTTGCGCCGTTCGGTGATGGATTCGGGCCAGGCGCAGCCCGGGCAGTCGAAGCCGCCATGCTGGTTCACCCGCAGCATCGAGCGCAGGGTTCGCACCGGCCCAGCCTGGCTGAAGCCGCGCTCCATGGAGACCATGACCGCCTTGAGGCCCGCGGCGGCATGGGCTGGCTCGGTGACTTTCAGATCATCTTCGTTGATGTCTTTTTTGGGTGCCGAACGATGCATGAGACCCTCCTGTTGGTCGCGTGGCCGGTGCTGATATCCAGCTCACATATTACTAGGCTACGCCTTGTTCACCCGATGCGCATGTGTATAGATGTTCACGCTGTGCTTGCGCGAAAAAGCCGCCAGCGTCAGGCCCGTCTCATCGGCCAGGTCAACGGCCAGGGAGGAAGGCGCGCTGACCGCGGTGAGCAGCGGGATTCCGGCCATCGCGGCCTTCTGCACCAGTTCGAAGGAGGCGCGGCCGGATACCTGCAGCACCGAATCCTTCAGCGGCAGCATCCCGGCTCGCAACCCCGCGCCGATCACCTTGTCCACCGCATTATGCCGCCCCACGTCCTCGCGCAGGATCAGCAATTCGCCGGCGGTGGAAAACAGCCCCGCCGCGTGCACTCCCCCGGTGGAAGAGAACAGCTTCTGCGACTCGCGCAGGGTGTCGGGCAAATCCAGCAAGGTTTCCAGCTCGATCATCCCGGCCGAGGCATCCAGCTCGAACCCGGCCTTCTTGCGCACCTCGTCGATCGAATTGGTGCCGCAGATCCCGCAGGCCGAACTGGTCACCACATTGCGCGCCTTCGCCGCATCCGGGGGCGTGGCCCCGGGACCCAGCTGCACCTCGATGACGTTGAAGGTCTGGTTGCCTTCCTCATCGGTGCCCGCGCAGTAGCGCAGGGAAAGCAGCTGCTCGGGCCTGCGGATCATGCCCTCGCCCACGAGGAATCCGGCGACCATGTCGAAATCGTCGCCCGGGGTGCGCATCGAGGTGGTGTACGAGGTATGCCCGAAACGGATTTCCAACGGTTCCTCGCCGGCCAGTTTCTCCTCGCGCGGGCGCCAGCCGCCCTCTCGCGTGGCGCGAATAACCCGGCGGCGAACGATCTTACGGCCCATGAACCACTCCTGAACTACAACTGCACGTGACTGAAGTCTGGCACCGAGATCATAGACTGGGCAAATGACCGCTTCACGCGAACACTTCCTGGACCTCTACGACCGGCAGCTGCGCACCGATGCCGAAACCCCCAGCGCGCTGCAGGTTCAGCGCCTGGGCCCGCTGCGCCTGGTGACCTTCGCCCACGGGCGAGGGTTCATCACCTACCCGCGGATCACCGGGCACGATCCGTTGCTGGCCGATCTGGCCGAAGAAGCGCTGGACTACTTCAGCTGCCAGCCACAGATCACGAAGGTGGAGTTCAAGACCCGCGGGCATGACTACGCCCCAGGGCTGGATCAGAAGCTGCGGGCCCTGGGCTTCACCGCCCAAGACCCCGAGTCGATCATGATCGGCGAAATGAGTTCGCTGTTCAGCGACCAGCCAGCGCCTTCCGGCGTGCAGCTGCGACAGATCAGCGCAGATCACGAGGTTGAGGCCATGTGCCGCATGGCTGATCAAGCCTTCGGGGAACCCTACGATCCGTCCACCACCCAGGCCCTGATCGCCCGGTTGGCCAAGAACGACGGCATGGAATTATGGGTGGCCAGCATTGACGGGCAGATGGTGGGCGCAGGACGGCTGGAGCCGGTGGCCAACACCGAATTCGCCGGGCTCTGGGGCGGCGGGGTGTTGCCCGGATACCGGGGACGTGGCATCTATCGGGCGCTGACCGATGCCCGGGCACGCAGCGCGGCGGGGAGCGGATACTGCTTCGTGCACAGCGACTCCACCGAATATTCGCGGCCCATCCTCGAAGCCCAGGGCCTGGTGAAGGTTTCTGCGACCACCCCGTACCTCTGGGAGCGCGCCTAGCTCTTGGCCGGGGCGATCACCGCGAACTCCGCACCGCCGCGATCGGCCAGCATCGCGGTGCGACCGAAGAAGGAATCCTGCGGCGCGCTGAGAACGCGCCCGCCCATCTCTTCGGCCAGGGCCGCGGCCCGATCGGCGTCATCCACCGCGAAGTAGCTGCGCCAGCCCTCGGTGGAGTCCTGGCCGGCGATGTCGTAGAGGCCGGCGGCCGCATCTGAGCCCTGGCCCAGCGTGTAGTAGCGGAATTCGGGGGAATCGGAGACCGGGTTTAGATCCCAGCCCAACGCCTCGCGGTAGAATCGGGCGGCGACCTCGAAGTGCTTGGTGTGCAGCTCATTCCAGACGCGGTGGCCGTGGCTGCGATTCACAGGGAAGCTGGCGGCTGCAAAAGCCTGCCAGAGCCCCACCCCGGCACCGGCTGGATCGCCGATCAACGCCACGGTACCCTGCCCGGGCATGGCCACCGGCTTCAGGTAGCTCTTGCCGCCATGCAGCTTGGTGGCGAACATCGCCGAATGGATATCGGCCACATTCAGGTAAGTGGTCCAGGCATCCGGCGCCTGGAACTCGGGGTCATTGGCCACCAAGCCGCTGACCGGCTCACAGTCGAGCAGCGCCACCAGGTAGCCATCGGATCTGTACTGGGCATCATACTGCCAGCCGAAAAGCCTCGAATAGAACTCGATGGCACCATCAAGATCACTGGTGAGCAAATCCGCCCAGCAAGGTTCGGCCCGCGGTTCCCTGGCTCCTGGCATCGCTACCCCATTCCGCGCTCAGTCCTGCTCGATGGGCTGAGTCTATTCCGGTTCCCCGCAGATCAGCAACGGATTCAAGGCACAAATAGGGATTATTACGAAACCGGATGCCTTGATTTGAACCGCGGTTCCATTACGCTTGTTTGTGACGCAGGGCACACTCCTATCCCTGCGGTATCGAGGAGACGTCAATGAGCACTTCCAATCTCACCCTCTCGGTGGCTGCAATTCTCGCCGAGGGCGCCACTCGCTATCCAGGCTTGATCGCCATCACCATGAATGGGCAGAGCACCACCTACCGCGATCTCTGGGATCAGACCAGGGCCTATGCCGGGGCGCTGAAAGAGCAGGGCATCTGCGAGGGCGACCGGGTCGCCGTGCTCATCCCGAACGTCACGGACTTCGCCCGGGCCTACTACGCCATCCTGTCCCTGGGCGCCACCGTGGTGCCGATCCACGCGCTGCTCAAGGCCCGGGAAATCTCCTATGTGCTCGAAGATGCCGATGCGAAGCTGCTGATCTGCGCCGCCGGCCTGCTGGGCGAAGGCGCCAAGGGCGCGCAGCATTCCGGGGTCCGGCTGCTGACCGTCATGGACCCGGATGCCAGCGCCGGCAACCGGCTCGAAGACCTTGCCGCCCAAGCCACCCCGATCACCACCTACCTGCCGCGCCGGGCCGAGGATATCGCCACGATCCTCTATACCTCGGGCACCACCGGCAAGCCGAAGGGCGCCCTGGGAACGCATTTGGCGCTGATCGAGCAAACCCACTCAACGCTGCTGAACACCATGGAGATCCGCCAGGGCGACAGGCTCTTTGGCGGGCTGCCGCTGTTCCACACCTTCGGCCAGACCTGCGTGCTGAACACCGGCCTGCGCATTGGCGCCGAGGTGATGCTGCTGCCCAAGTTCACCGCCGAAGCGGCCTTGGACCTGGTGCTGGATGCGGGCATCGACGTGTTCTTCGGGGTCCCGACCATGTACGTGGCGCTGCTGGAAGCCGGTGCCCGACGCGAGGGCAAGCCGGAAAAGCTGCGCTATGCGATCTCCGGCGGCGCCTCGCTGCCGCTGTCGGTGCTCAACGCCTTTGAGCAGCGCTTCGGCTCGCGGATCCATGAGGGCTACGGGCTGACCGAAACCTCGCCGGTGGCCTGCTTCAACCATGTGGGGCGCGAACCTCGCCCCGGCACCGTCGGCACCCCGGTGTGGGGCGTGGACGTGGAGATCGCCGATCCGGCCTATCCCGATGAAATCCGCCTGCTGCCGCGCGGGGAACTGGGCGAATTGGTGGTGCGCGGGCACAACCTCTTCTCCGGCTACCTCAACCGCCCCGACGCCACCGCCGAAGCCGTGGTGGACGGATGGTTCCGCACCGGGGATCTGGGCACCAAGGACGAGGATGACTACCTGCGCATCCTTGATCGCACCAAGGACATGATCCTGCGCAATGGCTATAACGTGTATCCGCGCGAAATCGAGGAGGTGCTCACCAGCCATCCGGAGGTTTCCAATGCGGCGGTCTACGGGGTGCCGCATGAGGTACATGGCCAGGAGATTGCCGCGGCGGTGACGCTCAAGGCTGGTTCTTCGCTGAGCCCCGAGCAGCTGGGCGGATGGGCCCAGGAGCAGATGGCCGCCTACAAGTACCCGCGGCATATCCAGATCGTCGACCAGTTCCCGCTCGGGCCTTCGGGCAAGATCCTCAAGCGCGAACTGATCGCGCAGTTCAAGATCGGGTAGCTGGCCGGAAGTCGGGGGCGCGGTGCGCCGCGAAGGCCGCCCGCCCCTCGGCCAGGTCCCGGTTCTGCGCATTCTCTTCCCACACGGAGTCCCACCAGCCATCGCTTCCCTCGCCAGCGACCGCCAGCGCGATGGCTTCCTTGGTGCGCTCGATCGAGTAGGGCGAATTGGCCTGCACTTCTTCCAGCAGCTGCGCCAGCTGGGTTTCGAGTTCGGCCTGTGGCACCACCCGGGTGAACAGGTTCCAGCTGCCAATCTCCTCGGCCGGCAGCCGGGCCCCGGAAAACAGCAGGTACTTGGCGCGGTGCTCCCCCACGGTGCGCACCAGCCGCTCAATGCCCGGGCGCGGGAAGAGCAGCCCGATCTTGGCCGGGGTGATCGCCAGGCGCACCTGGTCGCTGGCCAGTTGGATGTCGCAGGCCGAGGCCAGTTGCCATCCTCCGCCATAGCAATTGCCTTCCACCACGGCGATGGTGGTTTTGCCGCAGGCCAGGATGCTGCGGTCCACCAGATCGAAGTGGTTGATCAGCGCCCCCTGTTCGTCGGTGTCGAAAAGCACCCGGTCCATCTGGTCGATGGCGATGCCCGAGCAGAAGCTGGAATCCGCTCCGCGCAAGACGATGGTGCGCACCGCGGGATCGGCCGCCAGGGTGGCGAAGGCGCCGACCAGCTGCAGGCACATGTCCTTGGTCAGCGCGTTATATTGTCCGGGATTATCCAGCAGGACGGTGGCGGTTGAGTCCTCGATGCCCACCAGGACTTTCGCTTCGCGAGTCATAATTGCCTCCCTGCCCAGAACTGCAGTTTTATCGGCACAGGGTGAAAAGGCGCCTGCCCCGTACCAGCAATCTATCGCTGGTACGGGGCAGGCGCACGGACTTTGCAGGACTGTTACTTCACTGCCAGTCTCAGGAAAGTGACCGAGTGGGCCGGAACCTCGTAGTCAAGGCCCTCGCTGCCGGCCTTGACCTTGAACTCCCTTGGCACCACGTTGGTCGGATCCTCCTTGGTGTTCTGCGCTTCAGGGGCGGCTACCAGTTCAGTGGCCCTTGCCGTGGAACCGATCTTGACGCCGTCCACCGAGATCTTCGTCTGCGATGCCATGGCGGTCGGGTTCACCAGCTTGACGATCAGCTCGTCGGTGGCCGTATCCCGCGTCACCACCTGGTAGAGCGGCTTGGCGGCCGGCTCGGTGTACTGGAATTGGAATTCTCCGTCCAGATAGAGCTTGATGGTATTCCCATCGACCACGATCTTCACCTGGTAGTCCTTGCCGGTTTCCAAGCTGAGATTGGGACCTGCCGCCACCTCGCCTTGGCGTGCCGAATCGGCCCGTTCAAGCACCGATCGGGTGTTGCCCCAGCCTCCGAGGTTCCACCAGTAGAACTTGTCCGCGGCCCCGGCGGCAAAGCCGATCAGGAAGCCTTCCTTGCCAGCGTCCTTTCGAGCGGTCAGTTCAACCGTGTAGTTCTTCCAGTCCTTGTCATAGGCTCCACTGACCAGGGTTCGGGCGTCTTCGATCCCGGTATCCGACTGCACATAGCGACCGTCCTGGATCTCCCAGTTGCCTCGTTGGGCTTCCCAGTTGGAATCGTCGGAGAAGTCGTCGCTGAACAGCTCCTGTCCGGAACTATTGTCGGTGACCAACACGTTGTCGTATGCGGTTTTCGTCTGCCAGCTGCTCAGGAAAACCCCTCCCGAGAGATCAGCCGCGGTGGAACTCTTGCCGCTGAGCTCGGAAGGCACCACCTGATCGCCCACGTTGTTCATCCACAGCTTCTGGTTGTAGTAGTTCGCTGAGCCCCACGACTGGTCGTTATCGAACCACATCATGTCAGGGGCCCATTGGACATAGTCCTCGTTGGCGAACATCGGTGCGTAGGAGGCAAGCTTGACCACATCCGAGTTGCGTTCAAGGCCGGTCATGTAGGCGGCTTCCGAGAGCGCATTGGCGAAGGTGTTGCCCCGTGAGGCATACTCGCCAAGGAACACTTCCGGGCCGTTGCGGTCATAGGAGTCGTAGCGCTCGTCGTTGCCCAGGAACCACGACGGGTCGTTGTAGTAGTGCTCATCGACCATATCCACGCCCTGGTCCTTGTTGAACTTCCACAGTTCGTCAAATCGGGTTCCAGTATCATCCGGCCCGCTATTGGAAATGATCGTGATGTCGGGATATTCAGCGGCAATGGCGTCGCGGAATTTCGGGAAGTTCGCTTCAAAGGTCTTGGTGACTTCCTCGTTGCCCAAACCGATGTACTCCAAGTTGAATGGCTCGCTATGGCCCAGTTCCGCGCGCTTGGCTCCCCAAGTGGTGTCGGTGCCTCCGTTGGCGAATTCGATCAGGTCCAAGGTGTCCTGCACCCAGCGGTCGATGCGTTCCTGATCAGTCATTTCAGGAATTTTGGAACCGCATCCGTTGGCTCCGACGGAGACTACCGGCAGCGGGGTGGCCCCCAGGTCCTCGGCCCATTTCAGATATTCCAGGTAGCCGATGCCATAGGACTGGTTGTAGCCCCAGAAGTTCCAGTTGGCCGGACGTTCTTCCACTGCGCCAATGGTTTCCTTCCACTGGAATGTTCGCTGGCGGTCCTGGCCATCTGATTCCAAGTACGTGTCGAAGGTTCCGACGTTGGTCACGCAGCCGCCCGGGAAACGCAGGAAGCTCGGATTCAGGTCGGCCACTTTTTCTGCCAGATCCTTGCGCAGCACGGATTTTCCATTCACCGGGCCCACCCAGGTCTCCTGGGGGAACAGCGAAATCATATCCAGCTTCACCGATCCAGCCGCAGTAGCAGACAGTGCCAGCCGGCCGGCAGCTACAGTGTCCTTGGCCTTGATCGTGGCGGTGTACTTCTTCCATTGGTCGCTGCCGTCCACAGCGATGGTGGCGACGCCATAAATCTTGGAACCAGTGGCATCTGTGAGCTTGACATCGAGTTCTTTGGCTTCTGGCGAGCGTGCGAAGACGCTGAAGTCGTACTTTGCGCCCTTCTCCAGGGCAAGGCCCTCGTTGTAGGAGAGATTTCGTATTCCATCGCCCGGCGCTTGGGCCTCCAGCTCAAGATAGGCGCGATTGGCGTCGTTGAGCCACTGCTCGCGCTCGGAACTGACGTGGATGCCAGCTTCGCCTACCGTTTCCCATCCGGTCAGCGCAGTGAATTCCTTGTTGTCGGCGGCGCTGAACTCGAAGGAGCGGTTGCGCACCATTTCTGCGTAGAGCCCGCCGTCAGCGGCGTAGTTGATATCTTCGTAAAAGGCGCCGTACATCGTGTCGCTGATCTCATGCGCGGTGGCGTCGCCATCGATGGACAGCTGTTGCTGCCCCAACTGACCGGAGCCGAGGGTGAAGCTCACGGCATCGGCCTTCGATCCCAGGCGTAAGGAACCATTTTTATGTCGCACTGCCCATGCTGCTTGGCCATCAGTTGCATCAGCCAGGCGCAGTTGGCTTTTTCCGCCACTTGCATCAACCAGCCGCCATGCAGTGCCAGCATCCTTGGTCAGTTGCAGTTTTCCCTTTTTCACGTCCACGTTGCCCGCCGGGGCTGACAGGACCAGTGGATGCTGGCCATCAGGGCCGGAGCTTGCAGCCTCGGCCGCAGTGAATCGCAGTGCCGAGCTGGGCCTGGTCTTGCTCAGCTCCAGCCGTTGCTTCTTATCGGCCGCCAGGAAACCCAGCTCCTTGGCGGGCTCCAGGGTGAACGGACCATCCGGGACCAGGTCCGCTGGACCTGATTCGTTGAGCCAGAAGCTGTCGAAGGAAGCCGAATGGCCGGTGCCGTCTTGGGCGGCGAGCGCGTACAAGCCGACTTTGGTGGCATTCCAATCCACGCTGAAGCTTGCGGCCTTCGCCCAATTGCCTTCTGCATCGCCGTAGGAAACGGTGATTTCCTTGCCCTTGCGGTCTAAGCGCAACCACTCGGTGGTTGATTCGGGACGCGCGGTGAACTGGGAAGCATAGCTTCCCGCCGATTCGGCGGCGCTTTCAATTACAACTGGCCCGCCCGGAGCGCTGGAGACATGCGCCAGGCCCGCACGCACGTAGTTGTCGAAGTCTTTCCAAGCCAGGAGCCCCGCGCCTTGGAAATCCTTGGATACCGGAGCGGTGAGGTGGGTTGCCACCGAGAAGTCGCCCGCGGGGACATCGACCATGAACAGGTTCTTGGCGTCATTCGAATCCTGCCAGGTGTCCCCTCGCTGGGAGGTCAGGGTCAGCGCCGAGTCCTTCAGCTGCCATGCGCCTGCTTGCTCGTTGATGATGGAGAATCTCTTATCAAGTTCGGCCCCGTCGAATTCCTCGCGGAAGGTGCCCGCTGGAAGTTCAGGGTCCGGGCCCGGGACCACGGGTCCCGGGGGGTCTGGCTCCTCGCCGGGAGGGTAGGCTGCGATCAGCGCCTGCTGCTCTTGGGCAGTGATCGGCAGGACCGTTCCGTGACGCGGGCTGGTGGGCAGCTTCGCATCGGGAACACTGGTCCAGTCACCTCCGGCCAGGTCATCGGTTTCGAACACCATGTAGCCATTGCCGCCATGGTATGAAGGCTGGTCGATCATCAGATACCAGCTGTCATCGGTCAGCGAGGGGAACATGGTCGGCCCCTCGCCCGAAGTGAATGTTCCTCCCCACGGGTTCGGCTGGCCTACGCCGATATGCTCCGTGATCATGTCCCATCCATCGCCTTCGCTCACTCCTTGGGTGCGCAGCAGCTCAGGGGAGGACTCCATGCGCACGCTCATGTCGCCCTCGTCCTTAGTCAGGCGGTAGTAGGTATCGCCCACCTCGGCGACAGTGGAGTCGATCATCCCGAGCCCCGAGCCTTGGCGTTCGTCGATCCACACCTTGGGTTCGGAGAAGTCGACGAAATTAGTGGTGGTCGAGTACATCATGCGCTGATAGGAGTCCGTGATATCGCGCTGGTCGGCGGGAACATCATCGGGATAGAGCGCTGAGGCCCAGTAGACGATGTACTGGCCGGTAGCCTCGTCCCAATGTGCCTCCGGAGCCCACAAATTGCCGGAGTTCTCCGGAGCCAGCTTGACTTCGCGCTGCTCCGACCAGTTGATCAGATCCGACGACTCCCAGATCATCAGCGAATGGCTTCCGGTTTCCTGGGCGTCGCCAAAGGTGCCACCGCCGTACATCTTCAAATCCGTGGCCAGCAGATAGTACTTGGAGCCGTCCTCGGAACGGATCAAGAAGGGGTCGCGCAGGCCCTTGGTTCCCAGCGTCGATTCCAAGACGGGTTCGCCATTATTGAGGGTGTACCAGCTATTGGGATCATCGCCCTGCGAGACAGCCAGGTGGATTTTCTCTCCGTCGTCGGTGCTTTCACCGGTGAAATACGGGAAGACGTAGGCTGAATAATCAGCAGCTGATTCATCTGCATCTGAGGTGGCAAAAGGCAAGCTCGGCCTAGCCAGTTGTGGAACCGCGGCCAGTGCCGAGGCGGGAATGGACAGTGTCACGAGCAGCGCCAATGGCACCGCCCATCGTTTACGAGGATGCATCACTTACTTGAACCTCCATGAGGTAGTTCGACGTGCTAACGTCGTGATGACGAGGACGGGTTCTGGCAAAAGACACCGTTCTCGCAAAGGGATATTCGCCGCCGAGCGGCGGCTGGATATGGTTCAGGGTTCGGCACGGTCGTGCCGAACCCTGAACCTTTTCCGCTACGGCACTAGGTCCTCCGCAGGGAAAGTATTCGCTGCAGGATCACGAAGATCAGCAGCAAGACACCGATGACGATCTTGGTCCACCAGGAACTGAGCGTTCCTTCGAACGTGATGATCGTTTGGATCAGCCCAAGCACCATGACGCCCACGACTGAGCCCGCGACAAACCCCATGCCGCCCACGAGCAGCGTCCCGCCGATGACCACTGCCGCAATCGCGTCGAGTTCCATGCCCACGCCGGTGAGCGCATATCCTGAGCGGGAAAACATCGCGAACAGGATACCGGCCAGCGAGGCGCAAGTGCCGGAGATGACATAAACCATCACCTTGGTGCGGGCTACTCGCAGCCCCATCAAGGTGGCAGAATGCTCGCCACCGCCGACCGCATACACGGTGCGACCAAAGCGCGTGCGGTGCAGCGTCCACCAGGCCCCGGCAACGACGAGCAGCGCGATGAGCACGGCCGCGGTCAACCGCCATCGCCCGGCCGCCAGGCCCCAGTTGGTCAACGCGGTGAAGCCCTCGTGCCGGATTGGCACCGATTCTGGCGCGAAGATGAAGCACAGGCCGCGGGCCAGGAACATCCCAGCCAGGGTGGCCACGAACGGTTGCACGTCGAAGTATTGAATCATCACTCCCATGCCCAGGCCGATGAGCGAGCCGGCCAGCAAGGCTGCCGGCAACACGAAGGCCAGTGGGACTCCGGCCTCCAGCAAGGTTGCTGTGATCACCGAGGACAAGGCCAGGACCGCGCCGACCGAGAGGTCGATGCCTCCGGTGAGGATAACGAAGGTCATGCCCGTGGCAAGCACAATGAGGTGCGCATTATTGATGAAGAGGTTGGAAATCACCGCCGGCGAGAGGAAATTCTCGTAGCGCAGGCCGCCGACCAGCAGCATCAGGAGGAAAACAATGATGGTGCCCAGCACCGGGAGGTAGCGCCGGTCCAGCGAGAGCCGCAGCGAAGCGCGGGGCGTGGTGGTGGCAGTTGCGGTGCTCATGCGTTGACCTCCTGGAAACGGCGGCGCTCACGCAGTCCGGCCAGCATGGCGCGCAACCGCGTGGACATCATCAGTGTTACCGCGATGACGACAATGGCCTTGAAGAGCGAGGTCACCAGCGGCGATACCCCCAACACCGTCACCGTCAGGCTCAGTGTCGTAATGATGAGCACGCCAATTAATGTGCCCGAAAGATTGAACTTGCCTCCGGCCAATGACGTGCCGCCAATCACGACAGCCAGGATCGCATCGAGTTCGATGAACAGGCCAGCGTTGTTTGCATCGGCGGCCATGGTGTTCGCAGCGAAGATCAGCCCGGCCAGACCGGAGAGCATTCCGCAAAGGACATAGACGGTGAATACGAGTGTTTTGGATTTAACCCCGGCAAGGCGGCTGGCTTCAGGGTTGATGCCCACGGATTCCAGCAGCATGCCCAGGGCGGTGCGGCGCACCAGGAGCGCTACCACGATATAGACCCCGTAGGCGATGATGGCGGCCACCGGAAGCCCCAGCAAGAATCCGGACGCCAAAGTGCCAAAAGGCGCGCTGGCTACCGTAGTGATCTGGCCATTGGTGATCAGCATGGCGATGCCGCGGCCGGCTGTCATCAGGATCAGCGTGGCAATGATGGGCTGGATGCCGAAATTTGCCACCAGCATGCCGTTAAAGCATCCCAGCACGAAGCATAATCCCAGGGCCACCACGATGGCGCCCAGCGCCGTGCCCGGCGATCCCGGATGCTCCGAACTGGCGATGAATGTCAGGGCCACGGCTCCGGCAATGGCAACGGTGGCCCCAACTGACAAGTCGATGCCTCGGGTTGCGATGACCAGCGTCATGCCCAGGGCCACCAGCAGCAGCGGCGCGCTATTGCGCAGGATGTCGATCGGGGCGCCGAACAAATGCCCGTCCAGGACGGTGATGCCTAGAATGTCAGGGCGCCTGATGCTGCAAGCCAGCAATAGTGCCGCCAGCGCGGCCAGCGGCCAGAACAGCCGGTGTTTGAATATGCGGATCATTTGTCTTCTTCCCCGGAAGCGATGATTTCAATGAGGCGTGGCACGTCCACGTCTGGGTTGCTGGGTATTTCGGCAACCTTCGCATGGTCGCGCATCACGACAATGCGATCCGAGAGGCGCAGGACTTCTTCCAGCTCAGCGGAAATGAAGACCACCGCCATGCCTTGCTCGGCCAGTTCTGAAACAAGGTTCATAATCTCGGTTTTCGCGCCGATATCTATGCCTCGCGTGGGTTCATCCAAAATCAGCAGTTTCGGAGCAGTAGCCAGCCATCGTGCCAGCAAGACTTTTTGCTGGTTTCCGCCCGATAGGTTCTTGAGCAGCGCTTGGGGGTTGGCCGGTCGTATTCCGAGCGCCTTGATATAGGCTTCAACGACCTGTGATGCCTTGGCCGCTGGCATTGGGCGGGTCCAGCCACGAGCGGCTTGCAGTCCCAGGATGATGTTCTCGGCCACGGTCAGGTCGCCGACCACGCCTTCGCCCTTGCGGTCCTCGGAAGTGTAGGCGATCTTGTGCCCAAGAGCTTGGCGCGGGGTACGCAATTTTGCCGGTGCCCCCTGCAGATTGATCGATCCCTCGTCGGCCTTATCTGCGCCATAGAGCAGTCGAGCCAGTTCAGTTCGCCCAGAACCCAGCAGCCCTGCCATTCCGATGACTTCGCCGGGATAAAGTTCCAGGTCGAACGGTTGCACTGCACCCTTGCGGCCCAGGCCTACGGCCTGCAGCAAAGGCTTGGCATTTTCGGCACGCGAACCGCTGGAGTTGCGCTCGTTGGCTTGACCTACCTGCGCATCCGGGGTGCCGGCGATCATCAGCGAGACCAGTTCCCGTTGCGGCAGCTCGCTGGTGAGTCGTTCTTGGACCAATGCACCGTTGCGCAAAACCGTGATGCGGTCCGAAATGGCGTAGATCTGGTCCAGGAAGTGCGAGACGAACAGGATTGCCACGCCATCTTGGCGCAGCTGGCGCATGACGTCGAACAGCTGTTCCACTTCATCGGTATCCAACGATGAGGTGGGCTCATCAAGGATCAGGACCTTGGCGTTGACTACCATGGCGCGGCTAATCGCCACGAGCTGCTGGACCGCCAAGGAATGGGATCCCAAGGAGCTGGCCGGGTCGATGCTGAGCCCCATCCGCTTGAGGAACACTGTGGCTTGGCGACGCATGCTGTGCCAGTCCAGGCCGCCGAAACGACGCGGTTCGCTGCCAAGCATGATGTTTTCCGCGACGGTCAAGTTAGTGCACAGGTTGACTTCCTGGTACACCGTGGAGATGCCATGCTCCCGCGCATCGGCCGGGCCGTTGAAACGCGCTGAGGCCCCGCTGACCGTGATGCTGCCAGCAGCAATCGAGTTCACTCCGGTCAGCGCCTTGATCAGCGTGGATTTTCCCGCGCCGTTCTCTCCCATGAGGGCGTGGACTTCGCCAGGAAAGAGCCTGAAATCAACGTTGTCCAGGGCTTTGACGCCGGGGAACTCCACGGTGATTCCGGTCATCTGGACTACCGGTAAAGTTGGTTGGTGCTCAGGGATATCGGCCGCGTTCGGCCGCTGTTGAGGTTCTGATGCAATCATTAACATGCCTCTATGGGTGCGTGATCTGCTGCTAGTTGATGATCCGGCGCACAGGAGTGCCATGCGCCGGATCATGGCGCACTTGGCGCTTAGTACTTGCGCTCTGGCAAGGCCTTGGCAGCCTCGTCCTGGGTGAAAGCGGCGTCTTCAACGACGATGCGCTTCTCCACCGTTTCGCCAGCGACTACCTTCTTTGCGATCTCGGCAAGGTCCTGTCCGAGGAGCGGATTGCATTCGACGATGTAGTTGATTTTGCCGTCGGCCAGGGCCTGCATTCCATCCTTGACTGCGTCAATGGTGACGATCTTGATGTCCTCGCCCGGCTTCTTACCCGCTGCCTCGATGGCCTCGATAGCGCCCAGGCCCATATCGTCGTTGTGCGCGAAGACGAGGTCGATGTCGTCATGCGAGTTCAGGAACCCTTCCATGACCTGCTTGCCACCGGCGCGGGTGAAATCGCCGGTCTGGGAGTCCATGATCTTGATGTCAGTGCCGGCGATCGCCTTTTCGAACCCTTCCTTGCGGTCGATGGCGGGGGCAGATCCTGTCGTGCCCTGCAGCTCTACTACGTTGAGTTCCTCATCCTTGAAGTTTTCCGCTACCCAATCGCCGGCGCGCTTGCCTTCTTCTACGAAGTCAGAACCGATGAATGAGGCGTAAAGCGAGTCATCCGCGGTGTTGACCGCACGGTCGGTGAGGACTACTGGAATGTTGGCATTTTTCGCTTCCTGAAGCACTGCATCCCAACCGGTCTCCACTACGGGTGAGAAGGCCAGGACATCTACGCCCTGGGCAATGTACGAGCGAAGCGCCTGAATCTGGTTTTCCTGCTTCTGCTGGGCATCGGAGAAGCTGAGCTTGAAGCCGTTGGCCTCGGTGAGGGTGTCCTGGATGTCCTTGGTGTTCGCCGCCCGCCACCCCGATTCAGCGCCAACCTGCGAAAAGCCGATGGAGATCGTTTCCGAACCGCCACCAGATGCGGCGGTTCCGCCAGAGTCCGAGCCTGAGCAGGCGCTCAAAGCCGCCATTGCGGCAACAGAAAACGCAGCAATTCCTGCGCGTAAAAAGGTCTTTCGCTTCATTGAGATGTCCTTCTCGTGGGTCCCCGCCGACTGTCGAGTGATTGATTCCGAATGCGGGATGCCTGTGTCGGTGATCACAATGTTAGCGCTAACAATTTCACCTTGGAAGAGCCTGGGTGAATTTTCTTTTTTTGTTACGGAATTGCCCCAAATGCGTGAGCCTCCGAAATCAAGGCCCAACGACTAGGAGATCTAGAGAAAAAGTTAAAAACCCAATGGAATTATTCGGTCGATAAATACGCTGGGCAAGGTTCTAGGCTCGATTCGTCATGTCCCGGGGTCAAGGGAGCCTATCGTGGCAGTACGCCAACGCAGTCTATTGACCAACCCAAAGATATGAGGGGCGTACTGGCATCCACAGAACGCTTTAGCTTGGCCCATCTGCCATGCGACCATGCTCGATGCGCTGATGGCTACAGGGCAGCATTCCGGGATGAGCTTGCATGATGATCAGCTTTGGTATCACCGTATGCCTCACTCCCCCAGACTGCAGTTGCGCAGCCTGCTCGCCGCGCAGGAAAACCGAGGGCACTTGCTGAAGGCCACGCATTCGTTCCCGTGCCACACTAGGTGGGTGGATACACAGATTATTTACACAATTCTTGCTGGAATATTGCTCGTCATTTCGGCGCTGGGCACGATCTTCCCGGTCCTGCCCGGCTCCCTGCTGACCATCGGTACCCTGCTGGCCTGGGGCTGGCTGCTCGGCTCGCCGGCCTCGTGGTGGGCCGCCGGCTTGGGCATGGCCATCGCGGTGCTGGGCTGGTCCGCTTCGGCGGTGCTCACAGGAAAAAAGCTCAAGGAACATCAGGTCCCCAAGGGATCCATCCTCTTTGCAGTCGTCGGGGCCATCGCAGGAGCGTTCATCATCCCGGTACTTGGACTGTTTATCGGTTTTGCAATCGGGCTCTTCGCCGGGGAAAGCGTGCGACGCCGGGAAATCTCCGGTGCGTTCAACTCCTCGTGGGCGGCGCTGAAGGCCATGGGCCTGGGCATCGTGGTGGAGTTCGGCTGCGTGCTGCTGGCCTCTTCCATCTGGGTCATCGGCCTGATTGCGCACTTCGCGACCCGCTAGATCCAGCCCATCTCACGGGCGTAGCGCGCCGCCTCGATGCGATTGACTGTGCTGGTTTTGCCGATCGCGTTGGACAGGTGGTTGCGCACGGTTCCGACCGACAGATGTACCGCGGAGGCAATGTGCGAAACCGGTGAACCCGAGGCCGCCAGCGACAGGATCTCTCGTTCTCGCCCGGTCAGCGGGTTGCTGCGGGCCCCCACGCTGAGCATGGCACGTTGCGGATCCACGACCTTGTCCCCGCAATAAACCCTGCGGATGGCGGCAACCAGCTCTTCCGGCGGCGAGTCCTTGACCAGAAAACCGTGGGCACCGGCTTCGAAGGCCTGGCGGAAGTAGCCGGGACGGTCAAAGGTGGTCAGGATCAATACCTTCACCCCCGCGTGGCTGGCCTTGAGTTCTGCCGCGGTGCGCAGCCCATCTTGCCTCGGCATCTGCACATCCAGCAAGGCGATATCCGCCGGGTGCGCATCAAGGGCAGCGCCGACTTCGTCACCGTCGGCGCATTGCGCGACGACCTGGATATCTTCTTCGAGGTTCAGCAAGGCAGCCAGCGCACCTCGGACAAGGTGCTGGTCATCGGCGATGAGTATCCGGATCATGCTTCGTTCCCTTTCGTGCCAAAAGCGACCTGCACGCTGGTTCCGCCCAGCCGCGATGCCCCTACTGTGCAAATGGCGCCAAACTGCCTGGCGCGCTCTTGCATTCCCCGGATGCCATGGCCTGGCGTGCTGGCCTGCAGGCCATCGCCGTCGTCGTCGACACTGACTTTTCCTGGTTCCAAATGCAGCACGATGGTGCTGGCATGGGCGTGGCGCAGCACGTTCGTGACTGCTTCGCGCAAGATCCATGCCACATGCGAACGCAGCGCTCCCGGCACCTCCTCGGCGGTTCCTGCCACGCTGAATTCCAGGTTGTTGTCGCTGCAGGCCTGCCGCAGCTCAGACAGTTCCGCGGCAAGATCCTGGCGGCTGAGCCCCTGTACCGTGGTGCGCACCGAATCCAGCGCGTCCACGGCCAAGGCACTGAGCTGCACGAGTTCGCCGCGGGCCTGGGCATACTGCTCCTGGTCCATCAGGCGCAGGGCCAGCTGCGCCTTCAAGTTCAAAGCGGTCAGCGAATGGCCGATGCCATCATGCACGTCCCTGGCCACCCGTTCCTGCTCGGCCACCAGAAGGTAGTCGCTACGGATCTTTTCCGCCGTGGCCGAGCGCTGGATGGCGGCCACGGTAATGGCGTACACCACCATCAGCACGAGGTTCAGGCCGATCAGGAAGATCGCGTCCATGAACTGACCGAAGATGATCGGCAGCGCAAAGCTGAGCACCAGCACCGCGGCATAGGAAGCGATGGCCCATTTCCTGTTCAGCAGGAAGATCGCGAAGGAAGTGATGAAGGGGAAGAGGCCCATGGCGGTCACCCCGATGACCGGGATGCCCAGGGCGACGATCGCGCAGAGGACCAGGAAGTTCGCCTGCGCCCGGCGAGCGCTGGTTCCACCCTGCCCGATCGTCCAGGAGAACGCCGCATAGGACTGCAGGTAGACGGCGGCAAACAGGGCGATCAGTGCCAGGCCGATGATCCGGATGGGCAGCGCATAGTCGTCCAGAAGCAGGTCCAGAACCGGGAAGACCAGGAAAATCACCCAGACGCCGGCAATCAGCCAGCCCCGGCGATCCCAGAATTTCTGGTCATCGTCGAAGCCGCAAGGCAGATCATCTGCTGCCCCCGCGCCGGGCAGTGCCTGGCTCATTGGCGAGCCTTGGCCTTCCTGGTGGCGAGAACCGCGAAAAGAACGAAAATGAGTGCCCATGCCACTAGGTTAGCGGTCGGGATCCATAATGCATCCGGTGCCATGTCCACTCCCGCAGGCATGTCCTTGAGCAACGGGTAGCGGGCCAGGGCTACGTAGCCGTACATCGGGGTGAAGCGGGCCGCGTCGAGCATGCCCCCTTCCAGGGGCATGAAGACGTTGCCGAAGAACGCGAAGAACACCATCAAGCCCGAGGCCAGGCCCAAAGCTGATTCGGATTTGAACACCATGCCCACCCCGATGCCGTAGCAGGCAAAGACCATGGCACCGAGCAGGATGATCAGGTAGCTCGCGCCCCAGATCCAGCCTTCTTGGACTTCGGCTCCGGTCGCGGCGCCCAGGGCGAATACCAGGGCCGCCGAAGCGCCGGCGACCGTCGCGGCAACGATCATCTTGCTGCCGACGAACATTGCCGGCGGCATTCTGGTCAAGGCGATCTGCCGGCCCCATCCCTGCATGGTTTCGGTGGCCACGGTGCCGGCGATGGCCACCGTGCTCACCGCCGCACCGTAGGCGGCCATGGAAATCATCAGGTAGAACTTCACATTTCCGGCGCCCAGCTCGAATTCGGTGTAGCTGGGGATGTTTCCGAACAGGATGTACATTGCCGCGGGCAGCAACAAGGCGAAGATCAGGTTGTACCCGTCGCGCAGGTGCCGCGCGAATTCCACGCGGATATAGGTGCTCATCATGATGCGTCCTTGGTTAGCTGGATGAAGGCGTCTTCCAGGCTCGGCGAGGATATTTCCAGGTCGTAGCCCTGGTATTCGGTGAGCAGCGCGGCTGCGAAACGGTCAGAATCCGCGCTGTGGAAGGCAACGCGCAACCCGTTGCGCTCGGCCACCTGCACCGAGTCGCCAAAGGCCGCGGCCCGGTCGGCATGTTCCGGCGAGGGGAAGGAAGCGCTGACCGTGCGGCCGGAGATGAGCTTGCGCAGCTCTTCGGTCGCACCATCGGCGACGATGCGCCCTTGGCTCATTAATATGGTGCGTTCGGCGAAGTTCTGGGCTTCTTCCAGATAGTGCGTGGCGAAGATGATGGTGCGTCCATCGGTGGCTTCGGCGCGCATCGTGGCCCAGAAGTCCCTGCGGGCCATCACATCCATGCCCGCCGTTGGCTCATCGAGGATCAAGACATCCGGGTCGGGCAGCAGAGCCAGGGCGAATTTGATGCGTTGCTGCTCCCCACCGGAGCATTTGCCCACCCGCCGCTTGGCAATCTTGTCCAGCCCGGTGCGTTCCATGACCTGGCCAATGCGATCTGCCTTTTCATGCATGTGGGCGATGACGGACACCGTCTCCTTGACGGTCATGTCGCGCAGGAGCCCACCGGTCTGCAAAACGGCCGAGACCCGGCCAGCCAAGATCGCTTGGCGCGGATCCAGGCCAAGAATTTCCACTGATCCCCCGGTGGGTTGGGTCAGCCCCAGGATCATGTCCACAGTAGTTGTCTTGCCGGCTCCATTCGGCCCCAGGAAGGCCACGATCTGCCCGGCCTGGATCTTCAGGTCAATGCCCTTGACGGCTTCTACCTTGTTGCGCGGCGTCGAGAAAGTCTTTTTCAAGCCCCGGAGAGAAACCGCATCGGATTTAATTAGCGTTTCCATATTTGATAGTCTTCCCCGTTTGCCAGGTGGGCAGAAGAGCAGAATGTCATGCATTGCCCATGACGGATGTCATGGGCAGAAAATAGTTGCCCTGATTCAACCATGGAATTTATTGCCACTCGACCTTCTGTGAGCTTGGCAACGTGCCGCGCCAAGATGCCCGATGGCTCCTCGTGGCAATTTGGCGGAATCCCATGATCCATCTGGGCCAACGAACAAATTAGAGATTTTCTCCCTTGTGGCTGGGCAATCCGGCATCGGAGCTTCTGGATAGCCCTATGGGAAACTCACAGTGACTTCCCGTAGGATTTTTCCTGTGCTAGATCAATCTTCTTTTCTTTCCTTCGTGACGGACTATGCGTCGCCGACCGTGGGAGCGGCCTTCCTGCCAGACTGGCTGAACCCGGCAGTCTTCCTGAACAACCCAGAACTCGGACCATGGGTTGTCCTGCTGGTTTGCGTCATAGTCTTCGCCGAAACCGGATTGCTCGTGGGATTCTTCCTGCCCGGCGACTCGATGCTCTTCACCGTAGGCATGCTCATCGCCACCGGCACCATTCACGTACCCCTGTGGCTCTTTGCCCTGGCGATCTTCATCTGCGCTTTCGCCGGTGACCAAACTGGCTACATCATCGGCAGGAAGTCCGGCCCGGCCGTCTTCAACAAGCCGGAGTCGCGCTTCTTCTCCCAAAAGAATGTTGAACGCGCCCACGAATTCTTCGAGAAGTTCGGCGGCCGCGCAGTGATCCTGGCGCGTTTTGTTCCCGTCGTCCGCACTTTTGTCCCGGTCATCGCTGGCGTGGCCAAGATGGACCACAGGACCTTCGTCATTTTCAACCTGATCGGTGCAGCCCTCTGGGGCATCGGCGTCACGCTGCTTGGCTACTGGCTGGGACAGTTCACCTGGATCGAAGAGAACATCGACATCATCTTCATTCTGATCGTTCTCCTCTCGGTCATTCCGATCGGCGTTGAATTGCTCAAGGCCCGCAAGCCAAATAAGAAGATCGAAGACTAGTTCCTAGGCACTTCGGCGGCCAAATCGGCCGCCACCCCACTGTACGCCGTGGCGCATCAACCAATTTTCGCAAGGTTGAATTGTGCCGCGGCGTACTCCTTTGCAGACCAAATCCTCTCCCGCATCGATCAGGCGCATCGCTTCTGTGGTGGCCGGCCGCACCACATTCAGCAGGACTTCGCAGTCGCAATAACCGCCGAGTAGCCGCATTTTCTTCTCCAACGCGCTAGCTCGCGGGGCGCATTCATCACGATAAAAACTGAGCATCCGCAGGCTTCCATCGCAGGCGGCATCTGAGGCCGCCCGATATAAGTAGCAGGGCAGGCATTCATGAATCACAGGCCTGGGCAACTCGGACATCAGAACTCCTTGACGCAGTAGTGGCGAGGCCGGTTTTCCACCGTCCTCGCCACTACTGTCCAACGCCGGGTTCTCCCTGCGGCGCTTTGGGAAACGAACTGTGGACATCTAGCCCAGGGGCACGCTCCGGCGCAGAAAGGCGTCCACCCGCTCTAATGCTTCGGCCACGCGCTCATATCCCGCGGCAAATGACAGCCGGATGAACAGGTGGCCTTCGAAGGGGTCAAAGTCCCCGCCCGGCGTCAGCGCAACATGCGCATTCCTCAAAACCTCTTGGCAGAAGTCGCTGGCCGACCCAAAATGATCCAGCACTTCAGGGGTTAACCGGCCATAAAGGTAGAACGCGCCGTCCGCAGGCGCTGCTTGCTCGATGCCCAACTTCTCCAAGCTGCCGCGCACCAGTTCCCGGGTGCGCGCGAACTCGTCAACGCGCGCATTCGCTTCTTCCAGGCTCTGCTGGCTGAAGGCAGCGACCGCGGCACGCTGGGCCGGGGCGGGGGCGCAGAGGGCCAGGTTGGAAGCCAGCGCGTCCACGGCCCCCAGCAGGTCATCGGGAACGATCATCCAGCCCAAGCGCCAGCCGGTCATGCCCCAGTACTTGGAGAAGGAAGACACCACGATGGAAGTCCGCGAATACTCCCATGAGGTGTGCCCCTGACGCTGCGGGTCGAATTCGATGCCGTGATAGATCTCGTCGCTGATCAGCCGGATGCCATTGGCCTCGCACCACAAGGCCAGCTCCCGCAGCTCCTCGGCGCTGAACATCGTGCCGGTGGGATTATTCGGTGAGGCCACCACCAGCCCGTCGAGACGGCCATGATCCTTCTTGGCTTGTTCCAGATCCTTGATGGTGGGCTGGAAGCGTTGTTCGGCGGTGGTCGGCAGATCTGCCACCGTCAGGCCCAAAGCGCCAATGATATTGGCATAAGCCGGATAGCCCGGGCGGGCCAAGGCCACCACGTCGCCGGCGTCGAAGGCGGCGAGGAAAGAGAGCTGGAAGGCGCCGGAGGATCCGGTGGTCATCACGAAGTTCTTCGCCGGGATCTGCACGCCGTACCGGCGTTGATAGTGCCCGGCGAGGGCCTCGCGAATTTCGGCAAGCCCAGCCGTGGAGGTGTAGCCGAAGTCCGCATGCTTGCTGTGCAATTGCGCTGCCAGCTCGTTGACCGCGGCAGGTGCCCCGCCACCTGGCTCGCCAACGCACAGGGAGATCACATCGTGTCCGGCCTGGCGCATCTTCGCGACCTGCTCAACGATCTGCATCACTTCAAATGGTGCAACCTTGGCGCGCTGGGATACCTGCACTATTTGTCCTCACTGGTTACTGGCGCGGCGGGTCCGCACTGCCGGGCGAGACGCGATTCGACTCGATCACGCCATCCCGCGTCCCAGCATCCCATGCTACCCGGCTGCCTCCGCAGCCAAGCCGCGATGTCAACGGCTGGTGGCGCACCGCGCGCGAGACGGTCTTGGCCTTCGGCGCGAACGGGAGCATCAGGCCAACGATGATTTCGGCGATGGCCGGGAAAACTGGGGTCTTGGCCTTGTGGATCGCCCGGGGAGCCCAGAACAGGTTCCCCCGTGGCATGCTTGGTAATCGCCAGGCGACCGGGGAGACTGTAACAAGAGAATCCATGCTGCCCGGGCAGCAATCGGCTGAAAGCAGGAGAACCGTTGAACGAGCAAAAAGTATTCCATGCCGTCGTTGGCAAAGAGGGCGGCTGGTGGAACATCTGGGTCCCCGAATTGGACCAGGTCACCTGCACCAGAAAGTCCCGCAAGGTCGCCGGCTACACCCGCACGCTCATCGCGGCGATCCTCGGCATCCCGGAGTCTTCCTTTCGCGTGGAGCGCGAACTGGTCAGCGCGGCAGAATTCGAGCGCCGCTATACCGCAGCAGCTCGTGGCACCGATGCGCAGGAAAAACTGTAGGACACGACAAGAGCGCGCAGCCGTCCCAATGGCCGAGCCGGGGCCCCTCAGCTGCGGACTGTGCCCGAAGGTTGAAGGCGAATGGATTGCCTGCCTCCGCACTGGCAGCCGCACGCCAGTGGAATCCCGAAGCGCCGGTCACGGCCTCAGGACAGCTCGCGTTCCTTCACCGGGTGGCGCGAGAGAATTGAAATCCTGTTGAACGCGTTCATGGCGACAGCAATCCACTGGATCGCTGCCACCTGCTCGTCGGTCAGGACCAGGCGGGCCGAGGCCACCGCGGCAATGCGCTCTTCGGGCTTCGGCAGATAAGTGGCGGCCTCGGCAATGGCCAGCGCCGCGCATTCCTCTTCGCTGAACAGGCCGCCGCATTCATCCCAAGTGCGCAAGAGGTTGATGCGCTGCAGGCTCTCACCAGCAGCCAATGCCTTGCGGGCATGAAGGTCCAGGCAATAGGCGCAGCCATTGATCTGCGAAACACGCAGATTCACCAGCTCTGCGGTGCGGTCGCTGATACCAGCGGCGCGGTAGGACTTAGCCACTTCGATGGAGAACTTTCCAATCGAGTTCCACAGCTCTGGGTTGGTCTTATCAAGGAATAACGGGTCTGAAACGGCCATGGGAAAACCTTACCCCGCGCGGCCCGTCCCCCCACTCCGGATTACCCGGGCAAAGCACAGCGGAGACCAGAAAACTGGTCTCCGCGATGAATGCTACTTGTCGCCGTCAGCTGCCAGCTGGCCGCAGGCGCCGTCGATTTCCTTGCCACGGGTATCACGCAACGTAGTTGGCACGCCGAGCTCATCGAGGCGGCGAACGAACTTCGAGGTGATGTCCGGCTCGCTGCGGGTCCAGATGGAACCCGGCACCGGGTTCAACGGAATCGGGTTCACGTGTACCCAGCCGCGGCCGCGGGCGTTCAGCTTCTTGGCCAGCATTTCTGCACGCCACTCGTGATCGTTCATGTCCTTGATCAGCGCGTATTCGATGGACACTCGGCGACCGGTTTTAACGTAGTAGTCGTACGCGGCGTCCAGCGCTTCGTCGACCTTCCAGCGCGAGTTCACCGGGATCAGCTCGTCGCGCAGCTCGTCATCCGGTGCATGCAGGGACAGCGCGAAGGTCACAGGGACGTTCTCGTCGGCCAGCTTGCGGATGGCAGGAACCAGTCCCACGGTGGAAACGGTGATGCCACGGGCGCTCATGCCCAGGCCTTCAGGGGCCTCGGCGACCATGCGGTGCACGGCGTTCATGACGCGCTTGTAGTTCGCCAGCGGCTCGCCCATTCCCATGAATACGATGTTGCCAACGCGCTCGTCCGGGTGCTTCTGGCCGCCCAGTCCGCCTTCGGCAATCACGCGGTTGGCCTGGACGATCTGGTCCAGGATTTCCGCGGTGGACATGTTGCGGGTCAGGCCTGCCTGGCCGGTGGCGCAGAATGGGCAGTTCATGCCGCAACCGCACTGCGAGGAGATGCACAAGGTGATGCGGTTTGGATAGCGCATCAGCACGGACTCGACCAGTGAACCGTCGAAGAGGCGCCAAAGGAACTTGATGGTCTTGCCATCATCGGTTTCCAGGCGCTTGACCTCGGTCAGCAGCTTGGGGAACATGGCTTCGGCCAGTTCCTCGCGGCGTTCCTTGGGAAGATCGCTCATCTTCGCCGGGTCGGTGGTGTAGTGCTGAAAGTAGTGCACGGAGAGCTGCTTGGCGCGGAAGGCAGGCAGCCCCAGTTCCTTCAGCTTGGCCTGGCGCTCGGCCAGTGACAGGTCGGCCAGGTGCGTTGGCGGCTGGGAAACGCGGCGCTTGGTGGCGAACTGCAGTTCCGGACGGCCATCGGCACCCATCTCCTGCTTCCAGCCCTCAGCGGTGGGAACGACCTGGGCACGGCCCTCGGCGTTGGCTCGGGACTTGGAGATGCGCAGCTGCTGGGCGCGCTGGGCCGCGGCCTGCTCGGTGCGCAGTGCCTTGCGTTCGTCAGCGGAAAGTGGGGTGGAATCGATGGAAGTCATTGCTACCCATTGTTTCATGCATCTGTTCGTTTTTGGCGGTGAGTTTGGGCACGCGCAGCACTGCCCCGATGCTTGGACGAGAGCACCGGGGCAGTGAAGCACTTATTCGTACTGCGACCAGGACCGTTGATGAACCAGTGCGCCTTCGGCGTCGGACAGGTCGAACTCGTACCCCAATTCCGCGTCGACCAGTGATCCCGACTCAACCATCGCTGCGCGAGTTCTACGAAGCTCCCGGTAGCCTTCTTGCCGCTCGTCGGTCTTCTCCACCTCGCCGTGGCCTTCCATGGCAACGTCGATGTTGTAGGTTTTGCCCCAGATCGGCGATCCGTCCTCAAAGGCGCCCAGATAAACCCGGACTTCTCCGCTCATAGTTCCGGACGTCAGTTTCTTGTTGACGCCAATATCGAGGTCGTACCCATACATGCCAACGATGTCCAAGACTTCACATCCGCTGTCCGGATCCCACGACGGCGGCGTGCCTGCGGGGCAGTCGAAATTCACTACCGCAACCTCTCCCTTCCCCTGTGGCCAGCTCATGAAGTCAATGAGATGTGCGTTGCCGTCGAAGCCTTCCATTTCACCGACCACCGACTGCTCAGCTTCCAGCCAGCTTCTGGAGTCTTTTTCTGCCGGCGCAGCGACGGCGGGCGGCACCGCTGCCAGCGCCAATGCACTGGCACCTGCAGCTGCCAGTATTCTGCTGCTGATTCTTCCCATGGTGTGGTTTCCTTTCGATGCACTATGCATCCGCTGCATAAGGTGCGGGGACCCAACCATTGTGCAGTTCAAAAACCATTAATCCTATAGATGGAAATAATGGTTATCCAAGCGTGACCCCTTCCGCGCCCCGGCGCTGATCCCTGCGCGATGCGTGAGGACAAGTCAGCGCGAAAGCCTCGAGGTGCTCTCAACAACACAGTCGTCCGACGCTGAAAGTTCGAAGAGTCCTGCATTCCCCGTTTCAACTAGTCAGAAATCGTGGGTGGCGGAGAATGCGCGAAGTTCTCGGCCGACCGCAGTGCAGCTCACTGGCGTAATCGGGCTGTGTCGCAGATGCAATACTTCTGTGATTCCAGCGCGGAGGCGATTCCGCTCAGGACATGGTGAAGCTTCTGGCTGCTGCATCATGGATGCGCGGAGCAGATGACGCCAGCTGGAACACCGCATCACGCACCGGGAGCATGAAGGAAGGAACGGGGCGGCCCAGCAGCATATTGAGCTGTGCTCGGCGTGCCGCAGCACGGGCGGCCCGGAGCTGCATTGCCGAAAAACCCTCCACCTGCCGCACCCCGGCGACGACCTCGGAGAATCTCTGCGCATCAGCGAAACCAAGGCAGAGGCCCTGCCCGCCAATGGGGCTGATCTGATGGGCAGCATCACCCAACAGGACTACCCGGCCATGGACCATGGAGGAGACAAAGCGAGAGGCTGTGCCGAATTCGCTGAACATGCTGCAGTCTTCCGGATCAACAGTGAATCCGGTGCGCCGTGCCACTTCCACGGCAAGCTGCTGAGCTGTTCGCGGGTTCGAGCCGCTTCCGGTGCGCACCACCCATCGCCGCACGCCGCTGGGCAGCGGGAAAGATTCGACGATGCCGCAGGAGTGGAGAAACAAGGCCGCGGTGTGCTGCAGATCTGTGGCATCGGGAAAATCCCCCATGCTGTAGTGGTCCTTATGCGCCTTCCCTGTGAATGGCACTTGCAACTGGGTGCGGACCGTTGAATGCACCCCATCGGCGCCAACGAGCCAGCGTGCACTATGGGTCGTGCCGCCGGCAATGAATTCCACGTGCGAATGCGACGCGTCCAGCACTCGTTCAAAGGTGCAGCTGGCCGATAGTGCCTCGGGAGCCAGCTGGGCAAGCCTGTCACGCAGCAGCCCCTCGGTTGCGACCTGCGGCAGGGACAGGATCTGTGGATAGCTGCCGCCGACGACGCCGAAATCCATGGACCCCACGAGGAGGCCGCGGGAAATTCCGATGCCCCGCATGATCGGCACCCCCTGTTCCTGCGCCGTCCGGCCGACCCCTGCCAGCTCAAGAATCCCCTGCGCCGGAGGATGCAGCCCGATGGCCCGCGAATGGGAACTTGGCGCACTGCGCTGCTCGAAGACCCGCACGCTCTTTCCGCGCAGCGCCAACAGCACCGCGAGGCACAGGCCCACTGGACCGGCCCCGATAATTGCTACATCATCGATCACACGCGGGCCGCCAGATCAACAGGTTGCGGTAGGGGCTGGCCGCCTCGACGTCCCACCCGGGCCGAGCCCGCTGGACTAGTTCAGCGACGGTGAAGCTGCGGCGGATGGAGACCAGCCCGTCGCGCCGGATGAAGGAGGTTCCAGACAACGGCAGGGTGGCTGCCCCGAACAGGGCCAGCGCCAGCCCGGAGCGCCGGATGTCGCTGTGCACCGCCACGACCGAACATAGCTTTTCGGTATCCTCCATGAGCTGCTGCAGTTCGGTCGCATTCAGATGGTGCAGCAGATGATTGGAGAGCACCACGTCGAAGAGCTCACCGTCGGCCGCCAGCTGCGAACTTCCCAGGGGCAGAAACTCCACGGCTGGCTCGCGAATCCCACGGCGGCGGCCCGCCGCGCGAGCGAAATCTATGGCCCGTTGGTCCGGGTCGATGCCGCATACCGTGACCTGCAGCCCGTCGGCGAGCGCCCAGCGGTACAGGTTCACCGCGATGTCTCCGCCGCCGCAGCCAATATCAAGGATTCTTGCCCGCTTTCGCTCACTCAGCACAGGGCGGATGAATAGTTCGTAATTCTTCCGCCACCCGCTCACCGCGCGGTTCACCAACGGGAACTGCGCGTAGGTGCGCCGCAGCAGCAGGGCATCGCAGTCGGGCCGGTCCATCTGCTCGCTGGCTTGCGGATCGCGTTGCATGGCCCGGCTCACTGCCGCTTGCTGATGGTGAACATCCCGGTCTCCACGGTGAGCCCCGGGCCAAAAGCCATGGCGCAGACCCGATCGCCGCTTTCCGCGCGGGCATCATCCATGATCTGCTGGAGCACGAAGAGCACCGTCGCGCTGGACATGTTCCCGTAGCCCCCGAGGATGTTGCGGGCGGGTTCCAGCTGCTCATCGGAGAGCCCCAGGCGTTTTTGCACCCGGTCCAGGATGGCCCGGCCCCCGGGATGAAGTCCCCAGTGCTTGATGCCCGGCACGCCCAGCCCGGGATCCGCGTCCTTCGCGAAGAGCGGTTCCAAGGCGCCGCTGATGTGCTCGTCAATGATGTGCGGGACATAGGTTCCGAGCATCATCTCGAAACCGTGGTCCCCGATGTTCCAAGCCATGGCCTCTTCGCCGACCGGGGTCAGCACGGTTTCAAATCCATCCATGTCCAAGCCGGTCGGCGCCTGCGCGGAGACGATGGCAGCGGCGGCGCCGTCGGCGAAGATCGCCGAGCCCATGATGGTGTCTGGGTCGTTGGAGCTGTGCACGTGCAAGGAACACAGCTCCGCGCAGACCACCAGCACCGTGGCTTGCGGGTCAGCCAGGCAGAAATCGCGGGCCGCGCGCAGGGCGGGAAAAGCGGCATAGCAGCCCATGAAGCCCAGATGGTGGCGCACGGTGCTGGCCTTCAATCCCAGGGCGCGCACGATTTGGTAGTCCGGGCCCGGATTGTAGAACCCCGTGCAGGAGACGGTGATAACGTGCGTGATCTGCTCCGCAGCCAGCTCAGGACAGGCGGCGAGCGCCCGCTCGGCGGCCTGGATGAAGAGCTTGCTGGCCTGTTCCAGGTAGACCTGGTTGCGCTGCGCTGTGGTCGGCGAGCGCAGCTGGCCGCTGGCGCGGTCATAGAAAAGGGGGTTTTCCGGCGCCGGCAGGTTCAAATTGAATTCATCGACGCAGCTGTACCTGGTCCGGATCTGGGCGGAATTGAATGAGGTGGCGATCAGCCGCTGCCCCAATCGGGTCAAATCAGGCTGGCTGGCAAAAACATCTCGTGTTGCCTCTTGTTCCAAGACGGTCGCTGGGACTGCGGTTTGGATCGTTCTGATCTTCACTGGCATGTACCGAGCGTAGGACCGATGGGCCCGAAGGTAAACAGCCTTGGTGATTTGCCAGCTTGGCGTGGATGCCCGGCCGCTATTTCTTGCCCGGTGCCGGCGGGATCACCCGGTGGCTGGTAATCGCGGCATTCATTGCGGCTACTGCACGCTGGGCCGAGTCGGCGGCCGGAGAATCCTGTGCCAGTTCGGTGATGCGCTGCTGCGCTTCGTTGGCGGACATGGGCAGCAGCTCTTTTTCCAGCACCTGGTGCGCGATGCCCAGCGCGTGCAAGATGGCCAGTACCGTGGTATCGCTGGTTCCGGGGATCCTCTTCCCCTGCAGGGCGGCCTGCAGGTCGGCCCGGATCTGGCGCTGGATCTGCCCATTGATGATGCGCACGCGCTCCTTGCCCAGGCCCAGCAGGGTGCGTTCCCCATATTCGACGATGCCTGCCTTGGCCAGCGAATCGGTCACCAGCCGCGGTTCGCACAGCGAAGGGATCTTCACCGCATCGTCGAGTGTCAGGTTCTCGCGCTTTTCCAGCTTCGCCAGCGGCGAGGCCAGCACGGGGTCCGGGCAGGGGCCGGCGCCAATCAGCTGGATCTGCCGCTGCGCGTCGTCGCTGAAAGCCACGCGCCCGGCAATCATCAGATCGGAGAGGATCGCCGCGTTCATTCCGAATCCTGCAGCTGACACAACCGACTCCGGCTTTTCGGGCTCTCTGGCCATCAACAGGTAGAGCTTTTCCGTGATCAACATGCTTTCAGGCTACCTTCGCGAGGCGGAAGAATTCTTCAGCCTTCCGACGGATATTTGACTGGATCGGCAGGATCATTGGCCCTGCCCGGACTCCTTCTTCGCCATGGAGATGTCCTCCGGGCCGTGGGTGGTCCGCTGCTGGGAGCGATCCTGGGTCATCGCCGAGGTGGTCCGGATGAACACTGAAATCCAGCTGAACAGGATTGCGACAACGGACAATTCGAATCCGGTCAGGTTGTAGTACATCCACTCGGTCCATAGCAGGAAAGCTACCCAGATTGCGCCCACGGCCGCGTAGGACAGCAGGTGGAACACGGCCGGGTAGCCCGGAAGCAGCACAATAGTGCCCAGCAGCAAGATGATCATCGCGATCGACGCCATCTGCACCAAGGCCGAGTGCACTTCCACCGACACGTTGTACGGCACCAAGCCGATGCCGATGATGCCTGCCGCGACGATCAGCAGGCACCAGCGCACGATCCGCGGGCGTGGCCGAACCATCCTGGCGAGCCTGTAGCGCTCAAGGCTCGGCCGGCAGCGGTAGGTCTGCGACAGGCGCACCAGGTCGCGGGTCAAGAATTCGGAGAAGGCTGCCAAGACCAATCCGGAGACCACCAGCGTGAGGTTGAAGGTCCAGAAGGATCCCATGCCCGCTTGCGTGGTCCCCAAGGAGGAAAACATGCTCTGCCACCAGCCCTGGTCTTCGGCGAGCAGCATGCTGATCAGCACCCCGGCAGCCATGAAGATTCCCAGGACTACCGAAAGGGTCTCGGCATTGATGCGCGCGGTCGCTTCCAGGCACAGGTATGCCGACATGCCGGTGGCAACACCCACGGCGAGCGATCCGGCGAGCACATCCAGGCGCAGCCCGAAGAAGGCTTGCTGGAACAGGTGGAAGACCACCAGCAAGATCATCACCGTGCTCGCCACATGCACCAACACCAGCCCGAGCGCAGCGACTACCTGGCGCCATTTGGGAATCCGCTTCAGCCAGGGTTCGCGGGCGCGCAGCATCGTGCGGAAGGCATAGGCGCTGCTGCATCCGGCCGCTGCGGCGCCGCAGACCGCCGAAACAACGCCCACCGACAGCTTCCCGAACAACGCCGGGCGTTCGCCGGCGAAAACAATGAGTCCCACTACCAGCCCGAAGAGCGAACAGAGCAAGCCGGACCACAAGGCCCGGCGTTCAATATCGAGTTCGGTGATTCTATGGCTCACGGCGGCATCGGCATTCAGGTATGGCACATCCCCCATTCTCCCATTGAGGTTGACGAACCCGCATCCGGTGTAGCTTGGGCCTACTGGCCGGCGAGCGCGGCAATGCCTTCGGCCATCAGGCCGATGGCTCCGCCAAAGGCGATCAGCACCACGAAGATCCTGCTGTATTTGGCAGGGATTTTCGGTGCCAGATAGTTTCCCAGCAGGATCCCCACGAGCATGGCGCCAAAGCAGGCCACCCACTGGGTCCAATGAAGGTGCGGCACTCCGCCCTTGGCCAGCAGGGAGGTGCTGGAGAGCACCAGGAAATACAGCTGGACGGAGATCGCGAACTTCGCCTGCGGCCACCGGCTGGCCACGGCGTATCCGGCGATGGCCGGCCCGGAGACTCCCGCGGTCACAGACATGAAGCCTGATACCGCTCCGGCCCCGATGGCCATCGTCTTGCCTTGGGCTGCCGGAAGGTTGCGGACCAGGAAGCTGGATACCAGTGCGAGGATCACCATGAGCGAGATGCCGATGGACAGCCATGGCCCATCCACCCTGGCGGCCACCCACGCGCCGGGGATGGTCATGAGCATGGCCGGGATCAGGATCAACGCGACTTTTTTGTACTCCACCTGGCGGAACACCTGAAGGAAAATCAGCAGGCTGCTGCAGGCGCCGAGCAGATTGACCAGCGTGATTCCTTCATGCGGACCGAGAACCATGACCAGGAATGGAGAGGCCACCAGCGCGAAGCCCATGCCGGAGATGCGCTGGGTGGAAGCCCCGACGAAGACCGCTGCCGCCAAGGCGATCACCGTCGCCAGTTGCGCGCTCTGCTCCACGCTGCCTCCACATCCTTGTTGCCGTCCAACTATTACGTTAGTCCAGGGACATTGCGTCTGCTGACCTGACGGCGCCGGGACTTGGGTTCTAGGCTGTAGAAGTGAGCAACAACGTAGAATTCCTGATCATCGGCGGCGGGGCCATGGGCTCTGCGACCGCCCTGTCCCTGGCGCAGCGCGGACACGAGGTGCTGCTGCTGGAGCGCTTTGAGCCGGGCCACCTGAACGGCGCCTCGCATGGAACCACCCGTAATTTCAATCCCGCCTACAGCCGCCCCGAATACCTGCGCCTGCTGCAGCGGGCCAACGTCTTGTGGGATGAGATTTCCGCGCAGGCCGGCACCCAGCTGCTGCAGCGCACAGGGCTCGTGAACCACGGCATCGTGGCCGAGCAGCGCCAGATGCACGAGGTTCTGGCCGGAGCCGGATTTGCCAGCGAGCTGCTGGACATCAATGCGGCCGAAGAGCGCTTTGCCGGCATGAAGTTCGAGACCGAAGTACTGCATATTCCCGCTGGCGGCCAGATCAACGCCGATCTGGCGGTCTCGTCGCTGCAGCAGCTGGCCAGTGCGGCCGGGGCCGTGATCAAGCACGGCCACCAGGCCTCGCAGCTGGAAGTGCTCCCGGCCGGCGGCGTCCGGGTGCAGGTGGAGGCCAATGGCGCGAGCACGGGCATCAGCGCCCGCCACGCTATCCTCACCGCCGGGGCCTGGACCAGGCAGCTGCTCGGCGGCCAGATGAAGCTGCCTGCCATCCACGTCACCGAAGAGCATCCGGTGCATTTCGCCCAAATCGGCCAGCCGGTGCATTGGCCGGGGTTCAACCACAGCCTGGATCCCCGGCGGGATAGCGGCTCGACGGTCTACGGCCCCATCTATGGAATGCATACCCCTGGCGAAGGGATCAAGGTTGGCTGGCATGGCAGCGGGGACATCATCGATCCCGGGCATCGGCCGCACCGGGCCAGCGAAGCACAGGTGCGCGCCCTGCAAGAGTATGCCGCCAGGTGGCTTCCGGGCGTGGACCCCTCGAGCTATTCCACCGTCTCCTGCACCTACGCGAATACCGAGGACGAGCATTTCATCCTCGACAACTTTGGCCCGCTCACCGTGGGCGCCGGTTTCAGCGGACACGGCTTCAAGTTCGTTCCCGCTATCGGCGAGTACCTGGCCGAGCTTGCGCTGGGCAAACGCCAGGCCGAGCCGCTGTTCTCGGCCACGCGCAGCATCGCGAAGCCGATCTTCCTGGAGCGGCGCAGCTCCGCCGGCCTGGCCTGAGCCGACAGCGCCCCGCAGCCGCAGCGGCTGCGGGGTGCGGGGCGAAATGCTGCTAGGAGGGCTCTTCCAGCTTGACGTATTTGGTTTCGGGACGGGCGGCGTAGAATGTCCCGCGCCGCTTGCGTGCGCCAACCAGGAATAGCGCGCCGAGCAGCAGGATGCCGGCTCCGACCAGGAATACCAGGCCCAGTCCGCCGATCTCGGTGCCCGAGCCATAGGCCGGGTCCAGCGAATCCACGATGGTCTGGAGGAACACCGCCGCCAGCGCCACCCCGCCAAGCAGCGGGGCCAACCCGCGGGTGATGAAGTTCCGCGGCGAGGCCAACAGCGTATGCCGGAAGTACCAGACGCAGGCAAAGGCCGTAATGCCGTAGTAGAAGCAGATCATCATGCCCAGGGCCAGGATCGTATCGTTGAGCACGTTGGTGGAGACGAAGCGCATCAGCGCGTAGAACACGGTGGAGATCACTGCGGCAACGATCGTGGAGAAGGCAGGAGTCCCGAACTTCGGATGGATGCGGGTGAACGCCGCAGGCAGCGCCCCGTGGTGGCCCATGGCCAGCATCGATCGGGCAGGCGAGATCATGGTCGACTGCAGCGAGGCCGCGCAGGAGGCCAAGGTGGCCAGCGAGAGCAGGATCGCGGCTGGGCCCATCACCGGGCCGGCCAGCGATGCGAACACGTTGCCGATGCTCTCGGGGTTGGCCAGGCCCAGCCCGGCATCCCCCACGCCGGCGTACACGGTGGCGGCCACGGAGGTCAGCAGGTAGATCCCCAGCACGATCACCGCGGTGAATCCGGCAGCCAAGCCGGAGGTGCGCTCGCCATTCTTCGTTTCCTCGTTCATGGACAGGCAGACGTCCCATCCCCAGAAGGCGAAGATGGACAGGCTCAGGCCGATGGCCATGGCGGAGAAGGAGTCGATGCCCATCGGGTTGAACCATTCGAAGGAGAAGTCCACCGCGGGGGCCGCCTTGGTGAACGCAGCGATGGAGAACCATACTAGAAGCACTACCTGGAACCCCACCAGCAGGTACTGCAGCAGCGAGGCGGCGTGCAGTCCGCGAACCGAGACCCAGGTGGCGCCGAGCATGAAGACCAGGCAGGTGGCCACGTTGATCCAAGGGTTCGCCGCGAGGTCGGCCAAGGAGTCCTTGCCGGTGAGCTGAGCGAGGAACAGGTAGAAGAAGTCCACCGCCACGCCGGCCAGGTTGGAGAGCACGATGATGTTCGCGGCCAGCATGCCCCAGCCGCCCATCCAGCCCGCGCGCGGGCCGAAGGCCCTCCACACCCAGGTGAAGGTGGTGCCGTTATCCGGCATCGCCCGGTTCAGCTCGCGGTAGCCCAGGGCAACCAGGAACATCGGGATGAAGCCGAGGATGAAGATTGCCGGCAGGTGGGTGCCGACGGCTTCGGCGGTGGGGCCCAGGGTGCTGGCCACCACGTAGCTGGGGGCGATAGTAGAAACGCCGATGACGATTGCGGTGAACAGTCCGATCTGCCCGGCGGTCAGCCCCTTGCCTGTCTTGGTGACAGGGCTGGTGCTCAGTGTGCTGGTCTTCGTGCCGCCGTTCATATCACCGGAGCCTTTTCTTCGGCGCAGCGCGCGAGTGCGTCCATGGTCTTGCCCTCCAAGAATAAATAGAATGATGTTCATTTACGATGATAGGGAGTGATGCAGGTCTCACGCAAGCATAAAATGAATCACTTTCATATTCATTGCCGGTGCTGGCCGCACCGCTCCATCGCTCTGCATTAAATGCGGCACCTCAGCAGCGCTTTGCACCTGCGGCCCCGCGGCGCCGCAATGCCTGAGAATAAGTGAAGAGCCCCTGAACGGTGTCGTTCAGGGGCTCAAGGCGCAGCTGCGCCTGGCGGACGGCCTAGACCGTTGGCACCTGCTGGGTTATGCAGTGGATTCCTCCGCCGCGCGCGTAGAGCTCGGTGGCATCGACAGCCACCACCTCTCGGCCCGGGTAGGCATCGGCCAGGATTTTTGCGGCCACGGCGTCATTCTCGTCATTGAATGCGCAGGCGATCACGCCACCATTGGTGACCAGGTGGTTGATGTACGAATAGTCCACCCAGCCTTCCTCATCGCGCAGGGCTTTCGGCGCAGGGACCCCGATGAGCTGCAGCTTTCGGCCCTTGGCATCCGTTGCGGCCTCCAGGGTGGCGCGCACCTGGGCGGAGATCTCGAAGTCCGGGTGCGCGGGGTCCTGCTGGTCGTGGTACAGCACCACTCCGGGCTCCGGGAAGCAGGCGACGATGTCCACGTGCCCGCGGGTGCCGAATTCCTCGTTGTCGCGGGTCAGGCCGCGATCCAGCCAGATGACTTTGCTGATGCCCAGCAGGCGGGAGAATTCTTCCTCGATCTGCGTTTCGGTGGCACCGGGGTTGCGCCCCGGATCCAGCTGCACGCTGCGGGTGGCGAGCACGGTGCCCTCGCCATCCACATGGATGCCGCCGCCCTCATTGGTGATCGAGGACTGCACGCGAGTGGTGCGCTCAAGCCCCGCCACCTCCGCGGCGATCTTCGAATCCTTGCCCCAGGAGGCCCAGGACTGGGCGCCCCACCCGTTGAAGTTCCAGTCGATGGCGGCCAGTGCGCCATTCCCGTCGCGGACGAAGGTCGGACCGATATCGCGCATCCAGGCGTCGTCCAGCTCGCGCAGCTCGTAGGCCACCTCGTCGCCCAGATGGCGGCGGGCATCAGCCTCGGCCGACGGGTCGACCACCATGGTCACAGGAGTGAAGGCTGCCACCGCGCGGGCGACGTTGGCCCAGGTGGTGCGGGCCGCTTCGGCCTGCGCTTCGGTATCCCCCAGCGTGTAGCCACTGGAGGGGAAGGCCATGTAGATGCGCTGTTGTGCCTCGGTTTCCGCCGGCATGAAGAATCTAGGCATGCGCCTTCTCCTGCTCGCCCAAGCCAGCATCGTTGCGCTGCTGCGCCATTGCCGCGTAGGTCTCCGGTCGGCGGGTGCGCAGGAACGGGAAGAGGGTCAGCCAGTCGCGGCGGGCATCGAGGTCCAAGGTGGCGACCAGGACCGCGGATTCGTCGCGCGGGGCGCGGGCGAGGATGCGGCCGTAGGGGTCGGAGATGAACGAGGAACCGTAGAAGGTCAGCGCACCTTCATCGCCCCAGCGGTTGGGCACCACCATGAACAGGCCGTTGGCGATGCCGTTGCCGACGATGGTCTGGCGCCACAGCGGCTCGGTGTCGAAGTCCGGGTGGTCCGGCTCCGAGCCGATGGCGGTCGGGTAGGCCAGCAAGTCCGCGCCGGCCAGCGAGTAGATGCGCGGCGGCTCGCTGAACCATTCGTCCCAGCAGGTCGGCAGGCCCATGGCCAGGTCGCCCAGGGCCTCGATCTTGTGGACCGGGTAGGGATCTTCGGCCGGGCCTTCGCGGAAGTACTTGTCCTCGTAGTAGCCGGCGGTGCGCGGGATGTGCAGCTTGTTGGTCAGCGCGACGATCTCGCCTTCCGGGGAGACGACCACTGCGGTGTTCAGGCCCAGGCCGTCGGCGGCGGGGGCCTTGCGGAACAGCGAGATGTGCACGTGCAGGTTGTACTTAGCGCTCATCGCGCGGGCGAAGGTCAGAGTGGGGCCGGTTTCAAGGTCCTCGGCGGTCTCGTCGGCCGCTCCGGGATCCGGCACCACGAAGGCCGGGTACTTGCTCAGCGTGACTTCTGGCAGGTAGACGATCTGCGCGCCGTGGGAGGCCGCGCGGGCGATGCCGTCTTCCAGCTCGTCGCGCAGGGCCTGCGGATCCTCGTGCCAGCGGTGCTGGACCAGCGCCACGGTGATCGTGCCGCGCTCTGCAGCTTCAACGCGGGCCGGGGATGCCGGTGGATTCAGGGCCAGTATTTCTTGCATGATGCACCTTCACGGGTTTAAACGAATGTGATTCGTTTATTAGAATAGATGCGTACTGTTGGCGAAATCAAGTGTTTTAACGAATGACTTTCGTTTAATTTGTGTATGCTCAAGCCAAGAACATTCGACGCGACCGGAGAACCCATGGCAAGGCCTTCCACACCCAAGCTCAGCACCCGGGCCATTGCCGATGCAGCGCTCGGGCTCGTCGATGCCCACGGCGAATTCACCCTTCCGCAGCTGGCCAGGAAACTCTCGGTTTCCGCCTCTTCCCTCTATAACCATGTTCAGGGAAAAGGAGAGATCATCGAGCTGATGCGAGGGCGGGCCATGGCAGAGATCGAGCTGCCGGATTTGGGAAATGTCAGCTGGCAGGAAGCCGTGCGGGCTATCGCGACCGAATACTGGGCCTCCTATTCCAAGCACCCCCGCTTGATACCATTGCTGACCAGCCATACGGTGCGGGACAGCACCACGCTGCGCGTCTACGACGCGCTGGCCGAAGCCCTGGCCATGGCGGGAATCGAGCCGGCGCAGCGCCTGCAGGCGATCACCATCATCGATTCCTTCGTCCTGGGCTCGGCGCTGGACGCGGCCGCGCCAAAGATCGTGTGGGAAGCTGCTCCCGAGTCATCGAACTACTTCAAGGAGGCACTGGAGGCCGGCCTGTCGGACAGCAGCCGCCCGCAAACCACCTTCGAGCTCGGGCTCTCGATGCTCCTGGGCGCCTTGGGCCACCAGGCTGCAGCCGGCAGCGACGGCGGCTAGGAGCAGGTGAAGTCCCTGGCGAGCAATAGGCCTGGGTGATAGACGATGCTCCGGGTGGGCGAGGTCCCCAAGGGCGAAACCCACCCGATATTGCTGCCGGTCTCCGTCACCGCATTGCCATCGGTGGTGTAGACAACCAGCAGCTTCAGCTCCATGGAGCGGGACCCGCCCGAGGTGACCAGGCCCAGCAGATTCAGCCCCGGCCCATAAGACGCCGTTGTCGCGCCAGCCGCCAGATTCGTATAGCCATAGGTGGAGGCATCGGTCTGCAACCTCAGCACCAGCCTGGCTCCTGCAGGAATCTGCTGTGCAGGCCAGGAGATGTTGGCAGTGGTCAGCAATACGCCGGATTCGGTGCAGGCCAGCGGCCCGGTGGCCGGAGCCACCGCGCCCGCGTTGAGGGACGAGGACGCATTAGCGGTTCCGGTGAAGGCGGCCTGGGTCATTTCAGCCTTCGGGCCGTGCACCGCAACAGCCGCGAGCAAGACCACCACGGCCAACCCGGCCGCTAATCGGGGCCATCGGCCAGTTCCCGGCTCCGGCTGGGGCCGTCCTCCTTCGTCGCGATGGGTCTGCGCTCGCCGCATCGGCGGCGCTCCCATTCCGCCGGCACTATCCTCCGCACTGCCTTTGCCGCGAAAGGCGATGAAGAGCAAATAGGCACACAGCAAGCCCCCGAGGGAGTAGGCCCAGGGCTGGCTGAGCCAGGAAACGACATAGCCCAGCCCGGGAATTCCCACGAACAGCCGATCCACCTGGCCGGCCTGGTAGGTTTCCAGATCGGGAACAGGGTTGGCGTCTCCCTTGAGCACCAATCCACCCGGGACCTTCTCCACCACTCGGTGGGTAATCCGCTGGTTCCCGCTGTTGACCACCGACACCACGTCGCCCACGACAACGTCTTCGGCAGCCGCAGGAACGGCCAGTCCCAGGGATCCGGTGGGAATACCCGGAGACATGGAGCCCGAGGCGAAAACCAGCGGCTTGATTCCAAACGCCAGGGCCAGCACCGCCATCACCAGGCACAGCGTACCCAGGGCAGCACAGGTGTTCAGCAGGATCTTCTGGAAGGGCCCCAGCGAGGATGCCCGATCCGATCGGGTTCGATTCACCGCCATCTCAAGACCCCACGGTCGAGGTGAAGGCCAGGGACACCGTCGTTGACGCTGATTGCAGGGCATTGGCCGCATTCACGGGAAGCGCGTACTGCACGCACAGCGTTTCGCTGCCGCCTGAAGCCAGGGGCCTGGGATCCGAGGCACTGCCGAACTGGGAGCCGGCGTTCTTCGTCATCAGCGTGGTACCGCCCGAGCAGGTGACGCTGGAGCCGCTTCCGCTGACCGTGGCGCCGGTTTTCACCACGATAGTCAGTCCCGCGCCCAAGGCCGCGGATCCCGATTCAGTGATTGCCCCCTGGAAGGCATACGGCGCGGAGATGGAGCCGGTATTCTTGACGGTCACCACCGAGGCCGAGCTGGACCCCGGAAAGAGGCTGTTGCCGTTGATCGGCATCTGGTAGCTGGTCGAGGTGGCGGTGCCCGCGGTGGCTCCAACCCCCAGCGCAACGGTTGCCGTGCTGATTCCGGCAGTGGCGGTGGCTTCGCCCGTCCACGAGGCCAGGGTGGAAACAGCGCCGAATCCCACGAGGATGCCCAAGGACAATACCGCCTTGATGCGCAGTGAACGTTCGCTCATCGTTGTGCCCCGTTCCTTTTCTGTTCACGTCGGTTCATTCGCCTGGACGCAGCCAGCACGGCGCCTCCTAGCGCCAGGATGCCAGTAGCCGCCCACAGCACGGCACCGCTGAATCCAGTATCCGGGAGATCCGCTTCTTGCTCCGGACCCGGAGCATCGGGGCCACCGCCCTCCTGGGCCAATTCCACTGCATCCACGCGCACTTCCAATGCCGGCACCTGCTGGTCCTCAGAGCCATTGGACGCGGACCAAGGCAATCCGAGCCGCAGCTCGACCTCTGTGGTTCCCGAAGGCACCAAGGTGAACGTCGAGGCGCCGACTGTCGTGAAATAGATTTCAGTTGACGCCGCTGGCGCGACCGCACGGACGCTGACCTCGATTTCCCGGTCCCGATCATTTCTGATCCACAGGGATTTGGCGACTTCATCGCCGGGCACCAACGCGTGGACCCCAGCAAAGATCGGCGGAGGGTTCTGGGCGTAGCTGCGCCCATCCAGGCTGTAGCTCAGCCCGCGATCTGTTTCCGCGTCCGCTACTGCCGGCACCGCCAGGCCAAGGACAAGGCAGGGAAGAGCGGTGATAGCGCCCACGGCGATTTTGACCCGGACCCTATCCATCACTGCCCCTTCCTTTGCGGTCGCGCCAAGCGCCCGCGAACATCACCATTGAATACACCATCAGCCCGCCCGCGGCGGCCCACGTCAGCCAGGTCCTCTGCTGCCCGGACAGGGCGCTGTTGACGAATCCGAGCATGGGCAGCGAATACCAGAGCTTGCCCCGGATCTGCTCGGGCTGCACCGGCTGGTCATCGACATTATTGGCATCCCCGCGAAAGGTGAAGCGCTCTTCGCCCGCAAGGCTGGATCCGATGCCGGCAATGCGATGGGTGACCACTTCGGGCTCCCCCGATACCAGTTGGTAGGTCGCCACGTCACCGATGCGCAGCAACTCGGGATCGATGGGCTTGACCACCACCAGCGTTCCGGGCGGAAACTGCGGTCTCATGGATCCGGTCAGCACGGTATACGCCGTCGCCCCGCCCAATTTCGGGACCACGATCATCACAGCGATCAGGGCCAGCACGATGAACAGCAGCAGCCAGGAAAACACCTGCCCGGACCACCACAAGATTCCCGTTCGCTCGCGCAGATCCCTGCGGCGCACCACGTGTCCAGCAGTCATCGTTGCTGGCCTGCAAACTTCAGGGCCAGTTCCACTGTGCCGCCAGCGGCCGATTGCGCCGCCCCGGACGGAACCGCAACACGCACGCACAAGGTCTCGCTCTCGGGCACAGGCTCGGCATCCAGTACCCTGGCATTCGCAAAGCTTGCGGCAGAGCCCAGGGGTCCTGCATACAGTGCCTCGCCAGCCAATGGCTGGCCGGCTTCGCAGGCTGCCGGGTCCATGCCGGCATAGACGCTCAGCCGCAAGGCGCTAGCCAGTGCCTGATCGGCGCTGCTTGGCGAGGCGGCCGCATTAATCGCCCCGTTGAGCTGGTACGACAGGCCAACCGTGCCCGCGTTACTGATCTGAAGCGGCGCCTGGGTGAATGACCCGGGAATCAGCTCGCTGCCTGCAAGCTCCAGGAACTGGTACTGCGCTTCGCCGCCAGCCAGCAAGGCCAGCGATCCGCTGGCCAGCGCTGGCGGATCCACGGTGCTTTGGGCGCGCCAATTGGCGGCTGTGCCCTGCGCGCTGACTCCCAGCAGCAAAAGCACAGCCGCGCATATGGCGAACTTCAAGGGTTTGGGCATGCACCGGCCGATCCACACGCCATGGCTAGGCGCGAACCTGGTCCAAGGTCAGGGTCAGCGCTTCAAGGTCGAGAACCTGGTCATAGGTCGAAGGCGGAGTGTCTCCGACGGCCCCTTCATCAAAGGTGACGGTGATAAGGAACGGTACCGAATACGTTCCCGGCTCGGCAAAGGTCAGTGTTCCGTCAGCTTCCTCGGTGATCCCCGGAGCCGAAGCATCAACCTGCAGCGCGACGGTCACGTAGCCTTCCAGCGCGCCCAGCGCGGTGTCCAGCTGGTCAACACTCAGCGAACCGGCGATGTTCTTGCCCTCGGCATCGATGGTGGCCGTCTGGCTGAATGAAACCACATCGCCTGGAACCAGCTGCTGGGTTGCCGGGTTGAAAGGCTCAGGCGCATCAGGGTTGCTGATATCTTCCCAGACGCCGGCTCCCCCGGTGGCCAAATTCAGGTGGCCCGTTTCCACGGTGCCGGCATCGATGGTCTGCTGTGCCTGCCAGCGCGCTACCGTGCCGGCCCCGCCGAGAAGCAACGCGCCAGCGGCCACAGCCGCAATGGTTGCTTTGGTTACTTTCTTCATGAAATACGCTTCCTCAAAGTCCACGTGCCGCAGATGGCACATACCTCCAAGTAAAGCTTATTTAGTAAATTTTTCAAGCACTCAACTCCCCCTGCCTTTCGCTGGTGGAACGCAGCCATGGAAGAACTGCCCATTCGAGCGCCCGCCGCCAATGACGCGAAAGCTGCCATTCTCCAAAGATGCCCGGTTGACTAGGCACCTTAGGTCGCCATAGCAATTCTGGGCATCACAGTTGGGAGATTTTCGACAAGTGGTTGAATTTGCCATACACCTGTCCAAGAAAGTCTAGCTAGTTGGCAGATCTTCACGCATCACGAAGGAGTTCGACCATCCGCAGAACTAGCTTCGCCTATCCGGAGCCGAGGCAAAAAGGTTCAGCCCCATGGCGCGCGAAAGCGCTCCGATGGCAAGCTGCGCCCGCACCGAGTTCCCGGCCATATCCAGCGGTGGCGAAAACGCGCCAATGGCGCCCTTGCCCGGCGCCACCGCGACGATGCCACCCGAGACCCCCGACTTCGCCGGAATGCCAATCTCGAAGAGCCACTCCCCGGAGCGTTCATACAGGCCATTCGAGGCCACCGTGGCCAAGGTGTCGCGGCAAACGTCAGCGTCGACTACGCGCCGTCCGGTGACCGGGTTGACTCCTCCATCGGCAAGGGTCGCACCCATGACCGCCAAATCATGGGCGGTGATGTTCAGCGAGCACTGCTTGGTGTAGACATCAACAGCCTCAGAAGGATCATTCTCCAGCCGTCCGTAGCTCTTGAGCAGGTGCCCCAATGCCCTATTCCGCTCATTGGCCAGCGACTCGGAATGGTAGACCTCGTCATCCAGGCTCAACGGACGACCGGCAAAGGCCGAGAGCCCCTCGCGAACGTTTTCCCACTTCTTGGCGGCAGTCCGCCCTGGCATCATCGACGTCGTGGCGATGGCGCCGGCATTCACCATGGGATTCATTGGCAGCCCGTTGTTCAGCTCCACAGCCATCACCGAGTTGAAGGACATGCCGGTGTTGTTCACGCCGATTCGCTCGCGCACTACTTCGCGGCCATGCTCTTGGACCACCAGTGCGTAGACGAACATCTTGGAGATGGATTGGATCGAGAACGGGTGCGAGCAATCGCCGACGGCATGCACCGAACCACCCACGTGGGACATGGCAATGCCAAATAACCCGGGGTCAGCTTGGCCAAGTATGGGGATGTAATGGGCTAAGAGTCCGTCATCTGCGTCGGCGTAGCGAGCATGCGCTTCCTTCAGCAGGGCATCGATGCGGTCATGCTCCAGCTCGCCGGTGGAAACCTGCTGAACCACGTCATCGAAGTCGGTAGGAATAGTTTCGTTATTCCCTTCCGAGGGGTAGGTCATTTTCACCTGCCTTCCTTATTGGCCTTGTTGATTCGTGCTGTGTGACTTGACCTTATCAACAGCGCACACGGTTGGCACCCACGAACCACTAAGCGAGAACACAAGGTGCGGATCCAGCCTTCCTTGCCCCGGGGACTGAAGGGAATCCCCGCTGCGGACCATATGTGTTTTCACCTACACTGTGCATCACCTAACAGCGCAAGGCCCCCTCGCTGACTTAGCATTTTGAGCATGGCTAAGGGTATTACTTTTCATACGCGCAAGTGGGTTCGCCCAGAAGATCTGAATGCAAACGGGACGCTGTTCGGCGGCAGCCTGTTGCGCTGGATCGATGAAGAAGCTGCGATCTACTCCATCATCCAGCTGGGCAACAAGCACGTTGTCACCAAGTTCATGTCCGAAATCAACTTCATCGCCTCGGCAAAAGAAGGCGATTTGATCGAGATGGGCCTGACTGCCATCGACTTTGGGCGGACTTCGATCTCGCTGCGCGCAGAAGTGCGCAACATCTTCACCCAGGAATCGATTCTCACCATCGAGAAGATCGTCTTCGTGAACATCGGCGAGGACGGCACGCCTCAGCCGCACGGCTACGACCACATCACCTACACCCGTGACCGCATTCCGCTGGAAATCACCAAGGCGCTCGTCTAGGTTTCCTCGACTTTTGCCCTAAGCCCACACTGCATTCAGGGTGCTTTCAAGGCCCCGACCAGCGGCACTGCCACAGTGCCTTGGCCGGGGCCTTGTCGTATCCTGCAGGAAGTTCGCCTATGCCCTTGATCTGGCACGAAGCATGGCGCAGAGTAGTACTTGCCATCAAGCAGCACCCGCCGAGACTGAAGCGAGAATAGCCATGGGCCGAATGATCTTCGTCAACCTTCCAACCGCAGATCTAGCCACAGCCGACAAGTTCTACGGGGCACTGGGATTCACGAAGAATCCCGCCTTCTCCGATGAGAATGCCACCTCTTGGATCATCGACGAGAACATCTTCGTCATGAGCCTGCAACAAGAATTCTTCTCCAGCTTCCTGGTCAACGGCGACAAGCCGGGCCTTGGCTCCGGCCAGCGCGAAGCACTCAATGCCCTGTCTTCCGAGACCCGTGACGGCGTGGATGAATTTGTCGCCAACGCCCAGGCCGGCGGCGGAAGCATCTACCGCCCAGCCGATGAGCCATTCCCCGGAATGTACCAGGCAGCCGTCCAGGATCCTGACGGCCACGTCTGGGAAATTTCCTGGATGAGCCCAGAGGCCTTGCAGTCCATGGAAGCACCACAGGGCTAGACCCGGGCCGAACGCTAGGACACCTCTGCATTCCGCGAATGCCGTGCATCCGAAAGTGCGCGGCGTTTGCGGAATTGCTTTTTCATCCCCTTGGCTGGGTACATCGGTTCTGGCCACCGCGGCTGAAGCACATCGCCCAGGGTCACTCCGCGCAGCCGGCGCCCGAACATCGGCAGCACCCATTGCCGCAGCCACTCCACATCGCGCTGGGTGGCCTGCCAGAATCCCACCCGTTCAGCAGCACCGAGCGGATCAAACTCCAAGTGATGTTCTGAACCGAGAATCTCGAGGATCCGGATGGCCATATAGCGATGGCCAGCACGGTTCATATGCAATTTGTCCGTATCCCACATGCGCTTATCGCGGTAGGCATGCCACTGCCAATAATCCACGAGCACCACATTGTCCGGATGCATCAGCGCCAATTCGCGCACGCACTCGTTGAAGCGCCAGTTCCGCCTCTTGAACGGAGCTAAGACCGGATGCACCGGGATGTCGAAGCCGGTGAAGAGCAAGACCTTGGCCCCGGTCGAAACGAGGTCGGCCACAGCCTGGGCATATCGCTCAAGGAAAATTTTCATGTCCTTGCGGAATTCCAAGATGTCGTTCCCGCCGGCATAGAAGGTAATCACTTCCGGTTTCAGTGCCAGCGCCACCGGAATCTGTTCCTCGATAATCTGTTCTAGGCGGCGGCTGCGGATCCCCAGGTTCACGTATTGCCATTGCGGGTCCGCCTTGGACAATTGCTTGGCCACCCGGTCGGCCCAGCCACGCACGCCGTTGGGCAGCCGGGGCTCCCAGTCACCCACGCCTTCGGTGAAGGAATCTCCTAGCGCCATGAATAACCGTCCCATGATGGCGACGCTATCGGCCATAGCTGACGCACCGATAGATGGATGGCAAACGCATGGCCACCTGCAGGTGGACGTTCGGCCAACCCGGGCTTCACAAGGACTCGGGCTTCAGCGGCTTTCCGCCAAGCTGTCCATCACCGACAGCCCGTCGACTTTGCTGAAGTCGGATCGGATGTGCGAGGAAACCACGGCAGCTATTTCCGTCGTGCTCATCCCCATGCCCGGGCCGGCGAGCACCGGAAGGTCCTTCAGCACGTTAACTGCGGCCGCTTCTATTGCCTGCGCCGCTGCTTTTTCGCCCAGATGGGCCAGCATCATCGCGGCGGAGAGAATCGCTCCTACCGGATTCGCCCAACCTTTTCCGGCAATGTCCGGGGCTGAACCGTGGATCGCTTCAAACATGCTCGGTGCCGAGCCATCAAGATTCAGATTCCCGCTGGCCGCAACCCCTAGCCCACCCTGGATGACCGCGCCTAGATCCGTGATGATGTCGCCAAAAAGGTTGTCGGTAACCACGACGTCGAACTTTTCCGGGGCTACCGGCAGATGGAAACACATCGCATCTACGTGGACGTAATCCACGCTGACTTCCGGATATCTTGCGGCCACGGAATCCACGACGTCTTGCCACAGCTTGCCGGCTTCGATGAGGATGTTCTTCTTGTGGCACAGGGTCAGCTTCTTGCGGCGGTTCATGGCCAGCTTGAAGGAGTATTCGACAACCCGCTCGATCCCCCGCCGGGTATTCACGGATTCCTGAATGGCGACAGTATTCGGCGTATCAGCATGGATGGTGGAGCCTTGCCCCACATAGGCGCCTTCGGTGTTTTCACGCACGATGACCAAGTCGCAGCGCTCAGGCGTGAGCCCGGCGATGGGAGTCGCGACGCCGGGATAAAGCTTGACCGGCCGCAGATTCACTGCCTGCTCGAAGGCCTGGCGCATCGCAAGGATGAAACCGCGTTCCAGTATTCCTGGCTCCACCGAGGGATCGCCCATGGCACCGAAAAGCACCGCATCATGAGTCCGCAGCTGCTGCGCCAGATCATGATTCCACAGTTCTCCGGTGGCTAGATAATGCTTCGCACCAGCCCTGTAGTGGTGGTACTTGATGGAGAGTCCAAAAATTTCCTCGGTTGCCGCCAGTACTTCCAGTGCACCGTCCATAACTTCGGGACCGATACCGTCTCCGGGGATTACTGCGATGGAATAGCTGTTCACGATGCGGTCCTTTCATTGCCATCGATCAGGTTGAGCAGTTCGTCAAAATACTTCTGCAGCTCCCGCTGCGCCTGTGGAACAAAGCCATGGATGATCGCATCCATCGATGCCTCGATATGGCGGTCCAAGGATGCAGCGGCCTCCTCGTACCAGGCACAAGCGGGCAAAGACACTTCTTCGCTCATGCGCACTAGTGGCACGGAATTGCGAAGCTGGTTATTCCCGCTGCACTCAAGCAGCCCGGTGTGGAATCCTGAACGGCTTCGAGGCGTCCATGGGCCGGGATTGCCAGCGGCGAGTTGTTTCAGTGGTGCTGACGCTGTGCCGTGTTGCACGAGTTCGCAGGCGCCGGTTTCCATGATCCGCCGGTAGGCCAGGACTTCCTTGAGCAGGCGGCTTGCCATCCGGGTTACCGAGGCCCGGCCAAGGTCATCAATCTGAATCAATCCATCGTTTTCAAGCAGGTTCATCGCACCGCGCAGCGGGGTCCGGCTGACGCCGAGCTGTTCCGATAGCCGCGCCTGTGGCAGCTGCTCGCCAGGTTGATACCTTCCCGAAAGTATGCGTTCGCTGATGAGTCCGGCAGTTTCACGCGCCAGGGACACGTTGCTGCGCCACGTGGTTGACATGTTCACCGCCCGGATCCGGAGCCACCGATTCTCTAGTTCAGTATCCAGAGACTCTTCATTGACCATTACTGTTCCCCGAGCATTTTTGCTTGTCAATGGTTGCATCGATTTTCGCTCAATTATGGGGTCACTTTTAATAAATCCATTGACTGCGAGCTAGATCACTGATTAGCTTTGAACACCTACTGGTCTGACCAGTAAAACTTCCACTAGCGACCGCTCGAAAGTAGGAATGGTGTCGACTTATCTGAATGCCTATCCAGAAGGATTGCCGATCGGCGGCCATTGGGTTCCGTGCGACGACAGCGCCGACATCGTCTTCCCTTTCGATTCTTCGCTGATTGCTTCCGCACCGGTTGGAACCGTGCATCACGCGGCCCAAGCCCTGGACGCCGCCGAGCAGGTAGCCGACGAGGTCGAAGGGCTGAGCACCGGTACTCGTCGCGCAATCCTTTGCTCCGTTCATGACCGGCTGGCAGAACACCGCGAAGAACTGGAGCACCTCCTGGTCCTAGAAACCGGAAAGCCGCTGGTTGACTGCCGGGTAGAAGTCGCCCGCACGCTGACCACATGGTCCTCTGCTGCCGAAGAAGTCGCCCATATCCACGGCGAAACCGTTCCATTGGACTTGCAGCCATCGGGCGAAGGCATGATGGGCTTCTGGGTGCGCAAGCCAGCCGGCGTCGTCGTTGGCATCGCCGGGTTCAATTACCCGCTCTTGCTGGCAAGCCACAAGCTGGCCCCGGCAATTGCCGCTGGCTGCCCCATTATTCTCAAGCCGGCCCCCAACACCCCCCTCGCAACCTTGTGGGCAGTGCACATCATCCGCGAGGTATTGGCCGAGCATTCGGTGAACCCCGGAGCCGTGCAACTGGTCACCGGAGGAATCGACGTCGGCGAACGCCTCGTGGGCGACCCGCGTTCCTCGGTGGTTTCCTTTACCGGTTCCGCGGCTGTAGGACATCAAATTGCCAAGAACGCCGCCCCGCGGAAAACCGTGCTCGAGCTCGGCTCCAACACCGGCTTTATTGTCGCCGCAGACGCCAGCATTCCCCAGGCGGTGGACGCCGTTCTGCGCGGCGGCTTCTACGCCAACGGGCAGGCCTGCATTTCAATCCAGCGGGTGCTGCTGGAAAAGGAAATCGCCCAAGAGTTCCAGGCACAGCTTCTGGCGCGCCTCGAAGAAGTCGTCGTTGGCGATCCCCGCTCCGCGCAAACGCGGGTAGCGACCGTGATCAACGAAGCGTCAACACAGCGAATCCTGGGCTGGATCAACGACGCCACGACCCATGGCGCCCAGGTGCTGGCTGGCGGCGAGCTGGAGGGCAGGGTCCTGAAGCCAACCGTGATCCGCGATGTCCCCCGGGATCTGCAGCTATGGAATGAAGAAATCTTCGGGCCGGTTGTTTGCCTGGAGACGGTTCCCGATCTTGATACGGCCTTCGAGATCCTCAATGACTCCCGGTACGGGCTGCAGGCAGCCATCTACAGCAGCTCGCTCAAGACCGCATTCCGCGCCATCGACACCCTCAAGGTCGGCGGCGTGGTCGTGAACGAAATCCCGGGATTCCGCTCGGACATCATGCCCTACGGCGGGGTCAAGGACTCGGGCATCGGCCGGGAAGGCCCGCGCTTCGCCATAGAAGAGTTCACCGTAACCCGCATGGCGCTGATCCGGCCATAGCAGCCCGCAGAGAAAGAAGCCCCCTAGTGGACTACACGCAATTATTTCAGTTCGCCTCACGCCGCGTACTGGTCATCGGAGCTGGCAGCGGCATCGGACGCGAAGCGGCCCTCGCCCTGCATGCGCACGATGCCCAGGTCATTTGCGCCGATCTGAACGAAGCGGCCGCCCGGGAAACGGCAGCCATGCTCGGTGGCCGTGCCACGGCCATCGGGCTCGACGTTCTCGACCACGAAGCGGTCCGGGCCGCCGCCGAAGCCTACAAGGACATCTCGGCCCTGGTCTTCACCGCTGCCATGAACGTGCGCAAGCGCATCGTCGATTACACGATGGAAGAATTCGACAAGGTCGTCAACCTCAACTTGCGCGCCTCATTCTCGCTGATCCAGGCCTTCGCACCGCGCTTGGCAGCCAATGGCGGCGGCTCCATTATCGGCGTGGCCTCGATTCGCGCTTCCGTGGTGGAACCGGGCCAAAGCGTCTACGCGGCAACCAAGGCGGCGCTGGTGCAGCTGGTTCGCACCGCCGCGGCAGAGTTCGGCGAGCACGCGGTACGAGTCAACGTCATCGCCCCGGGCGTGGTCGAAACCCCGCTGACCGCGCAAATCAAGGCCAACGAAGAGTGGTACAACGCCTACGCCACCAAGAGCGCCCTGGGGCGATGGGCCAAACCCGAGGAAATGGCCGGGGCCATCGTGTATTTGGCTTCCGACGCGTCGAGCTTCGTCACCGGATCGGTGTTGAGCGTTGACGGCGGATGGACCGCCATCGACGGCCGTTTCACACCACCAAATTGATCTGAGTCAAGGAAGATGCCGCCCATGGCGCAGCCACTGCAGCCCGCAGAACCACCGAAGGCGCGAGCCTTCGAAGCCATCGTGGATCACATTGAACGCCAGGTGCTTTCCGGCGAGCTCAAAGCCGGAGAGCATCTTCCCGGCGAACGCGAACTGGTCACCGCCTTCCAGGTCAGCCGTTCCTCGGTGCGCGAAGCCATGCGCGTGCTGGAAAGCAACGGCATGATCGCTTCCCGTCCTGGCGACCCCCGCGGGGCGGTGATTCTGGCACCGACCTCGGGGCCCTTGCAGAAAGTGATCTCCCGGCTGACCCAGGCCTCGGCATCCAGCCTCGCGGACCTGCTGATTTACCGTATGACCCTGGAATCATCGGCTAATTCCCTGGCCGCCACCCGGCGTACCGAGGCCGATCTCTTGCAGCTGGAAAAAGCCATGGCGCGGATGCGCGCGGCCCGGGCACAGGGACAAGAGGCCTTCAGCAAGGCCGACTTGGATTTCCATGATGTTGTGGCCAATGCCAGCGGCCATGCGCTCTTGCGCATTTCCGCTGAGGCCGTGCGCGACTCCATCGAGCAGCTCATCGCCGCAAGCATCGAGCAGAGCCCCGATGACCATGCCCTGATGCAGCGCACCATCGACCACCACGCCCAGGTATTCCAGGCCATACGCTACCAGGATGCCCACCTCGCCGAGCACCTGGCGCGTAGCAGTCTCTTCGAGTATTACGGCCATCTGCTGGCGGAGGAAGAACGGACCGCCTTGTCCGCTCTTGCTTCCTTCGGCAGCACCCCTGAATAGCAGGATTGCCCGGAACTAATCCAGCTCCAGCCAGTTGGGTACAGCGGTTGCAGGTCGCTGCGATTCGTACCAGCCAGCTGCTTTCAGCACCTGGTCATCTGCTCCTACCCGCCCGGAAAGCTGCACCCCGATGGGCTTGCCATCGCTGGTGAATCCGCAGTTCACTGTCGCAGCTGGCTGTCCCGACATGTTGTAGGGAACGGTAAACCCGATGTGGCTCATCGTGGCATGAGGATCAGGGTGTGGCATGGGCTGCTCAGCGGGGAAGGCGGCCATCGGGGACACCGGCGAAATCACGAGGTCGAATGCGCTGGTGGCGGCAATCGTCGCCTTTTGCATCTGGTCGATGGCCCCGAAGTTCCTGATGGTATCCGCGCCATCAAACTTCCCGCCGTCGGTGCACCACGCGACGATATAGTCCAGCACCTTGGACTGTTCTGCTGCTGGAAGCTCCCGGTAGTCCGCCAGCGAGCGTGTCCGCCAAAAACCATCAAGCCGGTCAAGCATCTGTTGATCAATGAATGGATCGAGCACTTCCACACCTGCCCCTGCAGCTGCAAATAAATCAGCGACAGCGGAAACTGCCGCAGCGACTTCCGGCTCGACTGCTGCACCGGCGTTGGCATCGAGGTGCACGGCGACTTTCAGGCCCCGCACGTCGATAGGTTCTGCCGCCCAGTCCATGGCCGGATAGGGCCTGGTCGTGTAATCCCGAAGATCGGGCTGAGCAAGAATCGACATGAACAGGGCAATATCAGTGACGCTGCGGCCCATCGGCCCCGCGACCCTGCCGATATACGGCACATCCAGCGGAATCAGGCCGGCGCTCGGCTTGAGCGTCGCCAACGCCTGCCATCCGCCCGGCAGCCGAATCGATCCTCCAATATCCGTGCCGACATGCAAGGGCCCGTAGCCTGCCGCCGCGGCGGCCCCTGCCCCGGCGCTGGATCCGCCGGTAGTCCATTGCGGGTTCCACGCACTGCGGGTAATACCGTGCAGGCTGGAAACCCCGGAGGAGAGCATGCCCCAGTCCGGCATGGTGGTGGATCCGACAATGACCGCTCCAGCTTCCAGGATCCGGTCGGTGATGGGAGCGTTCTGCGTGGGAACCTTTGGATTGGAAAGAGCGGTTCCCGAAGGCATCGGAATGCCCTCCCGGGCAATATTCTCCTTGACCGTGACCGGCACTCCATCCAGGGCGCCACGGGGTGCTCCGCTGGCCCAGCGGTGCTCGCTTTGCTCGGCTTGGCGCAGCACGTCCTGAGGATCGAACGTGTACATCGCGTTGAGTACCGGCTCGCGTTCCTCGACACGGCCGATCACCGAGCGGGCTACCTCCACGGGTGATAGCTCGTGCGCGGCGTAGGCCGCACCGAGTTCACGAGCCGAGAGCTGGTGCAGTGCTGTGGAATGCTCTGATAGTTGTGACATGCGAACCTCTCGATGTGGGCAGTACTCCTAGCGAGTCGCTAGTTCCTCGCGAAGCGACATTGATGAATTCACCAATGTGCGGGTGTAGCTATGCTGCGGATTGTCGTAGATCTGCTCGGTGGTCCCGCTCTCTACGATCTCTCCGTGGTTCATCACCACGACGTTGTCGCAGATGTAGCGCACCACAGAGAGGTCATGGGAGACGAAGACCAAGGTCAGCTGGTAGTCATCGACCAAATCGGAGAGCAGGTTGAGTACCTGGGCCCTGACTGAAACATCCAGCGCGCTCACGGGCTCATCAGCGACGAGCACCTTGGGCTCGCAGATCAATGCCCGGGCAATCGAAATCCTCTGGCGTTGCCCGCCCGAGAACTGGTGCGGGAAGCGTTCAGCGGCATCGGCCGGCAACCCCACCGCACCGAGCATGTCGGCCACCTGTTTCCGGTGCCTTGCGCTGTCGACCTTTTGCCCTGGAGCCAGCAAAGGCTCGGCGATGATGTCCCTGACTTTCATGCGCGGATCCAGGGACCCCATGGGATCCTGGAAAACGATCTGCAATTGCTGGCGCAGTTGCAGCAGGTCTTTTTCCCTGGCACCAGCGATTTGGTTGCCGGCCACTTGCACGCTGCCTGACGTCGGCTGGTCGAGTCCGGCTAGGATTCGCAGCAGGGTAGATTTCCCGGATCCCGACTCGCCCACGACGCCGAATCGTTGGCCTGCGGCCACGTCAAAGGAAATGCCTCGCAGCGCTTGCACTTCGCCCGGCTTGCCAAAAAGGGACGTGCGGCCCACCGGGTAAGTGCGGACAAGATCCTTGACGCTGATCACCGGTTCCTTGCCGTCAGCCGCCGCCTGCTGATCTGGCTCCGAAACCTTGGCCTCAGTGATGGCTTCTGGCTGTGGATCATCAAGCGATGGTGGCACATAGGCTGCGGCCGAGGCCACCGTGAATAACCGCCCATCGGCACCGGTGGCATTCAAATCCGAAGCCGCCAACAAGCCGCGCGTGTAGTGATGCTGCGGGTTGCTGAAGACCTCTTCGGTGCTTCCCTCTTCGACAATGCGCCCGTTGTTCATCACCAGAACCCGATCGCAGACATTGGCCACAACTGACAAGTCATGGGTGATGAACAGCAATCCGGTACCGCGTTCAGCCACGGATTCCTGGATCAAATCCAGCACTTGGCGTTGCACCGTGACGTCCAGCGCCGTCGTCGGCTCATCGCACAAGAGCAGTCCCGGATCGTTGGCCAGCGCCATGGCCAGCATGGCCCGTTGCCGCTGGCCGCCCGAAAGCTGATGCGGATAAGACCGCGCGGCGCGTTCAGGATCCGGCAATTTGACCGAGGCCAGCAGCTCAACGGCACGCTGGCGCGCTTCGGCCTTGTTACCCACGCTCTTGTGAGTGCTCATGATTTCCGCGACTTGCTTCCCGACCTTCATGAGCGGGTTCAAGGCGGTCAACGGCTCCTGGAATACCATGGCCATGTCCTTGCCACGGATCTTCTGCAGTTCCTTGTCGCTGGCGTCCACCAGGTTTCCGGCATGGCTGGCAAGCTGGATCGACCCCTGGGCGCTGACTCCTTCGGGAAGCAGGCCCATCAATGCCGATGTGGTCATTGACTTGCCCGAACCGGATTCGCCGATCAGTCCCACCCGGTCCCCGCGTTTCATGCTCAGGTTGAAGTCCGTGACCAATGTGCGGGTCTTGGTTTTGATCGTCAGGTTGGAGACTTCCAACAGGTTTGAGCGCACGTCGATTTCGGCCATGATTAGCGCTCTCCGTTCAGTTTGGGATCGAACCGGTCCCGCAAGCCGTCACCCAGCAGGGTAAAGCCCAAAACGGCAGCCGCGATCGCTACACCTGGCCAGACGGCCAACATCGGGTAGGTGCCGAGGAACTGCTGCGATTCCTGGAGCATGCGCCCCCAGGATGGCACCGGTGGCGGGGTGCCCAGCCCGAGGAAGGACAATGCCGCTTCGGCCAATACGGCGATGGCAAAGGAAACGGAGCACTGGACGACAACCATGCCGATGATGTTGGGCAAGACGTGGCGCCTTGCGATCCTCCAGCTGCTCTGGCTCGCTGCCTTGGCCGCCATGATGTATTCGGTGCTCATCACCTGCAGCGTTCCGCTGCGGGCAACACGAGCGAAGCCCGGGATCGAGCCGATACCGATGGCAAGCATGGCGGTCAGGGTGCTGGCCCCGAACACCGCGCCGAACATGATGGCTACCAGCAGCGCCGGAAAAGCTAGCAGGATATCGGCGCCGCGCATGGTGACTTCCTCTGTCATGCCTCCGCGCATCCCGGCCAGGATCCCCAGCGGGGTGCCGATCAGCAAGGCGATGCCAACCGCGACAAGGCCAACCAGCAAGGTGATGCGTGCTCCGTAGAGCACCCCGGAAAACACGTCTCGGCCGTATCGGTCGGTGCCCATCAGATGCTGGGCGCTTGAACCTTGCAAGCGGTCGGCGGGGACGGCCTGGACCGGGTCATAGGGGGTCCAGATAAAGGAGACCAAGGCCGCGATAAGCACCAGGGCGACGAGCGCGCCGCCCACGATCAATGTCGATGACAGCTTGCGCTGGGCGGGCTTGGCCACAATTTGTTCTTGCGCCATTACGCTCCCTTTCTGATGCGTGGATCAAGGATCGTATAGAGCACGTCGACGACCAGATTGATGATCAACGTGATGGCCACGAGCACCATCACCACCGATTGCACGGTGAGCAGATCGCGGTTTCCGACGGCATCGAGCAGCATGGATCCCAAACCGGGAATAACGAAGACCCGTTCAATGACTACGGCTCCGATGATCAACGCCGCCAGCTGCACGCTGGTGACCGTGAGCACCGGAATCGACGCATTGCGCAGGCCGTGCTTGATCAGCGCCTGCAGCTTGCTCAGTCCTTTTGACCGTGCGGTGCGCAGATAGTCTTCACTCATGACTTCCATGACTGCGGAGCGGACATACCGGGTAAGGATGGCGCCTTGGACCGAGGCCAGGGCGAGCACCGGCAAGATCACGCGCGCCAGGAAGTCGGCAAAATCAACGCCGGGCGGGGTCCACCCGTTGGCCGGCAGCCAGCCCAGGCCTACCGCGAACACCACGACCAGCAGGATTCCGGCAAGGAAGTTGGGAACGGCAACTCCCAGTTGGCTGATTCCGCTAATCAGGATGCCGCTGGGGTTGCGGTGCTTGACCGCTGCGTAGGTTCCAAAGGGAACCGCAATAGCCAAGGCCACGATCATCGCCAATACGACAAGGATCAGGCTGACTTGGACCCTGTCCAGGATCAGCGGGCTGATATCCTGCCGGGTGACATACGAGGTGCCGAAGTCGCCAAATGGCAGACCCAGCGCCCAATCGAAGTACTGGACGATCAGCGGACGGTCGGTGCCGAATTCCGCACGGGTCTTGGCCAAGAGCTCGGGCGTCGCATTCACGCCCAGGGCAATTTGCGCAGGATCACCGGGGATCGCTCTCATGAAGAAGAACACCGCCACGGTAGCCACCACATACGTGACGACAAACCTCGCCACATTGATCAGTATTCGAAGTCCCATCAGCGATTCCCTTCAGATATCGGCAGCTTGTCAGTTCCAGCCGATTCCGGTCAGATCCAGCGCTTCGGTGACGGAGTTTTCTGGAACTCCAGTGACTCCCGACTTGGCGACAACGATGTTGGGGAAGATGAACAGGGTATCCGCGGCAGCGTCGTCGACGATGGTGCGTACGACCTTCTTCATTCCGTCGACGTATCCGGCTTCATCGGCCGCGTCGGCCTTGGCCGCCACATCCTTGATCTTCGAGTTGTCGTAGCCCAGGTAGTAGTCCGGATTATTGAACATGGCCAGCACATCGCGGCTCTCCACGGCCAGCACCACCGACATCTGGTAGTCCTTCTTGGTGAAGACCTGGTCCAGCCATACCGCAGGGAATTCGGCGGATTCGATACTTGCCTTGATGCCCACATCGGCCAGTTGTGAGACGACGATTTCGGACACCGCGGTGGCGTAAGGACGGGTAGGCACCGTGAACTTCACGCTGAGGTCTTCTGCGCCCGCTTCCTTCAAAAGCTTCTTGGCTTTCTCAGGATCGTAGGGGTAAACGCCATTGAGATCTTCGTAGTACGGGTCGGTTGTCGGAACTGGCCCACCGACTACAGTTCCGTAGCCATTCCACGCAGTATCGACGACGGCTTGGCGGTCGATGGCATACATGATTGCTTGGCGGACTCGCTTGTCATCAAATGGAGCTTTCTTGTTGTTCATCGACAACACGATTTCTCCGTTGGAGGTTCCCTCCAGAACCTGGAACTGGTCGTTGGATTCAAAGGAGGAAAGCAGCTCCGGGGACTGCATGTTGTAGACGACATCCACGTCACCGGATTGCAAGGCGTTGGTGGTCGCAACCGCGTCCGCGAAGTAGCGCAGCGTCGCCTTTTCGACTGCTGGCTTCTCGCCCCAGTAGTCGTCGCGCGTGGCGAAGTTGATGGACTGGCCGCGGTTCCATGCTTCGATTTCGTAAGGGCCGGTGCCGATGGCGGTGCTGGCCAAGTCGTCGACGCCGCTCGGGTCGAACATGGCGCCGACCAGGGTTCCCATGTCGAAAAGCCAGGCATTGCTTGGCTTCTTGAGCGTGACAGCCACTTCGGTGTCGTTGATGACCTTCACCGAATCAACGATGTCCATTTTCGCTTTCAGGCTGGAGACCCATGCGTCGGACTTGACTCGGTCGATGCTGAATTTGACGTCATCGGCGGTGAAGGCTTCGCCGTTGGAGAAGGTAACGCCGTCGCGAAGTGTGAACGTGTAGGTTTTGTTGCCGTTGCTCAGTTTCCATGATTCGGCCAGCAGGGGCTGGATCTTTCCTTCCTGGTCGATCTCGACCAGGCCTTCGTAGACGTTGGACATGAGCGCTTGGGGAATTGCGGCGCCTGCGGTCTTGGTGAAATCGAGATTGACCGGCTCGCCGGTCAACGCCACGGTGACCGAAGTCTTCTGGCTAGCATCGTCGGTCGCGGTCGAGCTTGATCCGGCAGAGCACGCGCTCAAAGCCAATGTGCCAACAAGTGCTGTGGTAACCAACCGGCAGAGGTTTTTCTTCGAGCTCATGATTCTCCATCGTTCAACGTGCCAATGAGTGATGTGATCCATGAAACACCATCCATGCTGATATTTCTACTAAGTTTTCTGGTCTTACCAGTTTGAGAAGTTTTCGGTTTTGCATGTTATTGAAGCGACAGCTGGGATATCTTTGTCCTCAACCGAGTGTTTTCGATCCAAGGAAGGCTCCACATGAGCAAGCTGACTTTTACGCCGGCCGTGCCAACGCTGACCTACGAGCGAGTTGTCCAGCAGATCGAAGAAGCGATCCTGTCCAAGGAGATCAAGCCGGGACAGCATCTGCCCAGCGAACGCGAGCTGATGACTCAGTTCTCGGTCAGCCGTCCCACGGTTCGCGAGGCATTGCGGGTGCTCCAAAGCCAGGGGCTGATCGCGTCCAAACCCGGTGGACGCAGTGGTCCGGTCGTCTTGCCGGTATCCACGGATCATCTGGAAAGGTCCTTCGCCAACCTCACCCGGATCACTTCCCTGTCGCTCGATGAGCTGGTGCAGTTCCGCATCGTTTTGGAAAGCTCAGCCTGCCAGCTTGCCGCAGTCATGCACAACGATGAGCAGCTGGCCGCGATGCGCGACGCCGTCGAACGCATGGAAGTCGAATCCAGCACCGGGTCCGATTCATTCAACCGCGCCGATCTGGATTTCCACGCCGCGGTATGGGAAGCCAGCCATAACAGCATCCTGCGGATCTGTGGCGAGGCAGTCGCCGGTGCCATCTTGCAGGTTATGAACGATCAGATGAGCCACGCGGATAATGAAACCCGCGAAATGAAGAAGGTCGTCTCCCTGGACCGCGCCATCTTCGATGCCATCGAGGCCGGCGACCCGGTGGCCGCTGGGGACGCGGCCAGAACAGCGATCTCCTCTTACTTCCACAAGAGCTTGGATGAACAGGGCCTGCTAGGTATGCAGGCCCTCACCGAAAAACGGTAGCCACCGGCCCTCTGCCTCGGATGCATCACAACATCTTGCGCATGATCAGCCTCGGCATTCTGCTGGCCACCGCATCGCTGACGCCCACCACTTCGAAGCCGGCCTCCTCGAACATCTTGCGTGTCCCGACAAAGGCCATAGTCAGATCCATCCGGCCTTCGGGATCCACCGGGTAGGCTTCCACCGCAGGTGCGCCCTGGCTCTTGGCATAGTCCAGCGCGCCGAGCACCATCTGGCGGTTCACTCCCCTGCGCCGGTAACCGCCGCGCACCACCATGCAGATGATGCTCCACACCGCCAGATCATCCACCGGCCGGATCAGCTTTGAGTTCTCCAGCCTCGGAATCCGCGCCCGCGGCGAGATGCTGCACCACCCCACCGGCTGGTCCTCCAGATAAGCGATGACTCCCGGGGCGATCTTTTCGCGGGCCAGCGAGCACATCGCTTCATAGCGGTCCTCTCCGCCGCGTTCCCGGATTTCCTGGGCGCTGAGCCGGTGAGACAAACACCAGCAGTGCTTCTGCCGATGATTCGGGTTCACCACCGCAGCGAAGTCTTCCATCCGCGGCTCGGTCAACGGTTCGATTCTCAGGGATTGGACGGTATCCATGCCATCATCTTGCGCTCAATCAGGATCCACCACCAGAGCCAACCTGTGAAAAGTTCGGGTTTTCCCTAATGAACTTCTCCGGTTCCCTCGGTATCCGCGCCACAACGCGCAATCTACTGTTGAACTATGACTTCGACACCATGGTCTCCACCGGGCGCCAGAACCGGGCGCCCGCCACTGAAATTAGGCTTCACGCTGCTGCATTTGGCCGTGCTCGGCAGCTTCGGCACCATCGGGCTCTCGCTGCTGATCGCCTGGCTGGCCATGGGCATCGGGCTGACACCTCTGCTGGGCATCGGCCTGCTCCTCCTGGTGGGCCTGCTCTACACATTATTCGCGGTGGCCCGCACCGAAATCGTGCGCATCAGCGGGCTATACGGCATCGACGCGGTGCCGCTGAATTGGCCGGCCCGTCGCGGACCGGGCTTCGGCCACTACGTGAAAACGCTGGGCCGGGCCTTGGCCGATGGTCGCATGTGGGCTTCGTTGGGCAGCCTGGTGCTCGCCTGCATCATCGGCACGATCATGCTCGGGGTGCTGCAATGGACCGTGCACTTGGCCATCATCTCCTTCGCCCCGCTGACCGATGTGGACACGGTCGCGGGCCCCTTCTCCCTGCATACCCCGGCCGCCCAGGCACCATGGCTGATGCTGCTGGCGATCGCGGGAGCCGGAATTGTCATCGGCACCGCATTCCTGCACCGCAGCGTCACCGTGGGCATCATCGGGTCCTTGGCCCGCGAAACCCAGCTGACCGAGAAGGTGCGCAGCACCACGGTTCAGCGCGAGGGAGCGGTGCGCGCCGCCGAGGTGGAACGCACCCGGATCGAACGCGACCTGCACGACGGCGTCCAGCCCCGGCTGGTTTCGGTGGCGATGACCTTGGGCCTGGCCCATCAGCAGATCGACAGCAACCCGCAGCAGGCCAAGGAATTGGTGGCCGAGGCCCACGCCTCCACCAAGTCGGCCATCACCGAGCTGCGCCAGCTCACCCGCGGCATCTACGCCTCGGTGCTCGATGACCGCGGCCTGGATGCGGCGCTGTCCGCGGTGGCCGGGCGCTCCCACATCCCGGTCCAGCTCGATGTGCAACTTGAAGGGCGCTACCCCCGGGTGGCAGAGGCTGCCATGTACTTCGCCATCGCCGAAGCGCTGACCAACGCGGCCAAGCATTCGCGGGCCCAGCGCTGCCAGGTCACCGTGCGGGTGCGCGAGCATGACGGGCAAGAGCACTTGTGGGCCCGGATTGAAGACAATGGCGTGGGCTCAGCCCGCATCACCCCCGGCGGCGGGCTGGATGGCATCAACAACCGGGTGGTGGCTGCCGGTGGAACCCTGCAGCTCGACAGCCCGGCCGGCGGACCAACAACACTGGAAGTGAGCGTGCCATGCGTGTACTGATTTGCGAGGACTCGGTCCTGCTTCGCGAAGGGCTGGTGCGATTGCTGGATCACAGCGGGCACCGCGTGGTCGCCGACCTTCCCGACGCCACCGGGCTGATGGACTTCCTGGACACGGCGGTTGGAGAGGACTTCCCGCAGATCGCCATCCTGGATGTGCGATTGCCGCCGAGCTACACCGATGAAGGGATCCGCGCTGCCTTGCAGCTGCGCAAGGCCTATCCTGATCTGCCGTTGCTGGTGCTCTCCCAATATGTGGAGGAACGCTACGCCTCGGAATTGATCTCCACCCAATCCGGATCCATCGGCTACCTGCTCAAGGACCGGGTCGCCGATGTCAACGAATTCATCGCCTCGTTGGAACAGATCGCTGCCGGCGGAACCATCCTGGATCAGGAAGTCGTGGCGCAGCTTTTGACCCGGCGCAACCACGATGACCGGATGCAGCGGCTGACCGATCGGGAACGCAGCGTGCTGGCCGCGGTGGCCGAAGGAAAATCCAATCAGGCGATTGCAGCCATGCTTTTCCTTTCGGAAGCCAGCGTCGAAAAATACATCACCTCCATCTTCCAGAAGCTCGGCCTCGAAGCCGATGGAACGGGCAACCGGCGTGTGCTGGCAGCCCTGGCACATATACAAAACCTGGGCAGCAACAGCACAGATAGGAACGGATCATGACCGACACGCAAATGACTGGGATGCCACCGGTTCGCCCCACGCCCCAGGGCAATCCGCGGGCCAACGGCACGGCGCTGAATATCACCCTGGCCGTGATCGGCGGCCTGGTGATCCTGACCCTGCTGATCAGTTCCGCGCGCAGCGCCTTCGCTGCGCTCAACCGGGATAGCACCACCCAGAACGCCAGCGTGGAAGGGATGGGCAGCCTGCAGATCACGGCCGGCTCGGGCAGCTTTGATCTGCGTTTCGCGAAGGTCGATGAGGCCACGCTGGAGGTGGATAGCTCCAATTCCCGGGACTGGGAGCTGAAGCGCGAAGGCAATAAGCTCGTGGTGGATTCGCCGGATTCCTGGGATAACTGGTGCTTCTTCGGTTGCGGCTCCTACGAGAATACCGCTGTGCTGACCCTGCCGGAGTCAATGAATGACGGCAGCCTGGACGCGTCCTTCGAACTGGCCGCCGGGGACTTCAACGCTGTGGGCTCCTACAAGAACCTGGATATCGAGGTGGGCGCCGGCCAGCTGGATATGTCCGGCACTGCACAGACGGCCAAGGTCCATTTGGGCGCTGGCCGGGCCGACGTGTCCCTGGAAGATGTCAACCAGGCCGAGTTCGATATTTCCGCCGGGCATTTGAGCGGGACCCTCTCGGGCAAGGCGCCGCAGAACATCACCGCGAAAGTGAGCGCCGGAGCCCTGGAGCTGGAGCTACCCGATGGCACCTACGATCTGCGCCAGAATGTCGAGGCCGGCGACGTGAGCAATTTGCTGGCCACGGATATGGATTCGCCGAATAAGATCTCGGTGGATGTCTCGGCGGGCCATGCTACCTTCTACCCGCAGGATTCGGGCCCCGGCCTGTGGGAGCACTAGCCTTCTCCCAGCACAACAGCGCGAGCCGCCATGGATTCTTGATCCTTGGCGGCTCGCGCTGTTGCAGTCTGTTGTGGCGGCTAGGCCTGCTTGTTCTTCAACGCGGCCAGACGTGCCTCGACCTCGGACAGATCCGGGGCCGCTGCTTCTAGCTCTGGGCCGGCTGGTGCCTGCTCGATGACGTCTCCGGGATTGCTGCTGGCCTTCAGCGCGGCCAGGCGGGCATCAACCTCGGTGGCTGCGCCCAGATCCTCAAGCTGTGCGAACTGCGCATCAAGCGATGAGGAGGCCAGTTCCTGGGCGCCTCGGACCTTGGCTTCGTCCTGGCGGATCTTCTGCTCAAAACGGCTGATCTCGCTGGATGGATCGCTGAAGTCCAAGGCCTTCATGGTGTCCATCATCTGCGTCTGGGTCTTGGCGTTGCGGGCACGAGCCACCAGCTCATCGCGCTTGGCTACCAGCTCTTGGCGCTTGGACTGCATGGAATTCAAGCCGGTCTTGAGCTTGTCGACCACTTCGCGCTGGCTGGTGACGGTGGACTGCAACGAGGCAGCCTTCTTCTCCGCCGACATCTGGCGCTGGATGGCGACGGTGGCCAGCTGGTTGAATTTCTGCTGGTTGGCAGCGTCCCCGGCAGCCGCATATTCGTCAGCCTTGTTCGAGGCAGCCACGGCCTTGGTGCCCCATTCGGTGGCTTCCTGGTTCAGCTTGGCCAGGTCGTCCTCGGCCATGCGCAGATTGCCGATGGTCTGGGCAACAGCCTGCTCAGCCTGGGCAATGTTGTTGGTGTAGTCGCGGACCGTCTGATCCAGCATCTTCTTTGGATCCTCGAGGGCGTCCAGTGCCGCGTTGGCGTTGGCCTTGCCGATACCGAAAATTCGAGCCCAAATTGAGCGCTTCTGTGCCATGGTGCGTCCCCTTCATCGTCCTTTGCTTAAAAGCTTAGGGGAAGAGCGCCTGCCTCAATAACCGAGGGTTGTTTCGATGAACTCAGGCGTCGAAGTGTCGCAGGTAGCGCCCTGGCGCATCGAGGAACAGGCGCCAGTTGCTGACCATTTCCAATTCGTCATAACTTGCCGGGCGAATCCCCCACTGGCCGATTTCATAGATTTTCGCCTGCGGCAGCGAGGCAAGAATGGGCGAGTGGGTGGAAATGATGACTTGGGATCCGCTGCGCAACAGATCGGAAATGTGCGAAAGCAGCATCAGGCAGCCGTTGAATGACAGCGCTGATTCGGCTTCGTCGAAAACCCAGAGGCCGTTGACGCTGGAGCGTTCAGTGAAGAACTCGATGAAGGATTCGCCATGGCTTTGGAAATTGTGCTTGCCGCGCGAGCCAATGGATCCCAGATAGGTGAAGAGCCCGTGCATGGTTTCGGCCCGCAAGAAGACTCCGGCCTTGGAAGCGCCAGCCCCGCGTTCCAGCTGCAGGTGCGATGACAAGCCTGATTCGGTCATTTGGGTTTGGTGCATGGAGTTGCGGGTTCCGCCCTCGGGATTCAGCCCGAAAGCTGCGGCGATGCCTTCAACCAGCGTTGATTTGCCGGCCCCGTTTTCACCGACCAGCACGGTCAGCTGCCCCAGTTCCAGTCCTTCATCAAGGACCTGGCGCACAGCTGGGATCTGCGCCGCCCAATCGGTGCGGTCCATGGGTGCTTTGGGATGCTCGGCGATGCGGCGCACCGGCAAGGAATCAAAGAACGCGTTCATGCCCCAGAGAGTATCAGCCCCGTACGACAGGACGAGCAGCCTATCGCACGGGGCCGGGGCTGCCCCTAGTTGTTCTTGCCGGTGCCCACCGGCAGCATGTTCCCGGCAAAGAACTCGCTGATTTCCTCACGGGCATCCAGCGGGAAGATGCCAGCAACATACTGGTCCGGGCGGACTACCACGATGGCACCGGAGCGGCTGACTTCCCGTTCGCGGAAGATGTCGCGGCCGTGGCCTGCAGCGAACACCTGGTTGATATCGTGCAGTCCGTAGGGGACCTTCAGCGGCTGGAAGATCTTCGGCACGTCATGCAGTTCTACCTCGGTGTAGTCCTGCTGGTAGATGGCCTTGGTATCAAAGACCGAATCCTGATCCACCCCGGGTGGGGTGTATCGGTTGCGCGGGGAAGCCGAATCCTTCTCCCACCACGCAGCGAAGTCGGCCATGGCGGTGCCTTCCAAGGCAGGGGCCGCAGCATCGGCGAAGGCGTAGACCCGCCAGCGTCCGTCGGCCTCATGGAAGTGGCCCAGATGGCGCCAGCGGTTGTCGGAGCGGCGGATCACTTCAGCTGATTTGAAGCGCTTGCCCACCGGGAAGCCGGGTGCCAGATCCTGATGCTCCAGCCCGGTGGTGATGGCCGATTCGGTGTACTGGGTCATGAAGCCGGCAGGGAATTCCTGGGTCTTGGTGTAGTACTTCTCCAGTTCGTCCGGGTCTTCCCAGTCATCCACGGACTTGGCCATGAGGGTGGACCATTCCTTGTCGAAGTCGATGAGGTTCTGGGCGATGACCTTGCGCTCCTCGGCGTAGGTATCCAGCAGCGCGTCCGGGGCGCGGCCTTCGAGCACGGCGGCCAGCTTCCAGCCGAGGTTGAAGCCGTCCTGGATGGATACGTTCATGCCCTGGCCGGCCTTTGCCGAGTGGGTGTGGCAGGCATCGCCCATGATGAAGGCCCGGGCGCAGCGGGTGCCGCGCTCGTGTTCTTCCACATCGTCGAAGCCGTCGGTGATGCGGTGGGCGACCTCGTAGACCGAGAACCAGGCAACGTTCTTCACATCCATGGTGTACGGGTGGATGATGCGGTTGGCGGTGGCCACGATCTCTTCCACCGGGGTGTTGCGGATGGCCCCTGCATCTTCCGCGGTCAGTTCGCCCAGGTCCACGTAGAAGCGGACTAGGTAGCCGCCTTCGCGCGGGATGAGCAGGATGTTGCCCGCCTCGTGGGACTGGATGGAGCATTTGACCTGGATGTCCGGGAAGTCGGTATTGACCATGACATCCATGACGCCCCAGGCATGCAGGGCCGCGTCGCCATGCAGCTTGTGCCCCAGCGAGCGGCGCACCTGGCTGCGGGCGCCGTCGCCGCCGACCAGGTACTTGGCCTTCACGGTGCGTTCTTCGCCAGCGCGTTCGCCGGCCACGTACTTGATGTGCGCGGTGACCGGGTATTCGGCGCCGGAGTCGATCTCGCAGCCGAGGTATTCCACCCCGTAGTCCGGAGTGACCTTGCCCGGGGCTCGTTCCGCGTCGCGCAGGAAGTAGTCCAGGATGCGCGACTGGTTCACGTAGATGTGCGGGAATTCGCTCATCCCGGTGGCATCGTCGGCGGCGCGCGAGTGGCGCTTGATGTTCGCCGGGTTTTCGGGATCCGGGGTCCAGAAGCACATCTCGACATTGCGGTAAGCCTCTTCGATAACCTCGTTGGCAAAGCCAAAGGCCTGGAAGGTTTCCACCGAGCGGGCCTGGATGCCATCGGCCTGGCCGACTTCCAGCCGGCCAGGGCGCATTTCGATGGCGCGCACGTTGATGCTGGGGAAACGGGAGAGCTGCGCGGTCACCACGGAGGCAGCCGGTCCGGTGCCGACAATCAATACATCCATTTCGTCGGGAATTTCTGCTGCCCGGTTGATCCCGTAGCCGGCGGCTTCCTTGACGCGTGGATCTCCCGAGACGTATCCCCGGTGGTGAATCTGCATGGTGTGACTCCTCGGTCCGTGCCGCAAAAACTTCATTGTCTCTATAGTTACGACACTGTTCTAACTATAGAAACAAGTGTAGCTTTACTTAGCCCTCGCACACCATGGCCAGCGGCATTTTTCTGCGATGCCACAAATGATAGGCGAACTGAACTGGGAAAACAGGTGCATCCAAGGATCTGAAATCATCTTCACAGGGCCATTTCGATGCCCATGTAACCAAGGGTTCACGTGGTGAGATCCTGTTTACCTGCTGGACACAGAACGGCCGAGCCCAGCGAAACATGCGCTCACTAGGCTGATGCACATGACAGCGACGAACGAACAACAGCAGGCACCGGAACGTATTTCCGCCGGCACGAATCAAGGGCAGCTAAACGCCGCCAAGGAGTCCCTGGAGGATTACACCCTGCGCTTCGCCCCGCGCTCCTACCGGCGCTGGGTACCATCAGTGGTGGCCACCAGCGCTCTGGGCGGAATCGCCTATCTGGCGGACTTCTCCATCGGCGCAAATATTGCCCTGGCCCATGGCACGGCGAGCGCCATTACCGGCGTCTTGATCGCGGCATTGATCATCTTCGTCACCGGTTTCCCGCTGGCCTACTATGCCGCCCGCTACAACCTCGACCTGGATCTGATCACCCGAGGCTCGGGGTTCGGCTACTACGGTTCCATCGTCACCAACGTCATTTTTGCCACCTTCACCTTTATCTTCTTCGCCCTAGAAGGCGCCATCATGGCGCAGGGCTTGGAACTGGGACTCGGGATCCCCAAGCCGCTGGGCTATGCGATTTCAACCCTCATGGTCATCCCGCTGGTCATTTACGGGATGAAAACCTTGGCTAAGCTGCAGGTGTGGACCACCCCGCTGTGGCTGATCCTGATGGTTGTGCCCATGGTGTACCTCGTTGCCACCCACCCGGAATCCGTGGAGACCTTCGTGAACTATGCCGGCGAGCAGGGCACCGGCGAGGGCGTGAACTTCGCTTCGGCCATGCTGGCAGCCGGTGTTTGCCTCTCGCTGATGGCGCAGATCGCCGAACAGATCGACTACCTGCGTTTCATGCCTCCCAAGACCGCCGCCAACGCGCGCAGCTGGTGGACCGCGGTGATTCTTGGCGGCCCGGGCTGGGTCATCTTCGGTGCCATCAAGCAGATCACCGGCATGTTCATCGCCGTCTACCTGATTGCTACGCTGGATCCGCAGGCTTCGGCTACCGCCAACGAACCGGTGCACCAGTTCCTGGGCGTCTACCGCGAAATGATGCCGGCGTGGCTGGCAATGAGCCTGGCCGTGGTTCTGGTGGTCATCTCGCAGATCAAGATCAACGTCACCAACGCGTACTCCGGTTCACTGGCCTGGACCAACTCCTTTACCCGAGTGACCAAGACCTATCCGGGGCGCATGGTGTTCGTGCTGGTCAACCTCGGCATCGCGCTGATCCTGATGGAAGCGAACATGTTCGACTTCCTCAATACCGTACTGGGCTTCTACGCGAACTGCGCCATGGCCTGGGTGGTCACGGTGGCCAGCGACATCGCCATCAACAAGTACCTGCTGAAGCTCTCCCCCAAGGTGCCAGAATTCCGCCGCGGCATGCTCTACGCGGTCAACCCGGTGGGCTTCATCTCGATGCTCGTCTCTGCCATCGCCTCGATCGCCGTGTTCTTCGGGCTGCTCGGCCCGCAGATCCAGCCATTCAGCCCGCTGGTGGCCGTGGGCCTGGCACTCTTGATGCCGCCGCTGCTGGCCATCGCCACCAAGGGCCGCTACTACCTGCGCCGCAGCGATGACGGCATCGACAGCCCGCTGCTGGACGCCGAAGGCAACCCGAGCGACGAGCTGTACACCTGCTGCGTCACCGGACTGCGCTTCGAGCGGCCGGACATGCTGGCCTCCGCGGTACCCGGCCCGGATGGAGAACTGCAGTACATTTCTTCGCTGGCATTGGCCACGGATCGAACCGGCGAGCACCTGCTGCCGGCTGATCCACCCATCCGCTAGTTCCAGGAGCGCTCCTCGCAGGGGTGATAGGCAACGGAAGGCGGGCTGCACCGCGCAGCCTGCCTTCCGTTGCCTATCACCCCGTTAGCCCTGCGAATCCGCGTCGAGGCATTGGGCTAGGCTGTGAGCTAGAAATAGATCACTTGAAGCAGTACCTTGCCGAGCTAACGGCAGGTGGGATGAAATGATGAAGCAATGACCAAATCCACCGAAGGCGGGTCCCAGACCTTGGGCCGCGGGCTCGAAGCTCTGACCCTCATTGGCGAATCCGCTGCACCGCTAAGCGTTGCCGAGCTGGCCGCACAACTTGGAATTCACCGCTCCATGGCCTACCGCCTGGTCAAGACTTTCGAGCAGTATGGCTTTGTCGAGCGCATGCCTTCCGGAGATTTGGAACTGGGTGCACGCCTGGGCGCCTTGGCACGCAATGTCGCCAAGTCCCTGCAGTCGGCAGCTGCCCCGCATCTGGCAACGGTGTCAGACGAGCTTCGGATGACTGCCCTGCTGGTGGTCTTTGACGGCGAAGCCGCGGTCACGTTGAGCACGGCCGAGCCCCGAATGGCCGATGCAACGGTGGCCCAGCGCCCCGGCACGCGCCATCCCATTGATAACGGAGCACCTGGACGGGTCATCCGCTCGCAAATCAATCCGGTGCAATACCCGGCCAAGGACTTCGAATCCAGCCACGACGAGGTCATCCCGGGACTGCACTCCATCGCGGTCCCCTTGCTGTTGCCCCAGGATAAGCCGGCGGCCGTTGCGGTGATCTATCCACCGCTGGAATTGGATGAAAACCATATCGCCCAGGTACTCGCCACAGCCTCCGAGCGCATCTCTGCTGCTCTGGGAATCCAGCTGAAGTAAATACCTGAGCGATGGGTTGTACTGGTTATTGCCTACGCGGTGCAGGCTTCATTGGAGCATCCGGCATCACGCGGCTTGTAGGTTTCCGTACCTTCGACTTTTTCCCACACAACGTGACGATGCTGTCCGCAACGCTCGCATGAAGGAGCAAGGTAAGTGGCCCGCTCTTCCATGGTGTATGTCCGAAAATCACCCATCAGAACCTCTCCTAAACCAGCCTCGAATCAAGGACCCGGGGCGTGCTGGACCTGCTTGGTGCCTTCACTCTACGCGCGGATCACATCACCGGCTAGAGTCGTTTCCAAACAGTTACCCACACCCCGCCAAGCAGCATTCCCGATGACCTGCAACACTGGTGCCGTGAACCAGCACAAGCCGATTCGCTACCCATCGCACTGCCCGGAAAGAAGATGTCATGAGCACCTCTGAACAGAAGCTTCAGCGTCTGAAGGAACGGATCGCGCTGCTGCTGAACAAGGCGGAAAATACCAATTTCCCTGCAGAGGCCCAAACCTTCCAAGAACACGCCGAGCGGCTCATGGTTCGCTATGGCATTGGACGCGCCGAACTGGATGCGCAGCCCACCGGCCCGGGCAAGAAGAAGGAACCGATCATTGAAGAGCACTTCGATATGCGCGGCATCTACCGGCTGGGCCAGCGCGATGGGCTGTCTTCGGTAGGCCATGCCTTCAGAACCGTAACCCTGCTGCAAACGAACTACTCGAACTTCTGCCGCCTGTACGTCATCGGCCACGAGTCCGATGTGAGCACCGTCAAGAATCTCTTCTCTTCACTGGTGATCCAGGCAAGCCTGGCGATGAGCCATTGGTGGAGCGAAGAAGGAAAGTATGCGGCTTGGGATCGGACCGATTCCGAGAAGGTCATTGAGCGCCGCGAGTTCCAGCGCAGTTTTTACCTCCAGGTGGCCGAACGCATCAGCGGGCTCTACCGGGAAGAAAGCCAGCAGGGCGGCAGCGGTACCGAACTGGTATTGGTGAGCCGCAAGGAACAGGTGGACAACTTTGTCAGCAGCAAGTATCCCTCCCTGCGGCGCAGCCGAAATCGTGCTGCCACTGGCAGCTTGAACGCTGCCTTAGCTGGACGGGTCGCCGGCAGCCGTGCAGACCTGGGTTTTGGAAAAGACGTTGAGTCCCATGGGAGCGCCGGAGAGGTTGCCAGCTAGGAATTCTTGCTGGACATTTTTGGGCTGCTGTAGCTACAGCAAAGGGCCGCTCCGAAGAGCGACCCTGCGTACTGGAAACCGCCAGTACTAACCCAGCTTCGCGCGAACCATCTGCGAGACGGCCTTGCCGTCGAATCGGCCGGCAATTTCGGCTCCAACCAGCTTCATCGCCTGCCCCATATCCTTCATGGTGAGCTCATGATCTGCTGCCAGTTCAGCCATCACCCTCTCCACGATGCCCTGGGCTTCTGCCTCATCAAGCATCTTTGGCAGGTAGGTAGAAATGAACGCAGCCTCTGCCAGCTCGCGCTCTGCAAGTTCCGTTCGCCCATCCTTGGCTGCCAGCTGCGCAGTTTCCTCGCGGTTGCCCACTTCCTTGCGCAACAGGTTCTCGACATCCTGGTCGTTGAGTTCGCTAGGGTTTTTGCCCGACTTCTCCTTGGTGCCAATGGCACTGAGGATATTGCGCAGGGTGGTTTTCTCCAGCTCGTTGCCTGCCTTCAGGTGGACGATGCTGTCTTCGCGCAGGCGATCTTTCAAACTCATGGGGTCTCGCTTTCAAAGTACGTGTGGTTGAAACTCTACCCGCTGGCTCCTGCGATCCAGTGGTCGTGTTGGTACGGTAGCTAAATGAAACCACTGCGCCTTGGAGCGATGATCACGGCTCTGATCCTTGCGGTGGTCATCGTGCTGATCTGGAAGCCCTGGGACGCGTTCAGCTCCTGCGATGCTGCCAAGGAGTATTGCGCTCTCGCTGCACAATTGGATCAGAGGGAAGGGATCGACTCGACCAGCGTCGACCATGAAATCACCTCAGTTGATGCCAAGGATGGAAACTCCTCGCAAGCGTCGTGGACGGTGAATCTCGATGAGCATCTGGCGCCTGAGCAGGCAGGCGATATCGCGCTCTGGGCTTCATCCCGTATACAGGCCTTTATCGGCCAACAATCCAAGGTGCACAGTTCCGTTCGTTTTGTTGCCGGAGAACCACAGGATTCGGGCGTCCCTGATCTGGTGCTGTACCCGCTGGACGTGTCGGGCAGCGAGAACGTCAAAGAGCAAATAATCCAAGCGTTCTCCCTGCGCCAGCTCGGTGCCCACAGCGTAGGCCAGGGATCTGCGGTAGCCAAGGATGTCCCAGGGTTGAGGGTCCTGGGCGGCTATGCGGCCGAGCATGACGAACCGGTCTCCCTGCGGCTGGAAGACTCTTCGCTGATCTATAGCTCTGATCAGCGATTGGATCTCGCCGAGTTTGATCTGGCCGTGGAAGCAGCGGCACTGGATGCCGTCGAAAGCACAGTATTTGATTCCAGCGGTCTGTCGGTGCACACCACCGCCGAGGCAGACTCGGAAGACACCGGCCGGGTCAAAGACTGGCTCGCCAAGCATGCTCCACTGGAACAACCAGTGGCATTCACCTTGAGCACTGCTGGCTACGCCGACGTCATCGAGGGCTGGGTCGGCGGGAAGCTGCCCGAATCGCTCAATGCCCGTCCGGCGCCGCTGCCCGACAATGTGGCAGCTTGGTCCGACGATCCCGCTGCCCCAGCCTGCGGCCAGGACGATTTGGAGCTGGCTCTTGGTTCTCCTGATGCCGCGTTGGGCTCAAGGTACATGGCCATCTCCGCCAAGAACATCTCAACGGCTCCGTGCGCCGTCGAAGGGTACCCGCAGGTTAGATTCCGCAATTCCCAGGGCCAGGCACAACAAGATGTCAGACTGGTGCCGATGGCAAGCATTCAATCCCAGCGTGTGGTTATTCCCGCAGGCGAAAGCATCCTCTCTGCGCTGAAGTGGAATGCCATGTCCACCGCAAATGATCCAGATGCGACTACCTCGCTGGGCATAGGCGCAGCTGCGGGATTCGAGTCCGCCGAGCTTGTCCCCGAAGTTCAGGGGGCCGCCACGAGCCTCGACATTCTCGACGGAGGCGAAGTCGCCCAAAGCCCATGGCTTCAAGCCCTGGACGGCTGGCCAGCGCCTGATGCTGTCGGCCGGCAGCCATCTGGAGGGCGTCCCTAAGCGCAGGCGTTACTGGGCGCGCGGAGGGAACTTCTTGTACTTGCGGTAGTGGTTGACCGCATTCAAGACCAGGTAAAGCTTGCGGCGCGGATTCTTCTCCGCCGAGAACTTCAACGGGTTGGACACCTTGCCTGCCTTGAGCAGCACCGCCGCTTTCCTGCCGGTCCCGCTATCGAGGAATCGGCGGAGCAAGTGGTGCGGCAAAACAGTGAACAGCTGCTCGCGGTGCAGCTGCAGCACCCCAGCGGCGGTTTCCACGACGGCATCGGTGTGCGGATCCGAGTTGTCGAAGTCGGCGCCGAGGAACTCGGTGACGTAGAAACGCGCCGGGTTCACTCCAGCGGCGGTGAGGTAGAAGTGATTGCGGCCCAGCCGGGGGTTGATCTCGAAAAACTTGATCTTGCCGTCACGGCGGTCGTATTTCGCATCGATCATCGCGATGCCACGCCACCCCAACTCTTCGAGTATGCGGGCACCGTCGGAGGCCATCTGGTCGTTCTGTCCAGTGACGATGGCGGCCGAGTTGCCCAGCACCAGCGGCGCATGCTCCTCGATGACCACTTCGCCATATCCGGCGAAGATGACTTTGCCTTCCTGGGTGGCGAAGTAGGTGCACAATCGCATGGCGTCATCGCCACCGGGAACGTATTCTTGCAGGATGTAGCCGGAGGTGTAGCCGCTGCCGTCGATTCTGGACAGCAGTGCCTCCAGCTCGCCGCGGTTGTTGATCGTGTGGATCTTCTGCTTGCCCTCGAACTTCGCGGCGATCCAATCCGCCGAGCTTGAAGGCTTGCCGATCACCGGGTAGGTGAAGTCCTCGGCAATGGCTTCCAGATTGGTGCCCGGGTGGTAGACGACGGTGCGCGGGTGGGCGATGTCCAGCTTTTCGGCGAGCGCGTAGAAGTTTTCCTTCAGCGCGGCCGCTTCGATAGTCTCCAATTCGGGATAGGGAATCACGAAGTGCGCGTCGAGCTGTGCCCGGTGCTTGGCGATCAGCATGATGTGGAAGTCAAGGGAACCGAAGAGCATCAGCGGGCGGGCCGAATCGGCGACCAGCTCGGTGGCCAAGTCGGTCAGCGCCGCGACCACTCGCGACTCATCTGCCATCGAACCGATGGGGCGCAATTCGATGGCCACCGAATGCTCGATGACCCCGTTGGCTGCAGCTGGAAGCACGACGGAGCGAACGCCATAGGCCTCGTAGAACTCGCGGGCCAGGGTGTAGGTGCCGATGTCGCCGCCGAGGATGACGGGGACAAATGGCTGGGTTGGGTCAATTGCCACGGTGCTGATTTCCCTACTTCTTACGCCAGTTCATGTACTTTTCGAAGGCCCACGCCAATGGCTTGTTCAGCGCAAGGTCCCATTCGCCGTTGGTCTGCACGATGTCGCAACCGGTATTGGTCTTGAACTTGGTCAGACCCGAAAGGTGGTGCTCCTTGTCCAAGGTGGCGCTCACGCCGCCCTGGTCCAGGTAGCGGCAGCCCGCGGCGATGGAATCCTCCACCATGCGGTTCATGATGGCCTTCGGCGCGAAGATCTTGCGCTGTTCCGAGGACGAGGCTCCGTAGAGGTACCAGGCAAGGTTGGATGAGCGGATCACGATGGACGCTGCGAGGTCCACTCCTTCGTTGCTGGCGATGTAAAGGGTGCAGGATCCTGGCACAGCTTCATTGAGCACACGGTGCATGGTTTCGAAGTAGCCCAGTGGGCGGCCGGTGAATTCTTGGCGGTCCGCGGTGTGGTTGTACAGGGCATGGAAGCGGGCCATGTCCGAGGTGTCGCCCACTTCGATTTCCAAGGTGCTCTTCAAAGCCTTGCGGGTTTCGTTGCGCGTGGTGGCCGAGTAGCTGGCCATGACCTGTTCCACGTCCAGCTGGTTGCCTTCTTCATCCTGCAGGGCAACACGGGCCACATATTCCGGCTGGCCTGCACCGAAGTCCAGTCCGACGTCTTCTTTGGTGAACCCGAGGTCCAATAGGGCGTCATTCAGCGCCAGTGCTTGGGCTGAGCTGCTCTTCAGTTCCAGGTCGGCCAGCTGGGTGAAGCCTTCTTTGCCCAGGTTCTTGCGCACGGCTGCTGCGGCCCAGGTGCGCACTTCCCGGCCTGGTCCCATCTTCAGCTGGAAGGAGCCACGGTTTTTGAGGTAGGCGGCCAGCGGGCGGATGACGTTTTCCGCCCGGTGGGCCTGGAAATCGATAACCGGACCGTCGGGAACATAGGCCAGGGTCTTGTTGATTACAGGGGCAGCCCGGTGCAGCACCAATGCGGCGCCTACCAGTTCGTCCTGGTCGAAGAAGCCGAGGGATTCGCCTCGCCATCCACCCTTGACCCGGGCCCACTCGGGACGCTGCAAGAAGCTGACGTCGCGGGCAGTTTCAAGGAAGGCTGAGTGTTCGGCGCTGGAAATCGGACGCACGTGCAGGTCGTTGTGGCTCACGGGTGAAATCCTATCGTGCTTCTTCTGCTTAAGTGGGGAGGCTAAATACCCCTAGGGGGTACTTGACTTTATACCCCATGGGGGTATTATCGAAGTATGGAAACCAACCAGAACCCGGATACCCATACGCAGCATCACGGTTATCACGCGGATAAGTCCGCACTGGAACGCCGCCTGAAGCGCATCGAAGGCCAAGTTCGCGGGGTCGCCAAGATGGTCGATGAAGACAAATACTGCATTGACATCCTGACCCAGATTTCCGCCATCAACGCGGCATTGCACAAGGTCAGCGTCCAACTCATCGACGACCACATCGGCCATTGCGTTGTCGATGCCGCGAAGTCCTCGATCCAGAGCGGTGACCCCAGCATCGTCCAGGACAAGATCGCCGAGGCCACGGCCGCAATCTCCCGCCTGGTGCGCTAAGCCCGCCCGGATCCCCAATTCACATTCACACAAAATTCATCGAAAGAGAGCAAGATCATGAGCCACAACTGCAATTGCGGATGCTCCTCAGAGAACACCTCCGACAGCTCCCAGGGTCTGCAGATCACCACACGTGAGCAGGCCACTCCTTTGGCTACCCAGACCGAAATCAAGATCTCCGGAATGACCTGCGGCCACTGCGTTGCATCAGTCACCGAAGAACTCAAGGAGCTGGGCGGCGTCCAGGACGTCGATGTCCTCCTCAACGCCAATGGCATCTCCACCGCCACCGTCACCGCTACCGGCAAGCTCAGCGAAGCGAGCCTCCGCGAAGCGATCGACGACGCCGGCTACACCGTCGAAGCAATCAACGCCTAGCCCTACAAGCCAGGCACCAAGCCACCTTGAAGTGGCAGGAAAGTGCAAGGTACACAATGTCTTCCCATGCGCCAGAGCACGCGCTGCCCGAAGTACGCACCGTAGACCTCGATATCCAGGGCATGACTTGCGCCTCATGCGTGAACCGGGTGGAACGCAAACTCGGCAAGCTGCCCGGGGTGACCGCCTCGGTCAACCTCCCCCTGGAGACCGCCAAGGTCCAAGTTCCCCAAGATGTCACCAACGAACAGCTGGTCCAGACAGTCCAGGCCGCTGGCTACTCGGCCAAGGTGAAAGCCCCGGTCCATCCGGCGGCGCACACAAGCCATGAACACTACGGCGGCCACGAAGATCAACAAAAATCCATGCCGCACGCTGATGAGCACGGCTCGCACGAAGGCCACGACCACCTGGTCCCCAGCCACCTGCTGCGCCGCTTGGTCATCTCAGCGATCTTCACCCTCCCGCTGTTCATCATCTCCATGGTGCCAGCGGCGCAGTTCCCGCAGTGGGGATGGGTGGCCTTTGCCCTGGCCACTCCGGTGGTCTTCTATGGCGCGTGGCCTTTCCATAAGGCCGCGGCAATCAACGCCCGGCATTTCGCTTCCACCATGGACACCCTGGTGTCACTCGGCGTGCTGGCCGCCTACCTGTTCTCCGCCATCCAGCTGATCCTCGACCCGCAGATGACGGCGCACATCGGCATGGCGATGAGCGAGCACGCACTGTACTTCGAAACAGCAGGCGTCGTGGCCACGCTGCTACTGCTAGGGCGCTACCTGGAACATCGCGCCAAGTCTTCCGCCTCGGATGCCTTGAAGTCCCTGTTGAGCTTGGGCGCGAAAGACGCGGTCGTTCTGCGTGATGGCCAAGAAGTAAAGATTCCGGCCACGCAATTGCAGGTCGGCGAGCAGTTTGTGGTGCGCCCGGGCGAGAAAATCGCCACCGACGGTGTCGTAGTCGACGGTTCCAGCGCCATCGACACCTCGCTGATCACCGGTGAATCCGTCCCGCAAAAGGCCGCAGAAGGCGACGAAGTCACCGGTGCCACACTGAACACCTCAGGCCGGCTGCTCATCCGCGCCACCCGCGTCGGCTCCGACACCACCCTGGCCCAGATGGGCCGGCTGGTCTCCGAGGCGCAGTCCGGCAAGGCGCCGATCGCCCGCCTGGCCGACAGGATCTCGGCGGTCTTCGTCCCGATTGTGCTGGGCATCGCGGTTCTCACCTTCCTGGCCTGGTGGCTGGCCACCGGTGACATCTACGCCGCCTTCACCGCCGCGGTCGCCGTGCTGGTCATCGCCTGCCCTTGCGCCCTCGGCCTGGCTACCCCGATCGGCCTGCTGGTGGGCACCGGACGCGGCGCCCAGCTGGGCATCCTGATCCGCGGTCCGCAGGTGCTGGAGGATACCCGCAAGCTGGACACAATCGTGCTGGACAAGACCGGCACCGTAACCACCGGCGTGATGACCCACCTGGGCACCGCAGCACTCGACGGCGTCGACCCGGCGCAGGTGCTGAAGCTGGCGGGCTCCGTGGAACACCACTCCGAGCACCCGATCGCCCAGGCCATCGCCAAGGCCGCAGCAGCCCAGGGCGAGCTGGCCCAGGTCACCGGCTTCGAGTCGGATCCCGGCGGCGGAGTCCTCGGCGTGATCGAGGGCCGCAAGGTGGTGGTCGGACGCGCCAGCTGGCTCGCCACCCAGGGCACCGATCTCGACCAGCAGGCCCGCACCATGCTCGCCGACGCAGAATCCCAGGGCGCCACGGCGATCCTGGTCTCGGTGGACGGCGAGTTCCAGGCCGTGATCTCCGTGGCTGACAAGGTCAAGGATTCGAGTGCCGCAGCGATCAGCGAACTGCAGCAGCGTGGACTGCGCGTGGTGTTGCTGACCGGCGATAACCAGTCGGTGGCGGCCAAGGTCGCCGCCGGAGTGGGAATCAAGTCCGCAGACGTGTTCGCCGGGGTCTTCCCAGCGGACAAGGCCAAGGCCATTGCCTCGCTGCAGGAGCAAGGACGCGTGGTGGCAATGGTCGGCGACGGCGTCAACGACGCTCCCGCCCTGGCCCAGGCGGACCTCGGCATCGCCATGGGCTCGGGCACCGATGTGGCTATCGAGGCGGCCGACATCACCCTGATGGGCAACGACCTGCACCAGGTCGCCGCAGCCATCGACCTGTCGGACAAGACGCTGTCAACCATCAAGATGAACCTGTTCTGGGCCTTCGCCTACAACACCGCGGGCATCCCGATCGCAGCCCTCGGGCTGCTGAACCCGATGATCGCCGGCGGTGCCATGGCGGCCAGCTCGGTGCTGGTGGTGCTCAACTCGCTGCGACTGCGCCGCTTCGGCAAATAGCGCCCGGCCCGCTGCGCTTCCCCGACGCAGGTCATGACTTGCTTGAAAGTCGCGAAGCATCCGCTTTCACTCAAGCTCATGACCTCGTCCAGGGTTGCTACTCCGTCTTCGCCATAGGCCATAGCCTGCAGATTCCCTCCTTTCATCGTCATGATTTGCGCCAGATCACTTCGAGTCCTGAAGCAATCGAGCACTGGCATCCCAATGCGTACTTGCCATTCATCGCTCTTGATGACGGCGACCACCCTGCTGGTTGGGACAAGAGTTCAAGTCAGGTGCGGGAACAGTTTCGAGCAGACCGCCTGCAGCACCTCCCCTTGCCTCCGACAAGGGCCCGGATTCCCGCGATATCCGCAAAGCCGGCTCGCGGCCATTCCTGTGGGACGGCCCACGAGGCAACAATAAAACTTTCAGTCGTGCGACTTGCATCACATTCACAGTTCTGCGCATACTGTGATGGCAATCACCACATATGCCGCTGATGCGTGGCGGGAGAGACCCGTCCTCACCAAGGGCGGGCGCCGTAGGAGCAATTTCCTCCCCGGGAAACTCTCAGGCACCCGTACCGCCACGAGAAGGCAACTCTGGAAAGCAGCACAGAATGAACTGTGCTCACCGAAGGAGCAAGCTTCGCCCAGTAGTCGGGTTGAAGTGAAAACTCTCAGGTTCATATACAGATTGGGGAGGGACCACGAACAGTGACGCTTTCAGCGCCTCCGATTCGACGGCTCTCTCCAGCGGCATAGGCAGCAGCTGCTCTCAGCGCAGCGGGCTGACGTTGCCTTCCCGGAGCCGGGCGAGTCTGGCGTTCCCAGCAAAGTAAGTTGCTAGGCGTCACGCCACACTCCTGGAAGGCAACCAGCATGAGTACCACCAGTTCTGATCCCACACTTGAACGCGGACTATCCAACCGGCATATCCAGCTCATCGCCATTGGCGGCGCCATCGGCACCGGCCTGTTCATGGGCTCCGGCAAAACCATCTCCGTCGCCGGCCCGTCGGTCATCTTTGTCTACATGATCATCGGCTTCATGCTCTTCTTCGTCATGCGTGCGATGGGCGAGCTGCTGCTGAGCAACCTGGACTACAAGACTTTTGCCGATTTTGCAGGCGACCTGCTGGGTCCCTGGGCAGCTTTCTTCACCGGCTGGACCTACTGGTTCTGCTGGGTGGTCACCGGCATTGCGGACGTCGTCGCCATCGCCCATTATGTTGCTTTCTGGTGGGGCGACCTCCCGCTGTGGATTCCTGCCTTGGCCTGCATCGCGCTGCTGCTGGTGCTGAACTTGGCCACAGTAAAAGCCTTCGGCGAAACCGAATTCTGGTTCGCGCTGATCAAGATCGTCGCCATCGGCGCGCTCATCGTCGTTGGCCTGGTCATGATCATCACCGGCTTCCAGCACAACGGTGCCACCGCATCAATCGCGAACCTGTGGGCCAACGGCGGAATGTTCCCCACCGGGTTCATGGGTTTCGTAGCCGGATTCCAAATCGCGGTATTTGCGTTCGTGGGCATCGAATTGGTGGGCACAACTGCCGCCGAAACCAAGGATCCCGAAAAGACCCTTCCGAAGGCCATCAACTCCATCCCGGTCCGCATCCTGTTCTTCTATGTGGGCGCCTTGATCATCTTGATGACCGTCCAGCCTTGGAAGCTGTTCTCCTCCGAGAACTCTCCCTTCGTTGGGATGTTCGCCCTGGCCGGGCTGGCTGGGGCTGCCGGCATCATCAACTTCGTGGTGCTCACCAGTGCAACCTCCAGCGCTAATTCCGGCATTTACTCCACTTCCCGCATGCTGCGCGGGCTGGCCTTGGAAGCCGACGCTCCGGCCGGCTTTGCGAAGCTTTCACGCCGCAAGGTTCCCAAGAACGCACTGATGTTCTCCTGCATGTTCCTGCTGGCCGGTGTCGTCCTGCTCTACAGCGGTGATTCGGTCATGGGCGCCTTCACCCTGGTCACCACGGTGTCGGCCTTGTGCTTCATGTTCGTCTGGACCATCATCCTGCTCAGCTACTTGGTTTTCCGCGCCCGCCGCCCTCACCTGCACGACGCTTCCAGCTTCAAGGTTCCCGGCGGACGGGTCATGCCGTATGCGGTGCTGGTCTTCTTCGGATTCATCCTCTGGGCGCTGACCACTCAGCCGGATACCTTTGCCGCCCTGCTGGTCACGCCAGTTTGGTTCCTGGTTCTGGGCTTGGGCTACCTTGTTGTTCGCCGCAGCCCGCAGCACGAAGCGTTGCGTCTGGCCCACAGGGGTAAGGTGGCACACGAACGCTATGAAGCAACGGCCTACCGCGACAGCCAGGCCTTCGGCCACGGGGAAACGTCATCTGTCGTTGAGTCTGCAGGGAACAAGGCACGCCAGTAGTCTGAAATGGTCCAGCATCGCTGGCTGCTGACCCGCACCTTGGCCAAGGTGCGGGTCTGCCTGCGCATTCACTGTGCGCCCTGTACCTTCACTGCAATTACTGCGAAGATGATACTGGCGGCCTCTAGCCTGCACCATGGGATAAAACTCCGCCTCACAAGGAGATGCTCTCATGACTAATATTCGACAGATTTCCCGCGCTCAATCACCGGTCAGCCTTGCCCCGGAACAGCGATTAGCCGCTCTTCAAGAGTGGAAGCGAAGCAATGAATCATTCACTGCTTCCTACCGTTTTGATTCGACTGGCACCGCGCTGGAATTCATCACGCTCGTTGGGTTGCTTGCGGAAAAGGTCGACGTCCACCCTCATGTGGACTGGCGGTTCGACATCGTAACCCTTCACTTGGCCCACGGCCTGAACACAGGAATCACAGCGAAGGACTTGAGCCTGGCCCGGCGCATTTCTGTCGATGCGCACCGGCTTAATGGCGCGGTCATGGTCGATTATCAGGACCGTCAGACCACCGCCTAAACCAGCAAGCCAGCGCTACTTGGCACTCACACGTCGATGGGCAAGCATCCCGATGACGATGCTCTGGACGGCACCAACCCCAGCACCCAATGCCGTCATGGCCACGCGGTCTAGAAGCAAGCTGGATGCCGGCTCCGGGCTGACCATGTGAACCATCAGCAGCGCGGTGACGGTCATGAAGACCATGCCAATGGCGTAGTTGCGCAGGATCACCAATTCGATGCAGATCTGGCCGATAATCGCAACGACAAGAATGACCCAAATTGGTGGTTCGAAGATGAGCACCGCGGCGGCGAGCATCACGCCAATACAGGTGCCGACGCTGCGCTGCAGGCCACGGGCCACTTTGGAATACGCGTCGATTCCGGTCACCGCGGCAATGGCTCCCAGACTGGCCCAGTACCAGTGTCCGCCATTGAAAAGTTCGGCGGCAGCACCTGCCAACAGCACGCCCAAGCCCATTTGCGCAGATTCCCGCAGCGCTCGCGGCGAGGGCGTCCAGGAGCAGCCCGCGCGAAGAGTATTCAAGAGGCTGGCCCGACGCGCTGAGAGACCCAGCATGAACAGGAGGCTGAAGACCATTGTTCCGCCGCCCACGAGGAGCACGCCAGCAAAGGAGTGCATGGTGGCCGGAATGCTAATGCAGGTTCCACCCGCGAAGACGGCAAAAATGGGACCCGCCGGCAACCACCGTGCCGCATGCGAGACATAGTTCGCCCCGAACCCGATCACCGCGAGCACCAGGAGACAGATGATGAACGGCGCGTGAATCAGCGAGAAGAACGTTCCCAGAAGCATGGCGGCCAGTTGAACCAAGCCGACAGACAGCTGCTGCCAGAAGCGTGAAGCGTACCCGTCATAGCGGCCGAAGACTGCGCAGAATGCCCCGAAGGCCGCGTACATCGCCCAATCCAAATGCCCGGTAATCGCGACCAGCACCAGAGGAACGCTCAGCGCAAACGCCGCCTTGGCAGCCGGGATGGCCGAGGGAGTAGGTGGTGCCAACGCCACGGAACGGTTCAGTACTTCCTTGACGTGATGCTTCATTTGCGGGCCTCGCCACCCTTGAGGGCTACCAGTTGCAGCAGGCTTCGCAAGGTTTCTTGCTGCTGCGCGTCAAGGGCGCCGAAGACTTTTGCCTCGCTGCGTTCGGCCGCAGCGGTGGCACGTGCAGTGAATTTCTTGCCTTCCGATGTCAGGGCAATGATGTTGCGGCGTCGATCGACTGGGTCAACGCTGCGTTCGAGGATCTTGTGTTCAGTTAGTTCGTCGAGGTAGGCCACCAGGTGCCCACGATTCAAGTTCGCGTGCTTTGCCAGGTCGTTTTGCGACATCGGCCCGAACTCGGCGAGCGCGCAGACAATCATGAAGTGGTTGCGGGTCAGTGATTCTGATTCCATGAGCTCGGTCAGCTCCTGGGTGCCCACCCGCCCCGCTCGCGAGGTCAGATAGCTCAGGGAGTTCCACTGGAACTGGGGAATCAGGAAGTCGCTCATCCCTACAAAATATCATTTCACCGCGAAACTATTCCAGCACGAACCGAATATTCGATCAAGGACACAATGCGCGGAAGTCCAGGGTCTAGGCAAGCCCGAGTTCCTTGAGCATGAACTTGGCGCCCTGTTCCCCAATCAGAATTGACGGTGCGTTGGTATTGCCTGTGGTAATCCTGGGCATGATCGATGCATCAATCACGCGCAGTCCGCGCAAGCCATGCACCTTGAGCTCGGGATCCACCACCGCCCGTCCATCAACGCCCATCGCGCAGGTGCCGACCTGGTGATGGTAGGTCACCACGTTGTTGCGGATATAGTCCTCCAGTTGCCCGTCATCTTGAACATCTGGCCCGGGATAGACTTCCTGCGCTCCCCAGATTTCCGCAAGTGCTTCCTGGGCAACCATTTGGCGGCACTGCTTGATGGAGTATAGGAAGGCGTCCATGTCCCGGTGGTCAGCCAGCGCGTTTAGGTCGATATTCACCGGATCATCCAGCCCGGGTCCGCTCAGGGTGAGCTCGCCGCGGCTGTAGGGGGTGACAATCCCGGAGTGCAGGGTGAAGGCGGTGCCCTCGATGGGTTCCATCCCCGGTGAATACATTGGGACCGCAAAAAAGATTGGCTGGGTATCAGGCTTGTCAAGATCATCACGAGACTTCGCGAAAAGGTGCGTTTGCGACACCGAGACCCCTTGACGCGGCGCTGGAATATCGCGCTTCGTGGTCTTGGCGATCACCGGAGCCAGCAGATGGTCATGCAGGTTCTTTCCAACGCCGGGCAGCGCGTGCACCGGCGTCACTCCCGCTTGTTCCAATTCTTCCGGGGCCCCGATTCCTGAACGCAGCAGAATCTGCGGGGAACCCAAAGCGCCAGCACTGAGCACTACGTGATCAGCGGTCAGCTGGTGCATTTGCCCGTCTTGGCGGTAATTCACTCCGGTGACCGTGCCGTCCTGGAGAATCACAGAATGGATTTCCGCGCCGGTAATGATCGTTGCCTGCCCACGAACCGGCTTCAGATAGGCCTTCCACGTATTCACTCGCTGGCCGTCAACGATATTGACCTGTTCTTTGGACACGCCGTCCAGAACGCCGGAATTATAGTCCGGGTTGAACGGGACGCCGGATTGCTCGGCCGCTTTGATAATCGACGCATGAATCTCATCAAGTTCGTAGTCATTGTCAACCGGGATGAGCCCGCCGATCCCGTGGACGTCGCTGGCTCCGCCAGTGAAGTCTTCGATGTCCCGATAGATCGGCAGCACATTCTCCCAAGCCCAGGCCGGCCCGCAGTGTTCTGCCCAACCGTCAAAATCTTGTTGGGCGCAGCGAACCCAGATGGTTGCATTGAGCGCGTGCGATCCGCCGAGGACCTTGCCGCGCGGAAGGTGCACCCGTTTGCCGGCGGTGCCTTCCATAGGCGTGGTGTAGTAGTCCCAATCGTCCGGGCTGTGCCAGAGCTCGCCTAGCCTCGAAAGATCATGGATCGCAGGGTTGGTGTCTTCTCCCCCGGCTTCGAATACCGTCACATCGGCGCCGGCATCGATCAAGCGCCGGGCAACCACCGATCCCGCTGAACCTGCTCCGACCACAATGACAGACACCTTGCCCATGGCAACCCCTCTTTCTACATTCCGTCCGGCCACCCCGAGGTGGATCACGACGCCATAGCCCAAGTGTGTCGCGGGTCACTCCCCATGGATTGCCTTTGCGCGCATACGGCTTGTCTGCCAGCGCAAAGACAGCACCCGCTCAGCGTTCCTTGCGTACGGCCCGCAATTCGTCAACGCGCACCAGCACCACGCCAGCCACGATCAGCAAACCGCCAAAGAGCTGCACCAGCCCCGGCAATTCCGAAAGCAAAAGCCACGCCCACAGCACCGCGAACAGCACTTCGGTCAGCGAAATGAAACTGGCGACCTTGGAACCCAGTTCCCTCGCCGCCATGACGCCGGTGGTGTAGGAAAACACCGTCGCGATCAGGATCAGGCCGCTCAGGGCCAACCACCACGGCGCCTGGAATCCCGCAAAGGACCCACTGCCCGCGGCGAAGGTCATCGGCAGGATCCCCAGGGACCCCACCAGCAGCATGGACAGTGCCCCAACAGCCATGCCGCCGGCGGAGAGCATGATCGGCGGCAGCGCGCCATCGACCTTGGCGCTGATGAAGAAGTACACGGTCAGACCCACCGCTGCCCCGAGTCCCCACAGGACTCCGATCGGATCAATTCTTGATGTTCCAGTCAGGTCTAGGGCCGCCACCAGGCCCAGCAGGGACAATAGCGTGCCAGCAATCGTGGCTGCCGAGGGCCGCTTCTGGTGCCTGGCCCACAGCACCAGCACGATCAGCACCGGAGCCAGATATTCGAGCAGCAGTGCCACGCCGACATCCAGCCGCTGCACGGCCAGGAAATAGCACAGCTGGCAGGCACCCACGCCAAAGAGGCCAAAGAGCAAAATCGAGAGCCAATTGGTGCGCACCAGCACCCAGCGTCCGCGCATCGCCAGGGCCGCCGGGATGGCTAGCACCACTGCAGCCCCGGCCATGCGCGCAGCTACCGCGGCGGTGGGGCTCCAGCCTGCTTCGAAAAGGCCCCTCGCAAAGGAACCAGAAATTCCAAAGGCGGCCGAGGAGGCTAATGCAATCCAGATTCCGCGGGTTTGGCTGGTACCGCGTGCAGCTGGCTCGCGGGTGCCAGCAGGCAGCTGCGAACCGGTGGTTTCGCTCATGGGTGGTGATGACTTTCTTGGAGAATTTTCTGCCCTGGGCAGGGCCAATAAAGCATATGGGCATGACGATACGGTTAGGCTTGAGAAGCAGTCAATCCACATCCCGCCCAGGAACGAATTATGACCTTTGCCCCAGATATCGAAGCTTCGCTGAAGACCGTCGTGAATCTTTTGAATACCGAGGTGCAGATTATCGACATGCTCTCCACCGTCGCGGATCTGGACGAGTTCCTCGACTCTGAAAACTTCGAGGGCTCCCGGGCACACAACCAGTCGGAGTTGCGCTCTATCCGCCAGCTGCGCTCCCAGCTCAAGAGCATCTGGACCGGCAACGAAGATGAAGCTGTCTTTCGAGTCAACCAGATCCTGCGCAATGCCAATGCACAGCCGCAATTGATCAAGAGCGAGAACCTTGGCTACCACCTTCACGCGACCACCACCAGCACCCCGTTGTACGACAGGCTCGCGGTGGACGCCGCCATGGCGCTGGCTGAGGTCATTCGTTCGGGCGGCAAAGCGCGGCTGCGAATCTGCGCTTCCACCGACTGCCAGAATGCCCTGCTGGATCTGTCGCGGAACCGGTCCAAGATGTACTGCGATACCGGGAACTGCGCCAACCGCGAGCACGTTCGCGCCTACCGGGCGAGGAAGACCGGCAAGTCTTCCTAGACCGGCACCCCGCTCCCCGGGAACCGTGGCAATTCCGCACTGGGCACGGCTGTCGATTCCACCTTTCGCTCGGGGAAAATTGCGCGGGTCGCAGCAATCCTGACGCACCTGGCTGGATGGTCATCGCCGCAGGCTCGAACTGCGGGGCCTGAATCGCGCCTTGCGCAAGATCGGCCCGCTCGGTTCCTGCCCTTCCATGCGCTCAATCAGCAGATCCAGCGCATCGGCATAAACCTCATTCGGGTTCAACTGGATGGCACTGATGGCAGGACGGCTAAAGCGCGCGGCCTCCGCATCCGATCCAGTGGCAACCAGCAACTCATCGGGGACATTGATTCCCTGGTCCAAGGCCGCTGCCACTACACCGACGGCATGCCGTGCTGTCATCGCGTAGATGGCGTCCGTCGCGCCGTTGTCCCAGACAGACCCGAAAAGCTCCGCAGCGCCGGTAACGCCGCTGGATTCATCGAGAATGTGCACTTTCGGCTCCAGGCCATGATCGTTGCACCAGGATCTGTAGGCCTGCTCGCTGCTCAGATTCCATGAATTTTCATTGGCCCCGCGCAGCAAGGCGGGGCGTTGGCCTCCTTGCCGGCGAAAGTGCTCCATGACCTGCAAGCAGCTTTCCCCGTCGTCATCCGATGCCCAGGACTTGAAGTGCTTCCTTCCTGGATCACTGCCGATGCAGGCATACGGAATCCCGCGATTATCCAGCAAGTCGATCACTGGATCATTGCTTTGCGGGGACACGACGATATAGCCGTCCAGAGCAAGGGAAATTGCAGGGATCTTCGGCCCCGTCAGGTCCGGCAGCACCATCGGAGCAATACCGCGCTGGAGCGCCATGGCGCTGAGCGTGCTGATCGTCTGGTCGAAGACGTCGATGCCGGGCAGAAAGTACTCGCCGAGCAGGTCGAGCGATCGATTGACTATTCCAATGGCGCCCAGCGGGGATCGACGCAGCCCCCGGGCCAGCGCATCGGCTTGATACCCGATATCCCCAGCGGTGGCGATGATGCGCTCCCGCGTCTGGTCGCTCAACGTCCCCTTGCCGTTCAACGCAAATGAAACCGCGGCAACGGAGACATTCGCGGCCTTCGCCACGTCGTGAATTGTGGTCTTCCTGGCCCTTGCCATCACAAAAATCCAGCCATTCTTCCTAGTCATTGGCAACATTGGCAAAATTTGTTTGCGCCTGTTGTATAAAACGTTTTATGTCCTTAACGTGTAACACAGCTTACAACCCCGCCCGCAATCCCCTGGGTTGCGCCGACCAGCCGAGGAACCCCGTGCAACTTCATTCGCTTCGTACCACCACGCTTGATCCCGCAGAACGCGGCCAGGCCATCGCGTCAAATTTCGGTCCGCTCATTAAGCGCAATGCCGCCGACTATCTCGTGCATTTCTCCAGGATGCAGATTCCCTCCTCCACGGTCCGCACGATCGCTGAAAACACCCACGGGGCACTGCGCGAATGGGATGAGAATCTGGCGGTTGAGCTGGAGGCCCAGGCCGCAGCGCTGGGCATCGAACTGTGGCAGCTGTCGGCCCTCAATGCCCGTACCGAGGTCCTGGCCGCGGCACCGCCGAGCAAGGAGGGAGAGTGCTCTACCGCAGTCTTCATCCCGGAACAGGGCGCGCCTGCGAGCTTCCAAACCTGGGACTGGCACCCGCATCTGGCCTCCGACGGCCTGTTGCACGAGCTCGCCTGCCACGAAGGCCGCCGGGTGAAGCTCTTCACCGAATTCGGCATCAGCGGAAAGATCGGCGTGAATTCCGACGGGCTGGGCGTGCATTTCAACATCCTCGCCCATGAGGCGGACAAGGCCGGGGCCGGCGTCCCGGTCCACTCCATCGCCCGCTCGATCCTGGAGCGCGCCGGCAGCATTGCCGAAGCCATCGACCTCACCGCGGGCGTGGCAGTCAGCGCCTCCACCGTGCTCACCGTCATGCAAGGCGGCGCGCATCCAGAAGCCGCCAGCATCGAATTCAGCCCTACCGGCCGCCGCATCGTCAATCGCACCAAGAGCGGATGGGCATTGCACACGAACCATTTCCTGGATCACGGCCTCTTTGCCGGCGATACCATGCCCGCAGACTCGACCACTGCCGAGCGCTACAGCTATCTTGCCGAACGCACCGCAGGCAGCCAGCCTGCCTCGGCCAAGGAGATCGCCGGCATCCTGTCGAGCAGGACCGGGGAAACGCCCGTGCTGTGCATGCGCCCAGAGCCGGGCAAGCCTGCCATAGAACAGTGGGAGACCCTGTTGAGCATCGGAATCGACACCGAGAACTTCGAGCTGAACTACCTCGCCGGCAATCCCGATGCCTCGGCCCGCAACGGCCTGCTGACCTTCTAGCTTCCAAGGATGATGATGACTGCGATCCAAACCCCTGCCCAGCCGGTCATGAGCGCGCGCCGCATTTTCATGATCGCCGGCTTTGGCACTGCCCTCGAGTTCTATGATTTCACCGTCTATGGACTCGCCGCCGCGTTGATCTTCCCGAAGCTCTTCTTCCCCGGCTTCGACCCGCTGGTGGGAACAATCATCGCCTTTGCGGCCTTTGGCTCCGGCTTCCTGGCCCGGCCGCTGGGCGGCATCGTGTTCGGGCACTTCGGCGACAAGTATTCCCGCCGCACGGTGCTGATCACCACGCTGAGCATCATGGGCGCCTCGACCTTCCTGATCGGCTGCCTGCCCAGCTATCAGACACTGGGCGTGGCCGCGCCGATCCTGCTGGTGCTGCTTCGCCTGCTGCAGGGATTCTCGGCTGGCGGCGAATGGGGCGGCGCCTCGCTGACAGGTGTTGAAAATGCCCCCGAAAAGCGCCGTGGCCTCTATGGGAGCTTCACCTCGATGGGCATTGGCCTGGGCAGCCTGCTCGGGTCAGGAGTCTTCGCGCTGCTGACCCTTCTGCCACAGGACCTGCTGTTCTCCTATGGCTGGCGCGTGGCGTTCTGGCTGGGTGGGGCCCTGGTCATCGTCGGGCTTTTCGCCCGTAGAAGCATGCCGGAGGAAAAGCCCTCCGCGGCACCCACCCAGGGCGCTCCCCTGGTTGAAGCCCTGCGCAAGCATCCGCGGCAGATCCTCCTGGCCATCGGCGTTGCCTACGGCTACAACACCATTGCCTACATCGGTTCCATCTTCACCGTGACTTACGCGGAACAACGCGACTACTCCCCCACCATTTCCATGTTGTTCCAGGTAATCGGCGCGGCGGTCTTCGTCATCTCGGCGCCCGTCATGGGCGCGCTCTCGGACCGTTATGGGCGCAAGAGGATCGTCGGCTGGGGAACCGCGATCTACACCGGCATCTTTTTCCTGTTCTTCCCCATGGTCGACGCGCACATCGGATGGCTGGTGGTCCTTGCCTACGCCTTGCTGAATATCTTCATGGCTGCCCCGCAGGGATGCATCCCGGCCTTCCTCTCCGAGCAGTTCCCTCGCAAAACCCGCATGTCCGCAATCAGCACGACCTACCAGACCGGCGCGGCACTCGGTGGCGGTACCGCTGCGACCGCTGCGGCCGCGCTCTTCGCGGCGATGGGCGGCAATCCCTTGGGCGTTGGCCTCTACTCTGCTTTCGCCGCCCTGGTGCTGGTCCTTTGCACGGCGGGCCTGCGTGAAACGTCCAAGATCCGCACCGGCGATCTGGGGCTCAAGAACTAGGAGCAGCGAACCGGCGGGTTCCCCTGTGCTTGCTCGAAGCGGTGCCGCGGCAAATTCCGCAGCGCCGCTTCGTGGCTTCTACCCGCCAAGGCGCCCATCGCCGCCCGCTACGGGCGTCGCCCGGGTCCGGCACGGCGGGCGGGAACGGTCCTCGCCTTTAACCCGGCCTGAGCCCTATGATGAACAGATCACCGGTACACCGGCGTTGCAGCAGCTGAAAGGGCAGGTCATGTCACAGGAATTACACGCTTCGGACGACTATGAAGCACGGTTGGAAGCCGCCCACAGCAACCCATTGATGGCGGCCGGACGCTGGGTGGTCGCGCTCGCCTCGGCAACTTTGGGCGATGGCGAGTTCGAAGCCAACGAGCCGCAGGTCGTGGTCCATTCCCGCGTGGACGATTCGGTGATGCTGCGCTTCACCACCTCCAGCTTGGAGGAAGCCGAACGCCTGATCGTGCAGATCCGCGAGGACTTGGAGAATCTGAGCACCGAGGAGTTCCGCGCCGAATGGGAGCCCGCAGCAGACCGGAAACGGTAGCCCTGTACCGGGCTACTGCTCGATGAGGATTCCATCGATATCCGCGTAGACCATCGCCCCGGGGCGCACCTTCGCGTCGCCGAGGCTCAGGACTTCGTCCACTGCGCCATGCGAGCGCTTCACGGTCTTGCGCGGGTTGCTGCCCAGGGCCTTGATGCCCAGTTCCATTTCCGCCAGGGCCGACCGGTCGCGCACGGCGCCGTGGATGATCACTCCGGCCCAGCCGTTTGCTTCAGCGCTGGCGGCAATCATGTCACCCATCAGCGCATAGCGCAGCGAGCCGCCGCCGTCGACGACGAGCACCGATCCATTGCCCGGGAAGCTGAGGATCTCCTTGATCAGCCCGTTGTCTTCATGGCACTTCACGGTGCGTGCGGGCCCGTGGAAGGACAGCCGTCCGCCGAAGTCCTGGAATTGGACCGAGACGGACTGCAAGGACTCGCCGTGCTGGTCGTACAGGTCTGCGGTGCTGATGGGATCCTGCTGCATGATGCTCCTATGAATCTGCGATGCTCTTCCACCCACAGCATAGCCGCGCACCGCGTGCCTTCCGGTAGATGGCGGTTCTAGAGCTCAAGCTCCTGCTGGTAGGCCTTGGCATCGAGTGCGCCCAAGCGCGAGTGGCGGCGTCCGTAGCCAAGGTAGATGCCGACGCCGACAATCATCCACAGCCCGAAGACCACCCAGGTGATACCGGCCAGGTTGAACATCAGGAAAAGGCAGGCGGCAATGCCCAGGATCGGAGTCACCGGATACAGCGGAACCCGGAAAGTGCGCGGAGTATCCGGCTGGGTCTTGCGCAGGTACATGACCGATACGCCGACCAGCGCGAAGGCGAAGAGCGTGCCGATGCTGGTGGCTTCGGCCAGCTGCCCCAGCGGAATCAGCGAGGCCGCAATGGCGACCAGCAGGCCGGTGACGTAGGTGCCAATCACCGGGGTGTGCGTCTTGGGCGAGACCTTGGCGAAGAAGCGCGGAACCAGGCCATCGCGTCCCATGGAAAGCAAAATGCGCGTCTGGCCGTACAGGGTGGTGAGCACCACCGAGACGATGGCGATGACCGAAGCCAGCGCGAAGGCCAGCACCATCCAGCGCTGCCCGGTGATCTCCGAGACGATCTGCACCAGGGCGGCTTCGGAGTCGGCGAACCAGTTCCACTCGCGGGCACCAATCGCGGCAACGGCTACCAGCACGTAGATGGCGGTCACCAAAGCCATCGCGATCATGATGGCACGCGGCAGGTCCTTCTGCGGGTTCTTCGCTTCCTCCCCGGCGGTGGAGGCTGCATCAAAACCAATGTAGGAGAAGAAGACCATCGAGGCCGCGCCGGTGACTCCGGCCGCGCCCATCGGCAGCAGCGGGGCGAAGTTCCCGGCGTTAAAGGCAGTAAAGGCGACGATCACGAAGAAGACCAGGATGGCGATTTTCACCAGCACCATGATGGTATTGGCCATCGCGGATTCGCGGGCTCCGCGCACCAGCAGAACGGTTGCCAGCACCACGACGATCAACGCCGAAAGGTTGATCACTCCGCCTTCGCCCGGCCCTCCGGCCAGGGAATCGGGCAACGACAAGCCGAAAATCTGCAGGGTCTGATTCACGTAGGCCCCGGCTCCGACAGCTACCGCCGCCGCGGAGACCGCGTATTCCAAGACCAGGCACCAGCCGCAAATCCATGCGACTCCTTCACCCAGGGTGGCGTAGGAATAGGAATAGCTGGAACCAGACACCGGAACCATGCCCGCCATCTCGGCGTAGGATACCGCGGAGAGCAGCGCGGTGATGCCCGCCAGCACAAAGGCGATCCAGATGGCTGGCCCGGCCACCGGCACAGCAGATCCGAGAATGACCAGGATACCGGTCCCCAGAGTGGCGCCCACCGAGATCATCACCAGCTGCATGACACCCAGCGAGCGTTTCAGCGAGCCAAGCCCGGCGTTGCTGGCAGCGTCATTGGCCATCGCGTTGATGGATTTGCGCCGCAGCAGCTGCTTGCCCAGAGGGGTGCGTCCGGCCGGCGGGGTGGTACTGGTGCTACTCACGGGAAATCCTTGATACGTATTTGTCGCAAACGGGAACGCGCCGGGACTATCTGTAATGGACAGTCCCAGCGCGTGATCTCTGGCTAAGCTTTATTATCAGTCTTCAAACTTCTTGTCCGGGTTGGCCGAGGATCGGTTCACGCCGGTCCCCTTGCCCAGGTCTGGATCATTCTCCTTGCCTGCCATGGTCATCACCGAGATGACCAGAAGGCAGGCGATGAAGGCAATGCCGAAACAAGCCAAGCCGATGTCGAAACGCAACGGATTTTGCGATCCGCCGGTGGAGCTGACCAGGCCGACGACTCCCGCGACGATCGCCATGGCCAGCGAGAAGCTCAGTGGGCCCTTGATCGACTGGCTCCACGGCTGCTTCTTCTTGTTGTTTCCCACCAGAAACTCCGTTTCTACTTTTACTGCAGACTTCAAGACTAGTTGTTTTCCTGCGCCGACGTATCAGTCGCGGGCGCGGCCGTTGCCTTCATCTCGTGGCGATGGCCGAATCCGGCAATCAGCTCGAAGACCGCAAGGACAATGGTGCCGCCGCCAATCAGGCCGAAGAGCGCGTGGGCGTCCATGCCGCCGCTGAAGCACAGCGCCATGGCCAAAATCACGCCCACCGCACCGGTGACCAGCTGGTTCCTGAACGGCGGGAAGGCGTGACGGAGCTTGGCAAAGACCACGAGCTCGGCAACGCCGGAGACCAGGAAAGCGAAGGCTGCAATGTATCCGATCCAGGCCACCGAGGGCAGGAAGATGGTGGCAATACCGGCCAGCAGCATCAATCCGGCACCAGCGGCATAGGGGCCGCGGGATCTCTCCGGGGCACTATCCACCGCCACGTACTGCCACATGAATACGCCGGTGACTACGAGGAACCCGGCCGTTGAATAGGCCAAGGCCTTCTGGTCCGCGCCGATCCAGAAGATCGAGAGCAAGGCGTAGGCCACCGCAGTGAGTCCGCGCAGGAAGACCGGGCGGAAAACATCTTGGGCTTGGGTTGGGGTGGTTTTTGGTGCAGGCACAATTTCTATTCTACCGCGCATAGAACTAACCGCCAGTTCGGCAATGGCGAAAGCGGGGACGCGTGGATGGCTGGCCACAGAAATACGAGGCTCCAGTTCGCAGCGTCAGCGCAGGATTGCCGCGGAGGCCATTTTGTAGTGAATCGCCAGGTGCCGCTGCAAGGGCCCAACTGCCAACCGCGTGCGGGGCGATAGGCAGTCGGGCCCAAACCAATGGTCTTGGCAGGTCCTGGCGGAGCTAGCCGTGCTGGATCCATGTCGTTTTCAAGCCCGTGTAGTTATCCAGTGCATGCACCGATAGGTCACGGCCGAAACCGGATTGCTTGAATCCTCCAAATGGGGTCGTCAAACCCAGCGCATCTACAGTATTGATCGACACTGTTCCAGCTACCAGGCGAGCAGCGACGCGGTGGGCGCGGGAAAGATTCGTCGTCCACAATGATGCGGCCAGCCCATATTCCGTGCCGTTGGCCAGTTCAATCGCTTCCTCTTCGGTATCAAAGACGCTGATCGTCGCCACGGGGCCAAAAATCTCCGTATGGTGCAGCGGATGCTCGGCCGGCAGCTGCGCAATGATGGTCGGTTCAATATAGGCATCGGACCCGTTCAAGGTCAGCCGCCGACCCCCAGCGCGGATGACCCCGTCATTCCGGCCGCTCTCGATGGCCTGTTCCACCTGATCGGCATGGGCGCTGTTCACCAGTGCTCCGGCCCCTCCATGCCCAGGATCCAGCGGGTCCCCCGGTGCATAATCGGCACTGTGCTTGGCCAGTGCCTCGATGAACTGCTCGGCAATGCCGCGCTGGACCAGGATGCGCGAGTTCGCCGAACAGACTTCGCCTTGGTTATAGAACGCTCCGAAGGCCGCTTTGGCCGCCGCTGCATCAAGATCCTCGACATCATCGAAGATCAGGTTGGAGCTCTTTCCTCCGGCTTCAAGGCCCAGACGCTTCATATTGGACTGCCCCGAGCTTTCAAGCAGCCTCTTGGCCACCGCCGTTGACCCGGTGAAGGCCACAGCATCCACATCCATATGGCCCGCCAGCCCTTCTCCCACGATCCGCCCTGAACCAGGAACAACATTGAGCACGCCGGCGGGAATGCCCGCTTCCACAGCCAATTCGCCTAGCCGCAACGCTGAAAGCGAGGACTGCCCAGCTGGTTTGAGCACGACGCTGTTTCCGGCTGCCAAGGCCGGTGCGAGCTTCCAGCAGGCAATTTCCAGCGGGTAGTTCCACGGAGTAATAGCCGCCACCACGCCCAGCGGTTCACGCGTCACCAGTGCGGTAGTGCCCGGTGGAGTTGAAGGGATTTCATCAGATAGCTTGTCGACAAGCTCCGCATACCAGCGGAAGGTCTCGACACTTCCCGGGACATCCACCGTGGTGCTCTGCGCGATAGGCTTTCCCATGTCGAGGCTGTCCAGCAATGCCAGCTCTGCGCCATGCACCTCCATCAGGTCCGCCAAGCGCAGCATGGCTTCCTTGCGGGCCGCGGCGCCGATGCGGCTCCACTGGCCGCCCTCGAAGGCAGCCCGCGCCGAAGCAACTGCCGCTTCAACGTCCTCGCTGGTGCAGGCGGCAATATCGGCCAGATGGCGCCCATCGATCGGGCTGATGCTGGGGAACGTCTCTGCGTTCGAGGCGTCCTGGCGTTGCCCATCAATCAAGGCTCGCCCGTCAAGACGAAGCGACCCGGCGAGCTCTCGCCATGACGTGTCTGTAGATAGCTTGGTCATTGTTTTTCTCCAATGCGAAGTGGTGCGTGGCGTGGTTCTTTTATCCGGGAGGGCATTGTGCGCCACTACCGGTGAGCGTGCTGGGATCCAGCGCGCGGGCCAGTTGCTGTGGCTCCAATAATTGGCGTTGGGTGACCAATTGGGCGAGGTTCGCGCCGCTGCGCTGGGCCTCTTTGACCAGCGAAGCCGAGAGCGCATAGCCCAGCAGCGGGGTCAGCGCGGTGACCACGCTCAGTGATTCATCCATGCGGCGGGATAACAAAGGTTCGTTGGCTTCTATGCCTTCGACACAGCGCTCCCGCAGCAGAAGGCTTGCCGTGCCAAGCCACTGGATGGATTCCAGCAGCGCATCAACCATCACCGGTTCAAAGGCATTGAGTTGCAGTTGTCCGGCCTCGGCCGCCATGGTGACCGTGGTATCTGCGCCGGCGATCCGGAAAGCCACCTGGTTGACCATCTCCGGAATGACCGGATTGACCTTGCCCGGCATGATCGAGGATCCAGCCTGTACCGGCGGTAGGTGGATCTCGTTGAAACCGGCCTGCGGCCCCGAAGAAAGCAATCTGAGATCATTGCAGATCTTGGAGAGCTTGATGGCTGCTCGCTTCACGACTCCGGATACCAGCATGAAAACTCCGGTATCGCTGGTTGCTTCCACCAGGTTCTCGGCACTGACTACCGGCACACCGGTCAGTTCTGCCAGCTGCCTGACGGCTTCTTTTCGATAGCTGCTGGTGGCGGTAATCCCGGTTCCGATGGCCGTGGCACCAAGATTGACTTCGCAAAGGTGCGACAGCAATTCCAGCATGCGGGCCCGGTCTTCTGCCAGGGTATCGGCAAAGGCCCGGAATTCTTGGCCGAGGGTCATCGGCACCGCATCCTGCAATTGGGTACGACCCACCTTCAGGATATGGCCAAATGCTGCCGCCTTGGCCCGGAAGGCTTGTTCCAGCAACTGATGCTCGTCGCAGAGCGCCACCAGTTCAACGTGCAGCGCCAACTTGGCAGCTGTGGGATAGGTGTCATTGGTGCTCTGGCTGCGGTTCACATCGTCGATCGGATTCAGCTGCGCATAGTCCCCCTTGGCCAATCCCAGAATTTCCAGGGCCCTGTTGGCGATGACCTCATTGACGTTCATGTTGGTGCTGGTTCCCGCGCCTCCTTGGATGCGGTCCACCACAAAATGCTCGTCCAATTCAGCGTTCATCACCTCTTGCGCGGCTTGCTCGATCGCTCGCGCTTTGAAGGCAGGGAGCAGCCCTTGGGCTTCGTTGGCCCTCGCTGCTGCCTGCTTGATCGCGCCGAAGGCCCAGATCAACTGGCGCTGGCTGCCGATGGTCCGGCCACTGACCGGAAAGTTTTCCAGGGCCCGCTGGGTGCTGATGCCGTAGTAGGCCGCGGCGGGCAGGCGGCAGCTTCCCAGCGAATCGGTTTCCGTGCGCCAGCTTGGATTGACGGCTGGTGCGCTCATGCCTGGGGTCCTTGAACGGCGGGGAAATCTGCTTCAGCGATGAGGTAGTCAAGGCTGGTCAGAGCCAGGGCAATGGATCCGTCGTGGATGGCCTGATTGGCTGTCTGGCCTACGCATTGGGCAGCGAACTCTGGCTGGTGGTTGGACACCGGATAGCAGCCCAGCCCGATATACGGGTGGATGGCCGGGACCATCTGCGACACATTGCCCATATCGGTCGAAGCCCGATTCATCGTGGCCTGTTCCGCCGGCGCGTCGAAGCGGCGCCCCAAAGCCTGGGCATGCCGCTGGTAGATGGCCAGCGCGCGCAGGTCGGTACGGAATTCGGAATATGGCTCTGATTCCGGGGTCATCTCCAGTTCGCAGCCGGTGGCTATGGCCCCGGCTTCGAAGCAGCGCTCCACCCGGGTTTCAAGCTTTTCGAGCTCGACAAGGTTCTGCGCCCGCACGTACCATCGCCCCTCGGTTTTTCCTGGAATTGCGTTAGGTGCTTGTCCGCCATTGGTCTGGATTCCGTGCACGCGCGTGCCGGCCGGAAGCTGTTGGCGCATCAGCCCCAGCGCTACCTGGGCCACAATAAAAGCATCATTGGCGTTGACGCCCTGTTCCGGGTAGGCGGCGGCGTGCGCTGCCCGGCCACGGTACTCCACATGGTGGTGGGCGACCGCATAGGGATTGGCCTCCGCGCTGTCCACTGGGGCCGGGTGGGCCATCAGGGCCAGATCCAAGCCTTGGAAGGCGCCGCGTTTCAGCAGCTCGATCTTCCCTCCTCCGCCTTCTTCGGCCGGGGTTCCGTAGAGTTCCACCTGCAGCCCGGCGTCATCGGCCACCTCGGCCAAGGCGATGGCCGCACCGCAGGACATCGCCGAGATGATGTTATGGCCGCAGGCATGTCCCAGTCCGGGCAGGGCGTCGTATTCTGCCATCAGCCCGATCCTGCGAACGCCGCTGCCGTAGACAGCCCGTATTGCCGTGGGGAATCCGAGGTAGCCGCGCTCCACCGTGAAGCCGTGCTGTTCCAGCAGCTGGGCAGTCCATTCGGCGGCCTGGTGCTCTTGCCACCCCAGTTCCGGGTGGGCATGCAGCTTTTCGGAGAATCCAACCAGCTCCTCCTGCAAGGCCTTGGCCTTCTCGGAGGCCTGCTGGCGCCAACGCTTCAATTGGCCAGATCGTTCCAATGGCTCAGCGCTCATCGCCAGGCACCCCGTAACCAGCCGAAGCCGCGGGCTCCAAGGCTCGTTGCACGTAGTCATCGCGCTGCGGCAGCCAGATGTCCAGGACCCGTTCCAATTCCGCAATTGGATCCTCGTGCCAATCAACCCGCAGGTCGGTGTCGCGCCAGCCGTGGCCGGAGACCACTGCCAGTCCCGCCGAGTGCACCGGACCGGCTTCTCCCCCGGCAGCAATCCCGGCTTGCAGGGCTGCGAGCAGCCGCTGTTCAAGTTCACCGCCGGCCTCGGCGAATCCCTGCGCCACCGCCTGCGGAACCCCGGCGTTGGCCAGCATGTTCCCGGCGGCCACGCAGTGCTGCCCTTGGGCTGCGGCATAGATGCCCAGGGTCTGCTCCCCGTGGTAGAGCGCCTGGTTCCCTTGGGCGTCGAGCACCGTGAGCTGCCGGAAGGCGGCGTCCGCATAGCCGTCCAGCGCCGCGTCCAGCGCCTGCTGCGCGGTGGCTCCGTCTTGGAGCAAGTCCAGGATCCTGGTGCCCAGCCGCGGATCGGTGATGTTCTGCGAGCTGACCGCGCCGACGTGGTCGCGCAGGTGGGTGCAGCGGGCGGCGACCGCCGGCGAGGAGGAGGACACGGCAAGACCGAAACGGCCGTTGCCATCGGTACCGATCACACTGAATGTCATGGATGCTCCCTAGGAAATCACTGCGGTGGCGTCAATTTCGACGAGCCACTCTGGACGAGCCAGGGCCTGGACCACCAGGCCGGTGGATACCGGATAGACGCCCTTGAGCCACTTGCCCATGGTGCGGTACACGGTCTCCCGGTAGCGCGGGTCGATAAGGTAGACGGTGACCTTGACGATGTCCTCAAGGCTGCTTCCGGCTTCCTTGAGCAGCATCTCGATGTTGGCCATGGCTTTTTCGGCTTGCACCTCGACGTCCCCGATGCCCACCGATTCGCGGGTATCCAGGTCCTGGCCGATCTGGCCGCGCAGGTAGACGACCCCATTGGCCACGACCGCCTGGCACAGATCGTTATCCAGGTTCTGTTCCGGGTAGGTGTCTTTTGTATTGAAGGTGCGGATGCGGGTGTGCTTCATTGGTTTCTTTCCTTAAGGCGATGGCGGGCTCAGGCGGAGGCCGCGGAGGACAGCGCGCTGGCCGTCATGGGCTGGTGGGCCGCATAGGCACGCTGGATGCCGATCTGGTCTGCAATGTACTGCGCATCGTGCCAGACGCCCCAGATGAAGCTGGAGCCGCGGCGCGATTGCCATGGCAGGCCAAGGAAGTAGACCCCGGCTTCCTGGGCGACGCCCTTCTGGTGCCGCGGGCGTCCGCGCTCATCGAAGGTGTCTGCTTCCAGCCAGCTGTAGTCCACGGAGAATCCGGTGGCCCAGATGACGGTGGTGATCCCGGCAGCCGCCAGGTCGAGTTCGGCCAGCGGATCGGCCAGGCAAGCAGGCAGCTCGCCCAGCTCCCGGGCCTCGGGCTCCTGGGGGAAGTCCAGTCCGTTGCGCTCGATGTAGGCATCGGCTTCGTCCAGGATGGAGAGGTAGTTCGCGTCGCCGCGGGCCACGTTCTGGGCCACATCCGGATCGAAGCGCAGGACTCCGTCGCGGTAGCTGGACGCGCGGCCCACCAATGTGATGCCCTGGCGCCCTAGGGCACGGAAGTTCACCGTCTGCCCGCCGCGGGCACCGCTGACCGCGATGGTCACGTGCTCGGCGCCCTGGGGTGGCGCGGACATTTCCCACTTGTTCAATACGCCCAGCCACCAGCAGAAGTCCTGTCCGCGGTAGCGCCGAGGCGGGCGGTCGTGCGGCCCCACGGCCAGATGGACCTGGCGTCCGGACCGGTGCAGCTCGTCGGCGATCTGCACGCCCGAGGATCCCGCGCCCACCACCAGGACGTTGCCTGCGGGAAGCTGGTCCGGGTTGCGGTAGCCGCTGGAATGGATCTGGTTCACCGGGGCATCTGCCGGAACGATCTGCGGGATCACCGGGTTCTGGAAGGGACCGGTCGCCGCGACGACGTAGGACGCTTCGATGCTTCCTTCGCTGGTTTCCACCGTGAAGCCCGGGCGGCCCTGATTGCGGGTAACCCGGTTGACCTGCACTCCGGTGCGCACCGGGGCGCCGATCTGGGCGACGTATTCCTCGAAGTACTGCGCCACCTGGTCCTTGCCGGCAAAGCTTTCGGGCTCGATGCCGCTGAATTCCCGGTTCGGGAACCGATCGTGCCAGGCCGGGCCATTGGCCACCAGGGAATCCCACCGGCCAGTCCGCCAGCGCTCGGCAATGCGGTCCTTCTCGAGCACGACGTGGCTGATGCCGCGCTGGCCCAGGTGCTCGCTCATCGCGATGCCTGCCTGGCCTCCGCCAACCACCACTACTTCTGTGCGGGTATTCTGCATTGTTGTGCTCCGTCCATGGGAGTTGTCAGTTGGTGTCTAATCCAGATTCGTCCCAGCAGGACAAATCTGTAAAGAAGTTCTTTTAATTGATATGAATCTGAAAATCAGATGCTAAATCTGTCGTCCTTCGACCAGCAGCCGGCCAGCGCACAGCGCAGGAGTGCGATCAGCCTTGGGGACCGGGAGATCCGCGTCGACCTGCTGGCCGCTAGCCAGGGTGCGGGCGATCACTGCCAGCAGCATCACGATCACCAGCTCAAAGCCGACCAGGCCCAGCATCTCCTGCAGATGCCCGCTCGGGGCGGCGATCGCCTCCGGCCCGCCACCGTGCCGATGACCGCCGGAGGAAGCATGGGCGGTGATCAGGCCCATGTGGATCAACGCACTGCCGCTCGAAATGGCCATGGCCAGCAGGGTTTGCCGGCGCAGGCCATGGCGTCCGAACAGGGGGTGGATGGTGCACCACAGGCATAGCAGCCCGCCGGCCAGCATGAACAGCGCCATGGACCCCGGGGATCCAGCCGCGAGGAGGAAGTGCGCCACAGCCGAGGCCCCGGTCAGCATCCCGACGGCCCACGGTGCCCATGCGGCAGCCTGCCTGCGCCCGCGGGCCGCGAGAGCGCTCATGGCTGGGACGGCTCTTCAAGCTTGCTTCGCCCGCTGCCGCCGGCCTCAGCGGGATCCGCCTCCACCCGGCGGACCTTGGCGCCGCGAATGTAGCCGACCACGCCCAGGACCAGGATCGCCACCAGCGTTCCCACGGCAAAGAGCTCGAATTCCATCTGGGAAACTCCCCAGATCTCCTCGAAGTCGTAGTCTGCTCCCAGCACGGCTTCCAGGGTGCCGGGGAATACCGCGACCCACGACCCCAGCAGGATCCAGGCGAAGCAGATGCCGCCGAGGATCTTGAAGACGCCGTCGGATACCGGCACCCGGAAGGGGCGGTCAACCGCCGGGAATTTGCTGCGCAGGCGCACCGCTGCTGGAATCGCAATGAGGTAGCTGAGCAGGAAGGTCGAGATGGAGATGGTCAGCACGATACCGAAAATGGCCGCACTGGATCCGTTCAGCTGCATGGCCATGAGCATGAAGATCGTTGCCACGATGCCCGAGAGGGTGTTGACCCTCATCGGGGTTCCCAGCTTGGGGTTGAACCGGCCGAAGTAGCCCCCGAAGAAGGAACCGTCAGCTGCGGCCATCGCCTGCATTCGGTCTGAGATAATCATCCACGCACCGCCCTGGGAGACCAGCACGAAGCAGAAGACCATGGCAGCGATGGCCAGCATGGCCGGCGCACCCGCGCCGAAGATCGTGAAGACTTCCTCCACGGCACCGAACAGCCCGCCAATGCCGGTGATCTGGTCCATCGGGACCACCAAGAGGATGGCCAGCACCGGAAGCAGGTAGCTTCCGGCAGCCAGCAGCGAAGTCCGCGCAATCGATATGGGCACGTCCTTGGCCGGATTCTTCATTTCACCCGCGGCACTGTTGCCGGACTCGAACCCGAGGAAGGAGAACAGCAGCAGGGGCGTCAGCCCGAGGAACCCACCGACGCTGGGCGAGAAGTCCTTGACGGACAAGCCGTTGAATCCGTTGATGAATCCATAGATCAGCGTGACCGCCAGGAAGAACACCAGGAATCCGACCTTGAGGATCGCTCCCAGGGAAGGCAGCCACTTGCCGTGCTTGAGGCTGATAATGGCCGAGGTGACGGTGATCCAGATGAAGGCCAGCTTGAAAAGATAGTCCCCCATCGAGCCGGATTCTATGGGTGCCACATACTCGGACCAGGTTTCCACCGCGACGAAGGACATCGCTCCGCCCACCCACACCGGCTGGGTCACCCAAGTCAGGAGCGAGGCAATGGCGGCGACAACTCGTCCGAACGCCATTCTGGTCCATACATAGACGCCGCCCTCCTCGGTGAAGGCGCCACCGGTTTCAGCGAAGATCAGCCCGTAAGGAATCATGAAGGTGACCGCGAGAATCAGGGTCCAGGTAAAGGTTTCAGCACCGAAACCGGAGACCTGCCCAAGGATCTCGATAGAGACGACCGCTGCAACCACCAGAAGCAGAAGGTCCATGCGGCCCAAGCTCTTTTGCAGATGCTGCGTCTGGTCTTGGGCAAGCCTTGTTGAAGATGCATCATTATGCATGTCTATTTCCTTTTGCCGTTCCCTCCGCGGACGCATCCGGCCCGTGGAGGCGTGGTTCCCTTGCGGAGCTGATATCCAAAGCTCTCCAGGGCTGCTTGCGGCGACGCGTCTTCCAGTTGGCTCAAAACCACAGTGCTTCGCGTCACACGACCCACAGTAGAGCGCCAAAACAATCGCGTAAACAAATATTATTAGATGATACAAATCTGAAATTCAGATCCAAAAGGCCGCGACCCCCGGCCCGACACCAGCCCGATGCCCGCACACCTCAGCCAGCATTGGTGATCCCCCGGAGGCATTGCTCGCCACATCAGGCAGGGTGCCGCGGGGCGGAACTACCCCCCGTCTTGCTCCAATGCCATCAGGAAACCAAGGAAAATTCCATCACATGAGCGCCCACCTGCAGCCCGGAGCAGGGGCCGGTGGGAAATATTCCCGTCCAGTGGTTGCCATTGCGTGTATGCCCTGTCACAATCGAAATTGATTTTGAACGCTTGTTCCATAAAAAATCGAGGAGAACAGATGGCCCACTTAGATTCGGCGACCGCGATGCAGACGGCGCATCCGCTGGCGCAGCTGACCGGAGCAGAGATCCAGCAAGCCCGCAGCATCCTGGCCCAAGCAGGCCTGGTAGAAGAGACCACCCGTTTCGCCTACCTCGGATTGCTGGAACCGCCCAAGGAACAGCTGTACGCCGGCGGACAGACAGCGATCAGCCGCAAGATCCGTGCCATGCTCTACGACCCGAGCATCCCCCGCTCGTTGGATATCACGGTCAGCCTGGACAGCGGGCAGATCGAATCTCAGCGCGAAATCGAGGTGGGTAAGGACGGGCAAGTCCCGGTGCTGCTGGAGGAATTCGACACCGTCGAAAAGATCTTGGCAACCGACGAAGGGTGGATCGAAGCCCTGGCCAAGCGCGGGCTGACCCCGTCGCAAGTTCGCGTCGCACCTCTATCCGCCGGCGTCTTCGACTACGAGAACGAGGAAGGCAAACGCCTGTTGCGCGGACTGGGCTTCGTGCAGAATTCCCCCGAAGACCATGCATGGGCCCACCCAATCGATCGCCTGGTGGCGTTCGTCGACCTCGAAAACCAGCGCGTTGACCGGCTGATCGACGACGGCCCGGTTCCCGTTCCGGAAATCAACGGAAACTACACCGACCCGCAGGTCCATGGTGAGCTGCGCACGGATGTGAAGGCCATCGAGATCACCCAGCCAGAGGGAGCCAGCTTCACCGTCGAAGGCAACCACCTGTCCTGGCTCGGCTGGGACCTGCGCGTCGGCTTCGATGCCCGCGAAGGACTCGTGCTCCACCAGATCCACCACACCCAGAACGGCACACGCCGCCCATTGATCCATCGCGCCTCCATCTCCGAAATGGTGGTCCCCTACGGCGATCCATCCCCCTACCGCAGCTGGCAGAACTACTTCGACACCGGCGAATACCTGGTGGGACGCGACGCGAACTCGCTGAAACTCGGCTGCGACTGCCTGGGCGAAATCCACTACATGTCCCCCGTGGTCGCCGACGACTTCGGCAACCCGCGCATCATCGAAAACGGGATTTGCATCCACGAGGAAGATGCCGGAATCGGCTGGAAGCACACCGATGAGTGGGCAGGGTCCAACGAAGTGCGCCGCAACCGCCGCTTGGTGGTTTCCTTCTTCACCACGGTCGGCAACTACGACTACGGCTTCTACTGGTATCTCTACCTCGATGGCACCATCGAATTCGAGGCCAAGGCCACTGGCATCGTCTTCACCGCGGCGTTGCCGCACAAGGGCTACGAATACGCCTCGGAAATCGCGCCGGGCCTGGCCGCCCCGTACCACCAGCACCTCTTCGGCGCCCGCCTGGACATGATGATCGATGGCCACACCAACGCTGTTGATGAACTTGAGGTAGTCCGCCTGCCGAAATCCGCAGGCAATCCGCACGGCAACGCATTCACCCAGAGCCGGCAGCGCCTGGCCACCGAACAGCAGGCGATCCGCGATGCCAATGCCGCTGCAGGGCGCGTCTGGCAGGTCAGCAATCCGAATTCGCTGAACCACGTGGGCGAGCCGGTCGGCTACACCCTGTACCCGCAGAACAACCCGACACTGGCGATGGCCGATGACTCATCCATCGCCGCCCGTGCCGCCTTCACCCGGCATGACCTGTGGGTCACGCGCTTCGCCGAGGGAGAACTGTACGCCGCTGGCGACTTGGTCAACCGCAATCCAGGCGGAGCCGGGCTCCCGGCCTTCGTGCAGGCCGACCGGGACATCGACGGACAAGACATCGTGCTGTGGCACTCCTTTGGCCTGACGCACTTCCCGCGCCCCGAGGACTGGCCCATCATGCCAGTGGATACCGTAGGCTTCACGCTCAAGCCCCACGGATTCTTCAATGAAAATCCCATGCTGAACCTGCCCGCCTCGACGGGCTCGCACTGCTCCGCCCCAGCAGGCCAGCCCGCAGGACACTGCGGAGCATAGCTGGCTGGCCGCTGCGGCCATGCAAGGATGGACAGGACCTGGACTGGCCGGCCCAGTTCCTGTCCATCTGCCCCTGACCGACCAGACTCGGCGTTGCCCGCCGGAAAGCTGCGTGACCATGCCTCGCCTCGTCGACCACGAAGAGCGCCGTGTTGCCATCATCCACACCACCTGGAACATTATCGCCACCCGCGGCATCGAGAATGCGACCATGCGGGATATCGCCAAGGAATGCGGCTATGCCACTCCCGGCATCATTTCCCACTACTTCGCCAACAAGAACGAGCTGTTGCTCGCGGCCTACGAGTTGATCTGCCAACGCACCGACCAGCGGATCGCCCACGTACTGGCTTCGCGCCGCGGACTGGATGCGCTGCTGGCCTTGTGCTTTGAAATCATCCCGGCCGATGAAACTACCATCGCCGAGGCCCGGGTGGCGATTGCTTTCTGGCAGAGGGCGCAAACCGATGAGTCGCTGCGCAGGATCGGGGCAGCGGCCCTGAACGCCTGGATGGTGCAAATCAGCCAGTGCCTGAACGAAGCCAAGGATCTGGGCGAGGTTCCCCGGGAGCTGAATGCCAACCACGCACGGAGCGAACTCATCAACGCCATGATGGGGTTGCACATTACGTCAATGCTGGAACCGGCAGAAGTCACTTCTTCGCATCAGCGGCACCTGGTCAAGACCATGATCAACCGATATCGATCAGCCGCCTAGCCTGGCTGCATGCCTCCCGTGCCCGGACCTTTGGCGCGTCCTGCAATCTGGGCGTGCACGGCATCGGCCACCGCTCTCATGCGCCCCGTGGGCCGCTGCGATCGAAGATAGGCCAGCACTGTGCGCAGTTCCGGGACTTGATCCGCGATTTCCACGATGGCCACCTCGTTGCCGTCGTAGGTCATTGAATGCGTCGGCCGCTGGTGCAAAATGGAATATCCATGGGAGTGCGCGACGAAGGTGCGCACCGTTTCATAGCTTGCCGACTGGAATCGGACGTCAGGCTCCACCCCGGCTTGGCGAAGAATCGACAGCATCAAGTCCTTTGAGTGCGGCATATCCAGCAGGATAAATGGCTCGGTGGACAGCTGCTGCAGCTTGATGGCCTTTTTTCCGGCAAACCTGTGCGCCCTGGGCAGCGCAATATATGGCCTGGCGTTGCTGACGGTGCTCGTGGAAACATTCTCCGGCAGTCCGAGGTCATAGCACAGGGCCAGATCTGCTTGCCCCTCGCTCAACGCCCGGGAACAGCCGGCCGCGTCGGCTTCGATGACTTCCAACACAAGATCCGGGTGATCTGCCTTGAGACGGTTCACCAGGTCAGGAATGTGGAAAGGTGCCAGCGTGCTGAAGCACGCCAACCTGACCACCCCCGAAACGCTGGCCTGGTCGCCTTTCGCGTTCTCCACGACCTCTTCGAGATGCGCGAGCACGGCGTTAGCATCTTTGAGAAACAGTTCGCCGGATTGCGTCAGCAGCAGGCCCTTGGCCCGCTGCCGGATGAACAGCTGGGAACCAATCTGCTTCTCAAGCTGCGCTACCGCGCTGGACACGGCGGACTGGGCGACATTCAGCCGCTCGGCCGCACCGGTCATCGACAGCTGAGCTGCCGCTTCGCTGAAATACCGGAGCTGCGTCAAGGTGATGTCCATGCGGCCAGTATATGCCCACCACATCATCAATTACGATTTGAATCACGAGATATCATCTGTGGATCAGTTGTTCTTCCAGGGCTAGCGCCGACGGATCAAATGCCCGTCCAGATCGCTGATCGAGGCAGCGCCCATCAGCTGCATGGCCACCTCCACCTCCTTGGCCAGCAGTTCGATAACGCGGTCGACACCCTGCTCGCCGCCGGCCATCAGGCCGTAGAGATAGGCTCGGCCGATCAGCACGAAGTCGGCCCCGGCGCACAGCGAGGCGACGATGTCGGCACCGGACATGATGCCCGAATCCAGGATGATCTCCATGTCTTGGCCCACCTCGGCGCGGACCTCACTCAACGCTTCGAAGGCAATCGGGGCGCGGTCCAGCTGGCGTCCTCCATGATTGGAGACCACGAGCCCATCGGCCCCTGCGGCCTTCGACTTGGCCGCATCCTCCGCGGTGAGCACCCCCTTGACGAAGAGCTTGCCTTTCCACAGCTCACGGATCCATTTCAGATCATCGAAGTCCAAGGAGGAATCGAACATGGAGTTGATGATGCTCGGAAGGTCTGCCGAAGATTCGGAGAGCGAAGCGAACTTCAGCGAATCGGTAGTCAAGAAGTTGAACCACCATTCCGGGCGGTAGGACGCATCAATGACGGTCCTGAGGGTCAGTTCCGGCGGGATCTTCATCCCGTTGCGGGTATCGCGATGGCGCTGCCCGGCCACCGGGGTATCCACGGTCACCAGCAAGGTGTCAAACCCTGCGGCAGCCGCGCGCTCCACCAGGGCTCTGGACTTCTCGCGGTCCTTCCACAGGTACAGCTGGAACCAGTTGCGTCCTCCCGGGGCAGCGGCGGCCACTTCCTCGATGGAGCGGGTGCCCATGGTGGACAGGCTGAACGGGATGCCGGCCTTCTGCGCCGCGCGCGAGCCGCCGATTTCGCCTTCGGACTGCATGAAGCGCGTGAAGCCGGTGGGCGCAATGCCGAAGGGAAGCTTTGAGGGCGCCCCGGCAATGCTGGTGGATAGATCCGAGTGCGCGGTTCCGTGCAGGATGCGCGGAATCAGCTCGACCGAGTCGAAGACCTGCCGTGCGCGCTGGGCAGTGGTCTCCCGTCCGGCGGCGCCATCGACGTAGTCGAAGGCTGCGGTGGGTGTCCGTCGTTTGGCGATCGCCCGCAGGTCCCAGATGTCGGCGGCGGCTGCCAGACGCGCGGAGCGGCGATCGAGCGAGGGCGCCTTGAATTTCATCAGGCTCACCAGCTCGGCCAGGTCAGGCATTTGGCGTTTGAGGTTTCCCATGTTTTGCTCCCAGATTCTCTGCGGGGTTGTTTCTAGTAGAGGGTGCGTGCGGCGGATCGGGCGCCGAGGAAGATGGCGGCTGCCGAGGACAGGCAGCACAGGGCCAGGTAGCCGGCCGGCATTGCAATGGACCCGTTGCCTGCCTGCAGCAGGGCGGCGGCAATCAGCGGCGAGAGCCCGGCGACGATGGCGCCGTTGAGTTCGCGGGCGATGGCGATCCCGGTGAAGCGCACCGGGACCGGGAACAGCTCGGTCAGGAACGCCCCCTGGGCGCCGGAGGTGCACGGGATGACCAAGGCGTAGCCGGCGGCGATGCCCAGGAAGCCGAGGAAGAACTCGCCGCTGGAGATCAGGGCGAAGATCGGGAAGGCCAGGACCAGGCCCGAGATGTTTCCGGCGGCCATGATCTTCGAAGCTCCATACCTGTCGGCCAGCCGGCCTCCCACCGGGGTAAGCAGCACCGAGACCAGAGAGCCCAGGGTCACGGCCAGCAGCGCCTGGCTGCGCTCCATGCCGCTGGAGACCATCAGGCTCAAGGAGAACACGGCGAGGATGTAATTGACCGCGTTATGGCCGGTGATGGCCAGGAATCCGAGGATCACCCGCCGCCAATGCCCGGTGAAGACCTGGGCCACGGGCAGCTTGGCGCGCTGCTGGCTGGCGCGGGCCTCGGCCATGGCCGCGGCGTAGTCCGGGGTCTCCTCGAGCCTGTTGCGGATGTAGATGGCCACGATGAAAAGCAGTGCCGAGACCAGGAACGGGATGCGCCAGGCCCAGCCAAGCAGGGCCTGGTCCCCCGCGAGCGAGACCAGGTAGAAGCAGACGGTGGCCAATGCAATGCCCAGAGGCGGGGTGGAAAGCACCAGCGAGGTGTAGAAGCCGCGCTTCCTGGGTTCCGCGTATTCGGCCACCAGGGTCATTGCTCCGGTCAGCTCCGCACCGGCCCCGAAGCCCTGGACCAGGCGCAGCAGCACCAGCAGGGCCACGGACCAGGCTCCCCAGGCCTCGGCCGACGGCAGCAGCCCGATGCCCACGGTGGCAATGCCCATGAGGATCACCGAAAGCAGCATGGCCGGGCGCCGGCCGAAGCGGTCACCCAGATGCCCGATGACCACGCCGCCCAGCGGACGGGCCACAAAACCCACCGCGAAAGTCGCGAAGGCGGCGACCGAGGCCGCCGACTGGCCGGCGCCGGAGAAGAACAGCGGGCCGATCACCACCGACGCGGCGGCGCCGTAAAGCGCATAGTCGTACCACTCGATAGCCGTGCCGAATATCGACGCCGTCAAGGCTCTCCGCCGGTTGCGCACCTGGTGCGCTTGGGTCGAGGGTTGTGCAGTCGTCATTGCCATGCTCCCCTGGTGAAGTCTTGCACTGTAAGATTCCTGAAATATATTTCAACTCAGACTAAGCTGGGACTCGGACCCGCGTCCAGTGCGGACCGAAAAATTACCATCTGGGAATCGGGGAATCATGTCCAGCTCGCTTTCCGAGAAGCTTGTCGGCATCCTGCGCGATCGCATCAATCGCGGCGAGCTCGCCCCCGGGACACTGGTCATCGAGCCGGCCTTGGCCCAGGAATTCGAGGTCTCCAAGACCCCGGTGCGCGAATCCCTTCGCCAGCTCGCCAGCGAGGGGCTGCTGCAGGTACTGCCCAAGAAGGGCTACCTGGTGCGCCCGATCTCCCTGAATGACGTCTACGAGGTCCTTGAGCTGCGCTGCCTGCTCGAGCCCCATGTCGCCGGCCAGGTCGCCATGATGCATTCTGCCGATCTGGTGGTGCAGCTGGCCGGCCATCTCGAAGACCAGGAGAAGTTCGCGATCAGCGACCCGATCTCCTCCATGCACGCCGCGCAGCGCTTCCACAGCGCGTTGTGCGCTGCCTCGCGCAACTCCCGCCTCGTCGCGGTCCTGGAGGGATGCTATGCGCAAACGGCCCGGGCGCACTATGTGCTGCCAGCCATGCAGCCCTACATGTCGCAGTCCGATGAGCTGGCCGAGCACCGCAGGATCCTGGCCGCCATCCAGGGCTCGGATGCCGCCGCGGCCACCGAGGCCATGGCGGTGCACATGGAATCCATCCGGCGTGCGATGCTCGGCAACGACTGAGCGCCCCATGCCCCAGCACGCCTCGGCCTATCCATTCGTCTCCGCCGATGTCCAGGTCGCCTGGAAGTGCAACCTGGACTACAGCATCGTGGTCTTGGCGCACCAAGGCACCGCGCGAGTGCATTTCGAGGATGCGGCGATCGAACTGCTGCCCGGGCAGGCACTATGGATTCCCCAGCGCATGGCCCATATGGTCGAGCACGCCGCCGGCAGCTTGGCGCTGGCGATCCTGGTTCCAGCACGCCACAGCAGGAGCAACGCCGCACTGCAGCGCATCGAGATTCCTCCGGGCCACGCCGGTTGGATGTTCCACCTCATGCTGCTCACCTTGTCGCCATTGCATCGCGGCCAGTTGCCCATGGCCCGGGTCGTGGAGCATCTGGAGCGCTTCACCGTGCAGCGCCACAGCGCCCCGCTGCCCGGACTGCCAGCTGCGCGCCATCAGGCCCTGGCGCGCGCTCGTCGAGGGCTGCGCCCGGGCCAGCACGATGCGCCCAGCCTGGCCGGGTTGGCGGCGTCGGCAGGAGTCTCCGAGCGCACCCTGCGCCGGCAGATCGCAGCTGAGTACGGCATCGGCTTCCGGGAGTTCCGGCGCCGCGCCACGGCCCCGGAATCCCTTGCCGCCATCGCCGAGCACTGGCAGCCGGTTCCTGCCCTGACCACGCGCTGGATGAGCTTTCCACAGCATCGCTACGCATTGTGGGCCTATCAAGGACGCGGGTCCATCAGCGTGGCGGATCCCAGGAACGGCGAACAACAAGTCCATACCCAACGGGTGGAGGCCGGCGAACTGCTCATCATCCCGGACGGCTATTCCGTCCGCCTGGATATCGATTCCGGCGCGCTGTTCTTCCCATTGAGCATGCCCCTGCGGCCGGCAGAGCGCCTGGCCGACCTGCGCCTTCCGCTGCGCTTGCCACGGGAACTGGAGCCGGTGCTGCTACGCCACGCCATCGCGCACATCACCGCGCTGCGCCCGCTGCACTACGATCGCCGCAAGGCCTTCGAGCTGCTCGAGGATGTTGCCGGATACCCGGGGTTGCGCTGGCCCGACAGCCCGGGCTTGGCGGCCATTGCCCGTCGGCTCCTCGTAGACGCCAGCGCCCACGCCGGATTCGCCCAACTGGCCGCGGAGCACGGGATGAGCCTGCGCAGCCTGCAACGGGCATGGCGCGAGGCCACCGGCAGCACTTTGTCCGCCTGGTCGCTGGCCCATCGCATGCGCCGGGCCGAAGGCATGCTCGCCGCCGGCCTGCCACTGCCTTCCGTCGCCCGCTGGGCGGGGTATGCCCATGTCCCGAATTTCTCCCGTGCTTTTGCCGCCTCACGGGGGCGTCGCCCCGGTTCGGTGCATCGCTCGGGAAGTTCCGGACAGCTCAATATCTTTTAACGACAGATTCCCCATGGCCGAAGAACACCGGCATTCGCGCTCTTGCCCGGGATTCCCAGGCCTGGACCAGGCCAGATGCCGCTTCTGATGTATGGGTACCCTAAGTGATTAAGGATAGGCTTCTATCTCGTTATCAACCACTTGCTTTGCCTCCGGAAACCGCCCACGCGCAGCCGCAGGCAACCCACCACCAAGGAGAGAATCCAGGTGCGCTTCAACCTTCGTACGATTGCTTCGACCACCGTGGCTGCGGCCCTGATGCTGGGCCTCGGGGCCTGCACTGCCAGTGGCTCCGCCACGCCTGAAACCAGCGACACCCAGTCCTCGGCCGCTCAACAGGGCCAATGGCCACGCACCGTCACCGATGAAAAAGGTTCGGTGACCATCGAAGAACAGCCCAAGCGCATCGTGAACACCGCGATCTCCACCACCGGATCCCTGCTGGCTATCGACGCACCCGTGGCAGCCACCACCATCACCACCCCGGGGCCGGAAGCCGACTCCAACGGATTCTTCACCCAGTGGAGCGAAGCTGCCACTGCCGCCAACGTGCAGCCGCTGTACAAGATCGGCAACTTCGACCTGGAATCGGTCATCGCCCAGGACCCCGACCTGATCGTCGTCTCCACTTCCGGCGCCGACTCGGTGATGGACCACTACGACCAGCTCAAGGAAATCGCCCCGACCATCGTGGTCAACTACTCCAATAAGGACTGGCCAGAGCTGACCCGGCAGTTGGCAGAGGCCACCGGACATGAGGCTGAAGCCGAAAAGATCATTTCCGAATTTGACGAGCGCGCAGCCCAGGTGAAGGAAAAGCTGGCCATTGATTCAGGTACCACCGCCTCCATCGTTTCCTACAACAAGGGCTCGGCCTCGCCTGTGGGCAAAACCACTGGACCGCACTCCCGGCTGATCTCCTCCTTGGGCTTTGAGGTCGTTGAGCCGCCGGAAGAGTACAACACCAATCCACAGAAGCGTGATGACTTCGTCTTCACCTCCTATGAGGGCCTGGCCAAGTCTGCCACCGGCGATGCGACCTTCCTGATTGCGGCCACCGAGGACACCGCCAAGAGCTTCCTCGCGGATCCCACCTTGGCCAACCTGCCTTCGGTCAAAAGCAAGAATGTCTTCCCGCTGGCCAATTCCTTCCGCCTGGACTACTACTCATCCAGCCAGATCTTGGACTACTTCGAGAACGACTTCCCTTCCTTGGCAAAGTAAGGCCACGTGTTCCAACCTCGCACCGCTCCAGGACACCGCTCACCACTGCTGTGGTGGGCGGCGGCCTTGGCCATGCTCTGCATCCTGATCGCCTGCTCCTTTGCCGTCGGCTCCGCTTCCATCGGGCTGCGCGAATCATTGCGAGCCATCACCGGCTTCGACCCCTCCAATACCGAGCACCTGCTCGTGCATGAACTGCGCATCCCACGGACCTTCCTGGCCATTCTGGTCGGCGCGGGGCTGGGGCTGGCCGGAGCACTGATGCAATCTCTGACCCGCAATCCGCTGGCCGAACCGGGGTTGCTCGGAGTCAATTCAGGAGCCGCTTTTGCGGTGGCCATCGCCATTACCCTCGGGGTGATCCAGCCGGCGGTGCTGATGCTCTTTGCCTTTATCGGCGCCGGCATCAGCAGCATCGCCGTGTTCCTGCTCGGCCAGCGCAGCGCCCGGGGAAACGACCTCTCCCGCATGGTCCTGGCCGGGGCAGGACTCTCGGTCATGCTCGCGGCAGCCACCACCATTTTGATCATCGGCGGAACTTCGCAAAACCAAACCAAATACGCTTCCTGGGCCACCGGTTCACTGCAGGGACGCGGCTACGATGTCCTGCCGGCCACCCTGGCCGTGATCCTGATAGGTTCGGTGCTGGCCCTGTGCATGTCGCGCACCCTTGATGCGCTGGCCCTGGGCGAGGATTCGGCCAAGGCCCTTGGCATCAGCACGCAGCGCGCCTGGGCGCTCGGGCTGCTGGGAATAGTCCTGCTCTCCGGAGCCGCCACCGCGGCGGCCGGACCCATCAGCTTTATCGGCCTGGCCGCCCCGCACGCCGCGCGCATGCTGGTAGGAGCCGGCCACCAGCGCCTGCTTCCCCTGTCCATGGCCCTGGGAGCGCTCGCATTGCTCATTGCCGATGTCCTCGGCCGAATGCTCGTCAGGCCCGATGAAGTCGGTGCCGGGGCCATGAGCGCGCTGATTGGCGCACCACTGTTCATCCTGTTGGCCCGACGCATGCTCAAGGCAGGCAGCTAATGGCAAAAAGCCACTACACGAAGGCGCGCCGGCACACGATCATGATCACCCTGGGGGTGCTCCTGTGCGTATTGGCCATCGTGGCGCTGGGCACCGGAACCATCCGGCTCTCGCCCCCAGAGGTCCTTCATGCCCTGGCCGGCCACGGCAGCCAGCGGGATCGGCTGGTCATTGGCTCCATCCGAGCACCGCGCGTGCTGACCGCGATCGGTGTGGGCGCGGCCCTGGGCGCGGCCGGAGCGAGTTTCCAATCCATCGCCCGCAACCCGTTGGGCAGCCCCGATATCATCGGCTTCACCACTGGGGCCGCCACCGGCGCGGTGGCGCAGATCGTCGTGTTCAATGCCGGCGCCCTGGCCACGGCGGGTGCGGCGATGGCCTGCGGGCTGCTCACCGCGGGGCTGGTCTACTTGCTGTCCTATGCCGGGGCGCGTACCGGGGGCCAGCGCCTGGTCATCATCGGCATCGGGGTCAGCGCCATGCTCTCGGCTGCCAATACGCTGCTTCTGGCCAAGGGCGACGCAGAGCTGGCGGCCCAGGCCAACCTCTGGCTCACCGGTTCACTGGGCGGACGCAGCTGGTCCGATGCACTGCTGGTCCTGCTGGCCCTGGCCTTCCTCCTACCGGTGCTGCTGTGGCATTCCACCGGGATGACCCTGCTGGAAATGGGCGACGACGCGGCACGCGCCCTGGGCGTGGGGGCCGAAACCGTGCGCCGCGTGACCATCTTCACCGCGGTCTGCCTCAGTGCCGCGGCCACGGCGGCGGCCGGACCGGTAGCCTTCGTCGCCTTGGCTTCGGGAGCGATTGTTCGCCAGCTGATCGGTTCGCGCACGGTCCCCATCGTGCCCGCGGCGCTCACCGGCGCCGTCTTGCTGCTCGGCTGCGATGTTGCGCTGCAGCAGCTGCCCCTGCAGTGGCAAATGCCCATCGGCATGGCCACCGCGCTCGGCGGCGGCCTGTACCTGCTCTTCCTGCTAACCCGAAACCCTGCACGGCGCCAATAGCCCGCACTAGCCACCAACCCGAAGGAGCCCTCTCCATGAGTGCCCATACCTTGATCGTCGAGGAGATTCTCGACTACACCCCGCGGATGCGCCGCGTCATCTTCCAGGGGGAAGGCGTTCGCTCCTACGCCGCCGATGGGCCCGCCGTCCCCAATATCAAGATCTATTTCCCCCGCCCCGGGCAAGAGCTGGATTTTCCCCAGCGCGACGCCAGCACCGGGCGGTGGGCCTTTGCCGGAGACCAGCGCTCGCGGGTGAGGACCTACACGGTTCGCTGGCTTGATGCCGAAACCTCGCGGATGGCCATCGACTTTGTCCGCCACGGCGACGAAGGACTGGCCAGCGCATGGGTGGAGAGGATCAGTGCGGGAAGCAGGCTCGGCGCTTTTGGCGGCGGCGGACGAGTGCTCAAGCCCGGGGGCACAGCGCTGATGTTCGGCGATGAAACGGCGCTGCCAGCCATCAGCGACACCCTTGAGCAGATGCCCGAGAACCAGGAAGGCGAGGTGTTCATCGAGGTGGCCGATGCCCAGGAGATCCACGAGCTGCGTGCGCCGGCAGGAATGCGCATCACCTGGCTTTCGCGCGCCGGCGCCCCGGCAGGCAGTACCCGCCATCTGATCAATGCCATGGAAAGCTACCCCGTCGCACACCCGCAGCAGATCCACCTGTGGGTGTCGGCCGAATCCGAGGTAGTCCGATTTGCCCGGTCCTGGGCCGCGCAGGCCGCAATCCCCAAAGCGAACCGCCTCATCATCGGCTATTGGCACCGGACCCTCGATGAGGTGTCCTACGCCCATGATTCGGACCATGACCGCGTCGCCGACGAGATGGCCTACGAACGCCCCGGCCATGAAGAACATGCACACTAGGCCCGGCACCGCGCCGGGGTCCCTGCGCTGTTATGGCTACCTGCGTGCCACCCGGTCAGCTGGAGAACTACGCGCCTGGAAGCACGCCTTGCGCAATGGCGAGATGCGCACCCCGGTCTTTGAAGCAACGGAAGATCCAGCCCTGGTGTACGCCCATTTCCTGCTGGCCGATCACGGGCAGCCAGCACCGCTGACCGCCGCGATCTTGTCGGCCAATGCGCTGGTGGACCACCGTGATCTCGATGCCAGCGAATTCGAGGAAATCGCGAATGGCTTGTGGGCTGTCACCTTGCAGGTTCCCGCCGATTGGCGTGCTGGCTACCGCATCACGACGCACCGCGGCGCGGGCCTGCCCTCATGGCGCACCGAAACCGAACGCCGGCCCATCCGGCTGGCCGCCGACGCTGGCGGAATCGATGAATTCAACCAGTTCGTGGGGGCAAGCATGAATGGCGCCCCGGTGTCCTTGGCCTACGCCCCTGCCAGCCGGATTCCCGGCTCGCTGGCCGCTGCGACCCCGGACCGGCATCGCCCCGGTCCTGCGGTCGGCGGCTGGGGAGAGCCGGGACAAGCACCTGGAACCAAGCACCCTCGACTGCATCATCACGAGCTTTATGATGAAAATTGCCATCGCCCCCGGAATCTGTGGATGTACGTGCCGGCCCAGGCGGACGGGCCGACGCCACTGGCCATTGTGCACGACGGTGCCACCTACGCCCGGTTCCTTGCGGCCGCTCAATCGCTGGATGCCGCCATTGCGTCCGGAGAGCTTGCCCCGCTGCATGTGCTATTCATCGACAGCACCACCGTCCAGATCCGGGGCGAGGAACTTCCCGTGCTCGGGGGAACCACCAGGTCCATTGCGGAGCAGTTCCTGCCGTGGGCGCGAAGCCGCTACCGGATCTCCCTGCGCCGCGACGACGTGCTAATTAATGGTGCTTCCTTTGGTGGTCTTGCAGCCCTGATGATGCTCTGCCACTACCCGCATCTGGTGGGTTGCGCGCTCGCCCAGTCGCCTTCCCTCTGGCACACCGACCTCACCAAGAGCATCGCGGCGCTGCCGGAACACAGCACCGTGCTGATCCAAGCTGGCTGTTATGAAACGGATATCCATGAGGGGTGCCTGCGCCTCATGGAGCACCTGCGCGAATTTCCACCGGCAGGCCAGGTGGACTTCGAGTCGCTCAGCGGCGGGCATGACTGGTCATGGTGGAATCCGGAGCTCCTCTACGGATTAGCCAGATTCTTCCCCGGACCGGCTCATACCGGCGGGTCGATGTAGCGGCAGTTGGCGGCGCAGCACTTGTTCGCGGCTCCCAGGACGGCCGCAGCGCCGCCCTGCAGGGCGCTCCTTTCATCGGCAGGGCGTGTTGCCCGATTCAGCTCATGCAATGCCGCCATGATGGTGGCGAGGTGCTGGCAGCCCAGTTCCCGGCACGTCCCCCAGACTTCCAGTGGACGGGCTGGGAATAAAAGAGTGGCGGTCCGGGCAACCAGCTGGCAGCCTCCTGGCTAGTGGCCTAGCCGCATCCACGCGGTTCCGCGGGCCCGCACCCACAGCGTGATGCCACGAGATGCCATGAATCCCAGCGCAAAGGCTACCCAAATCCACCAGATGGCCGCGTGCGGATCATGGGTGAGAGCCAAAACTGCCCAGAGCATCGGCGCGTAGACCGCCAGGTTCACCACGCCGACTAACCCCAGGTAGCGGGCATCCCCGGCGCCGATCAGCACACCGTCGAGCACGAACACCAGTCCGCACAAGGGCTGGGACAGGGCCAGCACCCACAGTCCTACCGTGGTCAGCTGGCGGATCTGTTCATCTGGGGTGAACATCATCGGGAAGATCCATGAGGTGGCGAACAGCAGCAGCCCAGTGGCTACGCCAAAGTAGATCCCCCAGCGGCTCATGATGCCGGTGAGCTTGCGAACGCGCTCAACATCCCCGCGGCCCAGTTCCTGGCCAATCATCGCCTGGGCCGCAATGGCCAGCGCGTCCAGCGCGAAGGCCAGGAAGCTGAAGATCGTGAAGACCAGCTGGTGCGCGGCCAGGGTCTGGGTGCCGGAGCTTGTGGCGACAAAAACAGTTAAAAGCAACGCCGCGCGCATGGTCAGGTTGCGCAGCATCAGCCAGGACCCGACTTGCCCGGTGGAAATGAACCCCGCCCAGCTTGGCGCCAGCGAGATCCCCTGTTGGCGGATTCGCGGCAACAGCATCCACAGGTAGACCGCAGCCATCAGCCATTGGGCAATCGAAGTGCCCAGGGCGGCACCGGCCACGGACATCTGCGCCCCGTAGACCAGGACGAAGTTCAGCACAATATTCAGTCCGAAGCCTGCGGTGGCAACCACCAGCGGAGTCTTGGTATCCTGCATTCCGCGCAGGACACCGGTAGCGGCAAGCACCAGCAGCATCGCGGTCAGGCCAGGCAGGGAGTAGTGGATATAGTCCACCGCAAAATCTGTCGTGGCCCCTTCAGAACCCATGGCCTGCACAAAAGGACGGGCTGCAAGATATCCCAGCAGCGAGAGCACCACGCCAAGGGCGAGAGCGAACCACATGCCATCGCGTCCTGCGGCCATGGCCTGTCCCGGCCGGCCTGCGCCGATCGCCCGGGCGACCGCCGGGGTGGTGGCATAGGCAAGGAAGATCATCAGCCCCACTGCGGTCTGCAAGACCGTGGTTCCCAAGGCGGCACCGGCCAATTCGTCCACTCCCAAGTGCCCCACGATGGCCGAATCAGCCATCAAGAACAACGGCTCGGCGATCAGCGCGCCGAGGGCGGGAACAGCGAGGGCCAGGATCTGCCGCGGGATACTCTTCGGGGATTCAATGGGGGTTGAGGAACTCACCCTTCCCACTCTACGAACGACCGGGTTCTTTCACCATTTAATATCGCTGTGCGAGATGCCTCAGGCAGTTGCCGTCTACCGGATAGAGTAGAAACGCATTAGCTTGAAAGCAACCAGGGGTCGCGGGGATGTGGCCAGAAGGAGCAGCAGAGCCCATGAGCCAAGAGCGCCTCGATCAGTGGCAGTGCGCAGGATGCGCCGTGGAGTTTCCTCCGGGCGCACAGCCTGAAGGGCTGTGCCCGATCTGCGCCGACGAGCGCCAATACATTCCCGGAGGCACGCAACGCTGGGTACGGACCGAAGACCTGGTAGCTGACGGACACGAGCTGACACTGACAGAACTTGAACCGGGCTTGACTGCCATCGCTTCTCCAGAAATTGGCATTGGCCAAAGCGCCCTGCTGGTTCAGACCACCGGCGGGAATCTGCTCTTTGACGTTCCCGGGCTGATTACCGATCAAATCATTGCTTGGCTACAGTCCCGAGGCGGACTGGCCGGGATTGTTGCCAGCCATCCGCATATGTATGGCGTGCAGCAGCAGTACAGCCAGACTTTTGGTGATGCCCCCATCTACGTGGCGCACTTTGATGCGCGCTGGGTCCAATATTCGTCTCCAGCGATCAAGCTGTGGACAGATGCTTTTGAAGTTCTGCCTGGTATTACGCTGAAGCAATTGGGCGGACATTTCCCGGGGAGCACCGTAGCTTGCTGGGAGGCTGGAGCAGATGGGCGCGGAGTGCTCCTGGCAGGGGACGCGATCTTCCCGGTGGCCGATGGAAACGTGACATTTCTGCGCAGTTATCCGAATCGCATCCCGCTCTCCGCCGCCGTGGTGCGCCGAATGGCCAAGGGCTTGGAAGTACTGGAGTTTGACCGGCTCTACAGCAACTTCGCATCCTGCGTTCGATCTGATGCACAGCGTATCGTGCAGTTTTCCGCCGACCGCTACGCCCGCTGGGTATCGGGCGAATTTGATCATCTGACCTAGTGGGAAGGAATATCTAGGCCTCGCCTAACGACGGGTCCCGTTGGGAGAGGAACGAAGCCATGATCATGGCCACCGCCTGTAGTGCGATCACCGAGAGCACCACGCTGCCCCAGCCAAAGTGCATGAACGGAAGTCCAATAAGCCACCCCAGCACCGAAGAACCAACGTAGTAGAACAGGTTGTAAAGGCTGGATGCCTGAGCGCGGGCGCCGGAGGCCAAGACTGGAACCCAGCCGCTGGCCACCGCATGTGCTGCGAAGAAGCCTGCCGTAAAGACCAGCAGTCCAGCAACGATGGCCACCAGGTTCCCGGCAAGGGTCAAAGTCAGTCCGACGGCGCTGGTGAGAATGCTCAGGCGAAGCGTGTTGCGACGGCCGATTCTGGCCACCACTTTGCCGCTGGCCACCGATGTGTAGGTGCCAGATAGATACGCCAAGAACACCAGAGCCGCAAGGGACGACGGGATGAGGTAGGGAGGCGCTTCCAGCCGGAACGCCAGATAGTTGTAAACGGCAACGAAGCCTCCCATCAGCAAGAACCCTTGGGCATAGACCAGGCTCATTTTCCCGCGTAGCGCTTGGCCAAACTTCTCAGCGATCCCCCTGAGGCTTTGCCCTCGGATCGGAGCGAAGCCTTGAGCCGTCGGCGCCTTGATCAGGAAGAACAGCGTGGCCAGCCCGGCCATGATGCTCACCGCAGCGATGCCCCAACGCCAGCCGGCGGGTTCTCCAATGAAGCTGGCCACCAGGCGTCCGGCCAGGCCGCCGAGGGTGGTTCCCGAGATGTAGGTCCCGCTGGCTACCGCAACCGCTCTGGGGCTGATTTCATCGACGAGGAACGCCAAAGCGGAGCCGGGCACCCCGGCCAAGGCAAGGCCTTCGAAGAAGCGGATAACAACGAGGGTTTCGAAATTCGGCGACTGGGTACTGAGCAATCCAAGCAGCACCGAGGCTATCAAGGCCGCGCAGATGACCTTCCGCCGGCCAATCCGGTCCGAAATGATGGCCCATGGAGTCACTGCCAGGGCCAGCCCCAAGGTTGCCGATGAGACGGCTAGCGCAACTTGGGATGAGCTGATCTGGAAATCATTGGAAATGACTGGCAGCAGCCCCTGAACTGCGTAGAGCTGGGAGAAGGTGGCAACACCACTGGCAAAGAGCGCCAGCAGCATGCCGCGGTAGGCCGGGGTGCGTGGTTCATGTCCTGCGAACGGCACTGCTTAGATTCCTGCAGGGAGCAGCGGGTAGAGCAGGTAGACAACCAGCAGGGCCACGGTGTTGTTCAGCACGTGCAGCATGTAGGAATAGGCCATCGATTTGCCGCTGAGAATGTAGGCCAAGCCCATCGTGATGCCGAGCATGAAGTAGGGGACGACTTCCAGCCACGACCCTACACCCGCGCCGACGAAGTGGATTCCGGCGAAGAGGACGGTGGAGATCAGCAGGCAAAGCCAGACATTGATTTTACGTGAGAGCTTGCCAATGAGCAGATGCCGGAAAAAGTACTCCTCGACAAATGGGCCAAACAGCGCCGTGACGACCAGCATCACGGGCAGCGGCACGGTCGTGGCCATGCCTTCCAAGGCGGCCTGGTTCTCGCTGGTCACCACTTGGCCGGTGAGCCCTGCGATGAGCGCGTTGGCCATGATGGTCAACAGCCAGCCTCCGGGCAGCATCAGCCACTTCGCCCACGAGTGGTAGCGCATGGTCTTGAAGGAATCGAAGAACTGCGGACCGCACTGGACCATCGCGAGAATGAAGAAGCCGACGTACAAGATGAGGTTGATGCCGAAGAGCGCTTGCTCCTGGGTTTCGAACGCTGTCATGTAGCCCGGGATAAGCGAAATCAGCCCCGCCGCTCCCCCGATGAAGAAGAACAGATAGGCCACCATCGTCCACACATCGCCCTTGCTGAACTTGCCGGCATTGAAGACGCGTTGCTTAGGCCGTACAGCCATGTAGCGGACTGGGTGCTCTGGCCATTGTTGCATGGTACAAGCCTAATGGCCTTGCCTATGGAATTGCCTCAACCGTGAGCGACCAGACGAAAATCTGTTACCTACCGACTCCGTGCGCAAAAGTGCCCGGAGGCGATGACTGCATCAGCAGTCGCCTCCGGGCCCCAAGAGACATCAATCAGAAATTGCGATGTCCAGGTCCTAGTTGCGGTCGAAGCCTTCGCGGCCCTTGTCGACAAATGCCGGGAACAATACCTTATAGCTCACGCCAGCAATCGCGGCACCGATGATCGGCGCAACGATGAACAGCCAGACCTGGCCCAATGCTTCGCCGCCGGCAAACCAGGCAACACCCAGCGAACGCGCCGGGTTAACCGAAGTATTGGTGATTGGGATCGACACCAGGTGGATCAGGGTCAGTGACAGGCCAATGGCAATCGGGGCGAAGCCCTTAGGCGCGCGCGCATCGGTGGAACCCAGAATCACAAAGAGGAAGATCGCGGTCAACACAATTTCTGCAACCAATGCCGCGACGAGCGAATAGCCGTCGGGGGAACGATCTCCGTAGCCATTGGATGCAAATCCCGACTCCACCGCGTTGAAGCCGTCCTTGCCCGAAGCTATCCAGAACAGCACCGCGCCGGCGACAGAAGCGGCTACCACCTGGGTGACGATGTAAGGTCCGACATCCTTCCAAGGAGTACGTCCGGCGAAGGCGGTTCCCAAGGTGACTGCCGGGTTGAAGTGTCCGCCGGAGATATGGCCGACAGCGTAGGCCATCACCAGCACGGTCAGACCGAAAGCCAGTGAGACACCAACGAACCCGATCCCCATGTTGATGGATTCTTCGGCGATGACCTTTGCCGCGAAGATGGCCGAACCACAGCCACCGAAGACCAGCACGAAGGTGCCCAAGAATTCTGCAGAAAGTTTTGCGCCCACAGTTGGCACGGATGTATCAGTCATGCTTCTTTTTCCTTTCCTCGATGAAAAAATGCGAGTTCAAGGCCAGCTTATGTCCTGTTGGCTGGAATGCGGTAGACCTCCGGCTATTAAATAGAAGTCCTTTGTCTTATTTTTCACTGAGGTTCATGCTGCTGCCCTTTCCCAGTGTGCTGTCCATGCCGGTTCCTGGGCACGCAGGTCGGAATTCAATCGCGGCGGCTGCCACAATGCCGACAACAACTCCAAGAAGATTTCCCATGGCGCAGTCCCACACCATCTGGGATCCAATCTGCGGATTGGCCAATTGCAGCATCAAGATGATCAGCGGTGTGAAGAAACTGAGCGCAAGACCGTAGTTTCGTGCCATGTAGGCCTCGGTGGGGAACATCAGCAGGATGATCCAGCATCCGATCACCAGTTCGCTCGGTGACAGGAGGCCGATTCCCAACAACACGCCGATGCCGGCGAGCGTTCCTGCAATACGATGAAGTCCACGCCGCAGCCGGCCACGCGCAGTGCCTAGAGCCAGTGGAACTGCCGCGCCGGCCATGGTCCATTGAAGGTGTTCCACCTGCAGGAGAATTCCAACCGTCCCGGCAAGGAAGATGACCAGCAGATAGGTTAGAGCCCTGCGCAGGATGCCGGGCCAATGGACCGGCTCGGCATCTGCCCCAGTTGTCTCCACGCCTTCATCTCGAACGGTCTGCCCGAGCAGGATGCTGAACAAGGCAGTGGCCACAAATGTGGCCAGCCCTTCAAACGCAGGCAGTTCCCCCACCGGCAGGGTTCCCAACGCGCCGAAAGCGAACAGGGGAAAGAAGGCGCCGCCGGGCTTGATCCCGTATCGATCGGCAATCACCGAACTGAAGACCGCCCAGAACACTCCCCCTGCAAGCAACGGCCATCCCTGCCAGCCCAAGGGAGCCACAGCGATTCCGCAAATTCCTGCGCAGAGCATCAATGCCGCCCCGAGTGCTTGGTTCTTCAAGCGCTGCAGCCGATGCGGGGCCCGGCCATACATTCCGATGATGGACCCGAAGACCGCGTAGGCAAGGAGGTCTGTTCTGCCCGTTGCCAGCAGCACACTCCCGGGGATCCCCAGGCCAAGGCCAACGCGAATTGCCGGCCGGATCTCCGGGCTGTGCGCAATGGCAAAGAGCTGCCAGTCAATAAGCGAGCCGCGTTTCGGCGTGGAATTTCGAATGGTTGTGCGGAGCGAGGAAGATCTGCCCATCATCCACGCAGCCCAGGATCACCGGGGCGCTTGACCGGTTGCCGCCATTCCCTGTCCTCCGAAGCGCTGCCTCGTTCCATTGGTATCTTCCGCCTCCCATCACATGGTCCGAGTCGTTGGTGACTCCGGGCCCGCTTCTAGGTTCAGGGAATTGCATTGATCAAATCCAACAATCAGATCCGATGATCCGATAAGTATCAGTTATGAAGACTATTGGAACCGTCATTAGTCGACGGAAAAATCTCAAAAATAATCTTTTGGAGTGCTCGCGTCATCAAAGTTAATGGGTTGTCATCTTCCATCACCAAAGAGATCTGCGAGGTGACCTGCGGATTATCCAGCCGGGTCAGCTCGATTCCTGGAAGCGTGCCCAGCGGAGGCAACCACTGGCGCGGGACAATGCTGGCCCAATTTCCCGTTGACACGTGTGCGAGCAGCGTGACTATCGAGTCGCATTCGATTCGCGGCGATACTTCCATGCCATGCTGGCTCAGGGTCTGGTCCAGCACTTGGCGTCCTCGAAGGGACGAGTCGAGAAGGCATAATGGCAGATCCAAGGCCGAGCTCCATGAAACCGCCCCTGCCTTGGCTAGCACACCGGTCGCCGTGAGCAGCACATGCTCTTCGGCATAGAGCGGATACACCAGCACTCCGGCCACGTCCTGCGGCTCTGCATAGATCAGTCCCGCGTCGAGCTCATAGTTCCTGATCTGGCGGACAATCTCCTCCGACCGGAGACTTGCCTGGATATTGATGCCCACTTCCGGATGGGCCCGGGCGAATTTGTCGGTGAGCGTTGCGACGGTGGAAGAGGCGGCAGGAACGGTGCCGATGCGCAGGGTTCCATTGAGCCCATGCTGGTAATGGGCAATTTCCTGCTTCAGCGATTCGTGGTCTTTCAGGAGTTTTCGCGCCCATTTGAGCACGGTCTGCCCTTCAACGGTCAAGCTCTGGAAGGCATGGCCGCGCCTGACCAGCGGCGCGCCCAGTTCCTTTTCAAGTTTTCGGATGCCTTCGGACAAAGCTGGCTGGGAGACCGCGCATTCCTCGGCTGCCCGGGCAAAGTGCCCTTCATTGGCCAGCGCCACCAGATATTCCAACTGTCTAAGCATCATGATCACATTGCATCATCATCCGCGGAAAGATGCGCTATTGGTGACCTGATGGCGCACTTTGGCGGCTTCTTAAAACACTGGCCTCGCACGGCAAAGGCCCCGGGTTCCGGCAAGATTGAACTGCCAGAAACCGGGACCTTCGCAGGAAGAGACTACTCGGTTTCCTCCTTGGCCTCCGGTGCCAAATCGGAAGCCACAGGAGCACCGGCGGCCACAGCCGGAACGGCAGCGGTATCCGGATTCGCATCCACGTCCTCGGCTGGACCAGCAAACTGCGACTGGTACAAGCGGTAGTACGCGCCCTGGGTCTTCAACAGGTGCTCATGGTTGCCCTGCTCGACGATCTTGCCCGCTTCCATCACCAGAATGGTGTCGGCATCGCGAATCGTCGAGAGTCGGTGGGCAATCACGAAGCTGGTGCGGTCGCTGCGCAGCGCGGCCATCGCCTGCTGCACCAGCAGTTCGGTACGCGTATCCACCGAGCTGGTGGCCTCATCGAGGATCAGCAGGGAAGGGTTGGCCACGAAGGCACGGGCGATCGTGATCAGCTGCTTCTCGCCGGCCGAAACGTTGGTGCCTTCTTCGTCGATGATGGTGTCGTAGCCATCAGGCAATGCACGCACGAAGCGGTCCACGAAGGTCGCCTTGGCGGCCTCGATGACTTCCTCATCGGTGGCATCCAATCGCCCGTAGCGGATGTTCTCCATGATGGTGCCGCCAAACAGCCACGCATCTTGGAGCACCATGCCCGCCTTGGAACGAAGATCAGCGCGCGAGAGCTGGGTGATGTCATGGTTATCCAGCATGATCTTCCCGGAGTTCAGCTCGTAGAAGCGCATCACCAGATTCACCAAGGTGGTCTTGCCGGCACCGGTGGGGCCGACGATTGCCACCGTATGACCTGGATCCGCGTCGAAGGAGAGGTTCTCGATCAGCGGCTTGTCCGGGGTATAGGAGAAGGACACGTTCTGGAAAGACACATGGCCATCGGTCCGCTCAGGCAGGCTTGCCTGGGCATCTTCCGGATCCTGCTCTTCGGCGTCCAGCAGCTCAAAGGTCCGCTCTGCCGAGGCCACACCGGACTGCAGCATATTCGCCACACCCGCAATCTGCCCCAATGGCTGGGTGAACTCACGCGAGTACTGGATGAAGGCCGTGGCATCGCCAAGGCTCATCGCGCCCGAAGCTACGCGCAGGCCGCCCACGACGGCGATGCCGACGTAGGAGAGGTAGGAAACGAAGTTCATCACTGGCATGATCATGCCGGAAACGAACTGGGCACCGAAGCTGGCTTTGTACAGTTCTTCGTTACGCGCGGTGAAGCGGTCCACCATGTCCTCTTCGCGCCCGAAGACCTTCATCAGCTCATGGCCGGAGAAGGACTCCTCGATCTGGCCGTTGAGCGCACCGGTGTTCTTCCACTGCGCGGTGAACAGCTTCTGCGCCCTGGAGCCGATAACACCCGCGGCAATACCGGAAAGCGGCAAGGCGACCAGGGCAATCAAGGCCATCTGCCAGGACACCACGAACATCATGATGACAATGCCGATGACCGTCATGATCGACTGCACCAGCTGGCTCAAGGCCTGCTGCAGCGCATTTTGGATATTGTCCACGTCGTTGGTCACGCGCGAGAGCACGTCACCGCGCTGGCGGGTATCGAAGTAGTTCAGCGGCAGGCGGTTGAGCTTGTCCTCGACGTCCTTGCGCAGGTTGTAGACCACGCGCATGACCAGCTTGTTCAACAACCAGCCCGAAGCCCAGGAGAAAAGCGAGGCCACGAAGTACATCGAGAGCACAATCAGGATGAGCTGCGAGAGCTGGGTGAAGTCGATGCCCTGGCCGGGCACGAAATCGACCTTGGACAGCATGTCAGCCTGGGTTCCCTGGCCCGAGTCGCGCAATTGCGCGATGACCACGTCGGCTGGAGTCCCGGCCTGGATGTTCTTGCCGATCAAGCCGGCAAAGATCACGTCCATGGCCTTGCCCAGAACACGAGGTGCGATCACCGATAGCACCACGTATACGGTGATCAGCGCAAAGACCAGGACCATGCCCCACTTGTAGGGGGACATCAGGCCGACAAGGCGCTTGGCCGATGGCCAGAAGTGCTCGGCCTTGCGCGCTGGCGCACCACCGCTCCAGTCATCGGCACCGGCGGCGACTTCAAATTCGTCAATTGCAGCGAGCTCGCTATCAAGCTGCTCTGGTTCCGCGTTCTTCTGTTTCTTCGCCACTTAGGCCACCTCCTCCACGCTCAGCTGGGACGTCACAATTTCTTGGTAGGTTTCCGAGGATTCCAAGAGTTCTTCATGGGTTCCGCGGGCCACGATTTCACCGTGGTCCAGAACCAGGATCTGGTCCGCCTCGGTAATTGTGGAGACGCGCTGGGCCACGATGATGACCGCTGCGTCCTTGGTCGGCTCGGCCAACGCCGCACGCAGCTTGGCGTCGGTATTCACGTCCAAGGCCGAGAAGGAATCATCAAATAAATAGGTCATCGGCTTGGCTGCCAAGGCGCGAGCGATGCACAGCCGCTGGCGCTGTCCGCCCGAGACGTTGGTGCCGCCCTGCGAGATGGTGGATTCAAGCTGGCCTTCGCGTTCGGTGACAAAGTCGGTTGACTGCGCGATCTCCAGTGCTTCCCACAATTCTTCATCGCTGGCATCCTGCGCACCAAAGCGCAGGTTGCTGGCAATGGTTCCGGAGAACAGGTAGGGGCGCTGTGGCACTGCGGAGATATTGCGCGAGATGGCCTCCCGGCCCAATTCCTTCAGCGGTACGCCGCCAATGAGGATCTCGCCTTCCGTCGCGTCGTAGAGCCTCGGGATCAGATTCAACAGCGTCGTTTTTCCGGCACCTGTGGAACCGATGATGGCAGTGGTCTGTCCCGGCTTGGCGGTGAAGGAAATATCGGAGAGCACAGGAGCTTCAGCTCCCGGGTAGCCGAAGGTCACGTTCTTGAATTCAACGGTGCCCGGTTCTGGAAGCAGGACCTCGCGGTCTGCCGCATCCTGCATCGACGGTTGGCTGTCAAGGACCTCTGAGATGCGGTCGGCAGAGACCATGGCACGTGGAATCATCATGGCCATGAAGGTGCCCATCATGACGGCCATCAGGATCTGCAGCATGTACTGCAGGAAGGCGGTCAGGGCACCGACTTCCACATCGCCGTTATCCACGCGGTGTCCGCCGAACCATAGCACTGCCGCGGTGGACAGGTGCAGGATCATGGTGATCGCAGGGAACATCAGCACGAACAGGTTGCCGACCTTGACACCCAGGTCGGTCAGCTTCTGGTTGGCATCGTCATAGCGCTCGGCCTCGTGGTGCTCGCGCACAAAAGCGCGGACCACGCGGATGCCGGTGATCTGCTCGCGCAGCACGCCGTTGATCCCGTCGATGCGGGTCTGCATATCCCGGAACAGCGGCATCAGCTTGATGACCAGCAGGCCCACGACAATCAAGACCAGAGGCACGGAGACCCAGACGAGCCATGACAGCCCCGGATCCTCACGGATGGCCATGACCACGCCGCCGATGGACATGATGGGCGCGTTGATCATGAAGTTCAGCGCCATCAGCGTGAGCATCTGGATTTGCTGCACGTCGTTGGTGCCGCGGGTGATCAAGGTGGCGGCACCGAACTTGTTCACGTCCTGGGCAGAGAAGGTGGAGACCTTCTCGAAGACCGACTGGCGGATGTCGCGGCCCACGCTCATGGCGGTCTTGGCCCCGAAATACACGGCGGCCACCGCTGTGGCCACCTGGATCAGGGCGACAATGAGCATCAGTCCGCCGGTGCGCCAGATGTAATCGACATCGGCTGTCACGACGCCCACGTCAATGATCTTGGCGTTCAGGCTTGGAAGGTAGAGAGTGGCCATGGTGGTGGCCAGCTGCAAAATGATAACGGCAATAATCCAGCCCGTATAGGGCTTGGAATGTTTCAAGATGAGCTTGAGAAGCATGTGGAAAAATCCTCGCTGGCATCAGGCTCTCCGGCACCGCGCCACTCCGGATTAAGGGCGCGATGATTGAAGGGCGATTGCCAGTCTAGTGTCCACCACCGACAAGTAGAATCATCCTCGCGATTGATTCTGCCCAATCAGTGTTCCACGCTCGATCCAGCGCAGTGCCGGCCAGCTCCCTGCCTGGCCGATCCCCTGCCCCGGCTCGTGCTGCTGGCTAGACGAGCGTCGGTGCTCCGAGCACCTGCTCAGCTGGCAGCAGGGGCAGCCCGAACTCATCGGCCACCGATTTGATGGTCACCGACCCGTCATGGACGTTCAGTCCATTGGCCAACCCTGAATCCTCACGCAGTGCTTGCTTCCAGCCCTTGTCCGCGATGCGCAGCGCGTAGGGCAGCGTGGCGTTGGTCAGCGCCGCGGTGGAGGTGTGCGGGACGGCGCCGGGCATATTCGCAACGCAGTAGTACACCGCATCATGCACCTTGAACGTCGGCTCGGCATGGGTCGTGGGACGGGAACCCTCGAAGCAACCGCCCTGGTCGATCGCGATGTCCACCAGCACGGATCCCGGCCGCATGTCCGCGACCATGTCGTCGGTGACCAGCTTGGGCGCCGCCGCGCCCGGGATCAGCACCGACCCGATCACCAAGTCGGCCTCGGCGACCTGCTGCGCAATGGCCATCCGCTGGGACGCCTGCGTCTTGATCCGGCCGTTGAACGCCTGGTCCACTTCGCGCAGCCGGGCAAGATTGATATCGATGATGGTGACGTCGGCACCCATGCCCATGGAAATCTGGGCCGCATGCGTCCCTGCTACGCCGCCGCCGATCACTACCACTTTGGCCGGTCGAGTGCCTGGCACTCCGCCCATCAGCACCCCGGAACCTCCATTGGGCTGCTGCAACTGGACGGCACCGATCTGGGCTGCCAAGCGGCCTGCCACTTCCGACATCGGGGCCAGCAGCGGCAACGTCCGGCCTGCGGTCACGGTCTCATAGGCGATCGCGGTGCACCCGGAGGCCAGCAGCGCGTTAGTGCATTCGCGCGAGGCGGCCAAATGCAAATAGGTGAACAGCACCTGTCCCGCACGCATGCGGTGGTACTCCGAGGCGATCGGCTCCTTGACCTTCAGGACCATCTCGGCCTCGGCCCACGTGGCGTCGGCATCAGGCGCGATGCGGGCACCGGCGGCGACATAGGCTTCGTCCGCATTGCCGGACCCGGTTCCGGCTCCGGTTTCCACCACGACTTCGTGGCCGCGGGCCATGAACTCCGAGACGCCGGCAGGCGTAAGGGCAACGCGGAATTCGCTGTTCTTGACTTCCTTGGGAACTCCAATAATCATGAGAATTGTTCCTATCTCCAGACATGCGTGGCAATGGCATCGACCCGTGCCCGGGGGCAATGCTCATCCTTTGCGATGTTCTACAGATTAGTGTTTACAACGGCAATCTCATCCTGCTCACGAATTATCTACGGCAAGGATCGAATAACCTGTATTTTATTGCGGGATCTTCTGACGTAGTGGCCCGCGTCACCGTCGGATATTCGGTGCCTCACTGGGCGCAAATGGCCTTGGGAGATTCATCGGTCCTGCTCGGTGCAGAGGCAAAAGCGGTTGCCCTGCACATCGGTGGCCACCACGAAGCTCGGGGCCTGCTGTTCATCCAGGGCCAGTTGATGCTCCCGCAGCCTGTCCAGCACCCCGGCGCTTTCGGAGTACGGGCCCCAAATATCCAGATGCAGCCGATTCGGGTTGGGCGACGCTGTTTCCTGGAACCAGATGGCCGGCAGCCTGCGGTGGGGATCCACCAGTGAACCGTCCTCCATCACCCGGTAGCCCAGACCGGCCGCCCACTGCGCCGCGATCTTCCGCGGGGCATCGCTGTCCACGCAGACTTCCACGACGCTGATCAGTTCCGGGCGGGCAGCGATGCCCAGCGCTTCGGCATGCTCGGATATCTTGCTGGCCAAGGCGATGTCGCGGGTGGTCACCATGCCGCCTGCATCATGCGAGGTGGTGGTGACAAAAACCTTGTCATAGCGCCAATCCACGTCCGGGTGGTGCTGATCCATTTCGGCGGCCCCGGCGATATCGCTGAACAGCTCGATGGCCGACGCCGAGGTCTTGGCCTGGAACACGGCGGCGATGGCCCCGGGCACTTCGCGCCAGTGCGGCAGGTCCTTGAGATAGTCGCTGATTTGCTGCTTGCTGAGAACGTCTTGGTTATTCATGGTGCTGCCTCCTGCTGCCACGGTGGCACCAATTTCGTTCAGGCTCAAGGCAAACGCCGAAATCCACAGGTTCCGCGCGCAATAGGAATCGGCGGGCTGGATATCTCCTGTGAACTGCCGCCCAGCCCAGCCGCGGACCGGCCTGACAGCCTAGCCTCGAAGGTAAAAGCGCGAGGAGGCCAATAGTCCATGCAGAATATCTTCCAGGCCAACATCCAGGACTCGACCTTGGATGACATCACCTCCGAGGAAAGGAACCGCGGGCGGAGGCGGCTGAGGCTGGCCACCCTGCTCGCGGTCGCCGCCCTGGTGATCGCGGCCGTTCTCGGCGCATTCGACCAGAAGAAGACCACCGGGCAGCGCGCCGGCAATCTGGACATCCAGGTGGAATACCCCTCGGTGATCCGGGCAGGCAACGAGATCCAGTTGCGGGTAGCGCTCAACTCGCCCGAGCCGCTGCCTGAAACGGTCAAGCTCACCCTCAATGAGGACTACCTCATGCTTTTCGAGGACTTCTCGGTCTTCCCGGAACCGGAGTCCGAGGCCGCACGGGGCGACGGCACGGTCGAATTCGAAGTAGCCCCTGCGTCCGGGGCCGGGCAGATGGTCGCCATCTTCCACGGCCGGGCCTCGGACCAATGGGCTCCGAAGAGCGAAGGGGCGCTGGGCATCACCGCGGACGGCACCCAAGCACGCATCGACATTGAAACCTGGAGGATCCCCTAATGGAAATCGTCATCCGCGCGGCCGCCGCGTTCATCATCTTGTGGCTGGTGACCCGAGCCACCGGCAGATCCGCCCTCGGCGAGCTCAGCTCCTTCGAGCTGGTCCTGTTCATCGTGCTGGGCGACATGGTGCAGCAGGGCATCACCATGGAAGACCGCTCGCTGACCGGCAGCCTTCTGGCCGTGTTCACCATGCTCGTTCTGGCCGCGGCGCTGAATTACGCCAATATGCGCTGGCCGAAGGTGGGCAAGCTGATGCAGGGCCGGCCTATCGTGCTGATCCGCGACGGCGTGGTGGACCGCAAGGCCCTGCACAAGGAACGCATCGGCCTGGACGAGTTGAGCATGCTGGCCCGCCAGTCGGGCATCGAGAACTACAGCTCGGTCAGGCTGGCGATCCTGGAGGCCAGCGGAAAGATCTCCTTCTTCACCCAAGAGGCGAATGCCGCTTCGTGAATGGCCGGGCGCACTTGAAGCGGCGGGCTGGCGATCACGTCCTTGATCCAATCGATTTCACCGAATCACGGCAGATGAGCTCAGTGGAAAGCGTGATGCGCTCAGGGGCTGTCGCCGTGTTCTCGATCCGGGTCCAGGAGCAGACAATCGTGGCCGAAGCAGACGGGACTTTCACGGTACCTACGCAGGCAGTTCAGGGCCTGCTGGAAGAAGCCTCCAAGGTGCTGGCCGGGAATCCCGTGCTGACCGCCGATCGCGTGGGAGCCGGGCTCAAGCCGATCCCCATGATGGCGAACCAGTGGTCGGCCCGGCAGTGATCGAACCGCCGGGGTGGATCGCAGCCACGTGCTGGGATCCACCCCGGGCGGCGGATCCCCTACCCCTGATCCGGCGCCTCGCGATGGTCAGGCAGGTTGGCAATCCGCTGGGCATCTATTCCAGCGCCTGCTTCCAGCTCCGGGTCCTCCAGCTCCGTCTCGTCCGCAGGCCGTTGCTCGTCGAGCGGTTCGGGGTTGAGCCCCAGCGGATCCCTGTCGCTCTCTTCGAGCACCTGCTGCACTCCGCGCAAGGGATCCTCGGCATCAAGGACCCCAGGCGCATCGGATGAACCGCCAGCTGGCTGGCTATCGCGTCCGTCCAGCGGCTCATCGACGTCCAGATCCTGGAGCACCTCGTCGAATTCAGGGTTTTCCAGTGACATTGTTCTTCCTTTCCTTTCCTCGATTCTCCTGTTGGTTAATGCGGTGAAACGAACATCTGGCAAAGCTGGCTCGTGGACATCAGCTTCTGCCGGTGCTGCGCCCGCATGAACTGCAGCGTGCGCTCCTTGAGATCCGGGTTCGCGCAAGCGGTGGCGTCCACACCCAGCGCCACCGGCAGATTCGCCGCAAAAGCGTCGGCGGCCGTGGCCGCAAGGCACGTCTCCAGGCAGATCCCAGCCAGAACCAGCGAACTGACGCGATGCTGCAGCAGCAAGGTGAGCAGCTCGGTGTTCCAGAAGGCGCTATCCCGGTGCTTGAGCACCTCGATGCTTCCAGACAGGTCCAGCTCCGCCAGGTTGGCGGCTTTCCCGGATCCTTCGAACAGGTACCCCTGATCGTCCTCGAGCATTTTCAGCGTCCAAGTGGATTTGTCCTCCTTGTGCACCGTACGCACGTTGAAGACCGGAATCCTCGACGCTCGAGCCGCGGCAGCCAGCTCGTTGCAGTGCTCCACCAAGCGGGCGCGTGCCGAGGCCAGCTCCGGGGCCTGGAAGAACCCATCCTGCAGGTCGATCAGCAGCAGCGCCGGATGGGTGAAATCGCTGGTGGCGCCCATTTCAGCGGCGCTCCCCGGTATGTCTCGGGCGGGCATGGCCCGCGCAGCGCCCGGCATCTGAAACTGACATGCGTTGCCTGATCATTCTGGCCGCCGCCTCTTCTCCTAGCTTTCGTCCTCGTGTGGCTTCTGGGCGTACTGGTCCCGGATCGAATCGTCGAGTTCCGGATCTGCGCCGCTCACCGTTTCCATCGGCTGCGGCTGTTGGCCAGGGTCCGCGTCCCCGTCTCCCGGGGCCTGTGCGGATTGGCCGGAATCCGAGGGAATATGCTCGTCATCGGGCTGGCCAGCCGGCCAGGTCTTCTCCACCAGATCCTTGTCGGGGTCCTTCAGCCTGTCGGCTGCCTGCCCAATGAGGTCCTTGGCCCTGTCCAGAATTCCCATGGCTCTTTCCTTTCCAAGTTGCTTCCCTTGCCCTCTACCGAATATCAGCGATCGGGCCATGGAGTACATGGTTAATCAGTTGTTGCCAGCTTGGGGCGCGCCCTGCCTCAAAGGACGCTGGCAATCGTTGAACCATGCCCCTGGATGCTGGAGCGTGGCAAGTGTCCGATCAGGAACACAGGAAAGGAGCAAAGACATGGTTACGGCAAGGGAACTGATGACTTCTCCGGCAGAATGCGTCAATGAGCGCGACACGGTCCAGGAGGCCGCCCGGATGATGAAGGAGCTGCAGGTGGGCATGCTGCCGATTTGCGGAACCGACGAACGCCTGGCCGGCACGATCACCGACGGGGACATCGTCGTCAATTGCGTCGCCGGGGGCATGGACACTTCAAGCACCAAGGTGTCCGAGTACGCCCAGGGCAAGCCTGTCACCATAGGTGCAAATGATTCGGTGGAAGAGGCGATCCGCACAATGCAGAAGCATCAGGTGCGCCGGCTTCCGGTCATCGATGGGCATTCCCTGGTGGGGATGCTCGCCCAGGCGGATATCGCCCGGTTCTATGACAAGAACAGCACTGGAGAGTTGGTGGAGGGAATTTCCCGGGACTAGCGGCCCGCAACGGCCATTCCCAACCAATGGCGCCACTGCCGCCAGCACAGCGGGGAGGACACTGGGCAGTGTCCTCCCCGCTGTGCTGCGTTGCACGGCCCGGTGCCGAATTCATGGCGCGCGCGGCGCCAGCGCCGGGTCAGACTTCATTCACATCGGTCCCTCCCCGCTGGTGGTCCACGGCGCTGCGCCCGCGGATGAAGCGGTACAGGCCATAGAGGAATACCAGCGCTCCCCAGCCGGCGACGATCCATAACGGACCTGAAGTGCTGTCTGGCGCCGCCAGCACGGCGTAGATGGCGAATCCGGCGGCCAGCAGCCCGCCGAAAACCATCAGCCATAGTCCGGGCCGATGGCGATTGCCGCCTCTGACGTGTTCCTGCATGCCTGCTCCTTTCCTCTTGCTTCCGGCTTCATCCTGCATCGAAGCGTTCCTCATCCTCATCGTCCTGCTCTTTGGGGTCATCGTTGATGCCGCCCCGTCGGGCTACCCGGCTCTGGCCCGGGTGGTTGTCCCCGTCTCCCGGGCTACCATCTCCCCGGCCCGCCGGTTCCAGGTCTTCCGGATTCTCGCGATCAGCCATCGTTATCCCTTCCTCCCGGTTCTCGGACTAGGAATTGCGCAGCGCATCGATCAATTCGCCCTTGCGCATCTTCGAGCGTCCCTTGACGCCGATTTCCTTGGCCCGGCTTTGCAATTCCTCCACGCTCCAGCTCTCGTAATCGCCGGACTTGCCGCCACGCTCGCCGATCTTGGAACGCCCATCGCGGGCCGCGGCATTGGCGATCCGCGCCGATTTCTGCTTGGAGTTCCCCTCCTCGCGCAGCTCCTCGTAGAGTTCTTCGTCCTTGATCCTGCTCTTCGATGTGCCAGCCATGCTCCTTGCTCCCTTCCGATTGGCGGGCTGGAGTTCCACCGTAGGCAGGTACCACGGCGGCTGGCAGCAGCAGCCGTGATCTTTGCGCCAAATCCCAGACTTCCGCCCTAGCACAAAGCCGGGCAACGAGTCGGAAACTGGGTTGCCGCCGACAGCCAGCTGGCCATTCGCGCTGAAACCGGGGCACCCAGTTCAATCGAACGCCTCCCCGGAGAAACAGTGGTAGTCCCGGGCGCACGATATTTCGCAGAGTTCGGCGTCCTTCCGCAATCAGAGGAGGAATCAAATGAACGGGAATCCAACGCAACAGCCCGACCGTGTCGGCAATGAACGCATCAGCCCGCCGGAACAACGCCAGCCGGAGCCGGGACTTGACAGCAAGCTGCAGCCGAAAGCGGACCACGGCGAGCGCAGCTACCAAGGCCGCGATCGATTGGCCGGGAAGCGGGCGCTTATCACCGGCGGCGATTCAGGCATCGGCGCGGCTGTGGCCATCGCCTTCGCGCGCGAAGGCGCAAAAGTGGCCTTGGCCTATCTGCCCGCCGAAGAGCCGGATGCCCAGGCGGTCGCCACGGTGCTGGAGGATGCAGGAGTCGAAGTGCATCATCTTCCCGGCGACCTGCGCGACCGCAGGTACCGCGCTACGCTCATCGACGAGGCAGTGACCGCATTGGATGGCCTGGACATCCTGGTCAACAACGCCGGCAAGCAGATCAGCGTCGAATCGTTGCAGGACCTGGACGACGAGCAGGTGGAGGCCACGTTCGATGTGAATATCTTCGCCATGTTCGCCTTGAGCCGCGCTGCCTTGCAGGTGTTGCCCGAGGGCGGATCGATCATCAATACGACATCCATCCAGGCCTTCGATCCCTCGGACCACCTGATGGATTACGCCGCGACCAAGGCCGCGATCAGCAATTTCACCAAATCGCTGGCCTCTCAGGCGGCCAAGCGCGGGATCCGGGTCAATGCCGTGGCTCCCGGCCCGATCTGGACTCCCCTGCAGCCTTCTGATGGCCAGCCCATCGAGGCGCTGCCGGAGTTCGGCCACGACACCTGGCTGGGACGCGCAGGCCAGCCGGTGGAGGTCGCCCCGGCCTACGTCTTCCTGGCCAGCGATGAAGCCTCCTATGTCGTGGGATCAACCGTGCATGTCAATGGCGGTAAGAACCAACCCTAGCCCGCATCCTCGGCGAGCGGGAAATCCATATTGCGGCGCTCGTATTCGCGCTGGCTGAAGGTGGCGCGCTGGACCTCTTCCACGTTCTCGAAGCTGGAGCCGATGGCACCGCCCATGGTCCCCAGCGAGGAGGCCAGCCACGCCAGATTCACATAGTCGGCCAGCGTGACCCCGTGGTGCAGCTGGTAGGCCAAGTATTCCTGGTCGATGACAATCAACGAGGCGGCCAGCAGCGCGAGGAACAGCAGCAGGTACATGGCCGCGGCAGCGAATCCCACGGTCAGCACGGTAGCGGCGTTGTAGACCACCAGCCGCTCACGGCGCCGGCTGCCCTTGGGGCTCTCCCAGAGCCGGTTATGCAACAGCAGCCACAGGGTGAGGATCAGGATGCTTGACACCGTGATCAGTCCCAGCCGCTGGTTGGACAGGTAGTCGGCCATGGACCAGATGCTGGTGTAGAAAACGCCAAAGGCCCCGGTGGCCACGGCGCCGGCCATCGCGGAGGAAAGCCTCGGGACCAATTTCCATGGACGGTTGCTGCGCACCATGCCGGCAATGAGCAGCAGCCGTCCGCGGAATCCCTCGATGCTGGAAATCCTGTTCTGCTCGTTCTCCGAGTCCTCCCTGCTGGCGTGCACGCTCATCGCCCTGCCCAGCGGCGTGGGCGGAGGAGCGGGACTGAGGCCAGTGGATAATTCGCGGACCAGCTCGGCCAGCGCCTTGGCCACCGAGCGCGGACGCGCCAGGCCCAGGCTGGGCATGGAGAGCACTGCCGAAGCGGTTTCGGCGGCAATTACCGAGCGCACCGGCCGCTGCTGCACATAGTGCGGGGCGTCCGTGAGGTAGATGATGTAGTCCCAGCCATGCTTCTGGCGCAGCGCTGGCGCCTTGCCCGCCAGGTCCACTCGGCCCGAGTCCCCCAAAGGCAGGGAAAACGGCGCAACCGTCACCTCCCACGGTCCCTTATGCTCCTCCTGTTCCTGCTGCTCCTCCTGCTCCTCGAGCTTCTCCAGCACCTCTTCGAGCCGCCGGGCCACCCGATTGGCCATGGCATCAGCGATGCCGGGATCGGCGATCAGCCCGACGGTGCGGGACGGGTTTTCCTGCTGGCCCATTGGCGCCCTTCCTGTTGGCCGGCGAACGGCGTGGTCCGTTGCCCTTTCACCCTAGGCAACGGATCCGGCTGCCAGCAGTTGCGTCCAGCCAGCTCGCAGGAACCTGCACCGGCAGTGCGATCCGGCCCGGGCGCCTCGCCCTGGCCGTGGCCCAGCGCATCACGGGCGCCCGGGAGAGATCGGCGTTCCAGGCATGGGGCTCGCAGCCCATCGGGATGCCGGCCCACTGCGCATCGTGCAGGAGCAATGCGCGTTAACCACCGGCGCCCGATGCCGGAAGACCGCGAACGGCGGCGAGCCTGGTGCGTGGTCCGGACCGCCAGGTCCATGGCGCAGCTCCCTGTACCCGCGGGCAGAGGGCCAGCACTCCGCCTGCCTATCGGTCGTGGGAACAGCATGTTGGACCATTTATGACGAAAGGGCCAAGTGCTTGGGCCCTTCATTGGCTAAAATCATGCAATGTTCGAAGCAACGCAAGCCATCGGCCTGGCTATAGCCTCCGTAGTCCTCATCGCTGTGCCGGGCCCGAGTGTCATGTTCGTTGTCGGCCGGGCCTTCAGCCATGGCCGCGGCAATGCCCTGGCCAGCGTCTTCGGCAACGCCATTGGCTGCTTCGGCGTGGGCGTTGCCATCGCCTTGGGGCTCGGGCCGCTGCTGGAACGCTACGAGCTCTTGTTCCAGGCCATCAAGTGGGGAGGCATCCTCTACCTGGTCTATCTAGGCGTCCAGGCCATCCGGCACGCAGCGCCTGCGGCCTCAGGACCTTCGAAGGAACTCGAAAATGCCTCATTGTGGAATGCGATCCGCACAGGAACAATTGTCGGGTTCACCAACCCCAAGAGCCTGATCCTCTTCACCGCAGTCGTCCCGCAGTTCGTTGACCCCTCGCTGGGCAGCACCGCGCTGCAGATCATCGCCTTGGGCATCATCCCTCTGCTGATCCGGCTGATCACTGATTCCGTTTGGGCGCTCAGCGCTGGCCATGCACGCAACTGGCTGGCCAACTCGCCCCGGCGCATGACGGCCCTCGGACGAATCGGGGGCGCATCGATCATCGGGGTCGGCCTCTCGATCGCTGTATCGGGCGATCACCGATAGGATTTGTGCCCCTTGTCCTCCAGCGCGCGCCGATGGCTAGGCGCCTGCCCGTTGGCGCTTTTTCTGCCCGTCACTGGGCGGCATGATCCTTCTGGATCCACCAAGGCCAGGAACCCGTTCCGCCGGTACCACCCAGCTTCTTTGCAGGCAACACCATCGGGCGGCCACGATCCTGCCCCGGAATTACGGGGATCTGGATTCACAGGCACTTCCCACCGGACGTTCCTTGCCGGAAAGTTGCCACCGTGGAATTCTGGGCTGCAACACCAACCTGCACATGAAAGAGGAGCACATCAAGACCATGGGTTCAAAGGACAACGAAACACAGGATCAGCGCCCCGAAGCAGCACGCAGGCCAGGCAAGGGCGAGGAGAAAGACAATATCGCTGGAGAACACGAAGACGTTTTCAAACAACCGCCCGAGGAACTGGATCCGGACCAAGTTGACACCAGCCAGTTCAACCCCGACTGATCCCCTACCGGTTGCGTGCTGGAAAACTTGTCGCAGGCGCGCAAATGCAGTGCCCACGCAACGACGCTTCTCTGCAAGGCTTCCTGGGGCCGGTGCCCGCTGCCCCTGAAGACGGAGCCAGCGGGACCAGCGGCAGGCCAGCTACGTGGTTTCGTGGTTCTCATCCACGGCTCCCACCCCAGTGCCGCTGCGCCATGAAAAGAAGGCGAGGAACGTTCCCAGCAGGCCCACTCCGACGAGGATGACCGCCGCTTCGGCGAGGCCGAACGCCGCTCCCGCCGCACCGGCCAAGGGATAGGTGAGCAGAAAACACGCGTGCGACAGGGAGAACTGGGCGGCGAAAATCCCCGGCCGGTCCTGCTCCGTGCTGTTGCGCCGTAGCAGCCTCGACGAAGGGGTGAGGATCGTCGCGGTCGCGGCTCCGGTCAGCAGCCACGTGGCCATCAGCGCAATCCACTGGCTTGTTCCCTGCCCCCAATGGATTTCGCAGGCGGCGGCCATGAGCAGCGGTGGCAGACAGCTGGCACCGCCGAGCATGACCCGGCGGTCAGGAAAACGGTCCAGCAGTCGGGGAACGCTCAAGGCCACGATCATCGAACCGCCTCCGTACGCGCCAAGCAGCAGGGCGGCATCTGCCTGGGAGCGACCCAGCCCGCCTTTGACCAGGACCACCGTGTTGACGATGACCATGGCCGTCGTCGTGGCCACCACCAGATTCAACGCCATCAGGCCGCGCAATTCAGGACGGGCCCAGAATGCGCGCAACCCGCCAGTGAGCCGGTGCAAGAATGTGGTTTTGCCGGGTGCCGCGACCTCGGGGAATCTGGTCATCGACACGAGCACCGCGGAGCCGCAGAACCCGGCCACGGTGCCAAGGAAGAGATTGTGATAGCTCGTGGCTGTGAGCAACAGCGCGGCCAGCAAGGGGCTGACCAGCGACTCCATGTCATAGGCCAGTCGCGAGAGCGACAGCGCCCGGGTGTACTCGCGTTCTTCGGGAAGTATCGAAGGAATGATGGCCTGGAACGCCGGAGTGAAGGTGGCGGAGGCCGACTGCAGGACAAGAATCAGCATGTAGATCTGCCAGGCTTCGGAGACAAATGGCAGGAACATCGCCACCGCGGCACGGGTGAGGTCGGCCCCGATGAGCAGCGGCTTGCGTGGAATATGGCCCACGATGGCATTGATCAATGGCGCCACCGCGACGTAGGCGGCCATCTTGATGGTCATGGCCAGTCCAAGCACCAGACCGGCCTGGCTGCCGGCCACGTCAAATGCCAGCAGGCCTAGGGCAACGGTCAAAAGTCCCGTGCCGAGCAGCGCGATTATTTGGGCGCTGAATAACTTGGCGTAGGACCGGTTGCACAGAACGTCGAGCATCACGATGCCTCTCGGGAGTAGTTCCTCAGGCCCGCGGCTGGTGGTGATGCGGCGGCAGCCCGTTGGACACCGAATGCTCGGCCTGCTTGACTGCTTCGGCCACCAAGTTGGCTGCGTGCTCGTTGACCAGCTTGTAGAGCACTTTGGTGCCTTCCTGCCGGGTCGTCACCATGCGCGCCATGCGCAGGCGGGCCAGATGCTGGGAGACTCCGGAAGGGCTTTTCTCGACCAGCTCGGCGATGGAGCTGACCGAAAGCTCTCCGGCACGGCGCAGTCCCAGCACGATCTTGATGCGCGTGACATCCGAGAGGATGCCGAAGACCTCGGCAGCCAAGTCAACATATTCCGAGGAGGGGTCCAAGCCGCATATCTTGTTATCCGCATTCATGCTAATACAATAACATTAGCGAGCGTGAATATAACTCAAGTCTTGGCGAGGCAGTCGCCTGGATGCCGCAGCGCAGCCTCCCTCACGCTGCTCGCCAAGCGCTTGGGCAGCCTGGAAATTGCCGCGCTTGCACAAACCAGGACGTGCAGAAGACTGGCAGGCAGCAGATCCAGCAATAAGGAATCAAGTCCATCCGGGGCAGCGCTGTTCACGCATGGCTGGTTTGAGCAGGATATGGCAACTGCCGAGCAACGCTAGATTTGGTTAACTTCCAAAGTGTTCCGCTATCGAACCGAGCCGCGAATTTTGCGGGCGGCATCTTTCGATCAACCGGCGCAAATGGTCAGATGCCGCAAGCCCTTCAGAGCTGGATTCGCAAATACCCCGTCAGGGATCGAACGGGCAGGATCAGCAGTGGCCTGCTCCTGTGCTGAACGCAGGCTCAAATACTGCTTCCGGAACCGGCGGGTGCCGTCCTGTGCATTGCCGACTGCGGCCAACCCGAATCGTTTCCACAGCACCTTCATCATTGAGGGCACGATCTGGCATGCACCTTTACAACAAAGGGGTCCTGCACCGCTACCGGTGCAGGACCCCTCGAAGTAAGCTCTAGAGGTTTCCTCTAGCCGCCCAAGCCACCGAGAAGGCCCTTGATGATTGCAAGCAGAGTGTTAACCAATTCCATGATGTTCTCCGTATCTGATGTCGAGCGATTCGCGTTGTATCAACGGGTGTTGATGTAAGGGAATCTAGCAACCAGAAGCGAACTCTTGTCCAATATTCGCAAATATTACGGTTTTAACTGGGTGACTTTCTATTTAACAACTAGTGGAAGTGCTAAGTGCATAAATTATTCATTCATGTCAATAATACTTTTGGAGGAAGGCAAGGCGCTTGGCGTTGCTGAAACCTGCCAATTCCCCTCCCTGCTACCTGCCTCGCGGCAAGAGTTGCGCGGAGGTTGCCGGAGGTCAAGAACAGGGATGCCTGGGATGGCAGGTGCCCGAAATCCGCCAGTTCTACGTGGATCCGCGGAGACGCCGAGCCTGCATGTCTAGTATGGATAATCATGGAACGCGATAAGCAATCATCACCCGGCATGCCCGATCCGCGACTCGCCATGGAACAGAACCTGGCCGAACACGCCTGCCACCTCCACCGCCGCATGGACAACGCAGCCGTCATTGAAACCAACGACCTGATGATCGCTGATAGCGGTCTCAGCGACGACACCTTCAACATCATCGCCGCCGCACGATTCACCGCAGCGACCGCACCCGCCCGCATCGCGCAGACACTTCAGCGTCTGGCTTCTGCTGGACGTCCATTTTCCTGGTGGGTCGGCCCGGCCAGCACACCCAGCAACCTGGCCGAGCACCTCGAAAACGCCGGGCTAGAAGCCTCAGAAACCGAAACCGGCATGTGGAAAGACCTGCGTGGAGCACTCCCCCAAGCCCACAACGCCGGACTGGACATCCGCCTAGTGAGCACCCCTGAAGAACTCGCCGACTACGCAACCGTGCTCTCGGCCAATTGGAACCCGCCAGCCACCACCGTGCAGGGCTTCTACGCCCACGCCTCGGCAACCGCGCTGTCCGCCGATGCACCAGCGCGCTACCTGGTCGGCTACGCCGACGGCCACCCCGTCTGCTCGGCAGAAGTCTTCCTCAGCGCCGGAGTCGCCGGCATCTACAACATCTCAACGCTGCAATCGGAACGCCGCCAAGGATACGGAACAGCCATCACCCTGGCCACCCTGCACACCGCCCGCAGTATCGGCTACGACACCGCAGTACTCCAAGCGTCCCACGACGGAGCACCCGTCTACCGGCGCCTTGGATTCAACGAATGCGGCCACTTCACCGAGTACGCGCTCAATTGCTGACCATGCAGCTCAAGATCGACCGATATCGACTGGACCATTTGCGCAGATCAATGATTTTATTTTTGGGCAAGAGGATTGCCTCTAGAATTTCACTAATTGAAACGGGATAGGCGAAGAGGCAACCGGTCTCAACCGACCAGTTCCGTTTCTCCCCGCTCTATGCAGAATTCATTCCCTTCGGGGTCATACATGCTCACCCAGCCCCGCCCATCCGCTGAACGGTGATCTTCATATATCGATGCCCCCAGGGATATCGCGCGCTCCACTTCAGCATCTCGGCAACGGGCGGTCGGCTGCCAATCAATATGTACCCGGTTCTTCACGGTTTTCGCTTCTGGCACCCTGATGAACAACAGGCTCGGCAGCGGAGCTGGAGCCTCGATCAGCACCTCGGAGTCCCCGGGTTCATCCACCTCCGATATAGGCCATCCGGTCATCTGGCTCCAAAACATCGCAAGCGCGTGCGGATCGGCGCAGTCGATACTCAAATGGCGAAATCTCATCTCATCCCCAACAACTTAACTAGTCTCTTATTGCACGAATGATATGCCCATTCCCTGATGGCGCGGGCATGCACGCCATGAGCTTTGTTCCGGCACCGTCATTCGACCTGGATTCAACTAACGTAGCGCAGGCCCGTCCGCTGGCTGTCGTGGCGCAGGTGACGCTCTCTGAGCTTCGGCACCAATGGGTGGCACAACCTAATTTATGAACCGGGGCTCTTCTGTTTTGTACGGATGAAAATCACTGTTGCCCAGAACTTACCGGACATTCATTTTCCACCGCCATAAACGGCCGGGCACGAGATACCCGCTTGCGTCGAAAGCACGCTACCGGCTGCCAGCATACCGCCACAATCGCGCCAGCAGTCCAAGGTGTCCATCGATTAATTCTCATCGTGGAGTTGCTAGGCCAGAAAAAATCGACAGCACTGGACCACATTTCTTTATTCGGCGGCCCAAGCAAACTATCGCGAAGTAGTTTCATCATTATTTACTTGCTTCTTTGGCCTGCAAAGACATCTATATCAATTCTCTCCCACGAGAGTAGGCGAGTTATCCACTAGATCAGAATCCCCAAATACTGCACGAGCTAGTTGCCTGAAAATCCCCGGGCGCAAGGTAGTTGCATCCGGGCCATAACCCCCGAAATTTGCCAGTTGGCGCCTCCAAAAGTAGGTCGCCAAGATGGATGCTCGTGGCTGCATCTCTGGCAGGCCAGAGGATCCAGCACTACTTGGGGCATCCCCAATCAAAGAAATGCCCATCGAACAGCCTTGTTCTGATTTAGTTTCACCTGAGGGTTTATCCGCGGACCACAGATCTTAATTGGTTGGTTGGCTTCACCTACGAGGTCTTGGATCTGCCAAACAGTGTCGCGGGCACAGGCGGACACGCGGACTTAGACCATCAGCATTCCACGGCCCCTTTGGGGACTGAAAAGAGTCGAGATGCCCGCAAAATTTTTTGGCCGTTCCAGTCGCAAGACCGCGGCCGGCAAACCAAGTATCAAGAATTCATTCATTCCGCGGGAACTGATATGAGCCCAGAAAATCCGACAGCCCATGGCCCGTGCTTGCGCACTGATTGATTTACTGCCCTGCAGGTTAGTAGTGCGGGTTAAGCCGGAAACTTGATACGAAATAGATCGAAGGGGCACCCTCAAATTCACAAAGCTTGATTTGAACTCCAACGAACAGCGGGGAGAAAATTGGCGTCCCATACCCTGATAAGCTCAGAATGCTGCTGAATTTACGCCTCAAGCACCGAAGAATCATTCGAATTCATTCTGAACGACGGGAACAATTCATGGGCAATAGCCCAGAAGCAGTTTTAGGTGTCGCCTTGCTTACCTCGCTTGTCCGACAAGACAGAGAAGCCTTTCTCCTCGTGGCATCAGAGCTAAATGGAGGCAACGCGCAGGCCGTTGCGATATTGGCTCGGCTGGGTGAAACCATGATCGAAATGATCGCGGGCTTGCTCCAGGTCAGCAAAGAGGAAGCATTGACCCGCGTGGCTGCCTCGATCGCGCTCAGCGACTACTAACCATCGGCTTCAAGCTGACGCAGCTGACGGGCAACTGACCGACGCGCAGGTGGACGGCATTCTCCCCAGATCCGATTTTGTGAAGAGACCGATCGCTGGGAGAATCCAACGGCATGCGCCCGGTTCCAACCAGCTTCGCCTAACCATAAGTTCAATAATCATGTTATGGTTATTGAACGATGCAATATGACTAAGCAGAAATCAGTGATATTACATCTCCCCCTTGGATTTTTAATAAGCGCCTCCTCGGAATTGATTTCCACGAGAGCGAATCGCGTCATTTGAAATATTCGTCCCTGCGTCTCATGCCGGGCATTCGGTTGGAAACTGCGTTTCTATAGAACCAGTTCAACCGTAACTACATGCATCTTTGTTGATAATTCTTGCCACCCGAACTCAGAATTCGATGTTCTGGTATCACTGCCTAAACAGGCTCCAGAAAAGTCTCCAGACGCGCATAATAAATACTCCGTGCTAGTAAATTGGCACACGCATAAACCGTGGTTTATCCACAAATTTAGAATTAGGAATACACATGGCTACTGGCACTGTAAAATGGTTCAACGCTGAAAAGGGCTTCGGCTTCATCGAGCCTTCTGACGGATCCGCTGACGTCTTCGCGCATTACAGCGCGATTCAGAGCTTCGGATTCAAGAGCCTCGAAGAAGGTCAATCAGTTGAATACAAGCTTGAGTCAGGTCCCAAGGGCCCTCAGGCAGCGGAAATCCAGGCCCGCTAAGCGCGCCAGATAAATCCTAGAAAGGGCGGAACGGGCTTCTCTCGTTCCGCCCTTTCTAGCGTGCAGAAACGCGATATGCCAGATCCTTGAATCGCGTACTGAAACACCGCGTAATCGTTGCTGACAATTTCAAGGCCAACGCGGGCGTATATTCCAGCATCTGACTGACCACCGCGACCAGAAGAAGACATCGCCGCATTTCGGGTCTCGAGGACCTGGCCGTTTGGGCCGAGCACCTCTGGCATCACGATCGCCAAGCACAGCATTGTCTGGCTCAACCAGTTCATCGACACTGGCGCCCGCTACGACCAGTTCCTCTGCCCCGCACCGCGGACCTCCACGGACATCGGCCAGTACGACAGTCCTACCCGTGCACCTAGCGGCGAAGCGCCAGTGCCGGATCCCGGTATTGGCACTTCTGTCAGTTTGATGCCTTCTTCGTGGCCGGGGCCTTCTTGGCCCGAGCTTTCTTGGCTTTGGCGCCGCGCCCCTCGATGCTGCGCTTGAGCGCTTCCATCAGATCGACGACTTCCCCAGAACCGCTCCCGGACTCGGCGGCGCCGAATGTCGCCTCAGTGTCCAGCTCATCGCCCTGCTCGATCTTCGCCTCGATCAGCGCCCGCAACTGGTCCTGGTAGTCGTCGTGGAACTCTTCGGGGGTGAAATCGCTGCTGTACTGCTCGACCAGGGTGGAGGACATCTTCAATTCCTGCTGGCTGATCCGCGGTGCTTTCTCCGGGGCCACCGAGTCCGCGTCACGCAGCTCGTCGGCCCACATGATCGCTTGCAGCACCATCGTCTTGGAGCGCACGCGCAAGATCCCCAGCCGGGTCTTCTGGCGCAGCGCGAAACGCACCACCGCCAGCTTTTGGGTATCCTCCAGGGTCCGGCGCAAGAGCTCGTAGGCCTTGGGTGATTTGGAATCGGCCTGCAGGAAATAGCTCTTCTCCAGCATCAAGGGATCGATCTGCTCGGCCGGGACGAACTGCACCACTTCGATTTCACGGCTCTTCTCCGCCGGCAGCTCTTCCAGATCCTCGTCGGTGAGCACGATGGTCCGTTCCCCGTCCTCATAGGCCTTGTCCAAATCCTTGTATGCGACTTTCTTCCCGCAGACTTCGCATCGGCGCTCGTAGCGGATCCGCCCGCCATCCTTGCCATGCACCTGATGCAAGTCGATGTCGTGGTCCTCGGTGGCGCCATAGGCCTTGACCGGGACGTTCACCAGCCCGAAGGCAATTGATCCAGTCCAGATTGCTCGCATGGGGCAAGTGGAACATCTTTTTCCACGATGTGTAGGGAGCGCGGGCAAATTGGCAGGAATCGTAGAGGTTGCGCAGCCCTTGACGCAAAATTCCATTGGAACACTGGCGCCCCGGTTCCAATCTACGCAAGACTCTGCTGCACGAGGCAAGCGGAGGAACGGCAATGGCACGCAAGGAGCAAACCGCCAAAGTTGCGGGGCACGAACTCAAGGTCAGCAATCTGGACAAGATCCTGTATCCACAGACCGGGACGACCAAGGGCGAAGTCATGGATTACTTCCAGCAGGTCGCCCCCGCCTTGCTCCCGCACGCCGCGTGGCGCCCGGCCACCCGCAAGCGCTGGGTGGACGGCGTCGGCACCGCTGAGGAGCCAGGGAAGGTATTCTTCCGCAAGGATCTGGAAGATTCTGCACCCAGCTGGATTCCCCGCGCGAGGCTCAGGCATAAGACCCACTCCAACACCTACCCGCTGGTCAACGATGAAGCTGTGCTGGCCTGGATCGCGCAGGTGGCGGCCCTGGAAATCCATGTGCCGCAGTGGCGCTTCGATTCCGCCTTGGAACCGTCGAACCCGGACCGCCTGGTCCTGGACCTTGATCCCGGCCCCGGTGCCGGCTTGGAGCAATGCGCCGAAGTCGCCCTGATCTGCCGGGAGATCCTGGAGGGCATGGATCTGCGCAGCTTCCCGGTCACGTCGGGTTCCAAGGGCATCCACCTGTATGCGGGCCTGGACGGAAAGTACAGCTCGGACCAGATCAGCGAAGTGGCCAAGGAGCTGGCCACCTCACTGCAAAGAGACCATCCGCAGCTGGTGGTCGCCAGCATGAAGCGCTCGCTGCGGGAGAACAAGGTCCTGGTCGACTGGAGCCAGAACAATGCCGCGAAAACCACCGTCTGCCCGTACTCCCTGCGCGGCCGGTCCCGGCCCACCGTCGCCGCGCCCAGGACCTGGCGGGAAATAGAGGCTTCCGGGCTGAGGCAGCTGGAGTTCCAGGATGTGCTGGACCGGCTTGAAGAAGGCATCGACCCGCTGGCGCCCCTGGCCGCCCTCGGCGCGCCCGGCCAAGAACCTGATCGATTGGCCGCCTACCGCTCCAAGCGCGATGCGTTGCAGACTCCTGAGCCGGTCCCCGGGCAATCCGCCCAGCCAGGACAGGCGGCCGGCAGCCAGAAGGGTTCCGCGCCGGGTTTCGTGATCCAGGAGCATCATGCCCGCAGGTTGCACTGGGATTTCCGTCTGGAGCATGAGGGGGTGCTGGTTTCCTGGGCGGTGCCCAAGGGGCCGCCGATGGAAACCGGCGTCCAGCGGCTGGCGGTGATGACCGAGGACCATCCACTGTCCTATGCCAGCTTTGAAGGCAGGATCCCCAAGGGGCAGTATGGCGCTGGAGAAGTATCCATTTGGGATGCGGGCACCTGCACCATCGAGAAATGGCGCGAAGGCAAGGAAGCCATCGCAATCCTGCAGGGCAAGCCCAGCGGCGGGCTCGGCGGGATCCCCCGGCGTTTTGTGCTGATCCACGCTCCAAGCATGGGCGGGAAGGACAACTGGCTGCTGCAGCTGGCCAAGGACCAGCCGGCGACGGACAGCGCCTCGGGCCCGCCGGAACCAGATCACCGGAAGCCCACGGAGGACCTGTCCCTGCAGCCGCCCCGCCCGATGCTGGCCGCCAATGGCACCGCCACGGACATTTCCAGCACCCAGGACTGGAGCTTCGAGATGAAATGGGATGGCTATCGCGCCATCGGGGCAGTCCAGGACGGCGTCCTCTCATTGCTCAGCCGCAATGGCCATGAGCTCGCCGCTGTTTTCCCGGATTTGGCTGAACTCGGTTCCCTCTTGCCTGACCGGTCGGTGCTCGATGGGGAAATCGTTGCATTGGATGAAGCTGGCAGGCCGGATTTCTCGCTTCTGCAACGCTACGTCGCCGCGATGCGCAAAAAGCAGACCCGGCAAGCCCGCGCCGTCAGCATCCAGTACCTGCTCTTCGACGCCCTTCAGCTGCCCTCCGCGTCAGGAGAACCAGAGGACCTCACGGCCCTGCCCTATGCCGAACGCCGCCGTCGGCTGGAATCCCTGGAGCTCGACCACCCCCGGGCCAAGATCCCACCGGCCTATGACGGTACGGTGGCCGACGCAGTGCAGATCAGCCAAGAGCTCGGCCTGGAGGGCATTGTCGCCAAGGAATGCGCGTCGCTCTATGAGCCCGGGCAGCGCAGCGGAAGCTGGATCAAGCTCAAGCACGAAATCCACCAGGAGGCTATCGTCATCGGATGGCGGGAAGGCAGCGGCGCACGGGCCAGCAGCTTCGCCTCATTGCTGTTGGCCGTCCCGGGCCGCAAGGGACTGAGCTACGCGGGCCGGGTAGGGACCGGTTTCAGCGACGCCCAGCTGGCCGAGATAAGCAACCGGCTGGAGAAGCTTCAACGCAAGACGCCGGCCGCCAAAGATGTCCCGGCTTCGCACCGCAAGGATGCCCGCTGGGTCAGCCCCAAGCTGGTGGGCGAAGTGCGCTGCAGCGAAGTGACCAGCGCCGGATTGCTGCGCCACCCGGTGTGGCGCGGATGGCGGGACGACAAGGATCCGCAGGAGGTCCGGTGGGAACCCACGGACCCAGCATTAACGGAAAAGAGGAAAAAATGAGAATACTGGCCAAGATCTTCACAACACTCCTGTCCCTCGGCGCCGGATGGGTGGGATCCAGGCTCGTCTCGGCTGCATGGCGGAAAGCGACCGGCGAGCTGCCGCCTTCGCTGGCCAATCCGGAAGAACAACAGCAGGCAGCCCTGGGCAAGGTGCTTTCATTCGCAGTGGTCTCCGGAGCGAGTGCCGCGGCCATGCAGGCTCTGGCCAAGCGTTGGTCGCGCTCGCTGGAGGCTAGGGGTTTGGACGGATAATGCACTCATCCTGGGATCCAGCCTGTTCCCGTGTTGGACGCAGGATCATCGGCCAACGTTGGCGGCGGACCAAGGAATGGGCATGCCCAGGGCCACTCACGGCAGCTTGTGCCAGGGTGCTTGCACAGAACCCGCTGGATATCCAGAGCCGTTGAACGAGGCGGAAAATTTTAGCACAATCGAACGCAAGATCGAGTTCCTTGGACACCAACTGGAATAGATCTGGGTACTGTTTCAATTTCCCCGCGAGCTGTTGAAGCCGCCCGCCCAGCTTCGTAATTTCGTAGTTGCCCTCCCGAAAAGGTCGGGAGGCTGACGAAAGGAGAGCCGCAATGGCAGACAAGAACAACCCAGGACAGTTCGGCAACCGCGAGGACACCGAAGAGCAGGCACGCAAGGGCGGCGAAGCCAGCACCGGCAGCTTCGGCGAGAGCAATAGCGCAGACCCGGCAGAGGCCGGGCGGAAGGGCGCAGAAGCCCAGCCGCATGACGCCAAGGTGCGCGGCGGGGAGCACAGCCACGATAATGACTGACCCCTCCTCCCTTGAAGCTGCGCCGGCGGACTGAATGGTCCGCCGGCGTGGTGTTTAATTCGAGGCAGGCAAGCACGCCAAGGCTCTGGCAATCCATGCATCCCATCGCATAGAATGAAAATAAATTATCACTATACGAAAGTTGATGCTCATGGCTTCGAATTCAACTCCACTGGTCCCCGGCCAGCCTGCCCCTTCGTTCTCGTTGAAGGATTCCACGGGAGCCACCGTTTCACTGTCCGACTACTCTGGCCAGAATGTCATCGTGTACTTCTACCCCAAGGCCGCGACCCCTGGCTGCACCACCGAAGCTTGCGATTTCCGCGACAACCTCAATTCATTGCAGGCTTCCGGCTACTCCGTGCTGGGCATCTCCCCGGACGCACCAGAAGAAATCGCTGCTTTCGCCAGCAACGAATCCCTGAATTTCCCGCTGCTTTCCGATCCGGAAAATGAGGTGGCTATCGCTTACGGCGCCTACGGGGAAAAGACCATCGGCGAGAAGACCCTTGTGGGAACCCTGCGCTCGACTGCAGTCATCAACGCTGATGGCACCGTGCGCCAGATCGAATACGGTGTGGATGCCCAGGGTCACGTGGCGCGCCTTCGCGACTCCCTCGGGGTCTAGCAACTCCATACAGCAGGCCCTGCCGGTTCCTATCCGGCAGGGCCTGCTGGTGCCTGGGCCGTTCCTGCTGTCCCGGCGCCGCACACTTGCGCGAGGCCCTCAACTTCAACGAGAATCCCGATGCCACGCTGCACTCCGGCTACATCTGCATTTCAGCATGGGCGTTGGCCAGCAAATGCAAAAGGCCTCCCTGGTCGAAAGCTGCCCGCTGCCGCACCGCTCCGTTGCCGGACTCCAGCAGGTTCCTCAATGAAATTACCGCAAACTCGTAATCGCCATGCGCCCTCAAGGCATCTTCAATGAGCCGAAGCATCTTCCCGGCCATGTCCTCCACGGTTGCCGAGCGTCCCGTCTCCGTGTCCACTTGCTCGCCGCCGATTCCATGCTTGGCACCCTGCCACAACGACAGGTCCAAGATCTCCGGTAAGTAATCCGCGGGAACATGCTTTCCGGACAGCGCGGTATCCACCAGCCCGCGCATCAGCACCGCAAGCAATACCGAATCATGGGCCCTCAACTGCGAATCAGCAACGCGGATCTCGATCGTTGGATACTTGTCCGAAAGCCTGGCAGCCCATCCGATATGGCCCGAGTCCGGCACAGCCGGCGCGTCATTGATTCTTTGGAGCCTTGCGGCATAATCCTCGTAATCCTTGAAATATGGCGGAATTCCCTGCACCGACCACTGTCTGCTGTGAATCGTCCGCCACGATGAAAAGCTGCTGTCCGCGCCCTTCCAGTATGGAGAATTCGCGCCCAACGCGCACAGGAAGGGCAACCAGCCGCGCAGGAAATTGAGCGCCATGACGCCCGACTGCGGATCAGGGACGGACACGTGTACGTGCAAGCCGCAAATGTAATGCTCCGAGGCGATCCCGGAAAGGAATTTACCGATCTGGCGATATCTCTCATTGTCGGCGAGTTCTGGAGGCCGAGGGGCAGCTATAGGTGCCGTCCCCACCCCGGCGACCAGCAACTGCTGTGAATCCGCTTGCGCCGCCAGATCCCTGCGGAACGCAGCCAATTCCTCCAAGGCCTGTTCCCGGTCCTGGCAGATGGCGCTGGCATGCTCCATCTGGCACGCCAAGAATTCATTCTGCACCTCGCCATCGCGCTGGGAATCCAGGGCCTGCCGAAACTGCTCCCCGGCTGAATCTGCGGGCAACCCCGTTTCCCCATCGAACAAGAAGAATTCCTCTTCTATGCCAAAACTGCTCATTTCTTGCCTCCCTGGTGCTGCGCGTAAATTCAGCCGCTCTCGCGAGCCCGGGTGGAGCTAGCCAGACGCGGCGCGGGACCTGGCGATATTCAGTTGAGTGTTCCGCCTTATGGATTCGGCGAAGGTCAAAACCCGTGTCGATATCCGCTCCCACGAGGCGGCGGATTCTGAAACCCTACGTCTTGCCTGCAACGGCCAACCACCAGAATGTTGCATTCCCATCCTTTTCCCATCAATCCCTGCGAGCCGGGCAAGCACGCTTGGCCTCGCGCGCAATGAATCGTCCATCGCTCCGACGGTCGCATGCATTGACCTGAGCCTGACTTGGAAAAATAAAATCCCCAACTGACAAAAGCAGGAAAGTCACTGCGATCACTTCGAAAGCTGAAAAAATCCTGAAAGCTGTTTGCCACCACTCCCGAACGCTACTCAAGTCAATTAGATTGGAGGCACACTCTGCTTCTTCTTGATGGCGAACTATGCCCGCACGACGGGGCATGCCGCAAGGTTGGAAGCGGCGTGACTTATGGGGATTCACTCGAAAGTTACGAGCAAAGTGGAGGTAGTAATAATGCCAGGACGTATCGTCAGGTCGAAAACTGCTGAACGCGTCGCGGAACTTCTAGGATCACGAGATGGACGTCGCCATCTCAGCCGGTACGGGTGGGTTCAAGGCATGCCCGTGATCATTGCACAACCCCATGAGCCTGCGGAAGATGTCATGGCTCTGGTCTCTGTCCACGATTGCCCGGTTCTCGTGGCAATGCTGGACACCCCCAGCGAGGCATTGCGCTTCATCCATGTCTCGCCTCCCAACGCCGCCTTGGAAATTGTCGACGAGCTGCCCCGGAACACCCGGACACGTGCATTGTTCGAGCAATCCGAGGCACGGGGAATGCTGGCGTTCAGGGTGCGGTATTGGAAGCACAGCGCCATTGCCAACGCCGTTCCGGTCTTCACGCCTGAGTCGCGGCATCCCATGGCGATGTCCCACGGCTAAGCCCCCGGGTCCACGACATCGTCTAATGTCCAATGCTTGATGGCATCATCGAAAAGTTCCACCGCCTTCAGGCGGTGGAACTTTTCGGCCGCTGCCGGAGTTCGCCAAGCAGCTGATGCGCACTGGGGCGCCAGGGACTAATCCTCGGTGATGTTCTTGCCGTGCGAGTCCATGGTGTACGAGGTGGAGGAATACGGCTCGTTGATATTAAAACGAAGGACTACCGGGCCGTTATTCTGCATGAAGCTCACGCTCTCGTTGTCGTAGTCCTTGCTACGTTCCGCGAAAATCCCGATGTCATCGGTGATCTCCTGGCCGAATCCCTGGCTTTTCGATTGCACTGCAGGCCAGAGATCTTTCCAGTTCACCTCGGAAGTACGGAAGAATTCCGCTTCCGATTCGGGCTGGGTTGAGGCGGGGCCGTCATTGCTGAGCTCGCCGCCCCGGTAGTACCAGGTGTCGGTGTTCAGGGTGCCCGGTCCCACCGGTGCATCAATGAGCACAAAATCCTTATACAGGTTCACCTGGCTGACACGGTCGTGGCCCACCTTCTGCTCCAACGCATCCAGAGCCGCGCTGATGCCGGGCTCGGTGCGCATGTCGGCGATCCATGAACCGGTGGCTTTCTGGGAGGCAAGGCTCAACTCCACCGCGGAGCGCAGTGGCAGCAATACGAGAGCCGCGCCGGCGCAGAGCATGATCACGTAGAGCACGGCGCGCAGCGGGAACCAGCGCCTGCTTGACCCAATCAGCGGCTTGCTGCGCTTGCCGTTGGAACGCAGCTTGCCTGATTTGGGAATGCGCAGTTCACCAGCCGCGGCGCTCGAAGGCACTGGAAGCCCGAGCAGGCTGGGGTCGCTGACTTCTTCCGGCTTGAGGAAACCCACATCCGGTTCGCCTTCGATCAGGATGGCCACTGGATGCACGGAGCCCGGTGCCAGCCGGGCGCGTTTCTCGAAGCCCAGGATCCGGCGCAGCCTCGTCCGGTAGGGCTGCCCGACTCGCGGCTGCACGGTGATTTCCAGCTCGCACAAAGGCTGGTCGTTAATTCGGGTTCCGGTCTCGCGGATGCTGTCAACGCGGGCCATGCCCACGCGCCCGGCTTTCACCGCGGCTGCGGCAACCAGCGGATGCTCCGGCTGCGTTCCGCGCAGGCTGCGGGCAACAAGCCAGAAGACCAGCGCCATGGACGCCACCGGAATGCCGGTGCCGATGGCCCACGCCCCAGCTCCCGGAGGACCGACGAAGCTAGCGGCAACACCACCAAGAATTAAGCCCATACCAAGGAAAAAGACAGCCCGGATCATAATGCGATCCTATCCCAATAGTGCAGCCATTCAGTTCTAACGCGTTCCATCTCGCCGCCCGCCACTGCGGGCAGATTCCCTTGCTAAGGGGCGGTGCCGGGTTCCGTCGCATTGCCACCGGGCAAGCCGAAGAACATCTCCCGCCGAAGCGCATCCACATGTTCACGCGTAACATCAATAGCCGCCAACGGGTCTCTTGCGCGGAATGCATCAACCAGCCGTTGATGATGCGTCCGCCCCTCTTCAAGCTGCTCTTGCGGATAGGGAACAAAATACTTGAGCAGTGATTCATAGCAGAACAGATAGGCAGGAACTTCGGGCAGTGCGCTGATCTCCGCCACCCGCCGATGGAACCTGGTGTCCGGGATATGGTGCTCATGCCAATTCATGGCACTGGCGGACTGGCCAATCAGATCTTCCAGCTCCAGGCATTGGGCCTCGCTGGCGTTGAGAGCGGCTTGCGCGGCGATGGCGCTTTCCATGAGGCTGCGCTGGTCGATAAGCCGCAGCACCGCAGGCACGCCGTCGAGATAAGCCCGTACGGCGTCATCTTGGAGTTTGGGGGGATGCTGCGCAACGAAGGTCCCTCCCCCGCGTCCCCGGCGCCGCTCCAGCACGCCATCCTCGACCAGGCTTTCCAAGCCGCGCCGCGCGGTGATGACGCTGACTTCGAGCCCGGCGGCAATCAATTCAGTGCCAGGAAGTTTTCCACCCGGCACCAGCAGCCCATGCTCCACTGACAGCAGGATGCGTGCCCGCACAGTTTCCACTGCTGACAAGCGGGTGACCGCCGAAGCCCCGGGTGCAGAGTGAAGCAGCCGTTCGATATCGCGCTCGTCGGCACGGCTGGTTCCCTGAATATTTTTCGCCGCCATGTATTGAGTCTATCGACTGCGTCACATACATTTGTATAACTGATCATATTGAACAGTTATACATTCCTCGAAGGTAGTCCACGTTGCCCCACATATTCACCGCCGGCTTAGCCCAGCGCCTCCCGCTGCCCATTGAAAATCCGCTGCAGCGCTTTGACGCAGATGTCGCCAAGACCCTGCAGTCCCATGAATCCTTGGACATGCTGATCTACCCTGAAATGCATCTGCACGGCACAGAGCATCTTCCTGCCGAAGAACGCAGCGCGGCTCTGGAGAACGCAGCCGCTCCCCTGGACGGCGACTTTGTCGCCGCCCTTGGCACCATCGCCGCGGAGCACCAGATCTGGCTCTGCCCGGGCAGCATCGGCGAGCGCGACGCTGATGGTGGATTCCGCAATACCCAGCTGCTCTTTGCCCCCGATGGCACGCTCGTTGCCCGCTACCGCAAGATGTTCCCCTGGCGGCCCTTCGAACCGCATCAGCCGGGAACAGAATTCGTTGTGGCCAACGCGGCCGAGGCCGGCGCTGTCGGACTCTCGATTTGCTACGACGCATGGTTCCCTGAGCACTCGCGCCACCTCGCATGGATGGGGGCCAATGCCATCCTGAACGTCGTGAAGACCACCAGCGAGGATCGCGAGCAGGAGCTGGTGCTGGCGCGGGCCAATGCCATCGTGAACCAGGTCTACATGCTCAGCGTGAACTGCGCCGCGCCAGTCGGGCGCGGCCGGAGCATTGCCGTGGACCCCGAGGGCATGGTGCTGGGCGAAGCCGGCCTGGGCGAAGACACACTGGTCATCCGGGTCGACCCGGATGTGGTGCAGCGAGTCCGCACCCACGGCACCGCCGGCACCAACTGCGTCTGGTCGCAATTGCGTCCGGGCGACGCTCCAGTTGATCTTCCCCTGTACCGCGGCTCGCTGGCCCCAGCGCGCTGGTCGCCGCAGCAACCCGATTCCCGCTCTTAGAAAACGACGGAGTTTTCCATGCCTTCCACCGCTACGCTCTCCCGCACCCTGAAATTGCCGTCCCTGGTGATCTTCGGGCTGGCCTACCTCACTCCACTGATCGTTTTGGGCATCTTTGGCGTCATCGCTTCTGAAACCGGCGGCGCCAGCGCCAGTGCCTACCTGATTGCCCTGCTGGCGATGCTCTTCACCGCCAACAGCTACGGCCGGATGGCCGCGGCCTATCCGGTGGCAGGTTCCGCGTACACCTACGTGCGCAAGACCATCGATGGCCGGGTGGGCTTCCTGGTCGGCTGGGCCACCATGCTCGACTATTTGTTCCTGCCCATGGTGATCTGGCTGATTGGCGGCTCCTACCTGCAGGCGCAGTTCCCGGCCGTGCCGATGCCGGTGTGGATCCTGGGTTTCATTGTGCTGACGACCATTTTGAATATCATCGGCATCAAGGTGGCAGACCGGGTGAACCTGGTGTTGATGTCCTTTCAGATCCTGGTCATCGTCTTTTTCGTGGCCCTCTCCATAGCCAGTGTTTCCAGCGGGCTTGGAGCCGGAGCTTTGGTGAGCGCTTCTCCGTTCACCGGGATCGGAGCGAACCCTGCAGGGATCGCGGCCGGTGCTGCGATCGCCGCCTACTCCTTCCTCGGTTTTGATGCGGTCACCACCCTGACCGAAGAAACGGTGGAACCCCGCCGCACGGTGCCCAAGGCCATCATGCTGATCGCACTGATTGGCGGCGGCATCTTCGTGGTCGTGGCCTACACCGTTCAGCTGGTGCACCCGGGCGGAGTCTTTGAAAACTCCGACGCAGCGGGTTTCGAGATCGCACAGCACATTGGCGGCAGCCTCTTCGGCGCGATTTTCCTTGCCGCTCTGGTTATTGCCCAATTCACCTCGGGCATCGCGGCCCAGGCTGCCGGCAGCCGCCTGCTCTTTGCCATGGGACGCGACGGAGTGCTGCCCCGCAGCTTCTTCGGAAAACTGAACCAACGCTGGAGCACGCCGGTCTTCTCCATCCTCGCCATTGCCGCCGTAGGCCTGATCGCGATGTTCATGGATGTGGCCACCTCGACATCATTCATCAACTTCGGGGCCTTCATCGCGTTCATCATGGTCAACGTGTCGGTCATCGTGTACTGGGTACGCCAACGCCGTGGGGGCAAGAAGCTCAATGCGCTGCTCTATGTCCTCTGCCCCGCCATCGGCGTGCTGGTCATCGCATTCCTCCTGACCCAGCTTGATGCCCATGCCGTGGCCATCGGCTCCATCTGGCTGGTTATCGGGGCAGTCATCCTGGGATTCACCACCAGGGGATTCAAGAGCCAGCCGTCGCAGATGGCGCTGGAAGGGATTGACGGAGCCAGCTAAGCCTCACGGGGTTTGGCGATAACGCCAGTGGGCGGACCTCTCCTGGTCCGCCCATGATCCGTCCCCGAGACGCCATCGAGGTCCTGCGGGCCTGAGTGCTTCGGGGCAGGGCGCAGAGGTCCAGCAGCGGGCCGATCAGGATTCGGAGAGCCGGCGCAGCCATGCCGAGAGCATGGCTGTTTCTTCCTGCCCAAGCGCCTCGGGGTGGGCATTGGCATACTCCAGGGCCTGGTGCATCACCGAGCGCGGCGCGTTGGAGGATGCTGTGCCCGTAATGGCCGCGATGGCGCCTTCCCGCACTGCCCGCGATAATTCCCAGTCCTCCTGAGCCAAGACGATCATCCGCAAGGTCACCCCGATATTCGTCACGAGAATATGCGCGGCCGCTTGCTCGGCTGGCACTACCAGGCGGCCTTGGGCCGCGGCCTTTTCAGTGATGCCCCGCAGAATCTGGCTGGGGCGCGATTGGGCGGCCGGCGAATATCCCGGAACCACCTTGCCGTACATCAAGGTGTAGAAACCGGGATTCGCGATGCCAAACGCCACGTGGGCGTCCCACCCGTCCCGAAGGTCCTGAATCGGATCCCCGCTGCTTTCATGGGCTTCTTTTTCCGCAAGATAGAGATCGAATCCGCGGTCCATGACCGCTTCAAGCAAGCCCTGCTTATTGCCGAAGAAGTGGTACAGGGTGGGCATCTTCACGCCAACCGCCGCGCAGACTGCACGCAACGAGATCTCTTCCCCCGGCCCGTCCGCAATCATCTGCGCCGCGGCATCCAAAATGCGGGCCCGCGTATCCCCTCGACCATCCGCTGTCATACTGTTATAGTAACCCATATCACTGATACACAGTCGTGTATTGGTGCCATAGCGAGGAGGAGAATACCTTGGGCAACCACACCCTCAAAGGCAAGAATGTACTCGTGGCGGCAGGGGCCAAGAATCTCGGTGGGCTGATCAGCAGGCAAGCTGCCGAAGCCGGGGCAAATGTCGCCATCCACTACAACTCGGAATCCACCCGCGCCCAGGCCGAAGAAACCCTGGCCGCGATCCAGGCGGCAGGCTCCCAAGGTGTCATCCTCTCCGGAGACCTCACCAGCCCGGCAGCCATCGAGCGCCTGTTCGCTGACGCCGAAGAGGCACTGGGAACCATCGACGTTGCCGTCAACACGGTCGGCAAGGTGCTGCGCAAACCCATCGTGGAGACTTCGGAAGAAGAGTACGACTCGATGTTCGACGTGAACAGCAAAGCCGCCTACTTCTTTATCAAGTCCGCAGGGCTGCACCTTGCCGATGGCGGCAAGATCATCACCATCGTGACCTCCTTGCTGGCGGCATTCACCGATGGCTATTCCACCTATGCCGGAGGCAAGAGCCCGGTGGAGCACTTCACCCGGGCCGCGGCCAAGGAATTCGCGCCACGTGGCATCTCGGTGACCGCAATTGCACCTGGCCCGATGGACACCCCGTTCTTCTACGGCCAGGAAACCCATGAGCGCGTGGAGTTCCACAAGTCGCAGGCGATGGGCGGGCAATTAACCCAGATCGAGGACATTGCTCCGATCGTGTCATTCCTCGCCACGGACGGCTGGTGGATCACCGGCCAGACGATTTTCGCCAACGGCGGCTACACCACCCGCTGAAAACAAGGAGAGCAGAATCATGGCAACACCTATGGTCCCTGAGCCAGTGGCATCGTTCTGGAAAGCTGTCAACGCTCATAATGAACAAGGATTCCTCGACGCATTCACCCCGGAAGGATCCGTGGACGACTGGGGACGGATTTTCACCGGTCGCGAAGAAATCAAAGCCTGGAGCGACAAGGAATTCATCGGAGCCCGCGGCAGGCTGGACATCGAGAGCGCCAGTGAGCAAGATGGACAGGTCACCGTGATTGGGGACTGGAAGTCGAACTACGCCAATGGCCGCTCGAACTTCATTTTCGAGATCCAGGGAAGCAAGCTGTCCAGGATGGCTATCCGGGAAGGCTAGCTGGCCCAGGGCGAGTTCCCATTGTTCCCCGATACCTGGCCATGCACCGCCAAACATCACCCGCCGCCCGATTTGGAAAGACGACAATCGTGAACCAAAGATCCCTGCGCCTGCTGCCGCCCATGCTGCCCCGCGACCCGAAGGAAGCCCACCGCGCCGCCAGCCCGCTGGAGCTGTTCTTCGACCTGGTCTTCGTGGTGGCCGTGTCCTTCGCCTCGGTGCAGCTGCACCACATGGCGGCGGAAAACCACCTGGGTGCCGGAGTCCTCGGCTACCTGATGGTCTTCTTCGCCATCTGGTGGTGCTGGATGAACTTCAGCTGGTTCGGCACCTCCTTCGACACCGACGACTGGTTCTACCGGATCCTCGCCTTCATCCAGATGGCCGGGGTCCTGGTGCTGGCCTCCGGGGCGGCAGCGGCCATGGAAGAGCACGACTTCACCGCGATCACCATCGGCTACGCGATCATGCGCCTGGCGCTGGTGACCCAGTGGATCCGCGTGGCGCTGGGCAACCCCCAGTTGCGCGCCACCGCCCTGCGCTATGCGGTGGGCATCACGGTGGTGCAGCTGGCCTGGTTCGCCAGGCTCCTGCTTCCGGAAACCGCGGCCTTCATCGGCTTCTTCGTGCTGGTGGCCGCGGAGATCTCGGTGCCCATCTGGGCCGAGTCCCGCCGCCGCACCCCGTCGAATCCGCACCACATCACCGAGCGCTACGGCCTGTTCACCCTGATCCTGCTGGGCGAATCGATCCTGGCCTCGGCCAATGCCGTGGTGGAAAGCCTGCACACCATCGAGAACCTCGGCGCACTGATGACCATCGCGGCCTGCGCGCTGATCACCGCCGCGGGCATGTGGTGGATCTACTTCTCCCGCGGGCACCACCACATGATCACCTCGCTGCGCTCCTCGCTGGCCTACGGATATTCGCATTACGTGATCTTCGCGGCCGCCGGCGCCTTCTCCGCGGGCGTCGAAGTGGCCATCGACCAGGCTGGCGGGCATTCCGAGCTGCCGGCCATCGCCACCGCCGGCACCCTCTCCGTGCCGGTCTCCCTCTTCGCCCTGGGCATCTGGCTGCTCATCCTCCGCCGCGACCTTTCGCCGGCCCGCAACGCGGTATTCCTGGCCGGGGTCGCGATCATCCTGGCCGGCACCTTCCTGCCATCGGTGTTGCCCGTCGCCGCCGTGGCCGCCGGCATCATCCTGTGCGTGGTATCCACCGAGCACCGCCCCGCCGACGGTGGGGTCCTGGCGGTCGGCGCGGCCCGATAGCAGCTCGGCGGCCCCGGCTGCCGGCTTGAATCCCTTGGCGCAACAGCGGCACCATGGAGCATGGACATCATCTCGGCACAGCAGCGTTCGGCGCTCATGTCGCGGATCCGGAGCAAGGACACCGCACCGGAGCTGCTGTTGCGGCGCCTGCTGCATGCGGCCGGCTACCGCTACCGACTGCATGGCGCGCTGCCCGCAGGACTTCGCGAAACGCTGCGCCGGGAGCATCCGCAGATCCGCCTGCGCTCAGGAAAGCTGCCCGGATCGCCGGATCTGGTCTTCAGCGCAAGGCGCAAGGCCGTGTTTGTGGACGGCTGCTTCTGGCACGGGCATGATTGCCCGGTGGGACGACGACGGCCATCCTCCAATACCGGGTACTGGAATCCCAAGCTGGATCAGAATCTGGCACGCGATGCGCGCACCCGCCGCGAGCTGGCCGAGTTGGGCTGGGAAACCCTGACAGTGTGGGAATGCGAGCTGAAGTCCACCGAACAGGTGCTTGGAGTAGCCGTCCGATTCCTCGGGCCGCCCGGGGAGGCGAAGGGCGGCTGAGCAGCGCCCTCCAGTTGGCTAAACTGGCAGTCATGCCCCTTCCCGCGCCCGCCACGCCATCACGCTCCAGCATCGCGGTGCTGCTGGGGACCCAGACGCTGTTCAATATCGGCTTCTACGCCGTCGTGCCCTTCCTCGCGGTGGTCCTCGTCCAGGATTTCCTGCTGGCCTCCACGGCGGTGGGCCTGATCCTGGGCATCCGGACCTTTGCCCAGCAGGGCCTGTTCCTGGCCGGCGGCGCGCTGGCCGACCGCTTCGGCGCCCGCGCCATGATCCTGATCGGCTGCGCCGTGCGGGCGGCCGGTTTCCTCACCCTGGCCGCCTCGCTGTGGGGCAGCACCCCGGTGCTCTGGCTGTTCATCCTTGGCACGCTGCTCACCGGATTCGGCGGAGCGCTGTTCTCCCCGGGACTGAACATCCTGGTGGCGGCGGCGCAAAGCGCGAGGGACCGCAAAGAGGCGCGGCAGGTGCGCCGGGCCACGCTCTTTGCCTGGCTGAGCATCACCGGTGAAATCGGGGCCGTGACCGGGCCCCTGGTGGGCTCGGCCTTGTGGGGCTGGGGGTTTCCCACCGTGGCTGGCTTCGGCGCCGCGTTCTTTGCAGCCATCGGCCTGTTCCTGGCCGCCACCCTGCGCCGGCCGGCCCAGGGTGGCGGCCAGGACAGCGCCCAGGCCGCTGAAGGCAAACCCCGGGGCAGCCTGCGCCAGTGCCTGGGAGATCGGCAATTCCTGGCATTCTGCGTGCTGCATGCCGCGGACCTGCTGGCCTACAACCAGCTGTATCTGGCCATCCCCCTGGAGCTTGAGCGCCAGGACCTGGCCACGCAGTGGCTGGGGCCCATTTTCGCCTGGATCTCCATCGTGACCCTGTGCCTGCAGCTTCCCGTGTCTTGGCTCGCCGCGCGCATCGGCGCGGCATCCACGCTGCGCCTGGGCTATATCCTCAGCGCCTCGGGATTTGCGGTGCTCGCCTTCATGCCGCCCGCAGCCTTCGGCGATGGCAGCTTTCCGGTGCGGATCCTCTGTGCAGTGACCCTGATGACCCTGGGCCACCTGAGCGTGCACCCCACGGCGCTGGGCCTGGTGCCGAAATTTGCCGGGCAGCATCCCACCGGTTCCTACTTCGGCTTGCTCTCCAGCTGCGGCGGCCTGGCGGTGCTGCTGGGCAATCTGCTCTTCGGCTGGCTGCTGGTGCAGACCCGGGACTCGGGCGCCCCCTCCTTCGCTCCGTGGCTGGTGCTGATCATCCCGCTGCTGCTGGCCTCATGGCTCGGTGCCCGGGTGGTCAAGCTGCGCCTGCACCGTGGCACCGGGGCATGAGCTAGGACACAAAACGCAAGAAACCAGCAGAACTTCCATGGGAGGCACCAACTATCCGCTACTCAGCCCGACCTGCCGGAGCATCGGGAAGTCGCGCGGAAAATCCGGTCGTTCCAGGCCGGTTCACGGCGTCATGGATTCCAAGTCGATTAGGGTACGCTTACCAAGGCGCTATTGCATTAGATGCCAATTCATCACGTATTGCCGAAGGATTTCCATGAACCTTGGACGATTGAGCGCAACCGCAGGATTCGCGGCCATTGCCCTCGCGCTGACCGCCTGCAGCGCCAGCACCAGCACTGCCCCCCAAGCGGCGGCGGATCCAGAGGCCCGGGTTGTCGTAGCGAACTTCCGTGCCCCGATCTCCAATTGGGCCTTGGAAAGCGATGACGCCTACGTGCTATCCATCGCCGGCTGCCTGGAAACCTTGACGAAGTACGACCAGACCGAGAAGAAGGTCGAGCCGATGCTCGCCACTTCCTGGAAGCAGACCTCGGACACCGTGTGGGAATTCGAGCTGCGCAAGGACGTCAAGTTCCAGGATGGCACCGCCTTTGATGCCAAGGCCGTGGCCGGCTCGCTGAACCACGTCCTTGAAGCCACCGCGCCAGCGCGTGCGGTGAACCCCAAGACCATCAAGAAGGTCCAGGCCCTTGACACGGATACCGTGCGCGTGACCACCCCCGCCGCGGATCCGCTGCTGCCCTACCGCATGGCCAGCGTGAACGCCGGGGTGCTCTCGCCTGCCGCGTACACGGAGACGGGCATCGATCCGATGAACCATTGCACCGGGCCTTTCGCCCCGGTCTCGGAAAAAGCCGGGCAGTCGCTGACCCTGGACCGCAATGAGAACTACTGGGACGGCGAGGTGAAGCTGGCCGGCGGCGAAATCCGCTACATCACCGACGGCGCCACCCGTTCCACCCAGGTGCAGACCGGCGAGGCGGACATCTCCATGTCCATCCCGGCCACCAGCCTGGCAACCCTTGAAGCCGATGACAAGATCAGCGTGCTCAAGGCCGACTCCCCGCGCACCTCCACGCTGTACCTGAACAATTCGCGCGCGCCTTTCGACAACGTGGATTTGCGCAAGGCCGCCACCCTGGCCCTGGATCTTCCGGCCATGGCCGCCAGCGTCTATGAAGGCGCCGCGCAGCCGGCCACCGGGCCCTTCGCCCCCAGCGAGCCCTGGGCCAACCCGGATCTCGCCGTGCCGCAGGTGAACATCGAAGAAGCCAAGAAGCTGGTGGAGGCCTCCGGCTACAAGCAGGACAAGCCGCTGGAGATCATCGCGATCACCGAGCGTGCCGAATTCGCCGGCGTGGGCGCCATCATCCAGGAGCAGTTCAAGCAGATCGGCCTGAAGGCCAATGTGGTCACCAAGTCCTATGGCGCGGTGGAGCCCGATGTGCTGGCCGGCAAGTACGACATGATCCTCAGCCAGCGCAACCGCATGATCGATATCGCAGATCCCATCGGCTTCCTGCAGGCCGACTACAGCTGCGAGGGCGGCTACAACCTGAGCGGCTACTGCAACAAGGACTATGACCAGCTGATCAGCCAGGCCCTGGTGGAAAAGGACGAAGCCAAGCGCCACGATCTCTACCGACGGGCCGGCGACATCCTCGCCAAGGATGCGGTGAACGTCTGGCTGGTCAACGAGCAGGCCATCGACGGCGTGGGCTCGCAGATCCAGGGCTATGTCCAGGATCCGCTGACCCGCTACGTGCTGACCAAGGATCTGGCGAAGACCAAGTAACGTGTCCCCTCTAGCCACCGTGCTGCGCCGAGTCGCTGGACTCGGCGCAGCCGTTCTGCTTTCCTCCTTCGCGGTATTCCTCGTCCCCTTTGTCTCCCCCGGGGATCCGGTCCGCGCCCTGCTGCGCGCGCGGATGGACATCGGCGAGGCAGATGAGGCCACCGTGCAGGCCTACGCCGAGCAATTCGGCCTGCACGACCCGATGCTGGTGCAGTTCGGACGGTGGCTGGGACGGTTCTTCACCGGCGACATGGGCCTGTCCCATATCAGCGGCACCCCGGTGGCAGACCAGGTGCTGCCCGCCATTGGCGTGACCCTGTCCCTGGCCGGCGGCACCCTGCTGGTGGCCATCCTCGTTTCCATCGTGCTGGGTGTCGTTTCGGCCACCCGCGCCGGCCAGTGGCCGGACAGGCTGATCACCTCGATGACCCACGCATTCATCGCCATTCCCGAATACGCCCTGGCCCCGCTGCTGGTGCTGCTCTTCGCTGTGCGCCTCTCCCTGCTGCCCTCTGCCGGCTATGATTCCCCGGCCTCCCTGGTGCTCCCGGTGTTCATCCTGTCCTTGCGCCCCATCAGCTTTTTCACCGTCGCCGTGCGCTCGGGCGTGCGCCAGGCACTGGGTTCCGAGCATGTGCTGGCGGCCCGTGCCCGCGGCCTGGGCCGCACCCAAGCGCTGATGCGCCACGTCGTGCCGCACGGGCTGCTGCCGTTGTGGACCATGGTGGGCGTCTGGTTTGCCGGGCTGCTGGGCGGCTCGGTCATCGTGGAGGTCATCTTTGCCATCCCCGGCATGGGACGGCTGATCTTCGATGCCATCATCAATGGCGATATCCCGGTGGCCCAGGGCGGCGTGGTGGTTGTGGTGACCTGCGCCGTGCTGGTCACCGGCATCATCGACCTGGTCCACAAGCTCAGTGATCCGAACGTGAGGATTGGAGTCCGTCATGGCTAGAAGCGCTACTTCAAGGATCCTGCTCTCTGCTCCAGCGTTCATCTTGCTGGCGATAGTCATCGTGACCATCGCAGCCCCATGGATTTCCCCCTATGACCCGGATGCCCAGTCCCTGGCAGACCGGCTGCAGGGACCCAGCGCCCTGCACCTGCTGGGCACCGATGCGCTGGGCCGCGATACCCTCAGCAGGGTGCTGCACGGCGGCCAGTTCTCGCTGTCTGTCGCCTTGATCACCACGCTGTTCTCCCTGCTGGTAGGCACGGTGCTGGGCCTGATCAGCGCTTTGCGCGGCGGATGGCTGGACGAGATCTTCTTGCGCGTCAACGACTTGCTGCTGGCCTTGCCGGAAATTGTCATCGCATTGCTGATCATTGCGGTCATGGGCCCCGGATTCCTCACCATGGTGCTTTCGGTCGGCATCGTCGCATGGACTCCCACCGCCCGCCTGGTGCGCTCCATGGCCGCCCAGGCACTGTCCACCCACCATGTGGAGGCCTCCAAGCATGTCGGGGCCTCGCGCTGGTTCATCTTGCGCCACCATGTCCTGCCCTTCGTGGCCGGCCCGGTGCTGGCCCAGGCCGCGTTGCGCTTCGGCCTGCTGCTGGTGCTGCTCGGTTCCCTGTCCTACCTGGGCATCGGCGTCCAGCCGCCGCAGTCCGATTGGGGATCCATGCTCTCCGACGCCCAGCCGCACGCGATCCGCTCCCCCTGGGGATTGATCGCTCCGGGTGCCGCCATCTTCCTGGTCAGCTTCTGCGTGACCTTGCTGGGCAACCGCATCACCCACGTGCTGGGCGGCGAGGACGTGCTGGACACCGAAACCAAGGCGGAATCCCATGGCTGAAGAACTTGAATTCATCGACCTGTCCGTCGTTTCCGGGCAGAAGCCGCTGCTCTCCAAGGCCCGTGGTGCGCTGCGATCAGGGGAACTGGTGGCGGTGGTCGGGCGCTCCGGCTCCGGCAAGACCCTGCTGACCAAGGCGATCATGGGCCTGCTGCCTGAACAACTGCGCGCCGAGGGGCAGATCCTGCTCGATGGCCTGCGGCTGGACCAGCTGGACGACAAGGCCATGGACCAGATCCGCGGCCGGCGGGTCAGCATGCTCTTCCAGCAGCCCAAGCGGGTGATGAATCCGCGGATGACCATCCGGTCCCACCTGCTCGAGGCCCTGGGCGCCCACGGCTGGGGCAAGGCCCGCCAGCACGAGGGCCAGGTGCTCTCGCTGCTGGAGGAGGTGGGGCTCTCCCCTGCCAAACCGATCGCCGGCAAGCGGCCGGACCAGCTCTCCGGCGGCATGGCCCAGCGCGCCATGCTGGCCATCGCCCTGGCCGCCGACCCGGAATTCATCCTGGCCGATGAGCCGACTTCCTCCCTGGACACGATCCTCAAGGCCGAAGTCCTGCAGCTGCTGCGCCGCAAGCAGCAAGAACGCGGCGTGGGTGTCTTGTTCATTACCCATGACATCGCCAGCATCCAGCACATTGCGGACCGGGTCGTGGTGGTCAGCGATGGGCAGATTGTGGACCAGTGCCCCACCGCGCAGATCTTCTCCCGGGACCGCCATGCCAAGACGAGGGAACTGGTTGAAGCTACCCTTCCGGCAGTGCGCGCACCACGCCCGGAGAATTCCGAATGCCTGCTTCAGGCAGTGGGGGCAAGCAAGAACTACACGCGGCGGGCCAAGGGCCCGGCGGCCTTGGAGCCGACCAGCTTGTCCCTGCATGCCGGCCAGGTGCTGGGCGTCGTGGGCCGTTCCGGCTCCGGAAAGAGCACCTTCGCCAGGCTCCTGGCCGGGTTGGAGCAGCCGACTTCCGGGCAGATCATCAGCAACCACGGCGATGTGCCAACCCGAGTGCAGATCATTGCCCAGGAGCCCTACTCCTCCTTTGATCCCCGGCTGGATGTGCGCACCTCCATGAGCGCCGCGGTGCACCGGCTGCCAGAAGATCAGGCTGCTGAACGCATGGCGCGGGCCATGGCCCAGGTCGGGCTGCCCGGGGAATTGCTGGACCGCCGTCCGGGCCAATGCTCGGGCGGGCAGCTTCAGCGCCTGGCCATCGCGCGGGCGCTGCTGACCGATCCGCAGGTCTTGATCTGCGATGAATCGACCTCGGCGCTGGACTCGGTGGCCCAGCGCCACATCCTTGATCTGCTGCTTGAATTGCGCGACACCATCGGGTTGAGCCTTGTCGTCATTTCCCATGACATGGACGTGATCCGCTACGTCAGTGATGACGTCGCAGTGTTCTATGAAGGTGAGCTGGTGGAGCACCGTCCGCTCAATGATTTCCTGGCCAATGCTGAACACCAGCACAGCAAGGACCTCATCGCCGCCCTGGACATCACCGCGGCGGTCTCTTCGGCTGGAGGCCACCCGGGCGCGTAAGAATAAGCTCCGGCTCTTGTGCGCTGGCTGCGGGAACTTATAGGTTCATGGCTATGACCGACCGTTCAAAGAAGATCCCGTCATTCATCCGCACCTCTTGCGTATTTGCCCTTGGCTCAGTCCTGTTTGTCTCGGGGTGTTCTGCTCCGTCTGAAACGACAGATGGCGGCGGGGCAACCGCCGAGAACGCTGGATCGCGCCTGTCCAGTGTCAGCGAGGCAGGAAAACTCAAGGTGTGCACCACCGGCGACTACCGCCCATTTACCTATCTGGATCCTGACTCCGGCGAATGGTCCGGCATCGATATCGACATGGCCAAGAACCTGGCGGAGTCCCTTGAAGTAGAGCCTGAGTTCATCCAGACCACATGGAAGGATTTGATGCCGGACTTCACCTCCAAGTGCGACATCGCGGTGGGCGGCGTTTCGATTTCCCTTGAGCGCTCGCAACAGGCCTACTACAGCGAAGCGACCCTGGACGAGGGGAAGACTCCCATCACCCTGTGCGAAAACGTGGAGAAGTACGACACCGTCAGGGAGATCAACCAGCCGGGGGTCCGCTCCATCACCCCTATCGGCGGAACCAACGAGAAGTTTGCTGACGCGAACTACCCCAAGGGCGAGATCATCCGTTTTGAAGACAACAACAAGATCTTTGACGAGATCATCGCGGGTCGTGCCGATGTCATGACCACAGATGCCTCGGAAACTCGCTGGGTTGCCAATGAGCATCCCGAATTGTGCGCGGTGCACCCAGATAAGCCGTTCAATTTCTCGCAGAAGGCCTACCTGCTGCCGCTGGGCGATGACGAGTTCCAGGAGTACGTCAATCAGTGGCTGAACATGGCGAAGAACGATGGGACGCTCGCCGCCGCCGAGAAGCCCTGGTTCGGATAAGTTCGAAACCGCAAGAAGCTTGCCGCTTTCCCAGCAGGCAGCAGGCAGCAGGACCGAGTCCAATTTCTTGATTGGCCGTATTGGAGGCGGACCGATCCGCCCAAGGACTCAGGCAACGGCTGGATCAGGTTATTAGCCGGATCATGATGCTTGATTGTGCTAGAGCCATGTTCGATGTTAGAGCCCCCGACTGATTTTTCACGCCTCACGGGCTACCGAATTAAAAGTGATAGCAGCAAAATTCGTTACTATCACTTTCTGAGAAAGTGATAGTAAGAAATTTCGTACTATCACTTTGGAGGAACCCGTGGCCGATTCCCCTAGTGGCTATGGAATCGAGAAGCGGATCGAAGCGGATCTCGAGTTCCACCGCACCTTTTGCCGGTGTCCGAGAATGACACCTCGCTGCATGCCTGGGAACAGTTTGAGGGCTCTATCCGCATGTCCATCATGTTCGGCGGCTACGAACGCGGGATTCGCAATATGGATGTCGCACGGCATTTCAAGCTGGTGGACACCATCGAAGCTGGCGACAGCGCCGCGGTCAGCGCAGAAATCTCCGAGCATATGCGCATTGCCGCCGAGGCCCCGATGGGCTCGTAGGACTACCGCAAAATACTGCAAAGGCCAGCGGCCCCGCCCAATGCACATTGGACGAGGCCGCTGGCATCGCTATTCAGCTGGCGCTATTAGTTCTCCCAGAACGGGTAGTCAATGTAGCCCTTCGGGCCTTCGGTGTAGAAGGTGGCGAAGTCTGGTTCGTTCAGCGGCAGCTGTTCCTTCCAGCGGCGCACCAGATCCGGGTTGGCAATCGCGGGACGCCCAACAACTACGGCGTCTCCCCAGCCTTCGCCGGCCACGCGCGCGGCTTCTTCGTAGGTGGTGATTTCTGCGAAGCCGGTGTTCAGCAGCACCGGTCCACCGAAGGTCTTGCGCAGCGACTGGACCAGCTCACCGCTTGGTTCATGGTGCAGAATGCTCAAGTTGGCCAGACCCAGTGGGGCGATGCCTTCCAGCAGCGCGGTGTAGGTAGCCAAGACATCCGCGCGGTCGTTTTCCACGGCGCCCTGGACATTGTGCTCCGGCGAAATGCGCAGTGCGGTCTTGCCGGCGCCGATGGCGTTGGCCACCGCAGTGGCTACCTCGATGACAAAGCGCGCACGGTTTTCAGGGGAACCACCGTAATTGTCGGTGCGGGTGTTGGCCGATGGTGCCAAGAATTCATGCAGCAGGTAGCCGTTGGCGCCGTGCAATTCCACGCCGTCAAAGCCTGCGGCGATGGCGTTGTGCGAAGCGGCCACGAACTCTTCAATGATTCTTGGAAGTTCTTCGGAACCCAGGACATGGGGAACCGGGTAGTCATGCTTTCCGGTGTAGGTGCGGGACTGGCCGTCCACTGCGATGGCGCTTGGCGCCTCCACGTACTCAGCCCCGGTGGTCTCCGGGTGGGTGACGCGTCCTGCGTGCATGACCTGGGCGACGATGAGGCCGCCTTCGGCGTGCACAGCGTCGGTGACCTTCTTCCAGCCGGCAACCTGCTCTTCGGTGACCAGACCCGGCTGGCGGACGAAGCCCTGGCCGGCAAAGCTCGGGTAGGTTCCTTCGCTGACAATCAGGCCGAGGGATGCGCGCTGGCGGTAGTACTCGACAACGTCAGCGTTGGGCACGCCGTCCTTGCCTGAACGGGAACGGGTCAGTGGCGCCATGACCAGGCGGTTGGACAGCTTGAGGTCGCCAAGTTCTAGTGGGGAAAACAGATCCATGGGGTTGAACTCCTGAATTGGAAATTGTAGTTGCATTGCGTAACTACCGTCGCAAACAACTTATTCCACTGCAGCGGAGAATATGAGCTTACTCATGTTTAGATACAGCCTTCTACTCCGGGCAGGGCCAAGTCGCCTCGGAACGAATCTTTACTACCATTCCGAAATACTATTTCCGGCGCGGGTCTCCCACGGAAGGAATGTGCTTTTGCTGAAGTACTTTGCCGCGCACCCGAGCCCACTTCCGATCTTGATACTTATTCAGTTTCTTCCGCCTACGAGCACGGATTCTTTGATATCGCTTGGCTCGGCGAACTTCAGGCGTCTCCACAATGACCGGGATACTCGCGAGCACCTTATAGAACTCACGCTCGTCTTCGTAACGCTCAATGACTGCCATCACAAAGCCGACGACGACGATATACGACACCACAATTAATGAAGCACCTATTAGTCCCACCACGCTATATGGTTTGTCATCAGCCCAGAAGAATTCCAGGACCTTTACAACGATAAGCAGAAGCATCATGGCAGAAATAGTGACCATTAGGGCTGAACGTCCGGACCTGGCCAAAACGCTCCTTCTCTGCAGAGAGAGCATCGAGATGCGCAAACTTTCCGTCTCCATGGCCTGCCCTGTTACCTTGAAAATATATGAAGCGGGGTCCATCGATGCTTGAATCTTGCGCAGATTTTCCAGTCGGGCGACCATTCTTTGTTCGCGTCCACGTCCTGCCCAACTTGCGATAAGGGAGGACAGGCCCGCGCTCCCCAGGAGTGCACTTAGTATGGGTGCTAATAATTCCATCTAAATAACTCTAGTATAAGGAAATATAGGGCAGGAAAATCATTACTGATCCCCAGTAAATATGAATTATCGTTACGCCTGACGTCTATAGCAAAATTGACTGACTGCCATCACAAGACTGAGAACCTGTGACAGATAACGAGATTGAGCATGCATTGTGCGCCTGAAAGGCAAAAAATAAAATCACCAAGGGCTTCTCCCGGTGATCAATGCGCATTTCAACACTTGCGGATCACAGTGCAACGGTATTCAACGAGCACCTATTCGCACTACCGGTCCCATGCCTTCAAGAAGGCTTGGGACCGGCAAACAAGCACACCCATACAAATCAGCCGCAGACCAACCGCGGGATGGATAAGTTCGAAAGAACCTTATTCCAGGAGTGAGCGTTTGCTGCGGCGTGCCATTCAGACGGCGAGCGGTTCGCCAGCAGAAACTGATTCATTACAACCATCGCGAAAACTGTAGCTCACTAAAGAGCTATAGCACGGTAGCCTTCATAATCATCAGCCATGGGCAATAGAACTAGATTGCGGTGTAGCCGCCATCGACCAGGTGGTAGCTGCCGGTGATGAAGGACGCGGCATCGCTGGCCAGGAAGGCCACCAGCGCAGCGACTTCTTCCGGCTGGCCCAGGCGGTCGATGGGGTGCTTGGATACCAGGGCGTCATAGGCGTCTTTCGGCATCTGCTTCAGCAGCGGGGTCTCGATGAATCCGGGAGCCACGCTGTTCACCCGCACCCCTGAGGTGGCATATTCCACGGCGGCGGTCTTGCTCAATCCAACTACCGCGTGCTTGGTGGAGACATAGGCGGAACTGCCGGCAAAGCCGACCGATCCGAGGATGGAGGCCATGTTCACGATGGAACCGCCGCCGTTCTCGATCATCGCATTGGCCTGGGCGCGGGTTCCGCGGAAGACGGCGTTCAGGTTCACGGAGATGACCTTGTCCCAATCCTCATCAGTGAGCTCGCCGACCTTGGCGGCACGGCCTCCGATGCCTGCGTTGTTGACACCGATCTTCAACGGTGCCATGGCGTTGGCAGCCTTGATGGTTTCATCGATGATGGCTGAATCGCTGGCGTCCCCGGCAACGGCTACTGCTTCGCCGCCGGCGGCCTTGATGGTGTCCACGGTCGCGGCAGCGGCCTCGGCATTGAGGTCCTGGACGACGACTTTGGTTCCGTTGGCTGCCAGGAGAATGGCAATAGCCTCTCCGATTCCTGATCCTGCGCCGGTCACTACTGCCGAACGATCTGCCACATCATACTGAGCCATGATGCACTCGCTTTCTGTTTCTGGATGGTCACGGGATCTCCGTCGGCCTCATGTCTTCGACGCTACTCCTAAGCATCAAGAATGTCGATGACGCGTCAATCAAACCCCTGTCTGCTTCGTCACTATTGATTCATGTGGTGCACCCGGTGGGCAACGCTGTCCATGAATTTCCCATCATGGGTGGAAAGAATGACGGCTCCCCCGCGGGCCAGCACAGCGGCAATAATTTCTTTGAGCTTGGCCTCTCCGAGCTCATCCAACCCTTCGGTCGGCTCATCCAGCAGCAGGATCTTGGGCTCGCGGACCAGCACCGTGGCCAATGCGGTGAGCCTGCGCGCCGAGGCGGGCAATTCGTAGGGGTGGGTGTGGGCGTAGGACTCCAGTCCCAGTTGCGCCAGGACTTCAGGAATACGTTGATGCAGGGAGCTCTTCTTGGGAATCCCGAAAGATACTTCTCGAAGGACCGTGCGTTCAAAGAGCTGATCTGAGGAATTCTGCAGCAAGAGGCCGGTCGACCCAGCGACACTCATGGTTCCAGCAACAGGCTGCAGCAAGCCGGCGATGGCCTTGAGCACCGTGGTCTTTCCCGAGCCATTGGCTCCAGCCAGGCCAAGGCATTCGCCGGAGCGGATCTGAAGGTCCAAGTCCTGGACTGCAGGACCTGAGGCTCCCGGATAGGAAAGGCGAACCGATTCCATGCTCAGCATCAAGGGCGCGCCTTCGGCGAGGTGCTGGCGCTGGGGTTCGGTTCTTATCTGATGCTCAGCTGCGTCGGGAATGCGTTGCAAGGTCCCTTGATCCAGGAGCCAGAGCGCGTCCGCTTCCTGCGCCCAAAAATGGTGTGTTCCGGCGAGAATCACCAGGGCTGTTCCCTGCGCTCGCAGCAGGCTGATCAGCTCGGAAACCAATGCGGTGGCCTGCTGGTCCAGTCCCGCCAACGGCTCATCGAGGACCAGGACTTCGGGTTCGCTGATGGCAAGGGCGGCTAGTGCGACAAGACGCTCCTGTCCACCGGAAAGCTGATCCGGGTGGCGCTGAAGCAGATGATCCAGCCGGAGCCGTTGGGCCAGCGCGGTGACTTTCTGATGCATCTGTTCACGTGGCATCCCTGCATTCTCCAGCGAGAATGCCAGCTCTTCGGCAACGGTTCCACGGATCCCCGATAGGTAGTGTCCCGCCTCCTGCGGCAGAAGTCCTACATGCTGGGACCACCGGGCGATGTCGATTCGCGGGGACGAAGAATCGGAGAACTCGACCAGCGAGCCATCCACGCTCAGGGTACCGGCAAGCTGGTCCATCGAGTGGCGCGGAAGCAGGCCGGCGAGAATCGCACCGAGTGTCGATTTCCCGGATCCCGAGTGCCCGGAAATGACGGTCAAGGAACCGGGCTGGACCTCCAAGTGGATGTCTCGCAGAACAGGCTCTGGCGCATCAAGGTAGGAGAAGGTGTGCAAATCCAGGCCCAGCACCGCAGTGCCCTGAGGCATAAGTTTCCGGTCCATGGCTAATTGCCTCCCAACGCTGCAAGAAGCAGGATCAGGATGGGACCAAGTACCGCGCAGATGGCCGCCGTCCATCGAATGACTCGCTGTACCGGCGAGTCCGGAACGGTACGCAGCCGGGTTTGGGCCCCGCTGGCCGGGAATCCGCGAGCCGAGAGATGAACTGCGCGGTCTTGGGCGTCTTGCATCGAGGCCAAGACGAGAGGGGCAGCGCGGAGCCGCACACGCTGGAACCAGCCAGCCAGTCCGTTGCCTGTTCCCGTTCCGCGCAAGGCTTGAGCTTCCCCGATCCGTCGTTGCTTCTCGGCCATTTGCGGCAACAAGAACAATGATGCCGCCAGCAGGTATCCCAATTGGGACGGAACCGGTGACAAGTCAATGGCAGCCACCAGCTGATGCCTATCAATCAGCAGTCCGCAGAGCAGGCCCACCACCACGAGCACTGCTGTACGCAGGCCCAGCGACAACGCCACTTCCAGACCGTGGATGGTCACGCGTAGCGGACCCCACTGCGCAATGGCAGGAGACTGGTCCCGGGAGATCAGTCCATGAATCAACAGCAAAGAAAGGAACGTTGGCAGCAGCATGGCACCACTGAGAATTGCCAACTTTTTCAGGTGCCCCGACCATCCCGCGATGAGCAGGCACAGTGCCATGACGGCGCAGCTCAACCACCATAGGCTGGCAGCAGTTGTCATGGTGATAACTGCTGCCGCAATAGCCAGAATGGTGAATGGGTGAAGTTTGATGGTGCGGGGCATGGTTGTCGCTTACTTGCTGACGCGCTTTCCCAAGACCCGGTAGCGGCGGACAAAGGCGAAGCTGCCGCTCAAGCGCATTGGCAACGCGTACACCAGAAGGGCTGCGACCAGGAAGACCACGGCCTTATCCCCTGGATCCGAAATCAGTGCCTGCTTGGTGACAGCAGAAAGCAGCGAGTCACCCATGGAGCTAAAGGCGGCAACCAATGCGCCGGTGCCCACGCCCGAGGTACCACCGTAAACGAAGGTCGCTACTGGCGAGGAAACCACGCCAACGAGAACACCAGCAACCAGGCCAGCAACTGGCGCCAGGTAGATGCGACGCAGTGCACCGAAACGTGCAGCGGTTCCCGCAAGGAAACCAACAAGTGCGGCGCCGGCTGCGAACGGCAGAACGGTGGGTGCGAACAGGGACCAAACCAAGGTGCTCAGTACACCGGTGGCAGCACCGGCACGGCGTCCTGCCAAGAAGCCCACAATGACCGTACCGATGGAGTCGATGTACAGAGGAATCATGACCGAACCGACAAACTGTCCAAGGATGATGTTCAACGCCAGTGCTACCGGAATCAAGGTCAAGGTGGAGACAGGAAGATCAGGCAATACGGCCAGCAACAGAAGAACGGCAGCTGCAAGGTAGGCGGCGAAGGTACCGAGGGCAACGCCCTGTCCCAGTCCCTCGACGATTCCCATGGGCTGGGTGATGATCAAGGTCAGGTACGTTGCCACGAGGATAACGGTTCCTGCGATAGCCAAGAGCCGGCGGCGCAGGGTTTGCGACGAAGAATCGTCGGGCAAAAGAAGATTTGATGACATGGTGAGGCGGTCCTCGGGTACGAGTATGGCTGCGCACCGAATTTCCGTTTGGTGCGCGCGAGCTGCGGGTCTATGTCACCTCGACCCGATAGACGATTCTAGCCCACCCATCGTGGCGCTCAAGAATCCTTGGATAGCCTCCGGGCTAAGGCCCCTAGGCGTTTTACCAGTTCCTCAAAGCCTGCATTTGGGTCATTGATAGTGACCACGTGGGCATTCGCCGGTTTGCCCCACAGGCCACGGAAGTCGGCAACGGTGGTCCCGAACAGCAATTGTGATTCGGTCTCGACATCGATGGTCGCTGGACGGGTTTCATATTTAAGAGTTCCGGCAGCAACACCAGCGGCGAAGTAGTCGTGGACGTGGGCAATATAGCCTTGGTCGTAGTGCCGGTGGAATTCGAAGTAGAACCGCAAAGCATCGGAAAGGTAGCGCACCAGCGGGTTGGATGCTTTGCTGAGCGTGCCTTCTGCGTCGCTCGCTCGCACCAGTTCGGGCGCATCGCATCCCGCTTCTTCAGCCAATTTGGTCAGGAACTCCGGCTGCATTTCAAAGCGTTCCGTGGTGTCCAATGAGCACACGATGGGAAGCTTCTCGGAGGGCATTCCTTGTTCCGCTGCTTCTGTGTAGGCAGCAAATACTTCTTTTGCAGCATGCGGATCCACGTGGGTGTTCCACTCGGCCGTAGGCGTGGTGTTGCCTTGGTAGTAGAAAGCTCCGCCCATGATCACGACTTTACGAAGCAGCCAAGGAAGCTTTGGTTCGCGGCGCAGCGCCAAGGCGAAGTTGGTCAGCGGTGCCGTCAGAAGAACCGTCAGCTCACCGGGGTTCGCTCGGGCTGTTTCAATCCAACTGTCGACAGCGTCTTGGTTGGCGATAGCGCTAGGTCCTGGATCAGGGAGTATTGCGTAGCCAACGCCTTGAGGTCCATGGGTTTCCGGAGTTGTAACGAGCGGAATTTGGAGTGGCTCACGCGCTCCGACAAGCACTGGGACGTTCGGCTTTCCGCAGAACCTGAGTAGGGCCCGGTTATTAGCCGCAACTTGCTCAACATCCACATTGCCTGGGGTGCTGATGGCTGCCTCGATCTCCACATGATCGAGCGAACAGAGATAGGCCAAGGCCAAGGCATCGTCGATGCCGGTGTCGCAGTCGATCAATAGATACATCTGACTCATTTGATAGAAGTTAGTTACGGGGCGTTTAGCCCCATGACAGAGCGTGATCGTGTAACGGTTTCTACTCTCCTCCCACTAAACGAGGCACTAAAGACCAGCTCAGGGAGTATCCTACAGACTGAATCTGACGCTAGCCCCACCAACGATAGTAGTTACGGTTAATGGATAGGACCTGTTATGGGAGCTTGGGAGAAAGATGCCCTGGAGGTACTGATGATGACTGCGCCGGCGAACGATTCCTCCGACAAGGCGCAGGATCTGATCGCAGGATTTACTATGATTCCGACCATCCACTACTGCGCTTGTTCCAAGATGGTGCCACTTTATAATTCCCGCCAATTGGCGGTTGCAGGTGATGGGTAATAAATCGGGCTGGTGGCACCGTTGCCGACAGCTCGCCAAGACTCGCAAGGCAAAATGGCCTCATGAGCAACTATCATGGCTCGTTCCAAGCAGCACGCCGGATCACCCTTTTTGTCAGTTCAAACTGATAATCTTCAGTCATATTGTCTGATGAGGAGCTAGATCGAATGGTTCGTAAATGGTCGCATTTTGATGACTTACGTCTGCGCCAAGAAGCGATCGCATGGCTCAAGGTGCGAACGGACGATGGAAAATACTCTCTAACTCGCGAAGAAATCAATGATTTCTTTTTTGATGAGAAGCCCTTCAAGCTCATCGATCCCATGAAGGGCATTCGCAAACCACAAGTGCTCGATACGTCATTGAGCATCATGACTTCCTTCAGGAAGCCAGGCGAAGAACGTCCTTACGCCGATGAAGTTGGCGACGATGGCTTGCCCAGGTACATGTGGGAAGGCCAAGATCCCTACAAAAATACGAATTCAGGGCTAAGGCTTGCCCAGGAACGCAAACTCCCAATCATCTGGTTCATCGGCGTCGGCGGTTCGCCAATGCGGTTTCATGTTCTTTGCCCCGTAAATATCGTCGGCGAAGAACCCGAACACCAGCGATTCGTACTAGATGTCGCTTCAGAAAAAGGACTATCCCTCGCTGAGTTGGCTGCTCCTGAGGCACCGGATACCATCGTCAAGAAATATCTCGTCCGAGAAACCAAAGTGCGCTTGCATCAGCCGGTTTTCAGGGCATCAGTCATTCGCGCTTACAAAGTTCGGTGCGCTGTATGCAACCTTGGACATGAGCAGTTATTGGATGCCGCACATATCATTCCCGACTCACACGAACAGGGAATCCCGTCGGTCAGGAATGGCCTCGCCTTATGCAAGATTCACCATGCTGCCTTTGACACCTCGATTCTTGGAATCACGCCAGACTACACCGTCGAGATCCGGAAGGATCTCCTAGACGAAATCGACGGACCGATGCTGGAACATGGTTTGAAACAGCGACACAAGCAAAAGCTGATGATGCTGCCCAGCGCCTTTGTAGAACGTCCTGATCGTGAGCTTCTTGCCGTCACCTATCAAGAGTTCCTCGAGAAACAACCGGCGTAACCAACCTCGACCCCGGAGGCACGGAGCTCGTCGGTCAGGCATTCACTATTAGCCCGAAGTTATAGCTTCCGGGCCTGCTGAACAGGCTCCAGAAGTACCAGAAGGCCAAGCCCGCGTCAGTCACGATTGGACATGCGAAGCCTCAATTTACAATGCCCTTTCTTCTGCGATTTGATGCCCTCAGTCAGTTTCTTAAAATCAACTCGCCGTGCGATGCCCAAGGCGGTTTGAACCGGCGGGACCTCGATTTGTGAATCTGCCTGCGCTTCCAGGAGCTGCCTGCGTGGATCTGGCTCCTGCAGCGCTCGATCTCAATTCCTTTCTCCCCATCCATGTGAAGTTCACCCAATTTCAACCCGCATGAGCAACGCTGGAACTATCGAGGGAATAAAACCACATAAAGATGCGTTTGCATCTATATCAGACATTGAATCCGCTGATACCAAGGAAAGGAAATGAATCATGGAACGTTTTGAAGGCAAGGCAGTCATCATCACCGGCGCAGGCTCCGGCCTGGGACGCGCAGCTGCCATCCAGATTGCAAAGGAAAACGGCAAGCTGGCACTCGTTGACCTCAACGAGGCAGGCCTGAAGGACACCGAAACTGAAATCCGCGCCTTCGCTCCCGACGCCGAGATCATTCTTGTCACCGCAAACGTTGCCAATGAAGCCGAAGTGGAAAACTACGTCAAGGCCACTCTCGACGCGTTCGGACGCATCGATGGATTCTTCAACAACGCGGGCATCGAAGGAAAACAGAATCTCACCGAGGACTTCGGCTCCGAGGAATTCAACAAGGTCGTCTCGATCAACCTCAACGGCGTCTTCTTCGGCATGGAGCACGTGCTCAAGACCATGCGCGCTCAGGGGTCCGGCGCCATCGTCAACACCGCTTCAGTTGGCGGCATCCGCGGCGTCGGCAACCAATCCGGCTACGCCGCCTCCAAGCACGGTGTCGTGGGCCTGACCCGCAACTCGGCCATCGAATACGGCCAGTACGGCATCCAGATCAATGCCATTGCACCGGGAGCCATCATGACTCCGATGGTCGAGGGCTCCCTGAAGCAAATCGATCCCGAGAACTGGGAAGAAGTCGGCAAGGGATTCGTTGAACCCAACCCGATGAAGCGCTTTGGAAAGCCGGAAGAAGTCGGCCAGCTCGTTGCCTTCTTGCTCTCCGGTGATGCAGGATTCATCAATGCCGCGGTCATCCCTATCGACGGCGGACAGTCCTACAAATACTAGGATGCCCGCTGCCAGCTTGCCGGAATAGCTGACGGCGCCTGCGCCATCTATTCGATGGCACAGGCGCCTATTTATTGCCCCGGTACTACGCGACCATGCCCCGCCACACTGTTTCAAAAGCAGCTTCCAGCCTGGCACGGGTCTGCGGCAAGCGGAAGCTGTCGCCACGCACCACCAACTGGTAGTACGCGGAACCGGCCAAGGCATCGAAACAGGCCTCGACATCCAGATCCTGGCGCAAGATCCCCTGTTCCATCCCCGCGCGCAGGGCCTGCTCGATCGGCACCCGGCGCAGCTTCACATGCGATTGCCAATATGCCAGCTGAAGCTCCTTGTCGGCCATCACCAGGCGGATGCGCTGGCGGAAGCGGGATTCCGAATACATCTCCACGGTTTGCTCCGCCCCGTGGCCAAAGAGCGCCTCGAAGAGGTTCTGCCGCAGGTCCCCTTCCAGGGATATGGCCGGCGGCACCACGCGCCCGGTATTCAGCGCAGAGGCAATGAGCAAGGTCATCGATGGCCATCGCCGGTAAATGGCAGCACGGCTGACACCGCTGCGCTCCACCAGCTTGGATACCGTGATCTCCTGATCCGCATCGATCATCTCCAACGCGGCATCGAGCACCAGCTGTTCCAGATCTTCATCGCGTGGACGTCCTGGACGCCGCCGGACCTCCGGCTGGGTCATTGCTGCCAAGCCTAGGCCTCCGCAGCGCGCTGGCGCAGCCGCTGTACGGTGGCATCGCTTAGTCCCGCCTCGCGCAGCGGAGCCAGCGGATCACCGTGGCGCGCCCGCAGCTCTCGGAGCATCATCTCCATTGCCACATCCATCTCGCCGTTGAGCAGCTGCGAGGAATCGAACTGGGACACGTCCACGCCCATGGCCTGCCACATGGCTCCCATCACCGGCTGGTTGCGTTCCATGATGGCGCGCATATTCGGCCCGGTCAGCGCGTAGTCCGCCACGATATCCTCATCGCTGGCGCCCAAGGCCAGCAGCAGCATGGCAGCCAGCACGCCGGTGCGGTCTCGTCCCGCGGCGCAGTGGAAGGCCGTGGCCCCCGGAGCATGGGCAATGATGTTCAGCGCCGTGACCAGCGCGGCGGCAGAGTGCTCTACCATCTGCAGGTACATCTTTCCCATGGCCTCATGGGTGAACCCCTCGGCGCCCTTCGGCGTTGCGCGGGACACGTCGCTGATCAGCGGCAGGTTGTGATAGGCCACCGGGAATTCCGCCAGCGGTCCGCGCCCGGTCAGGGCCACTTCCGCCGGCGAGCGCAGGTCGATGACCGCGGCAAGCCCTTCGCCCACCCATTGCGCGGCCGCTTCCCGGGTCGCGTAGGCGATGTCATCGGTGCGGATGACCAGGTTCTTGCGCAGCGTGCCCCCTGCGATGCTGATTCCTCCGAGGTCCCGCAGGTTCACCGGGAGGCTGAGTTCAAGTTCCAGGATGGTGGTGCTCATGTGATTCTCCTTCGTATCAGGGCACTGCCCTGGTCAATAATCGTGACAAGCACGATGATGCAGATGATGATGGCCGACAGGTGGCCGTAGTCGTACATCCGCATGGCGGTGGTCAGCTCCAGGCCGATGCCTCCGGCACCGACCAGCCCCAGGATGGTTGCGCCGCGCACATTGCCCTCGAAGAGCAGCAGCGTATAGGAGACCAGCAGCGGGGCGGCCTGCGGCAGGATCCCGTACTGGATGATCTGCCGCTTGGAAGCGCCGACGGCTTGCATGGCGGTCACCGGCCCCTTGTCCACCGATTCCATGGCCTCGGCGAAGATCTTGCCGATGGAGCCCAGCGAGCCGAGGGTCATGGCCAGGATGCCGGCGAAGGGCCCCAGTCCCACGGCGGAGACGAACATCAAGGCGAAGACCAGGTCCGGCACGGCACGGATCACGTTCATGATCCAGCGCGAGGGGTAGTACAGCCACGGCGGGGCGATGGTGGAGGCCGCGCCGAAGGCGACCAGCAGCGAGAGCACAACGCCCAGCACGGTGCCGACGATGGCCATTTGCAGGGTCTCGAGCAGCAGTTCCAGGATGGTGGAGATCTTCGAGAAGTCCGGCGGGAAGAGCCGGGCGAGGAATTCGCCCATATTCAGGGTTCCCTGGCCGAGCTTGATGAAATCGAAGCCGACTCCGCCGGCGGACCACAACAGGATGAGCGCTGCGATGGGCAGGCCCAACAGGAAGCGTCCGCGCGGGAGGGAAAAGGCCCGCTCCAGGCGGATCCGCTCGGCGGCCGGCAGTTCTTGGCGTGCCGGGGAAGCGGTGGTGGTGTCAGTGGACATCGTTGCCATCCTCTTCGTAGATCCCCTTCAGCGACTGCTCGTCGAGCTCGCCGCTCTTGGCGGAAAACAGCATCTTGCCCTGCCGCAGCCCCACGATGCGGTCGCTGTGGGCCAGGGCCAGCGGAAGCACATGCAGGCTGACCAGCACCGGGATGCCGTCCTGCACTGCGATGTCCCGCAGCAGCTGCAGCACCGAGTCGGCCAGCTTCGGATCCAGCGAAGCCACCGGCTCATCGGCCAGGATCAACCGGGGACGTTGCATCAGCGCCCGGGCGATGGCCACGCGCTGCTGCTGCCCGCCGCTGAGCGATCGTGCCGGATCCTTGGCCTTGTGCGCAATGCCCACCCGGTCCAGCAATTCCATGGCGTATTTGCGGTGGGCGCTGGAGAAGCCGCCCACAAGGTTGATGGCCCCGGCCTGGTGCAGGGCACCGGTGAGGACATTGGAGAGCACGCTCAAGCGCGGGATCAGGTTGAACTGCTGGAAGACCTGCCCCACCTCGGACCGCAGCTGGCGCAGCTCGCCGCGCTGGAGATTGCGCAGGTCATGGCCGGCTACCCGGACCGTGCCGGCGGTCGCCGGGGCAAACCCTGTCAGGGTTTTCATCAGGGTGGATTTGCCGGAGCCCGAGGCTCCCAGCAAGGAGACCATCTCGCCCGGGAACAAGTCCAGGTCTACACCGTCCAGCACGGGCACCGGCTTCTTCGGGTCATAGCAGACTTCCAGACCGCGCACGGTGGCCAACGGCAGCGCCTGGCGCAGCTCGGCGGTGCTCATCAGCTGCGCCGGCTGGGCGGGGGCTGCCGCTTTGGCGGATGGACTCATTTCAGGTCCTCCAGTTCAACGCCTGCCACCTCGGCGATGTCGGCAAAGGAGGCATAGGCGCTGGGATCCGGGGCTACCTCCACCTCAAGTCCGATGAAGGACGAGTATCCGGCCAAAGCTTCCTTGTTCTTTTCGGAGAAGATCTTCGGCAGGGCTTCTTGCAGCGTGGCCCGGGTTTCCTCATCCAGGGATTGGCGGGCCAGCACGCTGCCCATGATCTCCATCGAGGGGCTCTGGCCGATGCCGCGCCATTCGCCCTCGGCGAAGGGGAACATCGGTGCTCCCATTTCGGTGAGCACGTTGGCGGTGCAGGCCGCGTCCACCTGTCCCTGCTCCAGGGCGGCGAAGCTTCCCTCGTGGCCGCCGGCGAAGATGGCTTCATAGTCCTTGCCCTGCTCCAGCCCGGCCTGGTGCAGCATGTAGACAGGCATGAAGTAGCCCGAGCTCGAGGCCTGGTCCGCGAAGGCGATGGTCTTGCCGCGGAAGTCCTCCAGCGTCTTGGCTGGCGAGCCGTCGAGCACCACGCAGGTGGAGACCGGCTCATCGGCGCCCTTCCAGGCCAGCAGGGAATCGACTTCACCGGTATTCAATGCCAGTGCCGAGGGGAACCCGCTCATGATCCCCATGTCGACATGGTCTGCGCGGATGGCTTCCACCACGCTGAGGTAGTCGGGAACGTCGGTGACCTCGACCTCGCGGCCGGTCTCGGCTTCGAGCAATTCCACGAGGGCTTCATTGGGATTCACTGCCGTGGGATCATCCGAGACGGGCAGGGTGGCGATCTTGATCGGCGCATCGGCCGCGGTGGCCGATGCTTGGCAGCCTGTGAGAGCCAAGGCGGCGAGGCCGAACAAGCCCACGGGGACGAGTGCAGGGTGGCGCATGAGGCGGACCTTTCCTAGCGTTGCGAGTGTCGAGTGCCCTCGAATTCGAGAACACCATTACTCAAACACCGGAAAGTGACCACTAATTACGAGACTGCCGTACTCGTTAGGAAACGTGGAATGAATGATTGGTAACGCGGCCGCCGGCCGGAACTACCCGTGCGATTCGATGACCTCCGCCAGCTCTTCGAAGCCGAGGCGCCTCGCATTCTCCAACGCGGTGCGGCCCTGCGGGTCCGTGATGTTCGGGTCCGCTCCGGCCTCCAGCAGCAGCCGGACAACTTCTTGCTGGTCCTCTCCCCCGTCATTGAGCAGCACCGCTTCCTGCATCGCGGTCCAGCCCGGATCATTGACGTGGTCCACCGGAACGCCGGCCTCGATGAGCTTCTTCACCGTTTCAACATGGCCGTGCTCGCTGGCCGGGATCAGCGCCGTCCCGCCATAGCGGTTCAGGCTCTTGACGTCCGCCCCATTCTCCAGCGTGAGCTCCAGGATCTCGTTGAACCCCTCGGCCCCGGCATAGAGGAAGGCCGAATCCTCAAGATCATCCTTGGCATTGACGTCCCCTCCCGCGGAAATCAGCTCCCGCACCAATTCCACGTCATTGTCCTTGGCCGCGCGGATCAGCCGCTGGTCCAGTTCTTCCTGTTCCTCGGCGGAGAGACTCGTTTCCGGTGCGGTGGTTTCTGGCGCTGCGGATCCGGCGCTGGACGGTGCCGGAGTAGCCACGGGTTCCGCTTCAGGCGCTGCCATGGAGCACCCGGCGAGAACAGCCAGGCCCGCAAGCGACAGTGCTCCAATGCCCAAGGCCCTTCTTCCAAGCCCCATTGTCTTGGTCTCCGCGGCAGTTGACGGATCCTGGTTCTTGCTCATGAACACTCCTTGCTGGGGATCTCCAGTAGTCCGGAGAATTTTCTTCCTCCCATCATCCGGCACCACCACTGTCATGGACATCGTCCGATAGGCGATGAAAACCATCCAGAAGGCGGAGCACAAAACCTGTCCCAGGTTCTACCATGGGGAAAGCATCAACATCACGACAAAGGTCTTGCCATTTCTACCGCTATTGCTCCCCCTAAATTCATGCTTGCGCCACGGGCCAACATCGACACCCTGGTGCACGTCGGCTTTGCCGTGCTCATGCTCACCGCGCTCATCCGCTACGTCCTGCGCCATGACCCGGTGGAGAATCTCTGGATCATGGTGCTCGCTGGCGTGGTCTGCGCGCTCTACCTGGTCACCGCATTCCTCGTTAACAGGAAGCACAGGCAGGCTCCCTGGGTCATCGTGCTGGTGGCGGCCGCTTCGGTCCTGGTGCTCCTTGCTCCGAGTTTCGCCTGGTGCTCCTTTGGCTTGTTTTTCCTGTGCCGCCGGACGCTGCACGGATTGGCCGGGTATCTGGCCGGCGGGGTGACCATCCTGGCCGCGGCGTTCAGCTGGTACATGTTCAGCGATGACAGGGACATCGTGATGCTTCTCGGGCCCATCGCCATCGGCGCGATGCTGACCCTGATCTTCGACAGGATGGAACAGGACGCGGCAGAGCAGCGCCGGCTGAACGAAGAGATCTCTAGTGCGCAGCTGCAGCTAGCGGCCAGCGAGCGCCGCGCCGGCATTATCACCGAGCGTGAACGCGTTGCCCGGGAAATCCATGACACCGTGACCCAGGGCCTGGCCAGCAGCCTGCTGCTGCTGGAAGCCGCCAACCGGAACTGGCCAACAACCTCCTCGCAGGATGAGGTCCGCCAGGCCAGCGAATTGCTCCGGCACAATCTCATGGAAACCCGGCGGCTGGTCCATGACCTGGCCTCGCCGGCCACGGACACCGGTCCGCTGCCCGAGGTGCTCCGCGAAGCCGCGTCCGCCTACGTCCCGAATCTCCAGCTGCATGTCGTTGGCACGGAGCGCCCGGTATCCGCCGAGGTCCGCCATGCCCTGCTGCGCGTGGTGCAAAGCGCCGCTGCCAACGTTAAGCTGCATTCCGGGGCGGATCAGGCCACCGTCACCATCGGCTTCCTCCAGGACACCGTCACCTTGGACATCCATGACAACGGCTGCGGCTTCACCCCGGAAAACATCGAGGCTCCGTCGGAATCCGGTGGCTATGGGCTGCGCGCCATGAGGCAACGCGTGGAACAATTAGGCGGGGAATTCTCGGTGGAAAGCACCCCTGGCACCGGGACCATCATTGCAGCGCAGATCCCCAGCGAGGAGAACTTCTCATGACAACAATTTCGGTGCTCCTGGTCGATGACCATCTGGTGGTCCGCAGCGGGCTAAAGGCGCTGCTGGACACCCAGCCGGATATCGAGGTGATCGCCGAAGCCGACTCCGGCGAGGCCGCCCTCAAGCAGCTTGAAACCCTCGCCCCGGATGTCATTGTCATGGATCTGGCCATGGGCGCGGGCATGGACGGCATCGACGCGATCAAGAAAATCCACCAGCGCAACGCCAAGCAGGCGGTGCTGGTGTTCACCACCTATGATTCGGATGCGGATATCGTGCGCGCAGTGGACGCCGGCGCCATGGGCTACCTGCTCAAGGATGCAGCCCCGGAGGAGATCTTCAGCGCCGTGCGCGGCGCCTCCAACGGCAAGAGCGTGATGAGCGCCCCGGTGGCCTCCAAGCTCTTCCGCCGGCTGCGCAACCCCGATGAGGCGCTGACTCCCCGCGAGGCGGAATTGCTCAGCCTGCTTGTCGAGGGGCTTGGCAACAAGGAGCTGAGCCAGCGGCTGTTCATCTCGGAAGCGACGGTCAAGACCCACCTGGCCCATATCTACGCCAAGCTGGGCGTTGAGACGCGGGTCGAGGCAATCACCACCGCCATCCGCCGGGAGGGAATGCGCTAGTGAGCAAGGCGTTGGCGAACTCATCCAGCAGGCCGCAAGGCCCAGCTTGATGGCCGATGTATTCCCTGATTCGAATCGACAAGATTGATTTATCACGATGCCCCACCAGGCATCCGTGCACAACATCTTTTACGAATCGAGGCAGGAAATATGAAGAAGCTCTCCAACATCCCCAAGCTGCTCATGTCGCTGGGCGGAGCATCCTTGGCCATCGGACTGCTGGCCGGGTGCACCGCCGGCACCGAGGCCGGGCAGGCCAACGCAGGCACCACCGCCGAAGCCTCGCAAAGCGTGTCAGCGTCCACCGAGACCATGACCCCGTCCGAGATCCTGTCCTCCACCGCCTGGGAAACCACCGGGGCCACCGATGCGAAGGGCGAGGCAGTCCAGCTCTCCGACAAGGATGTCAGCAACTTCGTGGGCAACGCCTACTTCCGCGCGGATGGCACTTTCGACATGTACAACCTGGATGACTCGTCCAAGATGCAGGGCGATTGGACCGTCACCGAAGATGGCAAGACCCGCAGCATCGTCGCCAAGGATGACGCTGGCAAGGTGTTGTTCACCCGCGATTCGGATATCGTCACGCTGACCGATGAAGAATTCACCTACCGCGTCTTCCCTGACCCGCAGAAGTCCGATGTCTACTTCGATATCATCCACACCCCGACGGATCACGCAGAGCCAACAGCCCCATAGCCAGATTGACCCCTGCCAGAAAGCCCGCCGACTCCGGATTCCTCCGGGGACGGCGGGTTTCTTCGGCTCGATAGCACCAGGTATCGCTTCACCTGCGATTGCCAGCAGGCGTGCTGCATCTGCCCATCCGGCGGCATTCTAGGCTGAGCCGAATGCAGCGGCTGGACCGCGGCCCGGATGCTAGTGCGTTTCTGGGTCTTTGGGCACAGATTCGTGCCAGGCCAGGTCTCCTTCTGGATCATGCACGTAGATTTCGCCGGATCCGAGTTCCCCGGCCTTGGCGACGGCTTCGTGGTAAGCCTCCGTCCGTGAGCCACACGTTGTCACATGCAGCCCATCCAAAGTGACGGTCCACAGCTCATCTTTGGCAAGGACGTGAAAATGGTTGGTGCTCATCTGGATCCCTTCATGAATTTGAAAGCAGTCTGTCCGCTTTAATATGCCATTCATCTTGTGCCGCAGCGGTGCCTCACAGGTGCTCTTCAGACGTGGGACGCAGCCTCGCCGGCCCACGCCCTCCTCCATCAGGCCAAGGAACATAGCCCAACGGGTGATGTGCGCCGATATGGCGATCCGTAATGTTGAAGCCATGAACATTTCACCAATTTCCCGCCGTATCGCCCTGTCCACCGTTGCCGCAGCAGTTGCCGCCGGCGCAGTATTCAGCGTGGCCCCGGCCAACGCAGCACCAGCACCAGCACAGGACGGCACCGTTTCCGCCAGCGCATCGGCTTGGCAGGGCCTGACTCCTTCGCAGACCCTGGCTTCAACCCCTTGGAAGACCACCAGCGCCGTAGACCAGGACGGCAACCGCGTAGCCCTGGACAACCCGGCGGTGTCCAGCTTCGTGGGCTGGGCCTACTTCAAGGCCGATGGCACCTACACCATGTACAACCTGGATGACAGCCCGAAGCTCAAGGGCGACTGGACCGTGAACGCCGAAGGCACCGAGCGCTGGATCAACGCCAAGAATGACGCTGGCGATGTGCTGTTCCAGCGCGTTGTCCCGATCACCGAGCTGACCAAGAACGTCTTCACCTACCGCGTATTCCCCAACGCTGCGGACACCAGCGTCTACTACGACATCGTGCACACCAAGACCAACCACGTTGAGCCGGGCACGGATGCCAAGGGTCCAGGCGCCAATGGCCAGGCCAGCCAGGGCCAGGGCGGCTACCACTTCAACAACGGCAACCAGCACTAGGCACTGGTTTCTGCATCCCTGCAAATAGCCAACTGAAAAAATATCGCCGTCCCTGCCAGCTTGCATCAGCTGGCAGGGACGGCGATAGCTATATCCAAAACCGTCCAACGTTGGACGATCCGGAAACCAATGCCCGATGGGCCTGTTAAACCCAGTGGGCAGGTCGGCCTTTCATGAAGGGTCCAGCACGTTCCCGCAGGCCCAGCTGGTTCTGATTGTTCAGCCCTCGACGCGCTGCACCTTTCCGACAAGGAAGACATAGGAAAGGATTCCGACGGCCGCAATGACCGTCATGTAGATGAAGGCCGGGCCGAAGTCGGTGGCCGAGACCAGCAGGCCGATCACGATCGGTGTGGCAATCGAGGAGAGGTTGCCGATGAAGTTGAACATCCCGCCGGTTAAGCCGATCAGCCGAGACGGCGCCAGCGCAGACACCAATGACCAGGTGATCGACGCCAGCCCATTGCCGAAGAACGCAATGGACATGAAGGTGATGACCAGGGCAGTGCTGTCCGTGAAGATTGCACCGATCATGCTCATCGAGAGCAGCAGCCCGGTGATGATCGGCAGCTTGCGGGAAGTGCCCAGGCTTACTCCACGCTTGAGCATGTAATCGGAGAGAACACCACTGATCAGTACGCCAGCCAGCGCCGCGACAAATGGCAGAGAGGTCAGGAATCCGGTCTTGATGTAGTCCATCTGGCGGTAGGTCACCAGGTAGGTCGGGAACCAAGTCAGGAAGAACCACAACGTGGAGGTCAGGCAGAACTGGCCAATATAGATGCCCCAGAGCTTGCGGCGTCCCAACACCAAGGCAAAGTCAGCCTTGCTCAGCTTCGGTGCAACCGTCTTGGTCTTGGCGCTGCCTAGATCAACTAGTCCGCCACCATCACGGATGTACTCAATTTCAGCGGCGTTGGCCTTTTTGGAATCCACGGGGTTTCGGTACATGAAGAACCAGATCAAACCCCAGATGACGCCAACGCCACCGGTCACTACGAAGACCCAGTGCCAGGTCATTGCGTGCTGCAGCCAGATCAAAGCTGGAGTCAACAGCGCAAGGCCAATGAACTGGCCCGAGGTGTAGAAGCCAATGGCCGTGGCACGTTCTCGTTCAGGGAACCAGGCAGTGACTACCTTGTTATTGATTGGGTACGCAGGGGCTTCAAAGCCACCAACAGCCAACCGCAAAACAATCAAGGCAATGAAGCTTCCGGCCATACCCATGAAGATCGTGGCCACCGACCACAGCACCAGGCAGATTGGATACAGCAGACGAGGCTGAACTCGGTCTACCAACCATCCGCCGGGTAGCTGCATCGCAGCGTAGGTCCAGCCAAAGGCAGAGAGCAACAGACCTTGCTGTGCCGTGTCCAGGCCGAATTCTTCGGAAATCAAGGGTGCTGCAACGGAAAGGTTTGAACGATCCATGTAGTTGATAACTACGGTGAGGAACAACATGAACGCCACGACGTAGCGCATCTTTGTGGCTTTGCCAGTGCTCTTGAGTGTTGCAGCTGACGACACTGTCGACTGAGACATACGATTTACCATTCTGCGAAGGATCCGTCCTTGTGACGCCAAATTGGGTTGCGCCAGCGGTGACCTTCAGCTGCGCGTTCGATGACGTACTCTTCATTTACATCAATGCCCAGGCCTGGCCCCTCAGGGATGGCGACCATGCCATCCTCGTAGGCGAAGACCGATGGATCATTGACGTAATCAAGGAGATCGTTGGATTTGTTGTAATGAATTCCCAGGGACTGTTCCTGGATAAAGGCGTTATACGCACCGGCATCGATCTGCAGGTTCGCCGCCAGGGCGATCGGGCCCAGTGGGCAGTGCAAGGCCACCGCAACGTCATAGGCTTCAGCCATCGCAGCAATCTTGCGCGCTTCGGTGATGCCGCCGCAGTGCGAAGGATCCGGCTGGATGATATCCACCGCTCCGCTGGCCAAGACATCCTTGAAGTCCCAACGGGAGAACAGGCGCTCGCCCAAGGCAATTGGGGTGCTGGAATTGCGCAGTGGTTCCAGCATGGACGTAACGTTTTCGCTGAGCACTGGTTCTTCAATGAACATCAGCTTGTACGGTTCAAGTTCCTTGATCAGCACCTTCGCCATGGGCTTGTGCACGCGGCCATGGAAGTCGACGCCAATGCCCACGTTCGGACCCACTGCCTCACGGACGGCCTGGACATTCTCCAAGCAGCCCTGCACCTTGTCCCAGGTGTCGATGTACTGCAGCTCTTCGGTGCCGTTCATCTTCACGGCGGTGAAGCCGCGGTCAACTGCTGCCTTCGCTGCGGCCGCCGTATCTGCGGGACGGTCCCCGCCAATCCAGGAATACACGCGGATCTTGTCGCGGACCTTGCCGCCGAGAAGCTCATAGGCAGGAACGCCCAGCGCCTTGCCCTTGATATCCCACAGCGCCTGGTCGATGCCGGCCAGGGCGCTCATCATGATTCCGCCGCCGCGATAGAAACCACCGCGGTACATGACGGTCCAGAGGTCCTCGATATTCCGCGGGTCCTGGCCAATGAGGTAGTCCGAAAGTTCTTCAACTGCGGCTGCGACCGTGGAGGCGCGGCCTTCAAGTACTGGTTCGCCCCATCCGACAATTCCTTCGTCGGTTTCAATCTTCAGGAACAGCCAGCGTGGTGGCACCATGTAAGTGGTCAGTTTTGTAATCTTCATGCAGACTTCCTCATCTCATGGATCGTTTGATAGGCGGCGACAAGTTTGCCTGCCCTCGTTTTTAGATCTTCAATACTTCGGCCGGACTTGTAGAGCGATGAGCCGATGCCAAAACCCGTCGCTCCGGCATCAACCCACTGCGACATGTTCTCTTCATCAATTCCGCCAACAGGAATCAAACCAATCCCTGCGGGAAGCACTGCGGTCCAGGCTTTGAATCCGGCCAAACCCACTTGTTCAGCGGGGAAAATTTTGACGTTCTTCGCTCCGGCTTCGATGGCATCAAACGCATTGCTCGGGGTCGCCGCACCTGGGAATGAATCCATGCCCAATGCAACCGTTTCCTGGATAACCCGCACGTTGGTATTTGGCGAGACAATGATCTGAGAACCGGCCGCATGGCACGAGCGAACTTGCTCAACGTTCAGAACAGTTCCGGCGCCAACTACTGCATCTTCTGGCAAAACATTGCGCAGCAGTTCGATGCTCTGGAGCGGATCTGGCGAGTTGAGCGGGACTTCCAAAGATCGGAAGCCACTGGCATACAGGACTTCGCCAACTGCTTGTGCTTCAGAGGGATGAAGACCACGCAGAATTGCCACGAGTCCAGCAGTGTTCAAAGTCGATGTAGGAGCATTCACGGCAAAACCTTCCTTTCAAAATCATTGGGCATGGTGGAAATTTAGACAGAGGCGGTCTGCAAGAGACCCTGAGCGCTGGCGATAGCCCAGATTCCTTTGGGTGCCGTGCCTTGGAGTTCTTGGACTTGGTCAATTCCGAAAATCGCCAGTGCTCGGGCGTATCTCGCGCTGAGTTCCCTGTTTCCGCAAATTGTCAGTGGCGGAGCTTCATCTGATTCATGGTTTCCAAGTACTGACCGGATTTCAGCGCCAATCATGAGCCCTGAGAGATAGTCGCTGACCTCAGTTTTCTTCAGCCGTCCCGTCAGTACCAAGGTTCTCGCCGAAAAGGCCGTGAGCATCAGATCTGCGGCATGCTCGTTGGACTGCGAAACCTCAACTCCGCGTTCAAAGGCCGTCCAATTCACCGAGCTGCTTGGCGCAATTAGCTTGGAAAGGATCGATTGCGTACTCAGCAATGCAAAGGTCTCCCCCGTCATTGATGTGCAGAATTCGGTGATGGTTCGTCCGGAGACCTTCACCCATTTGGAGTGGGTGCCTGGGAGCAGAAAGAGCTGTTCTGCAGGACTGCTTGCGTTCGATTTTCCAAGCTCGAGAGCTCCGAGGATCTGGGTTTCTTCTCCACGCATGACGTCAGGAAGTTCTTTGTGATCCAAAATGCCAGGGATGATTTGCATTGACCGATTGAGAGCAATTTCGACTGAAGCGAGTTCAAGTTCTGGATCTGCGAGATTTGCCGGAACATGGCGGTAAGGCGCTTCCACCCACCCTTGCTGACTACCGACCATTCCGCAGGCAATCACTGGAATGTCTGGGAAGTTTTCCAGCCATTCCCCGCATAGCTCGGCCAGCGCAGCTTTGAAAGCATCGCTGAGGGACAGCGATAGCGCCGTGGCTTTCGCTGCCACCTGCATGACTCCGAGCGCGTCACTGCGTTCCGCCACGATGCCCCCATCGTTGCCCATGAGGTAGGCGCGTGCGGACGTGGTTCCCCAGTCCAAGGCGATCAGCTGGGCTTCGGCGATGTTTGTCATAACTCCTGTTTTCATTTCGTGGACCACACATCAACTTCCAGATGTGCTCCCCTTCACATGTGAATATTGTCGGACGTATCCCAATAGTTCAAAAGGCGTTGTATATAGTGGGATGGTAGGGTTTGATCATTTTCATCTCAAGGAATAATTCATGGCCACTGATCCCGAACCGGGTACCGACGATTCCATTAACGAGCCGCCTCCAGGCACGCTGACTTTGGCGCGGGGACTCGACATTCTGCGGGCCGTAGGACGGGGTGCTACCAACCTGAACGAGGTCGCCGAGGCCGCAGGGATTGGCAAGAGCGCCGCGCAGCGCATGGTGAAACTTTTGGTGCAACGAGGATTCCTTCGCAGCACACATGGCACAGATTTCAGCCTGGGGCCAGCGTTGATAGAGCTCGGTTTCCATGCGCTGTACCAGAGCCCGGTTCCGGTGATTGCCAAACCGATTCTTGAAGAGCTAGCTCGCAAGTATCAGGACACCGTGCACTTAGCAGTGGAAGACGAGTCCCAAGTGCTTTATGTAGATAAGGTGCCAGGAACCCGGGGCGCCCAGATGCGTTCCAGGGTTGGACAGCGAATGCCCCTAAGCCGTACCGGCATCGGCAAAGCCCTGCTGCTGGACACCCCTGACAGATGGGAATCGACCTTCGATTCAGAGTCCCCAATTGAACAAGCGACACACCAAACCAAGACGTCTTTCCTGAACCGAATGAAGTCCTATGCAGCCGAAGGAATCGCTCTTGACCTTGAAGACAATGAACCGGGGATCCGCTGCGTAGCAGCCCCAATTCGCGATGGCAGTGGCCAGATCATCGCCGCGATCAGCATGTCCGCCACCAACCCATACATGCCCGACGAGCGCATGGCGGCACTCAAATCAGTGATGGGCTCCACGGCCGCACAGATCTCCCGTAAGCTCGGGTATTCCGGCAAAACGTACTAGGATCACGCAACGCGAGTTCACGGCGTGAAGCGGTACCCCATCCCGAGTTCGGTGAGGAAATAGCGGGGATTCGAGGGCTCCGGTTCCAGCTTGTTGCGCAGCTGCGACATGTACACCCTCAGGTAGTTCGCTTCCTCGCCGTATTCCGGGCCCCACACGGTGGTCAGCAATTCGCTGCGGCCAATCAGGCGATGCGGATTGCTGGCCAGCACTTCGAGCACTCGCCATTCCAAACGAGTGAGCCTCACCGGCCGACCTTCAACGGTCACTTGGTGGCTCGACAGATCAATGCGCACCCGCCCATCGGTGGTTTCCACCACGGCTTGTCCCGGATCAGGTAGCGAACGGCGTAAGGCGGCACGCAACCGGGCCAGCAATTCATCCATGGCAAAGGGCTTGGTAATGAAGTCGTCTGCTCCCCTGTCCAGGGCATCGACTTTGCTGTGGGATTCATGACGTGCGGAAACGACAATGATGGGCACACTGGACCACCCGCGTATCCCGTCAATGACATCCCCGCCTTCAAGGTCAGGCAAACCCAAATCCAAGAGGATCACATCCGGGTGCGCGTCAGCAGCCAGCTGCAAGCACTGCAATCCTGTGGCAGCATGAAAAGTGCGGTAGCCGCGGGCTTTGAGATTGACCAGCAGGGCGCGGGCAATCTGCGGGTCATCTTCCACGATCAAAACTGTGGTGGTCATGCTCTTTCCTCAAATATCGGCAGGGTGAAGACCATCGTGGCCCCTCCTCCTTCGGTGTCCTGCGCTTTGACATCCCCATCCATGCCGGCGGCAAGCCCCCTCGCCACAGCCAATCCCAGCCCTAGCCCGGTGGTGTTACTCCGGTCGCCATGTCGTTGGAAGGGCCGGAAGATCCTGTCTTTTTCGGCTTCGGGCACGCCCACACCGTGGTCGATGACTTGGATCTGCACCACATCGGGAAGTGGTACGGCCTTCAGTTGCAGCTGGTTTTCTCCGCCATAACGCACCGCGTTTTCCAGCAGGTTGGCCAAGACGCGCACGGCCAGACCATAGTCGGCGCTGACTCGAGGACAACCGCCTGGAATCTGCAGCTGAATGTTCGAGGGGCGCAGTAGCCCGGCCAAATCCCGGAGTGCCGAAGCCACGAGGTCTTCGACCTGGATGGGACTGCGATGCACCACCAGTTCACCAGCCTGGATGCGGCTCATGCTGAGCAAGTCTTCGATTCGTTCGCTGAGTTGGTCAGCCGACTCTTCGATGGTTGCCAGCAAGTCGGCGGTGTCTTCTTCACTGAGCACCACATCTTGCATGCGCAGGCTTGAGGCCGAAGCTTTGATCCCTGACAGCGGGGTGCGTAAGTCGTGGGATACCGCGGCGAGCAGGGCGGTGCGCATGGCATTGCCGGCGGCCAGTTCTCGAGACTTAAGCCGTGCTTCGGCCAGTTGCCTTTGTTGCAGTACCGCCGAAATGCGTCCGGCGAAGGCTTCAAAGATTCCCTGATCAGAAGCCTCTCGCGGATTTCCAGCAATGAGCAGCACATGCTCTTGATCCACGGTGACGGCATAGTCGCTGGATGCCGGATCCTCAGGTGGGGTACCGGCCGTGGCTACCGTGCTGTGCGAGTGTGCGGACTCGGTACCTCGGTGCACCAGCGCGGCTCCATGCAATTGGTAGGAACGGCAGAGCCATTCAAGCAGCGCAGATACGCTCAATCCTTCACGGATCACGCCACCGGAAAGTTCAAAGAGGGTATCTGCCTGATGACGGGCTTGGCCAGCCTCGGCGGTCCGCCTTGCCTCGATGTCCACTACTCGTGCCACACCGGCCGCGACCACGAGGAACAATACCAGAGCCAGTATGTTGAACGGCTCATGGATATGCCATTGCCCGGTGGGCGGTGTGAAAAACCAGTTCAGGATGGCGGTGCTGAGCAGGGCTGCAGTCAGCGCTGGCCACCAGCCTCCGAGCAATGCCACGAAGACTATCAAGGTCAGCTGGCTGAGGAAGTTGAGGGTCAACAGTTCATTTTCCAAGCTGCCCAGGAGGAATCCGGCGGCCAGCAACAGCGGGCCGGTGATGGCCAAGAGCCAGCCGAGAACTCGACGCGTCATGCTGAGCCGGTGAAGTCCGCCCAAACGGTTTCGAGCAGTCCGGGGTTTTCTGGCTGACTCGGCCGGGATGGGAATGACCAGAATGCTGGGATCAGCCGGCTCGGTCGCTTGCTCCAGTAACTGCAAGGACACAGCATCTGCCGTGTCCTTGGCTTTGCCCGCGGGAAGCGGCGCTCCAACGATCAGGTGCGTCGCCTGGGTGCTGCGGGCGAATCCGAGCAATGCTTCACTGACATCTTGGCCAAGCACCATATGCCAGGTAGCCCCAGCGCCTTCAGCCACAGTGCGCAGCTTCGCCAGTTCCGAGTCCAATGCCGCCAGATGCGAACCCACTCCGCGCAGTGGGACATGCACTGCCATGACTTCAGCTCCCGGCATTTTGGAGGCTTCGTGCAAGGCACTGCGCAGCAGGGTTTCGGCCCCTCCGCGGCCACTGAGCGCCACAACTAATAGCGGGTGGATCTGTGGCGCAGTGTCAGACACATCCATGCTGCTCCTTGGCATTCGGGATCCTAGCCGGTACGAAGTGATCGTACCGGAATACAAGCGGGCGAGCACCGTACCTCGCTTAGCCAATGACTGGCTGTTCTTCTGGCAGCTTGAACAGCAGGCGTCGGTGGCGTAGGGCCAAGGCCGCGGCGGCTGAAACAATTCCCACGCGGCCAATGAACATCAGGCCAATGATCACCCACTGTGCTGATGTGTTCAGGTCCGCGGTGATGCCCATGCTCACGCCGACTGTAGCGAAAGCCGAGACGCATTCAAACAGGACCTCTTCCAGTGAATGCTCGGTCAGCACTAACAGCGCTAGCGTGCCGGTAGCCACGGCGCCCACACCTAACAGGGCAACGGACAGGGCCTGGCGCTGAATTCCGGTGCCAATAGCACGGCGCCCCACGGTGAGCTGCTCGTGGCCTCGGGCCTCAGACCAGAGGGCGAAAGCGAGCACCAGGAAGGTGCTGATCTTGATGCCGCCCGCAGTGCCTGCGCTGCCACCGCCAATGAACATCAGGATTTCGGTGACTAGCAAACTCTCAGAAGAAGCCTGCCCATAGTCAATATTGTTGAATCCGGCGGTGCGCGGAAAAACGCTCAAACCGAGCACCCCCAGGGATTTTCCGCCCGGAGTCAGCTCGCCCAGCGTCTCGGGACGGTTCCATTCAAAGAGGCCGAGAACCACTGCGCCTAGGACTAGCAGACCCACGGTTCCCCACACTGTCAGCAGGGTATGCACAGACCAGCATTTCTTTGACCCACTACGGCGCAGTAATTCATGAATCACTGGGAATCCCAGTCCGCCGAGAATCACCGCAATGCAAAGAGGGATCATGATCCACGGATCATGGGCGTGGCTGATGAGGCTATCGCTATAGAGTGCGAATCCCGCGTTATTAAAAGCCGAAATTGAGTGGAAGATTCCGCCCCATAGAGCGCCTCCGGGATCCGCCGGATTCATTATCAAGAATCTGCCCGTAAGTACCAGCGCTATGGCTCCTTCGATGGCGAAGGTGGTCTTCGCAACAAAGATGAGTACCCGGCGCACATCACCGAGGTTCATGGCTTGGGTTTCAGAAGCCGCTACCAGTTGCGTGCGTAGCCCAAGGTGCTTGCGAACCAGCAAAGCCAATAGGGAACTCAGGGTCATGATCCCAAAGCCGCCTACCTGGATGAGCAGCAGGATGAATCCTTGACCAATCGGGGTCCAGTAAGTCGGAGTGTCTACCGTGATCAACCCGGTGACGCACACGGCGGAAACTGCAGTGAACACCGCGGGCATGAATCCGCCGGCTGATGGGTCAGTTCTTGAAATAGGCAATGACAGCAAAAGGGTGCCCAGCACGATGGCGCCCAAGAACCCCAACGGCACCAGACGAATGGGATTATTGAGCAGCGATGTGCGCACCGGGCCGGTCAGCGCCTTGAGCACCTGTACTGCACCATGGGAACTCTGGACCTTCACGAACAAGTTGCTGTCCACCTTCATGCGATGTGCCGATTTCCGTCCTACCGGCGCGATGCCGGTACGTTCTAATTGCACATCCGGAGTTCAGCTGTTTCGCTCTCTCTTAACGCCCTCTTAATGCCCCAAAGTGGAATCTTGATGGAGCCTTTACACCAAGGCATTTTTGTGCTCAAAGCCACAAAATTCGCGGCCATTTCAGGGGTAATCACGGATGGTGAACTGATTTCTTCTTCGAATCAGAACTTTACCGAGTCAGTCTTCTATCTCGATTTTTAAAGCACAGATCAAAAGGTACTTATCTAAAAATAGCAAAACGTCGATTGAAAAGTTGTCGAGTGGATTCAGTGCCATTCGACTGCCCGCAGCTTGGGTCCGGATACATCAATTCGCGACTTGACTAGGAAACAAAAAAGTTGGCTTTAAGGTGGCACTTATTGCCCATTTCAGGCGTACTGTTCATCTTCGTGAACACAACAAATGCGTCGGCCCCAGGGCCGCAAAAGGCATCGGCCAGCACCGTGCCATCACGTGTGCGCCGATGGCTGACGGACAGCTCCGTCGGCCAGGAAGACCCCAACGCCGAGAACCGGCAGGGCGCCAAATGGTGGCAGGTCATGTGCCTCTCGGGCCTGGACTACTTCTCCACGCTCGGCTACCAGCCGGCCATTGCCGCGCTTGCTGCCGGGGCGCTGGCACCCTTTGCCACCTTGATCCTGGTGGCTGTCACCTTGGGCGCGGCACTGCCGGTGTACCGCAGGGTGGCCCAGGAATCCCCTCATGGCCAAGGATCCATCGCCATGCTCGAACGCCTCATGCCGCACTGGAAGGGCAAGGTCTTCGTCCTGGTCCTCTTGGGATTCGCGGCCACCGACTTCATGATCACCGCCACCCTCTCGGCTGCGGATGCCTCGGCGCACCTGATCGAGAACCCGTTCACCCCAGAGTGGTTCACCGGCAAGGAAGTTCCTATCACCCTCGTTTTGCTGATCCTGCTCGGCGCGCTGTTCCTGCGCGGCTTCACGGAAGTCATCTGGATCGCCGTGACCCTGGTGTTCTCCTTCCTGGCATTGAACCTGGTGATCATCCTCGTCTCGGCCGCCAGCATCATGGGCCATCCTCTCGTGATCTCGAACTGGATGGATTCGCTGTTCACCGCGCACGGGGACCCGATCATGATGCTTCTGGTCTGCCTGATCGTGTTCCCCAAGCTCGCGCTGGGACTCTCCGGTTTCGAGACCGGCGTTGCCGTGATGCCGCAGATTTCCAAGGCACCCGGCGATACCGAGGAAAACCCCGCGGGCAGGATCAAGGGCGCCAAGAAGCTGCTGGCAACGGCGGCACTGATCATGAGCGGCTTCCTGGTCCTCTCCTCCATCGTGACCACCATCTTGATCCCCGCCCAGGAATTCCAGCCAGGCGGCGAGGCCAACGGCCGCGCCCTGTCATGGCTGGCCCACCATCTGATGGGCGATGCCTTTGGCACTGTCTACGACATCTCGACCATTCTCATCCTGTGGTTTGCCGGGGCCTCGGCGCTCGCCGGGCTGCTTAACCTGATTCCCCGCTACCTGCCGCGCTTCGGCATGGCCCCGGCCTGGGCCAGCGCGGTGCGCCCCCTGGTCCTGGTGGTCGTCATGGTGGCGCTGGGCATCACCGTCCATTTCAAGGCCAGCGTCGACGCGCAGGGCGCCGCCTACGCCACCGGTGTCCTGGTGCTGATGAGTTCCGCGGCCATCGCAGTGACCATCTCGGCCCGGCGCCACGGCGAGAAAGGCAAAACTGTCCTCTTTGGCGCCGCCAGCGTGGTCTTTGTCTACACGACCATTGCCAACTGCGTAGAGCGTCCTGATGGGTTGAAGATTGCCGCCTTCTTCATCGCCGCGGTGCTCCTGGTTTCCTTGCTGTCCAGGTTCCGCCGCTCCACCGAACTTCGCGCCACCTCAGTAAGGTTTGATGACTGCGCCGTGGATATCATCCACAAGGCCAGCAGCGCCGGAATGCTGCGGCTGATTGCCCATGAGCCGGTGAAGATTTCCAAGCGGCGCTACCTGCATAAGCATCAGCATGCGATCTTGGCCAGCCATATCCCGCAGCGCGCCCCGGTGGTGTTCCTGGAAATCAAGGTCAGCGACTACTCGGACTTCGCGCAGGATATCGAGGTCCGCGGCATCACCCGCCATGGCCAGCGGATCCTCGAAGCCACAGCACCCTCGGTCTCCACGTCCATCGCGGCCATTGCCATGGCTATTCGCGATGACTACGAGGTGATGCCGCACATCTACTTCCGCTGGACCGAAGGAAATCCGCTGTTGAACCTCGCCAAGTTCATCTTCCTGGGGCAGGGAGAGATCGCCCCGCTGACCCGCGAGGTACTGCGCGAGGCGGAACCGAACCTGCAGCGCCGCCCGTGGGTCCACGTGGGGTAAAGCTCCTGCGGATGCCGCTGCCCCGGCCCGCCCGGTGCCGGCTAGCCCAAGCCGGCACCGATCTGGTCGATGTCATCGAGTACTGCTTGGCGGCCCTCCAGCCGCACGTTCTTGGCCAGCGGCAGCTGGTGCGATGCGCTCTCGATGATGTGCATCAGGTATCCCCCGGTATTGGGAAAAGCGATGATGTCGCCTTTGGACACGCCCTGCGGGAACTCGAAGCGCCGGCGCAGGATCACCTCCTCTTCAATGCAGTACGCGCCCACGAGGAAGCCGCTGTACGGCGAGCGCCCTTGCGCATGCCGGCCAGAACCCGTGACGAGGATCGGGTCGACCAGGAAGTCCGCAGCGGCGGAACGGCACTGGGTGCGGTTCATATGGAGCCCCACCAGGCTCACCCCGTCGCTGCGCTGTTTGGTGAATGCGACCTCGGACAAGGTCAGCCCGCAGCCATCAAGCAGTGAACGGCCCGGCTCGCAGCGCAATTGGATCCCCCGGGCTCTTAGCATTTGGGCAATGCTCTGCGTTCCATCGGCACTGCGGGCAGCGAGGATCTGCTCAAGCCACGGGCCGCGAATCAGCTGCTGGTGATAGGGATACAGAGCCGTGCTCGGCTGCGGCCCGGTGGCGCCCAGCCGGTCGGATTTCCAGGTGAGGGATTCATCGCCTTCGGGCAGTTCGGCAAGAGCCTGCCAGAATCCGTTCCACTGGTTCGAATCATCAAGATATGACATGGGAATTCCGCCGCCCATGTCCACGAACTGCACTGCATGCCCGTGCTCTGACAGGGCGTCGGCAAAGTCCAAGGCCTCTTGAAGAACTACTGCGCGCTGCTCGCCGCTGTAGCCGTTGAGGTGGAAGTGCACTCCGGTGACGCTGATGGCCTCGGGGTGATCCAGCTCGGCGAAAAAATCCAGCCACGTCTGCGTCGATAGCCCGAACCGGGTGGGCGGAATCTGGGGGCTGCCCGAGGCCAGGCGCAAGGCCACCGGGACCGATTTTCCTCCCGGCTTGGCCATCTCCAGGAGCTGAAGCGCTTCATCGGTGTTGTCCAGGCTCAGCACGACGTGATGCTCCACCGCCAGCTGGAGCAGGGCCCTGGATTTCACCGCGGCGGTGACAATCAGCGATTCCGGGTTGACTCCACGCTGCAGGCATTGCTCCAGCTCATGGAAGCTTGCCACGTCCACGCCGCAGCCTTCGGCCATGGCCTTGTCGATGGCCCCCAGCGTCTTGTTGGCCTTGCGTGCCAAATAAATCTGGAAGTCAACGCCTTGTCCGGCGGCGGCATCACGCAACTGCGCGATGTTCCGGCCCATGGCCGAATAATCATGGACGTTCAGCGGAGATCCATATTCAGAGAGCAAATCCTTGCACAGCTGCGGATCCTCCACCAGGTTCTTCATCCATGGTTCCAAGCGGGCGGTCAGGGGCAAGGTTCCGTGCATCAACGGTGGCATTAATAAGCTACTTTCCGGTTTCGAGCGTTCACTTGCGCAATAATGCGCTGGGACCAGCCCCGGTATTCCGGGTGCAGCGCCCTGTTCAAGGTGTCATGGCCCAGGGTGGGGTCTTCGGTGGGGCGTCCCAGCGCTGCCAAGGATTCATTGCGTGATCCTTCGGCAGTGATACAGGTTCCGTCGGTGTCCGTGAGCAGTCCGCGCTCGCCGGGCCTGATCTTGATCTGGCCGGACCGGAGCAAGCCCCTGATCAATTCGCTGGTGGGCTCCCCCTGGGGGCATGGACCGGAGAGCACCCCGGCAGGAGCTGTCACGGCATCGATATTTATGGATTCCCCGGCTTCGCCGTAGCCGGCCCGTTCATGACGGAGCATTCCTGCCTCGTGCAAGGCCAGCAGTTTCTGGGCGGTGGGCGCCGGCGGTCCGAAGGCCATGCGTTCGAGGTTCACGGCCACCGCATTGAACTCCTTGCGGTCCTGCGGGTCCCACTGGAATCTTGCCAGCGATACGACGAGTTCCGAATAGAGGCCGGACCAGACCACGGCCCACACCCATTCCTGGGAATGGGGATTTCGTCCATGGTGCGCGTCAAGGCTGAATCTGATCTGCTCGAAGGGGTTGGGCTGGGTGGAGAACTGGTCTGATCTCCCCTTCCTCACGGTGCGCGCCAAGGATTCTTCGCTGGCCGCAACCTCTGTGGCATCTGCAATGTCGATGGCGCAGTCCAACAGGATGCGCCACATCTGCCTAATCTCCCGCGTGCCACGGCTTCCCCACTGGCGCAGTTGCAGCTTGTAGCTATCGAGAATTCGCTGCGCTCTGGATGGAATGCCCTGTGGCTTCGGTGTCATGGGAATGCCGTGCCGCGAGATCATGGTGATCAGCCGTGGCTCATCACCGCTGGGCACATATTTCAAGGCATCCGGTGAACCGCCTGCCAGGGGCTCCCAGCGCCCGCCGCGCCCCTCGGTCAAGACCATGGCCACGTCGTAGGCGGTCAGCGCGGCACCGCGGATCTGAACTGCGGCTCCGGCTGGCACTTTCCGCGTGGCCTGCGCTGATTGCTCGACGGTCAGTTCCGCGGCCGGGATCATGCCGTGCAGCGCTTCGCGCCCAGCTCCTGCCAGGCCATGGCCGGTAGCCAAGACCACTTCGTCATATAGGACGCTGCCGGTGCTGGTGGCTACCCGCCATTGTTCCCCGTGGCGTTCCACGTGTTCCACCGCCAATGCCCGATGCGCTACTGGCAGCGTTCCCTGCCGAGTCAAAAGCCTGAATTGTTCGCTGAGGTATTCGCCGACCAGGGCCCTTGGCGGGAAGGCATCGTGGCTGCTTGCCGCTGATTCCTGCGCTCGATAGCCGTTGAACGTCTGGGCGCAAAGGCTGGAAGAGGCGTCGATAATGCGCGAGTTGACATTCAATCTCAGTTCCCGGGGCTGCCCGGTATTCCATACCCGTCCCGCGCCCGGCGGGTACGGGTCATACACATCCACCTGCACCAGCCCGGCGACATCGCCGGTGAGCGCATCATTGAGTTCCAGCAGCGCGAACAGGCACTTCGGCCCTCCGCCAATCATCGCTATGCGAATCATCGGGCGGCATCACCTTCCAGCAACTGGGTGTCCACCTGTTCCGGAGTTTCCCCCAGGTTCTCCTGGACCCATTCATCGTTGTAGACGCTATGCAGATAGGGAACCCCGGAATCGTGGACGAGGAAGGCCGCGCGCGATCCTGCGGGCAGCTCGGGCAGCACCTGGCCCATGGCGGCGACAATCGCCCCAGTTGAGGCACCGGCCAAAATGCCCTCGCGCCGGGCCAGCAGCCGGCAGCCGCGCACCATGTCGATTTCGCGGATCCTGCAGATGCGGTCCGGTTCCACCTGCAGGGACAGCTCGGGAATGATGCCCGCCCCCAGGCCTGGCAAGCGGCGGTTCCCGGCTTCCCCGCCGAAGAGCACCGAGCCCAGCGCGTCCACTGCCACAAGCTTCGTTGGCAGGCGGTGCTCCCTGAGGTAATTCTGGCACCCGAGGATCGTTCCGGTGGTGCTGGTCGCGATGAACAGCATGTCCAGGTCCCCATCCAGCGCTTTCATGATTTCGGGCATGGTCGAGGAATAATGGGCTTCGGGATTGCGCTCGGATCCGTACTGGTTTGTTGTCACGGCACCGGGGTTATCGGCCAGCAGCTGCGCAACCCGCTGGCGCCGCGCGGCCAGCCGGTTGCCGTCGGCCGGGTCCCGGACGAGATCCACTGTGGCCCCGTAGGCCCGCATGATCTCCACGGCCGACTGATTGGCCTTTTCATCCACGACGGCCACGAATTCGATGCCCCTTACGATGCATTGGCGCGCCAGCGAGATGCCCAGGTTCCCGGAGGTGGATTCCACCACCATGCCGCCGGGCTCCAGCTGGCCCGAATCCAGGAAAGAAGTAATCAGGTTCTCGGCGGTGCGTTCCTTGGTACTGCCCGAGAGCTGCAGCGAATCCAGCTTGGCGAAAAGCTCGATTCCGCTGGCGTGGAATAGACGCTCGAGTTTCACCATGGGTGATTTGAAGGGCGTCAAGGCACCGGAAATTTCCATAGTTGCTGCTCCCATTCCTGCGACGAAAACATGGTTGACGGTACTCGTCTTGCCAGTAATTACAGGCTTGATTTGTCCCGTTTATCGCCAGTCTATGTGCAGAATTCCAAGGGCATCACTCGGGCCGGAAATTCACATGCAAAGTCCAGATTCTGTCCTCGCCTCCATCAGCGCGCTTCCTGGGAGGCGCTTGGAACCAGATGCTCGTGGGCTGCCAGCGGGCCCCGTTCACGCCGGTTCCAGGACAGGCCGAGATAGAGCAGGAAGCTGACCGCAAAGCAGGGAAGGGTGGCGCCAATGGGGCTCGGGAAGAGATAGGTGAGCAGGTAGGCGACCAGCGCTCCAGCCACCCACACGGCCACGGCAATCCAATTCACCCCGTCGCGGTACCAATAGGATCCCCCGCTGTGGCGCAGGATGTCCCGGGTATAGCGGGCACGCTTGAGCAGGTAGTAATCGACAATCATGATGGCGAAGACCGGGACGAAAAATGCCCCGATGAGCGTCAGGAAGTCGGTGAACTGGTCCAGCAATGCCAGCCACGTGGCTCCAAGGATGGATACTGCACCAACTACCAAGGCGGTGGCCAGGAATGGCAGTTTACGTTCGGGCCGAGAATTGACCACTGAAGTGATCATTCCGTAGACAGCCATCGTGTTGGTCGCCATGACCGAAAGGAAGATTGCGATGGCCAGCGGGGCGCCAAAAGCTTCAACAAGAATCGTCGGGTCAAATTCTGTAGCTTCACCGCCGGAGAGAATGACGTACCCAATGGCGGTGGCGCCAAGGATCATTGCCAAGACCGTCGAAAGGGTATAGCCGATACCTGCGCCCGCAATGCTGGCGCGCGTAGTGCGGGCCATCCGGTTGATATCCGCCGAAAGCACGGTCCACGAAATCGCGGTGGCGATGACAATGTCCAGCACGATGAAGGGCGTGTAGCCCAACGAAGCGTCGGCAGGGATTGCAGCGAACTCCGCCGGGTCAAATTTGCCGAAGGCCATGGCGAAGACGTAGGCCATAATGGCCAAGATCAGCACAGCGAGCCATGGTTCGACACGTGAAATGCCTTCATGCCCAAAGAGCGCCAGCGTAACCACGAATATTTGGCAGATGACGGAGAACAGGACCGGGTTGCTGAAACCGGTGGTTGAGGCAACCAGGTAGTTGACGGTGACGCCCGCCAGCATGGCTTGCACCCAGCTCCAACCCATCAGGACGATGACGTTGGCCGCGACGGGTAGGAGGCTGCCTCTGGTTCCGAAGGCTCCACGGGTTATGGCCATTGTGGGCAATCCGGTGCGTGTTCCGATATTGCCAACAAGCACCAAGATGACCGCACCGATCAGGGTACCGGCCACAATCATGATCAGCGCAAGACTGAAATTGAGTCCTGGGACAAAGAAGGTTCCGGTCAGCAGCGTGGTCACCACGAGGTTCGCGGCCAGCCAGATCATGCCGATGCGTCCAGCACCAAGCTGCCCGCGGATAGGTCCCGAGTTTTCCGCCCCGGCTTCCAGTTTCGATTCAGCTTTGCGATAGAGATTCATGCGTTTTCACCATTCGTTTCAGAGGCTGCTTCTTCTGGAACGGTGGAAAGGTGTTCATGGATAGCGATAAGTGACCCATCTGCTTCTTGCCGGAAAACGATGGTTTCACGCTCCACGTATGAATCAGTGGCGATGTTTTCTGGATCGGTGCCGGTTTTGATTTCGGTGGCTACGGTATGGCTGAAGATTGCACCGCCGGCAAAGACCTGGACCAGTTGATCTGAGGATTGGCAGCCGATGACCTGCCAGCCCTCAACTAACCAGCTGTTCCACAACTCTTCGTATTTAGCCCGGTTTTCAAGTCGGGAAGATTCTGGATGGAAGATGAACGAGGCTTCGGGCGCGAAGAGTGAAAAATACTCTTGCGTATTGGTCGCGGCGAAGGCGTCCACGATCTTATTCGCGACGGCCAGGACATCTTGCTCTGAAGGTATGACGGTGCTCAACGATTCTCCCAAGGCTGAGGCCCACTTTCGGACACTGCGGGACGGGCATACGGCGTGAACTGGATTACCTATATGCATTTTTTGTTTACCCTAGGTGATCCGCCACAGAGGGTCAATGGGTTTGATCCATGTGACGCGGGCCGGAACGCACGTGCCAAGGCCTGTAACATTTCAAGAAGATAGACAATGCACTTTTAGTGCAATATGATGCACTCATGGAAACTAGTGCGGAATTACTTGCCCAGACCATCGGCGCGCGGGTCAAAAGCGAACGCAAAAAACATGAATGGACGCTTGATCAGCTGGCAGAACAGGCAGGCATCAGCCGGCGCATGCTGATCAACGTTGAGCAAGGTACGGCCAACGCCAGCATCAGCATGCTGCTCAAGCTTTCCGATGCGCTCGGCCTCGGACTGCCCGCACTAGTGGAACCACCTGAATCACGACGCTCGAAAGTTACTCGCGCTGGCGAGGGAGCCACGTTGTGGACTGGCGAGAACGGTGGACGCGGAACACTGGTGGCCGGCACCAATGCCCCGGAAGTCGTAGAACTCTGGGACTGGACCTTGGCATCCGGCGAGCGCCACGAAAGTGAAGCCCATGCCGAGGGGACCCGTGAGTTGCTCTACCTGCTCAAAGGATCCATCACCGTTGAAGTTGATGGTGAAGCCCATGAACTCAAGTCCGGCGATGCCATCTCCTTTGATGGCGACGTCGCCCACTCCTACGCAAACAGCCACAATACACCGGCCACCTTCAGCCTCTGCGTCTACGAACCAGGCGTAGGCCACACCCATAAGTCGGAGAACACCAATGCCAAATAACCTGACCCCCACCGAGTTCCTTTATGGCTGCTCCATCGGACCGGCCGTCCTGGAGCTCCGCCCGGACTACCGCGCCCTGCTGCTGGTTGTTGAAGGCATCAACCCACAGGCAAAGGCAGATATTGCCGATGATCTCATCCGCCGCGCCGAAGCGCACGCCACAGCGCTTCTTGCTGAAACTCCGGTAGATCAGCTACCGCAGATCAGTGCTTGGCGTGAAACGTACCGGGCTTTCGGGGCCAAGCCTCAGCGAACCCGCAACAGTCTGGAAGCACTCACCCGCCGCGCTGCCGCAGGACTGCCACGCGTGAATGCCCTCACCGACATCTACAACGCTATTTCCGTGCTCCACCAGATCCCTCTGGGCGGCGAAGACTTTGATCTCTACGAGGGTCCAGCCCAGCTCAGTCGAGCTACCGGCGATGAAGCTTTTGATACGACTGCCGGCGGTGAAACGGTCATCGAAAACCCCGACGCCGGCGAAGTGATCTGGCGCGATGGCTCCGGGGTGACCTGCCGCCGCTGGAACTGGCGCCAAGGCAAGCGCACCGCCCTCTCCGAGAACACCGCAACCGCGTTCTTCATCCTGGATGCCCTGGCACCGATGACCAATGAAGAACTAGAAGCCGCCGGTGAAGCCCTAAGCCACGCGCTGGAATCCTTGGGTACCGATGTGCAGGTTTCCAAGCGAATGGTAGGCGCTCAGTGAACGCTCGCTCTTCGCTGCACGGCGTCCCGCCGTGGACTTTAGCGATCACCGCCATGCTGGCGGTTCAGCTTTCTAACGCTACGTCGGTCTTCGTGATCGGACAGGTTGGCGCAGGCGGAACAGCCTGGCTGCGCATGTGCTTTGGCGTTCTCTTTTTATGGATTATTGCTCGTCCCAACCTGCGCTCTATCCGCAAGAAGGATATCCCTGCACTCATCGTTCTCGGTGTCGTGACCGGCTACATGACTGCGCTCTTCCTTGAAGCCGTGGACCGCATTCCTTTAGGCACTGCCGTGTCCATCGAGTTCCTCGGACCGCTAACGGTCGCCGGACTCATGAGCAAGAACCGTAAGGCGCTGGTCTGGCCGGCTTTGGCCATCCTCGGCGTGGTACTGCTGACCGAACCGTGGCACGGGAAAATCGACGGGGTTGGCGTGCTGTTTGCCCTGGGAGCGGGAATTTGCTGGGGTTCGTACAACATCCTGACACAGCATGTCGGTGACCGTTTCTCTGGCATCAGCGGACTGTCCTTGACCATCCCCGTTGCGGCGATCGCCACTATGCCGGTGGGCTTGCATCAGGTCATCAGCCACGATTTCGCGTGGTGGACCCTTCCTGCTGCTGCGGGCATTGCCTTGATCACTCCGGTCATCGCCTTTGGATTGGAAATGCTCGCGCTCAAGCGGATGACTCATACGGCCTTTGGCACCTTGTTGTCCGTTGAACCAGCGTTCGGTGTCCTTATCGGCTTGCTGATCCTGTCCCAGACGCCAACGTGGTTCCAAGCCCTTGGCATCATCGTCGTCATTGCCGCTGGCGCCGGGGCTCAGCGCGGTGGTCGGCGCAGGAGTCACGAACTCCCGCTCACCGACCTGCCTCTAAAAACACAGAAGTAATCCCGTGCCGCCTCACAGCCGCAGATAAAGCTATTGCCCAGGATCCGGTAGATCCTGGGCAATAGCTTTATCTGCGGCTAGCGCATGCGGAACGAAGTGCTCGACTCAGGACTATCAGGGAAATCGAAACTGATAGTGCGCCACTTGTTCGTTTGCAAAGTCGTCACAGACATCTGCATCGGGCCGGCACACGAAAGCTTGAGCGAGTGAAGTCCCGTCATGCTCCAGCTGCACTGCCCCGAAACATCCACCACGTCATAAGCCAGGTTTTTCATCCCAATGTTGACAATGTAATGCTGGGCATCATCTGATGGAGTGATATCGAAGGTGTACGTCGGCAGATACGGATGGCCGTCTCTGCTCATAGCCACGGCAAACGATTCTTGCGACCCAATGCTCGGGGATTCCGTCGGTTCTGAACTTGGCTCCGGCGTTGGCGCAAGAGTCGGTTCAATGGTCGGTGTTGGTTCAACAGTGGGCTCTGGCGTTTGAGTCGGTTCAACAGTAGGTTCCGGCGTCGGCTCTGCAGTCGGTTCCGGCGTCGGCTCCACGGTTGGCTCAGGGCTCGGTTCAACAGTAGGTTCCGGCGTCGGCTCCACGGTTGGCTCAGGGCTCGGTTCAACAGTAGGTTCCGGCGTCGGCTCCACGGTTGGCTCAGGGCTCGGTTCAACAGTAGGTTCCGGCGTCGGCTCCACGGTTGGCTCAGGGCTCGGTTCAACAGTAGGTTCCGGCGTCGGCTCCACGGTTGGCTCAGGGCTCGGTTCAACAGTAGGTTCCGGCGTCGGCTCTGCAGTAGGCGTTTCACTAACCCCAGGCGTTGGCTCAACAGTCGGCTCCACGGTTGGCTCAGGGCTAGGCTCTTCCGTCGGAATTTCAGATTCGACTGACGTTGGTCCGACAGTCGGCCCGACGCTCGGCTCGCTCGTCGTCAAACTAGGCGCAGGCTGCGAGGAAACTTCAGGAACAGGCTCGGCTGAAGGCTCCACCGTCTGAGTCGCTGAAACCTCAGCGCTAACCTCGCCGCTTGGTTCTGTTTCTGGATTAGAACTCTCGCTTGGATCCACGGCATTGACCGTTGGAGTCTGGGATACTGCAATCGTCGAGGATGGCCCCGAGGACGGTTCTGTCGATAGTTCCAGGTCTGGAACTTGCGCGAAAACGCTTGGCTCCGGCGGGACAAACTCCTGCTCGGGCACTGGATCAACAAACCCAGGAGTATGAGCAAGATACTCCGACGGCGAAGGGTCCAAAGTCGGCACAGGCTGGGACAGCGTGGATCGATCAAAATCATCCGCTGATTGAGTGCTTTCAGGAACGAGCACTTCAGATGCCGGACCAGGATAGTATTCGTTTGCGCTCGCAGGTGGTATCGGCTTAGGGTCCGCACTCTTAAAAGCATTAGGAAAAATGCCTGCCGCAGCAGCGATAGCAGTCGTGGCCAACAAGCCAACACCCACGGATGATGCCAACACCCCACCGCTGGTTACGCCAACGCCAACGGCATTTGCGGTTCCACCAGCAGTAGCGCCAGCACCAGCTGTCGCTACTGCTCCCACACTTCCGGCGCCTGCGATACCGCCTGCCGCTGGCACGCCAAGTGCAGTGGTGCCACCAACCACCAACGGCAAGATAAAGATGCGTAGGCTGGTGCCGACCTCGGTGAGTTCCGAGAAGACTTCGGTGCACTCAGCGCAAGTCTTCAAATGCTGCTTGACTGCTTTTTCGTCTTTGCTCTTAATGGTTCCTCGAACCAGCGAGGGCAAGTGTTTTCTGACTTCCGCACACTCTTGCGGAAGCCCGGAAAGCACCTTCATATGCGCCGTGAGATAAGCCTGGCGTAGCCCTTCCCTCGCACGGATGGTCAAGGCCGAAACTGCATTAGGCGATATCCCGAGAATCGGAGCGATTTCACGTGGAGCAAGTCCCTCAACCTCGACATACCAAAGCGCCATCCTCCAGCGTTCAGGCAAGGACTTAAACGCGTTGATGATAAATGATGATTCGGCCCGCTCCATCACATCGTCGGCATACGCGTCCCGCAAATGAAACTCTTTGAGATCATCGACGACAATCTGCTTCGACGCAGCCTTATTTCTGGCGAAGGCGCAACGCGATACAGCGGTCAGCAAATAGGCGCGGAAAAATTCTTGGGGTCCCGAGCCACGTTCGATGGCTTGGAAGACCTTCAAAAATGCTTCCGAAACAATGTCTTCTGCCTCAGACGAAGTGTCGGTATGACGATAGGCGACAGCCAGCGCAACCTGCTTATGGCGTCGATAAAGATGCGCTTGAGATTCTCTATCTCCCCCGCGAATCCCTCGGATTAAGTGTGCATCGCTGAGTTCAGCGAAAATCTCTCCCGAATCTATGGTCATAGCGCCCCCAAAACGTCTACGGCATTCAGCTGGCCATCACGTTCCTGGCCATCTGCATCATTCCCCAAATTTGCGACCCACACAACGTCCACGGCCAAGATCCCACCCTTAGCCCCCTTGCCTCGAGCCACCGACAGGGTCACGCCGCGTGTATCGACAGTAAAGGACGATTCCACACGAACATCGTCGCTAAGTCCCGCTGCTTGATTTCCTGCTCGCATTTCATCTCCCTTGCATGTTCTTCCACGCCACTTCAGTGGCTACCTGGCCGCGCATTTCCAGCACTGAAGTTGCGCGTTGCACTTCGCGCAGTCTCGTGCGTACATATTTTTAGACCACAGAATTCGACGATCGTGACGCTGCTTTCGAAAAAACTTTATTTTTCTTTTCCCGCTTCCCGCGGGCACAGATCTGCGTTCTAGCCATCATCTCAAGGAATTACTTCCATAGTAGAAATTGTGAGGAAAAGCTCTGCTCGCTGCTCGCGGGTCACACCGACCCCTACCGACCCTGCAAAAAATATCCCCGCTAACGTGAGAAAAGTGTGATCCAGGCGACCCTGACGCTGCACTGAAGATGGGGTGCAGCAATCAGAAAATTCTCGGGAATCTTCAAAGTGTCGATTGACCTGATTCTTTATGAGGAAAAGCCAAACCACCCTGAACACTCAAGGAATTTTCTTCATATCCCCGCGTCACGATTCGCGCCACACGCTGTCTACAAGATATATCCATCACTCGCAGAGAACGGATAAATCTGAGGTATCGAAGTGGCATTGGAACGCGGGGGCAATTCCAATGCCACGTCCACCTCTGGCTGATGTGCGCTCCACATCAGACGCAAGATTTATCGCTCCTTCGTTGACGGATTTGCATTCGGAAGTCCAAGAAGGAGAGCAATATGCAAGCGACCATCAGTGTCTTCGCGCTACTCGTTTCAATCACGGGTATTTCGACGGCTCTTAGCCGTTGGGGCAGGCGTTGGCTAGCACGTGATTTTGCAAACCACCGGCTGATCTTGATCATTTGGGTGGCAGGAAACTTCGTGTTGCTTGTCTCAGTCATCGGCTATCTCTCCGTGCCCGAGAACGCAGAACTTTGGGCAGGATTCGCCATCATCACCGCCATCTGGCTCTTCATTTTTTCAATGGTGAGCATCTTCTTGCAGAGACGTCCGGCACGAAGCGAAAACCCCAAACGGTTCCTCGCCGTTGGCGCACACCCCGACGATGTTGAATTGGCATGCGGCGCGACCATTGCCAAACTCGTTGATTCCGGACATGAGGTGCGCATCATTGTGATGTCCCAAGGAGAAAACGGCGGCAACGCGCCACGACGAATCCGCGAAGCACAACGCGGAGCCGCTTATCTCGGGGCGCAATCCCACTCAGTCCAGGACTTCTGTGACACCCGCCTCTCGGAAAGCTCCAACGAGATGGTGGCAGCAATCGAACAGGAACTTGCACTTTTTAAGCCTGATGTTGTCCTCACGCACTCCGCCACCGACATCCACCAGGACCACGAAGCAGTACACCGCGCGGTGATGCGCGCAGGGCGAAAGCTCCCCTCCATCCTCTGCTTCGAAAGCCCCTCGGTAGGTCAAGACTTCTCGCCAAAATTCTTTGTTGATGTAGAGAAGTACACCGATGTCAAGGTCGAGGCCATCAAGCTGCATTCGGATCAACGCACCAAGCCCTACATGACTGGCACTCGCACTAAAGCCATCGCCAACTTCCGCGGAAGCCAAGTCAAGCAGAAAAGCGCCGAAGGGTTTGAAGTGATGCGTTTGGTTTCAAAGACGGTAGGAGACTTTTAATGAACATTCTTATTACCGGAGTTGGAGGGCCAGCCGGAAGCAGTTTGGCACGCCAGCTCCATGACCGTGGCCACCAAGTCATCGGGGTGGATATGAACCCGGTGGAGGACGAACATCTTGGCGTCTTCCTGCAGGTGCCCGCGGCGCGCGATGCGAGCTACGTTCACGCTCTTCGGGAGATCATCAGACAACAGGATGTTGCTCTGGTCATTCCCACAGTCAGCGAAGAACTGCCCATCCTGGCAATGGATCAGAATCGCGAACTGCTGGAATCAGCTGGGGCTGCAGTTCTGCTGTCTTCAGAAACGTCAATCCGCATCGCCGACGATAAGTACCTGACGATGCTGGTCCTCAACGATGACCACGTACCCGTACCGGATTTCGTTCGTGGCGACCTTTATGGCCGCCCCTCGGTGACAGGGTTCCTCCCCCACCAGTATGCCATCGTCAAGCCCCGAGTCTCCCGCGGTGGCCGTGGGGTGCGCCTGCTCGCTTCGTCCCAGCTGACAGATGGTTCACAAGACCTGTCGTCTTTGGATCTGGTCCAGCGTTTCGCTCCAGGGCGCGAATTCGCTCCGATGCTCTTCCGCCATCCTGACACCAAAAAAGTTGATGTGTGCGTTGTCGTGGAGAAAACAGAATTACGCGAAGGTCTCATAGGCAACGCGGTATCTGTACAGCGCTGCGAATTCAATGCCACCACAGCCCATGTGGCCCAGGTGGCTAGAGCCGCGGTAGCCAGCCTTGACCTGGTCGGGCCGGTGGATCTGGATATCCGCCTGACCGACGAGGGCCAGCCGGTGGTTCTAGAGATCAATGCGCGCTTTGGCGCCAATAGCGCGGCAGCACCGGAGTTGGTGGATTCAGTGCTTCAGTTTGCCAGTTCCCCTGTCCCGGGCAAGGTGGGCAATGCATGAGTTCAGCACTGGTCATCGTCTTTAACGCGGCGATTGCCCTCATCATCATTTTTGGAACCATCAAGTTGGCCTACATCCCACTGGCCATCTGGTTTGAAGTTCGCCGTGGATTGCTGTTTACGCGCAACGGAAAACTCACAAGGCTCCCTCCAGGGTTCCCGCATGCCGAGCAGGAATTGCGCCGGCCCCGCGGACGTTCTCGCCGGGCGGCCCGATACTTCGGGACAACCCCAAATTACCGAGTATCGGTCATCGTTCCGGCCTACAACGAGGGCGTAGTGCTGCGCGCCTGCGTTGAATCAATTGTGCGCACCAAAGGCGAGCTGGCAGAAGTCATCATCGTGGACGACGGGTCCACCGATGACACTGCGGCGGTCATGCACGAATTGGCGCAAGCCCACTCGATGGTGCGAGCCATTACCCAGCCCAATGCCGGCAAGGGAGCCGCGCTGAATCGCGGCATCAAAGAAGCCACCGGGGATGTGCTGTTGTTTGTCGATGCCGATGGCATCTTCTCACCCGTGACCATTCCATGGCTGCTCGCCGGGTTCCGCGATGCATCGGTGGGTGCAGTCTGCGGGGATGACCGGCCGGTCAATCTAGACCGAGTCCTGACCCGCATGCTCTCGGTGCTCTCCCACATGGGAACCGGCATGGTGCGCCGCTCCCTGTCTCTCCTGCATTGCCTACCGGTAGTCTCCGGAAATATCGGCGCCTTCCGTGCCGACCTGGTCCGCGAACTCGGTGGCTTCCGCACCGATACCGTGGGCGAGGATTTGGAGCTGACCTGGCGGATATACGATGCCGGTTACCGGGTCGCTTTTGAACCCCGTGCCATTGTCCTGGCCGAGTCGCCCTCCACCCTGCGAGCGCTATGGAAGCAACGCGTGCGGTGGGCGCGAGGACTGCTGCAGTCCATCAAAATTCATTGGCGGCTTCACGGCAATCCACGGGTGGGGCCTTTCGGGCCCTTCCTGCTCTTCAATTTTCTCACCATGGTTTTTGTCCCGGTAGCCCAACTCTTTGTTCTGGCCGCCTTGGCCTATCTGGTGCCATCCGGCCAGGTGTCAATCACCAACGATGATCAAACCTCGATGCTGTGGAAAGTTATTGCCATCCTCAGCTGGGCGGGCTTGGGGATCACCGTAATCTCTGTTGTCATTGGCATCATCTTGAATACCGCGTGGCGGGATTTTTTGAATCTGTGGACCTTCCCGCTATGGCCCCTCTACGCAACAGCCATGGGCATGACCATGGTGGCCGCAATTGTTCTTGAAATCCGCGGGCAGCCCGCGCAATGGAACAAGCTCCAACGCACCGGTGTAGTCTCCAGCCACGAATTCAGCGCAATTTTGGGCAGCGACGGATGATCACGGACCGGGGTTCGCGTCGTAAACGGAGGCTGTTGCTGCTCTCTGTATTGCTGCTGAGCCTGGTTAGTGTGCCGCCGTATGGGCGAACCTCGGCCGAAACCCGAATTTATCACCCGGTAGCTGCTGCCCAAGAAGAGTGCCTAAGCACGGTCCAGCGGCCAGAGAAAGAAGGTAATAACCCGGTGAAAAGCGATGCCGCCAATGCTCGTGTGGTCAATATCGGTTTCGAGGACGTCACTAGTGCGGACCCAACGCGGATTCCAGAAATCGCCGAGCAGCTTGACTCCGTCAACGCCACCGGGGTGTCCATTTCCGTGGGCCGCTTGGACTGGATCGGTTTCCCCTGGGCCGAAAACGAAGACTTGCAATCCAGCGCGGTGGAAGACACTGGACGTGACTATGTGCGCGAGGCTATCGATGCATTTATCTGCAGCGATCGCGGAGCCCGACGCACCATCTCGCTGAACATCGACACCCTCCTAGGCCGCGAGCTTGAGCAGCGCCCGGAAATCGCTGGCGTCAATGCGCAAGGAGAAGCATCAAAGAATTGGACCAGTATCTCTTCGTGGAAGTATTCCGGACTCACGGAGCGTCTCACCGAGCTCGCTTCAGAACTCGTTCAGCGTTATTCGCCAGATAGCATCAACGTCACCGAAATGATGTTTCCGTCCTACACTTTCGGTGATGCGGACCTGACTGATTTCCAAGAATTCAGCGGCATGAATAGCTGGCCTCTGCAGCCCGACGGTTTGATCGATACGGATGCCGCCGCTATCTACGAGTGGCGTAGCGATGCAGTTGGCAAGATCATGGCCGAGGTGGCCACCCAGTTGTCCGGCACCGAAGTGGAGCTGACTATGGATGTGCGCTCCCCCATTAACGGAGATTTGCGAGGTCGTCTGGACTCCGGGCAAGACTATGCCGCGCTACTGGAAATGGTTGATCGACTGAACATCTGGAATTTCCAGGGCATCGACTCCACCAGCTACTATGCTACCGATCAGCTGGCCGGCTTCTATGTGGATCAGGATTCCACGCGCTATGGCATAGAGATTGGGCTTTGGGACTCCGACGGTGCCATCAGCCCGGAAGCTTTGGAAAAAGAACTGCTGCTCGCCGAAGACTGCAACGTACCTTACGTATCCATTACGCCCACTTCGTTAATGGATCAGGGAGCGTGGGATGTCTTGCGTCGCGTTTGGGGCTCGCCTCAGACTGCCGCGAAGGGAGAATAGCGTCTTTTCCCGTCGCAGCAGGCCAATGCCTAGTGAACCGGAGGATGCTCTGCAATGCAGAAGAGATTGCCTTCTGGGTCAGCCAAGGTGGTCCACTGAACATGTTCATGCTCTTCAAGAACATCCCACTGATACGTTGCACCCAGATCGATGGCACGTTGAACTTCTTGCGCCCGTGATCCCCAAGGAACAGTGAGATCCATATGCGAATCCTGCGACTGCAGACGTGGCCCGCTGCTTGGCTGGAAAAACATTCCAAAGCCGTCTGGCCCATTTGGTGCAAGATAGAAGCTGTCACCTCCACCGGAGATTTCGTTGCCGGTCACTGCAGACCAGAAGGTCGCTTGCGCCTGTGGGTTTTCGGCGGTCATGTTGATGGCGCCGAGAGAAATCTTTAAAGAGCTCATTTCCTCACGATAACCTGCATTGCTCTCGATCACTGCCAGCCGGCCTCGATGCTTTCATGCGGGTATTGACGGCCGCCGAGGCGCTAGCCCGCACAGTCGATTCTTGATCGCTCACAATTGCCCGCCACACTGATACATCAGCTGTTAAACCTATACGTGGCAGACGGCTGAGCCTATGGTGGTCTCATAGGCCTCTGCTGTCGCCATCGGAGGTCCAAGGAAATCTCATCTTGATCGAGGCTCCCCATGAAATCCCACCGCTATGACGAAAGCTACCGTCAGCTAAGTGCCGAGGTGCATGATGCCGGCCTAGTCCGGCGCAGGTACGCCTATTATGCCGCGTCCATTCTGGGATGGATACTGGCCCTGGCGGCCATCCTGGGTGCGGTTGCCGCCCTTGGGGATACCTGGTTTCAGCTCATCGTCGCGGTACTGGCGGGCGTCGTCCTCACCCAACTTGGATTCCTGACCCATGAAGCCGCGCACCGTTCGATCTTCGCTTCGCGGGCGTGGAACGAATGGACCTCGCGGTGCATCTCCGGACTGCTGATGGGCCTGAGCTACAGCTGGTGGATGGCAAAGCACAATACCCATCATGCCCATCCGAACAAGGAGGACGCAGACCCGGATGTCCAATCGACCGTCCTGGTTCTCACTCCCGGTGCCAGCGTCCGCCGAACGGGCTTGCCCGCTGAGATTTCCCGTTTCCAGGGCTGGTTCTTCCTTCCGCTGCTGTGCTTCGAAGGGCTTAACCTGCACGTTGCTTCCTTGAAGATGCTGTTCTTCACCCCGAAGGTGAAGCACCGGCTAGTCGAACTCCTGATGATCATTGCCCGGCACGGCGCCCTGGCGTATTTCCTCTGGACGTTCTTGCCTGCGGGAAAGGCGCTGGCGTTCCTGTGCGTCCAGCTCGTGGTTTTCGGGGTGATGCTTGGTGGAGCCTTCGCGCTGAACCACATCGGAATGCCGACGGTCCCACCTGGTATCCATCTTGATTTCCTCAGACGGCAAGTTCTCATGTCCCGGAATATCACCGACGGCCCGCTGGTTCGATTCCTGATGGGCGGATTGCAGTACCAAATCGAGCACCATCTGTTTCCCGTCATCCCACGCTCCCGGCTTCCCGAGGCGCAACTACTGATCCGCCAGCAGTGCAAGCAGCTGGGCATCAAGTACACCGAAAGAACCTTGCCCCAGGCCTTCATCCACGTAGTCTCGTACCTGAACCAAGTGGGCTTGAGAACCCAAGACCCCTATGCCTGCCCTCTGGTCCAACGCTACCGCGGCTGAGCTGCCCATCCAGGAATCCCCACGCGGCCGAGACCGCACGAGAGCCCAGAGGAGCCAACAATGAAAATCAGGGTGCACGGCGCCATGTGCATCGCCTCGGGGAATTGCAGTTTAACTGCTCCACGTTCCTTCCAGAATCGCGCGGAAAATGGCGGTTTTGCAGAGCTGCTGCAGGAAGAACCAGCTCCAGGTGATGAACAGGCCGCGCTGGAGGCCGAATATCTGTGCCCGTCGGGGGCGATACAGATTGACAAGCACCGGATTCCAGCCCCAGGGACCGGGAGCGATCAGCACGGGGAACAGCCCGGTTCGTAAAAGGTGAAATGCTTGCTCCCCGCAAGGTCCCATCGCCTGCACCGGTGGCATGATTTGCACGCCACGCACAGGTTAAGTGATAATCATTCTCATTATGATTAACAAGGGGAAGCGGCCTCGCGCCCACAGCGCCACGGAACTGTTCTCATTGAACAACTGCACGCTCTGCCTGCCCGGCGCATCCCGGCCGCTGCTGGAGATCCCGAGCCTGCAGATCCGCTCCGGCGAGCGCCTGGTGATCACAGGCCCTTCGGGCAGCGGCAAATCCCTGCTGCTCTCGATGATCACCGGACGCTGGGCCGCGGAGCTGGATTACGCCGGGACTCGCACCAGCGGCTGCGAACGCATCGGCTACATACCGCAGCGAGGCCAAGACGCGCTGCATCCGCTGATGCCGCTGGACCGCCAACTGCGCAAGGCCACCGGCCGCAACGCCAAGGACGTCACTGAAACCCTCGCCTCGGTAGGCCTGGATGATCCGCAGCTATTGAAGCGCCGCCCCGCAGAGCTCTCCGGCGGCCAGGCGCAACGTGCTGCGGTGGCCTTGGCCGCACTCAGCTCGGCCCCGCTGATCCTGGCCGATGAGCCCACCAGCGCCCTGGACGAGGCTTCACGCGACAGGATCCTCGGGCTGCTGGACGCGGTGGTTTCCGCGCAGCAGGCACTGGTAGTCGTCACCCATGACCCAGAGGTCGCCGATGCCCTGGCCACACGGCGCATCGAGCTGGACTCCGGAAAGCTGCGCGAAGATCCTCGGCCCGCACTGCAGGCGGTGCCGGCATGAGCCATCCGGTGCTCGAGGCATCTTCAGTAGCGGCAATGCGCGGCACCGGCCCCAGCGCCCGGCAGGTTCTGGCCCCTCTCTCCCTGTCCATGGACGCGGGGGAATCCCTGGCCATCACCGGTGCTTCCGGTGCCGGAAAATCCACGCTGGCCGACATCATCCTGGGACTGGGCACCCCGTCCGCGGGGCAGGTGAAGGTGCTCGGTGAGCCGTGGTCGCTGCCCGGCAGGAATCTCTCGGCCCAGCGCAGGCACCTTGTCCAAGGCGTCCCGCAGGATGCCGCGGCGGCCTTCGTGCCGCGGTATTCCATACGCGCTTCCCTGCACCTGGCGCTCTCGCGCCTGGCACCGCAGGCCGATGCCGAAGAGCAAGTCGAGCGGGCTGCCCACGTGGCCCGATTCGACCCCTCCTTGCTGGACCGGCGTCCACGCGAGCTCTCCGGCGGCCAGGCACAGCGGGCGGCCTTGGCCCGCGCGCTGGTTGTTGCCCCGGCGCTGCTGGTCGCCGATGAACCCACCAGCGCCCTGGACTCCGCCACCGCGGGCGAAGTGGCAGAAAATTTGTTCACAACCGCGAAAGACACCGGCATCGCGCTGCTGCTGATCACCCATGACCTGCAGCTCGCGGCCCGCTGTACACGCCAGCTATCCATCAGCGCGCCGCGCTGAGCACCGCACCTCACCGATCCATCTGCAAGGAAACACACTTCCATGACTCGTCGCCGCAGCACCTCCCTGCCCTTCCTCCTGGTCCCGCTCGCTGCCACTTTGGCGCTGACCGGCTGCTTCTCCGCCTCCGCTGAGCCGGCCGGCAGCACCGACCGCATTTCGGTGGCCCACATGCAGCCGCCCCGCTCGGGCCTGGACCCGTTGAGCGATGACGCATTCAAGCTCTCACGCTGGTCCACCGCCGAAACCCTGGTGACCCTCAACGAATCCGGCGATGCCACCCCCGGGCTGGCCACCGCATGGGAGCGCACCAGCGACACGACCTGGGACATCACCATCCGCGAGGGCGTCAGCTTCCACAACGGCGAACCCCTGACGGCCGCGGCGGCCGCCAACTCGCTGCAGGCGGCCATTGATTCCACCCCCGTGCCGCGCATCCTCAACGGGACCGCCTTGAAAGTCGCCGTGGTCGACGAGCACACCCTGCAGATCACCACTGGCGATCCCGACCCGCTGCTGCCCCAGCGCCTTTCCAGCCCGCAGCTGGCCATCTTCGACGCTGCCGCCTACACCGATCACGGGGTCGATCCGGTGAACACCGGAACCGGCCCGTTCAAGATCACCGCGGTGGACGGCATCTCCGGGGCGACGCTGGAACGCTTCGAAGGCTATTGGGGCGAGCCGGCCGCCGCTGAGGGCATCGACGTGAAATTCGTTCCGGACGGAACGGCCCGCACCGCGGCGCTGCGCACCGGCGAGGCCGACATCGTCGAGGCCATTCCGGCTGGCCAGGCCTCCACCGTGGACCAGGAACTGCTCACCGAGGTCCCGATGCCGCGGACCAATACGCTGTACCTGAACACCAAGAAGGGCCCCTTCGCCGATCCCGCGGTGCGCGCGGCCGCCCGTGAAGCCATCGACCGCGCCGCCATCATCGGATCCGTCTACGAGGACCGCGCCGATGTCGCCGAAGGCCTGCTCGGCCCGGCACTGCCCTACGCCGCCGGGTACCGCGACGATGCCGAATACAAGGAACTGCTGGGCCACCGCGCGCAACCGGCCAAGGTCAAGGACGTCAAGATCTCGCTGGGCACCTTCACCGACCGCGCGGAGCTTCCCGAGGTGGCCGTCATCCTCGAGCAGCAGCTGGAAGCGGCCGGCTTCGAGGTCCAGCAGGATGTGCGCGAATACCAGTACATCGAGGCCGACGCCCTGGACGGCGCCTTCGACGCCTTCATCCTCTCCCGCGCCACGGTCCTGGACTCCGGTGACCCGGTGGCCTATTTCGCCTCGGACTTCACCTGCGAGGGCGGCTTCGCCATCTCCCAGCTGTGCGATGCCCAGGTCGAAAAGAGCATCACCAGCGCATCGGAAACCGAGGCCGGCACCGGCCGCCAGCGCGCCATCATGATGGCCGAAGCAAGGATCCTGGGCACCGACGCGGCCATCCCGCTGCTGCACGAGCGGGTGATCCAGGGCGAAAATGCCGCCGTATCCGGTGCTGCCCGGGATCCGCGTGAACGCGCGCTGGTCACCACGCAGACGCAGCGCGACGCCAAGTAGCCCGAAGGCACACCGCATGAAATTCCCCCGCTTCACCAGGCAGAAGACCCCGCTGGTTTCCGCCGCCTCCTATCTGCTCAGCGCACTGGTGCTGCTCCTGCTCGCCGGAGCCTTGCCCTGGCTCTCGCGCACCGATCCGGCCGCCGCAGTGCTGCGGGCGCGCTATGCGGAGCTGGAGCCGACACCGCAGGCGCTGGCCGCCATCCGCGAGCAGCTGGGGTTGGACCAGGGCCCGCTGCATTCGAGCCTGCAGTGGTGGGCCGGGGTGCTGCGCGGAGACCTGGGCTCTTCCTGGGTCAGCGGCGCACCGATCGGCCCCGGAGCCTGGCAGGCCCTGTCCGTCTCGGCCACGCTCACGGCCTTCGCCAGCGCGGTGGCCCTGCTGGTTGCACTGTGCCTGATCACCCCGGCGATGCTCAAGGTGCTGCGCGATAAGCCGCAGACCGGTTCCGGGCCGCTGGGCGTTGCACTGACCGCCCTGCCCGAATTCCTGCTGGCCAGCATCCTGCTGGTGCTGGTTGCGGTGAAGCTGGACTGGCTGCCGCCCTATGGCTGGAGTGGGCTGGAGACCGCGGTCTTACCGGCACTGGCTCTGGGCATCCCGGCCGGCGGGCTGCTGGGCCGGCTGCTGGCCGATGCCATTGCCTCGGTAGCCGGCGAGCGCTGGGTGATGATCTGGCGGATGGCCGGGGCCCGGGGAACGGTGCTGCTGGCCGGGGTGCTGCGCCGTGCGGCGGCTGGAATCATCGACCAGTTCGGCCTGGTGTTCATCGGCCTGCTGGGAGGGGCGGTGGCCGTGGAACAGGTCTTCGCCATTCCCGGGCTGGGACGCTTCCTGCTCGGCTCGGCCAATGCGCAGGATATCCCTGCGTTGCAGGCGGGATTGCTGCTGATGGCCGGTACGGCATTGCTCATTGGAATTCTGGCCACCGCCGCCCGGCGCTGGCTGCGCGGCGGCCCGCTGCCTGCCGGTGCCCTCTCCGCCCCACCGGAATTCCGCGGCAAATCCTCCTTGCTGCGCTGGACCGCGGGAATCACCTGCACCGGCCTGCTGGCCATCATGGCCTTCGGCTTGCCCCGCGACCCCTACGCGATCAGCCACCAGCGGCTGGCCGCGCCGAGCTGGGCTCTGCCTTTCGGTGCTGATGCCAGCGGACGTGACCTGCTGGGCCGGGTGGCCCATGGAACCCTGGGCACGGTGGCCCCGGCGGTGCTGATCGTGCTGTGCGCCGTGGCCATTGGCCTGCTGCTGGCCGGGCTGGGCGAGACCTCCCGCGGGCCGTCGGCGATTGCCAATGCCACCCCGCCAATTCTGGCCGGCGTCGTGATTGCCGCGCTGCTCGGGCCCTCGGTGATCGGCGCCGCCGTGGCGGTGCTGTGGGTGACCTGGCCCCCGTTGTCCGCCCATGCCGCGGCACTTATCGAGGAAGCGCGGGCCATGCCGCATATCCGCTGGCTGCCGCTGTCCGGGGTTCGCCGCGGGGAAATCTTCGTCAAGCACTTGTTGCCGGCTATCATCCCGGCCTTGCTGCGCCATGGCATGCTGCGCCTTCCCGGAGTGGCCTTGGCGCTGGCAGCGTTGGGCTTCCTGGGCCTGGGTGCACAGCCGCCCACCCCGGAATGGGGATTGCTGCTGTCCGAAGGCATCGGCTACGTCGAGCGCGCCCCCTGGACGGTCTTCGCCCCAGCACTGTCGCTGGTGCTCACCTCGGTCTGCGCGGTGGCCGTTGCGGGGATGAGCCCCTCACAGCGTGGTTCGAAGCATTCCGGACGTCCCGATTCCGGCACCACGGCGCCAGCGGTGAAGGCAGCACCTGCTGCTTCTGCACCCGCCGCTGCCGGCGCGGTGCGCAGCAACGGCTGAATTCTGGCCTGTCGGCGGTGAAGCCATTTGCAGGCCGCATGGCTGCCCCGCGCCCGCTTCGCTAAGCGCTCGTCCTTCATGAGACCGGAGCACTTTGCGACCGTGATTGCCTTGAAGCCGTCTCGCCCAGCGCACGCAGTGCTAAGCCCGGGCCCGCGAGCGCACTGATTCCGCAGTACACTCCATTAGCCGACTCAGCGGCGAGTCCACGCACGTGCTCGACCAGCTGCTGGTCTACCACCAGCATAGAAACCAAGTGACTGCCGCCTTCCAACGAATCCATGGATTCAAGCAGTGCCACTCCAATTGGTTCCAGCAACAAGTTGTCCGTGTCCAGCAGCGAGCCGCGATATCCAGGCTGATCTCTCCGGTGGCGGTGCTCACTGGGCGAGATCTGCCGTGAGGACATCGTGCTTCAGGCACGCAATAACCTGCTCCAGTCCCTGATCGGTCTTCAGATTGGTGGAGCAGAAAGGCCTGTCGCCGTGGAACTGGCGCGAGTCGGACTCCGTCACGGCCAAGTCCACCCGCCACGTGGGTGCCAGATCTGACTTGATCATGCCCTGGACAGCCTTGCGCGGAGCGACCTGAGTCACATTCCATAGCGGTTTTGTTGAACTATACGCCACCTGCATAGCATTACGATGTGTCCTGGGGCACAAAACGGCCAAACGGCTTCATGCGAAACTCGCAGTATTCAATTCATTCCAGGATTCAGCCAGTTTCTCTTGATAAGTGAAGAAAGTTGCACAGATCGATAATTAAAATGCGTCTCAAATCCAGAATTCATGACTTCCGATGAGCATTCAAAGACAAACTTTCACGACAGGCTTCAGACAAATAATGAGTCCCAATAACTCAATTGGCGCCCAGAAGTTTGGCCGGTCTCGAGTTCGGTGTTCCAGTTGAACATTGCAGTTTTCCCAGAAGCATTCGCGCCCACCAGAGTGCGTGCCTTCATAATCTGGAACCGCCCTATTTCAACATGTTCCAGCAGGAAGCAGAACTCGCTCAACTCCGGCATGGACTCAGCAATAAGCAACCTGTGCCACAACCAGCCAAAGAGCACCACTGCTCGCTTTTCTTCGGGAAGTCACCAACTATGAACGCTCCGGCCACGAGCACCTCGTTTAGCGTGTGCAAGTCAATTATTCTGGTCTACCTCTGCCCATTGAGCAGGAGCCTTGCCCAGATCTTCTTCTCGTCAAATTCGCTCACCGGTCTCCTATTCTTCGTAGCTTTTGCACTCTACGATTTAGATATGGCGCTCATGGTGATATTGGGTGCACTTGCCGCTATCTTCAGTTCAAAAGTCACCGATGGAGAAAAGAACAGCGTCGCCCTGGGCATGCAGGGATTTTGCGGGGCCCTGGTCGGCGCGGCGGCCTTCGCATCCTTGGGATCCGGCGAAGTATCGGCTCTCATCTCAGTGATTGGCGGCATCGCAACCATCCCGGTAGCGAAGGGTATCGGGCTGCTGTTCAACTTGCCAAGCCTCCGCCACTTCAATCTGCCATGTCTCACGGCACCATTCTGCACAGTCTCCGGGGTCATGCTCATTGCTACGACTAAACCCCACCAGGGGCAAGCCCCTATAGGACCCGTCAATGAGCAGTTCATCGGCTATTTCCTCCACGCTGTTCTCAGTGGCATTTCCGAAGTGGTGCTAGTGGACAGCGCCCTTACCGGAGGCATCATCCTAGCTGGACTATTCATTGCACAGTGGAAAATGGGACTCGCCGCGCTATTGGGAGCTGCTTTTGAATCCATGGCTTCGATCCTGTTGAGAGAGACAGGCACGCCGATCCATCTCGGGCTGACCGGCTGCAATGGAGTCCTCGTTGCCATCGCGCTGGGCACGGTTTTCATCGCAGGAAAATGGATTCCGTGGCTGGTGGCCCTGGGCGCATTATTCTTGCTTTTGCCTGTTAGCTCGCTCGTAGAACTGCTTGGCATCCCTACTTATACGTGGCCATTTGTTCTCACCACGTGGCTCAGCCTCGTCATTGTCAGCTTCGTTCCTGGGGTGTCCAGAACGCGGGAACAACCTGTGGCATAGCCGGTGCACGACTGGAAGAGTGCGAAGCAGGCGATCAGCAACCTCCGGCGGCGGCTTCGAGCCAACGGGCAGCCCAGTGCATGCCGTTCACTTGGCATTGAGCCAGGTTTGGGGCGGGAAAACGCTTGTGGATCATCGGCACCTCGTTTATTGGCCAACTGCTGGCCCCGGTTGAGCTTTGAATTGAGTGCACCCCTTGAGCTGCCGTCGCTGGCACGCGTGCACGCGCCACGCAAAAGCACTTCCCGCGGCCGCGGCCAGGTCAATACGAGGGCCAGGGAGGCATAATCCCCTGTTGCGTCATGTCAATACCTCCGGGAACTTCGACGACAATCGCCCCCAGCCGCGATGTACGGCTGGGGGCGATTGCTGCCTGCTGAATAATCCCTAGTGCTCGCTGATGCGCTCACCTTCGTTGTCGTCTTGGATCGCTGGCGCGCCGTCCGAGGCACCGCGCTTCTTCAGGTTCCTGCGCACCAGCGGCCACAGGGCAACCAGCACCACAGTGGCCAGCAAGCTGGTCCACACCTGGGTCCGGCCGCTCTCGGAGCTGAGCATGACACCCAGCACGCCGGCGATGGCGGCAAACAGCAGGATGTTCAGCCACGGGTGCAGCCACATCTTCAGCTTCAGACCCGCGACTTCTTCCGCCGTCATCTTCTGGCGCAAGCGCATCTGCGTCAGCGAAATGAAGACGTAGACGAACAATGCCACCAGGCCTGCGGAGTTCATGATGAAGTCGAAGACGCCCGAATCGGGAGCAGCGAAGTTCACGATGGTCGCGATCACCGCACCGGAAGTGGAAGCCACCAGCGCCCACAGCGGGACGCCGTTCTTGGAACGGCGGGCCACGAACTTGGGAGCGAACCCCTGATCAGCCAGGGCGGCGAACATCCGCGAGGCCGAATACAGCCCGGAGTTGAGCACGGAAATCACCGCGGTGAAGATGACCAGCTGCATGATCATCGCGGCTCCGGGCAGGCCGAGCAGCTCGAAGACCTGGGTGAATGGCGCGGCGGCCACGTTCACCGGCTCAGGCAGCTCATCCCATGGAATCACCATGGTGATGATCAATACGGCGCCGACAAAGAAGAGCAGGATACGCCAGATCACGGTGCTGGTGGCCTGCTTGATTCCCTTGGCCGGATCCTCCGACTCGGCGGCGGCCATCACCGCGATCTCTGTGCCGAAGTAGGAGAAGATCACCAGCGCCACACCGGTGAGCGCCACCCCGAACCCATTGGGGGCAAAGCCGCCGTGATCCCACAGGTTGCTGACCGAAATTTCGGCATCAGGCCACAGGCCCAACGCGAAGAGCAGGCCAGCGCCGAGGAAGACCACGATGGCCAGGACCTTGATGCTCGCCAGCCAGAATTCGACCTCGCCGAAGGTGCGCACCGAAATCGCATTGGTGCCGATGAATACCAGGATCAAGATCAGCGACCAGGCCCATGCCGGAACGAAGGCAAACCAGGAGTTCAGGGTTTCACCGCCAAGCACCGCTTCGTAGGCGAGCACCCCGACCCAGAAATACCAGTACAGCCAGCCCACCAGATAAGCGGCCCAATTGCCCAGCCCTACTCGGGCATATTCCATGAAGGAACCGATCGTTGGGCGTGCGGCGGCCATCTCACCGAGCATCCGCATGGCAAGAAATACCAGCAGGCCTCCAATGAGGTAGGAGATGATGGCCGCTGGCCCCACCGAGCGGATGACGTTGCCCGAACCGACGAACAGGCTGGCGCCGATGATGCCTCCGAGGGTAATCATCATCACGTGGCGCGAGCGAAGCCGCTGGGGCTGCGCCGGTGTGCCGGTCGCGGTGCCGGAGGAACCCTGCGGTTCCTGCGGCGCCGGCAATGGGGGGTCTTGTGTTCCTGCCATGGCTACCTCACTGGAGAAAAGATCAACCAGCACGAATATGCGCCGGTATTTAGTGCGAGGTACAGCATAAACGTTGGGCCGCGGGCACAGCAATTGCGTGCCGGCGCATCCCAGGTGCGTGCGAAACCTGGCTGGCGATAGGCAAATCGCCTGCCTGTCTCCAGCCTCCTGGCCGATGGACGTGCTACAGTCCCGGCGCGATAGTGCGCTCCGGCGGCGGGCCGACCACCTGCAGATCCAAATCGGGGTTCGACTGGATCCCGGCGATCACCGTGGAGGGGTCGACCAGGCCTTCGGAATACACCGGGGCATGGGCCGGTCCGGAAGTCACGTCGAAGAACTTCTCGAAGACCCCGCCGGTGAGCAGGCCGAGCATCTGGGTATTATGCGCGCCGATGGCGAAGCTGTGGATGGTTCCGGCCGGCGCATGCAGGAAGTCGCCCGCGGTCAGCAGCAGCTCTTGTCCATTGACCCAGAGCCAGACGCGCCCGGAAAGGCAGATGAAGTTCTCGGTGTGCAGCCGATGGAAATGGCGGATGATGTAGGGCTGCACCGCGGCCAGCGTATTGACCGCGAAGTAGCGTCCGCCGGTGTTCGAGGGCCGCGCCAGATAGCTGTTCAGCGCGTCGGGCCACGCCCGGTGGTCGCCGCCGCCGGCATTCAGGAAGTATCCGCCCTGCACTGTCGGCAAGTGCAGCGACCTTCCGGACTCGACGCCCTGCGGGAGCTGCAGCTGCGCGGGCGCCGGGGAATCCATGGTGAACAGATGCCTTTCGGTGCGCACCCCTCCGCCCAGCAAATCGGCCAGCGCACCGCCCGGAGCGCTGAACATGAACAGCCGGGTCATATGGCTCAGCAGCCGGTACTCCAGGGCTTCGCCGGGTGCCACATGGAAGGAATCGCCCTGGACCAGGATGCGGGTGCGCCCGGCCACGGTGGCCTGCACGCAGCCATCGACTACGAAGAAAGAGCGCTGCACGGCGTCCAGTGCGCAGCCGGTGCTGCCTGCTCCGGCCGGGCCGAGGATGAAGGCCGCCTCGAAAAGCCCGCCGGTGTCCTGGGTGCGGGCGGCCACGGTGATCAGCTGGCCGTCGACTTCGTGCCGTTCTCCTTCGCCCGAGGCGAGGTAATAGGGAACGGGTTCGCCGGGCAGGGCATTGACCACCGGGGCCAGAGAATGGATGCGTTCCAGATCAATGGTGCTCATAATGCGGTTTCTCCTGATTCTGCAAGGGGCTTGGGTGCGCAGGGGCGCAGGTGCGCGGCCAGGAATTCCTCGATGCGCCCGAAGCTGAACGAGGTATCCCGTGGTTCTGGATCACTGGTGTCCCTGAGTACGGCAGCGGCGCTGGATTCGGCCTGGAGCCGTCCGTCGTCCATGACGGCCGCGATCTGGACATCCAGGCGGCCCGGCGGATTGGCGAATCCATGCCGGTAGCCTTCGAGCAGGTACAAGCGGGCGTCGGTTGAATGGGAAGCCAGCGCCTCGAAGAGCATCTGCGAGTGCACCGGCGGGACCAGTGCATCGGCGGTGCCGTGGCAGAGCAGGAACGGCGGGGCGTTCTCCGAGACGTGGGTCAGCGGATTCGCCGCCTGGGCCGCCTTCCGGCCGGCGTCCGTGCCCGGCTCTTCTCCCAGCAGGCGTCCCTCGGGAGTCTGCCGCCAGGTCGTCCCGGCGGGCTGCGTTGCGATAATCAGCTCCAGGTCGACCGGCGGGTAGCAGGCCGCCACGCAGCTGACCTGCGCGTCGGCCGGCGCACCGGAAGAGGCTGCCAGGGCGGCCACGGCGGCCAGATGGGCGCCAGCTGAAGCGCCCCACAGCCCGATGCGCTGGCCATCTATTCCCCACTGCTCCCCTTGGGTGCGCAGGTGCCGGATCGCGGCAATGACATCATCCAGCGGTGCCGGGAATTTCGCTTCCCCGGAGAGCCGGTACTCGATGGAGGCAAAGGCGATGCCGGTGCGGGCCGCGGTGCCGGCCAGATCCGGGGCCAGGGTGCGGTCGCCGGTGAACCAGCCGCCGCCATGCAGCCATATCACCACTGGAATCAAGGGCCCGCCGGCATCCGGGAGATAGAGGTCCATCAGCTGCGCGGCCCCGTCCCCGCCGGGATACTCCAACGCCGCTTCGCTGCGTACCGGATAGCTCGAAGAAGAGGAAGTCATCTTTCCATCTTCTGCCCGGCAGGGCATCGCTGGCCATCAGGAAAAACCGAAGCAGCATTCGGAAAACCTGAATCACCAGTGCAACGCGGGGTGTTCCGCGGCGCCACGGGTTCGCCGGGTGCATGGGCTACGCTCGAAGCGTGGATCTTACCCTGCATCAATTGCGCTGTTTCATGGCGGTGGCCGATACCCTGCATTTCGCCCGGGCCTCCGCGCTGCTGCACGTGAGCCCCTCCACGCTCAGCGCCCAGATTTCCGCGCTGGAGCGCCAACTGGACTGCAAGCTCTTCGAGCGCAGCCCGCGGGCGGTGCTGCTGACCGGGCGCGGCCAGGAACTGGTGGCACTGGCCCGCAAAGCCCTGGATGCCGCGGAGAACATCTCCCGCTGGTCCCGCGCGCCGCAGGATTCGGTGTTGCAGATCGGCACCCCTGCCTCCAGCGCCGGGTTGCGATCCATTCTGCAGGCTGCCGCCGTGCGAATGCCGCGGGTGGATTTGAGGTTGCGGCCCAGCGGCTTCACCGGAGGACTGCGCGCGCTCAGCACCCGGCAGGTGGACTGCGCATTGATCTTCGAGCTGGATCCCCACGCGCGCTACGCCGGAATGCAGAGCACCGAATTGTGGACCGAGCAGCTGGTGGTTGCCCTTCCGGCGGGGCACCGGTGCGCCGGCCAGGACCGCATGGCCGTGGCAGACCTGTTCGGCGAGACGCTGATCGGCCCGGCCCTCAGCGAGGCCGCGGATGAAGCGACGCGTCCCGGCTGGTACGAGACCATCGATCCCCTGTTGCCCCAGCGCTGCGCCATCAAGGCGCTGGTGGACTCGGCGGATGAGGCCATGGAGCTGGTGGCGGCCGGCATCGGGCTGAATATCGCCGGCTCCTCGGTGATTTCCTCCTATGCCAGACCCGGAGTGCGCTTTGTCCCGCTGGAGACCGGGCACCGGGTCCGGGTCCTGCTCGCCACGCGCGACGAGCAGCCAGCGCCCGGGGTCGCGGCCTTTGTGGACGTCGCAGCCAGAATCGTGGCCTAGGAGGCCACCGGCCCCACCGGTCGGGACGCCGGTTCCTCCAGAGCGGTGGCCCGCGCGTCCGAGGCGCGGAATACCACGACCGATGCAAGTACCGCCACGGCCAGGATCCCCAGCGCCACCGAAAGCATCACGGTGAATCCGCCAGCGGATTGGATGATCGAGCCGGCCAGCAGCGGGCCTATGGCCAGGCCCCCGCCAATGGCCATATTGGTCGCGTTCATCACCTGGGGGCCGCCGACGCGGGAGACCTCGGCCAGCAGGAAGGGCAGCAGCCAGCTCCAGGCGATCTTGAACAGCACCGCGGCCAGCACGAAACGCACCATTCCGGGCATCCCGTAGAGCAAGGCGACCGAGATGCCCATCAAGGCGAAGCCGCCGAGGACGAAGTAGCGTGCCAGGGAGTTCTCGCCGACCAGCGTGCTGGCGAAGGAAGCCGCTACCCCGAAGAGCGTGGCAATGCCGATCATGCTCGAGGCGGTGTCCAGCTCGATCCCCGAACCGATGGCGATCTGGCCCATGAAGGTCCACACGCCACCCAGGGCAATGTAGAAGCCGAGCACCGCCACCAGGGCGCAGGCGAAGGGGAAGACCCGGCGCTTGGCCGCGGAGCGTTCCCCGGGGACCGCGCGCAGCTCGTCGCCGCGCACGCAGCGGGCGCAGATCAGGCAAAGGGCTGCCAGCACCGCCAGGGTCAGGTAGACCGCCGAGACCGGGCGCTGCGCATAGATCAGCGGGAACAGGAACAGGATCACCGCGCCCATGGCCAGCTGGCTGACCACGAAAAGCCCGTAGGCCCGCGAGGGATTGGCCGCCTTGGCGCTGAGCGAGAGGATCACCACGATGATCGAACCGGCGGCGAAGGAGGTGATGGCGCGGATGCCCAGCAGCATGGCGAAGCTGCCGGCCAGCGCCGAGACGACGTTGCCGGCAACCACCACGAGCAGGCAGGCGATGGTCAAGGTCCGGATGTTGACCTTGCGCAGCCACAGGAAGGCCGGGACCGTGGCCAGCGAGAAGCAGCCCAGCTCCACCGAGGCGATCAGCCCCACCTGCGCCGGCTGGAGCCCCAGGTCGGCGCTGAGCTTCGAGGCCAGGATCGGGGCCACCAGCAGGACGGCGTTGAGCACGGCGGAGATGGCGGCGATATAGATGTAGATGCTGCGTTCGGCATTGCGGGCGATAGGGGACATGGAAGGCTCCTGTGATCGGGCGGCGCTAGCCGCGTGATGCCGTGCTCTGCGCCGCGTAGACGCGGCGGCCGGCGAAGTAGGTGGATTCGGGGCGCAAGTCGATGAGCTGCTCGGCCGGGACCGCCATGGGGTCGATGGGCAGCACCGTGAAGTCCGCGGATTTGCCGATCTCCAGGCTGCCGGTGGCATCGGCCAGGCCGCAGGCCTCGGCGGCCGCGCGAGTGTAGGCGGTCAGCGCCTCGGCGATGGTCATGGCCTGCTCCTCCCACAGCGCTCCGGGGAAGGCACCGCTGGGGTCCTTGCGGGTGACCAGGCCGTAGATGGCTGGCCAGGGATTGGGGCTCGGCGCCACAGGCCAGTCGCTGCCGGCGGCGATGCGCGCCCCATGCTCAAGCAGCAGGCGGTTGGGCTGCACCTGGGAAGCCTGCGGCTCGTCGAGCACCTCGTGGAAGGTTTCGGTGATTACTCCCGGATACCAGATGGCCGGGGAGATATCTGCCGACACCTCCAGCTGGGCGAAACGCGGCAGGTCATCGGGGTGGATGAACTGCCCGTGGGCCACCTGGTAGCCGATATCGGTGAATCCGGCGGCCCGCACCTGGGCGACGGCGTCGAGCACCGCGCGCACCGAAGCATCCCCGGTGCAGTGGATTTTCGCGCCGACGCCCAGCGGCGCGGTGCGCAGCAGCCAGCCGGCCAGCTGGTCCTGGCTCATGGTCATCTTGCCGTGCGAACACGGGTCGGATTCGGCCGCGCCCTTGTAGGGGTTCAGGAAGGCGGCGGTGCGCGTGGGCGGCACCCCGTCGAGGAAGATCTTGATGTAGCTGGGCCGGTGGTGTTCGCTGGCGGTGCCGGGCATGGACTCGATGACCGGCTGGCCCACCGGCTCGTAGCCGAAGATGAACTCTTCGACCGGGGTGGAAGAAACCACCCAGGCGTTGAGCTGCCCGGCCGTATCGAGCCGGTGGACCGCCTGCATGATCTGCATCGAAGTCGCGGCGTCCTGGAAACCGGTGATGCCGAAGGCGTTGCATTCGGCCACGCCGCGGGCGCTGGATTCGACGAGCTTGTCCAGGTCGAAGGGGTCCAGGCGCTCCTTGGCCTTTTCGGCCATCATGCCTGCCGCTTCCACCAGCCACCCCGTGGCCTGGCCCTGCGCGTCGCGGCAGATCTGGCCGCCGGCCGGGTCCGGCGTGCCTTGGCCTATTCCGGCCAGCTCGAGCGCCAGCGAATTGGCCCAGCGGTTGTGCAGCGAGTCGTCGGTGAGCAGCACCGGATGCCCGGCGCAGGCTTCGTCCAGCCGGGCCAGGGCCTGCGCGGTGTTGACTTGGTCGATGAGCCCGGAGCCCACCGATCCGCCGGTGAGCCAGGCGCCTTCGGGCAATGCGGCGGCTTCCTTTGCGATCTGCTGCAGGATCTCTTCCAGGCTGGCGGTGGGTGCCACGCAGAAGTCGAAGAGCTCCTTCTTGCCGCCTTGCACATGGTGGATGTGGGCATCGATCAGCCCGGGCAGGACGGTGCGTCCGCCCAGGTCCACCTCTTGGGCTCCGGCCGCCAGCAAGGCGCGGGCGGCGTCTCCGAGGGCCATGATCCGGCCATCTGCCACCGCTAAGGCATCCACGGTGGTGAGGTCGGCGTCCATGGTGTGGATCGTGGCATTGGTGTAGACGAGGGTGTTTTCGCTCATGGTTGCTCCAGGAAAGTCAGGACAGGGCGTCAAAGGAAATAGTGGGCAGATCGACCATGTGGGCGCCGCCATCAGCCACCAGGGTGGCCCCGGTGATGTAGCTGGAATCGGGGCCGAGCAGGAAGGCGATGGTCCCGGCGATCTCGCCGGGGTCCGCCGGGCGGCCCAGCGGCACATGCTCGGTGACCTTGGCGTAGGCGGCCGCGCGGCCGGCCAGGCCCATGGCCTGTGCCAGCTCGTCCATTTCGGCATCGGCCATGTCGGTGCGCACCCACCCGGGGCAGATCGCGTTCACCCGCACCCCGTGCTTGCCGTAGTCGCGGGCCAGGGAGCGGGTCAGCCCGATCAGCGCATGCTTGCCCACGGTGTAGCCGGCCACCGAGGGGCCGGCGGCGATGCCAGCCAGCGAGGAGACGACGGCGATCCGCCCCCGGGTGCGGGCCAGTTCCGGTAACGCCGCCCGGCAGAGCTTGAAGGCGGTGGTCAGATTCGCATCCAGGCTTGCGGCCCAGGACTGGTCATCGGTGTCGGCCACCGTGGAGAAGCCGTGGCCCCCGGCGTTGGCAAGCAGCGCATCGATCCGGCCGAAGCGCTCCAGGGTGCCCTCGACGACTTCTTGGGCACTGGCAGTGTCGGTCATGTCCCCGGGGATGGCCAGTGCGCCCAGGCTCGCCGCGGCGGCCTGGAGCGGTTCGGCGCGCCGGCCGGTGAGCACCACGCGGTAGCCGTCCCGGCTCAGCCTGGTGGCGGCCGCCAGCCCGATGCCGGTGCCGCCTCCGGAGATCAGCGCGACGGGGGCATCTGCGGATGAAGCGGACTCGGAAGTACGTTCCGGGCTCATGGGCGGCCTCCATTGGCTGGGGCGTTGGCTGGAGTCTGGCTGGGCTGGCGCTGGGCGGGCTGGTATTGCCCGATGAGCTGCATGACCACCGGGACGACCCGGGTTTCGATGAAGGTGGCCTCCTCGTCCCCGTGCCGTTCGGCGGCCCAGCCCAGGTAGGTCAGGCCGCGGGCCAGCAGCAGGTCCTCCCAGGGCTCGAAGAATCCGGCGGGCAGCTGCGGGCGCTGCGCGCGGTAGCCGGCTTCCAGCCCCCGGCGATACTCGGCCAGCAGCGGGTGCCGGGTGTAGAAGAAGAGCACCGTCACCAGGTCGAACAGATGCCAGCCGGTGCCGAAATCGTCGAAGTCGATCAGCGTGGGCTCGCCGTGGGACACCAGCACGTTTTCCGGGGTCAGATCCGCGTGGATCACCCCGAAGCGCTCTGCGTCCACCGGGAGTGCGGCCAGCCGGGCGCGCAGGGCGGCCATGGCATGGCGGATGGCTTCGCGCTGGGCCTCATCGAGGCTCGGCAGCTTGGCCGGATCGCCCCAAAGCGGGGCCGGGCCGGCCAGGCCCCCGGCATCCCAGGCGCCGCGGGCGAACCATCCGGGAACCCCGATCCGCTGGCAGGCGATATGCAGCTTGCCCAGTTCCCCGCCCAGGGCGTGGAAGTCGGACTCGGCCAGCGTCCGGTCGCCATCCAGCGCCAGGGCGATGTCCCCCATGGGGGCCGCCTGGTCGATCCAGTCCTGCAGGTCGATGACCACCTGCTGCCCGCCGGATCCGTGAGCCACGTTGGCCGCCCCGTCGGTGGTGGGCAGCAGCCGGGGCACGCGCAATCCGCGGCCGGCCAGGGCCAGCAGGTAATTGGCTTCCGTGTCCAGCTCGGCGGTGCTGCGGTAGCCCACTCGGTGGATGCGCGCGGCGTAGTCGCGCCCGGAAGCATCAGTGACGCGGTAGACATGGTTTTCGCGGTATTTCACGAGGGACACTTCTGCCGTTTCCTCGATGCCGTAGCGGGGCAGGACAGCCCTGAGCGCTGCTTCGGCGGTGCTGGCGGAATGCATGGAAGCCTTTCGGAGATGGCATTGGGGTGTGAGTCCGGTCATACCAAGTAAAAAGTTGAACAGAGTGTTTGTCAACAGTACAGACTGTTCAATTTTTTGATTTTTGCGGCTATGCTGGTGCCAGCGGGGCTGAGATCCCGCACCAGCACCACACCATCAGGGACCACAACCAGCCGAGGACCATGAGCCAGAAACCAGCCATCACCAGCCAGCGCGAACGCAACCGGCTGCGCACCCGCAACGACATCCTGGACGCCGCCGCCCAGCTGCTGGGCGAAAGCGGCTATGCCGGGACCGCCCTGGAGAAGATCGCGGCGCTCGCTGGCATTGCCCGCGGCACAATCTACGCGCATTTCCCCGCGGGCCGCGAGGAAATCGTCCGCGCGGTCTACCTGCGCCTGGCCGAGTCCGTGGTCGAGCGCGGGGTGGAACTGCGCGGGCAGGCCGAGGGACTGGTCGACCGCACCCGCGCCCTGGCCCGGGCCCTGCTCGAGGCCAGCGCCGATCCGCGCGGGCGCTTCTACGGCATCATGGGGCCGGACCTCGCCCCGATCCTGGCCGGGGTCACCGGCACCGCCTCGCGCTCCTTCGAGAACTTCATCCGCGACGACCTGCTCATCGCGCAGCAGGAGGGCCGCCTGGTGCCAGGCGCTGACGCCGACGCCCTGGCCGAGATCCTCAACGGCGCCCTGCGCGCCGCAGGGGCCCGGGCCGCCACCGAGCCGGAGAGCCTGGAAACCCGCATCGACGCCATAGGCCTGCTGGTGGCCGGGCTGCTGAACCGCCCCGAACCATCCACGATCGGAGAAAAGCCATGACCTCAGTGGCCCCCAAGCAAGAGATGACCCCGGCCACCGCCGCGCTGATGGCCCGCCGCGTGGCGACCATCGGCCCGCACTCTCCGCTGTTCTACGACACCCCGCTGGAGCTGGTGCGCGGCGAAGGCGCCTGGCTCACCGATGCCGCCGGACGCCGCTACCTCGACGGATACAACAATGTGCCTCATGTCGGGCACGCCAACCCGGTGGTGGCCGAAGCAGTCAGCCGGCAGCTGCGCACCATCAACCTGCACACCAGGTACCTGAACCACATGGTGGTCGACTATTCCGAGGCGCTGCTGGAGACCTTCGAGGCCGGCCTGGATCGGCTGTTCCTGGTCAACAGCGGCTCAGAGGCCAATGAACTGGCGCTGCGCATTGCCCGCCAGCATACCGGGCGCAGCGGGATCCTCGTCTCTGATTTCAGCTACCACGGGAACACCACCTCGCTGGCCGAGCTCACCACGGGCCTGGCGGTCCACGAGGAGTTCGGGACCCACGTGCGCGCGGTGCGCATCCCGGATGCCACCGGGCTGGATGCGCAGGCCGAGGCGGCGCTGCGTGATCAGGCGCTGGCCGAGGTCGATGCTGCCATCTCCTCGCTGCAGGAAGCCGGGCACGGGCTCTCGGCTTCCCTGTTCGACCTGATCTTCTCCACCGAGGGCCTGCTGAATGTCCCGGCCGGCTATGTCGAGGGGCTGGCTCAGCGGGTGCAGGCCGCCGGCGGCCTGTTCATCGCCGATGAGGTGCAGTCCGGGTTCGGCCGGCTGGGCTCCCGCATGTGGGGCCATCAGCTCTATTCGATCACCCCGGACCTGGTGACACTGGGCAAGCCGATGGGCAACGGCCATCCGGTTGGCGCGGTGGTCACCACCGAGGCGCTGCTCGACGAGTTCGGTGGCCGGAACATGTACTTCAACACCTTCGCCGGCAGCCCGGCCTCCTGCGCGGCCGGGCTCGCGGTGCTGGGCGAAATGCGCGATCGGGCACTGATGGACAACGCCCTCGCCACCGGGAAGTTCATCGCCGATGCCATGCAGCAGATCGCCAAGAACAGCCCGCTGATCGGCGCGGTGCGCGGCCAAGGGCTGTTCTTCGGCTACGACATCGTGCGCCCCGGGAACGCGCAAGAGCCCGATGCGGCCGCCACCAAGGCGCTCATCGAACTGATGAAGGACAAGGGCGTGCTGATCAGCCGCATCGGCCGCGACGATAACGTACTCAAGATGCGCCCGCCGATGGTCATCGAGCACGAGCAGGCGCAGCTGCTGGTAGACCGGCTGGCCGAGGCGGTCGCAGAGGTCACCGCACGGCAGGGCTAGCCGGCCTGGCCTGGCCTAGTGCCCGGATGATTCCAGGTGCCGCAGATGAACCCGGACCAGATCCTCGATCAGCTCATCCGGCAGGCTGTTGCCCAGGGTGAATTGGACAGCATGCGCCGTTACCTTGTATCCGGAGAGCCGGTCGCCCAGCTCTTCGATGGCAAAGGAGGAGGGGTAGAAGCTCATGTGCTTCTTGGAGGCGGTGAAGAAGACCAAGGCCCTTCCCTGGTATTTGAGGGTGGGCATGGAGTAGCTGATGGTTTCCTCGGCCTCCGGGACCAGCCTGGTCACGATCGCACGGATTCGTTCAAGATCCGGGCGGAATTTCGGGTCGATGGCATCCAGGTAGGCATCGATTGTCGCAGGTTTCGGGTCCATGGAAAATCTCCTCGTGGTGGATTGCACGCAGCCTTGTAATACCACCCTACGACGGTATCCGAGGTGGTGGGTCCCGGGGCGTTCCTCCTGGCCCCGGGACTCGCCGCGCGGTGAGCCGCCGTGAAGGCTTCCTGGAACTCGTCCTGAACATTCGAGGGAATGACATTCGAGGCATAGCAGGACTCGGTCCCGGTCCACCTGGTTGGCGAAACGCTGTGCCGCATCTTCGGCCAGCCAGGAACCGGCCGCAGAGAACCAATGCAGTGCGGCAAAGTGCCAACACCAGCGGATATTGGTGCCTCAATCGTCCCCACAAGCATTCTTCTTGGGAACAGCCAACCACTGCTCTCTTGGCAATCCACCAATCAATTCCGTATTTCCATGCATGGTTCCAGTCGCCTGCCCGAAGACCACCGGTTGCGGCCCGCTGGCGCAACACGAAGCATCCTCGGGAGCCGGAGCATCGCATGAGCCGGCCAGATCACTGGAGCAGACACCCGTTTCCGGCAGCTCCAGCTCCACCCGCGCCGCAGCCTGGTCATCCCCGGACAATGCGGCGGCAATGGAGCGCACCTGCTCGTAACCGGTGGCCATCAAGAAGGTCGGCGCCCGGCCATAGCTTTTCATCCCGGCGATGTAGAAGTTCTTCTCCGGGTGAGCCAGCAGCTTTTCTCCGTGGGCGCTGACCGTTCCGCAGCTATGGAATTCCGGGTCGATCAGCGGGCCCAGCTGGCGCGGGGCTTCAACGCTTTCGTCCAGATCGAGGCGCAACTCGGAGAGCATCTGCAGATCCGGGCGGAATCCGGTGGCCGCGATAATCCGGTCAATTAACAGCTGGCTGCCATCAGCCAGGGACACTGCCAGCTGTTTGCCCTGGCTCATCGATGCCACAGCCACATTTTCCAGCAGCTGCACGCTGCCGTCCTCCACCAGCCGGCGCAGGCTGGTCCCCAGCTGGCCCCGCGCTGGCAGCTGATCCGCCGCGCCCCCGCCGTAGAGGCGAATCGGATTGGCCACCGAGCGCAGTCCCCACAAGATCTTGGTGTCCGGGTATTTCTTCTGCAAGCGCCCCAGGGCAATGATGGTATTGGCCGCCGAGTGCCCGGCACCGAGCACCAGCAGTTTCTTCCCGGCCAGCGCTGGTTCGTCCGCACCCAGCGGATCAGGCAAGCCACCCAGGATGAACCCGCGCTCGCGGGCTTCGGCTTCGCCGATGGCCTCGATACCACCCCGGCCTACCGGACTGGGCTGATTCCAGGTTCCGCTGGCATCCACCACGGCCCTGCCGATCACATCCACCTGGCCATCGGCGGTTTCGGCGCGCACCAGGAATGCCGCCTCGCCGCGGCCGGCGGTGCGGGTCTTGTCGGCACCCCGGCCATCTTCCAGCACCCGGCTGATCTTGATCACACGGTAGCCATAGCGGATGCGCGGGGCCAGTTCAGGATGCGCTGCCAAGGGCTCCAGGTACTCGCGCACCAGCTCGCCGCCGGTGGGCAGCTTGGTGAGCCGCGGTGCTTCCCAGTCCCCCGCATAGTCTCCGCTGGGTGATTCCAAAAGGCGCTGGGCGGCGGCATCGATGTTGAAACGCCAAGGAGAGAAAAGCTTGATGTGCGCCCACTGCTCCATGGCCGCCCCGGCCTGCGCTCCGGCTTCCAGAACCAGCACTTCCTGCCCGCGTTCGCGCAGGTGAGCAGCGGTGGCCAGGCCAATGGGGCCGGCGCCAATGACGATCACAGGATAGGTCGGGTTCATGGAATACTCCTCAGCGGGGAAACTACAGGTCGATGATTAGTTGGCAGGCAGCAGTTCGGAGATCAGGGTTTCGATGCGCTCACGGATCTCATCGCGGATCGGGCGAACTGCCTCGACACCCTGGCCGGCTGGGTCATCCAGCTTCCAGTCTTCGTAGCGCTTGCCGGGGAAGATCGGGCAGGTATCTCCGCAGCCCATGGTGATCACGACGTCGGATTCCTTCACCGCTTCGGTGGTCAGGATCTTCGGGGTTTCCGCCGACATGTCGATGCCCTCCTCGGCCATCGCCTGCACGGCGGCAGGGTTGACCGAATCTGCTGGCGCGGACCCTGCCGAACGAACCTCGATCCGCCCTTCGGAAAGGTGCGCGAGGTATGCGGCGGCCATTTGCGAGCGTCCTGCGTTGTGGATGCAGACGAAGAGGACTGAAGGTTTTTTATTGTCAGTCATGATGATGTCGTTCCTTAGGCTGAAGCGGTGGCGAGTTGGGTGGATGGGAAGAACTTTCGAGACCATAGGGCCACGTAGACCAGAGCTACAAGGATGGGCACCTCGATCAGCGGGCCAACGACGCCGGCCAAGGCCTGGCCGCTGGTGGCGCCGAACGTGGCGATGGCTACCGCGATGGCCAGCTCGAAGTTGTTTCCTGCCGCGGTGAAGGCCAGCGTAGTGGTGCGCGAGTAGCCCAGCTTCAGGGCGTGGCCGATGATCATGCCGGCGCCGAAGACCACGACAAAGTAGGTCAGCAGCGGGATGGCCATGCGCAGCACATCCAGCGGCTTGGAGATGATGTTATCGCCCTGCAGGGCGAAGAGCAGCACGATGGTGAACAGCAGCCCATACAGTGCCCACGGGCCGATCTTGGGCAGGAACTTTCCTTCATACCAGTCCCGGCCCTTGGCCTTCTCGCCGAGTGTGCGGGTCAGGAAACCGGCCACCAGCGGGATACCCAGAAAGACCAGCACCGAAGCGGTGATGGCGGCGACGGAGAATTGCGCGCTGGTGGTTTCCAGGCCAAGCCAGGATGGCAAGACCTGGAGATAGAACCAGCCCAGCGCGCCGAAGGCGATGACCTGGAAGACCGAGTTGATGGCCACCAGCACGGCGGCCGCCTCGCGGTCGCCACAGGCCAGGTCATTCCAGATGAACACCATGGCGATGCAGCGCGCCAGGCCCACAATGATCAGCCCGGTGCGGTATTCGGGGAGGTCTGCCAGGAAGATCCAAGCCAGCACGAACATGAAGGCCGGAGCCAGGACCCAGTTGATCACCAAGGAGGTGATCATCAGCTTCTTGTCGGCCAGCACCCGGCCGGTTTCGTTGTACCGGACCTTGGCCAATACGGGGTACATCATCACCAGCAGGCCGATGGCGATAGGCACCGAGACACCGGCAACGGTGAATCGATCCAGCAGCTCACCGAGCTGCGGGAAGATCCGTCCCAGGCCCAGGCCGACGGCCATTGCAAGCAGGATCCATAGGACCAAATAGCGATCCAGGAAAGACAGCTTCTGGGCCACAGGGGCAGTATCGGGTACAGGCGCGGCTGTCACTGGGTCATCACTCCAAAGCTAGATATCGACGATCGTCGATATTTTGAGTATGATGAAATATATCGACGTTTGTCAATCTCTGGCCGATTCGGGAACGGGGTACAGGTATATGGGCGCAAGCCATGTGCACGAAACGGGAATCAGCGCCCCAGCTTCCGGCGCTCCGTGCTGCGTGCCGTCCCGGGGATCCAACGTCTTGCAGGCAGAGGACGCAGTACAGTTGGCCGCGCGCTTCAAGGCCTTGAGCGACCCCAACCGGCTGCGCATCCTCTCGATTGTTTCCGAAAACAAGGATGCAGAAACCTGCGTCTGCGACCTGCCAGAACCCCTCGGGCTCAAGCAGCCCACCGTGTCCCATCACCTGAAAATTCTCGTGGACGCAGGGATCCTGCATCGCGAAAAGCGCGGGGTCTGGGCTTATTTCTCCGTGGTGCCCGGCGCCTTGGAATCCCTGGGCGCAATCCTGTCCGATCAGAAGTAGAAGGCACCGGCGCCCATCAGAGCCTGAGTTCGTACAAAAAGGTGTCCAGCCACTGCCCGGCCACTTCGCCACGTGTGCCTTGCGCGATTCTCTCGCGCCGGCCAACCTCGCGGAAACCGGCCTTGAGATGCAGGCGGCGGCTCGGCTGGTTCGCGTCGATGATGGAGGACTGGATCATCCAGTACCCCTGTTCCCCCGCCCGCCGGATCAGCTCAGCCAGCAGCAGACTCCCGATCCCCTGACCGGAGCGTGCGGAATCCACGTAGAGGGAATGCTCGATCACCCCTCGATAGGCGGCGCGTTCCGAGACGAGCCCGGCAGCCACCCAGCCGGCAATCCTTCCATCGGCGGCCACAGCGATCGAGGACAGCATCCCGATCTTGGCGTTGAAGAACTGTTCGCGCGATGGAACGCCAGCTTCGAAAGTCGCGATTCCGGTTTCGAGGCCCAGCTGATAGATGCGGGCAACGTCTTCCCAGTGCTCTTCTGCCATGCCGTAGATGCGAATTCCCATGTGTCTCCCGGATACTTGGAATGCGAGCCGATTGGTCTCAATGGTATGCCTCGACAGCAATCATGGCCCAACGGTCCCGTGCCCTTTCCCATTGAACGAAACATAAGCGGCATCTGGGCACAGCCGATGCGACAATCCGGTAAGGATCCCAGCGCCGGGACATCTGGTGCGCATCCCAGGCAAGGAGGAATCAGCGGCAGTGCATAGCCCGACAGTCCAATCACCCCAGCGGACCAACATCGCCTGGATCATCATCGTGGCTTCCGGGGTCGTGGCGGGGTTGCATATCTGGAAGCTCTCCCCCGCATTGGGCATCATCCGCGGAGAACTCGGCTTCTCGCTCTTCTTCTCAGGCGTCCTCCTGGGCGTGGTCCAGATAGCCGGAATGGCCGGTGGATTGGCCGTCTCGCTGCTGTCCGAGGTGATCTCCCAGCGCCGAACGTTCATTGCCGGCCTGCTGCTGGTGGCCATCGGCAGCGCCTTGGGCGCATTCTCCCCCAATGCTATTGCGCTGTTGGCAACACGGATCATCGAAGGCGCCGGGGTCATCATGGCCACGGTGATGGGCCCGGGACTGGTCAGGCTGCATGCACCGTTGAAGACCATGAACATGGCGGTGGGATGGTGGGCCGCCTACATGGGGCTGGCGACTTTCATCGGCGTCTTTTCCACCGCCGTCGCCCTGCAGCATCTTCCCTGGCACTTCTGGTGGGCGGTGCTGGCCTGCATTTCCCTGATCCCCATTCCGCTGATCCTGAAATTCGTTGCCGCAGACAGCCCTTCGGGATCTTCAGCCGTGCGGATGGCAGCATCACGCATCGCCATGACCGCTCGTTCCGCACGGGTGTGGGTCAGCGGGCTCATTTTCGGATGCTATACCGTGCAATGGATGGCCGTAGTGGGGTTCCTGCCCACGATCTTTTCCGAATTCGGCCTGTCCGCGGTGGCAGGCGGCTTAGCCTCGGCGGTGGTTGGCGGGCTAAACGCAGTTGGCGCGATCATCAGCGGCGCGCTGCTGCATCGAGGGCTGAATGGGCGGACCCTGCTGCTCATTGGCTTCGGAATGATGGCCCTGACCTCGGTACTGACCTTCGCGGTCGATTATCCGGCTGACTTGCTATGGGTCCAGATGCTTTGCGTCGGGATGTTCTCGCTGGGCGGGGCCGCCATTCCAACCACGGTGACCAGGATCGTCGTGGACCTCGCCCCACCAGGTGGCTCGGCGCCAGCGGCCATGGGCCTGGCGCAGCAGATCTTCAATATCGGCAACTTCACCGGCCCGATGCTGCTGGCCGCGATGGCTTCATGGACTGGCGGCTGGAATTCGACCTGGTGGCTGACGGTGCTCTTCGCTGCGCTCGGCTCGCTGCTCACCCTCCAGCTTTCGCGCAAGAATTCGCCTTTCGCCAGTTCCCCATGACAGTGCCGCACAGCAACGACCAGGGTGGATGGCTGCGCCGTCCTGCCCTGGCCGTTGACCGATGCTCCACCGCTACGGGGTGCTGCGGTGTTCGTTCCTGATCGGTCCCTGCATCGCGCACCAGCGCCAAGCGCGCGCCGGAGAGCTGCATTTCCTGCAGCGCGGCGCGCATGCTTTGCGTGCCGTTGAATGACGGCAAGCCGCGGATCGAGCTGCCCGGCAGCGGCAGCAGGCGCGCGTGTGCGTCAGCTCCCAAGACGTCCTTGACGTGCGCATACCCCACGGCGGTTCCGTCGGACTGGACCAGCGGGAATCGCGAGAAGCCATGGGAGGCCGCCGCCTCGATAACCTCCACGGTGCAAGGTTTTCCTGCCCTTCAAGACACCCGAGGCACGGCGTTCGCCGGCCCAAGCGGCTTGCTTCACCTGGTTTCGATTGATCGTGATCAGGGAGAATTCAACGGCCACGAACAATCCGCATCCCAAAATGAGGAGTACCGCTTTGGACAGCGGGATCCATTCCATTATTTGCCCCCCTGTCCTTCGAATCCTGTCCGGCGATCTTGCCAGGCAGGGGAAACTATCAGATCTGCTGCCGGGCGAAGCGTCCATCATGCCCTTCCGGCCACAGCATCTTCCTGCCAGCGGTTCCATAAGAAGACCGGGTTGGAAGCCTGGGCGGTTCTGCCAGCAGATCAAGGAATCGAACAGCAACCAACCGTTGATTTTAAGGTGAAGGCATTTCAACCTGTCAGATGGGTCGACAGGCTACAGTGAGATTGATGGTTTTCTCCTGATCACGACACCCAAAACCCATTCCCTGCTCTGAATGCAGCCGTCCGCCAATCTCACCGGGAGCACCTTCATGGAACAGCTGCTGGACCTCATCGCCCTGGCCCAGGGAAGTTTCAGCGATGCACTCGCGACGCTCCTGGCGGAGGTGCCCCATCTGGCCCAATTCATCATCGGGAACTGCGATCGCTGTTCCGCTAGGGCCTGCGCCACCAGGCCAGTAGCCAGCAGGGCATGCGTTCGAGCGACGGCGCGTCCCCACCGATTCAACCGCCAACCCCTTGGAGCAATTTTCCGACATGCGCAGATACAGTGAAGTAGACGTCTTTTCCGACCAGCCCTATCTCGGCAACCCGCTTGCCGTGGTCCACGACGCAAAAGGGCTGGATGACGCGCAGATGCAGCGATTCGCCAAATGGACCAATCTGGCCGAGACCACGTTCATCATGGCTCCCTCGCATCCAGAGGCCGACTACCAGGTGCGCATCTTCTCCGCAGTCCAGGAGTTCCCCTTTGCCGGGCATCCGACGCTCGGCTCGGCGTCCGCTTGGCTTGCGGTCGGCGGGCAGCCCAGGAACAAGGACCACATCATCCAGGAATGCGGCGCTGGCCTGGTCAAGATCCGGATCGCTGATGGCCTCTTTGCCTTCCAGGCCCCGCCTCTGACGAGATACGAACCAGCCGATGAATCCACGATCCGCGACGTTGCGGCCGCGCTGGGCCTTTCGCGTGATCGCATCCTCGACGCGGCATGGCTGGTGAACGGCCCGGAGTGGATCGGGATACGGTTGGCCGATGCTCGGGAAGTGCTGGAGCTGGCGCCGGATCCCGCAGACCTGGGAGCCCTGTCCATCGGCGTGGTGGGTCCCCAGGAACCCGGCCATGCGACCGCGTTTGAAGTCCGGGCCTTCCTCGGAGGAGACCCGGTCTGGGAAGACCCCGTCACGGGCAGCCTTAATGCCGGGCTCGGGCGATGGCTCTTCGACACGGGAATGGCCCCGGAAAACTACGTGGCCTCCCAGGGAACAGCCGTCGGCTGCCGCGGCCGCGTTCATGTCAGCATCGAAGAGGGCGAGGTCTGGGTCGGCGGGGCGGTGTCGGCCTGCGTCCAGGGCGATGTCCGCATCTGAGACCGCGGACGCTGTCCCTGGTAATCTCGGCCTTGCCGGCGAATTGCCGCCAGCGAATACCGATGCAGTACCCCAGAGGCCCCAGCTTGATTCCGGAAGCGAGTACCGCACATGCACAATCCCATCCCCGACTACCTGCGCGAAGTGCTCGATGCGCTGGAAGGTGACACCACCGGCGAGCGCGCGGGCTACATTCCCGAGCTGGCCGGGGCCAACCCGGACTACTTCGCCTTGGCCGTGACCACCGCCATGGGCAGCACCTACACCGCCGGAGATGCCGGGGTCCAGTTCACCATCCAATCCATTTCCAAGCCCTTCGCCTACGCCGCGGCCATCATGGATCGCGGGCTGGAACAGGTGCTGGAGCATATCGGAGTGGAACCTTCGGGCGAGGCGTTCAACGAGCTGTCGCTGGAGGCGGGCACCAACCGGCCGAAGAATCCCATGATCAATGCCGGGGCCATTGCCGCCCACGGCCTGCTGGTGGGCCCCGAAGCCACCGGCGAGCAGCGGGTCGCGCGGGCGCTGGACCTGTTTTCCCGCCTGGCCGGCCGGCAGCTGGGCATTGATGAAGCGGTCTTCAACTCGGAACTGGGCACGGCGGACCACAATCTCTCCATGGCTCATATGCTGCGCAAGCACGGCATCATCGCCTGCGACCCGCATGAGGTGGTGGCCGGCTACACCCGCCAGTGCTCCATCCTGGTCACCGTGGCCGACCTTTCAGCCATGGCCGCCACCCTGGCCAATGGCGGCGTCCAGCCCTGCACCCATGAGCGGATCATGGACGAGGACACGGCCCGCCAGGTGATGTCGGTGATGGCCGTGGCCGGCATGTATGACGGAGCCGGAGACTGGCTGACCCGGGTGGGGATCCCGGCCAAGAGCGGAGTGGCCGGCGGGCTGGTGGGCGTGCTGCCCGACCAGGTGGGCATCGGGGCCTTCTCGCCGAGGCTGGATCCCCACGGCAACAGCCAGCGGGCACGCCGGGCCTTCGAGCGGCTGTCCACGGATATGGGCATGCACCTGCTGGCCCCCAGCCATGGAAGGCTGGATGTCATCGGCGTGCAGCGCGGCGGCACCCGGGAGACGTTCACCCTGCAGGGCAATGTGCAGTTCACCGCGGCGGCGGAGCTTCTGGACCTGTTCTCCGAATCGGATTTCGACGGACCGGTGCACCTGGATATCTCCCGGGTATTCTCCTTCACCGACGTCGCCCGGCGGATGACCCTGGAGGGCCTGCGGCGGATGCGCAATGAGGGCCGTCGGGTATTCCTGCATGATCCGCTGCAGTCCCTGGCGGATCCGGATCTGGGTGACGGCAGCTATCCGGAGACCCCTTGAAAAGGCCTGGCGGCTAGCGGAAGAGGTCCAGGTAGGCCAGCGAATAGCCGACCCGGTAGTCCGAGGCGGGGTTGGTCGCCACCAGATGCCGGTCGCGCAAGGCCAGCTCGACGCTGTCGGTGACGATGCCATCCACCGGGATGCTCAGCAGCTCGCGCAGGGTTGACTCGTCGTTCACCGTCCACACGTAGACTTCCCGGTCCAGCGCGTGCGCCTGGTCCAGGAATTCCCTGGTGAAGGACGCCTGCTCGAGGGTGTAGAAATCGCAGTCGACCTTGGGCAGCCCGCCCACGCTCATGGCCACTGTCAGGCCGACGCGCAGCTCGGGGCGCAATCGCTTGATCTCCTTGACTGCCCAGGTGCTGAGCGAATGGTAGACGTTCTCCGTGGCACCTCCGGCGGCATCGACTTCCGCCAGGAACCGCTTCAGGTACCCCTTCTTCTCGTGCCCGGTGACCTTGAGTTCCACGAGCACCGGGATGCCCAGCGCCCTGGCATGCTCCAGATACTCCTGCATGCTCGGAATGCGGTCATAGAATCCGCCCTCGCGGACCGTGACATCGCGGACTTCCTCCAGGGTCATCTCATAGATGTTCTTGTTCAGCCCGGAGACCATGAGCAGGTTGGTGTCGTGGCTGGCCACGAAATGCCCGTCTTTGGTCTCCTGGAAGTCGGCCTCGACATAGTCGGCATCATGGGCGGCCGCGGCGTCCAGCGCGCCCAGGGTATTTTCCACACCTCCGGCCGAGTAGCCGCGATGGGCCAGGATCTGCGCGTCTTGCGCCCCGGCCGCGGTCTGCCCCATGGCCGGGGCGGCATAGAAGCTCGCCGACAGCACCAGCCCGGTGATCGCGGTTCCGGCCGTGGCCTTCAGCGCCCGGGACTGCGCTGAGCGGTGGTGCGGCGAGCGTTGCTCCAGGGCCACGGCAAGCCCCAGGTGCTCGCGGCTCAGTGCCACGACCACCTGGATTGCGATCACCGTTGCCGCGCCGATCAGCAGGAAGCCGAGCACGTGCCCTGTGTTGATGCACAGGGTGGCCACCAGCGCGGCGCTCTGCTCGCTGAGCAGGAGCGCGGCCGCCTCCGAGATCCCCACCAGAACTTCCACCAGCGCCGAGGCGAGCAGCGCGCAGGCCCCCAGCGGGATGCCGATGAGCAGCAGGTACCTGATGGCCTTGCCCCGGGTAGCCTTGAAGCTTGCCCCCAGAGCGGCCATCGGCCTTTTCGGGCCGATGGCCATCAGCGGCAAGGCCAGGATCAGCCGGAGATTGGCGTAGATGATCGCGCCGATCATCGTCAGGTAGATTCCGGTGCTCAATGGCGCCTTGAGGTATTCGCGGGTGACAAAGGGCGGGATATCCACGCCCTGGATGAGCACCGAGGACAAGCCAAGCCCGCCCAGGGGCAGCGCGAGGAAGAAGTAGGCCAGCATCAGCGGCGAGGGGTGGGACAGCATCCGGACCAGGCATCTGGCGGTTTCCCTGCAGATCGCCCTCGCAGTGGGCGGCTGGCCGGATTGCTGGCGGTTGACCATCACGATCAGCGCCACGAACTGCACGCTTACCGCGCTCAGCGCCAGCACCGCAATGGCCAGCAGGAGCAGCACCGAGGCAGGGCTGTGCAGCAGGACCGCATAGGTCCGGTCCGTGACGTTGCCCAGGCCGCTGGTTTCCAGCGCCAGCCCGAAGAGGTACTTGATCACCGGAATGACCAGCAGGCCGTTGAACGCCTGCATGAATGCGATCACCGACAGGTAGCGGAACACCCGCAGGTGGCTGAGCTTGGCCACCAGCAGCAGGAAACGCAGGATCTGCTTCAGGGCCGGAGCGCCCCTGCCCGAAGACAGGGCTGCGGCCCGCTGGTTCTCGCTCTTGCTGCTGGATCGGTTGCTCTGGGCCACTGCGATGATCTGCCTTCCCCTCGCCGTGTTCCGCGCGGCGACTGCCTTCAATTCTATCGCCGGCACCGGAAGTACGCTGTGCGTTGGCTCGCAGGCAGCTGGTGCCAGCGGGCCGCGGGTGGCAGCGGCGGGTGCGCAGCTACTGGCCGAAGGCGGGAGTCGCAGCCGAGCATTCCACCCGTTCTCCGGGCCCTGCGCTGTCCTCGGCCAGTTCCCTGGTCCCGTCCAGCAGGATCCGGCAGGTCGCAGTGGCGTCTTCGCCCGGCGTGGCTGCGATAGCCGCGTCCTGTTGCGCCGTCACCGTGGTTTCGGTGCGCCAGGCAGCTTTTTCCCCGCTACCTTCGCTGGCGGTGGCCACCGAGTCCTCGAAGACCTCGCTCGAGTCCTCGCCGCGGGCCGGGGCTTGGAGATAGGCCACGTCGTGCAGCGTATCGGCAGCTCCGCCGCTGACGCTGACCTCATAGGTCACCGCCCAGGCATCGGCCGTCGCCTTGTCCCAGGAGTCGACCGCGGAGCATCCGGCCATCCCTGCTCCGAAGGCCAGCGCCGTGCAGCCGGCAGCCAGCCTGCGTGCAGTGCGGCGGATTGTCGAGACAGTACCGTGCATGGATTTCCTTAGTTCGCGCTTTTGCAGGAGGTGCCCTCCTGCCATCCAACTCTAGGGCCGTGCGCGGTTCAAGGGGGGCCGCCGCCAAGATGATTTGCCCGGCCGCGGCTGCGCCCGCGGTCTGAGGCCCTTCCAGCAGCAACGGCCCCGTAATCTTCCGCTGGGTCTTTGACCCCCAGTTCCAGCTTTCCTATGCTGTGAAAGAGATCACTAATATATCAACCGGATACTTGCTTATCCCCAAGGCATCCGCACAGACGACAGGCCGAAACCACAGTGACAGAAAAACACGTTATGCCAACGCTTGAGCACGGGGCCCAGAAGCTGAGCCCGGCGCGCGTCCTGACCTTCGCCGGGGCCATCATCGCATTCCTGATCGGCTCGGGATTCGCCACCGGCCAGGAAATCCTGCAGTACTTCTCCTCCTACGGCTACTGGGGCATCTTCGGCACCGGCGCTCTGGTGCTGGTGCTCATGTCCTATGTCATCATCGAATTCTTCATCGTGGGCCAAGCCAAGAAATTCGACAAGCCCTCGCACATCTTCCACTACTACTGCGGGAAGTACCTGGGCGGCTTCTTCGACTACTTCTCAATCCTGTTCGTTTTCCTGAGCTTCGCCGTCATGGTCGCCGGCGCGGGTGCCGTGTTCGAGGAGCACTACGGGCTCTCGCGCTTCATCGGCGGAGGAGCCTTGGCCGTCGTCGTCGGCGCCAGCGTCTGGTTCGGCCTGCGCTCGCTGGTGGACATCATCGGCAAGATCGGGCCGCTCATTGTCGTGATCGCCATTGCACTGGGCATCGTGGGTATTGTCCGCGGCAGCGACGGGATCAGCGGCGGCAATGCGCTGCTGCAGAGCCTGGATGTCACCCAGGCCTCCAGCAACTGGGTGCTCTCCGCCCTGTCCTACGTCGGATTCTGCATGCTGTGGCTTGCCGCATTCCTGACCGCCCTCGGGAAGACCGCGCGCAGCCGCAAGGAAGCGGTGGCCGGAGGCAGCCTGGGTGCCGCCGCCTTCTCGCTGGCGTGCATCATCGTCGGCCTCGGCCTGCTGGCCAACATCTCCAAGGTCGCCGGGACCGAGATCCCCATGCTGGTGCTGGCCAGCGATATCAGCCCGGTACTGGCATCAGGGATCTCGGCGATGATCCTCGCTGGCATCTACACCACTGCTGTCCCGCTGCTGTGGACGGTCTCTTCGCGGTTCTTCGCGGACAACACGCCCCGCTTCCGCTACAGCACCGTAGGCCTCGCGATCCTCGGGACCATCATCGGCCTGCTGGTCCCGTTCAGCCAGATGGTCAACGTCGTCTACGTGGTCAATGGCTACGTGGGCATCCTCCTGCTGGTGCTCATGCTGGTCAAGACCTTCACCCGCGCAGCGCGCGGGCAGCGCCTGCCACGCTAGGCAACAACCTGCTTAAGAACCACGGCGGTGCCCGCTTCCGGGAATCAAGGCGAGTCGAAAAAGACCATTCTTGATGTCTCGTAGGGGGAAGCTTAACCGGACAACGAACGTGCTTGTCACTCTCATATGGCCACTACCTCGTCTTAAAATAGCTGCCTCACTATATTGCCGAGGGTTCCTGTGAGCGAATCGATTGGAACGCCCACAGCACGGCACAGATTCCCCTCGGAGGGAATGCAAGCCGACTTAGAAGGCGCGTTCGGCAACGTTCACACGAGTTGCGGAATCCAGCGCGGCCTTGACTTGACTCGCAGACTTCGGGCTAGCGACCGAGGCGAGCAGCTGTTCATCGGGCGTACTCGGATCCGCGAGGTAAATGCGGGTGTACCCTGCAGACTCAGGTTCAAACCGCCATGACTCCGCGAGCGTACCTGCATCCAGGGTGTCAAAACCAAGGCGCCTGATAATGGCCTCCGCCTGGCCTTTGGCCTGAACGTCATTCGACGCGATGGGAAGCACTGTTCGATCAGGAGCATCACCAGGGCGGGAAAGAAGTGGAATATGGTGTGCAAGGATGTTGCCGAAGGCTTTGACGTAAAGCGCCCCATCGAGCCACCTCGCTACCAACTCACTAGTGGTCCTAGTTCCAGTGTCGAGTTCCGCAATGCGGCCGTCACGGAAGGGGTAGTAGTTGCTGGTGTCTAGGACAATCTTGCCGCGTAATAATCCTGCAGGGAGATTCTCGACGGCGGTGAGCGGAATGGAAAGCACAACTGCGTCTGCGGAATTGGCCGCTTCTTCAACTGTGCCGGCACTGGCCAGTGGTCCAAGTTCGGCAATGAGCTCTTGAAGCGATTCGACACCACGCGAGTTCGCAATGACCACGTCCATATCCGCTGCAACGGCCAATCGAGCGATTGCCGAGCCGATGTTCCCGCTTCCGATGATTCCAAGCGTTGGCATTCCTCTTCCTTTCGGTAATGTTCAAGGGTCCGGCAGCCAGCGTTGATTTTGGCAGCTGCCCCGATAGATTGAACTACCTCGTCTGCCTCGAAATTCCCTAGTTGGCACGTTGTGCCGCATGGCCTCTGAGCGTGATTGGTGCTGGAGCCGAAACTGACCTTGGAGCCTCTGCCTGCTCCAGATATCCGGAGTCTTCTGCACTGCTGCGGTAGGTCCGCATGTGGAACTAGGAAGAAGGCTTCATAGCCACCATGGCAGCGGACGGTAAATGAGACGCCCGGAGGGACGCATCCATCTGGCTGGATCGGATTTCGCCAATGGCTTGGGAGGTTTTATCGACGGAGCCATTGAAAGCGGTCTCGATGCCGCGCGCGGTCAATTCTGCCTTGAACACCACTGCTGGCGTCGAAGGCAGAAAGGCCAAGCCCGCTGTCGCGTTCTGAATAGGCTGCGGTGCATCGATACTGGAGTCAAGCATCAGGCCATGCACGCTGCAGGCCTGATGCTTGGCTCCTATCCGCCGGTCTCTGTACTGTGGAGCCATGTCTACTGATCTTGCCATTGCGGAGAATGCCCATGGCCACGCCTGACGTGCGCCCCGTCGGCGACCTGCCCCACGAGCTAGGGAAAACCGCACCCCGGGCGCTCAAGCTAGCTGGATACGACAGCCTGAAGAAGATCAGCGGGTGTTCCGAAAAGCAGCTCCTCGCGATTCACGGAGTTGGCCCCAAAGCCATCAGCATCCTGCGCACAGCGCTGGAGGAAATCGGCCTGGATTTCCGCGCAGGCTAGAGGGATCGCAGGACGTGTCCGTTAACCGGATTCCGGAACAGGCCATGCCGCTGCCAAGCACCGATGCTGCACCCCTTGGCCGAAGGCGTCTTCGCACCAGACTGCAGTGCAAATAGTCGGTCACCCTCTACTTCTTGAAGGCCGGGGTGGTGGCCTGGCACAGGACCCGCTCACCAGGGGCGCCGGTTACCGAGGCGATTTCTCTGGTTCCGTCCAGCAGGATCCGACAGGTGGCAGTTCCGTCCTTGCCCGGAGTCGCGGAGATGGAGGCTTCTTTTTCAGCCGTGACCATGCTCTCGGCCGACCACGTCTTCTTCGACTTGTCATTGGCATCGGCGGCCAGCGAAACCGAGTCTTCGGTGACCGCACTGGAATCCTCTCCCCGCTTTTCAGCTTCGAAATAGGACACCTCGCTCAGCTGATTGCCCGAGCTGCCCTCGACAGCTACTTCATAGGTCACTGCCCACGCATCAGAGGTCGCCTTGTCAAAAGAATCGACAGCGCCGCAGCCAGAAAGGCCGACTCCGAGTGCCAGCACGGCGGTGCCTGCTGCCATCCGGGCGACGTTGCGGGAAAGATCGGAAGACGAAAAGCGGCTCATGGAAGTCTTTCTTTAAATTGTTGCAATATGTTCCATTCACAAGCATAGGACCGCGCATAGGCATCAGACCTCGTGGCCAAGGAGGATTTTCGGGCTCCGGCTTTCCGACCACAGGTGGAGATCCGCGCAAGGCAAGGCCCGGGCACACACGCTGTACGCCGGCGCAGAAAGGCGGGCCAGCTGCCCGAGCTGGCCCGCATCGTTTCCATGCTACTGCTGGCCCGCGCTGCCAGCGGGCTCCTATTCGTCGGCTTCTTCTCCGGGCAAGGTCGACTGCTCGGGCAATGCGTCCCAGAAGGACGTGTCCGCTGATTCAACGGACCCGTCGGCAACGGCCTTGATGGTGCTTTCCAGGGTCAGGACGGTCTGCTGGCGCAGGTAGCCATTGGATTTCTGGCCCAGCACATAGTCCTCGTTGTAGTGGTCGCTCATCCCGCGCATTTCGAACAGCAGGGTGGAGATGCCATATTCCGCCGCGATGCCGTTACGGGCAATGGTATTGGCGGTACCCCCGACGTACTTTCCAAGGTGGCCCCATCCGGTGGAGTCCACGTTCTGGTAGACGATGGAGCCCAGGCGCTTGGATCCTTCGCGCACTTGATCGGACACATCCGGTGTGGTCGGATAGAGGATCGAGCCCGAGACCAGCTTGCCGTCCACCGCAGAGCGCGTTCCCTGGTGGTGCAGGTCGATCATGTAGTCGATATCGAAGGCAGAGAGCACGTTGTTGTGCAGCGCCTGGATTTCCGGCTGGGTCTTGTCCACGTGGTCCCGGTTGATGTCCACGTTGTTGGCGTTGTAGCGGGTCAGGTGCCGGTCCCCCGAAGCGATGTAGTCATCGAGCGGGAAGTCCACATCCCCCATGGCGCCGTCCGGGTTGAGCATCGGCACCACAAGGATGTTGATGTTCTCCAATACGCCTTTCATCCGCCCTGAACCCAGGTGCTTGATGACTTCAAGGGTTCCCTCGGTAGTCAATTGCTCGTTGCCATGCTGCTGGGTGAGGAAGAGGATGGTCGGGTTGCCCGGGTCGGAGAGGTACTTGGCCAGGTACAAGTCGCGGCCCTTGACCGACTGGCCGATCACTTCAAGATCCATTGCCGATTGCTTGGCATCCTGCGTCTTCAGCTCGGCAACCATCGAGTCGTAGGTGTGCAAGATCGAGGTATTGGTTGTTCCGTTGGGGTTGCCATTCGGCCCTTCGCCGACGGCTTGTGCCGGGGCGAGGCCCAGGCCCAGCAGCAATGCTGATCCTGCAAGCATGCAGGCGCCTTTCTTCATCGTTTTTGCTGGGAACAGTGACGAACGTGCTGGCATGGTTCTTCCTTTGTTCTTCCTCGACGGGAACGGGTGATGAAAGAATTGATGCCCCCGAATCTCGAAGCTCGATCTAGTCCTTGATGCCGGGGCCATCGATGCGCCATGGTGACGCAGATCGCACTAGGTGCTGGCTCCTATCCTTGTTGAAGAAATCGGTCCCGGCAAGGAAAAACACAATATTTCCGGACGACAAAAGCCAGCCACGGCATCAAATCCGTGACTGGCTTTCGGTGTCCTAGGCTGATTTAGCGCAGCACGACCGTGCGCGAACCATCCATGAAGACGCGGTCCTCGCAGTGCCAGCGCACCGCGTCGGACAGGGCCTTGCACTCGGTATCGCGGCCGGCCGCTACCAGATGCTCCGGCTCGTAGCTGTGGTCCACTTCCTGGACCCGCTGGGTGATGATTGGACCTTCATCCAGCTCGCTGTTCACGTAGTGCGCGGTGGCGCCCACGGTTTTCACGCCGCGTTCGAACGCCTGGTGGTATGGCTTGGCACCCTTGAACGAGGGAAGGAACGAGTGGTGGATGTTGATGGCTCGTCCGCTGAGCTTGCGGGTCAGATCATCAGAAAGAATCTGCATGTAGCGGGCAAGCACCACCAGATCAACGTCAAAGCGGTCCACCAGTTCCATCAGCTTGTCTTCTGCCTCTGGCTTGGTGGCAGCGGTAACTGGTACATGGAAGAAGGGAATGCCGTTCCACTCGACCTGCTGGCGGTGATCCGGGTGGTTGGAAACCACAGCGGCAATTTCCACTGGAAGCTCGCCGATCCGCGAACGGAACAGCAGGTCGTGCAGGCAGTGGCCGAACTTGGACACCATGATCAGCACGCGCTTCTTCTGGCCCGCAGGGCGCAAGCCCCAGCTTGCCTCGTGCTCTTCGGCCAAGTCCTTGAGATTTGATTCAAGGTCAGCGATGTCCAGGGCATTGCCCTCGTCCGAGGAAATTTCGAATTCAATGCGCAGGAAGTAGGTGCCGGAGCGCTGGTCATCATGCTGCTTGAGTTCGCGGATGTTGCCGTGATGCGTCAACAGCAGGCCGGTGACCGCATGCACGATGCCCGCGCGCTCGGCACAGGTGAAAGTCAGGACGTATTTGTTGTTCGGTTCGGTCATCGTGCCGCTCCTTGCATTCGCCGAGTTAGCGTTGGCTTCGCCATGGCTCGTGGTGGTGATTGGGGAAAAATAGTGGCGTGTGGTGATCCCGGGATTGCAAACCGTCCTTGAGCGAGCCTTTGCTCGACTGCCGGTTGCCGCCCCGACCACTCTGGTGATCCCCGGCTTTGATGGGGCCGGAAATCTTGATCAAGAGTCTGATATATCAATAGCTGATCACAATACTATGTGTGAGCCAGCACAGCGTCAACAAGATTTCCCCGGAGATTTCCAAGTTCCTTCGACCCCGCGCATTTAAGCGCAATTCTGCACCGAAATGCACCGAATTCGCGGGGCAAAATCAATGAATGCACTCTCAGGCGATACCCTGTGACTATTGCAAAAGAGATTTGAACAGTGAAGAGAGCGAATTTTCAATGCACACGGAATTCTCAAGCACCATTACGGAACAAGGTTCAATGGCAGACCGCGCCTACGCGGCGCTGCGTGATCGCCTGATGCTGCTTGAAATCGCTCCAACCCACCCGATCCACGAGCCGCAACTGGCTGAGGAACTGGGCATCGGGCGCACCCCGATGCGCGAAGCGCTCAAGCGCCTGGAAACAGACCACCTGGTGGTCTCCTATCCACGCCGCGGAACCTTTGCCACGGCCGTAGATTTCCATGAACTGAACTACATCTCCGAAATGCGCCAGGTACTGGAACCCGTAGCAGCACGCAATGCCGCCGCCAACAGGGATCCAGAAATCCGCGCCCAGCTCTCCGGCTATCTGGAGCGCATCGACTCTCTGGATCCGGCGCTCGATCAGCGCTCCCTGCTGCTGCTCGATATCCAAATGCATCGGCTGATCTACAAGGCTGCCGGCAACAAGCATCTTGAGGAAACCCTCGTGCGCCTTGATAATCTGGTGACGCGCATCTGGTGCCTGGTCATCGACCAGATGCCACCCATCGCCGAGCACATCAAGGAGCACTCAGCGCTGCTGCGGGCAATCTTGGACGGTGACGCTGACCTGGCTGCCAAATTGGTCACCGAGCACGTCGCCCACTTCGAGCAGGCGCTGCGCAGCGCCCCCTAGCCGAAGGCCAAGGGGCGCCACTGACTATATCAATTACCTGCCGGCACCTTCCGGTTCCAGATCGGTATCCCGATCCGTACCCTGTTCAGGATCCAGCTCTTGTCCTGCTGCCTCTGGCGACACATCGGGGGCCGGCAGGATCACCGGCTCATCGCCAGAAACCTTGACAATCGGCTGTTCTGAAGTCATCAGGCTGAAATGCTCGCCGGCATGGCGATCAATGCCTTCATCCACGGCCTGCTCCAGAACTTCCTGGGCCACTTTTTCTCGCAGGACCAGCGGGTCGCGGCTCAAGTCCTTCCACAGCGCGACGCACAGCAGCAGCATCACGAGCACAAAGGGCAGAGCCGAAACGATGGTGATGTTCTTCAAGCCGTTCAGGGCGGCCGCCGGATGATCACCACCTGCCAGCAGCATCACTGCAGCCACCGCACCGACTGATACGCCCCAGAAGATCACCGACTTCTTGGTTGGCTCTTCGGCGCCGCGCTCGCTCAAGGCACCCATCACGATCGAGGCCGAGTCGGCGCCGGTGACAAAGAAGATCGCAATCAGCACGACCGTGAGGACCATCAAGCCGGTGGCAATCCAGCCCGGAAGATTCAGGCTGCCCAGCAAGCTGAAGAGGACCGAGTCGAAGTTGATATCCGGTGCGCCGTCCACCATCCTGGTCAGCGCCTGGCCCATGTCTCCGCCGCGCTCGGCGCGCTCCTGGATGCCGATGGCGCCGCCGCCGAAGATCGCAAACCACAGCAGGGTGACAGCCGATGGGACCAGCAGCACGCCGGTGACAAACTGGCGGATGGTGCGGCCACGGGAAATGCGTGCGATGAACAGGCCCACAAATGGGGTCCATGAAACCCACCACGCCCAGTAGAAAATGGTCCACGAGGACAGCCAGCTGGCCATGTCCCCGTCGCCGGAGGAGGCGGTGCGCGATGCCATCTGTGGCAGATCGGCGATGAAGGAACCAACTGCATTCGGGATGACGTTCAGGATGAACAGCGTCGGCCCGCCGATGAAGACCACCAGGGCCAGCGCCACTGCCAAGACCATGTTGATGTTCGACAGCCACTGGATGCCGCGTTCAATCCCGGAAACGGCCGAAGCAACAAACAGGGCGGTCAAGATGGCAATGATCAAGACCAGGATTCCCGAACCCACGGAGGACATGATGCCGGCCGACTGGATGCCGCCGCCAATCTGCAATGCGCCCAGGCCCAGCGAACAGGCCGAGCCGAAGAGCGTGGCCAGGATGGCCAGGATGTTGATGGTCTTCCCGCCCCAGCCATTGACGGCGCGTTCGCCAAAGATGGAGGAGAACATCGAGGAGAACAACTGCGGGCGGCCCAGGCGGAAACTGCCATAGGCCATGCCCAGGCCGACGATGGCGTACATCGCCCAGGGGAACAGGGTCCAGTGGAAGAGCGTGGTGCCCATGGCGGTGCCCACGGCGGCCGAAGTCTGCCCGCCGACGGTTTCCGGTGGCGGAACCATGTAGAAGTACAGCGGCTCGCCGACCCCATAGAAAACCAGGCCGATGCCCATGCCGGTGGCAAACATCATGGAGACCCATGAAACCGTGCTGAACTGCGGCTTTTCATCATCCTTGCCCAGCGGGATGCGGCCGAAGTTCCTTGCGGCCACCACCAGGACAAAGATGGTGAAGACCGTTGCCGCGATGACAAAGACCCAGCCGGTATTGGTGATGACCCAGTCGAGGGCGGTGGATGCGACGCTGCCCAAACCAGCGGGCGAGACGAAGCCCCACACGATGAATGCGAGGGTGAGAATTCCTGCGATGCCGAACACCCAATAGTCGGTACCGCTGTTCAGATAACGCCGGGGCCTTCGTCTTCGCGCCGAATGCAGCTCGCTGACGAGGTCTTTGACAGGTTGCTCAGTGCTCTTCATGGGATTTCCTTCAGTGAGGGGAAGAGGCGGGGCGCCTGTTGGGTGTGGTCCGCGGCGGCCGGCCTGTGTCCAGGTCACGAGTTGCCTCGTGATCTGGGGGTCTAGAGGGGTGCGCCGGCCCGGGGCGGGCTGGCGCTGGCGGCAGCCGGGCTGGCACGCCAGCGTTCCAGCCCGGTTGCCGCCACGAGTTCAGGTGGCGCGAATATCAGGCGCTGATCAGGCCGTGAGGGTCCAGCACGAACTTCTGGGCTGCGCCCTCGTCAAAGGCCGCATAGCCCTGCGGCGCCTCCTTCAGCGCAATTGCGGTGGCATTGACATTCTTGGCAATCGATACCTTGTCGGAGAGGATTGCCTGCATCAGGCCGCGGTTGTACTTCATCGCCGGGCACTGGCCGGTGACAAAGGTGTGGGACTTGGCGAAGCCCAGTCCGAAGCGCATGGAGAGCGCGCCGACCTTGGCTGCTTCGTCGGTGGCTCCCGGATCCCCGGTGACGTACAGGCCCGGGATGCCCAGGCTGCCGCCGGCGCGGGTGATTTCCATCAGCGAGTTCAGCACGGTGGCCGGCTGCTCCTTGCCGGCATCGTGACCGTGCCCGCGGGCCTCGAAGCCCACCGCGTCGATGCCGCAATCCACTTCGGGAACGCCGAGGATCTGCGCGATCTGCTCGGCTGGATCCCCCTGCGAGACGTCGACGGTTTCGCAGCCGAAGCTGCGGGCCTGGGCCAGGCGATCGGCGTTCAGGTCGCCGACGATCACGGTGGCCGCGCCGAGCAGCTGGGCCGAGGTGGCCGCGGCCAGGCCCACCGGGCCTGCGCCGGCCACGTAGACGGTGGAGCCCACAGTCACGCCGGCGCCGATGGCACCGTGGTAGCCGGTGGGGAAGATGTCCGAGAGCATGGCCAGATCAAGGATCTTCTCCATGGCCTGGTCGCGATCCGGGAACTTCAGCGCGTTCCAGTCGGCATAGGGAACCAGCACGTATTCGGCCTGGCCGCCAACCCAGCCGCCCATGTCCACGTAGCCGTAGGCTGAGCCCGGGCGATCCGGGTTCACGTTCAGGCAAATGCCGGTCTGCCCGGTTTTGCAGTTGCGGCAACGGCCGCAAGAGATGTTGAAAGGCACCGAGACCATGTCGCCGACCTTGAGGAACTCAACGTCCCGGCCGACTTCCACTACCTCGCCGGTGATTTCGTGGCCGAGGACCAGACCTTCTGGCGCGGTGGTGCGGCCGCGGACCATGTGCTGGTCAGAGCCGCAAATGTTGGTGGCGACGGTTTTGAGGATGACGCCGTGGTGGACCTTGCGCCCGATGTTGGCCGGGTGGACTCCCGGGCCGTCTTTCAATTCGAACTCCGGGTACGGGGTGTCGATCAGCTCGACTTTGCCCGCTCCTGCATAACTCACTGCTAGGTTTCCCATGCCAGACCTTTCGCATGAAATATCAGTTGGATACTAATCGGATGTAGGAAAGTCTCCTCATGTGTGTGATCCATGTCAATAGCCCGGCAGGGTCGGAGTGCATCTGTGTCGCAGCTGACCCGCCGTGGATCAGTCCAACTCTTCCGCGGAACGCTGGGAAATAATCCCCTTCGCCGTGTCCTGCAATATTTTCAGCGAATCCTCGATCATGGGAGAGCCCAGTGACCCCTTGCGGGTCACCGCGACGATGCGGCGAGATGGCTTGGCCACCCCGGTGATCCGGCGGCGCACCACATTGTCCACGTGGGCCAGCGTGGCCAGCCGCGGCAGCAAGCCGACACCCAGCCCGGCGCCGATGAACGCGATCATGGTTTCCCACTCCACCGCCTCGTGGGCGATATGCGGGGTAACGCCCAGCGAGGTGAAGGCGGCGACAAAGAGCGCCCGGTACACCGAGTGCTCGGATTCGGTAATCCACGGATCATCGGCCAGCTGCTCCAGGGACACCGACTTGTTCATCGCCAAGCGGTGATCGGCGGGCAGCACCACATCCAGCGGGTCATCGAGCAGCACCGTCTGCTCGAACCGGGCCTGGATCAGGGTGCCGGTCTGCGACTGGCTCGCGACGATCACCGCCAGGTCGATGCGCTCGGAAAGCAGCAGATCCAGGCAGCGCTGGGGCTGGGCCTCGACCAGCCTCACTTCCATCTCCGGCCGGCTGGTGCGCAGCTTGGCGGCCAGCGGTGCCAGCAGCTCGGCAGCCGCGGTGGAGAATCCGCCCAATCCGAAGCTTGCCTGCAACTGCCCCGAGGCGGTGCGCGAGGAAGCCATCAACCGCTCCCACTGCGTCACAATCGAGTCGAGCCCCGCCACAAAGTGCCGGCCCGCGGCGGTCAGCCGCACCCCCCGCCCATCCTTGACCAGCAGCGTGATTCCCAGGCTGCGCTGCAGTTCGCGCAGCTGCGCCGAGACCGCCGAGGGCGAGTATCCGGTCAGTTCCGCGGTCCGTGCCACGTTGCCGGTGGAAGAGAAGACCCGAAGGGTGCTCAAGCGTGGATCAATCATGCATCAATTGTGCATGATTTTGTTCGAAATCTTGCGCTTTTCATGGACACTAATTATTCCTAGTCTCGATTCATGCGGTTGATCATTTTCGTGATCCAGCTCACCGCTCAACCACACCTCAAGGGCGCTCAGGCGCTGTGTTTCTAGGAGTAACAGATGACCGCTTCGGTAAGTGCCGCGCGCAGCACGCGTGGCAAGCTCGCTTCGACTGTGGAGACCCAACAGCTCGCCGAAATTACCGAACTCTTCCAGAACCGGCGCAAGGGGTTTTCCCTTGAAGCCCCGTTCTACACCGACCCAGCGATCTTCAAGGTCGAGATGGAAGCCATCTTCGGCACCCACTGGCTCTTTGCCGCCAGCGTGGCCGAAGTTCCCGAGCCCGGGGACTACGTCACCCTGGACTACGGACCGCACTCCCTGATCGTGCTGCGCACCGATGATGGCGGGGTCAATGTCCTGCACAACGTCTGCCGCCACCGCGGAGCCCGCGTCCTGACCGAGTCCGCGGGCAGCACCGGCAATCTGGTTTGCGGCTACCACTCCTGGACCTACTCGCCCGAAGGCGATTTGATCCATGCCTCCTCGCCGGGCGAAATCGACTTCGACAAGAACTGCTTCGCCCTCAAGCGCGCCCACGGCCGCATCCACGCGGGCCTGATCTTCGTCTCCATCGCCGCCGAACCACCCACCGACTTCGATGAGGTCGCCAAGATCTTCGAACCCTACCTGGCTCCTCACGACCTGGGCCGCGCCAAGGTCGCCTACCAGCAGGACATCATCGAAGAGGGCAACTGGAAGCTCGTGATGGAGAACAACCGCGAGTGCTACCACTGCGATGGCCACCCGGAACTGGCCTGCTCGCTGTTCCCCACCTGGGGCCTGACCGATGAGCTGGTCCCGCCGCATCTGGAAGAGGTCTGGGAACGCAACAAGGCCGCCAAGGAGGCGCTGGAAGAACGCTGCCGCCGCTACGGGCTGCCCTACGAAGTCATCGAAGAACTCGATACCCGCATTGCCGGCATCCGCATCTCCCGCGAATCCCTGGACGGCGAAGGCGAATCCTTCTCCCCGGACGGGCGCCGCCTGTCAAAGAAGCTGCTGGGCGATCTGCGCGACTTCCGCCTGGGCCGCTGCTCCATGCACCTGCAACCCAACTCCTGGTTCCACTTCCAGTCCGACCATGTCATCACCTTCGGCGCCTACCCGATCAACGAGCACCAGACCCTGGTGCGCACCACCTGGCTGGTCGCCGATGACGCCGTGGAAGGCGTCGACTACGACCTGGACAAGCTCACCCACACCTGGAAGCAGACCAACATCCAGGACAAGGCCTTCGTGGAGCTGTGCCAGACCGGCGCAGGAAGCCCCGCCTACCAGCAGGGCCCGTACATGAAGAGCGAATACCAGGTCGAGGCCTTCATCAACTGGTACACCCAGCGCGTCCTGGAGCACCTGGCATGAGCGGTGGCACGACCGTAGTGGGAACCTCCACCGCACAGCGCATCCGCGGACTGGAAATGCCGTGGAACCGGGTGCTCAGCACCCAGGACCAGGCAGCCAGCGCAGCCAAGGCGCTGGGGCCCTGGCATCCGCAGGAATTCCTGGCCGAATGCGTGCAGAACATCGAGGAAGCCGGCGGGCTGATGACCTTCGTCTTCCGCCGCCTCGATGGCGCGCCGCTGGCCTTCCGCGCAGGGCAGTACTTGAACATCGCCTTCCCGGTCTACGGCGAGGGCGAGGACACGGTGGATCGCAGCTACTCGATCTCCAGCGCGCCAACTGTCCCCTGGACCTTCAACGTCAGCATCAAGCGCGACCCCAAGGGCCTGGTCTCCTCGTGGGCCCATGAGAACCTGCGCCCGGGCATGGTGCTGGATATGCTCGGACCGGTCGGGGCCTTCCACCTGGGAGACTCGGACCGCCGGGCACGCTACCTGTTCTTGTCTGCCGGTGCCGGGATCACTCCGATCATGTCCATGGTGCGCACCATCCACTCCCTGCCGGGCCAGGCCGATGTGATCGTGCTGTGCCACGGGACCGTGCCCGGGGACTTCGCCTTCTGGCAGGAGCTGGAATACATTTCCAAGGTCGACACCCGCATCAAGGTGTTCTACTCCCTGGGCGACCGCGAGAAGCCCAAGAGCTGGAAGGGCTTCGCCGGCCGGCTTTCCGCGAAGATGATCGACGAGGTCGCCCCGGACGCCAATGGCCGCAAGGTGTTCGCCTGCGGGCCCGAAGGCTACCTGAACTCGGCCACGCAGCTGCTGCGCGAGGTCGGGGTGGACGACACCTCGGTGTTCATGGAATTCTTCTCCGGCGACCGCAAGACCCTGCTGGAATACCAGAAGGAAATCGTGCTCGCCGAGTCCATCGCCGAGGAAGTGGCCGAGTCGGTGGAGGAGTTCTACGAGAGCCAGCCGCCGGAACTGGGCATGTACGAGCCCGACTACGACGAGACCGGCACCATCGAGGCCAGCGGCCAGGAGCTGATCGCAGTTGCTGCCGATGCTCCGGTCCCGCCGGCCGAACCGGTGGACGACCAGCTTCCGCCAGATACCTCGGGATTCGAGACCGTGGGCGAAGGCACCATCACCATGAGCTTCGTGCGCTCGGGGATCAACGTCAAGATCAACCCCGAGGAAAAGATCCTGGGCCCGGCCCAGCGGGCCGGGGTGCGCATCGGCGCCAACTGCCAGGAGGGCATGTGCGGCTCGTGCAAGGTCGTCAAGCTTTCCGGCGAGGTGAACATGAACCACCAGGGCGGCATCCGCGCCCGGGAAATCACCGCCGGCAAATTCCTCCCGTGCTGTTCCACCGCCCAAACGGACCTGGTCATCGACGCCTAGTCGCCAGTTCCACCACACACTTAGCCATCCAGCTTCAAAGGAGTCACCATGTCCCCTGTTTCCCCTCGGGTCATCATCATCGGCGCCGGCATTGTCGGCGCCAACCTGGCCGACGAACTGGCCATCCTGGGCCACACCAACACCTTGGTCATCGAGCAAGGACCACTTGATATCCCCGGCGGATCCACCTCGCATGCTCCGGGGCTGGTGTACTCCTCCAACCCGTCCAAGTCCATGACGGAGTTCGCCCAGTACACCATCAAGAAGCTCAGCTCGCTGATCGGCGCCGACGGCACCAGCTCCTTCCTCCCGGTGGGCGGCCTGGAGATCGCCACCAACGAGGAGCGCTTGGCCGACCTGCACCGCCGCGCCGGCTGGAACCGCTCCTACGGGGTCGAGGCCGAGGTCATCGACGCCGACGAGTGCCTGAAGAAGTTCCCGATGCTTGCCGAGGGCAAGGTGCTCGGCGGGCTGTACACCCCGGGCGACGGCCTGGCCCTGGCCGCCAAGGGAACCCAGCTGGTCATGGAACGCGCCAAGGCCGCGGGTGTGGAATTCCGCGACCGCACCATCGTCACCGACATCGAGGTCTCCGGCGGCAAGGTCGCCGCGGTGATCTGCGGCGAGGACCGTTTCGAGGCCGATATCGTCGTCTCCTGCGCCGGATTCTGGGGCCCTAACATCGGCAAGATGGTCGGCACCTCGATCCCGCTGCTGCCACTGGGCCACCAGTTCGTCTGGACCACCCCGGCCCCATCGCTGGCCGGCGTCAACGAGCTGCCCAACGGCGCCAGCCGCCCGATCCTGCGCTACCAGGACCGCGACCTCTACTACCGCGAATGGGGCGACCGCATCGGCATCGGCTCCTACGCCCACCGGCCGATGCCGGTGGACCTGGATACCCTCAAGTCCTACCGCCCGGAGGAGATCACCCACGAGCGCATGCCTTCCTCGCTGGACTTCACCCCCGAGGACTTCGCCGCCGAGTGGGAAGCCACCCAGGAACTGCTACCGGATCTGCGCAACACCCAGATCCAGCGCGGCTTCAACGGCATCTTCTCCTTCACCCCGGACGGCGGCTCGCTGGTCGGCCAGTCCAAGGAAGTGGATGGCTTCTACGCGGCCGAAGCCGTCTGGGTCACCCACGCTCCGGGCATCGCCAAGGCCGTGGCTGAATTGATTGCCACCGGCACCTCCACCACCGATTTGAGCGACTGCGACCTGAACCGCTTCGAGGACATGCAGACCACCAAGGAGTACGTCAGCGAGACCTCGCAGCAGAACTTCGTGGAAATCTACGACGTCCGCCACCCGCTGGAGCCGCGCACCAAGCCGCGCGCCGTGCGTACCTCCCCGTTCTACTCCCGCCAGCAGGCCCTCGGCGCCTTCTTCCTGGAAGGCACAGGCTGGGAGCGCCCGCACTGGTACGAGGCCAACGCCGCGCTGCTGGAGTCGCTGCCCGAAGAATGGGCCGCCCCGGAACGCGATGCCTGGTCCGACAAGTTCCACTCCCCGATCGCCGCGGTGGAAGCCTGGAAGACCCGCACCGCGGTGGCCATGTTCGACATGACCCCGCTCAAGCGCGTCGAGGTCACCGGCCCGGGTGCCGGTGAACTGCTGCAGGGGTTGACCACGGCCAACATGCTGCGCGCCCCGGGCATGGTCAGCTACACCCTGCTGCTCGATGCTGCCGGCGGCATCACCAGCGACATCACCGTGGCCCGGCTCTCCGACGAGGTCTACCAGGCCGGCATCAATTCGAATGTGGATGTCGCCTACCTGAACCGCGAGGCCAAGAAGTTCAACGCCGCCAACCCGGGCAAGTGGGCCGCCGTGCGCGATATCACCGCCGGCACCTCGTGCATCGGCCTATGGGGCCCGCTGGCCCTGGACGTGATGAACAAGGTCACCGACGATGACATGAGCAACGAGGGCCTGAAATACTTCCGCACCAAGCAGATCTCCATTGCCGGCATCCCGGTCACTGCCATGCGCCTGTCCTATGTGGGCGAATTCGGCTGGGAGCTCTACGCTTCGGCGGATGTCAGCGCCAAGCTCTGGGACGTGCTCTTCGAGGCCGGCCAGGAGCAGGGCATCATCGCCGGCGGACGCGAGGCCTTCAACTCCATGCGATTGGAGAAGGGCTTCCGCTCCTTCGGCACCGATATGACCAGCGAGCACGAACCGGAACAGGCTGGCCTGGGCTTCGCGGTCAAGGCCGCCAAGACCGTGGACTTCGTGGGCAAGTCGGCCCTGGCCGCACGCGCCGCAGCCGCCACCAAGCGCCTGCGCTGCTTGACCATTGACGACGGCGTCTCCGTGGTCCTGGGCAAGGAGCCGGTGTATGTCAACGGCAAGGCTTCGGGCTACATCACCAGTGCCGCCTACGGCTACACGGTCCGCAAGCCGATCGCCTACGCCTGGCTGCCACTATCGGTGGAAACCGGCGACTCGGTGCAGATCGAGTACTTCGGCCAGCCGATCGCCGCCACCGTGGTTGACGATCCGCTGTACGATCCGCAGATGGACCGCCTGCGCGGCCTGTCGCTGGCCAGCACGGCCAGCTAGCGACTAGCTGCGGAAGAGGCCGGGCGGCTGTTCACCCTGAACAGCCGCCCGGCCTTTGCGCTGCCAGGATGCCTGCTTGCGGGATCGGACTCTGCCCAGTCACGAAGCGATCGAGTTCCTTTGCCGCGTCAACCGGCTCCTAAAGATGCGTTGCGCCTCTCCTCTTGGATGTGCTAAATGCCAAGGCGATTTTCCGGGCATCGCAAGCGCCGGGCTCCCAGGAAGCACCCAGCTTGGCATCGATGCTTCAGCGGCTTCTAGTACCTTGCTTATCTGGAAGGCGGTGCCAGCAGGCACCACCGGAACACCGTGAAACCGAGCAGAGGAGAAATCTCCATGGGCATTCTAGGATGGATCGTTTTGGGACTGATCGCCGGGGCTATTGCCAAGGCCATTAAGCCCGGGCAGCAGGGCGGCGGATGGATCGCGACGCTGCTCTTGGGCATCGTCGGAGCGCTCGTTGGCGGATGGATCGGCTCCGCGATCTTCAATGTGGGAATCAACCAGTTCTGGTCGCTCTCGACTTGGCTGCTGGCTATTGGCGGCTCGCTCGTTGTCCTCGTCATCTGGGGCTTGCTGACCCGCAAGCGCGCCTAGTTATCAAGACAATGACCGCGGGCGCGCCCTTGAAGGGCGCGCCCGCGGTCAATAGTGATCCAGAATTCTTTGGGCCATCGCACGGCCTAGTCACGTGGGTCCGATTGCGCCTCGCGGTCTGCCCGGTGCCCGCTTCTCCGGGTTCGATTCGAGTCGTTGGCCGCTGCCGTTTCCTCACTGCTATACTCGTGGACTTTTTCGAGCAGGCTTTGGACTTCATTGGCCCGGCCCACCCAGTACTCGGGTTCCAGGCCAAGTCCGTTGGACGCTTCCTCTGCCATATCCGTGAAGCCATTGCGGTGGTCCTCAAGCGCGTTGTTGAGGTCTTCGAACTCGTCATGGCTGACACTGACTTCGATGCGCCTGCGTGGCATTCAAATCACCCTCTCTTATATGGTCGCCTATCTCCTTTGGGCTTCAACCTACGCATCCAGCGCAGCTGGGGCATCCGCCTCAAGGTTTTCTTCAGCATCGGCGGGGAAACCTTGGATATAGGATCGAGGCCGCTGCGTTGAATGGCATCTCCGCCGGAATGCTCCCTCTACCCCGCTTGGCGAAGGGATATCAGTCCCACGGAGCCGAGCAGCGATTCCCAGCTGTCGCCCTAGGAAGATGCAAGGTTGCTCCCGGGTACATCGCGAAGCTCGTGATCGCGCTGCGCCGCATGGCCTAGATCAAGATCATTCCACTCCACGCTGGCAATGAGGGCGTGCAAGAATTTTGCGGCTGCCTTTCGCTCTTCTGCGTTGAGCCCATCAACCGCAGCCATCATCCGCTCATGCATCTGCTGCAAAGTTCCGCGCACTTCGGTGTCGCTGTACTGGGTTGGGACAATGCCCACAGATCTGCGGTCGGCCGGATGCATGACCCGTTGCGCGTACCCGTCGCGGCAGAGCCTGTCGACCAGGGCTGACACTGAGGCATTGGATATGCCGAGTTTCTCGGCGAAATCGCGCTGACGGGGCACTTCGCCCTTTCGGTGCGCTCCCAGCAAGAAGCGCAAAGCAGTCATGTCTGTCTCGTTCATCCCCATGGATCCGCGGGTATTGGCGCGCATGTTCCGCTCTGCGTCGCGATAGCGGCGCATGAGGTTCAGCAAGTCGACGGCCTCCGGAGCCGACTGGCCGTCACCATACCAATATCCACTTGCCTCGTAGTGGCTCATGAGAACTCCTTTCGTCGGATACGAGCGCAATGCCCGAGCAACTTGAGGGCCTTTCGCTCCTCACTGCGAAATTCCAGCTTGCCTTTTCTGAAAAAAATAATGTAGCCTATCTAATAGTTAGCCAGTCTACATATATTCTACTACGAAACACTGACCAGTGCCGGAGCACAAGATGAAAGAGCAGTTAGCAGTTTCCGCAGATAAGAAAAACGCAGGCAACAACGCGTGGGCGGCGAGGATGCGGGACATAGCATTCTTCGGGACACAGCAATGCGAACTCCAGAGCACAGTTCATTCGGCGTTCTGCACTATCCAGGGAACCCCGGAAAAGCTGGTCGTCAACCTGACCTGCACAGCAGAGAGCGAAGAACACGTCACGGCGCTGATGCAGTACGTCAATGACATCCTGTTGCCGCAGATGGAGCAGTCACTGGGTATCCAGTTCGAAGTGCGCAACCTGCAGTTCGCGGTGGCAGGCCGGGAGAATCTTTTTCCGCAGCCAGAACGCCTGCAGGATTCCGGGCACTGCGCCGGCTGGTTGGACGATCCCTTCGCAACCCCGGCTCTGACCGCCACCGAAGGCTTCCGGCCAGAGACAGGAGGGACGCACGCAGATTTGAGCATGGCCTAGTGCAGCACCATGGCCACTGTGGATCGCTCGATGGTCCACGAAAACCGGGCCGGTCGATGATGCTCAGACGCATCGCAACAGGGCCCTGAGATGAACCATATTCACTGAGGAATGCAAGAAGGGGAAGTATCTACAATGCCAGGCCGAATTGCTAGAACCCAGACCGCCGTGAGGGTCGCCGATTTTCTCGCCACCCGTGAGGGCAAGTCCCATTTGGCTTCATACGGCTGGGCACCGGGAATGCCCATCGTGATGGCCCGCTCTAGCGAACCACTTAATGACGTGATGGCAATGGTCTCCATCCACGGACAAGCAGCACTGGTCGCCATGCTCGATCCTCGCAGCGACGAGCTGCGCATGCTCCACATCACCACCCCGCAATCGGCGCTGCGCATCGTTGCCCCCTCCCCTGCCACGGTCACCATCGGAGAATTCTTCGACCGTCTCAGCTCGGTGACGATTGCCGAATTCCGCGTGAAGTTTTGGCAAAACACTGCAGTAGCCCACGTTGTCCCTTCTTGCCATGCCATGCAGGCGCCGGGCTTCGCGGGCAAGCGATACCAGTTGCCAGACCCGCGGCAAGCTCTGGCATCCACTGGCGCAGAATAGCCTCAGGTGGAAAACCCCAGTTTTCAGAACCCTGGAGGAGAGCTGTCGCTTGTGTATGGTCAGACGCAATCTTCCTTGACGGCAAGAAGAGCGGGGACTGTCCTCCATCCGAAGGGCAGTCCCCGCTCTGTTTAACTATGCGGAATTTAGTCCTAAGAATCCTGGCAGTACGCGCCGTATGCTTTGCTTGCCGCCTTGGGAGCATCCATGTCTAACTTCAAGTTGCAGTCGATAATCCCCAGATCAGACTCAGTCCAGGTAGAAAAACTCAACTGATACCAATTGCCCTGATCATTCTGGCATTGCACGCTGAATTTATAGGTCATAGGCGTTGCTGCATAGTACCCCAGAAATCCAGAGGATTGTTCAGAGTTCTTGAGCATTGTTTCAATCCCCTCTATATAGAGGAAAGGCTGCTCCTTGACTGCATCCGGTGAGACTTCATTGACAGCTTTCAGCACTTCGTCCTGGTTATCCCACTCGGGCTGCGGAGCCCATTGGATGGATGAGGCAACCTTCTTGTCGAGCAAAGTTTCGCTCATATCCTGATCGTAGAACTTGTCGACTCGAATGAATTCCGACTTTCCCTTGGACTCGCCGTCACTGACCACATACGGACGATCGCATGAAGCAACAGGGGCTAATGCAGGCTCCGGAGTCTCCCCGCTTTGGGTCTTCTCCTGGTTCGTGCATGAAGTGATCACCAGGGCTAGCCCAAAAGCAAATGCTGCGAAGGCATTTCGCTTCATCTAGTTTCTCCTTCTTCTAGCAGTACCTAGACTTAGCTAATCCTGCGAGCGATCCTGATGGCTGCGACAGGTCGCATTGCACCGTGGCGGTTTCACGGATGGTGTGGGATTTACCGGTTCCACTGGCTTTAACAACAACTCCCGAGTTTCCAGAAGCGCAATAGTTCTTCTTCCACTTACCAGTGACTTGAGTATTGCCGGCTGCTACGACAACGTACTTCTTTGGCTTGATGGTGGCAGAAATCGAGAGGGTGCTTCCACTAGTTTTGGATCCTGAAGCGGCCAAATCTAGACGGGTATTGGCTCCAAGCTTGGCGGCAACTGCTCTGAAATCAGCAGTTCCTCCTGCAGATACCCCTGCAGAATAAGTCACCCCGGCGGTCAAGGTCTGCTGCTTCGCGGAAGAGTATGTTGCCGTTGAATTACTGCTTGTACCGTTGTAGTGCTTACTGGCATGGGTGACTTTCTTGACTTTTGATATGTTGGTGACAGTGTAGTAACTCCCCGCGAAACCACCGCAGCTAATTGCGGCAGGAGTACCTATTACCCCTCCTGAAATCGACTCATCTGGAGCTGCGAGAGCTGGCGTCGCCACGATTGCGGCTCCCGATGCCAAACAAGCAGCGCTTAAAATGCAACGATCCGACGCTTGCCGTTCTTCATACTTCCCCTCGGTATGACGTGAGTGATTCATCAAGTCAGCCCCAATAATGTTGGGCGCGCCACCTATGCCGCGAAAGCATGTGATCTGACCTACATGGAGCCTATTTCATTTCTCTTGTAAATTTTCCACTTTTTCGAAAAACCCGCGTTTTGTTATCAATATGTTGCAAATGATGAAAAGGGCAATTCTCGGAAAGAGTCGACTTCATGCAGATTTTCAGGAACAATTATCGGAATTTTCCTGCAATTGGCGTAAAGCTCGTTGGATCGCAGAAGTGCTAACTCCTATGGATTTGGCTAATTGTGGATAGGCTTTGCCCGCAGCTCATATGCCCAGTTCTTCTTCTATGCGCTTTGCGGACACTGCAGTAGCACGGCAGTCGATCGTCCCTTAAGCGCGTTGGCTCTCCAATCCCCTGCGGGGGTTCTCCCGGATCGTTGAGACGCGCAGCTGCGCCAAGACTGACATGATTCCTATAATTGCTCGCCAATTGGCGAGCTCACGCTAATGTCCAGAATGGCTCTGTGAGGCTATGAAGTTTGATGCCCCGCTCCCCCGTTGTGTTGTTGACAGTCCCTAAAGAGGATCCTATAGATGGCCATCCGTTCGGTGCCAACTATCTCGCCCAGCGCTCGGATCACAAGCGTGTCGCCGGATCTCATGCACACCAGACATGCTCCCCCATTGCTGGCGACTGGCAATACGGGTTGATTCGCCGTGAATGATAGAGATCATCTCCGCGCCAGCAGCACGCAGCTCGGCTTCCTACTGCTCTCGGTTCTGTGCGTGAGTGTTCACTCGCGCGAATCCAAGAAGACGTTCCACGCCTTGAAAAGTATCAAAATTCGTCAGTTACAGATAAAATTACTCTATAGATTATGGAACTGTGTTTTGAACCGCTGCGCGAAAATGCCCCTTGAATTTTCAGCTGAAATGGTGTGATGCAGTTTGATAGATTTCGCTGTGTCAAAAACGAACGATTTCGACATATCTAGAATCGTATCCAACTCGTGGGTAAGGTTGTTGATCACTCGTCGTCTGGAAACTCAGAATTAGTTCCCTCGTCCATCTTTTGATAACGCTTCTTTCATCGATCACAAGATGATCGAGCGAACGGGGGATCAACTCATAATGGGGATCTATAGTAACTATTTTCTGGCTATGATAGGCAGTAAACATTCGAGTTGGCTGGGGGAGTCGATATGAACGTGGCAGAAGCTTTTAGTACGTTCCAGAAAGTTGTCAATGCGGACAGTGAAAATGTCCGCGAGGCGCGTATCAGGCGTGATCTCTTTGCTGGAGCATTCGAGACGGAGCAAGACGTTAAAGAGGTCGTACCCTCCGGATCCTTCGCTCGCGGGACTCACAAAGATCCTATCCACGATGTTGACGTGATTATCATTTTCAACGAGGACGACCACCCAGACTGGGGAAGTCCCGGAGAGTCAGCATCTGATGCGCTCAACCACACGCGTGAGCGAGTCAATGCGTTACTCGGTGCGACTAACGGGACGTATGAGAAGGCAGTCCGGCTTGCTCGTTGGCGTAATCATGCCGTCAAATGTTTTCTAGATGACCCGAATGATCCGGATGCTTTTACTGTAGATGCGATGCCCGCACTGAGGCGCGAAGGAAAGCTATTAATTCCGGAAGCGATCTCAAAGGATTGGGTTTCCTGCGATCCCGAATACCTTATTGCTGAGGTAGCAACTCGTCAGAACGAGTGGAACGATTTTACTGAAACCGTCCGAATGCTTAAATGGTGGGCCTCGGTACAGGAAATAAAGATCAAGTCGCTTGTAACAGAGGTTCTCTCGCTTGATTGCTTGCCAACAAACAGTAATCAGCCATCAGCTATTAATCAGTTTTTTGTCAGCGCCTCCTATCAAATTGCAGGAGGAAATGAAGTCCACGATCCGGCTGGATTGTGCGGTCCGATTCAGCCTGACCTTGACTATTCTCAATTTAGCGACTGCCTGCAGTCTGCACGAGAAAATACGATCAAAGCAGTACGAGCTCAGATTAACAATGACTCAACTAATGCTATTAAATACTGGGGCGAGGTCTTTGGTGACGATTTCCCTAAACCGCCAAAGCCAAGAGGAGGCCTAGCACCTGCAACCCTGCCGGCTACTCCGCGCTTGGTGAAGGACACGCCACAGGGATGAATGATGTGGACATACCAGCTTCAGACGCAACTGAATTTGTCCCGGTTTCTTGGATGGAACGGGATCCAGCACGCCTAGCGCGTGATCAACGAGAGGTCCATGATTTCACTCCATCCCTTGAATATATAAGCCCCTCCCACGAGGGGTCGATACATGGAGGATGGATGGGGCAGATCCCTTGCTGGCCATTCGAAAGATCGCGCCCAGCGGCTCTGAGTGACCTGTTAGGACAATCCGAGCTCAAAATCTACCTCTCTTATTCTTCTGCACATCCCATGGTTCCACCAGCCATCTACCCGCTAAGTCCCACACCGACTTTTTGGGAAAGGACTCAGTCAGCCTGGCACGTAGCGCCTGACGGGTCTCTATGTCTCCTCCAAAGCCTTGGCGGATGGCAACCGGAAGCCAGCATCGTCGATCTACTACTCAAGGCCGCGGGATGGAGAATTGAGTATGCACTCATGAAGGCCGGCTCTATCAATCAGATGTCGGTCAATGGAATAGTCTCAGATCCTTCCTACGACCATTTGATCGCGGAGGCAGTGGCTAACCTAGAATCAACCAGAATAGCCGATCATGACAGGTCTCCGGATGCCTAACCATGACCCATACGTATTAATGACCAGCGACGCAAAGTCTAAGATCTCAGACTCCAAGTTAATTCGTGGTGCGCTGGCACTTCGTTGTGTTCCCGCAGATGATATGTATGTAGTCCACGCGGTTGAAACAGCCAAAGGCATTCGCCAACAAGTAGTAATTGATCGCCAATACACCACACTTCGTTCCGGTGACAATAATGCGGTTGGGCAGTGGATAAGGCTTTCAGAGAATGATGCCCACATCCATCATTTTTCTCTGGCCAGCCGTCCCGGTACTGCAATCGGTTTCGATGCCTTCAGAAGAATGGTCCCGGGCGTTATGGATCCTGGGAATACACTCAATATTGTCGTTACGCATGACCCCAGTATTCCTTCAGAACTAAAGGAAGTAGGGATTACGGAATTCGTAGGATGGCTGATCAGTCGAGATCAGGTATATCCACTTCAGCTCGAAATTGAACCAGACGAAATTGGGTTGGGTCAGCTTTCCGGTAAATGGCCTATCGAACTACTGGCTACTAACAGTGTGATGGTAGTGGGCTGTGGAAGCATCGGTAGCTCCGCTATTGAATCCTTAGCTGGGTACGGAGTTGGGCGGGTCGAACTAGTTGATCCAGATCGATTGCTTTGGCATAACACGCTTCGCCATATACTCGGTCCAGAAAGCGTAGGGCGCTTCAAGGTAGCGGCCATGGAAGATTATCTTGCCAAACGATGGCCAAGCCAACAAGTCGCCGCACATCGGCTAAATGTTGTTAATCAAGCTCATTATTTAGCTCCCCTTCTTAAAGGCGTCGACATGGTGATATGCGCCGCGGATGGCATTGGTCCTAGACGTGTAGTCAGCCATCTCGCACGGCATGCTAAAAAGCCCTTGGTTATGGCCTGCGTTCTAGACGGTGGCGCTGTGGGTGAGATTGTTAGGCTTCGCCCAACTCCTCGCTTTGGTTGTCTGTTATGCCTACGTCGTCATCTCTCCGACCACGGGGCTATGGATGCTGAGGCAGACCAAGAGCTGGGCTACGGAACCGGGCACGTTCACCGTCCTATGACTGCCGTACCGCCAGATCTTCGCTACATTGGTACGCTCGCCGCCAAAATGGCAGTGGCTACGCTGCTTGAGTCGATTCATGGTGACCACACGCAACAGTTACCTGGTGAGCTTGCCACAGTCGGTCTCCGTCCTATTGGTGATTTGTCGGCTCCCTTTGATATAAGTCGGGCATGCGACATTCGATGGTCCTCATTGCCAGAGCCACGCCCATCATGTCCGACTTGTTTCCCTTGAGAGAAGGCCATGGAAAGATGCGCCAAATAAAAATTTCTGATTCGGCACGTGCTTCAATCAACCGCGAAGCAAAGCGCTCTTATGACGGGTTAGAAACAGGTGGAATTCTACTTGGAACCGAAACTAGGAGCGGAAATATTATAATTAGGCATGCCGGGGACCCTGGTCCAGGAGCGCAACGCGGTCAGAATACATTCATACGTGATCTCGAACATGCACAAAAACTAGCTCAAACTGCTTGGAATACCGACAAAAGCGAGTGGATTGGGGAATGGCACACTCATCCTTCTGGACCGTTATCACCGAGCAACGTAGATTTGCACTCGTATTTGCGTCATCTACACGACAGGGAACTCGCATTTGCACGATTCGTTGCCATCATTGCATGCGTCGATTCATCAGGTCGAACCACTACCGCTACTTGGTTAATTGATAGCAAGCAGATTCAGCGAATAAAGATGGAAAAAATGAACGATACTGAATTGTGAATTAAGTTATTTTCCCAATAATATTCGGATCATTCATCAGGAATAATTAAGAGGAAGTTTCATGACCGGTAGGCACCAAACACTCGATCCCTCAGACCCGATTTTTATTTCCTACCGGCAGAATGACGGAACTGCGATAACTGCAGAACTTGCATGGATTCTTCGAACGGCTGGGATCCCAGTGTGGCGCGATCGAGACGATTTGCCGCCAGGAGATACCGAAGAGCGCCTTGAGCAGGCAATTGCTGCGGGGATCTCGGGCGGAATTCTTGTTGTTACACCGGACGTCGTAAACAGTCGAGTAGTCAGAATGGTCGAGGCACCTCATCTTATTGAGCTACATCAACGCCATCAGAATTTCGTACTAGGAATCGCGAATTCAGTCCAAAACGTTGAGTCGCGGACGGACTATGATGCTCCAGACCGGCTGCTGGCACGCCGGCCTGGACAGTTAAGTGGTGTAGATCAAAATCCAGCAACTCGCGAGGGGCTTAAAGCTCTGACGCGCGGTCTAGTGTGGCATCGAGTTGCTTCTCTACGAGAACGTGTTGAAAATCGTGAACAGACTTTCAATCTTAGTCTTCAGACTAGAAACACTCCGCAGGTGTATGACCGTACTGGAGCCGAGCTAGACATCCGCCTACGTCCCTCTGGGCACGAACGTCTTCCAAATGCCGAGGGCTTACATGATCTTAAGGACACTATAGGCCTGCTACCAGATGCGGTTACCCGTTCAGGTGCGCATCGTCTTTGCATTCGGGGAGGAGGACACCTATCAGTCGGATTCGCCGTTGGCGCAGCGCTTCCTTCGTCGCGAGTTGGCAAAATGGTGGTTATTGATCAAAAGGGCGTCGACTGGGAAAGCCAAAGTGAATCTAATTTGCATGATATGACAAAGGTGCAGATTCTAGACGAAGGGAAGAACCAATCGGCTATCCCACTAGGTAGGCCTTCCGTTGCCATATACATTGATCTTTTACCTCAACGTAGCGATACTGCGTTCAGCCGGTTCCTTGAGGAAAGCCGTGATTTTATTGTGGCTTGGCGTCATATCTCAAACCTAGATAACTCGCTCATAGACCCGAAAGACGCTGGCCGTATTGCTTCTGAGATCGCGGCACATATCCGTGCAATATCGAATGAAAATAATAACGCGCAGACACACATTTTACTGCGTTGCCCATTCCCGTTGGCACTTCTCGTTGGACGGTTGACCAATACTCTAAGATGTGTCGTTTATGAATGGGACGATTCAGACCCAATCGAACCAGGAGGTGACTATCGTGCAAGATACGTTCCGACGTTGAAGGTACGGGCTTCGGCAAGCGACGGGGCAATAGAAGAGGTGCTCATCTAAGCTGATGGCAAAGGTCTGCCGAAAGGTAAGGCTTATCGGCTCCCAGTTCGCCCTATTTTGCGAATAGTCTTTTTGATAAAACCCAGGCCAAGGCAGAGTTGGGGTTCGATGCGATACGCTACCCGAAAGTTTTTATGTGCGGTAAAGCAAGTAAAGTCTTCATTGATGGGAAAACCTTTATCCGTTTCCTCCGTATCCAGCTACCTTCGATGGTTCCCTGAAGGGATCACCAAAGCGGTAGGCCAGTAACCCAATTCTTGAAGAAGCAAAAAGACTATGGGTCCCTGCGCTTGGAGGAGCTGACCCCTTCAGATCGATATAGCCAGCCATAGGCTCGGCTGCTCGTGACACATGCTGAACGATGATTTCAGGACTAATGGATTTCGTCAGGGAGCGAAGATGAGAATTTTTTCGTTTTCGTGCGTGTAGCCGCCGATTGCAGTGGAAGGCATAAGTCACGCGACTGCCCAGGAAAAAATGAACAGCAGTGATGCAGGACTGCGAGGGGAGCGGTCGCGTCATGGAATGGCGAAAGCAAACTGGAAGAGGTTCTGACTGGCATGAAGAGTTTCGGCGGACGTATCGATCAGCCGAAAATGACGGCGTCACGCAATGGAATTTCCCAGGAATCCGTGCAGTTTCAAACAAATTCCCCTCATGTTTCATGCCGTTGTAAAGTGGACAAGGAACTGTTTCGAAATAGCGTGCTCTAAGGAAGGTCACATGTCCACGGATTCGTCTCCCTTCATTGGCGACCTACCCCCAACACGAGCTAACACGCGCACCATCGGCAAACAGTACGAGGTCGAGAAGTTCGCTCAGCTTGCGCAGCAACATCCTGGCAAAGCTGTCCGGGTAGCAACCGACGTTCCAGTGCGTTTGTCCAAGCTGTTCGCCTCCTACAAGGGTGAACCGTTCAGCAATGATCAGGGCAAGATCGCCGTTAATATCCGCAATTCCTATGTTCTAGAAGATGGAGATCGCAACTGCGACATCTACTTTACCTGGAAGACTAAAGAAAACTAAAGGAATCCTCGGCTGACCAGGACTAACTTAGAGTCTTCCGGTAAACCATCGGTGACTAAGTATATTTTGCTTTACATAAAGTAAAATATCGGGTTCGACGGCTTACGCAGGGAGCCAGCTCTCTAAGTTAACTACACCCGATAACGAGTCAAGTTAAGTAGTGAAATTTCGCCTAGAGGATCGTCGCCACGCAGTCAGTCAACCTGTTGCTGAAATCGCCGCAGTCCAGATGAAGACTGCGAAACGAGTAATTTGATACAACGGACAAACCACGTACAGTCAAGACCTTCCCCGTATGGATGGCCGCTGCATAGTAAAGAGCCGCCACGGCTGTTGACCGGTTTCGCGAAACATCGGACGGATTTGCATTTAAGTCTCACTATGATGGGGCCCGGCTCGCTCCGCAACCTGCCGGCAAGAACCGAACACGTCAGCGCCAGCGGACCAACCGATCTTGGATTTCATGCCAATAGGCAGGCCACTGCAAGCGGGCAGCCAAGGTAAGTACGATCCAGCCAGAGGCAAGCAAAAAGCCAGGAAACGGGCCTCCCCCAAATTACGAATCGCCCGTTCCCTGGCTTCTTCGGCTTTAAGCCGTAATGCTAGTTCTTTGCCGGTGGCATCAGCACCGAATCAACGAGGTAGACGGTGGCATTGGCAGTCTGCACGCCACCGCAAATGACCTTGGCATCGTTGACCATCAGGTCATCGCCGCTGCCGCTGATCTTGACCTTGTCGCCTTCAACGGTTTCCAGATCGCCCTTCAACTCATCGGGGGTTATCTGGCCTGGGACCACATGGTAGGTCAGCACCTTGGTCAGCATGTCGGCATCCGACACGACAGCGTTCAGGTCTTTTTCTGGAATGGCCTTGAATGCGTCATCCACCGGTGCGAAGACGGTGAACTCATCGCCGTTGAGCGTGTCTACCAGGTCCACGTCCTTGTTCAGCTTTCCCGATACTGCCTTGGTCAGGGTGGTCAGCAACGGGTTGTTGGACGCTGCCACTGCTACCGGATCCTGGGCCATGCCAGCAACGGAACCGTCACCCTCGGGCACTGCTTCTGCGTACGCTGCACATCCTGAGCCAACAAGGTTGGCGGCGGGATCCATGGCCGATTCGCTGGCCATTCCCGAATCCATGGAAGAATCCGAGCTGCTCGGCGCCATGCTTGATGCCGAGCTTTCGCTGCTTGGAGTGGACTCGGCGCTGTTGTCCATCGAGCAAGCGCTCAATCCGAATGCGGCGACCGCGGCAATCGAGAGCAGTCCTACTGTCTTGCGCTGCATGGTTTTCATGTCGAACTCCTTACCTGGCGACCCCGTTGGGCCAGTCGGTTTTCCAAACCTCTTGGTTTGGGTTGTCACAGGGCATTCGGGGCCATGAACAATCCGGATTGGATTATTTAAAAGTTTTTTCCCTCGTGTCCGGAACCTGAGATGACAGGCAGCAGCGCACGATGTCGAACCGCGTGAAAGGCATGGGAATCCCGAAAGACATCCAGACATGCCCGCCAGGGTCTGCGCGAGCATTGCCGGAACCTTGAACAACCACCCCTGGCTACCAGCGGGACATGATTGCCATTTCAACCTCGGCAAGCGCATTTCGCCATGAAGCTTCCTGCGCGCATGTGTATAAATCTCCCTGATCCTTCCGCCGTTGTCCGCTTCCAGCTGTGGCCTTGGAATGAATGTCTCCCAGACTATTGACTCATCAGGATTCGCCTCATAGCCTTGTCATAAACTATTGATATATCAGTTGTCTGCAATTCGTACATTAGGAGAATTCGTTGACCAGTACCCAGGACCTGTCCATCAGCTCATTGACCGAAGACCTCGGAACCCTGGACCCGGAGGTGGCGCAGCGCATCGACGCTGAACTGGCCCGCCAGCAGCGCGGCCTGGAAATGATCGCCTCGGAGAACCACACCGCCCAGGCTGTCATGCAGGCCCAGGGCTCGGTGCTGACCAACAAGTATGCCGAGGGCTACCCGGGCCGCCGCTACTACGGCGGCTGCGAAGAAGTCGACGTCATCGAGACCCTTGCCATCGAGCGCATCAAGGAACTGTTCGGCGCGAACTTCGCCAACGTCCAGCCGCACTCCGGCGCGCAGGCCAACGCCTCGGTGTACCACGCGCTGGTCCGCCCGGGCGACACCGTGCTGGGATTGAACTTGGCCCACGGCGGGCACCTGACCCATGGCATGAAGCTGAACTTCTCCGGCCGCTTGTTCAACATCGTGCCCTACGGCGTGAACGAAGAGACCAATGTGGTGGACATGGACGAGGTGGAGCGCCTTGCCGTGGAGCACCAGCCGAAGATGATCGTGGCCGGTTGGTCGGCGTATCCGCGCCAGCTGGACTTCAAGCGCTTCCGCGAGATCGCGGACAAGGTCGGCGCTTACCTGTTCGTGGACATGGCGCACTTCGCCGGCCTGGTCGCTGCCGGGTTGCACCCGTCTCCTGTGCCTTACGCCCACGTGGTCACCTCGACCACCCACAAGACCCTTGCCGGTCCTCGTGGCGGCATCATCCTGTCCAACGATGCCGAGATCGCCAAGAAGCTGAACTCTGCAGTCTTCCCAGGCCAGCAGGGCGGTCCGCTGGAGCACGTGATTGCTGGCAAGGCAGTGGCCTTCAAGATCGCTGCGTCCGAAGAGTTCAAGGAACGCCAGGCGCGCACCTTGGCTGGTGCCAAGATCCTTGCTGAGCGTTTGACTCAGGATGATGTGGCGGCCAAGGGCATCAGCGTGCTGACTGGTGGCACCGATGTGCACCTGGTTCTGGTTGATCTGCGTAATTCGGAGTTGGATGGCCAGCAGGCCGAGGATTTGCTGGCGCAGGTGGAGATCACGGTGAATCGCAATGCGGTGCCGTTTGATCCTCGTCCGCCGATGGTGACTTCGGGCTTGCGCATCGGTACTCCGGCGTTGGCGACGCGCGGCTTCTCCCAGGCGGCGTTTGCCGAGGTGGCCGAGATCATTGCGCAGGCGTTGATTGCTGGTGCTGATGGCAATACCTCGGTGTTGCCAGAGCTGAAGGACCGGGTTCTGGAGCTGGCCGAAGCTCATCCGCTGTATCCGGATCTGGCCAAGGTTTCCGAGTAACACCATCTTGTGAGGATGGGGGCCCGGAAGGCTGAACTCAGCACCGACCGCGTCCTCGGCTATGGAATCCGCGCAGCAGCCCTGCGCCAACTCCCCACCAACGAAAGATCTCCACTATGCAACAACTGGCACAACGCCTCGAACGGCTAGGCACCGAAACGGCATTCAGCGTGGCGCAGGCCGCCGCAGCCTGGAAGGCCAAGGGCAACCGCGTCTACCCGTTCCACCTGGGCGATATCAACATCCCCACCGCGACGCACATCGTCAGCGCCATGAACCAGGCCATCAACGACGGCTACACCGGCTACTGCCCGGGCCCCGGCATCCCGCAGCTGCGCGAAGCCCTGGCCCATGACATCGGCTCCCGCCGCGGCATGGAATTCACCGCCGACAACGTGGTGGTGATGACCGGCGGCAAGCCGGTGATCACCAAGTTCCTGCAGGCGGTCATGGATCCGGGCCAAGAAGTGCTCTACCCGAACCCGGGCTTCCCGATCTACGAATCCCAGATCGAGTACCTCGGTGGCACTGCGGTGCCGTATAACTACGTGCCGACCGAGTCGGGCTTCGCCATTGACCTGGAGCAGGTGCGCGCCTCGATCACCGAGAACACCACGGCGATCATCTACAACGACCTGCAAAACCCGATTTCCGCCGAGTCCACGGCCGCCGAACGCGAGGCGGTGGCCCAGCTGGCCATCGAGCATGACCTCTGGGTGCTCTCCGACGAGGCCTACTTCGAAACCCGCTACGAGGGGGTTTCGAATTCCATCGCAGCGTTGCCTTCGATGGCCGAGCGCACCGTCATCCTGTACACCTTCAGCAAGAAGTTCGCGATGACCGGCTCCCGCCTGGGCTGCGCCGTCGCGCCGCTTGAGATCGCCAATGTCATGAGCAAGCTGAACACCAACGACGAGTCATGCACCACCCACTATGTGCAGTGGGCGGGCATCGCCGCGCTGACCGGGCCGCAGGAGCCGGTCCAGGAAATGCTCGACACTCTCAAGGAACGCCGCGACGTCGCCTGCGAGATCGTGAATTCGATCCCGGGATTCAGCGTCGCCGTTCCGCAGTCCACCTTCTACCTGTTCCCGGATGTCACCGAGGCCATGGAGCGCAAAGGCTTCACCGAAGTCGGGGAATTCGCCACCGCCGCATTGGAGAACACCGGCGTCTCCTTCTGCACCCGCGAGCACTTCGGCCGCCGCCTGCCCGGCGAGGAACGCCAATACATCCGACTGGCCTACTCGGGCATTGAAACCGCGGACATCCGCGAAGGCCTGGGCCGGCTGCGCGAATGGATCGAGGCGTAATGGCGAAGGTAGTAGTCACCGGCCGGATCCCGGATGCCGCGCTGGAAAAGCTGCGCGCCGAGCACGAGGTGGACGCATGGGACGGCGAGCAGTCGATCTCCCGCGAAGAACTGCTGGGCAAGGTGGCTGGCGCCGACGCGCTGGTCACCCTGCTGACCGAGCGCGTGGACGCGGAACTGCTGGACGCCGCAGGCCCGCAGCTGCAGGTCGTCTCCAATGTGGCGGTGGGCTACGACAACATCGTCGTGGCCGACTGCACCGCCCGGAACGTGCGCGCCACCAACACCCCGGGAGTGCTGACCGAGGCCACCGCGGATATCGCCTTCGGCCTGATCCTGATGGCCACCCGCCGCCTGGGCGAAGGCGAACGCCTGATCCGCTCCGGAACCCCATGGAAGTGGGGCATGTTCTTCCTGCTCGGCTCAAGCCTGCAGGGCAAGACCCTGGGCGTGGTGGGCATGGGCGGCATCGGCCAGGCCACGGCCCGCCGGGCCAAGGCCTTCGGCATGGAGGTCGTCTACCAGTCGCGCAGCGAAATCGATCCGGCAACCGCCGCCGAGCTCGGTGCGCGGCGGGTCGAGCTCGACGAGCTGCTGGCCATCTCCGATGTTGTCTCGCTGCACTGCCCCTACGGCCCGAACACCCATCACCTGATCGGTGCGGAGCAGCTGGCGGCAATGAAGCCGGAAGCCTATCTGGTCAACACCGCCCGCGGCCCGATCGTGGACGAGGCCGCGCTGGCGCAGGCATTGCGCGAAGGCGCCATCGCCGGGGCCGGGCTGGATGTCTTCGAGAAGGAACCAGCGGTCCACCCGGAACTGCTGGAACTGGAGAACGTGGCCCTGGTGCCGCACCTGGGCTCATCGACCGTGGAAACGCGAACCGCGATGGCGGTGCTGGCCAGCGAGAACACGCTGGCTGTGCTGCGCGGCGAGGACCCTGTCACCCCTGTGAACTAGGCGCCGTCCCCGCGGGACAGCGCCATGGAACGCAACAGCTTGAGGACATCGGTGCCGATGTCCTCAAGCTGTTTAAGCAAGCGCGCCCGCGCGTTGCTGAGTAAGACCTGACTGCCATCCTTCATCCTTGAGGGCCATCATTTAGGCTGGCGTCATGACGGCCAACAGCAGCATTGATACCGCACAGCGCTACCAGCTGGTGCTATTCCGAGATGATCTGCGCACCGCGGACCATCCGGCCCTGCTGGCCGCCAGCGAAGCGGGACCTGTTGTTGCCCTCTATATCCTCGATGAGCATTCCCCCGGGATCAGGCCGCTGGGCTCGGCGGCCCGCTGGTGGCTTCATCATGCACTCATCAGCCTGCGCGCATCGCTGCAGGAGCTCGGCATCCCGCTGATCCTGCGCCGCGGAACCAGCCTGCACATCATCGAGGAAATCACCGGCCACGGCAACGTCGCCGCGGTGCACTGGAACCGGCGCTATGGGCAGGCCGAACGCACGGTGGACACCTTGATCAAGGACCACGTGCGCAAAGCGGGAATGCACGCGCAAAGCCACGCAGGCGCGCTGCTGCATGAGCCATGGGAACTGCTCACCCAAGCGGGCACCGGCTACAAGGTCTTCACTCCGTTCCACAACGCCCTGCGCAGCACCGAGATCCGCCAGCCCCTCCCCGCTCCGCAGCCACAGTCCCCGCCAGACATCGAATTGCCTGGCAGCGATACGCTGGCCAGCTGGGAGCTGCTGCCCAGTTCACCCGATTGGTCCACCGGGCTGGCGGATGCCTGGACCCCCGGGGAACCCGCCGCCCAGGCACGCCTGGCGCAGGTGCTCGAGGATATCGCGCAGCACTACGCTGACCGGCATGACCGCCCGGATCTTGATGGAACCTCGGCGCTCTCCCCGGCGCTGCGCTGGGGCCACTTGAGTCCTCATCAAGTGTGGAGTGAGCTCAGCGCCCTCGCCAGCAGCACTGGGCATGGCGCTGAAGGCGCCCTGGCCTTGCGCCGCCAAGTCGCCTGGCGGGATTTCTGCTGGCATCTCTACTATCACCACCCGGAGCTGCCCGCCGAGAACCTGCGCTCGGAATTCGACGATTTCGATTGGGCCTGGCCCGATGAATCGCCTCGCGCAGCCCATTTCACGCGCTGCTGGCAGCGCGGCCGAACGGGCTTCGGCCTGGTGGATGCCGGGATGGCCCAGCTGTGGCAGACGGGATGGATGCACAATCGCGTGCGCATGGTCACCGCGAGCTTGCTGGTCAAGAACCTGGGGCTGCATTGGAAAGTTGGCGAGAAATGGTTCTGGGATACCCTGGTCGACGCGGATCTGGCCTGCAATACGGCCAACTGGCAATGGGTCGCGGGCTGCGGAGCCGACGCCGCGCCCTATTTCAGGGTCTTCAATCCGCAACTCCAAGCCAAGAAGTTCGATCCATCCGGCGCCTACGTAGCCCGTTATGCCCCATTGGCGGCTGAGCCGGTGGTGGATCTGAAGGAATCACGGCAAGCGGCCCTCGATTCCTATAACCACATGAAATCAGGTCAGCGCGCGCATTCCCCGGGTACCGAAAGCTGATCATCCGGCGCCTGCGCGGCCCCGCTCTTTCAGCCAGCGTCATGACAGCAGAAACCGCCGCATCATTGATCTCCAAATCAATGATGCGGCGGCCATTTGGACAGTATCCGACCAACAGATCCCATATCACCACGTCGTCGGAAAAGCCCAGGTCTTTTCATCGCTGCGCCTGGCACCGGCCGTTCCAGCACCCTTCGCGGCCCGGCGGGCTGGTTTGCCCGCCAAAGTCGAACCTGAACGCTGGCGTACTGCTACCGGCGTGTGGTCATGGGCTCTCCTCTCCACATGATCGACTCGCAAACTTTCGCAGCGGCCTGCACGGTATGCCAGATGAGCAGCGCTGTGGTCACCGTGCCCACGCCTCCAGGTACCGGGCTGAGCGCGCGCACCTTCGGCTGGACCGACGCCGCGTGCACGTCTCCGACCAGCTGCCCTGCTTCGTCCACGTTTGTGCCCACGTCGATGACCACCGAGGAATCGGCAACTTCTTGGGAGGTAAGCAGGTTGGCACGGCCAACGGCCATGACGGTGATGGCCGCAGGCTTGGTGAAATCGGCCAGCTGCGCAGTTCGCGAATGGCAGATGCTCACTGTGGCATCGCGCTGCAGCAGCAGCTGGGCCAAGGGCTTGCCCACCACGGCCGAGCGACCAACCACGGCCACATGCTGGCCAGCGATTGGAATCCGGTAATGTTCCAGGATTTCAACCACCGAACGCGCGGTGGCGGGGGCAAAGGCGGGTTGTCCTACGCTGAGCCGGCCAAGGCTCAATGGATTGGCTCCATCGATGTCTTTAGCCGGATCGATCAACTGCACCAGGGCCGCGGTATCCACGCCTTCGGGCAACGGAGTCTGGAGAATGATCCCGTGCACGGATTCGTCTTCATTCAGGGCCGTGATTGCCGCCGCGAGCTGATCCTGATCAGCTTCAGGCATCTGGAGCACCTGGCATTCAACGCCCTGCTGAGCTGCGGCCCGCTCGATGGAGCGCACGTACCACGCGGTGGCTTCATTCTCCGTGGCCAGCAGAACGGCAACCTTGGCCTTGAAGCCGTCGCGGTTCAGATTTTCAACCATGTGGGCGGTCTTGGCGCGGATCTCGTCAGCCACCGGTTTTCCGCTCAAGCGCCGAGCCGTCATGCCGAGACCGCCGAACGAACTGCTGCGCTGAGCTCTTCTGCGTGGTTGATCATTTCGCTTGCCTTGGTGGTGGCTTGGCCCAGCCGTTCGCGCTCAGTTTCGTCCTTGATGGCAGCGATGTTCATTTCCAAGGTGGCCAAAGCGGTGCCCAGCGCAGCACGGGCCGACTCCGCCGCGGCAGCCACGTCGCTGCAGACCGAGCGGTTGCCAATAGGCAGCAGTTCCTGGGCCAGCGTGATGGCTGCGGATGCCAGGTCAACGGTCGATACCAGCGGCGCCGCAGCTTCGATGGTGGCATGGCGGATGGCTTCGCGGCGGCTGGCCTTCTGCTCTTCGGTGTCCTTGGGCAGGGCGTAGGCTGCACTGAGCAGGCCGAAAAGCCGCTCATCTTCCTGGGCCGCAAACAGCGCTTCGCGCATCAGCTGCTTTGCATTTTTGGCGATGAGCTGCGCTTGCTCTTCGACCTCGGCATACCGTGGGCCGGAGGTGAACTCGGCAACCATGGACACCAGTGCCGCAGCCTGCGCGGCGTGCAGCGCGGCCGCCGCACCGCCCCCGGGCGCCGGGGCTCTTGAGGCGAGGCGCTCAAGATAGCTGGTGACGGTTTCGGTAGTGATCATGGGAATTTTTCCTCGCTCAGAATTCGCGACAAGACAGTCCAAGGCCAAGGGAAGTCGGCGAGCTTCAGCAGCGCTTCAGCTTGCCAGCATGTGGGAGGCGGGAAAAATTCATCAGCCCATTCCGCTTAGTATCCACTTGGTATATCAGTTTATATTGAAGCCTAGAACACCACCAGAGTCGGGTCAAGGTTTTTCTGCCCGCCCGTCGCATCGGGTATTTTTCGGCGCGTTCGATAAGCAGGGAGGCGAGGCCCGCGGATTAGCTGCTCGCGCTATTCAATCCAGGTCTTGCCCATGTCGACAAGCAGCGTCTGGAACGCATTTTCCGCCGGCGCGCGGACTCGATCGCGGCGCTGGGCCAGAACGACGCTTCTGGCCGCCGCGCCCGGGCCCAATGAAAGGATCTTGACCCCCGGGTGCGGATTCATGACGGCCGACTGCGGGGCCAACGCGATGCCCAAGCCCACGGACACCATGGCCTGGGCTTCCTGGTAGTCATTGGCCTGGAAGGAAATCTTCGGCGAGAATCCAGCGGCGTTGCACGAACGCTCCAAGAGCTCTGCCACAGGATGCATATTGGCCCTGACGATCCACTGCTCGCTCGCGGTGGCAGCCATATCCACCTCTTCGAATTGCGCTAGCGGGTGATCCGCTCCTACCACCAGCACCGTTGGCTCGGTGAAGAGCGTGGTGAGTTCAAAGTCGGCCCGGTCCAACGGCATCCATTCGTATTCCCAGAGCAGGCCGAGCGAGATTTCTCCGCGCGACAGCAGTCCCATCAGCTCCTGCAAACGGGTACTGCGCACATCCAGCTTGATCGAGGGATAGAGCTTCCGGAACTTGCTAATCACCAAGGGCAGGAAGGAACTGCCGAGGGTGGGAAACGTGCCCAGGCTCAGGCTGCCGCTTTTCAGTCCCGCCAGCTGGTCCAGGTCGGCAATCGCCGCGTCCATCTGCCGCAAGATCGAGCGGGAATGACCGGCAAGCACGTGCCCGGCATCGGTGGGCACCATGCCTCGGGCGCGGCGCTGCAATAGCGGCTGGCCGACTTCTTCTTCCAGCTTGCGCAATTGCTGCGAAACACCCGACGGGGTGTAGAAAAGCTCATCGGCCGCGGCAGTCACCGATCCGCCCTCGACCACAGCAAGCAAGATTTGCAATCTTTTTATATCAAGCACAGCGGAATCCTTTAGTGGAACTTAACTATATTTCAGAAAGCTTACACTTCATGGATTCTCTTGGATACATTGAGCAGTTCCAGAAACCCTTTCGCTTCCCCGCGTCGCTTGGAATAAGAATCCTGCCCGTGATCTCAATGATTTAAGTATCGCTTAAGTCTAATGAATTTCTTGTAACTACTAATAAAGTGACTCTTCACGGATTATCGATAGCAGGTTACGTGTCGGCGATCACATCTATCGGCGGCTCGCGGTTCTCGATAGATTGGTTCAGCCCAATGAAACACACAATTAAGGCGACTTGGATGCGCGGGGGTACCAGCAAATGCTGGGTCTTCGAGCGAAGCGAACTCGACGTCCCGGGATTCACCACCGATGAAGTCCTGCTGCGGCTTTTCGGTTCCCCTGACCCACGCCAAATTGATGGAGTCGGCGGTGGCAGCTCAACGACGAGCAAAGCGGTGATCCTGGGCCCCAGCGACGAGCCCGGCATCGATGTCGAGTACACTTTCGCCCAGGTCGGCATCGACCAAGCGGTCGTCGACTGGGGAAGCAATTGCGGAAACTGCTCGGCAGTCATCGCGCCCTACGCGCTCAAGCGGGGCTGGGTGGAACCAGAGGACGGCATCCTCACCGTGCGCATCCGCAACACCAACACCGGGCAGATCCTCATTGAGCGGATGAACCTCGACGGCTCCGAAGCCGAAGCATTCATCCCCGGCGTGCCATTCCCCGGGCAAGCCGTGGACATCGGATTCCTTGATCCGGCAGGAGCCACCACGGGTGCGCTGTTCCCAGATGGCAAGGAACTATCTACGCTGAGCGTGGAAGATGAGGACCCGCGTACCCGCAGCGATATCACGGCAACGCTCATCGATGCAGGCGCCCCGGTAGTCATCATCGATGCGCAGACCGCAGGACTGGGCACGGCGGACTTCCGCCAGTGGCCCACCGCGTGCACGGCCGAAATGCCGCGGCTGGAGCGCATCCGCCGTGCCGGCGCCGTGGCCATGGGCTTGGCCAAGACAGAAGAGGACGCCCAGCGGGCCATTCCGAAGCTTGCCATTGTGGCCCCTGCCGAATCTGGCAGCGATGCCGACATCAAGGTCATGATGCTCTCGATGGGAGCACCTCATCCAGCCCTGGCCATCACCGGCAGCGTCGCACTGACCCTGGGCGCGCACCATCCCGGAACGCTGATCGCCCAACAGCTGGCCAGCGCCCCGGACGGCGAGTTGCGCCTGCAGACCCCGGCCGGGCTGATCACCACCTGGCAACGCCAGATCGACGGGCAGCTGGCCGTGGGCACCTCACGCACCGCCCGAGAACTGGCTGATGCGACCCTCAGCTTCGATCCGGCCGGCGAGCGCACGGAGAATCCGGCCGTCATCCTGGCCCAGGGCACTGGGCTGGACGAGCAGCAGCTGGAGCCGGACCCTCCACCCCACGGCCGGCGCACCGTTTTCGCCTCCGTGGCGGCCTTCGCGGTGCTCGGGCTCGGCGCCACCCTGGTGGGCGGCGGGCTCTTGAACCCACCAGCTACCACGGCCGACGGCGATTACGCCGGGGAAACCCTGGAGGTGGTGATCCCTCTGGCTGAAGGCGGCGGCACCGACACCTGGGCACGCTTCGTAGGCCAGGAACTGGTCCACGACATTCCCGGGGAACCGGGCTTCGCCCCGATCAACGATGCCGGAGGCGAAGGCATCACCGGCAGCAACCGCTTCGCCTCCTCGGCCGCCGATGACGGCACCGAACTGCTGGTGAGCACCGCGACCACCGTGGTGCCCTGGGTGCTGGACCGCCATGTGGTGAAGTATTCCTTCGAGGACCTCGAGCCGGTGCTGGTCAACGGCACCGGCGGGGTGATTTACGCCCGCACCGCTGCCGGGGTCAAGAGTACCCGGGACCTGATCGACCGCAAGAAGCCCCTGGTCTTCGGCGGCATCTCGGCCACCGGCCTGGATTTGACCACCCTGGTCGCCTTCGACCTGCTCGAAGCCGACATCACGGCGACCTTCGGCTTCGAGGGACGTGGACCGGTGAACCTGGCCTTGCAACGCGGCGAGGTGGACATCGACTACTCGACCACCTCCTCCTACCACTCAGCGGTCGAGCCAATCGCCAAGGAAGGCTCCGCCACGGTGCTGATGTCCTTCGGCCAGCTCGATGAGCACGGTGAGGTCGTGCGGGACCCGAACTTCCCGGATGCCCCCACCGTGGTGGAGGTGTACAAGGACCTGCATGGCAAGGAGCCAAGCGGGCCGAAATTGGAGGCCTACAAGACATTGCTGGGTTTGACCTACACCTACCAGAAGGGCCTGTGGGCACCGAAGGATGCCCCGGAAGAAGCCGTGGACCTGCTGCGTGATTCGGCCCATGAGCTTTCGGGCGACGAGGAGTTCAACAAGAAGGCGGCCGAGGTGCTCGGCGGCTACCCGATCGTCGCTGATGAGAACCTGTCCCAGCGCGTCAAGGACGCCTACACCGTGACCGACGAGACCAAGGGCTATGTCACCGCATTGCTCAAGGACTCCTACGGCATCGAATTAGATTAAGGAGGCACGACAATGCTGGATTCCGCACTGGCCGCATTGGCCTCGCTGACCGATCCGGGCATGCTGCTCATGCTGCTGATCGGCGTTATCTCGGGCCTTGTCATGGGCCTGATCCCGGGACTGGGCGGCACCGCAGCCGTTGCGATCCTGCTGCCTGTGACCTTCGGCATGGAACCGGCCTCCGCGCTGGCCCTGCTGATCGGCGCCCTGGCCGTGGTTCACACCTCGGACACCGTCTCGGCGGTGCTGCTCGGCGCACCGGGCTCGGCCTCGGCCTCGGTCACCATGCTCGACGGCTACGCGATGGCCCGCAAGGGCCAAGCCAAGCGCGCCCTGTCCCTGGCCTTCCTCTCGTCCATGGCCGGCGGCATCATCGGCGCCATCGGCCTGACCCTGGCCATCCCGCTGGCCCGGCCATTGGTGCTCTCCTTCGCCAGCCCGGAGTTGTTCATGCTCACGGTGCTCGGCGTCGCGTTGGCCGCAGTGCTCTCGCGCGGCAACGTGATCAAGGGGCTGACCGCCGGCCTGGCCGGCCTGCTGGTGGGCATGATCGGCACCGCGCCGACCACCGCCGAGGAGCGCTTCACCTTCGGTTCGCTGTTCCTCGGCGACGGGTTGTCCCTGGTGGCCGTGGCACTGGGCATCTTCGGCCTGGCCGAGATCGCCTCGCGCGCCAGCCAGCGCCGCGGCGACAAGCAGTCGGTGGAAGTCACCGGCGGCTGGGGCTCGGGCATCCGCGAATGGCTCACCCACTGGTCGCAGGTGCTGCGCGGCGGGCTGATCGGCATCTGGGCCGGGGTGCTGCCCGGCGTGGGCGCCACCGCTGGCACCTGGCTGGCCTACGGCCAGGCCGTCGCGACCGCCAAGGACAAGCGCAAGTTCGGCAAGGGCGACCCGCGCGGCATCGTCGGCCCGGAAAGCGCCAACAACTCGGTGGAAGCCGGCGACCTGATCCCCACCTTCCTCTTCGGCATTCCCGGCGGCGTGCCCTCGGCGATGCTGCTGGGCATGCTGCTGACCTACGGCATCCAGCCAGGCCCGAGCATCATCAACGAACACCTGGACCTGATGTACATGATCATCTGGGCTTTCGCCATCGCTTCGGTCCTCGGCGCGCTGTTCTGCTTCATGACGGTCCGCCCGCTTTCCTCGCTGACCAAGGTCCCGTTCTCCATCCTCGCCGCCGGCCTGGTGGTGATCATGCTGCTCGGTTCCTTCCAGGAAGGCGGACAGCTTGGGGACCTGTGGATCATGCTGCTGCTCGGTGTGGCCGGATGGGTCTTGAAGTCCACCGGATTCCCGCGTGCGCCCTTCTTGATCGGCTTTGTGCTGGCCATCCCGATGGAACGCTACTATTTCCTGACCGACAGCCTGTACGAGGGCTTCGACTGGATGCTGCGCCCGGGCACGATGGTGTTCATCGCCATCCTGGTGCTGCCGATCCTCTGGAATATCTTCAAGTGGTTCCGTGCTCGCCGCCAGCTCGGCGCGGATGATGACCCGAAGTCCGACAGCGCCCCGGATGCCGAGGCCCCGTTGAAGAACTCTGTCTGGTCGCTGAGTGCAGCTGCCGTCCTGCTGCTGGTCTTTGCCGGCTCGCTGGTGCTCTCTGCCAGCTACTCGCCCGATGCCAAGCTGGTTCCGCAACTGGTCGGCTGGGTCGGGGTCATCATGTCCCTGGTCCTGCTGGTCACAGAGCTGCGAACCCGGAAGCTGGCCGCGGCTGCTTCGAATCGGGTATCCGTTGATGCCACCGCGTACTTGGCCGGCCAGGCGGCAATCCCTGCGAATGCCGCCGCAGCCCACGGCGGTCCGGATTCCCCGGGCCGGCATGCGACGCCTACCGGCGGGGACACGGCTTCAACGGCTCCTCCCGGTGGCCCGATCAAGGGAATGACGGGTGCCGCGGCCGCAACCGGCGGCGCTGCGTGGGGCCCGAAGTGGACCGCCGATGCTTCCTTTGCACTGCGCACCTTTGCCTGGATGGCCGGGTTCCTCGTCCTGACCGCCTTGCTGGGCTATCTCGCGGCCATCTCGATTTTCCTCCCGGCCTTCCTGCTGATCGTGGCTCGCGCCAGAATCAAGACCACCATCATCTACACCCTGGTGTTCTTCGTCCTGATGTTGGCGCTGCCTTCCCTGCTACCCATCGATCTGCCCCAGGGCCTGCTGGCCTCGTGGCTCTGATCCGATTTTCACCTAGGAGAATTCCATGGCAATCCTCGCTTGTTTCAGCGCTACCCCAGCCGGAAAGGCTGCCATACGACGGGCATTGGCCGAAGCCCATAAGGCCCAGGACTCGTTGCTGATCGCTAACCTCGACAGGGAACCGATCTCTGAGGCGAGCCTTGGCATCGACTTGAATGCCCTGCTCGACTTCGGTGTCCCCCTGCAAATCCTGCCGCAGTCCGGAACCGTCCATGATCCCGCCGACTTTGTTCTCCAGGCCGAACAGGACCATCAGGTCACCCTGATTGTCCTGGGATTGCGCAAGCGCTCCCGGGTGGGAAAGCTGCTGATGGGAAGCATCGCGCAGCGCATCCTCATCGAGGCCGACTGCCCGGTGCTGGCGGTGAAGGCCCAGGACTGAGCCGGCATCACCCGGAAAATAATCCATATCCGCGTCAAGGTTCCGCGCCTTTCCGGTTTCATCCGGAAAGGCGCGGAACCTGCGCGTTGGATTCCGGAATGCTGGTGATCGAGGAGACAAGAACTCGTCAACAAACTTGTACAAGTTAATTGTATTCTATAGCTATGCAATATTCCCCAGAGAACCCCGACCTGCCGCAGCTGCTCTTTGACGCGCTATCCCCCCTGCTCAACCTCATGCACTCGGCACGCACCATCTCTCCGGGAAAAATCGGCATTCTGCGGACCCTCGCGGCAGAAGAGCACGTCAGCGCAACGCAGTTAAGCCGCGCGATCGGAGTAAGCCAGCAGGCCATCTCGCTGTCCACCAAGGAACTGGAATCGCTGGGGTTAATCGAGCGGCGCAAGGATGAATCCGATCGCCGCAAGCTGTGGTTCCACCTGACCGAGGCCGGTCATCGGAAGTTGGAATCCGAAGTCGAAATGGGCCGCCAAGCACTCAAAAACGCGATCGGCAACGAGCTGTCCGCCGAGGAGCTCAAGCTCATCCACCATGCCCTTCCGGCGCTGGCCAAGATCAGCAAGGCGGCCAACTGATGACCAGCGCAACCACCCGCAACGTGCTGCTTCCCGCATTGGTTTTTGCCGCGTTGGCCACCGCCATCGTTTCCTCCTTGGGCATGCTGCTGGTCCCTTCGATTGCTTCCCAATTCAATGTCGACGTGGCTACCGCCCAGTGGATGCTCACGGTTAACTTGCTCGCCGGTGCCGTCGCCACGCCGATTCTGGGTCGATTGAGCGACGGGCCGCACAAAAAGCGGCTGTTGCTGGTTTCCCTGGGCATCATGTTCATCGGATCGGTGCTGGCTGCCGCGGCGCAGAACTTCGAATTGTTCTTGGTCGGCCGGGCCCTGCAAGGCCTGTCCTACGGCATCGTTCCGATTACGATCTCCATCGCCCGCCGCTATGTAGAACAGGGCAAGATCCAGCCAGCCATATCAACCCTCTCGGTAACGGTCGCCTCGGGAATCGGCATTGGCTACCCGCTGACCGGAATCATTGCCGGGCTTTTCGACTACAGTTTTGCGTTCTGGTTTGGCGCCGCCTTTGTGCTGGCAACCATCATCGTGGTCTGGAAAGTCGTCCCGGCCGGTCCCGATTCGCAAGCCGAATCCCGCCCCTTTGATTACCTGGGCACCCTGCTGCTGACCCTCGGACTGGGGTCCTTGCTGCTGGCCATCTCGGAAGGCCCCAAATGGGGCTGGGGCTCGACACCGATCCTGGCATTGCTCGTCTTTGCCTCCATCATCTTGGCGGTGTGGGTCCTGGTCGAGAGCAAGCTGGAACATCCGCTGATCAACCTCCGCACGCTCAAGCAGGGCGAAGTGCTCCTGGCCAATATCTCAGCAATTGCGCTCGGTGCAGCCCTGTATATCGGCATGTCCGTTTCATCCCTCGTTGCCCAGGCTGATGAATCCACCGGATACGGGCTGGCATTGCCCGTATTCTCGGCCGGCTTTGTGATTTTCCCGCTTTCGGTGGGAAGCTTCGCGGCCAACAGGATCGTGCGCACCCTGGCCAAGAAGGCCGGCATTCAAATCATGCTGCCCATTGGCGCCATCATCATGTCCTTGGCTGGAACGCTGTTGTGGCTGCTGCATTCCGAGTTATGGGAGATCCTGATCAGCATGCTGGTCTTCGGTCTTGGCATGGGTGCCAGCTATGCAGCCATGCCAGCACTGATTGCGCGCAGCGTTGCCGTGAAGGAATTGGGCAGCTCGGTGAGCTTCAACCAGGTGCTGCGCACCGTCGGCTCCTCATTTGGCACTGCAATTTCCTCGGCCATCCTTGCCACCCATGCTGGTTTCAATGGCGAAGCCACCCCGAGCGGCATCAACATGACCTTCATGCTCGGAGCGATGCTGTGCATCGCGCTGGGTGCAGCGCTGCTGATCAATTCCGCCATCCGCACCTCGCGAACCACCTACTCGGCTCCGCTGCAAGTCGATTGAAGGAGCCGGGCCCAAGCATGCAGAAGGGAGGGAAGATCCGGCGGGCCTTCCCTCCCTTCGCCTAGTTCCAGCTCGGCTTAGAGTTCTACGACCTCGAACTCCATCAAATCCGCGCCCTGCGCTACAGGCTTCTTGCCCTCGCTGCCGGAGTGGGCGGCGCCCGAACGCTGGTCTCGCCAGTTCTCGAAGTCCTCGCGTGTGGCCCACTGCGTATATACGAAGTAGCGGTCCTCGCCACTGACCGGGCGAAGCAGCTTGAAACCTTCGAAGCCTGGCGAGGAGTCTACCGACTGCTTGCGTGCCGCGAAGCGCTTCTCAAGCTCTTCTCCGGCCTGCGCGGGAACCGACAGTGCATTGATGACGACAATCGACATGGATAGCCTTTCGTGATTGCGCTTCACCGTGGTGGAAGCTTCTGAACCCAGCCTACGCCCGAATTTTCTGCTCCTGCATTTCATGGCGAAGTACAACAAATGCCGTGCTCCACTGCCTGCTAGTCGGCGTAGTCTTCGGGCCAGCAGATTTCGAATCTTTCCAGGATCAGTTCGCCGCCAGGTGCTTGAGTATCTTCTGGGGACCACTGGCGGCCAATGGATTTTTGCGTGCGGCGCCAGAACTTTTCATGCTCGCGCCGCCAGTAGGCCAGGCTCAAATCCCCTTCGCCTTCAGCGGCGGCGAACTGCTCATCAACTTCGTAGAAGCTGGCACGGTCCACGCTGGTAATCCGCAAGATTGCCCGGGGCTCCCCCGCTCCGTTGCAGATGATGCAGTGGTCTTCCGGCTGTGGAACGCGCTCGCCATAATAGGCATACTCGCTGGCCAGTGATGACGTGGCTCTTTTGGTTCCATGCAGAATCTCGTTCAAGAGCTCATCGGCCAGCGCAGGGTGATCACCGAATGATTCTGCGACATGATGCGGGGCCTCGTCCTCGCTGATACCTCGACTTGCCAAGTAGTCGTCCCACATGGCCGCAGCCGCTTGGCCATTAACCGGCGGCAGTTCTTGAACAGTATTTTCGGTCATGCCTTGATCCTAAGGCGTTGAGGCCAGGAACACGTATCCGGCAAATGCACGTCGCTAAAACTGTGGTGAAGGAAAAATTCCGTCAATTGCCAGGGTCAAACTTGCCCAGTGCCGGCTCGGACTTGCGAATCGCGCCAAGCATCGAGTGCACTTCACGGGTTGGGGCACCGTGATCCGGATCAGGCTCAGCAGCCGTGGTGCTGGGTTGAGCGGCCGCTTCAACATCTGCTTTCTCGACCTTGGTCCCTCTAGTCTTGCGCAGGTGCAGGTAGGTCTTGATGCCAAAACCGATCAGGACAGTCAGGAGAATGACTACACAGATCAATGAAGTGGACAAGACTTCGCCAAAGGATAGATCACTGATTTCCTTGGTCACCAGCGAGGGGGCAGAGTTCGCGTCCATACCTGTTCCTGTCATCGAAAGTAACTGCAGCGCTATCCCCATAGGCTTCCACCCTAAGCCGTGATTGACGGGCGAATCATGGTTCTCAGCTAATTGATATGGGTTCGTTACGCAAAGCCCATGTGCCAAGTGCTGGATATGGCAATGCTCCTCCCGATTCACGGCGTTATCCGTGAATCGGGAGGAGCATTGAACAGCAGAAGGCTAGTTCTCCTTGCGGATCAGCCCACCGCGCGGGGTCTGGAATTCAGCGGCATATCCGCAATCGACGGCCATCAATTGCATGCCGCGCAGCACGAGACCAATAAGTGCTGTCGCAGTTGGTGCCTCTGGTTGAAAGTACTATGCATCCGGCAGCTTTATGCCAGATGACATGGTTATGGCGCGGGGCACACCCGAAATTGGTGAACCGGTGCCCCGCGCCAAAACAGTTGTGCGTGTCCAGGTAGTGACGACTAACCTTTAGGCACTCACGGTGACATTTGCGCCGAGCGGCACCAACGCGGTTGGTGCATCTTCGGCGGTCAATGCCAGATCTTCAAACTCGTTCACAGCGTCCAGGGCTGCGCCCATGGCGATGTTGGTGACCTTCTCCAGGATGACCTCGACCACCACTGGCACCTGGAACTCTTCGGCCAGGCGCTGCGCCTCGGCGAAGCCGTCGGCCAGCTTGGCCGGATCCTCGACACGCACGGCCTTGCAGCCCAGGCCTTCGGCAACCTTGACGTGGTCCACGCCGTAGCCGTTGGTTTCCGGAGAGTTGATGTTGTCGAAGCCCAGCTGCACGTGGTAATCCATCTCGAAGCCGCGCTGCGACTGGCGGATCAGGCCCAGGTAGGAGTTGTTCACCACGACGTGCACATAGGGCAGCTTGAACTGCGCGCCCACGGCCAGCTCTTCGATCATGAACTGGAAGTCGTAGTCGCCGGAGAGCGCGACGACCTTCTGACCTGGCTTGCCGCGCACTACGCCCAGCGCTGCCGGACCGGTCCAGCCCAGCGGGCCAGCCTGTCCCGCGTTGATCCAGCGGCGCGGGCCGAAGACGTGCAGCATCTGCGCGCCGGCGATCTGCGACAGGCCGATGGTGGACACGTAGGTGGTGTCGCGGTCGAAGGCCGCGTTCATTTCCTGGTACACGCGCTGCGGCTTGATCGGGATGTTATCGAAGTTGGTCTTGCGGTGCTCGGTGCCCTTTCGTGCCGAAGCCGAATCGGCCCACGCGCTGTAGTCAGGCAGGGCGCCTGCGGCCTTGCGCTCGCGCACCACCTCCAGGATGGCGTCGATCGCGGCGGCCGCATCCGAGGTAATCCCCAGATCCGGCGAGAAGACGCGGCCGATCTGGGTCGGCTCGATGTCCACGTGGATGAACTTGCGTCCCGCGCGGTACACGTCCAGGGCGCCGGTGTGGCGGTTGGCCCAGCGGTTCCCCAGGCCCAGCACCACATCGGATTCCAGGAAGGTGGCGTTGCCGTACTTGGTGTGGGTCTGGATGCCGATCATGCCCGCCTGCAGGCGGTGGTCATCGGCGATCGCGCCCCAGCCCATCAGGGTCGGGGAAACCGGGATGTTCAACTCTTCGGCCAGCTCGACGAGCTGATCCGAGGCGTTGGCGTTGATCACGCCGCCGCCGGCGATGATCAGCGGCTTCTGGCCGCTGAGCAGCAGGTCGACGATTTTCTCCGCCTGGCCGCGGGTGGCCTTCGGCTTGTCCACTGGCAATGGCTCGTAAGCGTCGATGTCGAAGTCGATCTCGGCCATCTGCACGTTGATCGGCAGATCAAGCAGCACAGGGCCCGGACGCGAGGAGCGCATGATCTGGAAGGCCTTGGCGAAGGTGCCCGGAACCAGGCCGGGCTCCAGGATGGTGGAGGCGTACTTGGTCACCGGCTTGGCGATGGACTCGATGTCCACGGCCTGGAAGTCTTCCTTGTGCAGCACGCTGGTCGGCGCCTGTCCGGTGATGCACAGCATCGGGATGGAGTCCGCGATGGCGGCATAGAGGCCGGTGATCATGTCGGTGCCAGCAGGACCCGAGGTGCCCAGGCACAGCCCGATCTTGCCGGTGGCCCGCGAGTAGCCGTCGGCCGCATGCGATGCGCCTTCGACGTGGCGGTGCAGGGTGTGGCGGATGCCGCCATGGTCCTTCATCGCCGAATACAGCGGATTGATGGCTGCTCCTGGCAGGCCGAAGGCCTCGGTGGCACCCTCTTTTTCCAGGATCTGTACGATGGCATCAACTGCGCGCATCTTTGGCATGTCAAACACGTCCTTTAGGAAGAACAAGCAAGCTGTTCATGGGTAGCTGGGAAGAAAAGTTATTAAGTACCTGCGGCGGGCGGCGCGGCGCATGAGTCACCACAACGCCTGCTCCTTGAGCACCAGATACTGGTAACGGGCAGGAACGGGGCCCTCACGCACCGCCGGCGGTGCCGGCCGCGGCCAACTGAGCACTGAAAGCCGGGACCGGCGCCCGCATGGCGGTCATTGCGTGCCGTGATCTGAGGAGCAGGCGCTACCAGCGCCGCCCGCCGCAGGAAGTTGCGGGAAAACTAGGCAGGAACCGGCGCTTCGACCTTGCCGGACAGGCGCTGGACGCCGCGGAAGAGGCCCGAGTGGTCCAGCGCTCCGTCTCCGGAAGCCACGGTGGAGGTCACCAGCTGGGCCACGAGTGCGCCAAGCGGCAGAACCACTCCGGCTTCGCGGGCGGCAGAGGTCACGATGCCCATGTCCTTGTTGTGCAGGGCCAGGCGGAAGCCCGGGGCAAATTCGCGGTCCAGGATCTTCTGGGCCTTCTGGTCCAGGACCTTGGAGCCGGCCAGGCCGCCGCCGAGGACCTTGATGGCCGAGTCGGTGTCAACTCCGTAGGCCTCGAGGAAGACCACTGCTTCGCTCAGCGCCTGGATGTTGGCGGCAACGATCAGCTGGTTGGCGGCCTTCACCGTCTGGCCCGAGCCCGAGGGGCCAACCAGAACGATGGTCTTGCCCACTGCCTCGAGCACCGGCTTGGCCGCCTCGAAGTCGGCAGCTTCTGCGCCGACCATGATGGACAGCACGCCTTCGATGGCGCCGGCTTCGCCGCCGGAGACCGGGGCGTCCAGCGGACGGAGGCCTGCTTCACGGGCCAGGTTGGACAGGTTCACTGCGACGTCCGGGCGGATCGAGGAGTTATCGATCCACAGGGCGCCGGGCTTGGCGTTGGCGAAAACGCCCTCGGCGCCGGTGGCAACTGCTTCCACGTCCGGGGAATCCGGAACCATGGTGATCACGACGTCTGCGTCCTTGACGGCTTCGGCGATCGAGCCGGCACCCTTGCCGCCGGCGGCGACCAGCGCGTCGATGGCCTTCTGGCTGCGGTTGAAACCGGTGACGGTGAAGCCGGCGTTGACCAGGTTCTTCGCCATCGGCAGGCCCATGATGCCTAGGCCGATGAATGCAACGTTCTGCGACATGTCTTTCTCCAAAAATCTAGGTGGTGCGGATGCTTAGGCGTTGGCGGAGGCGGTCTTGAGCCACTCGAAGGCGGTGGCCCGATCCTGCTTGTATTCCAGGGCGACCTTGCCGGTGTAGCCCAGTTCGACCGAGCGGTTGATCCAGTCGAACAGCGGCAGGTTGCCGGTGCCCGGTGCGCCACGGCCCGGTGCGTCGGCGATCTGGATGTGGCCGAAGTCCTTGGCGTGGGATTCGATCACCGCGGCGACATCGTCGCCATTGACGGCCAGGTGGTAGAAGTCTGCCAGCAGTGCGATATTGCCCTTGCCCTCGGCCTTGACGGCGTCGACGACCTTCAGCGCGTCGGCGGCGGTCTTCAGCGGGTAGGCCTCGGTGCCGGAGACCGGCTCGATCAGCACGGTGCCGCCGATCTTGGCGACGCCCTCGGTAGCCACAAGCAGGTTCGTCAGCCCCAGCTCGTCTTGCTCCTCGGGGGTGTAGTCCTCAAGGCGGTTGCCGTACAGGGCATTGAAGGAGGTGCAGCCGGTGGCTTCGCCGATGGCGGCCACAACCGCGACGTTGTCCTTGAATTCGCTGCAGCGTCCCTTCCAGGAAACCAGGCCCCGGTCCCCTTCGGGCATGTTGCCGGCGAAGAAGTTCAGGCCGTCGAGCTGGACGCCTGCATTCTTGAGCGAGTCGATGAACTCGTCGACCTGCTTGTCTGCGGGAACGGCTTCGGCAAAGGGCCACCAGAATTCGACGCTGTCGAATCCTGCCTGGCGTGCTGCCTCAGCGCGCTGGAGCAGCGGCAGTTCAGTTAGAAGAATCGAGCAATTCAGAGTGTAGGACACCGGATTTCCCTCCAAGACCACGTTCCTAATTTTCCGCTTTATGGAAATTAGGTTTTGCTTTATGAAAACACTAAGTCCCCGGGCGAAGGGCTGTCAACCCTTGCGGGCGACTTCTTGGCCGACCCGGCGCATCGCACCAATGCCCGCATGGTTCCGCTATCGATCGAGTAACTTTTGCTTAATATGCGAAACTCAATCGTCAGAAGCGGATCCATGGGGAATCCGGCAAGGCCTTGACATGGCAAATGGGTTTCACTGGCATTTCCGCTATATGAAATCCGGATTTTCTATTGCGGTAGACGCCCTGGAGACTTACAGTTGTTGTGCAGGTGATGTGGCACACATCTCGGAGTGAATTTTTCTAGCTCAGGAGCAGCCATGAGCGCACGACACATAGGCAGTCCAGCAGGACGCCCAAACTGGCAACAGCCGTTTGCCATTCAGCCAGTTGTTGGCACCCCTTCGGAGTTCTACCGGAACTTCGGCCAGCCGATCTATCCGTAGCGCGTGCTCCGGTCCCCTTGAAGCGGACCCACGCATTCCACCGACTACGAATAGACCAGCATGCCGCGAGCATGCGCGCTGACGGCGCACGATACCCCGCCAAATAACACCGGGCCGCATCGTCCTGCCCTCAGCATGCTTCTGAGAAGAGGACCTCACCATGAGGCAAGAAATTTCGGAGCCCAGCTCCGCCGAACCAATCATCGTTTCATCTGCCAGCCAGGGCATTGACCGCTCGAACCCCCACGAGCTCAGCCCCAGCCTGTACAACCAGGACCTGGCGCCCACCACCCGCAAGGGCCGTTCGTGGAACGCCTACAGCATCTTCACGCTGTGGGCCAACGACGTGCACTCGCTGGGCAATTACGCTTTCGCCATCGGGCTCTTCGCCCTGGGCATGAGCGCCGGGCAAATCCTCGGCGCGCTGGCCATCGGCGCCATCCTGCTCTTCGCCCTGCTGAATTTCTCGGGGTTCATGGGCGAAAAGACCGGAGTCCCCTTCCCGGTAATGAGCCGCATTGCCTTCGGCATCAACGGCGCCCAAATCCCGGCCCTCATACGTGGCGCAGTGGCCATCGCCTGGTTCGGAATCCAGACGTACCTGGCCTCGCAGGTGCTCTCGGTCATGGTGATCGCCGTGGCCCCGGGCGCTGCCGGCCTGCAAGATTCCAGCTTCCTGGGGCTGAACACCCTGGGCTGGATCTGTTTCGTGGCGCTTTGGGCCATCCAGCTGGTCATCGTCAGCTACGGCATGGAGATGATCCGCAAATACGAGGCCTTCGCCGGCCCGGTGATTCTGGCGACCTTCTTGGCCCTGGCCATTTGGATGCTCATCGAATCGGGATTCAGCATCTCGCTGAGCACCGGTGAAACCAAGACCGGCGGCGCCATGTGGGCCGCGATGTTCGGCGCCGCCGCGCTGTGGGTCTCCATCTATGGCACCTTCGTCTTGAACTTCTGCGATTTCACCCGCGGGGCCGTCTCCAAGAAATCCATCGTCAAGGGCAATTTCTTCGGCATCCCGTTGAACATGCTGTTCTTCGGCGCCATCGTCGTGGTCCTGACCGGGACCCAGTTCTCCATCAACGGCAAGGTCATCACCTCGCCATCGGATGTTGTCGGAGCAATCCCCAACACCTTCCTGCTGCTGCTGGCCTCGGCCGCGCTGCTGGTGCTGACCATTGCCGTGAACCTGATGGCCAACTTCGTGGCTCCCACCTACGCGCTGACCAACCTGCTCCCGAAGAAGCTGAACTTCCGCAGCGCCGCCATGATCTCCGGCGTCATCGGACTGGTGATCCTGCCGTGGAACCTCTACAACTCCCCGGAAATCATCAACTACTTCCTCGGGGGCCTGGGCGCCTTGCTCGGCCCGCTCTTCGGCATCATCATGGCCGACTACTGGTTGATCCGCAAAGCCCGGATCAACGTCATGGATCTCTACCGGGAGAACCCCGAAGGCACCTACTACTTCACCCGCGGCGTGAACTTCCGTGCCGTTGGCGCGTTGGTGATCAGCTCGGTGATCGCCCTGGTGCTGGCCTTCGTCCCCGCATTGAGCGGCGTCGGCCCGTTTGCCTGGTTCCTTGGATCCGGCGCCGGCGCCCTCGCGTACCTGGCCCTGGCCAAGCGCCAGCACGACCTGGCAGACATCGACGGCGAGCCGATCGCCGTGACCCCAACCCACTAGGAGCGTCATGCGAATCCTTGTTTTGAATGTGAATACCACTGCTTCCATGACCCAGGCCATCGGCGATTCGGCACGGCAGGTCGCGTCGCCGGGCACGGAAATCGTCGAGCTCACCCCGGATTTCGGCGCCGACTCCTGCGAAGGCAACTTCGAGAGCTACCTCGCCGCCATTGCCGTTATGGACAAGGTGGTCCGCTACCCGGAGCCCTTCGACGCAGTGATCCAGGCCGGCTACGGCGAGCACGGGCGCGAAGGCCTGCAGGAACTGCTGGATGTTCCGGTCGTGGACATCACCGAAGCCGCTGCCTCCACCGCGCAATTCCTCGGGCACAAGTACTCCGTGGTGACCACCTTGGACCGTGCTGTGCCCTTGATTGAAGACCGCTTGAAACTCGCGGGCTTGACCGACCGCCTGGCTTCGGTACGGGCCAGCGGCCTGGGCGTCTTGGAATTGGAATCAGATCCCCAGCGTGCCGTGGCCGCCATCGTCGAGCAGTCGCGAATCGCCGTCGAGCAGGACAAGGCCGAAGTCATCTGCCTTGGCTGCGGCGGCATGGCCGAGCTGGAAGAACAGGTCCGCGAAGCCACCGGGGTGCCGATTGTCGATGGTGTCCGCGCGGCGGTGACCATCGCCGAATCGCTGGTGCGGATGGGTCTGAGCACCTCCAAGGTGCGCACCTACGCTCCCCCGCGGCCAAAGACCGTGACCGGCTGGCCGCTGGCCCAGGCAGCTAGCGCAATATAACGCTGTGCCGCCAACGCTGAAGGTCCGCTCCATCAATCAGCATCAAGATGGAGCGGACCTTCTTTCTGCGTCGCGGCGGTTTTCAAGCATGGGATTTCCAAGGTCCTCCTTGCTGGTCGCTTGTCGAGTTCTGGGGCGGGAGGAACGCGATCTTCTGGGCATTGTCGAGCGCCATGTAGGGTGCACCCTTTACGTTCTCCTGGAAGCGGCCTTCGACAATGAAGTACCACCCGCTGAAGTCACTGATACCAGACAGGTTCTTGGCTTGCAGCAGCCCTGCAAGCACCTCCTTTTGGAGTCTGACGGCAGGCTTTTTCTCATTCACGTAGACGGTATCCAGAAAGTATCCTCGTGCGTGGTGGACCTGTCCCCAGAGGATCATCGTGGTGCTCCTGAGTGTGAAGGCATCGACCTGAACACAACCATCGGCGATCGTCGTGCGGGTCCGATCGCTCAGCGTGTTTTCCGCTCATACCTTCGACCCATGGTCTATCATTTCAATATCGGATTGGCTTCGCGGTAGTGCCGCAAAGTTACCGTTATCCCCAATATTCTTAGCTTTGCTCAAGCCTTGACTTCATTGCGCCTGCTCCTAGTAGTTGCCCAAACCACAGACGCAGTTCAACGACTTGCTCAGCATCATTCAAAATTGGAGTACACATTGACTCTATACAGTTGCCTGCCATCACAAGGAAAAACTGCTGTCATCGCTACCTGGCCTGGCGAATACGCCGAATCGCACAGCCTGAAAATCACCACCTTCACCGATTCAACCCAAGCCTCTCGAATTGCAGATAGCCTGACTCGAATGTCAGAATCCATGTGGGACGCAGCGGCTTGGCTTGACGTCTACGATAAAGCTGAAGCACATCTGCAATCGCTCATCCGTGCTTTGCGCGAAACTACGGACGTACCCACGATCAGTGGCCCAATGTTCGAAGGCTGCCGTCACTATGATTCATGGACAGGAAGTGACCTGGCCGAAGGCCTATCTTTCGGTTTTCCCACGGTGGCAAACACCCTCACGCGAGCACAACGTCTTTCAATTGCTGATGAACTAGAGATCGATGCTAGGGCCCGTCAAGAATCGCTTCAGTTATTGCCTACCGGCCATGATCCGGTCGATGCTGACTCTCGCGTCTGGCAGGCGGCGGATATCACGAGGGCGACCAAAATGGGCCTTAACGGCAACTACCTACCGGACGGCTCCGCCGGGTGGTTGGTACGTGTATTCGGCATTGATCACGGACCTGCTGAACGGTGGGGGGCACGGACTTTGATTCACCGGCTTGAACAGCTGGAAGCTGCATCAAAGACAGTCAATGCTCGTGGCGGAGCCGAGTTAGAAACCGGTCTGAGCCTTATGGACCACCTCGTACTGCCGGCGTCTCTCTTCGGAGTCCATCTAGATCATTCCGGAGAAGATGGTCCTAAGATTTCCGAGGAGGTTCACGCTGATGTAGATAAGAGCATCCTTGCCGCAGAGTATCGGAAATATGCTGCGAGCAAAGAGTTTATGCGTGGCGATGCAGTGCTTTACATTAGTCCTGACATCAATATGCGTAACACGGGCCAGTGGGAGCGCAATGTCTTCTCAAAAATAGACATCGAGTTGAGCACAAGAAGTGGGGCCATTTCATTGGCAACTCTGGAAGCAACTGATACTGACGGGTTTGCCGCCGCGCTTGGCGGCTGGGTTTTGAACGCTGAATTCAGAAACTAGCAGCGAAGGCTTTGAAGAGAAGTACTGGGTCCTACTCTCAGCACCCAGGGAAGAGACCGAGTGGCGAAAGGCCCCGACCTGTCCTCGCTACCTGGCTGCCGATGATGGTATGTCCCCGGCGCCTGGCTACAACCGATTCCCTTGGGGTAAAGGAACAGCGGGCCACCATCAGGTGACCCGCTGCGGGAGCGTGCAGGCCACTCGAAAACCCGCAAGGAAAAGAATAGCGTCATCCCACGCGACATGGGAAAAGTGCGCAGCAAAGCACCAGCCAACGCACCAGTTGAAAGCCCCGCAAATCCTGAGTGAGTCTAGAGCTCGGGGCTCAAAGTTCACACATCGTCCGAGTGCCCGAAAGGATGCGGTGTCAGCAAGCTGGCCGCGGCACCTATGTGCCTTGCGGGCGATGGGACTCCCCTCTAGCGCACCGAGGTAGCCCGGATGGTCCGGAAGGCACCACTATCTGAACGCTGAGTGCAAGTAAGACGGCACAGCGCACGGCGAGCGCCCACGGAACAAAGTGCAGTGGTTGTCCTGGCGGGACGTACCTCCAGTGGGATGGAGTCCAGGCAGGTGATGGCTTGCGTGGTCTTCTCTTGCCTCGGCTTAAGGAGCCCGAGGGTCGTACCGTTTGTCTCCCCGAAGGCCAGGGCCCTCACGAAAGGCGCCGGCGGCCGCGCTGCGCGAGGGAAAACCTTTGGATTCCTGCTCTGCACTGGGACCAAATCGACCCCTGATGGTGCCTACTGTGACCGTGCTACTTGGCTGAACAAGAACTGAGGCGGTAGAGCGGGTAACCATGTCGTTGAACTTCCGGCTAGCTTAGCGAGTAGCTCTGACCGAATGGCACTGCTCTGTGCAGCCCTAAACAGCGGAGAACCGAGGTTATTAAAGATTGCTCCTTTTCCTGCGATGATTAAATGTTTCTGGCCATGGCCAACTGGAAAATTTTTCAGTTGGCCACGACCAGAAGCATAGTGCTGGGTATTACCGCAGTTCGATGTACCACTTGTCATCGATGCGGATCAGGTCCAAATGATTGTCGTCGAAGAATTCCTTGAATTCATCGTTGACATCATCGCCGGTGACTTCGGCTGCGCCTTCGGCTTCATCGATCGACGATGAGCTCACGACCAGGTCTTGCTCTTTGTAGGGCTCCATCAAGGACTTCATGCGAGTCATGATCAAGATGCACCCGGCATGGTCTTCGGTGCCCTCCACGAAGGCTCCCTCTGAGGACGCCATGAGCTCGCAGGCTTCCTCCGTTTTTCCATCCATGATGCGACTCATCGCTTCCTGAGCGGTTTGCGCCGGATTATCTTGTGGATCCGAACAACCGGACAGTGCTAGTACGGCCGCACCGGACGCGATGAGCGACAGCGACTTCTTCAACTTCAGGCTCATGGGATTTCCACCTCGACTTTCAGCGCCTTTTCCACAGTGAACGCCTTCTGCTTCTTGTTGCTGCTATAGTTCTCGTCAGCATGCCGGTAAGTCACGACACCGGAAGGCTGGAAGGAAACGTCAGCCTTTTTCAGATTTGCTGGCACCTCGAAAACTGCTCGATCACTAATCGCTTCAGGCTGCGCTGCGATGCTTTGCTTGCCTACCTTCGCTGTCCAGGATTTTGGCCAATCCACCGAGGCATCCGAAGAGTAGTAGCCCTCATCGAGCACCATGTCATCGACCTGCAGAACGAGCCATGCCTTACCTTCTGGCGCCCACCCAGCGGTCGTCTCAAACGGAGTCAGATACGCGGATCCAACCGATCCACCAAAAGTTAGCTCAGTGGGCTCGCCGTTTTCACCAGCAGCCTTCTGGCTCACGATCTCTTCGGTTTGGGTACCCCACGCGGCAGACACTTGCTGGCGCAGGCGTTCGCGCTCATAAGCCACGGAGGAAACCTCCGAAGAAACTTGCCCGGTACCCAGGGCAACAGTTTGGTCCTTCCCGTCAGTGGTGCCCACCAACGACGGAGCTGCGCTGTCTTCCGACGAGACCACCAGAAGGTAGTCTTTTCCATCCAGGGCCTGACACGGGACGGAGCTGCAGGAAATCGTGGCGGTTTTCGATTCGTTTGTTCCAAAGGAAACTGAAGTCAATGAACCAGCAACGTTAAGACGCTGCGATCCTGATTTGATCGACAGTGAAAGGCCAGCATCTTTGGCTCCTTCCGGCTGGGACCACCCGGTGTCGAGTTTCGGCCCGAGCTCGTCAGGCGAGCCTACGGAGATCTTGTACATCGACAAGCTTTGGTCTTCGGCAGGACGATAAAACTCCTGGCTACCTCCCGAGGACGACTCGGACGAAGCGTCATTGCCCTGCAGTTTGCTGAGCACTTCGCCAGGAATCAGCTCATTTGTCGCTTTTTGGGCTACGCTCACATTCGCTGCCGGCGCTTTCAGGAAGGAACGCTTCTCCAAGTCCTCGAAATTCAATGGAGAACTCACCGAGTCCAATGGCATGACCACTGCGAAGTTCTTCTGAGTTGCTTGAGGGCCTGCTGGTTGAGCAACGCTTCCGATGTCTGCTGGCTTTTTGCCGTCGGGACGGAAAAGCTCCCCGGCAGGGTTGGCTGCCGCTTCGCTGACCTGCGGGTCGCTGAGAATCTTTTTACTATCAGAGTCGATTTTGGTTTCGAAGCTTATAGGAAAATAGTTGCCCTCATGTCCAAGGATTTTCACAGGGCCACAATGCACAACGGAAGTAATGTCCTCCCCGTTCTTCTCATAGAAGCATCGGGAGTCATCACTGCTGCTTAGCGAGTCGGCCGGTGCGTTAGCAACGGTCTCAGTAAAAAGCTGGTCAGCTTCCTCCAAGAATTCACCCGCGTTACCCACCTTTTCCCCTTGGAGGGTCACAGATGATGAGCATCCAGCCAAGGCCAGAGCTAGGACTGCGCCAGCAGCGGCAACACTTATTTTTCTTAGGTTCATTCGAATACTTTCCTTTCGTGCATAGTGATGATCTTTTCCGGACTGGTTTATTTGATGAGGCGCTAAATAGTACTTTCACCTGCAGGTGAGATAGGTCAGACACATCAAGCTACAGGCATGCGCCAGCAATGCGTTGTTAGACGATCTACTTCATCTGTTTATTGAGATCGCGTTTTCACCTCGCCAGGCTTAGAGAAGCATGATTATGCTTTCTTTTCCTGCCGTTTTCACATGTTCCGCCTTTTCATGATCATCGTTTCCCTTTTTCAATACTTGCTGACATTTCAGCTTCAACACTTGATAGGTACAGAGTGTGATCGCTTTTTCGCGCCTAAGCTCAATGGTTTTTGTCGCACCTGCAGGGCGATATCCATGAAAGGGCGCAGTGGACTGTTCGTCAGGAGCATCTGGTGAGATCTCCCCATAGATATGACACACAGGTGACCGCACTATCCAATAATTTAGATCCTCACATCATGTCAGGTCGTAGTATCGGTTGAACTAGGTCAATGGGGTGATTCATTGGCTCTTGCTTCACTACGTCGATACTTCGCTTCTGCACATGGAGATGCTGACTTTTAGAGACAAATTGTCTATATGAAGCAGCTGCAAAAACGGTTAGAAATTGGATTTTAGATGAACAAGAAATTTGTTTACCGGGAATACGGCACGCCCGATGTTCTTCAGGTTGAGATTGAGTCTCTGCGCGTTCCCCAGAAGAGGGAGGTTCTTGTCGTCAACGAACTTATTGGCGTTAACCCGATTGATTGGAAGATGATCTCGGGTGCTTTCAGATCCCAAGAATCTCGGCCTCCGAATGGTGTGCCCGGTTGGGCAAGCGTCGGTACTGTCGAAGCCGTCGGATCCGAGGTTTCTCATCTACATATCGGACAGAAGGTAGTAGTGGGCAGCCGCGCGGGAGGCTACCGAGAACGACAGATTGTTCATGGCCGCTTCGTGGTGCCGCTTCCTTCGTCACTGACGGTTGAGCAGGCAGCCGGATTACCTTCATCAGCAGTTGCAGGTTACTCAATAATTCACCAGTTGGGAATTACTTCTGGTGACACTTTGATGATTCACGGTGCTGCTGGAAGCGTGGGCGCTTCGGCGGCCCAGATTGCTATAGGCAGGGGTGCGACTGTCATCGGGTCAGCTTCTACCCATAATCACGAATACCTCCGCTCGCTTGGGGTGGTGCCTGTCGAGTATGGTCCTGAAGTTGTCAATGCTGTGAAGTCGATTGCGGCAGTATCTGCCATTGCTGATGCAATCGGGGGGAAAGAGCCAGCTGAAGCTACTCATCAGTTACTCGGACATTGTTCAAGAGCGGTCACCGTCTGGGGTACTAAATACTCGCAGGCTGCAGGTATTCCTGGACTTCAACATCCAGAAGACGAATTGGAACGTGTTGTTGAGCTTGCATCCCAGGGAATGCTAAAAGTTCGAATAGCTGCCGAATATGCTTTCGATGACGCTGTACAAGCGCTGAAAGCGAACATGACGTTACATTCGCCAGGGAAGATTCTTTTACGTGTCTGATTGATCAGCGATCTTGAACCTTAAACGCCTCTTGATCAATTATTTCCGTGGTCTCTACAGGACTGCGCATTTCCATACATAAGCACCCTGCCGAATTACTATAGGAGTATGACCCGACAGCAGAGCCTTCGACAACCTCCATTGCACGAAGGTAATCCCCCTGTTTCTGGCTCCTCATTCCCGGTTCCTGAAACAGCCGTACCCAATTCGGTCGAATTGTCGATTGGAGAAATGGTATCCCGCACTGGAATCAGCGAACGCCTCCTTCGGTATTACGAAGATAAAGGGTTGCTCCACCCAGAACGTACGACCCGTGGGCATCGGCTGTACATTTCGTCTGATATCCCACGGGCTAATCTGATTCGTTTCCTTATTCGGGGAGGGTTCCAGACAAATCAGATTCGGTTCTTGTTTGATTGCATCGCTCAACACATCAATGTCAGGGATCTCTGTGGTGAACTGCTCGGAGATCTTCAAAATGAAGTGAACCGGATTGATAGTGAGATTCGGGACCTCATGAGCACCCGTGATTACATCGCGTCCTTGTTAAGCGGTCCCGAATCCAACTAGTTCAATACTGATCGTACGTTTGCATCTGCAGCAATTAATTCAAGCCCTCCATCAATTACGAAGGTTTGCCCGGTGACGTATCCTGCCGCGGGGGAAGTCAGGAACGTAATCAGTTGTGCTACGTCTTTGGGATCACCTGGTCGGGGGATTGGTAGCACTGGCCGGGAAACCGTGTAGGCGGTGTAATTCGGATCTGAGCTGTTCATGGGGGTTGCTGTTTCTCCGGGAGCTACAGCGTTCGCCGTGATGCCATACTCCCCCAATTCAAGTGCCATGCTCTGAGTCAGCATGCCTAGTCCAGCTTTTGCCACGCAGTAGCTACTACCGCCAGTAATCGGTATACGCTGGTGGACACTGGTGACATTGATAATTCGTCCTGGAATTCCTTCTTCGACCATGGCTTTGGCAGTCCTTTGTGCGATGACGAAGGGACTGGTGAGATTGACGTCCAGAAGCCGATTCCACGATGTGATGCTTTCTGTGAGGAAAGATTCTCTGCGATTAATTCCAGCGTTGTTTACTAAGACATCAACGGGTCCATGCTGACCTAGGATCGAATCGATGCACTTCTTGGTTTGTTCTGGTTCATCAAGTTGAATCTGTTCAGTTTCTGCCCATACCCCGTACTGCGTCCTGATTTCGGCAGCTGTTTGTTCAGCAGCATTGTGGTTTTTCCCGTAGCCAACAATGACTCTGTGCCCCGATTGGGCCAAGGACAGTGCTGCTTGACGCCCAATTCCCGAGCTTGCTCCTGTGACTAGTGCGAGCGGTTTCATTGGGTTCTCCTGTTTTCTGTGGGGAGGGATGTGGGGATTGTCTTCACTTCGAGGTCATTTCTGGGTTCATGGAAATAACTAGCCTCATGATGGGGCGACTGTCGATGTGCCTGCTCTGCGTTGCCACCATATGGTTCATGAGTTCAACTGCTGGTTGAAGATCAAGGCTGTGTGAGATCAGTGGCGCTACGTCTGGAATGATTCCTGTCAGATCAGTTGCAGCTTGGGCTAGGGCGTTGCTGGTAACGCCCCGATTGCCGGTGAAGGCTACTTTTGCGTTTTCGGATTCGTGAATCGTGCGATTAGGGGGCCAAGGGCCACCCGTATTTGCTGCCCTGATTCCTGTGAGGTCCACGCCTGGGAAGTGTCTCGATTGATCTTGCGGTGCGACTCCGCCGATGACATGCACTGCCAGCAAGTGCACTCCAGCTGCTTTTGCAATCAGGTCTATGGATTCAGGTGTGCGATCCCGGTGGGTAGCAATAAGACATCCAATTGGCTCGTCGGCCAAGCTGTTGTTGAATTCATCTGTTGAGAAGCTCTGAACTTTTGTACCATCCCAGGTGTTTTCGCTCCATTTTTTTCCTTGTTCCGTGGAATGCACTAGAACAACATGCGACCAGCGGTCGCTCATTGATGCGCGGCATGCAGCAAGGTTTCCGATAAGACCATCGCCAATAATCACGAGCTGTTCAGCTTTGGATAATTGGAGACAAGCCAGCGCATAATCGACCACTGCCAATGGCTCAATGAGGGTTGCTATGTCTGAGCTAAGTTCGTCTTCAATTGGCACCACCATTCCGGATTCAACTGCTCGGCGTGGAATGACAACTCGTTGCTGGAATAGCCCGTCGATGTTATGCCCGAGTAGAAAGGATGGATCATTTGGGTTGGTTGGGTTTAGCGTTACACGCTGCCCAAGTGTGAATCCATTAACTTCATTAGCCCCATCAATTATTCGACAGGCTCCTTCATGCCCGAGGATAGGTGAGGGGTCATTTCGAATGCCTCTTAGCATCTGGTGGTCGGTGCCACACAAACTGACGGATTCTGGGGCTAATACTAGATCTCCTGGTTCGATGATTGGATACTGTTTTTCGACAATGGTGCTGGAACCTGAATGTCTCACTATCGCTTTGTATGGGCCCTTATCTGGCATGTGTGAGTGTCCTTGATTTCTTGATGAGTAGGTAGCCTTGCGCGAGTAGTTGTGCGCCCTGTAAATTGCTGACGGGGTTCTCAGCGCTGAGAGTTCGAAAACCTTGTTCCCAGATTCTGGGATCGAGTGAGGCATAGCCAGCGTCCTGAGACAGGTGCCGTCTTAGTGCTTGATCGTAATGTTCGCTCAGTGCCTCGGGGACACCTCCGCCGATACCGATGAGTCCCACTTCCGGTTTTACAGTCCAGACAGTTCGGAGTAGTTCAGCGATCGGCGCGGTGACTGTATCCAACAGCTTTTGCGCTTTGTCATTGCGCTGGTTAAGTGCATCGACGAATCCTTCGGGTGTGAAGTCAGGCATGTTGAGCGCCTCTGCACTTCTCCTAATTCCGGGCCCTGAGCTGACGGAAGCTATATGGTCTTCACCGCCGCACTCACAGGTAAGGCCTTGGACTGTTCTTGTATCTCGATGCAAGGGTAATCGTAGGTGCCCTACTTCCCCTTGTGTTCCTGAAGAATCAACAACGATGGTGCCAGATTCTAGATTGGCAATTCGAAGTGCGATTCCCGAACTCACGGTAAGGAAACCAATGTGTCTGGTCTCCGAATTTCCATAGTTTTTAGCGAAGTGGGCCAGTGAGCAAGAAACATCATTGAATACTGACCAGTTGAGATCAGGTCGTTCTCGTTCCAGAGCCTGAAGCAGGTCGTGGGGTGGTGTCCAGTTCCCCCAGAGAGGACCCGAGCCCAGAATCCTATTCTCGACATCATCAGTTGCTGCCCCTAGCGAGATTGCTACAGTGCCGGCGGATGGTGCAGCATCAAGGATTTTTTCCACTAATCGCCTGTATAGCTCGGGTGACGGAGTCGTTGGTTTGTTGAGTTTACTGGGACTCGGAGTTTTCTGTTGGATTCCGTTGTCCAGTACTCGAAACCAAGTTCCTCCGATGTCCATTGCTACGTCACGCGGCTGTGTCATTGGACCTGCACCGAGTCTTTGCGAGGTATGTTCCAAGAAATCGCATCGAGGTTGATGCTTTCTATTTGAAGTTGGCGGTAATCCTGAATTGATTGCTCGCTTCTACCAACCAGCGTGCCGATGCTGATGACGCGAGAACCTGCAGCTAAGGCTGCGTCGACTCCGACTTGTGCATCTTCGAAGACAACGCAATCTTTCGGGGAGAAGCCAAGCAACTGTGCTGCAAGTAGGTATCCGTCCGGTGCGGGTTTACCGTGTTCTACGTCCTCTGCAGCAACGAGCACTTGTGGCCGGGGCAATTTTGCGGCATCAAGCCGTGCGAGAGCAACGCTTTTCGGAGCTGCCGTCACGACAGCCCATGATTCGGGTGGAAGTACCTTCAACAATTGGTGTGCACCAGCGATGGAATCGAGCTGGCCTGGATTGTTTTGTTTGCGTTCTAGCCAATGAAGGTCGGTTTCGATCTCGTCATCAGCAATATTGAGCGATCGCAGGATTTCATTTGCCCTCCTTCCTGGAAGTAATGCAAGGACGTTGTCTACCGACAGGGAATGCTTGTTAGCAATTGTTGTCCATGCGGAAGCAATTTCCTGGTGGGAATCTACTAGAGTTCCGTCAAGGTCGAATAATAGACCTTTAGCTGTCCATGAGCGGGTAATAGTCATGATGCCTGAATTGATTGAGTGTGGTGGAAGATATTGTTCGGATCCCATCTACGTTTGGCTCGCTGTAAACGGGGATAGTTCTTTCCGTAGTAGATCTCTCCAGCGCTGAGCCCGGATGTATTCCAGCGCGTATCAGAGAGATCTGAGTTGGGATAGTTAATGTAGCTGCCGGCAGTGTTTTTGTCGTAAGTAGGTGCGCCCTCGGGAAAGAGACCGTGGTAGGTATTCCTTAGCCAGTCGATATTGGCGGTGTCGTCTGTCTCGGACTTCCAGAAAGTTTGGACCAGGAACTTCATGGTGCTGTTGCGTTGGTATACGGCGGTTGCGTCGTTTTCAATTTCGGCGATGGCGCCACCGAGCGCCGCAATATCCATTCCGGCGGAGACGGAACCCGGAATGGAGGTTGTCATTGCCTTGTAGAGGTGTGCGGTCTGGTCGGGTGATAACCCTCGGATAAGGTTCGCTGATCCTTGCTTTCCTCGACGGTTGGGGTCATGGTTCTCGCCGCTGGCTGTACCGATAAGCCTGACAGCGTTCATCCATGGCATTTGTTCCCAACTCACGTAGTCGTCTCGCGTATCGCGGTGCAGAGCACGGGCTAGGTCCTCGACGAGTTGCCTAGCTATAGGAATTGCTGACTCGGAGGCTACCTGCATAACCATTCCAAGCCCACCATGGTCACGATGACGAACGATCAACCATGGAAAGATGAGGTTGGTTGTCTTGTCAGAAACTTTATGGGTGATGCACCATTCAGCGAAGACTCCTATAAAGGCATCGAATTGTTCTTCAGTAACACCGTCCCAGGGCCAACTGCAATTAACCAGGTGCACAGTTGCAGGCGGTGATGGGAGACCCTTTGTGGTTCCTTCACTGTGAAAGTCGAATCGCGTGACTACTCCGAAATTTCCTCCTCCGCCACCGGTGTGTGCCCAAAACAAGTCAGCTTGGTCGCGTTCCGATTCTTTTGTCACGTAGTCGAGGGAGGCTTTTCCTTGGCGATCGACGGTCACTACTTCTACTCCAATGAGATGATCGACGGTCAACCCGTGGGCACGTGAAAGCAAGCCGTATCCTCCGCCCGTGATGTGACCTCCTGCGCCCACTGAGTAACACACACCCCCGGGGAGGGTGGCGCCGTGATCGCGGAAAAGCGAATCATAAACGTTCAATAGTCGCGCTCCAGCTCCGACACCGTAACTCTGCCGGTCAGAGTTGAACCCGACGTGGTTGAGCGCGCCAACGTGAATAACGGATTGAACATCCTTAGGTAGAGAAAATTCTTCGAAGCAATGGCCGCCGCTGATAATGCTCAAACGTTCGTGGGAGTCGATAATTTGCTGGACTGCTGCCACTGTTTCTTGCCCCGTGCGGGGTGCGAATACTCGTTGAGGCGTTGCCCGGATTCGGCGGTTATAGACAGCAACCATGGAATCGTATTGTGGGTCTTGGTCACGTTTGATAATGGGAACGTTGACGCTAGCCGCCACTAAATTTCGTTGTGCTTGCTGCGCTGAGGCTCCTGACGCGGGGAGCGACGAAGCAAAACTCGCTCCAAGAAGCCCAGCGACAACCCCCCGTCGAGAAATTCCGTAGTCTTCTCTTTCAGCGGTCGAGGCTCGTCCGCCTCCAATTTGTTTCATAAGCTGATTTTCTCCGCCATTAAGCTAGCCAGAGATTCTTTGAGTGCTCGGATGAGAGAGCTGGCACGGTGGTCGTTGTTTCCGATATCAAGTAGTCTGTTCGGGGTGTATGACAGTGCGATTCTGGCCGCCGGCCACGCAAAATGAGCCGACCCTCCTCCACCATCGTGACCAAACATGTCGCCGTCGAGGCCTTCACGAGGTTGACTACGTCGACGGAATCCGCCATAGCCATAAGCAAAAGGGAAACCTAAAGCTTCGTCTTTCTCACGAAATTTAAGGTCAATGGCCTTGGCTACTGACTGCGGGGCAGCAACGACTCCCTCGGTGCCATTTTTTCCGTGGAGATCGTCGATGAGCGTCGAATAAAGCTTCGCAATGGAGCGTGCTGTGCCTGCACCATTTGCTGCAGGGATATACGAGTCTCGGCGTTCTGGCCGGTTCCACTGGTTCTCACCTTGAGTAAAAGGGATGGGGTTTGCCCAAATATCACGAACAAGCGCGCTTTCGTGAAAATTAAGAACGTCGTACTGGCGAGCGAACTCATCGTCATGATGCACGCTGGCAAGATCTTGGACAGCGTTGGAACCCCACCCGAACTCTAGTCCAAGAGGGTTCGCAATCCTCTCCCTAAAAATCTCTCTTGCTTCCAAACCTGTAGTACGAACGCACAATTCGTCAAGGATCCATCCGAGGGTGAATGGGCCATAGATCAGTTGTGGAGATTTGGTAATTGGTTCTTGCGCGATCAGCTTCGCCATTGCCCGCGGATCATTGATGTCATTTTGTCCAAGGACTTGCTGCCGGATAGCGGGTACTCCGGCAGCGTAGGTGGCGAAATCGCTCACTGTGACGTGGGACTTCCCAAGAGAAGAGAATTCTGGCCAGTAGTGACAGACCGGTTTATCGAGATCTAAGATTCGCTGGTCGCACAACCATAAAAGAACAGAGGAAAGGATACCTTTGCTGCCGGAGAAGATTACCGTGCTAGTGTTCCGGTTCCAGGGGCGTTCGGTAGCAGCATCTGCAATTCCGCCCCATAAATCTACGACTGGTTGGCCATGGTGATAAACGGCGAAGGCTGCACCAATCTCCACACTGGCCAGGTTCACATCGAATTGTTCACGTACGCTCTCATAACCAGGTGCGACGTAACCATGGGATTCCATGGGTTCTCCTTAGTTTGTTTCCGAAAGAACAGAAGACTGAATGAACCTTGCTCCGGCGCGGACATCGTCAATACCGATATCGTTGACGAAGAGATGGCCGCCCAATCCCCGTGTCAGCGGGATTCGCTGCAATCCATCTCGATGTTTCGTGATGTCGTCTACTGCTGTCATCATGAGTTGTTCGTCGTTAAGGGTTTCTGACCACGGATCAATACCGATGCCCTTGATCGCGTCGAGTACTCGGTGCGCTTGGTCCTTACTCATCAGTCCTCGGTGGAAGGAAATTCCTGTTGTGAGCGCCATGTCGATGGCAACGGCCTCGCCATGAAGTAGTTCAGGAAGCACATGCATTTCCAGTGTGGGTCCAAAGGTATGGCCATAATCGACGCATCGTTCGAGGTTGGATTCCCAGAGATTCGGTTGCAATTCTTCGAGCATGAGCTGAATTGATTCATTCATGAGATGATCTGCAATGTCGGCATGTTCGGGGTTCGAGAAGACTTCAGAAACGCCTATGAGGTTAGCCTGCTCAATGACTTTGAACAGCTCAGAGGATTTTACGAGAGCTACTTTGAGTATCTCTGCCATTCCGTTGGAGAGATGCCTTTCGGGGACTGTCCGAAGAAATGTTGAATCGAGCAAAGCAACACTGGGCTGAGCATAGGTGCCGATCCGATTTTTCCCTCCCCCGTGGTTCACACCTGTTTTGACTCCAACGCCGGCATCTACCAGCCCAATGAGAGTAGTCGGAATCCTGACATATGGTGTACCGCGTCGATATATGCTTGCCGCAAATCCAACAATGTCGCATAGCACGCCACCGCCAATGACAATTACAGGTTCACGTCGGCGATCAATACCAAAAGTAGCCATCGCTTCAAGTATTGTCTCAACAGTTGCAGCGTGCTTAGTGGTTTCGTTTGAATCAATAGTCTCCACAACAATGTAGATACCGTGGGTTGCAAAGTAGTCATGGATTTCTGAGCCGTAGATTCCGTAAACAACCGAATCAATGACCACGAGTCGGCGATTCGAGCGTCGGCCGACTACTTCTAGGCCGCCGGTGTTGAGCAACGTTTCGGCAAGAAACGGATCTTCAAGATTAAACAACGAGCGGTGCGTGTGGACTTCATAGGTCACAGGATTGGATGCAGACACTCTCCAACTATTTTCGCTGAGCCGAAATAGACCTTCAGTCATGATTTCCAAAATTTTGTCCTTTTGAGGGTTGTTTCGGCAGACATTTCAATTTTCTGCTGATTGACGTAATGGAAGATTTAGCGAAGCGGGGTTTTGATGCTCGTCGTCTTCCGAAAAAACATGAAGACTGCAAATGCGGCGCACACTGCCAGCCCCCCGGGGATCGCTGCGACGATGGGCAAACCACTTATTGGACTGCCACTATTGATGTAACTGCCGCCAAGTACTCCAGCGAGTGCGATGCCGATATTGAAAGCCGAGCTGTTAACAGCGAGAGCCAAATTGGGTGAGACATCGCTAGATGATTGAGCGATCCATGTATTAAGCGCTGGGAAAGTCGAGAAATATGCTAGTCCCAATAGGACTATCAGCATGACGGTGAGGTAACCGTTGGATGGGAATATGCCAAGAAACAGGAGCGCGATAAATGTCGCAGTGACTGTACCGACGAGTGCGTAAACGAGATTTCTGTTGGCAATCATGCCGCCGAGGCTGTTCCCTAGGATGCATCCGATGCCGTAGGCAAGCATGATCCAAGTAATTGACCAAGAGGGGAACAGGACACTTGTTGTTAGGAACGGGGCAATGTATACCACTAATGTCAGTGCGGCCATTGCAGCCAGGGCCGTGGTGATGACTCCCAGCAAAATCTGAGGTCGGCGTAGTGAATCTAGACTGCTAGCCCGTGCTACAGGTTCAGTTTGTGGCTCTTCTCTGGGAAACGCTCGCAGTATCACAGCAAGACTAAATGCTGTGAGTATTGCAATGAGCAAGAAGGCCCATCTCCAGTCAAACGCTTGGCTGATTGCCACGCCGATCGGAACGCCAAGGACTGTAGCCACTGAGAGGCCTAAAGTTATTCTTGCTGCAGCAGATGCTTGTCGATCTTTCGGCGCTAAGCGCATCGACGTCGTCATGAAAACAACCATGATCGTGGTGTGGACCAGACCTCCCAAGATGCGGGAGATCAACATCGTCGAATAGTTTGGACTCACCGCCGCTACAAGTGCACCCACCAGATACAGGCACAAAGAACCAATGAGTACCCGACGCGAGCTCAGATGGTTCACAAAGAGGGTCAGAATTGGTCCGGCAACAACAACAGTCCCGGCATATGCTGTCACAAGTATTCCAGCTGTTCCGGCTGAAACATCAAATGATGCGCTTAGCTCGGGAAGGATACCTGCAATGACATTTTCGCTCGTACCGAGAGCGAAAGCTCCCGCGATGAAGGCGAACGAGAGCAGTGCACCATTCCTAGACGATATCGACCTATCAGCCGCAACAATGTTTGACATGATGCTGAGGCTATTTCCTCACACCATGTGAGGTGATAACTCAATGTCGAAACGGTAAAGAAATATTACATATCGTGACAGGTATTACAACGACCACACTGCTTGATAATACTCAGAGAAATCCTCAAAGGCGAGGCTACAAGAAATTAGGTTTGTCTTTGGTGATGTTCCGAAAACCGCGTCGGGCAAGATCGCGCGGACGGATATGAAGAATGCTCACGCGAAACAGGAAGATTCTGTTGGACTCAAGGTGGCCTCGCCGGCGGCTTTGAACTACGGCATCTATTCCAAGTGGAAGGACAACAAAGCCAAGACGACAGTCATCAGGTGGGGGACCCCGACCTGGGGTTGGCGCCATGTCCAGAAGCACAACGTGTCGCTCAGAATGATTCAGAAAACCACCCAGTTTCCCAAGTACCGCACCGTAATTGGAAATACTATTGTCTACCGAACCCCGGCCACTAAATACAAGTGCTGGGTTGTGTGCGTGATTGAGAAAACGATCATGGTTCGTGAAGTCGTCAGCAACAACCGATTGAACGATGGGTATCACAGGGGCGTCATTACAACTTATTGTGAAGGTGTCTCTGTTGGCCCTAACTGGGTCCGAGAAGTCGCGTAGGGAACATGAAAGAATTCACAGACAAAGAGCTGCAGCAACGCATTAATAATTTTCTGCAAAGTTCAGGAACGGCTGATGAGCTAGGCTCAATTACTGCAGAGGTTGACGGTGCTGTGCTCGAAGTCAGGTACTCAGGCACTGGCGAGCGAACTGGAAAGTTCAAGTCACTGGTCAAGATTCCTTCGCAAATCGGTGACGAAATCTGGAACGAGTACGTCGAAGAGAGCACCGACATTGATTACTGGACAGAGTATGCCGTGATAGTTCCTGCCGTGGAAGATTACTGGACTAATGATTTAGATCGGCCGACTGATTCTGATGGATTCACGTTGATGCCCGTTACTTAGTCGTATGGCAGCAGGAAAGTGCGATGCAAATTCCTGCTCTTCAAATGCCCGATCCTACACAGGGGTCGGGCATTTCTACACCGTATTACTTATGACTCAATTATCCACGTACGGTGACCGCTCCACCAACTTTCTATTCTTGGACATTGACGGCGTCGCAACAAAATAGCCACAACTGCCAAGGCACAAGTTTCAGATGCACCTGCGGGCACCGTGCCCTCCGGTTTCCACCAGAGGGCACGGTGCCCGCAGACAATCTATTCACTTACTTCAAAAGCAGTTCAGGACGCACTCCCCGGTTTAGCGGGAAGCGTTCTCCGGGTGATGCTTTTCATGCCAGTGGCGCGCGATGTCCACGCGGCGGGTGACCCAGATGTCCTCATGCGACTTCACGTACTCGAGGAAGCGGCGCAGCGCCGCGGCTCGGCCAGGACGGCCGACCAAGCGGCAATGCAGGCCGATGGACATCATTTTCGGAGCGCCTTCCTGGCCCTCTTGGTACAGGGTGTCGAAGGTGTCCTTGAGGTACGAGAAGAACTGGTCGCCGGAGTTGAAGCCCTGGGCGCTGGCGAAACGCATGTCGTTGGCTTCGAGGGTGTAGGGGATCATCAAGAAGGGCTTGCCTTCGTCGGTGGCGACCCAATACGGCAGGTCGTCAGCGTAGGTATCGGCCGAGTAGAGGAAGCCGCCCTCTTCCTGCACCAGGCGCAGGGTGTTGTCCGAGGGCTTGCCCTGGTAAATGCCATAGGGGCGTTCGCCGGCGACTTCGGTATGCAGGCGCACGGCCTCGCGGATGTGGGTGCGCTCGATTTCCTCGGGAACGTCCTTGTATTCCAGCCAGCGATAGCCGTGGCTGGCGATTTCCCAGCCGGCTTCATTCATCGCCGCGACGGCTTCGGGGTTGCGGGCCATGGCGGTGGTGACACCGTAGACGGTTACCGGCAGCTGCAACTGCGTGAACATGCGGTGCAGGCGCCAGAAACCGGCGCGTGAACCGTACTCGTAGATGGACTCGATGTTCAGGTTTCGTTGGCCCTGCCAGGGCGCAGCCCCGACGATTTCCGAGAGCAGGCATTCCGAGGCGTCATCGCCGTCGAGGATGTTGCTTTCTCCGCCTTCTTCGTAGTTCACCACGAACTGGACGGCGAGCTTTGCACCGCCAGGCCACTGCGGATCCGGAGTATGGCGGCCGTAGCCGATGAGGTCACGGGGGCTGTCCAGGTCGATGACATCCTTCATGGGCGTTAGATTCCTTTCAAACGATGAAACTTTAATTCCGCCAGTCGGAATAGTGCTCTACATCATAGGATATGCCTTCGTCGCCCTGGAGTCTACATTTCGCCCCGCGGAGTCATACGGTGGTACGGGCGATGGTCTGCTCCGGGCTTCAAGCCAGCGGCTGTACCAAGGCGGGATCCCGTCTTGCCGGGGATCCGGCCGCCGGCCTGATGAGCCCTAGCCGCAGTGCCAAGTGAATGCGCAGGCTCATCCCAGTCAGCGCACAGACTGTGCAACTAGAGTCGTAATTACCTCATGAAGGTGCGAGTGATGACAAAAGTTTGGTCCCGATGCTTCGGCATCGGGACCAAACTTTTTTGCGCAGTTTCTAGCTCGCCTCGACCAGCGCACGCGCTAAGGCCATCTGCTGCCGCGAGCGTTCCCCTGCCATGGCAACACCGATGGCAAGCACACCGGTAAACAGAACGCCAACGCCGATATGCACCTGCAAGAAGGCGGCACCGGCGGCCGCTCCGAGCAGGATGAGCGCCACCGCGAGCAACCGCCGCTCCCAGTATTTGCCGCTTCCTCCGCCGAGTGGCGAGTCCGCGGCGAGGCCGGTCAGTGTTGAAGTGACCACCACGGTGGTCACATCCTTAACGGCCAGATGACGTGCGGTTGCGGCCTGCAGGCCCATGGCCCCCGCGATGAATCCAGTCACAGAAAGGGCCGCGCCTGCCGATACCTGGTGGAGGTCGGCAAAGAGCGCTAGAGCGGTCAATACCAGGAAGAGGCCAACCACCGCAATCAATACAGTAGTCCGCTGGCTCCATCCCGCATCTTCTTTTTTCAGCACCCTGCCGGCAATGGCTGCGCCCAATACGAAACCCACGAGCGCCACGGAAGGACCCAGCACAGGAAGCCCATCGGCGCCCATGAGCGCCATGCCGAGAATCACCACATTTCCGGTCATGTTTCCAGTGAAGACCCGGTCCAGGCCCAGATAGCCGACGGCGTCGATAATCCCTGTCGAAAAGGTCAGCACAAGCATCAAGACCAGGTGCATTCTCGCTGGGTCATGGGAGTTGGGAACGTTAGGCATAATTGGTTCATCTTTCACTACGGTCGAATCAGTGCCTAGCGTAGGTCACCGCCTGATGATCCCCTATGCATGTTGCGAACCCGCTTCACATCATCGCTTTCGTTACGAGCATCGAGTTCACTGCGGGCACAAAAAATCCCTGCAACCACAAGGATGCAGGGATCAATTGCAATTGAATTGTTTAGCGGATTGCTTCGGCAATCGGGGTCTGGCCGTCGTAGAAGTTCACCGTCGCGCGGACCGCAGCTCCGGCATCCACCACGTGCGCAATGACTTCTGCGACATTTTCGCGGGAAACCTTGCCGGTCTCCGGGCTGGGCGACTTTCCATCGATGTTGCCGGCGCCGTCGGCAATCAAGATCTTCTTGCTGGCTGGCTCCAAGGTCAGCGCGCCCGGACCAAGAATGGTGTAGTCCAAGCCGGTGCCTCGCAGCACAGCGTCCGCATCGTGCTTTGCCTTCGCGTAGGTGTAGAAGGAATTCTCGGGGTTCAGGTTTTCGACATCCACCAGGGCACGCGAATAGGAGACCATCACATAACGGCTGACGCCGGCCCGTTCGGCGGCTTTCATGGAACGCACGGCGGCCTCGAAGTCCACAGCGCGGGTGCGCTGCGGATTTCCGCCTCCGGCACCTGCGGAAAAGACAATGGCATGGGCACCGCGGAAAGCCTCGGCAAGCTGATCGACATCGGCGCTTTCGATGTCGAGTACTACCGGAGTGGCCCCGATCCCCGAGATTTCCCCGGAGTGTTCCGGGTTGCGGATCACGGAGTCGACAGCGAAACCTCGCTCGGCCAATTTGGGCGCCGCCAGCAAAGCTATCTTCCCGTGGCCGCCTACGAATACAACTCGACGATCTTCAGACATGCGCTACTCCTTCTGATCATTGTTCACATCGCTACAGTCGGCATAACCGCCATCGCCAGCGGGATATTCCATGATCACCAATAAATAGGCTCAAGCTGGCAATCCGCTCCGAATCACTTTTCATTCCAGGCGACCCGGGCGTAATCTTTTGCGCATAGACCCACACCAGACACAGGACAAACGCTCATGAATCAGAAAACATTGACCCTGGAATTGAGCAACGATCAATTTGCCGACCTTGCCAACGCCCTGGAAGACCACCGGGACTACTTCAAGAAACGTGCCGATGAAGCCATGCTCGGCTTCGGGCTGGATACCGGCTATTGGACCTCGCGCTCCCAAGACGTGCAAGAACTACTGGATTTAGTCCTGCACACTGCCCGGCAAGACCACTAGGGTTCTGCCACCCATTCATCCCTGAGCATCGCGTAGGAATAGCTGTCCATCCATTCACCGCTGCGATGCAGGCTATTGGATTTCTCAAAGGCTTCCCTTCGCATGCCCACACGTTCCATCAGCTTGGCCGAGGGTTCGTTGGCCGCGAAACATCCCGCAACGATCCTGCGGAGACCTAATTCTTCAAAGCATAGCTTCATGGCCCGGCGTACCGCTTCAGTCGCATAGCCCTGACCTGTGAATTGCGGGTCAAAGCTCCACCCGAGTTCCGCTTCCACCGCTTGGGTCCGATCCAGAATTTCGCGTTGGCCCCAGGCATCCTTGATGAAGACCATGATCGTTCCAATCAATTGGGACTCGCCACCCGGTCCCCTGATCTCGACTGCGATATCGCGATTGATTTTCCCCGACTCTAGAAATTGCGCGCGAAATGATTCAAAGTCTTGGGGAGCCGAGGTGATCCATTCGGTCACTTCTGGCAATTTGCGGTATTTCCATGTCCTTGCCAAATCGTCTTCGGCCAAGCGGCGCAGGGAAACCCTGTCAGCAGTGGCCGGCCAAGTGACTTGGTCCAGGGAAGCAGTCATAAGCGCATCCTACCGAATCTTCGACAGGAACGTGGGCCAGCCTGGCGTCGCTCATGCACGCCCGAAGCTCAAATAAAGAACTATTTTGATTGCTAATTTTTGCGATGATCGGCCAGATCAAAGGCGAACTGTCGAAAAATTTGTATTATTCGCGAATATTTTGGTGTGGAAATACTACCTAAAGTGACATAGTCAACACCAATAAGATTTGGCTTAATTTGATCAGCTAAGGCTAAGCTAATTACCAGAACATTCACACGCGCAACCAATGAAGGTTGCCATAAGAAAAGGACGTCATGGCCTCCATGAAGCTGCGTGCCACTGCCCTTCTGAGCATTGCTGCACTGTCTCTCACCGCTTGCGGTTCCAACACCGGCACGGCCGCTGACGCAAACGCTGCCGACGCCAAGACAGTGACTTTCACCGACAACGACGGCGAAAAGAGCGTAGCTGTGCCGGCCAAGTCTGTTGTCGCCACCGACAACCGCACCTTCGAGACGCTCGATGCCTGGGGCATCAAGCTCACCGCCGGTGCGGTCTCGCTGATGCCAGACACGATCTCCTACACCAAGGACCAGGAAATCCTCGACCTCGGGAGCCACAAGGAGCCAAACCTGGAATCTGTGGTCACGGTTGATCCGGACCTGATCATCAACGGGCAGCGCTACACGCAATATGCCGAGAAGTTCCAGGAACTGGCCCCCGACGCCACCATCGTTTCGCTGGATCCGCGCGATGGCGAAGCCTTCGATTCCGAGCTGGAACGCCAGGTCACCACCCTGGGCGAAATCTTTGAAAAGCAGGATGAAGCCAAGAAGCTGGTTGACGACTTCCAAGCTGCCGAGCAGCGGGTCAAGGATGCCTACAACAGCGACGACACTGTCATGGGATTGATTGCCTCGGGCGGCGAGCTGGGCTACTCCGCTCCAACCACCGGCCGTACCGTGGGCCCGATGTTCGACTTCCTGGGCTTGACCCCGGCACTGGAGCTGGACGAGTCCTCCACCGATCATGAAGGCGACGATGTCTCGGTTGAGGCCATCGCCAAGTCCAACCCGGACTGGATCATCGTCATGGACCGCGATGCCGCGGTAGGCGCCGACGGGGAGGATTACAAGCCCGCCAAGGATCTGCTGGAGAATTCCGAGGCATTGCAGAATGTGACCGCTGCCAAGGAAGGCCACGTCGTGGTCATGCCGGCGGACACCTACACCAACGAGAGCATCCAGACCTACACCGAATTCCTCAACGAATTCGCCGATGCGCTGGAAGCTGCCAAGTAGCAGCCATGCATTTCCACCAGCTCTAGTGGCGACGCCGGATTCCGGCGTCGCCACTAAAGCTGTTTTCCCACCACACTTTTCCACGGCGGCAACATGACAAGCACCACTGCGCCCGTGCGGACCAAATCCAAGGTCTTCACCGGCAAACTCGCACTAGGAATTCTCGGGGTTCTCCTGCTCCTGGCCCTCTCGCTGTTCACCGGCGTCTACGACATCTTCGGCAAGGACGATGGCGCTCAGATGTTCGCCATCACCCGCATCCCCCGCACCATCGCGCTGGTCCTCGCCGGGGCAGCCATGGCCATGAGCGGATTGGTCATGCAGCTGCTGACCCAGAACCGCTTCGTGGAACCCACCACCACCGGCACCACAGAGTGGGCTGGCCTCGGCTTGTTGACCATGCTGGTGCTCTTCCCCACCGCGGGCCTTCTGGCCAAAATGGGCGTAGCCATCGTCTTTGCCTTTATCGGCACCATGGTCTTTTTCCTGTTCCTGCAGCGCGTGTCCCTCAAGGCCTCGCTGACCGTCCCGATCGTGGGCATCATGCTCGGATCCGTTGTCGGCGCCTTTTCCACGTTCTTCGCGCTGTCCACCGACAAGCTCCAGTCGCTGGGCATCTGGATGGCCGGGTCCTTCACCTCGGTGATCCGCGGCCAATACGAAGTGCTGTGGATTGTCGCCCTGGTCGCCGTGGCCATCTACATCGTGGCCGACCGCTTCACAGTGGCAGGCCTGGGCGAAGAGATCGCCACCAACGTGGGCCTGGACTACCGCCGCGTGATGCTGCTGGGCACCGCGCTGATCGCTGTCGCCACCGGCGTGGTCACCGTGGTGATTGGCAACCTGCCGTTTTTGGGCCTGATCGTGCCGAATATCGTCTCGCTCATCCGCGGCGACGACCTGCGCAGCAATCTGCCCTGGGTGTGCCTGCTGGGCATCGCGATCACCACGCTGTGCGATTTGATCGGGCGCACCATCATCATGCCCTTCGAAGTGCCGGTCTCCCTGATCCTGGGCGTACTCGGCGCGATCGTCTTCATCTTCCTTCTGCTGAGGCAGCGCAAAGTTGGCTAATTCCATGATCTCCCCCGCACTGGGATCCCATCATCCCGGCCGTTCATCGGGCCCGTTGCCCACGCCCAAGGTCCGCAAGCGCTATTGGATCACCCTGTGGATCCTGATCGGGCTGGCAGTGCTCTTCGCCTTCGCGACACTGGCCTGGGATAACCCCATGCCGCTGGGATCCACCGGATTCTGGGTTATCGCGAAGCTGCGCGCGAGCAATATCCTGACCATGGTGATCGTGGCGCTGTGCCAAGCCATCGCCACCGTCGCCTTCCAGACAGCGACCAACAACCGCATCATCACCCCGTCCATCATGGGCTTCGAGGCCCTGTACCGGGTGGTGCAGACCGGAGCGGTCTTCTTCCTGGGTGCCGCTGGCATCACATTCTTCACCGGAGTCAGCCAATTCGTGCTGCAGGTAGCCATCATGGTTGGGCTCTCGGTTGCCCTCTATGGCTGGCTGCTCTCGGGGAGGCTCGGCAATATCCAGATCATGCTGCTGGTGGGCATCATCATCGGCACCGGGCTGGGCTCGATTTCCACCTTCATGCAGCGCCTGCTGACCCCCAGCGAATTCGACGTGCTCACCGCCCGCCTGTTCGGCTCGATGTCCAACGCGGATATGAGCTACATGCCAGTGGCCATTCCATTAGTCGTGGTGGCCGGAGGCTATCTGGTGCTCGCTTCCAAGAAGATGAACATCCTGGCCCTGGGCAAGGAAACCACAACCAACCTGGGCCTCAACCACCGCCGCGAGGTCATGAAGACGCTCTTCTTCGTCTCCATCCTGATGGCTGTCACTACCGCGCTGGTCGGGCCGCTGACCTTCCTCGGATTCCTGGTGGCCACCTTGGCCTACCAGCTGGCAGACACCTACGACCACCGCTACATCTACCCGATGTCCTTCCTGATCGGCTTTGTCGTCCTGGCGGGCGCCTACTTCATCATGAAGAACGTCTTCTACGCCCAGGGCGTGGTCGGCATCATCATCGAAGCCGTCGGCGGCATCACCTTCTTGATCTTCATCCTGCGAAAGGGACGACTGTGATTACCCTAGAATCCGTCAGCAAGAAGTACAGCTCCACGGTCTCCATCGGCCCGGTGACCCTGGAGATTCCCTCCGGCGGCCTCACCGCACTGGTGGGACCCAACGGCGCCGGCAAATCCACCATGCTCACGATGGTGGGGCGCCTGCTGGGCATCGATGAGGGAACCATCGAAGTCTCGGGCTACGATGTCACGACCACCAATTCCAAGGACCTCGCCAAGATCGTGTCGATCCTGCGCCAGGAAAACCACTTTGTCACCCGGCTGACCGTGCGCCAGCTGGTGGGCTTTGGCCGCTACCCGCACTCCAAGGGCCGGTTGAACCAGGCGGACGAGGAAATCATCTCGCGCTCCATCGACTTCCTCGATCTGGGCGAGCTGGAGGGACGCTACCTCGACGAGCTGTCCGGCGGACAGCGCCAGCGCGCCTATGTCGCGATGGTGCTGGCGCAGGACACCGATACGGTCCTGCTCGATGAGCCGCTGAACAACCTGGACATGAAGCACTCGGTGGTCATGATGCAGCATCTGAAGCGGGCTGCGGCCGAATTGAACCGCACCATTGTCATCGTGCTGCACGACATCAATTTCGCCGGACACTACGCCGACCACATCTGCGCGATGAAGCACGGCAAGGTCGTGCAATTCGGTTCCCCGGAGCAGATCATGCGCGACGACGTTCTCAGCGAAGTCTTCGAGACCCCGGTTACAGTGATCCCCGGCCCCAATGGGCCGTTGGCCGTGTATTACTGATCCCGGGGACTGCGCGAGATCCCGCATGGCGCCGGCGCCGGTCGCCGCATCGCGGAAGCTGCCGTGCGCCTTGCCTCAGCAATCCGCCTGCTGCGCATCGGAGGCGAAGTCCCGATAGGCATGGGCCACCCGGGCCAGATAGCTGGAGATGGCCAGGCGCTCGGGGCCGGAAAACCCCGCAGAAGCGTCGTTGAGCGCCGTGACCAGCGGGGCAAGCTCGGTGCGGACCCGATCCGTCGCCCGGGCCGTAGGCATGAGCCTGAATCGGCGGCGGTCGCGCTCATCCCTGATCCGCTCGACATGCCCCGCGGCAACCAGGCGGTCAATCACCTCCGTCGTCGAGGAGCGGGTGATGGCCAAGCGTTCCCCGAGCTCCCCGGGGCTCAGCGCGGTGGCCGAGAGCGCAATATATTCGATGGCCAGGGCATCCGTGGCATTCATCGCCATCCTGCGGGCCAGCTCCGCGCTGGCGGCGCCGAATGCGTCCTGGAGTTCCCGCAGGGCAGCGGCGGACAGTTCCTGGTTGTGGTTGGGGTCAAGGCTCACCTAGTGATTCTAACCCACAATATGCTACGGTTACCGTACTACTTCCCTTCATGAAAGATGCCATGCCTTCGCCCGCCTCCAATACCCCTGACCGAGATGCCACGCCGCCGGGATCACCCAAAAAGCGCTCTCGGCGCCGGTTGTGGACCATCATCCTCATCTCCGTTTCAATCCTCATCCTCGGCGCCCTGGCAGCCTCGATCGTATGGGTTTCGTCAAGCTTTCCTGCAGACGCGCAGCGGCTGGAAAGCGTGCAATCAGACGAGGATCTGACCTACGAGGACCTCGGCAAGGCCATCAAGCTACAGCCGGCCCAAGAGCCAACCGGGCAAGGCCTGGTCTTCTTCCCGGGCGCCAAGGTCGAGCCCCCGGCCTACGCATCGGTACTCTCGGAAGCGGCTGAAAACGGAGTGACTGTCCTCATTGCCAAGCCGCCGCTGAATATCGCGCTGCTCCACCTTGGAAGCCTCGACGACATCATGGATTTGGCGCCTGAAGTCGATTCCTGGGCTGTCGGAGGCCACAGCATGGGCGGAGTCAAGGCTTGCGAATACGCAGACGACCAGCGGGTGGCGAAGCTGCTGCTCTTCGCGTCGTATTGCGCGTCCACCGAGGTGGAAGACCATCCAGGCCTCGATGTGCTGGCCCTCTACGGCGACCGGGACGAAGTCATCAATAGGCAAAAAGTCGAAGGCTTCGAAAACCAGTTCTCGGAGAATGCCAGCAGCGCCACCCTGAACGGCGTGACCCACGCGCAGTTCGGCGACTACGGCCTCCAGCCAGGTGATGGCACGGCGTTGGTTTCACTATCCGAAGCCCACCAGCTGATCTCCGGACGCTTCCTCCCCTTCCTCCTAGACCGTTAGAAGATCCATGTCGAATCGGCCTTCCTCCGCCACCCCCGTGAAGAATCCCGCATCCCTGGCGCGCACGTTCCGCCTGCCCACCCGCCTGGACCGCAAAGTCACCGTGCTTGCCTGGTGCTCCTTCGTGGCCCAAGTCCTCGTTATCGCAACCGGAGGCGCCGTGCGCCTTACCTCCTCTGGCCTCGGCTGCCCCACCTGGCCCTTGTGCACCCAGGAATCACTCGTGAACACCCCTGAAATGGGCATCCACGGGTTGATCGAATTCGGGAACAGGACCCTGACCGGACTGGTTGGCGGGCTCGCTCTTGCCGTGCTCCTGTGCGTCTTCCAGCTCAGAGCACAACGCAAGGACCTGTACATCCTGGCCAGCTCGGTACTTGTCGGCGTCATGGCCCAGGCACTGGTCGGAGGAATCACCGTCCTCACCGGGCTGAATCCGTTCATCGTCGGATTCCACTACCTGGCGTCGCTCACCCTGGTCTGCCTCAGCGCGCTTTTCGTGGACCGGCTGGGAGCCGGAGCGAGTACCCCCGCGAGCTTTGCCTCCCCGCGATGGCTGAAGAATAGCCTGTGGGCCAATTCCAGCCTCACCGCCGTGACGGTCATCCTCGGTGTGCTCACTACCGGAGCCGGGCCTCATTCAGGGGACGCGGCGGCAGGAAGGAATGGATTCAATGCGGTGATTCTCCAGCATGTCCATGCCTGGCCCAGCTACCTGCTCATCGCGATGACGTTGATCCTGGCCCTGGTGCTTCACTCGAAGAAGCATGAATCATGGAAGTGGGCGGCTCTGCTGGTAGCCATCCAGGCACTGCAAGCAGCCTTGGGCATCTTCCAGGCCAGAAACGGCTTGCCCGAACTGGCGGTCGGGTTCCACATGGTTCTGGCATCTCTTCTGGCTGCCGCCACGGCTGTCATGTTCGTCCGCACCCAGGGACACCTGCTACGGGGTATGGAAGATGTGGCATGAAATGAACAATCAGCATGCCGAAGCGTTCGGGCCAATTGCCCGGTGCACGGTGGAACGATTAAAGAAGAAATCTGGAATTGACGGGATTCGCCGCAAACGGAAGTAGCCCAAGACTCTCTTCGCGGACCCGGAAACATGACCTGTGGATCTGGCGGATCGCCAGTTCACCGCTGCAGCACCATGCAAGCTCTGGGTCGCTGACATCACCTATATCCCTACCCGGGCTGGGTGGGTCTATGCCATGTTCATTCTTGATGTGCTCAGCCGCGAAATCGTGGGCTGGCAAGTCGCCAACCACATGCGAGAGTCACTGGCCAGGCACGCATTAATGATGGCCCCTGCCAAGAAATACAGGGATGGCGAAGACGTGACCGGACTCGTCCACCACAGCGACCGCGGCGTCCAATTCCTGTCCATCAGATAGGGGCAAGCTCTGGCCGAGTCCAAGGCCATCGCTTCGGTGGATTCCTAGGGCGATTCGTTCGACAACGCCATGGCCGAGGCGCTCAATTCGGTCTACGATGCAGAATTGATCAACCGGCGTGTGGTCAGGGCAGGTTGAAGTTATGGCCGAGGCCCTGAGGTGGGTTGGCTGGCACAACACGAAGAGGCTGCACTCAGCACTTGGCTAGAGGTCGCCAGCCCAGATCCATCAACAGTGGGACGAACAGAATTGCACGGTCGTGGAAGCCTCGCAGGAAAACTAGTTGAGAATCCTCTTCTAAACCCGGGGCTTGACACCATTCGAAACTAACTTTCATGCACTTGTGTTCCTGCACCATTTTTTGGGGCGGCGATATTTCGATAACACCGCCCCAAATCTTTCTAATAAGTAAACTACTTGTCCGTTGGCGGACTCAGTTTTTCGAACGCAAGCGGGCATTGGCAAGCACCGGAAGGCCCGTGCGAACACGTTCGACTTCCTCAGGATCAATGTCAACGATGCGTAGGGCAGGTGCATCACCTAAGTCTTCCAGCACGGTTCCATTCGGTGCGATAAGAGAGCTATGCCCCACGCCCAGCGGGTCGTTGGTCACCAGCGCCCCGGGCACTGTATGCGGGTCGGCTTGGTCTACAGCCACTACATATGTAGTGCTATCCATCGCGCGGGCACGGGTTGCCAGCTGCCACTGTTCCACTTTGCCCGGCCCCATGGCCCAGGATGCGCACACGATGTTCACCTGAGCTCCATTGGCCGCGTTCGCAAAGAAGATTTCAGGGAAGCGCACGTCATAGCAGGTAGCAACTCCGAACGTTACACCGTCCACCACGAAGGTAAGTGTCTTGTCACCCGGAGTGACGGAATCCGACTCCTGGTAGCCGTAAGCATCGTAGAGGTGGATCTTGTCATAGGACCTGTCCACGTGAGGTCCGGTGATGAGCAGTGTGTTGCGGACGCGTTCGCCTTCCCCGGGGGTGAATATGCCTACCACGATAGTGATGTTGTGTTCGGCTGCTATGGCACGCACGGCGTCAGCCCAGTCCGCGCTGTTCTCCTGAGCTACTGACTGCAGATCATTGCCGAATGAACGCATCGTCGCCTCCGGGAAAACAATCAGCTGTGCACCCTGTGCAGCAGCCTCGGCGCTGTGGGATTTCACCAGCTCGAGGTTTGTTCGGATGTCTGCAGTACTGAGGATCTGCGCAAGTGCGATTTTCATTCGTTTTCTCCTAGTAGTTAGTACGTAAAGCCGTTGAATGCTTCATTGGGCCGTAAGATCAAAGCTTGCGGCCCAATGAAGATCATTGTGCTCCCGTTGCCGCCCGGTTAGAACAGCCAGGGTGCCCGTTCGTGATTGAAGTCTTCGAAGCTTCCGAACTTGCCGGCATTGAACGCCAGGCCGCTGCCGTCGCGGTCGCGGCTGGCCACGACCTGGCCGAAGAAGACCTGGTGGTCGCCGATGTCGTACTGGTGCACGACTTGGCACTCCAGCTGGCTCAGCGCCTCGGCAACCACCGGCAGGCCGCCGGGGGTGGTGTCGAAGCTGCCTGCCTCGAAACGCGATCCTCCGCGGGTGGCGAATTGGCGGGCCACCGCCTCCTGCTTGGCGCCAAGGATGGAGATCGCAAAGCGCCCTCCATCGCGGATGGCATCCCCGGTGCGGGTGTTGAAGTTCAGCGACACCATCAGGATTGGAGGCTCCAGCGAGATGGAAGTCAGCGAGTTGATGGTCATGCCCGAGCCTTCGCCCCCATGCTCGGTGGTCACCACGGCGACGCCGGTCAGGAAGCGGCCCATGGCCTGGCGCATGGCCAGCGGGTCCGGTGCGCAGAAAGTCTGTGGCAATGCCATGGCTAGCTGTCCTTCTGGTAGTAGCGGACCTCGAACATCTTCGCCCCGTTCTCCGAGATCCACGGTCCGTGCTCCATTCCCGGCGGGCGGGTGGCCCAGTCGCCAGCCCTAAAGGTCTGGCCCAGGCGCTGGTCCACGAAGGAGCCCTCGAAGATGTAGACCTCTTCCCAGAAGTCGTGGCGCAGCGGGCCGTTGGGGCTGGTGTCGGTGCCCGGCTCGAACTTCAGGATGCGGGTGACCGCATCGGAGGAGTCGTCGCGGGCCAGGATGGCCTCGGACAGGCCCTCGACATGCGGATTGCAGTTGCTGAACTCGACGCGGGAGGCCGGTCCGAATTCGTACTCTGGCTTTGCCATGTTAATTCTCCTCTTAGTTTGATGCAGCCAGGATCGAGCTCTTGGAGCTGTAGCTGGCCAGGAATTCGTCGAGCTGGGCCACGTGCTTCTCGTAGCCGTAGTTGCGGAAGGTGTACGCGCCCTTGACCACGAACGGGGCGCCGGCGTAGAACATCTCGTACTGCTGGTGCCGGCCGGCGAATTCCGTGCCGATGATGTCCCAGGCCAGCCGGAAGAGCTTGATGCGCTCCTCGCTCTGCACATCCGGCGAGGCGATGTAGCGCGCCACATCCGGGCCGGTGATCGGGCTGTGCATGTCGTTGACGCCCGATGGCATCTGCAGCACGCCGCCGCCCACCAGGTCGCGCAGGATCTCGATGACCTTCGGGTAGGTTTCCGACTGCAGGCCCATCACGCCGTACAGCGCGCGCTTGCCCGGGATCAGGCAGCCTGCCTCGTCCACGGTGGCGGTATGCTGGGCCGCGATCAGCGCGGACTCCACCGAGGAGATGGTCGCGGCCAGCTCGCCCAGCTTCTCCTGCACGCCCGGGATGCGCTCGGTGCCGTTGACCTGGGTGATCTTGCGGGCCACGGCTCCGATGAACTGCAGCTTGGTGTTCAGCCGGGTCTGCGCCTGCCAGTTGCCCAGCGCGTGCGCGCCGGTGTCGAAGAACTGGCGGCGCAGCTTCTGCGGATCGCGGTCGATGAACACCCGGTCCCAGGGCACCAGCACGTCATCGAAGATCACCAGGGAGTCCGGCTCATCGTACTTGCTGGTCAGCGGGTAGTCGTAGTCGCTGGAGGCCTGCGGGGCGAACGGGCGGCGGCACAGCAGCTTCAGGCCCTCGGTGTCCACCGGCAGGGCGAAGGAGACGGCGAAGTCCACATCGTCCGGGCCCAGCGGCTTGATGCAGGTGATGAAGATTTCATCGGCGATGGCCGCGCCGGTGGCGAGCATCTGCGAGCCCCGCACGATCAGCCCCTGATCGGTTTCCCTGACCACGCCCACCTGCAGGAAGTCGCCTTCCCAGCCCGAGGCGGTGGTGGCGCGGGAGTATTGCGGCGGGATGATCGCGTAGGAGACGTACAGGCTTTCGCGCAGGATGCGCTCGTAGTAGCGTCGCACGTTGCCGGCGAAGTCGCGCTCCGGGTGCTCGAAGACTTCAGGGTGGGTGCCGAAGGCGGCGAAGAAGGTGCCCACGTGGTCCGGGCTGCGCCCCACCCAGCCGTGGGTGTGCTCGGCCCAGCGCTGCACCGCGTCGCGGCGGCGCTGCATCTGCTCTGCGGTGCGCGGTGCGCTGAAGACCAGGTTGGCCGGGCCGTTGATCTCCTCGGCGTGGTACTGCATGTTGCTGGCCGGGTCGGCGGCGATGTCGTAGAGCTCCGCGACGGTCTTGGCCACGCTGGCGAAGGCCGGGTGGTTGGCGACGTCGCTGACCACCTTCCCGTCGAGCAGGATTCGGCGGTTGTCTTTCAGGGAGTTCAGGTACTCGGTTCCGGTACGCATGTGCTTAGGCTCCTTCGTGATGGATGGTGTAGGTGTGGATCAGGGTTTCGCCGCTGGGGAGCTCCAGCTCGAGCCGCCAGTGCGTGCCATAGGTGAACTTGCCGCCGATCACCGGCAGGGTCCCGCCCAGGCAGGCGAAGTCCCCGTCGCCGATGCCATGGCGCTCCAGGAAGAGCCCGACCACATTGGCCGGGGTGCGCAGGTTGTCCAGCGTTCCGTCCTGGTAGAGCACCCCGTCGACCCAGCTGCGGGCGCGGGCCCCGTCCAGGCTGAAGGCTTCCAGGTCATCGATGGCCACCACCTGGCGGGATACCGGCTTGGGGCAGGCCCGCTTGGAGTCGGGGATGTCCACGGCTTCGAGTTCGCGGTCGGTATGGTCGGAGGCCAAGCCGAGGTAGTAGCGGCCGCGGTGGCGGATGTACAGCGGCTCCACCTCCCCGCTGGTGGCCTTGCCCGCGCTCTGCAGGGATTCGGCGCTGGTGAAGGTGCTGGCCTCGACCGGGTAGAACATCGGCACGGCCGGCGGCGGGGCGATGCCAATGGCGGCCAGTTCATCGATGTGCTCGCGCACCGCGTGCTCATCGCGACCGGTGTAGCCGGCGACCATTCCGGTGAAGTCGGCGAGAGCCAGGCGTTCGCCGGTTCCAGCGACCTCGAACTCGAGTAGGGATGGTGTGCTGCTGCTCATGCGTTGCTCCTGGCAGTTGTCTGGGTAAGGGTTATCGAAGGGTCCAGGCTTGCGAGCACCAGCAGGCCGAAGTCGGCGTGCTGCACGGTGCCCCGGGGCTCGGATCCGGTGAGGTGGACAAGGTTGAAATCCATGGATCATGGCCTTAATGGACGGTTTTTGGGTGCACGGAACCACGCCCGGACGCCGCTGGCGTCGGGCCGGGGTGCCTCAGGGGTGTTTTCTAGCGGGCCCTGCGGGCGCTGATCGCGTCCCGGGTCGAGTGGATATGGCGCCGGGCGGCCAGTTGGGCCTGCTCGGCATCGCCCGAGGCGATGGCCTGCAGCATGGCCTCATGTTCAGCCAGCACCGCCGCGTAGCGTTCTGCGGTGGCGAGCACCGCCTGGATTCCCACGCGTTCCTGCTTGATACGCTGGGAGTCGTAGACCTGGGCCAGGGTGGCATTTCCGGCCGCCTCGACGATGGTCTTGTGGAATGCGATGTCGAGCTCGATGAACTTGACCGCGTCATCCAGGCAGCCGCGCTGCTCATCGAGCAGCTGCTGGAGCCGGTTCACAGTCTCCGGCCGGCGCTGGGCGACCTGGCAGGTCGCCCATTCCCCGATGACCTGGCGGACTTCCATGATCTCCTCGATGTCCGCGGCGGTCAGCGCGGGAACATAGATGCCCTTGTGCGGAATGCGCCGCACCAGGCCCTCGGCCTCCAGCCGCAACAGCGCCTCGCGCACCGGGGTCCTGGAACTCTGCGCGGCTTCCGCGATGGAGTTCTCGCTCAAGAACGCCTCCTGGTCCCATGGGAGCTCGGCAATCTGCTGGCGCAGCCACTGGTAGGCACGCTCGGGCGCAGTGGCGGCTGGTGTCTGGAATATGCTCATGGTCCATGTCCTGGTGTGGTGTTCTCGAGGCAACGATGCAAGCCCTTTCTCTTAGCTTATGCGTCCAGGTCGGTCAGCTTGATATTCTTCGTCTCCTTGGCGCACGCCACGGAGATGACCGAGATCAGGCCCATGGCCGCCAGATACAGTCCGATGGCCATTCCGGTGCCGAACCCCTGGTACAGGGCCAGGGCGATCAGCGGGGAGAGCGAGCCGGCAATGAGCGAGGCGATGTTGTAGGCCACCGAGGTTCCGCTGTAGCGCACTTCGGTGGGGAACAGTTCCGAGAAGAATGCCCCGATGACCGAGCTGTAGGCGGAGAAGATCAGCAGCCCGCCGACTGCGGCAATCACGATCATCGCGGTGGAGCGCGTATCGAGCAGCGCGAAGAAGGCGAAGCCCCAGGCCATGGTCGCCACCGAGGCGGCAAACAGGATCGGCTTGCGGCCCAGCTTGTCGGCGAGGATGGCCATCAGCGGAATGGCCACCACCGCCACGCCCTGGCCGATCATCACCGCGCCCAGCCCGACCCCGCGCTCCAGCTTCAGGATCTCGGTGACGTAGGTGATGATGAACAGCGAGTAGATGTAGAAGCCCGCGTTTTCCCCCATGCGGCTTCCGGCGGCGATCAGGATCTGCCGCCAGTTCCCGCGCAGCAGCCGTGCCAGCGGGAGCTTCCCCTTGGCCTGGCCTGCGGACTTGGCCTGCTGCGCCTTGAACAGCGGGGTCTCCTCCACGTACAGGCGCAGTACCAGCCCGATGATCACCAGCAGGGCCGAAAGCCCGAAGGCGATGCGCCATCCCCAGGCGAGGAAGGCCTCGGGGGCCATGGTGGCGGAGAGCAATGCGAGCACTCCTGCGGCCATCAGGTTCCCCAGCGGCGGTCCCACGTTGGGCCATGAAGCCCAGAATGCGCGGCGGCTCGAGTCGTTGCTGTATTCGGAAACCAGCAGGACGGCCCCACCCCATTCGCCACCCAGCGCGAAGCCCTGGATCAGGCGAAGCAGCAACAGCAGGAGCGGTGCGGCGATTCCGATGGCCTCATAAGTGGGGATCAACGCGATCAACGTGGTGGATACGCCCATGAGCATCAGGCTGGCCACCAGCGTGGCTTTGCGCCCGTTGCGGTCGCCGAGATGACCGAGAACGATGGCGCCCAGCGGGCGTGCCAAGAAGCCCGCGGCAAAAGTTCCCATGGCGAGCATGGTGCTCACGAAGGGGTCATCGCTGGGGAAGAACAACTTGTTGAATACCAGTGCGGCGGCGGTGCCGTACAGAAAGAAGTCGTACCACTCCACCGCGGTGCCGGCGAGGCTCGAAGCGGCGACAGTGGGAAGCGATGTGTGCTTGCGGATTTTTGGAGTAGATGCAGTTTCAGTCATCTAGTTCTCCTCTGTTTCACGGTGGAAGGGGGCGGCCGCTAGAGCCGCGATTTCAGGGTGATGTAATGCACATCAAGTACTGTAGACTAGTTGTATACAACTTGTCTACAACTTAGTTTTCCGTGGCACCCGCCATCGGCCGGAAACGCGGCCCCCTGGGCGGCCGAGGCCGGATTAGGAGCATGCTGGGCCGGGGGGGGAATTTTTCTGCAATTACCCAGCCCACGCTGGACTTTGTCGCCAACTGCCCCGATGCGATGGATTGTGAGGCTTGACACTGCCGGATTGCGGGCGCTGTAATTGAACCTTGAAACTAATTGGTCACGTGACCAACAAGCGCAAACACTGAGCATGACGCCTCAACGATGCGGCCAAACCCAGCAGGAAGGATTGCGAGCCATGAGTAGCGCGCACCTTGATTCCGAAGTCGCGGATTCCGCCAAACATCCAGAAAAACGCGGGATCGAATTCATCGCCCCCGCAGAACGCCACGGCACCGCATGGGCCTTGTTCGCAGTATGGGCCGCGCCTAACGTGAGCATCCTGAGCCTCACCATGGGAGCTACGCTCACCCTCGTGCTGGGCCTCGAGCTCTGGCAGGCGGTGCTCGTGATCATCGCCAGCAACCTGCTCTGGATCCTTCCGGGAATCGTCGCGGCCAGCGGCCCGTCGGCAGGCACTTCGGGTTCGGTGATCACCCGTGCCATCTACGGCATCCGCGGAAACCGCATCGTGATTGCCTTCTACGGCTGGTTCGTGTCGGGCATCTTCCTCGCCTTGAACTGGGTGGCTTCCACCTTCATGGGCGCAGAACTGCTGCGGCGCCTCGGCATGGGCAACGACACTCTGGCCAAGGCACTGGTGACCATTGCGGTGTCGGGAATCACCGTGCTGGTCGCCGTCTACGGCCACGGGCTGATCCTGCGCAGCTACTCGGTGGTCACCGCCGCTTTGCTCGCGATTTTCGTGGTAGTGACGGTGTTCATCCTGTCGAAGGCCGATTTCGGTTTCGTTCAGCCTGAGCCGCTGGGCGGCCTCGATCTGTGGATCTCCCTGAGCATCGGATTCGCCATCCTGGCATCCACCCCGTTGTCCTATTCCAACAGCGCGGATATGGCGCGCTACCTGCCCAGCGAAACCAGGACATCGCGCGTGATCGCAGCTACCGCGCTCGGCGGCGCGGTACCGGGCGTGATCTTCCTGAGCGTCGGCGCCCTGCTGGGAACCCTCGTTTCCTTCGATGCTCTGGAGATCGGCATCGACTTCGCGCTCATGGACATGCTGCCGGGCTGGCTCGGCGTGCTGCTGGTCGTGGGAGTGGTGCTGAACACTGTGGCGCTGAACGGCATGACCACCTACACGGCGAGCATGGTATTCCAATCCATCGGCGTGCCGATCAAGCGCATCCCCTCGGCCGTGCTGATCGGCGTGCTGGGCACAATCTTCACCTTTGTGCTTGCGGTCTCCACCTCGCTGATCGATGCAGTGAACCTGATGCTGCAGTTCCTGCTGATCATTTCGGTGCCGACGATCACCATCTACGCCACCGACATCCTGCTGCGCGGCAACCGCTACGATTCCCTGCAGCTGTTCGAGCAGTTCCCTTCGGGCAAGTACTGGTACCGCTCGGGCTACAGCGTCGCCGGGATCGTGGCGCTCGTGGCCGGCGGCCTGGCGTCGGCGCTGTTCCTCTCCACCGATGTCTGGGCTGGCCCCCTGGCGCTGCTGCTGGGCGGGATCGACCTTTCGGTGCCGGCAGGCATGGCCGTATCGGCCCTGGTCTACACGCTGCTGTTCAAGAAATCGGCGCGAAAGCAGGAGGTCGCCTGATGCCATCCTCGTCCCCGGCCCAGCGCGCCGCGGCGCATCCAGCGCGCTACCCGTTCGACGCCCCCGACAACCAACTGCTCGCCACCTGGCAGGAGGCCGGGCATAATCGCTGGGCTTTCACGCACATGGAGGAGGTCACCGCCCACGCGAGGATCACCAGGTCTGCACTGCCGGCAGTTCCCACGGTTCGCCTCGACGCCTTAGCGCAGTCCATGCCGGATCTGCAGCGCCGGCTCGAAGAAACCTGCACCGACTCCCTGGTGGTCCTGCGGGGCAATGACATCCTGGCCGAGTACTACCACGGCGGCAGCGATGCGGATCAGCCGCACCTGCTGATGAGCGTATCGAAATCCCTGTGCGCGCTCGTGGCCGGCGCCCTGGAAATGGAGGGGCTGCTGGACGTATCCCTTCCGGTGAGCCACTACGTCCCTGAACTGGCGCCATCAGCCTACGGCGATGCCAGCGTGCGCCAGGTGCTGGACATGCTGGTGGCAGTGGACTACGACGAAAACTACCAGAACCCGGCCTCCGAGGTGCAACGCCATGACCGTTCCTCCGGGTGGCGCCCGCGGCTGGACGGCGACCCGCGCAGTACCGGCGATTTCCTGGCCACGCTGCGCGGCAGCGGAAAGCACGGCGAGAAGTTCCAGTACTGTTCGGCGGGCACCGACGTGCTGGCCTGGGTGATCGAGCGCGCCAGCTCGCTGCGCTACGCGCAGGCGCTGGGCCGCTTCCTGTGGCAGAAGCTCGGTGCCGATCACGATGCCATGATCACCGTGGACGATCGCGGCTTCGGCTTCGCCAACGGCGGGATCAGCTGCACCGCCCGCGATCTGGCCAAGGTCGGCCGCCTCATGCTCGACGGCGGAATGGCCGCCGGAGGCCGCGTGGTCGAAGAAAGCTGGGTGGCCGAGGTCTTCGCCGGGGGCCTGCCAGAGCACATGGCCAGCGAGGGCTTCGCCCAGCTCTTCCCGCGGGGATCCTATGCCCGGCAATGGTGGTGCACCGGAAATGAGCGCGGCATCATCTCCGGCATCGGCATCCACGGGCAGAACCTCTGGATCGACCCCTCTCAGGACCTGGTGATCGTCAAGCTCTCAAGCTGGCCCGAGCCAGATACTGCCCAATGGCATGAGGTGCAGACCAACCTGCTGCTGGAGCTGAGCGAAGCGACCGCGCAGCTCGGCTAGATTCGGCGCCATCCCTTGCAAAACCCGTGCGGCCCATCGATCATTTCGATGAACCGCACGGGTTTTCTGCCATCTGCGACACGCTCACTGGCCAGTGCCAATAATCAAGGCTGGCGAAGGGGGCAAAGAAATGGTTGGTGCGCCGAGGCATTCCCGGACCCCAAGGCGCTCGCTGCCTGGGTCAAGAATAGGAAGCCGATGCCAGCTTCTGCAGTGTCTTCTTCAGTAAAAGACGATGACTCCCCGCTCTGTAGACGAACGCAGCCTGCTGCTGAGGGTGTGGTTGACCCGGATTGAGATCTGTAGTCATAGACGGCTCCGCGAGTGCGCTCACGGAGCTGGCCGTGGCCGGAGCATTTGGCTAAACCAGAGCATCTAGATACCGCTGTCCCGAAATGTCACGGAATACCCCTTGGCTGGTGATACGCCCCGGTGCTTCCCCATGCAAGGCTTCAGAGCAGATACTGGTCATTCGTTCGGGCTGCTTGCACCTCTCGATCTGGGACGCTCTATGCGCAGGCAGGCCCTGCTGGGTTGCCGGAGAATCCGTGTGATCAGTGCGAACTGGTGGTCATTGCGGATACGGCACCAGCAGCTGTGGCTAGCGCGTCGGTGATGGGCCGGTCGAGTAGCTGTTCAAGATCAGGGCTGGCGTTGCTGAGGAGCCCGTGCCGAATGCTGCTGGCAATCGAAGTCAGCATCGGAGGTTGGAACGGGAGCAAAGTTCCATCGTGGAGGAGCTGCGAACGATATTCGCTAAGGCTGATCTTCTGGTGACGGGCGCCGAGACGATCCGCAACATCTTTGACCGTGATCGGTGCTCCCACCAAATCGTAGGTCTTACCTGTGTGTGAGGCAGGGTCGCTCGCGACTATTGCTGCCACGGTAGCTAAATCTGCCCTGGCAACGGCAGAAAGCGCCCCGTCGCCAAAGGCTGATTCCAAACCATCAGACGTCCAGGTCAGCAATGCTCCGAAAAGTTCGGCATACAAGCCATTGCGCAGAATCGTCCAGCCAAGGCCGCTGGCTTTGACCAGTTTTTCAGTGGCGCGGTGGGCCAGCGCAAAACCGAGATGATCACCTGCGCTGGTCAGGCTCGTGTAAATCACATGATGAACTCCGTCGCGAACGGCAGCTTCGAGGACAGATTGATGACGTGCGATGACTTGATCGTCCTCGGCATACCCGGCCGAAACTAGGACAAGAATTGAAATACCCATGAAATCTAGACTCGTGGAATTGTCGAAATCAAGATAACGCTGGCCATCGCCGGCAGCGCGGCTGCCACCTATGGCTGGGATGTCCCGATCGGAGAGCGCCTGGAGTATGAGTGTTGCGAGCTGACCTTTTGCGCCTGTCACCATGATCATGTTGTTTGATTCTCCCAAGTGGTTCTTACCAGTAACTACAATCAGTCTCAACCGTTCCAAACAGGTCCACAAGAAGGCAGTTTGATGTCAGTGACGAACACCGAAGTAACCACTCAGCCAGCAGAGCTTGAGCCCTGCGGGCAACAGAACCACCCTGATTGCGGGATTCGGGACGTACTAGATCGGGTGGGTGATAAGTGGTCAGTTCTCGTGATCGTAGAGCTTGCGAACGGTGTGAGGCGCTTTAGACAGCTGCAACTCGCCATCGATGGCATCTCCCAGCGGATGCTGACACTGACCGTACGGCGGCTGGAACGTGATGGTTTGGTTCTTCGTACGGCCTATCCGACAATGCCTGCTCAAGTGGATTATCGGCTCACTGAGACAGGGGCGAGCTTGACCCACCTTGTAAAGGCGCTCGCTGATTGGTCGCTTGCGCACCGAGAAGAAATCAGTCATTCCCGTGAAATCTATGATGCCCAACATCCAGGGAACGAAATCCGGTAGCCGGCTCAGCGCAAGCCGCAGGTCTCAAGCCAGCGGCCCAAAGGCAAAGTAACCACACTCACCCCAAGCAGTAACCTCACCAGGCGTCCCTTGTTGAGTTGGCTGGCTTCGCTTTCCTGACGGTACCAAAACGCCAGTTGCGCATCTTGCTTCGATCCATACTGTCCACCTAGCCCGGTCGTCAGCTGCTCGCCCTCAAGGCCCTTAGCCCTCGGCAAGCGCACGAGGGAATGGGGAATCTGGCAAGAAGACGTGCAGGACGTACTTGCCCTGGGAAAAGTGACAGCGCTGAGAACCTGTCGCAGGCCCGCCTCCATGACGGTACGTCCGCGGGTGGTCTGCAACGAAGCCGCGCCTTGCACTTGAGCCTTCTGGATTAGACAGCCTCGTTGATAGCCCCTCCGCCAGAAGTTCGGGGGCCATGCGCCCATACATCCACGGCACGCGACAGTTGCGCCAAAAGCCGGTGCGGTTTTTCCTAGCTTCCGTTCCCTGGGGCGTCACACCGGTGGTCTTCCAGCTTGCCATCGACGATGGTGGCCAGCACCGGGTTCGCGGCTTGGGCCCGCGGTTCCAGACTGAGCGGGTCACGGGCGAAGATCGTCAGGTCGGCGCAGGCCCCGGGGGCAAGGATCCCCCCGCCTTCTTGGCCCGCAGCCAGGGCCGGGACGCTGGTCATCGCGTGATAGGCCTCGGCGGCGGTAAGCGCCTGCTCCAAGTGCAGCGGCATGGCCCCTGGCTGTTCCACCGGGCGGCGCAACTGCGCATCGGCCAGGGCGATCCGTGGATCGGCGGCACCGATGGGCCAGTCGGAGCCCAGCGCCAGCGGCGCCTTGGCCCGGAGCAGGTCGCGGGTGCGCCAGCCATGCGCGCTGCGCTCGCTTCCCAGCCGGACAGACCAGTTATCGCTGCCGTCGGGGCTGGTCAACCGGATTCCATGCACGGGTTGCACGCTGGCAATCACGCCGAGCTGCGCGAAGCGCGGCAGCAACTGGTCGCCGATGGATTCCAGGTGCTCGATCCGATGCGCCCCACCTGCGACGGGTCCGGCGGCCTCGATGGCGTCCAGCGCATAGGCCACGGCCGCATCGCCAATGGCATGCGTGGCGGTGGGGATGCCCCGGGCGCTGAAATAGGCGATGGCCCGGCGGTAGGCCTCGGGATTGCGCCAGAGGCTATCGGTGTTCTGGCCGTAGCAGTCCGGGTGGGCGAACCAAGCCGAGCCGTTATCCGCCGTCCCGTCCAGCATGAATTTCACCCCGGCGACTTGCCAGCGCCTCCCGCCCAGGGCCTGCTGTTCGACGGCGCGTTCCCAGGCCTCGGGCCCCGAATCGGCGGGGATCAGCGGGGAGCAGCGTACCTTCAGCGGCAACAGGCCGCGGTCGTCCAAATACTTATATACGGCCTCGGAGGGCTCTGCGAAGTCCAGAGCATGCACCCCGGTGAGCCCGCAGGCCGCCATCTGGCTCAGCTCGGCGAGGACATGGTCCGCTGCCTGCTCGATGGGCAGGTCCGGGTAGTGCGCCATCACCAGATCCATGGCCTGAAGCTCCACGATGTAGCCGGTGGGGGCGCCTTGAGCGTCCGTGTGGATCCGGGAGGCATCGGCGAACTGCTCGCGGCCGGTGATGCCCAGGTGGGCAATGACGGCCGGGCTGACCACCAGGGCGTGGGCGTCCGCGGTCATGTAGCTGATCTTCACCCCGGGGAAGCGTTCGCCGAGGATCTGCCCGCTGGGCTGGCCGTCGAAGAGGTTGACGTCGAGGTTGAAGCCGGTGATCCAGTCCCGCGTCCCGAGCTGATCAATGCGCTCGCCGGTTGCGGCCAGCAATTCGCCCAGCGTGCCGATGCGGTCCAGGTCGAGGGAAGTGCCGCGTTCGATGGAGCCCCAGACCGGGTGAGTGTGGATATCCACCAGACCAGGGAGGATCACGCCGTCGATCATTTCGATGCGCGTGTGCGCTGCGGCGTGTTCGCGCAGGATCTCGTCTCCGCCCATGGCCACGATGCGATCGCCGCGGATGGCCAGCGTCGTCGCTGCCAGCGGATCTCCGCCCGGGTTCCGAAGTCCCCGCGCACGGACAATCAAGTCTGCGTTCACTAGCCCCACCATTCCGAATTATTGGTGCTTACACCAATAGACTGTAGGTTCCAAATCTATTAGGGTAAACGCATGACGTCAAGCACTCCCCGGCCGCGGATACGCAAGAATCCGGAAGACCGTCGCGCCCAGATCCTGGACACCTCCGCCGCACTGGCGTTGCAGCTCGGCCTGGAGAAGGTCACCATGCGGCTGGTCGCTGAGAAGCTGGATGTGCGTCCGGGGTTGATCAGCCACTACTTCAAGAGCATCGACGAACTGACCTGCGCCGCCTTCGAGCTGGCGGCCTCGCGGGAACGCGAAGCGATTTTCTCGCAGGGGATGCTGGAAGGCGATGAACTGGGGAACATCTCGCAGTTCCTGTCCAACGTGTCCGCTCCGGACTTTGAGAATCTCGGCAAGCTCTGGCTCAATGCCCGCCACCTCGCCCGCTATCGCCCCTCCTTGCGCAGCCTGGTCAGCACGCAGGAAGCCCTCTCGCTCGCGGAACTGACCAAGCTGGTCACCCGCGCTCAGGAAGCAGGACGGATCACCGCGGCCGACGCCAAGCGGGCAGCCACTGGAATCTTCGTGATCATCGACGGAGCCGGCAGCTACGTCAACACCACCGATCCGCTGGCCTTGTCCGAGTTGACCCCGGTGATCCGCACCGCCGCAGAATTATTCCTGGAACTGCCCCCGGGCGGCCTCCCGCAGCGCTGAGCCGCGCCCGCCGGACGCCGCGTATTCGGAGCATCCCGCGGGATAGAACTTCCCAATCCCCAGCCCGGCCTGCTCCAAGGCCAGCAGGTTGCGGCATGCAGTGATCCCGGAACCACAGCAGGACACCGCACCGGGGATATGGCCGCGTCGATAGCCCTGCCCGCCGGAGGCTCCGTCGAGGCGCCAGCGGACTTCGGCAACCACCACCTCATCATGGTGGGCCAGCGGCCAGTCCCGGTCCACGAATGGCTCGATCGCCCGAGTCCCTGCAGATGCGTTCACCATGCTCCGAAGATACCGCCATGTCCGCATTCCAAGAAAGTTCACCTCGAATAGCGGAAAGCTGCTGGCTGGCGGGCAGTGCGGCCAGCAGCCCATAGACCGCGCCTGCAGCGCCCGTTACTATAGGAATAATTAATGCCGTTCATTTAGGAGTCCATGATGCCTGCCCTCGACACGATCATCCTCGCTGACACCATCCACAGCCTTGGCGGAACCGAGAACCACTCGGCCATCGGCATTGCCGATGGCATCATCCAGAAGCTGGGCACCCGGGAAGAGGCGCAGCAGTGGATCAAGCCAGGCGTAGCGGTCATCGACCATGGCTCGGCGACGATCACTCCGGGGCTCGTTGATGCGCACGTCCACCCGATCTACGGGCAGAACATCGCCCGCGGCATCTTCATGGGCGATGTGAAGGACGTCGACGAGGCAATCACGGTCTTCGGGGAGTACGCCGCGGCGCAGCCGGAAGATTCGCCAGTCCTCGGCTATGGGCTCAACGTGGCCATCTTCGGCACCGGAAAACCCAGCGGGTCTTTCCTGGATATCGCGGCGCCCGGACGCGAATCGTACATCACCTGCTTCGACGCGCATTCGGCCCTGGCCTCCCAGCCCATGCTGGAGGCTGCCGGGATCACCGGCACCGAGAAGTTCGCCGACGGCTCCAGCTTCGCCACCAACGAGCAGGGCGAGCCCAACGGCTTCATCCTGGAATTCGCCGCCATGGCCCTGCTGGAGAAGGCTTTGCCCACGCTCACCGCGCAGGACAAGGCCGAAGGCACCTTCCAGCTGCTGCGCGACATGGCCGCCAAGGGCCTCACCGGCGCCGAGATGCTGGATCTGGGAGACCCGGATTCGCTCCAGGTGCTGCGCTTGATGGAGGAGATCGGGGACCTGCCGCTGAAATTGCGTGTTGCCCCCTGGGTCATGGCCAGCGACGGGCCGCAGGCGGTGGACAAGGTCATCGAGCTGCAGGGAGTCCAAGGGCGGCGCTGGAACATCCGCGGCGCCAAGCTGATGATCGATGGCACCATCGACAACGGCACGGCCTGGCTCTACGAGCCGGACGCCGAAGGCGAGTCGACCGAATCCCTGTACCTCGACCCGCAGCAGTACCTGGCCAATCTGGGCCGGCTGGCCCAGGCAGGAGTCACCACCACGACCCATGCCATTGGCGACCAGGGTATCGGCTATGTCATCAAGGCGATCAGCGGCCTGCCTCAGAACGGGGTGCGGCACCGCATCGAGCATCTGGAAGAGATGACCGATGAGGATTTCGAGGCACTGAAGGCCAGCGGCGCGACGGTGAGCATGCAGCCGACCCACTGCACGCACTTCGTGCGCGCGGACGGCTCGGATCCGTGGTCGCGCCGCCTCGGCGGACACCGGGCGTCCTTCGCCTTCCGGCTGCGCGATGTCGCCGATGCGGGCATCACCCTCGCACTGGGTTCGGACTGGCCGGTGGCCCCCTACGATCCGCGCCTGATCATGGCCGATGCCCAGACCCGCCGGCGCACGGAAGTCGAAGGCAGCGATTCAACCGGTCCCCGGCATAAGCTCAGCGCACGCGAGGCCCTGGAAGGCTATACCGTCAATGTGCACGCCAGCACCGGCGCCACCGGCGGGCAGCTGGCCATCGGCGCCGCCGCGGACCTGACGGTGTTCGGAGCCGATCCGCTGATGATAGCCCCGGAAGAGTTGTGCACCGTCGACGTCGTGGCCACCTATGTCGATGGAAAGCGGACCAACGCCCGGTAGCACTTCCATGGGCCGGCTGGCCGCCGGCGCTACGGCGCTGGCGGCATCTGCCCGTCCCAGTCCTGGGGCTGGCCGTTGAGATCCTGCCGGCTTTCGGGCACGTCCAGGCGCTGTGCCGTCAAGTCGCGCGGCACCAGGTTGAACCCCTGCCAGTGCACCTCCATCGGAGACTGCTCCTCATCCCGGGGGACGTGGTGATAGCCCACGGCCACCCAGGAGATCAGGTCGTCGAGCTTCTCATTTTGCTGCTTCTGGACGTAATCCAGCACTCCGCGACCGCAGCCGCCGCGGTTATAGGTGGCGAATACCTGGCAGTCATCGGCATTGGTAAAGGCGACATCGTAGCCGATGCTGTCATCGGAATCGCCCGAGTGCTCGTGGTTGCGCTGGTCGTCGATGAAGGTGAAGCTGTCGGTTTTCCCCATGCTGATTTCGTAGGACATCTCATGCCCGTCTTCGTTGAGCATGCCGGGTGCCGAGATCTTCCACCAGCGCTTGTCGGTCCACTGGGCCGTGGCCGGTGCGGGGATCGTCGAGTACTTGCCCTCGACGATGGGTGAATGCTCCCCGTCCTTGCCGGTTGGCTTGGAATCGTACTGCTGGACCTTTTGGCCGGTGTCCCCGCCCAGCGCCCAGTCGATTTTCCACACGGCGTTGTGCGAGTGGCTTGAGGCATGATCCTGATCGCCCTGGCCGACGGCGCTGCCGTGCTCCGCGTCGCTGTAGTCCGCCGGCGAGAGATCGCCGGTGGCTCCCAGCGAAGGGCGAATGGTTCCATCGGCGCCGAAAGTGATCTGGTTGATGTACTCGTACCAGCCGACCTTGGAAATGGTCGACAGCTGCCAGTCGTCCTTGCGCTTGGCCAGCAATTCGCCGACCTCTGCCGAGCGGTAGGACAACCCGGCATCGACCATGTCGCTGCAGAGCACCGGGCGCTCCTCGACGGACCCGAACTTCGTGCCGTCCCCGATAGTGGGAATCGGGTGGCTCTTCAGCTCGCCTGCGCATTCGATCTCCGTCAGCGAATGCATATTCAAACCACCGAATCCGGCGGTGGTGATATCCGACGTGGACCGGTTGCCGTCGTCATAGGGCACTTCCAGCTGGGCCAGCGACATCGAGCTGATCAGCTTGATCGGCTCGCTGGCCGGTGGAGCGAAGGCGATGTCGCTCAAGACCATGCCGAGCTTGGGATCAACGGAGAAGCACATCGACCAGGTGGCGCCACTGGTCATGTCCTTGGCCAGCGATTGGCTTCCTTCCGGGCAGCTCGCCTGCCCCTGGGGCGAGGCGGAAGCCGAGGGCTGGGTTACTGCAGGCGGGGCGGCGTTCTGGCAGCCGGCAAGCAGCGTGACGGCCACGGCGAGGCCCAGGCCGGTCAATGATTTCGAAACTAAGTTGCTGAGCACAGTCATGAGTCTAGTAAAAAGCTGGCTTTCTCTTGCGTTCCTGGATTCGCGTGCCTTAACGCGCCAAGATGGGGAACCCACAACCAGGTTCCCCATCTTGGTGTTATTTACAACAGATCACGGGCATCTGTCGTTGTCTTGATTAGCTGCGCTGCGAGCGGCGGCGAGCCATTACTGTCAGGGCGACACCGCCGGCCGCAACCAGCAGGCCGAGCACCGAGTATCCGATAACTTCAGCACCGGTGTTGGCCAGGCCGTCATTGTCGTTGTCGCTGTCGTTGTCACCGTTGTTGTCGGTTCCATTGTTGTCACCGTCATTGTCGGTGCCGTTGTTGTCGTTCGAACCGACTACCTCGAACTCGCCGGAGTCAATGGTCTTGCCGTCTTCGTCGTTGACGTCTACGGTGTATGGCCCCTCCTTGATGTCCTCAGGCAGCTGGATCTTGAACTCGAAGCCACAGCTTTCATCGATGGTGATCAACTGGGCCGATGCGGCTTCAGCGATGGATACCTCGACCTGCTTGCCGTCCTCACCGGTAACGGTGATTTCAACAACCTGGCCTTCGGTGAATCCTTGGCCCTTCACGGTTACGGTTTCTCCGGCCTTGACCTTCGAAGGAGTTACCGTGATGGATTCTTCAGCGGCGCAAGTGTTGGCGTCCTTGTCGGTGACCCGCAGGTCGCGGGTCTGCTCGACACCCTTTGGATCAACGGTGGCGACCTTGTAATCGCCTTCTTCCGCATCCTCAGGGACGGTCATCTTGGTCGTGAACTTGCCTTCGTCGTCGGTCATGACGTCGATGGTCTCGATCACGTTGCCGTCCTTGTCGCGCAACTCGATGGTGATGTTGGTGTTCGGCTCGTAGCCTTCGCCATCGATGGTGATTTCCTCGCCCGGTGCTACCTCGTCAGGGGTGACGGTGAAGGTTGGGGTTTCGGCGTTCTCATCGATGATCAGACCGGCATCAACACTCTGGTTGCTGGCCGAGGCGGTCGACAGCTGAACTGCAGCGCTGCGTCCGTCCTGGTTTGCATCCGAGTCCTTGGACCGGTCATCCCCGGCGCCCGAGGTGGTGAAGCTGGCGTTGGTTGGGGCGTTGAACTGTACGGTGTATTCGCCGTAGTTCAGGTCGCCGAAGCCGTACTTGCCATCTTCGCCGGTGGTCGTGACCACTGCGTTGCCATCGGCATCGAGTACTGCGTTGCCTTCGGAATCGAGCAGGCTGACACCGACACCTGGTACTCCGGCCTCATCGGCGGACTGGATTCCATCCTTGTTGGAGTCGTCCCAGACGAAGTCACCAATCGAGGCGCCGTCGTTGCCGTTGCCATCCGAATCGACGACCTTCAGGAGCGTGGTGTCCTTGTTGCCTTCGGTATCCTCGGCAGCGACCGTGTAGTCGCCTTCCTCGGCATCTTCAGGAACGGTGACCTCGGTGCTGAAGTGCCCGTTCTCGTCGGTGGTGACCTTGACAGGATCGCCCAGCGGGTTGCCGTCCTTGTCGGTCAGCGTGATAGTCACTTCGCTGTTCGGTGCGTAGCCATCACCGGTGACCGTGGTGTTTTCACCCGGTGCAACGGTTTCCGGATTCACCGTAACGGTAGCTTCCTCCACTGCCGGTGCATCGGTGATGCCGGCGTCCACGCCCTGGTTCACCGGAGCCTGGCTGGTCAAGGTGACGACCTCGGTGCGTCCGTTTTCCCCGGCGTCGGAGTCGATGCCGCGGTCCGCGCCCACGCCTGCCGGTGCGAAGGATGCTCCCTCTGGTGCTTCGAACTCAACGATGTACTGCTGAATCTTCAGGCCAGCGAAGCTGTACGTGCCGTTCTCGTTGGTGGTGGTGGTGACCGGATCGCCCGATTCGCCTGCTACCGGGTTACCTTCGGCATCCAGCAGGTTCACCGTGACACCGCCCAGGCCCGACTCGCCATCGTCCTGCAGGCCGTTGCCGTTGTCATCGCGCCATACGCGGTCGCCCAGCTCGCCGTTGTCCTCGCCGGAGTTGCCATCCGGGTCGGTGACGGTCAGCGGAGCGTCGTCCGAGTTGCCGTCCTCGTCGGTGGCTTCCACGGTGTGGTCGCCCGGAACTGCATCTTCTGGAACCGTGATCTCGGTGCTGAAGCTGCCGTTCTCGTCGGTAGTAACCTCTACCGGCTCTCCGACAGGGTTTCCTTCCGCGTCCTTGAGCTGGACCGCGACCTTCGAGTTCGGAGCGTAGCCCTCGCCGTTGACGGTGGTGTTCTCGCCCGGAGCCACTTCGTCAGGGTTGACCGTAACCGTTGCTTCCTCGACTGCAGGAGCATCGACGATACCAGCGTCAATGGTCCGGTCAGCCGGAGCCGCGGCGGTCAGGGTGACGGTGCTGGTGCGGCCGTTCTCACCGGCGTTGGAGTCCACTGCCGCATCGTCGCCAGCTTCTGCCGGCGAGAATGAAGCGCCCTCAGGTGCCGCGAATTCAACGATGTACTCGCCCAGTGCCAAGCCGGTGAAGGCGTAGCTGCCGTTCTCATCCGTGGTGGTGGTGATCGGGTTGCCATCGGCGTCGGTGTAGGCGTTGCCTTCGGCGTCCAGCAGGTTCACCACGGCACCGGCCAGGCCGGATTCGTTGGAGTCCTGGATGCCGTCGCTGTTGGCATCGCGCCATACGCGGTCGCCGAGCTCTCCGTCGCCACCCGGATTCGGGTTGGGGTTCTCGCCGTCTGGTTCGGCGACCGTCAAGTCCACGGTGTCCTTGTTGCCTTCGGCGTCCTCTGCGGTCACGCTGTAATCGCCTGGTTCCACGTCCTCGCCGATTGGCAGCGGGGTGGTGAAGTGGCCATTCTCATCCGTGGTGACAGTGATCGGGTCGCCGATCGGGTTGCCCTCTGGGTCAACCAGCTGAACGGTCACGTCCGAGTTCGGAGCGTAGCCATCGCCGGTCACCTGGGTTTCCTCGCCTGGCTTCACCTCGGTCGGGTCCACCGTCACGGTGGCCTCGTCCACGGCTGGAGCGTCGACAATACCGGCATCAACCGTCATGTTCGCAGGAGCGGTGGAGGTCAGCGCCACCACTTCGGTGCGTCCATTCTCGGCTGCGTCGGAGTCAAGAGCATCGTCATCGCCGGCGTTGGCCGGTGAGAAGGATGCGCCCTCCGGAGCAACGAATTCCACGGTGTACTCGCCCAGTGCAAGCCCGGCGAAGGTGTAGTTTCCGTTGTCATCGGTGGTTGCGGTGACAGGGTTGCCATCAGCGTCGTTGACCGGGTTGCCTTCGGCATCCAGCAGGTTGACGGTGACTCCTGATACGCCAGCTTCACCATCATCCTGCACGCCATCGGCATCCAGGTCGCTCCAAACCCGGTCGCCGAGCTCGCCGTTGCCGCCTGGAAGGCTTCCATCAGTGACGGTCAGCGGGCTTTCTACCGGAGTATCGGTGGTGACATCGGTAGCCACAACCTTGTACTCGCCTGGCTGGGCGTCAGCTGGAACCGGTACTTCGGTGGCTGGAACGTTGCCCTCAGGGTCGGCTGGGACGGTGATCGGGTCACCGACCGGGTTGCCCTCGGGGTCGGTCAGCTGCACGGTGACATCGCCTTCAGGAGTGAAGCCGCTACCGGTCAGGCTGGTGGATTCGCCTGGAGCAACCGAGGTTGGGTCCAGGGTGACCGCAGGGTCGATGGCAGCGTCATCGTCAACCAGGCCGGCATCCACCTGATCGGTGGTTGGCGCTTCCTCGGTCAGCGTGTAGACGTTGGTCAAGCCCTCGGCGTTAGGATCCGAGTCGACTGCTCCATCTTCGTTGGTTCCCTGAGGCGAGAATGCCTTGCCTTCAGGAGCAACGAACTGCACGGTGTAGCCGCCGAGCGCCAGCTCGCCGAAGGTGTAGTTGCCGTTTTCGTCGGTGGTGGTGGTGACAGGGTTTCCATCAGCGTCGTTGACCGGGTTGCCCTCGGCATCCAGCAGGTTTACGACAACTCCTGGGACACCTGGCTCGCCTTCGTCCTGCAGGCCATCGCTGTTGGTGTCTTCGAAGACGAAGTCACCCAGCGAACCATTGCCTGGCTGTACGCCGCCGTCGGTGACGGTCAGGTTGCTGACGACCGGGGTATCGGTGGTGACGTCGGTAGCCACGACGGTGTAGTCGCCTGGCTGAGCGTCAGCTGGTACCGGCACTTCGGTGGCTGGAACGTTGCCCTCAAGGTCAGCCGGCACGGTGATCGGGTCACCGACCGGGTTGCCCTCAGGGTCGGTCAGCTGCAGGGTGACATCGCCCTCAGGGGTGAAGCCGTCACCGGTGGCGTTGGTGGATTCGCCAGGAGCGACCGAGGTCGGATCCAGCGACAGTACCGGGTTGATCTCGCCATCAGCGTCGACCAGACCGGCGTCAACCGTGTCATTAGCCGGTGCTGCCGAGGTCAGTGCCACCGCGGGGGTGCGTCCATCGCTGCCAGCATCCGAGTCGATCGAGTCGTCATCGCCCTGGTCGGCAGGCGAGAATGCCTTGCCCTCAGGAGCAACGAACTGGACACTGTACTGGCCCTCTGGCAATTCGCCGAAGGAGTAGTTGCCGTTCTCGTCGGTGGTGGTGGTGCGCGGGTTGCCCTCGGCATCATTGACCGGGTCGCCTTCGGCATCCAGCAGGTTCACGGTGGTGCCTGGAACGCCGGCTTCGCCCTCGTCCTGCAGGCCGTCGCCGTTGTCATCCGAGAACACGGTGTCGCCGATGGAGCCGTTGCCTGGCTGCACGCCGCCGTCGGTGACGGTCAGTGGGCTCTCTACCGGGGTATCGGTGGTGACATCGGTGGCCACAACGGTGTAGTCGCCTGGCTGGGCGTCAGCTGGAACCGGTACTTCGGTGGCTGGAACGTTGCCTTCAGGGTCGGCTGGCACGGTGATCGGATCGCCGACCGGGTTGCCATCTGGGTCGGTCAGCTGCAGGGTGACATCGCCTTCAGGGGTGAATCCGGTACCGGTCAGGTTGGTGGATTCGCCTGGAGCAACCGAGGTTGGGTCCAAGGTGATGGCCGGGTCGATTGCCGCGTCGTCGTCAACCAGACCAGCATCCACTGCGTCGGTGGTTGGAGTCTCAGCGGTGACCGAAATAACCGGGGTAACACCCTCGGCGTTTGGATCCGAGTCCAGCGCGTCGTCGCCGCCCTGATCTGCAGGCGAGAATGCCTTGCCTTCAGGAGCAACGAACTGCACGGTGTAGTCGCCCTCCGGCAATTCGCCGAAGGAGTAGTTGCCGTTTTCGTCGGTGGTGGTGGTGCGTGGGTTGCCCTCGGCATCGTTGACCGGGTTGCCATCGGCATCCAGCAGGTTCACGGTGGTGCCTGGAACGCCGGCTTCGCCTTCGTCCTGCACGCCGTCCATGTCGGCATCGTCGAAGACCAGGTCTCCGATGGAGCCGTTGCCTGGCTGCACGCCGCCGTCGGTGACGGTCAGTGGGCTCTCTACCGGGGTATCGGTGGTGACGTCGGTAGCCACAACCTTGTAATCGCCCGGTGCGGAACCTTCAGGCACTGGAATTGCAGTCGAAGGAACGTTGCCCTCTGGGTCGGCTGGGACGGTGATCGGATCACCGACCGGGTTGCCCTCGGGGTCGGTCAGCTGCAGGCTGACGTCGCCCTCTGGAGTGAAGCCGGTACCGGTCAAGTTGGTGGATTCGCCTGGAGCAACCGAGGTTGGATCCAAGGTGATCGCCGGGTTGATAACTGCCGCGTCGTCGCACGCACCGATGCGGACACCGGCGGTGCCGAGGTTCAAGCGGCCTGCGTCAGCAGCCTGCAAGAGGCCGATGCTCAGCGCGGAGACTTCGAGGCTGTCGGTGAGCTCGCCGTCTGGGCCCTCGCAGGTGGTGGTGACCTGGCGGTTCAGCTGTACCGAAACAACCTGGGCCATTAGCGTGAAGACTGGTTCCAATACCTGGCGGATTGGAAGCGTCATCGCATTGGTCTTGATGTCGGTGATCAGCAGGTCGTAGATGGCATGTCCGCCGTCGCCGACCAGGAAGTCGCGGATCGGCACAACTGCGGTGTTGACCAGCGGGATGACTGCGGAATTGATCAATGGCTCAAGAACAGCACATGCTGGGCCGGAGCAATCGACCGGTTCCACGGTCTCGGCGCCGAGGTTAACGCTCCAGCTGGCATTGGTATCGCCCAGTGGCGAGGACTGGGTGATATCGAAGTTCAGCGTGATGCTGGAGATTGCGCCTTCAATCGCGTTGGTGGCGACCTTGATGACCTCTTCAATGAGATCGTGGATCGTCTCAGCGATGATCGGGTAGATCTCGTTGCTGACCAGCTCGGTGTTTGGATTCTGGTTGTTGATGCCGTCAGGAAGGTCAACGCCTTCTGGACGCTCACCGGAGTAGGCCTTGTCCAGGTCGACATAGAGCTTGCCCGTGGAGAGGTCGATGCTCAGTACTTCGTTCTTCGACGTGATCGGCTGCGCCAACAGCTCCTGGAAGACTTCTTCCCGGATGTTCGATTCGGCGGTGACGTTGGCGTCAATGCCCACTGGGAGTGCGCTGGTGATGCCATCGATCAGGTCGGTGATCTGGCTCATCCCATTGATGGTGTCTTCCAGCGTCTGGTCCACTGTCCCCAGCTGGTCATACAGGCCGTCGGCAAGCTGGCTGACAATTGGCGATTCCAGCTCGAGGTTGGCTTCAGCGACACGGTACTGCCCGTCGCCACCCACGCCATCAGGATCCTGGAATTCGCCGTCAATGGCCTGGACATGTGCTCCACCGACGCCCGCGGTCAATTCAGCGGTGCTGACGATGTCGTCGGTGAGTCCGTCAGCACCAGCTGCACGGAACAGAGAAAGTAGGTCTAGTTTCGCGGTGCCAAAGCCACCGGCCTCGCCATCGAGGCTGATGGATCCGTCGGCCCCAGCGATACCGGAAATGGCTTCGCCATTCTTGGCATCGGTAGCCGTGGACTGGGAGAGCAGGGCACCAAGCTCTCCGTAATCGATGATGTCGTCGATAGGCAGCTGTACTCCGCCCAGGTCAAGCAGCTGTCCCCCCAGCAGAGAAGCATTCAGTGCTCCGTCATCTGTTGCGGGTCCGCTCGGGAACAGAGCTCGGCTCTGTCCGCCGCCGGCAAGTTCCTGGCCAATCAGGCTCAGGTCGATATTGCTGGCCGCTGCTTCAGTGGTTTCATCTGGCTGGGTGTCTACGTCGGCCATGGCAGGGAGGCCGAAAGTCGTGACAGCAACCGAAGAGACCATCCCCAGTGCTACTGGGCGTCTCCACCATCCGGCAGTTACTGCTGGTGCTGTCTTGCGTTCTGAGCGTCGCATACGGACACCCTCCTTGCTTTGAAGTGCTTGTGATTGTCGTCTCAAGGTTTCCCCAAGGTTTATCCAAGCGTGCTCGAAGGGGGAAACACAAGTGATTTACAAAAGTTTCTTAAAATTAATCTCTTCGATGATTCGCGTTTGACTACTGAAAAAAGACACGCGAAATCGATTAAAGCATCTGACTAAACATTTGTCCGCCAGATGGCGAAAGGATGGAGACCCGGATTGCCCAGCAATAGACGTTGCGTCGACCTGCCTTGGCAGGGCCATTGCAGTCGGCAAACATCCCATCCGGGACTTCCAACTGATGGGGGCTGTATTTTTGTCGCTGGAACGCCTATCCCTGCGGGGCATCGGTAGTTTTGAGTCCGAATCCCTAGCGCGAGAGATAAAAGCGCCTATGGATCAACGAATGGGACTGGCCAAACCCGCATAGAGGGTGCCGAATCCTCATTCAGCAACAGCGCCAATCAACGGGTTTCAGCTGGAATGGCGCCGCGGGGCCTACGGTTAGCTCCACAGGCCGCCGATATGCTCCTTGTGGAAATCAAAGAGAGCAGTGACCATATTCATTTCTCGTCCTCCGTTGCTTGCAATGACTAACATCTGGGCAGTTTCGGTTGATGCATGTGTACCGTCAAACTAGCAAGCAATTTCCTGAGAATTACCTATGTGCGCAAATATTACGTCCAGATTCATCAAATGTTCATTAAACCCACTGGTCAGCACAAGAATTGAGTAACGTCAATACTACTTTAGTAGGATGGCACCAACTGCATAATCGGACACCATCCAGCTGGTTACCAGCTTGCTGGCAGTTATCATTCAGGGTGCAGAACTGCTGAATTTGTACGATTCGCTACGACAAAACAAACTGTGGATCACCAGCTCGTCATCCTCTCGCAGCGGGCTCGCAAAAGATCCATTCGGGCTCGTAAAACGCCTATCCGCAGCTTCCTGGATCGATCCACGGAACAACTGGCATCGGAATCTGGCCAGCCGCGCAACCGAGCAGCTGGGAGTCCGCGGGCCCGCGCAAAGTCGCTGGCGCGGGCACGGCCTTTTTCTGGCCATCCTCGAGTCACCACAATTTCTGGTGCACCGTACGCCGCGACCTGGAACCATACCTATTTCGGCAAGGCAAAGGCAGGGCCGTACGCCGCGGCTTCTTGACGTGGAGAATGGCCCTGCCTTGGACACACTGTGCTTAGTGTTCCAGCTGCTCAGTTACAGCATGTTGCGCGACGGGCACGCCTGGCTTGAAACGTTCCAACCATCAAATCCACGGCCAGGAATCCCGCCAGGCTGATGCCGAGCAGCGGCAGGAAGATTCCCAGTCCGGCAGCTGCTAGCAGAACCAGGGCTGGTCCCCACCATGGCGCGCGAGCGAAGGCTCCGCGCGCCGGCGGCTTCCCCACTGGCCGCGCCGGAATTCGCGTCGGGCGGCGTTTCCACCACATCGCATACCCGAGCACCACCAGGGCGGCGATGGCCGAGGCGATCACGAACAGCAGGACTTGATTCGGCAGGCCGAACATGGATCCCATGTGGATATCGATGCCCCAGCGCGTAAGCTTCGCAGCGAGGCTGAACTCCTTGAAATCGACCCGGTCGATCACCTGTAGCGTTTGCCCATTGATCGATACCGCATCGACTTCGGTCGGGAAGGAACGCTGGATTTCCTGCACGACCCAGGCTTTGCCTTCCGCTGGCGGAGGCTTGATTTCCACCAGCCCGGTGTTGATGTTCATCTCCCGTCCGATTGACAGCATCGTGTCGAAGGCCGCTGGATTGACCGCTGCTCCGGCAGGGGAAGCCGCAGCACCATGATGGTGGGCATGCTCGTCAACGGAAGCATCGGCAGACCCGGACAGGTCCGTGGCAACTGAGGGAGTGCCCCAGTTCAAAGCCGAACGCAGTTCGCTGACGTTTGCACCGCCATGGGTTGACCAAGTGATTCCTGTAGCGGAAAGGAAAAGCGCGCCGAGAAGAATCCAAAGACCTAGGGCCCCATGCCAACTGGCAAGCTTTCGGTAGCCTTTGGCATTGGGGTTGGGACGAAGCAGGTCCTTTTTGAGTTTGGTTTTCCTGATGCGCAGAACCCATAAGCCGATTCCGGCAAGGGCAGTAATCCCCAGCCAGGAAGCCGCCAATTCGCTGTACAGGCGGCCTGCCTCTCCGAGGTGCAGGTTCCGGTGCAGCTGGTCTACCCAGGTGCGAAGCGGGAGGGAGCCGCTGGTTCCGTAGGCGGTGAGGTCGCCTCGGATTTCGGCGGTAGCAGGATCCACGAATACGGCTCTCGTCTCGCTCTCGCCCAGGTTCGGGTCGGCATACATGACCCGGGTGGTGTCTCCTGGGTTGGGCGCAGGACGAACAGCGACGGGTGTGTTCCCCTCGCCGACATGGGCATTGGCTGCCCCGATCTGGTCAGCGAGCGGCAAATAGGAAGCTGCGACGGGTGCTTGCAGCTGCTTCGCATAGACTGCCTGTTCGATTTGGGGTGTCAGCGAGTACAGCGCCCCGCTGAGCGCGGCAACCAGGATGAAGGGACCGATGAAGATCCCCGCGTAGAAGTGCAGGCGCAGCAGCAGCTGCCCGAGCCAGCCCTTATGCGATGCAGCTGGCCTGGCCGGTAGTTGGGATGGTTGTGGTTCTGGGATTGTTGCGTCCAAAAGAGTCATGGAAATTCCTTGGTGAAAAAGCCGGATACGGATGACTAGCTACGCGCCGAAAAGCCTGTCGCCAATGAACCCCTGCTCCTGGCAGCCCGGAGGGATGAGAAAGACTGCGGAGCCGATCGGGGTGGTCCACTGGTTCAGCGCGTCAAGCTGATCCAGCCGTTGCTGCAATGGCACGTACTGCTTGGAAACGCTCTTCTGATAGGACACGAAAATAAGCCCGGAATCAGAGATGCTCTCGCCGGTGGGAGGCACATCGTAGTTGTAGCCCCGGCGGAAGATCCTTTCGCCCGGATTCTCCGAGCGGGCTCGGCGGATGTGGGCCTGGTCGGAAATCACGGCGAAGCCGTTGACGGTCAGCCGCCGGAAATCCGGCTCATCATGTTCCTGCGAACCAGTCAGCGGAGCACCGTTGTCCAAGGTCCGGCCGACGCTGAATTCCCGTCCGGCCCGGTCCGCTTCATCCCAGGTTTCCAGATTCATGTGGATCCTGCGCAGCACCATGGTGGTGCTTCCATCCTCGTTCCAGACCAGCTGGTTGAAATCTTCGGTTCCGGGAACCAGGTTGGCGGTCCCATCGACTTGGCCGAAAAGATTGCGCATCGTCGTTCCGCTGGCTTCGGAACCCCGAGCCCGGCGGAAACCATCCTGTATCCACTTCACCGTGGCGAAGCTTCGGGCATCCTTCAAGAGCATGCGTTGGGCATGGGACACCGTGAGCCGGTCGTCCGCGGCGATATGCAGCAGCAGATCTCCACCGGACCAGCCCTGCTCCAACCGGTCTATTCCGAATTCCGGCAATGGCTTGACGTGCGTGGCTGCCGAACCGGCCAGCTCGAGCACTGCTGCGCCGAAACCGAAGGTCACGGTGAGGCGGGCTGGCAGGCCCGCCAGCTCAGGCTCGGTATCCGCCAGGGCCTCGCGTCCTTGGGTGAGCCTGGCCGCGTCGTCGGTGAGCAAACGCAGCAGCTTCTGGACACCGTCGCGATCTGCCTCCTCGCGAAGCGACAAGCCGACATAGGTTGCGTAGGCCTGCGGTTCTGTGGTGATCCCGGCCTGATGCTCGCCATAAAAAGGCACCGTCTCTGGCCCGTGCAATGGTTCGGAAGCCCCGGCAGGAGATGCCGACTGCGCGAGCGAGTCGATGCCCAGGGCGGCGATGGCTCCAAGCCCGGTTGCCGCCCCCGCAAAGAGCAGCCCCCGGCGGCTTGGCCATTTGGCGGCCACTGGATTTTCCCCGGCCATTAGTGTCCGTGCCCGCTCTGCGAAGAGGCCCCATCGTAGCTTTCCTTGGCTCCAGCGAAATCCTTGACCGGCGCTGTCAGCTCGATGCTGCTGTCATCCGAGAACACGAGAGTCAGCGTCACGTCGTCCCCTGCCTGCAGCGGCTTCTGGGGGTCCATGATCATCAGGTGGTTTTCGCCTGGAGTGAGTTTCAGTTCTCCATGGGCCGGGATGATGAAACCGCCGGTTTTCTCGCGCATCACCATGGACCCGGATTCGTTGGGTACGGTCTCGTGCAGCCCTGTATTCGCCGATACGGCGCTGGCGACTTTGATGATTGTGACTTCACGGTCGCCGGTGTTCTCAATGGTGCCGAAGGCCGAGGACATGTCGTCCTCCGTCGCCTTGAGCCAGAGGTCTTTCGCCTCGATGGTGGATGCTGCCGGGGAGGCCTGCGGCTCTCCTGTCTCGGCGGAGGAGCAGCCGGCCAGGAAAACAAGGGCACTGGCAGAGAGCATGGCGGTGTGAAAACGTAATGATTTTTTCAATGGTCATCCTGTGAAGTGTGCACGAAACCCCGATAAGGCTTCGTGAAGGCGCAAGGCAGCAACGGGCCTCCCCGTGATCCGAAGATTCGGGCAGTGTGCTCTGACGCCGTGAGCGTGGTTGAGCCCCGTCATCCGGGGATGGGAACGCGCAGATACTCGCGACGCCGCGCGTCGGTTGAAGCCCGCGGGGCAGCTGCATGATGGATGCGCCGCCCGAGATCGTCCAGTCCTGCGGAAAGCTCTGGCATCTTCCAATGTGCTGTGGACATGGCCTGGCCGAGCAGGGGAAATCCTGGGCATGCCAAAAAGACCGGCCTCAAGTCCTAATCACGATGCGGCATTGCCGCAAGCGGCGATCGCAGTGAGGTCTTCTACGCTGTTGCCACGGCCGGAGGTCCGCGCCGGATGACGCTCGAGTGGTACACGGACATGATGAAAGTCCGGGGTTCTTCCCAACCCAGTACGGTGGCTTGGGGTGCAGCGGGTTGGCAGGAATAGGCCAGGAGCACCCAGAACCTGGTCCAGGTGAAAATGGCGCCGAGGCCGGCAAGGACTGCGAGGAGCTCGTCCCCGCGATGCACGAAGTACACCGTTGCAATGCCAGCCATAACGTGGGCGACGACCATCGAAGTGCCGCTGTGCTGGGCGACCGGCATTGCCGAAGCCTGTGGCAGGTCCAGGATCATGGACATGTCATGCGCGCCATGGCTGCCGGGGCCCGGCTCCACCATCGATGCATGGCCCGACCCCATGGAGAACGTCAGGTGAAACAGCATCTGGCTGGCAGCCACCATGATGATCAGCCGGATCAGTGTCAAATGCCGTCCGCCGAGCAGAATGCACAGGAGCACCGATAACGACAGCGGCAGCGCGACATTCAACAACCCCGGGACTGGGCCTCCCGCCAGCACGTGGGATAACAGGGAAACGGCGGTCACGCAGAACGCGACCACCATGCCTCTGAGCACACGGGCTGAACGGGAGGAATGTTGCACGTTCCCAGTATGTCAGATGCGGCTTTCGCTTCAGGGCAGGCCCGTCCGGGCTCCGGCGCCAGCGCAAGGCAGTGCCCCAAATGAGTACGTCCGCCCGATGGCTGCTTTATTTTTTTCCCGTGTTCACGGTAACCTCGCTTACCGCTGCCCCGGGTCGAACTCGCGGGCATTTTGACGATCGCCAAGCATGATTGCCGCAGCTGAGCCGGACGAGAGCGAGCCCTCTAGATGCAAATATGAACTGCAAAGCCACCTCGTGTGTCCGTACCTCCGACGACGCTATGCGACATATCCACTCTCGGGTTTGTTCCAGGTAAGGCACCGATAGCTGCTGCATGCGGGTAGATGCCAGGGCTTCCAACGGCTGCGGCCACCTGGGCAATCGCGCCTTGTTCTTGCTCATCCGGATACATGCCCAGGTGTCTGGGCCCTCCGCTGACGGCAAAACAACGGACGTCATGCCACCGCAATTTTTTGCATCACCCTATGCAAAACCTTAATTTTGCATCTACTCTTGCAGAGTTAGGAATATTCCATGTCCTGCATCACATCTGATGCTGCATGAGTCAAGGGAGTCAAAGTTGTCAGATACGGCATCTGCCGCACAGTCCAGCGACTGGCATGGAGAGCTCTTCAGCGGTGTCAAGTTCACCAAGTCCCAGCAACGGGTCATCGATGCATTGAGCATGGGCCCGAAATTCGCGGCCTACGGAGAATTGACCGAAGTGGCCACTCGCGCCGGGGTCAACAGTTCCACTGTGGTGCGTACTGCCCAGGCCCTCGGCTACAGCGGTTGGAGCGACTTCCAGCGTGAACTGCGCGCACAGTTCCTGGTCTACATCTCGCATAGCGAGCCCTTCAGCAATCTGGTGCCCGTCACCTCGCCGGTACACGACTCCCTGGCCCAGGACCACAAGAACCTGGAAATTGCCCGTTCCCTGATCAGCGCGGAAACCGTGGACGCGAGCATCGAGGCGCTGTGCACAGCACGACGCATACTGTGCCTCGGCCAAGGCTCGCATGGCGCACCGTCTCTCGCATTGGCCCACCTGGCCGCGGTGATGGGCTATCCAGCGACCCATGAACAACGTTCTGGCGTGCACTTGGCTGCTGCCTTGAACTCGCTGGGGCCCGGGGACGTGGTGTTCATAACCCACCTCTGGCGTCCCATCAGCGAGTTGGGAATCGCCGCCCGAATCGCCTCCGAGCGCTCGGCCACCGTCATTTCGATCACCGATCTGTCCACCTCGCCCGTGGCCAAGCACAGCACCTACGTATTGCCGGTCCCGAGCGAAGGAGTCTTTTCCTTCCAGTCGGCCACCGCCGCGCTATCTGTGGTGTACGGATTGCTGGCCGGCATGGAGGCCCACGAATCACAAACCATTCGACCCCAGCTCGAACAGGTCAACGACCTGTGGGATGAGCTCGGCGTCTACGACCGCTAACAAAGGAACAGCACCAATGAGCACATTGATCGCCCAGAACCCGGACCTCTCCGCCCGCCTGGAGCAGAACTACCAGGCCGCCCGCGAAGTTGTCGTGGCCATGGCCCAGGACATCCATGCCCACCCCGAGCTCTCCTTCGAAGAGCGCCGCGCAGCAGGCACCATCGCGCAGGTGCTGCGCGATGCCGGCTTCGAAGTAGCCGAAGGCATCTGCGATATCCCCACCGCCTTCGAGGGCACCATCGGCCACGGCGGGCTGGTCGTGGGAATCTGCGTGGAGTACGACTCCCTGCCCGGCGTCGGCCATGCCTGCGGCCACAACCTGATCGCCGGTTCCACCGTGGGCGCGGCGCTGGCACTGGCCCCGCTGGTGGACGAGCTGGGCATCACGCTCAAGGCCATCGGCACCCCGGCAGAGGAGCACGGCGGCGGCAAGGCCCTGCTGCTCGAGCGCGGGGCCTTCGACGGGGTCGGGCTCTCGCTGATGGCCCATCCCGGTTCCGAGGGCGGCAGCACCAACCCGCTGGGCACCACCACCCAGGCAGTGGGACGCTTCAAGGCGATGTTCCATGGACAGGCCGCGCACGCCGCTGCCATGCCGGACCGCGGGGTCAATGCCGCAGATGCCGCAACGATCGCCCAGGTGGCCATCGGCCTGCTGCGCCAGCAGCTGCCGGACAACCACCGGGTGGCTTCCTACATCGCCGAGGCCGGGCACGTCACCAACATCATCCCGGACTACTCGGAGGTGCACTTCGAAGTGCGCGCCTTCTCGCTCGACGCCTACGAGCAGACCCTGGCCAAGGTGCGCCGCTGTTTCGAGGGCGCGGCCACCGCCACCGGCACCACCCTGGAATTCGAGGCCACCGAGCCGGTCTACGAGCCGGTGCTCCAAGACGATGCACTCGGCACCTTCTGGAATGATGCCATGGCCGCCCGCGGCGTCGACGTCACGCTGCTCGCGGCCGGCACCGGAGGTGGCGGATCTACCGACATGGGCAACATCTCGCAGGTCATCCCCGCGATCCATCCGATGTTCCCGGTTCCCGGGGCCAGCGCCCCGATCCACTCCGCCGGCTTCACCGCCGCGGCCAACACCGGCCAGGCCTACAGCGCAATGGATGATGCGGCGCTGTCCCTGGCCGCCACCGTGGCCGCCGGAGTGCTGGCCGACCGCGACCGCTACCTCTCCGCCGCCTACCGCCGGGCCTAGCCGCCCGCTCCCACTCGCACATAGGACCCATCATGAAAACCATTTCCACCCCCGCCGGCATCAGCGCCAAGCATGCGCTGCCCATTGCGGCCCTCGCCCTGCTGGTGGCCGTCATCGCCGAGCTGATCGGCAAGAAGACCTTCGACGTCGGGATCGGCACCCTGCTGATCTTCCCGATGGTCTGGGGCCTGGTCATCGGCACGGTGCTGACCCTGCAGAAGATCAAGCCCGTCTCCATCCGCGCGCAGAAGATCGCCGCGGGCTTCTCCGCGATCGCTGTGCTGCTGCTGGTGGTGCGCCTCTCCGCGGACATCGGCCCGCAGATCCCGGTGCTCGTCCAGGCCGGCCCGGCGCTCTTCCTGCAGGAGATCGGACACCTGCTGGGCACGATCGTGCTGGCCTTGCCGCTGGCGGTGCTGCTGCGCATGGGGCGCTCCACCGTCGGCGCGACCTTCTCCATCGACCGCGAGTCCTCTTTCGCGATGGTTTCGGCCCGCTTCGGCTCCAACTCCGACGAATACCGCGGCGTGCTGGCCATGTACGTCTTCGGCACCATTTTCGGCGCGATCTACATTTCGCTGGTGACCTCCGTGGTGGCCAGCTGGGGCATCTTCGATCCGCTGGCCATGGCCATGGGCGCCGGCGTGGGCTCCGGCTCCATGATGGCCGCCTCGGCTGCCAGCATCGCGGCCGTGCACCCGGAGATGGAACAGGCGATCCTGTCCATGGCCGCGGTCTCGAATCTGATCACCACCATCATGGGCACCTATGTGGGCATGTTCGTAGCCCTTCCGCTGGCGAACAAGGTCTACAACCTGCTCACCGGCGCGAAGCGCAAGGCCAAGCTGGCCGCGGTCGCCGAGGCTACCGGCACGCTGCCGGACCAGGACTCCGCCCGCAGCAAGATCGAAGACGCCAATGCGCAGTTCGCCCAGTCCGCCTCCGAGGTGGGTGCCGTGGAGAATGTGCCGCTGTGGGCCACCCTGCCGGTGCTCTCGATCATGGGCATCGCCACCGCCTCGATCGCCGAGGGCTTCGGCTGGCAGCTGGTCCTCTCCTACGCGGTCATGAGCCTCTTTGTGGTTCTCGGCGGCTACCTGGCCAAGTTGACCGGGAACAAGATCCCGTCGCTAATCTGGCTGACGACGCTGATCGCGGTGCTGACCAGCCCGATCTCGCCGGTGGCCGGATTCTTCGTCGACACGCTCACCGCGATCCCGTTCCTCTCGATCACCACTGTGGTGCTGACCTGCGCCGGGCTGTCGCTGGGCAAGGATGTAGGCCTGCTGAAAAAGATCGGCTGGAAAATCGTCCCGGTGGGGCTGGTAGCCATCACAGCGTCCTTCATACTGGCCACGGTCATTGCCGAGTTCGCCTTGGGCCTCTGGCACTAGGCAAGGCGCCCGACGCGCTCGTTCCCACGCCCGTGCAGGGCCGCAGGATCGGGCGCGTCGGTCCGCGTCATGGTTCAAACCGGTTGCCTCATCAAGCGCAAGAAAACCCCGTCATCTACTGCAGAGGCAGCATTGGGGCAAGGCGCTGGAATACCGCCTTGGACTGCGAACAGCACTTTCTTGAGGGGCAAGGTTTACCGGCTGCCCGGCCACCGAATCCGCCTTCTCCTTCAACAGGTACACGAAGCACTGTGTGAGACCAGAGGAAGAAAGAGGCCATCAGAAACTCGTGCCAGCTTGCCGCATGGGGCCCTAGAATCCGTCCCGTCGTGATTGCCTCGCAGCCAGAACTGAGCTCTCGGCATCAACGTCTGCGTCGATCTCCGGTATTCCACCCTTGATGGCAATCCCTACGGCGGTCTGCCCAATGCGATGCTGGCCTAAGGCTGGGAAGTGCGCGGCACAAGGGCAGGAGGCGGCGTTATAATAGGCGGGGCACATATCAGGGCAGCTAGTTGGCCAGGGCCGGCTCGGCGTCAGTGAGCGAGACGATCCTCTTGCGCAGCTGTTGGGCCCCGCGCAGCAGCTCCTCGATTTTCTGCGTTTCCAGCTTGTCGGTACCCACCCGGTGGCGTGGCGCAATGTATGCCAGCGACGCCACCAAGTCGCCGCCGGCACCGCGCAGCGGCACAGCCACGGAGATAATGCCTTCTTCGAGCTCATCGATCGTGCTGGCCCAGCCTTGCTCGCGCACCGATGCCAGTTCGCGCTCCAGCGCCGAGAAATTCGTGATGGTGGAAGGCGTCAGTTTTTCCAGCTTGTTGCCTGTGGCAACACGCACCTGCTCCGGCTCTAGCTCGGCCAGCAATAATTTTCCGGTGGCCGAGGCGTGAAGCGGCCACCGCATGCCTTTCATATCCGACATGGTCACGCCGATCGAGCGTGGCGAGGCCTGCTGCACGAGATCCAGGTCGTACCGGCCGCGCCGCACGCTCAAGGTCACGGTTTCCTTCATCGCCTCGGCGATGTCGTCGACGACATCGCTCACCCGCGAGACCAGGCCCGCCGCCGGGTCGACGTCCTGGGCGATGCGCGCCAAGTCCCAGCCGAGGGAATAATGGGTGTCGTCGCGGTCCACGAACCCTTCTTCTTCCAAGGTCAGCAGCAACCGGAAAACCGTGGCCCGGGGCAGTTCCACCCGCTTGGCAATCTCGGTGACCGTCATCGCCGTGCTGTGCGCAGCCAGGGCGCGCAGCACGGCGATAGCCCGGGATACCGAACGGTTCGAGGCGACTCCGCCACTGGTTTTTTCGGTCGTTGCTCCCATGATGGGACCTTGCCTTTCGAGTTGTCCTCTACTCAGCCTAACTTGTTGACCGCACAGTGAACACTTAGTTCGACTGGTTAAGCTCTTCGGAAACTTCGCGGGCCACCCGAAGGCCGCTCTCGATGGCCCCGTCGAAGAAGCCCGCCCACAGGTTGGCGATGTCGGCGCCCGCCAGATGCAAGTTGCCTTCAGGCCGCTGCAGCTCTGCCTGGCTCTGCGTGTAGGCTTCCGGACGGTGGATGAGCCAGGTCTCCTTGGCGTACGGATCCGCGTTCCAGTCGTGGGCGGCCACTTCGAGGATCTCCAGGTCGTCGCGCCACACGCTCAGGGCCTTGGCCACCTCATCCACGTTCGTCACGTCGATGCGCGAGGCATCGGCCCCGAAGGAGACCAGCACCGCATCCTCGTCGGAGACGAACTCGGTGCGCACCACCGAGAGCGGGTGGTCCTGGGTGGAATAGGCGAAGAACGGCGTGATCGGCCCCTTGACGCGGATCCACAGCTTGACCCCCTGGGATGCGGTTCCCGACTTGCTGGCCGCGAGCTTGACCTCAGAGAGCGCCGGCTCAATCTGGAGCTCGTGCAGGATGTTCAACGGAGCGGTGAGGATGATCTTGCGGGCACGCAATGCCGAGCCATCGGCCAGGACCACAGTAGCGCCCTGGTCATCGTGGGCGATGGAGGTCACCGGGCTGTTCAGCCGGATGTCCCCCTTGATGTCCGCGGCGATGGAGTTGACCAGCTGGTCGTTGCCGTCCTTCAGCCGGTAGACGGCGCTCGCCTCGTGCATGACTTTCCAGGCTCCCGAGGTGGCGGCGGACCAGCGCAGGGCGGCACTGAAGCCCACCTGGTCCAGCGGCCCGTTGCAGTGGCCTACCCAGGCGGCTTCATTGGCCTGGCGCTCGTCGTCGCTCAAGTCGAGCGCGTCCAGCGCCTGCTGGAGGGTCAGCTGGTCAGCGGCGGCGAATTCCTCGCTGCCGGCCACCAGGTCCGGACGGGGCAGGATCTTTCCGGCATTGCCCACCAGCGCTTCCATGCCGGGGTCGATCAGCTCCATGAAGCCGGGCAGGTCGCCCTTCTGCAGCTTTCCGTCGGCGAACCAGAAGGTCTCCTCGGCGCGGGCCAACCGGTCTGCTTCCAGGCCGTAGCGGGTGACCTCGGCCCAGACGTGCGGCTGGGTCCAGTGCATCCAGTTGCCGCCGTATTCCAGGTAGCGGCCGAAGCGCTGTTCGGTATAGAGCCGGCCGCCCAACCGGTCCCGGGCCTCCAGGACAATGGTGTCCACGCCCTTGGCTCCCAGTTCGCGGGCTGCGGTGGCCCCGGCCAATCCGGCGCCGATGATGATGACGTCGGTGTCGTATGCGGTGTTCATAGTGGCTCCTTTGATGCAATAGCGTGGTCTTTGCTCCCAGCCTAGGATGCCGACAAGTTCGTCACACTTATACATGCACATGATTTTTCGGCCATGATTATCACAACTGATAAAAGGAGTTCCTCGTGCCTGCATTATTGAGTATCGCCGACCTCATCGCCGACCCGGCGCTGGATACCCAGGTGCTGGCCGGTGCCGGGGGTCTTGAACGCACCGTGCGCTGGGCGCAAACCAGCGAGTCCGCAGAACCGTGGCGCTGGCTGGGCGACGAGGAGCTGCTGATGACCCTGGGGCTGAACCTCCCTGCGGAACCAGCCGGCCAAGTGGACTTCGTGTTCCGGGCCGCCGGCGCGGGAATCGCCGGGATGACGGTCGGCCAAGATGGCTTGGCGCCAGAGCTCTCACCGCAGATGCTGGCCGAAGCCGATCGATTGGACTTCCCGCTGCTGTCCACCGGGCCCATGACACCCTTCGTGGTCATAGCCCGCACGGTGGCCGCGGTCACCACCAACGAGCTCAACCGCGGCGTGCTCATCCTCTCCCGGCTCTACCAGGAGGCCGGTTCCCAGGCCAAGCTGGAGAAGCGCCGCGGGCGCTGGGTGGAAAAGCTCTGCGGCGTAGAGGTGGCCGTGCAGGATACGGCCACCGGCTGCCTGGTCATCGGGGACAAGGTGCCCGAGGTGCCGCGTCGGCATTCGCTGCCGACACTGCGCCCCACCCAGCTGCTGCTGCCTGCCCAGGCGCAACTCGATTCCCTGGTGCTGGTCCATCTCAAGCAGATCCTCACGGTGGACGCCAACGCGCTGCTGCAAGAGGCCGTCAGCGAATCCACGTCGGCCGAGGCGAAACTGCGCCTGGCCTTCGATGGGCAGCTGGGCGAGAAGGACTTGATGGACGGACGCTGGCTCAGTGCGGGGGAATCGTTCAGGGTGGCTTGCGCCGCAGAGAGCGCTCTGGGATTGCTCTCCATGACCCTCGCGCTGACCGGGTTGCCGCCGCTGGCGCTCAGCCGGAAGCAGCAGGCCCTTGCCGTGGTGCGGGACCGCGACGCAGCCGTGCTCGAGTCGCTGGCGCATGGCACCGGGACGCATCTGGGGCTCAGTGCGCCGCAGCACCGCTTTGCGGATCTTGCCGGCGCGGCAGAAGAAGCACGCAATGCGCTGCAGGACGCGACGGACAGCCACCCGGTCGCCGAGTACAGTGGCGCCCAGGTCTCGCTTCTGGCCCGATCCGCCAGCGAAGCCGAGCAGATCGTGGCCAGCGTGCTCGGCGATCTCGGCGCCGGCGCTGCTTCGGTGGGAACGTACCGCGGCTCGCTGTTCGCCTTGCTGGATGATGACCTGCAGTGGCAGAAGACGGCGTCGCGACTGGGAATCCACCGGCAAACCCTGGCCTACAGGATCAGGCAGGCAGAAACCCTGTGCGGACGCAGCGTCCGCAAAGTCGCCGATCTCGCCGAGCTCTATCTGGCCCGCAAGGCCTGGGAACAGCTGGATATGGATCAGCGCACCTAGCTAGAGGCGCGGCCGCCCCGGCCTGGATGCGGCCGCGCCATCAAGCGGCTGCACGCTGATGCCATCCAGATGATGGATCAGCCGCCGCCCGCTCTGGTGCGGGAACCTGATCCAGAGAAACCGGCCTTCGCTGTCAATGGTGTCGATGATTGCGCAGGCACTGGCCCCCGGGGACAACCGGACGGCAACAATATCCCCGCGGCGCAAATGGGCCCATGGCCCCGGTGCCACGCTCGCCATGTGATGCCGGAGGGTCATTTTCCACCGGCCAGGATCTGCCGCGCCGCGAGGGCGATGAGCGCTCCGTCGGTGGCCACCGGCATGAACCGGAACCCCAGGGCGGTCATTTGCCGTGCCAAGCCGATTTCGCCGGCGTAGATTCCGGGCACGATACCCGCAGCGGCGGCGCGTTCGGCGATTTCTTCCAGCACATGCCGCTTGTCGCCCTGGGTCAACTGCTCCAGGCTCCAGCCACTGCTGAGAGCCAAGTCGTAGGGGCCGACAAAAATCGCGTCGGGACCGGAGCCGAGAATCTCATCCAGGCGATCCAGCCCCGCAGCGGTCTCAATCATCAGCGCCACCAGTGGATCGCTGCCCGGCGCGCCGGGAGCATCGATCGGATAGCGCGGAATCAGCCGAGTGGGCCCGTAGCTTCGCTGTCCACGCGGCGCGAAGCGGCAGGCCCTGACCAGTTCGCTGGCCTGCTCGCCATTCTCCACCGTGGGCACGATGATCATGCGGGCCCCGGCATCGATGGCACGCCCGATATGCCCGAGCTCGTGGCTCGGAACGCGCACCGCCGCAGGCACCCCGAAGACATGGGAGGCTTCGAACAATGCCCGGTAATCCCCCAGCTCGGCATGGCCATGCTGGCCATCGACGCAAATCCAGTCAAAAGACTCGGCGGCCGCCGTTTCGACCACGGCGGCATCCCGGCAGGTGACCCATAGGCCGAAGTGCGGCCCATCGGCTTCCAAGTCCATTACAGGCAATGGCTGCTGGCTGCTCCGCGAGCTTGTTCCATGAATTTTCAAGTTCCACTCCTCAAGGTGCTCCGGCCCCGGCCACAGTGCTGGACCCGGAAAATGGGCACCGACCGGCACGCTGTGCAGGTCGATTTCCGCTGGGATGCATATCACTCCATGCCAACATTGATGTTGACTGGCTCACACAATTCAGCTTATTCTTTTGTTCAGCAGGTAATCAAGCCGTTCATCAAGTGAACACTATTGTTTCCCGGACGAGTCGTCAAGAGCACTTGGCCCGCAAGGAGCCATAGCGTCGGCCGACCAACGAAATGCCGATCCTGCACCCTAGAACTTTGAGCATCCACCCCGCGATGCAGCACCGCGCAGCGCAGCGCACGGGCTGCGCTCGCACAGGCCCCAAAACTCGCAGGCGGCCGGAAACTGATAAGGCGGAAACATGTCAGAGCCAAGACCCCAACGCAACCAGATCAGCGGGCCGTCTCGACGGCTGCGGCCCGATGACTGCATCATCGCCGACAAGAAATCCCTGCGCCAGGCGCAGATCGGAGCCGGCGTAGGCAACTTCATCGAATGGTACGACATCGGCGTCTACGGCTACCTCGCGGTGCTGATGACCAAGGTCTTCACCGAGGGCATGGATTCCTCATGGGGATTGCTGGTAACCCTGCTCGGCTTCGCGGTCTCCTTCGTGGTTCGCCCGATTGGCGGCATGGTGCTGGGTCCGCTGGGAGACCGCATCGGACGGCGCAAGGTCATGTTCTTCACGATCATGCTCATGGCCATCGCCACGACCCTCATCGGGCTTCTTCCCAGCGCCGGCCAGGTCGGCCTGTGGGTGATCATCCCGCTGTATCTGCTGAAGATGATGCAGGGATTTTCCACCGGCGGCGAATACTCCGGCGCCTCCACCTACATCGCTGAGTTCTCGCCAGACGGCCGGCGGGCCTTTATGACCTCGCTGCTCAATGTCGGCTCCCAGCTCGGATTCGCCGCTGGCGCCGGGGTGGTTGCCTTGACCACCGTGATCGCCGAATCCAACTGGGGCCCGGAGGCCATGCTCAATGGGGGCTGGCGCATTCCATTCCTCTTGGCCCTGCCCTTGGGCATCGTGGCGGTCACGCTGCGCAGCAGGTTGCCTGAATCCCCGGCCTTCGAGGCAGCCAGCGACGCTCCGGTCAAGCACCACCCGGATTCCATTTTCGTGCGCCATAGCCTGCCCCGAGTAATCAAGCTGTACTGGCCGCACATCCTGGTGGGCATCGCGCTGATCGCTGCCGACGGCACCAGCTCGTACACCCTGACCAGCTATATGCCCACCTATCTGGAGACCCAGGTCGGCGTGCACGCTTCGCATACCGCCTTGGCCGCAGTGGTCATCCTCGCGGTCCAAGCGGCCATGATTCCATTCTTCGCCATCCTGGCCGACCGGATCGGGCGCAAGAAGGTCTACATGATTGCCACCATCGGCAACCTGATCCTGCTGCTGCCTGCCTTCGCGCTCATGCAATCTGGCACATTGGCTTCGCTGTATTTGGCGCTGTTCCTGGTTTCGGTCCCCAGCTCGGCTTTCCTCGCCCTGACCGCCGCGGTGATGTCGGAGCTGTTCCCTACCGCGTCGCGCTACACCGGCGTGGGAATCACGCACAATCTGGCGATTTCCATCTTTGGCGGCACCACGCCGCTGGTTTCCCAGGCTCTCGTCCAAGGCACCGGCGCCTGGTACTCGCCGGCACTGTATGTCATGGCTTTCTCGTTGATCGCCCTGCTGGCGCTGTTCAAGATGCGCGAAACCGCCAAGCGTCCGTTGCTCGGCTCCTTCCCGGTGGTCCAATCCCGCGAAGAAGCAGTGGCCCTCGCCGGAAACCAGGACAACGACCCGTTGATCGACACCGGCACCTTCCCGTTGCCCGCTGCAGACCACCGGGCCTAGCCAGGCAACGGGCAAGCGGCCACCACAGATGGCGGCGGGCCGGCATTCTCCCGAATGCCGGCCCGCCGCCATGCTGTTCCCCTGGCTTGAGCGCCCACCGCCCGCTCAGAACGAGAGTGGAAGCTTGGACATGCGCCCGCCGTCGAGAACCAGAACTTCCCCGGTCATGAATCCCGCGCGATCGCTGGCCAGGAACACGGCGAGATTTCCGATGTCCTCGGGCCTCCCCGTGCGGCCCACCGGATGCAGCGCTTTCAGCCCGGCCCTGGCCGCAGCCGGATCGCCCTGGGCCTCGAGATAGTTCTCGCTGAGTGCAGAGTGGATCCATCCTGGGGCGATGGCGTTGCAGCGGATTCCGTCTGCGCCGAGGTCCACGGCCAGTGCCTTGGTCATCCCATGCAAGCCCGCCTTCGACGCCGCATAGGCCGCATGCCCCGGATTGGCTGCGATGCCCTCTATGGAGCCGATATTGATAACGCTTCCGCCTCCATTGCCGCGGAAATGCGGAAGCAGGGCCTGGGCCATCAATAGCGGCGCGCGCAGGTTCAACGCCATCATCAGTTCCCACTCGGCCAGCTGAAGGTCTTCCACGCTGCGCTCCAGCATGATCCCGGCGTTATTCACCAGGATGTCGATCGTCCCCAGGAACCCAGTCGCCTGGTCGACCGCGTGCGGAATCGACGCCGGGTCGCTGAGATCCGCCTGAACGCCCATGACTCCTGGCTGGCTGGCCAACGGCTCCGCCAGCGGGCGCCGCTGGATTACCGCCACGCGCGCTCCGGCCTCCAGGAAGCGGCTGGTGATTCCGCCGCCGATGCCCTGTCCGCCTCCGGTGATGATGGCGGTCTTTCCGGCAAGTTCCATAGTTGCGCGTCCTTTTCTTGATGCATGCGTTTCACTGGTGCCGCGGCCGTGGCAGAACATGGCCATCGGCTTTCCCTCTTTGCTCGATGTATTTGCGATGAGCGGGCCAGGATCGCGCTCGGGCCGGAGGGGATTCCACCGCCCGCCCAAGAGCAGTGCGGCTGCCCCTCCCCGCAGGGAGACGGCAGCCGCACTGCTGGCTAGTCACTTCAAGCAGGCTTAGTGGCGTTCGCCGACCGCTGGAGCTGACACCAGCATCATGGTCGAGGTATCGAGATGCTCATTGGTGTCCTGGCCTTGGGCCAGTGCTTCGGCTTCCTGGCGGCTGCGCACCACTGGAACGGATCCGAGCAGCGGCCGCGAAGCGGTTTCACGCATCTTGAATGCCGCGAACAGCGCCACCGCCGAGAAGAACATAATGTAGTAGGCAGGCGCATAGTGGTTTCCGGTCACGTTCACCAGGATCTGGCTGACCAGCGGCGTGGTGCCGCCGAAGATCGAGATCGAGATGTTGTGCGTCACCCCAACTCCCCCGAAACGGGATGCCGTCGGGAACAGCTCGGACATCACGGCTCCGGTCAGCGCGAGGAAGAACGCGCTGGGCAGCATGACCAGGGCCAGCGAGACATACAGCGACCACAGCTCGCCGACATGCATCAGGGCGAAGGCCGGAACGAGCAGGACCAGGTTGCCGATGGTGGCCATCATGTAAATCGGGCGGCGTCCGATCTTGTCTGACCAGATGGCAACGAGCGGGATCAGGATCGCCTGCAGCACCAGCACCGCGACTGCGGCTATCGCAGTATGCACCGCCGGGGATCCGGTCTCGGTTTCAAGGTAGGTCGGCATGTAGCTGGTGAGCATGTAGGACGAGGTGCCGTCAGCGGCGATCAGCGCAATGCCCAGCAGGATCTGCGGCCAGTAGTGACGGAAGATGTTTGGCAGATTGTGACGCACGAAGATCGGATTAACATCCTTGGCATCGGCATGATCCTGGGCCACTTCGAAGCTTGGCGACTCCGGAATCCGGTGCCGCAGCATGATGGCGATTATTCCCAAGGGCAGGGCCACGAGGAATGGAATACGCCAGCCGCCAGCCAGCATGGCGTTTTCTCCCCATGCCGAGGTGGTCAGCATGGTGGTCACCGCGACAACCGCGGCACCGGCGGCAAAGCCGAGCATGGAGCCCGAGTTCAGCAGAGCGGTCATGAAGCCCCTTCGGCCGTCCGGAGAGAACTCCGCAACGTAGGTGGCTGCGCCGGAGTACTCGCCGCCGGTGGAGAATCCCTGCATCATCTTCAGCAGGTACAGCGGGATGATCACCCACAGTCCCACCTGCCCGGCCGTGGGCAGCAGGCCGATCAGCGTCGTGGCCGCTGCCATCAGCGCGATGGTGAAGAACATGACCTTGCGCCGTCCAATGCGGTCGCCCAGCGGGCCCAGGATCATGCCGCCCAGCGGGCGGACCACAAACGAGACCGCGAAACCGAGCAGCGTGACCAGCAAGCCCATGGACTGGTCCATGCCCTCGGTGAAGACCGCGGTCATTGTCACCGCAAGATAGCCATACACGCCGATGTCATACCATTCAATGAAATTGCCGATGCCCGCACCGATCTGCGCTTGGCGCAGTTCTTTCTGGTCCACGACAATGCAGTCATCGGCCTGCAACCTGCGAGTGGTTTTCGGCAGCGCTGGACGCTGCACCTTCGATGATTCGCTCACCGTGTTCTCTTTCCTGCCGGGAATAATTCGGGCCCCATTGCCCTTTCGAGGCGACAACAGATCTTCCAGCGTTGACGCCGACCTCCACCGAACTACGTTCAGCAGATGATCACTTGATTTATCTAGTGAACATTAATCCACGGTGATTCACAACACATTTTGAAAAGATTTCTTGGTGCAGATCACATCGCGCCGCGCTACCCCCGGGCGAAAACCGCCCAGTAAACCGCGGGTGACCTAGGTATTCCCTGTTTGCCTCAGCCTCGCGGCGAGCGCGAAACAATTGACCACACCTCGAATCGAAAATTCCGAAATCCCAGCGCCCCAAGATCTGACAGCAGTCCCATGATCCGGCTCATCGCCCATTGGTACCTGCCATCTTTCCCCCGCATCGCAAGGCCTGGCTGCGCCCCTGCGCGCTTTCGCTAGCCAGCGCAGCCTGCTAGGCATCTGGCCTTGCCGTGCACAATCCCAAGAAGGTGAAGTGGAAACGACCCTCCCCCCAGGCGGAGGCCCCTGCGCGCCTCCCCCACCCTGAATCTGGCCAGCGCCGGCATTGCCCTGGTCGCCGTGTGCTACGGGCTCGCTCGTTTCGGCTACGGCTTCTTCACCCCGATCTTCCGGGCGGAATTCAATCTGTCGCCAGCAAGCATCGGATTCTTCGCCCCGGCCTCCTACTTCGCGTATTGCCTGACGATCTTCGCCGGGACGACACTGACCAGCAGGTTCGGAGCCCGCAAGCTAGTGATCTGCTCCGGAATGATCGCGGCGGCGGCGATGGCCCTCATTGCCATCGCGCCCAAAACCACGGCCCTCGGCCTCGGCGTGGCCGCCACCGGGCTTTGCACAGGCCTGGTCTCCCCACCGCTGACAACGGTGATAGCCGAGAACGTTGCCGTCACCTACCAGCATCGCGTGCAGACCATGGTGAATTCAGGCGCGGGGATAGGGATCATCATCAGCGTCCCGCTCGCCCTCGCCGCATCCACGCAATGGCGCACCGCCTGGCTGCTCTTTGCCGCCTTGGCAATATTGAGCACGCTGTGGATTGCCAAGGCCACCCCCAAGCCCCCAGCCCGCCGGAACCCAGGCCCGCCCGGCGGGCAAGCGAGCGCCCTGGAGCGCTTCTCGCTGTCCCCGCTGCTCCCCTCGGGCACCCCGCGGCTGCTGCTGGCAGCGGCCGGGCTGGGCGCCATGAGCACTGCGGTGCTGAACTTCGGCATCGATTTCAAGGTGCAGGCCGGTGGCCAAAGCAGTTCTGCCACCACCGTGGCCTGGGTGCCGCTGGGGGGGCCAGCGGACTGGTGGGAGGATTCGCCGGCTCCCTGGCACCGCGGTTCGGGCTGCGCGCCTGCTGGACCGGAGCAGGCCTGGGTACCCTGGCCGGCACAACACTGTTGCTGCTCTACCCCGGCTCCGCAGTTATTGGATGGGCCGCCATGGCCGTCTTCGGCGCATGCTACATCGGGGCCTCTGGAATATTGATGATCTGGAGCACCACGGTCTATCCGCAGACACCTGCCGTCGGAGTGGGCACGGCATTCCTGGTGATTGCCTTCGGGCAAGCCCTGGCCAGCCCCTTACTCGGGCTGATCGCCGGCGCGTTCGGCGAGGCCGCGCCTTTTGCCGCAGCTCTGGCCATCGGTGCGGGAGCAGTCGCTCTTCGGCCGCGCGGCGCAGCCGCCGATGCCACCAGCGGCAAGAAGCGGCGCACGCAACAAGAGTTCATTTAATGACCATACTATTCACAGAATGGTCATTAAGATATAGGGTGGTGCCACGGCAAGTCCTGCTCACGGGGACAGCTTGACTGGTGGTCATGACTGCACTGCCGGTGGCCGGCATCCGGATCCATGCGACGCTGCGCAGAGCAGCACATCGACCTGTCGCTTCCGGATGCCGGCTGCGCCGCTGTCCGAACGGCGCAGCGATTGATCCGGACGACGCGCTCGGCGCCCGGCATCCAGCAAGGAGCACCATGAAAGCCATCCAACTCAGCCGTTTCGGCGGCCCCGAAGTCCTCGAATACGTTTCGGCTCCGGAACCGGCCGTTGGCGCCAGCGAACTGCTGGTGCGCACCGAAGCCATCGGCGTGAACTACATCGACATCTATTACCGCGAAGGCATCTACAAGGCGCCCTTGCCATTCATCCCCGGTGACGAGGCCTGCGGGGTCATCGAAGCCGTGGGCTCCGAGGTCTCCGGCTTCGCAGCCGGGGACCGCGTGGCATGGACATCCCCGCACGGCTCATATGCGCAGCTCGTCGCTGTCCCTGCCGAAGCCGCAGTACCTGTGCCACGCGAGCTCGATGCCGCCAAGGCGGCCTCGTGCCTCGCCCAGGGGATGACCGCCCACTACCTGTCACATTCGACCTATGCGATCCAGCCTGAGGACACCGTTCTGATCCACGCCGGAGCCGGGGGCGTGGGGCTGCTGCTGACCCAGATGGCCGTCGCACGCGGCGCCAGGGTCATCACGACGGTCTCCCGCGACGTCAAGGCCGCGGCCTCGCTGAAGGCGGGGGCGGCCCACGTTGTGCGCTACGGGCCCGAGGTCGCTGAACAGGTCAGGGAGCTGACCAACGGCCGCGGTGTGGCCGCCACATACGACGGAGTGGGCGCGAGCACCTTTCGGGCATCGCTGGCGGCTACCGCGATACGCGGAACGGTAGCCCTGTTTGGCGCAGCCAGTGGCCCGGTGCCACCCTTCGATCCCCAGGACCTGAACGCCGCCGGATCACTGTACCTGACCCGCCCAACTATCGGCGACTATGTCCGCGACCGGAAAGAACTACTGTGGCGCGCCAACGACGTGCTCCAGGGCGTGTACAACGGATCGCTCGATGTGGCCATTGGCGGAGCGTACGAACTGAGCGAAGCGCGCCAGGCACATGCCGATTTGCAGTCCCGTTCGACCACCGGAGCACTGGTGCTGATTCCTTGAACAACTCCCCTGCATAGCCAACAGCCCGGCCTCCATGGAGTAGCTCGTCTCCATGGGGGCCGGGCTGTTTCCGGCGCTAGCTGCGGTCGCTGAGATAGGCGAGGCAGTGGCGAGCCAGGCTTTTGCTCATGCCAGTCTTTTGGGCAACACGCTTGGGATCGGGGCGCCTTTGCCCCTCCACCCCTCGCTCGATAGCAGTCGCCACGCGCTGCACCGCCCAGGCCGGCGGAGCCAGAGTCCGCGGCACAGCCTCGACGCTCATGCGGGGACCTGCTCAAGCACTGCGTGGCGCTCCCTGGTCACAGCCACATCTTCATGAAGCTGGTGCACCAGCGCCGAGACGTCCGCATAGGCATACTGCGGGCGCTGGAAGTCCAGCAGCACTACTTCGAGGTACTGGCCGTAGAGATCCTCGTCGAAATCCAGGAGATGCGCTTCGAGCAGCACCTGGCCGCCGACGCGGTAGAAGGTAGTGCGCCGGCCAATGGAAACCGTGGCCATCACGCAGCGACCGTCCGGCAGCCGCACCTGGGCACCCCACACGCCATTGAGCTCATCGCGCTGGGGCATGGAAATGTTGGCGGTCCGAAATCCCAATTCACGGCCGCGTGCATCTCCGTGCTCAACGACTCCACTGACTACCTGCATGGCGTACTCCTCTCCTGAAATGTTCATGATGCGCCAGCCTTGGATCTTCCCCGGAAGACCAAGGCCAAAGTCAAAATAGTGATCATTAGATGAACGTAATGTTTATCTAATGATCATTATTTTATAGTGTCCCGCGCCACATCGTCAACCGGAGCCTCACGAGCGCATACTCGCTTGGGACCCGGGGCCAACATAGCTGGATCGACAAGCGCCCCCAAGGCACCGCTACCAGTAGTCCACCGAACAGACCATTACCTCCCGGCAGGACCTGCTCTCAGAGCTGGTCAGGGTGCGCGAGGACGGATTTGCGGTCCTGGATGGCGAGCTGGAAACTGGCCTTTTCTCGCTCAGCGTCCCGGTGCGCCACAGATCCGGGGCATTGCTGGGCGCCATGGCGGCCTACGGCCCCACCGAGCGCATGAAACTTCTCGGCGCCCGGCGGATCGCCGATGAATTGCAGCGCGCCAGCGCAGAAGTCCAGCAGGCCCTTTCCGCCATGTCGCCGCCGGCCACCGGGTCATTAACCGGGTAGCGGCCCACCAGGACAATGCCCGGCGGGCCGCAATCGGCAGCGTCCGCGGCTAGATCGCCACGGTGATGTACTGCTTGGTGAACTGCTCATGGATCTGCCATGTCCCGGACCAGCCATCAGGGATCAGCACCACGTCGCCGGCCACATGATCCGTGCGCTCGCCAGCTTCCGAAATCAGCGTTCCGGAACCTTCCAGCACGAGGATGAGTTCGTTCACGCCGTGGCGGGCGGTCGCGAATTCTCCGGCGGAACACGTCCAAAAGCCGATATCCACCGCGCTGGCCTGCAAGCTGGCCAACTGGTCCGTCGCATCGGCTGGCGTGGTCCCGTTCACCGCGGTCGGCTTGGGCACCAGATCGGCCAGCGAGGCGTTCTTCGCATTGTGCAGGACCTGTGCCTGCGGCCGCGGCGCGGAGGTAGCAGCCACGCTAGTTCACCGGCTTTCCGTTGACCAGCTGCGGCACCGCGGCAGGATTGGCATCTTGCAGCTGTGCTGGAAGCAGGTGCTGCGGGAAGTTCTGGAAAGCCACTGGACGCAGGAAGCGCTCGATGGCAGCGGTGCCCACCGAGGTCGAACCGGCCGCAGTGGTCGCCGGGTAGGGTCCGCCATGCTGCTGCGCATACGTCACCGAAACCCCGGTGGGCCACTGGTTCCACAATACGCGCCCGGCCTTGTTGGCCAGCACCGAGACAAGCTCGGCTACATGGTCATCGTCTTCAGCCTGCAGCGTGGCGGTCAGCTGCCCTTCGAAGGTCCGCGCTGCCTGCAGCAGCTGGTCTTCAGTATCGTATTCGACCACCAGCGCGCTGGGTCCGAAGCATTCGGTCTGCAGCATATGCGGGTCGGCCAGCAGATCCTCGATCCCGGTGACCAGCAAGGTCGGCGAAGGGGCGGCGCCAAACGGCTCCTGGCCCTGGGCCAGCACGGATACGCTGTCGTGGCCAGCGAGCTGCTGGAGCACCTGGGTGAATCCCTCGCGAATGCGTTCATTGAGCATCGGGGCTCCGGCGGGAATCGCCTGGGCCTGCAGCGCTGCGCGCAGGTTCGAGTTGCGCGGGATGAACAGCGTGCCCGGCTTGGTGCAGAACTGGCCCGAGCCCATGGTGAAGGAGCCCACGAAGTCCGCCGCAATCTGCTCGCCGCGGGAGTCGGCGGCGGCGTGGGTCACGAAGACCGGGTTGTTGCTGCCCAGCTCCCCGTAGAACGGAATCGGCTCATCGCGCGAGACCGCCAGGTCCATCAGGGCACGGCCGCCAGGAATCGAACCGGTGAATCCCGCTGCCTTGATGCGGGAATCGAGCAGCACGGTGCGCCCGGCTTCGGTCCCGAAGACAACATGGAACAGGCCCGCCGGAGCGCCGGCCTCGTCCAGGGCCTTGGCTACGACCTCGCCGGTGGCGCGGGTCAGTTCAAGGTGGCCTGAGTGGGCCTTGACGATTACCGGGTTGCCTGCCGCCAGGGCGCTGGCGGTATCCCCGCCTGCGGTGGAGAAGGCGAACGGGAAGTTGCTGGCGGAGAAGACGACCACCGGTCCCAGCGGAATCCGGGTTCGGCGCAGGTCCGGACGCGGCGCGCCCATCGGCCATTGCGGATCGGCGTGGTCGATGCGGGCATCTAGATAGCCACCGGCACGCAGCAATTCGCCAAAAATTCGCAGCTGGAAGGTGGTGCGCTTCAGCTCGCCGCGCAGCCGAGGTTCCGGAAGGTTGGTCTCCGAGATGGCGACGGGGATGAGCTGATCGGCGGCCGCATCCAGTGCGTCGCCGACGGCGTCGAGCACATCTGCACGTTGCGCCGGGGTTTTCTCTGCCCAGGCTCCGAAAGCGCTGTGGGCTGCCGACAGATAGGATTCCAGCTGTTCGCTGGTGGTGTTTTCGGTGCTCTGGGCGATGTCCAGTGCCATGGTGTCTCTCTTTTCTGTAGGTCGGTCGACGGGTCGCAGCACCCAGCGAGGCTAGTTCGCTGCCGTGTAATCGAAGGAGATTTCTCCCCAGCCTTCAAAACGGCCGGTGATGCGGGTGCCCGGGATCATCTTTTCCGCGGCCAGGCAGCTGCCTGGCAGGATGAATTGCCCCGCCTTGAGGGTCACGTCGTATTCCGCGATGCGCCGGCACAGCCAGGCGATGGCGGAAATCGGGTTTCCATAGACCTCATTGGTGTTTCCGCTGGCTACCTGCTGTCCATCGAATTCGATGACGCCGGGCTGGTTGGCCAGGTTCACCTCCGAGAGCTTGCGCGGTTGGCCGCCGATGAGGATCCCGCCAATGGATCCGTTGTCGGCCAGGGTATCGAACAAGCCGATCTTCCAATCGCGGATCCGCGAATCGATGATTTCCAGGGCGGGAACGACGAAGTCGGTGGCGGCCATGACGTCGGCCGCGGTGACATGTGGTCCTCCCAGGTCCTTCTTCAGCACGAAGCCGGGCTCCAGCTCGATGAACGGCTCGATGAATTCGGTTTCGGCGATGCGCAGGTTTTCCGGGTAGAACTGGCTGGCCAGGATGTAGCCGTAGTCCGGCTCGTCAACACCGAATTTGTCCTGCATGGCCTTGGCGATGTTTCCCAGCTTGAAGCCGGCGATCGCATCCCCGGCTTCCACATTGCGCCGCACCAGTTCTTGCTGGACTGCGAAGGCTTGGGCCGTGGTCGGGTTCAGCGACTCGTCGATGAGCTTCTCGACCGGGGTACGGGTGGCACGGGCGTCAATGAGACGCTGGGCGGTCTGTTCGATGTTGATTGACATAATAGGGATCTCTTACCTTCGCGGATACGACGTGTGAATGCTGCGGCAGTGGCGGGCCAGGCCAGATGGCCCGGCCCGCCAGCTCGCGGTTTATTTTTTGCGGCGGGTGTCGCCCAGGTGCCAGATGCTCATCGCGGAGAGCATTTCGCGCGGATCCCAGATGACGTCTTCTTCGGTGATCTTGCCCTGGTCAAAGCGGATGAAGGATGCTCCGGAGACAATCACTTCGCGTCCGGTTGGCGGCACGTCCATGAACTCGCCAGTGTGGCGGCCTACGCTGCGCCAGTGGATCGCGACTTCATTCTCGCCTTCGATGGCGCGCAGGATTTCCATCGTGAAGTTGCTGAACGCACGGTGGGATTCCTCGATCTGCGCGACTACCTGTTCCAGCGCCTCCGCTCCGGACTTGGAGTGGCGGACGTAGTCTGCACTGACCAATTCCTCGAAGGCCTTGGTTTCTCCCTGGCTCCATGCACGGGTCCAGGCGCTGGTGATCTTATCTAGCATTTCTGACATGGCGCTATGCTTTCTTTGCCTCAGGAGCCGGGGCTGGCCACAGCTCGAATTCTCCAAATTTTCCACCGCGGAACAGCAGGGCTTCGCGCTCGCTGGCTTCCATGGCGTCCACGCCGCCCACGATCATGTAGTGGTCTCCTGCAACGACCTCGGAGAGCACTTCGCAGTCGATCCAGGCGGTGGCACCGGCGATGCGCGGAGTGCCGTTTTCACCGATTTCGAAGTCCAGGCCCTGGAACTTGTCCTCGCCTTTGCGGGACAGTGCGCGGCAGACTGGCAGCTGCTCGGTGGACAGGATATTCGCGGTGAAGCGGCCCAGCGAACGCAGGGTCGGCCAGGTGCTCGATCCCTTGTCCACGCAGAAAGTGACCAATGGCGGTTCCAGCGACAACGACATGAACGTGCCAACGACGAACCCCATGGGCTTGCCTTCGGCGGTCAGGCCGGTGATCGCGGTGACGCCCGTGGGGAGCGCGCCGAAGACCTTCCGGTACTCGGCCGGATCGATATCCGGGGATTCTTGGGTGACGATAATCGACATGGCTTTTCTCCTTTAGGCCTTGGCTGCCAGCTGCTTGCGGTACGCGGCACCCGGGTGGTCCTCTGGCAGGCGGGCGACGCCTTCGCCGAAGAGGCTTTCACGCAAGGTGCTGCCGGTGAAGCTGGTGCGCATGGCACCGCGCTTCTGGAGTTCGGGGACGACGAACTCGGTGAAATCCTTGATGTCCTGGAACTTCACGGCATTGGCGAGGTTGAATCCGGAAGCACCGGTTTCCTCGATCCACGAAATCAGTTCGTCAGCCACCTTCTGCGGTCCTCCCACGATCACCGGGGAGGTTCCGCCAATGCCGCTGTATTCGGCAATGTCGCGTGGGGTCCAGTCCTTGCTTGGATCCATCTTCAAGAAGAAGTTCAGCATGGTCTGGCCGGCATTCGTTTCAACGTTCTTAAACGGCACATCCGGACCGAACTGGGACATGTCGATTCCCGACCAGCTGCTGTAGCGGGCCATCGCCCCTTCATAGGACACGAGTTCCAGGTACTCTTCGTACTTGGCCTGGGCTTCCTCGTCGGTGGCGGCGCTGATCACGGTGATCATCTGCAGGGTTGCGATGTGATCCGGGTTGCGGCCGAATTCTTCGGCCTTGGCACGCAGATTGTCGACCTGCTTTTTCAGCGCTTCCTTGTTCATGGCGTTCAGGAATACCGCTTCGGCCGTTTGCGCGGCCAGTGCCACTCCGCGTGGCGATCCGCCAGCCTGGAAAATCACCGGGGTGCGCTGCGGCGATGGCTCGCACAGATGGATTCCGGGAACACTGAAGTGCTCGCCCTGGTGCTCGATATTGTGAACCCGGCTCGGTTCCACGTAGGTCGACGACTCGACATCGCGGACGACCGCGTCATCTTCCCATGAAGATTCCCACAGCTTCATGGCAACGTCGATGAACTCTTCGGCGCGTGCGTAGCGGTCATCATGCGCCTGGGCCTTTTCCAGGCCTGCAATGTTGCGGGCAGCGCTGTTGGTGTACGAGGTGACGACGTTCCAGCCGATCCGACCGTCGGTCAGGTGGTCGAGGGTCGAGAACTTCCGAGCCAGCTTGTAGGGCACGTCATAGGCAGTGGAAGAAGTGACGCCGAAGCTCAAGTGCTTGGTCACCGCGGCCATTGCCGGAATCAAGTACGAGGGGTCATTGGTGGGAATCTGCGCCGCGTCCTTCAAGGAGTCGTCCACCGAGTTCTTGTACATCTCGTGGTAGCCGTCGTTGTCGGCGAAGAAGATGCCATCAAAGCATGCCTCTTCCAGAAGCTTCGCGTATTCGATCCAGTAGCTGAGCTTTTTGTATTCGTTGCCCCGGTCGGTTGCATGGCGCCACGTTCCAGCGGAAAGATGCGCCGGGCCATTGAAGTCGAACGCGAAGACGCGCATCTCCTTAGTCATCCCAAACCCCTTCGTTTAATGTTCATCAGGTGAACTATATGTTTATCTAATGATCACAGCTTAGAGTCTCTCCGGTTGCTCCGTCAATACGAAAATGCGTCCCAGGCCACATTTTTTTCAACCGCAATTCTTGCGCCCGAAAAACCTCAGGCGCCGACCGCAATTCAGGGACAAGCAAGGGACTGCAGCGCCATCGAAAGAGACCGCGGCCCACGCTTCACGGCTCCGAACGCGACGCTTGGACAGCAAGCAGGGCGCTGGTCGCGCCACGCACAACAGGCCCAATGACTTAGCACATCTGATAAAGAAATTCGGATAATCGTGCAAGCTCACAAGAGCCCACCCAAGGCAAGAAATCTAGGATGGGACCAGATCCGATCATCGTGCCGGCCAGCTGCAGTCCACCCGGCACGAGGACAACCCCGCCCGTCAGCTAGCAGGTACAGAGCGTTGACCAGAAATTTCATCCTAGGATTCACCTTCACCCTCGTATCGGCGCTCTTTTTCGCCGCCTCAGGGCCATGGGCCAAGGCGCTCTATACAACGCAGTGGACGCCGGGAGCGGTGCTGCTGCTGCGCCTACTTGGCAGTTCATTGCTGCTCCTGGCGCCTACGCTATGGCTCATGCGCGGGCACTGGTCCAACGCGCGGTCCAACTGGTTGGCGATCTCGCTGTATGGAATCGCCTCATTCGCCGGCATGCAGGGCTTCTACTTTGCTTCGATTCAGTATTTGCCAGTGGCGCTGGCCCTGCTTTTGGAGATGACGGCGCCGCTGCTGGTCGTTGCCTGGACCTGCCTGCGCTCGCAACGTCCCCCGGCCTTGGCCACATCCATCGGCTTGGCCGTCTCCTGTGCCGGAATGCTCGGAATCCTCGATCCAGGCGGTGCCTCGTTCAGCGGTATCGGCATCTTCTTGGCGTTGGCCGCCGCTCTGTGCCTGGCGGTCTACTACCTGGTTTCAGCGAGTCAACGGATCAGCGTTCCTTCCATCCCCTTCACCGGCTTGGGAATGATGATCGGCGCCGCCACGTCGGGGGCGTGCGTGCTTCTCGGGGTGCTGCCGTTCAAGATCTCTTCACAAGACGTTGCCGTCGGCGGCATGTCCGCACCCTGGTACCTGGTCGCCGCGCTTCTGGTGATCGGCACCGTCGCAGCGTACACATTCGGGATCCTGGGCTTGCGATTCCTGGGTGCCACCGTCGGCTCATTTGCGAGCTACATGGAGCTGCCGTTCTCAGTCCTGCTCGCTTGGCTACTGCTCTCCGAGTTTCCCACCGTAAGCCAAATCGTCGGCGGAATAGTGCTCCTCGCCGGCATATTTTGCGTCAAATGGGGCGAATCGAAATCGCTGCGGCAACTCGAACGGGTCGCCTGAACCCATCGGCAGCAATTCCCATGGCGCGCCACAATGAACTTGTCACCCCTGACAAAGGCAGCCCAGAAAATTAGCATCAGAGACAATGTGGCGCGCGCCACTGCTGACCTACGCTGATCCCAGTCCATCACCAAGCTCGCACTACTTCACTGGGAGTCATGCATCATGAAAGAAACTGGGCCATCCGCCGATGTCGGCACTGCGACGATTCCGCCGCCCTCCGAGGCCGGAAAGATGCCCCGAGGCGTCTTGGCGCTGTCGTTCGTTGAAATGTGGGAACGCTATTCCTTCTACGGCCTGCAGGGCATCCTGACCCTCTATTTGATCTACGAGCTCAACCGGGGAGGGCTGGGCCTGAATGCGCTGGAGGCTGGTGGCGTAGCGGGGGCCTACGGCGGAGCCGTCTACCTGTCGCAGCTCGTTGGAGCCTGGTTCAGCGAACGTGTCATGCCGCCCAAGCTCCTGGTCCTCTACGGTGCCGCGGCAATCACGGCGGGGCACATTTGCCTGGCAGCCATCCCTGGGCTCAATGGGCTGGGAATCGCCCTGGGCCTGATCATCCTGGGCACCGGCGCCCTGAAGACCAACATCACCGCGATCGTCGGGATGCTGTATGCGCAACGTCCGCGCAGCGAGCGCGACGCGGGATTCTCCTATTTCTTCATGGGCATCAGCGTCGGTTCGATTCTCGGCCCCCTGAGCACCGGGTTCGCCCAAACCCAGCATGGCTTCCATGCAGGTTTCGCCGTGGCCGCAGTGGTGATCGGCCTGAGCTTGATCCAGTACGCAGTGCTGATGAAGCATCTGCCCGCCCAAAGCGCAGTGGTAGCCCGTCCGCTGGGCAGAGCCGGAAAGGCCGCCGCCGTCACCTCCCTGCTGATGACCATCGGAGCCGTATCGGCAGCGCTGTCCACGGGCGTCCTGGCACTGGCCAGCCTCACCATCTATGCGTCTGTCCTGACCGTCGGCGCTGCCGTGGTGTACTTCGCGCTCATGCTGCGCTCGGCCAAGGTCACCGCTGCTGAACACCAGCGAGTCAAGGGATACATCTTCGTCTTCGCGGGAATCACGATCTTTTTCAGCCTGCTCATGCAGATGTACACCACGGCTCCGATGTTCATCGACGAATTCGTCGATGCATCGTTCGCGGGCTGGAAGGTCCCGGCTGCCTGGATCATCATGGCCGGCACCGTTGCCAGCGCCGCGTCGGCACCCTTTTTGGCGGCCCTGTGGAAAAGGCTGGGCGATAGGCAGCCCTCTGCCCCGGCAAAGGTATCCATGGGAATTTTCTGCGTCGGCCTGGGATACGTCGCGCTGGCCTTCGCATCGCAAGTCTACGGCGCAGTTCCCATACCGCTATTCATTGCGCTGGGATGCATGATGGTGCATGGAGCCTCTGAAATGCTTGTGGGCCCGACAGGGCTTTCGCTGGCGACCGCGATTGGCCCGGCGGCCTTCTCATCCCAGCTTGTCGGGCTCAGCTTCCTGAACCTCGCCATTGGAAGCACCCTCGCTGGAGCCCTCGCCCAGATCTACTCGCTGACCACACCCACGGGGTTCTTTTCGATCAACGCCCTGGCAGGCCTCATCGCGGCGGGACTGCTGTTCTCCGGACGACGCAAAATCAGCGGCATGCTGCTGCAAGGCCTCTAGCGGCACTGCGCTGGCGCAAACCGCAGGCATCGCCCTGACGGTTTGCGCCAGCCATGCATATCGGCTTAGCCCTTCAGAGACGCGCCACCGCAGATGGTCAGCACCTGGCCGGTAATGGACTTGCCGTGCTCGCCGCCCAGGAACAGCACCAGCGCGGCAACATCGGCCGGATCCACCAGGGCGCCCAACGGCGGGGTCATCGGGGGCACGCCTGCACGTCGCGGATCAACCATCATCGGGGTGTCGGTCGGGCCCGGCGCCACGACATTGCAGGTGATGCCCCGCGGCGCCAGCTCCATGGCCCAGCTGCGCGACAGCCCGGCGAGCGCCGACTTGGTGGCCGCATATTGGCTCTTTCCGGCGACACCGCTCATGGTCCGGCTGCCGACCAGGATGATGCGGGAACCATCGTCCATCTTCGGTGCCAGGGAATTGAGCAGCACCATCGGCGCCTGCACATGGACTGCGTGCATCCCTGCCAGGTCCTCTGCTTTGAGCTGGCCCAATACCCCGGTCGCCATATAGCCTGCGGCATGGATAAAAAGGTCGGGAGCCGCCAGCTCCCCGGCGGCTTCTTGGACTTGGGCCAAGTCCCCCAAATCGGTGCTTCGCCAGCTGAACCGGTCATTGCTGATCGACGGGGCCCGGCGGCTGAGTCCGGTGACTTCATATCCGGCATCCAGCAAGGCGGTGGCAATCGCTTCGCCAATGCCCGAGCTGGCTCCGGTCACCAGTGCGCTAGGCATGATCGCTTGTCTCCGGCGCGCTGACCCATGACGGATCTATGCGCACATACTTGATGGCCTGGCGGAAGTAGGTATAGGCCAGATGCAAGGCCCCGTCCTGTCCTTCATGGATGGAAGGGTAGGAGAATTCCCGGTTCAGTCCCTCGCGGGAATTATTGGACAGGCAGTAGCCGTCGCCCACTTCGAGGTTCCGCCGTGCTGGCCAGCTGTGCCCGTGATCCGAAGAGATCGCCACTGTCAGTGGTGCCCGCGGTGTGCCCCAGAAGGCCTTGCGCACGCCGCTGTCTTCGGCAGGAACCGGTTCAAAAACGACCGGGCCATCTACGCTGGAATCCAATCCCTCATCATCGATCTCGTCGTAGAGCGAGAGGCGCCGTTCAGTCTGCTCAGTAGCCTGGGAGTGGTTGTAGATCAGGGCAAGGCGCCCGTCATCCATGGAAACGAACTGGATCGAGGAATTGTTATTCGGCAATTCAGTAGCCTCAGGAACGCTCCACGTAACTCCCCCATCTGCCGAACGCGACGCATAGATCCAATCGGCCCAGCGGCTGCGGTACAACGCCAGCAAAGTTCCGTCGGCGAGCGCCGCAACGTTCATGTGCACACAGCCGGTGGAACCCTCGATGATCTGCTCAGTCCACGTGGCCCCGCCGTCGGCGGAGACCATCAACGCCGAATCATCGAAGTCCCCCACCCATTTTTGCCCTGGCACGGTGGCGCAGCGGAACACCGGCACGAAGAGGCGCCCGCCGACCTGCACCGGCGGCTGGCGGACAAAGACCCCGCCGTGCTCGGTGGCGGCAAACAGGGTTTCTGGTTCTGACCAGGTGCTTCCGTGGTCGATGGAGATGCGGCGGCGCACCTCGGAGGTGTCTTGGTTTCCCGCATGCTGGGCGGTGTAGAGCAGCCAGAGCTCTTCACCGTGGCAGTAGAGAATCGGGTTCTGCTCGGAGCGGGTGGAGTCAAAAGACAGCTGCCGCGCGGCAGACCAATGCTTGGCCCACTGCCCCTCGGGCAGGCGCTGCAGGGTGGAGAAGTAGATGCTGATATCCGCCACCCCTTCCTGGGTCCCGCCGAACCAAACGCAGCCCAAATCCCCATTGCCCAGAGTCATCAGGTTGGCGGCGTGGGACTGCACGGTGGGTGCCGGCAGGTAGGCGTACGCCAGCGCCCCGTCCTCGTGGATCTGTCCGTCGGGGGTGATGGTGGAAAATTCGGTCAACGACATCGTGTGCTTCCTTGGGGTCTGGGGATTGGCTAGGAGCGGGCCTGTTGCAGGTGGGCTGCCGCGGCGGCTTCCAGGTGGGTCAGGTCCGAGGCCACCGTGGCGAAGGTATAGCCTTCGCCCAGGCGCTGCTGGGCCAGCTCGCCGTTGGCATTGTGGATTCCGGCGGCAATGCCGGCTTCCTGCGCGGCCGCGCTGACCCGCTTGAGCGCAGCTTCGAATTCCTCCTTGATCGCCGGATCCCCGGGGAACGCGGCGCCGATGGCCAAGGCCAGGTCGCTTGGCCCGACGTACAGTCCGTCCAGGCCTTCCACGGCGGCGATTTCTTCCACGTTTTCCAGTCCGCCGGGGGTCTCGATCATGGCGAAGACCATGGTGGTGGCATCAGATTCCGCGGGTACCGGGCCCACGCGCAGGGCAGAACGCATCGGACCGTAGGAGCGGATGCCGTGGGGCGGGTACTTGGCAGCCTTCACCGCGTTGGCGGCGTCTTGCGCGTCATTGACCAGTGGCACGATGACAGCCACCGCGCCCGCATCCAGTGCCTTGCCGATGGCGGTGGCGCTGTTGGCTTCCACGCGGACCACTCCGGCGGCCTGGCCGGAGGCATCGATGGCCATCAGCCCGGTGAGCATGCCGTTGTAGCCGATCAGCCCGTGCTGCGCATCGAGGGCGACATAGTCATAGCCCAGGCGTGCGATGCGCTCGGTGGAGACCGGCGAATCGAGCACCACCCAGTACCCGACAGCCGGCTCGCGGTCTCGGATTTTGCGGGCGAATTCGGTGGCAACTGCTGAAGTCATGGTGTTGGTATCTCTTTCGTGATTAGCGGTTGTAGGCAGGCATGGGGCCGTGCAATGAGGCCGTGGCCGCAGCGGCGGCTTCAGCCAGCGCCTGGTCCAAAGGCCCGTTGGCGATGGCGGCAATATTGGATTTCAGCTGGCTTGCATTGGATCCGCCCAGCAGCAACGAGTCAACGCCCTGGTGGTAGGCCAGCCAGCGCAGGGACAGTTCGATCAGGCTGATGCCAGCGTCCTTGGCCAGCGCACTGAGCGCTTCAATGCCCTTGAAGAGGTCTTCGTCCCAGTAGCGCTCGGTGTACATGCTGGCCAAGCGGGAGCTGCCGAAGCGCCCTTCCTGCGGCTGCTGAGCGAAGCTATGGCGCCCGGTGAGCAGTCCGCCGCCAAGCGGGTTGTAGACCATGGTCTGCACCCCGCTGGCTTGGGCGAAAGGCAGGTACTCGGTTTCAATGCGCCGCGCTACCAGGTTGTACAGCTGCTGGGCCACCACCGGTTGCGGTGCTCCAACTGACTCGGCCACATGGCTGGCCTGCGCAATCTGCCAGGCGGCAAAGTTGGAGACTCCCAGGGACAGGATCTTGCCTTCCTGGTAAAGCTTCGCGACTTCGCCCAGGGTAGCCTCCAGCGAGGTGGCGTAATCAGGCTGGTGCAGGTAGAACAGGTCCAGCCGGTCGGTGTTCAAGCGCCGCAAGGAGGACTCGACGCTTCGGCGCAACGCCGCCGGGGACAGCGGAGAATCTTTTCCGGCATCGGCGTGGGGCATGCCCGCCTTGGAGGCCAGGAATACCGAGTCGCGCTTGCCTTCCAGCAAGGTGGCCAGCAGTTCTTCGGTGGCTCCTCCGACGTAGGCGTTGGCGGTATCAATGTGCGTGATTCCTGCTTCCAGTGCCGTATTGAGCATTTGCTCGCTGGCCTGGGCGTCCGCGGTGTCTGCGAAGGTCATGGTTCCGAGAACCAGGGCCGCCGGGGTGTTGTTAGCCATCGTCTTTGCTTCCTTGATAGTTATCTTGCTGTTTTAGCTGGTGAGCCCAGCCAGGATGTGGCGTGGCTTCACGCCTTCCATGTGGCTCGGGTCAAGTGCTGCACGGCGCAGCTTGCGGGTGTATTGCTCTGCCGGCGAGGTGAGCACCTGTTCGGTGCTGCCCAGTTCGACGAGCTTTCCCTTCTGCATCACCATGACCTGCTGGCTGATTTCCTGCACCACGCCCAGGTTGTGCGAGATGAACACGTAGGAAATACCGGTGTCTTCCTGGATCTCGGCCAGCAGATTGAGCACCTGCGCCTGCACCGAGACGTCCAGTGCGCTGGTGGCCTCGTCACAGACCAGGAGTTCTGGCTTGGAGGCCAAAGCCCGGGCAATGCCGATGCGCTGGCGCTGTCCGCCAGAAAATTCATTCGCCCGCTTATGCAACGCCCCTTCGGGCAAGCCCACCCGGTCCAGCAAGCGCAGGGCTTCCTTGCGGCGTGCTGCAGGGGTCCCGGTTTTCTGGATCTTCAACGGTTCGGTGATGATTTGTTCCGCGCTCTGGCTCGGGTCAAGCGAGCCGTAGGGATCCTGGAAGACCATCTGGAATTTGCGCCGCAACGGGCGCAGCTGCTTTTCGTTCAGCGGTACCAGGTCGGTTCCGTCCAGCAGGATCTGCCCCTTGGCGGGCTTGAGCAGGCGCATGATGGATTTTGCGATGGTCGACTTGCCGCATCCTGATTCGCCGACCACGGCCAAGGTAGTGCCGCGTTCAAGGTCAAAGGAGACATCGTCGACCGCCCGGAAGATTCCATTGCGCGTGCTGTATTCGATGCTGAGATTCTTCACCGAGAGGAACGGTGCTGGCTGGTTCATGATGCTCCCTCTGCTTCCATCGTTGTTTCATCCCAGGTTCCCAGCCGGGGCACTGCGGCAAGCAGCTTGCGGGTGTACTCCTGCACTGGCGCATCGACAATTTGCGCCGCCGGGCCGGACTCGACAAACTTCCCCGACTTCATCACATGGATTGTGTCGGAAACTAGCCGTGCCACACCAATATCGTGCGTAATCATCAAGATTGAAATCCCGCGTCGTTGCTGCAGTTCCAACAGCAAGTCGAGGATGCCGGCCTGCACGGTGACGTCTAACGCGCTGGTCGGTTCATCAGCCACCAACAGCTCGGGTTCGCTGGCTAGCGCGATAGCGATGAGCACTCGCTGCAGCATGCCGCCCGAGAGCTGGTGCGGGAACTTCTTCAGCTGCTCTTCAACCAATGGGATGCGTACCTGCTCGAGCAGTTCAACGGCTTTCTCCTGAAGCTCGTGCTTTCCCGTGATCCGTCCGGCGACCTTGATCGCTTCGCGCAATTGCGCACCGATGGTAGCTACCGGATTCAGCGCCGTCATGGGATCCTGCGGAATCAGGGCCAAGCCTCGCCCGCGGAACTTGGCGATGGCTTTTGGATTGGCCAGCACATCTTCGCCCTTGATGCTTACCTGGCCGGACAGTGCTGCCAAGCCTCGGGGCAGCAGCTGAAGCAGTCCCATCGCGGTAGTGGATTTGCCGGAACCGGATTCGCCAATGATGGTGACGGTTTCGCCATGGCCGATGCGGAAGCTGACGTTGTCTACCGCTTTGAATACGCCATTGTCGGTCATCAGTTCAACACTGAAGTTGCTGGCTTCCAGTACTGCGGTGTTTTGCTCACTCATCACTGGCCTTCTTTCTTGGAAGTGCGGCGGAGGTTTCCATCGCGCAGGGCATCGCCCAGCAGGTTGACCCCGACCACCAGGACGACGATGAACAGGCCTGGCAGTGTCACCATCCACCATGAGGTGGTGATGTAGTCCTGGCCATCAGAGATCAGCCGGCCCCAGGTGGAGAAGGGGCGCTGCGGCCCGGCGCCGAGGAAGGACAAGGCACTCTCCAGCAGCACTGCCTGCGCCAGCAGCAGCAGGATGACCAGGCTGGCCTGCTTGAAGACATTGGGGATCACGTGCTTGGCGAGGATTTCCAGTTTGCGAAGACCCAGGGTCTTGGCGGCATCAACATACGGCTTCTCGCGCTCGACCAGGACGAGGGACCGGGTCAGCCGGGCAACTTCAGGCCACTGCGCAATGGCGATCACACCGGTGATCACTGGAATCGATGGGCCGAAGAGGGCCACCACCAACAGCAGCATCATCAGCAGGGGCAAAGACAACTGGGCTTCAAGGACCCGGGAGATGATCACGTCGGCCCACTTGCCGTAGAACCCGGCGATGGATCCAAGGACCACGCCCACGGCGCCCGATACGACGACCGCCAGCACACCGATCATCAGCGAAGTCTGGCCGCCGAACAGGACGCGGGAGAGCAGATCGCGTCCCAGCTGGTCGGTGCCGAAGAGGTGTCCGTCCACCAGGGGAGCCAGGCGCCGCGCACCCAGATCCTGCATATTCGGGTCGGCGATGGGCAGGAAGTTCGCCAGGGCGATCGGCAGGACGACCAGCAAGGTGAGGATGGTCCCGAGCCATAGCTTGATGCGGGTCGAACGGGCCCGCCGGGCGGCTGCCGACTTCTTCAGCATCTCCTTGGTGACGGCCGACCGGGCTGCCGGCTGCGGGGTATGCGTGGGGTTTTGGATTGTTGCGCTCATGCCGACGCTGCCTTTCCGAGGCGGACCCGTGGGTCCAACAGTGGGTAGGCCAGGTCGATCAGCAGCTGGACAGCGACGGCCAGCAGGGCGGTGATCAGCACAGTGGCCTGGATCAGGGGGTAATCTCGGGTTTCCAGGGCCCGGACGATCAGCGAACCCACGCCGGGCCAGCCGAAGACGACTTCGACTACCACCACGCCGTTGAGCATGGCCGCGAAGCGGGTACCCAGTGCGGTGAAGACGGGGATTCCGGCATTGCCCAGTGCGTAGCGCCAGGTCAGTACGCGCTCGCTCACACCGCGGGATCGGGCGATGGTGAGGTAGGGGGCGTTGAAATTTGTGACCATCTCGCGCTTGACCATGCGTGAAACCAGGGCGATCTGCAAAATCGCAACCGTGATGGTGGGCAGTACCAGGCCACCCCAGGTCGTGAAGCCGGACGCCGGGAACAGCGGGATGAGCACCGAGAATCCAGTCAGCAGCATGATGCCGGTCCAGAAGTCGGGCATGGACTGCCCGGCGATGGTCACAACGTTCACGCCCAGTTCGGCGTCGGTGTCGGAACGGCGGGCCATCCACATTCCCAGCGGGATGGCGACCAGTGCGGCCAGCAGAATGGAGCTGGTAGCCAGGGTCAGGGTATAGGGCAGTCGGTCCATGACTACCTGCACGGCCGGTGCCTGGAAGGAGTATGACTGGCCGAGGTGCCCGGTGAAGAGCTGCCCGATGAAGATCACGTACTGCTGCAAGAGCGGCTTGTCGAGGCCGAATTGCTCGCGGACAGCGGCCAGCTGTTCGCTGGTGGCCAGGGGCCCGGCAAACGAGGCAGCCGGGTCGCCCGGTGCCATGCGGATGAGCAGGAAGACGACGGATACGGTAAGGAATACCGTGAGCAGTCCCTGTCCGATGCGCTTGGGAAGATAGGTCAGCATGGCTTAGCTCTCCAATCCCACACGGGCCAGCGGGTAGGCGTTGGCGGCGGATAGTTCCAGGTTTTGCACGCGGTTGCGGCGGGCAAGAATTGATTTGGGGGTAAAGGCCCAGGCACAGGGCCACGAGTCCCAGACTGCTTGCTGGGCGACCTTGAGGTATGCGGTGCGCTTGGCTTCATCGACTTCAGAGGCCGCGCGGGCGATTTTGCGTTCGACATCGCTGTTGACGTAGCCCTGGTAGGTGTCGCGGGTCTTTTCCTTTTCCGCGGTGCCGGCGTACATGCCCTGCAGCATCGTGATGGCCAGACCTGTGGGGCTGGAGAAACCGTTGCCGAGCAGGTCCCAGTCGCCTTCCTTGCCTTGGCGCCACTGCAGGATATTGCCGCCGGGTTCAAACTGCTGGAGCTCGGTTTTCACTCCGATATCCCCCATCATCTGCACCAGAGCCTCCATGATGGCGGTATCCGAGGGGAATTCGCCGGTCTCCCAGATGATCTTGAGCTTCAGATTCTCCGCTCCGAGATCCGAGAGCAGCGACTTGGCTTTACCCGGGTCATACACATAATCACCGGTCTTGGCATATCCGGACAGGCTTGTCGGGGTCACGCCCTGCGCTTGTTCCACAGTGTCGATCAGGACATCGTGCACCAGGGCCTTGCCGTCGATGGCGAAGGACAGGGCCTGGCGGACTTTGGGATCGGCGAGCGGATGGGACTTCGGCTTGCGGAAGTTGTAGAAGATCTGGTTCAAGCGCAGCGAGGAGGCCGTGTCGATGGTGACGCCGGGCAGGCCCTGGAGCTGTTCCATGGAATTGGGCGAGATGGAATCGATGACATCTACTTCGCCACTGCGCAAGGCGATCACGCGGGAGGATTCTTCGGGCAGGAAGCGGACGTTGACCTGCCGGATTGGTGCCGGTTCGCCCCAGTACTTCTCATTGCGCACCAGCGTGTAGGTCCCGGCGCCGCGGTCATAGGACTGGACAACGTAGGGCCCGGTGCCCACACCGGTCTGTAGCTCTTCTGCCTTGTTATCCTCGGCAGGAGAAATCAGGATGAGCGCCATGAGCGCATCCAGGATCGGGATGGGCCCCTTGGAGTCCAAATGGAACGTCCGCTCATCCACTTCGGTCACTGTGGGGAATTCGGGGAAGAAGCTGGCGACGAAGGAGCCTTGCACCTTGGCGTACATTTCCAGGGCGGTGGCCACATCCTGCGGCTTGACCGGGCGCCCGTCCGAGTAGGTGATCCCTTCGCGGAGCTTGACGGTCCAACGAGTCGGGGATGCCATCACCATGGATTCGGCGAGCATCGGAATCGGGGCAATATCCGGGCCGATGGCGGTCAGGCCCTCGCGGACCGAACGCTGCACGGTGACGGCCGCATCGAACTGGTTCAGCTTGTTATCCAGTGAAACCAGGGAACGGTTCAGAGCCAGGGTCAGCGTGTCCTTTCCCGGCAATCCGGTGGGTCCTGCGCACGCGGTGGCGCTCATCCCCACTGCCGCAAAGAGCCCAGCGGCTCCGGCCAGCTTCAACAGCTGGCGCCGCGACACCCCAGGGGCTGAGAATCGTGCGGTCATCTTCGACCTCCCAATCGATGTTCTGGAGCGCTTTGCCCCATTGTTTGAAGGGCCGTCCACTCGCTGTGATGTGTATCGCAATGTCACTTTGTCACGATTGCGCGAAATGCGCAATAGGCATAGCGCATTTCGCGCAACTGTGCCATGATGGCTCCAGAAGCACGCGGATCTCCGGAGCTACCCGGAACTGCATTCAAGGAGGTGACAAGCACTCAAATGGCCAAGAAGCACCAGGAATTCCTGATTCTCGCCGACGATTTTTCCGGCTCCTGCGAAGTATCTTTGCCGTGGAGCGATCATGGATTTCCGACTCGGATTTCCCTCGGCTCCGCCCCAGGATCTCCAAGCGGCGCAAGCCGCGTCACCGTTATGGACACCGATAGCAGGTACCTGGAACCGGCAGACGCCCACCGGCGCATCCAGAAGCTGGTCCAGGGGCTGCCGCAAGGCACCATGATCTTCAAGAAGATCGATTCGCTGTGGCGCGGCAATCTCAATGCGGAGCTCGGCGCCCTGACCGATGCCGGCTACCGGCTCATTATTGCTGGCGCGCTGCCCCATATGGAACGAAGTGTCAAAAATGGCCGACCGCTGGTTGCCGGCCGGCCCTTGTCATCCACGGATGCCTGGCAAGTAGAAGCCGCGAAGGCCCCAGAAACCGTCACGGAGCTTCTCGGCGACCTCGACACAGCTACAGCGAGCTTGTCCGACGGGAAACCGCTCCAAGACCAGCTGGCCGCCGCGGCGAATTCCGCGTCAGCGCTCATCGTGGACTGCGCGACCGAGGACGACCTGCTGGGCATTGCCGATGCCTGGCTCACCTTGCGCACCACCAATCCGCAGCAATTCCAGCGCAGTATCCTGGTGGGCACCGGCGCGTTGAACACGCAGCTGGTCAGCACCTTGTCCCGGCGCTCGGCACCACCCCAGGGCATGACCCTGCAAGCTCCTGCCCCGCCGGGCGGGCCAGCGCGCTGCATCCTCGGCGTCATCGGTTCCGCCTCCAGCCCCTCCGGGCAGCAGCTAGAACTTGCCCGGAAGGCCGGAATTCCCTGCAGCGAAACCATCAATGAATTGCCTTCGCCCACGCCGGGAGCCCCGGTGATTCTGCGCGCAACGCGCAGCGGGACCGATCCAACCGCGGTGCTCCGGCAGCTGAGGAAACAGGCAACAGGTTTCCTGGCCAAGCACCCCGGGGCGGACCTTTTCCTCACGGGAGGAGAAACTGCCCGAGCCGTCCTCGATGACCTCGGCGTCACCTCCCTGGCTCCGCTGAAACAACTGGAGCCCGGAGTTGTCATTTGCCAGGCCCCCGATGGACGGCTGATTGGAACCAAACCCGGCTCCTTCGGCAGCCCCAGCATCCTCACTACAGCATTAACCACCCTGCGCGAGCTACGCGCCCCTCTATCACAGGAGCCAGAATCCATGAGCACAACCACCCTGGACACCCGCCCTCTTATCGCCGTCACCATGGGTGACGGTTCAGGCGTCGGCCCCGAAGTCACCGTCGGAGCCCTGCTGGATGCTAATGCCTACAAGATCAGCCGCCCCATCGTCATTGGCGACTGCCACCGGCTTTCGCTCGGTGCCGCCGCCCTGGGCCTGAAGGCCGAGATCGTGGAGATCTCCGAAGTCGCGCAAGCCCAGTTTGCCCCCGGACGCATCAATGTCATCGACCCCCACCTGCTGTCTGAGGACCTCGAATGGGGCAAGATTTCCAGCGAAGCCGGCAATGCCGCCTACCACTACATCCGCATCGCCTGCGAGCTGGCCATGCGCGGCGAAGTCCACGGCATCTGCACTGCTCCACTGAACAAGGCGGCACTGCATGAAGCCGGCCATATCTATCCCGGGCACACCGAATTGCTCGCCCACTTCATGGGCGTCGAGGAGGTATCGATGATGCTTTCCACTCCCAAGGTCAAGGTCATCCACGTGACCACGCATATCGGCCTGATCGATGCGATCAAGAAAATCGAACCCGGTCTGGTCGAGCGCACTGTCCGCCGCGGACATGAAGCCTTGGTCCGCGCCGGCAATCCGAATCCCAAGATCGGCGTCTGCGCCATCAATCCGCACGCCGGCGAGAATGGCCTGTTCGGCTACGGCGAAGAGGAAGAAAAGATCACCCCCGCACTTGAGAAGCTGCAGGCCGACGGGGTCAACGCCATTGGCCCGCTGCCCGCCGATACCGCCTTCTTCCTGGCAGGCCGGGGCGATTACGACCTCATAGTCGCCATGTACCACGACCAGGGCCACGGCCCTGTGAAGGTTCTCGGCATTGAAGCCGGCGTGAACATCACCGTGGGTCTGCCAGTCATCCGCACCTCAGTGGACCACGGCACCGCATTTGATATCGCAGGCAAGGGAATTGTGGAGGTGGGAAGCATGATCGAGGCACTGGCGCAATCGGTGAACTTGGCATCGGTCCCGGTCAAGTAAGCGAACCGGAGCAATGCCGATACACTCGGCGTAGTAGATTCACCGACTCAGGAGGGGAAGGGTCCCATGTCAACCAGTGCCAAGGTGCGCCAAGGGCAAATCCTCGAACTGGCCAATACCAGCGGCCTGGCCAGTGTCGAGGAACTTTCCGAACGCTTCGGTGTCACTGCTTCCACGATCCGGCGCGACCTCTCGCGGCTGACCGGCGAAGGGAAGATCGCGCGCACCTACGGAGGCGCGATGCCCTTGACCGCCCCGGTGATCGAGTCCACGTTCCGCCAGCGGAACATGGAGAACGCCGCCGCCAAAAACGCCATCGGGCGCAAGGCGCGCTCGCTGGTGGCCGAGGGGCAAACCATCCTGCTTGACTCGGGATCAACAGTCGCATCTTTGGCTCATGAACTGCGTGATGCCAGCGACCTCACCGTAGCCACCACCTCTCTGGTGGTGGTGGAGGAACTAGCCGAGGCGGAGTCGGTGCATGTGGAGTGCCTTGGCGGAACTTTGCGGCACCGCAGCGCGGCCTTTGTCGGGCCGCTGGCCGAATACTGCCTGGAGCGGATGAGCTTTGATTCCGTTTTCCTCGGTGCCGACGCGGTCACCCCTGACGCCATCTGCGAAGCGGACCTGGTGCAGACCCGCCTCAAGGAGAAAATGGCTTCGCGGGCACAACGAGTTTTTGTGCTGGCCGACAGCTCCAAGCTCAATCAGCACCCCTTCCACGCGTGGGCCAAATTGCCCGATGGCTGGACGCTGATCACGGACGCGCAGGCCAGCACGGGCCAGCTCGCGCCGTTCAAGAAGGCCAACGTAGAGATCATCGTCGCGGGCTGATCCCGCACTAGCTGCAACGCACCCCCAAAGCAACCTACTATTTGCAGCACCCTATGCTTGCCCTGCCGTTGCATCGCGCGCCGCGTGATGCAACGGCATTTTGCTCTACTGGCACAGTCCGTCACGTCGCTCTGCAGGTCGCCCCAAAATTCTTTTCGCCCGTAACAGCGAGAAGGCATAAGCAGTACTTCAAGGAACTGAATATCTTGTTCAATCTCTAAAATCAGTGGTTCTGATGTTGGACACCTACCTTTTTATAAGGAGCCAAGCTTTGAAAATCTTGGCCCACAGTCCTGAAATCAATGCAAATTAAGTATTCCTACAATGCCTTGCATCTTATGTACGTAGACTTCAAATGTGATGCAGATTATGGTTTTTCCATAGCCGGATGACGATGGATCCGGACCGAGTGACCGGGAGCGAAACGCGCGGCACGACGAGATGCAGGAATGACTATGAACATACAAGCTGAATGGATGCGTGGAGGAACCAGCAAGTGCTGGGTCTTCGAATCCGAGCACCTGGAAGAAACTGGTGCCAACCTCGATGAATTGCTGCCGAAAGTATTCGGCAGCCCTGATTCGCGCCAGATCGACGGCGTCGGCGGAGCAACCTCGACCACCAGCAAGGCAGTCATCCTGCACCGTTCCGAAGACGCCGAAATTGACGTGGAATTCACCTTCGCCCAGGTAGGCATCGAAGAAGCCACCGTCGATTGGGGAAGCAACTGCGGCAACTGCTCGGCAGTTGTCGGACTCTACGCCATCGAGCAGGGATGGATCACGCCCTCCGGCGACATCACCCGGGTCATCACGCGCAATACGAATACCGGCCAGATCATCATCCAGCGTGTTGATACGCCCAATGGAGCACTACCCATCGTTCCCCAAGCCCAGATGCCAGGCGTCGCACGCGCCGGCTACAAGGTCGGGCTCGGCTTCCGCGACCCGGCAGGCAAGACCACCGGCAGCTTCCTGCCCACCGGGAATCCCTCGGACACCCTGGTTGCCGCAGGCCGCGCATGGACAGCATCCTTGCTGGATGCCGGAGCTCCGGTCGTCGTATTGCGGGCGGAAGAACTCGGCCTTGACACCGCCAACTATGATTCATGGATGGCTGCCATCGACCCGCAACTCGCCGCTTTGGATCAGGTGCGCCGCGAAGCCGCGGTGCGCATGGGTTTGGCCGCCACCCCCGGGCAGGCCGCCCGGGCCATCCCCAAGCTCGCCATTGCCGCGGCGCCACAGGATAAGGACAGCGATGCGAGCGTCATGATGCTTTCCATGGGCAAGCCCCACCCGGCGCTGGCGATTACCGGAAGCGTCGCGCTCACCCTCGGTGCCCAGGCACCGGGCACGGTGCTGGGCGAAATCACCGGTGGCGCTCCCCGCCCCACGCTGCGCCTGCGCACTCCCGCCGGAGTGATCGAGACCTGGAGCGAAGAACGCGAGGGCTCCATGTACGTCGGAGTGGATCGCACCGCCCGCTCCATCGCCAGTTCCACTATCCACCTCCCGGAGTCCCTCGGCAGCGTTGCCGGGACCGACCTAGCAAGCGCCAGCCGCTGAGGAGAGCGACCATGACTAATACAGGGTTCAAAGCTGCACCCCCAGCCGGACAAGAAAACCTCGACGTCGATACGGTGGACCCGCGCCGCCAGAACCGGCGCTCCAAGCGCAACCTGCTCATCGTTGCCGCGCTCGCCTTCATAGCGGTGCTCATCGCCGTAGTGGCAGGGCCGGCGCTATCCAGCGCCGAGCCTTCGGGCACCGGAGCCTCGCTGAGCACCGAACAGGTCATCCCCCTGGTCGTGCTGGTCTTGATGTTCATCATCGCGACCAAGTGGCCGGTCAACATCGGCGTGATGGGCCTGGTCGCCTCCTTCGGCATCGGCTACTTCATGCTGGGCATGGATGACAAGGAGATCCTCGCGGACTTCCCTGCCAGCATCGTGCTGACCATCATCGGCGTCACCTACTTCTTCTCGATGGCGCAGCACAACGGCACCATCGATATCATCGTGCGCAACTGCGTGCGCATGGTTCGCGGCAAGACCATGCTGCTCCCCTGGGTCTTCTTCCTGGTCGCCGCGGCACTGACTTCGCTGGGCACCTTCTCCCCTGCAGCCGTCGCCTTGCTGGCACCAGCAGCCATCGGTTTTGCCTACGAGTCGCGCATCCACCCGCTGCTGATGGGCGCCTTCATCATCAATGGCGCCCACGCCGGCGGGTTCTCCCCGCTGTCGGTCTCCGGCGTCCTGGTCCATGACATCGCCATGGAAAACGGCTTCCCGGTATCGGCCAACGCGCTGTTTGCCGCCAGCTTTGCGATCAACCTGATCCTGTCGATCCTGACTGTGATCGTCTTTGCCCTGATGGGCAAGCTGCGCACCGCCGGGGGCGAAGGCTATGCGGAAGTCGAAGAGATCCGCTCCACCCGTCCGCGAGGACAGCAGATCTACACCCTGGTGCTGATCGGCGTCATGCTCTTCTGCGCATTGGTCCTGCGCCTGCCCATCGGCTTTGTCGCCTTGAGCGCAGGCTTGCTGCTGGCCTTGCTGAATATCAAGGAGCAGCAGAAGTTCGTCGCCGGCATCTCCTGGTCCACCGTCTTGCTGGTGGCCGGCATGATCACCTACGTCTCGCTGCTGACCCACATTGGCGTGATCGACACCCTGGCCCATATGGCTTTGGCTCTGGGCGCACCGGTCTTGATCGCTTTGGTGCTGTGCTATGTGATCGGCATTGGATCGGCCTTCGCTTCATCCACCGCATTGCTTGCCGCGTTCATTCCGCTGGCCGGACCGCTGCTGGCCGTCAGCTCGTTGAGCGCCTCGGGCACAGTGGCAGCCATCGCGATCTCGGCGACCGTGGTTGATGTCTCCCCGTTCTCCACCGCCGGCGCCCTGGTCGTGGCCAACGTGAAGGAAAGCGATCGCACCCGCACTTACAAGCAGCTGATGATGTACGCAGGCGCCGTAGTGCTGATTGCACCGGCACTGTCCTGGTTGCTGCTGGTGCCAACCGGCATCATGTAGAAGTTCCAGAACTCAAGGCTGTGGGCGGGATCCGAAATGGATCCCGCCCACATCCTTGAGCTCTAGCCTCGCTTGCCGGTCGCCAGTCCCCACACGATCAACACGATCAGGGAACCTCCGATGGCCAGCAGCCACGTCGACAATGACCAGAACTGGCTAATGCCGACACCGAAAATAGCCGAACCGATCCAACCGCCAAGCAGCGCACCGGCTACGCCCAGCAGGAGCGTTGCCAGCCAGCCCCCGCCCTGCCTTCCCGGCTTGATGGCCTTGGCAATCGCACCGGCAATGAGGCCAAGGATGACCCAACCAATAATTCCCATTTGTTTCTACTCCCCAATGTTGTGGCACGAACAGCCTGCCGCTGATGATTATTTCTTGATGCCCGGGGCCGGCTCAGATGAGCACGGCCTTCTGGGAATCCTGCTTTTCCGGCTTCTGGAAGCTGAATGAAACGTGCTTGCTGGCGAAAGGCGCTCCCAGCACCATTTCGAGATCCGGTATCACTCGGTCATTGACCAGCTCGATACCGCGATTCGCCGGAGCATCGGCGCGCAAGGTGAACCGCGCATAGAGCACAGGTTCGGTGGCGTTTCCACCAATCTGGACATTCGCGTCCACGATTTCTGGTTGCGTCTGCGCAGCGGTCTCTGCGGCCTTGGCTATAACCGAAGTTTCGATCTCGCTCACCCCTTCCGTTCCTGATTGATATCTGAATTTGTGTGCCGATGGGCGGCGTGGAATGGCGGTGATCAACACGGCCAGCGACAGCACCATGCCCGCAATCCCTATCGCCAATCCCAATGGCACTAGGTACTGCTGATCGATCGGCAGGCTGTTGCCAATCTCGCCCTGGCCAAAATCATTGCCTGAAAGACGCCCCCGCCAGACGGAGGCCAGGCCCCAACCGCCGCCGGCCAACAGCACCAGACCGAGGATCACAAGGATGATTCGCTGTCGCACCACATGCGTTTTGAACATTTCAGCTCCCACCTCGCTGTTGCACCGAGACCTTGATCTTGGGAGCGCGTTGCAATGGCAAGCCATCGATCACTCCCTGCACCCGCGCCTGCGCGTTTTCCTGCACGCGCTGGACCGAGTGGGCCGGAGTCTGCACTCTCACGTGCACCAGGGCCGGACTGGTTTTCACCCTTGCCCAGGTGACCGAATCGGTTCGCTCAACTTCATGCCCCACCAAGGTCGATATTCCCCGGCATGAGATTGCTTGTTCCGATCCAGCTGAAGGATCATCGCTGGTGAGCAGGATGCTCTGCCGGCGCCCCGGAATCAGCGCGCTGAGCATCAGCAGCAGGCCGAGCACCGCAAGGACCGCCATGGCGATAACTGCCAGGTTGTCGCTGAAGCGCAGGCCGCGCAGCGCATTAACGCCCTGCTCGGCAATGCCGGGCCAACGCCCGTCGGCCAAACGCAAGATGCAGGACAGCGCCAGGATCATGCTTGCGGCCAACAGGATGGCAAAGCTGATCGCCAGGGTCAAAGTGCGAGCACTGCGAACGTGCCAGAACCTGTTCATCGCAGCCTCCTGTTTCTGGTTCCTTCATCCGGTGCCGACATCCAGCTCACCCGGATATCGGTTTGCACCTGTTCAACGCCAAGGTATGCGCGCAGATCCGCAGCGATCATATTTCTCACGTCTTCGCAGGCTTGCTGGACATTGCTCGGATAGCTCAGGCCGAGATCCAGGTCGATAACCACCATGTTCCCGAGCACCTCGACTTTGGCCTTGGGCCGGCTATCAAAGTCCCGGTACTTGCCCAGTCCCAGGATCCCGCCAGCGGCCGAGCCGACCACCGGAACTTTATAGGCCGCCTGGGCAGCAATTTTTGAATAGACGCCCGTGTTCACCGTGGTGCTTCCACGGTGCGAGGACAGCTTTGCCATCTGCCTCACCGCCGGCGTTTGCTGAACACTTGGCCGAGATCAACCCTGTCCTGCAATAGCCAACCCACTCCCGCGCCGATGATGGTGAAGAACGCCACCACCACAAACTGGGTGAATGAACCGAAGGCAATCAGCAGCCCGGCCAGGCATCCAATAGCCAGCCCCCACTTGACGTGTAACATGTTCTGCTCCTTAGCTGCGGACAGTTATTTCAGGCCGTCACGGGTTTCAGTGTCATCGTCATCGTCTTCTGGCAGGTGCACGTCGGTGACTTCCACGTTCACCTCGATGACTTCCAGGCCGGTGGCGCGCTCAACCTGGGCGATGATGTTCGAGCGGATCTCGTTGGAGACCTCGACGATGGAGAATCCGTAGGAAACGACGATCGACACGTCGATCGCGGTCTGCTGCTCGCCCTTTTCAACGCTCACTCCGCCAGCGGCGTTGGCCTGGGCACCGGGGATGCGCTCGGCCAGCGAGTTGAAAGTCCGGCGGGCGGCGTTACCCATTGCGTAGACGCCGGATACCTCGCGGGTGGCGATGCTGGCGATCTTCTGGACAACGCGGTCCTCGATGGTCGTCTTGCCCAGTTCGGTGTGTAGCGGACCGCGCAGCTTCTCGCTGGCTTGCGCTTCATTGGCTGACGCCGCCTTGGCCTGGCGCTCCAGCTCTTCGCCGGTTGGCTTGATGATCGGCCCTTGGGAATCTCGTTGCACCATGATGGTCTCCTCAGTCATTGAAGGGATATTTTTTGCCTTACACTCATACAGACGAGAGCTGTAAAGAAATCCTCACACATTTTGAATGTGATCTAGGTCACTCAAGGAGGGTGCTTGGAACCGACCCGGCTGGCTATGCTTGTTGGTCGCTCAATGGAAGGCGACCCCGAAGCATTTGGCGAACTCGTCACAGTGATGACGCCCGGCCTGCGTCAATATTGCAAGACTTTTTTCAGCAGCTGGCACGATGCCGAGGACGCTACCCAGGACGCCTGGATCCGCGCGTGGCAGTCATTGGGCTCGTTGCGCGAACGTGCCGCATTCAAGACCTGGCTCTACCGGATGACCCGAAATATTTGCCTTGATCGCATCCGCCAACGTGCCAACGACCAGCAAACCGTGGATGATGAAGTGCTAGAGCAAACCCCGGTGCCCGACCGGGAACTGCCCGAGAACGTGGCCGTGCAACGTGGTGAAGTTGCCGATGCCTGGCAGATCATCAATGGATTGCCCTCGGCGCTACGCCAGACGTTCGTGCTGGTCGCGCTCCAAGGCATGAGCTACAAGGAAGCTGCCCTGGTCACGAACGTTTCAGAATCAACGGTGCGAGGGCGACTCGCCCGAGCACGCAATGCAATCAGCGAGGCGGTGTCATGACAACCCTCCCCTGCGGACGTACCTCCGAAGACGTCCTGCTGAATCTGGACGAACCCGCCGACCTGCACGAATTGCAGTGCCGCTGGTGCCATGCCGAACGCCAGCGGCTCAAGGACCAGAACGGGTTCATCACCCGATTGCTGCAGACCTCAACCCCCGAGCACGAGCCGGATGCCTTCTCGAAGGGCATCCTTGGGAAAATTGCCAGCCTTGGGCCCCGCCAGCGCATCTGGGATGTGCAGGATCCCGCCACAGGCCTGCCCCAGCGCCTGTCATCCCTCGATCTGATCAAGGCCATCCGCAAGGCGTTCACCGTTTCGACAACCACGCAGTTGAACTACACCGAAATCAAAGCAACCGACGCGATGATCCCGCACCTTCGCTGGAAAATCCAGTGCCATGTGAGCATGGCCGATGACAGCACTGTGAGCACCATCGAGCCACAGATCCTTGGCATCGTTCGCGAGGCCATCAGCCCGCTGATCAGCTGGGACGAAGTAGTCGTCGACCTTGTCATTGAGGATCTTCACGGCCAGGCCATCGAGTCCGTCACGCTGCGCGAAAAGAACTAGCGGAGCGCCTTCTCGCGCAGCGCGACGCTGGGCGGGGTCGTGCCCCGGATGCATTGCCCGCACGAAGCCCGTGCTCAGCTGGGGCATAGGATGCTTGCGTAACGTAGTAGCTACCTCATTGAAGGTGCGAGTGATGATCGTCGAAATCCCCGCCGGCATAGCCGGCGGGGATTTCTCTTTGGCCGCGGCTTCGCAGTTGAACCTAGCTCTGCAGCCAGCTCACTTCACCGGTTTCGAGGTCATAAACGGCCGGCACCACACGGGTGCGCTGCTCTTGGACCGCTTTGCGGATGATCTCCGAGCGTTCCACGAGTTGCTTTGCTACGGCGAGCGCATTGGCTTTTACTACTTCGCTCACCGCAGCGCTGCCGGTTCCCGAGACTTCCTGGCTGCGGGCCACCGGCGCGATCTGCTCTGCGAAGTCATCCATTTCGCCGGGTAGCGCTGGATCCTCGGGGTTTGCCTCCATGGCCTTGAGGGTTCCGGTCACGGCACCGCAGGCGGTGTGCCCGAGGACGACCAAGAGGGGCACCGAGTACGGCGCGGAAACGGCGAATTCCATGCTGCCTACCAGGGTGTCATCCAGAACGGCCCCTGCAGTCCTGGTGACAAAGAGGTCGCCGATCCCCTGGTCGAAGAGCATCTCCGGGGCGACTCGCGAGTCGACGCACCCGTGGATCAGGGCGAAGGGAGTCTGGTGCTCGGCTTGCTCATCGCGCCGATGCGAATCCTGGTTGGGATGCTGCACATTCCCCGCAACGTAACGCTGGTTCCCTTCAGCCAGTGCCTTGAGCACATCATCCGGGGTCTTGGGCACGGCGACGTGGTTGACAGGGGTGGCTTGCACGGACTTGTCGCTCGCGCAGGCGCCGAGTCCTGCGAGCGCCAGCAGGCCAGTCGCACCAGCAATCAGATTTCGGCGGCTGGTCTTGCTGGTGTTGACGACGCTGTCAATGGGGTGCGGCATAGTGCTCTCCGGTCGTAGTTCATGGTCACCCGAATGGGATTAACTCAGATTCATCGGTAAATATCATCATGAAGTCTAATCTTCTGCATTTGATTCATAAACGAAAAGCCAAATATTTCACCACCTCGAACCGACGGCGGCTTAACAACCCATCACAAAAGTGATTGACACCACACTTGTTCTCAGATTTGATAGACACTGTCAATCGATTGATTGAAAACACGAGGTGGTGTCCATTGGAACTGGGTAAAGTACAGCAAGCGGCGGTGACCTGCTTTGCGCGTCGTGGATTCGCCGCCACCGGTATCCGCGAGCTGGGCACCGCGGTGGGCCTGAATTCCGCCACCCTCTACCACTACGTCGGCGGCAAAGAGGAGCTGCTGGTCGGCATCATCAGAAATTGCCTCAAATCCATGATCGACGGCGCCCGCCAGGTTCTTGCCACCAGCACCGACCCCACCCGGAAATTGGCCTTGCTGGTGGCCTTCCATGTCGGATTCACTGCCTCCAATCCCAAGACCTCCCGCGTGGCCGAACATGAAATGCGCGCACTGTCTCCCGGGAACGCGCAGCAAATGCAAGTGCTGCGCGATGACTACGAACGGCTCTTCGCTCAGGTGCTTCTTGACGGATCCGACCGGGGCATTTTCAACACCGTGGATCTTGGCATTGCCCGGTTGGCCATCATGGAAATGGGTACCGGCGCCAACCACTGGTACCGCCGCGATGGAAGGCTTCCGCTGTCCGAGGTGCAGCTGAACTTTGTTTCCCTGGCCATGCGAATGCTCGCTGTCGCCAACGACTCGCCACTGGCCGGCGAAGACCTCCCCGCGCCCCCGATCGTTGCCAGCGAACCCGAACCGAAGGACTGAAAAGTGAAGACGCTTTCTTCCCACACGGATCCCGCAGAATTCGAGATCAATACCAAAGCCAACGCACCGCTGCTGGCCGGACTGCACCAGCGTTTGGAACGCGCCGCCCGAGGCGGGTCGGAGAAGTCCCGCGCCCGCCACGTGGAGCGTGGCAAGCTGCTGCCCCGCGAGCGCGTGGACCATCTGCTTGACGAGGGATCCCCGTTCCTGGAGATTGCCCCGCTGGCTGCCGAGGACATGTACGACGGTGCCAGCCCCGGCGCCGGGATGATCGCCGGCATCGGGCTGGTGCACGGCCGGCACGTGCTGGTCATCGCCAACGATGCCACCGTCAAGGGCGGCACCTACTTCCCGATGACCGTCAAGAAGCACCTGCGCGCCCAGGAAATCGCGCTGGAGAACCACCTGCCCTGCATCTACCTGGTCGATTCGGGCGGGGCGTTTTTGTCGATGCAGGATGAGGTCTTCCCCGACCGCGAGCACTTCGGGCGCATTTTCTACAACCAGGCGCAGCTCTCCGCGAAGAAGATCCCGCAGCTGGCCGCAGTGCTCGGCTCCTGCACCGCTGGCGGCGCCTATGTCCCGGCGATGAGCGACGAGAGCGTGATCGTGCGCAACCAGGGCACCATATTCCTCGGCGGCCCTCCGCTGGTGAAAGCAGCCATCGGCGAGATCGTCACCGCAGAGGAACTGGGCGGCGGGGACCTGCACGCCAAAACCTCCGGGGTGGTGGACCACCTGGCCGAGAACGACGAGCACGCGTTGATGATCATCCGCGATATCGTCTCCACCCTGCCGCCGAATCCTGCCCCGGCATGGAACATCGTCCAGCAGATCGAGGAGCCCCGCTATCCCGCCAGCGAGCTGGCCGGGGTGATCCCGGTGGATGTCAATGCCCCCTATGACGTGCATGAAGTGATCGCCCGGCTGGTCGACGGCAGCCAGTTCCACGAGTTCAAGGCCGAATACGGCACCACCCTGGTCACCGGCTTTGCGCAGATCCACGGCCACCAGGTGGGCATCATCGCCAATAACGGGGTGCTCTTCTCCGAGTCCGCCATGAAGGGCGCGCACTTCATCGAGCTCTGCGACCAGCGCGGCATCCCCCTGCTCTTCCTGCAGAACCTTGCCGGGTTCATGGTTGGCCGTGACTACGAGGCCGGCGGCATCGCCAAGCATGGCGCCAAGATGGTCACCGCGGTGGCCACCGCCAGGGTTCCGAAGCTGACCGTGATCATCGGCGGCTCCTTCGGCGCCGGCAACTACTCCATGTGCGGGCGCGCCTATTCCCCGCGCTTCTTGTGGATGTGGCCGAACGCCCGCATCTCGGTGATGGGCGGCACCCAGGCTTCCTCTGTCCTGGCCACGGTCAAACGCGACGGGCTGGAAGCCTCCGGCGGAACCTGGAGCGCCGAAGACGAGGAGAGCTTCAAGGCTCCGATCCGCGAACAGTACGAAACCCAGGGCAACCCGTATTATTCCACCGCACGCTTATGGGATGACGGGGTCATCGACCCGGCCGATACCCGACGGGTGCTGGGCCTTGCGCTGGATGTCTGCGCCCGCACCGCAGTGCCCGAGACCAGCTTCGGCCTGTTCCGGATGTAGCCGAGGAGACCATGATGAACACAAAACTTTTTGATACGGTACTGGTCGCGAATCGCGGGGAAATCGCGGTGCGCATTATCCGCACCCTGCGCGCCCTGGGCATTCGCTCGGTGGCCGTCTACTCCGACGCCGATGCCGATGCACTGCATGTTGCCCACGCCGATACCGCCATCCGCCTTGGCGGAGCACCGGCCAATGAGAGCTACCTGGATATCAGCGCGGTCATCAATGCGTGCAAGGCCAGCGGCGCCCAGGCGGTCCACCCGGGATACGGCTTCCTATCCGAAAATGTGGACTTCGCCCGCGCCCTGGAGGCTTCGGGGATTGCCTTCATCGGCCCTCCGGTGAACTCCATCAACCTCATGGGTGACAAGATCCGCTCCAAGAACCATGTGCAGTCCCACCAGGTTCCGGTGGTCCCCGGGATCGCGGAACCCGCGTTGAGCGATGAACAGCTCATCCAGGCCGCCTCCGAGGTCGGTTTCCCGCTGCTAATCAAGCCATCTGCCGGTGGCGGTGGGAAAGGCATGTTCTCCGTCGAATCCGCAGGCCAGCTCCCCGAGGCGCTGGCCAGCGCCCGGCGTACCGCCCTCAAGGCCTTCGGGGACGACACTCTTTTCCTGGAACGCCTGGTGCGCAACCCGCGGCACATCGAAGTGCAGATCCTGGCTGACTCCCACGGCCATACGGTGCACCTCGGCGAGCGTGAATGCTCGTTGCAGCGCCGCCACCAGAAAGTCATCGAGGAAGCCCCCGCCCCGCTGTTCGAGAACCTGGAGCACGGGGCGCAGATTCGCGAACGCATCGGAGCGGCCGCGATCGCGGCGGCGCAATCGGTGGGATATGTGGGTGCTGGAACCGTGGAGTTCCTGGCCAGCAGCGAGAATCCCGACGAATTCTTCTTCATGGAAATGAATACCCGTCTGCAGGTGGAACACCCGGTCACCGAAGAAGTGGTGCGGGTCAACGGGCAGAAACTGGATCTGGTGGATTGGCAGGTGCGCATCGCCGCCGGGCAGCAGCTGGACTTCGCCCAGGACCAGGTCAGCCTCGTTGGCCACGCCATCGAGGCACGCCTGTACGCCGAAGACCCTGCCGCCGGCTTCCTGCCCTCGACGGGCACGGTGCTGCAGGTGCGCGAGCCGACCGGCGTGCGCGTGGACAGCTCGCTGCGCGACGGGCTGGAAATCAGCGCCCACTACGATCCGATGCTCGCCAAGGTGATCGCCTGGGGCACGCATCGCGCCGAAGCGGTGGCTCGCCTGGACCGCGCGCTGTCCGAGACCGTCGTGCTGGGCGTGCTGACCAACATCGAATACCTGCGCCTGCTCTTGGCCGACGAGGACGTCATTGCCGGCAAGCTGGATACGAACCTGATCGAACGCAAGATGGAGCAGTTCAGATTCCGCGAATCCGGCCCGCTCGAGCTGGCGCTGGCGGCGCATCTGGAATACCTGGGACGGCCCGCCGGCACCAGCCCCTGGGGCATGCGCGATGGCTGGCGGGCGCAACACCACCACCCGATCACCCGGCACTTCGACACCGGGCAGGACCGGGCCGCAACCTTCCTGCTCGTCACGCCCGAGGGCAACAAGGTCAGCGTTGGCGGCCAGGAGCACTTTCTCCGGGAGCTCGGCTCGGGCCTCGAGATCAACGGCGTGCGCAGCGGAATCCAGCACGCCTGGGACGCCGACGGCACACTGTGGCTGAGTGATCGAGGCTGGAATGCATCGCTGCGCGCGCTGCCTCGCGAAGAGGTGCTGGAGCGAGCGCTGGAGAGCCTCGCCAAGGAATCTGGCAGCTACCGCCCAGAGGTGCTCTCACCGATGCCCGGCACCGTCATCTCGGTCCAGGTGGCCGACGGCCAGCAGGTAGCCGCCGGCCAGCTGCTGGCAATTGTGGAAGCGATGAAAATGGAGCATCAGCTGCTGGCCCCGGCCGATGGAATCGTGCGCCTGCCGGCTTTGAAGGCCGGTGACCTCGTCAAGGCCAAGCAGGTCATTGCCACCGTGGAACCACTGCACGTCGAGGACAAGGAGCATTCGGCATGAGCGGGCAAAAGATTGAACAGCGCGGGCTGTATTTCGACGAGCTGGTCCTGGGCGCCATCTACGCCCACAAACCGGGGCGCACCTTGAGCGAAGCGGATAATATCGCCTTCACCACGATGACCATGAACAACCAGGGACTGCATCTGGATGCGGCGTGGGCCAGCACCCAGCCCTTCGGAAAGCCCCTGGTCAATTCGCTGCTGACGCTGAGCACCATGATCGGCCAGTCGGTGGCGCAGCTGACCGAGGGCACCATCATCGGACAACTGGGGATCAATGACGTGAAGTTTCCCCACCCCATGTTCCACGGCGATACGCTCTATACCGAAACCGAGATCACCGCGCTGCGCCCCTCGAAATCCCGGCCCGGCCAAGGTTTGGCATCGATGGCCCACACCGGGCGCAACCAGCACGGCGAGGTGGTCGCTACCGCCACGCGCACCTGCCTGATGTGGACCAAACAGGCCCATGAAGAGTCGAAGAAGGCGGCGGATGATGAGTGAATTCCTGATGGGCCCGGCCATCCTGTTCTGCCCCGCCGACCGGCCCGAGCGCTACGCCAAGGCGGCTGGCCGCGCCGACGCGGTAATCCTCGATCTGGAAGATGCCGTCGCCCAGGAAAACAAGGAGGCCGCCCGGCGCGCTTTGCGCGAAAGCTGTCTGGATCCTGCCCGCACCATCGTGCGGGTGAACCCCGTGGATACCGGGTACTTCGCGAAGGACCTCGAAGCGCTGCAGCACACCAGCTACACCACAGTAATGCTGCCCAAGGTCCAGTCCGGCGCGCAATCGGCCCGGCTCGCGGACTACGAGGTCGTGGCACTGTGCGAAACGGCTGCCGGCATTGCCAATGCGGCGCAGATTGCTTCCACCCCGAATGTGGTGGCCTTGATGTGGGGTGCCGAGGATTTGGTCGCCTCGCTAGGCGGGACCTCCTCGCGCCATGAGGATGGCAGCTACCGCCAGGTGGCCAGCTTCGCCCGTTCCCAGGTGCTGATCCACGCGGCCGCGCAGGGCAAGGCGGCCATCGACTCGGTGTATCTGGATATCCCGGATAGCGAAGGACTGTTCCTGGAATCCCAGGATGCCAAGGCCTCGGGATTCGCAGCCAAGGCGTCTATCCACCCAAGCCAGATGCAGATCATTCGCCGGGCCTATGCCCCGACACCCGCGGAAGTGAAGCTCGCCGAACGCGTTTTGGCTGAAGCCGAGCGCCATCCCGGGGTTTTCTCCCTGGACGGGAAAATGGTGGATGAGCCACTGCTCAAGCAAGCCCGTGCAACCTTGGATCACGCAGGCAAGTTGGCCTAACGCATTGCGGCGTGCCAGCAGGCCGGCAATGAGCAAGGACTCCGCTATCGCACCCGGTACGCGGCACGGTGTCCTCGGCTAGACTGGCCTTGCGCGCCACGTGAACGAAAGCTCGCGCAAGATCGTGGTGGCCGCCCACGATCCAGACACCGGGTTCAACGGCCCGGTACCCGTTGGCCCGACGCATCATTGTCGTTTATCCACCCTTGAAAGCGAGCACAAACTGGTCCCTCCATCGCTGGAAATGCGCCCATTTCACGCTGCCGACGCAGAGTTCTTTGCCGCCTTGGCTTCCGATGAACGCGTAGTCCGCTTTATCGGTTTTGGACAGCCGTGGAATCAACAGGACATCGACTCGTGCGTCGAGGCCGCCATGCAGAACCAGGATCCCATGCACGTCGGCACATCACGTTGGTTTGTGGCCACCATGGCCAAGCAACCGGTCGGCCTGATCTTTTCCACTCGGCAGGAGAGCAGTATAGAAATTGGGTACTGGGTCTCACCGGCGCACTGGGGACGCGGCGTTGGCGGGGAAATGCTTAATCGCACCATGGCCATGGTGCCCGGACTCTTCGGAGCCACAACACTGAGTGCCAGCGTCGCCCCGGGCAATTCGGTGTCCGCAACCCTACTGGCCAACCGCGGATTCATCCTGAAGGCCCGCACCGATGAATTGGACCAGTACCTTTTTGACGTGCGCTCGCAGTGAGCGGCAGCCCCGCGGGTTGCTGCTCACTGCCGGTTCGCTTTCTATACTGCTAGCATGACCTACCTCCCTGCCTCCGCTTCCGGGCTCGGCGCGTGGCCTCGTGAGCCAGGCACAGCCTTGGCGCAAGCATCCGCCTTGCCCAGCGGTGCCACTTCGTCTTTCGTGATCTTGAGTGAGACCCACGCCATAGACGTTTCCACGGAGTGGGAACCTCATTTCCACGATGCCCATGAGCTGCTGTGGGCACGCGAGGGAACGCTGACCGCCCAGATCGAGGGACAGATTTTTACCGTTTCCGAAGGGTATGGACTGTGGATTCCAGCCAGGAAGCTCCACGGCGGGCGGCTGACCGCGCGCATCAAGCTCTTTAGCGCCTTCTTCGCCCCCGAACGAACTTCCACTGCGTTCAGGAACCCCACGGTCATCACGATGGAGCCCTTGCTGGAGTCCCTATTGGTGCATTTATCCCAGAAGGATCTGGAAGAAACAGCGAGAGCCAGGGCGGAGTCGGTCGTTTTTGACGTACTCAAACCCTCAGAGAATGAACTTGCACTGCGCCTGCCCGATGATCCACGGATCAGCGCCATGGCCGACCACTTGCTCGCAGACCCCGCAGATCAGCGTTCCCTTGATCAGTGGGCGGCAGACAGCGGGATCAGCGCCCGGACCATTACACGCGCCTTCCGTGAATCCACGGGGCTGTCTTTCGCTCAGTGGCGCCAGGCGGTGAAAATCCATCGCGCCTTGGAATTGCTGGCTAGCGGCGAGAGCGTTCAGGATGTATCGGACCTATTGGGCTACGCGCAGCCGAGCACTTTTATCGATGCCTTTCGGCGCATTATGGGATGCACGCCTGGCGCATTCACTAGTGGCAATACGGATATTTGACCGGAAAACCTGATTATCTGTCGAGAATCATCGATTGCCGACATCTCTAAGTTAACTTAGACTTACCTAAGTGAAAATCCATACTCGTCACGGACTTATTTTGTCCTTTGAACACGCATGCCAGCTGTCATGACTGCGGCCACAGGCAGCATGCACGCAGAGAATGTCGTGCTGAGCTACGGCAAGCAGACCGTTGTCGAGAACGCGTCCATCAGATTATCCCCGGGTAAAATCACCGCGCTCATCGGCCCCAATGGCAGCGGCAAGTCCACCTTGCTGCGCTCCATGGCAAGATTGCACGAGCGCACCGCGGGGACGATCACGCTTACCGGCCCCCAGGGCCGGCCACGCGAAATCAGCACCCTGAGCGGTCGTGACTTCGCCCATGAAGTCACCCTCTTCGCCCAGTCCCATGCCACGCCGGAAGGATTATCCGTGGCAGATATTGTCGCATTTGGCCGGCATCCGCACCGGAGGGGTTTCGCTGGGCTGTCATCCGCAGACCGCGCCGCTATCGACCAAGCCATGGACCTCACCGGCACCAGCAGCATGTCGCGCAAAGCCGCGGGGGAACTCTCTGGTGGTGAGCTCCAACGCGTCTGGCTAGCCGTGTGCCTGGCCCAGCAAGCCAACGTGGTGCTCCTGGACGAGCCAACCAACCACCTGGACCTGAGATATCAAGTCGAGACCCTGGACTTGGTCCATGATCTCGCCCGGCAAAACGCACTGGCCATCGGCATCGTGCTGCATGACCTCAACCAGGCGGCGGCCCTCGCCGACACCCTGGTTTTGATGAAACACGGCCGTGTTCATGCCACTGGAACCCCTCCTGAAGTTCTCACCGCGGAAAACCTCACGGAGGTTTATGAGATCACCGTACAGGTGCACAACGATGCAGCTGGCGGAACGCTTCGCGTTGAACCGGTCAGCCGCCACCGTCGTGGCTAACCCGCAAATTCAACTATCACCCCACCAATCACCAAGGAAAACTCATGCCTGCACTCGCCCGTAGCGCCGTCACCAGTCTGGCCGGACTTGCCCTGCTCATCTCCGCAACTGGCTGCGGCGTCACCGACACCTCCAGCTCTGCGCCCGCTCAAAGCACCACGGTCGCCTCGGCCAGCTGCGCTGAGGACAAAACAAAGACCAGCACGGATCCGGTATCGATGACCGATGATCTAGGACGAACCCTGAACCTCGAGAAGCCAGCCGAACGCGTGGTTGTCCTTGAATGGCAGGAGATCGAAGACGCACTGACTTTATGCGTGAACCCCGTGGGTGTTGCTTCCCCGGAGGGCTACAACACCTATGTCACCGCTGAAAAGCTCCCTGAAGGCGTTGAATCGGTTGGTGAGCGCGGCGAGCCAGACCTGGATTCCATCTACGCGCTCAACCCGGATTTGATCATTGTGGACGCCTTCAGCGAGGACGACCCCGTGCTCTCCCAGCTCGACAAGGGAGATGTCCCAGTCCTGGCACTGAAGGGCAACGATTCTTCAGATCCCATTGGCAACATGAAGAACGTCTTCTCCCAGGTCGCGAAGGCCACCGGACGCACCGAACGCGCCGAGGCCGTGCTGAAGGAATTCGACGCCCATCTAGCCCAGAAGAAGCAGGAAGTAGCCGATATGCAACCTCAGACAACTGACTTCCTGTTCTTTGACGGTTGGGTTGAAGGATCGAATCTCACCATCCGGCCGTATACCGATGGGGCGCTATTCACTGAACTGGGCAAGGAGCTGGGACTGACACCGGCTTGGAACGACGAGGTAAATAAGTCCTTCGGCTCAGGTGGCGTGAACAAGGAGTACGGCCTGGCCCAGACCGACGTAGAAGGCCTGGCCGGTGTCGGCGAAGCCAATCTCTTCTATTCCAATGATGCCGGTACCGGCTGGAGCACCGAACTTGAATCCAGCAAGATCTGGAAGAACCTGACCGCGGTCAAGGAAGGGCGAACCTACCAGTTCCCGAACATCTGGGGTGCCGGTGGACCAAAGTCCACCAGCCAAGCTGTGGATGCATTCGCCGACGCACTCACCTCCGCTTCGGAAGCCAAGTAGTCCGCCGCTGCAATGAACACCGCTGAAAAAACCGCAGAGCCACCAGCCCGCCACGGGAACCCCGCTGCTCCGGCTCGCGAGTTGCAACCATTGGCTGTTTCGGCCAGCGGCACGCACCTCGCGGCCGGGGCCGGGGTGCTGGCAGCTTTGCTTGCCGCAGTGCTCGTGGTCGGTGCATGGCATCTGACCCAGGGCACTTCGGGGGTAGGGCTGCCTGAACTATTGCGGGCCTTGACCGGAGATGGCACCAGCGTGGGAGGAGTACAGGCCTCCGAGATTTTCACTGGTTCCCGCTTGCCGCGTCTTTGCGCAGGGGCAGCAGTAGGACTCGCCCTGGGCGTTGCGGGTTCATTGCTGCAATCAGTCACCCGCAATCCGCTGGCCTCGCCGGATACCCTGGCTGTTACTTCCGGCGCCTATTTCGCGCTGTGCATTGTGGCAGCGCTCGGGCTCAGCCTGTCCACCCTGGTATCCAGTGCGGTGGCTTTTGCCGGCGGCCTATTGGCTGCAGGAACTGTACTGGCACTTGCAGGCCGGAACAGTGGGGGCGCCACCACACGGTTGATCCTTGCTGGTTCGGCGATCGCGATGGCGCTAGAAGCTGGCAGCGGCATTATCCTGTTGCTCTTCAAGGAGAACACCACAGGATTGTACGCCTGGGGTTCAGGTTCGCTAGCCCAGTTGAATCTGGACGCGTTTTTGCGCAGCCTGCCAGTGATGCTGGTGGCCTTGGCCATATGCTTCTTGCTCTCACGCAGGCTAGATGTCCTCTCCCTCGGGGATGACAACGCGATGGTTCTGGGGATTCCGGTTCGTTCTACTCGCATCCTGGTGCTGCTATGCGCGGTGCTCCTCACCGGCGTCTCCGTTTCGCTTGCCGGGCCCATTGCGTTTGTGGGGCTCGGCGCTCCGGTGCTGGCTCGTTTGCTTTCACGCAGGCTCGTGGTGCTGCGCCGCCAGCTGTTTTTGCTCCCGGCGACCGGCTTGATCGGCGCCTTGCTGATTCTGCTGGCCGATGTGGTGCTACGGGCGCTGCTTGGCGCGCAGGGGGCGGCCTCCATTCCAACCGGTGTTCCCACCGCGGTGCTGGGCGGAGTGCTGATCGTCACTCTCGCTCTCAGGCTTCCTGAAGCGTCCCATGCCCGCAACCGGCTGCAGGTGGCCAGCACATTGCGCAGCCGCCGGCACTTCGCATTCGCCCTTGCACTGGGCCTGGTCCTGCTCATCGGCGTGGCGGTGCTTGGACTGCTATCGGGAAGCATCTTGCTGCGCCTGGGAGATTTGGCGCTATGGCTCCAAGACACCGCCCCGGCACTGATCGACAGGGCCTTCTCCGAACGGGCGCCACGCACCACAGCGGCGTTGTGCGCTGGAGCCGCCCTGGGGCTAGCAGGATGCCTGGTGCAGGGCACGGTACGCAATCCGCTGGCAGAACCCGGGATTCTGGGCATCACCGCAGGAGCGGGCCTGGGCGCAGCCATTGTCGTCACCGTTTTTGGCGGTTCCCGATCCTTGCTGGTGATTTTTGCAGTGGCTGCTGGCTTGGCGGCCTTTGCCGTCGTCGCGTCACTAGCGTGGCGGCGAGGTTTCTCCCCGGAACGATTTGTGCTGATCGGCATCGGCACGGGCTACGCGCTCTCGGCACTCACCACCTATTTGCTGTTGAGCATCAATTCGTGGGAGACCCCGAGGATCTACACCTGGCTCTCCGGCTCGACCTACGGCAGGGAATTCGCCGATGTCATCCCGGTGGCCATAATGCTCCTGCTTGCGCTTCCGATAGTCCTGCTCATGAGCCGCACGCTCGATCTGCTCGCCGTTGACGAGGACCTGCCCACGACGCTGGGGGTCGCCACTGCACGGACCCGGCTCGTCGCCCTGGCCCTCGCGGCAGTGCTGGCTGCTCTCAGCGTCGTGGCCATCGGCGTTGTCGGTTTTGTCGGACTGATCGCTCCTCACCTGGCCCGGTCGTTGGTCGGCTCACGCCACCACCGGCTGATTCCGGTGTCGGTCCTCTTCGGAGCATTCCTTGTCGCCTTGGCTGACGCTCTGGGGCGCACCATCATCGCTCCGGCGCAGATTCCAGCCGGTCTGCTCGTATCCCTCCTGGGAACCCCGTATTTCATCTGGCTGCTCTACCGCTCGCGCGGCTAGATTTCTCCCGGAAATCGGCTCCATGTCCAGCCTCCCCTAGGAAAGAATCCATGTCCCAGCACACCGCCCCCGCTGTCGCCGTCCAAGACTTTGCCACCTCGTGCCATGAAGACCGGCTGAAGCATCTGGGGCCCCTCGATGATGCCTGGGAACGTGGCCCTTCCGCATCGTCCGCGCGGGTATTAACCGTTCAAGCAGCCGACGGCACCGTCACCGGCGGTGCGTTGCTTACTGCCCGTTCGGCCGGAGCCTATGTAAAAATTTCCAGCGTGCTTGCGCGCACGGCAACGCACCGGGAACGGGTTGTACGGGAAGTCCTCGATTATGCCCGGCAGCAAGGCCTGGCCTGCATCAAATGGGAGATCTGGACAGAAAATCCCGAACTGCCCGCCTTGGCCGAGGACCTCGGATTCCAGCGGCTGCCCGCTCCACGGCGCACCGCGCAGACCGCCTGCCCCGCACCGATGGCCGGTTACGTCCATTGGCTCAATCCAGCCCAATACATCCAGAGCCCGCATTACCAGCAGAGCGAGAACTTCACGTGCGCAGCAGTCGCCGCGCTCGCTGCACACCAAGAAACTTCCAAAATCGAGTCTCTCGAAAAACTGCGTATTGCGGAGCTGGTGCTGTGGCGCCAGGCGACCAACTTCATGGCCTGCGAGCCGATTGAATTGGGCTTGGCCTTAACCCGGCGCTGGCCGCAGAGCTTGGTGTCAGTGTGGCTCGATACGGACCAGCCGGTCATGGTGGACTATTATTCGCAGACCGAACGCGACTGGCGCGGAATACTCCAGGGGCAATCACGGCTGCATGCCGAAGCCGCAGGACTCGCCATGCACGCCAAACGCCTGGATATGTCTCAGATCAGTGATGCGGTAGCCAACGGCGCCCAGGTGCTGTTGCTGGTATCGCTGGAAAAGATGCTTAGTTTCGACGTTCCGCATTGGATACTTTGCCATGGGATAGCAGGCACTGCACAAAGCCCTGTACTGATAGTGGAAGATTCGTGGGTGAATCAAAGCAGCTCCGAGAGCTGGGTCGATGCGACGTGCCTGCCCATCGGGCTGCAGGAACTGGATGCCATGTCCGTGCTTGAGGATGGCAGCTATCGGGCCGCACTTGTCCTGGCCCAGTGCACAGGCAAGAACCGGGATCCGGAGTCCGGCGCGGGTATTCGATCATCCGCAGCTTAGGCTGCAATGGCATCGCCCCGGTACTCCATCGGTGCCATGCACAAGGCCTTTCTGCTCTATCTGGCGCTCCGGGCGCATGCGCTCGGTGGCCTAGAAGGGGGCCGCGGTGCGCACCAGCTGCACGCCGAGGTCGATTGCTCCGCGCATCGCGACTTCTGCACCCAAGGTCGAAGTGGTCAACTGGACACAGGTCAGGGCTGGTTCCTGGGCGAGCTCGCGCTGGGCGATGGCAACGACCGGCTCCAGGATTTCTGCCATCGCCCCGGAGAGCACCACACGCTCCAACCCGGCAAAACCGGAAATGACGGCGCTGATCCGGGCCAGCCGGGCTCCAAGGGATTCCAGGATTGACTGGGCCAGCTGGTCGTCTTGTGCAGCCGCATGGAATACGTCTTCTGCGCGCAATGAATCCTCGTCCAGCGACGCCAAACTGCTGCTGGCGCCTTGGGACAAAGCTGCTTTGGCTTGTTCGCGAGCCAGGTAGCCCAGCCCGTGGGCATCCCCGACCCCGGCAACGTGCGCGAGGAATCGCATTTCCCCGGCTAGCCCTTTGGCTCCACGCAGTAGGTGGTTGTCAACCACCACTCCGGCACCGATGCGCTCGCCAACCATCAGCGAGGCAAAGGAGCCATCAGTGCCGTTTGCCAGTTCGGCGATGGCAGCCAGATTCGCGTCGTTTTCGATCCTCAACAGGTGCGTGTATTTGCCGAGTGCGGCTTGCCACTGCGGGTTCATGCTGCCCCAGAAGCCATTGTCATCATCCGGAGAGGCACCGTTTGAATCAACCGGCGCTGGGACACCGATCACCACGGCTGCCAGCTTGTCCACCTTGAATTCGGCCAGCACGCCGGCCAGCAGTTTTTCGGTGGTTTCCACTCGATGGCGCCCTGAGGCCAGCGGGTCGACCTTTGCCTCGGTGCGGGTCTGCCCAACTCCCCGCAGATCGCTGAGCGTCAGGCTGATGCGGTGTTGGCCTGCGTCGATCCCTGCAATGAAGCCATGTGTCCGGTTCAATTCATAGCGCAGCGCCGGGCGTCCCTTGGAATACGCTCCGGCAGCCCGGGTGTCCTTGGCCTCGGTGAGCCAGCCGGATTCAACCAGTTCTTTTGCCTGGTTGAGCACTGTTGCCCTGGTCAAGCCGGTAAGCGAGATGAGTTCACTGGCTGTCACTGCTTCGCGGTCCCATGCGGCGTCCAGGACGCGCCGGGTGTTTAGGCGGCGCAACGCGGTAGCGCTTTCTGCGGGCTGGGTTCCCTGAGCATCGATATTTTTCACTGGACTCACGTTCAAAGTATAGACGGCACTTTATTTAGATGCTAAATTTACTTCGGAAATAAAGTGTTTTGCCTCACTTAACCACTGGAGAAGCCGATGAATTTTGGATCAAGCGCCTTGTCTCGACCCCTGAAACGGCGGTCATTCATTGCATCGATGATGGCGGCGGGAACGCTGGCGCTGACCGGCTGCAGCAACAGCGACCCCAGAACCACGATTCGGTTCAACCAGTCCAAGCCGGAAGTGGTTCCCTACTTCCGGGACCTGCTGGGCCAGTTCAATGCTTCCCAGAAAATCGTGAACGCAACCCACGAAGTAACCGCCGGGCTCTCGGCAGCGTTTGCCCGCAACGACCCACCGGACTTGGGCTGCCTCAATTACAACTTCGAAATGGCGCGGTTCCAGGAACGCGGGGCGCTTTCCGACCTCTCTGATCTGCCTCAGCAAAAAATGAACGCCCCATTCATCAAGCAGTTGCTGGATCTCTACCCGGATTATCCTGGGCGGACATCGGTGCTGCCCTATTCGATGATGGGCGCCGCGGTGCTCTACAACAAGGACATTTTTGAGAAGCACGATCTTGCCATCCCTACTCGCTATTCAGAGCTGCTGGAGCTTTGCGGGGAGCTGTCCGACCTCGGAATCACCCCCATCTACTCCACGTTCAAGGATGCATGGACTGCTTCGCAGGGCTTGGCCGACTACACCTTGGGCGGTGCCCTCGACATCAACCAGCACTTTGCCGCATTGCGGGACATCGGTTCGGATTTCACCCCCGACGCCGCCGTTTCCTTTTCAAAGGCCTTCACCGATCCTCTGACCAAGATGCAGGAACTGGCAAAGTTTTCGAATTCGGATGCAGCCAATCGCGGCTACGGCGACGGCAACCTTGCCTTCGCAAATGGCCAGGCAGCCATGTACATGCAAGGACCATGGGCGCTGCCCGAAATAGCCAAGACCAATCCCGACGCCAATATTGGCACCTTCCCCTTGCCGATGACCGAAGACCCCCAGGACTTGAAAATCAGGGTCAATCTCGACCTCGCGCTTTGGATCCCGGAACAGTCCGATCACCAGGCCGAGGCGCGCGAACTTCTCGCCTTCCTTTGCCAACCCGATATCCAGGATGCGTATAACGAATCAGCCCTCGGGTTTGGCGTCCGCTCCGACTCCCCGCCGACGAAGGACCCGCGGCTGAAGCAGCTGCAGCCCTACATCGATTCCGGGCGCCTTTATCAGGGAGTTTCAACCGCGATTCCGCGAACCATCCCCTTTGAAAACTACATGCAGGGCCTGGTGACCGGCGGCAGCGTAGAGCAAACCCTAGCAACCCTCGATGCGGACTGGGCCCGGCTGGCCCAGCGCAGTTAGCCAGGCCAGGAGAACACCATGTCATTAACTGCCCCAACCAGGCCCCGGAGCGAAAAAGCGCCCGCCGCTCCCCGCCGTTCGGTGAAGCGGCATCACTTCGATGCCACCTACCTGGGTTTCCTTGTCCCCGCGTTGATCTGCTTCACCATTGCCATTACTGTTCCCGCAATCATGGGCATTTTCTTCAGCTTCACCGACTCGGTCGGATTCGGGGACTTCAACATTATCGGGCTGGCTAATTACGCCGCGCTCTTTACCGATCCTGCCATCATCGGCGCCTACAGCTTCACCATCGGTTTCGCCCTGGTGACCGTGGTGCTGACCAATGCGCTGGCGTTTCTCCTGGCGGTCGGGCTCACCGCGCAGATCCGGGCCCGCGTCGCTTTGCGGACCATCTTTGTGATGCCCATGGTCATTTCAGGAATTGTCATCGCCTACGTTTTCAACTTCTTGTTTTCCAACACCTTGCCCACCGTGGGCGAGAATCTGGGCATTGAAGTCCTTAAATCGTCATTGCTGTCGAACCCGGATCTCGCCTGGCTATCCATCGTCATCGTCACCGCCTGGCAGGCCGTTCCCTCGGCAATGCTCATCTACATCGCAGGCCTCATGGCGATCCCCTACGACTTGTACGAAGCCTCATCGTTGGACGGCGCCAGCGCCATCGGGCAACTCATGCATGTCACGCTTCCCCTGATGATCGGATACATCGGGATCAACATCATTATCGGCTTCAAGAATTTTCTGGGCGCCTACGACATCATTGTCGGCTTGACCAACGGTGGACCAGGAGTGAAAACCCGGTCGATCGCCATGACAATTTTCACCGGATTCGAGCGTGGCGACTATGCCTACCAGATGGCCAATGCCACGGTCTTCTTCATCATTTCGCTGATTATCGCGCTTTTCCAGCTGCGCCTGACCAATAAGGGACAAGCAAAATGAGCCTCACATTGCAGCAAAGACTCAACAAGCGCTCACGAGCACGCATCGGGCGCGAACGCGTCAACTGGTGGGCCACCAGCATCTTGGGTGTCTGCGCACTGGCGGTTCTGGCACCCCTCTTCGTCACCGTCTCGATGGCTTTCAAATCAGCCAAGCAGGCAGTCGACGGGCAAGCCTTTTCACTGCCAAAGCCCTTCTCGGTTGAAGGGTTCACCGCGGCATGGGACCTGGTGAACTTCCCGCGGGCCTTCACCATCTCGCTTGTGATTACCCTTGTAGCAGTCCTCGGTGCGGTGCTCTTGGCTTCCATGGCCTCATATGCGATCCACCGGAACTGGAATAAGCGTTTCTACCGCTTTAGCTTCTTTTACCTTCTGGGGGCGATGTTCCTCCCGTTCCCGGTCCTGGCGCTATCCCAGGTCAAGCTCACCGGGATCTTCGGGCTGGATAATCCGGCAGGTGTCGCCATCCTGCATGTCATGTTCGGGCTGTCATTCAATGTCCTGCTCTTCACCTCTTTCCTGCGGGGTCTGCCCGGCGAACTGGAAGAAAGCGCGCGGATCGATGGAGCCAGCAACTGGACGACCTATTGGCGGATCATCTTTCCGCTCTTGGCCCCAATGAGTGCCACGGTGGCCATCTTCGCGTTCCTCAGTTCATGGAACGACTTCATGATGCCATCACTGATCATCTCCGAACAGGTGAACCAGACCCTTCCGGTGGTTCAGCAACTGTTCCAAACCCAGTTCTCGAACAACTACCATGTGTCCTTTGCCTCTTACCTGATGGCCATGGCTCCCAGCGTAGTGGCCTACCTCTTCACCCAGCGCTGGGTGATGTCAGGCCTGACCCAAGGCGCCGTTAAATCCTGAAACCGCACTACCCGATTCATCTGGCCGCCCCTAGGCTGGAAACATCCCGAAAGGAACCCCATGACCCTGCAAGGCACCGAAGACCGCACCGCCCTATCCAAGGACGCCACCTGGTGGCGCCAAGCTGCCGTATACCAGATCTACCCCCGCAGCTTCGCGGATTCCAACGCCGATGGCCTCGGCGACCTGAAGGGAATCAGCTCGCGAGTCGGCTACCTCAAGGATCTGGGTATCGATGCAGTCTGGCTCTCCCCCTTCTACCCCTCCGCGCTGGCCGACGGCGGATACGATGTGGACGACTACCGCAATGTGGACCCGCGGCTGGGCACCTTGGAAGACTTCGACCACATGACGCAGCAGCTTCATCAAGCAGGCATCAAGGTCATCGTGGATATCGTCCCCAACCACTCATCGAACCTCCACGAATGGTTCCAGGCCGCTCTGGCCTCGCCCAAGGGCTCAGCCGAGCGCGATCGCTATGTGTTCCGCGACGGTCTCGGTGCCAATGGCGAATTGCCTCCTGCAGACTGGGAGTCCCTCTTCGGAGGCCCCGCATGGGAGCCAGTGGGCGATGGCCAGTGGTACCTGCACCTTTTCGCCAAGGAACAGCCCGATTTCAATTGGGCCAACAAAGAGGTCCGCGAAGACTTCCTGAAGACCCTTCGTTTCTGGTCCGATCGCGGCGTGGACGGCTTCCGCGTCGACGTGGCCCATGCCCTGGCCAAAGACATCCCACTGGCCAATTTGCCGACCAAGGCCGAGCTTGACGCCCACCCTTGGGATGGCACCCACCCCATCTGGGACCGCGATGAGGTCCACGACATCTACGTGCAATGGCGCCAAGTCTTCGACGAGTACGATCCTCCCCGCATCGCCGTGGCCGAAGCCTGGACCGAATCCGACCGCCGCCCGGCCTACGCGCGATCCACGGGCCTGGGCCAGGCCTTCAACTTCGATCTGCTGCAGGCCGACTTTGACGCGGCGGCCTTCAGGAAGATCATTTCCTTCAACCTCGAGCAGGCGGGCATCGCCGGATCCTCGACCACCTGGGTCTACTCGAACCATGACGTCGTGCGCCACGCAACCCGCTATGGCCTGCCGCTTGCAGGAGATCCGGACTCTGCCAAGAAATGGCTGCTGCATGGAGCCGATCCGTCGGTGCTGGATGTGCCGCTGGGCCTTCGACGCGCCCGCGCGGCCACGTTGCTGGAACTGGCTTTGCCCGGCAGCGCCTACCTGTACCAAGGCGAGGAACTGGGCCTGCCAGAGGTCAGCAGGATCCCCGATGACCAGCGTCAGGACCCCGCCTTCTTCAGGAACAAGGGCGTAGAGGTGGGTCGCGACGGATGCCGCGTCCCGATCCCGTGGGACACCGAAGGGCCGTCCTTCGGCTTTGGCGCAGCAGCACCCCACCTGCCGCAACCCCAGTCCTTCGGCCCGCTGAGCGTCGTGGCCCAAGACGGCATGGAAGGAAGCACGCTAGAGCTCTATCGCGAGGCACTGCGCCTGCGCCGGGAACTGCAAAGCGAGGAGTCCCTCCAATGGCTCGACGCGAACGAAGGAGTGCTCGCTTTCACCCGCCCAAATGGCTGGATCAGCATCACCAACTTCAGCGCCCAGCCGCAAGCGCTTCCCGAGGGCACATTGCTGCTTTCCAGTGCGCCGCTGGATGCCGATGGCCTTTTGCCTTCGGCGACGACCGCATGGTTGCGCGGCATCTAGGGAATTGCTGGTGAAAACACTTCGGCACCGCAGATGGATATCTGCGGTGCCGAAGTGTTCAATTCAGGAGCCCTAGGCAAGCACTACATCCTTGGACGGAACGTGCAGCTTCTTGTTGCCGTAGTGCACGGCGAAGAACCAGGCAGCACCGGTGACGACGTGGATGACGCTCAGGGTCACGCCGGTCGCTACATCGGTTGCGGTCATGATCGGGGAAATCATCGAGAGAACGGCAACGGCTAGTCCGATCCACTGCGCTACCTTGACGAAGCCCTTGCTGGCACGTCCGATCAGAAAGACCACAAAACCCAAGACCAGCAGCGGCAGCCAGGTGAACTGCAGGATGTTGTCAAAGCCGACAACCTTCTCAGGGTTGGAGCCAACCTTCATCGAGGCGCCCGAAGCGATGCCGATGAAAAAGATGATGGCATTGAGGTAGCCGGCGCCCAGTGCGGCGATGACGACCTGGATGAAGTTAAAAGGGCTATTTGGTTGTCCCTGAGCAGTCATGGTATTCCTCGAAATTGTTGAAAGTCCTCAACAATTCTAGTTTCGAACAGCAGTGCGCTGGCTCTCATTCACCAGTGAGATCCGCGACAGTTAGCGAAGCTATCTATCACTGCGAACCAGGACGCACTGGAACTCGCTGAAAACTCCCGGTTTAACTAAGCGAAAGCGGAGTAGACTGGAGATGGAGCCGACTTCCACTTCTGTACCATTTTGGAGGCTTCCTCCTTCCGGCATTGAGCTCTTGTGCCGTCCCTAGATTCCCAGGACGGCGTTCAGATTAACGCACCAGTGTTGAACCGGAAAGTATTCTTCTGGGCGGCTGACACTGCCAGCCTTATCCCTCTCATGCTTCGGATCCTAGGATTCTGGCCCGAACAACCCCGCCGCCTTTGCACCGCTGGCAGCGCAGCTTGCTCCGCTTGCATCTGTTCTTCCTCGTTGCAAACGCCGTCTCCCGCTTCTGCACATCGGGGGCTTACGACTCGCCACCGTGACATGGCATCCACAGCAAATCACACAGTCTGCGACTCTCGCAGCAATAACGGCTAAGACGCAACGGAGAACCAGTCATGGACAAGCCGATCAGTTGCCCAAGGTGTTATCGAAACGCCTTGGTCGAAACCGAAACCCGCCGATACATCGATGAGCAAAACCAGCTCAAGAGATGGGACAACGAAGGCGGCCATGACGTAGGACTACGTCAAGACACCCAAATGACCATGCGCGAGGTGGTCTGGACGTGCACCTCCTGTGGATGGAAAAAGATCGCCTATAGCTCCCAAGAACCAATTCTTGGACCCGAACGACGCATTGAAAAGTTCGTCCAATCCAAACAGCGGCCGCTTCCCACGCCCACGCAGCTCACCCAAGAGACCGGCCGACACTCGTAAACAATGAAAGGCATCAATCATGGACTCCTTAACTAACTCCTCCAACTCCAAACGAGAATCGCTGAAACTTGGGTCCGTGCTGCTGGACAGCCTTCCAAGCAGCTTGCTTACCGATCAAGCACCAGAGAAGTACTTGGTAGCTGTGGTCTTTAATCGACGCGCTGAGCCCGAGGAAGTCGACTTCCTCACCGGCACCGGGGTCAGCGATCGCTTGCGTTCCGCCGGATATCCCGATGTTGAACTGAATGTGGTCAACCGGAGACTGGAAATTTCCAATACAACCCTCGAAGAACTCCGCGATGGCCTATCTGTGGCCCTCGCGCAGGAACTATCTGGTGTTGAACAGGAATTTGAACGTGAACGTGTCGCTCGAAACACGCAATTCCGAAAAGACGTCGATGCGGAAACCAAGCGTGCTGAAGCAGTTCAATTGCTGGCCCAATCCATCACTTTTGATCCTGCCAGAATTGAAACACTGATCTAAAGACTGCAGGCCCAGCATCTTCCAAAGAATGCTGGGCCTGCAAGAACAGTGGCGGCTACTTCGAAGCTCCGATGGCCCACACGCGTGGCAGCTCGGTGCCGTTGACTGCCAGGTCGCCGATCAGCCGAGCTTTGAACACCCACGGATTGTGGTTACCCGCGGTGCGCGCGTTGCGCCAGTGCCGGTCCAGGTTCTTCGACACGCTGGTAGCCGAGGCCGCCAACGCATCAAAGGCGTGGGTGATGGCGTTGAGCACCAGCGGAGTGAGCACCACCTGCGCCTGCGCGCTGGCCACCTCGGCAGCATCATTGGCCGCCTCGTCTTCTTCCTCCGTGATCTGCCCAGCTTGCAAGGCCAGCGCGGTTTCATAGGCGCGCTGGAGGGCCTGCGACACGCGCTCAACGGTTCCGGCCGCGGCAAAAGCCGCCGCCGACACCTCGCCGATCACCTGCAGCAACTGCGGATCCTCGGCCGCAACATTGGCGGCCGCATGGCTGAAGGTGCGCTTCCGGGCTTTCAATTCCGCGGCGAAGTCCCGCTCTGCTGCCTTGGCCGAGCCAGCCAGCACTGCCAACAGCACCTGCTGGTAGAAGGCGGTCTGGTACTTGAAACGAGTGTCGAAGTCGATCAGGTCTTCCTCGGCCACCAGCGCATCGGTGAACGTCGAGGTTCCGGTACCGGTGGTGCGCTGCCCGAAGCCGTCCCAGTCATCGGCCAGTTCCACGCCGGGCTGATGGCGGCTGACCGCGGCGATGACCCGCTTGCCGGTGTCGGTGCGCTCCGCGTAGGTGTCCAGCCAGTCCGCGAAGATCGAACCGGTGGAGTAGTACTTGGTGCCGTTGATCCGGAACCCGCCGTTTCCATCCGGGGTGACCTTGGTGATCACCTCGCCCACCTTCACCGCCCCGACCTCGGTCCAGGAGTTGCCTACCAGCTCTCCGTCCGCGAAGCGCGCCAGCCACCTGTCCCGGCCGGGCCCCGGGGCGGCAATCAGCCGGTCTTCGACGAAGGCGAAGTGGGCGCGCAGCGCCTGGGCGATATTGGAATCAGCGGCAGCCAGGTCGACAAGGAGTTCAAAGAGCTCGGGCAGCGTGGCTCCTGCGCCGCCGTGGGATTCGGGGACGCGCACCGCGCCAAAACCGGCGGCGGCCAGGTCCGCGATCTGTTGGTAGGGCAGTTCCCCGCTGCGGTCCCGTTCGGCGGCTCCGGCCGCGATCTGCTCGAAAAGCGGGGCAAAACGAGCCTTGAGCTGGCTCAGACGGTTGCCGGTGGCAAGTACAGTCATCTCAGGTTCCTCTGTGTAGAAGTTCTCAGGTGTAGAGCGATAGCGGCTGGGATTCTCCGCGCAGGAAGTACGCGCCGACCTCGATCTTCTTGTAGTCCACCGGGTCGTGCAGCGAGTGGGTGCGCACATTGCGCCAGTACAGATCCAGCCCGACCGAGTTCGCCGTGGACGATGATCCGGTGACCTCGAAGATCCGGTTGGCCACCTCGACGCCGACCTCGGTGGAGACCACCTTCGCTTCGGCGATGTCCACGGCCAGCGCCGCGCGATCGGACCCGGTGACCTCCGCGCCCTTGGAAAGCAAGGCATCAAATTTGCGCCCCAGCTTTTCGGCCAGCGCCGCCACCGCGGCGGTGCGGGCCTTGAGCTCGCCCACGGTGCGCTGGAAGATCGGATCCTGCGAGTAGGTCTCGGCCTGCGAGAACAACCAGGCGTTTTTGCGTCCCAGCAGGATCTGCTTGCCGCGCGCCAGCGCGCCTTCGGCAATGCCCAGGTAGAAGTTGGCAAAAGCCAGCTGGATGCCCGGGGTGAGCAGGGTCGATACTGGTTCTTCGGTGACCTCGCCGAGCAGGTCCCGGGCTTCGATGCGCACATTGTGGTACTTCAGCGAGTTCGAGGCGCTCAGGCGCTGTCCCAGGTAGTCCCAATCATCCACGATTTCCAAGCCTTCGCGGGCGCGCGGAATGACGAAGGCCAGCACCTGGCCGGCACGTTCGCCCTCGGTGACCTCGGCGTTGACCACAATGACCTCGCCCACCCCGGAGCCGGTGGAGAAGCGCTTGGCGCCATTGAGCCGGAAGCCATCGCCTTCCGGAACGAGGCTCAGGGTCGGGTCCACCGGGTTGACCGAGTCGCCCCAGAGCCATCCGCCCTCGACGGTGCGCTGCCACCATTCGGCTTGGGTTTCCGGGGCGCCATAGAAGGCGATGCCCGACTGGTTCACGTAGTGGTAGGCCAGCAGCTGCGAGATGGAGCCATCGGCGGCAGCCAGGATGCGGACCACCTCAAAAGCGGTTTCCCAGTGCGCCCCTGCTCCCCCGAACTCGGCGGGAACCAGCAGATTCAGCAAGCCTGCTTCGCGCAGCAACTGCACTTCGGCAAAAGGCTGGGCATTCTTCCGGTCCCGCTCCAGCGCGTCAGCGGCCAGCTGGCCTGCTGCCTGCTGGGCGATCTCGCGCCAGCGGGCCAGCTCTGCCTCATCGGCTGTGCCGGTGTAGGGCACGCGCGGCACCTGGGTAGGCAGTACAGTCATCTTCGTTCTCCTTGTGGGTTATGGATTCCGAAGGACGCAGAAAAGCTCTGCGGATCCATCGAACTTGGTTAGCACTTCCTGCAGGTCTCTGGGCCGCTGGGATGGCGTGTGCTACCAGTGAAACATCGTCGGGCGACGCTTGGCAGACAGGGTGTCATCTGCCTCAATATCGTCATGAATCGACATCTTCAGCGCCCTGCGCACGGGCGGAAGCACCGTCATATTTCCCGATATGTCATTTGGCGCCCAGGACCGCGTCCGGTGTTTGGCTCGCCTTGGATTCCTGCGCAGAGGCCTTGCCCGCATAGGCGCCGCGATAGGCAGCTGCGGGGTGGTCGTCGGCCACGCGGGTGCTGCCCGGACCCGTCAGATATTCGCGCAGCGTGCTGCCCTCGTAGCCGGCCCACGTCCGTCCGCGCTTGCGCAGCTCGGGAACCACCAGATCAGTGAACTGCTCGAAGGAGCCGGGAGTGATGGCGTAGGCCAGGTTGATCCCGTCCAATCCGGACTCATCCACCCAGCGCTCGATTTCGTCGGCCACGGTTTCCGCCGACCCCACCAGCACCGGCCCGATGCCGCCCACGCCCAGGTAGTCGGCAATGGCATTGGGCGTCCACTTCTGCTGCGGACTGGCGGTGGTGAAAATCGAGACCGCCGAACGCGCCGCATTGGTTTCCAGATACTGCAGCTCCTCATCCGGCGCATACTGGCTCAGATCCAACCCGGACCAGCCGCCATAGAAGGTCATGGCGCCTTCGCGCGAGGCATAGGACTGGTACTCGCGGTAGAGCTTTTGCGCCTGCGCATCCGAATCAGCCACCACGGTGGTCATCAGCGCATAGATTTTCGCGGCATCCCGGGGCCGGCCCACCGCTTCGAACTCGTCGCGGATCGCATCAGTCTGGCGGCGGGTGACCGCGGTATTGATCGAATTCAGGAAGATGCCTTCGGCATGCTGCGCGCCAAAGCGCCGGCCGCGCGAGGATGCACCGGCCTGGAAGATCGCCGGGGTGCGCTGGATGGATGGCTCGGAGAGGTGGATGCCAGGCACGTTGAAGTATTCGCCGTGGTGGTTGATCGGGTGCACCTTGGATGGATCGGTATACACGCCGCGTTCCCGATCCTTGATGACCGCGTCTTCCTCCCAGGATCCTTCCCAGAGCTTGTAGACCACGTCCATGAACTCATCGGCGATGTCATAGCGCGCGTCGTGATCCAGCTGGCGGGTCATCCCCAGATTGCGGGCCGCCGATTCCAGATAGCTGGTCACCACATTCCAGCCGATGCGCCCGCGGGTGAGGTGGTCCAGGGAGGAGAACTTCCGGGCCAGCGCATAGGGCTGCTCGTAGGTCAGCGCGCTGGTCACCGCAAAGCCGAGGTTCCTGGTGGCAGCAGCCATGGCGGAAACCTGCATGAAGGGATCATTCAGCGGAACCTGGTCGGCATCCAGCAGGGCGGGACCGCTGGAATTCTGGTAGACGTCGTAGATGCCCAGCACATCGGCCAGGAACAGGGCGTCGAAACCGCCGCGCTCCAGCGTCTTGGCCAGATCCACCCAGTATTCGAGGGTGTTGTATTCGTCGGCCCGGTTCTGCGGGTGGCGCCACAGCCCGGGGCTTTGGTGGCTGACGCAGGTCATGTCAAAGGCGTTGAGATGGATGCGCTTGCTCATATTCTGGTGCTTCCCTTCACTGTGGTGGATTGTGCCTGGCGCTGGGCCATGCGCAGCAGCGCGAAGATGCCGGTGGCCGGCTGGCCCTTGGACCGCCCGAGCACCACGGCGGCGAGCAGGATCGCCAGCAGAACCAGTCCGCGGGCGAGATCCTGCCAGAAGAAGGACAGCCCGATCAGGTTCAGCCCGTTATCCAGCAGCCCGAAGATCACCACGCCGATCAGCGTGCCGCCCACCGATACCCGCCCGTAGCGGCTGATGGTCGCACCGATGAAAACCGCGCCGATGGCATCCATCAAATAGGCCTGCCCGCTGCCCGGAACATAGCCGTTGGAACGCGCGGCCAGCACCACCCCGGCGAATCCGGCGATCACCGCGCACAACAGATAGGCGCTAATGATCAGCGCATTGATCCGCAGGCCGGAGATTTTTGCGGCCCTTGGCTGTTCGCCGGCCATGGTCAGCTTGCGCCCGTAGCGGGTGATTCCCAGCAGCAGCGCCACCGCCACGGCAACGGATGCCGCGTTGATCACCGCGGCATCCATATCCAGGAAGTAGCCCCGACCGATCACCGCAAAACCGTCCGGCACCAGCGGCGCCGAGAGGTAGATCGGCGCGCCGCCGCCGGTGAACAGCTGCTGCACGCTGGTGCCGACAAACCACACGCTCAGCGTGGCCAGGAAGGCAGGGATCCGCAGGATCACGATCAGCAGCGCGTTGACCAGCCCGACCGCCAGGGCGAAGAGCAGCCCGCCGGCCACGGCCACCCAGGCACGATAGCCGTCGTGGATCAGCCAGGCACTGGCCAAGGCGCCCAAATCCAGGGCCACGCCGATGGACAGGTCAATGCCGCCGGCCCGCACCACCAGGGTCAGCCCGATGGCGACCAGCGCCAGCAGTGCCACCTGCCCAAGGATTCCCACGAGGTTTCCCGCGGTGAAGAACACCGGGCTGAGCACCGAGAAGGTGATCAGGATCAAGGCCAGCGTGGCCGGAGCCACCAGCCGCGATGCTTGCAGCCTGCCACGCTTCTTTCCGCCCCCCACTACCGCGGCGCCAGGGGCCGGGGCCGGTGGCGCGGCCAGGGTTTGTGCGGCATTCATCGGTTCTTCCTTCCGCGCAGGGTCACGCTGGCGAGCACCAGCAGGATCAGCAGGCCCTTGGCCGCGCCCACCCATTGGCTTGCGACACCCAGCAGGGTCAGTCCGTTGTCCAAGGCGGCGACAAACACCGCGGCCAGCACGGTGCCAACGACGCTGGCCAGCCGGCGCCGGGAGAAGATCATGGACATGTAGGCCACCAGAACGATGTCCAGCAGGATCTGCGTTCCAATGCCCGGAACTGCGGCCGAAAGCCTGGCGACCAGCAGCGTGCCGGCCAGGCCAGCCAGCGCCGAGCTGAGCATGTAGCTGGCCAGCCGGTAGCGGCGAGGATCCAATCCGGCCACCTGGGCGGCCGTCGGATTCTGGCCCACGGCGTAGGAGTTCACGCCCCAGCTGGTCTTGCCATAAACCCACCAGCCCAGTGCCCCGATGAGCACCATGATCCAAGCAGCCAAAGGGATCCCCAGGAAGACGCTGGCCCGGGCTGCTTCGAAGAAGCTGCCTGACACGGCGATCTTCAGGTTCTGGCTGAAGACCAGTTCCAGCGAAGCGGCCACGCCCATGGTGGCCAGGGTAGCCAGCAGCGGACGCAAGCCCAAGGTGACCGAGAGGCCGTTGGCAACGCCGATCACGGTGGCCACCAAAACTCCATACAGCATCGACAACAGTCCGGGGGTTCCGGCAGCCGCGGCCAGCGCGGTCACCGTGCCCGATAGTCCCGCCACCGCTCCGGTGGAGAGGTCGATGCCGCCATTGAGCACGTCGTCGCCGCCGGCGATGATCACGATCGCGAGCCCCACTCCGGCGATGCCGAACACCGAGGCCTGGGTGAGAATCGTCGCGATATTCGAAGCTGTCAGGAAAAAAGGGGAACCGAAAGCGAAAAGCAGCAGCACTGCTCCAATGCCGGCATAGCCGATCCAGGCGGCCAGCCCCGGCTTCCTGCCTTGAGCGATGCGCGCCGGCGCCTGGCTGGCGGGGACAAGGGTGGTGCTCATGCGTTCACCTCTTCGCGTGGTTCTCCGCTGGCTTGCCCGCTGGAAGCCAGTTGCAGAATTCTTTCGGTGTTCGCCTGGCTGGACGGCAGCTCGGCGATGATCCGGCCGCGGTAAAGCACCAGGACCCGGTCGGCCAGGCCCACCACTTCTTCCAGATCCACGCTGGCCATCAGCGCGGCGGCCCCGTCCTGCACCAGCTGGGAAATCTCCGCGTAGATATGCGCGCGGCTTCCCACATCGACGCCCGAGGTGGGCTGGTCCAGGACCAGCACGTCTGAGCCCTTGGCCAGCCAGCGGGCCAAGACGGTCTTCTGCTGGTTGCCTCCTGAAAGGCCGGAGGCAATCGCTTCGGGATTGCCCGGGCGGATATCCAGGTGCCGCACCAGCCCGCTCGCAGCATCCCGCTCCTTGCGTGCGTTGAGCAGCCCAAGCCGGCTGCCGACCTTCCGCAGGCTGGCGGCGGCAATATTCTCCCGCACGGTGTTGCGCAGGAAGATGCCATCGCGGTGCCGGTTCGATGGGACGTAGGCGCCGCCTCGGGCGACAAAGTCCGCGGCAGAAGCCACCGGGCGGCCGTGCAGCAGGGCAGTGCCCGCATGCGGATGATTGCCGGTGACCGCATCGGCGAGCACCTCGATGCCTGATCCCACCAACCCGGTGACGGCCACGATTTCCCCGGGAGCCACCGTGAGATCAATGCCGTCCAGCTTGCCCGCCACCGACAGGCCCGAGAGTTGAAGGGCAGGCTCGCCTTGGCGGGCGGGGGCCTCGCGCTGCTGGTGCGAGAATTCGCTGACTTGGCTGCCCAGCATCAAGCCGATGACATCTTCAATGCTGTCGCCGTTCGCAAAGCTGGCATCCCCGGCATTCCTGCCGTTGCGCAAGACCGTGATCCGGTCGGTGACCTGCTGCAGTTCCTGTAGATAGTGGGAGATGAAAATGATCCCCACCCCGCGATCACGCAGGTGGCCGATGGTGCCGAAGAGCTGCTCGACCTCGTCATTGGCCAACGGAGCGGTCGGCTCGTCAAGAATCAGCACCTTGGGTTCGGCCAGCACGGCGCGGGCGATCTGGATCAGCTGCTGCTGGGCAACGCTCAGCTCGTCGACAAAGGCAGCGGTGTCCAGCTCCTGGCCGGTGGTCCGCAGGATATCGGCCCGGGCCGCCTCTTGCACGGTGCGCTCCTGGCGCCATAATCCGCGGTTCCTGGATGTGCCAAGATACAGCTGTTCGGCGACGGTCAGGCGTCCGGCCAGGTGGCGGTCCTGGTGGATCACCTCAATGCCCAGCGCTTCGGCATCGGCCGGGCGCCGTATCTGCACCTCTTGGCCAGCAAGCTCGATCCGCCCCGAATCCAGGGTGTACAACCCGGTGAGGATTTTGATCAAGGTTGATTTTCCGGCACCGTTTTCACCTACCAGGCCGAGCACTTCCCCGGCCCGCAGCTGCAGGTGGACATCGTCCAGCACGGTGACGGCGCCAAAGGATTTGCCGATCCCGACCATGCTCAGCAGTAGGCTAGATTCCGTTGTCATTGCGCACCTGATTCACGTTGTCCTTATCCACAAAAATCGGCTCGGCGTAGCTGGTGCTCGGAACCTGGTCGGCTTGCCCGTTGAGGAGCAGCGCAATATTCGTGGCAGAGGTGGCAGCAATCTGCTTGGTGGGCTGGGCGACGGTGAACTGGTAGGAGCTCTGCGGATTCGCGATCAAATCCAGTGCCCCGGGTTCCGCATCGACTCCGTAGAGCTTGATGTCATTATCGGTGGGATCGATGGCCTGCGCGGCGCCGATCAGCGGCATATCCCAGCAGGACCAGATCGCATCCACTTCGCCTTCGGGCAGCCTGCGCAGCTGATCCTGGATCTGGTTCTTGGCATCTTCGATGGTGCCTTCGTACTTGTCCTGCAGTTCCGGGGTGATCTTCTCGATGTTCGGGTAGTCTTCGAGCACCAGGTTCAGGCTGTTGTAGCGGATCCGGCAGGGTGTCACGCCCGGGAAGCCGTTGAAGACCAGGATCTTGCCCTTGCCGTGCAGGTCCTCGGCCATGGTGCGAGCCAGGGTGGTGCCGACGTTCCAGTTATCGCTGGTGACGTTGTTCTTCGAGTATTCGCTCTGGAAGTCGATGGTGAACAGCGGAATTCCTGCAGCATCCACCTTGGCCAGGGCCGGGGTGAGCGTCTGGGCGTCGCCCAGGATCACCACGATGGCATCGGGCGACTGGGTTATCAGATTTTCCACGTCCGAAACGTGCTTCTCGTCCTTGGCTTCGGCCTGGGTGGCAATGACCTCTCCGCCGAGCTCCTTGATGCGTTCTTGGATTTGCTGATACACCACGCGCGAGTAGTCGTGCAGGATGTCCTTTGCCGCGATGCCCACTTTTTTGCCCTCGAGCGAAGGAACATCGTCGAGCTTCTGCTGGGTTTGCGGGTTGCTGCTTGGCGCCACGGCCGGCGCTGCTTCGGGGCGTGGTTCCTTCAGCGAGCAACCGGAGAGCAGCGTTGCTGCCGCTAGTGCGGCAGCAACAAATTTCAGGGTGTTCGGGCGAGTGCGAGTCATGCCGTCCCTCTCTTGGACATATCGAACCGAGGGATCCCGGGCAGAAGTTCACGCTTCTTGCCCCGGGAGTTCCATCGAACCTGGCGTTAGCACTATCTGCAGGAGGCAGACTTGCTGCGGCGTCGTGGAGCCAGGTCTCTCAGCCGCTCTGGATGGGGTGTTATCCGAGTCAAGCATTGATCCCTGGAGCTTGCCGTCAACGCGTCACTGGAGGGAACACTGCGTCAGATCTCGTCACAAATCCCGGGCTGGCAAGGTTTCGAAGCGGCGGGCAGGCGCTAAATCAGCGTCATATTTCCGCATATTACGTCGAATAAGGATATTCACCTGGCGAACGGAAGCCAGTTCATGGCCTGCCCGGGCGCCAACGGCAGCGTGGCATCGCCCATCCCGGAATCACGACGCGTCAATGGGAATGCCGAGGATCCGCAGGATATGCAATGATCGGAACATTGCGCTCCGAGACAACGGCTTGTTTTGACGTAAATCGGCGATCCTTGAGGAACTTCAGCTAGAAAATCTGCATCTCATCACGTGCAATGCGCGCGTAAATGGCATGCTGCAGCCGCAGCGATTCATTGGCTTGGCGAATATCAGCGCCGGTGACCTGGCCAATCCGCTCCAGTCTCTGCACCAGCGTATTGCGGTGGATGTGCAATGCTTCGGAGGCCTGCGACATGGCGGATGCCGCGGCGACCACCAGCAGGGTTTTTGCTTGTTCTTGATTCAGCGCCCGGGCCGGTGCCGCAAGATAGGCCAGGCTCCGAGCCGGAGTCCGCGCAACGGCCACCGCGATGTCCTGATTCCAGATTTCCCGGTGTGCTCGTTGCGGAAGCAGCGCGGGACGCGCCACCAGGGTGCGCATCATTTCGGCCTGCGCCAAAAGCGCACCGGCATCGAATGCATCCGCTCCGCCAAGATAACGATCGCTGGATTCCGGATCCTGGCCTGGTGCATCATCGGCGCTCGTCCGCAGCCGCCAGTGCGCGCCGAACAGGTTGACCCATGAAGTGCGCGCGCCTTCGACAGCAGGCAATCCCAATAAGGGGTCTTGGCCATCGCGCGGCAGCCACAGTTCAAGTTGCACTGGCCCGCGCAGTCCGTGCGCCCCCAGGTCCCGGTCGATAACTTCCGCGGCAACCCGCCCGGCTAGCAAGGCCGAAATAAGGTCCCTCGCCTCGGCCGCCCGGCGAGCGCTGCGCGAGTGCTCCCGCTCCTGGGCGAACAGCAGCTGGACGGTGAGCGCAATCAGATTCGCCAGGGGCTCGACCTCGTGGGGCGCGCCGGTCACGCCGACAACTGCGCACAACCGCTCGTTCAGCGCCAAAGGAAGGTTCACTCCCGGCTGGGTTCCCGCCGTTTCATCGGCCTGGGTGACCCTGATGATCTCGTTGCGCCGGATGGCTTCGACGCTTCCTTCGTGCAGCGTGCCCACGCGCGAAGCATCGCTGGAGGCGATGATGATTCCATGGGCGTTCATGATGTTCACATGGCGATTAATTGTCGGTGCAATGGTATCGACGACCTTTTGCGCCAATGCGCCGGACAGTCGAGGTTGCTCCTTTTCGCTCATGGAATCATCCTAGCTTCCCCGCCCTGCTTCGGGCAGGGAAGGCCCGGGGCTCCTTCACCTTGCCGCCCGGTGATGCTAGGCTCACCCCAGTCAAGCATCGCGTTGAAAGGTCCATCATGAGTTCGGCGATCAGCTACTTCACCGGAGGTTTCCTCGTCAGCCTGCTGGTAGTGCTCAACATGACATGGAATCAGCGCTTGCCCGGGCTGCTGGGCCCTGGACTGATTGCGCTGAGCCTGGCCGGGTTGGCCGCTTGCCGGTTTTATGCCGCCCGGAACCAGCCCCGCCAGCGAGATCCACGGAAAGCCTAGGAAGCGTCGCGCTCCTGCAGCACTGCCGTGGCGGTGCTCGTGCTGTCAGGCGCGAAAGCATAGAGCTTGCCATCGGCGAGGTGGACCCAGAATCGGCCGCAGAGCTCAGTGGTCTTGTCTTCAGCGCCTTGCGGCCACCACTGCGCTTCAAGGGTCCTGGTCAAGGAGATCTCCTTGGCATCGAAATCCTTGGTGCGCGGATCCGAAGCATAGGCCTTCTTCAGTTCCGCTTCGGATGGGTGTCCAGCAGATTTAATCGGCAGGCATTTTTCGGCGGGCAAATCCCCGGTGAAGTCCATGGCAAAAATTCTTTCCATCCCGGTATTGCGCTGCACGAGCTCCACGTTGGTGCCGCCGGCAGGGACCCAAGCGGGCAGCAATCCGCTCGAAACGCCTTCTTCAGAGGTCTTGGCAGACTTTTCGGTGGACTCATCGTATTTATCAACCATCAGATCCGAAACGGAACATCCGCTGAGCAGCAGGGCCATGGGCGCAGCCAGCAAGGCGCTGGCTGCATACTTTTTCTTCATCATGATTCAATCGTAGAAACCGGCCGCCGCTAGGCGCATCGTCTTCCTGGCGGAAAACCGGATGCGCCTTTTCATCCCCTCGGTGGAGCCGGCGGCAGGTAGGTCCTGGCCACGCTGAACGCCGTGCGCTCAACCAATGCGAGGGTATCGGCGGACAATTGAGCCAGGCTCGCCGGCCCGGGTGCGATGGAATAGGCCGCCAGTATCCCGGCCTGGTCCAGCTGCTCGTCGCCCAGGTCCACGGACCCCGCCACCACGATCACCTCAGCATGCTCCCCGGCCGCTTCCAGCACCCCGCACACCACCTTGCCGTTCAGCGACTGGCTATCGAGCCGCCCCTCGCCGGTGATGACCAGGTCCGCGGCACCCAGGATCCGGTGCGCATCGAGCACCTCGGCTACCAGTTGCCATCCGGGGATCAGCTCCACCGGGAAGTACGAGGCCAGGCACACTGCCAGGCCTCCGGCTGCTCCCATGCCCGGCTGCTCGCGCAGCTTCCGGCCGGTATCCGCTTCAAGAACGTCGGCCAAGCGGCCCAGGCCGCGGTCCAGCAGCTGCACGTCCTGCTCGGAAGCCCCCTTCTGCGGGCCGAAGATCGCTGCCGCGCCCTGGGCGCCGAGCAGCGGGTTGGTGACATCGCAGGCGATTTGCCATTGCACCGCGGCGGCCCGCGGATCCAGTTCGGACATGTCGATCTTCGCCAGCTTCGACAGTGCGCCGCCGCCTGCTGGCAGCTGCTGCCCGTGCTCGTCAAGGAACTTGGCGCCCAGTGCGCCCAGCAGGCCGGTGCCGCCGTCGGTGGTGGCGGACCCGCCCAGGCACAGGATGATCTGCTGCACCCCGAGATCCAAGGCGCGCGACACCAGCGGGCCCAGACCCCGGGTCGTGGCCTGAAGCGGCTTGCGCGGCACGTCGCTGACCTGCGGCAGACCGGCAGCTTCGGCGGCTTCCACGACGGCGATCTTCTTGTCCGCGGACAGCCCGAGCCGGGAAGCGACCGCGCGGCCCAGGGCGTCGGTGGTGTCCACCGTGATCGCTTCGGTGCCCCAGGCATCGATCAGCGCCTCCAGTGTTCCTTCGCCGCCGTCGGCAAAGGGCACCGCGGTGATCTCGATCTGGCGCTGGCGGCTCGCGGCCCCCTTGGAGAATCCTTGTGCGAGCGCGGTGGCCACTTCGCTGGCCCGGGCGCTTCCCTTGAAGGAGTCGGGAACAATTGCCACCTGCAGCACGCCATTGGCTGCGGGGACTGGTTTCTGCTGAGGAGTCATGTTCCCAGCTTAGGCAGCTTGCCTGCCTGGAACTATGGGCCCATGACTGTATTTGCCGCACCAGCACCGGGCTGGCTATGTGCATTGCGCCCAATCATCGGCAATGCGTAGCTGAGCCAAAGGGACGACACAGAAAGCGCCGCTACTGTTGAAAACACCTCCTTGAAGGTGCGAGTGATGATCGTGAGAATTCCCGCTGGATATTGCCCAGCGGGAATTCTTCTTTAACCCGGCTCCGCACGCAGGTGCGAGCGGATCCATGGGCAGCATGCAGTGCACGCTTATTTCATCCACAGGCGCCGCCCCTAGGCTGGTAAGTACCTCATTGAAGGTGCGAGTGATGACGAAAAATTGGCCCTGCCGGTCTTGCGGCAGGGCCAATTTTTTGCCCTCTGGCGCCGGCGGAATCACGGCCGGCGAACACCTGCAGACAACGCGCAGTCCCTGCTAATTGGACGCACAGCCAGCGGCCCTAGAGTGGAAATCACCTCATGAAGGTGCGAGTGATGATCGAGAAGCCCCAGCCCCCGGAGCAATCCGGGCCGGCTGGGGCTTCGAATTTAACCGCCGCCAGCGCCCGGTGCGATACCGTAGATAGGTCCCCGCTCCAACTTGTCCCGGGGCACTTTTTTGAATGGAGTCCCGGTGAGCACCGCGATCGCAGAACTGACCCCGATGCAGCGACAGTCGGTGTGGCGCACCCTCAAATCCCCCCGGCTGCTCAAGACCGAGCTGCTCGCCGGGCTGGTGGTGTCCCTGGCGCTGATTCCCGAGGTCATCGCGTTCACCGTGATTGCCGGCGTGGATCCGCGCGTGGGCATCTTCGCCTCCTTCACCATGTCCGTGGTCATCGCGATCACCGGAGGGCGCCCGGCCATGATTTCCGCGGCGGCCGGCGCGGTGGCGCTGGTGGTGGCCCCGCTGGTGCGCAGCTACGGAGTGGAGTACCTCTTTGCCACGGTGGTTTTGGCTGGCGTCATCCAGGTGGCCCTTGCGCTGCTGGGCGTGGCCAAGCTGCTGCGCTTCATTCCCCGGCAGGTGATGATCGGCTTCGTCAATGGCCTGGCCATCTCGATCTTCTGGGCGCAAATGCCCGAACTGCGCCATGTTCCCTGGCAGGTCTACCCGCTGGTGATCCTCGGCGTGGGGATCGTCTGCTACTTCCCGAAGATCACCAAGGCGGTGCCGGCGCCGCTGATCGCCATCGTGGTGCTCACCGCGATCACGATCTTCGCGAAGGTCGCCGTCCCGCTCGTAGGCGACAAGGGCGAGCTGCCCGATTCGCTGCCCATCTTCCACCTGCCCGGGGTGCCGCTGGATCTGGCGACCCTGAAGATCATCGCGCCCTATGCGATCGCGGTGGCCTTTGTGGGCCTGCTCGAATCCCTGCTCACCGCCAAGCTGGTTGATGACATCACCGATACCCCTTCGAGCAAAACCCGCGAGTCCTGGGCGCAGGGCACCGCGAATATCGTCACCGGGTTCTTCGGCGGCATCTGCGGCTGCGCGATGATCGGCCAGACCATGGTGGGGGTGAAGGTCTCGGGCGGGCGCACCCGCATCTCCACTGCCTTTGCCGGCATTTTCATGCTGCTGCTGGCGCTGCTGCTCGGGGATGTGGTGGCGCAGATTCCGATGGCCGCGCTGGTCGCGGTGATGATCGTGGTCTCGGCAACCACCTTCGACTGGCACTCCATCCGCCCGAGCACCCTGAAGATGATGCCCAAGAGCGAAACCTTCGTCATGGCCATCACCGTGGTGCTCACCGTGGCCACCCACAACCTCGCCATCGGCGTGGGCGTGGGCATCCTCTCGGCGATGGTGCTCTTCGCCAACCGCGTGGCCCACATGGTCACGGTTACCCGCACGGTGTCCGGCGAGCAGGCGCTCTACGCGGTCAACGGCGAGCTGTTCTTCGCCTCATCCAACGACCTGTACACCCAGTTCCGCTACGCCGAGGACCCCGAGCGCATCGTCATCGAACATGTCCGATTCGCACCTCTGGGATGCCTCCACCATCGCGGCGGTGGATTCGATTCGCGCCAAATACCAGAACTACGGCAAGACCGTCCAGATCCGCGGGCTGAATGTGGCCAGCCAGAAAATGCAGGACCGCCTCGGCGGGAAACTAGGCTAGCTGCAGCCGGTAGTACATGCTGTTCGGATCGAGCTGGTAGCCGCCGAAAGGCGGGCACGGGGTGAAGCCGGCAGCCTGGTACATGCGCCGGGCAGCGGTGAAGTACTCATGGGTTCCGGTCTCCAGGCAGAGCTGGGTGAAACCGCGCCGCGCGGCGCAACCGATCAGCTCGTCCAGCAGCCGCCGGCCGATGCCCTGTCCTCGGAACTCCGGGGACACGCGCATGCTTTTCAGCTCCGCCACCTGCCCGCCCAGGTCCTTGAACGCGCCCATGCCGATCACCGTTTCGCCGGAGCAGACTTGGAACAGCGTGACGCCTTCCCCGGCCAGCGCACTGGCATCCAAGGCGTGCCGGCTCTCCTGCGGCGCAGTAGGCGCCATATCGGCCAAATGCTCTTGCACCATGCGCTGCATCGATTCGGCGAGCGGATCGGCTTCGATCATCCTGATATCCATGGCTCAAGCCTGCCACGGTTTTATTTCGCGCCGATGTCCCCCGGATTTCGGCCTTCGCGCGAGGCCCGATCGCGCTTCGAGGCATACATGTCTCGATCCGCACGCAGGATCATCGTGCTCAGGTTGTCGTCCGTACGCGCCTGCGCAACACCGAAGCTCCACGCCTGCGACGACGAGCCCTGCACGCGATCCATCAGGAGCTGGGCTTGGGTGCGCGTGGTGCCCGGAAACAGGATCACGAACTCATCGCCGCCCAACCGGGCTACCAGGTCGTTCTTGCGCGTGCTCGTCTCCAGATGCGCCACCAGGTCCTTCAGGGCCCGGTCGCCCGCCTCGTGGCCGCCTTCATCATTGATTGCCTTGAACTTGTCCATATCCAGCAGGGCCGCCGCCAGCGGCCGCCGGTAGCGCTGTGACGACGCAAGCATGAGTTCTCCGCGCAGCTGCAGCCCGCGGCGATTGACCGCCCCGGTGAGTTCGTCGACCTCGGATTGGTAGTGGAAGCGGGCTTTCACATAGCTGCCGATCACGGAGGCGCCGATGGTCAGCAGCAGCAGGCTGAGCACATTGAGCCATCCGCTGTGCAGCGCCATGCCTGACTGCGGCCCGTAGAAGTAGGCCAGGTACAGGGTGCACGCCAGCACCGGGTAGATGGTCCCTCGCACCAGCCTGGGGTTGAAGAGCCAGGCCAGGTACAGGGTGATCAACGGGAATTCCTGGAGCCGGAAGGCGATCTGCTCGAAATCCGAGGAGAGTCCCACGAAGCAGACGAAGGCGACGAGCTCGGTCAGCACCCAGAAGTAGCTGATCCACAGCGGGAAGCGGTCCAGCTTGATGTAGATCAGCAAGAGCACCAGGATCGCGCCGGCAAAGCGGATATAGCCCAGGGACTGCCTGAGCGCCGACTCGAAGTCGTAGGTCAAATTGATCAGGTAGAAAACTATGAAGAAGCAGGCGATGAACCCGGTTACCGCTACTTCAGGGCGCTTGATTGCGCGAGCCCTGGGCGGCACCAGCCGGTACCACCAGCTGCTGCCGACCTGTGCTCGTCGGTCCTTTTTCCCCAGAAACCGCGTATCCATATCCAGTCCATTGTAAGATTTCCACTAGCGAGCCGCGCAATGCAGCGACGGCAAAGTCCTTCAATTTCGGCCTGATCGGCGGATGATGAAATTTGTATTCCAGCCACTCATAGACTTGCAGCGCCATGCCCTCGCGGGCTTCGAAGCGCTGGCCAGGTTCTGTGATGGCCGCACTCCAGAGGCGCATTTCAATGAAGCCCGCCTTGCAGGCAGTCTAGTTGAACTGGAACTGCGCGCTCTAGAGCAGGTCCTTGCCGCCAGCAATGCCATTCCCGATGGCCTGCTGCTCACCATGAATGCTTCGGGGCCAGCCATCGATGCTTTCGCCAAGCAACGCCCGGAGCTGGACCGCCGGCTGGCTTGGGGATTGGAATTGCATGAGCTCTCCGCACCGGAACTGTGCGGCAGGGCCCGGATCAGCGCCGATGAGCTCGGCTGCCTCTTGCTGGTTGACGATGCTGGAATCGGCTACGCAACCCGCGAACGCATCACCATGCTCAAGCCCCACATCGTGAAGCTGGACCGTTCGCTGTTCGTCCACTACCAGTCATCGCCCGCAGCGCACGAGCATGTGGATCTGCTGCTGGCCGCGGCCCGGGCGATCAATGCGCAGACCCTGGTCGAAGGCGTGGAAACCGCACAGCATCTGGCTCTGGCCCTGGACTTGGGCTTCGACTACGCCCAGGGCTTCTACTTCAGCCCCGGCCTCGAAGCACAGCATCTGCCTGAAGCGATGGCCGTGCTACGCGGACGCCTCGGGATCGATGTTCCGGGTTTCTGAACGCCGCTCCCGCCCCTGCATGCTCTTCAGGCGGATCACCGGCAGCAGCTTCACCAGCCCGAGCACCAGGTACAGCACGGTGTTGATCGCGACGAATGAGGCCAGCACCGCGAACCAGTCGCTGAGCAGCACGCTCTCGGGCAGGATGATCCCGCGCGGCACGTGCACCAGAAGTTCCACCATCAGCCCAATTCCTTCCGTGCGGCACCTGCGTGCTCGACATGCTTCCAGTCCGCGCTGCGGGCGAAGGCGATATCCGCCACGCCCTTGAGGAAGGCCAGGTCCAAGAAGGCATCGTAGACGAGCTCCGGGATGACCAGCGCCGCGACGATCCGCGCGCGCCATCCGCCATGCCAGACGGTGACGATGCGTTCCACCGCGAAGAGCGCTCCGAGCAGCATCCAGAACGGGAACCATACCCAGGTGTCCATCGAGACCAGCATTATGAGCATCAGCGCGAAGTAGCTGAACAGGGCGATCACCCCGTAGCCGATGCCGATCTGCTGTGCCCAGTAGCGCGAGGTCTGCGCGCTCACCCCGTAGGCGCCCAGGTTCTCCAGCGCACCGCGCTGCCAGCGCAGGCGCTGGGCCCAGAGCATCTTCCAGCTGGGCATCAGCTCGGTGACCACCGTGCAGCGCTTCGGCGAGGTGGTCAGCGCGCCGAGGGTCTTCAGCGCAATGGTCAGCTCATTGTCCTCGGTCAGCGCGGCGGTGTCGTAGACCTCGCCCGGGTTGCCCGGCAGCATGGTGCCGCGGGCAGCGGCCACTTCGCGCAGGGCTGCTGCGCGGAAGACCGAGGCGGTGCCGGTGAGCACAAAGACCCGGCCATTGCGGCGCTCGATCTCGCGCTGGTAGCGGGTGTATTCGTTGCGCTGGAATTGGCCAAGCAGCCCATGGCCTTCTTCGCCGTGGAAGAGCCCGCCCACCGCCATCAGCGCGCGGTCCCAGGAGAACCGGTCCTTCGCGGTTTCCAGGAATCCGGTGCCGATCTGCGAATCCGCATCCATCACCATCACGCAGTCGTTATCGCCCATCGACGGCAGAATCGCCTGCAGCGCCTGGTTCAGCGCCCCGCCCTTCTTGTGCTTGTTCTCCACCGATTCGAAGACCTCGACACCGTGCTCGCGGGCCACCGCAACGGTGGCGTCGGTGCAGTTGTCGGCCACCACGATGATCCGCGATGGCTTGAAGCTCTGCTCCTCGAGGGCCTTGAGCGTAAGGGGCAGGGAAGCTTCCTCGTTATGCGCCGGAATCAGCACGGTCACGGCGACTTCACCTGCGTGGACACCGCGGGTGCGGGCCATGACTGCTTTCGGCGCCAGCGGACGGCTCGATTTCTGGATTGGCGTACGCCGATAGCGCCAGGTGACGAAGCGCTCGCCAAGCACCACGAGCAGCACCAGCATGACCGCGGCCGACACGGCGAACACCAAGATGGACAGATCGGGCAGCTCGGTGCTGTAGAACGTGGTCCAGAGCGCGCCGATCCGAAGCTCCACTGGGTTCCACATCGCCACCGGCTTGCCGCTGAGGCTGATGGACCACAGCAGCAGCGCGGCCGCGGCCACGACAATCAGGACAACAGCGATGCCCACCCATCGGCTGAAATGCTTTTGCACGTACGCGCTCCGTTCACGTTACAGGTTCACCGTGCGGCACCGCACGGACGGGCCTGTCGGAGGCGCGCCTCCGGTGGATTTTGGCCAAGAAAGTTATTTAGCCAAGCTAGCATCTTGCGCGCAGCCAGGCACCGCGCGGAGATGCAAATCACCCCCAGCAAAAGCACCGCTTTTCCTCAGCACCGGACGAACAGGGCGCGCCCTAGAGCTGCAGCAATTTCGCAGCGTCCTCGCGCAGCTGGTTCTTGCGGATCTTCCCGGTGACCGTGGTGGGGAAATCATCAAGAATCTGCACGTAGGCCGGGATCTTGAAATGCGCGAGCTGGCCGCTGCAGTACTCGCGCACCGCCTCGATGCCCAGCGGCTCGCGCCCTGCTTTCATGCGCACGCAGGCGCAGACCGCCTCGCCGTACTTCTCGTCGGGCACGCCCACCACCTGGACATCCTCGATATCCGGGTGCCGATAGAGGAATTCCTCGATTTCGGCCGGGTAGATATTTTCGCCGCCGCGGATGATCATGTCCTTGATCCGGCCCACGATGGTGCAGTAGCCGTCCTCGCGCATCACCGCCAGATCGCCGGTATGCATCCAGCCGTCGGGATCGATGGCGGCGCGGGTTTTCTCCTCGTCCTGCCAGTAGCCGAGCATCACCGAGTAGCCACGGGTGCAGTATTCGCCGGTTTCCCCGCGCTGCAGGGTAGCGCCTGTGGCCGGATCGACCACCTTGATTTCCACGTGCGGGTGCACCCGGCCGATGGTGGCGGTGCGGCGCTCAACGTCGTCGTCGCTGCGGGTCTGGCAGGAGACCGGGGAGGTTTCGGTCATCCCATAGGCGATGGAGACCGCGCTCATCCCCATGTCCTGAACGCAGTGGCGCATCACCTGAACCGGGCAGATGGAACCAGCCATGATGCCGGTGCGCAGCGTGGAGAGGTCGAACTCCTTGAAATTGGGCAGGTTCTGCATGGCGATGAACATCGTGGGCACCCCGTACAGGCCCGTGCATCGCTCCTCGGCAACCACCCTCAGGGTGGTTTCGGCGTCGAATCCCGGGGCGGGAATGACCATGGTGGCACCGCGCGAGGTGCAGCCAAGGTTGCCCATGACCATGCCGAAGCAGTGGTAGAACGGCACCGGGATGCACAGCCGGTCGTGCTCGCCCAGGTCGATCATCCCGGTGACCTGATGGCCGTTGTTCAGGATATTGCGGTGGCTGAGCACCGCGCCCTTGGGATATCCGGTAGTCCCCGAGGTGTACTGGATATTGATCGGGTCTTCTGCCCTGGTTGCCGCCAGCCGGGCGGCCAGTTCGGCATCCTCGATCGACGACCCCTCGTCCAGCAGCCGCTGCCAATCATCGGTGCCCAGGAACACCACGCGTTCCAGGCCCGGCGTCTCGGCGCGCGTTTGCTCCACCATGGCCCGATAGTTGCTGGTCTTGAATTCAGAGGCCGCCACCAGCATCCGCAGCCCGCTGTGGTTGGCCGCATAGGCATATTCATGGGTGCGGTAGGCCGGGTTGACATTGACCAGGATGACGCCGATCTTGGCCGTCGCATACTGGGTGAAGACCCATTCGGCGCAGTTCGGCACCCAGATCCCCACCCGGTCCCCTGGATTGAGTCCGGCGGCGATCATGCCCTTGGCCAGCCGGTTGATCTCCCCATCCAGCTGCTGCCAGGTCCAGCGGCGTTGCGTGCTGGCTTCCACCAAGGCCTCGGCGTCGCCCAGCCGGGCCACCGTCCGCTCGAAGTTGGCTCCAATGGTCTCATCGAGCAGCTTCGGTTCGCTCTCGCCCTTGGCATAAGCCTTCATCGACTGCTCCTTCGACCCACTTCAAATAGTGCCCTGCATCACATTCAAACCATAGTCCGGGGTCTCCCGCCTGCCAAGCATGCCCCCATGCCGCGCTACACTTCACTTATGAAAAAGGCACTGGCCATCACCGGGTTCATTATGATTTCCGGATACGCCTTCACAGGCCTGATGCTGATGAACAACTGGGCTGTGACTGCGGCCAGCCACCGACCCCTGGATGAGACAATCGCAGCTATGGGCATAGCGAATCAGGATTACAGCCCCCTTGGCGGAGTCGTATTTGCGGCATCGGGGTTGTTCCTTGCCAGCATGTGGACCTGGATCGCACTTTCCGAAAAATTCGCGCCTGCCCCCTGGCTAACCAGCGCGCTTTGCAGCCTCATCCTGATGCTGGGAGCACCCGCGTACTTTTTCGCGTCCTTCGCGAATATGAACTCCGTGGGCGATACCTTTGCGGATTGGGACGTCGACGCGGCTGCTGCCCTAGAGCTACCGCTCTACTTGCTAAGCATCGGAGCAATGGTCTTGCTTTTTATGCTTCTCGCTATGCCATTGTTTCGGGTAATCATCCGCTGCCGTTCTCGGCCGCGCCGCGCTTCCAGCTAGGTGATCAGCTGGCAGCCTTCTGCACCAGGGCGCGAATTTTCTGTTCGGTCGCCTCATCCAGCGCGGTGATCGTCCACGCGACCGGATGCATCAGCGCGCCTTCTTCAAAGGCCGGATTCACTACTTCGCCAAACCCGAATGCGAGGTATGCCTTGTCTGGCTTGATGTAGCAGACGTCCTTGCCTTCCTTGACGTAGAACGCAAGGCCCCAGCGAACCACGGGTTCCAGCGACGGCGCGCTTTCACAAATAATCTCGTGCAGGCGAAGGGCAATCTCCCGGTACGGGGCCGGTGTGGATGCCAACTTGTTGCGCACTGCTTCGTCGCCCTTTTTGCCAAATATCATGCTTTTCTCTCCCTCGGATCGCCCGTCCACTATCGCGGATTTCGGCTGTATTGATTGTGGCCCAATTGTGACCGCAACTTCTTTGCCTAACAATTCAATAACCTACCCGATGAAGCACCCAAAACCTGTGGATAACCAGCCAAACTGTCCGGAATCCGCGGGAAAATTAGGTATGAAAAATCTTTATTTTGCCCCCGGCGATGACGACGAGCATCGCCTGCCATTAGATCCGCCGGGCACCCGCGGCGAATCCCAATCCGACTCGTTCTTCGCCGACCACATCGAGCACCAGATGTTCTATGGGCCGATGAAGAAACTTGCTGACGAGCTCTTCAACGCTGGCCCGCTCAAGGACCCCGGCGAAGGCCTAGTTCGACTGCAGAAGATCCAGAAGATGTACAGCATGCTTGATGCTGCGTCCTCGGTCATCATGGCTGACAGCGTTGAGCTGGTCGCCCAAGTTTTTGCCGAGGATGCGGTCGCCAAGCCCTATCTTGAATCCGAGCAGGAACGTCGTGAACGGCTCAGTGCCAACTACTATGCAGTGGACCGCGCGAGCGACCAGATCATCACGTCCAACTTCATTGCCGAAGCGGCGATTGCCCTGCGCGTGACAAGCGAAAAGGCTCGCGCTCGGATGTTCACGGCCAAGGGCCTGCGCCACGTTTGCCCACAGACTCTTTTGGCCCTGGCCGCCGGGCAGATTACGCCGTCGGCGGCACGCTCCATCGTGAAGAATTCGCAGGACCTCTCCACGGAGCAGATTGAATTGATGGAGCACCAGCTTTTGCCTGTTGCCGCTACCGCCAGCGATGACACGATCAGCCAGCGAGCCCGCCGTTTCCACGACCGATCGAGTCCCGAAGCGGCCTCCGCCCGGCATGAAAAGGCGGCCGATGCGAGGAAGGTGACCAGCTGGGACATGGAAGATGGGATGGGCGCCATCAAGCTCGTCGCGCCCATCGTCAACGTACGCTCCATCCTGAACACCTTGGACTACGAAGCATCCCAACACAAGGATCCGGAGGACACCCGCACCAAGGCCCAGCTGATGGCCGACATATTCTGCGATGCCCTGATCAATGGCTGGCCAACCACCAACGGCACCCCGCTGAAGCCCCGGGTAGTCCTGACGATCCCTGCTCTGCAGATGCTGGCCAATCCAAAGTACGGCATGGCGGACCTGGAGGGCTATGGGCCAATCCCCCTGGGTGCAGCCATGCAGGTGGCCAAGGACGCCCCTTCAATCATCCCGATGCTCACCGACCCATTTAGCGGCGCCGTGATGGATGTCGGACGCAAGCGCTACAAGCCAACCCGGGTACTCAAGGAATTCCTGCGGGCCCGGGATCAGCATTGCTGCTACCCCGGATGCCGGCGCACCGCGGATAACTCCGAGGTTGACCACGTTGAAGCGTGGGAAACCGGTGGCCACACCAACCGCGAGAACACCGAGCTATTGTGCAAGCAACATCAGATGTTCAAGCACGCGCTGGGCTGGCGAGTGACCAACCGACCGGACGGATCCAAGTGCTGGCGCACTCCCCACGGACTGAATTCACTGGTCATTCCCGGCAGCGTAGAGAACGTCGAACGCTTTGAACACGTGCACAACCGGTGTCCTGAGCGCAGGGTGGCTTCACCTGCCGACCTTCGACGAGTTCTGGGCATTCCCGATCTTGGCGATGGCGATCTCAGCATTCGGGTTGAGCGGCCAGCTGGAATGCAAGGATCCTGAATGACGGAATTTATCCGTCACGTCACACGAACCAGATCTCCCATAAGCCCCGACCCCAGAACGGCCAGCCCTTCAAGGCAGTGGCTCTAATTGGCTCGCCTTCCGTCCCCTGGTGTGCCTCGCTCCTATGCACTGCACCTGGCGGTTGAGTCTGTGCTGGCTTCAGCACCGAGGCATCCGGCGGGCAGCGGGCTGCTTGCTGACGGATTAAATCCTTCGGCTCGAGGCCACCGAGGGATCCGGGATAACAAGCCACGGGACACCTGCCGGCCCGCCTGTTCGCAGAGTATTCTGTTCCTACAACCACCGGCACCATTTGAAGCAGGTCGCCCCATGAGTGAAGAGCACACCGAAAACACCGCGCCGTCCACGCCCGAAGACCGCGTGGCACCTGCTGATGGGCAACGCAGCTTTGTGCATGTTCTCATCAATACCGCCGTCGCGAACTTCACCACCAGCTTCCTGTGGTTCGCACTGACCTTCTGGGTGTACCTGGAAACCCAGAACGTGATGGCCACCGGCATCATCGGCGGTGCCTTCATGCTGCTGATCGCGCTGTTCTCCATGATTTTCGGAACCATCGTGGACAACCACCGCAAAAAGTCGGTGTTCCTGTTTTCAGCGATGATCACCGCAGTCGCATTCAGCTTGGCCGGGCTGATCTATCTGTGGCTGCCCACCGAGGACATCCTGGATGTAGGCGGCTGGCAATTCTGGCTCTTCTGCCTGGTGATCCTCTTTGGCGCCATCGTTGAACAGATGCGCGGCATCGCCCTGTCCACCACGGTTACCCTGCTGATTCCGGTCGAACGCCACGCCAATGCCAACGGCTTGGTGGGCACGGTGCAGGGCATCGCTTTCATCATCACCAGCGTGTTCAGCGGCTTGGCCATCGGCTGGCTCGGCATGGGCTGGACCCTGGCGATTTCGATCGTGATGGTGGTGCTGACCATGCTGCATTTGATCCAGATCAAGATTCCAGAGGAAGAGCCAGTCAAGGAGGAAGGGCGCACCAAGACCAGCGATCTGCGCCTGGGCTTCAGCACCGTGATGGCCATACCGGGGTTGTTCGCGCTGATCATCTTCTCGATGTTCAACAACTTCATCGGCGGAACCTATATGGCGCTGATGGATCCCTACGGGCTGACCATCATGTCCGTGCAAGCCTGGGGGCTGACCTTCGGATTGGCATCCACCGGCTTTATCGTGGGCGGCCTGTTGATCGCGAAATTCGGGCTGGGCAAAAACCCGATCCGCACGATGCTGTGGCTGGTGGCGGCCATGGGCCTGCTTGGCGCGATCTTCACGATCCGCGAATGGACATGGCTGTATATCGCTGGCATCTGGCTGTACATGACGCTGATTCCGGCGGTTGAGGCCTCGGAGCAAACCGTCATCCAGAAGGTGGTGCCCTTCCGCCGCCAGGGCAGGGTCTTTGGCTTTGCGCAAATGATGGAGGCCGCGGCGGCGCCGATCACCGCGTTCTTGATTGCGCCGATCGCCCAGTACTGGATCATCCCCTTCATGCGCAGCGAGCAGGGCGATGACCAGTTTGGCTGGCTGCTGGGGTCTGGACAGGCCCGCGGCATCGCGCTGATCTTCCTGGTGGGCGGGCTGATCATGATCCTTGTGGCGCTGCTGGCCATGAGCAGCAAGCAGTACCGCAAGCTCTCAACGATTTTCCAAGCAGAAGAACCCGCAACACCACAGGAGCAAGCCCTTGGCAGCAACCCAGAAGACCCTACCCACCAACGTTGATCCACATGCGTTCATCGCGGCCGCCACGCCAGAAAAGCGCCGGGTGGATGGCGAGGCGCTGGAAAAGATTTTCAGCGAGGCCACCGGCGAAAAGCCGGTGATGTGGGGGCCAAGCATCGTAGGCTACGGAACCTATGTCTACGCATCACCGGCCAACCCGAAAAACACCGGAACCTGGCCCAAAACCGGATTTTCACCGCGCAAGGCCCAGCTCTCCCTCTATGGGCTGAAGGATCTTCCCGAGGGGGAGGCGCTGCTACCCCAGCTTGGCAAGTACACCGAGGGGGCCGGTTGCGTGTACGTGAAAAAATTGGAGGACATCAACGTCCAGGTCTTGAAGAAGCTGATCGCAATTGCCGCTGCGCGCCCGGATCAAGGAGCAAGCTAGGCGGATCCGGGCGCGGTGGCGCTATTCGGCTTCTTCGAAGAAGGTCTCGACCTCGGTGATGCCCGCAGAGATGACCGGCACCAGGCGTTCGTCGATGCTGTAGGTTTCCCCGTCCTTGGCGAGCAAGCCATAGTGGACCAGCGATTCCATGGCGGACTGGGCCTCGGGCAGCACCGCGTCGTAGTTCTTCGGCCCGACATTGCGGCGCAGTCCTTCGAGATCGCCATCGCGTCCGGTGGAGGCGGTGACCAGCAGGTTGCGCAGCACCAGGTAGTGGGCTTCATCGCGCAGGGTAACGTCAAAGGCCGGATTCAGGTGGGCCTGGACGCAGCCGACAGCCATTTCGAAGAGGATCTGGGCACTGGCGGCCTGGTCGCCATCGACCATGAGGTCGTAGGATTCTTCGTCCAGGTACATGGTCGGGCCTTCGAAGTCCACCACGGACAGCCTGGCGGCACCCCAGATGTAGGTGAAGACCAGCGGTGCCGGGCCGTCGGTGTCGAAGGCCTGCGGATCCAGGCCCAGCGCGAGCAGCACCCGGGTGCGGGCCTGGATGCCCGCTTCGCTGTCATCGGACATGTCCACGCCGTCGCCCAGGGCCAGGGCGAAGGCCTTGACCTTGGTGAACAGCTCGGTGCCGCGCAGCAGCTCGCAGATTTCCGCGTCGCCTTCGGCAAAGCCGTCGAGGGTGTCCTCGAGCATTTCGCGCAGCGCCTCGAAGTTCTCCGGCGCCCCCTCCCAGAGCCTGTTCTCCTCCAAGAAGCTGAGGTAGTCCAGCCACGAGCTGAAGATCGGTTCCGGAGCCATGGTCTCGGGAATGCTCATCAGGTGCTCGGCCAGGGCTTCGCCGAAGAGGTCGATATCGATATCGCGCAGGTTGGAGTTGCCGGCCCTTTGAGCGTATTCGGTGCCAACTGCCCCGATCACAAACAACTGCATATTCGCCGCGGCGGCGGCATCTTCCGGGGAGAAGGCCGGGACCGTGGTGGCAACCCAGGCGGCGTAGTCTTCGCGCAGCGAATCTACATGCTGCTCCACCTGGATGCGGTACACACTGCGTCCGCGCTGGACAGCTTTTGCTGGATTTCCCGCGCCGGAGTTCTTCTTGCTTTGACGCTTTTTGCTGGCCATGGGCGATCCTTTGGGTTCTCGATGGTGCGCTGTGCTTCAAGCCTACGGTGTCCGGGGAGAATCCATTGACCTATCGGTGCGAATCGGACAAGATGAGCAACAGAGGAACTTGGAAGTCCTAGCACCTGCGGTACGAGGGAGAACCGAATGAAGATCGCCGTTCTAATCAAGGAGGTCCCGGATACCGGCGCGGACCGTGCTCTGGATCAACAGACCGGCCTGGCCGATCGGGCCGCCTCGGAAGCGGTGCTTGATGAAATCGGCGAGCGCACGCTGGAAGTTGCGCTGAAGGTGCTGGACGCAGATCCGGATACCCAGATCACGGTGCTGAGCATGGGACCGGATTCCATCCAGCCCACCCTCCGGAAGGCCCTGGCCATGGGGGCAGCCGACGCCGTGCAGATCACCGACGAACAGCTGCTCGGCGCCGACCTGGTGCTCACCGCGCAGGTGCTGGCGGCGGCACTGCGCCGCCACGAGTACGATCTGATCCTTGCCGGGAACATGTCCACCGACGGCTCGGCGGGAATGCTGCCAGTGATGCTGGCCGAGCTGCTGTCCCTGCCCGCAGCCACCTCGCTGTCCAAGATCTCCATCGCCGACGGGGTGCTCTCCGGCACCCGGGAGCTGGAGGGAGCCACCGCCAAGGTCAGCACCCCGCTGCCGGCGATCGCCTCGATCACCGAGGCCCTGCCCGATGCCCGCTTCCCGAACTTCAAGGGCATCATGGCCGCCAAGAAGAAGCCGATCGAAGTCCTTTCCCTGGCCGATCTGGGAGTTGAAGCGCTGCCGGCCGATACCGCCCGGTCGATCATGCTCTCGGTGACCCAACGGCCGCCCCGCGAGGCCGGCACCATCATGAATGATGACGGACAGGCCGGTGCGGCGCTGGTCGAATTCCTGGCGAAGAACAATCTGGTGTGAACGGAAAGATGACCATGACGAGTTTTGCCCCGGATTCCATCCTGGTATTCCTGGAAACCACTGCCGCTGGCGAGCTGGCGAAAAATAGCGCCGAGCTGCTTGGCGCGGCCGGCGGCGTTGGCACCCCGGTGGCGGTCATTGCCGCGGCCGGAGAAAATCTCGAAGCTTTTGCCGCCCAGGCCGCCACTTCCGGCGCCGCGGCGGTATTGACCGCAAGCGTCGTCTCCGCAGTGCCCACTTCCCCGCTGGCCGATGTTTTGCAGCAGGCCTACGAAGTGGTGCAGCCGCAAGCGGTGCTCCTGGGCCATACCCTGGCCTCGCGCGAGGTGGCGGCCCGTTTCGCGGTACGCAATAAATTGGCCTTGAGCGTGGATGCGCTCGGAGTCCAGCGTGATGACCAGGGTGTAATTGCCAGCCACTCGATATATGGCGGGGCCTACTCGACTAGCAGCGCCCCGACCTTTGGCGCACCGGTGATCACTGTGCGCGTGGGCAGCATCGAGGCCCGGGCCCAAGCCCAGGATATGGCGATGACCGCCCTGCAGGTGCCCGGGAGCAATAGCCCGGAGATCCAGGTGCAGGATGTCAGCAAGGCCGAGGCCGATTCGGCTCGCCCCGAATTGCGCACGGCCACCCGGGTGGTTTCCGGCGGCCGCGGGCTAGGCAGCGCCGAGCAGTTTGAACTGGTGTACCAGCTGGCTGATGCCCTGGGAGCCGGTGTGGGCGCCTCGCGCGCCGCGGTGGATGCCGGGTTCATCGAGCATGGCGCGCAGGTTGGCCAGACCGGCGTTGCGGTTTCCCCGCAGCTCTACGTGGCACTGGGCATCTCCGGAGCCATCCAGCATAAGGCCGGAATGCAGACCGCCAAGACCATTGTGGCCATCAACAAGGATGGGGATGCCCCCATCTTTGAAATCGCCGACTTCGGCATCGTTGGCGACGTCTGCAAGGTGGTTCCCCAGGTGATTTCTGCGCTGGAAGCACGCAAGGCGCAGTAACCATGAGCCCAGCATCCAAGAACCTGAGGCGGGGCCTGCCCCGGATTCCCGGCGGCGATCCATGGCCACCGGTGGAAGCCGAAAACACTGTTGCCCCGCAGGTCGCGGAAGTTATCGCCGTGCCGGCAGCAGCTGCTACGGCGCCCACGCAAGCACTGCGCCAGGGACTGCCCCGGGTAGCGGGCGGGGATCCTTGGCCGCCGTCCGGCACCACTGCGAATATCCCGAGCAGTACGGCTAAGGCCCAGCCTTCACCTGCGGCAACACCAGCACCGGCGCCAGAACCAACCCCGGCGGCGCCTGAACCCGCCGCAGAATCTGCGCAGCCCCCGGCTGCCAGCGTGATTGCGGCCAGTTCGGATTCTCCCGGGATTCGACGGGGCCTGCCCCGGGTGGCCGATGGCCAGCCCTGGCCTCCAAGCAGCTTCATCGCAGCGCCGCTAAGCACGGCTGCCCCTCCGGAAGCCGTGGAAGCTCCAGCCCCGGCGCAGGTCCCAGCAGAACCTGAGTCTATGACGAAGCAGGAGGCAGCGCCGCCTGTTGAGCCTGCCGCAGTTCAGCCTCCTGCCACGGCGCCCGCCCAGGCACCCGCACCCACGTCTGCCAAGCCAGCCAAGCCAGAGCCGAAACGCCATGGCCCGCTGACCAGCAAACAGTGGGTGCTCGCAAGTGTTCTCGGTGCCTTCTGCGCCTTGGGCATGGCTACCGCAGTGGTTCTGGTGGCTCGCGGCATCACCAGCACCGACTCGGTCGCGGCCTTTATCCAGCGCTATCCCGGCGAGTATCATTTGCCCGAGTCGGCACCCGTGGGAGTACCCGCATGGCTAGCGTGGAACCACTCCTTCAACTTTTTCCTGATGGTCTTGATCATCCGTTCCGGATTGCTGGTGCGGCATCAGAAAAAGCCGCCTGCCTACTGGACCTCCAAGCGCAGCCCCAAGGTCAGCATCAACCTCTGGCTTCACCAGAGCCTGGACCTGCTGTGGATTATCAACGGCCTGGCGTTCATCGTCGTGCTCTTCGCCTCGGGACACTGGATGAGAATCGTACCGACGTCTTGGGAGGTGTTCCCGAACGCGCTTTCGGCAGCCCTGCAATATCTGACGCTGGATTGGCCTACGGAAAATGGCTGGGTGAACTACAACTCGCTGCAGCAGCTGGCGTACTTCATCACCGTATTCATCGCCGCGCCCTTGGCGGTGATCACCGGATTCCGCTTAAGCGCGTTCTGGCCGAAGAACCCATCGCTGAACAAGAATTACCCCATCGAGCTAGCACGCGCCTTGCACTTCCCGACCATGATCTACTTCGTCCTGTTCATCGTGATTCACGTGATCCTGGTGTTCTCCACCGGGGCATTGCGCAATCTGAACCATATGTACGCGGCCCAGGGTTCTGCAGATCCGGCACAGTATGCGGACAACTGGACAGGGCTGTTGTTCTTTGCCTTGTCGCTGCTGGCTATCGCCGGGGCCTGGATTGCGTGCAGGCCCATGGTCCTCTCTTCGATCGCAGGCCTCTTCGGAAAGGTCAGCTCCCGCTAGGCAGACCAGAACTTGCTTCTGGCGCAAATCCCCTCGCGCGAGGAACGAATTGGTGGATAAGGTCGTTTCAGAGCATCTGCCACACAACCGGAGGAGCAAAACCATGGGCCATCACCACAGCGCCGAAGAACTAGACGGCGTAGCTTTCTGGGAAAACCACTACGGGCAATCCGAGCGCATATGGTCGGGCAAGGTCAACCAGGTCATTGAAAATCTCGTGTCGCCCCTGACGCCGGGAACTTCATTGGACATCGGCTGCGGCGAAGGAGGCGATGTCCTGTGGCTCGCAACGCACGGTTGGAAGGCCACCGGCTTGGACATCTCCCCCACCGCTATCAACCGCGCCCGCGAAGAGGCCAAAAAACACGATATTGACGAAGCCGATGTGCAATTTGTGGCCTCCGATCTTGGCCAGTGGGACACGGATCTGACCTTCGATCTGGTCACCCTGAGCTTCTTCCAGGCACCGTTCGAGTTCCCTCGCGCTGATTTCTTGCGGAAGGCCGCGAGCTTCGTGGCTCCGGGCGGACACCTGCTGGCCCTGTCTCATGCGGCGCGTCCTTCATGGGCGCCGCCGGTGGATCATGAGTTTCCAGCGTTTCCTACGCCGGCCGAAGAACTCGAAGCGCTATCGCTGGATCTGGACCAGTGGAACATCGTGAAGGCCGAGGTCGTACAACGCAGCATCATCGCTCCGACCGGCGAACCGGCGGTTATGGAAGATTCAGTGGTGTTCGTTCAGCGCAAGGCTTGAAAAGAAGTGATCCCCCAGCCTGCGCAGCTGGAGGATCACTGGTGGCATAGATTCCCACACGGATCTATGCCTGCTTGAGCGCGCTAACTGGTTGATAGTCACGCAAAACTACAGACCTGCGAACCATCGCACGCAAATCTTCGACCTTCTCGGCACCCTGCGGCATCGCCCGCAGCTGCACGAGCACATTGCCCAACGCGGTGCATTCCACAGGCCCGGCAATGACCGGCACCCGAGCGAGGTCAGCGGTGCGCTGGCAGAGCAGTTCACCTTGCGACCCTCCGCCGACAATATGGATCTCTTCCAGCTCGAATCCGCCCAGCCGGGCCGCTTCATGGGCCTGGGCGGCAAAGCTGGCGGCCAACGACTCGAGAACCACGCGGATCAGCCCGGCAGGAGTTTCTGGCGCTGTTCCGCCAGCAAGGGCGATCGCGTCGCTGATGCGTGCTGGCATCTGCCCCGGGGCAAGAAACTGCTCATTTTGCGGATCGATCAGCACCGGCGGAACAGCCAGCGTCGCGGCCTGGCTGAGCAGGTCGGCCAAGTGGATTTCCGGTCGACCGGCAAGCTCGGCTTGCTGGTTCCAGTGGCTCACTGACTCGCTGAGCAAGAAGGTTCCGGTGACGTTCTTGAGGAAGCGCACCGAGCCATCCAGGCCCAATTCGTTGGTGAAACCCGCTGCCCGGGCTTGGGCCGTGAGCACCGGATCGGCCAGTTCTACACCGACTAGTCCCCAGGTTCCGCAGGAGATGTACGCCGACTTATCACCCGTTAGCGGGGTCGCCGCCACGGCACTGGCGGTGTCATGCGAAGCAACGGCCACCACCTGCACCGAGCCTGCGGCACCGAATTCCCGGGCCAGCTCGGGGCGCAAGGCACCGACTGCCTCTCCCGGATGCACCATCTGGGCAAGCTTGCCGGCAACCCCGAGCGCCTGCGCCAGTGGCTCGTCCCAGGAACCGGTGCGCTGATTAAGCAGCCCCGTAGTAGAAGCATTGGTCCACTCGCAGCGAGCCTGGCCGGTCAGCAGCCAGTTGACGTAGTCGGGCACGAGCAGCAACTGGTCTGCCGATTCCAACCGGCTATCCTGCTGCTCGGCTTGCAATTGGTACACGGTGTTGAATGGCAGGAATTGCAGCCCGTTGCGTTCGAAAAGTTCGGCTCGGCTGAACTTCTCTTCCAGGCTGGGAACGGCAAGCTCATTGCGCGGATCCCGGTAGTGGCGCACCTGCCCCAGGCGCTGCCCGTCCTTGAGCAGCGCATAGTCCACAGCCCAGGAGTCGACCCCGATGCTGGAAATGTCCGGACGCAGCTCAAAGGCCATTTTGAGCCCCTGGCGGATCTGCGACCATAATTCATCGATGTCCCAGGCCAAGCCTTGCGCCGAGGCGCCGGGCTCGAACTGCTCCAGTGGCACCGGCCCATTGGCGAAGCGGTGGACGAGGGTGAGCTGCACCTTCCCGTCCACCAGCTCGCCAATCATGACCCGGCCGCTGGTGGCCCCCAGATCGATGGCCGCGACCAGGCGGCTCGTCTCGTTCTCGCTCATCGCAGGAACGCTGCAGCAACCCCAGAATCTACTGGAATGTGCAACCCTGTGGTGCGGGTCAATTCTGGTCCGGTCAGTACATATACCGCATCGGCAATATTTTCCGGGATGACCTCGCGCTTGAGGATCGTCCGGTTCGCGTAGAACTGGCCGAGATCTTCTTCGGCCACTCCGTAGGTCGCGGCGCGCTGGGCACCCCAGCCCGAGGAGAAGATCCCCGAACCGCGCACAACGCCATCCGGATTGATGCCATTGACCTTGACGCCATGCTCTCCGAGCTCGACAGCCAGCAGCCGGACCTGGTGGGCCTGGTCTGCCTTGGTGGCCGAGTAGGCGATATTGTTCGGACCGGCAAATACGGAGTTCTTGGATGAGATGTAGATGATGTCCCCGCCAAGCTTTTGCTCGATCAGCACCTTGGCTGCCGCCTTGGAGACGAGGAACGATCCCTTGGCCATCACATCATGCTGCAGATCCCAGTCCGCTTCCGTGGTTTCCAGCAGCGGCTTCGACAGCGACAAGCCGGCGTTGTTGACCACCAGGTCCAGTCCGCCGAAGGCCAGCACGGCCTCGTCGATCGCAGCTTGAACGGCACTGGCATCGGCCACGTTGGCGGCGACCCCCACGGCCACATCCGTGCCGCCCAATTCCGCCGCGGCCTCTTTCGCCTTGGCCAGATCAAGATCGGCGATCACCACGCAGGCGCCTTCGGCGGCCAGCCGCTTGGCCACGGCCTTGCCGATTCCGGAAGCCGCTCCGGTCACCAGCGCGATGCGCCCGGCATGGGATTTGGGTTGCGGCATGCGCTGCAGCTTGGCTTCTTCCAAAGCCCAGTATTCAATGCGGAACTTCTCCGCATCGGAGATCGGGGTGTAGGTCGAGAGCGCTTCTGCGCCGCGCATGACATTGATGGCGTTGAGGTAGAACTCTCCGGCTACCCGTGCGGTTTGCTTATTGGCACCGTAGGAGAACATGCCCACCCCGGGCACCAGGACGATCAACGGGTCGGCGCCGCGCATGGCCGGGGAGTTCTCGTCCTTGTGGTTCTCGTAGTAGCGCTGGTAGTCCTCGCGGTATTCGAGGTGCAATTCCTTGAGCCGCTCCAGCTGTTCCTCGATGCTGGCCGAGGCGGGCAGGTCCAGGACCAATGGCTTGATTTTGGTCCGCAAGAAATGATCTGGGCAGCTGGTGCCCAGTGCCGCGAGCTGCGCCAGCTTCTCGCGGGAAAGGAAGTCCAGGACCCGCTCGTCATCGCAATAGTGGCCGACCATTGGCTTGTCGGCACTGGCCAGGGAGCGGATGGTCGGGGCCAGTGCCGCGGCGCGGGTTCGGCGCTCGGAGTCAGCCAAGGCCTCGAAGCCGGGGACGACTGCACCAAATGGCTCAAGCTCCCCATGTTCCTGGATGTATGCGGCAGCGGTGTCGATGATCCACAGCGAATTGGCCTCGGACTCGTCGCTGGTATCGCCCCAGGCCGTGATTCCGTGGCCTCCCAGTATGCAGCCGATAGCTTGTGGATTCTCATCCTTGATCCGCGCGATATCCAACCCGAGCTGGAAGCCAGGGCGACGCCAATCCACCCAAGCCACCTTGCCGCCGAAAATCTTGGCCGTGAGTTCCCGGCCATCCTTGGCGGTGGCGATGGCGATGCCGGAGTCTGGATGCAGGTGGTCAACGTGGTTGGCGTTGACCAGTCCGTGCATGGCGGTGTCGATGGAGGGGGCTGCGCCGCCCTTGCCGTGCAGGCAGTAGTCGAATGCTGCCACCATTTCATCCTCGCGGTCTACGCCCGGGTAGACATCAACCAGCGAACGCATCCGGTCCAAGCGCAGGGTGGACAGGCCCTTCTCGGTCAGCGTTCCCAAGTCGCCACCGGATCCCTTGACCCACAGCAATTCGACGCTCTCCCCGGTGACCGGGTCGATGGCGCTGCCCTTGGCCGAGGTGTTGCCACCGGCGTAATTGGTGTTCTTCTTGTCTTGGCCCAGGCGGTTGGAGCGCTCGATGAGCTGAGCTGCCGTGCTGGTGCCCGTTGATGCGATGCTTTGTGTCATGATTCTCTCGGTAGTTCTTCTCGGGGATCCACGCAGGCGCTTACGCGTCGACCTTGTGGGGTGCGACCAGCTTGCCGTAGCGTGCTACTTCAATTTCTTCCAGGGACTTGCCGCGGGTTTCGGGAGCCCAGATGGTTCCGATCAGCAGTGCCGCTGCCAGCAGGCCCAGGATCAGCAGGCCGAGCTTTTCCAGGCCCATGCTGGTGAGCAGCACCGGGAAGACCAGCGAGAGCAGGCCCACCATGACGCGGGCGAGCATGAACAACATGCCCTGGGCGCTGGCGCGGTACGTGGTGGCGAACAGCTCGGCAGTCCACAGGCCATAGAAGGCCTGCGCACCGATGCCGGCTGAAATACCCCAGGCCACCGCGTAGAACAGCAACGAGAACGCTCCGGGCGGAACGAAGATCAGCACCGCCCAGGCCACGATGCCCAGCAGGGCCCCGGCAAAGTACAACCAGCGGCGCGAGACCCGGTCGCCATATTTCATGAAGCCGAAGTAGGTGGCCGCGGCGGTCAGCATCCAGACCAGGACCTGGAGCAGGTTCTGCTGGGTGGCCGATTCAACGCCAGCAGCTTCATAGACGCGCGGCTGGAAGATTCCGGCCTGGCCTGCCACGGTATTCCACAGGCCGTAAACCCCGATCAGGAACAGCAGTGCCGACCAGTTCTTGCGTTCGGCCAGCAATCCGCGGATGCCGGAGAAGAAGGACAATTTGGTTCCATTGGCCAGCTCGGTGGCCCGCTGCTCTTTCCAGCGGGTGGATTCCGGCAGGCCTCGGCGGACCCACCAGGTTACCGCGGCGACGATGAACAGGTGGAAGAAGATCAGCCGCGATCCGCTCACGCCCATCGGCTCGACCATGATGGCCAGGGCAAAGCCCACGGCCGGGCCAAAGGACCAGGCCAGCTGTGCGGTGCCCACATGGGCGGCGCGTGATTCCTCGGGCGCCTCTTCGGCGATGTAGGTCCAGGAAGCCGGCACGCCAGCGCCCACGGCAATACCCATGAGCACCACTCCCACCACCAGCAGCGTGGTGTTGAAGGTGAAGGTGATCAGCAAGGCACCGATCATGAAGAGAATCAGGTCATAGGTGTAGATGAATTTGCGGCCCAGGCGGTCGCACAATGGGCCGCCGATCATGGCGCCCAGCGCCGCGCCAAAGGCATTGGCGGACACAGCGGCAATCACGCCGACCAGCGCGTCGTCAAAGCCGAATGTCGACTGCCACAAGCTCAGGCTGGTGGCCAGGGCTATAATGGCGCCAGCCTCGATGTAGTTGCTCATCGCCACCGCGATGGTGGCTTTCCATCCAGAGATGCCGCGCTTCGTTGCTGCGGTACGCATTTATGCTCCCCATCCTGCTTGAACCCCGCCGACGCGTTCGGCTTCAATGCGGTTTTGGTAGTCCGATGAGCGGAAGGCCTGCATCGGATCTGCCGGCAGGCCGCGTTCGGCGCGCCAGACTTCAAGTTCCGAGCGGATATCGGTGTAGAACGCGTTCATGAAGATCTCGTTGGCGGCCAGCACGTCCCCGGAAATCTGCGCCTCGGTCAAAGCGACGCGATCGATCAGCAGGGCGCGGGCGGTCATTTCCTGGACGTTGAGCACGCTGCGGATCTGGCCCTGGATCTTGTTCTCGACATTGTGGCACTGGTCAAGCATGAAGGAAATAGTGCTCTGCTCCTCCAGCCCGCCACCGCGAATCACCTCGGCCATAATGCGGAAGAGCTGATATGGATCCGCGGATCCGACGATCAGGTCATCGTCGGCGTAGAAGCGCGAGTTGAAGTCGAAGGAGCCCAGCTTGCCCAGGCGCAGCAGCTGCATCACGATGAATTCGATGTTGGTGCCTGGCGCGTGGTGTCCGGTGTCGAGGCAGACCATGGCTCGATCGCCCAGGGCAGCCACCTGGGCATAGGAGGTGCCCCAGTCGGGAACATCGGTGTGGTAGAAAGCCGGCTCGAAGAACTTGTACTCCAGCACTAGGCGCTGCTCGCCGGACAGCCGGGCGTAGATTTCTGCCAGCGAATCCGCGAGGCGGTCTTGGCGCCCGCGCATGTCGGCCTGGCCGGGGTAGTTGGATCCCTCTGCCAGCCAGATCTTGAGATCCTGGCTGCCGGTGGCGTCCATGACCTCGATGCATTCCAGATGGTGGTCGATGGCTTTGCGGCGGATCTTCGGATCTTCATGGGTCAGTGCGCCGAACTTGTAGTCATCGTCCTGGAAGGTGTTGGAGTTGATCGTTCCCAGGCGCACCCCGAGATTCTCGGCATGGGAACGCAGCGCGGCGAAATCCTCAACCTTGTCCCATGGAATGTGCAGGGCCACCGAGGGCGCGAGGCCGGTGAGCCGGTGCACCTGGGCGGCATCGGCAATCTTTTCAAAGGGGTCCCTGGGCGTGCCCGCGGTGGAGTAGACCTTGAAGCGGGTGCCGGAGTTTCCGTAGGCCCACGAAGGGACCTCGATGGCCAGTCGGTTGAGGGTTTGCAGGTTCTCGGGGCTCAGCGTTGCGCCCATAGACCTCTCCATTTCTGCGGTTGCGGTGTGCTAGTTCTTTGTTTCTGGAAGGCTTGCCAGCTGGTCTTCGAGGTTGAATACTTCAGTGAGCCGTTGGGCCTGCTGGTCTGCGCGCCCGTCGAGGCTGAGGAAGAATTGCGACATTTGCGCTTCCCATGCCGCGGTGCGTGGATCAGTGTCGAGGGCCGCTTGGGCCGCTTGATCATCGTCGGTTTCGTAGTAACCGATAAGCAGCCCGTCGCCACGAAGGAAGAGCGAGTAGTTCCGGCGCCCGGCGTCATTGATGGCTTCGAGCATTTCCGGCCAGACTTTCCGGTGGCGTTCAATGTATTGATCCATGAGTTCCGGGAGAACTTGCAACTGGAAGCAAACGCGCACGGTGTTTCCCTTCTGTGCCAAACGTCGTTGTCGGTATTCCCGCGACCGTCTCACTTTTTACAAAATGAATCGTTTCAATGTCACGATTTATTGAGTGTAAGGCATTTCACGCGCTGACAGCAAGTCAATTTGAGGATCGGCCTCGACATTATTTGAAACCTTTCAATAATTCTTGGGTTGAGTTGATTTTCAGAGCCCGGGATATACTCGCAAGACAAGCAACCTCAATCAGAACAGGAATCCTCCGTGGCCGTCAGCGTTAAGGAAGTCGCCGCCGAAGCCGGGGTTTCTGTGGGCACCGTATCGAATGTGCTCAACCGCCCCGAGGTAGTTTCTGAACGCACCGTCACCAAGGTGACCGCAGCCATCGAGAAGCTCGGCTTTGTCCGCAATGATGCTGCCCGGCAGCTGCGCGCGGGACACAGCCGAAACTTTGGGCTGGTAGTCCTGGACGCGCGCAACCCCTTCTTCATGGATCTCACCCAGGGTGCCCAGCACCGGGCCCTGGCAAATGGCTACACGGTCCTCATGGGCGCCAGCGATAACTCGCTGACAACCGAGCAACAGCTCCTGGATCTCTTTGATGAGCAGCGGGTGGCCGGAATACTCATCTCCCCTATGCACAGCGACCTGAGCCGCCTCTGGAAAATCCGCGAGGCAGGCACCCCAGTGGTCTTGGTTGACCGCGGCAGCGGGGATCGCAGCTTCTCCTCCGTTTCGGTCAACGACGTCGAAGGCGGGCGCATTGCAGTACAGCACCTGGTGGATCTCGGCCGGAAGAACATAGCGTTTGTTGGCGGCCCGCAAAGCATTGAACAGGTGCAGCATCGCCTGGAAGGCGCCCAATCTGTGATCGCCGGCACCGCCGATGCGGTCCTCCAGGTAATGCCCACCAAGCAGCTGACAGTCCTTGAAGGACGCGCTGTCGGCGAGCGCATTTTGGCGATGAACCCAGACCAACGCCCTGATGGCATTTTCGCCGCCAATGACCTGCTGGCACTGGGCATCCTGCAAGCCCTGGTGATGTCCGGTTCGCTTTCCGTGCCTGAGGACATCGCGCTAGTGGGGTACGACAATATCGACTTCGCGCAGTCGGCAGTTGTCCCGATCACTACGGTGCGCCAGCCGGCCGAAGAAATCGGGCGAACCGCCGTTGACGTATTGCTGCGCGAAGCCGAGGCTGGCGCAGACGCGGTGCGGGAGCAGTTCGTTTTCACTCCGAAGCTGGTCATCCGCGAATCCACGGCGGGCCCAGGCAACGTTGGCTAGCGGCTTGCTGGTGAAATCCTCAAAGCCGGTCTCCGAGGATGCATTTGCCGTGGATCTCTTGCTAGGTTGGCAGTCCAGCCAACGAAAGGGATGGAATTATGACTGCAAATAACTCTGACGCATTCCTGAACAAGGACGAAGCCGAAGTCCCCGATACCATTTCCGACCCTGCGCTGAATGATGAGGTTGGCCAGGACTGGACCGACGAAGGCGGGGCGACTCCGGCTGGCGCGGCCATCGACGGCACCGAAACCTAGGGGCCAACTAGCTCAGCCGCTGCGGCGGGATGTTCCTGGACGGAGCATCCCGCCGCAGCGTGCGTTAACCGGTGGCCACAGTCGGTCATGCTAGCGTTTTTGCGAAAGCACTATTGCCGTTACATCTTCTAGGGACCTTCACGCCATGGCCACTCAATCAGATCTCGGCAGCGTCTCCCTTCCCCAGATCGCCGCTGTTATCACCGTCGTCGACTACGGATCCTTCACCGCGGCTGCCGACATCCTGGGCATCTCGCAGCCTTCCCTTTCCCGCCGGATCCAGTCTCTCGAACAGAGCCTGGGCATGCCGATATTCCGTGCGGCAGGGCGCACGATGCAGCTGACCGCTGCCGGCCGCGGCATAGTCCCCGCTGGGCGTCGAATGCTCGACGAGCTGGCCTCGATCAATGCCCTGGGTGCTTCGACCAGGGCACTGAAAACTGGTTCCCTGCGCATCGCTGGCCTGCCGTCACTCATTGGCAGCGTGCTGCCAGAGTATGCAGGCAAATTCCACCAAAAGCATCCCGGGGTGCATTTGGAAATCCTCAGCGTCCAGGACCACGATGAACTGGTGGAGGCGATTCGCCTGGGCAGCGCCGATGCGGCCTTCGGCGTCAGCCACGCAGTCCCCGCAGACTTGGAAACCCACCTGGTCTGCCACCAGGAATTCTCGGCAGTGCTCCCCGCAGATCTGGACGCCGCCAACGAGCTCGACGCGCAGCTGCTTAGGGATTTGACCCTGGTCAGCCTGCCCCAGCCCACCTCCATCCGCAAGGTGACCGATGAGGTTTACCGTTCGCTTGGCTGCACCCCGCCGCGGATCATCACCACGGTTCAGCGCGATGCCCTGGTGCCTCTGAGCATTGCCAGCGGCGGGATCACGATGATCCCCAGCACAATGGCCAGCACGGCGGAAGTCTATGGCGGAAAGCAGCTGGCGCTGCCGGCTGGAACCGGCAGGGCCATCGGTGTGATCTACCGCCGCGACCCGTTCCAGAATCCTGCACTGGCAGAGTTCTTGCACTTCTTGTGAGTCATTGCACCGGCACGGGGGTTTGCCGTGCAGTGATTGGCCTGCGCGTCCTGCCATAGCTTCGATGCATGGATCCGATCGCCAATTCTATTGGTGCAACTCATGGCTCTCGTGATCGTCTGGAAGTTGACCCATGACCAGATGAAGAACGCAGGAGGCCCATAGATGACCGAGCTTCGAATCCGACCTCGCCGCCGGCGCATCACGCTTCTGCTCGTCTTTGCACTGGTCATTGCCCTGGTTGTCGCCGCAAGCGGGCTTTGGTTCAAGCTGCAGGGCAACATCTCCACAGCATCCATGCGCAACTCCGAATCCGCCGCCCCCGATTCGAGCCACGGGCTGAATCTGCTGCTGCTCGGCTCCGATACCCGCGACCTTGAAGCCTCGGGGTTTGGCAAGGGCAGCGGTGCCCGCAGCGACTCCATGGTGCTGGTCCATGTGGCCGCGGGCAACAAGCGCATCGACGCGGTGCAGATTCCGCGTGACACCCTGGTTGACATGCCGGCCTGCGAAGACACCGGGCATGGATCCTCGTCCGGTGGCGTGGCCATGATCAACTCGGCGCTGAATTACGGTCCGGCCTGCTCGGTGGCCGCCGTTGAGGCGTTGACCGGGGTGCAGCTGAACCACTTCATCGAGATCAATTTCGAAGGCTTCATCTCCATTGTGGATGCGCTGGGCGGAGTCAATGTCTGCCTGCCGCAGCCCATGAAGGACCCCAAGGCCAAGCTCGATCTACCAGCCGGGGACCAGAAGGTCGATGGCACCGGTGCCCTGGCTCTGGCCCGAACCCGCCACGCTGTGGGCGATGGCAGCGACATCGCCCGGCTGGGCCACCAGCAAATGGTCATGTCTGCCATCGTCCAGCAGGCTACCAGCCGCGAAACGCTCGCCCGCCCGGACCGGTTGTACTCGTTCCTGGACGCGGCCACCTCGTCCCTGACGGTCGACCCCGGCTTGAGCTCGCTCTCGGATCTCACGGCCTTGGCGGCCCGGGCCCAAGCAGTTCCTTCCGATAACATCACCTTCATGACCATGCCCTGGTCGCCGGCACCGCAGAACCGCAATCGCGTAGTCCCCTCCGCAGACGCAGAATCACTTTTTGCGAGCCTCAGGGAAGACTCGCCGATCGCCCTCGCAGGCACAAAGTCCGGCAAGAACTCCGATGCTGGCGCGGCCGCCGCAGGCAATGGCCGCGAAGCGAACGTGCACATCACCAATGCTGCCCGGGTCGCGAATCTCGCCGGCGACTACGCCAAGAAGGCCAGCGAGCAAGGGTTCACGGTGTCCGGTGTCGGCAATGCGGCGAGCGTGCAGAGCGCTACCACCTTGCTGGCAGCCGACACCGTTCAGGCGCAGCAAACCGCCGTGGCCCTGGCCAAAGACTTGAACCTGGATCTCAAGCCGGTGACCGCGGCTATTGACGGTGTCCAGTTGCACCTGGGCCAGGACTACCAGAGCGTAGAGAAGCCGGAAAAGTCACCGGTGAAAACCACCAATCGCAAGGCCAGCCAAAGCCTGTGCGGCTAACCGTCCGGGTCTAGAACTCCGCGTCCAAGTTCTCGTTGATTTCCTCGATGCTGAACACTGCCGGGTCGAAATCCTCGCCTGGGTATAGTGACGCGTCTTCAGGAATTACGTCATCCATCATGGTCAGCGGCTGCTCATTCTTCAGTTCTTCGACCATCTCGTTCCAGTTCAGCGCTCCACCGCTATCTTCCAGCGGCGCCATACGGCGTCCACCGATGCACCGCGGCAGCTGGCCGTCATCGGCCTTGAGGACGTCCTCGACCTCGATACCGATCCGCCAGTCATCGCCGAAGTCATACGCGTAGGCCAGGCGGTCCTTGGGCTGTTTGAACAGCTTGGAGAGCAGTACCGTCGACTCGTCGATATCGCTCTTCATATGCGGGTTCTGTGGACCATAACTGACCTTGTAGTTCTTCCCGTAGAACTGGTGCAGGTGCGTATCGGACCAGTCGAAGCTGATCTGGATGATGTCGTGCAGGTCGGCCAGATTCAGGTCGGCGGGCACCATCACGCGGCGCCAGATGGGCGGCTTGGCTTCGCGCAGGGTGAGCTTGAGCTGCAGCGCCTTGCCGGTGTATGGTTCGGTGCGCTTCAGGCGCTTGGGCTCTTCCTGGAGCTCTTCGGATTCCGCAAAAAGGTTTGCCATGTCCGGTTCCAAGGGCGCATCGCCTCCTGGTTCTTCGCTGTCGAGGTCGGTCAATGCCAGGCGGACAATGCCCGGAATGCCGTAGGTGCTTCCTTCGTTCACCAAGCCAAGGGAACGCAACAGCTCCATGCGCTGATGCGCACCGGCCCAAGCAGCTTCCGGGAACAACTCGTCGCGGGCTGCAGCAACCGAATGCGCTTTGCCGTCAACCGCCTCCAGCAACCAGAGGTTCGCTAGGCCCCACGACTCAAGTCCCGCCTCATCGCTGCGCTCTGGCTGCTCCAGAACCAGGTCAAGAACGGTTTTGAGATAGGCGTAATTGCTCTCGAAGGAGGTCGCAGTGTCCGCTGCGATGAAGTCGCGTGCGTTTTTGCCGTATTCCGGGACAGCAGCGATTTTGGTGTCCAGCGCTCCAGCCCTTTCGAGGGCGGAAAGCAGCACCGCGGCAACGTTGTTCCGGCTCGAAGCTTCAAGATCCTTCGGGAATAGCCCGCGCACCGCGTGGGCTGCTTGGGGAATGAATTCCGGGCCGGGGCCAGCCGCCCAGTAGCTATGGCCGGCGGTGGTGGCCCAGGCAAGGAGCACGCGGCCCATTTTGGAGACCTGCATTTGGGCGATTTCAGCCACCGCGGCCTCTGCGGTTTCTGGAACATCCAACGGCTTCTTTGCGCTTGGCTCGTTGAACGGGTCATCGGAATTGATCGATTCCAGCAGCCATTCAAGACCCGCTGGGTCACCATCCCATAGTCCGTTTTCGCGCAAGAAGTCCAGGTAGACGGTCCACGCGGTGAACACGAGATCGCGCAGTTCCCCGGAGTCATCATCCGGGTCCTCGGCTTCTTCAAATTCGATGGTCGCGGTCAGCACGGTGAAGAGCTGCGGCGGATCAAAATCGGTGACGCTGCGCAGTTCTATTGCCTCGGCGTAGAAGCCCAGCGTTTCGCCCACTGCGGCCAACACCATGGGAGCCAGCTCGCTATCCCCATGCTGGGCTTCAAGCCACCGGGTGAACTGCACCGCGAGGGCGTCCAAACCGCGCTTCACTTTCGCCCGCTCTATTGAGATGACATCCCCTTGCAGGCGTGCCGGGTGCCCTTGCTTGGGCTTCTGCTTCTTCTTTTTCTTGGCCACCGAGCTGCTCCCCTGATCACTTTTCTCTTACCTCTAGGCTACGTGCCAACTGGCTCATGCGAGGGGGAACGAACCGCGTTGCCTCAACAGCGAACAGCAAAGAGCCATCTGCCTGCATCACTGCTTCCGCATGATTCGGGAGACAAAGTTTCTCCCCTCCCGGCGACGCGTTGGAGCCTCCGGCCAATGGCACCTAGGACTTGAAGGAGCGCTGCATCTCCCCTTCGGCACTCAGGCGGGTTTGCTCGGCAACTTTGATGACTCGGTCAATGACGGTTCGCGTGCTTACCCTGGTCCGGGCTTCGGGCCGGGTCAGAATATCAATCTGGCGCCCAAGCGAGAGGTCCGCCAGCGGGCGGAGCACTACCTGTTTCCGGAAGTTCGGCGTCAGCCCGGTATATCGAGGCAGCAACCCGACTATTCGGGTTTCGGCAATAATAGCGGCGACCAGGTTGAACTCGTTCACGCGATGCGCGATCTGGATTGGGTTGCCGGCACTGGCAAACATCGCTTGCACGAGCAGCGGCTCCAGAGCGAACCCCTCATGCGCCGCGACCCAGGTTTCACCTGCTAGGTCAGCCAGGCGCACGGTATCCTGCTGCGCCAAGGGATGCTCGCGGTGCAGTGCCACATCGATTGGCTCTTGCAGGACAGGCGTAACGTGCACCCTGTTGCCCGGCCAGGATTCTGAGGCCAGCGGACGGTGCGCAATGACCACATCATGGTCGGAGACCAGATTGGCGAACTCGTTGATCGAAACGTCTTCATCCCGGCAGCGGACCATGGGCCCATCCGGATCGTTCAAGCCGCTGGCGATCAGCGCCGGAAACCAGGCAAGACCGGCACTGTGGAAGGCGGTAACAGAAACGGTCTCTCTGGAGCCCGTCAGATACTCCGAGACGGAATTCTCGGCACGGGCAAGGGCCTCCAGCACTTCGCCACCGGCATCCGCAAGCCGTTCTCCGGCAGGAGTGAGCACCAGTACGCGGCCCCGTTGTTCGGTCAGCGGGATGGGCACGCTTCGTTGCAACGCAGCCAGCTGCTGCGATACGGCAGATGGGGACAAATGCAATGCTTGGGATACCGCGGTAACAGAACCCCTGTCTCTTAGTTCGCGCAGGGTTCGAAGATGATGCACTTCCATGAAGTTTAGCTTACTGGATGTTGAAGATAATGGCCGTTGTTCTTAATGGTTGAGCTTTCTACAGTAATAACATGCCTAGTGTTCCACCGACAGTCCGCCGCGTCCTTCCCGATGTCCTCCTGCTGCTCATTGCAATAATGTGGGGCGGCAGCTACTTGGCAGCCCAGGATCTTGCGGACGCCTCATCTGCCGCAGCCGTAATGTGCATCAGGTTCCTTCCCTCAGCGGTGATCCTGCTTTCCATCAATTTCGCCCGGCCCGCTGTTCGGCTCCGGGACTCGACCCTGCCCGGCATCCTTCTGGGTATCTTGCGTACCGCGACCATTGCGCTGGAAACCATTGGCGTCACGCTCACCAGTGCCACCAATGCCGGACTCATCATCGCCGTTTCCATTCTCTTCACCCCAATCCTCGAATCCCTGCACGCCAAGAGGCGGCTTTCAGCATCCTTGGCCGCCAGTGTCCTGCTTGCCCTGCTCGGGATTGCGCTGCTCGTGGGCGGCAACGGATTCTCCGGGATCAATCCGGGAGATGGATTGATGCTCGCCGCTGCGGCCACGCGGGCCCTGCTCGGTGTTGCCGAGGCACGGTTCACCGTTGGACGGAAGGCCGATGTGCTGGGATTGACCACAGTTGAGATCGCTTTCGGAGCGGTGATTTTCACCGTGTGGGGAAGCAATTCGTTGATGGAACATTTGCCGGGGTTCAGCGTCGCGAACTGGTTGACCGTTGTTTACCTCTGCTTGGGCTGCACCATCTTTTCCTTCCTGGGCCAGCTGTGGGCCACAAAGCACACGTCGGCTTCACGCGCCGGCATGCTTCTTGGCACAGAACCAGGATGGGCGCTCTTCGCCGGAGTGCTCTTGGCTGGCGACAAAATCAGCGCGCTGGGATACGTGGGAGCACTGGTGCTTCTTGTTGCCACTTGGTGGGGTGCACGGGCCGAACAGAGATGGCGGGAAGGAGCCCCAGCAATCAACAAGAACCTCGCTCGGGAAACAGCACAAGCTGGCCGAAACTGAGCCGGCGCGCAGAAGTTATCACTCCAGGCCGCGCTCATATCCATGACGAAATCTTTATTGCGCTAAGGCCCGCGTTGGTAGGGTGGCAACATGATCAATACTGCGCAATTGCACTCGGATCTCTCCCGGCTTGCTCGCGAAACTGCGATGATGTCCGCTACGGTGCATGCCTTGTCCGCCGAAGAATTAGCTGCCGAATCCTTGTGCGAGGGCTGGAGCCGCGCCCACGTCATCGCGCACCTGGCTTCCAATGGCCGCACCCTGGTGAAACTTGTCGACTGGGCCACCAGTGGAGAGCCGCAAAAACTCTATGCGTCGCAGGAAGCTCGCAACGCCGAAATCGACCAGCTGGCCGCGCTGCCCCGCGAGGAACTGCTCGCTACTTTCGACGAATCTGCGAACTACTTCGCGCAGCAGTGCGAGCGCCTGGCTGGTGAGCTAGCTGTGGAAGAAGTCGACCTGCACGGCAAGATCATCCCGGCCGCTGACATCGTGGCCTTGCGGATCACTGAAGTGGCCATCCACCATCACGATCTCGATACCGCCTGGACCATTGGGGAAGCCGATCCGGCTTCCCAAAAAGATGCCATCCAGGCTGCAGTGCGCACCATGCGCGCCAAAAATGCTCCAGGCATGACACTTCTCAGCGAAGAAGGCGACACTTGGGTCGTCGGCGATGGCTCGCTGACCGTCCGCGCCAACCGCGCAGGCTTGTCTGAATGGCTGGCCCGGGGCAATACCCGCAACATCAAAGCCGACGGACCGATTCCCGGCCTTCCAACCTGGTAGCCGCCTCGCCCACGTGTGCCCACCCGTGATTTTGCCTTGGCTAACCGGGAGAATGGGCATGGCCCGCTCGTCCAGCTGAAAAGGAACCGGTCTTGATCCCCGTTATTGTGCTCACCGGATATCTCGGCGCGGGCAAAACCAGTCTGCTCAATGGCTTGTTGACCCGTCCGGGAACCCGAGTTGGAGTGATCATCAACGATATCGGCAAGATCAATGTCGATACCGGCCTGATCACCGGGCAGATTGATGCCGCCGAATCCATTGCCGGCGGCTGCGTGTGCTGCCTTCCGGACAGTGGCGGGCTGGACGAGCTGTTGGAAAAGCTGGCCCAGCCAAAGCTCCGCTTGGACGCAATCATCGTTGAAGCCAGCGGTGCCGCCGACCCGATCAATGTGGATCGGCTCCTGCGCTACGGCAACGCGCCCGGAGTGCGCCCCGGAGGCATCATCGATGTCATCGACGCGGTGCAGCACGAACATACGGTGGACACCGCAGCCATGGCGCCTGCCCGTTTCACCGCGGCCAGCCTCGTGGTGGTCAACAAGCTGGATATGCTCCCGGAAAAGACGAGGGACGCGACCTTCGCGCGGATCAGCGACAGGGTCCGCGAGGCGAACCCGCAGGTGGCCATCGTTCCAGCTTCGCACGCCGCCATAGATCCTCAGCTGGTCTTTGATATCGCCATGAATGAAGATCCGTCGGATGAGCTTCCCCTGGCCGCTGCTTCACGGGCCGAACATGACCACAGCCATGCGCCGCATGCCCACGCAGTCACCGTGCCCTGCCCCGAGCCGGCAGATCCGGGAGCCCTGCTGGATTTTCTCGAGAACCCGCCGGCAGACGCTTACCGGCTCAAGGGGCACGTGAAATTGCGGACCGGTCGCGGCACGCAACGCTTTCTGGTCAACATGGTCGGATGGCAACCACATCTTCAGTTGGCCACACCAGGTTCTGACCCTGCCGATGACGCCTTGGTAGCGGTTGGAGTGGAGTTGGATGAGCAACGGGTCGGTGATCTCTTGCGTATTTCGTTGCAACCAGCCCTCGCAGAACCGACCTCGCAAAGTCTCACGCGTCTTGAGCGTCGCTTGATCCTCAGTTCACCCGCTGAACAGCGTCAAGACGTGCGGATCGACGACGACGAATCTGTGACTAGTTGAGCGCGGAATTGTAGTTGATGAGCAGCCGGCGATTTCAGAAACCGAGTGCTTACCGGCATTAATTCGGACTGATTGTAATTGTGGGCAAATAAAACCGGGGCCAGCACCTGCGCAAAACCCGTTGCACCGGCCCGCCATGTCCTGGTAAAGATGAAACATCACTCGGACAGTGAATCGGATACGGCGTGCCGGCAATGCGGCGGGTTGCGCGGGTACTGGCCCCGGAAGATTATTGTCGCGCCAGCTTACAACGCGATCTGGCGGTTCTGGTCCTTGTAGAGCAGGTAGCGGAAGTTGTCCGGGCCGCCGGCGTAGCAAGCCTGCGGGCAGAAGGCACGCAGAGACATGTAGTCCCCGGCCTCAACCTCAACCCAGTCGCCGTTCAGGCGGTACACGCCCTTGCCCTCCAGCACGTACAGGCCGTGCTCCATGACGTGGGTTTCGGCGAATGGGATGGATGCGCCCGGCTCGAAGGTCACGATGTTCACGCCGAAGTCGAAGGCCACATCGTTCGGGTCGAGCATGCGGGTGGTGCGCCATTTGCCATCGGTGCCTGGCATGGCACCGGGCTCGACGTCCCGCTCGTTGCCAACCACTGGGCCCGGGGCATCCACGCCAGCCAGTGGCTCGTAGCGCTTGCGCAGCCAGTGGAAACTGGTGAGCTCCGTGCCGTCATTGCGTGCCGACCAGGTGGCCCCTGCTGGCAGGTAGGCGAAGCCGCCGTCTTCGAGCACATGCTCGGTGCCTTCGATGACCACGGTCAGCTGGCCGGTGAGCACGAAGATGAAGCCCTGGACTTCTGCCTGCGGCTCAGGCTTGGTGGATCCGCCGCCTGGAGCAACTTCCACGATGGACTGGGCGAAGGTGGTGGCGCCGCCGGCGACCGGACGGTTCAAAACCCAGGCGCGGGTATTGGTCCACTCAGGGAAGACGCTGGTGACGATGTCGCGCAGCACGCCCTTGGGGATGACCGTGTAGGCCTCGGTAACGATGGCGCGATCGGTGAGCAGATCGCTCTGCGGCGGGTGCCCTCCGAAGTTAGCGAAATAGGATGAGGAGTTCTGGATTGCTGGAACAGTCATGACAGGATCCTTAGGCGTGGGAGCGATTCAGCGCGATCGCTTCAAGTTCGGACAGGGTGATCTGGGCTAGTTCGGCGACTTCCTCGGCGCTCACCGCACCACAGGTGACCCCGCGGTGGATGTAGCGGGCAAGGGCCCGGGCGGTGGCGGGCTCATCCATGATCGTGGAGCTGATCTGGTGGACGTAGTTGCGCAGGCGGGTGCCGGCCGCTTGCAAGCCCTCGCGGAAGAATGCGAAGGTGGCCAGGTAGCGGGTGGGCAGCTGGTTTTCGTGCAGGTCCCAGCCCTGGTAGATGCCGCGGGCCAGGTGGCGGGAGACCAGCCGGGCGTGCAGCGCCCAGGCTTCGGCCATATTTTCCGGGTCGCCGGCAGGGATGATATTGGTCGAGCCATCGGATAGCTCAACTCCGGTGCCGGCAACAGCTACCTGCATGACATCCTTGGCGTAGTCAGCCACCGGGTGTTCCATGGACTGATAGCCGGCGGCCACGCCCAGTGAGGCGGAGTAGTCGTAGGTGCCGTAGTGCAGGGAAGATACCCGGCCTTGGCCTGCGTGGATCAGCTGGGCCACGGGGTGGGTGCCGTCGGCGGCGATGATCACCTGCGGGGTTTCAACCTGGACTTCGAAGCGGATCTTGCCCGTTTCAAGGCCGTGGGCTTGCTCCAGCTGTTCGGCGAGCAGCACCATGGCCTTGACCTGGTCCACAGTGGTGACCTTGGGCAGGGTCAACCGCAAGCCAGCAGGCAGTTCCCCATGGGAAAGGAGCTGCGAAATAAACAGCCCCAGGGTGCGGATGCCGCGGGCCCGGGTCGGAGCTTCGAAGCATTTGAAGCGGATACCGATGAAGGAGGGAGCCTTGTTGGCGGCCACGGCCGCAGCGAGCGAGTCGGCCGCGGCCAGCACGGCTGCGTCCTCCTCGGCATCGCTGCGATTGCCGAAGCCGTCTTCAAAGTCGATGCGCAAGTCTTCGATGGGTTCGCTGGCCAGCTTGTCGGCCACCAGCTCCGCCAGGCGCTGCGGCTCGGCCAGGTTCAGCTTGGCCGCCAAGGCGGACAGGCCCATGAGGCCGCCGGCAGCCGCAATGGCGTTCCGGCCCCAGGCCGCAGGCAGGTCGGGGGTGTACTTGTCGCCCGGAACATACACGGTATGGATGGGCTGGCGTGCCCCGGAATCGCCCGGGTAGGACTGTTCCAGCAGCTGGTCTGTGCCGGCCAGCAGCGTTTCTACGCTGCCCAGCGTGGACTCATCGAAGGGGTTGATCATGGCTTGCTCACGTACTCCTTTTCCAACAGTTCATATGCGCCAGTGGTGAGGAAGTCTGCGAAGTCCTCATCCTTGCCGCTGGTCAGGGTGGCGATCAGCTGTGCAGCTGGCTCGTAGTAGGCCTTGAAGTGTTCGTCATTGCCGACTTCGCCGCGCAGGCGTTCCACCTCTTCGCCCAGAATGGTGGACACCAACTCTGCGGTGATGGTGTTGCCCGTGTCGGCAGCCACCACCTCATTGCGGATCTGCTGCCAGATCTGCGATCGGGAGATCTCGGCGGTGGCAGCATCTTCCATCAGGTTGTGGATGGCCACAGCGCCGTTGCCCGAAAGCCAAACAGCGGTGTAGGCCACGGCCACGTAGAGGTTGGCACGCACGCCGGCTTCGGTGACATCGCCCGGGGCACTGGAGACGTCGAGCAGCTGGGCTGCGGTGACCTCGACTTCTGGACGCTGGCGGTCGATCTGGTTTGGCTTCTCGCCGAGCTTGGCGTCGAAGACTTCCTTGCAGATGCCCACCAGATCCGGGTGGGCTACCCAAGAGCCGTCGAATCCGTCGTTGGCTTCGCGGGTCTTGTCATCGCGGACCTTCCCGAAGGCAGCCGCGGTGACTTCTGGTTCGCGGCGGTTCGGGATGACTGCGGCCATGCCGCCCATGGCGAAGGCTCCGCGCTTGTGGCAGGTCTTCACCAGCAGTTCGGTGTAGGCACGCATCATCGGTGCGGTCATCGAGACTGCGGAGCGGTCCGGCATGATGAATCCCTCGCCGGCTTCGCGGAAGGTCTTGATGATGGAGAACAGGTAGTCCCAGCGGCCGGCGTTCAGGCCCGAGGCGTGTTCGCGCAGCTCGTAGAGGAATTCTTCCATCTGGAATGCAGCTGGAATCGTTTCGATGAGCATGGTGGCGCGCACGGTGCCATGCGCAATGCCCAGCTCTGCCTGGGCGAAGGTGAAGATCTCGTTCCACAGGCGGGCTTCGAGGTAGTGCTCCATCTTCGGCAGGTAGTAGAACGGTCCCTGTCCGGACTCGGCGAGCAGCTTGGCATTGTGGAAGAAGTGCAAACCGAAGTCCACCAAGGCGCCGACGGCAGGCTTGCCGTCCACGAGCACGTTGTTTTCCGTCATGTGCCAGCCGCGTGGGCGAACCACGACCACTGCGCGTGGCGCGTCGGTGCGCAGCTCATAGGACTTGCCGGTCTTGGCGTCGGTGTAGGCCAGGGTGCCGCGGGCGGCAGCCGACAGGTTGGAGATCGCGTCGATGACGTTGAACCAGCTCGGAGTGGAAGCGTCTTCCAGATCGGCCAGCCAGACCTTGGCACCGGAGTTCAGGGCGTTGATGGCCATCTTGGCTGGGGAGGCCGGCCCGGTGATTTCTACCCGGCGGTCGCGCAGCGCTTCTGGAGCTTCAGCGACTTTCCAGTCGCCGGTGCGCACCGATTCGGTCTGCGGGTCGAAGTCGATGGCCTTGGCATCGGAGAATTCTTTGCGGCGCACCGATCGGGCGGCCAGCAGCTCGTCGCGCGTTCCGGCGAACTTCTGGTGCAGCTTCTGGATGAAAGCTAGGGCGTCATCGGAGAGGATCTGCTGGGCATCAGCGACATCAGGGATGCTGGTAATTGAAATACTCATGAGTTGTTCCTTAACCTCTTGTGCTCTTTTGCACTGCTCTGTTCCATGTATGGATGCTTTGACATGCACCCAATTGTCTTGCTGCAACCTGCTCTGCCGTGACGGCATCGGCTGCCAGTTCATGATCTCGGCGATCCAAAAGATTTCCGTATAGTGGATACTATTATCCTCAAAATGAAAATGCAAGGGGTGCTTGGAACCTTTTGCACGGATTTTTGTCGATAAATTATCGGATCGTGGAAGAAATGCCGGTTTTTAGGCTATTGTTGAGACGAGGATTTCGCATCGTAGAACTTACGCGTGAGCTACTTCCAAAATGAGTGCCTTAACTAAGGAGCAAAAGATGACGCAGACTTCCAGCAAGTCCACCACTGGCGGAGTGCAATCCGTTGAACGCGCATTTGAGCTTCTCGAAGTCATCGCCCGCGCCGGCGGCGAGGCGGCGCTGAGTGAACTGGCCGCCGACACTCCCCTGCCGTTGCCGACGATCCACCGCCTGCTGCGCACCCTGGTAGGAGTCGGCTACGTCCGCCAGCTGCCCAACCGCCGCTATTCCCTGGGTCCGCGCTTGATTCGCCTGGGTGAAGTCGCCAACCGGCAGCTCGGCGCATTGGCTTCACCGGTACTCAAGGATCTAGTCGCCAAGCTTGGCGAATCAGCCAACATCGCCGTACTTGATGGCGATATGGTCACCTACATCGCCCAGGTGCAGTCTGCGCACTCGATGCGCATGATCACCGAAGTCGGACGCCGCGCCATGCTGCACAACTCCGGGGTCGGCAAGGCCGTGCTCTCGGTGCTTGACGATGAGCGCGTGCAGCGCCTGGTTTCCCAGGCCGGCATGCCGCCGAAGACCGCCAACACCATCACCACGCTGGGCAAGCTGTTCACCGATGTCGAGGCCACCCGCGAACGCGGCTACTCCATCGACGAGGAAGAGCAGGAATTGGGCGTGCGGTGCATCGCCGTCCCGGTTCCCGGGGCCCCGACCCCGATGGCCATTTCGGTCTCCGGGCCGGTCACCCGCGTAGATGAGGCTTTCATCAAGTCCGCGGTGCCGGTGCTGCAAGAAGCAGCCAAGGAACTCGGCGTGCAACTAGTTGCTGCTGCCGACTGATCATTATTCGGCGCTTTCAGCGTGCAAACGCCCGCCTCAGCGATCCGAGAACTCGGTTCGCTGAGGCGGGCGTTGAAATTTTCCAATCTATGAGGACTTCTTCGACGCCACTTTAAAGTAGTTCACCAGCACTTAATCGCCAATGGACATTGCCGAGGGCGCTGCTGGCTCCCGAGGAACTACAACTAAGCGTTGCTCAGGAATCAGCCTTAGGGGCCTTCACTGCCAACTTGTTGATTAGTGGCGACAGGACCAGATATCCCAGGGTTGCGGTGACGGATGCCACCAGCGCCGCCTGGTATTCAGTCATTACCAGCCGGTAGCAGCCGAGCAGGACGACGAACGACAGAAGCGTCTGTAACGCCTGGGTTGCGACCTTGCTTGCACTGTTAAATATTGTGAGGACGATTCGATCGGATATTTCGCCTAGAACCAGGGTAACCAAGACAAAACCTATGGTTAGTAGTGGCGACCAGAGAAGTATGCCGTGTTTAGGCGCGCCCAGTTGAGGGAACCACAGCGGTGTGAAAAATCCAAGCAGTACTGGCAGTCCAGCTGCAATGGTTACGAGCGATAGGTAAAACCCGAATCCGAACTTTTCTGATGTCTTTAGTGTGCTCATTAGTACCTAAGGTTGTTGGGCCTGCTCATACCCCTGCAAAGAAGACCACCCAAGTTGCGGCAGCCTCTGCCACGTCATAAGGGACACCGAGTGCCACCAGACCGGTGATGATGGGTCCTTCTTGCCAGTTTTGGAGATCATCGAGGAAGTTGGCAATTCTATTCGCGTAGGGGCGCATAGCCTTGGGCAGCTTATCGGCGCCGTATCGAAGTGCGATAAGTGCAGTTTTTTTGGCGATCGAAGTGATGACGTTTGCTGGCTTGGCGACACTTATAGACCCTGATCTTTGTGCTGCCATGGAGTTTGCGACTCGTGCCGAGGAAACGTCGGAGGCACCGGAAGCGCGTTTTGCAATTTCTTTCCAGTCGCTTGCTGTCAATGACCATGAAGTGCTTGTAACGTTCTGGATAGCTCCCGCTGCATTGGCGGATGGAGCCGAGGGGGAAGCATTGGCCACTACTGGAGTCAATACCAAAGCTGCAGAGACTGATGCAGCTACAGAGAGGCGAAGAACTTTTGATTTCATAAATTCATCCTAGATTAGTGTAAATGTTGTCAGGAAATACTCTATTATTTATCTCTATCCACTGTAAATAATACTTTTGTAGGATGCCGGCCAAGGTGTTCTCGAAGATTCAAGGTCGGATCGCCTGCCGTTATGGGAACGTCTCAGGAAGAACATACTCGGCGAACCGCTCGCGATCGTGGACAGGATCCGAAAATTCGCGGTTTCCTTGGGCACCATCCATGTCCTCGATGATCTTAAGGTGCGAATTCAACTCCATCGGTAGCCACCACTGTCATCAGCACCAGGGGAATCAGCACGATGCCCGCAATGGCGGCCAGTGTCGAAAAGGAACTCAGCGCCATCAAAGGGCCGGCTGCAAAAGCAGCTGTCGCGCCGCAGAGGTTGGAGAGCGCATCGACACCGCCCTGCACCGAGGCGCGGTCGTGCTTGCTGATCACCGTGGCAAACAAGGCGGATCCGGCAACGTTGATAAAGGACCAGCCCACACCAAGCAGAATCAGGCTGGCCATGATCCATCCCATGTTTTGCGGGTGCAACCCTCCGGCCAGAAGCGAGCCGGCAAAAATCGCCAGTCCTACGGCAATGGAGAAGCGATAGCCCCAGCGATCTGCCACGTAGCCGACCAAAGGCGCCAGCGCATACATGCCAAGAATATGCAGCGAGATGGTCACCCCGACCAGCGAAACCGAGCCGCCATGATGGGTGACGTGAATCGGCGTCATCGTCATGATGGCCACCATCACCACCTGCGCGCTGAGGATCGCCACCACGGCATAGCGTGCGCGCTGGTTGTTGCGCAGCTCGGCGGCAAAGCGCTTGAGGCCGCCTCGATGGCGAACAGGCAGCGCCGCGCCTGCCAATTGGTCAGTATCACGGTTGAGCAATAGGGGGTCCGGGCGCAGGAGGAGGAATACCAACAGGCCAGCAACCAGCATGGCGACACCTGCAATGAGAAACGCCCCGGCGTAGACGTGCAGTCCGGTCGCGTCGCTGATCCGCTGCGCAGGAATGCCTAGATTTGGGCCCAAGACTGTGCCGATGGTTCCCACCCATACGATCAGGGCCAGGCTGCGCCCCTTCTGGTCATCAGCAGCCAGATCCGTCGCGGCAAAGCGTGCCTGCAAGCTGATGGCCGACCCCGAACCAATCAACAGCAAACCACCAAAGAGCGGAATCACCAGCTGGTACTGGGCCGCGGGAACCAGCAGCAAGGCGCCGAGGGCCGCCAGCCACCAACCGCTAGCCAGGGCAATGCGACGGCCGAATCGCGCTGCCAGGTTGCCTAGAGGCAGTCCCAGCAGAGCCGCGCCAAGGGTGCTGGCTGTGCGGGCAAGGCCCGCCCAGGCTTCGCTGGAGGTGGCCTCTTCAGCTAGCAGGATACCGATGGACGGGGCGACGCCCACTCCGATGGTCCCAAAGATCTGGGAGACGGCAAGGATCCACAATGTTCTTTTCTGAACCGTTCTGCGAGTCAGCTCGATCATTTCTCTCGCCCTTCCTTACACCTCTAGGCAACCAACGTTTTTGCTGCCGTCGCCAGAGTACGCGAGCGCAGTGGGCCAACGACCGCGCTACTGGGCGAACTGGGTTTCATATAGTTGGGTGTAGCGTCCGCCGAGGTCAAGCAGTTCGGTGTGCGTTCCACGTTCAATGATTCGGCCGGCCTCCACCACGAGGATCTGATCAGCCGAACGGATGGTGGAGAGCCGGTGGGCAATGATCAGTGCGGTGCGGTTTTCCAGAGCCTCAGCCAAGGCGGCCTGCACAGCAGCTTCGTTGGCTGAATCCAAGGCAGCGGTTGCCTCATCGAGAATGACCACCTGGGGAGCAGCCAGCAGCAAGCGAGCGATGGTCATGCGCTGTCGCTCGCCGCCGGAGAGCCGATAGCCGCGCTCGCCCACCACGGTTTCCAGGCCATCAGGCAGTGCTTGAATGACCGGCTTAAGCCGGGCGCGTTCTAACGCTTCCCAGATTTGTTCGTCCGTCGCCTCGGGCCGCGCCAAAGTCAGGTTGGAACGGATGGTTTCATGGAAGAGGTGGCCGTCCTGGGTCACCATCGAAACTGAGGTGCGCAGTGAATCCAGCTTGAGCTGGCGGATATCCTCGCCCGCCAGCTGAACGCTTCCCGAGTCCACGTCATAAAGCCGGGCCAGCAGCGAAGCCACGGTGGACTTGCCCGCACCGGATGAGCCAACCAGCGCGAAGGTCTGGCCTGCCGGGATTTCGAAGTTGATATCATGCAGGACTTCTTCACCACCACGAGTATCCAGAACGGCAACTTCCTCCAGCGAGGCCAGCGAAACCTTCTCCGCGCTCGGGTAGGAGAAATTCACGTGATCAAATTTCACCGGAATGGGTGCTCCGGCCTCCAGACGACGCGCGTCGGGAGCATCGGTAATGAGCGGTTCCAAGTCCAGAACCTCGAAGACTCGGTCGAAGCTGACCAGGGCGCTGGTGATTTCCACTCGGGCGTTAGCCAGCGCAGTCAGCGGAGTGTAGAGCCTGGTCAGCAGCATGCCGAGGGTGACCACGTCACCGGCAGCCAGTTCGCCGCGAACCGCATACATTCCGCCCAAGCCGTAGACCAGAGCGAGGGCCAGAGCGGCAACCAAGGTCAGTGCGGTGACGAAGTAGAACTGGCGCATGGTCATCTTCACGCCAATATCCCGGACCCTGCCAGCATGCATGGCGAATTGCCTTGACTCATCCTTGGGGCTGCCAAAGAGCTTGATCAGCGTAGCGCCGGGTGCCGAAAAGCGTTCTGTCATCTGATTGCCCATGCTTGCGTTCAATTCCGCGGACTCACGGCGCATCAATGCTACAGACTTGCCGAAGTGACGGGCAGGCAGAAGAAAAATAGGCAAAAGCACTAGCGCAATGAGGGTCACCTGCCACGAGGTGGTGAACATGACGGCCGCGGTGAGGATCAAGGCCACCGTGTTGGAGACCAATCCAGAAAGCGTACCCGCGAAAGCCGATTGGGCGCCGATGACATCGTTGTTCAGTCGGCTGACCAGAGCACCGGTTCTGGTACGCGCAAAGAAGGCGACAGGCATTTTCTGGACATGGTCGAAGACCGCGGTGCGCAAGTCGTAGATGATCCCTTCGCCAAGCCGAGAGGAGAACCAGCGAACAATCACGGAGGTAATGGCATCCAACACCGCAATCACTGCCATGATGATGGCAAGATTGGTAATGGCGCGCACTCCGGACTGCGCCACGATCTCGTCAACCACCCGCCCAGCGAGCACCGGAGTCACGACAGCAAGCACGGCGGCGACCACCGAGAAGAGCACGAAGATCAAGAGCCGGGTTTTATATTCCGCCGCAAATTTCAGGACCCGCTTGGGCGTAGTTGCGGCGTAGGCCTTCCCCTTGTCGCCAGATAGTTTCCATAGCGAATGCCAAGCGGCACTTTCCATGCTCATGAATTTTTGCTCGCAATCCTGCTCGGGGATTCGGTGGGTTCCACCTTGCCCAGTTTCCAGCAACTCTTCTGCAACTTCTAGGTAGGGTCAACTTATTTTTACAAGGCAGGCCGAGAGGGGCCCTGTCAGCGCCTCACTCTGGCTCGTTCGATGCAGGTCTGGCCTCATTCCACCTCCTTCACTTCCACGATCCAGAAGCTATTCATTCCGAATTATGGAATTTCAATTTTTCATTGCGGAATTTTGTGATCTGACTTACAGTTGACAGCATCCACCACTCAGGCACATACCTCGGAGTGAGACTTCCCTCAGGAGCAGCCATGAAAATGAAATCGCCCGACGACTTGAACTTCCAAGAACCGTCAGCCAAAAAACCCTTCTACACGTCGTTGTTTTTCCAACTCGGCATTGCTATTGCAGCTGGCGTATTGATTGGGCATTTCCTTCCAAAAGTAGGATCAGAACTTCGCCCATTGGGTGATGGGTTCATCATGTTGATCAAGATGATCATCGCCCCGCTGATCTTCCTCGTGATCGTAACCGGCATCGCGGCCGTAGGCGATGTGAAAGCGGTTGGCCGAGTCGGGGTCAAAGCCCTGCTGTACTTCACCTGCGCCACCGTCTTCGCATTGATCTTTGGACTGATCATTGCCAACCTCACCCAGCCCGGGGCTGGACTTAACATCGACCCTTCCACTTTGGATACGACTGCCCTAGAAGAAAAATCCGGGGAACCCAAGGGCGCAGCGGACTTCATTTTGGGGATCATTCCGGTGAGCGTCATAGGCGCCTTCGCCGAGAACAACCTGCTGCAGGTCCTGTTCTTCTCGGTCTTCTTCGGTGCAGCCATTGTCGTGGTCGGCCAAGAACGCTGTGCGCCATTGCTGGCAGTATTCGAAAACGTCCTGGAACTGATCTTCAAGGTGATGAGCTGGGTTATGCGCGTCGCTCCCTTGGGCGCGTTCGGCGCCATGGGTTTCATTATTGGCCAGTACGGCATCGAAACCCTGGGCACCTACGCAAAGCTGATCCTTGCCTGCTACACCGCAGCACTCTTGTTCATCGGCATCTTGTTCCTGGTGGCATGGATTTTCGCCCGAGTCCCGTTGTGGCAATTCATCAAATACACCCGCGAAGAATTCCTTCTCGCGCTGGGCACCGCGTCAACTGAATCCGTGATGCCCCGCATCATGACCAAGCTGACCAATGCAGGTTGCTCGCGCGCCACAACCGGGCTGGTTGTACCTACCGGATATTCCTTCAACCTTGATGGCGCAGCAATCTACCTGTCGATTTCCCTGCTCTTCTTGGCCCAGGCTTTTGGACATGACCTGAGCTTCGGCCAGCAGCTGGCAGCACTCGGTGTCCTCCTGCTGACTTCCAAGGGCATGGCAGGCGTTCCCGGCTCGTCCTTCCTGGCGCTGTCGGCCACCGCAGCCGCCCTGGGCATCTTCCCGGTCGCAGGCGTGGCATTGCTGCTGGGCGCAGACCGCATCATGGATTCCATGCGCGTCGCTGTAAACCTGCTCGGCAACTGCGTGGCAACGTTCGTAGTTGCCAAGTGGGAAGGGCAGTTCGACCGCGAGACGATGAAGCGTGCCTTCGCAGGTGAAATCACCAACGAAGACACCGCCCGAATGCTGGGACGCGATGAGGAATGGGAGGCGATGGAAGCCGAACGCCTGGCTAGCGGCAACGCTCCATCGCCGAAGTTCGGCGGAGGGCCGGCTCCGGAGGCCTTGCCGCGAATCGACATGCAACCGGCAACCGAAGCGGACTCGGCAATTGCGAACGAAGATTCATCACAGGTCGCAACCCAGTCGAAGACATGATCCTCAACCGGTTGTGACAAGGCTTCATAAATGAAGAGTGGCTGGTCGGCCAGCGGTGAAAGGTTATCCCTTTCCCCTGGCCGGCCAGCCTTTTAACGCAATCTCGATCTGGCTGTTTTCAGTGGCCGCACCTGCCGCGAGTGCGCCTAGATTGCACTCCACCCGCCATCGGAAGCCACCACCACGCCATTGATGTTGGTGCTGTCCTCGCTGAGCAGGAAGGTTATGGACGCGGCCAGCTGGCTAGCGGTAGCCAGCCCCGGAATGATGCTCATGAGCGGGCCAATGGCTTCTTGGGCGAATACCGAATCCATCGGCGCCTCGATATTCGTCTGCACGGCTCCCGGGGCAACAGCGTTGAACCGTATCCCCTTCTTGGCATACATGACTGCCGAGTTCTTCGTCATTCCGATCACCGCGTGCTTGGACGCCGTGTAGGCGACTCCCGCAGCCGAGCCGCGCAGTCCAGCCTCGGAGGCAACGTTGACTACAGCTCCATGGCCCGCGTCTAGCATCAGCGGCAGGACACTGCGAGTTAGCTTCAAGATGGAATTGACGTTCACGTTGAAGACCCGCTCCCAGGTCGCATCCTCAACTTCATGGATGGGCTCGAACTTGTCCATGATGCCCGCGACGTTTGCCAAGCCGTCGATTCTTCCTTCGCCGGCGGCAAAAACGCGGTCAGCGACTTCTTGCTCGGTGATATCGCCGGCCACAACAACCATGTCCAACCCGGGATTCTCAGCCATCAGGTCTTCAAGCCTGCCAGCGCTGATGTCACCTGCGATAACCTTGCCGCCTTCCTTGGCCACGCGCAGTGCCGTGGCCTTGCCAATTCCAGATCCAGCTCCGGTCACGACGATCGTTTTGCCGGTGAACCGGCCTGCTGCGATGCGTTCCTGCCAAGTGTTTTCCGTGCTCATTGCACTCCCCCATCTGATAAACCAGCTGTCCCGAACAGCTTATGACTCACAGTGTCATAATTCAATGGCCCATACTTGAGATATGCCGGACAGCAACACTTCCACTTCCCCGCGCCTCTCCGGGCGGCCGCAATCCATCGACCCGGATGGCGTGGCCAGGATTGCCTTGGAGTTATTTGACCAACATGGCTATGCCCAGGTTTCAATGGCCCAAATCGCGGAAGCCTCTGGAATTGGGCGCAAGAGCCTATACCGGTACTTCTCATCCAAAGCTGATCTCGTGTGGGGTGGGGCGCTTGAGGCAATTTCGGTTTCCGAAGCCGCTCTGAATACAGGGCGGCAAACCGGGCTGGGCCTGATCGAGTCCCTGCACAAGGCCATACTGGGCGCCTTGCGGTCCTTGCCTGATTTGGAAGTTGCGCGTGGACGGCTGCGCTTGATCGCGGAGCAGCCTGAATTGCTCTCGCAGGCGTCACTGCGCATGTCTGAGGACCGGGAACGAACCACGCGGTTCTTCATGGAACATGGAGTGAACGAAGAGCAAGCCGAATACCTGGCCATAGCTTTCGGCGCAGTTCTTTTCACTGCGTGCGTCCGCTGGGCGCAGTCCACCCAGCCGGATCCAGCTCCTTTTCTGGCCAACGCCGTACAGGTTCTCCAGATGCCACGAGGGCTCAACTAGGAAGTGCCGGCGGTCCAGCGATCATCAATCATGGCCGCAAAGTCGAAAACCTCATCGAGGATTTCGCGCAGGGTCTCATCCTGCGATTCGATCCATCTGACCAGGGCGTGGTCATAGAGGGTCAGCGCCAGCAACGCGGAGGTGTCGGCCAATCGGGGGTTGGCGCAAAAGGGGTGCAACGCGTGCGCCAGCGCAGCCTGTTGCTCCCTGCGCGAATCCTGCCAGCTGGCCCGCAGCGCAGGGGTGCTCCATACCAATTGAACTCGCGAGCGCATAGTGCCAGGGTCCTGGTCCGCGGCCACAACGGTTGGCTCGAAACTTCGGCGCAAAAGCTCGAGCAAGCTCTCGCTGGGATTCGATGCCATGGATTCGAGCATCTGGGAGAAATGCATATTCATGGACCGCAATGCGGTCACCACGGCGTCTTCTTTTGAAGAGAAATACCTGAAGAATGTCGCACGGGAAATGCCAACAGCCTGGGCCGCCTGCTGGGCCGTGACGTTCTCCAACCCGCGCTCGGCAAAAACAGCATACACCTGCTGCGCCAGCTCGGTTTTCATCTTCTCGCGCACCCGATCGCGCACTACGCTGCCCATGGCAAGAATTTTACTCTGAGATCACCATCCATTAATGAGACTACGTCTCTTTGGCCTGATCAACCGATGAAACGGGCAGGCGTGTCGCATCGTTGCCGATTCACGATACTCAATAATTGCCCGTTATTGATGCCCACCTCCCACCACTTCGGTAGGCTCAAGAGCGGGCAGCAAATCCGATACGAAGGACGGGCATGGGACAGCAAGGAAGCGTAAACAGCATCGAACTTGGCCAGGGGTTAAAGGTCACCGAACAGGGGTTTGGATGCATGTCCTTGAGCAGCGCCTATGGAGCTGCTGATGATGCAGAATCCCTGCGCACCGTGAACCATGCGATCGATTCCGGCGTCACCTTCTTGGATACCGCGAACATCTACGGCGCCGGGCACAACGAAAGCCTGCTCGCCGAGGTGCTCAAGACCCGCCGCAACGAAGTCACCCTGGCAACCAAAGCCGGGATTGTCCGCCCCAAGAATCCGGGTGACCCGCGCGCCAATGGCTCCCCCGCTTTCATCAAGGAATGCCTCGACGAAAGCCTGAAGCGCCTGGGCGTGGAACATATCGACCTGTACTACTACCACCGAGTCGATAGCAGGGTGCCAATTGAAGATACCGTCGGCGCCTACAAGGAACTGGTCGACGCCGGCAAAGTACGCCATATCGGATTGTCCGAAGTGACCGCCGATGAATTGCGCCGCGCGCACAAGGTGCACCCTATCACCGCCGTTCAAATGGAGTACTCCATTTTCAGCCGCGACATCGAACGCTGGTTGCTACCGGCCGCCAGCGAGCTCGGCGTGGGCCTGGTCAGCTATGCATCCCTGGGCCGCGGTTACTTCACCGGCGAGGTTGATTCACTGGATCAGCTGGATGCGACCGACGTCCGCCGGAACTTCCCGCGTTTCGAAGACGCCCGAATGCAGAATAATCGTCCGCTGCGCGCAATCATCGAGGAAACTGCGCGGCGTGAAGGTATTACCACCGCCCAGCTCTCGCTGGCTTGGGTTTATGAGCAGGCCCGAATCCAGAGCGTCGAGGTCTCGCCGATCCCGGGAACCCGCTTCCGCGCCCACTTCGATGACAATCTGCGGTCCTTGGATGTCCGGCTTTCGGCGGACTCAATGGCCACGCTGAACGCGTTGGCTGATCGAGTCGACGGCGAGCGCCAGGCTGACATCATGTCGGTATCCAAGGGACGCGAAGAAGAACAGATGGCCGAAGGAGGCATCGCCTCATGAAAATTGCTCTCGCCCAGGTACTGAGCACCTCGGATCCGCAACGTAACTTGGTGATGGTGCGGGATTACGCGAAGCAGGCCAAGGAGGCCGGCGCTTCCCTGGTCGTCTTCCCGGAAGCGATGCAAATTGCGTTTGGCAATGATCTGGCCAGGAACGCCCAGGCACTGGATGGGCCATGGGCGACTCTGATCCGCCAGCAGGCACGGGAAATCGGGATCACCATCATCGCCGGAATGTTTACCCCCGGAGAAGCCGGACGGGTCCGCAATACCCTATTGATTACCGGCGCCGAGGCAGATACCCACTACGACAAGATCCACCTGTACGACGCTTTCGGCTATGCCGAATCCGACTCGGTGACCCCGGGAGATGTTCCGGTACAGTTTTCGCATCAGGGACAGACTCTAGGCGTGGCCACCTGCTACGACCTCCGTTTTCCACAGCTCTTTATCCGCCACGCTATTTCGGGTGCAATTGTGAACATTGTCTGCGCATCATGGGGTGCGGGCGACGGCAAAGTTGAGCAGTGGACCACCCTGGCCAAAGCTCGCGCCTTGGATTCGACTACCTTTGTGGTGGCAGTGGGGCAGGCTGATCCGGAAAGCCTGGGACAGCAAGTGCCAAGCTCCGTCCCACTAGGTGTAGGACATTCTGTCGCAGTGGATCCACTAGGCCGAATCATTGCCCAGGCCGGCGCTGAACCCGAATTGCTCGTGGTGGACTTGGATGTTGCCTTGGTTGAAAAAGCACGACGGCAATTGCCGGTGGTCGCTAATACCGTGGACCTTTAACGGGTCAGCCAATTCAGAATGTCGTTCCACACCGGTTCGCCAACACCTCGTCGCAACAAGCCATGGTGGCCAATGCTAGTGGCTCCGATCTCTTGAGGCGAGTAGGTGCGGCGTTCCACCGGTGCCCCGGTAACATGTTCGGCCAACAAGTCCATCTGCTTCTCGGATGCCCACAGGTCGTCGCTGGCGCCAATCGCAAGCATGGGCACTCGCAGCTCTTCGGCCTTTCGCTTGGCTTGCATGCTGGGGTCATCGAAAAAGTAATTCTTTCGTAGTGTCCAGCTGCTCCAATCCAGCATCGCAGCGCGCGGAATGTCCTCACCAAGCCCCAACTTCTGTCCAGGCATATAACCGCAAAGGCGGCTAAGAATTGGGCCCAGAATGTTCAGGACAGCGATCACTCGCAGACGCTCGGTCCATGGGGAGATACTGCGTAATGCTGCGACATGGCTGGCCGCGATGGCAAGAGCTTTGAGGTTGGCCGTCCCGTAGTTGAGCACCAGCCCGTGCCCACCAACGCTGTGCCCAATGGCGTAGTGCGGCAGATCTGGATAGCGTTCAGCCGCCCATTGGGCCACCGCGGGAATGTCGCGCTGAATCCAGTCGCGCATCTTGATCTCATGCTGAGATCGTGGCGAACCCGAGAGCCCTGTTCCCCGGTAGTCGTAGGTGATAGCCAGTAGTCCCCTACCGGCGGCATACTGAGCAAAGGCACGATAGAAACCTTGCGGTGTTGCCGTTGCCGAATGAACCACCAGGACGCCAGTAATGTCGCCGCCAGGCTTGAACACTGTAGCTTGCACGCTATCTCGTGCGGTCACAAGGACACTGACAACTTCAGTGGTAATGTTCTGGGTCAACATACGGCCATCCTATGCGTATGTTACTGATCAGTAAATAGTTCTCGGGTGCGTCTGTCCAGTTATTCAGCGAGGTCGAGCATTGGCGCGCTTCGCCTGAAGCCACCGGTGACATATGCGAGATATGCCAGACCAATAACAATCCAAATAATTCCTATGACAAGCGACAGCGCGCTCAAGCTCGTCCACAGCCAGATGGTCAGAACCAGGCCGATCAAAGGTAGAACCAAGTAATTGAATGCTGCCGCTGCTCCACGTTGGCGGTGAGCAAGGAAGAAGTACTTGATCACCGCAAGATTGACCGCCGAGAAAGCGACAAGCGCGCCGAAGCTGATCATAGCGGAAACCATTTCAAGGCTGGCAAATAGAGATGTCAGGGAAATGATGGAGACGATGATAATCGCGTAGGTCGGCGTCTTGAACCGAGGATGCAAATAGCCGAAGACCCTCTTCGGCAGCACGCCGTCACGGCCCATGCTAAAGAGGATTCTGGAAACCGAGGCCTGCGATACCAGTGCTGAGCCCATGGCCCCGCAGATGAAGCCCGCAGTGAAGAAGATCGATAGGAACTGCCCGCCAGCAGTAAATACCACTTGAATAGATGCAGAATCGGCATTTTCAAATTGGTGCGATGGGTAGACCAAGTGCGAGACATAGGCCAGGGCGATGAACAAGAGTCCGCATATCAGCGTTGTCAGAAGAATGGCACGCGGCAGATCCCTCTTGGGGTTGCGTGCTTCTTCAGCGAATGTGGTGATCGAATCGAAGCCCAGGAATGAAAGACAGAGAATTGCTGCCCCCGCGGCAAGCGGTGCGAACCCCGACAACTCGCCAGTGCCGCGCAACGGGGCCATCAGATCAACATTGCCTTGTCCCCGCAAGTACGCAATCGAAAATCCGATGAACAGGATGATGAATAGGAACTGGAAGCCAATGATCACGATGTTTGTTCGCGCCACTGAGACAATGCCTATTACATTCAGGATCGTAACCAGCAGCATCCCTGCAAGCATGAACGCCCATGGTGGAACCGCAGGGAAGAATTCGTTGAGATAGATCCCCAAAAGCAAGTAGTTGATCATTGGCAGGAAAAGATAGTCCAGCAGCAAGGCCCATCCTGCCATGAAGCCTACATTCGCACCGAACGACCTCTGGGTATAGACATACGCGGAACCACCGACGGGAAACGCCTTGGACATCAAGCCATAGGACCGCGCGGTGAAAAGCATCGCCAACAACGTAATCGCGTAGGCCACCGGCAGGCGTCCACCGGTGATTTCTGTAACGATCCCGTAGGTGCTGAAGATCGTCAGTGGAACCATGTACACCATGCCAAAGAGCACAAGATTCGGCAGCCCTAGTACTCGGTGCATTTGCGTAGAACCCTCAGGACCAGCCTCAGGCGTCTGTTGTAATTGATTCATGGCAACCTCCCTGCCAGCGCGCAGCCACGGACAATCGAGCCAGACGCATTGCCAAGTCGAAGTAGGGCTACTAAATAATGAAGACCGTTCACTTAATGTAGTGATCACGCTCACCGATAACAAGGGGCAGGGCGCGCTGGTCAGCAGTATTTCGAGCGCATGAACGGGTTTGAGCAAGGCGTGGAAAGCCTGTTATTCCGCTTATTGAACAAGATTGACTAGGATATTCATCGTACACACGCACCATGAATGCCGTGGCAGTCGGGTGCCATTCCCGGGTGAATAAATTTATAAGATTAATTTGAAGGAAACATTAAGCGAGAGATGTTTCGCTGGCCTAGGACTGCGCCACTTCACGCTCAACGGCCGAAATAATCGCTCGCAACCCAAATTCAAACGACTGATCGCTAACTGTAGTTCTCGCTTGCCGGGCGTATTTTTCGCCCAGATCCATGACTTCGCCATGGCTACTCTGCACGGCGGCTTCGCCATTCGCTGGCACTGTAGTCACATGTGCACCTGGCGCGACAATGTCGAGCACGGCACCAACAACCAACGACTCGATAGCAACCATCATCATGAGAATGCGCGGAATGGCCACGCCTGCACGTCGCAAGATCCGGCCCATCTCGTCATAAATGACGCCCGACTCCGATTCCTCGGAAATCGGAGTAGCTACGATAAGCTCCGCCGCTGCAGGCACTTTCAGGAGCGCTTCCCTGAAGAGAACCGAGAAGTGGAATAGCGCCTCTGTCCACGGCAGATCCGCCAGCATGCTTCGATCAATGGACCGCACGATGTCGCGCCTCATGAGATTAACCAAGTGTTGCCGATTATCAACGTGGTTGTAGAGCGCTGGCGTGCGCACGCCTAACGAGCGCGCCAATCGGCCCATGGAAAACTCTTCTGACCCAACCTCATCGAGCAAGGCAAAAGCCGCCGCGACAATTACCTGCTGGGTAAGTATCGGCGTTACGGGACGTCCTGCGACTCTTTGCGACATGCGATTCTTCCTGCTTCGTTGGGTCCAATCAACCTCCATCAAACCATGGACAGAAAATTGAACCGCCGTTAGTCTCAATAATAATTAACATTATTAATATTTTTTAGTAAGCCGATACATGCCCCTCACATCGCGCCCTGCGCACGAACGATACACGCGCTCGGCTCAGCGAAAGACGTATTAGCCAAGACCTTTGTTCCCTTGAAGCGCTTGGCACATACGTGGACGGCAAATTCGTCGACCTTGCGCCAAACCGGCCGAGGCCAACGTTATTTGAGCTCGGCATCCCCCAAAGCGCGGCGGCAGATGTCCTGCCGGTTGTTTATTGACCGGCGTCTTCCAGCGCGTCTGTTGGCGTCACCGTCTTGCCTCGGCATCGCGGCCGCAGCTCGCTGGCTAGCGATCCGGCCACGATGAGCAGCGCGCCGGCGATGGCCACCGGTGGCAGCCGGTCCCCGGCGATTCGCCCGATGATCGCTGCCCATACAGGTTCTCCGGCATAGATAATTGTGGCCCTCGTCGGCGAGACCGACTTCTGCGCCCAGTTCATCGCGAGCTGGATCATGCAGCTAGCCACGCCGAGGGCAACAGAAGCAATGACCCACACCCACGAGAACTCGGGGACCTGCTCGCCGACGACAGGAACCGCCAGAAACCCGAGTGCCCCAGCCACCAATAACTGGACTACGGTGACGCGCCCAAGATGCACCTTGCCGGCGAACCAGCCAATAAGAATGATCTCCAGGGCTATTGGCAATGTGCTGATAATCGTGACGAGCTCGCCCGTGCCGAAGGTGAGACCGACACTGCCGGGGTCGGCCAGGAGAACAAGCCCAATGAAAGCCAGTGACACGCCAATCCAGGTGAGCAGCCCTGGCCTCTTGTGGAAGACAACCCATTGCAGCAACGGCACCAGAGGAACATAAAGCGCAGAGATGAAGGCCGAGGTGCTGCTGTTGAGCGTCTGCAAGCCGGCGGTTTGCAGGCCGTAGCCGAAGAAGATCATGACTCCGATGGCCGAGCCGGCGCCTATTTCCCTCAGAGTCAGGCCCTTGAGTACTCGCGCGAATAGCAGGGCGCTGATAAGGCCGGCAGTAATAAACCGCATTCCGACGAAGAACCATAGGCCGCTGTGCTGCACAGCAATGTGGATGATCAAAAAGGTTGCGCCCCAGATGACTGTGGCAAGGACCAGGACCGCTTCTTGACGGGAGAACGCACGCCACCGGGATTCATTGTGCAACATAATGCACAATCTTATGGTGAATAATAGTGCACATGCAAATGAGCGACAGCACAGATGTCCTGACTCACGTCAGTCGAAACGTTCGTCGGCTACGACAAGCCACAGGCCTGAGCCAGGCAACGCTTGCGGACCAGTCGGGAGTAAGCCGACGCACAGTCATCAAGCTTGAAGCTGGCGAAGCTAACATCAGTCTCACCGGGCTCGATCGGCTTGCTGAATCCCTAGGCGTGACATTTGTCGATTTGGTTGCAGAGCCCACGGCTCCACGCTCCTCGATCAACGAGGTCGTATGGAGGGGACAGCATCCCCGAAGCGTCGCGACGCTGATGGCTTCCGTCCCAGCCAATAAAGAAGCGCAGCTTCTGAGCTGGTCACTGGAACCAACAGAACGCTACGTCGGTGAGCCGGATCCCGCAGGCTGGTCCGAAATGATTCTGGTTTTTGAAGGCAAGCTCTGCATCGAAACCACAGAAGAGAAGGTTTTACGGGCGGCCGGTGAGCATTACGCATTCGCCACGTCCCAGGACTTTTCCTACATCAACGAGAGCCAGCAATTGACGCGCTTCGCCCGAATTGTTGTGAGCTGATTTATCCAAAAAACCATCAGCGCGGCTCCGCTCTTCCGCAAAATGATTCCGGCCACTAGGGTAATTACCAGTCACCCGAACGCTTCTCGATGGAGTCCCTGTGCCCTTAGCCTTGCCCAAACCGGCTCTGCCGCAACCAATAACGGCGCCAGCGTTGAATTGGGGAATCCTGGGCCCGGGTTGGATTGCCGAACAATTCGCTACCTCGCTAAACACCTTGACCCGGAGCCGCATTGCCGCAGTTGGTTCGCGCAGCCAGGAGCGCTCGGCACAGTTTGCCCAAAGGCATGGTGACAGCAAGACGCGGGCCTACGATTCCTATGACCAGGTGCTCAACGACCCATCGGTAGATGTTGTCTACATTGCGGTCCCCCATAGCGGCCACGCTGAACTAGCCATCAGGGCCATCAACGCCGGGAAACATGTCCTGGTGGAAAAGCCGATGACCCTGGACGCCGGGCAAACCCAACAGGTGATCACCGCGGCCAGGGCTGCCGGCGTTTTTGCCATGGAAGCCATGTGGTCGCGTCTTTTGCCCGTGGGCAACGTGATCGCCCAGGTAATCGAGTCTGGGCTGCTCGGGCGGGTCATCTCCATTAACGCCGACTTCGGAGCGAAATTTGCAGTTGATCCCGCTTCGCGGATCTACGATCCTGCCCTGGGTGGCGGCGCCTTGCTTGATGTTGGCATTTACCCGATCGCATTCAGTGCCATGGTCTCCCCGGTTCGGCAGCTGCTTCACGCTTCGGGGCGAATGACCGAGACGGGTGTCGACGCATCGTTCACGGCAGTGCTTGCCAACCAGGACGGATCCACGACCAGCGTGTTCAGCAGCATTGAAACTGATTCACCGCAGAGCGCCTGGATTGCCGGCACCGACGCGACCCTCGAAGTGCAGCGCCCCATATTTGCCGGTTCACGACTCGTGCTGCGCAACTGTGATGGCAGCATCGCCGACAGCCAGGAATTCAGCGAGCACTCTGCTGCCACTGGCCTTGGTTGGGAAGCTGCCCATGCTGCCCGGTGCATCGGCGAAGGACTGCTCGAATCCCCTGTCATTCCGCTGGACGAATCGCTGGCCATCGCGCAGACCATGGACCGCATCGCGGCCGAGCTTCGCAGCGGCTAGTGGATCGGCTCCGCGGGATGCGGGGCACCATGCTTGGCCACATCACCCATCAAGATCTGCGGCCATGCATTCACTTCGCCGCGCGTGCTCGCAACTTGCAGCCTCGCCTGGGGCAACGCATACAACAGGGCTTGTGCGGTAGTCACCGGATGGGAGGGGTCCTCGGTCCACGCAAGAATATGCGTGGGAACGGTGACGCGTGCCAGATCCGCAAGCTGGGGCAAATCGCTGGCGGCAGCACCTCGGAAAATGGCGGGCAGGAGCTCCGGAGGATTATCCGGCACAGTCACGGGATTCCCGATGGCGGCTGGAGGGACCGGCTGATTGATATCTGCCTGGATGAAGGCATCCCAGCCCTCGGTTTCCAGCATCCGGGCGTGATTCGCATAGGCTTGGGACTTCGCCTTGCGAGACTCCCACGCCGTGGGCGGATGCAGAAGCGTCAACCCGCAAAAGCGCTCGGGTTCCTTGATCGCTGCGTACAGCAGGGTGGCGCAACCCATCGACGGGCCTACCCCGTAGACTTTTTCGCCAGGGAAGTACTCGTGCAGCAGATCCAGCAGATCATCGGCGAGGTGCTTCCACTCGTAGTCTTCAGCCACTGCACGCCCAGTTGATTCGCCGTGCCCGCGCGCATCATAGCGAAGCAGCCGAGTGCCGCTGAGCCCTCGACCTAAATCCAAATTCAACAAGCGGTCGCGTGCCCGGCTTGAGGTCAAGCCATGTAGCTGGACTACCGGATGCCCGCCTTCATCACTGAGTTCTACTGCAAGATCAGCGCCTTGAACACTAAATTTCGCCATAATCCAAGTTCGCTTCCGTCATAGTCAATCTTGGGTAATAGGATAACGCCATGAGACTGACGAACGTCGCACAGTTACGGTTGCCCTTTGGAAAGTTGCACGGATACGACGCCGCTGTCCAGCGCACCGGAATTGAGCTGCCGATTTCCTTTGACCAGCGACGTCATGTCTCGCTTGGCCAGCGCCCGGGATCATGGATGGCCATAAGCTTCCGCTTGCCCGCCAAGGTGGCGCTGGATGAGCTAGCCGCCGCGTGGCTGGAAGTCGTCAACCGACATGGAACCCTGTGCTCTGCCTTCAGCCACAATGAGCAGGGCGAACTGCGTCTTGAAGAGATCAACGTGTCACCCGGGGCTTGGACACAGCACCCGGTAGCCAGCGGGCAGTCGATGAACGATGCGCTTCGGGACGTTTTTGACCAGGCTTGCTCGCCGCTTAATGCTCCGTCCCATCGGTTGTGCCTGCTGGAGACCGCGTTGGAATCGACGGTCGTCATCGCTTCCGACCATTCGCATGTGGACATGTGGTCGATGCTGGTCATCGTGCGTGACCTGCTGCGGGCCCTGGGGCTCTCCGATGATGATGTGGTGCCGCAGCCACTGGCCGCGGCAAGCTTCACCGAGCACACCCGGGCCCTGGCCGAACACGAACGCGCCCCGCGCGAGGTCCACCAGCGGTGGGCAGAGGTGCTGGATGCCAGTGGTTCGGTCATGCCCCGCTTCCCGCTGCCGCTAGGCGAACCAGTGCCCCACGCAGAACGGGTAGAGGTCCGCGATGTTTTGGACGTGGATGACAGCGCCGCCTTTGCGGCCCAGGCCAAAGAGGATTCTGTCTCCACGCTGACCGCTGTCATCTCTGCGATGACCTCGGTGACCTTGGATCTCGCCCAGGCCCCGCTGCGCGCAGTCTTCCCCGTGCACAGCCGCTACGATCACCAGTGGGATGACTCCGTGGGCTGGTTCATCACCAACTCGGTCATCGAATCTGGAGATCCATCCCCACTCGCCTGCGCGGCCGCAGTCAAGGAAGCGGTGCGGCTTGGCTCATGGCCATTGGAGGAGATACTCGAACCGTGGGGCGGGATGCCCGAAGCACCGGGCATGTTCGCCATTTCCTGGCTGGACTTGCGCAGGCTTCCGGTTCGAGTTGATTCCATCGGCCTTGAGGCCCAGTATATTGGTGCCAGCATCCGCACCGACGGGGTCATGCTGTGGTTCATCCTCGATGACGCCGGGCTGCACCTGCGGTGCCGCTACCCGGATACTCCCGAAGGCCGTGAGCATGTGGGCGGATGGCTGGATGCGCTGATCCTCAAGCTTCGTTCCCAGGCCCAGGCATCGGTGGGCGGATTGCTTCGCCTCGGCGAGCGCAGATACCGTGTGCAGCGTGCCGAGCGCTCCGATGTACCAGCCATTGTCGCATTGCTTTCCGATGATGAATTGGGAGCTGCCCGCGAAAGCGGGGAGCTGGTGGCCTACGAACGGGCCTTCGACAAGATCAGCCGCGACTGGTCAAACTATCTTGCGGTGGTGCGCGATGAAAAAGACACCGTCGTCGGAACGATGCAACTATCGATCATCCCTGGGCTGTCCCGCAAGGGCACCACGCGCTTGCAGATCGAAGGCGTGCGCGTAGCTGCCAGCGAAAGGTCCCAGGGCGTCGGCCGGGCGATGCTCGAATGGGCTCATGCGCATGGCCGGGCTCGCGGAGCGCGGCTTGCACAGCTGACTACCGATTCGTCGAGGCTCAAGGCCCATGCGTTTTATGCACGCCTGGGCTACGAGCAGAGCCATGTAGGGCTCAAGCTGCAGCTCTGAGGCGCTGGCCGAGGACGCAGCCGGCCTAAGCTCGGCCTGCGCCCTCGTCGGCAACCACGGTGAAGATATTCGGCTGCACATAACCTGCCTGTTCAAAAGCGGCCAGCACCGCCTGGCTGACCGGTTCCACCTGTTCACGGCGAATCAGGGCAATAGCGCTTCCGCCAAAACCACCGCCGGTCATCCGGGCGCCAATCGCCCCAGCACCCATCGATGCTTCCACCGCGGCATCAAGTTCTTCGCTGGAAATCTCGTAGTCATCACGCATGGAAACGTGGGACTGGTACAGGAGCTCGCCGACCGCTTCAAGGTCTCCCTCGCCCAGGACTTTCACGGTCTGAAGAACGCGTTGGTTCTCGGTGACAATGTGCTTTGCGCGGCGCTTGATCACCGGATCTTCGATGGCTTCAAGCCCTTCAACGCTGTCCACATCCCGAAGCGCTTCCACTCCCAAGAATTCACAGGCCTGCTCACAGCTGCGCCGGCGGGCGGCGTACCCGCCATCAACATGCGAATGCTCCACCCGGGTATCAATCACCAAGACAACAGCATCATTCTGCGCCAACGGCAATGGCACGCTCCGTGCTTCCATGGAACGGCAATCCAGGAACAACGCATGCTGCGCATGGGACATCAGAGAAGCGCTCTGATCCATAATCCCGGTCGGAGCACCCACAAACTCATTCTCGGCCCGCTGAGTCAACTGGGCCATTTGCGTGAGCGACAGCCCCAGCTCATAGAGGTCGTTGAGGGCAACAATGGTTCCGACTTCCAGCGCGTGGGAAGAGGACAAGCCCGAACCCACCGGAACATCCGAGTCCACCAACAACTCAAGACCGGCTAGTTCGACACCTTCCAGCTGGTTCAATGCCCACACCACGGCGGCCGGATAAGCAGCCCAGCCAGGCACGGCCTTGGGCACCAGCTCGTCGATGGCAATCGAGGTGACGGGTATGGATTCTCCGCCGCCATAGGTCGATGCGAAGTCCAGCGAGGTGTTTTCCGGCTCCAGCTGGGACTTGCGCCGGATGGCCACCAGGGCATTCTTGTCGATGGCAAAGGGCAGGACGTAGCCCATGTTGTAGTCGGTGTGCTCCCCAATCAGGTTCACACGTCCCGGCGCACGCCAGATGCCTTCCGGGTGATGTCCAAAGGTCTTGGTGAACTTGTCGCGCAGTGCGCTGACGCGCGCTGCGTGGTCTTTGCTGTCGCTAATGCTCACAGGGTCACCTCGCGCAATCGTGCAGCCGTTGCTTCGGCCGGAATGTCATTGATGAAAGCGCCCATGGCTGCCTCGGATCCAGCCAAGAATTTCAACTTGTCTTCGGCTCGCCGCGGACTGGTCAGCTGCAGGTGCAACCGGGATGCAGCGCGTTCCCTGGCGGCCAGTGGCGCCTGGTGCCAGGCTGCGATGTATGGGGTGGGCGTGTCATAGAGTGCATCAAAACGGCGCAGCAGATCCCGATACATGATCGCCAATTCGTCTTTTTCCTCTTCGGTCAAGGCCGCAAAATCAGGCACATGCCGGTGCGGGACGAGGTGGGCTTCCAACGGCCAGCGTGCTGCATAGGGAACAAAAACGGAGAAGTGCTCGCCCTGTACGACCATGCGCGTGCCTTCGGCCTGCTCGAATTCGAGGATGTCGCCCATCAGCGTTCGGCCGGTGGATTCAAGATGCTGGACCGCTTGTTCAGCCATCTTGCGGGCCGTGGGTGTCAGGTACGGATAGGCATAGATCTGCCCGTGGGGGTGATGCAGGGTCACGCCAATATCCTGCCCGCGGTTCTCAAATGGGAAGACCTGGGCGATGCCTTCCATGCCGGAAAGCTCTTCGGTGCGCTGGGCCCATGCTTGCACGACGGTGCGGGCGCGCTCGTCATTCAGCGAGGCAAAGGATCCGGCATGGTCAGGGGTGAACACCACGACTTCGCAGCGGCCATAAGCCGGCAGCGGAGCCTGTTCCTTGGCATGCTCCGGAATCTTCCCCAGTGCCGGGCCGAGGGAAGGAAAGCGGTTCTCGAAAACCACAACTTCAAAATCTTCGGCCGGGATTTCGCTCAGGCGCCCGTCAATGCTCGGGCACAGCGGGCACTGGTCCTTGGGCGGAAGGTAGGTGCGTGACTGGCGGTGTGCCGCCACCGCCACCCAGTCGCCGGTCAATCTGTCGTAGCGCAGTTCCCCGGTTTCACCGCGCGGGTCCAAGGCCCGGGTGTCATGCACCGCCTCAGGCACGGCGCCCGATGCATCCGCGAAGAAGATGGCCTGGCGGCCATCGGCGAGGTGGTGAACCCGGTGGGTTGCTTCATGTGCTGCGTTGCCCTGCGGCATGGCAATGTCTCCAGATGCTTCTTGAGTTCAGTGGTCTAGAACAGGTTAGCCAGCCCAGTTGGCCTGTACCGGGCCAATCAGCCAGCTGGCCTGGTGCGTGGCGGCGGGTTCCAGCCGGATCACGTCCTGGCCGGAATTAAAGGCCCCCGGCGGGCAGGTCATGGGTTCGATGGCCAAGCCGGTACGGTTCAAGGCCGGCTCATCGCGGTCCGCGGTGTGCACCTGCACCCAGCCGCAGGCCTCATCCCAGATGATCTGCGAGCCCACGCCGTGCTCATCGGTGAGAACCGCCCGGGCCAGCTTCTCGCCGTCGAATTCCAGGCCGGTGTAGGCATGGTCAATGAAGGTGGTGCCCAGCGTCCGCGGGGCACGGAAATCCAGTTCGGTGCCGGCCACCGCGACGACCTGCCTGGGCAGCAGGCGCGCACCCTCGGTCAGTTGGACCTCGTGCGCCGGCAGGCTCAGCGTCCAGGCATCGGCCTTCCCGCCTGGGGCCACCAGGTAGGCGTGCGATCCCCAGCCGAATGGCGCCGCTTCAGCCCCAAGGTTGGTGGCGGTGGCGGTGGTGCGCAGTCCCTGCGGCTCCAGCCGGTAGTCAATCACCAGTTCCACTTCGAAGGGGTAGCCTTCGCTCGGTGTGATGGTGGTGCGGAATTCCGCAGAATCATGACCGTGCTGGGCCAGGGTGAAGCCGGTGTCGACCACCAGCCCGTGCAGGGCATGCCCCCGATCGGGCTCGGTGATCGGCAACTGCAGTTGCGCCGATTCCCAGGTGTAGCGTCCATCGGTTACGCGGTTGGGCCAAGGAGCAAGAATCGCCCCGGAGAAGACTGGACGGGGCTGCTGCGGATCAAAGGCCCGGACCAGCGGCCGGCCCTGGTGCTCCAGGCTGACCAGGGTGGCGCCAACGCTGGCTAGTTGTGCGCTGAAGCCATGGGCGGCCAAAGCCACCACCTGGCCATTGGCGCTGGTCAGCTTGGGTTCGCTCATGCTGGGCATGGTTCCTCTTTCTGTGCTGGTCCGGTTTTTGGAGCTCGTGGCACACGCTGGGCCCTCCCACACACCGGTGCGGAAGGGCCCAGCCATGCTCTGCGCGGGCCTCGGCCTAGTTGCCGGCGCCTGCGCGTCGCTTGTTGTAGATGTCGAAGGCCACTGCCAGCAGCAGCACGATGCCCTTGACGATCTGCTGGGTGGAAGCGCCCACTCCCATCAGCTGCATGCCGTTGGAGAGCACCGCCATGACCAGGCCACCAACGATGGCTCCGGTCACCCGGCCAACACCACCGGTGGTCGAGGCGCCGCCGATGAAGCAGGCCGCGATGGCATCCAGCTCGAACATGTTGCCGGCACCGGGCTGGGCGCCGTTGGAGCGCGAGGAGAAGACCACGCCGGCGATGCCCGAAAGCAGGCCCATGTTGATGAAGATCCACAGATTGATCTTCTTGACGTTCACTCCCGAGAGCTTGGCTGCCGACAGGTTGCCGCCGATGGCGTAGACATGGCGGCCGAAAACGGTGCGGGTGGTCAGCACGTGGTAGCCCAGGATCAGCACGGCCAGGATGATCAGCACGATCGGCATGCCGCGGCTGGTGGCGATCTGCCAGAAGAACCAGAGGATGATGATGGCCGAGAGGACATTCTTGCCCAGGAACATGGCCAGGGATTCGACGCTCTGCCCGTACTTCACACGGCCCTGGCGGGTGCGCCACTGCGAGTAGATCAGTCCGGCCACCGCGATGACGCCGATCACCAGGGTGAAGGTGTCAAAACCGTAGCCGCCGAGCAGGCCGTTGAGGAAACCGCCGGCGATCTGGCCGTATTCGCCAGGAAATGGCGAGAGCGAAACGTTGTTCAGCACTTCGTAGGTCAGGCCGCGGAAGAGCAGCATGCCTGCCAGGGTCACGATGAAGGCCGGGATGCCCACATATGCCACCCAGAAGCCCTGCCACAGGCCGCACAGCGCGCCGACGGCGATGCCGGCAAGCATGCCGGCCCACCATGGCATGTCGTGCTTGATGATCAGCACCGCGGACACGGCGCCGGTCAAGGCGACCAGCGAGCCGACGGACAGATCGATGTGGCCGGCGACGATCACGATGATCATGCCCAGGGCCAGCACCAGAACATAGGAGTACTGCAGGACGATGTTGGTGATATTGGTCGGGCTGAGCAGCAGCCCGTTGGTCAGGATGGCAAACAGCACCACGATGAGCACAAAGGCAATGTAAATGCCCGAGGTGCGCAGGTTCTTGGTGAAGATATCCTTCAGCTCGCTTGTGATGGTCATCGGGTGCTTTCCTTCTCGATGGTCATGAGTTCCATGAGGCGTTCCTGGTTGGCTTCGTGCCGTGGCAGTTCACCGGTCAGCCGGCCGTAGGCCAGCGTGTAGATGCGGTCGCAGATGCCCAGCAGCTCGGGCAGCTCGGAGGAGATCACCAGCACTGCCTTGCCGGCCGCGGCCAGCTCGTTGATGATGGTGTAGATCTCGTATTTGGCGCCGACGTCGATGCCGCGGGTTGGCTCGTCGAGGATCAGCAGCTCGGGTGCGGTGTGCAGCCATTTGCCCAGCACCACTTTCTGCTGGTTGCCACCCGAGAGGTTGCCGACCTTGGCCATGACGTTGGGGGTCTTGATGCGCATGGACTTGCGGTAGTGCTCGGCGATCTGGATTTCTCGGTTGGAGTTGACGAACCCGTTGGAGGAGATCTTCCCCAAACCGGCCGCGGTAGTGTTCACTCGGATATCCTCGATGAGGTTCAGCCCGAACTTCTTGCGGTCCTCGGAGACGTAGGCGATGCCGGCTTTGATGGCCTTGCCCACGGTAGAAGTATCCACTTCCTTGCCGTCCATCAGCACGCTGCCGGTGATATTCCGGCCGTAGCTGTGGCCGAAGATGCTCATCGCCAGCTCGGTGCGCCCGGCGCCCATGAGCCCGGCGATGCCGACGATTTCTCCGGCGCGCACGTTCAGCGAGGCGTGGTCCACCACGGTGCGCTCCTGCTGCACCGGGTGCTGCACCGACCAGTCGCGCACCTCGAAGACCACGTCGCCGATCTTCGGCTCGCGTTCCGGGTAGCGCGAGGATAGCTCGCGGCCGACCATGCCGCGGATGATGCGGTTCTGGTTGGAGGCCGGATCGGCCATATCCAGCGCTTCGATGGACTGGCCATCGCGGATGATGGTGGTGGTATTGGCGATGTCCTCGATTTCACCGAGCTTGTGCGAAATGATGATCGAGGTGATGCCCTGCTCGCGCAATCCGCGCAACAGGTTCAGCAGGTGCTCGGAGTCATCGTCGTTCAGGGCCGCGGTGGGTTCGTCCAGGATCAGCAGCTTCACGTTCTTGCTCAGCGCCTTGGCGATTTCCACCAGCTGCTGCTTGCCGACGCCCAGCTGTGCTACCGGGGTGACCGGAAGTTCATCCAGGCCGACGCGGGAGAGCAGTTCGGCGGCACGGTGGTTGGTTTCGTTCCAGTCGATGAAGCCGCTGCGGGCGGTCTCATTGCCAAGGAAGATGTTCTCGGCCACCGACAGGTAGGGCACCAAGGCCAGCTCCTGGTGGATGATCACGATGCCCTGGGCTTCGGAATCCTTGATATTCGAGGCTTTGAGTTCCTCGCCTTCGAAAATGATCTGGCCCTCGTAGCTGCCGTGCGGGTAGACCCCGGAAAGCACCTTCATGAGGGTGGATTTGCCGGCGCCGTTTTCGCCGCAGATGGCGTGGATTTCGCCCTTGCGAACCGAAAGGTTGACGCCGTCCAGCGCCTTGACCCCGGGGAAAGTCTTGGTGATCTCCTGCATTTGCAGGATGGTGGTGTCCATAGTGCAGACGTCCTTGGTGTGTGCTGAGAGCGACCTGCCCGCGGCCGGCCGCAACATCGTGATGCTGCGGCCGGCGCTGGGTGCGGGAGGCTACTTGCTGCGGCCGGCCTTTACTTCTTCTGCCGTGTAGTACTCGGAGTCAACGAGCAGGGACTTGATGTTGTCCTTGACCACGATGTCCGAATCCAGCAGGAAGGATGGGACGACCTTCTTGCCGTTGTCGTAGGTCTCGGTGTCGTTGGCTTCCGGCTCGCCGCCGCCGGCGTAGGCCTTGACGGCTTCAACAGCCTGGGTGGCCAGCTTGCGGGTGTCCTTGAAGATGGTGGAGTACTGGACCCCGTCATCAATCAGCTTCACCGAGGCGATTTCGGCGTCCTGTCCGGTGACAACCGGCAGGCCTGCCTTCATCGACTTGCCGTAGCCGGCGTTGGACAGGGCGGTGATCACGCCGCGGGAGATGCCGTCAAATGGCGAGAGGATGCCATCGATCTTGGTCTTGCCGCCGGCATAGTGGGCGGTGATCAGGTCTTCCATGCGCGACTGGGCTTCTTCCTGGCTCCAGCGCAGGGTGGCTGCCTGCTCGATGTCGGTCTGGCCGGACTTCACCACGAGGGTCTTGTCATCCAGGAATGGCTTGAGCGTATCCATGGCACCCTTCCAGAAGAAGTGCGCGTTGTTGTCATCGATGGAACCGGCGAAGAGCTCGATGTTCAGCGGGCCCTTCTTCTCGGTCTTCTTGCCATCCGCATCCAGCAAGCCAAGGCCGGTCAGCAGCGAGGTGGCCTGCTGCACGCCGACGTTGTAGTTGTCGAAGGTGACATAGAAGTCGACGTTCTCGGTGCCGTTGATCAGGCGGTCGTAGGAGATGATCGGGATTCCGGCGTCCGCCGCGGCCTGCAGCTGGGTCGACAGCGCGGTGCCGTCAATCGAGGCCACCACCAGGATGTCGTCGCCCTTGGTGATCATCTGGTCGATCTGCTGCTGCTGGGTTGGGATGTCATCGTTCGCGAACTGCAGGTCGACGCTGTAGCCGACTTCTTCCAGCTGCTTCTTGACGGCAGCGCCATCAGCGATCCAGCGTTCCGAGGTTTCGGTAGGCATTGCCACGCCAACCTGGATGTCCTCCGGTGCCTTTGATTCGCCGTCGCCGGCGCCTGCACCGCCACCTGCGCCGCTGCCGCCACAGGCTGCCATTGCGGTAACCAGCGCGAGGGAACCAACAGTCGCCGCAGCCTTGCGGGTCCAGTTATTCCATGCCATCTTTTCCTCCTTGAAAATGTGCCCCACTCTGCGAGTGAGACGGGGCTCACACCATGTTAGCGCTAACAACATCCGTTGCGCCACCCCTAATTGAAGATAAATTAAGATTCCTTACTCATTGCGCTGGCTGGGCCCTGCCAACGGGCTCCGCCAGCGCAAAAAACCGCCTGTTAACGGCTGTGAGCTAGAAACCCTGAGCCAATCGGTAGTAGCTCTGGTTCACGCGAATCTGCTGGGCAAAGTTCCGGCGAGTGGTTTCCTCATCGATGACCAGCAGCTCGGTCCCGGCGATTTCAGCGAAGATCTCAAAGGCTTCGATGCCCGCCGCGGTGGACATCACCGTGTGGTGCGCCCCGCCGGCAGCAAGCCAGGACTCGGCTGAAACGTTGAAGTTCGGGCGCGGGCTCCACACGGCGCGGGCTACCGGCAAGTTCGGCAGATCGGCCGGCGGGACCACCACGTCAACCACGTTGGCGGTCAGGCGGAAGCGCTCGCGCATATCGGCCATGGACACCACGACAGCGCCTTCGGTGGCGTCGGCATTGAAGACCATGCGCACCGGATCTTCGCGGCCGCCAATGCCCAGCGGGTGGATTTCCACGCGCGGCTTGGCGGTGGTGAGCGTTGGGCAGACCTCCAGCATGTGCGCGCCGAGGATCAGCTCCTTGCCCTCGCTCAGGTCATAGGTGTAGTCCTCCATCAAGGAGGCGCCGCCTGGCAGCCCCTGGCCCATGACCTTGGCCGCGCGCACCAGCACCGCGGTCTTCCAGTCGCCTTCCGCGCCAAAGCCGTAGCCCTTGCCCATCAGGCGCTGCACTGCCAGCCCTGGCAGCTGGCGCAGCCCTCCAAGATCCTCGAAATTGGTGGTGAAGGCCATGGCGTTGGCCTCGCGCAGGAAGGTTTCCAGCGCGATTTCCTGGCGGGCCGCGTAGCGCAGCGACTCGTGGCGGGCGCCGGAAGCGCGCAGCTCTTCCACGACGTCGTAGTCGCGCTCGTACTCGGCCACCAGGGCGTCGATATCGGCATCGGCAACAGCTTCCACCGCCTCGACCAGGTCATTGACCGCCCAGGTGTTCACCGAGACGCCGAAGCGGATCTCGGCCTCGGTCTTGTCCCCCTCGGTCACGGCAACATTGCGCATGTTGTCGCCGAAGCGGACCAGGTTCAGGTTCTGCACGGCGTTGAAGCCGGCGGCCCCGCGGATCCAGGTGCCCACGCGGCGGGCTACCGCCGGGTTGGATACGTGGCCCACCACGGTGGTGCGCGATGCCCCCAAGCGGGTAGCCAGGTAGGCGTATTCGCGGTCGCCGTGCGCGGCTTGGTTCAGGTTCATGAAATCGAAGTCGATGGAATCCCACGGCAGTTCCACGTTGGCCTGGGTGTGCAGATGCAGCAGCGGCTTTTGCAGGGCCTTCAGTCCGTTGATCCACATCTTGGCCGGGCTAAAGGTGTGCATCCAGGTGATGACGCCCAGGACGTTGTCATCCGAATTCGCTTCGAGCATCGCGCGGCGGATGGAGTCGGAGTCCTTGAGCACCGGCTTCCACACGATCCTTGCCGGGACCTCGGTGGAGGCGTCCAATGCCTGCGCCACCTCGGTGGATTGCTGGGCCACCTGGCGCAGGGTCTCCTCGCCGTAGAGGTCCTGGCTTCCGGTGAAGAACCAGATTTCCTTGTCGTTATATGCCTTGGCCATGATGTCCTTACTGTCCGTAAACGTTCTGGTAGCGCTCGTAGAGCGAGTCGATCTTTGCGGGGTCGATTGGCTGCGGGTCCCCGAGCTGTTGTGCGATATGCACGGTGCGGGCCACTTCCTCGCACATCACCGCTGCCTTGACGGCGGCACGCGCATCTTTGCCGATGGTGAAGGGGCCGTGGCTGGCCATGAGCACCGCGGGGCTGCGCGAGTCGCGCAGCGTGGAGACGATTCCGCGCCCGATGGAGTCATCGCCGATGACCGCAAAGGGGCCAACGGGGATGGGGCCGCCAAACTCATCGGCCATCATGGTCAGCACGCAGGGAATTTCTTCTCCGCGGGCCGCCCACGCGGTGGCATAGGTGGAGTGGGTGTGGACCACGCCACCAACTTCTGGCATGTGCTCGTAGGTGTAGGCGTGGGCAGCGGTATCCGAGGATGGCGCGTGCCCACCTTCCAGCAGCTGTCCATCGAGGGTGCAAACCACCATGGATTCGGGGGTCAGGTCATCGTAGGAGACCCCGGAAGGCTTGATCACGAAGAGGTCGGCACTGCCGTCGGCCACCTCGGGGTGGCGCACCCGCTGGGAGACGTTGCCGGCGGTCCAGACCACCAGTTCATAGCGCGGAAGTTCCCCATGCAGGTCGGCGACAACTTGGCGCACCCGCTGGATCTCATCACGCATCGACTGCGGGTAGCTCGCCAGGGTTCGTTGTTGATTCATCGGTATCTCTTTTCGTCCAAAGCTGCGTGGTGCCTAGATGGCGGTAATGGCGGTGCGCTGGATGGCCAGGCCGGCTTCGTAGGTTTTCAGGTAGGCCTCGAATCCAGCGCGGTCCTCCTCCACTGGCTCGGCCAGGCTCAGTTCGGCACCGGCGAAGACCTCGGAGTCCAGGAATTCGGGCAGCGCGGCCTGCAGGCCTTCGAGCACCCGCTGACGGTAGGCCGCCAAGACTGCGATGCCCCACGCTCCCCCGTGTCCGGCGCTGTCCCCGACCAGGATGGGGGTGTTGATCGCCGCGGCCAGCAGCCGCTGGGCTACCCCTGCGGTGCGGAAGATGCCGCCATGGGCAAACATCTGCTTGACCTCAACACCTTCGGCGGCCAGCACCCGGAGCCCGAGGCTCAGGGTGGCGAACATGGCATAAACCTGCACTCGCATGAGGTTGGGCAGATCCAGGCTGGAGCCGGGAGTGCGCAGGATCGCTGGGCGTCCTTCGGCCAAATTCGCCACCGGTTCCCCGGAGAGGTTGTTGTAGGCCAGCAATCCGCCGCCGTCGGCCGCGCCTTCCAAGGCCGAGCGCAACAGGGTCTCGAAGACCGCATTGTCGTCGGCCTCGCTGCCCAGCGCCTGGGCGAACTGCCCGAAGACCTGGGCCCAGGCGGCAAACTCGCTGGCACCGTTATTGCAGTGGACCATGGCTACCGGATGGCCATCGGGCGTGGTGACAACGTCGATTTCGTGGTGCACTTCCTTCAGCGGCGCGTCGAGGACCACCATCGCAAAAATGGAGGTTCCTGCGGAAATGTTGCCAGTGCGCTGGGCTACCGAATTGGTGGCAACCATGCCGGTTCCGGCATCCCCTTCCGGCGGGCACAGCGGGCTGCCGGGCTGAAGCTGGCCGGTGGGATCCAGGAGCAAGGCCCCGGCTTCGTTGAGCGTGCCGGCATCTGCGCCGGCGGGCAGCGCCTCGGGCAGCAATGAGCCAAGCCCGGCGGTGGCGCCATGCTGGGCAGCGACCGCGTCAAAGGCGGAGAGCATCCGCGCATCGTAGCTGCCGGTGGCCGAATCAATGGGGAACATTCCAGCGGCATCGCCCACGCCAAGCACGAATTTGCCGCTGAGAAGTTCATGCACGAATCCGGCCAGCGTATTCAGGCGGGAAACTCGCGACACATGCCCTTCGCCGTTGAGCAGGGCTTGGAAGTAGTGCGCTACGGACCAGCGCTGCGGGATGTTGAAGTCCAGTTCCCCGCTGAGCAGCGCCGCTGCTTCTGCCGTGGACGTATTGCGCCAGGTGCGGAAGGGGACCAGCAGCTCTCCCTCGGCGTCGAAGGCCAGGTAGCCATGCATCATTGCCGAGATTCCGATGGCGCCTAGCTTCGTTGGGCGCACTCCGTGGCGATCCTGGGCATCTGCCAGCACCTGCGCCACGCAGTCCTGCAGGCCGGCGACAATGGCTCCGCGGGAGTACGTCCAATTCTTGTTTTCGTACTGGTTCTCCCAGGCATGGCTGCCGCTGGCAAGCTGCTGGTGATCGGGTCCGATCAGGCTGGCTTTGATATTCGTTGAACCGAACTCGATGCCCAGCACGGCATGGCCGTTGCTGATGATCTCGCGGGCGGCCGGCCCGTTGAGCTGTGTTGCCATGAAATCTCCGTTCGCACAGCTCGGTGAGCAGCGCCATAGCCATCGTTACCTGCTCCACTCGCGAAAAAGCGCGGGCAGAATAGAACCTCGATGCAATGTTAGCGCTAACAATTTGTGATGCGCAACACCGGGTCCAGGCCCCGGGGGCTGGCGCGCCTGCCTAGCGGGAGTTCGGCGGTGCGGTACTCGCCCTGATTACCAGGGTTGGCGCAATCACCTTCGGGCCCTTGTCAGCCGTCGATCCTTCCAGCAATTCCGTCAGCGCAGCATGGCCGACATCGCGGAAAGGCTGGCGAACCGTGGTCAGGGAAGGAATCAGGAAATTGGAGATTTGCAGGTCGTCAAAACCAATGACCGAAACGTCGCTGGGCACCTGAAGCCCGGCTTCCCAGAAAGCACGCAAGACACCGGTGGCGAGGTAGTCATTCGCTGCAAATACTGCCGTAACCTCGCCGGCGCGTATCGAGTCAACCAGGCGCTGGCCTGTCTCGTAGCCGCTCTGGGCCTGCCAGGATTCGGCTGGCACCTCGATAATCGGCGCCTTCGCTTCCAGCATTTTTTCCCGCCAGCCAATTTGGCGTTCGGTGGCATCGAACCAACCGGTTGGTCCGGAGACGTGGGCGATCTTGCGGTGCCCCAAGGCCAGAAGATGGCCAGTGGCCAACCGCGCACCTTCACGCTGGTCGATGTATACGTAATGCGCTGGATCCGCGTCGGGCACCTTGGTGCGAGCGGCCACGACCACTACTGGAATCGTCAGGGCAGCGTCATCGAGGGCATCGATCACCTTTTCGAAGGGCGCAACCATCACCACGCCATCAACCCCCTGATCCACCAGGTGGCTGAGGGCTTCGCTCGCGCTATGCGCGTCGTATCGATCCAACGCGGTAACAGTAACGAAGTAGCCCTGCGCACGGGCAGCGGCCTCGATAGCCAGCACGGTGGACTGCGGTCCGAAAAATTCGCTGCCAATCGTCAGAATGCCAATAGTGCTGGAATGCGATGTGGCCAGTGCGCGCGCAGCTCGATTGCGGCGATAACCAAGCTGGCGTATGGCTTCCAGCACCTGATCGCGGGTTCCCTCCCGGACATTTGGATGGTCGTTGAGCACGCGGGAGACCGTCTGATGGGACACCCCTGCCATGGCCGCCACATCCGCCATCGACGGGGGCCGGTTTCCTGGGCGCCCTTCACCGGGCTGAGCAATGTTCACAACGGTCATTATTGCAAACACCGTCGGCATGACCACTGTCGCGCTCGCATATCTGGGCCATTTTGCAGGCTAGATTGCCATATTCGATCAAAGGCATATCTCTGACCTTCAGCCCAGTTCGCTGGATAACGTCAGAGGAATAAGGGTGTTCTCGACTCGCAGACCGGCCATCTGGATGGCACTGAAAAAATAGCGAATAAGTCGCCGAACGGTCTTACTTTCAGGGCTTCCAAGGGCATATGATTTTGAAAGCGCATTTGTACTGACAACTGTACATATGAACTATATTCCATCCCTGCCAAAGCCAAAGAGGACCCATGGCAAAACTCTCCATGAATGTCACTACGAGTTTCTACGGAAACGTGGCAACCGACATTGCAGCTGCCCGGTCGGCAGGATTCGGCGGCATCGAACTGCAAAGCCCGAAACTCTATCGCTATCTTGACGCGGGCTACTCGGTGCACACACTTCCAGAAATGCTCACCGGGCTTGAAGTCACAGGAATCGGCGCGGTCCTCGACCTCGAACGCCGGGGCACAGCACGCGACCAGATGCTCCGCGAAGTCCAGCGAATGGCCGAAATCGCCACAGTGGTCGGCGCGCCGATCCTTCAAATGTGCACCGGGCCAGTGGACTGGAACGTGGTCAAGGATTTCAAGGCCGGCCGACTTACAGATTCCGACGGCCGGTACCGCGGCACCCTTGGTCTTCCAGAGTCGCAGGCGATTGCCGTTGCGGCAGACAATGTCGGCGCCGCAGCCGATATCGCCGCTGAGCACGGGCTGGAGATCTACCTGGAACCACTGGCATGGTCCAACATCAACCGTTGCCGCCAGGCCTTGGAAATCATTGAACGCTGCGGCCGCGAGAACGTCGGCATCGCCTTGGACACCTGGCATTTCTGGACTGTCGGCGACACCTTGGAAGAGGTCGCCGCGCTGCCAAAGGAACTCATCAAGGCCGCGCATATTTCCGACGGCCTGGATCTGGACCGTGGAAACGAAGTTCCCGCTCAAGACGTGCACCGCAATGTTGTGATCGGCGGTGGCGCCATTCCACTGCAGCAGTGGGTGGATGCCATCAAATCCACCGGCTACGACGGATGGTGGGTGTCCGAGATGTTCTCCGACCGCGCCAACGAACACGACTTCCACAAGGTTGCCAGCACCGTGCGCAACCTTCTGGACATCATGGTTTCCTAGCTGCCAACTACTTCTTACGGATCCCAAAAATGCAAAAATTTGCCTTGATCGGCGCTGGCTTCATTGGCTCAGTGCACGCCCGCAATCTGGCTTCGCACCCAGACGTTGACTTCAAACTGGTCTACGACATCGACTTCCAGCGCGCCACCACGCTGGCCCAACAGCATGGCGCCAACGCGGCAGCATCCCTTGAACAGATCTTCGGGAACAATGACCTTGATGCGGTTTTCATCGCCTCATCCACCGATTCCCACGCGCAGAACCTACGGCATGCCGCCGATGCAGGCCTGGCAGCACTGGTTGAAAAGCCAATCGATCTGGACCTGGAAACCGCAAAATCAACGGTGGCCTACGTGGAACGCGCTGGAATCAAGGCCATGGTGAATTTCAATCGGCGCTTCGATCGCGCCCACGCAGAGCTGAAAGAGCTCGTGCACACCGGAAGAATCGGAGATGTCGCGCTACTCCAGCTCACCTCGCGCGGGCCAGCATTGCCACCGCTCGACTATCTGAAAAGCTCCGGCGGCCAATTCCGCGACCAGGCGGTCCATTTTTATGATTTGGCCCGCTGGATAACCGGGCAGGATCCGGTGAAGATCCATGCCTTCGGCTCGGCCTTGGCCGCTCCTGAGATCGCCGATTTCGGGGACGTGGATACTTCGATCAGCTCGCTGCTCTTTCCCGATGGGGCGCTGGCGCAAATCGATTGCGTGCGCCACACCAATTACGGCTACGACGAACGCATCGAGGCACTGGGGTCGGCGGGCATGGCAGAATCCGAGCGGCAGCGTTCGGGCCACGTCGCCCTGTTCCAAGGACAGCAAGCGCAGTCCCACGGCCTGCACGGAAACTGGTTCGACAGGGTCCAGCCAACGTACGCTGCGAGCCTGGGCGCCTTTGTCCAGGCCCTGGAGGACGATCGCGAAGTGCCCATTACTCTTCGCGAAGGCCTCAAGTCCCAGGCCATCGCCCAGGCGGCGGTTCGTTCCGCAGCTTCGGGACGCAGCGAAATGATCGACTACTCGCTATAGGTGCCGCAGCAGCCAAATGGCCCGGTCCCTTTCAGCATGGTGAAAGGGACCGGGCCATTTGGGCATTGATTGCCTCAGGCTGCTAGTTGGGGGCTGCGCCTGCCTCGGCTTCAGCCAGTTCCTCGGCGTGCCCGCCAAGTTGTTCGAGCTCGTGAGCCAGCTCGGCCAATTCGGCGCCACCGGCCATCTGGGCGGTCAGCTCTTCGACGGTGATTTCCGACTTGGAGTAGTACCCAATGGAGCGTCCGCGCTTGAGCAGCAGGAACGAGTCGCCCACCGGATATGCGTGGTGGGGGTTGTGCGTAATGAAGATGACGCCCAGCCCGCGGTCGCGCGCCTGCAGGATGTAGCGGAGCACCACACCCGACTGCTTGACGCCCAAGGCGGCCGTTGGCTCATCGAGGATCAAGACCTTGGCCCCGAAATACACTGCACGGGCGATGGCAACACACTGGCGTTCACCACCTGAGAGCTGGCCGATCGGCTGTTCCACGTCGCGCAGGTCGATCCCCATGTCGGAGAGCTCCTGCTTGGTGATGTCCTTCATCTTCTGCACATCAAGCTTCTTGAATGGACCTGCACCGGTGGTGAGCTCCGAGCCAAGGAAGAAGTTGCGCCAGATCGGCATCAGCGGAACAACAGCTAGATCCTGGTATACCGCGGCGATGCCGGCATCCAGTGCGACGCGCGGGCTCTTGAGCTTGATGGCAGAGCCATGCAGGTTGAACTCGCCCTCGTCATGCTGGTGCAGTCCGGCGATGATCTTGATCAGCGTGGACTTTCCGGCGCCGTTGTCGCCGAGCACGCAGGTCACCTTGCCCGGGTCAACCACCATGTCCACACCTCGCAGGGCGATGATGCTGCCATAGTGCTTGCCGACGCCCTTGAGTGTCAGCAGGTTGTCGCTGGTTTTGGGCTCCAGCTTTTCGAGCAGCTCTTCGGCCTTCTTGTTCTGTCGATTTTTCATGATCATGTCCTTGGCTTCCTACTTGCTGGATTCCGCGCGCTTTTTCACCACGATGTTCACAACCGTGGCCAGCAGCAGCATCAGGCCCAGGAAGAACTTGAACCAGTCCGGGTTCCAATCGGCGTAGACGATGCCCTTATTGGCCATGCCGAAGATGAAGGCGCCGATGGCGCCACCGATGGCTGAACCATAGCCACCGGTGAGCAGGCAGCCGCCGATCACCGCGGCAATAATGTAGAGGAATTCGTTGCCGATTCCTTCACCTGACTGCACTGCGTCGAAGGCGAACAGGTTGTGCATGCCCAAGACCCAGCCGCAGAAGCCGACGGCCATGAACAGGCCAATCTTGGTGCGAACTACCGGAACACCGACGGCACGAGCGGCCTTTTCATCGCCGCCGATGGCGAAGATCCAGTTCCCGACTTTGGTGCGGAGCAAGATCCACGAGGCCACGATAACCAGGGCGATCCAGATAAAGACAGTCACCTTCACATCGATTCCGGCAATATTCACCGACGAAGCGAAGACTGCCTTGGCACTCTGGAAACCGTCCATGTCCGCAATGGAAGGCGAGGAGACCGAGCCGCCAATGGCTCGGGTCAGGCCCAAGTTCAGACCGGTAAGCATCAGGAAGCTGGCCAGAGTCACGATGAAGGATGGCAACTTGGTCTTGATCAAGATGATTCCGTTGATGAATCCGATCAGCAACGAAACGAGCAACGCCAAGACAACACCGACCCAGACATTCATGCCAAAATACCAGGAAATCAGCGAGGCGCTCAGGGCCGAGGAGATCACCGCGACACCAGTGGACAGGTCGAATTCGCCACCGATCATCAGCAATGACACGCCCACTGCCATGATTCCGATGGTTGACGCGCCATACAGAACAGTGGCCAGGGAGGCCGGGGACAAGAAGACCGGGGCGACGATGGCAAAGAAGACGAACAGTGCCACGGCGCCTACAAGGGCGCCGATCTCTGGGCGGCCAAGGAGAATGGACAGCGTGCTTTTCTTGCCGACTCGCTCGTCTTGTTCAGCGGCGCTTTTCTTTTGCGAGGGTGAGGCTGTTAGTGATGACATGAGTTTTCCTCCGTGTCCAAAATGCGTGCCTGCAGGTTGCAGCAACCTGCAGGACACGCGCTGGGGACGTGGCTAGCGGACGCCTTCTTCGGCGAAACTGGTGATTTTCTCTGCCACGGCCTTATCGACAATGGCAGGGCCGGTCAACGTTGCCTGTCCGCCGCCAATAGTGAATCCGCCACGGTAGTTCTGCCACAGGGCATCAACCGCCATGTAGCCCTGCAACCATGGCTGCTGGTCCACGGTGAACAGCACGTTGCCCTTGGTGATTTCCTGGACAAGCTGGGCGTTCATGTCGAAGGATGCGACTTCAACCTTCGAATTGGCCGTCGCCTTGGCTTTGAGCAGGGTCATGGTGAAAGGAGCGCCCAAGCCGATGATGGCATCAGCCTGCTTGTCGGATTGGAGCTTGGCCGTGGCAGTGGATTCAACCTGCGTCATATCGGTGCCTTGGACGTAGAGCACCTCGGTGTCTGGGACGACCTTCTTCACACCGGCGCAGCGGGCTTCAAGGCCAACGTGTCCTTGTTCCTGGATCACGCAGATAGGCTTCTTGAGACCGGCTTCCTTGAGCTTTTCACCGGCCGCTTCGCCGGCGAGCTGCTCATTGGATCCGAAGTGGGCGAAGACGCCTAGGTCTTTGAACCGGTCTTCACCGGCATTCAGGCTGACGATGGGGATCCCGGCGTCGGTGGCCTTTTTCAGCGCGCCCTTCATGGCATCCGGCTTGGCCAGGGTTACTGCAATGCCGTCTACTCCCTGGTCAATCGCCTGCTCGATGAGCTGGGACTGGCGTCCGCCATCGGGGTCGCTGAGGTACTGAAGTTCAACATTGTCCTTGGCAGCTGCCTCTTCGGCTCCCTTGCGGATAATGTCCCAGAAAGTATCGCCGGGTGCGGCGTGGGTGATGACTGCAACTTTGATGCGTTCGGTGGTTGCTACGGAGCCACCGCCACCGTTGGCCTCAGGTTCTGGTGCCCGCCCTCCAGTGGACGAGCAGGCCGCCAAGCCCAGAGCCGGGACGATGGCCAGTGTTATTGCGAGTTTGCGCCAAGTTGGCTTTCCCATTATTTTCCCCTTCAGGAATCCGCCGGCACACCCCGATACTCCCCAGGAGCGAGCCGAATGATCTAGTTATCGTGACCTGAATCACAAGATGTCTAAAGTGTGCGTCACGGAAGGCAATCCGTCAAGACTTTGTAAAGACATAAGGATGTGAAGACGAGGAGTCGGATTCTCGCAATAGGTGGAAGATCCACCGAACCCTCATAGGGATCGCGGGGGCACTTCGGATGATGCGCGCACGATGAGCCGTGGCAAAATCTTTATTTGACGTGCGAATTTTCCTTCTGGGTTGCGCATTAAATGAAGCAGGAGCCGCGCGCTTCCGCGGCCCAGATCCTGGGAATCAGAGTCGACACTGGTCAACGAGATCCTCCCCAAAGATGACAAGGAAATATTGTCGTAACCCGTCACCGCAGCGCTGGCCCCGACCTCGTCCAGGGCCTGCATCGCTCCGAAGGCGCACAGGTCGTTGAAGCAGGCCAGCGCTTGTGGCCGCTTACCGGATGCCAGCAACTGAGCCACGGCCTCATATCCGGCTTGAAGGCTTGGGCCAGCTTCCACCACCTGCACCTGCTCGCGCAGGCCGTGCCGCTGCATGGCCCGGTGATAAGCGGCTTCACGCAGTGCGGCCACTGGACCAGAACCACCTGATATATGGGTAATTTGCGCATTGCCGCCACTGACCAGATGGTCGATCACCAAACCAAACCCCTGCTCGTCATCAATGGACGCTACTGCGGTATTCGCTTGCGGCTCACGCCCGCTGCCAACGAATACCGCGGGGGTCTCACCCAGCGCAGATTCAAAGCTGGCCGCGTCATCAGCTGAGCCCACGACCAGGATCCCGCTGACCCGCAGATCACGCAGGGCTTGCAGCTCCGCCGTGCCGATGCCCTGTCCATCATGGATGGCCGCGGCACTGAACAGCACGTCGAACCCTGCCGCTTGCAGCTGCTCGCGCACCACCTCGGCAACTTCGAGCACCCACGGATTGTGCAGTTCGCCCAAGACCACGCCAATCGCGTGGCGGTTCTCCGCCACCAAGGATCGGGCCGCCAAGTTGGGCTGGTAGCCGAGCTCTCGGATTGAATCCTCGACCCGCGAACGCCGCAGCGAACTGACCTTGCCGGGATCCGAGAGCACCAAGGAAACGAGGGACTTGGAGACCCCCGCGTGCTTGGCTACATCGCGGATAGTGGGGCGGCGATTTGGCATCGGCAACATGGCAGTCAGTATTGCATCTTCTGGCCCTGGGTTGGCTTGCCTGTTTGCTGCCAGTCTCCGGTGGCCGCGGATTTTTCGGCGGCTTCGACGAGGGCGGCAGCGGCCACCGCGTCAGCGATGGTGGAGTTGGTTTTCTCGCCCCCGCAAACGGCCAGCAGGAATTTTTTGGCTTCGATGATTTTAAGGTCGTCGAAACCCATGGCATTGCCCGGCCCGGGCTGGAAGCGCGAGTACTCCCCATGCCTTGGTGAGCCAATCACCGTGGTGAACCCTTGTTCTTCGTTATTCCGGCCAAGGACTACTTCGAGTTCGTTCAGGCGCTCGTAATCCCACTTGACCGAGCCTTCGGTGCCATAGATTTCCAAGCGATAGCCGCATTGCGGGCCGATGGCTACACGCGAAGCCTCGATGGTTCCGATGGCGCGCTGGGCGAGGCCCCTTGGGCTGAACCGAACCAGCGCCGCAGCGTAGTCCTCGTTTTCCACCTCGCCCATTTCGCCACCCTCAATCAGATCAAAATGCGTTCCCTGGCCCATGGACAGCTTGGGCCTGGCGGGAATCATGACATTGGTTGCAGCACAGACACTCTGGATGGGACCCACCACGTGGCTGCAGAGGTCTACGGCATGGCTGAACAGGTCGGCAAGCACGCCGCTGCCCGCGAGTTCCCGGTTGAAGCGCCAGGACAGAGCTGCCCGCGGATCAGCGGCATAGCCAGCAAGAAAACTGGCACGCACGTTGGTGATTTCTCCCAACCGGCCATCGCCAACCAGTTGTCGAGCTCGTTCTATGGCCGGCGCATGGCGGTAGTTGAATCCGACAGAGGTCTCGACCCCATTGCAGGCCACGGCCCGCTCGATGGACTGCGTTTCTGCCAGGCTGCGGCCGGCAGGCTTTTCGATCCAGAAGTGCTTTCCGGCTTCAGCCGCGGCAATCGCCATCTCGGCGTGCAGGAAGTTGGGCGCGCAGATGGAGACGACATCAACCTCGGGATCCGCAAGGACTTCATGGTAGTCCAGGGTTCCGCGTTCAAAGCCCAGGGTGGAAATCGCGTAGTCCACCCGGGACTGCTCGGTGTCCGCGGCGACAACCAGTCGCGGCTTGATTCCCAGCTCCGGATAAACGTAGGGCACGGAACTATACGCGCGGGCATGCAGCTTGCCCATCCATCCCACTGAAATCAGCCCAACTCCAACGGTGCGCTGTTGATTCATGATGCTCTCCCTGTCTGCGGCGATGCGGGCCGCGTGCCCTTCTCGGCTCTCCGGATCCCCAATTGTTGGACCGTTCCAAAAAACCCTATGCGCCTCCCGGACCTGCAGGCAATGAATTTCGTTCGATTTTTTGTCAGGACAATTGGACAAGGTGACGTTTCCGTCCAAACTCCCTAGTAAAACAGGGATTATCAACCGCATCGGAGCGGCTGCACGCGGCCTATCCGACAACGCCCACAGCGGCCAACTGCTCTGGATCACGCTGATTTTCACACAGGGGATGCCCAAAGCGTCAACTTTCCTATATAGTTTGTCCTGTCAAAGCGACATATGACTACGAAGTCGCCGGCAAGGAGCAATTGTGAGCACACCACTGAGCATCAAGATCGACAGATCTTCACCGATCCCCCTCTACCACCAGGTAGTGCAAGGCATCGAAGGCGCCATCCGCGACGGTTCTCTCGCTTCGGGCACCCGGCTGGAAAACGAAATCGAGCTGGCCCAGCGACTGCGGCTATCCCGCCCCACCATCCGCAAGGCCATGGATGATCTCGTCCAGTCGGGGCTCTTGGTGCGCAAGCGCGGGGTGGGCACGCAGGTCGTGTCCAGCCAAATCCGCCGGCACCTTGAACTCTCCAGCCTGAACGACGACCTTGAGCGTGCCGGAAAGAAGCCCTCCACTACGCTGCTCAGCTTCGAGCACATTCCAGCTCCGTCGGAAATCCAGGAACTTCTCTCGTTGCCCAATGGCGTTTCGGTCTACCACTTCACCCGTCTGCGTTCTGCCGGCGGCAGCCCGCTGGCGCTGATGGAGAACTGGGTGCGCGACGACATTGTCGAGCTCGATGAAAAGTCCTTGCGCGCCCATGGCCTCTACGAGCTCTTGCGCGACGCGGGCGTCAATTTCCGGCTCGCACAGCAGCGCATCGGTGCAACCATCGCCGATGACGCCCAGGCGCACGCCCTTGATACCAGCGCGGGTTCGGCCCTGGTCACCATGCAGCGCACCGCTGTCGATGACACCGGTCGCAATGTTGAGACGGGGTCTCACGTCTACCGCGCTGACGCGTACAGCTTTGAAATGACCTTGGTGCAGCGCTAGCAACGCGAGGCACCGGGCACCGCCGTCGAAAGGAATGAAAATGACCGACTGGATCTACCCTGCTGGTTCCGCCAGCGACGGGGATTGGAGCATCTCGCTCGGTGCCCATGACTCCGCCCTCGCGGTGGACGGCTGGGCCCATACCGGGCTCAAGGTGACCGCTTTGGCTCCCGGGCAATTGATCCAGCTGGATGCCGCGGCCGAAGAACGAATTGTCGTACCGCTCTCCGGCGCCTCCTTCACGGTCAGCGTGGACGGCGAGGAGCACGAGCTCGCCGGTCGCGCATCGGTGTTCAACGGTCCGGCTGATGTCCTGTACACGGGCATCAATAAGGCCATAACCATCACCGCCGAGCAGGGTGGCCGCGTTGCACTCGCCCTGGCTCCGGCCAAGCAGTCCTATCCGACGCGCCTGATCAAGGCCGGGGATACCCCGGTTGAACTGCGCGGCGCGGGCAACTGCTCGCGCCAGGTTCACAACTTCGGCACCCCGGCCGCGCTGGAAGCCGACCGTTTCATCGTCTGCGAAGTGATCACCCCGGCCGGCAACTGGTCTTCCTATCCTCCGCACAAGCATGATGAGGAGAAAGAGGGCGAAACAAGCCTCGAGGAGATCTACTACTTCGAGACCCAGCTGGCCCGCGATATGCCATCCCCGCAGGACACCGACCCGATTGGCTACGCCCGGGTCTATGCCTCGGACGAGCGTCCTATCGACGTTAATGCAGAGGTGCGCACCGGGGACGTCGTCCTGGTTCCCTATGGCTGGCATGGTCCGGCCATGGCGGCGCCGGGCTATGACCTCTACTACCTGAATGTCATGGCTGGAGCAGGGCGGGTGCGCGATTGGCTGATCAGCGATGACCCGCACCACGGCTGGATCCGCCAGACCTGGGATGCGCAGAGCATGGATCCGCGCTTGCCGTTTGGGCCCTCGGCCTAGTCCACGATGGCACAAAGCGAAGCGGTGGCAACAGGAATTCCTGTTGCCACCGCTTCGCTTTATCGGTTTCTGCCCGCTAGCTGGGCCAGTGGTTCGAAAGCGTCGGCAAAGGCCGCGATGGCGCCTTGCGAATCCGCGCTGGCATAGGCTTCCATGCCAACGGGACCCGAGTAACCGAGCTGGGCCAGCGCCTGGGCTACTGCGCGATAATTGATCTCGCCGGTTCCCGGCTCGCAACGGCCCGGAACGTCAGCCACCTGGATTTCTCCGATATGCGGCAATGCCGCACGCACCAGCTCGATCAGGTTCCCCTCGCCAATCTGCGCATGGTAGAGATCAAGCATCATTTTCACGTTGGGGTGGTCAACCGCCTTGACCAGAGCCAGCGTGTCCTTCGCCCGGCCCAGCGGGATGCCCGGATGGTCAAGAATCGTATTCAGGTTCTCCAGCATGAACGTCACCTCATGCTCTTCGCCCAGACGCCCCAGTTCTTCCAAGGTCCTTGCGGCGGTCAGCCACATTTGGCCGGTGGCCCTGAAACGCGGGGTGGCGGCCTGGCCGTCAATGAGCTGCGCAGGATGCACTACCAGGCGGCTGATGCCCAGCTCCTTGGCCGCGGGAATCAATTCCCTGGCCGTGCGCACTACTTCATGCGCGCTGTCTGCATCGCACAGGCTGCCTTCGCTGTAGCCGGTCATGGAGCCGAAGCTCGCGTCCGTGGCCGCGAGCGCTGAAAGGTCCTTGTCCCGGATGTCCCATAGCTCGATTTCGAATCCGGCCTGGTCCAGCTTCTTGACCCGGTCGATCAGCGGAAGATCCAGGAAGACCATCTCGGCGCAGACCGCTAGTTGCGTGCTCATGCGTTGACCGCGAGTCGAGTTGCCGACTCCAGCTTGACCGGGAGGCCGGTTTCGGAGGATTCCAGGGCGGCCAGTGCCACGCGCAGGGCCGCACGCGCATCGGCACCGGTCGGCACAGCCAGCGCCGCGTCGGCGGTGCCTTCGCGCAAGCCGCGGATCTTGCGGGTGAAGATCGAAAGCTGATCGCGGTAGGCCTGGGCGAACAGTTCGATGTTCAGGCGTTCGGTCGGCGCATGCGCCCCCTGCGCGTCGAAGCTGGAAGCTGCCAGCTGCACCGGGTTGCCGGCCTGGACCATGCCCTTGGAGCCGAATACCTCTCCGCGCACGTCATAGCCGTAGCTGGCCGAGAAGTTCGCCTCGGCCACCGCGATCGCCCCATTGGAGTAGCGCATGGTGACCACCGCGGTATCCAGCAATCCTGTCTCACGGTGCTCTGGCGCGACCAAGGCATCCGCCATGACGTGCACTTCTACAACCTCGGACCCCGGGTTCAGCCAGTTCAAGGTGTCAAAGTCGTGGATCAGCGTCTCAGTGAAGATCACGTGGGAGCGGATCTTTCCGGCATTGGGCAATCCGCCGGCCACTTCCGGGTCGCGGGTCAGCGAACGCAAGAGTTGCGGGGTGCCGATAGCCCCGGAATCAACCTGTTCTGCGACGGTCGCAAAGTCCTGTGAGAAGCGTCGGTTGAAGCCAATCTGCAGGAGAACATCTGCATCCTCGACCGCCTGTAGCGCGTTATCAAGGTCAGCCAACGCGTGGGCCGCCGGCTTCTCGCAGAAAATGTGTTTGCCGGCCGCGGCAGCCTGGGCGATCAGGCCTGCGTGGAAAATTGACGGCGCACCGATGACTACGGCATCCACGGTTTCGTCATCGAAGATATCGGCGATGTCTTCGGTGTAGTTGGTGCAGCCGAGTTCCGCGGCTAGCTCGGCTGCGCGCCCTGGCGCGGGATCAGCGACAACATGCAGCTGCGCATCGGGCAAGTATTGCGCCACGGTACGGGCGTGGAATGCGCCGATCCAGCCGGTGCCGATGACGGCAATCCGCAATGGCTGGGCTGCGGATTCTGGCAATGACTGGTAAGCCATGAGGATTCTCCTAGAACGTTCTAGATATATTGTTCAGGAAAATCATGGCACACTGGATAGCAAGTGTCTATAACGTTCTAGAAGAAAGTTTGGCCAATGTCCTCAAACTCCGCGCGGCCACCGGCAAAACGCCCCACTCTCGCCGATGTCGCCCGCGCCTCTGGGGTTTCCGTTGCATTGGCGTCCATCGTGCTGCGGGAGGCCGAAGGGGCGAGCGAAGAGTCCCGGGCGCGGGTCAAGCAAGCTGCTGCGGATTTGGGCTACCGCCCTGATTCGCGCGCTCGCTCATTGCGCAGCAGCCGCAGCAGAACCCTGGGACTGGCCCTGGCGCTCGGCGAACCGCTGCATGCTGAACTGGCAGATGCCTTGTACGCCGAGGCCGATGCCAACGGCTTCGAAATTATTTTGGGCGCCACAGGCAAGCACCGGGATGAGCGCCGGGTGCTCAATACCCTCATTGACGCTGGCGTCGAGGCAGTGATCGGCGTCTTCCCTGACTTGCCGGCCACCCAACTGGCTCAGGCAGCCAGGCAGCTTCCGGTCATCAGCTTGCTGCGCAAGACCAAGGCAGTGCCCTCGATCACCACCGACGAGGCCGCGGGCATTGAGCAGCTTGTCAGCCACTTGGCCAGGCTTGGGCACGAACGGATGCTGCATCTGGATGGCGGGACTGCCGTCTCGGCGCAACAGCGCCGCGAAGCCTTCCTGGCCTCGGTTGAATGCACCAAGGCTTCTGGCCAGGTTCTCCACGCAAGTGCCGATGAGGCCGCGACCTTCAAGGCCCTCCAGAACTACTTCGAGGCAACGCCTCCAGGCGAGCGCGCCACTGCAATTCTAGCCTTTAACGACCGCGCCGCTCTGGGCGCCCGGCAGGCGATCGACCTCGCTGGCATAAGAGTTCCCGAGCAGATCAGCTTGACTGGCTACGACGACAGCGAGTTTTCAAGGCTGGCGCATGCAGATTTGACCAGTGTTCGCCAGGATGTCGCGGCGTTGGCGAAGGCGGCGATGCAGGCGGCCCTGAATTCGCCTGGCGAGTCGAGCACACACGCACCGAAACTCGTAGTGCGCGGCAGTACCGGCAGGCACACCGCTTAACGGGACCCGGCCCCACCACATGGTGGGGCCGGCTCTCTTGGTTGGTGCCGGGATTTTGGATTAGGCGCCGGCCGAAGCCTTGACCTGGTAGATGGCTCCAGTGGAAACATCCTCTTCGAGGGCTTCAAGGGACCGGCCGCGGGTTTCGGGAACCTGGGTTGCGACAAAGATCAGGGCCAGCACGCCGATTCCAGCGAAGATGAAGAAGCATCCGGTGATGCCGACCCCGGAGACCAGGGATGGGAAGAACAGCGCCAGCACGCCATTGGTTCCCCAGCCAAAGAACACCGAGATGCCGATGCCCAGCCCACGCATATGCAAGGGGAAGATTTCTGCCAGCCAGACCCACACGGCAACATTGAGGAAGGTCTGCATGGACATCACGAAGGCGACCACGAGAACCATGATGACAACGGGGCGGATCGGGCTGCCCGCAGGCAAAAGCATGCCGGCGAAGGCCACCAGCATGTGGCAGATGGTGGTCAGCGACAAGCCGATCAAGAAAGTCTTGCGGCGATCCATGCGGTCCATATTGCGCAGCGCGATAATGCCGCCGATGACCGCAACGACGCCAAAGGCGATATTGGCCAAGACCGCTTGCTGCTCGGACATCCCCGACTCTTCGAGCACTCTCGTTCCGTAGTACATGATCGAGTTGATGCCGGTGAGCTGCTGGGTCATGGAGACACCGATGCCGATGGCGATAATGCGCAACAACCATTTGTTGGTCAAAATGGCCTTGATGCCTACCGGCTTGTTGTTCCGCTTTTCCTCTTCGGCCACGATTTCAATCTCATGGACTTCAGCCAGTGCGCGTTCGGCCGAACGCACGGTTTTGAGTATGCGCAGCGCTTCCGCGTAACGGCGCTTTTCCACGAGCCAGCGAGGGGATTCGGGCATGCGCAGCATGCCGAAGAACAAGGCCAGGGCCGGCAGGGCGCAAATGGCGAACATGATGCGCCAGACGCCGTCCACGCTTCCGCCCAATACGGTGCCGATGATGGCATTCATGACGAACGCTGCCAACTGGCCGGAAACGATGGCCAGCTCATTGCGCCCGGTGATGGATCCGCGGTTCTCATACGGGGCCAATTCGGCCAGGTAGACCGGCACTACGGTCGATGCTCCGCCGACGGCGAGTCCGAGCATGATGCGTCCGGCGACCAGGACAGAGAAGCCCGATGGTGAGAAGGTTCCTGGTTCTGGGCCCGCTGGGGAGAAGACTACGAGCAGGGTACCGACGAAGAACAGGACGGCAAGCATGATGATGGTTTTGCGCCGGCCCCACGCATCTGAGATCTGCCCGCCGACCAGTGCTCCAATGGCAGCGGCGAAGACCAGGGAGCTGATCACCACCCCGACCTGCAGGAGATTCAGGCCAAGTTCGGCGGCCATCGGCCCCTCTGCGCCGTTGGCGACTCCGGTGTCGTAGCCGAAGAGCAGCCCTCCGAAGCAAGCGATGATGGAAATCAAACCGAGACGCTTGGAATGCGGTCCCGCAGTCAGTGGCGGGAGACTCGGTTTGGCAGAGAGATTCTGCGCACTGGACATGGGAACTCCTTTGGTTTGCCCGGGTGAAAGCTTTGCTGGCCTTCGGCCATCCATCGGATCTTCTGCGATCCGGCTTCTCTCACACGGTGCGGCGGGGTGCTGCTTCGCATCATCCTGACCCTGCCACATAAACTGAAAGTGATTGGCTTCACAGCCTCTATGTAAGGACAATACGTCATCAGTGTTGCCCGATCAAGAGTTGTGGGCTATTTTGTCCTGACAAATACCGCTTCAACGCCCGGGCCGAGAATCGGCACGGCCCTGCCCGCGGCTCCTTCAATGCTCTCGCCACCCGAGTCATCACCGTAATGCAGCGGATTGGACGGGGTAGGCAAGGCCTCGATGAGCGCTCCCCGCAAAGTCCGCCAGAAGCAGGCCGAGGCCGGAACCACTGACTGGTTCCGGCCTCGGACACCTCCTGTCATGGCTGTCTTATACCTGGGCAGGCTTCCAATCCGGTTCACCCTGCAGGGCCACTCTGCGCAGCAGCCCGGCCGCACGGCGAACTCCTTCTTCCGAATTGACCAGCACGTCCTCGTGCTCGATATTGAGCGTGCCGTCATAGCCGGCAGCGCGCAGCTCATAGACAAAATCAGCCCAGAAGGCTTCGCCTGCCGGGTGCCCCAAACCCAGGGTCACATAGTTCCAGGCCCGCTGCTGCCACTGCGTCATGGCGGTGCCATCGGGCAAGCCATTCGCGGCTACAAGCGGTGCGTTCAATCGCACGTCCTTGGCATGCACGTGCATGATGGTGCCAGCCAAGGCACGGATCACGCTAGGGATATCCGCCCCCATCGCCATCAGGTGCGAAGGATCCAGGTTGATGCCAACCCAGTCGCTGGCCACCGAATCGATCAGCCGCTTGGCGGTCGCCGCGTTGTACACCAGCTGCGTAAAGCAGGGTTCGATCGCCAGCTTGACGCGGTGTTCCTGGGCGAAACCAGCAAGCTCCCGCCAATAGGGAAGGGCCACTTGCTCCCACTGGTGCTCCAGGATCGCCAGGTTTTCCGGCGGCCACGAGCTGGTCACCCAGTTCGGAGTGCTGTCCCCCGCGGCTCCGGGCAATCCTGACATGCACACGACCATGGGGACGTCCATGAGCCGGGCCAAGCGGATCGTCTTGCGCAGCACCAAGTCCTGTTCAGGTCCCGATACCGGATGCAATTGGTTTCCATTGGCGTTCAGCGCGCTGATGCGCAGCCCGGCCTGGGCAATCTTGCCCAGGTAGGCCAGGCGCTCCGCTTCGCTGTCCAGCAGGGCATCAAGGTCCAGGTGCGGGGCCTCGGACCAATTGCCCGTAGGCAATTCGATGGAACTCAGACCCAGGTCGGCGGCAATGCCCAGGACCTCGTCGAAGCTTCGCGATGACAGCGAATCGGTGATCAGACCGATTTCCATGGCTGATTCCTTCCTTAAAAGATCGCTGCCCGGCCCATTGCGGGCCGGGCAGCTGTGCTTGCGCCTAGACGCGTGCGGCCTGGGCTGCAGCCACGCGGCTGCGCATCTGCTCCAGCTGGTACTTCGAGACCTCAATGGCGTTCTCGTTCTCCGCAAAGACGCTCGAGACCATCACGCTCTCCGCTCGGTCGGTGAAGCCATTGGCCACCAGGCCGGAGAAGAACTCATCCCAGTTCACATCGCCGTCGCCAACCTTCAGGTGCTGGTGCACCCGCACTGGATTGCCCGGAGGGTTGGTGATGTAGCGCAGCCCATGCGAGGCATGGTGGTTCATGGTGTCAGCCACGTGGACCACGCGAAGCCGCTCCCCTACCGTCTGCATGATCTCCAACGGCGCATCCTTCATGTGGAATGAATGCGAGGCGACATACACGAAGGACAGATTCGGCGAATTCACTCCGCGGATCACCCGCCAGGCGGCCAGGCCCTCTTCCACAAAGTCATCCGGGTGCGGGTCGATGGCCACGTTGATGCCCTCGCGCTCGATGATCGGCACCAGTTCTTCCATGGACCGGTAGAACGCGGCCTCGGATTCCTCGGCACGCTCCGGGCGCCCGGAGAACTCCGTATTCATCTGGGTCACCCCCAGGTCCACGGCAATCTGGATGGCGCGCTTCCAATAGCGCACCGCTGCCTGGCGCAGGTTCTCATCGGGCGAGGACCAGCGCAGCACCGGAAGCACCGAGGCGATGCCCACGCCAGCGCCCTTGCACTCGGCGGCCAGCTTGGCGACCAGGTCGTCATCGGCCTTCGGGTGGGTGAAGAACGGAATGATGTCCGCATGCGGAGTCAGCTGGATGTAGTCGTAGCCCAGCTCTGCGGCCAGCTTCGGGAACTCCAGCACCGAGTGGGTGGAATGGAATGGCGTGGGATCCAATGCGTATTTCATGTTGCCCCTAGCTGTAGAGATCCGGCTTGCTGTTCAGCTGCACTTCTACCTTGGCGCCGGTGCGCTGGGCTTCGACGCCCGCTTCGCAGCACGCGGCAGTGGCGTAGCCATCCCATGCGTTCGGCCCGCCAATTTCATCGCGCAGGGCCGCGTCAACCCAGGACTGGATCTCGGTGTCGTAGGCAGCGCCGAAACGTTCTTCGAAACCAGGGGTGACCTTGCCGCCCCACTGGCCTGCGGTGCGCACATAGGGTCCCGCGTCATTGCCGATGGACACGATGCCATCCTCGAAGGATGCCTGGGTGGCCACTTCGTATCCGAACTTAGCATTGACGTAGATTTCCACGTCAGCCAGCACACCCGAGGAGGTTTCCAGCAAGACATGCTGCGGGTCGTGCTGGCCGTTAGGCGCATTGCGCGTGGCCTTGCCCAGGCGCACCTGCACCGAGGTGATTTCCTCGCCGGTGAAGAAGCGGATGGCATCGAATTCGTGCACTACCGAGTCATTGATCAGCATCTGGTTGGTGAACCCCTCAGGGGTGCTCGGGTTGCGGTGCTGGTGGTGCAGCACCAGCAGTTCGCCCAGGCCCTGGTTCTCAATCAGCTGGCGCAGCTGCCGGTATTCGGCGTCAAAGCGGCGCATGAAGCCCACCTGGATGCGCTTGCGGCCCAGCTTCGCCTCGGCCTCGACGATCTCCCAGGATGAGGCGGCATCCGGGGTCAGCGGCTTCTCGCACAACACCGGAATATCTGCTTCAAGCACCTTCAGCAGTGCATCATGATGCAGGAAGCCCGGGGTGGCCAGCAGCACCGCATTCACCTCCCCGCTGGAAAGCGCGGCGTCCAGATCGGTGTAGCCCTTGGCTCCGGGAATGCCGTCGATCGCGGCGTTGACCCGGTCAAGGTCGATGTCGACCACGGCAGCCACTTCGGCTCCGGAGATGCGGTGGTGGATCCGCTGAATGTGGTCGGCGCCCATGCGTCCGGCTCCAACGACGGCGACGCGCAGGATATCTGGCACGATATGTCCTTTCAAGAGTTCTTGGCTAGGTTCAGTCTGGCTTAAACGTGGCTGCGCGAGACGCAGCTGTGCAGGTAGTTGCGCGTGCGCGTGGCAATCGGCAGCGGCACCGAGAAGTCGGCTACCGGGTACATGTCCTGCTCCACGATGCCGAAGATCGGACGTCCCAGCTTCTCGACTTCCTGCAGTACCTCGTTGAGGTCCGGCAGTCCCGCAGGTGGTTCGCACATGACACCGGCGAGGTTGGCCGCGGCCCAGGTCATGTCCTGCTCGCGCACCGTGGCCAGGATGTCCGGGTTGATCTGCTTCAGGTGCAGGTAGCCGATGCGCTCAGGGAAGCGGCGGATCAAATCCACGCTGGATGCCCCGCCGTATTCGGCGTGGCCGGTGTCCAGGCACAGGGTGGTGTACTGCGGGTCAGTGACCTCGAGGAACTTCTCGATGTCGCCCTGGCCGCAGACATGGGAGTCGGCGTGGGAGTGGAACTGCTGCTTGAGGCCGAATTCCTCCTGCAGGATCTTGCCCAGCCGGTCATGGCCCTTGGCCAGCGAGTCCCAGCCGGCAGCATCCAAGGTACCTGGTTCCAGCGCCTGCCCGGTGACGTCGTCGCGCCACATCGCCGGGATCACCACGATGTGCTCGCCGCCCATGGCGGCGGTCAGCTCGGCCACCTTGCGTGCTGGCTCCCATGCTTCCTCCCACGCATTGGCGCTGCCAACGATCCCGCGGTGGAAGGCGGTGAAGACGGTGCCGGCGCAGACGTTCAGGTCGCGGGCGGCCAGCTCATCGGCGAGCTGGGATGGGTCGGTCGGCAGGTACCCGTAGGGGCCCAGCTCGATGGTTTTGTACCCGGCTTCGGCCACCTCGTCGAGGAAGCGCTGCCACGGGGTCTGCTTGGGGTCGTCGGCAAACCATACGCCCCAGGAGTCAGGAGCAGTTCCGATGGTGATGTTCTGTGCCATGATGCGTACCGTTTCTCTGGCTCAAAAGGCTAGTTGGAAGGGAAGTTGAAGGTCGCAGCCGTGCCCTTGGCTGGTTCTGGCCAGCGCTGGGTGATGGCCTTGCCACGGGTGTAGAAGCGCACGCCATCCGGGCCGTAGATGTGGTGCTCGCCGAACAGCGAGTCCTTCCAGCCGCCGAAGGAGTGCCATGCCACCGGAACCGGCAGCGGCACGTTGACCCCGACCATGCCCACCTGGATGCGGCGGGTGTAGGTGCGGGCGTGGGCGCCGGAAGAGGTGAAGATCGCGGTGCCGTTGCCATAGGGGTTGGCGTTGACCACTTCGATGGCCTCTTCCAGGGAATCCACGCGCAGGACCACCAGCACCGGGCCGAAGATCTCCTCGGTGTAGGCGCTCATTTCGCGGCTGACCTTGTCCAGGATGGTCGGGCCGACGAAGAAGCCGTTCTCGTGGTCCTTGACCACCAGGTCGCGTCCGTCGATGACCAGGGCGGCGCCGGCCTGTTCAGCCTCGCCGACGATCTTCTGCAGGCGGGACTTGGAGGCCGGGGTGATGACCGGACCCATGTCCGCCTTCTCATCCAGGCCGTTGGAGACGTTGACCTTGCGGGCGTGGTCAGCGAGCTTGTCCACCAGCGCGTCGGCGGCATCGCCCACGGCGACGGCCACGGAGATGGCCATGCATCGCTGGCCGGCGGAGCCGAAAGCGGCGGCGTTGATGTGGTCGGCGGCCAGGTCCATGTCGGCATCGGGCATGACCACGGCGTGGTTCTTCGCCCCGCCCAGCGCCTGGACGCGCTTGCCGTGCTTGGAGGCCGTTTCGTGCACATACTTGGCGATCGGGGTGGAGCCGACGAAGGAGATGCCGTCGACATCCGGGTGGGTCAGCAGGCCGTCGACAATCTCCTTGCCGCCGTGCAAAACCTGGAAGACGCCGTCGGGCAGGCCAGCCTGCTTGAACAGCTCGGCGATCAGCAGCGAGGCGGAAGGGTCGCGCTCGGATGGCTTGAGGATGAAGGCGTTGCCGGTGGCGATGGCCACCGGGGCCATCCACAGCGGCACCATGACCGGGAAGTTGAATGGGGTGATGCCGGCGACCACGCCCAGCGGCTGGCGGAAGGAGAAGACGTCGATGCCGGTTGAGACCTGGTCGGAGTACTCGCCCTTCAGCGACTGCGAAATGCCGCAGGCGTACTCCACCACTTCGATGCCTCGGCTGATTTCGCCGGCGGCGTCGGAGAGCACCTTGCCGTGCTCGCTGGTCACGATGCGGGCCAGCTCGTCGGTGTGCTCGGTGAGCAGCTGCTGGAAGCGGAAGAGGATCTTGCTGCGCTTGGCGATCGATACTTCGCCCCAGGTTTCTGAGGCGGCCTTGGCCACGGCCACGGCCTGCGCCAGGTCCTCATCGCTGGCCAGGCGCAGCTGGCCGGTGATTTCGCCGGTGGCGGGGTTGTAGACCGGCTGGGTGCCGGTGCCGGTGCCCGCGGAAGGGGCACCGTTGATGAAGTGCAAGATTTCTGCGACGTCGGTGGCGGTGGTAGTCATTGCCGTATTTCCTTTGCTGTTCAAGAGTGTTCTGTTGCCGGCCCTAGCCCAAGAGGGGCTTCTGGCGCGCTTTGTTCTTGGTGTAGTTCTGGTAGGCCGCCGTGGTGCTCTCAAGCTCGGCGACTTCGCTGACCGGGACATCCCACCAGGATTCGCTGGAGGGAGCATCGGCGTAGAGATCGGATTCGATGTGGATCAGGATCGGGCCGGAGCCTTCCGGTGCGGCCTTGGCCGTGGCGATGGCTGCCGACAGGTCCTCGATGGCCTGTGGCCCCGGTGCAATCCGGATGACCTTCACGCCCAGGGATTCGGCGTTGGCGGCCAGGTCGATCGGCAGGGTGGAGCCGTCATCGAAGCTGTGGCTTTCGGCATCCAGGGTGCGGTATTTGGTGCCGAAGCGCTGGGAGCCCAGGGACTCGGAGAGCGCGCCGATGGAGGCGTAGCCATGGTTCTGGATCAGCACGGTGATCAGCTTCAGGCCTTCGGCCACCGCGGTGACCAGCTCGGTGTGCATCATCAGGTAGGATCCGTCGCCCACCATGACCACCACATCGCGGTTCTCCTGGTCACCGCGCTCAGCCTCATCGATGACGGCGCGCTTGATGCCCAGCCCGCCGGCGATCTCATAGCCCATGCAGGAGAATCCGTATTCCACGTGGTAGCCGTAGGGGTCCGAAACCCGCCACATCTTGTGCAGATCCCCAGGCAGCGAACCGGCGGCGCAAACCACCACGTCGCGGGGGTCCATGGCCTGGTTCACCGCGCCGATAATGGCGTTCTGGCTGACCAGGGGGCTCAGGCGCTCGGCAAAAGCCTCGTCCACGGTGGCATCCCAGCGCTGCTTTTCGCTGGCGGCCTGCACCTCAAGGGCACCGTCGACCCGGTAGCCGGTCAGTGCTTCGCGCAGCGCGATCAGCGCCTTGCGGGCATCGGCCACCACCGGCAGCACGGTGCCGTGCTTGTAGGCGTCCAGTGCCGCGACGTTGATGTTCACGAACTTCACTTCCGGGTTCTGGAAGGCGGTGCGGCTTGCGGTGGTGAAGTCCTCGTAGCGGGTGCCAATGCCGATGACCAGGTCCGCCTGCCCGGCCAGCGCGTTGGCGGCGGTGGTTCCGGTGGATCCGATGGCGCCCAGCGAGTACTTGGAATCCCAGGGCAGCACGCCCACGCCGGCCTGGGTATTGCCCACCGGGATGCCGGTGGCCTCGCAGAATTCAGCCAGTTCCCCGGTGGCAAAGGCGTAGAGCACCCCGCCGCCGGCGACGATCAGCGGGCGCTTGGCGGCCCGGATCATCTTGGCTGCTTCGGCAATGTCCTGCGCCTCTGGCTCGGGACGGCGGATCTTCCACTCGCGCTCGGCAAAGAATTCTTCCGGGAAGTCGAAGGCCTCGGCCTGCACGTCCTGGGGCAGGGAAATGGTCACTGCACCGGTTTCTGCAGGGTCGGTGAGTACCCGCAGCCCGTGGTGCAGGGCGCTGGCCAGCTGCTCCGGGCGGGTGACGCGGTCGAAGTACTTGGACAGCGGGCGGAAGGCGTCGTTGACGGTGATGTCATAGCCGTGGGGCATTTCCAGCTGCTGCAGCACCGGGTCCGCGGCACGGGTGGCGAAGGTGTCCGAAGGCAGCAGCAGCACCGGAAGGCGGTTTGCGGTGGCCAGGGCGGCACCGGTGAGCAGGTTGGAGGAGCCAGGGCCGATGGAGGTGGACACCGCGTAGGTGGCCCGGCGGCGGGTATGCCGCGCATAGGCGACGGCCTGGTGCGACTGGGCCTGCTCATTGCGGCCCTGGTAGTACGGCATCAGGCTTGGGTCCTTGGCCTGCCACTGCTTCAGCGCCTGGCCCACGCCGGCGACATTGCCGTGGCCGAAGATGCCGAACATGCCCGGGATCAGCCGTTCGCGGTACTGGGTTCCGCCGATGGAATCCACCGTGTACTGGCGGCCCAGGAATTCCACAACCGCCTGGGCGACGGTCATTGTGCGTGTAGTCATCGAGCTTTGTCCTTCTCAGCTGCGTACTGGTGCGGTGGTGTTCAGAAGCGATGCGGCGGTGGCCACGGCGGCGGCCACGTCCCCGTCCTCGGGGTAGAGCAAGGTCCGTCCCACGGTCAGCCCCTGGACCGAAGGCAAGGCCAGTGCGGCCTGCCAGGAGGCGAAGACCTCATCGGGGTGCCCGGCAGGATCCCCGCCGAGCAGCACCGTGGGCAGGGTGGTGGCTGCCATGACCCGCTCCATTTCCTGGACTACCGGGATCTTCAGCCAGGTATAGGCGCTGGATTCCCCCAGCCCGGCGGCGATGCCCATGGACTTGATCACGGCGTCCGGGCGCAGGTCGTTGACCACCTTGCCCTCGACCCGCTTGGAGATGAAGGGCTCGACCATGGCGACCAGCTGGTGCCGGGCCAAATCGGAGACCGCGTCGGCGGTGGCTTCCAGGGTCTTGACGGTGTCCGGGTCCTCGTAGCTGATCCGGGTCAGCATCTTGCCGCCGTCCGCACCCAGGGCGGCCAGCGCGGCCGCGGTGTGCCCGGTGAAGCGGTCGTCGATCTCGTTGACCAGGCCGGTCAGCCCGCCGCGGTTCATCGAGCCGAAGACCAGCTTGCCTTCCAGCGCACCGAGCAGCAGCAGGTCATCGAGGATATCGGGCGAGGCGAGCACGCCGTCGCAGGCCGGGTTCTGCAAGGCGATCTGCAGGCGGTCCAGCAATTGGCGGCGGTCGGCCATGGCGGTGGCCCGCTTGCCGACCGACAGCGCGCCGCGGGCCGGGTGGTCGGCGGCGATGATGAAGTTCTGGCGCCCCAGTACCGGGCCGGCGTGCTTCCGGCGGGCGTCCGCCGCGCGTTGCACCGATGCCGGATCTTCCAGCCGTTGGCGGGTGATGGATTCGTAGCGGCGGGGATCTTCGCGATCCACGCTCAGCTCGGTTGCCTGTTTCATGGCTGGACCAGGTCTTTCTGGGAGGCGGGGACGGTGCGGCCGCGCTCGGCCAGCAGGGCGTTGACTTCTTGCGGGGTAGGCATTGCGTCGGAGCATGCGACCTTGGAGGCGACGATGGCTCCGGCGGCGTTGGCGTAATCCAGAACCTGTTCCAGCGGCCATCCGGAGAGCAATCCGTGGCAGAAGGCCCCGCCGAAGGAGTCTCCGGCGCCCAGACCGTTGGCGGTCTGCACCGGAACCGGGGCGGAGACCACGCGTTCGGTGCGGGTCTTGGCCATGACGCCTTCGGGGCCGAGCTTGACCACGGCGATCTGCACTCCGGCCTCCAGCAGGCGGTCCGCCTGCTCATCCGGGGTTCCCTCGCCGACCGCGACGGTGCATTCGGTGTCGTTGCCGATGGCGACCGTGGCCGAGGCCAGCGCCTGGGTGACCTGTTCGCGGGCCTGTTCCACCGAGTCCCAGAACATCGGCCGGTAATCCAGATCCAGGATGGTGAACTGCCCTTCAGCCAGCGAGCTGGCCGGGCGGGCCTCATAGGCTGCCAGCTGGGCGCTGCGCGAAGGCTCGCGGCTCAGACCGGTGACGGTGCTCCAGAAAATTTTCGATTTTTTCACTGCGTCGAGATCAATCTCGCTGGTATTGATGTTCCAGTCCGGGGCCATCGGGAATCGGCCGTAGAAGTACAGCGGGAAGTCATCTGGCGGCAGGATGGCGCAGAAGGTGACTGGAGTCTGCAAGCTGGCGTCGCGGGTGACCTGCGAGCGGTCCACGTTGTAGCGGTCCAGTTCGCGTTCCAGAAAAGTGCCGAAGTCGTCGTCGCCGACCTTGGTGATCACTGCCGCTTCGCGTCCATGCTGGGCTGCCGCCACCGCGACGTTGGTGGCAGAGCCGCCGAGGTACTTGCCGAAGGAGGTCACGTCGGCCAGGGATACGCCGATGTCGTTCGGGTAGACATCAACGCTGATGCGTCCGAGGGTGAGTACGTCGTAAGTCACGCAGATCGACGTCCTTTCGAGTCAGGAGTTCAGGGATCGGCCAGCTGCCGACAATGTGAACGGTGCCACAGGAAATACTTTGCACCATGAATCCAGCGCTGTCAAAGGTTTGTACTGACATATTTACAACATGAGTAACATAGTTGGTGCAAAACCCCGGTATTCCGTGGTTTTTACTCCGTTTCGGACGCGGAAAATTAAAAGAATCTCCAGATACTATGTCCTGACTTTATGACTTGAACGAGGACGATGACGAAGCCAAAACCGCCCAGGCCGGCTGTGCGCTCCGGCAAAACGCTAGGCTCTTAACGAGAACTGCAGGTAGAACCCAGGAGGAGCCGTGGCAACAGAACGCCGTCGAGCCACGATCTACGACGTCGCCCAGGCCGCCGGCGTTTCCAAGTCGCTGGTGTCACTGGTGCTGCGCGATTCCCCCAGCGTCTCGGCGCCGCGCCGCGCCGCGGTCCTGGCAGCCATCAGGGAACTGGACTATCGCCCCAGCCAGGCAGCCACCGCACTGGCCGGCGGCACCAGCCAAACGGTTGGAGTGGTCATCGATGACTACACCAACGTCTGGTTTGTGGAACTCTTGCGGGGTCTCCAAGAAGGACTGGCCAGCGCCGGATTGCGCATTGCCGTTTCCGACCGAACGCTGAACGCGCACGTGGAGTCGGATCCGCTGGACGGATTTCTGAGCACCCGGGTCGAGGCGCTGGTGCTGGCCACCGAGCCGACGCCGGCCATGCGCTTTTCTTCCCAGATCCCGGTGATCGTGGCCGGCAATCGCGCCACGCAGGTTTCCGGCGCCGACATTGCCTCCAGCGATGACCGGCTCGGTGCCCGACAGGCCATCGAGCACCTGATCTCCCTGGGCCACCGGAACATCGGCCATATCGGTGGCGGCGGCGGATCCTCGATGCTGCGCCTGGCCGGATACCAGGAGGCGATGAAGGCCTCGGGTCTGGAGGAGCGCATCGTTTCGGTCAGCGAACTGACCAACGAAGACACCGGCTATCGGTGCGCCCAGCGGTTATTGGGCGAGGCTCCCGATACGACGGCCATCCTGGCTGGCAATGATTCGATGGCCATGGGCGCCATGGCGGCGGCGCAAGCAGCGGGCCTTTCGGTTCCCGGGGACTTGTCAATCATCGGCTACGACAATTCGCCGCTCTCCGGCACCCACCTATTGCATCTGACCACCGTGGACAGCCGCAACCACGACCTCGGATTGCACGTGGCCCAGCAGGTTCTTTCCCGGCTCGCCGACCCCGGGCGTGACGCCCAGCGGGTGCTGCTCGAGCCTTTGCTGATCGAGCGCGGCACCTGCGCGGCACCTCGCCGACCCTGATTCTCCCCAGTTCCAAAAGCTTCTTCTGCAGACCCCTTGACCCTGATCTGGAATCAGCTCTACACTTTTTTGGAGCGCTCCAAAATATTCCAGAACACTCTTTCCCAGGAGAACACCGTGACAAAAAGCATCGGCATCGCCGTCATTGGCGCCGGCATGGCGGGACTGTCCCACATCGCCGGCTATCGCACCGCGCCCACGCTGTATGAACCAACCCTGCCTCCACTGCGCTACGTTGCCGTAGCCGATGTGAACACCGAACTGGCGGCAAAGGTCGCCAAGCGATACGGATACGAAAAGGCACTGGGCTCGTGGCAAGAAGTCGCCGCAGACCCTGATATCGACGTGGTCTCAGTTGTCATCGCCAATCGCTTCCACCGTGAAGCGGTGGAAGGGCTGCTGGCCGCCGGCAAGCATGTCCTCTGCGAAAAACCATTGGCCGATACCTTGGAAGAAGCAGAAGCCATGGCGGCAGCTGCGCAAAATGCTCGATCCATCGCCCGTGTAGGGTTCACCTTTCGCCGCGCTCCCGGAATCGCCGCGATTCGCGACCTGATCAACAACGGCACCCTGGGCAAGGTGCTGCATTTTTCGGGCCGCTATTGGACGGACTACGGGCACAGCCCACAGGCGCCGATGAGTTGGCGTTTCAAAGGCGAACCGGGCTCCGGCGCGCTGGCAGACGTTGGCAGCCACCTCGCCTACGTCGCCGAATTCCTGGCCGGCGAGATCACCTCGGTCAGCGGCGGCCAACTCAGAACCAGCATCACCAAACGCTATCTGCCAGCTGGAGCTGTCACCGGACACAACCTGGTGGAACTCAGCGAGCAATCAGAGCCAGTGGAGAATGATGACTACGCGGCCTTCAGTGTCCAGTTCGCCGATGCCGCTGGCAGCCTGGAAGTCTCCCGCGTCGCTGCAGGCCATCCAAACACGCTGACCTTCGAGGTGTTCTGCGAAAGGGGCGCGGCCCGCTTCAACCAGCTGCGCCCGGCCGAAATCGAGATCATGCTCTGCGAAGGGCCCGAGGCCACCAACGGCTACCGCACGGTGAACCTGGGTCCAGAACATGCCTACATCGGCGGCGGATTGCCAATGGACGCCCCAGGTGTCGGCTTCGGCCAGAACGACGCGTTCAGCTTTCAGGCCCGCGCCTTCCTCGACGAAGTTAGCGGGGTGGAATCGGAGCTTCCAGTCAACGCAACCTTCGATGAAGGCGTGCACAACATGAAAATCCTGCAGGCAGTAGTACAGTCCTCGAACAATGACGGAAAGACGGTCTCCCTATGAAGCTCGGAGTCTACAACGCGATCCTCCACGACCGCCCGCTGCCCGAAGCCCTGACGGTCATTGCTGGCCTCGGGCTCACCGGGATTGAATTGAACACCGGCGGATTCCTTCCGGCGATCCACGTGCCGAATGTCGACCAGATCCTCGAGTCCGATGCGGCGCGCGACGCCTTCCTTGCGCAGTTCGAGGGTACCGGCGTTTCCATCGCCGGGTTGAACTGCAACGGCAATCCGTTGCATCCGAACCGGCAGATCGGTGACAAGCACGCCGAAGACATCCGCCGTTCAATCCGGCTCGCCGCGCGGCTGGGGCAGACCCGCGTGGTCACCATGTCCGGACTGCCCGGCGGCGAGCCGGGCGCCACCCGTCCGAACTGGGTGGTCAACGCCTGGAACTCCGCGGCGTTGGACCAGTTGGACTACCAGTTCGGCGTGGCCGTCGAATTCTGGCGCGAGATCGACGAGCTGGCCCGCGAACACGGGGTCAAGGTCGCCTTGGAGCTGCATCCGCAGAACATTGCTTTCAACCCGGCCAGTTTCCGCGAACTGGTTGAACGCGCCGGCACCAGCAACATCGGCGTGGAGCTTGATGCCTCGCACCTGTTCTGGCAGCAAATGGACCCGGTGGCGGTAGTGCGCGATCTGGGCGAATGGGTGTTTCACGCCGCCGCCAAGGATGTGCGCATCAACCCGAACGCAGCCGTCCAGGGGGTGCTGGATAACAGCTTCCGCCGGTTGCGCGATGACGAGCCGCGCACCAATCTCGGCGGAGATGAGTGGGCCAATGAGTGGCCGAAGAACTCTGCCTGGGACTTCGTAGCCTTGGGCAAGGGGCACGACACCGCATTCTGGACCGAGTTCCTGCGGGCCCTGCACGAGGTGGATCCGCAGATGCTCGTGAACATCGAGCATGAGGATACCGAATTGGGCGCGGTTGAAGGATTGGAAGTAGCGGCCCAGGTGCTGCTCCATGCCGACGCGGCCTTGGCCACATCGCTGGCCACAAACTAGCCAGCTGGCCCAACAATGCGGCAAGCCCGGAATTCACGGCAGTGAATTCCGGGCTTGCCTTTTGTGTTGCTCGTGTTCGGCAAGCTGCCTTTAGACGGTGCGGACCACTGCTTCATAGTCGAAGCGCGCCTTGGGTGCACCGAGCTCGCTGTCAGCTGGCTGCCCGATGTTGACCACAAGGAAGCTCTTCTGCTCGCCTTCAGGGAAGAACGAGGCATCGATGGCCGAGAAGTCAGCGCCGGTCATCGGGCCAACGGCGAAGCCGAGGCTGCGTGCTGCCAGCATGAAGTAGCCAGCCTGCAGGTGTGCGTTGTTGTTGCCGGTGGCCGCCGTGAACTCGGCGTCGGCATCGTACATCGCCTTTGGCGCGTTGTAGCCCGGCAGGAAGTTGTCCCACTGTTGGTGCCATGCGGTGTCGTAGCTGAGGATGGCCACGAGTGGGGCCGCGGCGGTTTTCGCCTGGTTGCCACGGGCCATTGCCTCAACCAGGGTGGCGCGGGCTTCATCCGAGCGCACGTAGGTCACGCGCAGTGGCTGGGAGTTGAAAGCGGTGGGGCCGAATTTTGCCAGCTCGTAGATTCGCCGGGCCTGCTCATCGGTCACCTCGCCGGTGAAGGCGTTAGCGGTGCGGGCCTCGCCAAAAATGGCGTTGAACGCTGCGGTGTCGACCTGGGTTTCCTGGGATGCAACAGACATTGATTGCCTTTCGGATCAGCCCGAGGCCTGCGTGCTGGCCATATTCGGACACTAATTTGTTCTCTGACTGTCCAACCATCAACGAACCTGCGTCATTCCGCCAATTGCAGTGTTTTGTGACACATCATCTTCTTGGGACTCCTTGGGGCGCGGTCTTGGTCCAGCGCCGGTGCAGGAGCAGACAAGCAGCTGAACACAGCGCAATGGCGACGCCGAAGCCGGTCACCGCCATAGATTCACCGACAAATTGGCCTGCCCAACCCAAGCCCAGCGCGCCCAGCGCGGTCAGCGCATAACCCAACACCCAGAAGGCTGAGCTGGCGCTGCCGCGGTCGCGAAACTCGATGCGCCGCAGAACAATGCCAAGGCCCACCGGGAACAATGCGCCGTGGCTCAGACCCGCGATCAGCAGCCCGAGAAGGTAGACCATGACCGCCGCTGATCCATTCAATCCCGGCGCCAGGGAAATGAGCGCTGAACCGATCACCAATCCAGCGAATCCAAAATAGGCTTTTTCGCTCACCAGCTTTCCGCAGGTTTTCTGTCCGACCGTGGTGGCAATGAAAATCAATGACCCAATGAGCCCCAAAAGCCTCAGATCGGTAATGCCGAAGGCGCGGACCACCAGGATCGATGTCATGGCGGTGCAGCCGCCCATCACGGCGAACCCCAGAGTCATCAGGCCACCCACGCAGTAATCACGGAGGGCGAAGCGGGGTATCAAAGGCAGGCTGAGCTTGAGCCCGAGCCCGCGGTGGGCGGCAGTATCCGGGATCATGGCCAGCAGCGCCATGCACAGCCCGGAGAGTACCGCGTGGACACTAAACGCGATCATCGGCACGGAGGGGACGAAGTAGGTGAGGAAGGCCGCCAGCACTGGCCCGCTGCCCAGCCCGACCATATTTGCCGCACTGGAAATGCTGGCACCGCGCGCGGAACTGGAGACCAGATCGGTGAGGTAGGCCGTTGCCGTACCGGTCACCAGCCCGGCGCATACCCCGGACAGCGTGCGGGCAATGAACAGCATCGGAGCATCCTCGGCTACGGCGTAGAGTATTCCGCTGGCAGCCGAGGCCAGCAGTCCAAGGATCATCACGGGCTTGCGTCCGATGGCATCAGAAAGGGATCCGAAGACGCAAAGGACCGCGAGCACCACGATGGCGTAGATGGCAAAAAGCTGCGTCGAGGCGGCCGTGCTCCGCCCGTACCCATCTTGCAGGGTCGGATAGAGGGCGGTGGGCATGGTTGTGCCGCACATGGCAATTGCGTAGGTCGCCAGAACAATGCCTAAGGATGTACCCGGAGCTCGGTTTGGCTTGGCCGACAGGTTCACACCAAGACCTCGCTCTCATGTTGAATAACAATCCGAGCCTAGATAGGTCCTAATGTCCTGTCAATCTTTTTCTATTGCTGCAGGTTGAAGCGGGCCAGATCCGCGGCACCAATCAGGCCCGCGGCCGGACCCAATTCGGCCTGGCAGATCTTCGCAAAAGGACGGTAGCCTCGGCCAGAGAGCGTGCGGCGGTAGGTCTCTTCGGCGATAGCCACCAGCTGCTTTGACGCGGTGCCCAAGCCGCCGCCAATCACAATAGTGCCTGGATCCAGCACCGATACCAGATTCGAGATGCCCAGACCGAGCCAACCACCCATATCTGCAATCAGGTCTTCGCAGGCCGGGTCGCCCTGGGCCGCCAGGCGGGTTACTTCCGCTCCGGTGACGGCTTCGGGGTTATCCCCGACGGCTTCGCGCAGCCGGAAAGCCACGGGCGACTTGCTGCGCACGAGTTCTGCGCCTTCACGGCCCAAGGCATTTCCAGAAGCGTATTGTTCCCAGCAGCCCCGGTTACCGCAGGCGCACCGATGGCCGCCGGGAACAATTACCTGATGCCCGAATTCTCCAGCGATGCCTGATTTGCCACGATGGATCTGGCCTCCGAGGATCACTGCCCCGCCAATGCCGGTCCCCAAGGTCAGGCAGACCATGTCGCTTTCGCCGCGTCCGGCGCCAAAACGGTGTTCGGCCCAGCCGGCGGCGTCAGCATCATTGACGAGCGTGACTTCGTGCCCCACCAGCTGCATCAGGCGATCACGCACCGGCTCATTGCGCCATGAAAGGTGCGGGCTGAACAGGACGTTCTTGCCCTTGCGGTCCATCCAGCCTGCGGCGCCGATGCCCACCGGCATCTTGCCGTTGCCCTGGGAGAGCTCGCGGATCATCTCCGCCAGGGCCCGTTCTGTCCCGGCCACATCGTGGTTGGGTGTCTCGCGGTGGATCTGTCCGTAGACATTTCCCTCTTCATCCACGAGAGCTGCAAGGATTTTGGTACCACCGATATCAACGCCGATGGAAAGATTAGCTGGACTCACAGTTCCCTATCTTATGATCATGCAAGCTTATCTTTTCAAGAAAGTCATCTTGCGCCCGGGCTCGGCCCCTAGAGCGTGAACAAGCTTTGGCACCGGCAGGTGGTGTTGCCGGAGGCGGAATCATTGAACAGCAGGTCCGGGAGAGCCGACATGCCGAACTCTGACCTTATCCTGACCGATTCGATCCGCGGGTTCCCGGCTGCGACCGTTGAAAAGCGAATCTTCAACAGGCAAGTGCCCGCAAACCGAGGTTTGCGGGCACTTGCCTGTGTTCTAGTTCTTCTCGTCATCGAGTTCTTCGACGGCGTCAGCTTCGGGCGCTGCCGTCGGTTCAGTGCTCAGATGACTGGGCAAGCCTGGGTACAGGCATCTGGATAGCTCCGGTCTGGATCTGCTCGAATTCATCGGGCGTAACCACCGGGATTTCATATCCGTCCTTGTCGATGAGCTTGCCACCCTCGTAGTGGTCGCCATCGAGCAATCCGCAGATCTCCTCGGTCTTGACCATGCGTGGTGGCGCCGCCGAAAAGACCGACGCATTCTTCGTATTACCGAACTTGAATTCGTTGAACAGCAGGTTCAGGAGAACCGCCATGATCGCTGCCGAGGAGATTCCCGAATGGAAGATGGTCTCAAACCAAGTAGGGAATCCTGCGTAGAAGTCAGTTTTCACGATCGGGATACAGCCGAAGGCAATCGAAGCCGCGACAATCACCAGGTTCATGCCGTCGTACTTCACCTTGGACAGGGTCCGGATTCCGGAGGCTGCTACCGTGCCGAAGAGCACGATGCCAGCACCACCGAGCACCGGAGTGGGGATGGCCGCGACCACGCGCCCGAGGACCGGCAACAGGCCGAGCACCACCAGGATGCCGCCACCGGCTGCCACCACGAAACGGCTGGTGATGCCGGTGATGGCCACCAGCCCGACATTCTGGGCGAAGGCCGACTGGGTGAAGGTGTTGAAGATCGGAGCCACCGCGGAGGAAGCCATGTCGGCGCGAAGGCCGTTGGCAATGCGCTTGGAATCCACCTTTGACCCGGCAATCTCGCCCACCGCTAGGATATCGGCGGTCGTCTCGGTCAGGATCACCAGCACCACGATGGTCATGGAAATGATGCCACCGATTTCGAATACCGGCATGCCGAAGGCCAGCGGCTGCGGGAAGGCGAAGATCGCGCCGTTCCCGACCTGGGAGAAATCCGCCATGCCCAGCAACGCTGCAGCTACCGTGCCCAGCACGATGGCTAGCAAGATCGACATCCGGGAGATCGCGGCATTGCCGACCTTGGATAGCAGCAGGACCACCAGCAGCGTTCCGGCGGCCAGCCCGATGTTTGCCAGCGAGCCGTAGTCGTCGGCCTTGGCGTCTCCGCCCATGGCCCAGTTGGCCGCAACCGGTGTCAGCGAGATGCCAATCATCGTGATGACCACGCCGGTGACCACCGGAGGGAAGAATCTAATGACACGAGCGAAGAACGGGGCGATGAGGAAGCCGATGAGCGCGGCGACCAGCACGGCACCGAAGACCGCCTGGATTCCGCCACCGCCGTTGACGATGGCCACCATGGTGGCCACGGAGGCGAAAGAGGTCCCCTGGACCAGCGGCAGCTGGGCTCCGAAGAACGGGATGCCGACGGTCTGCAGGATGGTGGCCAGGCCACCGACAAAGAGGCAGCACGCAACCAAGAGGCCGATCTCCTCCGGCGAGACTCCAGCAGCATTGCCAATGATCAGTGGTGGGGCGATGATGCCGCCGTACATGGTCAAGACATGCTGCAAACCGTAGGCAAAGCTCTTCCCTAAGGAAAGCTTTACATCCTCGGGCCGGATGGCTTTGGTAGATTCATCAGGTGTAGCGCTCAAGGCTGACCTCCTACGTCAGTCGCTGCCAAGGGTGTGCCGGTGTGTCCGCACCGGCACACCCTCAACGCTGTTCAGTTAGATAAAAGCAGGGATATTGGCCCAAATTGGGTGATTTGCCTCGGTGCCTTCACGGGTGATGGTCGCTTCGATCAAGCCGTATGGACGATCAGCAGCAAAGAAGACCTCGTTAGGGTTGTCCTGCCCGAAGACATCCAAGTCCACAAGGAAGTGGTGCTTGTTCGGAAGGGACATCTTGATCTCGGCGATTTCCGGGTGGGCCTCGAGGACTGCCTGGCCCATCTGGAACATGGTCTGCTGCAGTGCGTAGGAGTGGGTCTGCGCAAAGTGGGTCAGCAGCAGGTTGCGCACGGAGGAATATACTCCGTCGAAGTCGATGCCTTCGGCGACAGCCTCCTCGGTGTAGCGCCAACGTGCGGTCACGTCGGTGGCAAGGATGCGATCCGTGGTTTCCTTCAGCGTGGTGTACTTGTCCCGTGGGAAGCCGTGGAATTCGCTGCCGGTGGACTTCAGGACCGTGAGGTCTTCAAGACCAGCAACGATCGACTTCTTGCCCTGTGCGTCGATTTCCAGCACTGCGGTGCGGACCTCGGACTTGTTCTGCGAGAAGGCGTGGTCGTGGTCGTTGATGCGGTCCCAGAAGAACTGCTGGGCTGCCCAGCGGCCTCCGGTGATCCAGTCGAATTCTCCGGTGAAGTGCTCGCCGAGTTGCACCAGGAACTCCTCGATAGCTCCCACGCCGTTGCGGGCCAGGCCGTAGACGGTGTTCTTCTGGGTGTCGGTGGCGACGACACGGCCATTGTCGCCGTCCTGGTGCGCGGCGGTGAAGTCGCCGTGCAACTGGCTGGTGACATTCAGGTCCTGGATCTGATGGCGATCGGTGTCGCGGGTGATCTTGACCAGGCGCACTTCCGCCTTGCCGTACTGGTTGGATCCGAGCACGATCTTGGTCTGGGCTGGGGCGGTGATTTCGGTAGTCATTGTTCTAACTCCCTCGGTATGTGGAATAGGCAAACGGGCTGATAAGAAGAGGTACGTGGTAATGCTCATCGACGTTGTTCACGAAAAAATCGATGCTTACCGCGGGGAAGAAGCTTTCCGTTCCCTGCTTCCCGAAGTAGTCGCCGGTTTCAAAGGAAACACGGTAGCGACCGGCTTCAACCTGTATCGGTCCAAGGTTCTTGATGCGTCCATCGGCATCGGTTGAACCAGTTCCGATTTCTTGCCAGCCGGATGCCGTCTTGGCTTCCAGCGTGGCCTTGACACCGGAGGCAGGCCTCCCGGTCCCGGTGTCGAGTATGTGGGTGGTGATGTGACTGCGTTCTGCACTGTCATTCGCCATGATCATCTCCTAGAAGTTGGAGGGTATTAGTTGGTAATGAGGTCGTTGAGCCGCAGCACGGCAATTTCACGCAGCTGCGTGGCTACTTCGGCCAGTTCGGTAGCTTCGTCGTTCTCGAGCCGGCGTTCGCATTGGGCCAGGATCTCTTCGGTGCTGCGACCGGCAGCACGGATGAGGAAGACACGGTCAAAGCGCTGTTCGTATCTCTGGTTAGCTACTTTCAGGCGCTCGGTCGCATCATCATCCAGATTCAGTGAGGCCTGTTCACCGCGAGAGAGATCTGCTTCCTTGCTTTCGCCTTGAGCCCGTTCGCCAATGCGGGGGTGCTGCGCCAAGGCGGCGTCCAGCTCCTGCGGGTCAAATGGAGTGATGCCGCTCAGGGCATAAGAAGTAAGTTCGTCCCGGGTTGCGAAAGGACGAGCAGAGATCAGTTCGTGGATCCAACGGTCTACATCGACGCAGGGCCGAAGAAGCGTTTCGGCTTCAGGTGCGGAGAGTTCGTTGAAAACGTCGAGGTGCATCGGGTGATCAGCTCTTTTCATCGGTCGACATTCCACGGACCTTGGCTGAACACCCTTACCACCGAAAATATTGATTTCGGTTTCGACTCGATGCTGGTTTCGTGGAACCTTGTTGCTCAACTGTAATCCATTTCACAGCGGGTGCGTCAAGAGCAAAACCAAAAAATTTACAGGCCCTTATTTTGTTTCGAGACTTTCACGCCTCCAGGAAACTATTTGCTCAGACCCCTTGCCAACGGCACCCCGAAGCTCCCATACTAGTTTCACTAGATAAAATATAGATTTCACAATGCGAAAGTATTGCAACCTGAAGGAGGGAACGATGGCCGCCATCAACCAGACAAAGATTACCTGCCCAACCGAAGGGAATCGCCCGCTGGGCGGCACCGCGGCTTTGCGCACGGGACTGTTCCAATCCATCGACAATCTGGATCCCGACATTGTCCGGCAGCCGAAAATCACCAGCTCCGCACCGTCGCTGTGGAACAAGATTTTTGGGTCAGCCACCGACCGCTAGTGCCGGCAGCCCGGGTCACGCTCGCTTAGGAATGCGCCAGCAATTGCAGCAAGATGACCACCACGCCAACCGCGGCCAGCAGCAACATCAGCACCGCAGTACGCCATAAGCCCAGGCGCATTCGACGCATCGCCAGGAATGCAAAAAAGGCCAGCGCCGCAACAAGCCACCATTGGCCCAGTTGCAACGCCAGCGGAACCTCAAGAACATTGAGCGCGCTGAGCCCAAGCAAAGCCAAGGGGCCAAAAACAGCGCCGGCTGCGCCCCACACCACCTTGAGCAGATGCTTCAGCTCCGATCGCGTAACCAACGCGGCGTGAATAGCGGAGTGGGCAATGACGTCTGCAACGAGGCTCGCCATCAGCACCGCCGCAACCGTAACCACGAGGCTCAGCGCGGCACCGCCAGCAGTGGGGGCGCTACCGTGGGAACCGGTAGCAATCATCACGGCGAGCGCAGTGAAGGTGACGTACACGCGCTCCTTGAGCATCGCGGCTCGCTCATCCGCAGTCGCCGCTGAATCGTTGGATTCCTTTTGCATCGCCGCCACCTTGCCATGAGCCATCAGATCTAGAACCCCAGTTTATCGCTCACTGCAGCGCAAGAATTCAGGTGGTCACGCAACATCCGGTACACCGGCTGGGCATTGCGAGCGCGGATTCCTAGGATGGGAGCACGCACGTTAACACCGATGTTGATGGAATCCCGCAAGGAGAAATGATGCCCCAGTCCTCTCGCTCAGTTGAGCCAGGCCGAACAATCGTGATCACTGGCGCTGGCACGGGCATCGGCCGCGCCACGGCTCGTCTGCTCCTATCCCAGGGCTGGAATGTCGCTCTGGCGGGACGCACCAAGACAACCTTGGAAGAAACCGCGCAGTCCCATCCTTCGGCTTTGGTTCATCCCGCCGATGTCACCGACCCCGGCGCCGTGGATGAGTTGTTCTCGGCAGCACAACACCGTTTTGGATCTGTCGACGTGCTCTTTAATAACGCTGGCATCTTTGGCCCCTCGGTTTCCATAGACGAGCTGAGTCCTGAACAGTGGGATCAGGTGTGCCAGATCAATCTGACCGGAGCCATCAACGCCGCACGCAGCGCCTTTGCGCACTTCAAGGCCAACGGCGGTGGCCGCATCATCAACAACGGGTCGATTTCCGCACAAGTTCCACGGGTGAATTCGGTGGCCTACACGGTAACCAAACACGGGATCGCGGGGCTAACGAAGGCCTTGGAACTCGATGGCCGCCCGCATCGGATCCGTGCCACTCAAGTAGATATCGGCAACACGGCCAGCGACTTGCTTGATGATTTCGGGGCGAATAACGGCGCCCTGCAGCCCAGTGGCCAACGGATTGTTGAACCGACATTCCCCTTGGAGCAGGCCGCCGAAGCCATCGCGTATATCGCCGGCGTACCCCTGGGCATCTCAATCAACCAATTCACCATCACGGCCGGTGGCATGCCGTATATCGGGCGAGGCTAGGCGGAAAGCAATGCACGTCGAGATTCCGGCAACCTGCGGCAATGCTCCACGCCATCGGATCATTACCGACGTCCTGGCTGCGGCTTATGGAAAAGATCTGCCCCTGCTTGAACAGTGGTTTTCAGAGGATATCCAGTGGAACATCGCAGGCATAGGGTCCTTGGACGGCTTCGATGCGGTGCGGCAGTGGATACTCGAAGCACCGGCCACCGGGTCTGTGCAGTTTTTAAGCGTGCTGACCCACGGTTCAGAAGGAAGCACCGACGGCCGAACCTGCGACAGTGAACATTCAATGGTCCACTTCAGCCATGTGCTGAAATTCGCCTCTGCCGGCAAAGCCGCAAAAATCAAGGAAATCCGCAGCTACTTCGTGCAGCAGCCGGCCATCGGGTTAGAGATCTAGAAGTACTCGGCCAGCAGCGCTTCAAGCTTGCCCAAGGCGGAATGCCAAGCCTTGGTGCTGGAATCTACGACTTCAAAAGGCAGCGGCCCCTGGGTCAGGGTCAGCATGGTCTGTCCCGCAAACTCCTTGAATTCGATGCGAGTCTCAATAACCAAGTCAAGAGTCATCTCATGCGGGCCATCGACACTGACCAGGCATTCGTATTCATCGAAGGAAGTCAGTACGGCCTTGAGCGGAACCCTGGCCTCTGGATTCTCGATCTGAACCATTTCCAGCTCATGGCGGCCGCCAACCTTTGCTTCAAAAACAACCGACTCCTCATTGACGGCCCACCCCTGTGGTCCCCACCATTGGGCAATGATTTCGGGTTCTACGAAGGCTGCCCAGACAGCAGTTTTCGGGGCGGAAAACTGTCGCGCAACCACCAGTTCAGTCATCGATTCCATGAGTTAAATGGTATCGCGGCATTCTTGCCGCACACTGCGAAGCTGTGCCCGGATCGCCCCTGGGAGACGTGGCCTTGCTCAAGGAGACGGTGAGCCTGGCTACTACTGGCGGCGACGCGGTTCCAGTCGGCTGGCCGTGTACAGCGTCTGCTCATCAGGCTGGGTCTCCGCGGCCTCATGGGCCGCCTTGACCTTCATGGCCCGGTCCCACTTGATGCGCTCGCGAGGGCTGGCTTCCACCAGGCGTTCTGCAGGACCGAAAATGCTCAGTCCCAAATACTTCAGTCGCCAGAGAATGCGATAGCCAATGCTCAACCCGGTGGTATCGGTGATGATTGGCAGCGGAGATTCGTCCATGCGAGTGGTCCTCTGCAGTATGCGTGGGTGTTGGTGCTTTTGACCCAGCATACCCTATTAGTTGGTACACCAACTAAATGGGTGGCTACTCCTTCGGCGCATTGACTCCAGCGGCAATCAGGCGGTCCAGAAGGTCCCTGAGCTCAACAACGTCCTTCTCTGAGAGCTCGAGTCGAGACATCATCTCCAGCGGAACTTTCAGCGCCTCCTTGCGAAGTTCAGCGCCCTTGTCAGTGGGCTGGAGGATGACTGCGCGCTCGTCGTGCGGATTTTTGGATTTGTCCACCAGGCCGGCGGCCTCCAACCGCTTGACCAGCGGAGACAGTGTTCCAGGGTCCAGGTGCAACTGCTCGCTCAGTTCGCGAGCGCTCATGGGGCCAGAATCCCACAGCGCCAGCATCACCAGGTACTGCGGGTGGGTCAGGCCCAGTGGATCCAGCACGGGCTTATAGGCAGAGATCACCGTTCGAGAGGCGACCGCCAAACCAAAGCACACCTGCTTTTCCAGCTTGAGAAGATCATCCTCCGGAAGAATAGCGCTGTCCACGTTGCTGCAAACTCCTTGAAATCGGGGCAATACGGGTGCCTCGATCGTACCCCGGCCTAACCGCCAGTCGATTGTAGCCAAAGCCCGATGCAGTGAATAACCTTGGCTTATGAGCAATCTCGAGCACAACCCGGCAGAAGTCAACTGCAGTGAAGTCACATCCCATGCCGAGGTTGAAGTCTTGACGCCTCGTGAGGTTCCGTTGGGCGGGCCCCGGGCCATGACAGTATTCCGCACCCTGCCACAAAAGCAGCGCAGCCTCATCGGCGCCTGGTGCTTCCTGGACCACTACGGTCCCGACGACGTCAAAGCCACCGGCGGCATGAACGTTCCACGCCACCCCCACACCGGGCTGCAAACGGTCTCCTGGCTATTCACCGGAGAAATCAACCACATGGATTCGGCAGGCTTCAAAGCCACCGTGCGCCCAGGCGAGGTCAACCTCATGACCGCTGGGCACGGCATTAGCCACTCCGAAATCCTCACCGATGGCACCACCATTCTGCACGGAGCCCAGCTGTGGACTGCTTTGCCCGAGCACGCCCGGGACATGGAGCACACCTTTGAAAATTATCGGCCAGAATCGCTCTCTGGGCCAGGCTGGTCCATGTCAGTTTTCATGGGCAGCTACGAAATCTCCGGGCAGCGCTCCGCCTCTCCGATCGTGACCCACTCGGAGTTGGGCGGCGCTGAACTGCGCCTGGAACCGAACACCCAGATTGAGATCCTGGTCCCGGAGCATCATGAGCACGGAATCCTCCTGGATTCGGGCGCGCTGCAGCTCAACGGGCACCAGCTGGCCCCACGCGATCTCGGGTTCGTGCGCGCTGGTTCCACCACCCTGCGCCTGGCTTCCGGTGACGAACCGGTGCTGGCCTTGCTCATCGGCGGAGAACCATTGAAGGAAGACATCTTAATGTGGTGGAACTTTGTGGGCCGCACCCACGAGGAAGTCCTCGCCTTCCGCGCGCAGTGGCAAGCCGAGATCGGAGCAGAACCAGGAGACGCGTCGGAGGATCGCTTCGGCCCGTTCCCGCCCGGCACCCCGGCGGCCCTGCCCGCCCCAGCACTTCCCACCGTTCGCCTGCGTCCGCGCGTGAACCCCTCCTGACCAAAAGGACACCAAACATGAGTGAGATCCAGCCAGTCTTCCTTCCCGAGCGCCAGCGCTTCGCCCTTGACGATAACGGCAAGATCATCGGCGCGGCACACTACCGGGACTTTGATGGAGCCGAAGGAACCGAGCGGATCTTCTTCCACACCACCGTGGATGAGGACTACGCCGGACAGGGACTAGCCAGCGTCCTGGTGAAATTCGCGCTGCAGAACACCATCGCCAGCGGAGCGAAAATCGTGGCGGTCTGCCCCTATGTCAAGGGCTATGTGGCCAAGCACAGCGAGTACGACCAGCATCTAGTGAAGCCAATCAGGGCGCACTTGGAGATCTTGCCGCGCGGCTAGCGCGCTGCCAGGCCCGGGGAACCCTTGGTGCGTGGCGAAATGGCGATCAGAACCAGGACCAGAACCAGGCTGAAGCTGAAGACCGCAACGAAGCCCGTGCCGGCAGCGGCCAGCGCAAAGATGACGCCGCCGATGGCTGTGGCCCCGGCATTGCCCAGCGAGTCCGCCACGGACATCGCCGAGGAGTTGAAGCCCTGTTCTTCCTTGGTGGACAGTGCCAGCATGTTGACGTTTTGGCGGGGGAAAATCATCCCCATGCCAAAGCCCCCGACCGCCCAGCCGCACACCAGTACGAGCACCGGCGGGTGGAAGAGCGCGGTGGCCAATGCGGTGGCTATGGCCACGCTCCCGGCCACTGCGCCCACGGTGATGCAGGTTGAGGAAGCGACCTTCTCCCCCAGCCTTCCCTGGAGCCATGAACCCATCGACCAGCACAGGGCCGAGGCTGTCAGGATCAAACCGGCCCGGTCCGGAGCGAGCTGGTAGTCCTCGCGAAGCAGATAGGGCAGATAAACCTCCACACCGAAGAAGGCGCCGGTAATGAAGATCCTGGTGGTGATGGTGGCAGGCAGTCCGCGGCGCGCCAGGAACGTCCCACGCGGTAGCAGCGGGCGAATCGCCACCAATGCAACCACCAGCGCCAGCGCTAATCCGGCCAGCGACCAGCGGCTGTTCGAATTGCCCAGCAGATTCATGGAGATCACGGCAAGCCCCGTCAGCCCGGCAAGCGCCAGGCGCTTCACCGATACCGGACCGAGTTCCTGGTTGCGTTCGGAATCCAGGGATTTGAGCACCGGAACCATTGCGCAGAAGGCGACGATCACCAAGACGGCCACGCCGGAAAAGACCCAGCGCCAGCCGAGGTGCACCGCCATCAGGCCGGCCAGCCATGGGCCAACCATCGCTGGCAGCACCCACGCGGTGGCAAAGAGCGCAAAGATTTTTGAATGCAGCTGGCCTGGATAGGCACGGGCAATGAGCACGTAGATTGCCACGGTGATGGCACCGCCTCCGACGCCTTGCAAGATGCGCCCGCCGATAAGCATGGGCATATTCGCTGCAGAACCGCAGATCAGCAAGCCCACGCAGAAAATCGCGACGCTAATAAACAGGGGATGCTTTGGTCCCCAGCGGTCGGTGACTTCACCGGCGGCAACCATGCCGAGCATGCCACTGGCAATCGGGGCGGCAAAGGCCAGCGCAAAATAGCGTTCGCCGTTGAGCAGTTCGCTGACCATCGGCATCACGGTGGTGACGGCCATGGATTCAAAGGCAACAAGGAACACCAGAACAAACATGCCCATGGTGGTGGCCAAGAATTGCGGTGCGTAAATGGTTTCTGTAGCTGGCGCAGGGTTGTGGCTACTACGTCTTAGGGGCATGCCCTAATCATGCCAGTTTTCTGCTAGCCGCCCAGAACATGCAGGGCGAATGCCGACAGGAAGCCACCGGTGACCAGCAGCCCGGTGTAATCATGTTCAACAGAATAGGCTTCGGGAATCATCGAGTCGGCAATCATGGTCAGGATTCCGCCTGCGGCAACTGCCGTGGCGAAGGCCAAGGCTTCTTCAGGCATGGATTGCATGGCCAGTGCCCCGACAAAGGCAGCCAGCCCACAAGAAATCGCGATGGAACCCCACAGAAGGGCAATAGACGAACCTTTGCGGCCGGCGCTCTTCATTTGAGCCGTGCTGGCCAACCCTTCGGGAATGTTGGAAATGAAAATGGCAATGAGCATGGCGGGGTTGATGCTCGAGCTAGCCACAACGCTCAGACCCAGTGCCACGGATTCGGGAATGCCGTCGATCAAGGCTCCCACTGCCAAAGCGGTGCCCGCAGGTTCGCCGCCCTGAGCGCTGCCCGAGGCTTTTTGACGCCTTGCGGTGCGCCAGGCCAGTACCCTATTGGCCGAGAAATACAGCGCGGCTCCCACCAGCACACCGGCCGCCGTTGCCAGAAGCCCGCCAGTTTCGAAGGCCTCGAGTACAAGCTCAAAGCTCAGTGCACTGACCAGCACTCCTGCGCCTAAGGCCATGATCGCGCAAACCCAGACCTTCGGAATTTTCAGCCACCAGGCAGCGCCAGATCCCAGCAACAGCGCCGAGCCGGCTACCGTGCCCCAAAGCAAGGCCTGCAAAGAAGCGAACATGGCACCCACTATAGCCAGCAAGTCGCTGGCTTAGTAGCTGCCATGTTGGTTCTGACTGGGATTAACCCTCAGAGGACATATTGCTGAAGCGCGAGTAGTGGCCTTGGAATGCCACGGTGATGGTTTTGGTAGGACCGGCACGGTGCTTGGCGATGATCACGTCGGCCTCGCCTGGACGGTTTTCCTTGTCATACACATCATCACGGTGCAGCAAGATCACCATATCGGCGTCCTGCTCAATGGAACCGGATTCACGAAGGTCCGAAACCATAGGCCGCTTATCGGTTCGCTGTTCGGATCCACGGTTCAGCTGCGACAGCGCGATCAACGGAACATCGAGTTCCTTGGCCAGCAACTTGAGGTTACGCGAGAATTCGGAAACTTCCTGCTGGCGTGATTCCACGCGCTTGCCCGAACTCATCAGCTGCAGGTAGTCGAGGATGATCATGCGCAGCTCGTTGCGCTGCTTCAGGCGGCGGCACTTGGCGCGGATTTCCATCATGGACATATTCGGCGAATCGTCGATGAACAGCGGCGCTTCATTCAACCGGCCCATGGTGGTGGCAATCTTCGTCCATTGTGCATCTTCCACCGAACCCTTGCGCAGGTCCTGGAGCTGGATGGAGGCTTCTGCCGAAAGCAGGCGCATCGCAATTTCATTGCGGCCCATTTCCAGGGAGAAGAAGACGGTGGCCATGTTGTTCTTGATGGCGGCGGACCGGGCGAAGTCCAGTGCGAAAGTCGACTTACCCACTGCAGGACGGGCCGCGATGATGATCATCTGGCCGCCCTTCAGGCCCTGGGTCAGCTCGTCGAATTCGTAGAACCCGGTGGGCACGCCGGTGATGCCGTCGCCGGCGTTCGCGGCGTTTTCGATTTCGTCTACGGTGCCTTCGATGATGTCCGAGAGGCGTACGTAGTCTTCGCTGCTGCGGTTTTCCGCAACCTTGTAGACCTCGGCTTGCGCTTCATTGACGATGGCATCGACTTCTCCATCGGGCGAGTAGCCCATCTGGACGATGCGGGTTCCGGCGTCCACCAGGCGGCGCAAGACGGCGCGCTCGCGCACGATTTCTGCATAGTAGCCGGCGTTAGCGGCGGTGGGCACCTGCTGAATGAGGTTGTGAAGGTAGGCAGCGCCACCCACACGGGAAATTTCGCCGCGCTTGGTCAGCAAGTCGGCCACGGTCACAGCATCGGCAGGTTCACCTCGGCCGTACAAATCGATAATGGCTTCGTAGATGGATTCGTGAGCCGGACGGTAGAAGTCGGTTCCTCGCAGCGCCTCAACGACGTCGGCGATGGCGTCCTTGGATAGCATCATGCCACCGAGCACGGACATCTCGGCTTCGACATCCTGTGGCGGCTTGCGCCCTGCGTCGGATTCTCGTCCTTCGTAGACCGGCTCAGCACTCATTGCAGACACTTCCATCCCCTATTGACCCCAGGGAGAAAAATCTTCCTTGCCAGATGGCAACGTTCCAACCTGCTAGTTGATGCCAACTGTTCAATGGATTACGTCTGTGGATATTTCTGCCCCAAAGCCAACAGTAGGGCCGATGTCTACCCACGTAAACTCCATTATCCACAGGTCCTGTGCATAACATACCATCAGCTGTGGACTAGCCTGTTCACTGTCTGGGGAGAACCCTGTGGATTATTGTCAAGTACCCAACAGTAATAGTGATTGACTAGGTGTTTTCTGTTTTCACATCTGTGGACAGGGAAATGTTTTATTGAAGGTAGCGATATGTTCACAGTAGTTATCAACACCCAAAAACGCCCGCAATACAGGGATTATCGCGGTTTTCACACAGTTCTGCACATCTTGCCCACAGTCATGTGGATAACCATGTGGATATTCATAGAATCGCAAAAGGCTTAGTCACCGTCTCTTATAACGGCCAACTCGGCAGATTATGGCCAATAGTCCACATTTTCGCGAAGCGGCCGCCATACACACCGTGGATAACTATTTGCCTGGCGTTCAACGCGTCCCGAAACCCGACAAGGCCCGGTGCAGATCACCATCAGGAAATCCGCGCCGAGCCTTCGGGAAACTACCACTCAGAAGATCTAGACGAGCTCAGGAACTGGGATTGAATGAAATCGGGAATCATGGAAGATCTGCGGCGAGTGCTGTGATGTGTGATGCCCATGCACCTCCAAAAGCACAACCCAGTGGTCACCAGCTTCGACTTCATTGTAAATCGACGTTTCCAGCCAGAGGGTGGACTCTTCAATAAACAGAGCGCCCTGCTCAGAAACCACGGTGTCCACGCCGAGGAACCGATCGCCCTTCTTCGAAGCGATCTGCGTGCAGACCCCTCCATTAAGATCGCTGAGTACCGAAACACCAATGTAGCTGGCCTCGCGCAGTTTCGGCCAAGTGTTGGAGGTCTTCTGGACTGCGAACATCACCAATGCGGGCTCCAGCGAAACCCCCACAGTGAATGAGGATGCAACAATGCCGGTTTTTACGCCGTCCACTTCTGCGCACAGAGCGGCCACGCCTGAGGGATGTTGAGCGAAAACCTTGCGTAGGGTTAGCGGGTCAAGTTCACGATTCAATGACATGGCTCGATTCCTTCGGTTCTTGCCCACCGCGTCAGACCCAGCGGGAACAGCGGTTCGAGTTGATCCGAATCCGGTTGCCACTGAGGTTTCACGCCGTGCGCGGTACTTGTTCTGACACCATTTGGCGCAAAACCGAATCCTCACCTGGAGCACCCCACTACCGTTGAGAGGGTTGCCGATCAGCAAGCCAGGGCTTTTAGCTGATGCTCTTGATTCTGCTTAAAACAATATGGCCCATGACGAAGCACCGTCAAACAATTCACTTCTCAAATCGCAATATTCAACAAAATATTCGACAGTGGCTCAGTTTTAAGGTCACAAAACAGTCCTTTATTCACCAATTCGGCCCACAGTGGCACTTCAGTGGGCCGCGAGGGTGTGATCTTCGTCGTAACGCATTAACTTATGGCAGGGCTAAATATTTTCCGGCATCTGCGCTTCCAGGAAAATCGGCGCCAAGGTTCGCCATGGCGCACACCGAATGTGAAGATCCGCCACCAGGGATCATCCCGGAAGGATTGCCGCGCACTTCAACAGGTAAAGTGCGAATAATTGAACTGCAATCCCCACCGCTCGAACAGGCGCATCGCGCCCCAACACTTTTGGAGCCACCCGTGAGTTCCCCAGAACAGCGAATCCCCGACAAGACCAGCCGCTTCACTGACAGCATTGGCCTGGTCTTTGATGACATCACCGCCACTTCCGTGCGAGGCCATGCCGACCTCAATGAAGAGCACCACACCCCGTGGGGCGTCGTTCATGGAGGTGTCTATGCCTCCATGATTGAAAGCGCCGGCAGCGTTGGCGCCAGCTACGCGGTCTCAGAGCGCAATCAATTTGCTGTGGGCGTGCACAATGCCACCGACTTCCTGCGTCCCTCCACCGGTGCGCGCGTGCAGGTTGAGGCCAAGGCGCTGTTCCAAGGCAAGACCCAGCAGTTGTGGGAAGTCGTCATCACCGATGAGGCCAGCGGAAAGGAACTCTCGCGCGGACAATTGCGCACCCAAAACGTAGATATGCCCGGCGCCTGAGCGTATCCTAGGTGGCACCTAGCGGATCAGCTTCGGAGGCTTGCCATGAGTGCCACCTATACCTTTGACGTGTTCAGCAGCCTTGATGGCTTCGGCAGTGCAGGCAGCGATTGGGGTGGCTACTGGGGAAAACAGGGGCCAGAGCTGTTGGCCCATCGCCTCGGGCTCTACACTCCCGAATGCCGCATGGTTTTCGGAGCAAACACCTTCCGCTTATTTAGTCTCTTCTGGGCAGAAATCGAGATGAATCCCGAGGTTGAAGACGCGTGGGGCGTGGCTTTGCACGACAAGCCCGCCACTGTCATCTCCACCACCTTGGAAGAGCCGCTGTCTTGGCCTAATGCCACGCTGGAGCGCGCTGATGCCTTGGAAGTCGTAGCCCAACTCAAGAAAACCTCAGATGTGCCGCTGCGCTCTCACGGTTCCCTGGCCATGAACCATTCGCTGCTGGCGGCAGGTCTAGTGGACTTCATCCAGGTGAGCATCTTCCCGGTGCTGACCGGGCATAGCGGCTCTGCTCCGGTACTCGGCGGGGTCGACGACTATGACCTGGAACTTGTCGATTCAAAGCTTTTGGACGGCCGGATCCAGGAACTGACGTATCGCCCGACGCGCCACCAGCCGGCGCACGCTTAGCCGCTCGATGAAGCACATCCGAGACGCTTGCCTGCTGCTCGGCGCAGTGTTCCTCGCCGGATGCTCCACGCCAACACCACCTCCAAGTCCAGCTGCCGAATCGCAAACCGCTCCAGAACTACTGGCCACCGGCTTGGAAGCTCCGTGGTCCATGGTCTACGTCCAGGACAGCTTGCTGGTCAGCGAACGCGATTCCGGGAGGATCCTGGAGGTTTCGGAGTCCGGACAGAGCCGCGAAGTGGCCCGGATCGAGGATCTCGCAGCGATAGGCGAAGGCGGGCTGCTGGGCCTGGCCTTCCTCGCGCCGGACCAGCTCTACGCTTTTTCCACCGCTGAATCCGGTAACCGCATTCAGCAATTCACGGTGCAAGGCAGCGCCGGAAACTTGTCATTGTCGGCTCCGCGGACCCTGCTGGATTCCTTGCCCTCGGCCAATATCCACAACGGCGGGCGGCTGGCCATCGGACCGGATGGAATGCTCTACGCGAGCGTGGGCGATGCGTCCAACCCTGGGCAAGCCCAGGACCTGCAGGCGCTGGGCGGCAAGATCCTGCGCATGGCACCCGATGGAAGCGTCCCGGAAGACAACCCCCTCGAGAATTCCCTCGTCTACAGTTATGGGCACCGCAATGTGCAGGGCCTGGCGTGGAGCGATGATGGCACCATGTATGCCAGCGAATTCGGGCAAAACACCTTCGACGAACTGAACATCATCAAGGCCGGCGGGAACTATGGCTGGCCCGAAGTCGAGGGGAAGGGCGGCGCAGATCGGTCGTACACCGACCCGATTGCGCAGTGGTCCCCCTCGGAGGCCAGCCCCAGCGGCATCGCGATCCTCGATGGCACCGCCTACCTGGCGAATCTGCGCGGAGAAGTGCTGCGCGCGGTGGAACTGGACGCGCCGGCCACCGAGCAAGAGCTGCTTGATGGCCGGCTCGGCCGGCTGCGCGATGTGCTGGTGGATCCTGGCGGCTCGCTGCTGGTGCTGACGAACAACACCGACGGGCGTGGCCAGCCCGGTGCTGGCGATGACCGCATCGTGCGCCTGATGCCCCGCCAGACCGGCGGCTAGCTGGCCGGGCGCATATCCCCGGTCTGCTCGAAGCGCTGGTGCCAGGATAGGGCCTCGCCCAGCAGGTGAGGGGTGTGTTTGCCGTAGCTTTGCCTGCAAGCCCGGTCGAAGTAGTCCTGCAGCAGCCCACGGTAGTCCGGATGCGCGCAGTTCTTGATGACCAGCTGGGCGCGCTGCTTGGGCGAAAGGCCGCGCAGGTCGGCCAGGCCCTGTTCGGTAATCAGGATCATGGTGTCGTGCTCGGTGTGGTCCACATGCGATGCGAAGGGCACGATGCCCGAGATCTTGCCGCCCTTGGCGGTGGACGGGGACATGAACACCGACAGGTAGCCGTTGCGGGCGAAGTCGCCGGAGCCGCCGATGCCGTTCATGACATGGGAGCCCAGGACATTGGTGGAGTTCACATTGCCGTAGATGTCGGCCTCGATCATCCCGTTCAGGGCGATGCAGCCCAGGCGCCGGATGATCTCCGGGTGGTTGGAGATCTCCTGGGCGCGCAGCAGGATGCGTTCGCGGTAGTGCTCCACATTGCGGTTGAATTCCTCGATGCCCTCGGCGGACAGCGAAAAGCTGGTGGCCGAGGCGAACTCGATGGTGCCGTCCTTGATCAGCTCCAACATGCCGTCCTGGATGACCTCGGTGTAGGCGGCCAAGCCCTTGTAGCCACCGCGGGACAGGCCCGCCAGCACGGCGTTGGCGATGTTGCCGACGCCCGACTGCAATGGCAGCAGCTTCTCGGTCAACCTGCCGGCGCGGATCTCCGAGTCCAGGAAGCCCAGCAGGTGATCGGCGATCCTCTCGCTGGTCTCGTCCACCGGGGCGAAAGGGCTCAGCCGGTCTGGCGCGTCGGTTTGGACCACCGCCGCGATCTTGTTGACGCCGACGTCCAGGTACTTCTGGCCGATCCGGTCGCGCACAGTAGTCAACGCGATGGGCTTGCGGTGCGGAGGCAATGCGGTGCCGTAGTAGACATCGTGCATGCCCTCCATGGCGGCAGATTGCTGCGCGTTGACCTCGATGATGACCTTGTCGGCCATTTCCAGCCAGGTCTTGTTGTTGCCCACGGAGCTGGAGGGGATCAGGTCGCCTTCGGCGGTTACGCCGACCACCTCGATGATGGCCACGTCGATCTTGCCGTAGAAGCCGAACCAGGCGTGCTGGGCGACATGGGACAGGTGGATGTCCATGTACTCCATGTTGCCCTCGTTGATGCGGCGGCGCAGCTCGGGATCGGACATGTAGGGAAGGCGCAGGTTCATGCCCTCGGCCTTGGCCAGCACGCCATCGAGCTCGGGGGCGGTGGAGGCGCCGGTGAGCACGTTGATCTTGAACTCCTCGCCGGCAGCGTGCTGGCGTTCCATCTGGGCGGCCAGGGCGCCGGGCACTGCCTTGGGGTATCCGGCACCGGTGAAGCCGCTCATGGCCACCGTCATTCCCGGCTTGATGAATGCTGCCGCCTGTTCGGCGCTCATCAGGCGATCGGCAAAGGCCCGGTGGTGAATACGCTCGTGCAAAACTCTAAACCCACATTCTTGACGGTAGATAAATTCTCAACGTGGGATCACGAACATGAACGGATGCTCTTCATGAGTTAATTCTTTCCAGATCCGTGATAAATCGACATGGAAAGAACACCTTTTCCCGTTCCCCACCCTTTCAGCCTACACTCAGGATAATTGTTCTCACCTCGTCCTAGGAGACCCCTATGCGAAAGTCACTTGCGATACTGACCTTCACTGCTCTAGCGCTAAGCCTTGCTTCCTGCAGCAGCGGGGCAGCGTCAACGAGTCCTGAAGGTTCCGAAGCTCCAGCAAGTCAGTCACCGTCTCAGACAGCGACGCCTGGCAAAGGAAATATAAGTTCCTCGGGCGTGGATTTCACTACTCTCGATGCAACCGATCTCAAGCTCACAACGAAGATGGATTATCAGTTCGTCTCTAGCCAGGGCGCAGAGGGTACGGTGAAGTTTGTAGATGAGACCGACCCGGAGGCGGCCGCAGTCGAGGCTTTCATGAAAAAAGCTGTTGGCTACCACCGCGAGTATCTGAAAGTTCGTGTCGATAATTCCCAAGGGACCGAAGTCGTCTCAATTCCAGAAGTCCTTGTAGAGGGAGCCGACGAGGTCGAGTACCCGTTTCTCAGCATGAACCGCACTATCAGCGAAGCAAGCCCCGTGATGAATTCAGACTATTCCTACACCACGGCTGATGGCATGAAAGAACTCTCTGAGGCTGAGTACGACAAACTCACCGATGAGGGCTACGAGTTGGAAGATAAACAACGCTTCAACATCAAGCCAGGAGGAAAAGGAACACTCCTATTCGCGATTGAGATTGACGAGGGATCTTTGCCAAAAGAAATTTCAACAGTCTCGGTGCCTGTTCATGGGATCTTCGAAGAGGTGATGGCCACGAACGGGCTGGTCTCAGAATACAAGGAATGGAAAGCCTTCCAGGAAGCGGGCAAAGAGTGGACAGCGCACTCAACGGCCGCGCCCGAAGACTAATAGCCAGTTCAAGTTAACTGAAAAGCCGCCCGATCATTTTATCCCGTCTTCATTGCATAAAGCTTCGCTATCTAACGCCTAGTACCGGTGCTATGATCCCGATACATCACTTGCTTGGGGGGAATTCTTGAATGCGAAAAAAGCAGCACTTGTTGGATTAGGTTTAGCAGGAATACTAGCCACAATCATAGGCCTGTACATGGGATATCTATGGGTCGGCACTGGTTCATTGATCATGCTGCTCGTAGCGCTCGTCCTATTGGTCGCTGGCGTAACCATGATTATTTTCGGCTTTAGCGCAGATTAGCTATAAGACAAAAAACCGCCCCACCCTCGTTTGAGGATGGGGCGGTTTTCGCACTGGATTTTATACCGGTAAATATACCAACCGACAAATAATGCTTCTAAGCGCCGCGGCCCTTGTAGACCACCGATGGGTCTGCCCGGTACTCGATCGTCTTGTCCTGGTCGGCATGCCACTGCATGTCATCATCCGTGTGGGCCCACAGGGCATCTGCTCGACGCACTCGACGCGCTGTGTCCTTGTGGATCCAGCACTGTTCCGGGTCACCTTCGAAGGTCCCTGCTGCGCATGGCGGAGGGTACTCGATCAGAATGAGATCCCCAGCCCATGCTTTGATCCTGGCGTGCAACAGCTGCCCCCACCGCAGCGTCACCTCAACATACGGATATCTGCCAGCGGGATACTCTTGGATTGCTTCGACCGGCGGAACAGTCATGAAATCGATTGCCTCTCAATATCAGACCAGACCTGGATTCAAATGGAAACGTTGATGAGAACAACTTTGGGGAAACCACTCTCATCAACGTTTCGAACACACACGAACTTGGAGGTCCCTTGAGTGTTCAGCTATCAGATAGCTCTAATTCCACGATAGCAACCAGCAATTCACGCTGCCACTCAGAGAACCCCAGTCCACTCAAAAGAGTGGAGAGTCACGCTTCTACTTGTGCGTGTACTCGATCGCTTCATGCTTCCCTTGGACGTTGCCCAGGCCCTGCACCTTGTTAGCAACTCCGGTCGGTTTCCACAGCCCGTAGTGCATAGCCACGGCGACCAGGAATGAACCGAGGCCAGTCAGCAGGGCCATGCCCAGGTTGTACACGGTGCCGGCCTGCAGCGCGGTCGCCAGCTCAGTGCACAAGCTGATCAGCACCGAAAGCCCAGCGAGGAACACGGCCTTGCGGCCCGGGTTGGTTTCGCGCTTGGTCACCAAGCCGACCAGGAGCGGGAAGACCACAGCTGCCAGAAGCGTGAAGATCTGGAACAGCGGGATGTGAAACTCAATCATGGTTAGTCTCCATTGTTGGTGTTGATGTAGCGCTGGAATCCGTGAATGGTCCAGCCTTCCGGGTCGCCGTCCAGCTTGAGCGGCACACCCTTATTGGTCTTGTTGTAGAAGCCGCGGGCCTTGAGGAAGCGCTGCAGCTCGTACCAGAACCAGTAACCGTCGCCGCCATCGACCTTGAGCGGAGTCCCCTTCGGCACCCCGCCACGGGCGTGCTGGGTCACCAAGTAGTAGCCGTTAGACTGCAGCCACTCCATCGCGTCCTTAATGGTGCGCTGGCGCCACTCGCCGTCCCAGCACTCGTTGTATCGAACGCCGATCTTGACCACTTCCATCAGGATCTGGAAAGCACCCACGGTGATCTTTCCGAAATCCTTGTCCAGGACCAGATCCTCATAATCCGTCGGGAAGACCGTGGACCCATTCGGCGGGGTCGAGTTCAGCTGCTTCTTCACCGACTTAGGCTTTGGCTTCGACTCCGGCTTTGGCTTTGGCTTGGAAGATCCGGACGGCTTAGTGCTCGGCTTCTGGCCCCGCAACACGGCCTGAGTCTGGGCGCGCATGTTGTCCATCGAGTAGCCGTTGATGTCGATCTTGCGGCCACGAGGCAGCGCATACTCCGAGTGGCCACAAACGAATGACGCATCATCCTCTTTGATGGCATCCAGCAGGCCAGCGTTGAGCTTCGGATACGCCTCGCGCTGCTCATCAGTCCAGTCCGACGGGCCAGCGGCTTCGGCCTCGATGCCGAAGAAGTACGTGTTGCCGGTATACCCCTTCCAAGATCCGTACCCGGCGTGGTTCGCCCGGCCGGCCGCCACAATCACTGCCACGCCGCGGCGGTCCAGGTACACATTGCACAATGGCCCCGGCAGACCAGGGCGGCCGTAAGTGACCACGTTCAAGGACGGCCGGGACGTGGAGCCCTTCGGGCCGGCCGTCCAGTGATCCATCACGCCCTTGGGATTGAACGAGGACGACCCGCGAGTGGACCATCCGGGCACGTACTCGACCTTCAGGCCGCGGGCTTCAAGGTGCCGGACGAGGGTAGTTATACGAGGCATGGTTAGTCTCCTTCTTCTTCGCCGGATCCGGCCGCCACCGTGGCGGGGCCTTCATCGGAGGCGTGGTCGATCATGCGGCCGAAGCGCTTCACGTCCCAGTCCAAGGTCTGGTCCTCGTCGGGGATGTCCGCGGCCGTGACACTGGTGCCGGCCTCTGGGTCTTTGATGTCGCTCATGAGCGAGTCCTTCCGGTTATGGAAAAGCCCAGGCACGGGTTGTGCCTGGGCATGAGAAAAGCCACCGTTTCCGGTGGCTTAGTCGATGGTGATGTTCGGGCGTGCTGGCGGATGCTCAGATGTTCGGTAATGCTGCCAGCGATGTGAGAGGTCATCCCATGCAGCGTTGAATACCCGGACCGCTTCTCGCAGCCGTTGGATCGTTCGGTTCTGCTCCCGAATTTGTGTTTCCAAGGAGTCCACCCGGCCGGCCAGCTTCTGCCGCTCTTCGCGTTCGGAGTTCAGGTCAGTGCGCAAGCGACCGTAGTCCTCCCGCAAATCGTCAGCTATGGCCATGGCCATCTGCTGCGACTTCTCCGCCACCGCGATATCCGCATCACGCTTGCGCACCGGGGCCTCGCGGCTGAACTGCCGGTATCCCCAGAAGCCGCCGCCCGTGAGCAATGTCAGTACCCCCAGGATGATTGCTACGATCGACGTTTCACTCATGCTGATGCCCTTCCACCTCGGCCAGGGTACGGCGCACAGACCGCTCAATCATGATGATCGACACCGCCCGAACCACTGATCCAATTCCCAGCGCTAGTGGCACTCCCCAGGAAAAAGCACTGCCCGGGTAATGCCATGCGACAGACAGTGAATAGGTGGCGAATCCACCGGCGGCCAGCCACCAGCCGAGCTGTTCGGCAGCCCACCCGGTGGAAACGTTGTCGCCCCACCAATTCAGGCCGACCAGTGCGAGTAGTCCGCCGGTGCTGAGGAATCCTGACACGAGGATAACGATTGGCCACGGCATCTTGTCCATGCTCTTGGATGGAATGAAATCCGGGATGATCAGCGACAGGACCACGAGCACCCCGAAAAGCACCGCGACAGTTGCGACCGTAGTATCCAGCGGGTGAACCAGCAGCCGATCCCACCAGCGAGGCGGGTTTCGAGTCGGTTTGAAAACATGCGTCGGCATCACTGTTCCAGCCCCTTGACCGCGTTCATCAGTTGCTCGTCGGTCACGCCCTCCGTGGAGACCGTGCCGTCGATATCGCAGCTGATGTTGTCCACACAGGCCTTGGTCACTGCGATCCGGCTGCTGGTCGTGTCCGGTTTGCCTTCGATCTTGAACGCGATCTCAAGTCGAAGACCCCACATCGTGTCGCCGCCGAGTGCCCGCTGGATCTTCAGCAGGTCGCTAGTGGTCTGCGGCCGAACCGGATCCGGCACGACCGGCGCCGTATTCTCCTCCAGCTCACTTGGTGTTTCGTCCATTCCCTCTCCCCTTTCATGAGTTCGGGTTATTTCGTATAGGTGATGCGAAGCTTCGTCCTGCTGCCCGTAATCAACCCGTAGTAGATCGATGACGTGGACGATGATGGTGGCAGGAAGCTAATGCCCCTGGTATCACCAGACTTGAACCGTGCGTGAACACTCGACGGCAAAGTGATCCAACGCCCCTCAGGCTTCTTCATCTTTTGCTGCTTCACATTGTTTGTCGCTGACGACCAGTTGGAAGGCTTGGATCCGTTTTCATGCACGCCGATGCAGAGAGTTCCACCAGCCGAAGAGTGCCAGTGCTTCGCATAGACGTAAACTTCGATCTTCTTCACTGTCGCCCCGCTCAGACGTGAAGCCTGGGATGGGAAACCCACGAGTCCCCGCATGACGCCGTTGCTGGGCGCGTACGGAGACCGGCCCTGAGCGGCTGTACCACTGTAGGTGGAGTGCGTTGCCTGGGTTCCGTCCCCGGTATAGGCCTGCCACCAGTCCGCCGCGATGGTTGCCGTGTACTGCTTCGGCGGGTCGGTCTTTTCTACAGGCGCCGTTGGTGCCGGCGGAGCCGAGGTGGATCCGTTGTCACGCACACCGGCCCGGGCAATCGAGGTGTCCAGGGCAGCCAGCCCTATGTCCTCAACCCAAACGCGGAGCGAGCCGCCATCAGCTGATCCGAAGACTTGCACCTTGCCACCGATCGATTCCAGCGTGATCAAGTAACGCACTCGCCCCGAGGTGGAGAGGTCGTAGAACGTGCCGCCGAAGTCGAGCAGCAGCGACGAGGTTGTTTCGTTTCGCAGACTCTGTCGGTGAAACACGGGGCTGTTCATCGTTGGGCGAGTACCCACAGAACGGTAGATTCGCAGGTGTGCAGTGACTCCGGCTTCCAGGTAGGCGCTGAACGGGGAGACGAGAATCTTGTATCCCCGGTTGGGGTAGTTCTGATAGCTGACTTCCAGCAACTCACCTTCTTTACCTGTGGCCTGCCAGCTGCTCAAGTCGCGGAATCCACGGGTGACCATGCCTCGCGGTAGCGCCGATAGCCACGGCGTATCGTCCGTGATGGTTTCCTGGGTTTCCATGAAATCCATCAACGAGGAGTCCAGCAGATCACGACCAAGAATAGTTGGTCCAAGATCGCCACTGCCATGCACAGCCGTCAACGGGTCTGCCCCCATGACCACTGGTCCGTCCATCCGCGATGAGCTGGCGACTGTCAATGACTGCCCAGTGATTCCTCCTTCTGCATCCAGGGCGGCTAGAACCTCGCCGGTTACCGGGTCGGTAATTGAGTAGACCGTTCCACCATCTGCGCGGATCTCCGTGACAGGTTCGCCGCCCTCTGGAGGGTAGACACGTAGCCCGGCACTGTCGAGCTTGAGCCCGATATTAGCGACTCCGCTGGTCTGGAACACTGAACCCGTGAACGTTCCGCCGCTGAATTCTTTACCAACGAACATGTCCGCCTTGACGATTCGAGCCGTCAAATCAGCGATGAAGCCGGTATTCGCAGCGAGATCTTGGGTGTCGATCTTGGCTGACTTCAGCGAGCCGTCAATAACGGCCTCACCGCCAAACATGCGGCGGCCGTAGACGCTATAGAAACCCGTATCGCCGGCACCGGCGGCTTTGGCGACCGCCAGGCGGGCCTTAGCAGTGCCGACGGGAGCACTGACGTTTCCTTGAATCGATGCGCCGTTACCTGCCGCGCTGTACCCGAAATTCGTATTCGAGATGGCGGTACCGGCTTTGTCGTACCAGTACATGCGCAGGTACGCGATACCTGTGGAATCTGCTGATCGGTAGATTTTCGCCGAGGCAAAGAACTGGTCTCCGGCCTTTGCTTCACGCGCCGGGGCATACGCAAACGCAGACGCCGTGTTCGCATTGACGCGGAATCTCTGCCCGGAGTCGTCCAAATTCGATGTAGAGATCTCCATCCCGCCAGACAGTTCCCAGTCACTGGGCTGGTCAGCGAGCGATGGCGCTAGATTCTCGAAGTCGCCGATCGCGAGCATGGTCGCTGTAATCTTCCGCGACATCACCACATCAGCCCACAGCTTGTTGATGACCGCTTCGGTCAGCGTACCTGTGGTTACGTAGAGGTTCTTCACATCAACCGTCTGGAAGGCTGCCGTGCTGGCAGCGATAGTCTGAGCCACCAGATCCGCAATCACACCAGAGCCCACCGTCAGCTTGCCCACGTCAAGATTGCTGATCATCTGCGTGGTCACCAACGACGATTCCCACTTGCCCGCAGCACCCCAGAACCATTCAGCAATAACGTTCTTACTGCTATCAACCTTGCGCCAGACATCGCCTTGTGAAGCAGTGCCGGTCGGGTTGCTCGTGCTGTAGAAGACTTTGCTCTTTGAACCCGCCATAGTCAGGGCGTTGTCAGCGGTCTCCTGCGCGGTAATGATGTCGGTGACATCGACAACTTTCAGATCATGCACGACCATCGGCTGGCGATCCACAAAGTAGATGGCCGCCGCGGCCTGCGACGTTCCAACCGGCAGATCTCCCACACGAGGAGTACTGAACACGGCGAGACGTGACGCTCCGGCCGGAACCGGAGAATACGAATCACTCGGCCACAGGGAAGAAACATAGCCTCCTGCATCATTGTTCAGGTAGAAGCCTGTCTGAAGTCGAGCCGCGGCACTGCCCAGATTAGACACGATAGCTTGCATTCGATAGACACGGTTCGCCACGATCGGCACACTCTTTGAGACCGCCCGGTGGGCATAAACCGAAGCGTCCTGGTTACCGTTGTACCTGATCTCGGTGCTCGTCTTGGTCTGGGTCGAAGTGTCACCGACGCTATAGTCTGCAGTCCATTCGAACAACGTCGGAGCCTGACGAATAGCTGCTTCAGCTCGTGCTTTAGCCTCGGCCGCCGCCTCAATCGCCTGCTGGGCCTTATTCGCAGCAGCAACCGCAGCAGCTGCAGCATCCACCGCTGTCTTATCCGTGACCGCAACCCAGGCAGAACCGCTCCACCTTTTCGGCGTGTTAGCCCCACCGGTTGTGTCAATCCACAACGTGGTGCTCTTGCGCATCTGCGTTACAGGAGCTGTCGCTTGAATGATCACATCGCCCTTGCCCTCGGCGATGCCGGCAGCTGCTGCAGCGTCCGCTTTCGCCTGGTTAGCATTGGTCTGTGCCGTGTTCGCCAGATCCTCAGCAGAACCGATTTGAACAAACGCGTCATCAATTCTCGACTGTGCCTGCCCCAGACGCTGCTCGTGCTGGACCAGTTCGATCTCGGCCTGGCTCAGTCGGTTGCCCAGGTTCCCAGACTCGGTGAGCACACCGTCATACTTCTCATCAAGAATGATTAGCTCGTCTTGAATGTCCACCGGAGATGGGTAGTCAGGTATATCAATGGTGACAGTCTCGGACATCTGAGACCACTTGCCAGCCTTCGAGACTGCGACCAAACCAAAAGTCCATTCGCCAGCATCGATGAGGACCACAGCCACATCGCCCAGCTCGCCGGTGATCGTGGCCAGCTGAGTCTCGTTACTTGGCGCGAACGCTTCCAGACGAGAGGCATGCAAAGCCACATGAGAAAAGTCCATCGGAGACAAGGCATCCCCTGCGAACTTTCCAGACCACCGAGCTTCCACGCTCCCGATGCCTGCAGTCACGGCCGGTGCTGCAGGTTCCGGCGGGACCGGTCCGTTTACCGTCACGGGTGCGTGGGTGCCATCGTGCTGCTCGCCCACGATCTGCACCAGGGTGCCGCCCTGGTCATATTCCTCAATCTTCCCGGCCTCGATTGCCGAATTACCCAGTTGCGGCTTGCCCAAAGCCGAGGCCATGCGCTTAGCTTCGGCTATCTCAGATACGAGCCATCTGGCTTCGTCGTTTAAACGCGTCATTTGCTGCTCACTTTCAAATTCAATTGCCCCGTGGTGCAGTCAATTTCAATTTCCAGGACCCGCACCCACTGATCGATGTACATCCAGCCGGCATCGCCGCTCATGTACAGCCAGTCGCCAGCTTCGAAAGATCCATAAGGGCACATGTCATGATCAACCAGGGAAAGATTTTCGAAGGTCCATTCTGAATTGCGCGCTTCAAGCTCTCTGCGGGCTTGCACTGTCGCTTGGGACTCCTTGGTGAAATCCTTGCGCTCAACGACCGAGGCACGGCGCAACCGTCCCGGATTTCCCGTTGCAGTGGCTTTGATCGTCGACCGGCCTTCCCCCGCACCAATCACCAAGACCTCAGAGGCGTACTCCGACTCGGCTAGTGGCGGCGGCGCGGTGACATTCACTCCGATTTCAAGTCGCAGATCCTCGCGGCGCGTTCCAATTTCAGGCGAGCCGATTCGCAACTTGAGGGACAGCCTGTCGTCTCCGTCCCATTCGGTTTGTTCGCGATAATCGAACGGTGCCTGCGTGGCCAGGTCCGAGATGATCTGTCCCAAGTCGTGGTCTTCCCACCAGGTCAGGGTGAAAGGGTCGGCTTCCTGGTCAGATAAATCGGAAACACGAGATTTCGCGTCGTTGTAAGACTCCTTGGCCATCGAGAGGTTCGACTTCGCGACGGCTAGTCGCGGTTTCTGTTCGACCCAGCTCCAGTAGAACTCCGATGCTTCATCGAACCTAGCTGCTGGAAGTTCCTCCCACTTCTTTCCGTTCCAGGTGTAGCCTTCGCTCAGTCCACTGGAGTCGCCCTTGAGCCAGATATTGCGCTTGGACCGCTTGTCGCCGGAAGGAGCTGACAGCTGACGGATGATTGATCCACCAGGCTGAAGACCGGCAGCCGTGAAAACACTGTCAGCGAAATGCTTGACCGCGTAAGCGTCTGCCTCGACTTGATCCTTCGCCTTGTCCATGATGACTTTCTTCGTGGCCAGAACGGACTTGGCGGCAGTGAGCTCGCCGCCTTCGGGCTTACCGAGTATGTATCCCGATTGAGTAGAGTCGACAACTACCCCGAGATCTCCACCCGCTTTGCCCTGAAGCTTCGACCAGATCAAACGCACTACATCCAACGCGTCCACGTGCGTCGAAGAGTACGTGTCGCTCATCCAGGGCATCCCTGCGGGGTACGAAGAGAACCCGCCAGATCCGACGCTCAACCAATCACCATCGCTGGACAAGTCGTCAACGATCCCGAAGACCGGGTTTCGACCGTCTTGCTCAGCGATAATGGCAGCACCCCACTCCACCAGGGCGCGCTTCCCTGATGGAGTGTTGATCATCCGATACCCCAGCGGCAGCCTCCCGCTGATCGACGCTGGAGCTGAAAGCGCCTCAATAACTTTTGCTCCCTGCAAAGGAAGGTCACGATCCACCCATTCACCATCGGGCAAAGTCATCAGATGAAAACGCCAATCAGACAAGAGTCCTCCTAGGTAGTGGATGGATCTGCGGCCTCGAGGAACCTCACTTGGAAGTTCATGCCCGACATTCCGTCCAGACTGATCGACCTTTCAACTCCGCCCAAACGTTGCGCCTTCGGCACGAACAACTGCTCAGTACCGCGATAAGCTGCGGGAATGTAAACATCGGCGGCAACAATCCAGTTGCCACGCGAAACGTTGTTCGCTGCCGGTGTATCAAACTGAAACTTCTGGGTAGCCCGCTCGCGTTCGGACGGTGCACTGTATGGGCCGAATTCAACCCAGGCTTGCCCGTAAGCGTTGCCGGCGCCGTACCGGACCCCGATCCATTCGCAACGAATCAGCGCACGTGTAGCCCACTTCGGAATATCAACGCTCTGCGGTCCGCCGTTATTGGGAAAATATTCGCCTACTCCGGTTGGTGTAGCCGTTAGGATTTCGGTATCAGGAGTTGCTAGCGCCCGCGGCCGCCAAACGTCCAACGAGCGAGGCAAAGCCACCTCTCTCAGATCCGTAATCATCCCATTGGTGATGGTTCCAGTTGATGCCGGAATCGTGATCTTTGCCAGCAGGACTGCTGGGTAGGAAAGATTGAGCTGGCTAATACTCTTGAGGCTGGATGGCACCGAGGCAATCCGATCCAGCCGGGCGTACTGAAAGGCTATTGGGTCTGATGGTGCAGCACCCTCGTATTGCGGATCCAAGATTCTCGCCACAATGGCGTCGGTACGTCCACCACCCGAGCCAGTAGCAGGGATCGTGACGGACGTAGACGAAGCGTTACGCAAAACGTAAGTCTGCTGGCCACCCCCTGCATAACGATTCAGGATCAACGCCGCGCCCGGTCGCACAGCAACAGTGCCGTTCGGGGTTGTTTGAGCTTTTACCGCAAGTGACGCTGGTTCCACTACGCCTTCTGCTCCTGAAGTCGAGGCGTAAGCCAGCAGACGGGCTACCTCTGGCGAGTGCTGGGCACCGCCACCTACGAACCATGGTGTCGCATCTATGGCCACTTTGGACCTCCTTAAATTGAGTAGTAAGCGCTACGCCAGCGAAGCTCCACTAGCGCAGTTCCCGTTGGGTCAATGCCCCCGAAGGTCAAATCGCTAATGCCCCTCGGGAGGACGGCTGAGGACAACCGAGTTTTTCGAGTGAGCATGCCGGCAACCGGAGCATTGCCTCTCAAGACAGTCCCGGCGAAAGCATCCACCACGATTGACTGGCCTGCCGCGATCGTGCCTTTCAGCGCAATCTCCCAGCCTGCCGCTGCCCGCACATAGGGATCAGTAATCGGTCCACGAAAAACAACCTTGAGCGGCGTAGGAGCAGATCCCTTGTTGTCGACATAACCGGCACGCGGTGCCGATGAACGCAACGTAGACAACGGGCCAACCAGCGGAGCCAGCAATCCACCGGTGCTTGCAGGAACGATCGGCAGTTGAAGCACTGTCTCGGACTCGTCAAAGTGCCGAGCATCCAGAACGCGGAAATCGCACTCGATCCGGCCACGTCCCTGAACGGCAAGGACATCGCCGACCATGCCAGCGAACTTATCGGGCCGCCCATACACACGACGCCAACGGCCGTCGAGCTCATACGATAGCGGGACCATAAGCAATGGATTCACCCGATGCTTCTGATCCATCCACGCCGCTGCCAACGAGCTCTCCACGGCGAGCGCGCCGGTGAGGTCTCGTTTGTTGGTGGAGATGCTGAAGGCCCAGGTGCGGGATCCGAGGAAATCTCGGCCTGGGATGGTTCCGTCCCGCTGGGATTGGCTGGTGTCGCCTGAGCGTATTTCGGCCGATCCGGGGTCGAACTCGGTGACAAACAATGGAAGCTTGTCTCCGAATTCGACCCCGTCGAAGCGGAATCTCATCTGCGTACTCCTCCTCGTCGGTTGACTCGATCTGCGAAGCGGATTTCTCGGGTGAGATCGGAAACGGTTGCCCCTGGTGGGAGTTGGACGTTTCCGATGTAGGTCCCTGGCTGGTTGCCAGGTCCCGTTGTTGCCCTTGATGCCTCAATGGATTTGAGGATCGCGTCCACGTAGGACGAGCGGTTTCCGCTGATGGCAGCCAGTTGAGCCTGAAGGCCAGTGTCCGAGAGGATCTTCTCGGTCATGCTCGCGGTGCTGATCCGAGCTGTGGACGAGAAGTTCACCAGTTCGGGGCCTTCTTCTCCGACGAGTGAGAGGCCTCGTGCAAGGCCTCCCTTGGCGAAAGCCTGGATTGGCTTGACCTGTCCGCCGTCCGCGTAGCTGTGGTGCTTCTGCCAGTAGGACCACGCATTCATGGGGTTTCCGTACCGCTGCTTGATGTAGTTCAGGCCCCATTTGGCCTGCCCTTCGGCAGTGGATTCGATCGGCCCATGGATGGAGGTCATCTTCTGAAAGAGGCCACGAGCCGAGCTGCTTGAGTTCGCGGCATTGACCTTCCAGCTGGATTCCTTTTGAATGATGGATTGCAGTGCATCCCATTGGTCTCCGGATCCCCAGCCGTATTGCCCGGCTACACCCTGGACTGCTTCCTTGGCCTTGGACTTTCCTCCGGTGAAGAAGCCCTTGACGTTGGACCAGGTGTCCTGGGCGAAGTCGCCGATAGCGGCAAGCTTCGACCAGGCCCAGTCCTTCAGATCGGTGAAGACCTTCGAGCCGAACCCGACAGCGGCGTCCAGGAATTTTCCGCCCTCTGGGAACTTCTCCGAGAACCAGCCCTTGATCTTCCCGCCAACGTCGAGCAGCGACTGGATGGGATTCCAGCCACCTCCGCCTTCAGCTCCTTCCGGCAGCGCGGCGCCACCAAGGAAGGGTGCCGGGTTCACCGGCTTGCCACCAGTCCACGTTTCGAAGTGAAGGTGTGGACCGGTGCTCCTGCCGGTGTTTCCGGACAGCGCGATCTTCTGTCCCTGCTTGACCATGTCGCCCACCTGCACAAGCAGACGGGAGAGGTGGCCGTAGTAGGTGTTGCGCCCGCCCTCGTGACCCAGGAACGCGCCAATGCCAGTACGGCCGGTGATAGCGTTCCATCCAGCTTTCAGGACGGTGCCATCCATGGCCGCGTAGATGGGTGTTCCTACCGGAGTAGCGAAGTCCTGGCCAGCATGCGGGTAGCGCCCACGACTGGCACCGAAGCCAGAAGAGACACGCCCTCCACGCAGAGGCCGGACCAGGCCGCCATTGGCGTACCCGAGAGCCTTGTCTCCAAACTGGTTGAGCGAGTCAAGGAAGCCCGGCGCGCGGCGCTCGATGCGCCGGCGGGAAGACTTCTTGACAACAAACTCGTCAGCATGGACGATTCCGGCTTCCTGGTACTTGTGGCCCGGCCCAGTCCAACCGCCTTCTGCAAAGCCTTCAGGCAGCTTGACGTGATCCAGCTTCCCTATCTTGATGAAGTCCGCGACCTTGTTGAAGGAATCGATCAGGCCCTTGTTGATCACGGTGTCAACCATGAACTTCACAGGAGCTTTCGCAATGTCCTTCAGCGTGTCCCAGATTGCTTTGACCGAGTCGATGCCTTTCTGGAATACCGGTGCAACCTTGTCCCGGATGAAGTTGCCCAGGGCTTCGAAAATAGGTTTGATTCCCTTTTCCCAGACCGAGGAAATTGCCGACTTGATCCCGTTCCAGACCGGCTTGATCACCGAATCCCGCAGCCAAGTAAACGCGTTCGTCAATGTTGAGCGGACAAAATTCACGATCGCCCAGAAGACGGCCTTGATTCCGGTCCATACCGTGGAGATCGCAATCTTGATGCCATTCCAGACCGGCTTAATCACCGAGTCGCGCAACCACGTGAACGCGTTCGAGAGGGTAGTCCGGACGAAGTTCACGATCGCCCAGAAGGTGATCTTGACGGCCGTCCACACCGCGCTAATGGCTGTCTTGATTCCATTCCAGACTGGCACGATTACGGAATCCCGCAGCCACGTAAACGCAGTTGAGAGGGTCGAGCGGACAAAATTCACGATTGCCAGAAACACGAACTTGACCGCATTCCAGACGGTAGAAATCACGGTCTTGATCCCGTTCCACACCGGAACGATCACGTTAAGGTACAGCCATTGGGTCGCCGGAGCGAGCACGTTCCTGCAGAGATAAACCCACGCATCAATGGAGGTCTTCACCGCGAGCACGACAGCGCTGATTGCAGTCTTGATTCCATTCCATACCGGCACAACCACGTTCTGGTAAAGCCAGGTCATGGCCGGGGCCAAGACGTTCTGGAATACCCAGACCAAGCCGCGGATCAGCAACACGGTCGGCAATAGCGCTACGGCGATTGCCGTCTTGATCCCATTCCACACGGGCAGGATCACGTTCTGGTAGAACCATACAAACATCGGTGCAACGGTTCCGGTGAAGAACGAAACGACATCGGCCACCAGCCCTTGGATGAATCCGACGGCTGTGCCTACTGCTGTTTGAATGCCGGTCCACACCGAGGAAAAGAACGAAGCTACGCCGGACGCCATCTCCTGGATGACGCCAAGAGCTGTACCTACACCGGATTCGATGCTGGCCCACACCCCCGAGAAGAACGTTCCCATCGTCTCCAACGCACTGGATATCCACGAGACCGCTGCTGACACAGCGTTCTTGATCGCGTCCCAGGCACCGATGAAGAAGTTCCGGAATCCCTCGTTGGTGTTCCACAGGTAGATGAAACCGGCCACAAGCCCAGCGATCGCGCTGACTATCAGCCCGAAAACGTTGGCTTTCATGACAATGTTCAAAGCAGCGAAACCGCCCTTGAACAGGGCTACCGCCCGCGTGATCCCGAAGATTATCGGGATCACCGCCCTGAAGGCCATCATCGTGCCCACCGTGGACAGCAAAGCAATCGACAGAGGCTTGAGCCAGCTCTGGTTCTCCTTGACCCAGCCCGCGAAAGTTTCCAGGGCAGGGATCGCAGTGCCACCGATGTACCCGAATACCTGAGTCATGGCCGGCAGGAAAGCCTTACCAAGGGTTACTTTCAGGTCCTGCCAGGAAGCGATGGCCTTTTCACGCTTTTGCTGGAAAGTATCCGATTCCCGCATGAAGTTGCCCTGAGCATCGGCGCTCTGGGCATACAGAGCCGATTGGACCGCCAAGGCCTTCGACTCGGAATCCATCTGCGGGACCTTGCCTGCGGTGGCCTTCTCATAAGCATTCTCTGCAGAAGTCAGGGCAAGCTGCGCACGCTTGGCTTCGTCCGAATCCTTGCCGAACTTCTTGACCGTGGCGTTGTACTTCGACTGGGCCAGCGTCATCTTCGTAGCCGCCGTCTGGACCTTCTCAGAGTCCACCACTGGCTTGATGATGTTCTTGGACAAAGCCTCCGCTTCAAGTGCAGCAGCACTCAAAGTGACGCCGTAGCGCTCGATCGGGTCCATCTCACCCTTCAGGGCAGATGAAATCGCCTCGATTGCTTCCTTCGTCGTACCGCCGAACATGCTGGACATGTCGGCGCCCATGCGGATCAGGCCGTCAGTCTTATCGGCCAGGGCGTCCATGGGAGTACCCATGTTCTTGAGCTGCGAGCCCAGCAGGGTTCCCAGCTCGCGATACTCATTTGCAGACAGCGCTACCGTGTCTTTCGCTTGGGCAGCGAAGTCGTGCATGGTCTTTGCCGTCTCCTTGAAGACGGTATCGATTGCCCCGACAGACTGCTCAGCAGCTCCAGCAAGGTCAATGGATTCCTTGCCAAATTGGAAGGCCTCGGATACTGAGAGGCCGATGGCGAGCGCGCCTGCAGCAGTCTTGAACGCGCTGGAGAAGCCTCCACCAGCCCGGCGTCCGCCGGCTTCGGCTTCTTTGGTTGCCGAGCCGACGGCGTTCTTCACACCTGTCTTGACGAACCCCTTGATACGCTGTCCGACGCCGCGCCATCCGCTGGCGTATTTCTTCGAGGCGTCGGAAGAAGCATTGGCTGCTTCTTTCGTGGCGCGTTCGGACTCTTCGGTGGCTTTCTGAAGGGTTTCGTGAGCTGCAGTCGAGGTCTTCATGGCCCCGACGTAGTTCTTCTGCGCGGTCTCGGCAGCGTAGGAGGTCTGCTGGACCCTGCGCTGTGCCGATGCCACGCGCTCTTCAGCTGCCGCCAGCTGGTCAGGAGTTGCCTTGGTAGAAGCGCGAACCTGGTTCAGCTTCTCCTCTGCCACGCGGAGCTTGCCTGCAGCGTCAGCAGCGGAGTCGCGGGCCTTCACTGCCTTTTCGGCGGCAGTCTGGACGGTCTTGCCGGCCGCTTCGGCTGCACGCTTCAACGCCGGCAATTCGGAGTTGATCCCGGCCTGCGCGCCTTGAGTCATCGCCCGGCCGAAAACGTTGCCAGCGGCACGTCCTTCGGCCGGCATGACCGAGTTCATCTCTTTACGGACGTATGAATGGAAAGCGATGAATCGCGGGGTCACGGTGACGAATGCGTTACCAGCGTTAAATGCCAAAACACCCTCCTTCGAAGGTCGAGTTTTCTAGGGAGGGTGCTGCTATTCAGCGGCCACATGCTCAGCTGCATGCGGCGTGAACCAGTTGATGAGCATCTGGCCAGCTTCACGGGCCATCTCCTCGCGGATATCTTCGACAGCCGTGTGCGGACGCGCGTAGGGCTTACCCCGGTACTTCGGAGTGCTCTTGCCTTTGTCTACTGGAATCGAGGAAAGAACCGCCTGGGCGACGTCTCCCAGCCGGTCATGAATGGCAGAAAGAGCTACAAGATGGGCGTCGTACTCTTCCAGTGGCGGGGCGTATTCCCCGCCGGTGTCTTGCTCTACCAGAATCCTGGCGATCTCTGGATCTTTCAGGATCGCTGCCTGGAACCGCGACGCGGACGGCAGACCATCGATCAAACGAAGCAAGTACGTCCATCGACGTTCACCCCATAATCGATCAAGGTCTGCATTGTAGACCTGGGCAAGGTCCGCCGTGACCGCGTCACGGTACTTGGCTAGGATCCCGTAGAGCCGGTGCCGTTTCCCTGGGGGCCAAAGATTGCCTCGTAGTGGGCATTGACTCGGCGGCCAAGCTCAGCGATCTGATACAGGTTCAATTTAGCTTCCAACAGCTTCTTGAAATCCGCTTCCGATAGCCACTTTTCGAGCATGCCCCGAGTATTGGACTTGTCCAGATCCTCAAGGAACTCTTCGGCATTGGTCCATTCCATCGTTCCTGGATCCGGGAAGGTGATTCGCTTTCCTCCGCTGAGCGCCTGGATGAAGGGGCCTGCCTGGGCCGAAGAGTCGAGGTCGGCCATGGTTGCGTTGATCTTAGGTGCATCGGTCATTGGATGTACCCTCACTTTCTGGGTGTGTGTTTTGCCTTAGCGGCGTTTTTGTGGGGCTACTTGCTGGCGGACTTGCTTGCAGGTGCGTCCTGCGATGCCGGCTTCTCGGCAGCGGCAGACTTTCCTGCTGATTCAGGCTTCACGGTAAAGCCCTGCGCCTTGAGCCGGACGATCTCTGTTGGATTGTCAGTGGGGATCTGGGTCTTCTTGTCGGGGCTGATGAGAATTGCCATGGTGGCTCCTCCTCTTTCCTTGTTGTCTTCTGGGTGTGTGAGGTAATCCGTGGCGGCCAGCAGCGTTGTCTTCCTACACACCCAGTGAGAAAGGAAAACGTCCTATGGATCCGGCCGCCACGAAAACTGGCCAGGCGTGGTTACGCGGCAGTGATTTCCCAGCCGAGGGCTTCAGCGTTGTTCTTGAAGCCGAGGCCGCCCTTCTGCTCGGCCTTGATGTACCCGAGGCCGCTGTCCGTGTAGGCTTTCAAGCCAATCTCGAATGCACGGGCATCTGACTTGCTCCAGGCCTCCGATGGGAAGCTGGTCACTGAGACACGCGGGTAGAACTTCGACTCGAACCAGGGCTCAGTCGTGGATCCGTCAAAGGTGATGGCCACGCACCGGAAGAACTTGTTTTCCGGGAAGTCCGGGATCTCGTACTTGACCAAGCCATTAGCGCCTACCTTCGGCAGAACGATTCCCTCAACCAGGGAAACGATGCTGGCGCGGACGGTCTCCAATGCGGTGAAGGTGATGCTCCGGGTGTCGCCGGTAACGTCTTCGCGAACCGGAGACAGGTGACCCAGGGCATCCACGCCCTCGGAATCGGTTTCGCGTTCGTGGTTGATTCCATCCGGCGACAGCAGACCCACCGGCAGGTAAGCTTCCGGCAGGGTGTTGATCAGCAGGCCGGTGGTGTCAACCAAATCGCCTGGCACCTCAGCGTTTTCCGGTGCCAGGAACAGCGCGGCACCGAGCGTCTTGCGGACGCCCTTCGTGTTCTCGTTGGCGCTTTGGAAAGCGCCCCAAGTCATAGCGGTCATTATTGAGCCGCCTCCTTCCGCCCCATGCGAGGGCAAGAGAAAAGGCCCACCCCGGCGGGGAAGGCCTCTGTTGATTTTTTTATTTCGAACTAGATCGGTCGGGATTCAGCCCGATAGATAGCGACGAACTTGCAGATTTCCGGGGAAGGATAATCTTCTTTCGTTGGCACCATTTCGACAGATACCTTGTCAATGACTCCATCTTCCGTGTCCAGCGGGCCATTCATCAGGCTCGCCTTGACCGCTTCTGCAAGGTCCTTGGCCGCCGTGCGCCCTGTGGCGTACACGTCGACCAGGATCTTGTCAGTGCGGAAGATGCTCTGCTCGTTACCGCCGCCGTCCTGGATGTGCACGACTTCGCGACCGTCCAGATCTTCCGGGTTCAACTGCAAGGTAGCGTTGAATCCGCCAGTGGCCAATGCGTTCTTCGCACACTTCACAGCGTCTGGAAATACATAGAGAGACACATTTACCCGCTTTCAACGATTGAGGAAATCCTGCTGAGGATCCGATGCTTCCGTTCAACCGCTGACGCATATGGAACGGTGTTGACGATGCGAGCTGCTGCCCGCACTTCATTCTTCCAACCGACGATGCTTGTTGTCGGTTCAACGGCAAACCCCGCACGGTACTCGCCTGATACCACCGGGCTGATCGCTCGAACACCAGAGACACCAGCCGTTGCTATGGCGACCATTGCGGCCTGCATCTTCGGCGAGCGCGCGACTTCTGCAATGCCTATCGGGTCTGGTTCGTAGAGTTTAGCCATTGGATTCGGCTCCCTTCAGGGGTACTTCGACACCGAGTGGTGTGACTCGCGGCCTTCCGTCAACGAAGTATGTGCCTGCCCCCATGGCGCTGTCTGGTATCACGATCTTGTCTGTTGATTGGAACTCGAATTCTGGATCCGGGTCTCTGAACAGTGACAACTTCGTGGTGACGACATCGGAGGCTTCGTCATCTTTCGTTGACGAGCTGGTGGAGACCAGGCAATTTTCAACGGAGAACTTTTGTCCTGGTTGTGGATCGCCGTTGTCGTCCAGGCCTCCGGCGCGGGTGACAGCTACTGTGCATCGCCAGTCTTCGGGGAATCCGTCAAGTACGATCATCGAGTCTCCTTACTGGGCCTGCTAGTAGGTGTCTTTCCACTGCGGGAAGATCCGGTTGAGTCCATAGGGTTTCGGTGACTCGATCCTCGGCAAGGCGGCTTTCCCTGTACTGCCTTCGATGATCTCGATCATCCAGTTTTCGAAGTGGAGCCGGTCCTCGTTGCGTCGTTCCTCCACGGTGAAGGACCGCGTCATGTTGCCGGCCTGCACCGAAAGGGATTTCTTGCCTTCGGTTTCCAGTCCGGGAAGGATTCCGATGACTAGTGCGATGACGATGTCTTTCACGTCATCGGCGGTAGGCTCACCGGCACTGATCCGTGCGTCAATGTCTTTCCAATCCCGCCGGATCTTGCGTGATGCCGCACCGATCCAGTAAGACGCCCGTGAAGTTTCCACAGGGTTGAGCGGGCGCCATGCGGACTCAATATCTTTAGGCTCTGCAAAGTCGTCCATGGTCACCCGCTCCCCTACTTCGCTCCGGCGGTCTTAGCGCCTGGTGCCTTTGGCGGCGGCGTCTTCAGCTGAGCCAGTTCGCTTTCAGCAGCAGCGGCCTTGGCTTCGGCCTCCGTTGCCTTCGCCTCGGCCGCCGTCGCTTTTGCTTCTGCCTCGTTCGCCTGCTTCACGGCCTTTTCAAGCTGAGCCTGCAAACGTTCAGCCGCGGTTTCCTTCGGCTCCGCGTCCTCGGTACCGTCCACGAGCTCAATCAGCTTTCGTGCCAGGAGATGCTTGATCTGGTCTTCGTGCACGCCCTGCGGGATGATGCTTCCTGCAGGGACGATGCGAGCAACGCGGTTGCCGTCAGGCGAACCGACGGAAACCTTCACAACTCGCGCTTTGGCCTTGTAAATAGCCATGGGTTAAGCCCCCGTTCCGGTGACGTAGATTCCAGCCAGCGGGTTGGTTACCACTGGCACATGAGGGTTGCGGGCCTGCAGGCGCGTCTTGTCCGACTTTTCACGGAAGGACGCGATCTCCACGCCGGTGTCGTTGCCGACTGGCCGGTATTCCGGCGACGGGATCTGTTCGCGGGCAATGCCGCCGAGTACTCGACGGTCAACGAATAACGGGTCGGTGATTTCTCCGCCGTCAGCTGCCACCCAGGTGATACCGCCGATGGTCGGGAATGCACCGGTCGTAGCGGTGTTGTCGTTGTCCGGGAGGATGTCGAGCAGTTCCGGGACGATTTCGGCGTGCTGGACGCCGTCCAGGACCACTGTGTCGATGTCGTAGCCAAGCTTCAGTGCACGCACCTTGGCCTTAGCCACCATGGCATCCTTGAGGATCTGCTTGCCGTTGGTCCAGGCACCACCAGCCACGGTCTGGGTGACCGAGGAAGTGATCACGCCTAGAGCAGTGTCATTGGCGCTGAACACGAGTTCAGTCTGCAGGTAGCTCAATGCGTCATCGATCGGCTGGCGCAGCAGGCGGCCAACCTCTTCATCGGTGACTTCAGTAGCAATGCCGTCCTTCAAGGCGGTGTACATCTCGTACTGCTCCGGAGACATCTGGGTCAGCTTGTACTCTCCACCAGGTGCTACGGTCTCGGCGCGGCGGTCGGTGCGGATGTTCTCCTTGGTCGGCACCATGATGCCGCCGCCCTGCACCTGGTAGCGTCCCTGCAGCAAGAAATTGCCAATGAACTGCTGGGCCTTCAGGATCTCGTCCAGACGACGAGCAAGCAAGGTCGGTGACTTGATGAATGCGATCAGGTCTGCCGCGCTGGCTTTCGCCACCTGGCTTGGAGTGTATGGGTAAGTCATCATTTTAGGTTGAGTCCTTTCTTAGCGCTGGAGCACCTGAACGAGGCCGCCATCGGCAGCTGCGGTCAGGGCCAGACCGATGACGGTTCCGGTGGTTGCGGTTCGAACTGCGCCTGCTCCAGCGGCTTCCAATTCGGCACCGAGGGCGACGGGTCCAGAAGCCTTGAGCTCGTGGATGACCTTGCCGACTTCGATGGTGACCTTGTCACCGATCTCAGCGTCATGGCCAGCGATGCCGACATAAGTAGTGCTACCGGCTGCGGCGGGAGCCACAGAGCGGTCTGCAGCTCCAACCTGGACTGGATGGCCACCGGTTACAGGTGCAGTGACGTCGAAGGTGACGGTGTCACCTGGACGGAAGAGTGGCAGGTACTGAGTAGCCATGGTTAGGCCTCCTTGGAGTAGATGTTCGTGTAGAGCTGGTCCTCGTCAGGGGACTCGTCAACCCCGCCGGTGTAGCCCTTGGCTTCTACCGGTACGAGGCCTGGAGCCAGCGCCTTGAGGCTTTCCTCAGCGCCTGGATCTGTCGCCAGCAGGTTGAGCCAGTGATTGCGGCGCGCGGGCGGGATACGGCCGTCCTGCACGGCGTTCTCAACGGCCTGGGAACGATGTTCCGCTTCCTGCTGATCGCGAGCTTCGCGGCCTGCTTTGGCGTCAGCCTTGAGCTGCGAGTACTGGGCCTCGTCCAGCACTACAGTGCCTTTGGCCGCGGTTGCCGCTGGCTGCTCGCCGTCAGCTTCCGCCTGTTCGGCCAGCACCTCATCGAGTGCCGCGAGCGCGGTTTCCTCGTTGATTTCCTGGCCTTCATTCTTGATCCCCAGACGCTCGATGACGCCCTGGAGTAGAGAGTCCGACATGTCGGCTCCTTCCTTTGGTGTGGGCTGTGTCGGGGATTCCGTCTCAGCCAGATCGGTTCGCCACTCACCAGCGACGGCGAGCGCCTCGGTCAAGTGGTCTTGGATGTCACGCCGTGCGGGCGTGGCATTGGTTGGTGTGGGTGGTGCTGGGGCCTCGCGTCGGCCGGCATAGGCGAAGACACTCAAATCCATATGGTTCTTGAGGTTTTCAGCCTGTTTTTCTGTGGCTTCGGAACCGACAATGGCGTCCGCCAAGCCAGCGGCCACCGCTTCTTCTGCGGTGTACCAGGTTTCGGCGGTCATCCGTTCGCGCCATTCCTCCTTGGTACCTCCGGCTCGGTCGGCGTAGACCGAGGCGATGGTGTTGGAGATTCGGTCTAGGAAGTCTGCTGCTTCCCGGAAATCCGACGGGTTGCCCACTGCAATGGTGAGCGCGTCGTGGATCATGATCTCCGCGCCCTTGCCCATGCTGATGTCGTCGGCGGCCTGGATGATGAAGCTTGCGGCCGAGGCTGCGAGCCCGTCTACTGTCACCGAGACGGTGGCCTTGTGGCGCTTGAGAGCGTTCATGATGGCCAGGGCATCGTAAACGTCACCGCCGGGGCTGTTGACCCGGAGGTTGATCTTCGACGCGGTGACTCGTGACAGGTCCTTGACGAACTGTGATGCTTCGACTCCCCACCATCCGCCGATGGCGTCATAGATGAAGATCTCGGCTTCTTCGTCGGTGGTGGCTTCCATGCGGTACCAATTGGCCTTGGTTGCATCGCTAGGAGGCTTCAGCATGTTCTTCTGATGTGGTTGTGTCATCTGTTTTGGCCCCTTCCGTGTTCTCGACAGGTTCTTTGACTGTGACCGGGACAAGGCCGGTGTGTTGGATCGTGGGAAGACCTACTGCGGTGGCTGAATCCACTGCATCGAATCCAGCACGGGCGAGGGTCGCCATGGTTTCAGTTCGAGCTCTCATGAGTTCGATCTCTTCATGCTCGCTACCCCCCGGTGGTTTCTGAGGTGTTCTTGCGGGCCGTCTCAGGGTCTGCTTCAGGCAGTCCGTAGACCGTTCGCACGTGAGTTTCAAGGTTGCCGTCAGCTGTCAGGACTCCACACTCAATGAGGGCCCTGATGGCTTCGGCTGTGGCTGGGTGGCGCGATCCGATTTCATCGAATGTCACCAATGGCGCTCTCTCTTCAGGACCGAAGTTCAGGTCCACGATGTCTTCGACGATGTGCTGCGAGGCGGTTTCCGCGATGTCTCCGGCAATCGTCTGGAGCGACAATGTGAAGAAGTCGGCGAATGTGCTTCCCAGCGCCCAGGAACCGGTTTCGGTGCCAAGGTTCAGGAAGTGCGCTAGCACTGCGCGGGCAATCTGCTCGTCGTAGTAGCGGATAGGCTTCTCGGCGTCTGGCAACTGGCCGGAGACGCCGAGCAGTTCAAGCTTCGCTCCCTTGGGCATGGAAGCGCCGGAGGTTTCGCCAGATCGCACGCCTTTGGCTATTTGCAATCCAGCGTCGATCTCCTGCTGCCTGAGCTCCTGGTACTTATCCGCCGGCAGATTTTCGGGGAGATCTCCGGTGGTGTATGCCGGGAATCCCATGCCGTTTCGATCTACTGATTGCAGCTGCACTCTGAGCATGCGGTCTTTGAGCAGCCAGAATTTATATGCTGGCCGAAGCAGCGACTGGCCAAGCCAATTGCCGCCTTCGCGGTCCAGGACGTATGCGACCAGTCGGTCAACGTCCATTGCATTCTTGTTCCCGGCTTGGTCGCCGTGCTGGTAGATCCGCTTCAATCCGCCATCTCGATCGACGTCTATTTTCGAGATCGTTCGTGGCGGCCTGTAGCCGAGCTTTCGAAGCCGTGCCATGCCTTGCTCATCGATGCGGTAAACCTGCTCGAAGTACGCGTGGCCGAAGGGAAGCATCAGCAGAGCAAGGCGCAGATGCTCTTTCCAGGAGAACCGATCCCGGGAACGCGGTGCCGTTGATGCTGTTTCGCCTTTGATAGGCAGCCCCAGATCTTCGGAGATCATCTGGACTACTTCAGGTCGGGCCCCGTTGGGCTCGATTCGCCAGATAGTTCGACGAATCGGCAGTGTGACTGCACGGAGAACCGACATGACTTGTGAATCCTGGCGCCGCATCTTGTCGTAGATCTCGATGTTATTTGGCCATTGAAGTTCCTGGGTATCCTCGTCGCTGCTGTAGGCGAAAAAGTTTGAAGTCTGATACCCGGTTTCGTTCGTAGGTGCGCTCAATGTCCCTCCTTTCTCAGAATCCGATAGAACCAATGTCAGAGGAGAATGACTGGCCAGCGGCCGCCCCACCTGAATAGTTCCCATATGACGTGTCCAGATCAGCCGATTTCACAGCCGCCGGCGGAGGAGGTGGCGGCAATTCACGATCATCCTTGCGAGTGAGCAGCCAGAGAGCGGCCACAGTGGCCATCAACGGCGCAGTGTCCGAAGGCGAGGCCTTGTCATCGGGAATCGTTGCGCCGCCGCTAAAGGTCTTCAAGACAGCCGTGGTGGCTGCCAGATCAAGCGGTGGCTGCTTGTGATGCCGGAGCTTCTTCTGGGTGACGAAGTCCATGTACCGCGCCCAGCCGTTCGTCAGATCTGTGCCTTGCCAAGGGATCACGGGCACATCGAATGGCAATTCGGGATCGCTCTTGGCCTCACCAAGATCTTCCATCAGCGCCGAAACCTGAGCGCCCTTAGACTGCCCTGTGACGCCCTTGATTGAGTCCCGGCGCTTGGAGTTCATCAGGTAACCGAAAGTCCACTCAGTGCCATGCCTGGCCGCTACCAGCTCCACCTGAGGGTGCCCGTCTGCCCTGTACCCTGCACGGGCCATGTAGACGTACTCGCGGTCGCTGGACTGTGCCAGACCCACTGTCACGTCGGAGACGATCTTGTCTTCCTCGGCGATGTGGGTCGTTCCGTCCGGCCCGACCTCGGGCTTGTTCTGGCCTTCCTCCCACACTCCAGGTGGGAATGGCCCTTCCAGAACGCCATCCGACCACTGGCACATGCACTCGGTCCTGAACACCCATTCCGGATCAGTCTTGCAGGCAGCAACGAGAGTGCGCTCCGTGAATCCCGGGTTCCATCCCACTGAGGGATTGGCCTGGGCCCATCCATCACGATCCCACTTGGAGCAGCCAGGACGTGCCGACCACTCGAAGAGACCTAGCGTTTCAGGTTCTTGTTCCCACTCGTCGTCCTCGTCGTACCCTTCATCATCTGGGTCATCTTCCTTGCTCATGCCAAGGTCAATGACATCAGGCAGCAGGTCTTCTCCGGACTGGCAAATTCCGTCCGGATCGCCAGCACCTTCGTGTCCCATCTGGCGCAAGTACCGAAGGACTACGCTGGTGACATCGCCCGCGTTGGACAGCGCCAAAACCAGCGCCTCAAGTTGGGCCATCGTCGTCTTGGTGATCGCTCCCCAGGCATCCCAGTTCTGATGTTCGCGAAGCTCATCGAGAAGGATCAGGTTTCCGGTAAAGCCACGGCCAGCTTTTCGGTTGGCTGCCTTGACCTTGTACCGGGTCTTGCTGCGCTTCTTGACCTGACGATAATCCTCGACATCACGGATGATCTCCAAAGCCTTCTTGCCATTGACCTTGACAACCTTGTCGATCAGCGGTGAAAGCTCCTCGGACTCCTCCACCATGTCCACGGCGCCCTGCCAGACTTCCTCCGCAGTTTCCAAGTCCTGGGCAGTGCCCAGCACCAGGGGCCAGCCCCACACGCAAATGATCCATATTGCTAGGACCTGCGACAGCGTGGACTTGCCGTTCTGGCGGGCAATCAAGACGATCACGGTACGGAATCGCAGCTGGCCATCTTCAAGCAGCTCCAGCATGTGCACCAGCAGCCACTTCTGCCATGGATACAGCGTGATCTTCAGAACCTCTTCGGCGAAGTCAATCACGTCGTAGCCAAGCGTCCACTGCTCCGTCTCCGGCGAGCGCGGTTCCAGCGGCCTCAGGGGCGGCGTGAAGACGCGTGGCAGTTCCTTGCCGTACAGCTTGGGCCGTTTTTTCTTAGCCTGTCCGGCGGCGGTTTGCCCTCTCCTGGAGGCTTGAGACGTTGCTGCCACTGCCGCCTCCCTTGTCTTGCTTCTGAGTCTCTGGCGCGACGCCAACGCTCAAGGATGCTGGGGTGATCTGTAATTCCGAACAGGCTTTGATGTACTGCGGCATGATCTTGATGACCGCCTCGTTGAGCGCTTCCATCGAGTCGCGCTGCGCTTCATCAATCAACCATGCTTGAGTCCTAGCAGCGGCGATCAAGCCCGCGTACTTCTTGCCGTCTTCGCCCTGCAGGTGTGGGGCGTTGGCCACGGCTGCGGCGGTTGCGTCGGCCATGTAGCCGCGTTTCCTGGTTGGCTTGACCAGCGGTGCGAAGCGGTCTCCCCAGGCGCGGATCTGCTCGGCTAGTTTGCGTTCTACTTCTAGCGCGGGATGTGGCTGGACTTTGCCGCGAGCGTCGCGGACCACCATGCCTTCCTCTTCGATCCGTTCCTGAGCCTGCCGCATCCTTGCCACCAGGTAGCAGAACGCTTCAAGTGCCTGGCGGTCTACGGTGCCGGCTACATCGTTACTGGCCACAATTTCATCCCAGACAGCTTTGACGTTGTCGGGAAGCCGTTCGGGCGGGTTTAGACGTGGGTCGCGTTCTTCAGCTCGGTCCACCATTCCACCTCCTTGGCAGTCAGCTCGTGGGCTTCAAGATCGCCGCAGCCAAGAACATTGAGTGCCTTGAATGAGCCAGCTCGCAAAGAGTCCATGCTGACCGCTGAGATGTTTCCATCGTCTGCCGCTTCGGATTCTGCCCGCTCGATGTATTCGGGACGAAGCTTCGCGACAAGATCTGAGAGCGTCCGGCGGGATTTGCGCCAGTCGATCATGGTCGCGATATCCGGCACGGACATGTGGGGGTAGTCGGCGAGAACGTCACGAACAGCCGGTTCGAATTCCTCGGAAGCACTCGGCCGCCAGTATTCCATTCGGGCGTCTTCGGCGAGCGCCCGGCGGACAGCGTTGCGGGATACCTCGTGGTCTCGGGCAATCTCTCTGATGGCATGACCGCTGCCGTGTAGTTGGATGATCTTGGGGCGGTCCTTCATGGGATTGCCGCTCTATATGCCGTATCGGCGCGGCGTTGCTTCCCGGTGGACCTTGTACCAGATCGGGATGATCACGTATCCGTGTTGCGATCTATCGGGGATAAGCAATCCATCTATGCGTGGCACGTAGTCCGCACGGACACGGAGAGCGCGGCCGTCATAGACCATCGGCCGGCTAGCAATGTCTTCCGGATCAATGCCGTTGGCTTCCAAGAATTGGCAGACCGCATCACGATGGGTCCTGTCAGGAAGATGGGTTCCGTCAGGGTCAATAACGCGCATTTCCTTACCTTTCTGCATTGGCGGGTTCACTTTCACCGCCATAATGCCTTGTCAGACTGAATATCGGTTCAAAATTTCCCGGGGGGAGAGGAAACTGCAATGCGTGAAGTGTCCGCTCGGCAGGGCGCTGGATTTTTTTGGGGTTCGCCTCGGCCGAGGTCACCAATCATCGGTGACTCCGAGTCCGGTCTGAACTCGTGCGCCGGCAGCTCGGTTGCAGTCGAGGTGTGCCGGTGCCCAGTTGGCTGGGTCCCACGTGAGCTGTGGAAATTGCTTTCGTGATTTGACGTGCTGGACGCTGCAGGACTGTCGGTGTGGGTACTTCAACGAGTAGTCGATGCCCTGGTTGCAGATGACACATGGAGTTTGGTTTCGTCTGCCTTGCGCCTTGACCTGTCTCAGCGCTTCACCTGCAGCTCGTCCGCTCCATGGCTTGACTGGTGCTTGATTGATGTTCATCTCGTGCACCTCCAGTGTCCTGGGCATGACGAAGCCCGACTGCTTTGGGGAACAGTCGGGCTTCGCTGGAGTCAGTGATTCCACTTCATCACTAATTTAATCATGCTAAGTCAAGGAACTAGATTCCCGCATGATTCCGGGGTCTAGCGCCTCTCGGTCTACGTGCTGCCATGGACTTAGCCCATGAGTCCCACGGGATCATGTGCGACCTGTCGGTGGTACAGACCACGGTCTTGGCCTTCCCTGTCTGGTCCCACATGGTGGCCAGGTCTCCCCCGCACATGGCTATGCTGCCATCCGCTAGACGCGTGGGGGCCTTGCACTGGTCTGGCACGGGCAGCTCTACTGTTGGGGCATCAGCTATGGTTACCCGGGCTATCTGATCTGCGGCCTCGGCTGCATACCAATAGGCCTTCAGCACCTTACTGGCATCCTGAATCTGCACCACTCTGAGCACCTGCCACCGATACAGCCACTCGGCGATCGAGGGCGTGGATTGGTCATCGGGCAATCGCACATCAGGGTACTCGTCCAGAAGCAAGGGCACGATCTTCCATACCTGGCGGCTGGCCTTGATCACTGCATCAACCACATGCACACGGATCGGCAACGGTGCTGATACCGCTGTCCCCTGCCGTCCTCCCGATCCTTGCCCTGGGAGCAAGCCCTCCTGCGCCGCATCCCACCGCTCAGCCACAAGCCTCAGATCCGAACGCATCCGGTCCTCGCACTCATGGCAAACCCTCGATCCGACACCTGTGACCGGCGCCGGGCCCAGACCCCAGCCTTTGGCGTGCACCACGCACACACCCGCTTCATGAGCTTGGCGCGAGACACATCCCCAGCACTCACACTCTGGGCTATCAACATGTGCCGACATGGCTACTCCCCCTCCAGGTACCTGAGTTCAACTTCGTCTTCACACTTTCGGCAAGGCAGGTGCAACCCGTGAATCTCGCAAACTGAATTCGGTGCCTCTTCCTGCCATCCATGAGCTCCCTTGTACGGAGATCCGAACTTCCCACCAGTAAGAACTTCAGGAGCAGCCCCAGCATGGTTACTAATCACGTCTGGTTGCTGGTTTCCTCGTCTTCCTCGTTTACGTCTGGATCTGGATCTTCGAGGCTTGGAGGAATCAAGGCTCGGGTCGGGCTGACCCTGCCGGGCCCCTTGACCATCCCCACCCCTCCCTACCCCACCAGCCCGTACCCGCGCCTGCGCAGGCCCGTGGATAGCTCCATTCGGCTGGTCTGGCTCTGGTCGCTCCTGACCAGCGTCTGGACCACGGCTGGTCGAGGTTCTGGTTATTGCAGCCGGTAAATCAGGGTCTTCTTCGCGCATCCAGGCATAAGCTTCAGATGGTTCACCCTCGGTGGCCGCCTCAACGCTCGACTGCTCCGGAGCGACGTTCTGCGGGCCTTGCGGCGCGATCGTCGAGCTCGACGGAGCAGGAGCTTCAATGGTGGTGTCAAGGATGAGGCCGAAGCCTGAAGCGAGGTTCTGCTGCCCTGGCTCAACAGTTGGAATGACGTTCTGCGAGCCTTGCGGCGCGATCGTCGAGTTCGACTGCTCTGGAGCGACGTTCTGCGAGCCTTCTGGCGCGATCGTCGAGCTCAACGGAGCAGGAGCTTCTTCTCTAACTGGAGCGGGCAGCAGAACCATCCCTGCTTGCTGGGGAGTACGCTTCCCCTTTTCTCGGTTGCATGCTCCACAGGACAGAACAAGGTTTTGAATACCGATGGCCTTTTTGGGGTCAACATGTTCGATCTCAGGGCGCTTTTCGCCCTTAGTCGTCTTCCGATAAACCAAGTCACCGCAATAGCGGCACTTGCCCCTGGAGCACTTAGGGAAATCGGTAGCATCGCGAGCCCACACCTGAGCGCGCAATTGAGGATCTTTCAGCTCCTTGGCCTTTGCCTGCTTGAGCTTCTCATCCTCGGCCGTATCGTAAGCGAACTGGAACCAATCGTGGAAAACGTATGAACCGGCTGGGATCTCTGGACATTTCTCGCACCCATGGCCGGACGCGTGCCACAGTCCGGCTCTGACCAGTTGTGCTGCTAAGAGATCAACTGCTTGCTTATTGAGCAGGATCTTCATCAGATGCACTTCAGTTAGTTTGCCGTCCGTTTTCGCGTCGCGGCTGAAACTTCCAGCCATCGTCCACAAACCCATCGCTGCCATGCCGGTCAGATCGCCACCCAATGCAGCCTCTGCAAGCTCACGCGCCTTCTCATTCACGTGCAGCTTGTCATCTACCTGGAAGAAAGACACTCCCTATTCCCCTCCTTTCGTTGTTAAGTTCTTGCTTTGTCTGGGATACCTGGCGGTGCCCGTGAATTTGCTGCTTGCATTTCAAGCGCCTTGCAATGCTTGTGCATGAATGACGATGGTTCGTGTTGGGTATGGATACCCTGTGGCGGCGTGGGGTGAAACGTTGACTAACTGAATCGGGGATCCGGCCCTGTGCAGTGCGCCGGTCATGATCGCTTCAAACCGTTCTCCGTTTGAGGTGATCACCTTGGCGTGGAATTCCTTACGTCCGTTGCCCCGCGAATTCAGCTCGCCGATCATCCGGCTCAGCTTCATCTCCGGGGTTTCCTGGCTCTCATGCCGGCCGCTCGATTTGGTTGCCCTGGTCATGACCGCTTCCTTATCGTTCCGCATGAATTTAGTGCTGCTGGAACTAGGCCGAACGTGGTGACGCGGAGCGGTTCAGCTAGACGGATACCCGCGTACCTCACACGAGCTCGCCCTTTAGGAATGTTGTAGGTCCGGATACTCGCCTGCCCGTACCCCGGAGGTGTTGCGCGGCTGAACGTGGTGAACCGAATTCGGACACGTCGGCTATTCCTGGACATTAGCGGTCTTCCTTGCTTCGTCGCCCGCACATTCGGCATTCATAGTGCAGGTAGTTCCGGCTTTTGCGTATAAATTCCCAGTGATGACCGAGCATCAGGCACCACGGGTAGAGCATGTTAGGCATCGTTCACCTGCGTGAGTTTGTAGATGCCAATCTCGCTGGCGTAAGGGCTGTCAGGTCGTTCTGGCCAGCCGTCCTTGAGCCACTCCTGCATTTTGCGTGCTTCGTCTAGCGTGCCGATTTCGGGGGTGCATCCGGGATATTCGAAGTATCCGTAACCATCAGATTTCCGGGTGTTCTTGACGACCACGGTGTAAATCTCTTCTTCTGCGTTCACCTGCGGCTGGGCGGCGGCGAGGTCGTCGATCAACTGGTACACGTCGGGCAGACTCACGAAATCGTGAACGCTCTCGCCAGGGTTGTCGATCGCCTCGGCAACCAGGGTCGGCGGTAGGGCGTCTCGGTAAGCGGACAATGCGGCCCGTGCGTCGCATTCATAGCGCTCCCGCCGTGTAGCGTCCAGGTCCTCCCACTCGTCGAGATCGAACTCGTCATCGCGAACATCAAAGATCGCCTTGGCGGCCGCTTCGACCGCGACCAGGTTAAGCGGGGCGTTAGTCATTGTGTTCGTCCTTCCATGAAACTTCCGGTAATTGTTGGCCTCGTTCCGGCATCTGCAGCGGAACCCTGATGCGATACGTGCGGGTTTTGATGGGCAAGTATGGTTGACCGTTGCGTCGCTTCTGAGACCATTTCCTGTTCTTCTGACCGAGGCGGGCGTGGTCGTAGACTTCCACGGTGAATTTGTTGCCGGTGATGATCACTCGTGAATCACTCGGTACAAGATGCCTAACGCCATTGGCCAACAACCACTCGGAGATAGCGTCGCGCTGCGTCAAGTGGTTGATCTTGGCAAGGTTGATGATTCCTGGTTTCATCTTGTTTTCCTGTTCTGGTAGGTCTGCTACTGCTGGCTTGGCCCAACTAGCACGAAATCGGACTTCACTGGCTGGGAGACAATATTTCTGGACACCGCTGCAGTCATCTCCGATACGGCGCCAGCCACCATTTCCGCGACGCCATTTATGTCTTCTGCGATGTAGAGGAAGGCCCGGAACGGGTTCACCTGGATACGCATGCTTCGGATCTCGCGCTTGGCCAGAAGCATGGCTTCCCGGCAGTTCTTTTCGTACAGGGCTGCCAATCGTGGCTGCCCTGTACGGTGGCAGTGTGCTGCGTGCTGGGCCATGTCGATGGCGCGGGCAATGTTCCGGCTGCTCATTTTTTGCCCCGGTTCCAGAGTTCTTCCACTTCGGCATGCTCGACTAGGAAGTCCGCTAGCCGCCACAGCCCAATTAGGGCTAGAGCGGCGAGGATCAACGGCCAGGCCCAGCAGAACATCACTAATCGTGCCGAGTGCTTGAGAACGCGGCGGCCTTCTTCAGGAGTGTTAGACAGAACATCCATCTTCGCGAACCCAGAAACAATCAATCCACCGATGAACACGATGAGCAATCCGCACATGTACACGTTGAACAGGGCTTCCAGAGTTGACCAGGTCATGGCTTCACCTCCGGCGAGTACACGGCAGTAATTTCGACCTTGGACGACGGCCACACCATGAACGTTCCAGCACTGGCCTCGATGACCACGACCTTCTGCAACTGCTGCTCATGCTCTTCAGGCGCCTGTATGGCCACCACGCGATGAGCGACGGCCTGCAATACGCCGAAGGCCCCAACCTTCTTTCCCAGATCCGTGCCGTTCAACCTGCGGGCTTCGATCATCGTTGTCATGGCGACACCTCAGAAGCTTTGTAGATGTTCGGCATGATCGACCAGATAGGGATCCGCCAGCCCAAGGTCACCAGGTCGTAAGTGCGCCCCTGCTGCAGTTGCCCGTAGGCATCGGCAGCGTTGAAGCGGCCACGAATCCAGTCATCCCTAACGGCCAGGGTGCCGCATTGCTCGGTATAGACCCGGTACTCGTGGCCTTCCTCGCCCTGGGCCACCGATTCCTTACCCGTGACGGTGCAAGTCTTGGAGACTTCGTGGAAGCTGGCAGCGATGCTCAATCCCAGTCCACTGATGACCAGGAGAACCACCGTCCCGAATCCAAGGACGCTCACGAAGAGCGGCTTGCCGTGGTGTCTCATGCCTGCACCATGAAGCCAGCGAAACGCGGAAGGCCTTCTCCTCGTTCTTCCCGGACGAGTGTCGCGCCGTCCATCGGGTCTTCAGCGTTGGGGCCCGGCTTCCATGCCCAATCGGTTCGGAACGAGATGCGGAACTCCACCAGGTCGTCAGCATCCTGCAACGTCTCGATCGTCTCGCCGGTCAGCTTCTCAATATAGGTGCGGACTGCTTCATCCGCGCTGTGCGCATCGGTCGTCCCTGTGACGATGAAAAGATCGGTTTCTTCCCCAAGGTCCTGGACGGTGATGTTTTCGTTAGTCATGGCTACTTCCTGTTTCTCTTGGCAATGATGTGCTGGACAATCAGATCTGGACGGTGGCCAAACCACTGCTCGGCTTCCCCTGTGGTCGTATCTACGACTTTGACGAACGGCATCGTAGGACTGATGCCCATCTGCTCTGCGATATCTCGCAGTTGCTCGATCTTCTCGATATGGTCATCCGCTACATGGATGGTTTGGTGCGGTATCTGGCGCGAGTTGAGAGTGTTCTTTGTCTTCACGCACTCCCCGCATGCGTCCTTCGTGTGGACGGTAACCTCAAGAGCCACTGCGTTCCCCCTTCTTCAAATCGTCACGCAACCCCTCGACTTCATGGGCAACCGCCAACAGTGCATTGGTGACCCCGCATAGCAGCTGGCCAATAGCGGCAGTGTCTTGCGTAACCTTCATCCCTTCCACTCTCTTCATGTCCTTGGTGACCGCACTAACGTAGGGATTTTCAGAACTCTTCATGAAATCTCTCCTTTACAAAGGTTTTTGTTTGTTTTTCGATAAACAAGGCTTTTCACATTGCTTTCAGTCCTGCCGGCAGTACCCGCGCCCAGATTCCCCGGCGTCGGACATGCCTGAGCTCGCTGGCCTTGTCCATGTCCACGCGATCCACGGCGACCCAGCCGGCGAAGTAATCGCCGCAGTACACACACAGCCCCGAGGACTCGGGCCCAACGGCCGAGAAGATCAACGGCTGCTCGTAGGCCTTCTGTGCTTGCGTGAACGCTGCTAGACGACCGGAGTCCACCTTTACCGGTGGAAGCTTCGCCTCTGCCCGGGCTGCTGAAGTGCTAATCGTTGCCCACAAACCGGTAAGGTCCCGCTGCTGGACAGGCTCCGTCAACTTCAACTCGTCGCCTCCAAAGAGTTGCCCGAGCCGCCTAAAGGACATCGTGGCCACCGGAACATCACGTCTAGTTCCTGGCTCTCGCTCCGACTTGAACTGCACCGACACTTCGAGTTCTGCATCTGCCTCGTCTTTGCCGAGTTTGAACATGCTCAGAACTGCAGCACACGTCTCCGGAGTCATGGAGAACTGGCCCAGCTCGAAATACGGGTTCCGTTCCTTATCGAAAGGGACGCGAGCAATGGCCGAGGTGAGTCCATCCGATGCCGTGCAAAGTATCTCGGCGGTATCGGTCAAAGACACGATCACGCACCGCTGCTGGAGGTTCTTCTTATCCGACGCAACATGTGGCCTCGTTGCCACAAGAGCCGCTCGGAACATGTTGAGCGAGACCACGAAGGACAAAGTGTTCATTTCTTCTTCCTCTTCCGTCTAGTTTTCGGTTTGATGCCGGCGGCCGCCTGCCTGCGCTTGTACAGCCATTTCCGTTCGGCTGGAGTCTTCCCGCCGAAGATTCCGTCGTTCAGTTCTTTCTTGTCCAGCGCGTATTCCAGGCACTCTGTCCGAACTGGACATGCGGCGCAGACCTTAAGAGCGGCGTCGTAGATGACCTCGGCTTTGCCTTGCGGCGGGAAAAAGATGTCCTTCTTTTTCAGCTGTTCGTAGTTCGCGGTGCAAGCTGCCTTCTCGCGCCAGTCGATAACATCAGAATGCGTTGACGGCTGGTGCTTCACGGTGCTGGCCGAACTGCGAGTTACTGGCACGACTGCTCCGGCTCTTCTGGCTCCCCCTGTGATTCGTTCAGGCGGAGCCGTCCGCGTTTTGACCAACGCAACTCGCTCACACGCTTCTGGGCCTCGGCAATCGCTTCATCGCGGTCATGCTTGCTGAAAGCAACCAGGAGGCCTGAAGCGTAGCGGGCCGGCACGCCTGGTGCTTCCCAGACCTGCGCGCCCCAGACCAGCTCCCCGGCCGCGAGTCCCGGGCTGGCGCGTACCGAGCTTCGGGGCCATTGCACGGCTTCTGGGTCCTTGTGCTCGAATCCCTGGTACATGCGTTGGCGATCGATCACTCGCGGTGCCGGTGAGGTGGACGGATGCTGGGCCATAGCTTTCAGCCGCAGATTCTGGTCGTGGCTCCGCAACGTGGATGCTCCGCCCTCTGCCGGTCCATCAGTGTCCTGAAGGAAAGGCATTAGGCCACCTCGCCGGATTCGTCAGCCGAGGCGCAACCGGTGCAAATGTCATCGCCGGTTGGTTCGAATGGTTCAGTCCCGCAGGATCTGCACGCTTCACCCACGGCCTGCACGATGTCCAGGTCTCTTGAGCGATCCGGATTTTTGGTGGCGCAGTACTGCATGGCATCGATTTCAGCTGCATCAAGCACATAGCCAAGTACGTTGACGATCAGGTCATAGAAACTGAAGTTACCGTTGGTCCACAACGTCGCCCATGGTGCACCATGCTCGTTCGAACCACGAACAAATCCTCTAAGGTTATCGAGCTCCGCAGGGGAACCGCAGAGCAATCCATCCACGGCAACGAGATTCGCAAGCGGAAGCCGCGTCAAGAATTTCCTGGTCTGGCCGATCCACTTCTCCCGCGCCAGCTCGTATTCCCCGTCGTCCATGCCCTCGCCGTCTACTGGAGGGATGGAGGTGATCAAGCCGATCATTTCTTCGCCTTCAGAGTTTCTGCACCAGCGTTCGATGCGCTTGAGGATCAACGACTTGGCGGCGGCTTCCGAAACGGTCTTAGGTTCCTGGACGCGCCGGGCGATGCTCTTCGTCCGGACTCCGACAATCTGAGCCAGTCCAGCGTTCAACCGCTGCTTCTCTTCCTGCTCCGCTATTTCCTCCGGAGTAAGCTCCGGTTCGGCCGGCGATGCGGCCTCCTTCTGCAGGAACCATTCCGGCGTGGTCGCCCGGTATGCGAAAGCATATTTGTGGCCTGCCTTGTGATGTTCGGCCGGAGTCATCTCTTCATCGATAGGCTGCCACTCGGACCGGTACCACGGAGCATGAGGTGGAGCTTCAACAGCGCCCAGCGCTTCCAGCTCAGCCTGGATTCGTTCCTTGGTGAGCCGAGCTTCAGTCTCGACGATGTGCTTTTCGATCTCGTCTTCATTGGCTCCGGCCGGCAGATCCTTAATCGCCCTGTCGTAGAGGTCTGGATCTTTGGATTGGTCTGCCAGCTCGTAGAGACGCTTGACGGTATCCAATGTGGCTGCACCCTTGGTGAAGTCTTCTGACAGCTTGTCGCTGCGCTGCGCCATGCGTCCACGCAGATTCACTTCGGTACGGCTCATGCCGTGCTTCTTGCCGATCGTCGTGACGTCCTGGCCAAGATCCAACGCCAGCTGGATGCCCTTGGAGATTTCAGACTCGCGAAGCGGGTTCTTGGTGCGACCAGTGCTGAGCATGGCATCTACGTCGGCGACCTTGTTGCGCTCGGAGCTGGGCCACACCATGCACGGGATTTCCGTTTCCCCGGCTTTCAATGAAGCCAGGTAGCGGTGGTTTCCCTCGCGGATCAGATAATCACCGTCGATGTCTGGATGCGGGTAGACCGTGATCGGTTCGATTAGGCCAACGGATTTGATCTGCTTGGCCAGGAACTCCACTTTCTCCGCGTCGTACCCCTCGCGGATATTGCTCTCATTCTCGTGCACTGACGAGATCGACAGGATTTGCAGCGTGCCTCTGAATTTGGACAACTAAATACACCCCAAAGTGTTGATGAAGTAAGGAATCAATGGACTGCCTTAGAGCGGCGGCAGCCAGCCGCGTTATGCAGCTCGAAGTGCTTGATGCGCCTGCAGCTCGACCTGGGCCCAGTCAACGAGGGCACCGACGCAAGCCACTGCGAAGAGAATCATGATCAAGGCCCACAAGCCGTTATCCAGCGGGACAACGAAATGCAATGCCACAACCAGGAGGGCGATAATCGGCAACCAGATCCGCCACATCCTCTGCGAGCCTGCCCGGTAAATCTGATCGGCCGGCATCACAGACCGCCTTCAAACAGCGACGCTGCCTGGACGGGCTGCTGAGATGCCGGAACAACTACGAAGTAATGAGTGTCCACGCCCTCCACGGTCAAGGTCCCCCGGCCTTCTGGATTGTCCGGATGGAGGTTTTCCTTGGATACCGTGATGCGGTGGCCCCGATACTGCTGGAACTGGGCCCAGTCCTGAACAGACTTGCTCGCCGCGCGGGCCATGTCGCTCTTCGGCTTATCCAGCCACGAGATACTTCGGACCTCAGATGGTTTCGCATGGCCAACGGGAATGATCCGGACCTGTCCAAGCACCCGAGTCATTTCGTGGCCTGCTTCTCGATGAACGGCTCGGACACTTCACGAAGCCTCCGCAAAGCCACCACCAGCTGGTCGCCACGGGTGATGACGTGATTCAATGCCGAAGCAACATTGCCAGTGGAGTCGAAGTCATAGGTCACGTTCAACGCCGCACGCAGTCGATCATTCGCGACCTTCACGTCCTGGTGAACTTCACGGCGTCTCTTGGCCTCGCTCATGCGGGCGATATCCGCTGGCGTCTTTGCCGCTGCCCCGGTGAGGCTTGGGAAGAAGCGTTCAACATGTGGATTGCTCATGCTGCGACCGCCGTCTCTTCAGCGGCGATACGAGCGCATGCCTCGGCCAGGACAATTCCAACCTGGTTGATGCACTTGTCTTTGAGGGCCTGCGCCTGTGGGCTAAGGGCTTCGGCCTCTCCCGCGTTGTTCGATAGAGTGGACATTGAAATCACTATCTCCTTTGCTTACCGTTTTGGATTATTGGTTTCATCGCCCTCAGCAGCTGCCACTGCTGAGGGCACTTTCATTTCCGGAGAATCCGGAGTTTGACCCCTCTCGGTAGAATCAGAGGTTCCTACACCCGCGCCATTTGGCGCTCCATCTACCGAGAGGGAAATCTTTTGGCTAAGAAACTCATATACTGGGGACAAGAAATTCCCTTGGACGAATCTGTCAATATCGACAGCCTGCGTATGTCGATCCGCGGCGTGAATCTTCACGACCAAACTCGGTGGATTGAAATACGGACCACCCGCGGCAAGGTCTCGATTCTTGTCTCCGCCGGTATCCCCGTAATGTTCGAAGAAACCGAACCATACGAAGTCGAGGGTTGGACTCTGCCTCAAAGCGGCTAGCAAGACTTGGCCTCGTTCACTCCATCGGTGCTGCCCTCATCCCGCTGAGCTGAGGACAGCACCGTTTTCAAGTTGCGGAGTGTTTCGACCGCTCCTAGCGCTCCCTTATGACGATCACGAGCCGACAAATATTGGTGCCGTGCCTCCCTCAGATCTCCCCCCACGGAGACCTCAAAGGCGAGGTAATGCGCGGCAAGATCGTAATTGCCCCGTGCCTCTTTCAAATTCACCTCAGCTGCCGTGATCACCTGATTCAACAACAAATCGAAATCGGAGAGAAGAGGCTGAGGGTGCATCTGCTTTTCGTGCATTCTCTGGTGCTCCTCTATTTCCTGGTCGTAGTAGTCCTGGGCTTCGAAGTCCTCGGCGGTGACGAGGTCTCCGGCGATTCCGATATGGAAAGTGCAGCCCGGTTCCGGGCAGTTGAACTCACTCATGCCACCCTCAGCTTTCCTGCAGATACTCGCCCCTTCGCGGCAGGCCTTGGAGATTTGCTTTCTGGCACTTTCTCGATAGACACGCCGGGCATAAAAATAGTGTTCCGGGGCGCACCCAGTACATCCTCGATTGCTTCACCCAACTTGGGCGTACATCCGCTCTTCTTGCCTCGAACCAGAGCACTGATGAACTGACGCTCACACCCAACGAACTCCGCGAGCTTGGATTGGTTCATTTCCGCCTTGGCGTCGATAAACGCTTTCAAAACGGCCGGGTCCCGTAGTTTCATCCACTTTCCCTTCGCCTTTGCACGTCGTGCATGTGTCGTCATCATCATTCACCACATCCTTTCTAGTTGTCAACCGATCTATGGCTAACAGTAATCACTCGGTTTACGTCTTGTCAACCGATTATCCTCACAACAACTCCCGAATCTAGCGGACATTTCCGCCTTGCGCGTTTCTTTTGGTTGACATTATGGGTATTGAACTATGTTTAACTTGGTGGACACCGACTGCCCACTCTCGATGGACATTCACGCAGGCCCGATTGAAAGTTGAATCATGCACGAGTTAGGGCGCTACCTTCAGCGCAAAATTGACGATAAAGGCTGGACCTCAGCCGAGCTTGCTCGGCGTGCCGGCGTATCTCGTCAGACCGTGTACAACTTGATAACTGACACCCGCGATTTCATGGACCAGACGCCGCAGCGCAAGACCATCAACGCTCTGGCGGATGCACTGAACGTCACGCCCATGGAGATCCTCACTGTTAGCGCACAAGCTCTGGGAATTCCCATTGAGGCGCTGCCCCCAGAGGATGTCCTAAGCTCGGTCACCAATGAGCAGATTCTTACGGAACTGTCTTCGCGGTTGTCTCGGTCGAAAGGTCCAGGCAATGAATCCACGTCTACTGAAGCAACTCTTCCTCGACACTTGCGAGCAGTGGCGCCCGAGGGTGACTCTCGCCCTGGACAGAAGATAGCCCCCGGCGAATTCGAGGTCACTGAAATCTTTGGCGAAGAAGCCCGGAATTACCCCCTCCCGGACCTTGACCAAATGGCAGCCCATCCCAACTTCAAGAGCAAGCGCCAGAAGTGGGAAGAAGCCTACGGCGAGCGCGGCGAGGAGTCTCAGGACTCAGGCGAGGATCTCTAGAGGGTTTCTTATACCTTATGACGGGGACAATTTAGTCTAGTTCTTGTGTTCTAATTTGTGGAGTTGGTGTTTCAGTTAGTTCGAATCTATATTCGAATCATGAAATATTCAATTTCCCCATGGGTGACTGTCCGCCAATTGGCGACATCCCTGATTGTTTGGACCCGCCCTCACTCGACCGTCCCGGCCTCTACCGATGGCCAACGTATTTTCATGGATCCAGACTTGTTTCAAGACGAGACGCTTTGCGCGCTAACTCATGAGGCCATCCATCTAGAGCGCAATCATTCCGGCTGCCAACCTCCAGCTGTGGAGCGGGAAGTGCAACTGGAAGTTGCCCGTCGCCTGGTCTCTTTCGAAGACTTGAAGCAAGTGGCCGGCTGGGCCAAGAGCCCGGCCGAGATGGCCGATGAGCTCGGCGTCACTGAAGAGGTGGTGCTCCTAAGGTTGCAATCGCTTGATGGTGACCAAGTGCAAGAGCTTTGGCCGCCTAGCGAGTACATCGCATAGTTGTCCACACCTCGAAATGCTTTTATTCTTCGGCATCTCCACATCTTCACACTCGAACTAATGCACGATTTCCACAGGAGTTTCCACAATGTCATCGAATAAGAAAACTACTTCCGAGACGTCACCTGCCACCCTTCCTCCGGGTGCAATTGGTTGCAATCTCGATGACCATGGTGATCATTCAGGTGACCTGTTGACACTCCTGATAGCCCGGCTAGATGATCTGCTTCAGCCACAGCCTTCCGGGAAATTGAAGTGAGTACTACTTCCAGGCCCAGGGCAATTCTTTACCTGCGTCAATCCATCGCCCGGGAAGAGTCAATCAGCCTGGATCTGCAGGAGGACGCTGGGCGTCGCTATGCAGAACAGCAGGGCTATACGGTGGTGGCCGTCAAGGCCGACGAGGGCATCAGTGGGCGCACCTGGAATCGCAAAGCCGTCAAAGAAGTCATGGCCATGGTTGAAACCGGCGAAGCTGACATCATCGTCCTTTGGAAATGGTCGCGCCTATCTCGCGCACGCCTGGACTGGGCTATCGCGCTAGACAAGGTGGAGGCCGCCGGCGGCCGCATCGAATCCGCCACAGAGCAAGTGGACGTCAGCACCAGCACTGGCCGGTTCGCCCGTGGCATGCTCGCGGAATTCGCTGTCTTCGAATCCGAACGAATCGGCGACACCTGGAAAGAATCCCAAGCACGCCGCGTCGCACAAGGCCGCCCCCATTCAGGCATCTATCGCTTCGGCTACATCTACGACAAGGCAACCGGCTACACTCCAGACCCCATCGCCGGGCCGATCCTGGTCGAGTGCTACCGCCGCTACAACCGAGGCGAAAGCCTCTCCCAGCTCCTCGCCTACGTTGTGAGCACCGGAGTACCTTCAAGCACCAGGACAGACGCGAACAACTGGAACACCAGCCGAATCAGTCAAATGCTCAAGTCCCCCTTCGCGGCCGGCTACTTCACCTACAACGGCAAAACCTACCAAGGCGACCACGAACCCCTGATAACGACGGAAGAGTGGGAAGCCTACCTGGTTAACCGAGCTGCCCGGCAAGGCACCCGCAAGCCAAGGGCGCCACGCAACCCGTATACCGGCCTACTCGTGTGCACCAGGTGCGACCACAAGATGTACCAGCACGACAAGCACGACCGGGCCACCCGCTACATGTGCTCTGGAGCCCAGACTAAGAAGCTCCACAAGGGCGGATCCATCCACCAAAGCAAGATCGACCGCGCCGTGCTCGCGTGGTTCAAAGAACGCATCGCTGACGAAGCCGACGCGGCAGCCAGGGAGGCAGCACGGAAGACACCGGCCCTGCCAGCAACGAATACCACGGCGACGATACGGCGAGCGCTGATCAAGGAACAATCACGACTGGATTCGCTCACCGCCAAGTACGTAGACGATGTCATTCCCCAGGCGTCATACGAGAAGCTTCGCGATGAGTCATTGAAGAAGATCGAGGCATTCGAAACCAGGTTGCGGGAGCTTCGCGTTCAGCAGCATCAAACGCGGCCGAAGGTTGATCCAAAGCTATTGGAAGCCTGGCCGCACATGCATGCGGCCGAGAAGCAGCAGATCCTTGGCCTCTTGGTAGACCATATTGAAGTGACACCTGGTCATGGTGCCGGCCACGTCGCCATCGTTCCGAAGTGGGCAGTCCCTACTTCGCAATAGCTTTATCCGTGTGATTCCGGGGAAACTAGACTGTGGGTTTAGACGTTTACACACTCGTGCAAAATAACCCCTTAGAAGCTCGGCTGTGACGCAGGTCTATAACCCGCATCTCACCGGAACACTTTAGCCGCTAAAGATGCCGAGCCGGAGGGCAGATGGTCGGATCCAGCGGTGGGTGGCGCTTTTCTCGATGAGCTGCCCGCTATTTGCGGTGGCCGGTCGGCCATTCGCGCCGCGGGGCCGGGCTAGCCCAGCTGGGCGAAGGCCTCGCCGCGGGTCGCCGTGATCTCGATCCGGGCATCCATGGCCGAGGCATATCGGCGCAAGGTGGCTAGCTGGACCCGGTCCAGGTCGCCGGTTTCCATGCGGGCAATGCGGTCCGCCGGCAGCTTGAGCCGCGCAGCCATTTCGGCCTGGCTCAGGCTGGCTTCTTCGCGCAGGGCGCGCAATGAGAGCTTGCGCAGGCCGCTGCGGACGGTGCGCTGATGCTCGGCCACTGCCTCGCGTTGCTCCTTGGTCAATGCTTCAGGATCGGCAAACGCAAAACCCATGTATTCCGCCATTTCTCTCGATCGTGTTGGCCTGGCCAGTCCCATCTTCGAGGCTACGAGCCTGCGGCTCCAATGCCAACGGTTAAGCGGCAGCGGGCGCAAGGCGATCTGGTGAATTATGCGCGAACCTGCGGTGTCCCCACAAGAACCGGGTGCCCTCCGGTGCCGCAGCTGGGACGTATCCAGGGCCAAGGATTTACCAAAATGCTCCCAAAAGTAGATTGTGCATCGGCAACCGCGAACCTACCCTTAAAGCGACTCCCGCTAAGGAGCCCTCTGCAATGGATGTTGGAGGTTTTCACAATGAAGAAATGGACTCGGTGGCAAGACTGGGTCGGCGTCGCGGCCGGTATTCTGGCCGCAGTTTCAACCATGTGGCTTGAGGGAACCAGCACCTCGATGAGACTGATGGCGGCCTTCGGCCTGCTCATGGTGATCACCGGCGTCTGGAGCGTCATGATGCCACGCCTGGTTTCCATGCAATGGGCACTTGCCATCGCCAGCGCCCTGCTCTTCGCCTCGCCTTGGATGGGATCGTTTACCGATTTCGCCGGCGTTGCCTGGATGTCCTGGATCTGCGGTGGCGCCGGCGTCGTTGCCGGACTGCTTGCACTCGCCCCTGCTATTCAAATGCGCCATGCAACTGGTGGATCCCGGATGGCGCACTAAGAATCCGCGATTCCGATAGCCTGCCATCTGGGCGGGCTGGACGGCGGGTTAACGCCAAGAGGTGGCGTGCGCTCCTTGCGGAGCGCACGCCACCTCTTGAACAGAAGCCGAGTCTAGAAGACTTACTTCTTGGCAGCAGCTACAACCTGCAGGCGCAGGTTTGCAACGACGTCCTCGTGTACGCGAACGGTTGCGTTGTAGTTGCCAGTCGACTTGATGTGGTCGTTGACCTCGATGTTGCGCTTGTCGATCTTGCCCAGACCGGCAGCCTCTACGGCGTTAGCGATATCGGTGGTCTTGACGGTGCCGAACAGGCGGCCGTTGGAACCAGCCTTGATGGTGATCTTCACCGGCTGGGACTTCAGCTTGGCTGCAAGTGCCTGAGCTTCCTCAAGGTTTGCAACAGCGCGAGCGGCACGTGCAGCCTTGATCGACTCCACCTGCTTCTCACCGCCCAGGGTCCAGACGATTGCGAAGCCGCGTGGCAGCAGGTAGTTACGGGCGTAGCCGTTCTTTACCTCGACAATATCGCCAGCAGCACCGAGACCGGATACTTCGTGAGTCAGAATGATCTTTGCCATTTTGCTATCCCTTCTTCCTTAGCCGCGGCCAGCGCCGGAGTAAGGCAGCAGGGCTACTTCACGTGCGTTCTTGATAGCCTGTGCGATCTTGCGCTGTTCCTGAACGGAAACGCCGGTCACTCGACGAGCGCGGATCTTTCCGCGGTCAGAGATGAACTTGCGCAGCAATGCGGTGTCCTTGTAGTCGATGACGGTGATGTCAGCGGCCTTCAATGGGTTGGACTTTGGTTTGGGCTTACGGATTTCAGCCTTAGCCATCGTGGAGCTCCTTTAGCTTTGGAGCCCGCAGAGTGATCTGCGGGATGGTGAATAAATATTGTTTAGAAAGGTGGTTCGTCTGCGCCTGGGTTGCCCCAGCCGCCACCGTTGTTTCCGCCGGTGCTCCATGGGTCTGCGGCTGGAGCATTCCATCCGCCGCCCTGCTGCGGCTGCTGCTGACGCGGCGCCTGGGCTGGAGCACCTTGCTGTGGTGCGTTGGAGAATCCTCCACCGCCACCATTGCCGAAGCCGCCGTTGCCACCGCCGGAGCGCTGGGTGCGGGTGACCTTGGCGGACGCAAAACGGAGCGATGGGCCGATTTCATCGACCTCAAGCTCCATCACGGTGCGACGTTCGCCTTCCTTGGTGTCGTAGGAACGTGAACGCAAACGACCCTGGGCGATGACGCGCATGCCCTTGGTCAGCGTTTCAGCAACGTTCTCTGCAGCCTCGCGCCACACCGATGCGCGCAAGAACAGGGCTTCCCCGTCCTTCCACTCATTGGACTGGCGGTCAAAGGTGCGAGGAGTCGAAGCGATCGTGAAGTTCGCTACGGCTGAACCGGACGGCGTGAAACGCAGCTCCGGATCGGCGGTCAGATTTCCGATGACGGTAATAACAGTCTCGCCTGCCATTGACTCTCCTTAGAAAGATTGAACGTTTTTTCCTACGACGGAAGGTTGCGCGTAATTAAACGCGGGCCTCTTCCGGACGGGTGACCTTGTGGCGCAGGATCAGCTCGTTGATCTTCAGCTGGCGCTCAAGCTCAGCGGAAGCGGCTGGTTCTGCGGTGTAGTTCACCACTACGTAAGTGGCTTCTGCCTTCTTCTTGATCTCGTAGGACATCTTGCGACGACCCCAGACATCAACCTTTTCGATGGTGCCACCGTTGGAGCGAACAACCTCGAGGTACTTCTCGATGGTTGGCTCTACGGTGCGGTCATCGACCTCTGGATCAATGAGGACCATAAGTTCATAAGCACGCATGTGAACCCACCTCCTTTGGGCTAAACGGTCGCGGTATTTCCGCAACAGGAGGTTCTTGCGTTATCAGTGCACCAGACGCCCAAGTTTCGGGCATGCAGTAGCACAGACTTTTCAATCCTACCCGAGATCCTCGCGCAAGCATAAGCCTTCGTGTCCTAGATCATGGGCGGCTACTTCGAATCGATGGCCTGCTGCAGCCGCTGCCCGAAGACCGGCACCAGCGTGCTCATGTAGGTGTCGCTGATGTGGTGCTTATCCCGATAGATCAAAACATTGCCGACAACCACTGGGCAGGTCCCAGCAACGCAGAACTGGTCACTGAAGTCCAGGACCTTCACTCGCGGCTCCAGCTTGGCGGCGGCCTTGGTGGCGTCGCCCTTTTCGTAGGCCCCCTTTTCGGGGAATGAGCAGGCTTCGGGGTTATTGATGTTCTGCTCCACGCAGTCCCTGGCGTAGGAATCCTGGGGCGGCCGCGGGGTATCGACAATGGCATAGACCGGCAGGCCGGCATCTTCGAGCTTGCCCCACGCGGCCGCCAAGCCTTGCGCGGGATCGGAAACGAAGGTGGACCCGCCCCAGTTCGAGGTGATCACCGCGTCGATGTCTTTTCGCTTGGCCAGGTCATCCATGCTCTGCTCAAAGGCTTCGCTGCAGTTGATGCTTCCGTCTTGATCTGCCTTGCGCTGCGCTTCGCTAAAGGGGCACGAATTCTTCAGATAGGTAACAACCTTCCACCCCTTGCTGCGTGCGAAGCCGTTCAACGCCTCGAACCAGTGGGCGGCATGCGAATCCCCCACAAGCGCCACCGTAAAGGTCGCATCCTTGCTGCCGAACTCGCATTCCTTGATCTGGGTCGACTGCGGATTCTGCACGCAGCTGCCGATGTCGGGAAGATCCTTGGCGGCCTCGGCCGGCACCGGGACCACCTGGTGTTCGCCGGTGACAAAGGCCGGTGCGCCGTGAGCCAGCGATGCTGCACCGAAGCCTTCGGGCGGTTGCTCGGCCAGCGCGGTCGCCAACTGCTGCTCCTGTTCCACCATGCGCTGCTGGGCGATGCCCGGAAGCAATCCCGCCGTAGCGGCCACCGCGACCATGGCAGCACCGGCAATCAAGGACTTGGCCGGGGAAACAGCCAAAAAGCGCAGGTGGCGCATCGGCGTCTCCACGAATTTCAGGCTCGCCCATGCCAAGAGCAGGGAACCGGCCAATAGGGCGGCGGATTGCAGTGGCTTCGGCTTGCCTCCGGAGAGCTCGGTGTAAAAAACGATCAGCGGCCAGTGCCAAAGATAGAGCGAATACGAGGCAAGGCCCACCCATTGCACCGGCCACCAGTTAACGAGCTGGTGCAAAGAGCCGGGGCCGCGGGTGCTTCCGGCGGCAATGATCACCGCGCAGCCCAGTACCGGCACCGCCGCGGCAATACCGGGGAAGACGGTGGCTCCGTCATAGCTGAAGGCGGCGATTCCAATGGCACCCAATGCGACCAGAACGGCCAAATTTCGCGTGGACCACGCGGTCAACCACCGTGGAAGGCGCAGGGCATCGTTCTCATGCGCTTGCACGCCAAGCGCCAGCAATCCGCCAATGGCCAGCTCCCAGATTCGGGTGGTGGTCACGAAGTACCCTGCGGCGTCCCCGGAATATCCGGCGTACGCGGAGTACCCCAGCGACAAGAGGGCCACCGCACCAAATGCCAGCCACAACCACCGGCGGCGGGCGGCAAAATGATCCGAACGCGATCCGGGAACCTCGGGTTTGACCAGCCAGCACACCGCCAGGATCAACAGTGGCCAGAAGAGATAGAACTGTTCTTCCACGCCCAGGGACCAGAAGTGCTGCAACGGACCTGCCGCTTGCTCGGCGGCCAGATAATCAACGGAATCTGCGGCCAGCACCCAGTTCTGCACGGAGAAGGCCGAGGCCAAAGCCTGCAAGCCCAGTGTGCCCCATTGGGTCTTCGGGAAGATCATGAAGCTGGCGGCCACAACCACCAGGATCACGAGCATGGCGGCGGGCAGGATGCGCCGGGCTCTGCCGGCAAAAAACGCCGATAGCCTGATGCGGCCGGTGCGTTCGGCTTCGCGCAACAGGTGCGAGGTAATCAGGAAACCCGAGATGACGAAGAAGATGTCCACGCCGATATAGCCGCCGGGAACCACGTTGGGCTCCAGGTGGTAGGCGACCACTAGCAGGACCGCCAGTGCACGCAGCGCTTGGATTTCGGGTCTGAAATTATTGACCTGCACGGAATTCGAACTCATATTGTTCGATCTGACCAGCCTGGGATGAACAACAGGTAATCAATGGGCATCCGCGGGGAAAACTGCCGATGGGAAACCGCGTCTTCGTGCTTCCGGCGAAGCACCGGCAGCCGATAGCCTGGGCAAGCCCAGCATGGGCATTAGTTGCGCTGCTGCTTTTCCCGGATGAGGTCCAAGGCGAGGACAGAACCGATGATTGCTTGCCGCTGCTGCGTGCCAAGATTGCTGGCCAGCTGCAAGGCATAGGTCGACTTGCCCATCAGCGCGTTGCCCATTCCGGACCATTGGCGCGTGACCGTGCCCAGTACGCCTTGGGAACCGGTGATCTGGAAATCAAAATCCCACACGCTGCCACGCAGATCCAGATCTTCACCAAGCATCGAAATGGTGACGCGGGTCTTGAACAGGGTGATCCGCTTGACCAGACTCGCCAGCGGGCCGCCATTTCCGTCGAAGATCTCAAAGCGGTCGCGCCCCATGGTCATGGTGTCCTTGACCTTGATCACCGGTTTCTCCGGCCCGTCGAAGACTGTCAGCTCCCGCGCGCCGGCGAACATCCGCCCCAGCGCACTGCCCCCGGTCTCGACATGGGCAACCTGCATGCCGTGGGCGTCAAGGATTGCAAAATCATTCTTCGAGAAATTCTTTGTCTGCTGAAAAATGAGCATGTCTTGGCCAAAAATCGTCATGCTGATGATTATGCCACCGATTATTTCCTGCCAATAGCTGGGCGTGGATACGCAAAAGACCGGCATCGCCACCGGCCTTTTGCGATGCAGGAACTACGCTGAGAAGAACTCGCGAGCCACCTTGGACAGGTACCAAGGGTCATCCACGCCGCACATTTCACGGGCCGAGTGCATGGACAGCAGGGCAACTCCCACGTCGAGGGTGCGAATGCCCAATCGGGTGGCGGTCAATGGGCCGATCGTCGAGCCGCACGGTACGCGGTTGTTGGACACGAACTCCTGATAAGGAACTCCGGCGCTCTCGCACCAGTTGGCAAAGGCCGCAGCGCCCACCGCGTCGGTGGCATAGCGCTGGTTGGCGTTGATCTTCAGCAGCGGCCCGGCGTTCACCTGTGGCCGGTTGGCCGGGTCATGGCGTTCTGGGTAGTTCGGGTGCACCGCGTGGCCTGCATCAGCAGAGAGGCATACCGAATTGGCCAGCGCCCGCGCCTGGTCTTCCACACCGGCGCCCAGCGAAGCCTGAATCCGGTTGATCAGTTCTTCGAGGAAGGGGCCGCAGGCCCCCGAACGGGAACTGGAGCCGAGCTCTTCATGGTCAAAAGCAGCCAGCATGGCAATGTGCTGGCCCGCCGGCTTCCGCGAGTAGCCGGTCAGTGCGATGATTCCGGCGTGCACCGAGGTGAGGTTGTCGAGCCGGCCGCTGGCGAAGAAGTCCTTCCCTTGGCCAAAGACCTCGCCGCGTTGCGCCGGGGCGGTGAGGATGTCGTATCCAGCTACCTGTGCTGGGTCCACACCGGCAGACTCGGCAAGGACCGCCAGGATATCGGCGTCTGCCAAGTCCCCTGCGCCGAAGATGGGGTTGGTGTGGGTCTGCTTGTCCAGGTTAAGACCCTCATTGACCTGGCGATCAAGGTGGATGGCCAGCTGCGGGATGCGCAGGATTGGCTGCGTCTGGGCCAAGTGCTCGGTGCCGTCCTTGAGCACCAGGCGGCCAGCGAGAACCAGTTCGCGATCCAGCCAGGAGTTGAGCAGCGGGCCGCCGTAGACCTCAACGCCGGCCTGCCACCAGCCGTTGGACCCAGTGGTCGGCTTTGGCTTGAGCTTGAAGCCCGGGGAATCGGTATGGGCACCAAGGATATGGAACCCGGAAGTCGCGGTGGCGGCCTCTGGCTGAACCCACGCGATAATCGCGCCGTCGCGCACCACGTAATAGGATCCGGGACCGAGATTCCAGGCGTCAGCTTCGTTCAAGCCGGTGAACCCGACAGCATCCAGCCGCTTGGCGGCCGTTGCTGCCGCGTGGTAGCTGGAAGGGGAAGTTGCGACGTATTCGGCCAGGTCTGCAATGTGGGCCATTGCTGCGGCTTGTGCCATAGCTGGTTACTCACTTCTTTCTGTCATCGTCTCGCTGAAATCCAGGATGAGGTTCCCGCCTGGATGATCGGTTTGCTCTCCAGCTTAGTCTCACGGTGCCCGGTTGCCGGCGGATCAGCCGTTCCAGGGCCCGCCAATAACCGCCCAGACACCTGCATCTGATGCTTGACTTGGAGCCTAGCGTCGGCAAAGCTGAAGGCACAGCGGGAGACTACGAAAGCGAGATCATCATGAGTGCATCTGATCCAACCCCAGAGCCGCGCAGCTTGCCTGTGGAGCCTGACAATGGCGTGCAGGTTAATTCCGGTGAACACGCAGTCCAACCGCGGGCACCAAAACCCGGCAAGGCTCCACGAGAAGTGCCAGAGCCCAAGGAAAAGCTTCCGGTAACCAAGCTGGGGCGCATCTGGACCGCTACCGTCTTGGGCATCATCGTGCTGATCCTGCTGATCATCTTCATCGCACAAAACCAGGACCAGGTGACCCTGAGGTACTTTGCCTATGAAGGCCAGGTCAATCTGGGCTTGGCGCTCTTCATTGCCGCCGTGGGCGGTGCCCTGGTAGTGGCCATCGCAGGAGTGGCTCGGGTAATCCAGCTACGCGCCACTGCGAAGAAGAAGCGCAAGGCAGCCAAGCGCAAATAACGCTTCGGGCCGCTGGCCGCCGAGTTTTCACTTCGGCAGCCAGCGGCCCCTTTTTGCTTGCGGAATCAGTAATCTAGCCCCTGGGAAGGGATAACCAGTCCCGTTTCATAGGCGTAGACCACTGCCTGGACTCGATCGCGCAAATGCAGCTTGGTCAAAATCCTGCGCACGTGCGTTTTCACGGTCGCTTCAGACAGGAAGAAGCGATGCGCAATTTCCGCATTCGACAACCCTTCGGCGAGCGCCCGCAGCACTTCTTGCTCACGTGGAGTGAGGTCATCAAGCAGGGGGTCGCGTGGAGCTTCGGCAGGCTGCCCTGCATGGGCCTTGCCGCCATTGCGGACGTAGGTTTCCAGCAACCGCGCGGTGACACGCGGCGCCACCACGGCATCTCCGGAGGCCACCAGGCGCACGGCGTGAACCAGTTCCTCTGGAGCCACGTCCTTGAGCAGGAATGCGCTGGCACCGGCCTGCAACCCGGAGAAGGCGTATTCATCAAGGTCAAAGGTCGTCAGAATAATGATCTTGGTATCCGGGTGTTCCTTCGCGATGCGTTCGGTGGCTTCGATGCCATCCATTTTGGGCATGCGGACATCCATGAGCACCACGTCCGGCTTCAGCACCGCAGTCTGCGTCAACGCATCCAGGCCATCGGCGGCTTCACCGGCAATGGCGATATCTTCCTCGCCTTCGAGAATCAACCTGAATCCCATGCGCAACAGCGGCTGGTCATCAACCAGCAAGACTTTAATTTTCTCTTCCACGCCTATTCCTTCGCTGTTTTCTGCTTGGCGATCTTCACGTCGCATTCGGGAACCTTCAGCACCGCTTTAACTATCCATCCGCCACTGGCTACCGGGCCGGCTTCAACGTTCCCCTCGAAAAGTGCTGCCCGTTCGCGCATGCCTCGCAGTCCCCGGCCGCTTCCGACGCTTGGCACCCTGGTGGCATCCCCGTTATCCATGACTTCCAGCCGCAGTTCATCGCGCCGCCGTTCCAAACGTACCTGCACATCGCTGACGTTGCGGGCATAGCGCAGCGAGTTGGTCAGGGATTCTTGGATCATGCGGAAGACCGTCAACTGGAAGGTGGTGTCGTCGGGCAGTTCTCCCCCGGTTTGGGTGAAGGTGATGGGCAGCCCGGCGGTGCGGAAGCCCTCGAGCAGTTGTTCGACATTGCCGCCGGTAGGTTGCGGTTCCAATTCGCCCGTCTCGTTTTGACGCAGAACTCCCAGCATGCGGCGCATATCCGCCAAGGCGGCCCTGCCAGTGCCCGAAAGCTCATTAAGCACTTCGTCGGCACGGATCTGATCCCGCTTGGCCACAACCCTTGCCCCCTCGGACAAGGCGATCATCACGGACAATGAATGGGCCACCACGTCATGCATCTCCCGGGCAATGCGGTTACGCTCTTGAACCTGAGCCAAGCTGGATACCTGGCGGGCCCAGTGGTTGAGTTCAGCCTCGTGAATTCGCGCATTGCGCACGTTCATGCCAACTGCGGCCGCGGCAATGTAGAAACCAATGACAAAGCTGCCCGAAATGCCGATGATGATTCGGCTGAAGGTTGCTTCATCAATGCCGTCGCTCGGATCCAGCTCCATCCCCGCCATGTCAGGGAAGCCCATCAGCACCATGAGCACCACTTGGAAGCTGCCGGCCAGCACGGCCAGGGGAATGGTGCGCTTGGCCGAATAGCTGGTGGCCACCGTGTACAGGGCAATGATCATCCCCATGCCGCCTAAGCCACCCTGCGGGCCTGCGATGATCAAGGCTACGCATTCAAAAACGAACACCAGGATGATGACGGTCATCGGCGCTTTTCGGCGATAGAGCAGTGCGGCACTGACCGCCAGCGTGATGACCAGCAAGCCGGTGGCGTTGGCTCCCGGCATGGCCGCGGCTACCAGGACTCCTGGCAGGGTGAGCAACAGGTACAGCACCACGGCGCCGATGACCACCAAGCGGGGGTGGGTGCGCAGGTAACGGCGCAACCGGCCCATCCGCTTGGCGGTCAGTTCGTCAAAGGAGGCAACAGTTTCCTGCAGCGTCTGTTGGGTCATGGTTCCAGTGTAGTTTTCTCGGCCATTGCGCCGATTACTTGATGTCCCGCTTGGCGAGCAATACTGCGCCGAGGGCCAATGGGATGATGATCCATCCGGCGACGCCGGCCAGCTGCTGCCAGAGTTCCAAGTCGGTTGGCACGCTCAGTGGCGTGGCCAACGACAGCCCCAGCTGGTCAGGCAGGAAGGCCGAGATGTTCTTGGACCAGTCCACGAGGGTTCCGAGGATCGCCGTGATGATCGGCAGGACAAAGAACACGCCGGCCAAAATCGTGATTCCACCGGCCGAATTGCGCAGCAGGACGCCCAGGGCCAAGCCGATCAGGGCCGCCATGATCACGGCCAAGGTGCCGTACCACAGCACCGACTGGAAGGATTCGCTGCCGAATTCCAGGACCAGGTCGTACTTTTCGGCAATCGGCTTCGCCACGACAAAGGCCAGGAGGCTGGATACCAGTTGCGTCAGGCCGGTCAGCAGCACAATCAGGACAATCTTTGCTGACATCACGCGCCCTCGTTGCGGACTGGCCAAGAAGGTGCTGACAGCCGACCCGGTGGTGAACTCGCCGCTGAACAGCAGCACCCCCAGCACGCCCAGAATCAGTTGGCTGAAGACCAGGCCGGAGCCGAGGGTCTCACTGGCAAAGCCTGGCTGCGTCATGGCACCCATGCCTTCCATCTGGCTGACATCGCCCATGCTCTGCAGCAGCGATCCCACGCCCCAAGTGCCAATGACGGCGATCGCCGCATAGAGCAGCACCGCCAAGGCAAGCAGGATTGCGGTGGACTTCAACGCGAACATGCGGATCGCTTCGCTGCGAAGCGCCCCGGCGAAAGTGACCTTGCCGCGCAGCGGCGCTTCAATATGAGTAGTCATCTTCTTCTACTTCCCGCCGCTGTGCTCGGCAACAATATTCGAATTGTATTCCACGGCGTCCCGGGTCAATTCCATGTAGGCATCTTCCAAAGTGCGCTGCAGTGGCCGCAGCTCGCTGAGCGCCACGCCGGATTCCAGGGCGCGGCGCCCGATGATTTCCGAATCCGGGCCGGTGACCTCCAGGGTCTGGCCGTCAATGCGCCGCAGCTGTATGCCTTCAGCGCTCAACGCATTCATCAATGCGTCGATATCCGATGCGCGAACGATCGTCTGGGCCAGCCCGTTATCAATGAATTCGCTGATCGGAGCATCGGCCATGATGCGTCCGCGGCCAATAACAATGAGGTGGTCTGCGGTTTGCGCCATCTCGCTCATCAAGTGCGAAGAGATGAACACGGTTTTACCTTCCGCCGCCTGCTGGCGGGCGAGGTTGCGCACCCAGGCCACGCCTTCGGGGTCCAGCCCATTAACCGGTTCGTCGAGGATCAGCACCTGCGGGTCACCCAGCAGCGCGGTGGCGATGCCCAGGCGCTGGCCCATGCCCAGGGAGAACCCGCCGACCTTCTTGCGCTGCACGCCGCTCAGTCCGGTCAGTGCCAAGGCTTCATGGACCCTGGAGCTGGGCAATCCGGCGGTGGCCGCCATGGCCCGCAAATGGGCCAACGGGGTGAGCGACTTGTGCACGGACTTGGCTTCCAGCAAGGTGCCAACCTCGGTCAGCGGATGCCGGGACTTCTTGAAGTCCCGCTGGTTCACCAGCACCTGTCCGCTGGTGGGAGCCGCCAATCCGACGATCATCCTCATGGTGGTGGATTTGCCGGCCCCGTTGGGGCCGAGGAAGCCGGTTACCTTTCCGGGTTGCACCGTGAACGACACCTGGTCGACCACGGTTTTATTGCCGTATCTCTTCGTCAACTGCTGAGCCTGGATCATATCTCCAGCCTAGAAAAAATGGGACCAAGATGAACCGCCCCGAGTGCTGATCTTCTGGTCACTCAAAAGGGTGAGTGCGCCGGGCCGAAGCAGCGATGGCATGCACCCGTTGGTGCATGCCATCAATGTTTGCCGCGCATCATCAGAATCCGGCCCGGGTGGCCAAGAAGATCATCCCGGCCAGGCCCACGGCGAAGGGCAGGGCCAGCAGGATCATGAGCTTGAGCTGGTCTCGGGCGATCGCCACGCACTCGCGCAGGAACGCGCTAGGCCGATAGTAGGCAGCCGTCTTTCCGCCGAAGGCGCGCGCTTCCAGGCCCATCTGGCGCGATGCCAATGCGGCTCGCAGCGCATGGTAGTCGCTGGTGACCAGCCACAGCTGGCCCTCCGGCTGGCGTTCACGCACCAGGGCATTGGAGAAATCCAGGTTCTCCACGGTGTCCTTGGCCCGGTCCTCAATCAGGATCTGCGATTCGGGGATGCCCTGCTCACGCAGATAGCAGGCCATGGACGCGCCTTCGGGTTCCTGTTCGTCGTGCCCCTGTCCCCCGGTGGGAACCATCAGCAGTTGCGGCTCGGCTTGCGAGGCGTAGAGCTCGATGGCCTTGTCCAGCCGGCCGCGCAGCAAGGGGGTGACCTTCCCGTTGATGGTGCGCGCCCCCAGTATCACCGCGGCTGCCCCACGGGTTTTGGCCGGGAACCTGGCGTGCACCCACGCATAGAGCAGCATCATGGCGAAGAGGCTGGCAGTGAACACCGAAGCCATGAACAAGATGAACGCGAGCGAGTAGGTCCACCAGGTATTGATCCGCACCAGCAGCACCGCGATCACCGGAAGGATGAACACCAGCACCCCGGCCGCCAGGGACAGCAGGTTGGGGATCCTGGCTCCTTCGCGCCGCCACATCAACACGCCGTTGTAGATCAATGCCACGCCGAAGACCACCACGATCAGTGGGGTCAATACCAAGACGATGGCAATGAGGAACCCGAAGCCCGGCACCAGGGTGCTCAGCAGATCCACAACGGCGGCAATGCTGCACAGCGCCAAGGGGAACAGCAATGCGGCCAGGCCCAGCCGGCGCGGATCTTTGCAGTATTGCCAAATGAACACCGCCCAGAGCACTGCAAGCAGGGCCCATCCTGCGAGTTGAACCAGTAGTTCCTCCATTGTCGACTATTCCACCGATTTCCAGTCGTTGATGCGGTATTCGCGTTTGAGCATTGATTGGGCTCCGAGGTATCCGCCCATGCCATGCACCGATGGACCGGGAGGGGCCGCCGACGAGATAAGGTACAGCCCCTTGGACTTCAGGTACCAGGGATCCAGGGAAACCCGTGGCCGCTTGATGGTGCCCAGCAGATCCATGGTGCCTCCCGACAGGTCTCCGCCGATCAGCGCGGCGTTCTGCCGCTCGAGGTCCTTGGCGGTGACCACATGCGCTTCGAGGATGATCTCGGAAAAGCCCGGGGCGGCCCGCTGGATCATCGACTGGATCTCGTGGCGCATATCTGCCGGCGAATCGAGCGGAACATGGCAGTAAGCCCAGATGACGTGCTGGCCGGCTGGCGCGCGCGAGTTATCGAACTGCGAGGGCTGGGCCACGATGATGAAAGGAGCCGCCGATCCGCGATGGGCGGCCGCACGCTCGGCCTTGCCGACCTGTGCGGCGGTACCGCCAAGATGCACCGTGCCGGCGGCGGACAGCGCCTGATCCCGCCATGGCACCGGTTCGGAGAGCACAAAGTGGACCAGGCAGCTGCCCGGCGAGCGCCTGGTAGTGGACAGGGCCCGGGAAAGCTGTTCGGGCAGGTGGCCGGCGCTGAGCTTGGCGGCATCTTCGGCGGAGGTGTCGAACAGGATGTTCTGCGCGGCCAGCTCATCAATGTGGTTCACCCGCACACCGGTGTGGATCTGCGCGCCATGGGCCGTGGCTTCGGCGGCCAGGGCATCGCTGATGGCCTGGGAACCGCCGCGCGGAATCGGCCAGCCCTTGGCATGGGCCGTCGCGGCGAGGAACAACCCGGCACCGGCGCTGGCCGGTCCGCGCGATCCGCCGGCCACATGGGCCGAGCAGCCCGAGTACAGTGCGGCGGCCTTCTCGTACTTCGTGGAGAGCACTTCCTTGAGCCCCATGCCGCCCACCGTGGCGGCGGCGAAGGCGGCCAGGGCCTGCGGATGACGCGGGATCTTGAGCAGCGAGTCGAGCAGGGTGGCGCTGATCCCGTCGATCTGGTGGACCAGCGGTTCAAGCAAGCGGCGATACATCCGGCCTTCTGCCCCGCCCAATGCTTCGGCGGTGCGCTCCAGATCCTTGTAGGCGTACGCGGTGCGCCCATCGAGCACATGGGCGAAGGACAGTTCCGGGGTGATGAATTCGACGCGCTCGTGGACCCCCAGTTCGCGCATGGCCGGGGATTGCATGGCCATCGGGTGCACGGCGCTGCCCAGGTCGAAGATCGCCTGGGAGCCGTTCAGCGATTGGGTCCTGGCTGCCCCTCCGATGCTGTCGTTGGCTTCATAAACCTGGACAGCCAGTCCTGCCCTGGCGACCACGGCGGCCGCGGCCAGCCCGTTGGGTCCGGCCCCGACAATGGCGACGTCGATCATTTCCCGCTCCCAGCAGGCTGGTGCCGCTTTGTCGCTCCCGGCCACAGCGAGCGCAGGGTGGTCTTGTCCGGCAGTCCGGCAAATTCGCCGGCCAGCGGGTCATCCTGGCCGACCGCACGGATCGGGTCGCGCCGCGGGTCAAGGATTGAGCGCGCCACCAGGTACATCAGGTAGCCGAGCATGAGCATGTGGGCCAGCACCAGCACGACGTATCCAGCCTCCGGGAAGGCCTTATGCGGGTCCTCGGCGGAGAAGGAATCGAGATAGTTCCAAAGTCCATAGAAGTGGGCGATCTCCACCAGCATCCAGATCACGAATTCGCGCCAGCGCGGCAGGGCCAGCACGAACAGCGGAATCAGCCAGACGATGAACTGCGGCGAGTAGACCTTGTTGACCATGACAAAGGAGGCGATGATCAAGAAGGCCATCGAGCCCAGCCGCGGAGTGCGCCGGGAGTACAGGCCCAGCAGGGCAACGCCTATGCAGCACAGGAAGAAGAGCACCAGCCCGTACCGCGAAATCTGCTCCGCCTCAAAACTCGGCATGCCGGGGTTCTTGGCCGCCACCACATTCCAGGCGTGCCAGAAGCTGGAGAGGCCCGCGCCGCGTTCCGAGGAGAAGCTGAAGAAGTGCATGAAGGATTTGGGGAAGGCCAGCGCGTAGGGCAGGTTGACCAGCACCCAGGTGGCTGCTGCTGTTCCCCCGGTGATCCAGAAGGTCTTGAGCCGGCCGGTGCGGATGGCCAGCACCAGGATCGCACCAAGGATGAAGAAGGGGTAGATCTTCATAGCAGCGCCCAGGCCGATCAGGATCCCGGCCAGGGCCGTGTGCTTGCGCGCAAAGGCAAGCATGCCGGCAGCCAGCAGGGCCACGGCCCACATGTCCCAGTTGATGCTGCCGGCCAGGATGATCCCCGGGGCTATGGCCACCATGGCGGCATCCCAAGGACGCCGCCCGGCCATGCGCACGGTGCACAACACGGTGATCATCCAGAGGATCGCCACCAGCACCAGGTTCATGTCGAAGTACAGCAGCGAGCGGTTGGCCACCGATTCGGGCACGATCGAGGCCACCGCGGACGCAACCGCGCTCATGAGCACCGGATACTCGAATTCGGCGCTGGAGCTAAAAGGCGCCCAGGGGTTTTCCGCGAATCCGCGAGCGCCGAACAGCGGCACCCAGTCGCTGTAGCAGGCGTAGAGGTAGGGGTTGTTGCCGCCCCAGCCGTTGATCCTGCACGGGTTCTTGGCCAGCAGCATCAGCAGGGCGCCGAACGTGGTCATCAGGATGATGACTCGCTCCACGCTGAAGAATCCCGGGTCTATCCGCCCCGGATCGCTGCGCCGGCCCAACGGGCCGCCGATCAGTGCCGTGAACTGGCGGAGGAAGCCGTCCGCGCGTGATGGCACGGTAATACGCAGGGGGCCACGCCGGGGCGGTGGCTGGTTTGGCTCGTGCATACCCACCAGCCTAGATGTTTTGTTGGCGCCTACCGCTGCGCACACCCGGGTTTCGCGTTAACTATCGGCTTCGCCCCGCTGGCCAAGCCCGCCACCCAGGTCTCATCGATGCCGCTAAAATGCTTGCTGACCTCACTATCAGCAAATATGCAGGCGATTACACCGCGACTTCACCCCTCGTTTACCTAAATACTCCCGATTGGTTAACTAGGGCCCATAGCGTCATATCCGTGAGCAAAACCAATCAGCCACATGCCATGGCGATCATCCCCGCACGGGGAGGTTCCAAGGGCATCCGGCTCAAGAACCTGCGTGAGATCGGCGGCAAGTCGCTGCTGGGACGCGCCATTGAATCAGCCAAGGCCGCGAGTACAGTCAGCGACGTCGTGGTCAGCACCGATCATGAGCAGATCAAGGCCGAAGCACTGCGCTACGGCGCTCGCGTCGTTGACCGGCCGGCAGACATCGCCGGGGATACGGCCAGCAGCGAGTCGGTTCTGCAGCACGTCCTGGCCAACACGCAGTCCACGCCGTCGGTGACGCTCTTCATCCAGTGCACCAGCCCGCTGATCGATCCAGCGGATCTGGATGCGGCCATCACCACGGTCGCCTCCGGAAAAGCGGAAGTCAGCTTCGCAGCGGTGGCCGACCACGGTTTCCACTGGGCTGTTGGCGAGAACGGCGAAGCGGTAGCGGTGGGGCACGAAAAGCTGCACCGCCCGCGCCGCCAGGACCGCGAACCGCGTTTCCGCGAAACCGGGGCGTTCTACGCCATGGACACCGAAGGCTTCCTGGCCGCTGGGCACCGGTTCTTCGGCCGGGTCCAGGTCCACGAGGTCCCGGGCGAGCACGGGATCGACATCGATACCGAGGCCGATCTGCTGCTGGCGGAACTGACGCTCCCCGATGAACCGGCACCGATCAGCGTGGATGCGGTCATCACGGATTTTGATGGCGTGCACACCCCGGACACCGCCTATGTCGATGAGCACGGCACCGAAACCGTGCGCGTCTCACGCTCCGATGGCATGGGCGTAGCCCGGCTTCGGGCCGCCGGAGTGAAGTTCCTGATCCTCTCCAAGGAGGCCAACCCGGTGGTTGCCGCCCGGGCCGCAAAACTCAAGGTTGAAGTGGCCCACGGCATCGAGAACAAGGCCGAATACCTGGCCCAGTGGCTGGCCGACGAGTCGATCAACCCGGCGCGCGTGGCCTACGTCGGCAACGACATCAACGACCTCGGCGCCATGAGCCTGGTTGGCTGGCCCATCGCCGTGGCCGATGCCAACGAGCAAGTACACCGTGCTGCTCGCCACCGGCTGTCCCGCAAGGGCGGATACGGGGCGGTGCGAGAACTGGCCGAACTGGTCCTCGCAGCACGCTAACCCGCAAATTTTTCCAAGTTTCACCCAATGAAAGGCAAATCAATGACCTCCGTGACCACCGAAATCAAGCCAGTTGCCATCGGCGAATCCCTGCTCGGCGCTGGCCAGCAGGTCTACGTCATCGGCGAAATCGGCATCAACCACAATGGTGATATCGAAATCGCCAAGCAGCTGATCGACGTTTCGGCCGAGGCCGGCGCCAACGCGGTGAAGTTCCAGAAGCGCACCCCGGAAATCTCCACCCCGACCGACATGCGCGACAAGATCCGCTCCACCCCATGGGGCGACATGACCTACCTGGACTACCGCTATCGCGTCGAGTTCGACCAGGCGCAGTACAAGGAGCTCATCTCCTACGCAGCCTCCAAGGGCCTGCACGCCTTCGCTTCCCCATGGGACGTTCCTTCGGTTCAGTTCATGGAAGAGCAGGGTGCAGTCACCCACAAGGTCGCTTCCGCATCGGTCACCGACATCGAGCTGCTCAAGGCGCTGGCGCAGACCGGCAAGCCGATCATCCTGTCCACCGGCATGTCCACCATCGAGCAGATCGACAAGGCCGTGGAGACCCTGGGCACCTCGAACCTGGTCATGATGCACGCCACCAGCACCTACCCGCTGCCTCCCGAAGAAGCCAACCTGCGCATGATCGAAACCCTGCGCGAGCGCTACCAGGTTCCAGTGGGCTACTCGGGCCACGAGCGCGGCCTGCAGATCTCGCTGGCAGCAGTGGCCCTGGGCGCCGTCACCGTGGAACGCCACATCACCCTTGACCGCACCATGTGGGGCTCGGACCAGGCCTCGAGCCTGGAGCCAAAGGGCTTCGAGTCGCTGATCCGCGACATCCGCATCCTCGAGCAGGCCATGGGCGACGGCGTGAAGAAGGTCTTCCCGGGCGAGCTGGCTCCACTGAGCCGCCTGCGCCGCGTCGACGCCTAATCACTGCCAGGTATCCGGCGGTTGGACTCACCGACGGGTCCAACCGCCGTTTATTTATGTCTGCATAAGGAAGGCCGAGAAGAAGACATGGACTTGATCCCCGGGCGCATCTCCGTGGTTATCCCCGCCTACAACCAAGAAGCATATATTTGTGATGCCCTCTCATCGCTGACTCGGCAAAAGCTGGGACGCTGGGAGCTGGAAGTGCTCGTGGTTGATGACGCATCCGACGACCAAACGGCCGCGCTGGTGCGCAGCTACCAGGACCGGCTTCCGGGCCTGCAGCTGATCAGCCTGCCCGAGAACTCCGGGGTATCCGCGGCCCGCAATGCCGGGCTGGAACAGGTCACCGGCGAATATTTCACTTTCCTCGACCCTGACGACTGGTACTCTTGCGAGCACCTGATGACCTTGGCCGAGTCGCTGACTGAGCTGCATGTCGACTTCGTGCGCTGCGACCACGTGCGGGTCACCGGCACCAACCGCGTGATTCACCGGGCCCCGCAGGCGCTGCGCGGCATGCCGCTGGACCCAGCCGATGATATCGAGCCGGTCGATTCGCCGTCCATGGTGGACTACACCTTCGTCTGGGCGGGCATGTACCGCACCGAGCTGATGCGAACGCAGGAGCTGTACTACTTCGACTCGCAGCTGCACAGCGCCGAGGACCGGTTGTGGCTCTGGAAACTGCACTTGACTACCAGCAAATATGCGGTCGTTTCCTCTCCCGGAGTCTTCTATCGGCGCGGCCTGCCTGGTTCGCTGACCCAGGTCTTCGACCAGCGCCAGCTGGGTTTCATCCCTGCCTACGCGCAGATCCTCAACGAAGTACGGCTGCATCCGGATGCCGAACGGCACCTGCCCAAAGCCATGCGGCAGTTCTTTGCGATCGTGTGCCATCATGAGAAACGGGCGAAGAATTATCCGCCCGAGGTCCGCCTGGAAATGAAGCAAAAGCTGCGCCAGGTGTTCACCACCATTGACGCGCCTTTGGCACGCCAGGTGGCACTCGAAATGGACGTCGCCCGTCGCCGCCATATCCTCTCCTTCCTGCAGCCAGGTCAGATCGGGGCCGCCAAGTGATCGCACTGATTGAAGCCAGCAGCTACTTCCAGCTTGCTTCTCTGGCCGCGATGGCCGATGCAGGACTGCTTCCCGATGCTGATGAACGGGTATTGGTCCTGGCCAACGGTTCACAGGTCCCGGAATTGACGACACCGCTGGATCAGGTCCCGGGCTTTGAAAAGCTGGCAGCTCGTTTCGACCGGGTCGTGGACTTCGCAGCTCTGGCTGCCCCGCGCCGACCTTCCCAGTTCAACCCGCGCGAGGACGAGCTGCACATCTTCGAGCGGCTTCTGCGCAGCGCCTGGGATCTTGGTTCCGAGCCGCTGACCCTCGTTCTGGAATCCGTCCAAGTCAACCCGGCTCGGGCACTGGCCCGCATCTTCTTCGAAGCCCAGCTGTGGGTGCATTCCGACGGGCTGATGTCCTACGGGCCAACCCGCAATCGGCTGCCGATGCCGCTGCGCCAACGCTTGATGGGGACCATCCACGTTGATCTGGTTCCCGGGTTGGAGCCGCACCTGCTGGCCGAGCTTCAGCCGGTCCGCAAGGTCCTGCGGGCCCAGCAGCTGGAGCGGATCTTCACCGAGCTGGCCGAGGAAGCGCACTTCGAGCTTCCCGGTTCAAGCGCGCTGATTCTTGGCCAATACCTTGGATCCCTTCGCCTGATGGACTCGGATGAAGAGTTCGAGCTGCATGTGCAGATGCTTCAGGAAGCCCTCGACCGCGGCCTGGATACGGTGCTGTTCAAGGCGCATCCATCAGCAAGTGCCACCTCGGCGGCACGGCTGGCCAGTGTCGCTGAGCAGATGGGCCTGGATTTCCGCCTGCTGGACACCGATCACCTGGCCGAAACCGTGATCGCCTCGGCCCGGCCAGAAGTGGTCATCTCCTGCTTCTCCACCGGCCTGGCCACCGCCAAGTACATTCTGAACACCGATGTCCATGCGGCAGGCACCGGAGCGATGCTCCAGGCACTGGCACCCTATGAGAATTCAAACCGGATTCCGCTCTCGATCATCCACGCACTGTTTGTCCAAGGCGTTCCGGCTCCGGCACACAGCGACGGCGATGACCAGCTCTCGAAGCTGCTGGTGGCCGTGGCCTACTGCATGCAGGCGGTCCAGCTGCCTCAGCTGCGCGAACCTGCCGCCGAATTCCTGGGCGTCCACTACCCCGAGTTCTCCGCCCACTTCAAGCGCCGCCGGATCACCAAGCTGGATTTGCCGCCGCGCTGGGTGCATCTGGCATCGCGCCGCACCTTCCCGTCCAGGGTCCGCGGAGCCTCGCGCCGGGTATTGCGAAAAGGGTCGAAGCAGCTGGAAACATTGTCCAAATCCCTCAGCCGACTGGCAAAATGACCCTCATCATGATGAAACTGACCCAGCACGACACCCATGAGGTTCCGCGTCCGCGATTCGGGACCGCTCATGTGTGGGTCGAGTCCCCGCTGCAGCTGCTCTCCGCCGTGGAAACCCACGCCGCGGGGCTGCTGGGCACGGATATCCGGGTTGTTCCACGCCTTGGCATGCCCTTGGAGGCCACTACCCAGGCGCTGCTCAACCATGCTCCGGCCGGGGTGCACTTCGAGCCAGCGGCCCGCAAGCCTCCGCAGCCCAAGAGCTCCTCGGACCGGTATGTCACCGGCGATGCCTACTCGGGCAAGGTGCAGCGCAGCTTGCTGGCCGGGGTAAAGGCCAAGGAAATCATCATCATCGATGACGGGCTGGCCACCTTGGCGCTGATCAAGCAGCTGATCAGCGACTCCCCCACCCCGTTGGTTCGCGCTCGAGCCAAAAACTCGGCGGCCCGCATTGCCATGGGCCTTGCCACCTGGCATCGCCTGCGCCAGCTGGCTCGCGAAGACCGCTTGCTGATTGTTTCCGCGCTCTTTGTGGATGCTGCAACGCGCTCGAAGATGGCTGATCTGGGGATCAAGTTCGCCCAGCACAAGTTCGAGTGGCTGGCTACCCAGCCGGTCGCAGAGAGCTTTGCCGAACCGACCTTGCTCATCGGATCCGCCATGGTTGCCGATCAGCTGATTCACGAGCAGCCATATTTGCGGTGGATCGAGGGCATTGCCGCAGACGGACCGGTTGCGTATTTCCCGCACCGGCGTGAAACCCCGGAACTGCTGGAGAAGATCTCGAAGATCGACCAGGTGGTCCTCAAGGAACATACTGTCCCGATTGAAATGCGCCTGCGGGTGCTGCGTCCGGGGCAGGAAATCCGGGCCCTGCCTTCTACCGTGATCCCTTCCCTTCGGCTGCTTTTGGGCCCGGATTCCAGATGCCTCTATCCCCAGGCGGTCCCCGATAACTGGTGGACCGAAGGTACCGACCCCGAGTTGCGTGAGCACCTATCCAGTTCGTTGAAGGTGTGAAGCCGCTAATGAAACCCTCAGTTCTTGCTATTGCCGACTCTGATTCCTATCTGAAGCTGGCCACAAGTTTTTTGCATCGCTTGGGTCCCGAATGGGACCGCAAGGTATATCTGGCGCGCACTCCGGTAATGCCCACCGAACAACAGATTTCAGCAGCCTTTGAAGGCACCGATCTGGATCCGCAGATGCTCGAGGTCATCCAGCTCTCGCAGTTGGAAGCTGATTCGGTCCAGGAAGACATCATCTTCGCTTCGGCGACAGGTCCTGTTGTTGCCGAAATCTATTCGCGGATCCTGCGTACCGAACCAGTTGATGGGCGCCGTACTGCCTTGATCTCGGCTTTGCCCGGTGTTGCCTACCCTGCCACGCAGAAGGGTTGGAACTATCGTCGAGCCGGCGATGCCTTTATCTGCCATTCGCATGCCGAGGCCCGCGATTTTTCGTTCATGACCGAATCCCATGCCGGGCACCAGCCGACCATCATGGTCAGCAAGCTCCCGTTCTTGAACTGCACGGGATTCCCTCCAGCCCAGGAAAAGATGGTCAATCGCCTGGTCTTCGCACCGCAGGCCAAGGTTCCCGAGACCGCCGAACAGCGCGAGTCGATCCTGCTTGCGCTGGAGCAGGCCAGCAAGATGAATCCGGGTCTCGAGGTCGTGGTCAAGCTCCGTGCCAAGGCTGGAGAACCACAGACCCACCTCGAGGCCCATCCATACGACAGCCTTTTCACGCAGCTGCAGTCGCGCAACAGGATCAGTGCCGAATCACGAATCCAGTTCGATACCGGATCCATGAGCGAAGCCCTCGTTCCCGGCAGTGCCCTGGTCACCGTGTCTTCCACTGCTGCCTTGGAATCCTTGGACCGCGGCTTGCCAACAATCGTGCTTTCCGATTTTGGCGTGAACAGGCAAATGATCAATACCGTCTTTGTCGCTTCCGGGATCATCGGCGAATTGGAAGATGTTGTTTCGCTGAACTTCGGAGAGCCCAGCAAAGCGTGGCTGCGGGAAAACTACTTCCACCGCATGGATCGCAGCTTCTTTCAATCATTGGAGTTCCTGGCCCGCCGGGCGAACGGTGGAAAGCTGCGTACCGATCCGGAAGTGCTGGCCTTCATCCGCCGCCAGCCGCTGCGCCATCGACTGCGTACGGCGTTGCCATCGCCAGTTGTGAAGGTGCTGCTGAAAATGCGTCATGGCTACCGATACTCACGTAGCCACCGAACCAGAAGCCTGTCATGATCAAATAGTGCTTTACTCATGACTTCCCTTCTGGTTTTCTTATTCAGGGTTAGTCATGATCAATTAGCCTTTTAGTAATGTACACAAATTACTGCCAGAGTCCATGGGGGTCCTTCCCTTATGGACTCTTTAGGCAACTGCCGTGAACCGCGACCAGGTGATAACTGCACAGGTTGGGAATGTTCTGAACACATTAGGACTTAAGATCAATATGGGCCTAATTTCAGGACACGTCTTTGACGTGCCCGAATGCCCGAAGATTTGTACATTTCAATAAGGAGCTCATGTGTCGGCCAATCCGATCCGCGTTGCCATTGTTGGCGTAGGAAACTGCGCCACGTCCCTTGTCCAAGGTGTCGAGTACTACCGAAATGCGGACGTGGAGTCCACCGTTCCGGGACTCATGCACGTGCAATTCGGCCAGTACCACGTTGGAGACGTACAGTTCGTTGCCGCCTTTGACGTTGACGCGAAGAAGGTCGGCCTCGATCTTTCTGAAGCCATCCTGGCCAGCGAAAACAACACCATCAAAATCGCCGACGTGCCTGCTACCGGCGTGACGGTCCAGCGTGGCCATACCCTTGATGGACTCGGCAAGTATTACCGCGAAACTATCGAAGAGTCCGACGCCGCGCCTGTAGACGTCGTCCAGTCCCTCAAGGACAACAACGTCGACGTGCTGGTTTGCTACCTGCCGGTTGGTTCAGAGCAAGCCGCCAAGTTCTACGCCCAGTGCGCCATCGATGCAGGCGTGGCCTTTGTCAACGCACTGCCAGTGTTCATCGCCGGAACCCCAGAATGGGCAAAGAAGTTCACCGACGCCGGCGTGCCCATCGTCGGCGATGACATCAAGAGCCAGATCGGTGCAACCATCACCCATCGCGTCATGGCCAAGTTGTTCGAGGACCGCGGAGTGGTGCTTGACCGCACCTACCAGCTGAACGTGGGCGGCAACATGGACTTCAAGAACATGCTCGAGCGCGATCGCCTGGAGTCAAAGAAGATTTCCAAGACCCAAGCCGTCACATCAAACACGTCGGCAAAGCTGGCCGCTGACGATGTCCACATCGGGCCGAGCGACTTCGTTGCCTGGCTCGATGACCGCAAGTGGGCTTTCGTGCGCCTCGAGGGACGAAACTTTGGCGATGCCCCGGTGAACCTGGAGTACAAGCTGGAAGTCTGGGATTCCCCGAACTCCGCGGGTGTCATCATCGATGCCGTGCGCGCCGCCAAGATCGCCCTTGATCGCGGCATCGGCGGGCCGATCTTGTCGGCTTCGAGCTACTTCATGAAGTCGCCGCCAGAGCAGTACGATGACGAAACTGCACGCAACAAGGTCGAAGCCTTCATCCGGGGCGACGTGGAACGCTAGGCCTTTCGCTCAAACGGTACGCGATGATGGGCCAGGACTTTTGTCCTGGCCCATTGTCGCACTTGGAACTGTTCCCAGACGCGGAGAAGCCCGCCGGCTTGCAGGCCGGCGGGCCTCTGGGCACTAATATGCGAGATCATAGTGGGTACCTCTTATTCAATTTGTGGGCAACGGTAATGGCGTTGTGCCCACCTAGCGAATACGAAGGTACATTTCTACAGGCACGTGATTCTTGAGTTCACGCTCTCGCATTCGGCGATTGAATTCCGTGCTGTCAACGTTTTTCAGCTTGCTGCTGTCTTGACGCTTTCTCATTTGCTTTCCCTCCCTTCATTCACAGTTGAAGGGGAGGGAAGATCCTGGCGCGTGGTAGAAACGGCGCGAGCTTTCAGGCTTTCTGGACCAGCGAAGATAAGTTCCGAGGTGCGAACTGCCCGTTGAGCGGACGAGGAGTACAGGGTGCTAGACATGAAAAAAGTTCCTAAGGTGAGAGTCGATTACTGACCTGCAACCTCAGGAACTGGGTGGGATTCACCGTAGTCTAGGAAACCACTGTTCCGGAGGTTGGAGAGACAAAGCCGTAATTGCCGGCAGGCATAAAGCCGCCGCCACGTCGCCATGCGCGATGAGTCGAAATATCCAGAGTGATATTCATCGTTTCTCCACCTCCTAAAATCTATTTGAAGCCAGTCGCGACCAGACGCGAGGCTTTGCTGATAAGTTTTATCGATCCGCAAGTCTCATTGAGACTTCCCAATCACAATATTCAGCTTACATGGATTACACCCAGTCCGCCACTAATTAAGTCAAAAAGTTTAAGAACTTTTTTTGAGGCGCAAAAATGCCCGGCACCGCGGCGGCGCCAGGCATTGTTGCTGTACTCTCCACAGGCCAGCGATTACTCTTCAGTGATAGCTTCCTGGGCTTCGGGCTGCTTTTCCCACCAAGCACGAAGCTGCTCTACAGCCGCCTCTTCACCCAGCGGGCCCTCGTCCAAACGCAGCTCGAGCATGAACTTGTAGGCGCGGCCGACCACGGGGCCCGGCTTGATTCCCAGAATTGCCATGATCTGCTGGCCATCCAGATCCGGGCGAATGGATTTGAGTTCTTCTTGCTCCGTGATCTGGGCGATGCGCTCCTCGAGATCATCGTAGGCAAAGGCAAGGCGGTCGGCCTTCTTGCGGTTGCGCGTGGTGACATCCGAACGGGTCAAGCGATGAAGGTGCTCGAGCAGTTCTCCAGCATCGGTGACGTATCGGCGCACCGCCGAATCTGTCCACCCGGCGTCCCCGTAGCCGTAGAAGCGCATATGCAGTTCGACCAGGCGAGCCACCGATTTGGTGGTGTCCTTGTCAAAGCGCAAGGTCCGCATGCGCGCCTTGACCAATTTTGAGCCGACCATGTCGTGGTGGCGGAAGGACACCGCGCCGCTGGGTTCAAACTTCCGAGTTGCCGGCTTGCCGATGTCGTGCATCAGGGCGGCAAAGCGCAGCACAAAGTTGGGTCCCGGAACCGGACCATCTTGATCGGTTTCCAGGGCGATGGCCTGCTCGAGCACGGTGAGCGAATGCTGGTACACATCCTTGTGCCGATGATGCTCGTCAATTTCCAGGCGCAGGGCGGAAACTTCCGGCAGCACCTTATCGGCCAGGCCGGTGTCGACCAGCAGGTTGATGCCGGCTCGAGGATCTGCGCCATTGATCAGCTTGACCAGCTCATCACGCACGCGCTCAGCGGAAATAATGTCGATGCGATCGGTCATTTCGCTCATGGCCTTGCGCACGTCTGCGCTCACTTCGATTTTCAGCTGCGAAGCAAAACGGGCAGCGCGCATCATGCGCAATGGATCATCCGAGAAGGAAATGTCCGGAGCCCCGGGGGTGCGAATCGACTGGTCCTTCAAGGAAGAGACGCCGTCAAAGGGGTCAACGAGCTCAAGGTCCGGCAGACGAAGGGCCATGGAGTTCATGGTGAAGTCGCGGCGGAACAGGTCATCGTGCAAGTTATCGCCGAAGGCGACAATCGGCTTTCGCGATTCCTTGTCATAGGCATCAGCGCGATAGGTAGTGACTTCTAGGGTATGCTCGCCCTTTTTCAGCGCGATGGTTCCGAACTCTCGTCCCACATCCCAGATGTTGTCGGCCCATCCGGAAATCACCTTGATGGTTTCCTCGGGGCGCGCGCTCGTGGTGAAGTCCAGATCCGGAGAAACCCGGCCCAAGTAGAGATCTCGAACCGGCCCGCCCACCAGGGACAACTCATGGCCTGCCGTGACGAAGCGGTCGGCCAAGTCGAAAATGACCGAAGGCAGGATTTGACGCAACGCGTCGGGTGAGGGAAGTGCATGCATAGTTACTTAAGCGTGCCAGAAATCTGGGCGAAATGCTTGAAAATGCACCGAATTCGCTTGCGAGATAACTTACTTGTCCACGTCGATAAAGCGAAGGTGGCCACTTTCTCGATAGAGTGGATTCATGAACCGACCGATCCCGTCTGCCCCAAAGCGCACTCCGTTGACTGCGTCAATGGCTCGCGCACAGGCAACGGGCGGTCACACGAGCTTGCCAACAGTGGAAGAAGTCTCTTCCGGCGGCATCGTCATCGACTTCAAAGCCCCGCAGCTTCCGGTAGCGATTATCGCCCGGTACAACCGCGGCGGTCGCCTGGAATGGTGCCTGCCCAAGGGGCACCCCGAGGGCGTGGAATCCAACGAGGAAGCGGCGATCCGCGAAATCGAGGAAGAAACCGGCATCGCCGGGAGAATCCTCGCACCATTGGGTTCGGTCGACTACTGGTTCACCGTGACAAACTATCGGGTGCACAAAACCGTGCACCATTTCCTGCTGGAAGCTACCGGCGGGCATCTGACGATCGAGAATGACCCCGACCACGAAGCCGTCGATGTTGCCTGGGTTCCCCTGGATTCCCTCGGCAAGCGCCTATCCTTCCCTAATGAGCGCCGGATCGCTGATCTGGCACGCGAGGTTCTAACAAAGCATGACTCAGGTTCCTAATTCATCTGCCGGCGCCGACCATCAACCTATGACCGGAGCCATGGACCTAGTCGCCGAACCTCCTGTGGAGCTGCATCACCAGCAAGGCAGGTCGCGCTCCAAGGTCTATGCGCTGATGGCCTCGGGCACCATGGTTTCGCGCCTGCTCGGTTTTGCCCGGACAGCGTTGCTGGCCATGGCCATCGGCTCGGTCACCTCGGTGGCCGACATTTTTGAAAAAGCCAACGTCATCCCGACCATCATCTACATGCTGCTGGCCGGTGGCGTGTTCAACGTCGTGCTGATTCCCCAGCTGATCAAGGCCTCCAAGGCCAAAGACCGAGGCGCAGCGTACACCTCCAAGCTGATTTCATTGACCGTGGTGGTGATGGGCGTCCTGACCCTGCTGCTCACCCTGGGCGCCAGGCCGCTGATCACCGCACTGACCAACAACTGGTCCGAACCGATGATCGTGCTCGGCACCGCCTTCGCATACTGGTCGCTGCCGCAGATCTTCTTCTACGGGCTCTACGCAGTCCTTGGCCAGGTGCTCAACGCCAACGGCCGATTTGCCGCCTTCATGTGGGCGCCGGCCATCAACAACATCATCCAGCTCCTGGTCATCGGCGCTTTCATCCTCACCTTTGGCGCCTACGCCTCGGGCGATCCGATGCAGGATTGGAGCTATCTGAAGACCGTGTGGCTCGCCGGCGGGGCGACCCTGGGCATCGTCATGCAGTCCCTGGTGCTGTTCTGGCCGCTGAAGAAGAGCGGGCTGAAGCTCACCCTCGACTTCGGCTGGCGTGGCATGGGCCTGCGCCACGTGGGCAAGCTGGCGATCTGGACGCTGGCCGCCATGGTCATCGGCAACCTCTCCTCGCTGCTGTACTCCAAAATCGTCTCCGGGGCGACCGCAGCGCGTGCCCAGTTGCCGGCCGAGCAGGCGGCCTCAGTCGCTGGCGAATATGCGCTGAACACATCCCAGCTGATCACCGTCTTGCCTCATTCCCTCTTCGCCCTGACCGTGGCCACGGTGCTGTTCAACGACTTCGCCCGGGCCTTCGCCGAGAAGCGCGTCTCCGATGTCGGCCAGCTGCTCAACCGAGGCATGCGCTCCACAGCCATCCCGATTGTCTTCTGCACCATCGTGTTCATTGTGCTCGCCGGCCCATTGGGGCGCCTCTTTGCCGGCTCCTCGGAAAACGCCGCCCAAGCCGCCGGTGCCCTGGGCCAGCTTTTGCTCCTGACCTCGCTGGGCCTGCCGTTCAAATCCCTGCAGTTCTTCATGCTGCGCGTGTTCTATGCCGAAGAAGATACCCGCACTCCAATGCTGATCCAGACCGCCACCGCGGCTCTCGGCCTGCTTCTTGCCTTCTCCGCCGCCGCACTGGTCGATCCGATGCATATTGCCGCGGCCATCGCTTTCATCTACGGCCTGACCAATGTGCTCGGCTGTATCGGAACCCATTACCTGGTCAAGCGCCGCTACGGCAGCTACGGTGTCACCTCGGTGATCGATACCTACGTCCGCGTGGGCTGGATGGCGACCATCGCTGGTGCGGTGGGTTCCGTGGTGCTGTGGCTGCTGGGCGGATTCAGCTTCGGTTTCGCCTACAGCTCGCTGATTAACGCCATTATTTCGATCGTTCTGGTCGCAGGAACCATGGGCGTGGTCTACATCGGATTGCTGCACAAGACCAAGGTCCCAGAGCTCCAAGGCTTCCTCGGCCCGATCCTTCGCAGAATCCCCGGATTCAAGAGCTGAGAAACCTCTGAAACTTGCTAGTGATTCTGGGCAAATTGGCACCATTTAGGTTGCACCGACAGGTAACATGACTGGTGGTGGTCTCTGTACTGCCACCGAAGAACAATCAACCCTTGGAGATGCACGTGTCGCAGCCAATCGATGTCGGCTCTGTCCTCAGCGGCCGTTACCAGGTCACTGAGACTGTCCTTTCATCAGCTGAAGGTGATTTAGTACTCGGCGGCATTGATCAGGTCCTGAACAGATCCGTCAGCATCATGGTGGCTTCGACCGATAACTCCTCGCAGCTTGCGGCCAGCGCCCGCGAAATCGCCATGGGCGAGCGCGCCTCCAACGTCCAGGTCCTGGATCTTGGCATCACCGATGCCAACCAGACCTACCTTGTCGCCAACGTGGCACGATCCTCGGATCTGCTGGACCTGGTGCTGGAATCTGATGAGGCGCCCTATGTGGAGCCGTTCTTCACCGATACCCTCGGCACCGAGATCTTTGGCGAGTCCCGCCAGTCCGTGCCTGAAACCTATGAGGACGACAGCCAGTACTACGACCAGTTGCAGTACGACGACGGGCAGCCAGAGCATCAGCGCAAGCTCGGCACTGCCTTCTCCAGCGGCTTCGCTGGCCTGAAGCACCGCTTCGGCAAGAAGAACCAAGAGGAGCCCGCAGAGGAGCAGTTTGACCAGACTGCCCCGAACGAACAGGTAGCTGCCACCACCGCCACCCCGGTCACTCCCACCGAGCAGCCGGCTACCGAAGGACAGCCAGCGGTCACCCGTTTGGACGACGAAGCCGACGAGCCAAATGTCACCGCCACTGCGGCACTTGCCGCCGCTGCCCAGTCCAAGGGAGATGCGCCGGCCGCAGCCCACCCTGAACAGCCTCAGGCCGAATCCGCCGAGAAGAAGCCAGAACAAGATCCGGCCGACGAAGAGCAGAAGCCGGCCAAGAAGAAGGGTGGCGCAGCCATTGCCGGTGCGGCAGTAGCTGGCGTAGCGGCAGGAGCAGCAGCCAAGGCATCGACCTTCCCGGCAGCAGCCAAGAATGTACCTGCCCAGAGTGCAGCGGCTCCCGTCACCGATGAGGAAGAAGAGGAAAGCAGCTCGAAGGGCACCCGCCTGCTGGTTGGCGCGGTTCTGCTGATCGTCTTGATCCTTGCCGTTGTCTTCGCTTTCAACTTCCTCGGTGGAGACAAGAACACCACCGCGGACGAGCCGAGCGAAACGACGGAAGCCTCTCAGCCCTCGGAGACCGACAAGGCCGAGGAATCCACCGAGCCGACCCTGCCCAAGCCTGAAATTGCGGACGTTTCACGTCTGGTTCCCGGCAATCAGCAGTTGAATGCGGAAACCGATGGCACCCTGTCAAACATGATCGATGGCAACGCCTCCAGCTCGTACAACACCTACACGTACACCACCAGCAACTTCGGTGGCTTCGCATCGAACATGGTCTTCATCCTCGAGCTTGAAGACGAGGCTGCGATCTCCGAGGTGAACTTGGACGGCCTGAATGCCACCGGTGGCGACTATGAGATCCTAGTCGGCGATTCCGACGATCTGGGAGATGCCAAGTCCGTAGCCAAGGGCTCGTTCTCCGGCCCATCGGTTTCCGTAACCGTGAAGGACGGCGACAAGGACTCCATGGAAGGCTCCTACGTCTTCCTGAACGTCACCGACCTGCCACGCAAGGCTTCGGGCGGCAACGAGTCGCGTCCATACGGCCTGCAAATCGGCGAGTTCTCCGCCAAGTAACAGAAGCGGAATTTTTTAGCAAAGCCATACGTTGAGGTGGATAGTGAGGTAAAGCCTCGCTATCCACCTCGCACTATTAGGACGAAAGGGTTCTACCCCCGTGACATCAGCACAGAACGACGAAATCCGCGACGTAATCATCGTCGGCTCCGGCCCGTCGGGTTATACCGCTGCGATTTACACCGCGCGTGCGAACCTGAAACCACTGGTCATCGCAGGGTCAGTCACCGCCGGCGGCGAACTGATGAACACCACGGACGTGGAAAACTTCCCAGGATTCCCCGAGGGAATCATGGGCCCGGACCTGATGGACAACATGCAGAAGCAGGCCGAGCGCTTTGGCGCCGAGATCCTCTTCGATGATGTCACCTCGATGGACCTCGCAGGCGAGATCAAGACCCTGTCCCTGGCCGACGGCACCACCTACCAGGCCCGCACCGTGATCATCTCCACCGGCTCCGCCTATCGCGAACTGGGCTTGGACGACGAGAAGCGCCTCTCCGGCCACGGTGTCTCCTGGTGCGCTACCTGCGACGGTTTCTTCTTCCGCGAGCAGAACATCGCCGTGATCGGCGGCGGCGACTCAGCCATGGAAGAAGCCCTGTTCCTGACCAAGTTCGCTGCCAAGGTCACTGTGGTGCACCGCCGCAGCGAGCTACGCGCATCGAAGATCATGGCTGAACGCGCCCTGGCGCACGAGAAGATCGACTTCGTGTGGGATTCCGAGGTCGTGGGCATCAACGGCGAGGACAAGGTTCAGAGCATCGAGCTGAACAACCTCGTCAACGGCGCCAAGAGCACCTTGGATGTCACCGGCATCTTCGTTGCCATTGGTAACGACCCACGTGTTGATCTGGTCAAAGATCAGCTCGAGCTGACTTCCGAGGGCACCATTGCCGTCGAAGGACGCACCTCGAAGACTTCGCTGCCAGGTGTATTTGCTGCCGGCGATGTTATCGATTCCACCTACCGCCAGGCAATTACCGCAGCTGCTTCCGGCTGCGCGGCTGCACAGGACGTGGAGCACTACCTGGCTAACGTCAACGAGACTGTAGCTACCGTCTAATTAGTTTTCCCAGAAAGGGGTTCTCTCTTATGAGCAACGCAAAAGCAGTAACTGAAGCAACCTTCCAGAGCGAAGTTCTGGATGCCGAAAAGCCAGTCATCGTCGATTTCTGGGCAGAGTGGTGCGGCCCTTGCCGCCAGCTGGGTCCAGTTCTGGATCAGATCGCTGAAGAGCACGCTGCCAAGGTAGACGTCGTCAAGGTCAACGTTGACGAGAACCAAGGCATCGCCGCCAAGTACGGTATCACCAGCATCCCAGCTGTTTACGTCTTCAAGGGTGGCGAGCACGTTGCTACCTCGATCGGTGCCAAGCCAAAGGCTGTCATCGAGAAGGACTTCGCAGACTACCTGTAAGTCCTACACAAGACCTGAGATAGGGACCGGCCGTCGGCCGGTCCCTTTTTCTGTGTCTGGAGGTTTCCTCATACCCTAGCTGGGGTCAGGATTGATCTGTCAGCATTTCTGAACCTGATCTGACGAATATTTGGAGATATCAAAATCGATTCTGTTGTTTTTCATGATTCTGAGGACATATTCCTATCGCTGCCCGGCTCTACAGTGATTTTCCTTCCTGCGCCTGACAAGTTGGTCTTCTCTCCCACGAGGATCATTTTCAATTCTGTTCGGCACACGACATGACCAGCAGCGGACACCTTCTAAGCCCCCCGCGGGCGAGTCTGGAACTTCAAGTTTGTGCAAACACCAAAATTTGGATCCGCCGATAAAGAGAACACCGCCTGAGAAAAATTTTCCTTTTACTCGTTTTTGCCTTTCAAGGTTCAAAGGTCACCATGGGACTTTTCAATCTTCGAGCACGCCACTTCTCAAGCGAGTCCACAAGTAAACGCCGTCGGTTGAATACTGGTCGCTAATGATGGCCGAAAAATGAACCCCAGGATAGAAACGCGATCTTTTGGCAAGATCGGTCCCTGCGACGCAGGCTCGTAGTGGGGAATATCCCAAGGCATGTATCACAAGCGGCCTCGGCCTCTACACACCATTGTCACCGAGCCTGCAGTCTTCGCCAGACTCACTAGTTACGGACGAAAACCGATCAAGACTACGTTCGATGTGTACGCCCCACGAGTGCGGGAGCTGCAAAAGTGCATCATTCTCTCCAGCGACGACGATCGCTGAAAAGATCCACTTGACCGGGCCGGAGCGTTATTTTCGGGAGCAGGTATCCATGTCCTGCCTGAGCAGCGGACTGGTCGAACCGAGCCGCCAGATAATCCCCAGAGTCGATACCGATGGCCTAACGCACCGCATCTGGAACCCTCGCCACCACGTGAATCTTGTTTCAAACCAGTCGAATTCAGATAACGGGTCTGCCGGCGGCAAGGACATCTGCAAGGCCAAAGACCCGGAGCAGTTCAAGGGGTCCCCTGGGCGCACGGTTGGAACGGTAGCCTCGGCACGATCGCGCCTCTCCTAGGGCATCGCGGATCGACGCAACCGGAACTACGAAACTCCTTGATGCCACGATCCTGATTCACCACGCTTGATGACTTCAACGAACAGTTCTGTGATTGGATGGCAACGGCCAACGCGCGTACCGTGCGTTCTTGCCGGCCATCCCATTGGATCTGATTGGTGCTGATCATGTCGCCGTGACCGCTTGCCGATATGAGCACGCAACGCTGATCTAGACGAGAGATGTATCTGCCTCGGGGTGTGGCGCCGTGTTCGTCGATCGCCGTGTACCTGCGGCATTAATTGACGGGATGCTTCACCTTGGCCAAGTCATGGCCGTGCATGATGGTTTCTACCGGTTGAAAGGCAACACTCTGATGCTTCTCTGCCGGTAACCGCGAAGCTAAGACGGGACTAGGCCGCCAAGTTCAGTGCATTTATCGACCGCCGTTGCTGTTCTGGTCCAAACTCCCTTCTCCGCAACGTTCAGGTCGCGCTTTGCCCCATGCCTATTGCGAACTCAGAAACGAGATAACTGCCTCGTGGTGTATTTTGTCGTTCTCACTATCGCGTCTTCAAAGGCTGCCGTTCTAAAGTCCGCTAGATCAAAGTTTCAGTTTCGGACACTGCCCCTCCTCCCCCACGTCTGGTACGCCCGTCATTCTCCAGTAGCCAACCTAGATCGAAAGATGGAACCGACCTAACCTCAGTCCGTGGTTCAGTTCCGCGACTCCAGTCTGGAAATCGATTATCCCCTTGATCGCCGCGTCTTCAACGCTGCCTTTCGATTTCGTTCTGTCTGCCGAAGCGGGATCACCTACAGGATTGAGTCCTCTTGGAACCTCTTCAAGTCATTCTGATCCGCTCATCAGTACCAACTCATCGACGGTGGACTGGCCGGAGGGTGTCGACCAAAACCTTTGCTAAATCTGGTTCTCGACAAAGCTAGTCAACCTGTACGGTTTCGATTTCCTGGTGCCACATCTTCGGGGAATGCCGCAATAGTCGATGGCTGCAGGTCCGAACCATTCGATGTTCGCGAGTGATCTAAGACTTGCCCATAGGGACAAATGCAATGATCGGCTCCTCCCCTACGGGAATCGTTCTCCCGAGGACGTAAAGTACCCAACCTAGCTCTACACGGACCTTGCCCGGATTGCTGCAAGATCGACTGCGCTCATCCGTGACCATAACCCTCCAAGGTCTTCCAACTGCATTAGCGAGCGAGATTTCTGGATTAGTAGCTCTGGTGCAGGCAGCTCTTGCAGATGCGCGCTCGAGCTGATGCTGTTTCATAGACCGCTCACGCCATCGCTGATCCTCCTGTCAGCAACACACGTTGCACATGGTCGCCACACCGAGGTATGCGGGTGCTAAGAGGCCTTGTAGCCTTCTCTGCGTCCCTTAAGGGACTCGTTGGGCGCTCTGAGGTGGACGTTGACGCTATACGGTCCCTGAGTGTTTGCAGTAGCCCGAGATCGATCCTTACCCCACTCCCCGCCGCTGCACCGAGGAGGCCTTCGGGAGCCACCAGTGAGCACCCTTTGTCCTGTGCCGCTCTCGTGGGACTTGTTGTCGCTTAGATGGGCACTTGTTCGGTTCATGGAAGCAGAATCAAATACACGCAGCCCTAGGAAATCGAAGTCAAGTTCTTGAATTAATACTTGGAACAATTAGGAGTCAAGGTGGAAAGCATAACTGCGTTAGCTTCGTCTAAAAGTCCTGGTTATCTGTCATCGTTGGTTCCAGCCCAGGTACGAGCCCTTTCGTGGAGATTCCCACCAGTGCCTAAAATTCCAGTAACCATTGGCATCGATACAATGCAATTCCGGAAAACTTTCATCCCTGCATACAATCAGCGGGATGCTTGGACCTGCGGCACTCGAAGTCCTGTCCTGCCAGATTCTAAATTAAGACTAAACCGAGTTGATATTGTGCACCACGTATCCTCAGCGATATCTGATCATCCTCGAACATCACGACTGTAGGAGATCTTTCGTTCCTTATCTATCGATGCTCATTTAGTTCGCCGAGTCCGTCATGTTTCACGTGAAACGGTGACCTACTGATGATTGAACTCCAATGACATCACCCAGGAGAATTGATGTTTCACGTGAAACGGAAACGCCTCTAGTCCCCAAAGTGATCCCTTCGAGTTCCCGTCGTTTCATCAAATGGTGTCCTGTTTACGTTGAACTAAACTATGAATTCTCGGCATGGGGCTCTCGGAAACCCTCGTACTGATTAGAGCCGTCGCCCAGAACTTATCAGAATAATGGCAAGTGAATGCGAATCTGAGATTGCCATCTACCTGGAGAATTATTTGATGATCAAAACAGAGCTGCATGAACTGCGGCATTCACGATTGCTTCTGTGGCCTTTCCGTAGCTAGTGATCGATCCAGGGAGCGTCAACCTTTGAAAACAGTTTGCAAGGGGGGGCGTCATGTCTAGCCACTAGCAGGAATCTCACCTGCCACTCCCCTGGCGCTAGGTCAGGTTTGCGGTACGCTGGCTACAAATGCCATCGACAACCGCCGTTCGGCATTGGGTATCTATATAACTCTCGAAAGTGAATCTGCTCCTAGACTCTGGCCCTATGTCTAAATGCCATAGCGAAAAGGATCTGCAGGAATCCAGTTTCTAAGTACCTACCCTCAGGGAAAACCACCCTCTTCCAAAGACAGTCAACGGACAAAGTCCAAGATGAATTAGAACGTCTCCTCCCGACGCTAATCAGAAGAACCAGCCTAGCAGCGCAATGTTCTGGCAACGCCGAACTGAAGGTGCATCCCTCAGAAGTTGTGACGTCGATAGGCGGAAAATTTTCTAAAGAGGGTCCACCATCTTCTTCACGACATCGATATTGCCAGTCTTCCTCAGGCATACAATCAGTAGAGTTATCCGGCTGGATGACGCAGAGTGCACAAGATCCGCAATACGATCCGTTCGCCAGCATTCGCTTTAGCATTGGCGTCGTTGCTCTGCTGACAGTCTTTACAACTGCAAGCAACGCCGCGCGAATACTTTCTCATCGTTCGAGCCTGACGCATTCATTACTCACGCCATCGAGATAAGGAATCCCAAGGCAGGTGCCTGGCAGAATTCTTTCTTGGTGCAAACTACGCGTGCAGCCCATTTCCGGATGTTGGTGCCAGGCTGGCATGCTCTAGAATTTTTCAGCGAGACTTATTCTCAGTCTCGCCTGGAACTCTGGAAACTCAACGGATTATTGGCTGGCAGGAGTTACCTAGACAGTTTCTTGTTTCACGTGAAACACCGGAATGCAGGAACGGCTATATGCACTAGTTTCAAAGGGGCTTAGCGCCCACAGCCAGCGGGAGATGGTGGGATAACTGTAACCGAGACAAAGTATTAGTCTAATGATCCAATTCCTAGAAGCGGAACAATACCGCATCTGAGTTACCTGTCTTCATCTCACAAACCGCAGTTCAACTTTGAGACGCGTCTGGGACGAGAGTCCAACTGGTCTAGGGAATATCAAATCAGGCAACTAGATTGGTCGAGCCCGACAACCCTCCCCCGGAGTCAATACGATTAATGGAGGTCTGACTTGAAGAACAATCATAGGCAAAAAGTTTCACGTGAAACATCACCAAGCGCAGACAGGGCGCATGTTTCACGTGAAACATGCGCCCTGTCTGAAGAAATTACTGCTTCATGCTTGGATCAATGACTTGCATAATACGGTTCAGGTCGTCGACCGACGCGAACTCAATACTGACCTTGCCTTTACGGCTACCCAGCTGAATCTTTACGTTGGTATCCAGGCGGTCCGCCAGAGACGTGGCAAGGAAATCGAGCCGTTCGTTTCGCTGCGTCTCCCTTGCCTTCTTGGCGGGCTTCTTGGGCTTATCGTCGCTCAAGGCTACAGCTTCTTCTGTCGCGCGCACCGAGAGCCCTTCATTGATGATGCGTTGCGCCAGCTGCTCGATGGCTTCGTTATTCGACAGACCCAGCAGAGCGCGCGCGTGTCCCGCAGAGAGTACTCCGGCAGCCACTCGGCGCTGTACCAAGGGTGGAAGCTTCATGAGGCGGATCGTATTAGAAATCTGTGACCTGGATCGCCCAATGCGATCTGAAAGTACTTCTTGAGTACAGTTAAATTCCTCCAAAAGCTGCTGATAAGCCGCAGCTTCTTCGAGTGGATTCAGCTGCGATCGGTGGAGGTTTTCAAGTAATGCGTCACGCAGAAGGTCGGTGTCCTGCGTATCACGAATGATCGCGGGAATCGTCTCTAGACCCGCTGCCTGGGTGGCACGCCAACGACGTTCACCCATTACGAGTTCGTAAGGTTCATCGTCAGACTCGCGTGATGGGCGAACTACGATGGGCTGAAGAAGTCCAATTTCTCGAATGGAATGGATGAGCTCATCCATGTGTTCCTGATCGAAATTGGAGCGGGGCTGCTTACGGTTAGGGTGGATCAGTTTTACATCAAGTTCAGCAAACTGTGCACCAGGCACTTCCACCAAACCTGATGAGTTTTCGATCGGGGACGTCGGCACGCCGTCTTTTGCCGCTGACTCCGCGCTTGCTTTGACTGGTTCTGCCGCTTTCGCGGAAGACTCTTCGGTTGAGTTCGATTTTGACGCAAGGGTCGTGTTCAAGCCGGGCATGGTAGCGCGAGGACGCTTCGCTGATTTAGTGGTCGCTGTGGCAGACTTTGGCGTTGAAGACTTGCGTCCAGGTTCGAAGAACATGTCCACGGGGCGTGATGCCTTGGCTTTACCAGGAGCCGCCTTAACCTCAGGCTTGGTTGTTTCACGTGAAACATCGTTGGTCTCTTCGAGAGACTCCGACACCGGCGAACTCGAGATAAGTGCTCCCAGTCCCCTGCCCAATCCACGCTTCTTCTCTGCCATGATTATTGCACGCCCTTTCGTCCGAACATTCAGCCCGAGACTAGTCTACTGTTTTTAGGCATTGAACCGGGGATGCTTATAGAGAGTTGGTGCAGGTGTTGCTCACCGTACTGAACTACCGAGTAGTCTCCAGAAAAACAAATATTTTCATCTGAAAATATTGGCTAGTTTGCGGAGACTAGACGCACAGGTCTAGGCGCCTCGTTCAGCCATCTCATAGGCAGCTTCGGAGTACGACAGGGCGCCGGTTGAGTTTGGATCGTAGGTGATCACAGTTTGCTGGTAGCTTGGAGCTTCCGAGATTCTTACTGACCGGGGAATGACCGCATCAAGTACTTGCTCCGGGAAGTGCTCTCGCACTTCATTGGCAACCTGAGCTGCCAGCTTGGTACGTCCGTCGTACATCGTCAGCAAGATGGTGGAAACAGTGAGCTTGGAATTCAGATGCTTCTGAATCATCTCGATGTTCTTCAGCAGCTGGCTCAAACCTTCAAGCGCGTAGTACTCGCACTGTATAGGAATCAGCACCTCACGGGCAGCCACAAAGGCGTTGACGGTAAGAAGTCCCAGGCTTGGCGGGCAGTCGATGAAGACATAGTCAAGTCGCGGCAGTCCCTCACGCTGGCGAGTACGCGCGTAATCGTCTAGCGCGCGCTGCAAGCGCTGTTCACGCGCGACCAGGGAAACGAGTTCGATCTCCGCGCCTGCCAGGTGAATGGTTGCCGGCGCAACTTGTAATGTTGGCAGGTCCGGGCACGTGGCCACAACGTCAGACAATGGAAGATCGTTGATTAGTACGTCATAGATGCTATCCACTTCGGAATGATGATCAATTCCCAAAGCGGTCGATGCGTTTCCCTGCGGATCAATGTCGATCACCAAAACGTTCAAGCCGCCCTTGGCCAATGCGGCAGCCAGGTTAACTGTGGTGGTGGTTTTACCGACGCCACCCTTTTGGTTCGAGATTGTGAAATAACGGGTTTTCTCGGGAGCTGGCACCGTTCGGGCCTCCAAAGCTTCGCGACGACGATGTTCGCTAGCTATCTGCGTAGCCAATGGCGAGGAAGAGTCACTGAAGTCAAAAGCACTATCCGACGAGCTCTTAGTCTTGGACACAGGTAAAACTCCTCCTCGTGAATTGGTGAAGCCTATGTTGATGGCTACACCGACAATGTTTCACGTGAAACATTCAAAACAAGTTACTGAGATTGCTAAATAATTTCATTCGGCAGAACTCTGCAAAATGAAGTCACCGCACACCCATAACTAGTTAACAGACTATCGCGTTGGGCTAGCCAACCTTAATGCGAACCACCGTAGTCGGCTCTGCAAGCAAATCTTCACCAATGGTCAAGACTTCAGTTTCTTTGCCGCCAAGCTTACGGATGGCCTTCGAGGCCTTATCAATCTCTTCGGCAGCCGACCGGCCCTTGATAGCAATGAGTTCCCCCTGGCCGTGCAGCAGCGGGATAGTCAGGCCGGCCAAGTTCGCCAACGCGGACACCGCACGTGCGGTAACGTAGCGTGCGTTAACCACTTCTACCATTTGCTCGGCGCGGCCGCGCATGACGGTCACGTTATCAAGGCCAAGGTCCTCGATTACTTCGGACAGCCAAATGCAGCGACGTTCCAGAGGCTCAATCAAAGTGAGCTTCAAGTCTGGGCGCGCGATGGCGAGGCATAGGCCTGGAAGGCCTGCTCCGGAGCCTACGTCAGCTACCTCGACGTCGTGCTCCATCACGGATTCAATCACTGCACAGTTGAGCACATGGCGCGACCACAAGCGTGGAACCTCACGAGGCCCAAGCAGTCCGCGCTCGATGCCTGAGGTAGCCAGATGCTGAACGTAGCGCTTGGCTAGATCCAGGCGGTCCCCGAAGATCTTTTCGGCGGCCAGGGTCTCTTCTGCAGTAAGGCTGAGATCCTCAGTCATGGTCTTGGTCCTTTAGGTCGATCATCACGCTGGTGCGTATTCTTGCTTAACTGTCCAATACCGAAACAACGATATGGCGTCGAGTTGATTCGCCTTCGGACTCCGAATGCAATCCTGCCTCGGCAATCACGTCGTGCACAAGCTTGCGCTCATATGCGCTCATTGGCTCCAAATGGACTTTTTCGCCGGTATCACGGGCATTGGCAATAGCGTCCTCGGCCAGATTCTTGAGCTGCTCTGCACGGTCTGCACGGTAGCCCCCAATGTCCAGGATCAGGCGTGAACGCTCACCAGTAGCAGTGAGAACTGCTAGCCGGGTCAGTTCCTGGAGAGCGTCAAGGGTCTCGCCGTTTTCGCCCACCAGGCTGTCCAAAGACGTGTCCTCGTCCTCGGTCACGATGGAAATGTAGGTACGTCCACCGCGAATTTCGATGTCGATGTCTCCATCAAGATCGGCGATATCAAGAAGTTCCTCGAGGTAGTCGGCAGCGACTTCGCCCTCGTCCAGAACCTCCTGTTCGTCATCGATCTGGGCTTCAAATTCTGGTGCGTCGATATTCTCAGTTGCAGTCATCGCTACTTCTTCTTCCGGCGGTTATTACGCTTTGGCTGTTCGCGCTGGCCCTTGGCAGCCTGCTGGGCAGCCTCTTCGGCAGCAGCGGCTGCATCTTCCTTCTTCACGCCTACCGGTGGCAGACCCTTTTCAGCACGGCGGGCGTTCAGCTCTCGCTCGGCCTGCGAGCCTGGCGTAGGGTTGTTGCGGATGACCCAGAACTGCTGGCACAGGGTCCACAGGTTGGTAGCGGTCCAGTAAATCAGAACACCAATAGGGAAGTTGATACCACCGATACCGAAGACCAGCGGCAGGATGTACAGCATCATCTTCTGCTGCTGCATGAACGGCCCCTCGAGGGCCTCCTTGCTCATGTTCTTGGTCATCAGCTGGCGCTGGGTGAAGAACTGGGAAGCGATCATCGCAAGGATCATGATCACGGCCACGATTACTACGGCCCAGTTGATGTTTCCGGAATTGATGGTGCCCAGGAACGTCTCGGACAGTGGAGCGCCGAGGATCTGTGCGCTGTCAAAGCTGCGGATGTCCTCAACGGACAGCGCGCCAACTGCTTGGTTGTTCTCGCTGGCATGGGAGGCGTTATTCAGTACGCGGAACAGCGCAAAGAAGAACGGCATCTGAATCAACAGCGGAAGGCACGACGACAGCGGGTTGGTCTTATGCTTCTTGAACAGCGCCTGCTGTTCCTGAACCATAGCCTGGCGCGACATCTGGTCGGTCTTGCCCTTGTACTTGGCCTGCAGCTTGCGTAGATCAGGCTGAAGGGCCTGCATGGCGCGCTGCGACTTGATCTGCTTGACGAAGACTGGAATCAGCAAGGTACGGATCAGCAACACAAGGAAGATGATCGACAGAGTCCAGGTAACGCCTGACCCTTCATCCATCCCAATCCGGGTGAACAGTTCGTGGAATGCCCACAAAACCCACGACACCGCATATGTAAACGGAGTCAATATCGTGTCTAGGAAGTTGTTCATCAGTGGTCGAGCTCCTTGCGGCCGCTATCCGCGGCGTCTTCGTCGTCGGGAATCACAGGATGATTCAGAACTATGATCCTCGGCAGTTTGCCTTCTGGCCAAATCCTTGGTCCCTCGGGAACATGATCGACGCCTCCGTGTGACCACGGATTGCACCGAAGGATACGCCAAGTGGTCAGTCCGGCACCTTTGATAACGCCGTGCTGAGTCACTGCTTCGAGCCCATAGGCAGAACAGCTAGGAAAGTATCGGCATACATCGCCATATAGTGGCGAGATGATTTTTCGGTAGATCTTGAGCATCCCGATGACGACGTTGCGTGGAATATCGATGATGAACCACAGCACACCGGTCCGGGGAGCAGAATCCTTACGCATCAGCGATCCTCGAGCTTCCGCAACGCAGCTGAAAAAGATGCGTTTATTTGGGAACGAAGTTCTTCCCACGAAAGTTCCGCAGCGCCAGGAAGGGCCCGCACGACAATGTCGATATCGCCATCTACGCGCCGAAGCTCGTGGGCAATTTCCCGCATTCGTCGTTTAGCGAGGTTCCTTTTAACGGCAATACCTACAGCCTTGGAAACTATGAATCCAAACCGGTCCCCGGCAAACTCTTCGGTTTGACGACGGCGTGCATATAGCACGACGTTCCGGCGTCCGCTTCGGACGCCGGAACGTACTGTGGCTGTAAGGTCCTGCGCTAGGCGCAGTCGCTGATTCTTTGGCAACATGTTTTTTGGACCAGCTCTTTAGTTGAGCTCGTTGAAATCATGAAGCCAACAGCTGATTAGCAAATTTATGCTGAGAGTTCGGTGCGGCCCTTGCCACGACGTGCCGAAAGGATGGCACGACCTGCACGGGTACGCATACGAAGACGGAAACCGTGCTTCTTCGAACGACGACGGTTGTTAGGCTGAAAAGTCCGCTTGCTCACGGTGACACTCCAAGACGATCTAGATGATGCGTTCTTCCCGTTGACCAGTTAACTCGATAACAACAGGTTGACGCTCGTAATTTTTTATAAAGTGCGCGTTATTTGCGGGCTCTTCGAAAATGAGCAAGTCGCAAAATGAAGCACACAGGACTGAACAACAATAGAAAAATGCGCGCCGTAGGTCAAATTGGCGCGGAACTACCACCAACAAGCCGGATCAGAAATGATGACCTGTGAATAATCTACCCCAAAGTTGTGGATTACTTCTGTGGAGAAGGAAAGAAAATTCACATGTTTACATGAAAGTGCTAGTCATCTCGAAGCTTAAAACGCACATTTTCAAGGGAAAACCCGTTTTCCACACCCTTAGGGTCAACTTTTTCCACCTGGCTGTGCATAACTGTGTGGATGATGGATAGAATCAATGGAGACGTCGTCCAAAAAACGTCGTTTTCGAGCCCTGGAAACAGGATTCGTGTGACTAACATTGCATTTTGACGAGAGTGGGGCGCCCTTAGTGAGCAGCGACGAGACCAATAGCATTGGTAGCTCCTGGCGCCAGGTAATTCGAAAGATCGAAGACGATGATCGAGTCAAGGCGCGCTACCGTGCCTTTGTATCGCTGGCGAAGCCCCAAGGTCTGATTGGCACGACTCTGCTCGTGGCAGTTCCCAATGACCTGACCCGCGACATTTTGCAGACCCAGCTGCGCGAACCGCTGGATGAAGCACTACGCGAGGTATTCCAGGACGACATTCGATGTGCCGTCAGCGTTGATCTGTCGCTGTCGGATGAAATGGATGAAGAAGTCCCTGAAGCCAATGCGCCGGCACCAGTCGCTCCGGCGGTGACCGAACCTCCGGGCCCGCGACCGCAGCCGGCACCGCAGCCGACTCCCCCATCGAACTCTCAAGAGTTCGGCCGCCTGAACCCGAAGTACATATTCGATACCTTCGTGATTGGCTCCTCGAACCGTTTCGCGCATGCCGCGGCAGTTGCCGTTGCCGAAGCACCGGCCAAGGCCTACAACCCGCTGTTTATCTACGGTGATTCCGGGTTGGGCAAGACTCACCTGCTCCACGCCATTGGCCATTACGCACGACACCTCTACAAGGGCATCCGCGTTCGCTACGTCAATTCAGAAGAGTTCACCAACGACTTCATCAACTCCATTCGTGATGATGAGGGTGCAAGCTTCAAGCAGACTTATCGCAACGTCGACATCTTGCTCATTGACGATATTCAGTTCCTGGCCAACAAGGACGCTACCCAGGAAGAGTTCTTCCATACCTTCAATGCGCTGCATAACCACAACAAGCAGGTTGTGATCACCTCTGATCTGCCGCCAAAGCAGCTGCAGGGCTTTGAGGACCGCATGCGTTCTCGTTTCGAGTGGGGTTTGCTCACTGATATTCAGCCACCAGAGCTCGAGACGCGTATTGCGATTCTGCGCAAGAAGGCCGATGCAGAAAATCTCTCGGCTCCAGGTGACGTGATGGAGTACATCGCTTCGCGCATCTCCACGAACATCCGCGAGCTTGAAGGTGCCTTGATTCGAGTCACCGCATTCGCTTCGTTGAATAATCAGTCTGTTGACCTTGCCCTGGCCGAAACCGTGCTCAAGGACTTGATCAGTGAAGACGGAGCCCAGGAAATCACCCCGTCGACGATTATCAAGCAAACAGCCGAGTACTTTGGGCTGTCCATTGATGAGCTGAACAGCAAGTCTCGAACTCGTACTTTGGTTACTGCTCGTCAGATCGCCATGTATCTGCTGCGTGAGCTTACCGACATGTCTTTGCCAAAGATCGGTGCCGAGCTTGGCGGGCGTGACCACACGACCGTGATTCACGCAGATCGCAAGATCCGAGAGCTTATGGCGGAGCGCCGAGCCATCTTTAACCAAGTCACCGAGCTAACGAACCGCATCAAGCAGAGCCAGCGGGAACACTGAATAACAAGAAACCACAGGTGTGGATAAATCTGTGGACGATCTGGTGACTACCTGCGGATAAAGGTGGCTACCCATGTGGACGTTAAAAATCGTGGAACTGAGTTTCAACAAGACCTTGGAACTCAGTGTCAGCTTCAACCACAGATTGTTCACATGCACAATCGCCGTCAGGTCTGGGGATTCAGGGCTTATCCACAGTATCAACAGGGGTTATTAACACTCCTCCTTTAAACACTTATTCATCCAAATAACGAGTCCACTCCTGACTCGCAAACCAAACCTGTTCAAAATTTGCCCTCGCAGCTCTCTCATCAACAGATGAAATTGAGGGCTGCCTTTGCATCTGCAGGACGTGGCAAGATTAGATGGAGAAAACGTGCAACTACCTGCTCTATGCTTAAGAACTTGGCGAGGGAACAACCTTCTTGGCCTGACTTAAGACTCAAGGGTGTCCGAAAGGCGGATTTTTCGTGAAGTTCAGCGTTGAAAAGGATGTATTGGCAGAAGCCGTATCCTGGACCGCACGGTCCCTGGCACAACGCCCACCCTCACCAGTACTGGCTGGCATTTTGATCACCACCCACGAAGGCCTAGTTCGCCTAGAGGGTTTTGATTATGAGATTTCTTCGCATATCGAGATTCCTGCAGATATCTCTGAGCAAGGCTCGATCCTGGTCTCAGGCAAGCTCTTGGCTGAGATCACCCGCTCATTGCCAAATTCCACGGTGACCTTGGAAACCGAGGGTTCAAAGATTTCATTGACCTGTGGCCGCTCGCGCTTCCACCTGGCCACCATGCCAGTTGATGAATACCCTACGTTGCCGGATCTTCCAGCAATTGCTGGCACCATTGATGGCCAGGCTTTCTCTGCTGCTGTTGCCCAGGTCATCGTTGCAGCTTCCAAGGATGACACTCTTCCAGTGCTTACCGGCATCAAGGTTGAGATTGAAAATGATCTGATCACTTTCCTGGCTACTGACCGTTACCGCTTGGCGCTACGTGAACTGAACTGGACTCCAAATACGTCGGAGATCTCCACCTCGTTCTTGATCAAGGCCAAGACTCTGAGCGAAGTTGCCAAGACCCTCTCGGGCGCTGGCGAACTGAAGCTGGCCATCAGCGAAAAGGGCGACATGGTTGGCTTCGAAAGCTCCAACCGCCGCACCACATCGTTGCTGATCAATGGCGAATACCCGAAGATTCGCTCGCTGTTCCCAAGCGACACCCCAATTCATGCAACGGTTCGCACCAGCGAGCTCATGGAAGCAGTACGCCGTGTATCAGTTGTTGCCGAACGCAATACTCCGGTACGCATGGCATTCACTGATGGCCAGCTGACCTTGGACGCCGGGACCGGCGAGGATGCCCAGGCTGAAGAAGCCATTGTTGCTTCCTTGCGCGGCGAGGACATTGTGGTTGCCTTCAACCCGACCTTCCTTTCTGAAGGCTTGAACTCGTTCACCACTGACTTCGTGCGCTTCTCCTTCACCAGCGCGCCCAAGCCAGCCATGCTCACGGGTCAGAAAAAGCTGGATGAAGCCGATCAGGATCAGTACCGCTACCTCGTGATGCCGGTACGCTTGCCAAACTCGAACTAGCCCAATTGCGTGGTGGATGATTTTTCATCCACCACCTCGTTTCTGTCAGGACCTCGGTGTATATATCGCAGCTTTCACTCACGAGTTTCCGCTCGTATGCGCAGGCCGACGTGCACCTGGCTCCTGGCATCAACGTGCTCATTGGCCCCAACGGTGTTGGCAAAACCAACATCGTTGAATCCATCGGCTATCTGGCTAACTTGGCTTCCCACCGAGTCAGCAACGATGCTCCCCTGCTGAATTTTGGTGCGGAACGGGCGCTCATCCGAGGCACCGTGCATCGCGGAAGCCAAACCACAACGCTAGAAGTCGAGATCACCAGCGGCAAGCTCAACCGGGCCAGGATCAACCGCGCCAATCCCGTGCGGGCACGCGAGATTCTCGGCTTGGTTAGAACCGTTTTATTTGCCCCGGAGGACTTGTCGCTGGTCAAAGGCGACCCTTCGCATCGGCGCAAGTTCCTGGACGAACTTCTTGTTGCATTGCATCCAGTAGAAGCCGGAACCAAAAGCGACTACGAACGCATCGTGAAGCAGCGCAACGCGCTGCTGAAGTCGATTCGAGGAAAATCCAAGCTCAGTTCATCGCAGGAAAACACGCTGAGGGCCTGGGACTTGCAGCTGGCGACCTGCGGTGCGCGGCTTATTCGTGGACGTCTCGATGTTCTTACGCTGATTAGGCCATATATGCAGGCGGCGTATGCCGACCTTGCCGACGGCGCCAAAGACGCAAGGGCAATCTACCGATCGTCCTTGGAGAGCGAAACCGACGAGAACAGCGTTCCCGCCGCTTCGCTCGAGGATCTGAACCAGGAAGAAATTCAAGAGCTCCTGCTCAATGCCATTGAGGCAAACCGCAGCCGCGAACTTGACCGGGGCATCTCGCTGTTTGGCCCGCATCGTGATGATCTTGCCTTGATTCTTGGCCCGACTCCGGCCAAAGGCTATGCATCCCATGGCGAAACCTGGTCCTTTGCCCTGGCCCTGCGGCTTGCTGCCTATCGCGTCTTCGGCGACGATGATCCACGCCCAGGTTCTGGACCCATCTTGATCCTGGACGACGTTTTTGCCGAACTCGACACCACTCGCCGAGACCGGCTGGCGCATATCGTTGCCGGAGCCGAGCAGGTCCTGGTCACCGCCGCAGTTGCCGAAGATGTTCCCGAAGCCCTGAAGGGACATTTCTTCCAGGTATCCCCTGGCCAGGTCGTCGATGCGTGAACCCGAAGAACGAGACGAACATCGTTTTGATCCGGAAATCGACGCTGCCACGGCATTGCTGAACCGGATGCGCAAGCTCGCCGAAGAACGCGGCGATCGACGCGTTGACGCGGCGCGAATGGAAAAGGTCCGCAAACGCCAAGCTGCCCGTCGCGGATTCGCTGCGGAAAAACCGGAATCTTCCGAGGGCGCAATTCGCGACCCGCGCGCTATTGGCGAAGTCGTTTCGCGCTTGTCCAAATCCCGCGGCTGGAATACACAGGTCGCCGTTGGGTCGGTGCTTGGTCGATGGGCTGACATCATCGGCGAAGACAATGCAAAGCACTGCAAACCGGAGTCTTTTGAGGATACGGTAGTGGTGATGCGCTGCGATACGACCGCACGCGCTGCGCAAATGCGCCTACTCAGCCACGATATTCTGAAGAAATTCGATGCAGAACTGGGGCCCGGGATCGTCACCGTGCTCAAGGTGCTCGGTCCGAATGCGCCTTCCTGGCGCCATGGGATGCGTTCGGTGGCCGGTCGTGGCCCTCGAGACACCTATGGGTGAAAATTGCTGATACGGCACATGGCGCACTAACGGACCCGGAGGGTGGATCCCCCCTCACTTGAGCTCCGAAACTGGCTCAGATGGTCAATTGCTAGCTTTATGTGGCTGATTTAGGCCACAGTAGCACCGATTATTTTGCTCTACGCGGTAGAATTAGAGGTAGTGAAATGGCGTTGCCGCGGGTTAAGCCCTGTGGCGATGCCCCTCCAGACCATGATCACCGGAGATGCTGCACTGAGTGCCGAAAGTGATCGCGCGCCAAATTCGAGGAGTTCGTAGCACCCGTGTCTACTGAAAATGCTTCACCGCAGGATCCGGCAGAAAGCCAGGTTCCCGCGGAATCGATGACTTCCAAAGTCGAACATACCTATGGCGCCCAGGATATTACCGTCCTCGAAGGACTCGAAGCGGTACGCAAACGTCCGGGCATGTACATCGGTTCCACTGGCCCTCGCGGCCTGCACCACTTGGTTTACGAAGTTGTCGACAACTCCGTCGATGAGGCATTGGCGGGATACTGCGACACCATCAACGTCACCCTGCAGGCCGATGGCGGCGTGCGTTGTGAAGACAACGGCCGAGGGATCCCCGTGGATGTGCACCCCACCGAGGGCAAGCCCACCGTTGAGGTAGTCATGACCATCCTGCACGCCGGCGGCAAGTTCGGCGGCGGCGGCTATGCCGTGTCCGGCGGCCTGCACGGCGTGGGCATTTCCGTGGTTAACGCGCTCTCGCGCCGGGTGGACACTGTCGTGCGCCGCCAGGGCCACGCATGGCGCATCAGCTTCGGCAACGGCGGCGTCACCACCAGTCCGCTGACCCAGGGCGAGGAAACCGAGCTCACCGGGACCAGCCAGACCTTCTACCCGGATCCGGAGATCTTCGAGACCACCGAATTCGACTTCGAAACGCTGCGGGCCCGCTTCCAGCAGATGGCCTTCCTGAACAAGGGCCTGCGGATCACGCTGACCGACGAGCGCATTCCCGAAAACGCCGAACCTGAAGCCGAAGTCGAAGAAGAGATCGAAAACCAGGTAGTCAAGCCGCGAACCGTGGACTACCTGTACAAGGACGGCCTGCTGGATTACGTCAAGCACCTGAACGCCGCCAAGAAGATCGAACTGGTCCACGACGAGGTTATCGCCTTCGAATCCGAGGATGCGGCCCGGGGCATCAGCGTGGAAATCGCCATGCAGTGGACCAGCGCCTACGCCGAATCCGTGCACACCTACGCGAACACCATCAACACCCATGAGGGCGGAACCCACGAAGAAGGCTTCCGTGCGGCCCTGACCGGCCTGCTCAACCGCTACGCACGCGATAACAAGATCCTGCGCGAAAAGGACGACAACCTCACCGGCGAGGACGCCCGCGAAGGGTTGACCGCAGTCATTTCGGTCAAGCTCTCCGAGCCGCAGTTCGAAGGCCAGACCAAGACCAAACTGGGCAACTCGATCGCCCGCGGATTCGTCCAGGGCGTGGTCAACGAAGAGCTCAGCGACTGGTTCGAGCGCAATCCGAACGTGGCGCGCGACATCATCCGCAAGGCACAGCTGGCCTCGCAGGCCCGCATGGCCGCGCGCAAGGCCCGCGACAACGCCCGCCGCAAGTCGCCGATGGAATCCTTCGGCATGCCCGGCAAGCTCTCGGACTGCTCCTCGAAGAATCCCGTCGAGTGCGAGGTGTTCATCGTGGAGGGCGACTCCGCAGGCGGCTCGGCCAAGCGCGGACGCGACCCGCACACCCAGGCCATCCTGCCGCTGCGCGGCAAGATCCTGAACGTGGAGCGTGCCCGCCTGGACCGCGCGCTGGGCAATGCCGAGGTGCAGGCGATGATCACCGCCTTCGGCACCGGCATCGGCGAAGAGTTCGACATGGCCAAGCTGCGCTACCACAAGATCGTGCTGATGGCCGATGCGGACGTCGACGGCCAGCACATCACCACCTTGCTGCTGACCCTGATCTTCCGCTTCATGCGCCCGCTGATCGAGCACGGCTACGTCTTCCTGGCCGCTCCTCCGCTGTACCGCATCAAGTGGTCCAACGCCCCGCACGACTACGTGTTCTCCGACAAGGAACGCGATGACTCGCTGCTGGCCGGGCAGGCCGCCAACAAGCGCCTGCCCAAGGACAACGGCATCCAGCGCTACAAGGGCCTGGGCGAGATGGACTACTCGGAATTGTGGGACACCACCATGGATCCGGAGCACCGCACGCTGCGTCAGGTCACCATGGATGACGCCGCAGCCGCAGACGAGGTGTTCTCCGTGCTGATGGGCGAGGACGTAGAGTCCCGCCGCAACTTCATCCAGCAGAACGCCAAGGACGTGCGCTTCCTGGATATCTGATCGGCCGCGCCGAAAGATCATCCACCGAAGACTTTTTGACTTGTAAGGGAAAAAATTGAGCGACGAGCAAACCCCTGAGAACGAACCCATGGACGGAGAGGTCCTCGAGCCGGTCCATGACGGCGGGCGCATCGACCAGATCGACCTGCAGACCGAAATGCAGCGGTCCTACCTGGACTACGCCATGGCCGTCATCGTCGGCCGCGCGCTGCCCGACGTGCGCGATGGACTCAAGCCCGTGCACCGCCGCGTGCTGTACGCGATGTTCGACGGCGGCTACCGCCCCGAGCGCGCCTACAACAAGTGCGCCCGCGTGGTCGGCGAAGTCATGGGCCAGTACCACCCGCACGGCGACACCGCGATCTACGATGCCCTGGTCCGCCTGATCCAGGACTGGGTCATGCGCTACCCGCTGGCCCTGGGCCAGGGCAACTTCGGCTCCCCGGGCAACGATGGCGCTGCCGCCCAGCGTTACACCGAAACCAAGATGGCCCCGCTGGCCATGGAAATGGTCCGCGACATCAACGAGAACACCGTTGATTTCCAAGACAACTACGACGGCAAGAACCAGGAACCCACCGTTCTGCCGGCGCGCTTCCCGAACCTTCTGGTCAACGGCTCCTCGGGCATCGCCGTGGGCATGGCCACCAACATTCCGCCGCACAACCTGCGCGAAGTGGCCGAGGGCGTGCAGTGGTACCTGAAGAACCCGGAAGCCACCCGCGAGGAGCTGCTCGCCGAGCTGATGCTGCGCGTGAAGGGCCCTGACTTCCCATCCGGCGCGATGATCCTGGGCACCAAGGGCATCGCCGATGCCTACCGCACCGGCCGCGGCTCGATCACCATGCGCGCGGTCGTCAACGTGGAGGAAATCCAGGGCCGCACCTGCCTGGTGGTCACCGAGCTGCCGTACATGGCCAACCCGGACAACCTCGCGGTGAAGATCGCCGAGCTGGTCCGCGACGGCAAGATCGCCGGCATCGCCGACATGCGCGACGAGACCTCGGGCCGCACCGGCCAGCGCCTGGTCATCGTGCTCAAGCGCGATGCCGTGGCCAAGGTGGTGCTGAACAACCTGTACAAGCACACCGAGCTGCAGACCAACTTCTCGGCGAACATGCTCGCGATCGTCGACGGGGTGCCGCGCACCCTGCCGCTGGATGGGTTCATCCGCCACTGGGTGACCCACCAGATCGAAGTGATCGTGCGCCGCACCCAGTTCCGCCTGAAGAAGGCCGAAGAAGAGGCCCACATCCTGCGCGGCCTGCTCAAGGCGCTGGACGCTCTTGACGAGGTCATCGCGCTGATCCGCCGTTCGGCCACCACCGAGGCGGCCCGCGACGGGCTGATGGAGCTGCTGAGCATCGACGAGGACCAGGCCCGCGCCATCCTGGATATGCAGCTGCGCCGCCTGGCCGCCCTCGAGCGCCAGAAGATCCAGGATCGCCACGCGGAGCTCGAGCGCATGATCGCCGAATTCCAGGCCATCATCGCCTCCCCTGCCCGCCAGCGCGAAATCGTCGCCGAAGAACTCGGCGAGATCGTGGACAAGCACGGCGATGACCGCCGCACCAAGATCCTCATGGGCTACGACGGCGACATGAGCGTCGAGGACCTGATTCCCGAAGAGGAAATGGTCGTCACCATCACCCGCGGCGGCTACGTCAAGCGCACCCGCATCGACAACTACCGCTCGCAGGCCCGCGGCGGCAAGGGCATCAAGGGCGCGAACCTGCGCGGGGACGACGTGGTGGAGCACTTCTTCGTCACCTCCACGCACAACTGGCTGCTGTTCTTCACCAACCACGGCCGCGTGTACCGCACCAAGTGCTACGAGCTGGCCGAAGCCGGCCGCGACGCCAAGGGCCAGCACGTGGCGAACGTGATGGCCTTCCAGCCCGATGAGCACATCGCCCAGGTGCTGGATCTGCGCACCTACCAGGACGCTGCCTACCTGATGCTGGCCACCCGCAACGGCCTGGTGAAGAAGACCCGCCTTGAGGATTACGACACCAACCGCACCGCCGGGGTGATCGCCATCAACCTGCGCGACGACGACGAACTGGTCTCCGCGCAGCTGGTCAGCGAATCAGATGATGTGATGCTCGTCTCGCGCAAGGGGCAGTCGGTGCGCTTCACCGCCACCGACACCGCGCTGCGCCCGATGGGCCGCGCGACCAGCGGCGTGACCGGCATGAAGTTCCGCGAGGGCGACGAGCTGCTGGCCGCCGACGTGGTCCGCGAGGATTCCTTCGTGTTCACGGTGACCAACGAGGGCTATGCCAAGCGCACCGAAGTTGCCGAATACCGCGTGCAATCCCGTGGTGGCTTGGGCATTAAGGTGGCCAAGCTCAACGAGGAACGCGGCGAGCTGGTGGGCGCGATGATCGTCGACGAGACCGATGAGGTCCTCGTGGTCATGGGCTCGGGCAAGGTGGTCCGCTCGGCCGCGGCGCAGGTTCCTGCCAAGGGCCGCGACACCATGGGCGTCATCTTCGCCAAGCCGGATAAGAAGGACAACATTATTGCGGTTGCCAAGAACTCGGAGACCGAGCTCGAAGAGAACTTGGAGGAAGATGCCGTAACGTTGGACGCAGAAAACACGATCGATCAGTCATCCACCGCGCCGGAAACCGAATCGGACGCCCAGGAAGATGACACCACTAACGGAGGTAACGCATGAGCACGCCCTCGACGCCACGCCCCAGCGGCAGTGCCCCGAAGAGCGAAGCGCCGCGACCTACCCAGGTAAAGCGTCCGGCACCAACTGGCACCGGCAGCCGCCCAGCCGCAGCAGGCGCCAAGCCAGCTGCCGGCCAGGCTCGTCCTGCAGGCGCCCGCCCGGCCGCCCAGCGTCCGGCCAACGGCCAGGAGCGCCTGGTTCGCCCGGCGCCCAAGGCCAAGGTCCGCAAGGCACGCCTGCTGGTTTCCAAGGTTGAGCCCTTCTCGGTACTGAAACTGGCCTTCCTGCTCTCGGTAGCCTTCGGTGTCATCACCGTAGTCGCTGCTGTGGGCATCTGGGCCCTGCTGGACCTGATGGGTACGTTTGACGCATTCAACACGCTGATTCGCGACGCCATGGCTGAAGGCGGCTTCGACCTGCGCCAGAGCATGTCCCTGGGACAGGTGGCCTCCTACGCGACAATCATTGCCGTGGTGAATGTCGTGGTTATTTCCATCGTCTCCATGCTGGGTGCGGTGCTGTACAACATTGCCGCATCGCTGGTTGGCGGCATCGGTGTGACCCTCACTGACGACTAGAAACACCCCTAGTCGAGCCCGGGTTTCGTGTTGTGATGCATGACACCCGGGCTCGATTTGTATCTTCTGGAAATCCCCGGTAGAGTTTTATTTCGTTCCAAAGGGAACAAACAAAAGCAAGGGCGTATAGCTCAGGCGGTTAGAGCGCTTCGCTGATAACGAAGAGGTCCCAAGTTCAAGTCTTGGTACGCCCACGGAAACCTTGCTGGAGAGAAAGAGGAAGTAATGAAAAAGTTCCTGGTTCTCGCAACGATTGCGGCTGCTGCGGTAGTCTTGGTCAAGAAAGCGAAGGCTTCTTCGGAAACAAAGGAAACCTGGCATCAGGTAGCCGATCAAGTTTCCTAAAGCTTTTGGGGCCTTAGCTCAGTTGGTAGAGCGTCTGCTTTGCAAGCAGAATGTCAGGAGTTCGATTCTCCTAGGCTCCACAAAAGAGAGTGGCGGAAAGCATCAGCTTTCCGCTAATTCTTTTTGATTGATCCTTTTGGATTGGTCGGTGTGGAACACCAGATAAATAAATACGGGGCCTTAGCTCAGTTGGTAGAGCGTCTGCTTTGCAAGCAGAATGTCAGGAGTTCGATTCTCCTAGGCTCCACAGAAAAAGGACGGAAAGCTTCTGCTTTCCGTCCTTTCTCCATTTCCGGGTCATCTGCGCCGATTAGCGGCTAATTCGAGCCATCCGCACGTGCTGGTAGTGATCCAGCAGCTGCTCGCCAATGCTGAACCATGAACGGTCCTGCACGCTGCTCAAGGCGGCACTGGCAAAAGCAAGGCGTTTGGCATCGTCGTAGACCAAGTCGCTGACCCGGCTGCGCAGCTCACTTAGATTTCCCGGCTGGTACAGCCAGCCGGTGCGCGAGGAATCAACCAGGTCCAGCGGTCCGCCACGGCCCACAGCGACCACGGGAACTCCGCAGGCCATGGCTTCCTGGATGGTCTGGCAGAAGGTCTCTGAGGCGCCTGGATGGACAAAAACATCCATGGAGGCCATGACTTCAGCTAGGCGTTCGCCGGAGAGGAATCCAGTGAAGTGCGCGGAGGGCAGCAAAGCCCGCAGCTCACCCTCTAGCGGCCCAGAACCTACGATGACGAGTCTGGTGTTCTTCAGCTCCGCCAAGGCCTTCAGATCGGCGACCTGCTTCTCTGCAGCGAGGCGCCCTGCATAGCCGATGACTACCTCGCCATTGGGAGCCACTGCCTGCCTGAATTGCTCGTTTCGACGTCGCGGGGTGAATTGGGCCGTATCCACTCCCCTGCCTGAGATCCTCAAGCGATCAATGCCCAGATCCTGCAGCTGGCGGTACGAAAAAGTGCTGGGAACCAGTGACAGGTCCGCAGCGGTATGGATGGCGCGGACATGGTCCCAGAGGCGCTGGGTCAGCCAGGGCATCTTGTAGCGCTCGGCATAGCTGGGAACTTCGGTTTGGTAGAGCGCCACAGTGGGCAAATTCAGTTCCTGGGCTGCGCGCAATCCCTGCCACCCCAGAATAAATGGGCTGGCCAGATGGACCACGTCTACGCGTTCACGCGCCAGGATCTTTCGCAAGCGGGTAACACTGGTGGTTGCCACTCGGACTTCCGGGTAGTTGGCCAGGGGCATGGATGGCACCGTATGGATTGCGAAGCCCTTGTACTGCCGAGGAACACCGTGACCTGCCAGCTCACTGGCCAAGGAACCCGCAGGCGTGATGACCACTGCCTCGTGCCCGGTGAGCGCCAAGTGGTCCAGCGTCTTGAGAATAGAATTGGTAACCCCATTGAAGTGGGGAAGGAACGATTCAGCAACGATTGCAACCTTCACAGTCTCAGCATGGGGATCGACAATGACAAGAAAGTTAATATGACTGGGTCAGTGCATTAACATCTGTCTTCCTATTTTTGGTAAACCTCAATTAGTGGCAAGATACCGTAGATGTTGAATGATAATTCGGGCGTGGTCCGCGACGCAGCTGGCACCGCAAAGACTGATAAAGACTCGCGCATTGCGGTGCTGTTCTTTCCAGCGCTGATCCTGCTCGGCGGGCTGTGCGGCATGCTGCTCCCCCAGACATTTGTCGGCTTTGCCGGATGGATCAGTCCCCTGCTGATGGTGATTATGTTCTGCATGGGCTTGACGCTGACCCTGCCAGACTTTGCACTAGTGGTTAAGAACCCGTTGCCGGTACTTGGCGGCGTGGTGGCCCAGTTTGTCGTGATGCCGTCCATGGGATGGCTCGTTGCCAAGGTGCTGCATCTCGATCCTGCGCTCGCTGCCGGCCTGATTCTGGTGGGTTGCGCACCGGGCGGAACCGCGTCAAATGTCGTCTCCTATCTGGCTCGAGGCAATGTTGCCCTGTCAGTGGCGATGACCTCGGTTTCGACCTTGATCGCACCGGCGCTCACTCCCCTGTTGGCCCTGTGGCTGGCGGGCCAGTACATGCCCGTCGATGCCGGTTCCATGGCCGTCAGTGTTGTTCAGATTGTGCTGATTCCCGTGGTCCTGGGCCTGGTGCTACGTATGCTGTTAAACCGGCTTGTACTCAAGGTGACCGGTATCCTGCCGTGGATCTCAGTCATAGCCATTACCTTCGTAGTGACGATTATTGTTGCCGGCAGCGCGCAGGCCATTCTGACTGCCGGATTGCTGGTTTTGCTTGCGGTCATTCTGCACAACGGGTTGGGCCTGATGCTCGGATATGGAATTGGTGTGCTGATGCGCGTTCCAGAGGACGCACGGCGCACGATAGCTATTGAAGTTGGCATGCAGAATTCTGGATTGGCGGGCGGTTTGGCCAAGCAATATTTCACTCCAGAGGCGGCATTGCCAGCTGCAGTATTCTCCGTGTGGCATAACTTGTCCGGAGCGATGATCGCTGCTTATTGGCGCCGGAAAAAGATCTAATAGTCTGAAATGCAGGGGAAGAATCGGTATATTTCAATTTTGGAATATCTTGATTCGTGCAAGAATCGCGTCCCTGAACCTTCCTCCTGGAGCCGTAGGACTGTCTTGGAGCAAAGCACCGGTAATCTAAATCAGTGACGTTACTACTTGCCCTGGTCGGGATCATTGGAATCTCGGCTTCCGGGCCAATTATTGCCGCGTTCCCTGGTGTTCCGGTGCTGTCCATGGCTTTCTGGCGCAATGGCGCGGCAGCCGCAGTGCTGAGTGTTCCGGCGCTTCGAAAAAACTCGCGCGTTTATCTGGCAATGACCAAACGCGAGTGGGTTTTCACGGGCATTGCAGGTCTTGCCTTAGCGTTGCACTTTGTGTGCTTCATGTACTCGATGAGGCTTACCAGCGTCGCTGCCGGCACCGCATTAGTGTGTATCCAAGGTGTTTGGATTGCAGTGTTCCAAGTGATGCGCGGCGTGCAGTATCGCACCAAGGTTTTCATTGGCATGGCCGTCTCGCTTGGCGGCGCCATTCTGATTACCGGATTCGATATGGGCCTGAGTTCAGAGGCGTTGCTCGGCGACGTGCTGGCCCTAGCGGGCGGTGTGCTGGCGGCGGTTTACACCTTGGCCGGATCAGTAGCTCGGCGGACGATGGCGACAGCAACCTATGCCTCGAGCTGCTACGCGATTACCGCTCTCGCTCTGCTGATTCTTTGTTTTGCCACGGGCATGCCGATCTGGGGATTCGGTGCCCACGGTTGGCTGGGCATCATCTTGCTGACCTTATGCGCACAGATCTTTGGGCATACGGCAATGAATCATCTGCTTAACGTGCTTGGACCGCTGACGGTTTCAACACTGATTCTTTTGGAGATCCCAGGAGCCGCTTTGTTGGCGGCGCTGTTCCTGGGACAGGTGGTATCCATGGCTACCTATGCCGGCCTTCTGGTGATACTCGTTGGGCTTGCCCTCGTGATACGAGGACAAGCCCAACCGAAAACTCGTGAGTAACTAGATTTTATTTGTCATCTTCAATGATCTCGCGGATTTCTTCTACGCTTGCTTCGCGAGACTCGACAGGCTGCTGGGGCTGTGCCGGCGCAGGTTCGTTTTCCCATGGATCCTCAATGGGTTTTGAGGCCTTCCAAACAGCCACCAGCAGCGCGACGATTCCGGCAATAAAGCCTACGGCTAGTACTTTTCCTACTTTGCTCTTCTTGCTCATGCATTGCTCCAGACTGAAACAGGATCTCGCTATCCGACAGCTCAAGCCTATGCAGTTACAGCGCCACAGGCCAGTGTTAGCCAGGCAGCCATCAGAGATTGTTCTAAATTTTCACTCAACGCGTACGTCAGCATTTAGCGGCTCACGCCTTGATCATGGAAGAATGTAGGCATGACCGCAAACGCAACTCATAAAGCCACGATTCACACTACTTTGGGCGATATCGTTGTCGATCTCTTCGGCAACCATGCACCTAAGACCGTAAAGAACTTCGTCGGCCTGTCGACCGGTGAGCAGGAGTGGGTACACCCAGAGTCCGGTGACCAAAAGACCAACACCCCGCTGTACAGCGGAACCATCTTCCACCGCATCATTTCTGACTTCATGATTCAGGGTGGCGACCCACTGGGCCAGGGCTTCGGCGGTCCGGGCTACCAGTTCGATGATGAGATCCACCCAGAACTGAACTTCAACGAGCCTTACAAGCTGGCCATGGCCAACGCGGGCATCCGCATGGGCCGCGGAACCAACGGCTCGCAGTTCTTCATCACCACTGTTCCAACCACCTGGCTGCAGGGCAAGCACACCATCTTCGGTGAAGTTGTCGATGCAGACTCCCGCAAGGTAGTTGACGCACTGAACGCTGTAGCAACCGATGGCCGTGACAAGCCACTGGAAGACATCGTCATCAACTCGGTCGATATCGAGACCCTGTAATTCACCGACGCAATACCGCGAGGCCCCGACGATCCACCCAGTGGTGTTGTCGGGGCCTTGAACTTTAAGCACGATCCCACTACACAAGGCAGGTAACGATGTCCTACGGGCAGGGTAATCCCCAGGGCCAAGCAACTCCGACGTGTTATCGACACCCCCACACGGTGTCCTATGTGTCTTGCAACCGATGCGAGCGTCCAATCTGTCCTGAATGCCAGGTTTCCGCTCCAGTGGGAGTGCAGTGCGTTGAATGCGTTGCCCAAGCCAATAGGAGCCTCCCCCAGCAGAAAACCGAATTTGGCGGCAGGCTTCGGGCGGGTGCCCCGGTCATAACCTACGCGGTGATTGGGCTGAACGTCTTCGTCTATATTCTGCAGTGGGTTATTCCGGGATTCACCAATTCATTGGTCCTGGCACCAGCCATAGCGGCCTATGAGCCGTGGAGATTGATCACGAGCGCCTTCGCGCACTCCATGGGATCATTCCTGCATCTGGGCATGAACATGTATGGCATCTATATCTTCGGTACCTTGCTCGAGCCCAAGCTTGGCAGGCTGCGTTTTACATGGCTGTACTTGATTAGTGCTTTCGGTGGATCTCTTGGCATCTTGTTGCTCAGTGCGCCGTTGAGTGCCACCTTGGGTGCCTCTGGGGCTTTGGCCGGATTATTCCTCGCTACCTTTGTCGTCTACCGCTCAAATAAGCAGGCGCTGCGGCAAATGGGCATCATTCTGGTCCTGAACATTGTCTTGGGCTTTGTTGTTTCCGGAATCTCCTGGCAGGGCCACTTGGGCGGAGCGATCACAGGCATCCTTGCCGCGTGCTGCATTGTTTTGATACCGAAAAGTAATCCACAACGAGCCAGAACACAGTTGCTGCTTCTGTCCGGTCTTTCAATACTGCTTTTAGGCGCCGTGTATTTCGCAGCACAGGCAGTAAAGTTCACAGGTTAATCGTTCGAAAACGGCTCTTGTCGTTATCCACACAGATTATCCACATTGTTAATAACTTACATCTGTGTAACTTGCTGGCACATGGAGTTATTAACAGGCCTGACAGCCCGGGAATTCAAGGGCATTCCAGCAATGTTGCCCAATACTCACAACCTTGTCCCCAGTTGTGGATAACTTTTAAACAACCCCTGTAGATAGTGCATATACGAACTGGTAGCTTGTTAATAACTACGGATTCGAAAGTTTAACCGATAGCAATGGGAGTGTTGATAGCAGGCGGATAATGACCTTTGTCCACAGCTGGAATCCACAATGTTAATAACTTACACGCTTGTCATTTGATGCCCTCAAGCAACACCTGACCTGATGTTTCAAGTAAATATTCTCAATTCGCACATTGATATCCCCACCTGTGGATAAGTTTGTGAACAACCGTTGGTGAAACTTGTGCACAACCCGTGTGGATAACATCCTGTGCTTGTGGATTACGAGGTGAAAACTGGCCAAATCAACAGGGCTGCGAAGACCAGCATGAAGATGCCGATGATGAAATCAAGAAACCGCCATGCCTTGGGCCTGGCGAAAACCGGGGCGAGGAACCGAGCCGCGTAGGCCAGCGCAAAAAACCAGAGGAAGCTTGCAGTGATAGCTCCAGAAGCAAACCAGGCAGAGCCGGAGCCCTGTGCAACGGCAACGGAACCCAGTAGCAGGACCGTGTCGATATACACGTGTGGATTGAGCCAGGTGAGTGCCAGCGTGGTTCCTATGGCCGACAGCACGGTTGTTGCCTGTGCGCGGCCGGAGATCTTGAGGGAATCAGGTTTGAACGATCTGCGGAAGGCGAATAGCGCGTAGCTCGCAAGAAATATGAAACCGCCAATTCTAGCGACGAGCAGCAGCCAGGGAACGCGTTCAACCAGGACGCCCATACCGTTAACCCCAGCGAATATCAGGGCCGCGTCCGACAGGGAGCAGATAAGGGCAGTGATGAAGACATGTTCTTTCCGGATGCCCTGGCGAAGCACGAAGGCATTTTGCGCACCGATTGCCACAATCAGCGATAAGCCGGTGCTGAGTCCGAAGAAAAAAGAAGTTGCGGTCATGGGGAAACCGTATGAGATTCAATGTCCTTAGTCGAACTTAACTTTATGAATCTAGATTAGAGTTCCTAATGTGAATATCGACATTGAACATCTCGAGACCCTTTTGGCCATCGTTGATGCCGGAAGCTTTGAGGACGCATCCATAGATTTGGGGATTACTCCTTCTGCTGTCAGCCAGAGGATCAAGGCCCTTGAAAATCGAGTTGGCGCAATTCTTGTTGTCAGGAGTCGCCCCGTCGTTCCGACTGAACAGGGATATAAGGTGCTGCGTTATGCGCGGCAAATGTCGCTGCTCAGCGCAGAATTTGCCCGTGAACTGTCAGCAGGCAAACCTCTGTCCATAGCCCTCGGGGTTAACTCCGACTCGCTGTCCACCTGGTTTAATCCGATCTTCGAAGAGCTGGCCGAGATTGACGATCTATCAATAGAGATTCTGCGCGCCGATGAAAACAGGGGACTGGAACTTCTGCGCACCGGTCGAGTCAGCGCAGTGGTCACAGCAACGGCCGATGCCCTGCAAGGATGTGTCAGCAAAAAACTCGGCGCTATGCGCTATAGGGCGGCAGCTTCACCGCGCATCATCGACCGGTATCTGTCCCAAAGAGTCCCCGAGCAACTGGTGAAAACCCCGATGGTGGTTTTTGACCGCGAGGACCCGCTGCAATATGACATGCTCGAGCGGGCCGCTGGTGCCGGAAGCCGTCCAACGGCCGCAGTGCACCATATTCCGGATTCTCTAAAATATGTCAGCGCCATCAAAGCGGGCATGGGATGGGGGATGATTCCGGAATTGCAGTTGCCCCAGGCAGCCGGGGTCCAGGTGCTACACGAGCAATGGTTCGTGGATGTTCCGTTGTATTTACAGCGTTGGGCCGTTGACTCCGACGTACTCAACAAGATCGATGGCATCCTGGTCACAGCGGCCCGTCATAGCGGCCTGCATTTGATAACCTGAGCTTGTTGCAGGCCATGAATGCCTGAACCCGGACGAGGGAGCCGTACCCGGAGCGCGACAAGACGGCCAGAGGGGAAATCTGGCATGTACTGGGCCGTACTTATAATTTCTGGCGTTTTCGAGGCCGTGTGGGCTGTCGCTTTGGGGATGAGCGAGGGTCTCTCAAAGGTTGTTCCCACCATCATCTTCATTGCTGGGCTGATCGTATCCATGGCCGGTCTGGCCTACGCGATGAAGGAAATTCCGGTGGGTACCGCCTACGCGATTTGGGTGGGAATCGGAGCCTCGCTCGCGGTGATCTATTCCATGGCCACGGGCCAAGAAGCTTTCTCGCTTCTGAAGGTGGTCTTCATCCTGGGGCTTGTTGGCTGCGTTATTGGCCTCAAGGCCGTTAGCCACTAGGGAAAAATCCCTTAAGCAAAATTCGCCGGCCCCTTCGGGGACCGGCGAACATGCTATTTCCAGCCTGTTGTCATGAAGAATCCGACCATCGCGATGCCGAAGCCGATCACGATGTTCCAGCCGCCAATGTTGGGGATTGGAAATAGGGTCTGGGAAATGTAGTAGACGATGATCCAGAGCAGGCCTATGAGCATGAGGCCAAACATGACCGGCTTATACCAGCCCGGCATTGGCTTATCGATAGCGTGGGCGCTTTGGCGCTCGGCTCGGTCTTGCGTTGTGTTCTTGCGTCGTGGCTTTGACTCCGGCACTCGAATGCTCCCTCGGCTTCATCTGCTTAATGTAGTAAATGTGGGAGACATTAACGTCTTCCCGGTAGGCTTGGGTACAAGAATGCTGAGAACTGCTTGCTGCATTCCTACGTAGCTTCCATACTAGCCGCAACCCGTGAGAACTCCGGGGTTTTGGCCCGCATCAGCACGCGTGCATTGACAGATCGTTATATACGAATGCCCTAAGGAGCTTGAGAGCTGTGAACAGATCCGCCACAGTGCAAGGTCGACGCATGGAACGCCGGCCTAGGTCTGCGGGAAACGTTGTCGTTGGATTCCTTGGCGAGCTGTTCATTACCTTGGGCATCATCTTGATGCTCTACGTAGCGTGGGAGCTGTGGTGGACCAATATCGACTCCGCCCAAGCCCAGCAGCAGGCGACGCAGGGGCTTGTGCAGGAACTCGGCGATGTGGTGATTCCTGATTCTGATGAGCCAGCGGAAGAAAAAGACTATGGTCCAGCACCTGTTACAAAAATTGCGCCGGGGGAGACTTTCGGGATCATGTACTTCCCGCGCTTTGGCAGCCATGGATCGCACCACCCGGTGACAAACGGCGTTGAGGACCGGGTGATCGACAACCTGGGTATCGGGCATTACCCGTCAACCCAGCAGCCCGGAGAGCTGGGCAACTTCGCGGTTGCCGCCCACCGCCAAACCCATGGACAAGTGTTCTGGGACATCGACAAGCTCCAAGAGGGCGACAAGATCTATCTTCAAACGTCCGAGGGGTATTACACCTACACCTGGTACGCCACAGAAATCGTCGCTCCTTCCAACGGTGATGTCCTTTTGCCGACCCCGCATCAATGGGGAGTGGAACCAACAAAATCGATCCTGACCATGACCACCTGCCACCCGAAGTACACGACCCAGCAGCGCATGATCGCATACTCCGAGCTGACGGATTGGCGGCCCTTGGATGCTGGCCCGCCCAAGGAAATCCGCGACATGGTTATCGAAGCAACGAGCTAGGAGGAATAAATGTACGCCTGGATTTTCAGAAACCTTCCCGGTCCACTATGGCTCCGCATTTTTGAAGCATTGATTCTCATTGCCGCCATCGTGCTATTACTGATGGTGTACGTTTTCCCATGGCTGAACCAGTACATCAGCCCCTTTACCGATTCAACGATTGGCCAGAGTACCTCGTGAGCAGCACCAAGATTTTAGTGATCGACAATTACGACAGCTTTGTCTATACCCTCGTGGGCTATCTCCAGGAATTGGGCGCCGAGACCACTGTTCATCGCAACGATGACTTGACCGTCCAGGAAGCCATCGAGCTGGCTGCCGAATACGACGGTGTATTGATTTCACCGGGCCCCGGAGATCCAGCCGGCGCCGGTGTCAGCATTGATCTGATCAAGTGGTGCGGACAGCAGAGCAAGCCGATGCTGGGCGTCTGCCTTGGGCATCAGGCGTTGGCCGAGGCCTATGGCGGAACGGTGACCCATGCTGAAGAACTGATGCATGGCAAGACCTCACTGGTTAATCACGAGAACCACCCGGTGTTCAACAACGTTGCCAATCCGTTTACCGCGACCCGGTACCATTCCTTGGCTGCAGTGCGCGAGAGCATCCCGGAAGAGCTGGAAATCATCGCCCAGACGGCTGGGGGAGTCATCATGGCCCTGGCCCACCGGGAAGCCCCGCTGTGGGGGTTGCAGTATCATCCGGAGTCGGTCTTGACCGAGCAGGGGTATCAGATGCTGGGCAACTGGTTGGAATTCCTGGGGTTGCAGGGGGCCGCCGCGAAGGCAGCCACCCTGAGCCCGCTTTTTAGCGGCGAATAATCGACAGCTGATTAATTGCCCTCACCGGGTTTGGCCGGTGGGGGCAATTTTCCTCGCTGCGTCTCCCTCGGCGATGGCGAAGCAGTCCCGCCCGGTGATTCGCTTTCTGAATCATCCGAATTTTCGTTCTCGGATGGGCTGGGAGTCGGGGTCTCAGACGGAGTTGGCTCCGGTACGGGAATAGCCACGGAGATCTTTACCAGGTCCCCTGGAGCAGCTTCCTCGGAAGCCTCCGGCGACTGCGTGAACAGCGTTCCCGCTTCATATTCATCGGATTCGACCTCGACAAACTGGGCCTTGAGTCCAACATCTTCTGCTTCAAGCGCCTTCTGGGCCTCGTCCCGGCTCATTTCAGAGACATCGGGAACTTGCACCTTTCCGGTCGAGAGGATCAGGTCAACCTCGGAACCTGCTTTGACCTTGGCGCCAAGCTCCGGGCTGGTGCCAATGACCCAGTCAGTCGGAATGGTTGCCGAATTCTCGCGGGTGACTTCACCGACTTCGAGTCCTGCTTGGCGCAAGGCATCTCGAGCGGCCGTTTCGGACTGATTGGCGAGGTCCTTGGGAATAGTCCGCTGTTCCGATCCCTCCGAGATGTACAGAGTCACCGTGGATTCCTTGGCCACTTGGGTGCCAGAGGAAGGATCGGTGCGCGTGGCCTTGTCCTCATCCACGTCTTCATTGAACTCGCGCTCAACGCGCACGTTGAAGGTCGCATCGCGCAGCAGGCTGCTGGCGTCGTCCTCGGACAGGTTCTTGACATCGGGAATGGCTACCGGCGCACGCTTTTCGGCATCGGCCTGGATTGAACGAATCACCAGGAAGCTGGCAATCGCCACAGCAAGCAGGGCGACCAGCGACAACAGGACAATCAGGCCGCGGTTGGTCCGATGGCGTGTGGTTTCCACCGGTTCATCGTGGGTCGTGAAGACCGGATGCTCCGTGGTCATGGGTGCCGCCTGGGCGGCAAAACCAGATTCGGTGGAGTCGTGATTGCCATAAATTGGCAAGGTGTAGGTTGCTGGCGTGGACTGGTCCTCATGGAATTCGATCCCGTTCAGGGCGTTCTCTAAGGCCGTTGCGAAGGCTCCAGCGCACTGGAAACGGTCATCGCGTTCCTTGGAGAGCACCTTGGCCACTATCGGGTCGAAGATCGGATCCACGTCCTGCGCGACCTCGCTCGGGGCCGGTGGGATCTCGCCGACGTGCTGGTAGGCCACGGAGACCGGAGAATCCCCGGTGAACGGTGGCCTGCCGGTCATCAGCTCGTAAAACAGGCATCCGGCCGAGTAGATATCGGAACGGAAATCCACTTGCTCGCCACGGGCTTGCTCGGGGGAGAAGTACTGCGCGGTGCCCACCACGGCGGCGGTCTGCGTCATCGTGGCGGAGTTGTCCAGCGCCCTGGCGATGCCGAAGTCCATCAGCTTCACATGCCCGGCGTCGGTGACCATGACATTCGCAGGCTTTACATCGCGGTGCACCACATTATTCGCGTGCGAATGATCCAGTGCCTCGCACACGCCGCGGGTGACTTTTACGGCAAATTCGGCGTCAATGGCGTCCTGGGAAATGACCTGCTTGAGGGTTTTCCCGGTGACATACTCCATGACCATGAAGGGCAGGCGCTCGTGCTGCTGTTCGGAGGCTGGAAGCTCACCGGTGTCGTACACGGCAACGATATTTGGATGGCTTAGCGCCGCGACTGCCTTCGCTTCGCGCCGGAAGCGGTTGACCACCATGGGATTGCTGGCCGTGTCCGGGCGCAACACCTTGACTGCGACCTTGCGCGAAAGCACATGGTCCAGTGCCAGGTAGACATCCGCCATGCCACCGCGGCCGATGAGCGATTCAATCTCATATCGGTCGCTGATCATCCGCGGCAAGCCAGGCGGCAATTCTTCAACTTCGCTCATGGTGCTGTGCTCTGGTCCGATTCCGTGGCGGTCGGCGATGCGGTAGGTGTTGCCGTTGGGGTTGAAGACTCTTCAGGCTCCTCTTCGGGGCCGGTGGAGAGGTCCAGGGTGACGGTGGTGCCAGGCTCAACTTCGCTGCCTGCCGATACGTCCTGGGACAGGACGGTGCCGGCAACCGAGGAGTCGCTGCGTTCATCGCCCTTCGCCGCTGCCAGGCCGGCATCCTGAATCCGCTTCTGGGCAGCTTCGAAGCTCATGCCGGTGACCTTGGGAACCTCGACAGTTTCCGGAGCCATGGCGTAGGTGACGGTGACGGTTTCGCCAACTTCGACGTTGCCCGTCGGGTTCAGCGAGATCACTTCGCGCGGATCGGCCTGATCGGTTTCCTGCGGCACCGCATCAACCTTCAGGCCCTGGCTTTCGAGCTGCTGGGTGACCGTGTCGATATCCTGGCCGATCAGCGAGGAGGACACCTGGACATACTCAGGGCTCTCGCTTGGGCTTTCCGAGGGGGACTGCGAAGTTTCGGATGCCGCGGTGGTCTCCTCGGAGGGCTCGGTCGTCTCCTCGGTCGGTTCGGTGGACTCGGCAGATTCGGTGCTGCTTTCGGTCAACGTCGCGGTTGGGCGATCGTCGTTGTTGCTGCTCATGGCAGGAATCAACCAGGCCAGCAGCGCAATGACTACAGCCAAGGCGATAATCACGATCAATGGGATCAGCCAGGGGCTCCGCTTGGATTCCTGCGGTGCAGGATCCTGGGCGTCGGCATCCTCATCGTCAAAGCCGGTGGCGCCCTGATTGCTGGCCGCCGAGAAACCGCTGGCTGCAGCCGCAGGTTCCACAACGGTCGGCATGGCATTGGTCATCGTCGGGGCAGAATCCTGGCGGGTCATGGCGCGGGTGGCGTCATCATCCAGGTTCAGCGCCTGCGTCGCGTCCTCGGAAATACCGGTGGCGAGCATGCCCGGGACCGCCAGGGTGGCGGTGTTGGTATCTCCGGCGCGCAGGGCGTCGGCGGCCTTGGCCAGCGCGGTGGCGTCCTTTGGGCGATCCGCAGGGTTCTTGGCCAGCATCGACATGATCAGCTGGCGCACCGGTGCTGGGATGGTGTCCGGCAAGGCGGGGGGAGCATCGTTGACCTGTGCCAGGGCGATCGCGATCTGCGATTCACCGGTGAACGGACGTCGTCCGGCCAGGCATTCGTAGCCGATGACGCCCAGGGCGTAAATATCGGAGCTGCCGGTCGCGTTCTGCCCGGTTGCCTGCTCAGGAGCCAGGTATTGGGCGGTGCCCATCACCTGTCCGGTGGCGGTCAAGGGTACCTGGTCGGCCAGGCGGGCGATGCCGAAGTCGGTAATCTTCACAACGCCCGACGGCATGACCAGGATATTGCCCGGCTTCACGTCGCGGTGCACCAGGCCGTGCTCGTGGGCTGCAGCCAGCGCTCGAGCGGTCTGCGCGATCAGCGAGAGGGTGCGGGCGACTTCGAGCTTGCGTTCACGCTCGATGATGGTGGACAGCGGCGGGCCGGGAACTAGTTCCATGACCAGGTAGGCAGAGCCTTGCTCTTCGCCGTAGTCGAAGACGCCGGCGATGCCCGGGTGGTTGAGCAGGGCGGTATGGCGGGCCTCAACGCGGAAGCGCGTCAAGAAGCTCTCGTTGTCGGTGTATTCCTCCTTGAGGATCTTGATCGCCACAAGGCGCCCAAGGACCTGGTCGCGAGCTTTCCAAACTTCGCCCATGCCACCGATCGCAATGCGGTCGGTCAGCTTGTAACGACCGCCCAAGGTGGTGCCGGTTACTGGCCTCACTTGTTGAACACCGCCTTTAACATCGTCTTCATCAGTGCACCGGTCGTGTTGTGACCAGTGTTGTAATCTACGTCTTGCAAGGTGACCGTAATGGCCACCTGAGGGTCATCTGCCGGGGCGAAGCCGGTCATCCACGAGTTCACGTAGGCGACGCCGTCTTCCGATCGCAGCTGCGCCGTACCGGTCTTGGCGCGGAAGTCCACACCCGGGACAGCGGCATTCATGGCCGTGCCGTTCTTCACCGGACCTTCCATCAGGCCGGCGAGCTGCTCGGCGATCTCCGGGCTGGTGGCCGTGGAGAATTTCTCTGGCTTCGGCTCTTCGATAACGCGAAGATCCGGGGCGATGACCTTGTCGATCATGTTCGGCTTCATGATCACGCCCTTATTGGCGATGGCCATGGCAGCCATATTCATTTGCAGCGGGGTGACTTGGTTATCGCCCTGGCCAATAGCCATGCGGGCCAAATCACCGGCATCGGCTTCTTCGATGGGGAACTTGCTTGGCACCACGTTCTGCGGAATGCTCAGTTGCTGGCCATAGCCGAAGCGCTCGGCCACGTCGGCGAACTCTTCCTTGCCCACAGTCTGGCTGATTTCCATAAATGGAGTGTTGCAGCTCTGGGCGAAGATGAAGGCCAAGCGGGCGCGCGGTTCACGGGCGCAGATGCCTTCGCCAAAGTTATTCATCGGCGTGGTGGAATTCGGGTAGTTCACCGATACCGGATTATTGATCACGGTATCCAGGTCGTACTTGCCGGATTCCAGGGCGGCGACCGTGCTGAGGATCTTGAACGAAGAACCAGGGAAGCTCAGGTTGTTGATAGCCGGGTTCCGATACGGGCTCAGGCCTTCAATATCGCTGACCTTCTTGAGGTTCTGAGCAGCCTTGGATGTCGAATGGACCGCCAAGTCGTTGGTGTCGTAGCTCGGTTTGGAAGCCATTGCCAGAATGTCGCCGGTCTTTGGATCGGTGACAATAATGGTTGCCTTCACGCCATCGGGGATGGCGTTGAAGGCGGTCTTCTGCAGCGCGCCATCGATGGTCAGCTCTACCGAGGCGCCTTCGGACTTCTTGCCGGTGAACATAGCCAGCATGCGGTCATAGAGCAGGTCCGAGCTGGTTCCGGTCAGCCAATCGTTGAGCGAAGACTCCAGCTGGGTGGTGCCGCTGGCCAGCGAGTAGTAGCCGGTCAGGTGCGCATAGGTTTCCGGATCGGTGTACTTGCGCTGGTATTCGAATTGGCCATCGTCGGTAGGCACCGACTCGGCGATCGGCTTGCCGTCAACCAGGATGGCGCCGCGAGGCAAATCGAATTCGCGGTACAGCTGGCGCTTGTTCAGCGCGTTGTCCGTGAGCTGGTCGGCGTCGAAGAACTGGATGTAGCTCAAACCGCCAAGGCAGATGACAAAGAGCAGGGTCAGTGCAACCCAAACTCGCTTAATGGCCTGATTCACTTGCTCTTCACCACCTTGGTGCTGGTCGTTGGGGCTTTGCTTGGTGTTGCAATTTCATCGGTAGGTCCTGAGACGCCGGACTTCGGCCGGCGTGAATTGTGCGAAATCAAGAGCAGGAGGGCGATGATGATCCAGTTGGCCAGCAGTGAAGACCCGCCAGCCGCCATGAATGGCGTCGCCAAGCCGGTCAGTGGAATCAGGCGGGTGACTCCACCGATGATGACTACACACTGCAGTCCCAAGGTGAAGGACAGGCCGGCGGCCAGCAGCTTGCCAAAGGTGTCGCGGGAACCGAGGGCTGCACGCAGGCCGCGGGAAACCAGCAACATGTACAGCAGGATAATTGCGGTTACGCCGATCAGGCCGATTTCTTCGCCGAAGGAGGCGATGATCATGTCCGAATTGGCCAGCGGCACCCGGTAGGGGGAGCCGGCGCCCAGACCGGTGCCGAATAGTCCGCCATCGGCCATGCCGAACAGGCCCTCGACGATCTGCATGCTTCCGCCGGTGGCCTGGTAGATGGTCGGGTCGAAGGCGTTGAGCCACACATCTAGGCGCCGGGTCACGTGGCTCATGGTCAAGCCAGCGACAATGCCACCGGCGACAACCATGAGCATGCCGATCAATACCCAGGAGATGCGGGCGGTAGCCACGTAAACCATCACGATGAACAGGCCGAAGAACAGGATTGCTGATCCCAGGTCGCGCTGAACCACCAGAACACCGATGGACAACAGCCAAGCGATGACCATAGGCGCCATATCCCGCAGACGAGGCAGCTGCAGCGGTCCGAATTTACGCCCGGCCAGCAGGATCAGGTCGCGGTTCGAGGAGAGGTATCCGGCAAAGAAGACCGATAGCGAGATCTTCGCGAGCTCGCCAGGCTGCAGCGAGAACATTCCCATGCGGATCCAAATACGGGCACCGTTGATGGTGACGCCCAAGCCTGGAATCAGCGGCAGCAAGAGCAGCACGATGGATAACAGGAGAGCTATATAAGTGAATCGGCGCAGGATCCTGTGGTCTTTGATGACCCAGAGGACTGCCGCGGCGATGACGATGGCGATAGCCGTCCAGAGTAGTTGCCGGGCCGACTGGGATGTACCCTTTGCCAGGTCAATACGGTGAATCATGGATAGTCCGAGGGAGTTCAAGGCCACCGTGATCGGAAGTATTACAGGATCAGCATATTTAGCGAAGATGCGCAGCAGCACGTGAACAGACAGGGCGAGCACCGCCATGATGCTCATCTGGATATAGAAGTCGGTATTGTCGACATCCTCGGTGGTGCTACCCACCAGGAAGAACGCCGCACTGCCGACGCAGAGGGCCAAGACAAGCAGCAGCAGCTCGAGATTGCGCCGTGGTACCGGAGCGGTTTGCACTTCGGTCATTGCATGATCTCCTGACAGTAGGCTGGCAGCTGGGTTTGGTTGCTACTTGGTGAATCTTTTGATCCGGGAACTGTTACCGGACAATTTTGCTTCGCGGTGACCAGCAGTTCCTGGATGATCATTTGGGCATGCTCGCGGTTATCCGCCGAAATGGTTGCTTCCACTCGCTGGCGCGAGTAATCCGGCAGCGATTCCAGCGGAACCTTGCTCACGGTATCGACCTCGGAAAGCGAAATCGGTCCAAGTTCCTGCGGAACACCCTTGTAGATGGCGACCTTGTTATCCACGGTGCCAACAAAGTATTGGGTTTGCGTCCACATGTAGCCCCAGACGGCCAGGGCCACCACGAGGAAGGCTGCCAGGGTGAGCAGGATCGGCATCATCCAGCGACGGTGAGCGGTGGGGCTCTCCAATGGATCAAGTATCTGGCCAGCAGCCGGTGAACGGTGGGTGAGCAGGGCAGCCGCGCGGCGTTCGCCGGTGTGCTGGGTGACCACCGGAATCTGGCCGGTCTGCGTGGCGAGTTGCGCCGCTCCGACCAGCAGGTGTGGACGCTGCGAAATCTCGTGGCGAAGCAGCGAGGCGCTGGCTTCGACATCGCCCTCAGCGGCAATGGCGAGCTGGGCGGTGTCCGGGGCCGGTTCCTGCACGGAAGGCTCGCTGAATTCATCAGCGGTATCCTCGACGACTTCGAACATCACGACCGTGACATTATCCGGTGCACCGTTTTTCAAGGTGATGGCCACCAGGTCATTAACGGCTTCATCCATGTCCGCGGTATTGCGGATGATCTGCTCAATGATGGGCAGCGGAACAGCGTCGGTGAGGCCATCGGAACACAGCATCCAGCGTTCGCCGGGCTCGGCGTCAATTTGCTGGACATCGAGTTCGGGCGAGGCATCTGAATCACCGAGCACGCGCAGGAGCACGTTTTTATGCGGATGGACTTCGGCTTCTGCCGGCTTGATTCGGCCTTCGTCAACCAGGCGCTGCACGAACGTGTGGTCGCGGCTGATCTGCTCAAAGTTGCCGTGCTTAAGCCGGTAGGCCCGCGAGTCGCCGATGTGGGCCATGTGCAAGGTACTGCCGGAAAGCAACAGGGACGTCACGGTGGTGCCCATGCCCGAAAGCTTCGGGTTGGCACCCACGAGTTCATTCAATACCAGATTTGCGGCCTGGATTTCATCGGGCAGTGCGTTTTGCGGATCGGCAATGTCTGCATGATCCAGATGCACCAGATCCAAGACGGTGGACGCGGAAGCAACGTCGCCACCGACATGGCCACCCATGCCATCTGCGAGCACGGCCAGGTATTCACCGGCGTAGGCGGAATCGTCGTTTTTCTTGCGAATCCGTCCGACGTCAGACTTCGCGGCAAATTTGAGTTTGAGGGCCATAGGCTAGGACTTCAATTCCAGGACTGTCTTCCCGATGCGGATCCGCTGGCCTGGCTCAACTGGTTGCGCGCGAGTGAGCTGGCTGTCTCCGACAAAGGTTCCGTTGGTGGAGCCCAAATCCTCGATGAACCAGCGTGATCCCTGTGGGAAGAGCCGAGCGTGGCGCCCCGAGGCGTAGTCGTCATCCAGCACCACAGTGGCATCCTGCGCGCGGCCGAACATGATCGGCTGACCGCTCAGCGGGATGCTGTTGCCGGCCAAGGGGCCTTCGACAATAGCCAGAGAAGTTGCGGCCTTGCGCGCCGGAGCTTCTGGTTCTGCCAGCTCAGGGTTCTTTTTCAGTTCTCGTGCGCTGGGCTTGCCCGTGCGGGCTCGTGATCCGACAGCCAAATCACGGCGCATCGATCCGACAACGCTCAAGACGAGCAGCCAGATGAGTACCAGGAAGCCCAGTCGAAACAGGCTTAGAACCAGGTCGTTCATACGCGGCCTCCGTTAGTCGAGGTGATAAGCCGAAAGACTATTTTTGTCTGTCCGATGGTGATGACCGATCCGTCAAAAATAGGGGTTTCAGCAGAAATCTTTTTGCCGTCTACGTAGGTTCCGTTGGTTGAACCCAAATCGGAGACCACAAAGTTCGTCTTGCCGCGCGTTTCAACGCGGATGTGCTGTCGTGAAACGCCTGAGTCATCTACCGGGATATCGGTGCTCGCCGAACGGCCCAAAACAACCGAGTGGTGATTCAGCGCGAAACGCTGTCCCGCGACCTCGAGGATGGCCTGCTTCTGGGTTGGCGCCTTGGGGATCTCGTTGATTGGCCGCACGTTGGGGCGTGGCTGCGCGACGGTGCGCGGTGACGCCTGCTCAACGGGCTTGGCCATGGGCGTCTTCACCGGTGCCGAAGCAACAACGTGGGAACTGGTCTCCTTGACGGAGCCGTTGATTTCCATTTCGCCAGGCTTAAAGTCTTGCTTGGAGACGAAGTGGATCATGACATCGCCCTGAACCGAGTAGTCCTGGCTGGTGGCGTGTTCCGCGGTGACCTTGGCCATTTCATTGACGACAGCTCGTCCCCAACTTTTAGCGGTTTCGAAGTCTTTGGTGCTCAACGAGACGACAAAGTCGTTCGGAGCAAGGCTGCGCCCTTCGCTGATCGGCAGAATCCCGCGGTCCATTTCATTGCGCAGAGCGGTAGTCAGTTCAACTGGCTTGAGGTCTGCGGTGCTGGTTCCACGAAAGAAGCTTGTGACGACCTTCTCTAAGCCGCGTTCGACATTGTCGAGAAAGCCCATTATTCGTGCTCCTTCCTTAAGGGTTCATTGTTTGTCTTAGCGTCTCGCATTCATGCTGAAAAGCAGTGAACACAGAACTTCATATTCGATCTTACTGTTTTCAGCTGTGGAAATGCCGAAAAATCCTTGGGTGGTCCATGCTGAGAGGTCTCAACGATACAGAGGTCAGGTGGTAAAGCCTGTGTCTCTGGCCACATAAGCGGGCATCGATTAGGTGAACTGAAAATGTGTGTGTAAGCTATTTCTTGTTGCAAAAGCACGAAGCAACAAAAACTAGATATGCGCGAGTGGCGGAATTGGTAGACGCGCTGGCTTCAGGTGCCAGTGATCGCAAGGTCGTGGGGGTTCAAGTCCCCCCTCGCGCACAAAATGAAAATAACCTCTGAAATGAACGAAAGTTCAGGTCAGGGGTTATTTTTTTCATTGCCCTAAGCCGTTTGGCATCGTTCTGATAACAATTTCCGACGGCGAGCCGGAAACTTCATGACGGTCCCCTTCCGTCGAGGTTTCACCGAGTAATCCATCGTGAATCGCCCTGCGTTCGAACGCGGCGCTGGGATCTCGAAAAATTGCCTGGGTGATTCCGCTCTCGATCAAGGGATCGGCACCTTTTGAGCTCTTGCAGCCAAGGCTTCGATGGCCTTTTCAAGGCTTGGATATCGATTGCGGCTTGGCCTGTTCAGCCACCGGGCGCCGGCAAGGCAAGCATCGGAACTTTGCTTATGCCGTGCGTCTTGGGCCCGTGCCAGAATTCGGCGACTGGACTAGACTTCCAATGATGAATTGAAAGGTAGTGCATCGTGGCAGCGTCCAAAGAACCATTCGACATTCGCGGAACTCTTGATCTGGTCAACGGGCATCGGATCCTTCGCCTTGAACAAGAATCCAGCGACCTGCTCTCGAGCAGGGGTCAAGTGGCTCTCGATCTTCTCGGGGACTTTGCCGGGAGCACCGTAGTGATTGATCCCGACGGGCGTCGCGGACACTGGCTGGATCTCGAAGCGGATCAAGCGCCAGCACTCGAGGGCGAACCGGGGCAGCAGTTCCAGCTATTAGTTCAGCCAAGTTCCAGCTGGCCCGAAACCACGGTGCCCTCTGACCTCGCCGAAGCTCTGGAGGAGGCCAGCGACCTGGATTCGACCTGGGTTGGATTGACCCCGATGGCTCGGTGGGAATGGGTTCGCTGGGTAGGTTCCACCAAGAATCCCGATACTCGCCAGCGTCGCGTTGAGGTCAGCATCTCCAAGCTGCGCGATGGCAAGCGCCGTCCTTGCTGTTTTGACCTGTCCTCGTGCACCAACCCGGACCTGGCCAAGAGCGGGAAGCTCGTCGAGTAATTCGTCCCAGCGGTGACCGGGAGCTAGCGGTCCCCATCGATCACAGTGGAACCGCGTACGACCAGGGAACTGGGCAGCATGCTCTGCAGCGGTTCTGGGCTCTTGCCCTCGAGCAAGGAGCGCAGCTTCAGGGCCGCCAAGCGCCCGCCTTCCTGGGCGTTGAGCTGCACCGAGGTAATGGCGGGGTTGGACGTGGCCGAGTAGGGCAGGTCGTCAAAGCCTGCCACGGCCAGCTGCTGCGGGATGCGAATCTGAAGCGTGCGGGCAGCGTGGAGCACGCCGAAGGCGTGGTTGTCGGTGGCGCAACCCAGCGCCGTGACCCCAGCCTTTTTCCATGATGGCCAGTGCTCGCTGAAGGCGGCGGATGCGGCCGTGACATCGATCATGGAGCTGGCGACCGAACTGGGCAAGACCTCGATGCCGAAGTCCCCAGCTGCCTGGAGGAATGCTTCCCGGCGCACCGCGAGCGTCTCCGTTCCGGTGATTGCATCCAAGTACGCGGCCCGGGTGTGCCCCTGCGCGGCAAAATGCGCCACCACATCGCGGGCTCCTTGGGCCACATCCATATTGACGGCCGGGAATTTCGCGCTAATGCCAGGGGCATCAAGGGCGACCATGGGCAGGTTGCCGCCAATTTCCTCAAGGAATTCCTGGCTCGGCGCGTGCACTAGTAAACCAGCCGGACGAAGGCCCAGTATTTTGCGGGTTTCGCTGGCGCTGGGGGAGACGCCGGCATCGGTGACCGAGAGCATCAGCTGGTAGTCGCTGGCCAGCACCGAGCGAACACCGGCGATGACCTTGGCGAAGAACGGGTTGGAAATATCCGGGGCCACCAAGACAACCAGGGAGCTGACGCCCTTGGCCAGTGAACTGCCGATGCTGTCGACAACGTAGCCGAGTTCTCGGATGGCCTCGCGCACGCGCTGCTCATTCTTGGCGGAGACTCGTCCGGAGGATTTTCCGTTGGCGACCAGGGAGACCGTTGCCGTGGACACGCCTGCATGCGCTGCCACCATGGCTGCGGTGACCCGGCGTGGTTCGCGGTGATTTCCGGTCTTCTCAGCAATCGTCATGGCTCCATCGTAGTCGCACATCCGCCGGACCAACTCACAAGTTAAGCGCTTGACGCAACTCGGAGAACAGGAAAGAATTGCCTAGGATGAAGTACTTCGCATCGTGATCAATGACCGGCCGCCCGCCGGCGGAAAATAAGGAGGGCATCATGGCCCAGGACAGTGAAAAGCCCCGCAAGATCATTCTGGACTGCGATCCAGGGCATGATGATGCGGTTGCCATGATCCTGGCCCACGGAAGCCCCGCCATCGATTTGCTGGCCGTCACCACCGTCGCAGGAAACCAGACCCTGGAGAAGGTCACCGCCAACGCGCTCGCCGTGGGAACCATCGCCGGCATTAGCGGGATCCCTTTTGCCGCCGGCTGTGCCCGGCCGCTGGTGCGCGAGGTGGAAACCGCCGCAGCGGTCCATGGTGACTCGGGCATGGACGGACCGGAACAACCGGAATCGGCCATTGAACTGGACCCCCGCCACGCGGTGGACGTCATCATCGACCTGGTCATGAGCCACGAACCAGGGGAGATTACCCTGGTTCCAACCGGGGCACTGACCAACATTGCGCTCGCCGTGCGCAAGGAACCGCGGATCGTCTCCCGGGTGCGCGAAGTGGTGCTGATGGGCGGCGGCTACCATACCGGCAATTGGAGCGCCGTGGCCGAATTCAACATCAAGGTGGACCCGGAAGCCGCGCACATCGTCTTCAACGAAGACTGGCCCGTGGTCATGGTTGGACTGGATCTGACCCACCAGGCGCTGGCCACCGCCGAGGTCGTGCAGAGCATCGAGAGGATCGGTACCGGACCGGCCAAATTCGTGCGCGAACTGATGGACTTCTTCGCCCGGGCCTACCGCGACCACCAAGGCTTTGACGCACCACCAGTCCACGATCCCTGCGCGGTGGCCTACGTGATCGACCCGCAGATCGTGCGCACCGTGAAGGCGCCGGTCAACGTGGAACTTCGCGGGGATCTGACCCTTGGCATGACGGTCACCGACTTCCGCGCTCCAGCCGGTGAACAGTGCAACACCTCGGTGGCCGTGGACCTGGACCACGACGGATTCTGGGGTCTTGTGACCGACGCGCTGCAGCGCATCGGCGAAGTCACAGCCGGGAAGTAGAACAACTTCTGGCTAATGTGGGGCACATCAATGCCAATTAGGCTCAGACCTGCATAAACTGGGATCACACGAAGATCAGGAGGCGTAATGGCAGGAAAAACCCCGCACCAGAACGTGACGTTCCCATCCTCGGGTGCGCAAGCACACGGCTACCTGGCGGTGCCTGACTCCGGAAAGGGCCCCGGGGTTATCGTGATCCAGGAATGGTGGGGCCTGACTGACCATATCCGGGATATCGCGGACCGACTCGCTGCCCTCGGCTTTGTAGCCCTCGCACCGGATCTGTACGGCGGATCCATCACCCACGACGGTGAAGAAGCAGGGCAGATGATGGCCGATCTTCCCGAAGCGAAGGGTGCCCAGCTTCTGGCTGGAGCCGTGGATTACCTGCTGGCCAACGAGCATGTCACCAGCGAGAAGCTCGGCGTGATCGGATTCTGCATGGGTGGCGGATTCGTCTTGCAGCTCGCCGCGCAGCAGGGCGAAAAAATCGCGGCGGCCGTTCCGTTCTACGGTGTCGGCCAGGGTGTGCCCAATGATTTCTCCGGAATCCGTGCCGAGATCCAGGGCCACTACGCCAACTTTGATGAAATGTACCCGCCTGAGCAGGCCCGCGCCCAGGAGGAGCAAATCCGCAAGCAATCCGGCGCCAACGTGAAGTACTACTTCTACGACGCCAAGCATGCCTTCCACAATGACGAAAATACCGCCGGAAATTACGACCCTGAGCAGGCAGTTATCGCTTGGGAACGCGCCGTCGGCTTTTTACAGGATAAAGTGGCCTCAAGGCCATAAAGTGTTATACATCACTTAATAGCATCACTTACTAAATAAGGAGAGCAATATGTCAGAAACCATCATCGTAGGTGTCGACGGTTCGGAAACCGCACAGCGCGCAGCTCGCCGTGCCGCGGAACTGGCACTGAAGCTCGACGCTGAATTGGTGGTCGTCACCGCTCACGCCTCGGACAACACCGAAGTCGTTTCCATCGGTTCCGACACCTGGATCCTGGACGACGCAGAGCAGGCTCGCAAGCTGGCCCAGCGTGTTGCCAACGACGTGAAGAACAGCGTCCCAGGCGTTAAGATCACCGCCGCAGCAGGCCACGGAAAGCCAGGCGACGTGCTGATCTCCGACGCTGAGGACCGCAAGGCCTCGATGATTGTCGTCGGTAACGTGGGCATGAAGGGCCTGGGCCGCGTGCTCGGTTCCGTAGCTTCCTCGGTAGCCCACTCGGCACCATGCGACGTACTGGTTGTGAAGACCGACAAGTAAGCCAAAGCGCTTGCGCTGACAAGGCGGGTACCGTTCATCGGTACCCGCCTGCAGCATTTAACCCCGCACAGCGTAGGCTTAACCCGTGCAAACTCTTCGAATCGCCTACGCCACCGGCGTCACCCCCGGCAAATGGATGGATCGCTTCAAGGAGCGCTATCCGAAGGTTGAGCTCCAAGCTTGGCGCCAGGATGACGGCGAGATTCTTGATCTGCTGGCCGAGGATCGGGCCGACGCGGTGTTCGTGCGCTACCACGGGGAATCACCCAAGGACCAAACCCGCCACGTGATCCCGCTCTACGAGGAACTCGAAGTGGTCTGCGCGGCCAAGGACCACGAGGCCGAATACTACGACGAATCCATCCCCGCCGAGGTGGTCGCGGGTTTCGCGCAGCTGGATATCGCCGACTATCCCGAAGCGGTAGGCGGCATCGGCGTTGCCATGGAAGTGGTGGCCTCGGGCGCCCAGGTCCTGCGCGTGCCACAGAGCATTGCCCGGCTTTTTGCCCGCAAGGATGTCATTTCCCGCTTTGTGGAAGGCGGCACGCCAACGCAGGTGGGCATCGCATGGCCTGCAGCCATGGAAGACACCGCCTTGCTCGAGGAATTCATCGGGATCGTGCGCGGGCGCAGCGCAAATTCCTCCCGCCAGGCTTCGGTGCGCAACCACGAGCAGAAGGCCAAGCGCGTCAACGACAAGGCGAAGTTCGAAGCCAAGCTCAAATCCCAGACCGCGGCCAAGCGCCAAAAGGAGCTGGCCAAGAAGCAGGCGCGCAGCAATGGCGGCAAACCAGGCAAGCCCGGCGGATCCAAGGGGCGCAAGAAACGCTAGAACCGGCCCGCGGGCATGGGTAGAGTGAAGCCATGAAGCAATTCGATACGCTCGCGCTGTCCTCGCGTGGCCCTGCCTTGATCCTGACCATCAACCAGCCGAAGTCGCTCAATGCCTTGGCCCAGGAGGTAGTCAACGACCTGGAAGCCTTTGTCGACTGGTTCGAAACCACCGGATTCGAGTACCGCGGCGTGATCATCACCGGTGCCGGGGAGAAGTCCTTTGTGGCCGGAGCGAATATCGTGCAGATGAATGCCATGGACGCACAACAGGCCCTGGCCTACGGGCGGCAAATGCATTCGGTGACCGAGCGCCTGGAATCCCTGCAGGTTCCGGTGGTCGCCGCGGTCAACGGCTTTGCCCTCGGCGGCGGCTGCGAAATCGCTCTGGCTTGCGACTTCATCTACGCGTCGGAGAATGCCAGCTTCGGCCAGCCTGAAGTCAACCTGGGCCTGGTGCCCGGCTTTGGCGGATCCGTGCGTCTTCCGCGCCGGGTGGGCAGTGCCATGGCCCGCGAGCTGATCTTCACCGGGCGCCGGATCAAGTCCGCCGAGGCATTGCGCATCGGCTTGGCCAACCGGGTGGTGCCTGCCAGCGAACTGATCGACCAGGCCGTGGCCGCCATTGAAGAGATCGCCGCTGTTTCGCCCACCGCTGTGGCCAACGCCAAAACCGCGCTGGTGGCGATGGATGCACTGAACACCCACGATGCCCTGCTGGTTGAAGCGGACTCCTTCCAGCGTGCCTTCACCACCAATGACTCGGTGGAGGGCCGGGCCGCCTTCGTTGAAAAGCGATCGCCGAACTTTCCCGGCAACTAGTGATGCACTACGGGGCGCACCCTGACCAGCACCTGCAGTTTTTCGATCCCGAGCAGAGCACGGCTGCCGGTGCGGTGATGATCATCCATGGCGGGTACTGGCGCGAGAAGTACACGGCGCAACTGGGTGTTCCGCTGGCCCGGGACCTGGCCGCACGGGGGATACCGGCCTACAACCTGGAATACCGGCGGGGGCCCGGCAGCGCGGCGGCGATGCTCGCCGACGCCCGTCTGGCCTTGGGGCTGATCAAGGAGGAAGGGCCGATTACGCTGATCGGCCACTCGGCCGGGGCCCAGCTGGCCTGCGTGCTGGCTGCCAATGATTCGCGCGTCACCCAGATCATCAGCCAGGCCGGGTTGCTGGATCTGGAATATGCGCGCAAGCTGGCGCTCAGCGACTCGGCGGTGGACCTGTTGCTGGACGGCGCGCCGCTGGCCACCTACAATCCGGTGGAATTATGGCCGATGCCCGCCCGTGTCGTAATCTTTCATGGTCGGGACGATGCCGACGTTCCTTCGAGAATTGCCCGGCGCGCAGTCCAGAAGGCGGCGGCACTCGGACAGGACTACCGCTTCGCGATGTTCCAGGGCGATCATTACACTTGGATTGACCCGCGCAGCAGCCAATGGGCCGCCTGCGTGCGCGCCCTGTCACCCCTGCACTATTAATAAGGAGCAGCATGAACCCGACCGTGATCGGTGAAGCCCTCGTTGACGTCCTGGCTTCGGGCATCGCCCCAGCCCAGGAATTTGTTGGCGGCAGCCCGCTGAACGTCGCGGTGTCACTGGCCCGCCTGGGTTACCCCGGAACCTTGATCTCGCGGTGGGGCGCCGATGACAAGGGCCGGAAGATCGAGGAATACCTCAAGAGCAACAACGTCAAATACCTCGGCGGCGCCGACGAAGAGGCGACGGTCATCGCCCACGGCATCCTTGACCCCGCCGGCGGCGCGGCCTTCGCCTTCAATGCCTACTGGCAGATGCCGACCATTGGACCGGAACTGCCGCAGGATGTCGAGCTGGTGCATACCGGCTCTATCGCCACCTTGTTCAGTCCCGAGGAGTTGCTGCCGCTGCTGTCTGCAGCCCGCACCCACGCAACCATCAGCTATGACCCGAACCTGCGCCCGTCCCTGGTTACCAATCACGCCCAGACGGTGGCCGAGGTGGAACGCTTCGTCGGCCAGGCCGATGTCGTTCGGGTTTCGGGAATCGACCTGAAGTGGATGTACCCGATGCGTTCGGTCCAGGAGTCGGCCCGTGCCTGGCTGGATATGGGGCCGGCCATTGTCGTCTCCACCGCCGGATCGCGTGGTTCCTGGGGCGTGGTGCGTGCCGGGGACGCCGAGTTCATTGCGCCCTCCGTAGAAGTCACCGACACGGTGGGCGCCGGCGACACCTTTACCGCGGCCCTGCTGTGCTGGCTTGCCGAGCACGGCATGATTGGTGCTGCCCACCGCAAAAAGCTTGGCCAGCTGCAGATCAGCGAACTTTCCCAAGCCCTTGAATTTGCGGCCAAAGCGGCTGCCGTGACCGTTCAGCGGGCCGGCGCCAACCCGCCGCGGCGCGAGGAGCTCTAGGTGATCAAGCTGATCGCCTCAGACCTGGACGGGACCATCGTCGCCCCCGATGGCAAGATTTCTCCACGCACCCGGCAGGCCTTCTTGGACGCCCGGAAGGCCGGGATCCAGATCGTTTTCGTGACCGGCAGGCCCTTTCGCTGGCTTACCCCGATCATCGAAGCATTCGGCGGCCTGGGGACCGTGATCTGTTCCAACGGCGCGGTGCTCTACGACCTGGAACAAGACGAGGTGATCTGGTCCCGGACACTGAGCGCAGCCAAGGCCCGGGAAGCGGCCGCGATTATTTCGCAGATCGAACCCGAAGCGGCCTTTGCCGCTGAAACCACCAAGGGCCTGCATCTTGGCGAGGGCTTCGCCGATCGCCATCATAATTTTGGTGTGCAGGACATGCTGGATCTGTCTTCGGATGCCATTGACCAGGAAGGCATCGTCAAATTCCTTGCTCGCTCCCAGCACCTGGCCATTGACGACTTCTATGCCGCAGTCAGGCCCCAGCTCAGCCACCTAGTTTCCATCACCCACTCCGCCTTTGACGTGTCCCTGCTGGAGATGGCCCACGTGGACATCCACAAGGCCAGGACCCTGAATGAATACTGCCAGCGCCTGGACATCGACCCGTCTGAAGTCATGGCTTTCGGGGATATGCCCAATGACATCCAGATGCTCGAATTTGCCGGCCACGGCTACGCCATGGCCTCGGGGCATCCCACGACGCTGGCAACCGCCCGCTATTGCGCACCGCCATTGGCTGAAGACGGTGTCGCCCAAGTCATCGAGGACTTACTAAAATGACCTACGCATTCACGCACCGCGGGGTGCGCCGGTCCGATGAAGAGAATACGCTCCTTGCCTTCCAGCGCGCAGTGGAACTGGGAGTAGCCCATTTGGAATCCGATGTGCACGCCTCGGCCGATGGCACCGTCTACCTATTCCACGATGAGACGCTGGATCGGATTACCGATGCCACGGGTAAATTTGGCGAGCGCACCGATGAAGAGCTCGCGCAGATCACCGCCGGGGGACAACCGTTGTGCACGCTGGATGAACTGCTGGATGCTGTTCCGCAAGCGCGGATCGTGAACCTCGATGTCAAAGACGAGCAAGTCATTGGCCCGCTGGCCGAGTTGATCGAGCGGCGCGGGGCACATCAGCAAATCGCTCTGGCTTCATTCTCCAGCGCCCGCAGCCACGCGGTGTGCCACCTGCTCTCGGCACCCATCAGGCGCTCGCCGGGGCAACGCGAAATCATCCTCATTTGGCTCTGCGCCCACCTTTTCGGTTGGGTTCCCCAGAGGCTGGTTAAAGACTTCTGGGCGGTGCAGGTGCCCTTCAAGCAGGCATGGCTGCCGGTGGCTACGCGTCGTTTCACTAAGGCCGTCCAGCGTGCTGGTGCGCAGGTGCACGTTTGGGTGATTAACGATGAGCCAACCATGAGGCTGCTCGTTGACCAGAATGTTGATGCCATCATGAGCGATGACGCGGAGCTGTTGATGAAGGTGCTTGGATCCTGACGCAGCGGATGAAAACGATTTCATGCACTTCACGAAATCTTGCCCAGCTAGTGCTGTTCGAGGGCCTATTCGGCCGTTCCGAGGGAGCAGTACTTGATCGTATGCTGGCTCATTATTTCGGTATCTGGCTCGAAGCCGATTCCTGGAGCCGTTGGCAAGGGCAAGGTGCCGTCGTCGTTAAGAAGGTCTTGATGCGGTGCATGCCAAGGATGCAGTTGCTTTTCCCAGTTCAAGAAGGGGACTTCCAGCTCTGGACGTGCTTGGCCGTCCTGCAGGCGCACCGTAGGATCTAGGGCAATGATTTGGGCACTGGCCAGAAGAGCTGGACCGTAATAGAAACAATGGGGAATGACGTGGGCGTTAAGTCTCTTGCCGGCCTCTCGCACTTGCAGCATTGCGCTGACGCCACCGATTTTGCCAATGCTCGGTTGTGCAAACTCGATTGCTCCGCGTTCCATGTCATTGATCAGACCGTGGACTCCCGAGTGGTTCTCGCCGCCTGAAACATTGCTGAATTCGGAATTCAGCTCTTGCAGGGACTGCGAATCATCTGGAGGAAATACGGGCTCTTCGATCCATAGAAGATTCATGTCGGAAAGCTGTTCAAAAGCCGTACGGGCTTCCGGCAATCGCCATTTGCAGTTCACGTCGACCATCAACGGGTATTCCCCGACGGTTTGCCGCGCTGCCTGAATGGCTGGTTTCAACGATTCGTGCAACTTGAACGCCTTGAACCCCCGGGACATGGCGCGAGAGAGATGGAAGGAAACTTCTGTCGGGTCCTCTGCATAATGAACCAGCGATGCGTAGGCGTTGATCTCATGGCGGGCATCGGCATCAATGAATTCGCGGAGGGACTTGCCGGCTTGCTTCGACGCGATATCCCATAGGGCGATATCAATAGCGGACAGCGCGTAGTGGATTGGCCCGGTGCGTCCGAATGCATGAAAGGCGTATTCCGCAGCGGGTAGGCATTGGTCCAACTCGGTGGTTCGACCTAAGAAGAAAGGAGCTACGATATGCTCAAGCGCTGCCCACGTGGCTGGATTGGCCTTGTGCCCGAACCCTTCCCCCCAGCCAACAAGTCCCTGGACCGTGGTTATTTTTACGATCAAGGATTCCATCTGGGTGAAGGTTCTTGATGATGCATTGAAAGCATCGATTGATTCCGCATTGGAATCTTCGGTTTCGCGACGCGCCGCGTCAAATGGCAGTGAAACTAGATACAGTTCTATGGACTCAATGGCGTCTTTAAAACCGTCTCTGACTTGTGGCAATTTATGAATCCTTCTATGAACTTCGGATGCACTCCAAGAGTGCATATTGGGTTTGCGGGCTGGCATCAAGGATGCCAACGAGCCTTCGGCTAGTCATCTTGGGAATGTGGTTGACCTCACGTTGGTCTTTAGTTTAGCGTTGTGGAATAGAGATTGGAAAGCGCATTCCAAAGCATTTTGGCGAAGCATTTTTCGAAGCAAGGAGTCAGTCATGTCGGTCCCGATTCGCAAGGGGCACCTTAGCGTTCTGTTGAAAGGAGGTGATGGCCAGTGAGTGCCATTGCCGAGTTGCAAAGCCTAAATAAGACCAAGGGTCGGAAGGTTTCTGCAAAAGACAACAAGGCAGCTCATATCTTCCTCATCCCGTGGACGATAGGGCTCTTCCTGGTCACCCTGGGGCCGATGGCGATGTCGCTGTACCTCGCCTTTACGGATTACAACCTGTTGCAATCACCGGAGTTTACCGGTTTTGACAACATCCAGCGGATGCTTGATGACCAGCGACTTCACAACTCACTACGAGTGACCTTCACTTACGTCTTGATTGGCGTACCGCTGCAGCTGGCAGTAGCACTCGGCGTCGCCATCCTGCTCGACAGGGGAATGCGCGGACTCTCGTTCTACCGATCCGTTTTCTACTTGCCTTCAATGCTCGGTTCGTCCGTAGCTATCGCAGTGCTATGGAAGCAGATCTTCGGAACCACCGGTCTGGTCAACCAGATGCTGGACCTTGTAGGAATTCAAGGTATTGGCTGGATTTCCGATCCCAATACTTCTCTTGGAAGCCTGATCCTGCTCAATGTCTGGACTTTCGGTTCACCGATGGTGATCTTCTTGGCAGGCCTGCGCCAGGTACCCGCGATGTACTACGAAGCCGCGTCAATTGACGGGGCCACCAAATGGCGACAGTTCCGCAGCATTACACTTCCAATGATTAGCCCGATCATCTTCTTCAACCTCGTGTTGCAGATCATCGGTGCATTCCAGAACTTCACCCAAGCCTTCATCGTTTCCAATGGTTCGGGTGGACCGGCTGACTCCACGATGTTCTTCACTCTGTATCTGTATCAGCAAGGCTTCAAGCAATTCGACATGGGATATGCCTCGGCAATGGCCTGGCTTCTGGTCCTCATAGTCGGAGCTTTCACTGCCGTGAACTTCTTCGTTTCAAAGTATTGGGTGTTCTACGATGACTAATCAAACTTCGGTGCCGAGGTCTGGGGATCTTGACCAGGCAAAGCAAGGCCATATTCTCGACGAGGAGAAGATGCTAGGCCAGAAACCACCAGCCGGTGGAACCGACGCCAAGGGCCGCAGGGTCAAGGGGCACAAACCCAAGATGCGTACACCATGGCGTTCAGTGCTGAAGCACGCCTTATTGATTCTGGCGGCGGGTGTGATGATCTACCCGCTGCTGTGGATGGTAGCAAGTTCCTTCCGGCCCAATGATTTGATTTTCCGTGAAGCAGGCCTTGTCATTTCGCAGGTGGACTGGAACAACTACCCCAACGGGTGGGATGCCTTGTCCGAGCCGTTCAGCAAGTACCTGCTGAACTCGGCCGTCCTGGTCCTTGGCTGCATTATCGGAAACTTGGTCTCATGTTCCATGGCGGCATACGCGTTTGCCCGGCTTGAATTCAAGTTCAAGAAAATCATGTTCGTGCTCATGCTCATGACGATCATGCTTCCGATCCACGTGATCATCGTGCCCCAGTACGTGATGTTCTCGCAGATCGGGTGGGTCAACACCTTCTGGCCGATTATTGTCCCGAAGCTGTTGGCAACCGACGGGTTCTTCATTTTCCTCATGATCCAGTTCATTCGCGGTATTCCCAAGGATATGGACGAAGCTGCCCGTATCGATGGCGCGGGGCATCCCCGGATCTTCCTGCAGGTGATCTTGCCGCTCATGGTTCCAGCATTGGCCACGACAGCGATCTTCACCTTCATCTGGACCTGGAGCGACTTCTTCACCTCTCTGATCTACCTGACGAACCCGAGCAATTACACCGTGCAGGTGGCATTGAACGCGTTCATCGACTCCACAGGTGAATCCAACTGGGGTGCACTTTTCGCCATGTCGATCATTACCCTCATCCCGGTCTTCCTGGCCTTCCTTTTCGGCCAGAAGTATCTGGTCAAGGGCATCGCCACGACCGGCATCAAATAAACAGATGCCAATGGCCCGGAGCTTCAGAGCCCGGGCCATTGGCATGTTTGATACCTACGCAATCACTGCGGTTCATAGCTAAGGAGTAAACACATGGAAACAACCAAGCGCACGCGCTACGTATTGATCGGCGCCGGAAACAGATGCGAAATGTACATCACTTCCATGCTCGGAGATCACAACGGCGTCGCTGAATTGGTCGCCTTGGCGGATACGAACCCGGGGCGCATCGAGTACTACCAAGATGTTGTCGAGCAGACCTTTGGAGAACGCCTAGGCTCCTTCGACCCCGAAGACCTGGAGCCCTTCATCCAGGAAAACTCCATCGACCGGGTTATCATCACGACACCGGACTATACCCATGCTTCACTGATTTGCACCTCCATGTATGCCGGAGCCGACGTCATCGTGGAAAAGCCGTTGACCATCGATGCTGAGAGCACCGCCCGCATCGCACAGGCCGTGGCCGATACTGGACGCGAAGTGATTGTGGCCTTTAACTATCGCTACTCTCCGAGAAACACGGCCTTGAAAAAAGCCATTGACGAGGGACTAATTGGTCGGGTGACATCCATCGACTTCAGTTGGATGCTCGATACTGTTCACGGCGCGGACTACTTCCGCCGCTGGCACCGACTCAAAGAGAATTCCGGCGGGCTGCTGATCCATAAATCAAGTCATCACTTTGACCTCGTTAACTGGTGGCTCGAAGACTCGCCGCACAGCGTCTTCGCCGCTGGCGGACTGAAATTCTACGGGCCAAAAAATGCTGCGGCCAGGGGCTTTGAAACGCACGAACGAGGTACTCATGATCTCAGTGACCAAGAACCTTTTGACCTTGATCTGCGCAGCGATGAACGGTTGGAAAAACTGTATTTGGCCAATGAGCATTTTGATGGCTACCGGAGAGATCAAGGCGTTTTTAATGGGCAAATTTCCATTGAGGATAATCTGAGCCTGACCGTTCAGTACGAGAAGGGGCCAATTCTCTCCTATTCGCTTAATGCGCACAGCCCTTGGGAAGGATATCGAGTGGCTATTAACGGAACCGAAGGCCGGCTTGAACTGGATGTTGTCGAACGGGCAGCAGTCCTGCCGGCTTCGGGTGGGCGTCCCGTCGATCCGTCCTACAGCGACGATGGCCAGAGCAGCAAAGTGCGCTCCAAAGGTGAGCGACTTGTAGTGCAGCGACATTGGCAGGAAGCGCAAGAAATTCCGATTATCAATTCGGAAGGATCGCATGGTGGAGGTGACAAGCTGCTGCTTCAAGAACTCTTCGAAGGCCGCCAAGTTGATGCCTACTCGCGACAGGCCGGATTCTTGGACGGAGTGCGTGCTATCGCCGTGGGAATCTGCGGGAACAAATCTTTGGAAACCGGCGAGTCAATGGATGTAGCACACGCCGGACTTGGTGTTAATTTGTCGTCAGCTGAACAGGTTCAGGTGTAATTGAATTCATGAGTGAGAAAGTTATTATTACCGGAGGTTCTGGCCGGTTGGGACGGGCGGTTGTCGAAGGTTTCGCGGCTGCAGGACACGATGTCGTTTCACTGGACCGAGGGCTACCCGAAGAACCAGTGGCCGGCGTTGACTATCGCAGCATCGACCTGATGAATGCCGAAGCCACGCACACAGCATTCAAAGAAATTTCTCCTCAGGCCGTCGTCTCGCTAGCTGCCATGGCCGTACCATTTATGGCTCCGGAAGAAGTTCTGCTTCGGACCAATGCGACTATCGCGCACAACGTCACCTCGGCCGCTGTGGAGTCTGGCGCGACGCGTGTGGTCCTGGCCTCCAGCCCATCGATCATGGGCTACGGATCACCCGGTGGCTGGGTTCCGGAAAAGCTCCCGCTGGACGAAAACGAAACACCGCGGCCGTGGCATGCCTACGGATTGTCCAAGTATGTCGCTGAACAGATCGCGGCCATGTTCGCCGCCAAGATGGGGCCGGAGAGCCCGGTCAAATTTGCTTCGTTCCGTCCCTGCTTTGTGATTGCGGAAGAAGAATGGGACGGATCACCGACCCAGCAGGGTCACACGGTAGCTGAGCGTTTGCGGGATCCGAAGCTATCAGCACCGGCGTTATTCAATTATGTAGATGCCCGCGACGTTGCAGACTTTCTGCTGCTGCTGCTCGAGCGATTTGACCGCGTGGACAATGGTGCGGTGTTCTTCGTGGGAGCCAAGGACGCCATGGCTACTCGACCACTCTCGGAGATCATTCCAGAGATCTACCCGGAGCTCGCGTCGCTGGCTACAGGCCTGACCGGAGATAGCCCCGCCTTCAGCATTGATAAAGCACGCGAAGTGATCGGTTGGGAACCGAAGAGAAGCTGGAGATCCGAGCTCAAAGCCAAGGTCTAGGGCCTTCGCACAGAGAAAACTGGTGGGTGAGGGGAATCGAATTCCCCTCACCCACGAATTTTTCCAGGCTCTTTTATCGTTGTAGTACCCGGGGCCGGGGCAATCCGTTGACCACAGTCGTTGGCCAATGAGGGTCCACGCTAAGAACTTCGATGGCACCGGATTCAGTCAACAGCATGGTGTCCTCGACTTTAAAAGTCTGCCCATTGCGTTGTGCGCTCGGGTTGAACGCGAAGACCTGGTTTGCCTGGAATCGGTCTGTTGCTCCGGGAGCCAGACGTGGATCCCGGCCGTTGAACCCGGCAATTCCGCCCTGATGGTGTCGCGTCCACTCCAGCTCGTCAAAACCGTGATCTGGATAGGCTTGCTGGATGATAGGCAGCAGTTCACCGAGGGCCCTGTCTTCCACGATGCCGGAAATAATGTCTGCCTCGACGCCAAGAATGTCATTTTCCCCGGCGATTTCTTGCTCTGTGGGCGGCTCGAAACGAACCCAGCGCGTGAGATTGGCAATCAGTCCGTTCCGCCTTACGCATAGCACCGCCATGGCCTTGCGGCCCAGCGGTGCCTTTGTCGGTAGTGGATGCCGGTATTCGGCGCGGGTGGAACCGCTCACCAGAGCCACCAGCACTTCTCCCCCCAGCGTCATGGCACCGGCAGCAAGCTTGGCCGCGACCTCAAATTCGGTGTCATCGCTGGAAGCGGCGGACAAAACCTCGGTCATCACTGAGGCAGTGTCCTGGCACAGCTGGCGGTAGCGGTCCACTTCTGTTGCAGTTAAGGCCGTGCGCATGGCACGGAGCTCCGGGCCGAGCTCGGACTCTGCGAGAATCTTCCATTCTGCGGCTTCGGGGAACCAGGCACTGATCTCGTCCAGCGGCTCGTACCAATTGGTGACGTGCAGATTCACCGGATTCTGATCATTGAGTTCTTCGTCCTGCAGCCGTTGCGCTTCGCTGATTGAAGTAGCAAGCTCGCAGCCTTCAGCGTGAATCAAAACCCGGGCGACGGGAGGCGCTGCAAGTGAAACATGCGTGCGCGCGCCACCGAGGAGCCACGCTAGCGAGGCGGGCGTGGAGAGCAACACCGCTTGCGCACCCCGCGCCCGGACGATTTCCATGAGCTGAGTATGCTTTTTCGTGTACTCGCTTGTTAAGGCTGTGGGCATGTTCCATCTTCCTGATGATCTGAACTGAATTCCTGGGCAATCGCCGAGGCTGCTGGCCCGCTCCAGCGGCCATCAGCCACCAGAACGCGGACGTGGCGAGCCAGCGAGGCTCTGGGCTCCAATATGCATGGAGCATCCCATGCCAAAGAGCTTCCCACGCCTGGATAACCAGAGCTGCGGACAAACCACGGGTCGCCATCGCCGCTGCAGAAGATGAGCGTAGCCTCGCCATGTCCTGTATCTCGTTGAGCCAAGCTGACCGCATCTGACGAAAATGACGCGGCGAACGCTAGCCAAGGACTGCGCGTGCCGTGGACCTGTTCTTCGCCTGCCGCCGTCTCGGTAAAGATGTCCGCGTTATTCGCCTTGGGCAGTCTCCAGAAAAAACCGCCATATCCGCCATTGAGCCGGCCATTAGATCCTGGCGAGCCGATGGAAACTGATTCGTCGCGTGCTGAAAGGCTGAAGGTGAAATCCATGATCCAACCCTTGGCCCCAGTGGATTGGTGGGTGAAAGCATGGAAATCTACTGTGCGTTGTTCGTCCAGCAAGACGTGCTGCTGATGGCTTACCCACTCCAGACGGGAGCTGAGGGAATCTCCGCTGGGGGCAAACGAATTCGTGACAGTCCGGATGTGCCCATGGTCTTGGCGCCACACGTAGCGCGAGTCGGCACGCGTATAGGTTCGTCCGCCCCAGAAGTTATTTCCATTGACGTCTTGCAGTGCCACTCCCACCCCCAGATGCCAGGTGTGGTCCAGCGGTTGCTGATCGCTGATGTGCACTCCACCCATTGTCTTGACTTCATCAAGGAATGGCCGCGGCGAGTTGGTGACGGAAATATCCTGGCCGGTGCGCAGCCTCGCAACGGTTAGTTTCTGCCCGGTGGATGGATTCTCCAGTGTGAATTTTCCACTGGACTCCGGTTTGGCCGCCCACGGAGCGCCGAGTGAGGAGAAGTCAGACTGCGCGGCCACGGAACGATCGATGAAATGCTCGATATTCGGGATGACAGGGTGAAATTCCTCGCCTTCACCGGCCGGGATCACTTGTTCTTCATGGATGCCAGCTGGTTCGGAACCGGTGCGAATTTCCTCGAGAACCCGCATGAAGGCTCCGGCAGATTCCAGCGAGCTGAGCAGTTGGGGCGCGGTTCCACTACGGACATCCACAAGATTTTCCAGCAGGTTCACGCGGTTGAAAGTCTGGGATGTCTCAGGGCCGCCAAATTCAGGATTGGGGCGAATGACCAGCTCATCGCGGGTGTAGTACAGGATGGCTGAACCTTCGGTCCCATAGATGGTGATCCAGGGATCCTGCTGCTCCTTCGCGCAGACAGTCAAAGCGGCAGTGAGCGGAATGCCGGTGTTCGTTTGCACCTTCACCACTGACGTGTCGTCCGCTTCGATTTGGTGGGCATGATACAAATCCGTGGTTACTGAGACCACGTCGCCAGAGCGCTCTGCCCCGGCAATCCGGAGTGCGCTGGCTACGGCATGGGCCAGCGGGTTCGTAACCACACCGTCTGCGATTTCAACTCCGTTGAGTTGCCGGTGCCCAGCCCAGGGCGAACGATTGTAGTAGCCCGTGGTGCGCAGCCAATTTCCGCTGGCTCCCACCGCACGCAGGGCGCCAATGGGAGAATTTTCTGCCTCAGCCTCGAAGAGCTCCTCCACCGCCTTGAGCGCCAGGGAACCCAAAGCTTGGAACCCTACCTGGACATTGACTCCAGCCGCTTGCGCGGCGCTGAGCAGCGTCTCGTACTGTTCCAAGGTGGCCGTCGGCGGCTTTTCCAGATACAGGTCGGCTCCGGTTGCCAAGGCTTTCATGGCCAAATCTGCATGGGTGCTTATTGGAGTCGAAATAATGATGATGTTTGGCTTCAGCCTCGACTCAAGAAACTCTTCGAAGGTGTTGAAGATTCGCGTGTTTTCCCCGCGAATCTGGCTGCCCGGATCCTTGGGGTCGATCCCGGCGAGGAAACTGATCTTGTTCTCGTCGACTAGTCGTTGGATGTTCGTCAGATGCTGCCGCCCGAAACCATTGAGGCCAACCAGCACCACCGCTGGCGCTGTTGACGGCGAAGCAGTACGGTCGTCGTGGGCAGCCGTTGCGGTGGTTTGCTGGTTCATGGTGTCCTTCTTGGAATCGTCGAGGTCAGATCAGTTTATGGCGCTGGCCTGCTGGATGCCTGCAGCTACTTCAAGATGCGGCAAGACTAGCGACTTGTAGCGTTCAGACATGGTGCCAAGGGTCAGATCCGCGGCCTGTCCGTTGATCTCATCGTTAAAAATTTCAACTTCAACCGGACCGCGATACCCGGCTTTGGCGACCCACCTGGATATGGCCGCGAAATCAATGTGTCCGTCACCCATCATTCCGCGCGATTGCAAGGCATTGCTGGCTATGGGCAGGTTGAAGTCGCAGATTTGATAACTGACCAAGCGGCGTTCGTGGCCGGCACGCTGGATCTGCTGCTGCAATTGTGGATCCCAGAAAACGTGGAACGTGTCAACGACAACACCTACTGCTTCGGAGGGATGCGCAGTGGCCAAGTCCAATGCCTGGCCCAGAGTCGATAACACGGCCCGGTCAACGGCATACATCGGGTGCAGTGCTTCAAGAACCAGGCATACTCCGTAGTCCATTGCGAGTGGAACCAGCTGATCTAGCGCGCGGGCGACTCGGTCGCGCGCCCCGACGATATCCTTATCGCTTGGATCCCCGCTGCCTCCGAGAATGTGGGCTGCCGAAGGCAAGCCACCAACGACCATGATCAGGTTTGGTGCATCTATCGTGGCTGCTTCTTCGATGGCTTTCCGGTTGGATTCGAAGGCTTCCTTCTGCGCTTGTTTTGATGTTGCCGTGAGGAACCCGCCACGGCAGAGGGTGCTGGCTTTGAGCCCGCCTTCCTTGATAATGGCTGCGGCGCGTTGTGCCCCACCAGCTTGTTCAATCAGGTGGCGCCAGGGACCGATATGGGTTAACCCGGCCTGTGCGGCAGCTTCGACAGCTTGCTGCAGGTTGAGGTTGGGGGTGGTGCCGGTGTTCAGCGACAGTTCGAAGCTCATGACACTCCTGTCAATGTTTGGGTAGACGCCTGGACGCCGCAAACAGCGAGGAGCTGTTTCATGCGTTCGGCAGCTAGCTCTGGGTTCAGTAGCAGGCCGGCGGAGTCGGCTAATACGAAGGTGCGGATCAGGTGAGGTACCGAGCGACCGGCTTGCAAGCCGCCAACCATCTGGAAGCCGCTCTGATGACCGTTGAGCCAGGAGAGGAAGGCGATTCCAGTCTTGTAGTAGAAGGTTGGGGCGCTGAAGATATGCAGTCCCAGCTCTCGGGTGGAGTCCAAGATGGTGCGTCCCCGTGTGGAATCTGCGGCATCGAATGCTTGCAGTGCTGTCGATGCTGCAGGGTAAATAGCCGCAAATATTCCCAACAAGGCATCCGAATGAAGCTCGCCATCACCATCAATGAGTTCTGGATAGTTGAAGTCGTCTCCGGTATAAAGCCTGACCCCGGAAGGGAGAGCCGCACGAAGTTGCTTCTCGTGTTCCGCATTGAGCAGGGAAACCTTGACACCATCAATCTTTTCCGAGTATTTCTTCAAGATGGACTGAAATACCGAGGTTGCTTCGGCAATGTCGCTGGTTCCCCAGTAGCCGGCCAGCTGGGGATCAAACATCTCGCCTAGCCAATGGAGGATGACCGGTTCTTTCGCTGCTTCCAACAAGGTGCCATAAACCTGAACGTAATCTTCGGGAGTGCGCGCGGCCTTGGCCAAGGCACGCGAGCACATCAAGATGGATTTAGCTCCAGAGTCTTCTACCAGGTGCAGCATTTCGAGGTAGGCGTCAATGACCAGCTGCAACTGGCCGGATTCAACTGCCGATGCAGTCAGCTGATCGGTTCCCACACCGCAGGCGACTATGTCGCGAACCGTCAGTCCAGTGAGGGCAGGGTACCGGTTCTCCGAGATGACCGTCGCTGCCTCTTGTGCCGACCGATTAATTAGTTCGCAAGTGGCGGCATAGTCCAATCCCATGCCGCGCTGTGCGGTATCCATTGCATCGGCAACACCCAGCCCATAGGACCAGAGCTCGTGACGATAGGCCAAGGTAGCGTCCCAGTCGACTACCGCTAATGAACCCGGTGTATTGTCTGCTCCCATGTGCGGAATCACGTGGGCTGCAGCATAGACCTTGCGTGAGGATATCGGGGCGTTCGGACGACGGAAGTCTCCGGGACCCTGCATCTTATAGGTGAAAGACTGCCCGTGCTCATCGATCAGGCTGAGTTCCGGGAAGCTGTTCCCGCTCATAGCGTGATCTCCGGAATATCCAGGGTCCGGCGCTCGGCAGCGGACTGCAGACCCAGAGTTGCCAGCTGTACTCCGCGGGCCGCCGAAAGCAGGCCGTACTTGTGTTCCCTTCCTGCAGCGACGTCTGCGAGGAAGTCTTCCCACTGTAGTTTGAAGCCATTGTCCAGATCCGCGTTGGCCGGGACTTCCAGCCACTGGTCACGGAAGGACTCGGTAACTGGCAGATCGGGGTTCCATACTGGTTTAGGGGTGTGTGCGCGTTGCTGCGCCACGCACTTGTTCAGCCCTGCCACAGCCGATCCGTGGGTTCCATCAATCTGGAATTCAACCAGCTCATCACGGTATACACGTACCGCCCAGGAGGAGTTGATCTGCGCAATGACGGGATCACCCTGCGGTGTTTCAAGTTCAAAAATTCCATAGGCAGCGTCGTCTGCGGTGGCGGCATACGGTTCACCGTGCTCGTCCCAGCGGGTTGGAATGTGGGTGGCCGTTGTTGATGTCACGGTCTTGACTTGGCCGATGATTCCTTCCAGCACATAGTTCCAGTGGCAGTACATGTCGGTGGTCATGGATCCACCGTCCGCGAGGCGGTAGTTCCATGAAGGGCGCTGGGCTTCCTGGATTTCGCCTTCAAAAACCCAGTAGCCGAACTCTCCGCGGAGGGAGAGGATTCTTCCGAAGAATCCTTCATCGACCAGACGTCGTAGCTTGACCAGTCCGGGGAGGTAGAGCTTGTCGTGGACCACGCCAGCGGTAATTCCCTTGGCCTTGGCCTGCCGGGCTAGGTCGATGGCGTCGCTCAAGGTTTCAGCGGTCGGCTTTTCAGTGAAGATGTGCTTTCCGGATGAGATGGCCTTCGAGAGGGTGCTGTACCTCAATGAGGTCATTGATGCATCAAAGATGATATCGATGCTTGGATCGTCGATCAGTGAGTCCAGATCCGTGGTGTAGTGCTCTACTTGGTGTTTCTGCGCGAGCTCGCGCAGCTTGTCTTCATTGCGGCCAACGAGGAACGGCTCGACGGTGAGCTTGGAACCATCGGCAAGCGTGATGCCGCCTTGATCGCGAATGGGCAAAATCGAACGCAGCAGGTGCTGCCGGTAGCCCATGCGGCCGGTAATGCCGTTCATGGCAATTCGGAGAACTTTGGTATCTGTCACGAGATGCTCCTCGGCTGAAGTAAAAGGAAAAAATCTTGGGAATGCGCTTTCCACGATAGTGATGCAGAATTGGGGTGTCAACCATCACGGTATTTGAAAGATAAGCTTGTCCCAGCTTGTAGTGGACGAAAAGGATTTCAGATGGCTATTCGACTAACTGACGTCGCTAATGAGGCCGGAGTTTCATTGGCAACCGCTTCGCGCGTGCTCAACGGTTCCGCACGTAAGCCCGCTGCCGAAATTTCCGACAAGGTCCGCGCGGCTGCGGAGAAACTCGGCTACTTTCCCAACGCCCAAGCGCAAGCGCTTGCCCGCGCAACAACGAAGCTCGTTGGTTTGGTGGTCCGTGATATCGCGGACCCGTATTTCTCAACAATTGCTCGTGGTGTCCAGCGTGGATTGGGGGATAGCGGCACGCAGTTGCTCTTGGCAAGTACCGATTCTGAACCGGAGCGAGAAATTGAGGCCGTGAGGGCGTTCATGTCGCAAAGGACGGACGCAATTATTCTTTCCGGATCCCGCGGCGAATCTGAAGACGATGGATTGCTGAAGCTAATCGAAAATTATCAAGACAACGGCGGCCAGGTTGTGGTCATTGGCCAGCCGCTGGCTAGTACCGGAGGCATTCAGGTGGATAATCGGACCACCTCGGAGCATCTTGCAGGAGAACTTATTAGAGCGGGTCATCGCAAGTTTGTTATTCTCGCTGGCGACGAAAACCTGCTGACCTCTCGCCATCGTGCGCAGGGCTTCCTTGCCAAGCTGAAGCGTACTGGCCTATCGGCCGTCGATGTTATTCACGGAGCGTTTTCGCGCGAAGGCGCCTACATGGCCATGAGTGATTATCTGGGGGACCGAAAGCCAGGCGTGTCGGGCCAGATATGCGTTTTTTGCGTTTCTGATGTAATGGCCCTGGGGGCCATGCGCGCGATCCGGGAGAGAGGGCTCCAGGTCCCCGAAGACATCGCCGTGGCGGGTTTTGATGATATTCCGACCCTTGAGGACGTCACTCCAACAGTTAGCACTGCTCGATTGCCGTTGGAAGAAATCGGCCGATGGGCCGGAGAAATGGTCCTCAGCCATGGCGAAGCCCGCAAAATGGTGGTTACCGGGACACCTATTCTGCGCGAATCCTCCGAACTGCGCTCTGCAAAAGGGTGATACCGAACATGCATCACGCCATGTTCAAATGTTATCGACTGATTTGCACCCTCCTCTTGACTCGTGACTGGAGTCACACTTAGATTGTTTGGGAAGCGCTTTCCGAAAGACTGGCAATGATGGTCAGTCGAGAAACCTCGCACTTACCGGCCCACTCAAGGAGGAGCCCCATGGATCAGCAGGACAACTCGAGAAAAAGTCGAAAGAAGTTCGGTGCACGTCTGAGCAAGTCCGTAGCCGTTGCCGCGGTTGCTGCTCTGGCGTTGACCGGGTGTGGTGGCAACGGAGGTGCCGAAAGCGCAGACGGCAAGACGGTACTTCGATTTTCCTGGTGGGGTTCCGATGCGCGGGCCCAAGCAACTAATAAGATCATCGAAGCTTTCGAGGCCGAGAATCCGGATATCGACGTGCAGGGCGAATACTCCGATTGGAGCGGCTACTGGGACAAGCTGGCCACTCAGGTTGCCTCCAATGATGCCCCCGACGTCATCCAGATGGACGATAAGTACCTTCGCGAATATGCAGACCGCGGCGCACTGCTTGACCTGACCGGCGTGGACGTCTCCAAGTTCGAAGAGGTGTCCATCCAAAACGGGACCACCGACGATGGCCTTGTCGGAATTACTACGGGTATCAATTCATTCACGCTGACAGCCAACCCCAAAGTCCTCGAAGAGGCCGGACTCGAAGTTCCAGATGACAAGACCTGGACTTGGGACGACTATCGGAAAATCACTGAAACCGTCAGCGAAAAACTCGATGGAAAATACGGTGCCGAAGCTCCCAACGAGCCTGCGGGATTGCAGACCTGGTTGAGGCAGGACGGGAAGCATCTGACCGGCAACGACGGAGCTTTGGGGTTCACTGCAGAAGATCTCACCGGGTACTTCCAGCACCACAGGGACCTCTTGAGCGGTGGATCCTACCCTGAGGCTTCGGTCCTGGCGGAAAACCAGAACGCCGGGCCTGACCGTTCCATGACTGGCACTGGAACTGCAGCCTTCGGCATGTGGTGGAGCAACCAGCTGGGTGGATTGTCAGCAGCAGTTGGATCTGATCTGGTTCCATTACGCTTGCCCAGCAGCACCGGCAAGGCTGAAGACAACGGCCTGTGGTACAAGTCTTCAATGATGATGTCCGGCTACGGTGGCAGCAAGCACCCGGACGAGGTCAAGAAGTTCATCGACTTCATGGTGAATTCGCCAGAAGCTGGTGCGCTTAACCAGATGGACCGGGGCTTGCCAGCGAATCTCGATGTCCGTGAGAAGGTTGTTGCCGATCTGGACTCGATCGAAACTGCTTCAGCTGAGTTCGTGACCAGTCTGGAGCCGGAGCTGCAAGGAACCGAAGCAATTCCTCCGATGGGATTCAGTGCTGTTCAAGACATCCTTTATCGATACGAAATGGAAGTCTTCTTTGACCGCCAGAGCGTTCAAGACGCCGCGCAAAACGCGTTCAAGGAAATCGAAGCCGCAGTAGCCCAGTAGCAAACGAACGCATGGGCCCCTTCAGGGGCCCATGCGTCGTTAATGCTACTGAAGATCCAATGTGCTCAAGACATTCGGCGCGTTTTCGCGCAAGTGCTCGTCATCGGCATCCAGCAGCAAGCGCAACCATGTTTCATGCTGGGAGAGCGGAGCTACCAGGCAGGCTGGATTGATCAGGTCATAGAGCTCGTCAGGTGAACCATAGGCGGCAAATTGATCCAGATATGCGAAAAGCACCTGCATGACCCGCTCATCACTGGTCTCACAATTCCAGGCTTCGGTCATGGCCGCCAAGGCGTTGTTCAGCGAAGAAAAGGGGTGGGCCCAGTGAGCCGAGGAAAGATTCAAAATTCGACCGTGGATGCCAGCTTCCGCCGGCACGACAACCTGGGAGAGGTCAAAGTTTCCGTGCTCCAGGCTCAGCGGAACCGTACCCTGATGCAGGGCGGCGCTGGCTTTGATCAGCTCGTCGATATGCGCAGCTAGATGATCGGCCTGCGCGCCGTCGATGTGCAGCGGGTGTTCTGCTGGCAGGGAAACGTGCATCATCAGCGCCTGCTCGAACTGTTCGGGCAGGAACTGGGGGTCAACGACGGTGACACCGGCATCGAAGAACTGGTCTTCACTACCCATCAATGCCACTTGCAAGGAACCCAGCGAGGCCAGCGCCAGCTCCCAGTTTTCCACGGAATCCCCGAGGTCCGCCATGGTATGCCCGAAGTCTGGGCTCAGCATGTAGCCAGCGCGGCGATCCACCGCCAGCGGCATCACCACGCGGTCAGGCAAAAGCTGTCCGGCCACCACGGTGGTGGCAGCTTCAGCGGCTAGTCCCGGGGCGTTGGCGCTGAAAATCAGGTCCGCGGCGTCGGTTCGCACCGATGCCTGGATCTGGTGCAATTGGGCAGGCCAGAAGTCAGGACCCGAGGTGCGCTGGATGCCGTAGGCCTCGCAGGCCGCGTCGATCCATTCGGCGGTCGACTCACGCCAGTTATCGCTGTTGAACAAATCTATCCACTGTGCCACGTTCTTATCGTAGTATGTCGATGCAAACGCGTTCAGTTGCTACCGTATGGACTACGGCTAGTAATTTGCTCCCCTTTCGAAGGATTTCGATCGTGAACGCTTATCGACCTGAGTACCGACATCGTGATTACAAAGCCGTCCTCTTTGATCTGGATGGTGTGATTACACCAACGGCGCTGCTGCATCGCAGAGCCTGGCAAGAACTTTTCACTGCCTATTTTGAGCAAATCCCGGGCGTGGCCAGTTACACCGAGCAGGATTATTTCAACCTGCTCGACGGGCGTCCACGCTATGACGCGGTGCAAGCCATGCTCGCCTCGCGCGGTCTCGAATTGCCGTGGGGAACCGTCCAGGATTCCGCAGGCCAGGACACCATCTGCGCCCTGGGAAATATGAAAAACGACAAATTCACCGAGGTGTTGCTGCGCGATGGGATCGAGCCCTACGCGGGTTCCCTTGCCTACTTGCGCCAGGTTCTTGATGCCGGGCTCGACGTCGCCGTGGTGTCGTCCTCGCGCAACGCGCGCATGGTGCTTTCGGCCGCAGGCCTGGAAGAGCATTTCCCGCTGGTGATGGGCGGCCAGGAAGCCGCCGCCCGAAAACTGGCCGGCAAGCCTGCCCCGGATACTTTCTTGGCTGCCGCTGCCGATTTGGGCTGGCGCCCCGAAGAGTGCGTGGTTTTCGAAGATGCCACCAGCGGCGTGGCCGCAGCGCGGGCCGGGGGCTTTGGCGTGGTCGGCGTGGCCCGGGAAGGGAATGCCTCCGAGCTGCTGGAAGCCGGCGCGCATTTTGCCATCGAGGATCTTTCTGAACTGGTTTCCGATGAATCCGTGCAGGCCTGGGAAATGGATTCCTGGTCGCTGTTGCGTGATGAGCACCGGGATGCCGATGGTGCCCAGGACACCGTCTTCTCTTTGGGCAACGGCTTCCTTGGCGCCAGGGCGGCGCAGTTGGGCCTGGGCGATCAAAGCGGTGGAACGTTCATCAATGGCCTGCACGAGGCCTGGCAGATCCGGCACGCGGAAAGCGCCTTCGGCCTGGCCGAAACCGGCCAGACCATGATCAGCGCCCCGGATTTCAGGACGCTGCGCGTTTTCATCAACGATGAAGCCCTGGAAGTTGGCCGCACCGAGATGCTGCGCGATGAACTGCGCCTGGACTTCCGCGACGGGACCCTGTGCGCACGAACCCTGTGGCGCACCGCCGAAGGGCATCGCGTGGCCGTCATGGCCCGAACCATGATCTCCTTCACCGACCGCCACCTGGCCTTGCAGGATGTCCACGTGCGGCTGCTGGACGCTCCGGCCAGGGTGCTCGTGCAATCGTCGGTGGTGGGCTACCGCTCGCAGCGCACCGTGGCCTCGCCCGAGGAGACCGACGCCTCCGCTGCGGGCGTCGCCGATCCGCGCAAGAGCGAAGAAGCCAGCGAAAATCCCTTGCGCCCAGCCGGGCACACGGTGAGCGGATCCCGCATGGGCATCTCCTATGAGGTTCCCGGGTCCGGCATGTCCGTGGCCACGATGGTGGAGCACCATGTGCGCACCACCGGCGGGGCCGATCAGCCGCTGCGCATTGACCGCAAGACCGCCGATGAGCGTGCCGATGAGGTCATCAGCACCCGGCTGGAAGCCGGGCAGGGCATCCGCGTGTCGAAGTACGCGGTCTACAACTGCTCGCGTCGCCACCCGGCCCAGGAGATGCTGCAGCGCTCGGATCGCGCGCTGGACCACTTGGCCGAACAGGGCATGGACGGGCATTTCCGTGCCCAGCGGGACTTCATGGCCGACTTCTGGAAGCGCAGCGATGTCGTGGTGGACTGCGACGATGCCGGACTGCAGCGCAAGATCCGCTGGAACCTGTTCCAGCTGGCCCAGGCCGCGGGCCGGGCCGACGGTCTTGGCATCAGCGCCAAGGGAGTGAGCGGCAACGGCTATTCGGGACACTACTTCTGGGATACCGAAATCTATGTGATGCCGTTCTTGACCTATACCAACCAGCAGTGGGCACGCAATACGCTGCGTGCCAGGGTTGCGATGATCCCGGCGGCCACGCGTCGGGCCAGCATCATGAATGAAGCCGGGCTGCTCTTCCCGTGGCGCACCATCAACGGCGAGGAAGCCAGTGCCTACTATCCCGCGGGAACCGCGCAGTATCACATCAACGCGGACGTCGTGTATTCGCTCAACCGCTATCTGAGCGTGATGGAGGACGACGAGTTCCTGCTTGCTGGTGGTGCCGAAATCCTGGCGGGAACCGCCCGCATGTGGGCCTCGCTGGGCTTCTGGCGCGGCCAAGAAGGCAATGAGCGCTTCCACATCCATGGGGTCACCGGCCCTGACGAGTACACCGCGGTGGTCAATGACAACTTGTACACCAATGTCATGGCCCGCTTCAATCTGCGCCGCAGCGCGCAGCTGCTGGTCGAACTCGCGCAGCAGCGGCCCGAGGACTACGCCAAGCTGGCCAGCAAGCTGGATTTGAGCGAGGGGGAAATCGAGCTGTGGCTCAAGGCCGCCGACTGCATGCATATTCCGTATTCGGAATCTGTGGGAATCCACCCGCAGGATGAGCACTTCCTGAATCGCGAGGTGTGGGACCTGGCCAATACCGGCCCGGACAAGCGCCCCTTGCTGCTGCATTACCACCCGCTGGTGATCTACCGCTTCCAAGTCATCAAGCAGGCCGATGCGGTGCTCGCCTTGTGGCTGCGCTCCAGCGATTTCAGCGCCGAGCAGAAGCTTGCCGACTTCAATTACTATGACCCGCTGACCACCGGCGACTCCACGCTGTCGGCGACCGTGCAGTCCATTCTGGCTGCCGAAGTCGGGTACCGCGAGCTGTCCTGGGAGTACTTCGAGCACGCGCTGAATGTGGATCTCCAGAATCTGCACGGCAATACCGGGGACGGCGTGCACGTGGCTTCCACCGGTGGCGTCTGGTCCGGGCTGATCTATGGCTTTGCGGGCTTGCGTGATGACGATGACCGGCTCTGCTTTGATCCGCGCCTGCCCGACGCCTGGCGCTCGATCAGCTTCAGCCTGGCCTGGCATGGCATGCGCATTGCGGTGCGCCTTGAACGAACCAGCATTGCCTTCACCCTTGATGGCGCTCACTCGCGCCCGATCTGGGTGCGCGGGGAGCAGGTGGACCTGGTTCCGGGTGGCTCCGTCGTGGTTGAGCTGGCCGGCCAGGGGCCGGTGCGCGAAGGCCGTCCGAGCCTGGACAAGGTCCTTGAGCTGCAGAGCGAGGCCGGAGTCGACGTGCCCCGCAAGGCCTGGTAGGCCCGCGCGGCGTTAAATGACGAGGCGGTGCGGAACCTGATCGTTCCGCACCGCCTTGCCGCAGTCCAGTTGCGAGCGTTTGTGCTTTACAGCTTCATATCTTCCAGGGTGCGCCCCTTGGTTTCCTTGACCATGAAAATCACGAAGATCAAGGACAGCAGCGCAGCCACCGCGTAGATGCCGTACGCCAGTGCCAGGCCTGCATCGGCCAGCGCCGGGAAGGTGGTGGAAACGATGAAGTTGGCGATCCACTGCGCGGCGGCAGCCACTCCGAGGGCCATCGCGCGGATGGAGTTCGGGAAGATCTCGCCGAGCAGAACCCAAACGGCCGGACCCCAGGTCGCGCCGAAACCGACCACGAACAGGTTGGCCGACACCAGGGCGATGATGCCCCAGCTGCCTGGCAGCGAGACCGCGCCATCGATGGTGACCGACTGGGCGAAGGCCACCGCCATCATGCCCAGGGACAGGGTCATAATGGCCGAGCCGATGGTTAGCAGCAGCTTGCGTCCCAGCACGTCGATCAGCAGGACCGCCACAATGGTAGCCACTACGTTGGTCACCGAGGTGATCAGCGAAATGGTGAAGGAATCTGATTCGGCGAAGCCCACGGACTTCCACAGCGTGGTGGAGTAGTAGAAGATCACGTTGATGCCGACGAACTGCTGGAAGACCGAGAGCAGGATGCCGACCCATACCAGCGGGTGGAAGCCGAAGCGGCCCAGCAGGTCGCTGAACTTCTGGCGGCGTTCCACGTGCACCGTGGCACGGATCTCTTCGATCTTCTTCTCGGTTTCCTCGCCGGCATTCATGCCCATGTCCCGGGTCAGCACGGTAGCTGCTTCAACGAAGCGGCCGCGCTCAACGAGGTAGCGGGGGGATTCGGGCAGGCGCAGCGAGAGCACGCCGTAGAGCACCGCTGGAACCAGCAGCGAGAGGTACATCCAGCGCCACGCCGCCAGGCCGAACCAGCCGGTGGCGTCGGCCGATCCCATGACGAAGACCAGCAGTGCGCTGACCAGGAAGGCCACGAAGATGCCCAGCACGATGGCCATCTGCTGCATGGTGCCCAGGCGTCCACGATGGGCTGCCGGGGAGACCTCGGCGATGTAGGCGGGAGCGATCACCGAAGCGAAGCCGACGCCTATGCCGCCAACGATGCGCCATACGATGAGGTCGGCGGCGCTGAAGCACAGACCGCAGCCGATGGCCGAGATGGCCAGGAGAATGGAGGCGAAGAGCATGGTGCGCACGCGTCCCACGCGTTCGGAGACCACACCTGCTACCCATGCGCCCAGAGCTGCGCCCAGCAAGGCGCAGGAAACAGTGAAACCGATAGTTACCGCGTTGAGCCCGAATTCGTGCTCGACAGCGTCTACGGTGCCGTTAACGATTGATGAGTCATATCCAAAAACGAACCCACCCAGTGCCGCCCCGAGGGCGATGAAGATGAGTCGCGCGGAGAGTTTTCCGTCTGATGTTGTCGCAGTCACAATCAGCCATGCTATCCGATTTGGCCGGGGCGGAAATCGGTAATTTTCAGTTTTTGGTGGGATAACAATCACATTTTGGAAGGAGTCCTTACAAGATTCACCCAGAATGCCTTTCGGGCCACCACGCCTCGTGCCTAACCAGCGGGGGATTGCATAAAAAAGACCGGCCGGTGCCACGAGCAAAGGCGCAGCACCGGCCAGCCGAAAAATTTTTTTAAAACTTTCAGGATTCGTCCGGGTTCTCGGCGAGGTCATTGCCGCGCAGCTTGGCCACCGCGCGCATCGAGTGGAACACCACCAAGGTGGCGATCGAGCCCAGTGCAATGCCGCCGAGCTGGAACTGGCCGAAGGAGATATCGCTGGTCACGGCAATCGCGATAATCAACCCGGTGCCTGCGGTCATCAAATTGATCGGATTGCCAAAGTCGACTTTCGCCTCGATCCACAAGCGTGCGCCAACAATGCCGATCATGCCGTACAGGACAATGCCCAGGCCGCCGATGACACCCACCGGAATTGTGCCTACCAAAGCGCCGAACTTCGGCAAGAAGGCCAATGCCATCGCCACGATGGCCGCCACCCAGTAGGCGGCGGTGGAGTACACGCGGGACGCGGCCATCACGCCAATGTTCTCGGCGTAGGTGGTGGTGGCCGAACCGCCACCGAGCCCGGCAACGACGCTGGCGGCGCCATCGGCCATCAACGCGCGGCCATTGAACTTCGAGAGGTCCCGCCCGGTCATCACGCCAACGGTGCGCACGTGCCCTATATTCTCGGCAATCAGGACGAACACGGCTGGCAGGAACATCAGCGCGGTATCAAAGTGGAAGGTTGGAGTGGTGAACTCAGGCAGGCCGACCCAGTCGGCAGCCTGGACAGCGCTGAAATCGACTTGGCCCTGGACCAAAGCCAACAGGTAGCCAAGGACCAGGCCCACCAGAATTGACAGGCGACCCAGCAGGCCCTTGAAGGCCACCGTGGCCAGCACCGTGAAGATCACCGTCAAAAAGGTGGTCAGCGGGAAATCGGTCATGGGCGCCAGGGTTGCACTGGCCAGGTTCAGGCCGATCAACGCAACGATCGTGCCCATGACCACCGGAGGCATCAAGGAGTGGATCCATCCGGTGCCGGTCACCTGGACAATCAGCCCCACCGCAAAAAGCAGCGCACCGGTCATCACGATGCCGCCCAGCGCGCCAGCCATGCTGTGCGACTGGGTGGTGGAGATGACCGGAGCGATCATCGCAAAGGACGAGCCGAGGTAGCTGGGGACCTTGTTTTTGGTCATCAGCAAGAAGACGATGGTGGCTAGGCCGGTGAACAGCAAGGTGGTGGTCACCGGGAAACCGGTCAGGGTCGGGACCAGGATGCTGGAGCCGAACATCGCCAGGATGTGCTGGGCGCCAATGGAAATGGTTTGCGGCCAGTGCAGCCGTTCTTCCGGGGCAACAACTTCGCCCGGGGTGATGGTCTTTCCGTTGCCGTGAATGCTCCAGCTCATGCAATCCTCCAGATCGTGGCCCGCGCGTTTCAGGCCGTAGAGAATTCTACTCGGTTCCGCCGTGCCTGATCGAAGAAGGCCACCTCGTGTTCGGAGGATCGCATGAAGGCCAGCCGCATCCGCTCGCGCAGATTGCCGTCGGCCTGCTTCCACGCGACGCGCACCATATCGATGGCGCGCTCGGTGGCCAGATCGAATTCCTCTGATGCATAGGTCACCAGCCACTGCTTGTACGGGTGTTCTGGATGGTTGGCCGAGGCCAGGCGCTTGCCGATGTCCTGGTAGAGCCAGTAGCACGGCAGGATTGCGGCGATCAGCTCCGCGTAGCTGCGCTTGGATGCGGCCAGATGGTTCACGTAGTTCAACGTGATGGCGCTGGGATTCGCGGTCCCTTCGGCCAGGTAGCTGCGATGCAGCTGCAGTTCGCCTTCCAGGATTTCCCTGGCGGAGCCGGCCCAGAAGCGTTGCGCGTCAAGATCCGGGGCTAATGCGCTGGCTTCGGCCAGCACCTGGGCATAGCGCTGCAGGTACAGCGCGTCTTGCGCCAAATAGTATTCAAAGTCCGCTGGGTCCAGCGTGCCGTCGGCCAGCTGGGCAATGAACTCCAGGTTGTCGATGGAGCCGCGCAGCTCGTGGATCTGCTGCCACCACTGGTCCATCGGATCAGCTTCGCTGAAGAAGTGGGCAAAGTGGTTCACCGGGCCATGCCCGCGGCCGACGTTGAGTTCATCGGCAGCGCCGATGGCGCGGAACAGATAGGCCTTGGCCTGTTCCAGGGCGCTGGCCCAGTCGCCGCCCGATGCGTAGAGCGTCGCCAAGGCGCTGGACAGGGTGCATCCGGTGCCGTGGGTGTTCTTGGTGTTGTGGCGCTGGTTGCTGAATTCGGCCAATACTCCCTGGGAGGAGACCAGCGCATCTGGACAGAGGTCCCCGGCCAGATGCCCGCCCTTGGCCAGGACCAGTGCATCATGCTTGGCGGCCAGCCGCTGGGCCTGTTCCAGGACCTGCGGCCAATCGGCCGCTGCCGGCTCACGCAGCAAGCTTGCCAACTCCAGCAGATTGGGCGTGATCACCGAAGCGCGGTCCAGCAAGGAATCGAGCACCGCCTCATCTTCCAAGAGCCGGTCCCCGCTGGTGGCTACCATGACCGGATCCAGTACCACCGGGGCATCCACGGTATCCAGCCATCCGTTGACGGCGCGGATGATCTCCTCGTTGGCCAGCATGCCAATTTTGATGGCATCGATCTGGACGTCGGCGCTGATCGCGTTGAGCTGAGCGAGCACAAACTCGCCATCGATGGCCTGTACCGCGCTGACACCTAGCGTGTTCTGCGCGGTCAGCGCGGTGATCACGCACATGCCGTAGCCGCCGTTGGCGGCAATGGCCTTCAGATCCGCTTGGATTCCTGCGCCACCGGAGGGGTCGGAGCCGGCAATGGAGAGAATGTTTTTCACTGCGCTGCCGCCCAAGCTGCCACCAGCTGCCCGCTGGCAGCTTGCGGGTCGTCGGCATTGCAGATGGCGCGGACCACGGCCAAACCGGCTCCGCCGCCAGCGCGGATGGCGCTGGCATCCTGCGCGGTGATCGCCCCGATGGCTACGCAGGGCAGGGAGGTCAGCGAGGCGGCGCGGGCAAAACCGTCCAGCCCAATCGGGGTTGGGTGGTCCTTTTTGGTTGGAGTGGCACGCACTGCGCCGACACCCAAGTAGTCGATCGCCTCGGCATCGAGGTTGGCCTGTGCCAGCTGGGCATCAGTGGAAGCGCTCAAGCCGATGGTGCCTTCGCCCATGACCTGGCGTGCCAGGCGCACCGGGATGTCCTTGTGGCCGATGTGGATTCCACTGACCGCTGCCCCGGCCGCGCGGGCCGCCAAGAACACGTCGATCCGGTCATTGATCAGCAGCTTCGCCTTGCCTTCGGTGAGGCGGGCCGCGGCGCAGGCCAGTTCGAAGAATTCGCGCGCGGTCTCGTCTTTGGCCCGCAGCTGGATCCACTCGATGCCGCCGGCCACCGCCCCTTCAATGACTTCCAGTGTGGTGCGTGGCATGCAGCTGGCGGTGTTGGCTACTAGGTATGCGCCGATATTATCCATGGTTCAATTCCTCGTACTTCAAATTCTGTAGTTCTTCAGGTTCCGTGGCGGCCAGGGCATCAAGGAAGGCCACGGCAAAACTCCCCGGACCGTTGCTTGCCGCCAGCGCCTTTTCTGCGGCGAGGCCATAGAATCCGTGGGCAGCGATGGCCGCGTCAAAGGGGTCCTCGTGCACCGCGAGCATGCCCGCGTTGAAGGCGCCCAGCGCGCATCCTCCACCGGTGATTCTGGTCAACCCGATCCCGTTGGTATGCACCAGCACGGTGCGCTTCGCGTTGATGATCGCGTCCGCTTCACCGGAGATGGCAACAACGCACCCGTGTTCCTTGGCCAATTCGCGTCCGGCATCCAGGGCTACCTGCACGGTATCTGCTGCATCAACACCTCGGCCGCTGGAATCTTTGCCCGCCAAGGCCAGGATTTCCGAGGCATTGCCGCGGATCAGGGCCGGACGCTGATGCACAATGCGTCGTGCGAAGTCGGTGCGCACCGAAAGAGCGCCCACGGCCACTGGATCCAATACCCAGGGGGTGCCAGCCGCGCTCGCCGAGAGGACCGCTTCCTCCATGGCAACCATTTGCTCGGTGCTTGGAGTGCCTAGATTCACCAGTACCGCGGAAGCCATGGCGGCAAACCCTCCGGCCTCTCCGGGCAGGTTGGTCATCGCCGGCGAAGCGCCGGAGGCAAGAAGGACATTGGCGGTGAAGTTGGTGACGACCGTGTTCGTCAGGCAAAAAACCAAGGGGGAGCGTTGCCGGTATTTTTGGGCAACGGTAGGCAGAGTCATGCGACATCCCTCCGCTAGCGTGAACTAGATCAGGTTCGACGGGTTTCATCTCAGTCGGCGTCTCCGACACCCCGTGTCACTGATTTAGAGAGTACGCAGAAGGGATGCACAGAACAAATCCTCAAGGTTTGCGTCGTGCCACCAACGCCTTGAGGGTCGCGGCGTCAACATGCTGCGCCGCCGCCAATTTCCACAGCTGGTCCACCGCGGCCACCAGATCTTCGTGGGTATCAACAGATCCGGGTCGTTCGCTCACTACGGTGCCGGCGCGGCGCCTCGAAGAAATCAGCCCTTCGGCTTCCAGCTCCTTATAGGCGCGAGCCACCGTTCCGGCTGCAACCCCCAAGTCCGTGGCCAGTGCGCGAACAGTCGGTAGTCTGGTGCCCGGCGACAACTCGCCAAGGTTGACGAGTGCGGCAATCTGCGAGCGGATCTGCTCATAGGGTGCGGTGGCTGCCTCAAGGTCCACACTGATCTGTGTGCTCATGCGGACGTTGACCCCTGCAAGGACTTGGCTTCGCTGGCCTTGGGGGGTTCCAGGAATATGACCGCCGGAATGCAGAAGATCATAACGGCAAGAAGATCTAGGCGGACCGGGAACTCGTAACCGACAACCAGCATGGCCGCGACGGCACTGGTGACCGCTCGCAGGGAACGCAGTTCCAATACCCTTCGGTACCAGATTTCTTCAGCGGTCGTAACGTTCCACGGGATAATGGCTCGACGCGTGAACCAGGTAAATCCTAGATGCGCGAGGACGAGCAGTACGACTAGGGCAATGACAACCACTTTGCTGGGCGCAACGAAACCCCATAAATAGTCCAACGGTGGAAAGAGCAAGAAGTACAAGCACGAGGCTATGAGCAATCCGGCGCAAATATACGGCCACATGGACAACTTTGCCGAATGCCTGGGAGCGGCAGAAATCTGCCGTGAAACAACGTACACGTACCCGAGGTAAAGCGCATTCAAGGCAAGGTAGAACACTGCGGCACCAGAGAAAAACACCAACATCCACGTCTCGCGCTCGCCGGTAGGCAACTTGTAGTCATCGATGACAGGCAAAAACGGCCATGCGATAAAAATGGCAACGAACATGAGCAGCGCTGTTGCGTATTGCAGGGAGAACAGCTGATCGCGCAGCCTGCTGAACCCGGTGCGTTTTGCCCGCGGAAGATTTTCAAAGTTCGTCGGCGGTCGCCAGAAAAGCATCAAGACCGAAATACCCAGGACAGCATAGTTCGCCGTCCAGTCCAGGTCGTTTCCGATCTTGTTCATGCTATCCATGTACTCGATCCCCGCACCTGAACCATCAATGTAGCGTGTGGACTCGTTGTGGAACCAGCGCGCTTTATAGTGCAGGGCCTCCCCAGCCTGTACCGCCAGCGATACGCCAACGGTGCGGTAAAGGCGGTTCAACCACGTGGTGCGCAACAGTCGGTTATTGTGCTCGGAAATGCCCGGAAGAGGACGACGCCTAAGGATGACAATGGAAGCTGCGATTGCAGCCAATGCGAGAATTCCGAAGCTCACGTAGAGGTAAGGCAGGATTTCTCCGGCAGCACGCAATCCGTCCTGCGAAGGATTGCTATAGGAATAATCATCGGCACTGATTTCAGTCTCTGGCACTGGTGCAATGGCTGCGACGTCTCGAACAGAGTAAACCGTCACGCAGGCCAGGATCAGAACAACCACCGTTGCCGCAACGAGTTTCTTGGGTATCGGGCTCGTCAAGGAACGTGGGGCAAGAGTTGCGGTGCGCAGCGGCTTCAACCTGCGTGGCCAGGTGTACTGGCTCGCGATATAGATGAAGGCGACCCACAAGCCAGGGGTGGCCGCTGATGCAATGCTCATCGCAACATCGAGATTGCTTTGATCGCCTATGGGCACGGCCACGGCTTCGCCGAACCAACTAGTTGAGGTAGTGGCAAAGTATCCGATGATTGCGCACCACAATGCGTGCTGTCGTGCGCTTCTGAGCAATTCACCGTTCTTAGCACGACCGAATGCCCGCAATATGAAATAAACAACCAGCGCCGCTACGGCAAATGTGCCGAATTGTGTTGATAGAGATGCCATCGTGCCTCCTCGGTGACAATTAATGTATCAAATAGTTGATACATAATGAATCCTTCGGCGCATTAATCGAGGGAATTTCCGTTCGGTGACGTACGCTCAAATCATGGGTCTGTTTACTTCCACTCCGTTGCCCGAGCCGGTCGGCGATTCCGCTCCTCCGGTGGACGAGCATCCTTCACGAATTGCCACGGTTCTGAGCCATTTGCGCCGTTCTGCCGACACCCGAATCACCCACCCGCGCCGCTTCCGGATCCAGCAATTGCGCGCGCTGGAGAAGATGCTCGAAGAGCATCTTGACGACTTTGTGCAGGCACTGAATGACGACCTCGGAAAGAGCCCCACCGAAGCCAAATTTGCCGAGGTTGACGTGGTGCGCGCAGAAATCGATTTTGCGCTGAGGCACCTGGCCGAATGGATGGACAGCACCGGCGTGAAGGTGCCGTTGGCGCTCCAGCCGGCCATCGCGAAGATCGAGCCGCGGCCCCTGGGCGTGGTCTTGATTATTGGTGCTTGGAACTACCCGCTGCAGCTGGTGCTCGCGCCGCTGGTTGCCGCCATTGCCGCTGGCAACGCCGCGGTTCTCAAGCCCTCGGAACTCGCCCCAGCCACCTCGGGGGCCCTGGCCAAGTTCCTCCCTCTCTATCTGGATGAGCGGGTCTTCGCGGTCATCGAAGGCGGCGCGGATACCGCCTCCGAATTGCTGGCGGCGCGCTGGGACCACATCTTCTACACCGGCGGGGAGCGGGTCGCGAAAATTGTCGCGATGGCGGCCGCCCAGCACCTGACTCCCACCACTTTGGAACTCGGGGGCAAATCCCCGGCTGTCGTTGACAACCACTCGCTGGCCACCGCCAAGCGCTTGGCCTACGCGAAATTCATGAATGCCGGCCAGACCTGCGTCGCACCGGACTACATCCTGTGCATCGGCGATGCCACGCCATTGATTAGCCGGTTGGGCCAGGCCATCTCCGGTTTCTACGGCAAGGAGCCGATCACCCACCCGGATTTTGGCAGGATTGCCAGCCACCAGCATTTTGAGCGCTTGCTGGCCATGATGGAACAGGGCGAGGTGGTGTTCGGCGGTGAGTATGACGAAGCAACCCTGCGCATCGCTCCGACCATCATGCGCAACGTGGACCTTGGCGGCACCTTGATGACCGAGGAGATCTTCGGTCCGATCCTTCCAATCATCGAGGTCGAAAGCTTCGAAGAAGCGCTGGAGTTCATTGCCCGGCGCCCATCGCCGCTGGCCGCATACCTCATGAGCGAGAGCCCTCGGCTGCAGTCGATTTTCTCCGATCGGGTTCGCGCCGGGGCTATTGTGCACAACGCCCCGCTGGCCCAGATGGTCATTCCCACCCTGCCGTTTGGCGGGGTGGGGGCCAGCGGAATGGGGTCGTATCACGGCAAGCATGGCTTCGACCGGCTTTCGCAGATGCGTTCAGAACTCAACAAAACCACGGTTGTGGATACCCTGAGCGCAATTTATCCTCCATATTCGTGGGCCAAGCGAAAGATTATTGATCGCTTACTGTAGCGCGGTTCATAGCTATGAGACTGCTCAGGGTGCTTGGATTGAAAGGTTGGAAATTTCTAGGCACCAGGAGATGTAGCGCATGACTGAGCCCGCACCGTCGCAGGACGGCCTGAAGCGTGGCCTCAAAGCTCGCCATATGCAGATGATTGCCATTGGCGGCTCAATTGGTACCGGACTATTCGTCGCGTCCGGCGGCACGATCTCTGAAGCTGGCCCCGGTGGCGCGCTGGTAGCCTATGCCCTGATTGGCATCATGGTGCTGCTGCTGATGCAGTCGCTTGGCGAGATGAGTGCGCGGCTTCCGGTGGCAGGTTCATTCCAGACCTATGCCACCGTTTTCGTTAACCGGCACTTTGGCTTCGCGATTGGCTGGAACTACTGGTTCAACTGGGCAATTACCGTTGCCGCCGAGCTGGTAGCGGCCGGCATCGTGATGTCCTATTGGCTTCCGGATGTTCCGGGCTGGATCTGGGCGGCGATCTTCCTGGTGCTGTTGACCGGACTCAACGCCTTGTCAGCCAAGGCGTTTGGCGAGGGCGAGTACTGGCTGGCGGCAATCAAGGTCATCACCGTCATCGTGTTCCTGATCTGCGGTTTCGCGATGATCTTCGGAATCATCGGCGGCACCTCGCCTGGCTTCGGCAACTGGACCGATGGGGATGCGCCATTTGTCGGCGGTTGGCTGTCCATCGTCTCGGTCTTCATGATCGCTGGATTCTCTTTCCAGGGCACCGAGCTGGTTGGTGTAGCTGCTGGTGAAGCGGAAAACCCCCAGCGCGATGTTCCGAAAGCCATCAAGACGATCTTCTGGCGCATCATGCTCTTCTACATCGGTGCCATCTTTGTCATCGGCATGTTGATCCCGTATCTGGATCCATCGCTGCTCTCATCCGAGGCATCGGACATTGCCACCTCGCCATTCACCCTGGTCTTCGAGCGCGCGGGCATCGCCTTCGCTGCGGCATTGATGAACGCAGTAATCCTCTCGGCCATTCTTTCTGCAGGCAACTCGGGCCTATATGCCTCTGCGCGCATGCTTTACTCCATGGCCAAGGATGGGAAGGCGCCGAAGATTTTTGGACGCCTCAACAAGCGCGGTGTCCCCGTACCGGCCATGCTATTGACCGCCTCAGTAGGACTTTTCGGATTCCTGACGGCAATTATCGGTCAGGGCGAGGCCTACACCTGGCTGCTGAACGTGTCCGGCCTGTCCGGGTTTATCGCCTGGGTGGGGATTGCGGTGAGCCATTACCAATTCCGCAAGGCGTACGTGGCCAGCGGCCAGGATCTGGCCGACCTTCCGTACAAGGCGCCATTGTTCCCGCTGGGCCCAATTCTCGCCTTTGTGATCCTCATTGTGGTGATCGCAGGACAGAATTACCAGGCGGTGCTGGACGGCAACCTGCTGCAGATGGCATCAAGCTACGTCGGCCTTCCGATCTTCCTCTTGCTGTGGTTGGGCCACTGGCTGGCTACCCGCAAGCAGCCAGCCGAAGCCATCGACCCATGGACCGCGAAGCTGAACTAGCCAGCTAGAGCAGCATCAACAATCACCCGAGCTTCTGCGAGCACCTGCTGCAGATGCTCGGGTGATTTTGTCGACTCTGCATAAATTTTGTAGATGTCCTCGGTGCCCGAAGGACGTGCCGCGAACCATGCGTGCTCGCTGGAGACCTTCAGGCCGCCAATGGCAAAACCGGCTGCTTCGGTCACCTTTGCGGTGATCGCATCCCCCGCCAATTCGGTGGCGGAGACCATCGAGGGATCCAGCTTGGAGAGCACGGCTTTCTGCTCGCGGTTTGCCGGGGCATCGAAGCGGTCATAGAAGCTCGAACCGTGGCGCTCCACCAGCTGCGCGTGCAACTGGCTGGGGCTCTTGCCGGTGACGGCGCGCATCTCGCTGGCCAGCAGGGCGAGCATCAGCCCGTCCTTGTCGGTGCTGAAGGCCTTGCCGGACAAGTCCAGGAAGCTTGCTCCTGCGGACTCCTCGCCGCAGAAGGCCACCTTGCCCGAGGCCAGTGGTTCAACGAAGTACTTGAAGCCCACCGGCACCTCGCGCAGGGTCCGGCCGTGGGAGGCCACCACCTTGTCGATGAGCACGGAGGAGACCAGGGTCTTGCCGATCTCGGCATCCGCCGGCCAGTTCCCGCGATGGGTCAGCAGGTAGTCGATGGCCACAGCCAGGAAGTGGTTCGGGTTCATTAACCCGGCATCCGGGGTGACAATGCCGTGGCGATCTGCATCCGCGTCGTTGCCGGTGGCGATGTCGTACTTTTCGCGGTTGGCTACCAAAGATGCCATGGCGTGTGCCGAGGAGCAGTCCATGCGGATCTTGCCGTCTTTATCCAGGGTCATGAAGCCGAAGCGCGGGTCGACGCTCTCGTTGACGACTTCCAGGTTCAGGCCGTAGCGGCGTCCGATTTCTCCCCAGTAGTGCACCGAAGCCCCGCCCAGCGGGTCGGCGCCAATGGAAATGCCCGACTCGGCGATGATCTTGAAGTCGATGACCTCAGCCAGGTCGGCAATGTACAGCTCGCGGAAGTCGAAAGGCTTGGCGGCGGCTTCTCCCCGCTTGATCTGCCCGCTGGCCAGCAGCTCATTGGCGCGTGCGGCGATCGGGCCGGTGATTTCGGATTCTGCCGGGCCGCCGTGGGGCGGGTTGTACTTGATGCCGCCGTCGGTTGGCGGGTTGTGCGATGGGGTGATGATCAGGCCGTCCGCCTGATCGCCGCCCTTGGCGTTGTGCACCAGGATTGCGTGGCTAACCGCCGGGGTAGGGGTCAGTCCGTCGTCGGCGAGAACCTCGATGCCGTTGCCCGCCAGGACCTCGAGGGCGGTCTGGTAGGCAGGGTCCGAGAGCGCGTGGCTGTCCTTGCCCACATACATTGGGCCGGTGATCCCCGCTGCAACACGGTAGTCCACCACGGCCTGGGTGATGGCGGCGATATGCGCCTCGTTGAAGGTGCCGTTCAGCGAGGTGCCGCGGTGCCCCGAGGTGCCGAATATGACTGCCTGGTCGGGGTTGTCGCTGGAAGGAATGATGCTGCTGTAGGCATCGAGCACCTCCTGAAGATTGATCAGGTCGGATTCGTTGGCTGGTTGTCCAGCTCGAAGGTGTGCCACAGATTGCCTCTCAGGTTGATGCGCTTTATGCGAATTCATAGAAGAATAGTAGTTGTGAGCTACTACCAGTATCCGCAAAATCCCTACCAGCCACCGAGAGAGCCCACAGGATTGTCCGTGGCTTCCCTCGTGCTGGGCATCTTGTCGATGCTGGGCTTTGCTGCCATTATCCTCGTTCCGCTGGCCGGAGTCATTACAGGGCACCTCGGTTTACGCCGCGAACCGCAATCCAGGGGTTTGGCCATAGCTGGCCTGATCACCTCGTGGATCGGATTGGCCCTAGCCATAGTCGCCTACGCGGTGATCATCTGGTTCATCTGGTTCATCGGTTCCGAATACGGGGATTATTCCTATTACGAGAATATGACCTACTCATAAGCCCAAAACTGCGCAGAATCTCCCCGCAGACAACAATGGCTGGCCCCGAACGGGACCAGCCATTGACAGTTTGAGCCGAGCTCTAGTGAACCGAGCCCATCAGCTTCTTCAGCCCCGGGGTTGCAGCCATCATGGCTACGCCCACGACGACGGCGGTGCCGCCCATGGCGATGAAGTAGGGGATCTCGTTGCCCGGAGTGTAGTAGCCGGCCAGCACGCCCGACAGGGTGGTGCCCAGGGATACCGACAAGAAGAACAGCGCGATCATCTGCGTGCCGAATGCGGCCGGAGCCAGCTTGGTGGCAATTGCCTGGCCTACTGGCGAGAGCAGCAGCTCGGCGAAGGTGCACAGCAGCAAGATGCCCACCAGGGCCAGCAGCGGCGTCTTGGCGAAGGATTCCAGCGGGATGAAGCACAGGAAGGCAGCACCCACGATGACCAGTGCCAAGCCGAACTTGATGGCGGTGTGCGGCTGGCGCTTGCCCAGCTTGGTCCACAGGGCCGCGAAGATGCCGGCAAAGACGATGATGAACACCGGGTTGATCGAGGTGACCCAGCTCGGCGGCATTTCCCAGCTGCCCAAGTGGCGGTCCAGGCGCTGATCCGAGTAGGCGGCGATGAAGGTGAACTGCTGCTGGAACAGTGCCCAGAAGGCGGCCGAGCCGATGTAGAACGGAATGAATGCCCAGACCTGCTTGCGCTCGGTCGCATCGACCTTCTTGCTGCGCAGGATCAGCGCGAAGTAGATGATCGAAGCGGCGATGACCACATAGGCGATGGTGCTTGCCAGGTTCTCCGGGGTCACGATCTTGCTGGCGAAGGCGGCAATGATCAGGACGATCACGGCGGCGAAAATGACCACGTAGCGCTTGCGCTCGGCGGCAGGCAGCGGATTGTTCGGGATGTTGCCGCCGGCAGGAAGCTTCTTGCGTCCGGCAGCGTAGATGCCCAGGCCAATAGCCATGCCGATGGCGGCGGCGCCGAAGCCAACGTGGAAGCCGTAGGAAACCTGCAGCCAGCCGGTGAGCAGCGGGCCGATCAGCCCGCCGATGTTCACGCCCATGTAGAACAGGGAGAAGCCTGCATCAATGCGGGGATCATCCTTGGCATAGAGCGAACCAACCAGGGCCACGGCGTTGGCCTTCAGGCCGCCGGAGCCCACCGCTACCAGGATCAGGCCAACGATCAGGCCGATGTAGCCCGGCAGCAGTGCCAACCCGATGTGGCCGAGCATAATTGCGATGGCCGAGAAGAACAGCACGCGCTCGGAACCGAAGAGCCGGTCCGAGAGCCACGCGCCGAGGATGGTGGAGAGGTAGACAGCGCCGCCGTAGGCGCCGACCAGCGACAGGGCCAGGCCCTGGTCCATCCCCAGGCCACCCTCGGTGGCCGAGTAGTACATGTAGTAAGCCAGCAAGCCCTGCATGCCGTAGAAGGAGAATCGCTCCCACATTTCCACGCTGAACAGGCTTGCGAGCGCACCGGGGTGACCGAAGAAGGTCCTTCCGGTGCTGGAAGTGCTCGTTGTTGCAGTAGACATACGTAATATTTTTCGCTTTTGCCTACCCGAGTACCTACTTATATGGGAAAGCTCACACCTGCATCTGGGCGGCCAGCGCGAGCAGAAGCCCCTCATCGGAACGCGGGGAAATCAGCTGAATACTCATGGGTAATCCGGCACTGGTGGTCGTGACCGGGATGGTGATGGCAGCGACTGAGGCGACGTTCACCATGGAGGTGTACGGGGTGTACTGGCATTGCAACATATAATCGCGATCTGCCGTGGATTGTGTATAGTGCCCGATCAGCGGTGGAATGCTCGCCATGGCCGGGGTGGCAATCACGTCATAGGCCGACCACTGGCGCACAAAATCGGCAGCGATCTGCTTGAGCCGTGAACCCGCCTGCAAATTTTGTTCCAGCGACCGCCCGGCTGCGCGGCGGCGGTAATCCCTGGCCAGCTCGCCAAGCAAGGACTCGTCATTCACTGGCACGTCCTTCAGCCCATTGGTCCACACCGTAGCGAAGCTTTCTGGATAGTCCGAGGCGTAGTCCAGCCGGGCTGGCTGCACCCGATGGCGCTGCCCGAGCAACTCAAGGCCGCTCTCAAAGGCGGTGCGTGCTTCGGGGGAGAGCGAGATGTCGTACACCGATTCAAAGGGCGAGAGGGTGCTGAATCCGATGTTCAACCCGTCCAGCCGCTGCGGGTAGCTGCCCTGCAGCAACGGCAGATAGTGGTCCTTTCCGCGCATCGCGTCGAGCAGCAGGGCCGCATCCAGCGCATCATGGGCCAGGGGGCCGGAGACCGCGAGCTTTGGCGCACCCAGCGGATCAACATATCCGTCCAGCACATCCGAGGGCACCCGGCCCAGCGAGGGCTTGAGCCCGATCAGTCCGCAAGCTGCGGCCGGAATGCGCACGGAGCCGCCGCCATCGGATCCCGCGCCCACCGGAATCATCCCGGCAGCGACCGCCGCGGCCTGCCCGCCCGAGGAGCCGCCAGAGGAGCGTTGGGGATCAAAGGGATTGCGCGAGGGCGCTGACACCAGATTTTCCGAATGGCTGCTCAGCCCGAACTCCGGAACCTGCGTCTTGCCCAGGATGACCACGCCCTCGGAACGCAAGCGCCCCACCAGCGGGTGGTCGCGGGTGGCTTTTGGATGATCCACCCCGGCCGACCCATAGGTGGTGGGCATTCCGGCGACGTCGTTGAGGTCCTTGAACGCGGTGGGCAGCCCGTGCAGCCGGCCGGTATTCCCTCGCGCCTGCGCCTCATCGGCGGCCCGCGCGGCCGCTATGGCGTCCTCGGCGACATGCACAAAGGCGCCCAGATCCTTGTGCTGCTCGATGCGGTTCAGGTAATGCTCGGTGAGCTCGCGGCTGGAAATCTCGCCACGGGCCAGATCGTCTCGCAATTTCAAGGCGCTGGAGGGAAACATGTCGGCTTTCGACGCAGGAAATGACTAGTCTTATAAGCAAACACCCTATAAGTGAGGAATGCTAGCCGTGAGCGATTTTGAAACTGTCTCGGTCAACGATGTCCCGAAGGATGCCTTCATCCTTGACGTGCGCGAGGACTTCGAATGGGAAGCAGGCCACGCTGCCGGTGCCACCCACATCGTGCTCGGCACCCTGCCTGAGCGTGTTGGCGAGCTGGACCCGGACGTGGACACCTACGTGATCTGCCGTACCGGCGGGCGTTCGGCGCAGGCCGCCGCGTGGCTCACCGGCATGGGCCACACCGCTTTTAATATCGCCGGCGGCTCCGACGCGTGGATTGAAGCAGGACTGCCCATGGAATCGGAGAACGGGCAGGAGCCGGACGTCCGATGAAATACGCCTATCTGGGACCTGCCGGCACCTTCACCGAGTCGGCGCTGCTGCAGGTTCCCGGGGCTGAAGCAGCGCAGCGCATTCCCGCAGCAAATGTGAATGTCGCGCTGGCCATGGTGCGTGATGGAAGTGTCGACGCTGCGATGGTGCCGATCGAGAATTCGGTGGAGGGCGGCGTTTCGGCCACCTTGGACGCCATCGCCCAAGGCCAGGCCCTGCAGATCGTAGCCGAGATTCTAGTGCCCATCAGCTTCGTGCTGGCGGTGCGCCCGGGCATCGACTCGCTGGACCAGATCAAGCTCATCTCCACGCACGGCCATGCGTGGGCGCAATGCCGTTTGTGGGCGGAGGCGAATATCCCCGGCGCCGTCTTCACTCCGGCCTCTTCCACTGCGGCTGCCGCGGTGGCCCTGGGCGATGGCGAACCCGGGCATGATGCGGCCATCTGCAACCCGCTGGTGGCCGAGGAGCGCGGGCTGAACGTGCTGGTGCGCGGGGTTGAGGATAACATCGGCGCGGTCACCCGATTTATCCTGGTCACCCGTCCGGGAAAGCTCCCGGCGCCCAGCGGGGTGGACAAGTCCACGCTGATCATGCCGCTGCCCGAAGACCGTCCCGGCGCGCTGATGGAACTTCTTGAGCAGTTCACCGCGCGCGGGGTGAACCTTTCGCGCATTGAATCGCGTCCAACCGGAGAAGGCCTGGGGCAGTACTTTTTCTCTGTGGATTTTGAAGGCCACCTCGCCGACGAACGTGTTGCCGCGGCCCTGTCCGGTTTGCACCGCCTGTCCCCGGAGCTACGTTTCCTCGGTTCCTACCCGGCGGCCCAGGGTGTTGAGCCCTTTGTTGATACGCACAATTCCGATGCCGCGTTCAGCGAAGCCCGCAGCTGGGTGCAGTCGTTGCGCGATCGGTTCTAGACAGGTGCGCGAAGGCCCTGACCATCCTCGCGGGATCATCAGGGCCTTCGCTGTGTCCAGGTGAGGCTCGCAGCTACGGGGTGCGCAGGCGCAGTGCGCTGGGCGAAACGCTGACTTCCAGCTCATTGACCTCGCCGGTGGGGTCCCCGTCAATCTGGGTATTCATCGGCTCGGTGCAGCGAAGGGCGATGCCCGGGGTCTGGTAGAAGCTCATCACCGGAATCTTGTTCTTGGCCCGGAAGGCGGTCTTGAGCAGAATCCACATCCAGCCAGCGGCCGAGCGCGGAGACAGGATGACCGCGTCGAGCACGCCGTCATCAATTTTGGCATCCGGGACGAAGTCCAGGCCCTGCAGCTTGCCGCAGTTGGCAAAGAGCACCGAGCGGACCTTGCGGTTCTGCCAGTTCTCATCGCCGTCCAGCTTGAAATTGACCTTCTTGCGCTTGCCGGGCAGCTGGCGGAGGCCAGCCTCCGAGTAGGCGAGCCAGCCGACCTTGGATTTCAGCTCTTCATTGGTGTCGTCGAAAAGATCCGCGTCGGTGCCAACACCGGCGATGACCAGGAACGCATGGTCCGCCTCGCTGCCATCGAGCAGCTTCAGCTTCATGTGTCCCACATCGATTCGGCGCACCATGCCCCGCACGGCCACCAGTGCTGCGGTGTGCAGGTCATCAATGGGGATCTCGACATTGCGCGCGAGCAGGTTGCCGGTGCCCAGCGGAAGGATGCCCAAAGAGGCATCGGTGCCTTCGAGCACCTCTGCCACGGCGCGAATCGTTCCGTCGCCGCCCGCGGCAATAATTGTGTCGCATTGCGCATCCAGGGCTTCCTGGGCCGCATCCTGGCCTGGGTTCTCTTTGGTGGTGTGCAGAACCAGTGGCGCTTCGATGCCTGCTTCAGCGCAAACCCGCTCCACGGCCTTCTGCGCTTCTTCTGCACCTGACTTGGAAGGATTGATGACCAGTGCCACCTTGCCCGGGGTGGCGTGTTCGGCCGCTACCGGCTCTTGTGCCGAGGGCAAGCGGTAGTGCGACAGCTTGCGCACCGAGTACCAACTGGTTGCCGCGGCGGCAGCTGCGGCAGCCACGGCAGAGAAAACGATCACACGATTTGTCTGCATAGTGCTTTCATCGTACTCATGATTGCTACGCTTTATGTGTGATCGACCTTAAAATGCTCACCGAAAATCCGGATTTGTACCGTGCCTCGCAACGCGCGCGCGGTGCCGACGAGTCGTTAATTGACCAGCTGCTGGCAGCTGACACGGCACGTCGTGAAACCATCGCCACCTACGAACGCCTGCGTGCCGAGCAGAATGCGTTCTCCAAGAAGGTCGGCCAAGCCAAGGGGGAGGAGCGCTCCGCGCTGCTGGCCGAGGTCAAGGAGCTGGCCGCTTCGGTCAAGTCCGCCCAGGCCCAGTCCGATGAGGCTGCTGCCAAGTGCACCGAGCTGCAGCGCCTGATCCCGAACTTGATCATCGAGGGCATTCCTGCCGGCGGCGAAGACGACTTCACTGTCGTCAAGCATGTGGGCACCATCCGCGATTTCAAGGCCGAAGGCTTCGAGCCGCTGGACCACCTGCAGATCGGCGAGAAGCTCGACGCTATCGACATGGAACGCGGTGCCAAGGTCTCCGGCTCGCGCTTCTACTTCCTCAAGGGCATCGGCGCCCGGCTGGAAATCGCGATGATGAACATGGCCTTGGACGTGGCCCTGGAGCGGGGTTTCATCCCGATGATCACCCCCACCCTGGTTCGTCCCGAAACCATGCAGGGCACCGGCTTCGACGTGGCCCACGACGACGAGATCTACAAGCTCGAGCGCGACAACATGTACCTGGTTGGCACCTCCGAGGTGGCCCTGGCCGGATACCACGCGGACGAGATCATGGACCTGTCCGAGGGGCCAATTCGCTACGCTGGCTGGTCTTCCTGCTACCGCCGCGAGGCCGGCTCGGCTGGCAAGGACACCCGCGGCATCATCCGCGTGCACCAGTTCAACAAGCTGGAGATGTTCATCTACACCAGCGTGGAGAACGCCGAAGCCGAGCACCAGAACCTGCTGGCGATGGAAGAAGAAATGCTCGGCCGCATGGAACTTCCCTACCGGGTGATCGACACCGCCGCCGGAGACCTCGGCATGAGCGCTGCCCGCAAGTTCGACTGCGAAGCTTGGGTTCCCACCCAGGACGCTTACCGCGAGCTGACCTCCACCTCGAACTGCACCACCTTCCAGGCCCGCCGCCTGAACATCCGTGAACGCGAAATCGTTGATGGCAAGCCGGGCAAGACCCGTGCGGTGGCAACGCTGAATGGCACCTTGGCTACCACCCGCTGGATCGTGGCAATTCTGGAAAACCACCAGAACGCCGACGGCTCGGTCAACGTGCCCAAGGCCCTGCAGCCATACCTTGGCGGACTTGAAGTGCTCAAGTAAAACAGGTTCAGCTAGTTGCCGGCCACCCCTTGCGGGTGGCCGGCAACTGCAGTTAACCAGCTGTTCAAGCGCACCTGTGCCGTGGGTCATCGCTAAACTGCGGCGGCAATGGTTAACTTGAGCCATGACAGTTATGACAAAGATCGGCAACGACGACCGACTGAATAAGCAGAAATTGATGATCTGCCTTGATGTGGACGGAACCATCGTCAACCATCAGGGACAGATGAGCCAGCGGGTCCGCGAGGCTGCCCGGGCCGTGGTGGAGCAAGGCCATGAAGTGGTCATTTCCACCGGACGCTCTCTGGGCGCCGCCCTTCCGGTCATGGAAGAGCTGGGCATTGACCACGGCTATGTGGTCGTCAGCAATGGCGGAGTGCTGGCCAAGGTGGCCGACGGGGACGTCGAAGTGATCCACCGCGAAGTCTTTGATCCTTCCGTCGCCTTGAAGGCGCTCTGGAAGCAATTGCCCAAGGCCAAGTACGCGCTGGAAAACGAGCGCGGCGAATTTCTTTCCAACCAGGCTTTTGGCGATGCCAGCTTCGGCGCCGAAACCAGGGTGGTCGATTTCGACGAATTGCTGAGCAACAAGGCCGTGCGTGTTGTGGTGTTCTCCACCGATAACACCGCCGAAGAATTCGGCCATGCGGTGCAAGGCCTGGGCCTGTCCGGAGTCACCTACTCGGTCGGCTGGACCGCTTGGCTGGATATCGCCGCCGACGGCACCACCAAGGCCAGCGGACTGGAGCGCCTGCGCGCGATCCTCGAGTTTGATTTGGCAGATTCCCTGGCCGTAGGCGATGGCCGCAATGACATCGAAATGCTCCAGTGGGCCGGTCATGGCGTGGCCATGGGTCAGGCTCCGGACGAGGTCAAGGACGCGGCAGATGCGGTGACCGAAGGCGTAGACGAGGACGGTCTGGCGATCATCCTCGAGGGGCTGCTCCAGGACTAGTCCTATTGCAGGGACAATGGCTGCTGCCTGCCGTGCCCTAGAGCTGGTCGGTGAATTCCAGCAACCGGGCGATGGCAGCCCGTGCGCCGAGCTCGTCGTTATACCCGGAACGCACGATGGCGGCGGACACCGCCTGCGGGGTGATGCCGAGGATCTCGGCCACCGCTTTCTGCTGGCCGCGCACTCCCGGGGTAAGCAGATCCACCACGGACCATTCGGCCTCGGTCCTGGTGCGGATCCATTGGCCCAGCATGCGCAGCAGCCCTTCTAGTTCGGCATCCATCTCATCGGTGCCGGAGGAAACGCAGATCGGCACGCGTTCGCCACGATGGGTGGCCGCTTCGAGAGCACCCAGCGCACGGCGTGCGGCCTTGCCCTCTACCAGGTCTGCCTCGGTGGGCACCGGCTCGTACAGGCTGCCGATGCCCAGTCCGATATTGCAGAAGTTCAGCCTTGCCACGCGCATCAGCGCATCCACCGCGGCGTCGGGATCCCTGGGCACGCCCAGCAGCAGCTGTCCGCTCAGCGCGGTGAAGGGGGCGAGGGTGTCCACCTGGGAGAGCTGATGCCACAATTGCTCGCTGGCGTCGGCAACATCGGTAACCGAGCGGGGCCGGGGGCTGAGCGCAACGACAAACATATTTCCAGTATTGCCTGTGCAAGCGGGTTTGTCGCGAGTACTGCCCGAGATGTTGCCGTTATTGTTGTTGCGGCAAGCGCACGCTGGTACGTGCAACAAAGAGTTGCGTGGCCGGCCCGATGAGCACTGCGTAGGCCACGGTGCCCAAGCCCACCGGACCACCCAGCAGCCATCCGATGCCCAATACCGCCAGCTCCAGCGCGGTGCGGATCAGCCGCAATGAAAGCCCGGTGCGCAGATGCAACCCGGTCATCAGTCCATCACGCGGACCCGGGCCGAAGTGGCTGCCGATGTAGAGGGCTCCGCCCAAGCCGTTGATGAGGATTGCTACCGCCAAGGTCAGGATCTGCCAGCCAAGGCCATTGATTGATGGCAAAAAGCGCAGGAAAAAGTCCAGCGCTATGCCCAGGTACAGCGTGTTGGCGATGGTTCCCAGCCCGGGCCATTGGCGCAACGGGATCCATGCGAGCAGGACCAATGCGCCAACCAGGATGGTGATGGTGCCCAGCGAGAGCGGTACGTGGTTGGCGATGCCCAAATGCAGCACATCCCATGGATCTACGCCCAGCTGCGCCCGGATGATCATGGCCATGGCAAGGGCGTAGAGCGACAAGCCTGCAAAGAGGTTAAAGAATCGCAATGGCAATCGCCCGCTGGTGAGCTGTTGGCGTGGAGTCAGATTGGTGATGGTCATGAATAAAATAATCCGGTAAATTGGCCATGTAAAAAAGAGCCAATTTTGAAAAGGTGGACTTATGGGACGCGTCACAGGCACTGCGCTGGCCGGCATGCTCGGAACGGCCGACTCTTCCCAGCCGGCCTACCGGTGGCTTTTTGAGACGTTGCGCTCGCTTATTGCCAATGGCCGCATCCTGCACGGCGCGGTATTGCCCAGCGAACGCGAAGCCGTGGCCCGCCTGGGCTTGAGCCGCACCACGGTCTCCCGTGCCTACGCCGAACTGCGCGAAAGCGGCTATGCCAGTTCGCGCCAAGGCTCGGGAACCATCGCCCAGATTCCCGGAGGACCAGTGGCGGGCGGAGCCGAGCCCTTGCCGCTGGGCGGTTTTGGGCCGATGCCGGGAAGCACCGCACTCGATCTCACCTGCGCGGCACCCAATGCACCCACGGGAATGCTGGAAGAGTTCCAAACGGCCCTGGAGCAATTGCCGCGGTACGCGGCCACCATGGGCTACTACCCGCTGGGCATTGAACCGCTGCGACTGGCCCTGGCCGATTACTACACCCGCAAAGGATTGCCTACCGGGCCGGACCAGATCATCGTTACCTCCGGCGCCCTCTCCTCGGTGGCAGCCGCAGGGCGAGCGGTGATGGCCCGCGGGCAGAGCGTGCTGGCAGAATCCCCGACCTACCCCAATTCGCTGCTCGCGCTCAAGGCGCATGGTGCGCGCACCGCGGCAGTGCCCATTGGCCCAGAGGGCTCGGACATGGAGCAGATCGCCTCGGCCCTGCGCACGGTGTCCCCGAGCATGATGCTATGCCTTCCCGACTTCCACAATCCGGTAGGAACCCTGCTGGATGATGCCCGGCGAGAGCGCTGGGCGGCAGAACTGGACCGTGTCGGAACCATTGGCGTTATCGATGAAACCTGCGCCGAACTCTGGCTGGACGCTAAACCGGAAGTCCTGCCCATGGCCGCGTTCTCCAAGAACCTGATCACTGTGGGCAGCGCCAGCAAATCCCACTGGGGTGGACTGCGCCTTGGCTGGCTGCGTACGCCGCGGCACCTATCGGGTGCACTAGCCCGTTCGCGCATGAGCATGGATCTCGGGGCTCCGGTGCTGGAGCAATTGGTGTTGGCGCAGTTGCTGAACTCGGGAGCAACCCTCGCGCAGAGTACCCGGGATGGCTTGCGGGATAACCGGGACTGGATGGTCGCCGAGCTGCAGCGGTTGCTGCCGCAGTGGAAGCCGAATAGGCCAGCAGGCGGACTGAGCCTCTGGTGCCAGCTGCCCCTGCCGCGCTCCAGCGCCTTGGCGCGCCAGCTCAGGAAAGTCCTGCTTGCTCCGGGCTCCACCTTTGCCGTTGAGGGCCACGGGCTGGAACACTACCTGCGCTTGCCTTTCGCGCAGGAAAGAGCCGATCTGGAGCAGGCGCTTCCCGCTATCGCCGAGGCCTGGCACAAGGTGGCGGCCTAGTGGCTGCCTGAAGATTGCTTGTGGCTCGAATAATCTGTGGATCAGTCCAGCCAGGTAGCCAATGCCCCAGAGGCAATGAGTGCGAAGGCGCCGACAAAAACGATGCCGATGGCGATTGAAAATAATACGAGCCAGCGAGCCTCAGGTGAATTCAACTTCTAGACCTGCTTATTTAGGCTGGAGACATTCCGGATCAGCTGAACCGCAGCGTAGCAAACGCCAAATCCGGGAATGCATAAAGCCGCCATCAGCATGAACAGTAGGGGCACCGAGCGTCGCTGGACGTAGCGGCAGCCCACGTAGATGAGGCCTGCACCCCAAAGCAGAAGGATTGATACTTCCAATGGGTCCAAAGCAAAACTGCTGTCCAAGCCAGAAGTCTATTTCATCAGGTTGATTACCGACTGCAACGAGTCTGTCAGGGCAACAACTAGTTCACCGATGCTATAGCCGACTTCGGCCTGAACGCTTGGAACAGATTCGAGCTTGTCGGTCTCGGCGCCCACGGAGGCTGTCTGCCCCTCGGGGCGCAACGCTGGCACATGGATGAAAAGCGCCGGAACTTCCTGCCCATAGGCGAGGTACGCGATGTGGTTGCAAACAAATCTCCCGGCATCCTCGGACAGATAGGCAGCATGCCCATGCTGCTGCAATGCCCGGAGCACAGCTTGGGGATCCACTGTGGCGCTGCGGAAGAAATCCCCTCCCTGAATGATGGCCTGCCGTGCCGGCTGGGCACCATCATTATCCGCAATGCGGGCGTTGTCTTCATTGGCGCCGCGGACTTCAATGCTGATCTCATCCCGGCCGCCAGCCTCGCCCACGCAGACCAGGGCATCCGGCTGATGCTCCTGCAGTAGCGCAGCCAGGACCTCCCGGGAGCGCTGGAAGGAAACCGGCAAGATTGCCGTGCTGATCCGGTGACCGTCCAAGTGTTCGGGAAGCAGCCGGACGGCTTCGCCGCTGGCGTTGTACTGGTCGTTGCCGAAGGGTTCGAAGCCGGTCACCAAAAGATGCATGAACCTATTATGGGCCTAAACTGTCGGTGCGAGTTGATAGATCTTGGGTGTACGTCCAATCGAAAGTCACTGGATAGGTGCTCATGGTTATCGCGGTTTTAATCCTCGTCATCCTTAATATTCTCGCAACAGCATGTATGGCCCTGCTGCTGATCCGCCGCACGCCAGGCAACGATCAAGCCCAGATTCGGGACTCCGTGCGCTCTGCCAATGCCGAGTTGCGCCAAGAGCTGGGAACCCAGCGCAATGAACTGCGCCAAGGCATGGCAGAAGTGCGCTCCGAGATTGACGCGAAGCTCAGCGCCATGAGCGAATCCAACGCCAACCGGCACATCCAGATCCAGCAGCTGCTCCAGCAGGAAATGGAGAAGCTGCGCTCGGGCAACGAAGCCAAGCTGGAAAAGATGCGCGAAACCGTGGACGAGAAGTTGCAGGGAACCTTGGAGAAACGCTTGGGCGAATCATTCGAATTGGTCAGCAAGCGGCTGGAAATGGTCCAGCAGGGCCTCGGCGAGATGCAGTCGCTGGCCCAGGATGTTGGCGGGCTCAAGCGCGTGCTCACCAATGTGAAGAGCCGCGGCTCCTGGGGCGAAGTCCAGCTCTCGCGCCAGCTGGAAGACATCCTCACCGCGGAGCAGTATGAGCAAAACGTCGCGGTGGTCCCCGGCAGCCGCGAAGTCGTGGAGTTCGCCGTGATCCTGCCCGGGCGAGAAGCCGGAACCATCTACCTGCCTATCGACTCCAAGCTTCCGCAGGAAGACTATGAGCGGTTGCTCGACGCCCAGGAGTCCGGCGAGAAGGCTGCCATCGATGCGGCGGCCAAGGCGCTGGACCGGGCGATTATCGAGCAGGCGAAACTGATCTCCAGCAAGTACATCGCCCCGCCCTACAGCACCGACTTCGCGATCATGTACCTGCCCACCGAAGGGCTCTTCGCCGAAGTGGTGCGCAGCCCCGGCCTGGCCAGCAAGCTGCAGACCGAGCATCGCGTGCTAGTCACCGGGCCGACTACCCTGATGAGCCTGCTGAACTCGCTGCAGATGGGTTTCCGGACGCTGGCCATTGAAAAACGCAGCAGCGAAGTGTGGCAGGTGCTCTCGGCGGCCAAGGAAGAATTCCGCAAATACGGGGATGTCTGGGACAAGCTGGGCAAGCAGCTGGCCACCGCGCAGAACACCGTCCGGGAGGCCGGAACGCGCACGCGCGCGGTGGAACGCAAACTCAAAGATGTCCAGACCCTGGAAGTCGACGCCCAAGAAGATGTGCTCACCGGATTGCTCCCCGAGGCCTAGGAACGGCCGATGCGCATGCGCCGCGTGTAATCCAGATGACTCCGGAACCTGAAAATGGCGGTGACCCCGAAAGGGGCCACCGCCATTGCAGTTCAGGTCTAGCGACTAGGCCTTGAAGCGCTCGATGGAGCGAGCCAGCTCGGCCTCGGCAGCCTCGCGCCCTTCCCAGCCCTCGGCCTTGACCCACTTGCCTGGTTCCAGGTCCTTGTAGCGGGTGAAGAAGTGCTCGATCTCCTTGATCAGCCACTCATCGATGTCTTCAAGTTCCTTGATGTGGTCAAAGCGCTTGTCGGCAGGAACGCACAGCAGCTTGGCGTCGCCACCGCCATCGTCGGTCATGTTGAAGACGCCAATTGGGCGAGCCTCGACAACAACACCCGGGATCAGATCAACACCCGGGATGAAGACCATGGCGTCCAATGGATCGCCATCTTCGCCCAGGGTATCGTCGAAGTAGCCGTAGTGGGTTGGGTACTGCATCGAGGTGAACAGCACGCGATCCAGGCGCAGGCGGTGGGTCTCGTGGTCGATCTCGTACTTGACGCGCGATCCGGTCGGGATCTCGATGGTCACGTCGTGGCTCATGAAAAGCACGCTCCTGAACTAGTCTTAGGGTTATCCGCTAATAAGGGTATCGCCCCACAGGGCCCCTTCGATAAAACTTCGAGAGGAATGTAACCATATGAACACTGCCGCCCGACGCGCGATTACGCTGGGGGTGGCTGTGCTGGCAGTGGTTGCAGTCATTCTGGCCATGGTGCTGGCCCCGCGGTTCTTCACCGGTGAACCCGAAGCCTTCTACACGCCGGCCAGTGCCCACGTTGCTGAAAAAGACCCGGTCGCCGTCGCAGATCTCAACCCGGAAGCCCCGGTGCCGGATACCGCCGCACTGACCGCGCAACTGGATGCGATCCTCGCTGACACCTCCGATGGCACCAGCTTCACTGCGCAGGTTGTCGATGTAGCCAGCGAAACGGTGCTCTATAACCGCAACGCCGACACCAGCGGCACCCCGGCCTCCAGCCTGAAGGTGGTGACCGCGCTGGCCGCCCTGGAAACCCTGGGCGGAGATAGCCAGCTGTCCACCTCGGTGCTGCTTGATGGAAACACCCTGATCCTGCGCGGCGGGGGAGACGTGCTGCTGGGCGACGGAAAATCAGACCCCGAACATCCCAAGGGCTACGCGGGACTGGCCACCCTGGCCGAGCAAACGGCCAAGGAACTCGAATCCCGCGGGGTTGGCGAAGTCTCGCTGTGGCTTGACGATTCGCTATTTGGCGACGCGCACAATAATGCCGCCTGGGACAAGTCCCTGTTCACCTCCAACAACATCGGCGAGGTGTACCCGATAGCGCACTATGCCGGGCGCGCCGGTCAAAGCACCGATACCGCCTACCAATCCGACGCCGCCGAACAAGCCCGCAAGGTTTTCGCCAGGGAGCTCGGCGCCTCGGTGAAGGTCAATGAGGGCGGACGCGGATCCCATGAGGGCGGGGAGCAGATCGCCGAGGTGAAATCGGCCCCGCTGCGCCAGATCATCAAGCACATGCTGCTGGTCTCCGACAACTACATCGCCGAAACCATGGGGAGGCTCGTGGCCATCAAGCGGGGCATGGCCCCGGAGCAGGCCGGAGCGGCGGTAGCGGCGGTGGCCAGCGAACACGGCGCCGAGGGGGCGGATCTGGCCGATACCAGCGGCCTGGCCGCGCAGGACAAGATCTCGCCCGCCGCGCTGACCGCAGTGCTGCGCGCGGCGGCCACCAGCCCCAAGCCTGAATTGCGCGAGCTGGTGTATTCGCTGCCGGTGGCCGGATACAACGGGACGCTCATGAAGCGCCTGGGCCAGCCGTCCACCCTGGGGCTGGTGCGCGCCAAAACCGGATCCCTGACCGGGGTAGCCACATTGACCGGCATGACCATCACCCAGGACGGGCGCTTGCTCGCCTTCTCGATTTTTGCCCACCAGCCCGGCGGGGCACTCGCGCCGCATAAGCCGATTATCGACTCTGCAGTGACCGCCATCCGCGGATGCGGCTGCCAGAGCTAAAAGGAGCAGGAGCAGCAGATGAACCAGGTTGTCGATTGGAAATTGGCGGCCAATGCCGCCAGGACGCTGATGCCTGCAGGGCCCAGAATCATCAAGAAGGATGCCGCGCGCATTGTCGAGGAATTGCGAATCGCCGCCGGTGAAGGGCTAGCCGAGGCCGAGAAGATCTCCAAGCTTCTCTCCACCGCGCCCTCGCAGACCCTGGTGGTGGACCGCGCCGGCTGGGCCAAGGCGGTCAGCCAGAACTTTGCGGCCATGCTGCCCGAGCAGGCCAACGTTCCCGCCATGGTTCCGGCGGTGGCCGGAGCCGAGCTCGGTGCGGTGCTCTCCGTGCTGGGCACCCGGGTGCTGGGCCAATTCGATCCCTTTGTCGGGCCTCGGCTGCTGCTCAACGCCCCGACCATCACCCAGATCCGCGGCGAACTGAACCTGAACGCCAGGGATTTCTATCTGTGGATTGCCACCCATGAACAGACCCACCGGCTGCAGTTCGAGCATGCGCCCTGGATCCCCGAGGTCATGAAGTCCATCCTCGCCGAAGCTTTCGGCCCGCTGGAGGATGAAGGGTCGATGAGCCAGCTCGGCGAGCGGCTGAAGGCCATGAAGTCGGAGGTCGGCGAGCTGACCAGCATCATGTCCGTGCTGGAGGGCCATGCCATGGTGGTCATGAACGACGTCACCAGCATCGGCAGCATCAAGACCATTCGACGGCGCTTTGAGGCGCGCGGCGAAAACCGTTCGGTCCTGGCGACCCTGCTGGGCAAGCTGCTGGGCCTTGATGCCAAGGCGCTGCAGTACAAGCGCGGGGCCAAGTTCGTGCGCCACGTGGTGGACGAGATCGGCTATGAAGGCTTCAACCAGGTTTTCAGCTCCCGGGAACTGTTCCCCAGCGCCGAAGAACTCGATCACCCAGAACGCTGGCTGGCCCGCACCCGATGAGCCACGCTTTGCACGCAGCGCGCGCCGCGATTGCCCGGGCCACCTCGCCGGGACTGGCGCTGATCGGGGTCTCCGGCGGTGCCGACTCCCTGGCCCTGGCCATTGCCGCCACCACGCTGCCCGGGGCCTTCGGCGCGGTGATTGTCGACCACGGCCTGCACCCGGACAGCGCACAGGTCGCCGCGCGGGCCGCGGGGCAATGCCGCGAGCTGGGCCTGGATCCGGTGCTGATCTGCCCGGTGCAGACCGCCGGCGATGAAGCCTCGGCCCGCGCCGCACGCTACGGGCAATTCGAGCAGGCGCTGGCCAGCACCGGCGCGCGGCAGCTCTTGCTTGCGCACACCCGCGATGACCAGGCCGAGCAGGTGCTGCTCGGGCTGGTGCGCGGTTCAGGCACCAGGTCCCTGGCCGGAATCCCGGCCGAACGCGGCCCCTACCGCCGGCCCCTGCTTGAGCTGACCCGGAAGCAGACCGAAGAGATCTGCCGCGAGGCGGGCATCGAATACTGGGAGGACCCGAGCAATTCGGACACCGGCTTCCGGCGGAACCTGATCCGGCATGCCACGCTGCCGTTGCTGCGCGAACAGCTCGGCGAACATCTGCCCGAAGCGCTGGCGCGCACCGCCGCACTGGCTGCCGCCGACGCCGATGCCTTGGACCTGTGGGCACAGCAGGCCAAGGAGCAGCACGGGCTTCAGCTGCGCGCGCTGTCCGGGCTTCCGGTGGCTGTGGCCTCGCGGGTAGTGCGGCTTGGCGCCATCGAAGCCGGCGCAAAAAATCTGGGCCATGAGCGAACACAGGCGCTGTGCGCGCTGGCCGGAATCGGCGGGCCCAAGTCCAAATCCGCTGGTCCGGTGCAGCTGGATGGCAAAATCAGCGCCTTCCGGCGAGGTCCGGTGATCGTTTTCACGAGCACCGGCTCAACAACACTTCGCTAAATGTGGCACTCTAGGTAAGTACCACACCTCTAGAATCAGGAGAACCCTCGTGGATTCCACTGCAGTCAAAGCCGATCTGGCGCATGTTCTGTACACCAAGGAAGAAATCCAGGCTCGCGTGGCGGAACTCGCCGCGCAGATCGACAAGGACTACGAGGGCCGCGACATTCTCGTTGTGGGTGTGCTCAAGGGTGCCGTGATGATCATGGCCGATCTGGTCCGCGCACTGAATTCGCACCTGACCATGGACTGGATGGCAGTCTCCTCCTACGGCTCGGGTACCCAGTCCTCCGGCGTGGTGCGCATCCTCAAGGACCTGGACTCGGATCTGATGGGCAAGCACGTGCTGATCGTCGAGGACATCATCGACTCCGGCTTGACCCTGTCCTGGCTGAAGTCCAATCTGGAATCCCGCGGCCCGGCCTCGGTGGAAATCTGCACCCTGCTGCGCAAGCCGGAGGCCGCCAAGGTCGAGATCGACGTCAAGTATGTCGGCATGGACATCCCGAACGAATTTGTCGTGGGCTACGGCCTGGACTATGCGGAAAAGTACCGCAACCTGGATTGCGTGGGCACTTTGGCTCCGCACATCTACCAGTAGGGAACTTTTTTCGCCAATAGGGCGTTGAGAAGTATCGAAGGCGGCGTGACCCGGACGCCAGAGCAGTGCGTGAGGGGGATGCGTGAGGCGCGGGGCCTTGCGGATCAATGAAAACAAAGAAGCTTTTTAATAGCTGGATCATTTGGGTCCTGGTTGGCGTTATCGCCGTAGTGCTGTTCTTGCCGATGGTTTTCGGCAATAGCTCTGCGAAGGTGGACACCTCGGTGGGCCTGCAGCAGCTGGCCGGTGGCAATGTCACCGAAGCCAAGATGTTCGACGGGGACCAGCGGGTCGATTTGAAGCTGCGCGATGCGCTGAAGGTCGACGGCGTGGACAAGGGCAACACGGTGAGCTTCTACTACTCCACCGCGCGCGCCGAACAGGTGGTCAACGCGATCAACAAGGCCGAACCGGGCAAGTTCACCGATCAGCCGGTCCAGAGCAACTGGCTGCTCTCGATGCTGGGCGTGATCATCCCGTTCCTGCTGATCGCCGGAATCTTCTGGTTCATCCTCGCCCGCTCCCAGGGCGGCGGCTCCAAGGTCATGCAGTTCGGCAAGTCCAAGGCGAAGCTGATCACCAAGGACATGCCGCAGGTGACCTTCAAGGACGTCGCCGGCGCCGACGAGGCCGTGGAGGAGCTCCACGAAATCAAGGAGTTCCTGCAGGAACCTGCGAAGTTCCAGGCCGTGGGCGCGAAGATCCCCAAGGGCGTGCTGCTCTACGGCCCTCCAGGCACCGGCAAGACCCTGCTGGCCAAGGCCGTCGCCGGCGAGGCCCAGGTGCCGTTCTACTCGATTTCCGGCTCTGACTTCGTCGAAATGTTTGTCGGCGTGGGCGCCAGCCGCGTCCGCGACCTGTTCGAACAGGCCAAGAACAACTCCCCGGCGATCATCTTCGTTGACGAGATCGACGCCGTCGGACGCCATCGCGGCGCCGGCATCGGCGGCGGCAACGACGAGCGCGAGCAGACCTTGAACCAGCTGCTGGTGGAAATGGACGGCTTCGACGCCACCACCAACGTCATCCTGATCGCCGCCACCAACCGCCCGGACGTGCTGGACCCGGCGCTGCTGCGCCCGGGCCGCTTCGACCGCCAGATCCCGGTGGAGGCACCGGATCTGAAGGGCCGCGAGCAGATCCTGCAGGTCCACGTCAAGGGCAAGCCGATGGATGCCACCGTGGATCTGAACGCCGTGGCCAAGAAGACCCCGGGCTACACCGGCGCCGATTTGGCCAACGTGCTCAACGAAGCCGCGCTGCTCACCGCCCGCTCCAACGCGAACCTGATCGACGACCGCGCGCTGGACGAGGCCATCGACCGCGTGATGGCCGGCCCGCAGAAGCGCACCCGGCTGATGGACGAGCACGAGCGCAAGGTCACCGCCTACCACGAGGGCGGCCACGCCCTGGTGGCCGCGGCCATGAACCAGACTGCACCGGTCACCAAGATCACCATCCTGCCCCGCGGCCGCGCCCTGGGCTACACCATGGTGGTGCCCGAGTCGGACAAGTACTCGGTGACCCGCAACGAGCTGCTGGACCAGATGGCCTACGCCATGGGCGGGCGCGTCGCCGAGGAGATCGTCTTCCACGATCCATCCACCGGCGCTTCCAACGACATCGAGAAGGCCACCTCCACGGCCCGCAAGATGGTCACCGAGTACGGCATGAGCGAAAAGGTCGGCGCGGTGCGCCTGGCCGGCTCGGCCGCGGACCAGCAGATGGGCGGATCCCAGCGCGAATTCTCCGAGGAGATGGCGCACCTGGTGGACCAGGAAGTGCGCGAGCTGATCGAGCAGGCGCATAACGACGCCTACCAGGCGCTCACCGCCAACCGCCATGTGCTGGACCGCCTGGCGCTGGCCTTGCTGGAGCGCGAGACGCTGAACCAGAAGGAAATCGCCGAGATCTTCTCCGACCTGCAAAAGCGCGAGGTCCGCGATGTGTGGTTGAGCAACGAGGGGCGTCCGGTCCACTCAGAAGGCCCGGTATTAAGCCCCAAGGAGCGCGCAGCTTCCTCGACCGACTAGGATCGAAGCGTGAGTGAACTAGAACAGATCGATCAGCCGCGGATCGCGGCAGCCGTCCGCGAGATCCTGGAAGCCATTGGCGAAGATCCCGATCGCGACGGCCTGGCAGAGACCCCCAAGCGGGTGGCCAAGGCCTACGCGGAATTCTTCGCCGGCTTGCACCAGAACGCGGCAGAGCACCTGTCGACCACTTTCGACATCGAGCATGACGAGATGGTCCTGGTCAAGGACATCCCGTTCTACTCGACCTGCGAGCACCACCTGGTGCCCTTCTACGGATCGGCGCATATCGGCTACATTCCGGGCAAGGGCGGCAAGGTCACCGGGCTGTCCAAGCTGGCCCGGCTGGTCGAGGTCTACGCCCGCCGCCCGCAGGTCCAGGAGCGCCTGACCACGCAGATAGTCGATTCGCTGGTGGAGCACCTGAACCCGGCCGGCGCGATCGTTGTCGTCGAATGCGAGCACATGTGCATGTCCATGCGCGGGGTGCAGAAGCCCGGAGCGAAGACCGTGACCAGTGCGGTGCGCGGCCAGCTGCGGGAAACCGCCACCCGTGCCGAAGCCATGAGCCTGATCCTCGGAAAGTAGGAACCCCATGTCGCTAGGCGCCATTCCGGGCACCGGCCCGAATACCAGCCCCCTGCCTGTGATCCGCAAGTCCAAGGTCAAGACCCTGGCGGACCTGCCCACCGGCCGCACCCTGGTCATGGGCATCCTGAACGTCACCGAGGACTCCTTCTCCGATGGCGGACAGTACCTGTCCGCCGATGCGGCGATCGACCGCGGGCTCAAGCTGCTGTACTCCGGCGCCGACATCATCGATGTGGGCGGCGAATCCACCCGCCCGGGCGCCAAGGAGATTGATCCTGCCCTGGAGCAGTCGCGCATCATCCCGGTCATCGAAACCCTGGTGAAGGCCGGGGCGATCGTCTCGGTGGACACCATGCACGTATCTACTGCCCGCGCAGCCATCAACGCCGGCGCGCACATCATCAACGATGTCTCCGGGCTGACCTACGAAGCCGGCATGCCCGAGCTGATCGCCGAGACCGGCGTGCCCTACGTGCTGATGCACCGCCGCGGCACCGCACAGTCCATGGTGGCCGAAGCGAACTACGAAGATGTGGTCGCCGAAGTGATCGGCGAACTGCGCACCCTGCGCGACGAGTTCGTGGCCAAGGGCGTGGCCCCGGAACAGATCATCATCGATCCGGGACTGGGCTTTGCCAAGGACGCCGAGCACAACTGGGCGCTGCTGGGCAGCCTGGATGCCCTCGAAGAGCTGGGCCACCGGGTGCTGGTCGGCACCAGCCGCAAGCGCTTCCTCGGCGAGCTGCTGGCCGAGTCCGGCACCAGCCGTGATCCGCTGCAGCGCGATGCCGCCACCGCTGCCACCACCGCGCTGGCCGCCAGGGACCAGGCGTGGGCCGTGCGAGTGCATGACGTGCTGGGCAGCCGCGACGCTATTGAAGTCGTGAAGGCCTATGGATCGTATTAGCATCTACGGGATTTCTGCCACCGGCTACCATGGGGTCTTCGACCATGAAAAGCGCGATGGCCAGAAGTTCATCATTGACGTGGTGCTGCACGTGGACATCACCCGCGCCGCAGCCAGCGACAACGTGGCGGACACCGTGCACTACGGCGAAGTCAGCGAGCTGGTGGTCGAGCAGATCCAGGCCGGGCCCTGGGATCTGATCGAGAAACTGGGCAGCGAAATCGCCGAGGCGATCCTCGCGGCCTACCCCGGCGTGCTGGAAATAGATGTGGTGGTGCACAAGCCGCAGGCCCCGATCCCGGTGCCCTTCAGCGATGTCACCATCTCGCTGACCCGCCGCCAGAAGCAGCACACCGCTATCATTGCCCTGGGCGCCAATCTCGGCGACCCGCAGGCCACGTTGGAGCAGGCCGTCAAGGATCTGGGCGAAGAGCTGGAAATCCTCAACGTGTCGCCGCTGGCAATCACCAAGCCGGTGGGCGGCCCGCCGGATCAGCCGGACTACACCAACCAGGTCATCGAAGTGCGCACCCGGCGCTCGGCCCATGAGCTGCTGGACTTGTGCCAGCGCATCGAAGCCAAGCACCACCGGACCCGCGAGGTGCGCTGGGAAGCCCGCACCCTGGACCTGGATCTGATCGCCTACGACCAGCTGCGCCTGGACGATGAACGCTTGACCCTGCCGCACCCGCGGGCAGCAATCCGCGGATTCGTGCTGGCCCCGTGGAGCTGGATGGACCCCGATGCGGTACTTGACGGCCAGCTGGTCTCCCGCCTGGCCGCCAGCGCCGCCGATACCAAGGACATCATCCGGCTATGAGCAAGCTGAAGCTGCGCTGGGTGCTGTGGTGCGCGGTGATCGGGGCCCTCGCCGGCTGGATCGTGCTGCGCGTGCTCACCGCCGCCGGCCGCTACGCCCCGGTGCTGGACTATTCGGCCCTGTATTCGCTGGGCGCGGTCTGCGCGGTGATCCTGTTCCTGGGGATCCGCGTCAAGCGCTCCTCGATGGGCAAATCCCACTTCGAGCCGATCGCCGCGGCCCGCACCCTGGTGCTGGCCCAGGCCTCGGCCTACGCCGGCGCGGTTATCACCGGCTGGCACGTGCCGGCCATCATCACCCTGTGGCTGGCCAACGGCCAGAGCCCCACGCTGACCCGCGCACTGGTGCTGGCCGGTGCCGGGGTGCTGATGGTGATCGTCGGCTATATTGTCCAGCATCTGTGCAAGCTACCTCCGGAGGATACCGATGGCACCAACGATTCCGTGGTCACCGAATAGCTTCACCCCCGCCGACCCCGCCTACTTCAAGGTCAAGTTCACCACCTGGGCGGTGGCCTGGGGGCTGATCCTGCTGGCCTGCCTCATCCCGGGCGTGCTTCTGGCCACCGGCGTGAAGGTGGCCCTGTGGCTGGCCATCATGCCAGTGGCCCTGGTGCTGGTGATTGCGCTGCTGGTCCTGCGCATCCTGCGCCGCCAGGTCCAGGCGCTGGGCTACCTGGAACGCGAGGAGGACTTCGTGGTCCGCTCCGGGGTGATGTGGCGCAAGCAGCTGGTCATCCCCTACGGGCGCATGCAATATGTCGAGGTCAACAGCGGCCCGGTGGAACGCCGCTATGGATTGTGCCAATTGACGCTGAATACCGCAGGAGCCGGGGCCACCGCGCACGTCTACGGATTGCCCGAGGCCCAGGGCCAAGCGCTGCGCGAGCGTCTTGTGGCCGCCGGCGAAGAGAAAATGCTGTGAGCCAGGACGAACACTGGCAGCGGGTGCATCCGGCCAGCCCCTTCGTGCGCGGCTGGCTGGCCATTGTGGGCCTGCTCTACATCTACTGGCAGAACACCGATGAGCTCTCCCTGGCCGAGCGCTTTGCCGGGGACCGGCTGATCTGGACGGTCGCCCTGGCTGGCTTGGCGCTGCTGGTGGTGCTCGTGTTCTACTTCCTGTCTTGGTACTTCACCCGCTTCAAGCTCACCTCTTCGCATGTCTACGTGAACTCGGGGACGATCTTCCGCAGCCAGAAGCAGGCGCGCATCGACAAGGTGCAGGGCATCGACATCGCCCAGCCGCTGCTCGCCCGGCTCCTGGGCCTGGCCGAGCTGCGCTTCGACGTGGCCGACTCCTCCGAATCGGTGCTGCGCCTGGCCTTCTTGTCCAAGGCCGACGCCCATGCCCTGCGCCAGCTGATCTTGCAGCGCGCCGCCGGCCAGGCCGCCAGTGAACCGCCCGCCACCGCGGGCGAAGCCGCCGGCGAGGCAGCGCCGCTGATGGCGAAGGTTCCAGCCACCCGGCTGCTGGCCTCGCTGTTCCTCCAGCTGCCGGTCGTGATCGGCACCCTGGCCTGCGTGGCCATCGTGATCCTGTGGCTCAGCGGCGTCCAGGGCATCATCGCCGCCGTCCTGCCGATCCTCCTGAGCTTCGGCGGCTGGTTCTACAAGCAGCTGAACCAGGGCTGGAACTACACCGCCAGCGCCTCTGACACCGGCATGCGCATCAGCTACGGCCTGGCCGACACCCGCCAGCACTCCATCCCCACCGGACGGGTGCAGGCCATCTCGGTCACCGCACCGCTGTTATGGCGGCTACTGGGCTGGTACAAGGTGGAAGTGAACGTGCTGGGCACCAAAAGCGATGACCTGGATAACCTGCAGGTGCTGCCGGTCGGGGATTTTGAATCGGTGGCCCGCATCATGGGCATCCTGCTGCCCGATCTGGGCATCAGCAACCAGCGCGAGGTCCTGTCCACCGCGGTGAGCACCGGGTACGAGCATGGATTCATCGGGTCCCCGCCCCGGGCCAGGGCGCTCTCCCCGGGAGCGTGGAAGCACCAGGGTTTTTTGGCCACCGGCACCACCGTGATTTCCCGCTACGGGTGGCTGGCCCGCACCGCCAGCTTTGTCCTGCATGCCCGGGTCCAGGGAACGGAGTTCCGCCAGGGGCCATGGGAACAGAAGCGCAAGCTGGCCGGGGTCCGGCTGTATTGCGCTGGCGGAAATATCATCGGCTACCTGCATCAGGTTGATGTGCAGGTTGCAGCGGAATTTACCCTGGCCCAAGCAGCACGCCAGGTTGAGAGGTAGAAGTGGACGCACCACGATTGGGAATCGGCATCATCTCCGCCGGCAAGGTCGGCACCGTGCTTGGCGCCGCGCTGGCAGCCAGCGGGCACCGGATCACCGGCATCCACGCGGTCTCCGAAGCCTCCCGGGTTCGCGCCGACGCGCTGCTGCCCGGCGTTGAGCTGCTGGATCCGGCAGAAATCCTGCGCCGCAGCGAACTGGTGCTTTTTGCGGTGCCAGATGATGTGCTCGGCGATCTGGTCGCTGGCTTGGTCGCGGCCGGCCACATCCAGTCCGGGCAGCTGATCGCCCATACCGCCGGGCGCTACGGCACCTCCATATTGCAGCCGGCCCTGGACGCCGGGGCTTTTGGCCTGGCGATCCACCCGGCGATGACCTTCACCGGCATGAGCATGGACTTGGCGCGGCTCACCGACTGCGTTTTCGCGGTCACCGCCGATGAAGTCATGCTGCCGGTGGCCCAGGCGCTGGTGGTGGAAATGCGCGCCGAACCGGTGGTGATCGCCGAGGCCGACCGGGCCAGCTATCACGCGGCCCTGGCCCATGCGGCCAACCACCTGAACACCATCACCGCGCAGTCCGCGGACATCCTGCGCCGCATCGGCGTTGAGGATCCGGCCAATACCTTGCGCGCGCTGATGGGTGCCAGCCTGGATAACGCCCTGCGTTCCGGGGCCGGGGCGCTGACCGGCCCGGTGGCCCGGGGAGATATCGGCACCGTGGCCGCACACCTCCAGGCCCTGGCCAGCGATCCGGCCGAGACCAATAATTCCTACCGCAGCCTCTCGCGTGCCACCGCCCTGCGCGCGGGATCACGCGGGCTGATCTCGCAGGGCACGCTCGAAGAACTGCTGCGAGTTCTAGAATAGAAGGGTGAAAACCCCCAAGATCTGTAAAACCCGTGCCGAGCTGAAGGCTGCCATTGCCCAAGCCAACCCGGGATCATTGGGCTTTGTGCCCACCATGGGAGCCCTGCACGCCGGCCACGCATCCCTCTTCAGCGCCGCCCGTGAAGAGAACGAACTGGTTGTCATCTCGATCTTTGTCAACGAGCTGCAGTTCAACGATGCCACCGACTACGCCCGCTACCCGCGCCAGCTTGAAGCGGATGCGCAGCTGGCCGGCGCAGCGGGGGTCGACATTATTTTTGCTCCCGAGGCCAGCGAGGTCTACCACGCCGGCCTGCCGCTGATCCAGCTGAACTCCGGAACCATGGGCGAGCTGTATGAAGGCGCTTCCCGGCCCGGCCATTTTGATGGCATGCTGGCCGTTGTCTCCAAGCTCCTGCACCTGGCCGACCCGCGCCAAGGCGAGTACCGCGCGTACTTCGGGCAAAAGGATGCCCAGCAGGTAGTGCTGATCCGCCGGATGGTGGCGGACCTGGACTACCCGGTGCAGCTTCGCCTGGTGCCGATCGTGCGCAGCGAAAAGGGCCTGGCCCTCTCCAGCCGCAATGCGCTGCTCAGCGAAGAAGAGAAGGAAGCGGCCCTGGTATTGCACCGGGCGATCAAGCTCATCGCCGATCGGGCCGCCCGCCATGAGCCATTGGATGTCGAAGACGCCATCGGCATGTTCCAGATGGAACCGCTGGTTGAACTGGACTACTTCGTGGTGGTTGACCCGAACACCCTCCAGGAGCTGGCCTTCAACTGCCAGGACACCCCTTTCACCGGCGAGGGCCTCATCCTGGTAGCGGCCACCGTCGGCAAGGTGCGGCTGATCGACAACCAGCCGATCTAGTCCCAGGCCCTAGGCGAAACGGCGGGCCGTGTCGTTCAAGATCTGCCGGAAGCCAGCCAGCTCGGCCATGACTTCGCCTGCGGTTTGCGCCGTCTGCACAAACTGCACCGCCTGGCCGGCATAAACCGGGGCCATATCTGGCTGCGCATCCGCGCGGGCCTGCACCATCTGATCACGCAGTGCGCCGCTCGCTTCCCATGAGGACAGGTCCTCATGGCTGTCGCTGAACTGGTTGCGCAGGGCGCGGCCGCCGAACTCGGCGGGCCATGGAAGTTGCTGGGCGATATCAAAGGCACGGGTATACGTGGTGCCGTCCATGCCGGCCTGGCGTACGGCAGCTTTGAAATTCTCATGTCCCAGCGACTCTGCTGCGGAGAGGAAGCGGGTGCCGACCCAGGCAGCCTGGGCCCCGGCGGCGAGCACCGCAGCGACCCCGTGGGCGGTGCCAACGCCGCCCGCGGCCACTACCGGCTTCAGCTGTTGCGCGGTGGCTAGCTGCAGGAGAGGCAGCGTGCCGGATTCATTGCGCCCATGCCCGCCGCCTTCGCCGCCGCGAGCAATGATGATGTCGATGTCATCTTCCATGGCCCGATCCAGCTCTGCTGCGTTGCCTACCTGCATAGCGGTGAGCACCCCCGCCTCGTGAGCCAACGCTGCACCTCGGGAGACATCACCGAAGCTCAGCGAGACCAGCGATGGGGAGAATTCGAGGAAGCTCTCCAGCGGGGATAGGTCGGTTTCCAGGGACCAGGCCATGAAGCCGACGCCCCAGGGCGAATCCAGAGCGGCAACGTATCCTGCTTGTTCCTCGATCCACTCCTTCTTGGGCGATCCGGATACCCCGATCATCCCCACGCCGCCGGTCTGCGAAACGGCAGCGGCCAAGGCGCCCCCTGCTGCTCCTGCCATCGGCGCGTTGAAGATTGGTTCGCGGTAGCCAAGCAGGCGTTGTAGGTCGCTCATGTGCCCAGACTAGAACAGCAAACTTGATGTGACCTAGAACGCGGCCCCTCGATTTGTAACATCGCGGGAACCTCTGTATAGTTTTTATCTGTTGCCGGAACGGAAACAACACGGAATCTACGAGTTGTTTACCCGGTAGCCAATCACTTTTCACCGAAGAGTTTCGACCGGTTTTGACCGGATCACGAAACATGGTAGGCTAGAAAAGTTGCTCCGGAGCGAAGCAGCCGCCGAGTTTGTGGTGGTTGTGGTGTCGAGAGTGTTTGTTGTTTGAGAACTCAATAGTGTGCCAAGTTTGTTGATACCGAATATTTTTATTTGGTGAATACATAACATTTGCTTGAGGCATTGCACCCCCGTGCAGTGTTCTTGAGTGTTTTTTATTCGCCAGGATTTTTTCATTGATTCTCCCTTATTTTCCGAGGGGTTTCGGTGGCTTTTTGTTTTTTATGGAGAGTTTGATCCTGGCTCAGGATGAACGCTGGCGGCGTGCTTAACACATGCAAGTCGAACGATGAAGCCCAGCTTGCTGGGTGGATTAGTGGCGAACGGGTGAGTAACACGTGAGTAACCTGCCCCCGACTTTGGGATAAGCCCGGGAAACTGGGTCTAATACCGGATATGACTTTTCACCGCATGGTGGTTTGTTGAAAGATTTATCGGTGGGGGATGGACTCGCGGCCTATCAGCTTGTTGGTGAGGTAATGGCTCACCAAGGCGACGACGGGTAGCCGGCCTGAGAGGGTGACCGGCCACACTGGGACTGAGACACGGCCCAGACTCCTACGGGAGGCAGCAGTGGGGAATATTGCACAATGGGCGGAAGCCTGATGCAGCGACGCCGCGTGAGGGATGACGGCCTTCGGGTTGTAAACCTCTTTCAGTAGGGAAGAAGCGAAAGTGACGGTACCTGCAGAAGAAGCGCCGGCTAACTACGTGCCAGCAGCCGCGGTAATACGTAGGGCGCAAGCGTTATCCGGATTTATTGGGCGTAAAGAGCTCGTAGGCGGTTTGTCGCGTCTGCCGTGAAAGTCCGAGGCTCAACCTCGGATCTGCGGTGGGTACGGGCAGACTAGAGTGATGTAGGGGAGACTGGAATTCCTGGTGTAGCGGTGAAATGCGCAGATATCAGGAGGAACACCGATGGCGAAGGCAGGTCTCTGGGCATTTACTGACGCTGAGGAGCGAAAGCATGGGGAGCGAACAGGATTAGATACCCTGGTAGTCCATGCCGTAAACGTTGGGCACTAGGTGTGGGGGACATTCCACGTTTTCCGCGCCGTAGCTAACGCATTAAGTGCCCCGCCTGGGGAGTACGGCCGCAAGGCTAAAACTCAAAGGAATTGACGGGGGCCCGCACAAGCGGCGGAGCATGCGGATTAATTCGATGCAACGCGAAGAACCTTACCAAGGCTTGACATGTGCCAGACCGCTCCAGAGATGGGGTTTCCCTTCGGGGCTGGTTCACAGGTGGTGCATGGTTGTCGTCAGCTCGTGTCGTGAGATGTTGGGTTAAGTCCCGCAACGAGCGCAACCCTCGTTCCATGTTGCCAGCACGTAGTGGTGGGGACTCATGGGAGACTGCCGGGGTCAACTCGGAGGAAGGTGGGGATGACGTCAAATCATCATGCCCCTTATGTCTTGGGCTTCACGCATGCTACAATGGCCGGTACAATGGGTTGCGATACTGTGAGGTGGAGCTAATCCCTAAAAGCCGGTCTCAGTTCGGATTGGGGTCTGCAACTCGACCCCATGAAGTCGGAGTCGCTAGTAATCGCAGATCAGCAACGCTGCGGTGAATACGTTCCCGGGCCTTGTACACACCGCCCGTCAAGTCACGAAAGTTGGTAACACCCGAAGCCGATGGCCTAACCACCTTGTGTGGGGGGAGTCGTCGAAGGTGGGACTGGCGATTGGGACTAAGTCGTAACAAGGTAGCCGTACCGGAAGGTGCGGCTGGATCACCTCCTTTCTAAGGAGCTAACCATTTTTTGGTTGCCCATGCTGGACACGAGTGTTGTCCGGGTGGGTTGCTCATGGGTGGAATATCAATGAACTCAGTACTGGAAAGCGCGTGTGCCTGATCGGCCCTTTGTGGGGTTGTGTGGTGCGGGCGGGGTACTGGCTGTGGCTGTGCGGCGTTGCCGTTGTCGAGTACGCATCCTTTGGGGTGCTGGAAAGATGGTGGTGGTGTTGTGCGGCTTGTATGGTTTGGCATGCTGTTGGGTTTTGAGGCAACAAGCCTCCTTGCCTGGTTGATGATTGGCTGCTGGCTTTTGATGCGCTTTGGTGCGTGTTGGGGGTTGGTGGTGGTTGTTGGCTGGGGTTTTGAGGGGTTCTTGGTGTTTCGGTGTTTGTCCTGTGTTTGCCGTGGGCGTGCCTGGGCGGTGATGGTTTGTGGTTTTCATCCTTTGGGGTGGGGGTTGCGGGTTGTTGCTGCGGGTGTGTTTGCGGGGGTGCGGGGTTGTTGTTTGGGAACTGTATAGTGAACGCGAGCATCTTGCAGATGAGATGAGCTCTGGGGTCCTTTTCCTTGGATTCTTGGGTGTTTGAGTCTTGTCTGCGTGATTTTGTTAGATTGTTTTATTGCTCAATTCTGAGAACTTTGTTTTGTGTTGAAGTTTTTAAGGGCGCACGGTGGATGCCTTGGCATCAAGAGCCGATGAAGGACGTGGGAATCTGCGATAAGCCTGGTGGAGTCGATAACCGGACGTTGATACCAGGATTTCCGAATGGGGGAACCCCGCACCATGTTATGTGGTGTGACCTGCAGCTGAATGTATAGGCTGTGTGGAGGGAACGCGGGGAAGTGAAACATCTCAGTACCCGCAGGAAGAGAAAACAATAGTGATTCCGTTAGTAGTGGCGAGCGAACGCGGATGGGGCTAAACCGGTTGGTGTGTGATAGCGGATAGGCGTTGCATCGTCGGGGTTGTGGGGTCAACATGTACCAGTGCTATCTTGCTGGTGGGATGAGGTGCAGGCGTATAGGTGAATCGGTTGGAATGCCGGACCATAGAGGGTGATAGTCCCGTAGGTGTAATGCGTGTCTGCCGTTCTAGTGTTGATACCCGAGTAGCACGGGGCCCGTGAAACCTTGTGTGAATCTGCCAGGACCACCTGGTAAGCCTGAATACTACTTGATGACCGATAGTGAATCAGTACCGTGAGGGAATGGTGAAAAGTACCCCGGGAGGGGAGTGAAATAGTACCTGAAACCGTGCGCTTACAATCCGTTAGAGCCTGGGACTTGTTCCTGGGTGATGGCGTGCCTTTTGAAGAATGAGCCTGCGAGTTAGTGCTGTGTCGCGAGGTTAACCCGTGTGGGGTAGCCGTAGCGAAAGCGAGTCTGAATAGGGCGTTTGAGTGGCACGGTCTAGACCCGAAGCGAAGTGATCTACCCATGGCCAGGTTGAAGCGCGTGTAAGAGCGTGTGGAGGACCGAACCCACTTCAGTTGAAAATGGAGGGGATGAGCTGTGGGTAGGGGTGAAAGGCCAATCAAACTTCGTGATAGCTGGTTCTCCCCGAAATGCATTTAGGTGCAGCGTTGCGTGTTTCTTGCTGGAGGTAGAGCTACTGGATAGGCGATGGGCCCTACAAGGTTACTGACCTTAGCCAAACTCCGAATGCCGGTAAGTGAGAGCGCAGCAGTGAGACTGTGGGGGATAAGCTTCATAGTCGAGAGGGAAACAGCCCAGAACGCCAACTAAGGCCCCTAAGCGTGTGCTAAGTGGGAAAGGATGTGGAGTTGCTGTGACAACCAGGAGGTTGGCTTAGAAGCAGCCACCCTTGAAAGAGTGCGTAATAGCTCACTGGTCAAGTGATTCCGCGCCGATAATGTAGCGGGGCTCAAGCACACCGCCGAAGTTGCGTCATTCAAATATTAACCTGGTTTCGATTGGGTGTTTGGATGGGTAGGGGAGCGTCGTATAGCGGGTGAAGTCGCGGTGGAAACCAGCGGTGGACGCTATACGAGTGAGAATGCAGGCATGAGTAGCGAATGACGGGTGAGAAACCCGTCCGCCGAATGATCAAGGGTTCCAGGGTTAAGCTAATCTGCCCTGGGTTAGTCGGGGCCTAAGGCGAGGCCGACAGGCGTAGTCGATGGATAACGGGTTGATATTCCCGTACCGGCGAAGGACCGCCCATACTGAGCTGTGGATGCTAACCATGATGGATCATGGCTGTTGCGGCCTTCGGGTTGCTGGTTGTGTGATGTGGTGGGAACCGATGCAGTGAGGTCAGCGTATTAACAGGTGTGACGCAGGAAGGTAGCCGAGCCAGGCAATGGAATTGACCTGGTCCAAGGGTGTAGGAAGAGTGGTTGGCAAATCCGCCGCTCATTGATTCTGAGACCTGATAGGCGCCCGCTTTGGCGGGTGATTCGGTGATCCTATGCTGCCTAGAAAAGCATCGGCGCGAGGTCCCAGTCCGCCCGTACCCCAAACCGACACAGGTGATCAGGTAGAGAATACTAAGGCGATCGAGAGAATCATGGTTAAGGAACTCGGCAAAATGCCCCCGTAACTTCGGAAGAAGGGGGGCCTGCCCCGTGATGAGGACTTGCTCCTCTGATGCGGGTGTGGGCCGCAGAGACCAGGGGGAAGCGACTGTTTACTAAAAACACAGGTCCGTGCGAAGTCGCAAGACGATGTATACGGACTGACTCCTGCCCGGTGCTGGAAGGTTAAGAGGACTGGTTAGCCGTGAGGCGAAGCTGAGAATTTAAGCCCCAGTAAACGGCGGTGGTAACTATAACCATCCTAAGGTAGCGAAATTCCTTGTCGGGTAAGTTCCGACCTGCACGAATGGAGTAACGACTTCCCCGCTGTCTCAACCATGAACTCGGCGAAATTGCAGTACGAGTAAAGATGCTCGTTACGCGCAGCAGGACGGAAAGACCCCGAGACCTTTACTATAGTTTGGTATTGGTGTTCGGTGCAGCTTGTGTAGGATAGGTGGGAGACTGTGAAGCTTGGACGCTAGTTCAGGTGGAGTCATCGTTGAAATACCACTCTGGCTGTATCGGTCACCTAACTTCGGACCATGATCTGGTTCAGGGACAGTGCCTGATGGGTAGTTTAACTGGGGCGGTTGCCTCCTAAAATGTAACGGAGGCGCCCAAAGGTTCCCTCAGCCTGGTTGGCAATCAGGTGTCGAGTGTAAGTGCACAAGGGAGCTTGACTGTGAGAGTGACAGCTCGAGCAGGGACGAAAGTCGGGACTAGTGATCCGGCGGCACCTCGTGGAAGGGCCGTCGCTCAACGGATAAAAGGTACCTCGGGGATAACAGGCTGATCTTGCCCAAGAGTCCATATCGACGGCATGGTTTGGCACCTCGATGTCGGCTCGTCGCATCCTGGGGCTGGAGTAGGTCCCAAGGGTTGGGCTGTTCGCCCATTAAAGCGGTACGCGAGCTGGGTTTAGAACGTCGTGAGACAGTTCGGTCCCTATCCGCTGCGCGCGTTGGAAATTTGAGAAGGGCTGTCCTTAGTACGAGAGGACCGGGACGGACTAACCTCTGGTGTGTCAGTTGTACTGCCAAGTGCATCGCTGATTAGCTACGTTGGGAAGGGATAACCGCTGAAAGCATCTAAGCGGGAAGCCTGCTTCGAGATGAGATTTCCATGCACCTTGAGTGTGTGAGGCCCCCAGCTAGACCACTGGGTTGATAGGCAGGATGTGGAAGCAAGGACTGAAGACTTGTGTAGCTGACCTGTACTAATAGGCCGATGACTTTCAACACACAATAATGCAATATTGAACTAATGAAGTTTTCAATGCTGCTCGCGTTCACTATGCGGTTACGAGACAACAACCTCTGAAACCATGAAACTTTTTGCAGGTGCAGGGCTTTGGCCCTGGCACTGGAAACACGACCAGGGATTGGTTTGTGTGCTTCGTGATTGTTACGGCGGTCATAGCGTGGGGGAAACGCCCGGTCCCATACCGAACCCGGAAGCTAAGGCCCATTGCGCCGATGGTACTGCACTCGTGAGGGTGTGGGAGAGTAGGTCACCGCCGGACTTAACTTGAATATATGGTTTGGGCCCTGACACGATCGTGTGTCGGGGCCCAAACTTGTTTAACCAGCATTGCAGGTTGGTTGGCGGGATGGCTGGTTGGTGTTGGTTGGTTGGTTGGTTGGTGGGGGTTCGGGGTGGTGCCTGGCCCCCCCTTTTTTCCTGTTTAAAGAGCTTTGGATGCTGACCGGGGACCGCAGCGCCTTAGCGGAGAGCGACATGCCAGGCGCTGGAATGTGAGTTCAGTTCAGGCGGACCATCGTTCGGATCCCAGACTCTCGAGCCGACTAAGTTGGGCAGGCGGCTTCTGGCAGATCACCGCGCCACTATGGTGGAGCACCACTCTTCTGCAGCGATTACTTTCCCCAGGGCAATAGATCGGCAAAGTTTTGCCTATCAGGTCGTCTGAGGCCCGATCATCTTCGCAAATCGGCATTCCGGTAACTTCTTGCCGAATTCTGTGCTGTAGTGAATGATTGGGAACAGAATGTTGCCAATCGGCGACATACTGCCGGAAAAGGATCATTCATGAATTCAGTGACGGAGCTCGGAGCAGAATTGCAACGCGCCAGAAAACAGAATGGCCTGACACAGGAGCAGCTGGCTGAATTAGCCGGCATCTCCGAACGTACACTGCGCTCCATAGAGCGCGGAGCGGGGAACCCATCCATTGATGCCGTGTTCTCTGTAGCAAATGTTCTCGGCATGCGAATTGTTGTGGCTCAATGAATCCACAACTTCAAGAGCTCAAGCTTGTCACTCAGGCTGACGTGTACTGCAACGAAAGCCTGGCCGGCTATCTAACCAGACAAGCAGATGGAAGCGTTGCCTTCACCTATGAGGAGAGCTATCTTGCAGGTGGTGGCTCGGCCATTGCTGCATCTCTGCCTGTTTCCCCGGAGCAATATGCTGGTCCCGGGGGCGCCTTGCCGTCGTTTTTCTCGGGACTATTGCCCGAAGGCCATCGTCTCACTGTCCTCAAAGACGCAGCTAAGACTAGCCTCTCTGACGAACTGACTCTGTTGATGGCCGTTGGCTCTGATACCCCGGGCAACGTTCGCGTTGTCCCGGCGGGGTCGGCACTGGAACAAGCTCCAGTGGTTGCCGAGTTCAGCAGCGCAGCTGACCTCGATTTCTCAGTTCTCGCACGGACCCTGGACCGCCACTCGATACCTGGTGTGCAAGACAAGATCAGCGCAACGATGCTGACGACGCCTGTGGAATTCAAGAACAGCGCATATCTGCTCAAGCTCGATCCTCGTGATCACCCGCATCTGGTGGTTAACGAGGCCCAGCACCTGAAGGCAGCAAAAGCGCTCAAGCTTCCGGTGGTTAGCAATCAGCTAGTTCTGGACTCGAGGGGGAGCCAGGGGCTCCTGGTCGAGAGATTCGATCGCAAAGCCGCCGGGAAAGCAGACCATACGATCCGGTTGGCATTGGAAGATGCCATGCAGGTACTGAACCTTCCGCCGGCAAGCAAGTATGCCGTGGGAACGGAGCAAGTCATTGAGGCGTTAGCGCTACAGTGCCAAGCTCCGGTGCTCGCGAGACGCAACCTGTACATGCAGTTCGTTTTTGCCTGGCTAACCGGCAACGGCGATTTGCATGGAAAGAACGTTTCAATTCTGGCGGACGAGCATGGACGGTTCAGCGTTGCACCCATCTATGACATCCCCTGCACCTTGATCTACGGTGATGAAACCATGGCGCTGACCGTCGCAGGAAAAGCAAAGAACCTGAAGAGGAAGCACTGGGACGAACTTGCCGGAGGGCTTGGGCTAACTGGCCGTGCTGCGCAGTCTGCCAACCAACTAGCCCTGAAAGCGGCGACGGCCATAGACCTTGGTGAGCTTCCGTTTGATGGGTCGCCTCTGCGCGGTGCACAAAGGGAGCTGCGGTTTCGGCGCATGGAGATGGAGTAGACATCCAAGCGCCCTGAGTTAGCCGGCGAGTAACGTGAACGCAGGCAGCTGATTTTCTTGGCTTTTCTTTGCTTGTCCCTTGAGTCCAGTGGTCCAAGAAGGATAGACGCGGAAACCGCGCTTGCCCGGAGATGACGCTGAGGCGAAGACGCCCAGGCGCTCGAGATGCTGTTGAGCGAAGCGAAAGACTCCGAAGTTTTTGCCTTCCTCGATGAAGACCAGGACCCCGTGGAGCCCTTCGTCGAATTCGTAGGGCGCAGTAGTCCCAGTATTGTCACGCTGCCATATGGCTACGAACCCACCTGACTTGGTGGGGGTGATCCGTGCGGTCCTGATGCGCCACAGCTGACCGTCAATCTCGGCAACCCCAGCTTGGTAGTCGCTCTGCTGCTTATCGGGAGTCACTTCACTGTGCGTATGGCCAGTAACGAGGCAATAGCGTTCTAACGCGGTGTACTTCAAAGCATCACTTCATTGGTGTAGGTATGTCCGTGGTGTGGCCACCCTCGTAGAGGGCGATGAGGCCATTGCATACAATGATGCCAGCTCGCTGTTCGATCTAGGTACAGCTATTCAAGGATGGCCACGGTCCTATGTACTTACTATTGCGCTGGCGCGCTCGCTATATTCACAAGCCGATATCGGAACGGTATTTCCTGGGCCCCTTCTGCAGTGGGATGATCAGACAACGTAATACTGGCTTTCAGGAATCGGACCCGGTCCTAGACCACGCGAGCAAATCAGGTTGGTGGCTCCAAATGTCAATCGATCTGTGTCTTGCTTACCGTTTTAGAGAAAGTGTTGGTTGCGCGCACCCAGGACGACACTTCCGGTAATATCCATTGGATCCGAAGAGCACTATTGGATTGTGGAGCAAAAACGGCGAGTCTTTCCCAGCCCGGCTTACGGAGCCAGTAATGCAGCGTCAGCCGACAGCGTCTGCAATTATGGGGACTTTACGTGAAACTCGGACAACTTATCGTTGACGCTGCTGATTCCCTCATCAGCTGCCCTCATCAGCTGCCCTCATCAGCTTCCGGCATCATGCGGCGCTGTACTAGGCGCACCAGCTCCTTCACCCGTCCCGCGACAGCTTGGGCTTGCCGAACTCAGCCAAGCTGATCCCGACAATGCGGGGATTTCAGGGAACGGCGTACGCGCCATGGAAGCCATGTCCAAATTGACCAACCAAACGGACAGTGCCGCAATTCAGCGGAAGTACATGGAGTACATAGTAGACAGGGGCGAGGGGAGTAAGCCGCAAGGGAGCTGCCTTTATGGTGCTCCGCAACCAGGGTTCGATGGTAGCGCTCATTGACGACATGTGCCGTTCTATGGGACGCGGCGCTCCACGTGCACGAGTAGTCCAGTTGGCCAACGCCCAGGCGCAATTACAAAAGGCTCATGCGTTCGCAGATGGTGATTGCCGCTCCCTTCCCGCGTTGGTTCCCCCGATGCATCCGACTACAGGAGTAGTTGAATCAGCCACCTCGCTGGCATCTGCCGGGTTATCCACGAACGCGGGTCGCTACTTCTAGATGCGCACTTCCGTGAGCCTCAGAGATGCTGCTCCGATTGTCGTGGAATCTGCGGGGACCTCGATATGTGCCGCTTCCAGCAGAGGCGTTCGGATCGACCATCTAGCGAGAGAGATGCAATCCGGCTGATGAAAAGCTCAGAAGGGTCAGGCCGCAGTTGATGGCTTGGGGATTGAGCGCTTCGTGTCTTGACCAGCTATGAGCGTGGAACTCTCTACGAAGTTGTTGAGCGCTTACGGCACCTGCGCACTCAGAGCGTTGCAACAGGCTGAAGAGCGGGAATCCTAGAAGAACAATTAGGGCAAGCGCATAAACGGATTTGGCGGGACGAAGGAATTCTAGATTCCTTGGATATTTACTGGCACGGTTGCTTTGTAATCTCCGGGGCGCCCTATTTGGATTAAGTGTCCACGGTCACCGCCGCAAACCACCCACCCGATTTGCACCACCCCCAAAACCTGTGTATAGTTTTTCCTTGTCGCCGAGAGCAAAACGGAAGAAATAACCGGATGCAAAACGGAGGCAAAACCCCAGAAAATCAACGGATTTCGCACAGGTCACTGTCGGAATTCATTGATAAATGGGAATCGTGAATACTTTTTCAAATCACAAACAATTGATTTGACTTTCAGAAATTCACGGTGATAAGATTTGAATATAACGCTGGACGAAATCATGGCCCGAATTGACGGGTTGTGGAGAACCGGTAAGTGTTTGTTGTTTGAGAACTCAATAGTGTGCCAAGTTTGTTGATACCGAATATTTTTATTTGGTGAATACATAACATTTGCTTGAGGCATTGCACCCCCGTGCAGTGTTCTTGAGTGTTTTTTATTCGCCAGGATTTTTTCATTGATTCTCCCTTATTTTCCGAGGGGTTTCGGTGGCTTTTTGTTTTTTATGGAGAGTTTGATCCTGGCTCAGGATGAACGCTGGCGGCGTGCTTAACACATGCAAGTCGAACGATGAAGCCCAGCTTGCTGGGTGGATTAGTGGCGAACGGGTGAGTAACACGTGAGTAACCTGCCCCCGACTTTGGGATAAGCCCGGGAAACTGGGTCTAATACCGGATATGACTTTTCACCGCATGGTGGTTTGTTGAAAGATTTATCGGTGGGGGATGGACTCGCGGCCTATCAGCTTGTTGGTGAGGTAATGGCTCACCAAGGCGACGACGGGTAGCCGGCCTGAGAGGGTGACCGGCCACACTGGGACTGAGACACGGCCCAGACTCCTACGGGAGGCAGCAGTGGGGAATATTGCACAATGGGCGGAAGCCTGATGCAGCGACGCCGCGTGAGGGATGACGGCCTTCGGGTTGTAAACCTCTTTCAGTAGGGAAGAAGCGAAAGTGACGGTACCTGCAGAAGAAGCGCCGGCTAACTACGTGCCAGCAGCCGCGGTAATACGTAGGGCGCAAGCGTTATCCGGATTTATTGGGCGTAAAGAGCTCGTAGGCGGTTTGTCGCGTCTGCCGTGAAAGTCCGAGGCTCAACCTCGGATCTGCGGTGGGTACGGGCAGACTAGAGTGATGTAGGGGAGACTGGAATTCCTGGTGTAGCGGTGAAATGCGCAGATATCAGGAGGAACACCGATGGCGAAGGCAGGTCTCTGGGCATTTACTGACGCTGAGGAGCGAAAGCATGGGGAGCGAACAGGATTAGATACCCTGGTAGTCCATGCCGTAAACGTTGGGCACTAGGTGTGGGGGACATTCCACGTTTTCCGCGCCGTAGCTAACGCATTAAGTGCCCCGCCTGGGGAGTACGGCCGCAAGGCTAAAACTCAAAGGAATTGACGGGGGCCCGCACAAGCGGCGGAGCATGCGGATTAATTCGATGCAACGCGAAGAACCTTACCAAGGCTTGACATGTGCCAGACCGCTCCAGAGATGGGGTTTCCCTTCGGGGCTGGTTCACAGGTGGTGCATGGTTGTCGTCAGCTCGTGTCGTGAGATGTTGGGTTAAGTCCCGCAACGAGCGCAACCCTCGTTCCATGTTGCCAGCACGTAGTGGTGGGGACTCATGGGAGACTGCCGGGGTCAACTCGGAGGAAGGTGGGGATGACGTCAAATCATCATGCCCCTTATGTCTTGGGCTTCACGCATGCTACAATGGCCGGTACAATGGGTTGCGATACTGTGAGGTGGAGCTAATCCCTAAAAGCCGGTCTCAGTTCGGATTGGGGTCTGCAACTCGACCCCATGAAGTCGGAGTCGCTAGTAATCGCAGATCAGCAACGCTGCGGTGAATACGTTCCCGGGCCTTGTACACACCGCCCGTCAAGTCACGAAAGTTGGTAACACCCGAAGCCGATGGCCTAACCACCTTGTGTGGGGGGAGTCGTCGAAGGTGGGACTGGCGATTGGGACTAAGTCGTAACAAGGTAGCCGTACCGGAAGGTGCGGCTGGATCACCTCCTTTCTAAGGAGCTAACCATTTTTTGGTTGCCCATGCTGGACACGAGTGTTGTCCGGGTGGGTTGCTCATGGGTGGAATATCAATGAACTCAGTACTGGAAAGCGCGTGTGCCTGATCGGCCCTTTGTGGGGTTGTGTGGTGCGGGCGGGGTACTGGCTGTGGCTGTGCGGCGTTGCCGTTGTCGAGTACGCATCCTTTGGGGTGCTGGAAAGATGGTGGTGGTGTTGTGCGGCTTGTATGGTTTGGCATGCTGTTGGGTTTTGAGGCAACAAGCCTCCTTGCCTGGTTGATGATTGGCTGCTGGCTTTTGATGCGCTTTGGTGCGTGTTGGGGGTTGGTGGTGGTTGTTGGCTGGGGTTTTGAGGGGTTCTTGGTGTTTCGGTGTTTGTCCTGTGTTTGCCGTGGGCGTGCCTGGGCGGTGATGGTTTGTGGTTTTCATCCTTTGGGGTGGGGGTTGCGGGTTGTTGCTGCGGGTGTGTTTGCGGGGGTGCGGGGTTGTTGTTTGGGAACTGTATAGTGAACGCGAGCATCTTGCAGATGAGATGAGCTCTGGGGTCCTTTTCCTTGGATTCTTGGGTGTTTGAGTCTTGTCTGCGTGATTTTGTTAGATTGTTTTATTGCTCAATTCTGAGAACTTTGTTTTGTGTTGAAGTTTTTAAGGGCGCACGGTGGATGCCTTGGCATCAAGAGCCGATGAAGGACGTGGGAATCTGCGATAAGCCTGGTGGAGTCGATAACCGGACGTTGATACCAGGATTTCCGAATGGGGGAACCCCGCACCATGTTATGTGGTGTGACCTGCAGCTGAATGTATAGGCTGTGTGGAGGGAACGCGGGGAAGTGAAACATCTCAGTACCCGCAGGAAGAGAAAACAATAGTGATTCCGTTAGTAGTGGCGAGCGAACGCGGATGGGGCTAAACCGGTTGGTGTGTGATAGCGGATAGGCGTTGCATCGTCGGGGTTGTGGGGTCAACATGTACCAGTGCTATCTTGCTGGTGGGATGAGGTGCAGGCGTATAGGTGAATCGGTTGGAATGCCGGACCATAGAGGGTGATAGTCCCGTAGGTGTAATGCGTGTCTGCCGTTCTAGTGTTGATACCCGAGTAGCACGGGGCCCGTGAAACCTTGTGTGAATCTGCCAGGACCACCTGGTAAGCCTGAATACTACTTGATGACCGATAGTGAATCAGTACCGTGAGGGAATGGTGAAAAGTACCCCGGGAGGGGAGTGAAATAGTACCTGAAACCGTGCGCTTACAATCCGTTAGAGCCTGGGACTTGTTCCTGGGTGATGGCGTGCCTTTTGAAGAATGAGCCTGCGAGTTAGTGCTGTGTCGCGAGGTTAACCCGTGTGGGGTAGCCGTAGCGAAAGCGAGTCTGAATAGGGCGTTTGAGTGGCACGGTCTAGACCCGAAGCGAAGTGATCTACCCATGGCCAGGTTGAAGCGCGTGTAAGAGCGTGTGGAGGACCGAACCCACTTCAGTTGAAAATGGAGGGGATGAGCTGTGGGTAGGGGTGAAAGGCCAATCAAACTTCGTGATAGCTGGTTCTCCCCGAAATGCATTTAGGTGCAGCGTTGCGTGTTTCTTGCTGGAGGTAGAGCTACTGGATAGGCGATGGGCCCTACAAGGTTACTGACCTTAGCCAAACTCCGAATGCCGGTAAGTGAGAGCGCAGCAGTGAGACTGTGGGGGATAAGCTTCATAGTCGAGAGGGAAACAGCCCAGAACGCCAACTAAGGCCCCTAAGCGTGTGCTAAGTGGGAAAGGATGTGGAGTTGCTGTGACAACCAGGAGGTTGGCTTAGAAGCAGCCACCCTTGAAAGAGTGCGTAATAGCTCACTGGTCAAGTGATTCCGCGCCGATAATGTAGCGGGGCTCAAGCACACCGCCGAAGTTGCGTCATTCAAATATTAACCTGGTTTCGATTGGGTGTTTGGATGGGTAGGGGAGCGTCGTATAGCGGGTGAAGTCGCGGTGGAAACCAGCGGTGGACGCTATACGAGTGAGAATGCAGGCATGAGTAGCGAATGACGGGTGAGAAACCCGTCCGCCGAATGATCAAGGGTTCCAGGGTTAAGCTAATCTGCCCTGGGTTAGTCGGGGCCTAAGGCGAGGCCGACAGGCGTAGTCGATGGATAACGGGTTGATATTCCCGTACCGGCGAAGGACCGCCCATACTGAGCTGTGGATGCTAACCATGATGGATCATGGCTGTTGCGGCCTTCGGGTTGCTGGTTGTGTGATGTGGTGGGAACCGATGCAGTGAGGTCAGCGTATTAACAGGTGTGACGCAGGAAGGTAGCCGAGCCAGGCAATGGAATTGACCTGGTCCAAGGGTGTAGGAAGAGTGGTTGGCAAATCCGCCGCTCATTGATTCTGAGACCTGATAGGCGCCCGCTTTGGCGGGTGATTCGGTGATCCTATGCTGCCTAGAAAAGCATCGGCGCGAGGTCCCAGTCCGCCCGTACCCCAAACCGACACAGGTGATCAGGTAGAGAATACTAAGGCGATCGAGAGAATCATGGTTAAGGAACTCGGCAAAATGCCCCCGTAACTTCGGAAGAAGGGGGGCCTGCCCCGTGATGAGGACTTGCTCCTCTGATGCGGGTGTGGGCCGCAGAGACCAGGGGGAAGCGACTGTTTACTAAAAACACAGGTCCGTGCGAAGTCGCAAGACGATGTATACGGACTGACTCCTGCCCGGTGCTGGAAGGTTAAGAGGACTGGTTAGCCGTGAGGCGAAGCTGAGAATTTAAGCCCCAGTAAACGGCGGTGGTAACTATAACCATCCTAAGGTAGCGAAATTCCTTGTCGGGTAAGTTCCGACCTGCACGAATGGAGTAACGACTTCCCCGCTGTCTCAACCATGAACTCGGCGAAATTGCAGTACGAGTAAAGATGCTCGTTACGCGCAGCAGGACGGAAAGACCCCGAGACCTTTACTATAGTTTGGTATTGGTGTTCGGTGCAGCTTGTGTAGGATAGGTGGGAGACTGTGAAGCTTGGACGCTAGTTCAGGTGGAGTCATCGTTGAAATACCACTCTGGCTGTATCGGTCACCTAACTTCGGACCATGATCTGGTTCAGGGACAGTGCCTGATGGGTAGTTTAACTGGGGCGGTTGCCTCCTAAAATGTAACGGAGGCGCCCAAAGGTTCCCTCAGCCTGGTTGGCAATCAGGTGTCGAGTGTAAGTGCACAAGGGAGCTTGACTGTGAGAGTGACAGCTCGAGCAGGGACGAAAGTCGGGACTAGTGATCCGGCGGCACCTCGTGGAAGGGCCGTCGCTCAACGGATAAAAGGTACCTCGGGGATAACAGGCTGATCTTGCCCAAGAGTCCATATCGACGGCATGGTTTGGCACCTCGATGTCGGCTCGTCGCATCCTGGGGCTGGAGTAGGTCCCAAGGGTTGGGCTGTTCGCCCATTAAAGCGGTACGCGAGCTGGGTTTAGAACGTCGTGAGACAGTTCGGTCCCTATCCGCTGCGCGCGTTGGAAATTTGAGAAGGGCTGTCCTTAGTACGAGAGGACCGGGACGGACTAACCTCTGGTGTGTCAGTTGTACTGCCAAGTGCATCGCTGATTAGCTACGTTGGGAAGGGATAACCGCTGAAAGCATCTAAGCGGGAAGCCTGCTTCGAGATGAGATTTCCATGCACCTTGAGTGTGTGAGGCCCCCAGCTAGACCACTGGGTTGATAGGCAGGATGTGGAAGCAAGGACTGAAGACTTGTGTAGCTGACCTGTACTAATAGGCCGATGACTTTCAACACACAATAATGCAATATTGAACTAATGAAGTTTTCAATGCTGCTCGCGTTCACTATGCGGTTACGAGACAACAACCTCTGAAACCATGAAACTTTTTGCAGGTGCAGGGCTTTGGCCCTGGCACTGGAAACACGACCAGGGATTGGTTTGTGTGCTTCGTGATTGTTACGGCGGTCATAGCGTGGGGGAAACGCCCGGTCCCATACCGAACCCGGAAGCTAAGGCCCATTGCGCCGATGGTACTGCACTCGTGAGGGTGTGGGAGAGTAGGTCACCGCCGGACTTAACTTGAATATATGGTTTGGGCCCTGACACGATCGTGTGTCGGGGCCCAAACTTGTTTAAGCCGTCCGCGCACCAGCGGTACTCACGCTCAATTTCATCGGGGAACTGGTTACAGTGTGTAGTAGATAAAACGAGATCTGCTACCGAGGGAGCCCTGCTTTGACCACTGAGACAACGAGCCCGCTGCGCTATCGCGACGATTCGATTCGTCCCCAGGACGATCTCTACCGCCATAGCAACGGCAAGTGGTTCGAAACCGCCACTATCCCCGGAGACCAAGGGATCTACGGTTCCTTCATGGAACTGCGCGACCAGGCAGAAGAAGCCGTTCACGCCATCATCAAGAAAGCAGTCCAGGCCTACGAGTCGGGCTCAGCGACCGATGGAGCAACACAACGCATCGCCCACCTGTATGGCTCATTCATGAATGAAGCGGTCATCGAAGAGCGCGGTGCGGGACCGATCGCCGGATACCTGCAGGCCATCTCCGAAATCCAAAGCGTCGAATCCCTGCTTGAACTCTCTGGTTCGTTCTACCGCAAGGGCATCAGCGGATTCCTCGAGATCGGGGCCATGAACGATGCGGGCAATCCGGAGCGCAACCTGCTGACCTTCCTCCAAGGCGGCCTGGGCCTTCCGGACGAGTCCTACTACCACGACGAGCAACTGGCAGAGACCGTTTCCGATTACCGCGAGCACCTGGTGCGCCTGCTCAGCCTCGGCGGCTTAGACAGCGCCGAGGAAGCCGCGGCTCAAGTCGTCGAGCTCGAAACGGCCATCGCCGAATACCACTGGGACCGGGTAAAGGTCCGCGATGCCCAGGCCCGCTACAACCTCTTGAGCGGCGAGCAGCTCTTTGACCTCTTCGCTGGGCTGAAAGAGTGGCTGTCTGGTGCCGGAATCGATGCCAACTACTATGGGGAAGTTGTCGTTTGGCAGCCAAGCTACCTCGAGGGGCTCTCGGGACTAGTCGCCGAGCAGCCGCTGGAAGCATGGAAGAACTGGCTGCGCGTACAGGTGTTGCGTTCCTTCGCGCCCTACCTCTCCAGCGACTTCGTGAATGAGAACTTCTCCTTCTATTCCGCCAAGCTCGGCGGGGTGGAGCAGATCAAGGACCGCTGGAAGCGTGGTGTCGCCTTCACCGAAGGCGCGGTCGGCGAGGATATCGGCCAGCTTTACGTTGCCGAGAATTTCCCGCCAGAAGCCAAAGCCGCCATGGACCAGCTGGTGCAGCGTCTGATCGAGGCTTACCGGATCTCCATTGGCGAGCTGTCGTGGATGGGTGAGCAGACCATTGAAAAGGCGCTGGACAAGCTCTCGAAGTTCCGCCCGAAGATCGGCTACCCGAACGAGTGGATCGACTACTCGTCCATCACCACCGATGAGCTGGACGTCATCGCCAACTTGGCATCCGCCAACGAATTCGAATTCAAGCGCGAGCTGAAGAAGATCGACGACGGCGTTGACCGCGAGCTGTGGTTCATGTACCCGCAGACGGTGAACGCCTACTACCACCCGCTGCTGAACGAGATCGCCTTCCCCGCAGCCATCCTGCGCTTGCCGTTCTTTGATGTGGACCGGGATATCGCTTCGAACTTCGGCGCCATCGGCGCGGTGATCGGACACGAGATCGGCCACGGCTTTGATGACCAGGGATCGCAGTTTGACGGCAGCGGCCAGCTGACCAATTGGTGGACCGATGATGATCGCGCCGCTTTCGAGAAGCTCACCGGCAAGCTGGTAGAACAGTACAACGCGCTCTCGCCTACCGAAGCGCCAGAGCACAATGTCAATGGCGCCCTGACCTTGGGTGAAAACATTGGCGACTTGGGCGGACTGGGCATCGCCTATAAGGCGTACAAGCTCGAGCTCGCGGCCCGCGGAATCACCGAGGACGAGGTGATCGACGGTGTCACCGGCGACCAGCGCTTCTTCTACTCCTGGGCTGAATGCTGGCGCACCCTCATCCGCCCGGAAACCGCTGTGGTCCGGGTGCGCACCGACCCGCACGCGCCGGGCGAGTTCCGCTGCAACCAGGTTCCCAAGAACCTCGAGGCATTCCACGAGGCCTTCGGCACGAAGCCGGGGGATGGCATGTGGCTGGATCCAGCGCAGCGCGTTGAAATCTGGTAATATTCAAAACACTCTGGCAGGGCATCGGAAAGTTCGCTTTTCCGGTGCCCTGCCGTCGTCGCTGGCTGAACTTCGGGGTGTAAGTCTGATCATGATGGGCTTTATCCGTGCACAATGACACGTAGAATGGACTATTGTGACTTCCGAAAATAATCCCGCACAGCCCATTGATCCCAACGACCAGCGACAGGTTCGTGCCGATAAGCGCAACCAGTTCTTGGCCAAGGGTGAGGAAGCCTACCCTGTGGGTGTGGCCCGCACCCACTCCCTGCTGGAAATCCGCGACAAATACGAGCACCTCGAAGCCGGCGAAGAAACCGAAGATGTGGTGGGCGTTGTCGGCCGCATCGTGTTCATGCGCAACACCGGCAAGCTGTGCTTCGCCACCTTGCAGGAGGGCGGCCCCAAGGGCGAAGGCGTGCGCCTGCAGGTCATGCTGTCGCTGGCCAATGTCGGCGAAGAGCGCTTGGCTGCATGGAAGTCCCTGGTCGACCTGGGTGACCACGTCTTTGTCAGCGGCAAGGTGATTTCCTCCCGCCGCGGCGAGCTGTCAATCATGGCAGATGCATTCGAGATGGCTTCCAAGGCTTTGCGCCCATTGCCGGTGCTGCATGCCGACCTGAACGAGGAAACCCGCGTTCGCCAGCGCTACGCCGATCTGATCGTGCGCAATGAAGCCCGCGAGATGGTCTACAAGCGCGCAGCAATTGTTCGCGCCGTGCGCAACACCCTCGAGAACCACAACTACGTCGAGGTTGAGACCCCGATGCTGCAGCTGGTCCACGGTGGCGCTTCGGCCCGCCCATTCAAGACCCACCTGAACGCTTTTGACCAGGAAATGACCCTGCGCATCGCCACCGAGCTCTACCTGAAGCGCTGCGTTGTCGGCGGCGTGGACCGCGTGTTCGAGGTTGGACGCATCTTCCGCAACGAAGGCGTCGACTCGACCCACTCGCCGGAATTCACCACCCTGGAATCCTACGAAGCCTATGCAGACCAGTACGTCATGGCCGACCGCATCAAGGAGATCATCCTCAATGCCGCCGACGCCATCGGAGCCGGCCGCAGCATCGAGACCCCCAAGGGCACCGCCAACCTGGATGGCGAATGGCGCTGGCTCAGCGTGTACCCGGGCCTGTCCGAGGTCGTGGGCGTCGAGATCACCCCCGACACCGAGGCTTCGGTGCTGCGCGAAATCGCCGAAAAGCACGACGTCAAGATCGATCCGGCCTGGGGTGCCCAGAAGCTGGTGATTGAGCTGTTCGGCGAGATCGTCGAACCGACCCTGATCGACCCGACCTTCGTTTGCGACTACCCGCCACTGGCCCAGCCATTGGCTCGTCCGCACCGCTCGAAGCCAGGGGTTATCGAGGCGTGGGACCTGATCATCGGCGGCATGGAACGCGGAACCGCGTTCTCCGAGCTGATCGACCCGGTCATCCAGCGCGAGCGCCTCACCGAGCAGTCCCTGCTGGCCGCCGGCGGCGATCCCGAAGCGATGCAGCTCGATGAAGACTTCCTGCGTGCCTTGGAATATGGCGCCCCGCCAATGGGCGGCATCGGCTTGGGCATTGACCGCTTGGTGATGCTCTTTACCAATGTCGGCATCCGCGAAACCATTCTCTTCCCACTGCTCAAGCCGGAGGCATAGAAATGCCATATATCGAGGCAATTGTTCCGACTATCTGTCTGGCGTTGCTTTTTTGGTACGTGATGAAAGCTATTACAAACGCGGACCGAAAAGAGCGCCAAGCCGAAGCGGAAGCAGATGCGCTTATTCAAAATCGTTCGGATTCCAATAATCCGTCTAACGAGAATTAGGGTATTCCTGAAAGAAGCTTGTGAATTCTGATCAGAATTAGAATTCTCAGTCGCTATTTGTATAAGCTTGAACATTGAAAAGGACTGGTGGGTTCAAACCAGATAGTCCAGCACATTCAAGCTCGGAGGAATCCTCAGATGGCACGTCAGGTTCAAATTGCCCTGATTGATGATATTGATGGTAGCGAAGCAACCGAATCAATTGCTTTTAGTGTTGCTGGCCAGCACTTCGAAATTGATTTGAACGACGAGCATGCTGCACAATTCCACGCGGCTATTGAACCGTATGTAGAAGCTGCGCGTTCGTCGAAGCAGACTGCAACCAGCGAAGCTCCAGCTATTCGCGCCTGGGCAAAAGAGAATAATATTAAGGTCAACGCCCGCGGGCGCCTTAATGCGGAAGTTGTAGATGCCTACAACGCTGCAATGCGCAAAGGCGGACGCAACCGCACGAAGTAATTCATTCGGTTGCAGATAGACTTCAAATGAGTCGGCACATTCTATGTGCCGACTCATTTTCTTATAACGGCGATCGTGATATATCCATTTAATTTGGTTGAAGATAATAGTGTTTGTGCAATAACTAAAATGCATTCGTTCCCGTTTCCCGGAGCCGGCAATCAGGACTGAAGCAACTGATCGGGTTATCCCCGTGGCGAACAAGGGCGAATTGAAGGCGCTAGATGCGTAGCATCGAATTATTGGTAAGCAAGGAGTGTGCCGAAGATGTTTGAGAGATTTACCGACCGTGCCCGTCGAGTTGTCGTGCTCGCCCAAGAAGAGGCGCGCATGCTCAACCACAATTACATCGGCACCGAGCACCTGCTGCTCGGCCTAATCCACGAAGGTGACGGTGTAGCCGCAAAAGCGCTAGAGTCGCTGAATATTTCGCTGGGTGCCGTACGCGAGCAGGTTCAGGAGATTATCGGCAAGGGCCAGCAGGCGCCTTCCGGTCACATCCCGTTCACTCCTCGCGCCAAGAAGGTCTTGGAATTGTCGCTGCGCGAAGCATTGCAGCTGGGACATAACTACATTGGGACCGAGCACATCCTGCTCGGCCTGATCCGCGAAGGCGAGGGCGTAGCCGCCCAGGTGCTGGTAAAGCTGGGTGCCGACCTCGGCCGCGTGCGCCAGCAAGTCATTCAGCTGCTTTCGGGCTACCAGGGCGGCAAGGAGACTGCCTCCGCTGGTGTCAGCTCGGCCGGGCAGCAGGAAGGCACCCCGGCTGGTTCAGCAGTGCTGGACCAGTTCGGACGCAACCTCACCGCCGCGGCCCGCGAAGGCAAGCTTGATCCGGTGATTGGCCGCGAGCACGAGATGGAACGCGTCATGCAGGTCCTCTCGCGCCGCACCAAGAACAACCCGGTACTGATCGGCGAGCCTGGTGTTGGCAAGACCGCTGTCGTCGAGGGCCTGGCCCAGTCGATCGTCCGCGGCGACGTGCCAGAAACCATCAAGGACAAGCAGCTGTACACCTTGGACCTCGGTTCCCTGGTGGCCGGCTCGCGCTACCGCGGTGACTTCGAAGAGCGCCTGAAGAAGGTCCTCAAGGAGATCCGCACCCGTGGCGACATCATCTTGTTCATCGACGAGATCCACACCCTCGTGGGTGCCGGTGCCGCCGAAGGCGCTATTGACGCTGCCTCGATCCTCAAGCCCATGCTGGCTCGTGGAGAACTGCAGACCATTGGTGCCACCACCCTTGATGAGTACCGCAAGAACATCGAGAAGGATGCTGCGCTGGAGCGCCGCTTCCAGCCGATCCAGGTCAAGGAACCAACCGTTGAGCTGACCACGCAGATCCTGCGCGGCCTGCGTGACCGCTACGAGGCACACCACCGCGTGACCATCACCGATGGCGCGCTGCAGGCTGCCGCAACGCTGGCCCACCGCTACATCTCGGACCGCTTCCTGCCAGACAAGGCAGTTGACCTGATCGATGAAGCCGGTGCCCGCCTGCGCATCCAGCGAATGACCGCGCCTCCCGCCCTGAAGGAAATGGACGAGGAGATCGCGACCGTACGCCTGGAGAAGGAAGCGGCGATCGACGCGCAGGACTTCGAAGGCGCAGCCTCGCTGCGCGACAAGGAGTCCAAGCTCATCGAGGCGCGCAACGAAAAGGAAAAGTCGTGGCGCAACGGTGACATGGATGAAGTATCCGAGGTCACCGAAGAGCTGATTGCCGAAGTTCTGGCAAACTCCACCGGCATCCCGGTAGTGAAGCTGACCGAGGAAGAGTCCACGCGCCTGCTGAACATGGAAGACGAACTGCACAAGCGCGTGATCGGCCAGGATTCGGCGATCAAGGCCATCTCCCAGGCGATCCGCCGCACCCGTGCAGGCCTGAAGGATCCAAACCGCCCAGGCGGCTCGTTCATCTTCGCCGGCCCAACCGGTGTCGGCAAGACCGAGCTGGCCAAGGCGCTGGCAGAGTTCCTCTTCGGCGAGGAAGATGCGCTGATCACTCTGGACATGTCCGAATACTCGGAGAAGCACACCGTTTCCCGACTGTTCGGTGCCCCTCCAGGCTACGTCGGCTACGAAGAAGGCGGACAGCTGACCGAGAAGGTCCGCCGCCGTCCGTTCTCCGTCGTGCTCTTCGATGAGGTGGAGAAGGCCCACGCCGACCTGTTCAACTCGCTGTTGCAGATTCTGGAAGACGGCCGCTTGACAGACTCCCAGGGTCGCGTGGTGGACTTCAAGAACACCATCATCATCATGACCACCAACCTCGGTACCCGCGACATCTCCAAGGGTGTGATGACCGGCTTCCAGTCGGCCGCGGATACCAAGACCGGTTATGAGCGGATGCAGGCCAAGGTCCAGGAAGAGCTGCGCCAGCACTTCCGCCCTGAATTCCTGAACCGTGTTGATGACACCGTGGTCTTCCCGCAGCTGAACCAGGACGAGATCGAAGAGATCGTCGACCTGTTTGTTGGCCGCCTGGCCAAGCGCTTGAAGGAACGCGACATGACGATCGAGCTGACGCAGGCTGCCCGCAGCCTGCTGGCACAGCGCGGCTACGACCCAGCCATGGGTGCCCGTCCATTGCGCCGCACCATCCAGCGCGATATCGAAGACCAGCTCTCCGAGCGGATCCTCTTCGGCCAGATCCTTGCCGGACAGAAGGTCACGGTGGATGTCGAAGGCGAGGGGGCGGACCAGAAGTTCGTCTTCCACGCTGAGGGCGGTACCGGCCAGCTGGAAGGTGAGCCGGCACCGGCCGCGCTGGAAAGCTAAGCGCAGCACCTGACTATCAACGAGCCGCGGAACCAGATGAAACTGGTTCCGCGGCTCGTTGCCTTAAATTCCATTTATCGTAGGCTGATTCCATGAAGCGAAGCGGAATCGGCCAATTGGTTGCTATTTCGGGCCTGTCAATCGTGGCGTACGCCGTGCTCTATGCAGTGCTGCGACCGCTATTGCCCGGCCAGCTGGTTCGGCATGCGGGCCCCGACGGCGCCGGCTATGGCCCGCTGTGGCTTGCAGTCCTGGTCATTGGAGCAGTCGCCGCCATCAGCTTGCTGATCGGAATTTTGGCCTATCGCGACTTCCTCTCCCTGGGGCATTGGTATCCAGGTCCCAAAGCCATCGTCGTGTGCTTCCTCGCGGCAGGGTTCGGCATTCTTTCGCTGGGCGCATCCATGCTCATGACCGTGCTGGGGCGGGAAGCACAGGAAACTGGTTCCCTGCCGGTGGGCATGGGGCTGCTTGGACTAGTCGTCGTATTTGGGCTCTCGGCTCCGGTCCTGGCGTGGTCGTTGCCACGGGCAAAGCAGGAAACACTCGAGGCGTAGAATCTCCTGCTCGGATAATCAAGTGTCTGATCTTAGGGCAGGGAGCAGGCCCTGGCCACGCCGCCATAGGGCATGCTACCGTCTAGCAGGCATTGCCGGCCAAGCCGGCCTGATGTGAATGGGAAGTCATGTCCGCAAAGTTTGAATCTGAAACAGGCCTCGTTTGGAACGTTCAGCGGGAAAGAACCCGGGTTGGAAGCGACCGGACCGAGAAACTAACGTGTGTACGTATTCGTAAACTGCCGGAAGACGGACGCTTTTCTGATGAGATTAAAGCGGTTCACCCTGACGTTGGACTCATCAACTTCATACTCGATGAGCAAGGCGGCGCGGAACCGATCGTTGACCTCACCGGCATAAGCCAACTCCGCAACGTGAGAGTAATTAGCATCTACGCGAAGAAACAGGCGCTTCTCGACGACGAGGGAAATGTATCCAAGCTTCCATTGGTACGAGTCATTGCCACGTATGTTAAGGGTGTGAGCGAGGCCCTGATCCAATGTCCTGATTTGCAATTTTTGGAACTTGAAGGCGCTCCAATGGGCATTCTTGGATTGGCCCCCAGTGCGCTGAATACGGTGACCTTGCGTCAATTGACGCAGTCCAAAACTCGATTTGCTTGGGAAAAGCTATCAGCTTTGAAAGAACTCAACGTTGAGAACTCCCGTACAGTTCACGTTTCCCCTCCGTCAAATCAATGGCCTGAGATAGTCAGCTTCATCTCAGTGGCGTCACTCAAGGACATTGTGGAGGCTTCACAATGTCTGCCTTTTAAATTCCTGTATTTGGAGGGTATCCGCATATTTGATCCCGGAGCTTCCTTCTGGGACCTGAAGGCCAAGCGAGTCACAGTTGGTTTTGCGACGAAACCACCTAAATGGCTTGTGGACGCTTGGCCTATGCGCCCGGCCGACTGGGCCAATTGGCTTGTAGTTCCCTATCATCCGAGCCTGCCTGGCTCGGAAGATGCGGTTCATGAGGAATACGACGTTACGGATGAATCAAGCTAGAAATCCATAGTCCGAAGAACTTGAAGAACTTGAAGAACTTGAAGAACTTGAAGAAGTTGTTTTACTGCGTGCTAAGCATCTTTGGCGTATTTAACCACTAAAGCCAGTGATTATGGAGCATTGAGTGCTCCGACGAGTGATGGCTACCTATTTTCAGAGAAGCCATCACACATGAGAGCGCATCCACTTTAGGACGGATTCAGGGGATGCGTGGTATGCCGAAACCGGTGTGACCTTATTGGCGCACAGCTAGCGTCCCACGGACTTGCTGACTAGCCGCGCAATCATCTGCTCCTGCTGCCCATCCAACGAGGTGATGGCAAAGGATGTGGCCCACAGCGTCCCGTCATCCAGCTTCGCCGCATCGTTGAAGCCCAGGGTCAGGTAGCGGGCACCGAACTTGGCCGCATCCTGGATGAAGCACAGGATGTTGCCGTCCAGGGCGTAGGCCGGCATCCCGTACCAGGTTCTGGGTTCCAGCTCGGGCGCCGTTGAGGTGATGATCCGATGCAGCGCTTGGGCCAGCACCTTGTCGGTGCCCTCGTAGGAGGCGATCTTTTCTTCCACCGCGGCCAGGGCCGCGGCGGCCTTCTCCGCCTTGGTCATGCGCTTCTTCGTCGCCTTGACCTCTGCCGCGCGATCCTTCATCGCGGCTTTCTCGGCGTCGCTGAAGCCGGTCTTTTCTTCGTTTGCCATCTTTGGCTCCTAGGCTGCCTGGTTGATGCGGATCATGTTGCCCGAAGGGTCGCGGAATGCGCAGTCGCGCGGACCCCACGGCTGGAGAGCCGGCTCCTGCAGCACCTCGGCGCCACTGGCCGACAGCGACTCGAAGAGCGAATCAAGGTCAGCCACGGAAAAGACCAATGGCCCGAAGGCGCCCTTGGCCACCTGCTCCGCAATGACCTGTGCATCCTCGTCCGAGCGGCCGGCTCCCGGAGCGGAGAGCACGATATTCAAGCCGGGTTGTCCTGGAACGCCAAGGGAGACCCAGCGGAAGGCGCCGTTGGCTACATCTGAAACGACCTCGAGGCCCAAGCCGTCGCGGTAGAAAGCCAGGGCTTCGTCCACGTCGAGAACGATGAGCGGGAAATGCTGAACTGAAATATTTGCCATGGATTCAGCTTAGAAGCTGGACGGTGTCCACGGCTTCTTCAAAACTGCTCAGAATCTCGAAGGCCGCAGCAGGATCTTGGCGATGCATGCCGGGATATGTTCCGAATCCTCGTGATCGCGTTCCCGGTAGGCGGTGGGCGTCTCGCCGACAACCTCGGTGAAGCGCGTGCTGAAAGAACCCAGGGAGCTCCAGCCAACCTGCATGCAGGCATCGGTGACCGTGACCCCGGAGCGCAGCAGGTGCATGGCCCGTTCAATGCGCCGGGTCAGCAGGTAGGAATAGGGCGTCTCGCCGTAGGCCCGCTTGAACTCGCGCGAAAAGTGCGCGGGGGACATCACTGCCTTGCTGGCCATCGCCGGGACGTCCAGCGGCTGATCGTAGTGCCGGTCCATCAAATCCTTGGCCCGGCGAAGGTGAGCCAGAACCTTCAGCGCCTGGGTATCCATGGGCTATCGCCTCCGAGCCGAACGCAGGACCAGGAAGGCGCCCAACAGCGTGCAGCAAAGGTACACCCCGATAACGCAGATCCACCCTGCGGTGAAACCGCCAGGAGAACCAACCAGAAGCCCCATGGCCAAGGGTCCCACGGTGAAGCCGCCGAATTGCCCTGCGGAGACCAGGCCGCTGGAGCTGCCCAAGCGGCTGGCCGGAACCACGCGGAGCAGCGCCGCCATCAGCACCACGGAGACCCCGAGCGCCGAGGCACCGTGCAGTGCCACCGCAACCCAGAGCAGAATCGGCGAATGCAGCTGCTGGGCCAACAGGAAACTCGTGCCGCCACAGGTGGCCAGCAGCGCCAATAGAAGCAGCAGCTTGGGCGCGGCAACTCCGCGGGACATCATCTGCCCCCAGCCAACCCGTGCGCTGACCCCCACGATCCCGGCCATGGCAGCGGTCAGCCCGCCAGCCACCAGCGAGAAATCCAATTCGCGCACCGCAAACAGCGCCAAATAGACGTTTGTGGCTTGCACGCCCACACCGTTGATGAACCCGAAAAGGCTCAAAGCGTAGATGATGAACCGCGTGGAGGCCGCCGCGCCGGCTGCCGGCTCGCTGTTCTCCGTGCCGCTCGGGCTGCTCTTGCCGGGTGCCGGGGCCGCGAGCAACGGGGCGGACTTGAGAATGCGCAGTGCCAGCAGCGCCAGGCCAGCGGCCACCACCGCCCCGGCCAAGGAGGCACCCTGCCAGCCGATGAACGCGGCCAATAGGGGGAAGACGAGGCTGCCCACCAGCTGGGAGACCTGCACGCCGGACTGCTTGATTCCGGTCCAGCCAATGCGCCAGGCGCTGGGCACGCGCTGGGCCAGGATCCGGTTGGTCACCCCATTGGGAAAAGATTGCGCGAAGCCAGCGATCCCCGACGCCGCGAGCAGCAGCGCATACCCGGCATCCACCGCAGCCAAGCCCATGGCCAGGGCCGCGGTGCCAAAGATGATCAGCATCAACCGGGCATCGGGCTGTGCATCGGAGAACTTCCCGAAAGCCAGATTGCCAATGGCAGCGCAGCCAAAGCAGACCGTAGCCAAGAGCCCGAACTGGGATTCGCTGATGCCCAGGTCGCGGATCACCAGATCGCTGGTGGCGTTCAGCCCATAGCTCAGCAGCGGAGCAATGCCGACTGCTGCCAGGAGGATGGCCAGCAGCCCGAATCCGGGGCGTGCTTCTCTGGCTATCATCCTCATCCTTTGCTAGGCGCTACCGCGATTCTAGCCAAGTTCTTGCACCAGCGAGCCTGCTTCCCGGGCACTATGACATATCCGGCACCGGCTTCGGATCTGCCGGCCATCGGGCATAGGATTTGAAAGGTGAATACTTTTACCGTCCGCTCCGCCAAAACCAGTGATGTCCCGGCAATTCGCGACCTTGTCCGGCCGCTGGCCGAAGAGCGCATCTTGCTGGATAAGGAAGCGGTCACCTATTACGAGTCCATCCAGGAATTCGTCATAGCCCAAGACGCGGACGGAAATGTTGTTGGTTGTGGCGGCCTGCACGTGATCTGGGAAGATATTGCCGAGATCCGCACCCTGGCCACCTCGGATCAGGTTCGCGGCATGGGCGTAGGCCATTTGCTGCTGCAGGAACTGCTGCGCCGGGCCAAGGCCGTAGGCGTGGCCCGCGTCTTCTGCCTGACCTTCGAAGTGTCCTTCTTTGAGCGCCAGGGCTTCAGCGTGATGGCCGATCAAAGCGCCGTGGACCCATCGGTGTACCAGGAAATCCTGCTCTCGCGCGATGAGGGCGTCGCCGAATTCCTGGATCTGGCCCGGGTCAAGCCCAATACCCTGGGCAATACCCGCATGATCATCGCCCTGGATTAGCCCCGGCTAGTCCATCCGGTCATAGCGGGCACGCAATATCAGGTACAGGGCGTAGCTGATCAGCCCAGCGGCGATGGCAGCCAAGGCCACCGAACCATGATCCTGGTCGCGGATCGCCTTGAGCGCGCCGTCGATGCCGCTAGCTTCCTCGGGATCACCCTGGATAGTGGCCACAATGAACAGCAAGCCCAGGGCCCCAAGAACCAGCCCCTTGGCCGGGTAGCCGATCATCCCGGAATAGCTGACCGCCCAAGAGATTTCGCGCCGGCTGGACCGGTGCAAGTCATCAAGGAACTTTCTGCTGGCGCCCTTGTAGATGTAGTAGCCGGCCATCACCAGCAGCACCGCACCGAGAGCCACCAGTGCCGCCCTGCCGGCCAAGGACTTCATCAGCTCGCCGCTGAGACTGGTGGCGGTGTGCTCCGAGTCGCTGGGATTGCCCAGGCCAAAACGGCCAAAGGTGAACCCTGCGGCAAGGAAGACCAGCCCGGTGCCCGCAAGCTTGAGCCGTTCTCGCGTTTTCTTACCGGGCAGCAGCAGCTGCGCCAGCGACCACAGCCCCAATAAGAGGGCTCCAATGGCACAGATCCACAGCAGCGCAACACCAAAGGGCTGGGCCGATAGCGCCCGCATCGCGCCGCTTTGATCGGCCTGGGCCTTGCCGCCGGCGGCCACCACGGAGGCGAGCACCCCCAAGGTGGCGTGCAAAATGCCGTTGGCGACGTAGCCCAGCCGGGCCAAGCGCTCAAAGAGCGGGTGACGTGCCGCCTGCTGGGCGGCAGCGGGCGGGGCAACCGAATCGTTCATGCGCCAAGCATAGCTAGGATGGCAGGCGCACGCCGCCATCCTCGAGCACTGCCAGCCCGTCCTTGAGCAATCCGGCCAGTGCCCGCTCGCGCTGCTGGGATTCGGCCTGCAATTTTTCCAGCGCCACATAGGCGGGATGCTTCTGCCAGCCAAGGTCCGCCAGGAAGGAAGCCTGCGGCACCGGGTGCTCATGTTCACGCAGGACCGCCATGATCGCTCCGCGCACCTGGCGGTCGGTGCCCTTCCAGGCCTGGCCCTTGGGAGTGTAATGCGGGGCGGGCTGCCCGGCAGCAATCCATGCGCAGCTCTCAAAGACGGGGCAGGAATCGCATTTGGGGCTGCGCGCGGTGCACACCAGCGCACCGAGTTCCATCACCGAGATGTTCCACGCATTGGCCTGCTCGGCATCCTCTGGCTGCACCTGCCGGGCGCGGGCAAATTCGCTGGCGCGCGGGCTGGGCTCGGGCAGGGCCATGCCGCCAAAGAGCCTGGCATGAACCCGGCGGATATTGGTATCAACCACCACGGTGGGCTCGCCAAAGGCAAAACAGGCGATAGCCGCAGCCGTATAGTCACCGACGCCCGGCAAGGCCCGCAACGCGTCTTCGGTGCGCGGCACCTGGCCGTTGTACTCGGTGGTGATTTCCACGGCGGCGGCATGCAAGCGCTGGGCCCGGCGTGGATATCCCAGCCGGCCCCAGGCCTTGAGCGCTTCGGACAGCGGTTCGGCCGCCAGATCTTGCGGCTGCGGCCAGCGGCGCATCCATTCCTCCCAGACCGGCAAAACACGCACCACGGGGGTCTGCTGCAGCATGAATTCGCTGACCATCACCTCCCAGCCGCTCACGCCTTCTCGACGCCATGGCAGGTCCCGGGAGTTCTTCTGGTACCACTGATTGATTTGGCGATGGATTTGTTGCACCACACCACTGTAGCCAACGACGCTTCATTGCCTCGATTCCCCTGCCATTACCGGGTTCCCGGGCGCCAATGAACTAGCCTTAAGCCATGAGCAATGCATCAGGGGGAAAGCTTCCAGCCAGCGTCTATCGGCGCCGGCGCATCACCTTCGCGGTGATCGCCTTGGTACTGGTGGGCTTGATCATCTGGGGCATTGCCGCCATTGCCGGCTTGCTGTCACCGGATCCAGAAGATCCTGCAGCACCCGCCCCCACGGCGCAGTCCAGCGCGCCTGCCCAAAGCCCGGACTCCGATCAGGATGCGGGCAAGAAGTGCAAGGCGGGCGAAGTCAAGGTCACCGCCTCCACGGACGCGAAGAGCTATGCCGCGGGCAAAAATCCGGTACTGATCCTGGGCGTCGAAAATACCTCCAAGCGCGAGTGCGAACTGAACGTGGGCACCAGCATGCAGGAATTCCTGATCTCCAGCGGCGCCGACAGGGTCTTCTCCACCGTGGACTGCCTGCAAAACGGCGAGGATGTCCAGCTGGTCTTCGCCCCCGGGCAGAAGGAGGATGCCCGCTTCACCTGGAACCGCGATCGCTCGGCCCCGGGCTGCAAAGCCGTGAGCGTGCAGCCGCGCCCGGGCACCTACAAGTTCACCGCGGCCATCGGAGAAATCGAATCCGAACCGGTGAGCTTCACCCTGGAGTAGCCCCTAGATGTAGCGGTCCAGCAGTGAGGACTCGGCCATGCGGGCCAGGCCTTCGCGGATGGAACGGGCACGCTGTTCGCCGACACCCTCGATTTCCATCAGCGCGGTAGTCGACGCCGCCATCAGCAGCTGCAAATTGCCGAAGGACGCCACCAGCCGGTCGCCAATGGCCTTGGGCACCGTTCGAATCTGCGAAAGCAGCCGGTAGCCCTTGGGCGTGAGCTGGTCGTCCTGTCCGATGGTGCCCTGCGGGAACAGGATCTTGGCCAGGGGCTCAAGGTCGATCAGCTGCGCGTCGGAGACCTCGTGCAGGCGCTCGAGGGCGACGTCGATATCCAGCTCCTGGCCTTCGGCCTGCGCATAGTCGTGCATCAGCAGCTGGTTGTCGATCTGGATGCCGGAGAGCAATTCTGCGTGCTGGGCGGCCAGCAGGCGCCCGTCGATGCCCAGCTCCAGGACATTGCGGGAGATTTCCTCGCTGGTGCGCCGCAGCATTTCGGTGCGCTGCAACACCGCCAATACTTCGCGGGCGGTGGCCACATCCTCGATTTCCGCAGCCGACAGGGCGCTGGTGACCTGGTCCAGCCGGTGCCGGTAGCGCTCCAGGGTGGCGATGGCCTGGTTGCCTCGCGCCAGCAGCCGCTCGGCAGGTTCCAGCACGTGGCGCTCGCCGGCGGCATAGAGCGTGATGGTCTGCATGGACTGGGACACCGAGATGGTCGGGAACCCGGTCTGCGCCGCCACGCGTTCTGCGGTCCGGTGGCGCGTGCCTGATTCCTGGGTGTCGATCCGCGCGTCGGGCATCAGCTGCACCCCGGCCTGCAGGATCTGGCGGGCGGTGCCATCGAGGATGATCGCCCCGTCCATTTTGGCCAGTTCGCGAAGGCGGGTGGGAGTGTATTCGGTGTTGATCCTGAACCCGCCGGAGCTGACGGATTCAACCACCTTGTCATGGCCCAGCACGATCAGGGCGCCGGTGCGGCCGCGCTGGATGCGCTCGAGCCCCTGGGCAAGTTCGGTGCCCGGGGCGATCTGGGCCAGGATGGCAAGAAAACCGGGGGATGAGTTCGCTTTCAACGTGCGTCCTTTCGGCGGGCGGCAACGCTCTAGTTTATCGTGCTGGCTTCTGCCGCTGGGCGAAGGCGATATCCAGGGCCTGGGCAATGTTCTCCACCTGGAAAACACGGATCCCGTCGGGGATGTTCTTCAGCGGCTCAGGGGTGGCCGGAGCCATCGCAAAGGAGAAGCCCAGGCGCTGCGCCTCGGTGATGCGGCGGGAGATCTCGGGCACCTGGCGGACCTCGCCGGCCAGCCCCACCTCGCCGAAGGCCACAAAATCCTGCGGCAGCGGGAACTCGTTCATCGAGGAGGCCAAGGCCAGCGCGCAGGCCAAATCCGAGGCCGGTTCGGCGATTTTCACTCCGCCGACCGTGGCGATGTAGGAGTCCATGGCGGATAAATCCATATGCGCCCGCGCCTGCAATACCGCGACCACCATTTGCGCTCGAGCCGCGTCCAGCCCACTGGTGGCGCGGCGGGCAGCCGGGGCATTGCTGCGCGAGAGCAAGGTCTGCACCTCCGCCACCAGGGGGCGGCGGCCCTCCAGGGTCACCGTGATGCAGGTGCCGGGAACCGGATTGCGGGTGCGGGTGACAAAGAGCTTTGACGGGTCGGTCAGGGACTCGATGCCGTCTTCGTTCAAGTCGAAGCAGCCCACCTCGTCGGTGGCGCCGTAGCGGTTCTTCAGCGCGCGCAGGATGCGCAGGCGCGAATGCTTCTCGCCGTCGAATTGGCAGACCACATCCACCAGGTGCTCGAGCAGTCGGGGTCCGGCAACCGAGCCTTCCTTGGTCACATGCCCGACCATGATGGTGGACATGGCGCGGGTCTTGGCGGCGTTGATGATCGAGGCGGCCACCTCGCGCACCTGGGAGACACCGCCGGCCGCCCCGTCGATCTCTGCGGAGGAGAAGGTCTGCACCGAGTCGAGGATCAGCAGCTGCGGATCAATTTCCTGGATCTGCCCCAGAGCCAATGCGAGGTCTGTTTCGGCGGCCAGGTACAGGGTGTCGGCAATGGCATTGATGCGCTCAGCGCGGGACTTGACCTGGGCGGCTGATTCCTCGCCGGTCAGGTAGAGCACCCGAAGCCCGGTCTGCGCGGCCTTGGCCGCCACATCCAGCAGCAGCGTCGACTTGCCGACACCCGGCTCGCCGGCCAGCAGGATGGCGGCGGCCGGGACCAGCCCGCCGCCCAGCACGCGGTCCAGCTCGGAGACGCCGCTGGGGCGGAAGGCCGCTTCGGAACCGTCGATCTGGGCGATGGGCTTGGCCGGATGCGCCACCTTGGCCGCGGCCACGGTGCGCGCCGAGACGACGCCTACTTCTTCAACGGTGCCCCACGCCTGGCATTCACCGCAGCGCCCCACCCATTTGATGGTGGTCCAGCCGCATTCAGAGCATTTGAATGTGGGCGAGGACTTGCTGCGTGTGGAGGTTTTGGCCATAGGCCCATGCTATCGAGCCGGGAGGACAAAATTGCTCAAGACAGCTTGGGCAGGGCTTCGATGGCCTCATCATGATTGCGCCCGGCCGCTTCCAGGAGATCCACGATCATCGGGCGCAGCAGCAGCACCAGCCCTTCACCCTGCAAGCCTTCAACTCCCAAGGCTTGCGGATCAAGCTGCGCCGCGGCATTCTCAAGCTGCAGCACGGCGGCCTTTTCATATTTCCGCTGCCCGGCAACGGTTTGCTCGCGCACCGAGTGGGACAACGAGTTCGCCGCCTCCGAGACTTCGCGCAGCAGCGGTGCCAGGGCTTGGGCGCCCTGCGGGGTCAAGGCCCCGTTGCTGAGCACCGAAGCCAGCCGGCGGGCAAAAACGCGCAGGTTGCGGGCGGTCCAGTCGTAATGGTTGAAGCGCTCGGAGAGCCGGTTCAGTTCGTGGCGGTGCCGGCGGCCAGCGGGGGAGATCGTCGCGATTTCCTTGGACACGCTGAAGGCGCCCGGCAGCTGATCGAGGTGCTTTTGGGTTCCGCGGGCCTTGATCAGCGCATGGAAGGCCGAACGGCGGTCATCGTCGCGAATCGCCCACGAGCATTCGAGGATTGCTTCGGAGAGTTCCTTGAACAGTTCGCTCAGCGCCGCGACCGGGGTGCGGCGCGGGTCGGTGGGCCAGAAGACGATGACCAGCAGGGCCAGCAGGGACCCGGTCAGTGCGTCGATGGATCTGGCAAAAGGGCCATCGACGCTGATCGGCAGCAGCACCACCAGTGCCGATTGCATGCCCAGCTGGGTGGAGAAGATGGTGCCCGAATCCAGGTAGCGGGCGACAACCAGGCTCAGCGACATCACCAGGGCGGCCTGCCAGATCCCCTGGCCGAACCAGTGCATCAAGGTATCGCCCAGGGCCACGCCGAGGGTGCACCCAAGGGCAACTTCGGCGGTTTTGCGCACCGTGGTGGAGGCGCCGAAGCCCAGGGAGATCAGGGCGCTGGTGGCGGCAAAAATTGGCTGCGTGTGTCCCCAGATGCTCTCTGCAATCCAGAAAGCGCCAATGGCGCCCAGGGTCATGCGCAGGATTCTCGGCAGCGAATTGCGCGCGCGCAGCAGCCCCGAGCGGTTTCGCGCGGCGAGGAAGCCGGTAACCTTTGCCGGCATCCGCTTCGGCGTGCTCCCAATAGCCATAGGCACAGTCTCCCACGGACCAGCCGCGAAGCCGATGAACATGCGCCCATATTGCTTCCGTGAGCAGGATCACCAGCCGACGTAGAAGCTGTTAACCTCTTGTTCACCTTCACCGGGTGAGCTGGTTACCTTGGCTCCTTACCGTCATATATGAAGCGGGGCAGAATCCGCTCAGAAGTTTCTTACATTTAGTATTCAACATGGGGAGTACAACTCGTGAAGCTCAATCGCCTTGGCAGTGCAGCTGCCGTCCTTTCTGTCGCGGCAATCGCACTGACCGCTTGCGGTTCAGACAATCCAACCGCTGCCAGCTCTGAGAGCGCAGCCGGCTCGTCGGCAGCTGGCGTCACCGGCACCTTGACCGGTATCGGTGCTTCCAGCCAGAAGTCGGCCATGGAAGCCTGGGCAACCGGTTTCAAGTCCGCTAACCCGGAAGCACAGGTCCAGTACTCGCCAGATGGCTCCGGCGCAGGCCGCGAAGCCTTCCTGGCAGGCGGCGCACAGTTCGCCGGCTCGGATGCCTACCTGAAGGAAGAAGAAGCCACCAAGGCCAAGGAAGTTTGCGGCCCGGACGGCGCCTTCAACATCCCGGCCTACGTTTCGCCGATCGCTGTTGCCTTCAACCTCGAAGGCGTTGAAGAGATCAACATGGACGCAGCCACCATCGCCAAGGTGTTCAAGAAGGAAATCACCAAGTGGAACGATGAGGCTATTGCCAAGCAGAACCCAGATGTGGAACTGCCTGACACCGCCATCACCGTGGTTCACCGCAACGATGAGTCCGGTACCACCGAGAACTTCGTCGAGTACCTGAAGGCCGCTGCAGCCGATGTCTGGAGCTACGACGTTTCCGGCGACTGGCCAAGCGACATCCAGTCGGAGAACGCCAAGGGCACCTCCGGCGTGGTTTCGACCACCACCTCCACCAACGGTGCCATCACCTACGCTGACTTCTCTGCAGTGGGCGGCCTGTCCACCGTGAACGTCAAGGTGGGCGACGAGTACACCAAGATCTCGGCTGATGCAGCTGCCAAGGCCCTGGAAGCCGCAACCCCGGTTGAAGGCGCCTCCGAGAACGATCTCGCACTGGACCTGAAGCGCGACACCACCGAGTCGGGCACCTACCCGATCGTTTTGGTTTCGTACCACATCTTCTGCAGCAGCTACAAGGATCAGGCCACCGTGGACCTGGTCAAGGCCTTCGGCAATTACGTGGTTTCCGATGAGGGCCAGAAGACCGCTCAGGAATCGGCCGGCAACGCCCCGATCTCGGCAAGCATCGCCGAGAAGGCTGCCAAGGCGATCGACTCGATCACCGTAGCCAAGTAGGACTCCTGCCGGGCAACCGGCACATGGTGCGGGTGGTGACTCAGCCACCCGCACCAGCAACACCCCTCCACCCCCAGCAGTGAAAACTGCTTCACCCCCGTTTCGTAAAGGCTTTAGCCATGACTACCAATGCTTTGACAAGCAAGTCATCGACTTCCGGCCGCGCAGGCGACAAGATCTTCTCCGGCGCCGCCCTGGCTGCCGGTGTCCTGATCCTGATCACGCTCTTCGCGGTCGCGGTCTTCTTGCTGATCCAGGCGCTGCCGACGTTCTTCGCCGATCCGGCCGAGATTTCCGGCGGCAATGGATTCTTCGCTTATATCTGGCCGATTGTTATCGGCACCGTTATCGCAGCGGCCATCGCGCTCGTTGTAGCCACCCCGATCGGCATTGGCGTGGCACTGTTCATCTCGCACTTCGCTCCGCGCAAGGTCGCCGGCCCGCTGGGCTACCTGATCGACCTGCTGGCCGCGATCCCATCGGTGATCTACGGCGCCTGGGGCTACATGGTCCTGGCACCGGCCCTGGTTCCGGGCTTTGAATGGCTGTCGAAGAATCTGGGCTTCATCCCCCTCTTCGAAGGCCCTGCCTCGCAGACCGGCAAGACCATGCTCACCGCCGGCATCGTGCTGGCCGTGATGGTGCTTCCGATCATCACCTCGCTGAGCCGTGAAATCTTCTTGCAGACTCCGAAGCTGCACGAGGAAGCAGCGCTGGCCCTGGGTGCAACCCGCTGGGAAATGATCACCACCGCGGTGATTCCCTTCGCCCGTCCGGGCATCATCTCGGCAGTCATGCTGGGCCTGGGCCGCGCCTTGGGCGAGACCATGGCCGTGGCGCTGGTGCTCTCCACCGGCAACCTGATCCCATCGCTGATCAAAACCGGCAACCAGACCATTGCCGCGGAAATCGCGTTGAACTTCCCAGAAGCCTTCGGGCTGCGCCTCTCGGAGCTGATCGCCGCCGGCCTCGTCCTGTTCCTGATCACCCTGATCGTGAACATGATCGCCCGCGCAATCATCGCCCGCCACAAGGAATTCTCGGGAGCTAACTGATGAGTGCCACCACAACCAACCTCAGCAACCAGGCCAGCGGCAATTCCACCCCGCCGGTGCGCAAGCGCAACTCCCTGGCCAAGGGCAAGCTGCCAAAGTGGGCCATCTGGGCCATCGCCGCTGGGTCGATCATCATCGGCGCCGCAGCCTCCACCCTGACCGGCTTCAACGTCGCCGCCTTTGCCATCTACTCGGCAATCATCTTCCTGGTCGCGGCCTCCGTGATCACCACCGTGGTGGAAGGCAAGCGCCGCGGCAAGAACGCCATGTGGACCTACCTGATCTACGCCGCCTTCATCGTGGCGCTGATCCCGCTGGCCTCGGTGCTCTACACCGTTCTGCAAAAGGGCCTGCCCGGTATCAACAGCCACTTCCTGTTCTCTTCCATGAACGGGGTGACCGGCGCAATTGACAACCAGACCGTGGACAACGGCGAGCCAGTTATCGGCGGCGCCTACCACGCAGTGATCGGCACCTTGCTGATCACCCTCTGGGCCACCTTGATCTCGGTTCCGGTGGGCATGCTCACCGCCGTGTACCTGGTCGAATACGGACAGGGAAAGGCCTTGTCCAAGGCGATCACCTTCTTCGTCGACGTGATGACCGGTATCCCCTCGATCGTCGCCGGCCTGTTCGCGGCGGCCTTCTTCGGCCTGATCCTCGGGCCGAATGCCCGCATGGGCATCGTGGCCGCGGTGGCCTTGAGCGTGCTGATGATTCCAACCGTAGTCCGCTCCACCGAGGAAATGCTCAAGATCGTCCCGAACGAGCTGCGCGAAGCCTCCTTCGCACTGGGTGTGCGCCGCTGGCGCACCATCTTGAAGGTGGTCATCCCGACCGCGATCTCCGGAATCGCCTCGGGCGTCACCCTGGCTATCGCCCGCGTGATCGGCGAGACCGCGCCAATTCTGGTCACCGCAGGCATCGCGAGCCAGATCAACATGAACGTCTTCGCAAACTGGATGTCCACGCTGCCGACCTTCATCTATTACCAGATCCTGACCCCGACCAGCCCGACAAATGTCGACCCGTCGGTACAGCGCGCCTGGGCCGCGGCCCTGCTGCTGATCCTGATGGTGATGGCTTTGAACCTCATCGCCCGTCTGGTCGCCTCGATCTTCGCTCCAAAGAAGGGCCGTTGAGCTAAGGCTCCGGTCCGGACAACTCCAAACTTTTCAAGGAATACATCATGGCAAAACGCATTGACGTCAAAGATTTGAACGTCTATTACTCCAAGTTCCTGGCCGTTGAGGGCGTCTCGATCAACATCGAGCCGAAATCCGTCACCGCTTTCATCGGCCCGTCGGGCTGCGGCAAGTCCACCTTCCTGCGCACCCTGAACCGCATGCACGAAGTGATCCCCGGCGGCCGCGTCGAGGGCCAGGTGCTGCTGGACGGAGACGACCTCTATGGTGCCGGTGTTGATCCGGTGACCGTGCGAAGCCAGATCGGCATGGTCTTCCAGCGTCCGAACCCATTCCCGACCATGTCCATCAAGGACAATGTGCTTGCCGGCGTGAAGCTGAACGGAACCAAGATCTCGCGCTCCGACGCCGATGACCTGGTGGAGAAGTCGCTGCGCGGCGCCAACCTGTGGAACGAAGTCAAGGACCGCCTGGACAAGCCGGGCTCCGGCCTCTCCGGTGGCCAGCAGCAGCGTTTGTGCATCGCCCGCACCATCGCCGTGAAGCCGGACGTGATCCTGATGGACGAGCCCTGCTCGGCACTGGACCCGATCTCGACCTTGGCCATCGAGGACTTGATCAACGAGCTGAAGAACGACTTCACCGTGGTGATAGTGACCCACAATATGCAGCAGGCTGCGCGAGTGAGCGACAAGACTGCATTCTTCAACATTGCGGGCACCGGCAAGCCGGGCAAGCTCATCGAGTTCAACGACACCACCGCCATCTTCTCCAACCCGGAGCAGAAGGCCACCGAAGACTACGTCTCCGGACGCTTCGGATAAAGATTTCGGATATCGCCGCTTCTTGAGCTGGCGATAGACGAACCGGAAGGGGGGTCTTCCGGGGATCCTGGAGGGGATCACCGCCAACGGCGCACCAGTACTGGTGCGCCGTTGGTTTTTAATTCCTCATGTAAAGCACCCTTGACTGTAAAGCGTGCTTGTCAGTAAAGTAAGGTTTACATCAAGTCGAATGGGAGCAATGGTGTGGAGATGAAAGCTGCAACTCAAAGCAGGTGGGGCCGTTCGCGCTTTGGCGGCGGCCCGGGCGCCCTGGTCGCTGCCAGCCTCGTCACTGGCGTGGTGCTGTCGGCTGGCGCCGGCTTGCTGTTCGCCCGGCTCAATGCCCCGGACCATCTCATGCTGGCCGCATTGATCATGGCCGCAGGTTTGCTGCCGGTGATTTCAACAGCCTGCTGGGCGTTGCTGCTGGACCGGAACACCTTGCGCGGTGCCACAAGAAATCCGGAGATATCCGTGGAGAGCCAATGGCATGACAAGGCGGCCGTCGGGGTATTCCAGGATCTGCTGATCGTGTGCGGCCTTGGCGCAGCGCTGTTTTCATTCATTCCGGCAGCCGTCTCGCTGGGACTGGCCCTAGCCGGCATAGTCCTCGTGGCCATGGTGGATTTCGCGATCCGCTACCTGGTAATTAAGCGAGTCGAAAGCTAATGGAGAACAACCTCGGTGACTACCGCAAGGAACACGGATTCTCGCAGCAGTCGCTTGCCGACCAGCTCGGTGTATCCCGGCAGACCATCATCTCCCTGGAAAAAGGGCGCTACGACCCATCCTTGCCCCTCGCCTTCAAGCTTGCCACTGTCTTCAACTGCCGCATCGAGGACCTGTTCAGCCCCGGCGAGCACTAGCCTGCAACAAGCAGCGGGCGCACCGCCAGGGTGAGGATCGCCCCGCCGGCAACACAGGAAACCGGTGTCAAAAGCCAGTGCCGGAACACCCTGAACACATTGCGCCACACGACCGATTCAAAGGCCTGGTTCCGTCCGGCACCGACGATGCCACTGGTTACCGACTGGTTCGTTGACAGCGGCAGGTGCAGCACGAGCGAACCTACAAAAAGCATCAGGGCGGCAACGCCCTGCGCGATCATGCCGCGCAGCGGATCAAAATTCACCAGGCGGCGGCCCATCGTGTAGGTAATCCGCCATCCACCCAGAAGCACGCCAAAACTCAAGGCGAACGCCGCGGAAAGCTGGATGGCCAGGGTTACCGGTCCCGGATCCATCGCCCGGCCAGTAATCAGCACCAGGCTCAATAGGGCGGCGGTGCGCTGGCCATCTTGGAGCCCCAGGCCCAGGGCCACGGCCCCGGCCGCGACAGCCTGCCCCGCGCGGGAACCTTCATTCACCGATCGCGAGGTGTTGTAGCGCAGCAGCCTGGTCGCCGGGAACACCAGCAGATACGAGAGCGTGTAGGCGATAACCGAGGCGAGCAGCATCGGAAGAATCACCGAGGAGAGCAGCAGCCCCCACGCGTTGCCCACCGACTGGTCGCCCATCAACGCCGAAGCGCCGCTGCCACCTACCAGGGCTGAAAGCAGGGCATGGGTAGAACTGATCGGCAGGCCGCGCCACCAGCAGTAGATGCCCCACGCCCCTGCCACCAGAAGGCTGCAAATCAGCAGTTTCAACCCGAGAACGCCCTCGGGCACATTGAAGTTCAATTCCTGCACCAGAGCCACGCTCAACCCCGAGGTGCCCATGGTGCCCAGGAAGGCAAAAAAGGCCGCCACGGACACCGCAATGCCCGGGCGCAGCGCCCGAGTCCTGACCGAGGCTGCCACCGCGGTGGAAGCATCACGCATGCCGTTGAGCACCGCGTAGGCCAGTGTCAGGACAACAGCAATCGCCGTGAGGACCGAAATCAGGGTCATGGGCCTTAGGACTCCTTGACCAGCACGCGGCCGAGGTGATCGGCGAACTGGCGCAGGGTGTTGGCGGTCAGCATCAGCTGGTCAGCAACCAGCTGATGCCGATGAATGGTGCTGGCCTTGGAAAAATTGGCGATTTCATGGCCCCACACCAGATGGGTGCGCGAGGCGCGCTTGGAGAACTGCAGCATCTGCAGCCAGTTATCTTCCAGGTCATCAAGGTTGTTCAGCCGCTGCACCGCATCGGAGGCCAGCTCCGCGAGCTGCGAGATCAATTCCAGCTGCTCCGAGGAACGCTCCGAGAGCGGGGTGGAGCCAACGGTCATGATCAGCTCGCCGGTGCCGCGTAGATGCTCCATGGTTTCGTGCAGGAAGCGCGACAGCGCGTACATGTCCTCGCGCGGCAGCGGACTGACATAGCTGGTTCGCAGGTGGGTCATCACCGCGTGCACCAGGTCGGAAGCTTCGGCCTCGGCGCCCGCCAGATCGCGCAGGCGCTCGGAACGGGTGCTCGGGCTGCCGATCATTTCGGCCACGCTCTCCACCGATCCACGAATAGTGGTGGTCAACGCGCGTAGCAGCTCGATGCCACGCGAGGAGGAGGGAAAGACCTGGAACTTCACTTTTGGGCGCACCATTCGGATCGACTGCTTCGGGTACCAACGCAGAACAGTTTACGACGTGGAAGTTAACGCCGGGGCTTGATGATGTCGGACCGGGAACGCCTCTCGGCGGAAGGCCGCTCGAAGCGGCAGAATTTTGGAGCCCGGGGTTACCAGCGGCCCGACACCGCTACCTAGTTTTCTCGCCCAACGCCCCTGCTGTCAACCACAGCGGCCGGCGCGTGCGTTTTCTCACGCTAATGGCGCAGATTCTTTTCTGCCCCGCTCAAGCACAACAGCGCGCAACAGAACCACACCGCGCCAGCCGGCCCCAAGCCCGCGGCCACAGTGCTCGAAATCACCGGCAAAGCCACTTGTCCGAGCCGGTTTCCCATCAATCGCACGGCCAACGCCGCACCGCGGTCCACCGGTGGCACCGAGGTGGAAATCATCGTCATTGTCATCGGCTGGCCCAGCCCCAGGAAGAAGCCGCCAATGAGCAGGGCAAGGCCGGAAGCCCACAGCACGTCGATGAAGACCGGGGCCAGCGCGATGGAAACCCCGGAGACATACAGGCTGGTCACCAGCAATTGCCGGCGCTCGAAATGCGCGGAGAGTTTCGGAATGAACAATCTGGACACCACCGAGGCGCAACCCCGGATGGCCAAAAGCACACCGACTGCAGCCGGTGTGACGCTATGTTTCTCGGCGACCAGCGGCAGGAAAGCGGTGAGGATGTCAAGCATGGACAGCAGCGTCATCGACGCGAAAATATGCGATGCCATGCCCTTGATCCGCAGCACCGAGCCAATTGACGCCGAAGAACGCTCCGGTGAGGCGGCAGACACCGATTTGGAAACCCGCGGCTGCCAATTCGGGAGCAGGAACGGCACCGCCAGCAATGCGGCGCCCATGCCGATCCACAGGGACAGGCCGATATCCGCGATTCGTTCCGCCGAAACGGCATCCGTGCCAGAGCCCAGCACCATGCCGGCGATCAGCGGGCCGGCAAACTGCCCGGCGGCATAGGCGGCGGTAAACCAGCCGAAGCCCTTGTCAAGGTCGCTGTCCGGGAAATAGCGGGCAATGGAGGACTGGCCGCCAATGGTGAACATCAAATGCCCCAAGCCCAGCACGGCGCTGGCCAGTGCCACCGCCAGCGCATTGGGGGCGAGGTTAATGCCCAAGCCGCCAACGGCGATGAGTCCCACGCCGGCGACCATCAGGAATCGAATCCTGCGGATGCGCGAACTGACCCTTCCCAGCATCATGGCGGTGAACAGCGGGAGGATTGCGTAGGCTGCGGTCACCGCACCCACGGTGAAGGAACCTGAACCGAAGGAAATGAGCTTATAGGTGGTGACCGGCCGAACGAGGTTCAATGCGGTCTGCGAAAGCAGCCCGGTGGCGATCAGGATCACCAGCCAGCGCATAATCCCCGAAGAGCTCGCTTTCGATTCGGCGACCACGCGCACCTGCCTAAAATTGCGGGACTAGTTCCTCGTCCATCCTAGAACTCCGATCCGGTATTTCAGTCCAACGCGTCTTGCCGCCAAAGCCGGGCACAAATTTCCAAGTCGTCGGCGGTCTTGCTCAAGGCTCGGGCTTGCTGGGTCAGCTTGGTCCCGCGTTCGCTATTGGACAGGTCAGCGGCGTCTGCGTGCTCGGTCATGCCCAGGACCAGCACCCGGCAGTAAGCCGCGGTGCGTTCCAGCGCGTGGGCAAAGTCTCCGTCAAAAGCGCCGGAAAGAATCGACCCGGTCATCTTCTTCAGCTCTTCAGCCGTCGGCGGCTCGGCAACACCTGCGACGATGCGTTCCACCTGCGCGCGGTGGGCACCGGCTTGGAAGCGGGCCGAGTGCACTTCGGGCTTGCCCATGGTCGCCGCGCGTACCGCGTACAGCCTCCACAGGGCACCGGGCAGCGAATGGGCCGGTGCCTCGCTCCACAGCTCAGCCAGGACTTCCAGGCCCTCGTCTTCTGCCACCGCGATCAGCCGGTGGGAAACGTCCGGATCATTATTCTCGATGCCCCGGCGCACAAAGGCCTGGGCTGAAAGGTGGGCGGCTTCCGAAACGCGCGCCGGATCGGCCCCGCCTTCGTAGGGCTCGAATTCCTCTGGCGCGAATGGGCGTGGTTTGTGATGGCGGTATCCGGCATCCTGGGCAACTTTGGATCCTGCGCGTGCACCTTTCATGGGCTCAAGAATACTCGCTGAACCTTGGTGCTTCGTTAACGGGTGTTGCGCCTCATATCGCCCGCGATTCAGCCAGTTTCATCGCCAGTGCACCGGCGGAAACCGCCGATTAATACTCATGCGGTTCCATCGGGTAGTATGGATTTTGGCCTTGTGCCGTGCGCCTTTAGCTCAGCTGGTAGAGCACTGGACTTTTAATCCATTGGTCGCGGGTTCGATCCCCGCAGGGCGCACAAAAATGAAATAGGATCCAGCTTGCCCCTGCAAGTTGGATCCTATTTTCGTCTTAACTGCGGGGCTGGGCAGGCCGCCCAGCCATATGGGCGAACAACGGATGCTTTGGTGCTTTTTGAACGCCCCGGATATAAGAGCCTGGATCAGCGCTCAACTTTGGAGCCGCTGATTCGCCATTGGCGTCCCAGCCTCATTTTCAGGAACTACGGCGTCCCCAGCACTCAGGCGTAGGGCTCCAGGAACTTGATCATGCGCTCCATGACCAAGGCGCGAGCCTCGGAGTCGTGGGATCGCAACGAGCTATCGGTGAACAGGTGCTTGTTTCCGGGGTAGGTGAACAGCTGGGCCAGCTCCCGGCCCTCGCCTTGCGCAAAGTCCTGCGCGGCTTCCAGATCGCCTTCCTTGGCGAAGAATGGATCCTCGTCCATGCCATGGATCTGCACCGGAACATTTTCCGGCCATGGGCCGAAGCTCCATTCAGCGTCGAGGCCAACGAAGGATTCCAGAAGCACGGCAGCTACCGCTCCGGGACGCTGCTGCGCGCACTGCTGGGCCAGCGCTGCGCCCCACGAAGTGCCGATGTACACCAGCTCTTCGGGCAATTTGCTGAACAGCTTGTCAACGCGTTCCTGGATCTTGTCTTCGCTGAGCTTGTTGGCCATGCGGATGCCAGCCTCAAGATCCTTGGGCAGCTTGCCCGCAAAAAGATCAAGCGTGTGAACCGCATGCCCTGCGGCACGCAATTCCGCTGCCATTGCCTGGACTCCGGGGGTAAGCCCTTGGACGTGGTGGAACAAGACAATGGTTGCCATGGCAGTACTCCTAGGGGTCTCTAGCGTTCGTCGACGAGATTGCTGATGCGCTGGGGCAGATGCTCAAGAGCTGCATCCCAGCCGGGCATTTGGCTGTTTATTTCCACGCTGTAGCCCTCAACCAGCATGAATTCAGCGCAGGTGAGGGCATCCTGGCCGGAGCCGGTTTCATAGATGAAGGCACGTTTGATGTCCTGCCAGAGCAGGGTTGCGGACTGATCGATCACGAGGCCGGTATTGATGACTTCGACGGTGCGCTGGGGATAGGACATGGTCAACTTGCTTTCGGGGTCCTCGGCGGTGTGCTTTGAACAAGTCTAGACCGACAGCACACCGCCGTGGGGGAATCACGCCGGATTCGGGTAGGACTTCACCAAGCTCCCGTGCGGGCCCACCTCCAGCAAGTAGTCCAGATCCAGCTGCGACAAGAAATGCTGATCGTGGCTGACTACCAGCAACGCACCCTTGTAGGCGCCCAGCGCTTCGCCGAGCTGGCGCACGCTGTCCATATCCAGATTATTCGTGGGCTCGTCGAGGATTAGCAGCTGCGCGGCGGGTTCTGCCAGCAGCAGCGTCGCCAGATATACCCGGAAGCGCTCGCCTCCGGAAAGCACCGCCAACGGCCGGTCGGCGCTGGAGCCGCGCAACAGCAACCGGGCCAGCATGTTGCGCACGTGATTCGCGGTTGCCTTGGGCGCCACAGCGGCCACATTGTCCATGGCGCTCAACTCCTCGTCCAAGCCGTCCAAGCGCTGGGGCAGATATCCAACCCGGTCCAGGAAGAGCTTTCCGCCCAGTGAGGGTCCGGTATCAACTCCTGCGAGCATCGCCTTGAGCAGCGTGGTTTTCCCCGAGCCGTTGGGGCCGACAAGGCCTACTCGTTCTGCTCCCTGGATGATGAACTGGCGATCGGCCGAACCCAGCATCGCCACTTGCTTGCCCGAGGGCAGCAGCGGATCGGCCAACTCGATGTTGATGTGCTCGACCTGCCGCACGCGCTGATCGGCATCATCGAGCCTGGCTTGGGCGGAATCGACCTTGCCATCCAGGTTGGAGCGCATCTTTCCCGCGTTGGCCTCGGATTTCTGGCGAAGGTGGTTGGCCAGGATCTTGGGCATTCCGCCGGAAAGCTGGACGGCCCGTCCCTGGCGCTTGGCACGCGCCAGCTTCGTTTCCGCTTCGACCCGCTGGCGTTTTTCCACCTTCAAGGATGCCTGGGCGGTTCTGGCTGCCTGCTGCGCCGCCTGCTGCTCGGTTTCGAGTTGCTCGCGGTAGGCGCTGAAGGGGCCGCCGAAAACACTGAGCTCCCCGTCGTGCAGCTCCACCGTATGCTCCATGAGCTCGAGCAGCTCGATATCGTGGCTCACCACGACCAAGGTGCCCTTCCACGAGCGCACCATATCGTAGAGCAGCTCACGGGTTGGCCGATCGAGGTTATTTGTGGGTTCGTCGAGCAGCGTGATGGGCGAGTCCGCCAAGCGCAGGCCGAGCACAGCCAGCAGCATTGTTTCCCCGCCCGATAAGGTGGCTATCTCGCGGCCCAGGTCCAGGCCGCCAAAGCCCAGCGGAGCCAGCTCAGCCCGAGCCCGGGCTTCCACATTCCAGTTCGCGCCGACCGCATCGAAATCTGCCGGATCGACACTGCCCGATTCGATGGCTTCGATGGCGGCCAGGACTCGATGAATCCCGAGCAGCTGCGCGACGGTGGTGTCCTGCTCCAAAGCGAGGGTTTGCGGAAGATAGCCCAGTGGCGCGTTGGCTTCTGCGGTTCCGCTGGTGGGCTGCAACTGCCCGGCGATCAATTTCAGCAACGTCGATTTGCCGCTGCCATTGGCGCCGATCAACCCGGTCCGGCCGGAGGGAAATGTGCCGTCCACATAGGCCAAGGCGCGTTCCCCCGAGGGCCAGGCGAAACTGAGGTTTTTCAGGGTGATTGGTGGTGTCAAAGACATATATTCCTCCCACGTTTGGTGAAGAGGCTGCCGACTGGCGGAATCAAAAAGCTGGCTCAACGTTCAACGGGAGCCGAAAAGAAATGGATACCGAAGCCGGTAGCCGAAATGAACAAGGTGCACCGGTCAGAATCGGCGCGTGGTCATTGGCTGGCTTAGTAGGTATCCATGCCATCGAGTGTAGCAGGAAGGATTTCGGCTCGTAACCCCCGGCGGGCGCTTAACGGCATTCGGCCCGCATCCATCGGTGGATGCGGGCCGAAAAGCCAAAGCTGCGGAAGAACTACTTCCAGGCGCGGTGCACAGCGACAATGCCGCCGGTCAGATTGCGGTATTCCACATTCTTCCAGCCGACGTTGAGGAATTTGGTGCCCAGGTCTTCCTGGTTCGGCCACGCCGCGATGGATTCGGCCAGGTAGGCGTACGCGGTCGGGTTTGGCGATACCAGGTAGCCCAGCGCCGGGATGACGCGCGGCAGGAACTGCTGGTAGGCCACCTTGATCGGGGCCACCGTCGGGGTGGAGAACTCGGCGACGACGATGCGCCCGCCAGGCTTGGTCACACGGCGCATTTCGGACAGCGCCTTTTCGGTGTCGTCGATATTGCGCAGCCCATAGGATATGGTGACCGCATCAAAGGTGTCGTCTTCGAAGGGCAGGTCGTGGGCGTCGCCGTAGACGAAGTCCAACTGCGGGTAGCGCTTGCGCCCCTCGGCGAGCATGCCGTTGGACATGTCGCACGCGGTCACCTTCGCTCCGGCCTCGGCCAGCGGGACCGAGGAGGTTCCGGTGCCGGCGGCCAGGTCGAGGATGCGCTCGCCGGGCTTCGGCGCGATGGCCTCGGTGGTGATCTTGCGCCAGTAGTTCACAATGCCGCCGGTCATCAAGGTATTGAGCAAGTCGTAGCGTGGAGCCAGCTTGTCGAACATGTCCTGAACCTGATCGGCCTTCTTGTCCAGGCCTGCGCGCGCGTTGTGAGAACTCATGCTTCCAAGTGTTTCATATTTGCGCGCGCCTCGGCGCCGGATGTGGGGCGAATCGCCAACTAGAGGATCGATTCGAGCCGGGCGTAGCTGGCCTCCATTCCGTCGGTCATTCCGGTGGCGAGCACCATGTCGCGGGTTTGCGCGTCCGGGTAGGTGATGAGGACGGTCAGCAGGGTGCCGCCCTGATTTGGCGTCAGCGTCAGCTCGTTCACCGTGGCCGGGTACTGGGTGTCGATCATTTGCTCCGTGGTCCGTTCGTAGGAGCGGGGCAGCGTTTCAAGCACGGTTCCGGTGAATCCAAAGCCCGAGCCGGCATCGGCCGAGAGCGGTTCCCACCAGTATCGGTAGGTTTCCCCGGCCTCTTGCGCCGTCACGCATTCGGTCATCTGCCATCCGTCAGGGCCGAGCATCCAGCGCTTCATGAGCTGCTCGTCATGGTGGGCCCGCCAGACTTGCTCGACCGTCCCGCGAACCAGGCGGGTGATGCGCACCTGCGTGTCCGACAGGATCTGCGTATCGGTTCCGAAATTCTGGGCATAGTTGCGCAAGTCCATCAGGACCTGTTCTATCTGGCTCATGGCCGAACGGGTGCCATCGATCATGCCCATTTCCACGACCTGTTCCAGTTCCTCGGCGGAATCGAAGGCGGCGGTAATGGTCAGTTTTGATCCTTCAGCGGTCGGGTCGAAGGAAAAAACCATGCGGTTGACCGGCAAATCGGAGTTCGGGGTGCCGTCGGCATGTGCAAAGCCGTCGCTGACTTCGAAGAATTTGTGCTCGACGACTTCGTGCCAGAGCCAATAACCGTGGAACTCTTCGCCTTCGGGCGAGGTCATGTGGTAGTTGGAACGGCCGCCGGGCGTTGCGTCGTGGCGGGTGAACGTTGCCGGGTATTCGACCGGTCCCCAGAACTTCTCGATCTGCCGGGCGTCCAGGTAGGCGTCCCAGAGCCGGGAAACCTTGACCGGGAATTCGGCGTGGACGGTGAGCGAGAGTGCTTCGGGATCTTTGACTACGGATGTGACAGGCATGGGAATGCTCCTTATGTGTCCTCGTCGGCGAGGAAATCATCGAGCCGGCTGATGCGCTGGCGCCAGATGTCTTCGAGGGAAGAGAGTAGTTCTTGTGCGTGCCGGATGGTGTCCGGCTGCCCGCGAACTATGCGTTCGCGGCCACGTGCGATTTTTATGACCAGGCCAGCGGCTTCCAGTGCTGCGACGTGCTTCTGAACGGCCGCAAAAGACATGTCGTAGCTTGCGGCAAGTTCCGAAACGCTCACCTCGGCATGAAGGGTCCGCCGCACGATATCTCGTCGTGTGGCATCGGCCAAGGCGCGGAAGACCTTGTTTGTCTGTTCTTCGCTCAACTCATATACAACCATTTGGTTGTATATTACCCCCATGGCGCGACGCGAGTAAAGAGGCGGATCAAAATTGATTGCCAGTAGTCTACTTATCACCTATATTTTTAGCGAGAAATGGAAGACTTATCTCCCATTGGGTAGCGATCCAGGGCTATTGCGCCGCACAGGTTGCTCGCGAGACCGGATTGCCAAAATATATAGACTGGTCTATTTTTAACTCCATGACTTCCAAAGGGGACCTCACCAAGGCACGGCTCGCGCAGTCCATGCTTGAACTTATCCAGACCAGCGGCTACAGCGGCACCGGCCTCAACGCCGTGAGCGAGCACGCCTCAGCACCAAAGGGATCGGTATATTTCCACTTTCCCGATGGGAAGGAGGAGCTGGGGGTTGCCGCGGTAGCACTGGCCGCCAAGCAATTCGAGGCCATGATTATCCAGGCTGCCCAGAGCGCAGGCGGTGCTGGCGAAGCGGCCAAGCTCGCCATCCAAGCGCTGGCCGCCATCATCAGCGACAGCGGCTTCCGCTTAGGCTGCCCGGTCTCGGTGGTGACCTTGGAAATGGGGGATTCAAGTGAACGCCTGCGGCAGGCCTGCGCCACAGCTTTCGAATCATGGATCGCTCCGACCGCCGCCCTGCTCGAAGCAGACGGCGTGGATCGCGCCCAGGCAAAGTCCCTGGCAACGGTGATTGTCTCGACCATCGAAGGGGCGGCCATCCTTTCCCGGGCGATGAAGAACACGCAGCCGCTGCTGGCTGCGGCGGACGTCGTAGGAGAGCTCATCGGCCTGCGCCGCCAGGGCGAAGGGACACAGAACTGATGCACGGCACGGATTCTCGCCGGGCACTGGTCTTCGGAGCCTCGGGGCTTATCGGACGGCACCTCATCCTTGCCCTGCTGGAAGCCGGAGCGCAGGTGACAGCAGCTGTCCGGAGTCCTGAATCTGCAGCAAGGCTCAAAAAATGGCTGGACCTGCACGGCGCGGCACCAGGGATCAAGACGGCGATCGTTGACTTCGGCGCCCCCGAAATCCTGGCCGGCGGACCAGCAGCGTTCGCAGACATCACCGAAATCCACAATTGCGCCGGAACCTACCGATTCGGCATGAGCGCGCAAGAAGCCCGCAGCGCCAACGTCGGCATCGTCGAGAAGCTGATGGATTTTGCCGCAGCGCTGCCTGAACTGCAACGCATCGTTCATATTTCAGGATATCGAGTCGGCGGGCAGGACCCCTCGCTCATTCCTTGGCCGCAAGATTATCGCGATCGGCTCTACCGGACACTTGGCGCGTACGAAGCCTCCAAGGTGGAGTCCGACGCGGTATTCCAGGCTCTGGGCAACGACCGCGGAATTCCTTGGAGCATCGTCAATCCGGCGAGCGTCATCGGCCACAGCATTACCGGGGAAACAGATCAGCACATTGGGCTGGCCAGCACCATTGAACAACTCTGGGAAGGGAAAACCGCTGCCCTGCCTGCAGGCGACTCGACTTTCCTGCCGGTGCTCACGGTCGACTACATGGCCGCGTTCATGGAGGCCGTGGCTATTGCTCCGGAAGCAATTGGCGCATCCTATTGGCTGCTGGATGACGCCACCGCGCCACTGGGGCAACTGCTGGCCAGCACTGGCCGCCATCTTGGCGCGAAAGTTCCCAAGCTGCGCTTGCCCGTGGGGCTTATCAAGGCGCTTCCTTCATGGATTACCAAGGCCGATCCGGAAACGCTCCATTTCATGTCCGCGGATCGCTATCCGACCGGGCCCGCGATCGAATTCGCCAACCGGCATGGACTCCAGATGCCTGATATTGGCCTCTCGCTAGAGCGCTGGGCCGACTATCTGGCCGCCCACCGATTCGGAGCCGCACCAGCTGATGCACGCCGCTTTGTCGATGTCGGGGGAGTGAGAACCTTTGAACTGGGCGACCGCGAGGCACGCAAGCTGATCCTCCCTGGACTTCCGGTGAATGCCGATACCTGGGCCGGCGTTGCCCAAGGAATTGGAGGAAGGGCCGTTGACCTGCCAGGCCTTGGACTCAGTGGCGGGAACGGCATCGCGGATTGGGACCGCTGGCTCGCCGCCCTTCTGCAAGGTGGGCCGGTGGACCTGATCGGGCACTCCATCGGAGCAGCCGCTGCAGTGCTCGCCGCCGATCAGCACCCAGGCAGGATCCGCTCCTTGACCTTGGTCGCGCCGTTCTTCTTGCAAGGGCCCGCAGGGAGGGCGGCGAAGTTCCAGCCGCTGGTTCGAAGCTATTTGCGCCATGCCAGCGCGGCACGGCTTTCCCGCCAATTGACCGGAAGTGCAGCGAGCTCCACGGCCTTGGCCTCCAGCGCCAGCGATCTGAAGCGAAGCTCCGCCGCAGCGGCAGCTGCGCACCTGGCTCTGGCAAGTTCCGGGCGATGGCGCGGAGAATTGCGGGAGGCGCTCGATCGCTATGACGGGCCGCTGAGCATTATCTGGGGAACCGAAGACCCGTTGCTGCCCTCGGCAATCGAGCACCTGGGGTCTAAGCCCGAGGTGGAACTGCATGCCCTTCCCTCCGCTGGGCACCACCTGCAGCTCACCCACGAGGATGCCCTGATCGACCTTTTGAAGTAGCAGCTGGAACTGTGCTCTTCTCAAGTTCCGGCCCTTCGCCTAGTCTGGTGGGAACCGCACAGAACCATCTTTCCAGCGAAGCGAAGGGGGAGCATGGGCGCGTCAGCCATCGACTGGTCCAACGCAAATCTGCACGCGCAAAAGGCCCGCGAGCTGCTTTCCTCGAAGGAAGCTGGAATCAGCGACCTTCCATTGCGCAATGACGTGCGTGAATCCTGGAGGCGGTCGCTGGCCCAAGCTGGCTCAGTCCAGGGCCCGCCGGTTTTGAGCAATGACAGGCTGCGCCTTGCGCGTGAGCGCAGCGAGCTGCAGCGGATCTGGCCCGTGTTCGAGAAACTGCTGGTGCCGGCCGCGACCGATGCCAATCTTCTGGTCGCCCTCGCGGATGCCGGGGGAACCTTGCTGTGGGTGGCTGGAAGCAATGGCACGATGAGCCAAGCCGAGCATGTGGGCTTCACGGCCGGTGCCGACTGGGCGGAACAGTCCGTGGGCACCTCCGCGCCCGGCATGGCATTGGCCACTGGTTCCGGATCGCAGGTTTCGGGGGCGGAGCATCTGTATGAGCAGGCCCAGCAGTACAGTTGTTCGGCTGTGCCCATCCGGGATCCGCGCACCGGACAGGTGATTGGCGCCATCGACCTGACCGGTGGACCGGAAGCCATCGCAACGCACTCGCTGCCGCTTTTGCAGGCGGCCGTCATGGCGGCAGAAACCCAGCTGCTGCTTCCCGGGGCCGGGGTGGTGGCCGATCCCGATTACCTGGACCTGGGCCGCCCGGACGGCGCGCACCTCGGCTCCTGCCCCGTCTCCCTGCGCCACGCGGAGATTCTGGCGCTTTTGGCCCAGCATCGTGATGGCTTATCCAGCGCCCAGCTGGTTGATGAGCTTTTCGAGCGGCCAGATGCCGCTGCTGAAGGCACGGTCCGTGCCGAAATGGTCCGGCTGCGCAAGGTCCTGGCTTCATCCCCGGGCCGATCGCTGACCTCGCGCCCATACCGGTTGCAATGGGAACTCCAAACGACCATCGGGCGCCTGTGGAGCGCGCTGGAAAGCGGCGATATCGAAACTGCCCTGCAGCTGTATTCCCCGGGAATGCTCGAGCGATCGCAAGCACCGGGCATCCTCGCCTTGCGCTACCGCGCAGAGGCCGCGCTGCGCGAACTGGTGATGGACCGGGGCAGCGCCCAGCAACTGCTGAATCTCGGACGCCAGCTCGCCGATTCCAACCTGCTGCGCGCCGCCTTGCGCGAGCTTCCCGCCAGCTCTCCAGCGCGCTCGCTGATCGTTGCCGAGATCCAGGGGCTCGAAGCCTAGGGGGCCGGACTGCATTGCAACCTGAGTGCAACGTAGCTGTGACTACAGTCTCACTCAAGAGGCTGCGGGGCCGAATCCGCGGCATCAGCCACTGACAAAGGAGTCACCATGAGCATTTACGCAAACCCGAATACCGACGGCGCGCTGGTCGATTTCAAGCCGCGCTACGAGAACTACATTGGCGGGCAATGGGTCGCCCCGTCCAAGGGCATGTACTTCGAGAACGTCACCCCGGTGACCGGCAAGGTCTTCTGCGAGGTGGCCCGCTCCACCGCCGAGGACATCGAGATCGCCCTGGACGCGGCCCATGCTGCGGCCGGCGCCTGGGGCAAGACCAGTCCTGCGCAGCGCGCCGTGATCCTGAACAAGATCGCCGACCGCATCGAGGAAAACCTCGAAATGCTTTCCGTGGCTGAAACCTGGGACAACGGCAAGGCCATCCGCGAATGCCTGAATGCCGACCTCCCGCTGGCGGTGGACCACTTCCGCTACTTCGCAGGCGCCATCCGCGCCCAGGAGGGCAGCCTCTCCCAGCTGGACGATGACACCACCGCCTACCACTACCATGAGCCGCTGGGCGTGGTCGGGCAGATCATCCCGTGGAACTTCCCGCTGCTCATGGCCGTGTGGAAGCTCGCCCCGGCGCTGGCTGGCGGCAACGCGATCGTGCTCAAGCCGGCCGAGCAGACCCCGGTCTCGATCCTGGTTCTCATGGAACTGATCGGCGATCTGCTGCCCGCCGGCGTGCTGAACGTGGTCAACGGCTTCGGCGTGGAAGCGGGCAAGCCGCTGGCATCCAACAAGCGCATCCGCAAGATCGCCTTCACCGGCGAGACCACTACCGGCCGGCTGATCATGCAGTATGCCTCGGAGAACCTGATCCCGGTGACCCTGGAGCTGGGTGGCAAGTCCCCGAACATCTTCTTTGAGGACATCGCCGCCAAGGATGACGCCTTCTATGACAAGGCCCAGGAAGGGTTCACCCTGTTCGCGCTGAACCAGGGCGAGGTCTGCACCTGCCCCTCGCGCGCGCTGATTCAGGAGAGCATCTACGACCGCTTCATGGGGGATGTGGTGGCTCGCACCAAGGCCATCAAGCAGGGCCACCCGCTGGATACCGACACCATGATGGGCGCCCAAGCCTCCAATGACCAGCTAGAGAAGATCCTCTCCTACATTCAGATCGGCAAGGCTGAAGGTGCCAAGGTGCTGCTCGGCGGCGGGCGCGCGGATCTGGGCGGGGAGCTCTCCGGAGGCTACTATGTGCAGCCGACCATTTTCGAGGGCACCAATGACATGCGCATCTTCCAGGAGGAGATCTTCGGCCCGGTGGTCGCGGTGACCAAGTTCAAGGACTACGACGATGCCATCTCCATCGCCAACGACACCCTGTACGGGCTGGGCTCGGGTGTGTGGAGCCGCAACGGCAACGTGGCCTACCGTGCCGGCCGGGCCATCCAGGCCGGACGCGTCTGGGTCAACCAGTACCACGCCTACCCGGCGCACTCGGCCTTCGGCGGGTACAAGTCCTCGGGCATCGGGCGCGAGAATCACCTGATGATGCTCGACCACTACCAGCAGACCAAGAACCTGCTCGTCTCCTACTCGGAGGACAAGCTCGGCTTCTTCTAAGGCCGGACACCGCCCCAGCACCGTGGACTGCATTGATCAAATGGAGGACACTGGCAACAACAACTTCACGCAGGAGCGAATCATGAGTACCGCGAGAGAAACCAGGGCGGGCATCGACGGGGAAAGCTTCTCCCGGGTGGCTTTCACCCCCGAGGCCTTGGAACTGCTGCGCAAGCTCTGGGGGATCCATGGCCCGCTGATGTTCCACCAATCCGGTGGCTGCTGCGACGGCTCCTCTCCCATGTGCTATCCGGCCGGCGAATTCCGCACCGGCGGCTCGGATATCCTGCTCGGCCTGCTTCCCCTGGATGATGGGCAGGGCCAATCACTGGGCGAGATCGAATTCTGGATGTCCAAGGAGCAGTTCGAGTATTGGAAGCACACCAAGCTGACCGTTGACGTGGTGGCCGGGCGCGGTTCCGGGTTCTCGGTAGAGGCTCCGGAAGGCAAGCGCTTCTTGATCCGCAGCCAGATCATAGAATTTCCAGCCAATTAGGAGCGATTGATGCAAGGTCCCAAGGTCTATATCCATTTCCCGGGCACCGCCCGCGAAGCGCTGGACTTCTACGCCGGCATATTCGGTGGCGAGCTCGCGCTGTACACCCTTGCGGAATTCAACCGCACCGATGGCGACCCGCAGGCCATCGCCCATGGCGACCCGCAGGCCATCGCCCATGGCGAGCTGAATGGCGTGGTCTGCTTGGCCGGATCCGATGCCTCCGCGGCGGATCGGCCGTTTCGCGCCGAGGGGATGATGCTCTCGCTGCTGGGCACCGCGGAACCCGAGGTGCTGCACCGGTGGTTCGACCAGCTCAGCGCCGGAGGCGAAGTCATCGACCCGCTCTCGGTGAAGCTCTGGGGCGCGAGCGACGGGCAGGTGCGCGACCGCTATGGGCTGCACTGGCTGATCGGCTATGAGCCCGGGAGCCACGAGGCCAGCTGATCCTATTGGGCCTCAAGCTTCGAAAGGCTAGAGCATGAGCGAGCAAGAGAACTACGACCTGATTGTCATCGGCGCTGGACCGGTGGGTGAAAATGTGGCCGACTATGCGACCCGCGAGGGGGCGCGCGTGGCCATCGTCGAGTCCGAACTGGTGGGAGGGGAATGCTCCTACTGGGCGTGCATGCCCTCCAAGGCGCTGCTGCGCAGCGGACATGCGCTGCGCGCGGCCCAGCGGCTGCCCGGCGCCAGCGAAGCGGCCACCGGAAAACTTGATGCCAGCGCGGTGCTGGCAAGGCGCACGCAATTCACCAGCGGATGGAAAGACGACGGGCAGGCCCAATGGCTGAAGTCCGCCGGGATCGAGCTGATCCGTGGCCGCGGCCGGCTGCTGGGGGTCGGCAAGGTGCAGGTCGGCGACCGGATTCTCACCGCCCGCGCCGTGGCGCTGGCCACCGGATCGATCCCCAAGCTCCCGGACATTCCGGGGCTGGCCGAAGCCCGGCCCTGGGGAACGCGCGAAATCACCGCGGCGGACCATGTTCCCGAATCCCTGGCCATCCTCGGCGGAGGGGTGGCCGGCACCGAGATGGCCTTCGCCTTCGCTTCCCTGGGATCCGCCGTCACGATGATCTCGCGCGGTCCGTTGCTGGGCCGCGAAGAACCATTTGCCGGTGAATATGCCGCCGCCGGGCTCAAGGACGCGGGAGTCCAGGTGCGCTTCGGGGCCACCCCCACTCGCGTTGACCGCGACCAGCATGGCATGGTCGCTATCGCCCTGGACGATGGATCATCGCTGCGCGCCAGCGAACTGGTGGTGGCGGCCGGGCGCACCCCTGCCACCCTTGAGCTGGGGCTGGAGGCCGTCGGGCTGGATGCCAAGCTCGCCGTTGATGACACCATGCTCGTTGCCGGCACCGATTGGCTTTACGCCGTGGGCGATGTGAACGGCCGGGCACTGCTGACCCACCAGGGCAAGTACCAGGCGCGCATTGCCGGGGCGGCGATCGCAGCCCGGCTGAACGGCACCCCGCTGTCAGCCAAGCCGTGGGGTGCGCATGCCGCCACGGCCGATCACCACGCCGTTCCGCGGGTCATCTTCACCGATCCAGAGGTGGCTGCCGTGGGGCTGACCGAATCCCAGGCCAAGGACGCTGGAATCCCCGTGCAAACGGTGGCCTATGACCTGGGCCAGGTCGCCGGTGCGAGCCTGCATGCCGATGGCTATTCCGGGCGCGCCCAGCTGGTGATCGACAAGGAGCGCCAGGTGGTGATCGGGGCGACGTTTGTTGGCCAAGATGTGGCCGAGCTGCTTCATGCGGCCACCATCGCGATCGTCGGTGAAATCCCGCTGGATCGGCTGTGGCATGCGGTTCCGGCCTACCCGACCATCAGCGAAATTTGGCTACGCCTGCTGGAAACCTGCCGCCAGGCTATCTAGATGCGCGGCGAGCCGGTTGCTGGCATTTTCCAGATGCCGGGCCAAGAGCTCTGCGGCGCCTTGCTGGTCGCCGGCGGCGATCCTCTCCAGCAGGCGGGCGTGCTCGTCAGCGATGTCGCAGGTGTTCAGCAGTGTCGCGTCCTGGACCTGGGTCATGCACAGTCGGATCTCGTCGCTGAGCTGGCCATAGATGGCACTGGTGCGAGAAGACCCCAAGGCTTGGACCAGCGCGCTGTGGAATCGCACGTCGGGATCGACGATCTGGATCGGCGAAGCCTCCGAGAGCGCGGTGATTTCCGCGTTGGCCTCGCGGGCGGCTTCCGGAACCCGGGAGGTGCTGGCCAGCAGGCGCACCGCTTCGGCCTCGATGATCGCGCGGGTGCGGTAGATATCGCGGGCGTCGGCCGAGGAAAGGCGCGTAACCCGGGCGCTCTGGTGCGCATTGCGGGTCAGCAGGCCGCTGGCCACCAGATTTTCCAGTGCGGCCTTGGCCGTGGGCCGGGCGACCTCATAGTGCGCGGCCACATCCACTTCGCCCAAGGGCGTGCCGGGAGCCAGCTCGCCGCTGAAGATCCGGGTGCGCAGCGAGGCGATGATCGCCTGGACCACCGAAACCACTCCTAAACGGGCCGCCACTGGGATCCTTTCGCGCCGGCAGAAAATAACTATGCAAGTATCCCATGAATCGTACTACGATGGCATGTGTACTTGTTAGACAATTTCCTTCTTGGGCAGGTTTTGCTTGCCTTCCACACAGGAGCGCACCATGGCATTGAGCACGCCGGCACTCGGTGAACCTACGGTTTCATCCAGCATTCTCGACCTCGTCAGCGAACCTGAGCGCGTCAAAACCCGATCCATCGACCGCGTCGCCTACGCCTCGGATGCCTCGCACTATCTGTACACCCCGCAGGCCGTGATCCTGGCCAAGGACGCCGCCGAAGTATCGGCCCTGCTGCGTGCGGCAGCCAGTAACAACCAGCCGGTCACCCTGCGCTCGGGCGGCACCTCGCTGGCCGGCCAAGCCAGCGGCGACGGCCTGATGATCGATGTGCGCCGCAACTTCCGCGAGATCCAGGTGCTCGATAATGGGGCACGCGTGCGCGTCCAGCCCGGCGCCACCGTGCGCCAGGTCAACGCGCGCCTGGCAGTCTACGGCACCAAGCTCGGCCCGGATCCCGCCAGCGAGGCCGCCTGCACCATCGGCGGAGTGATCGCCAACAACTCCTCGGGCATGGCCTGCGGCACCGAATTCAACACCTACCGCACCCTGGAATCGATGACCTTCGTGCTGCCCTCGGGCACCATGATCAATACCGCCGATCCCGACGCCGACCGCCAGCTGGCCGCCGCCGAGCCACAGCTGGTCGCCACCCTGGACAAGCTGCTGGACCGCGTGCGCACCAACCCGGCCTCGGTAGCCAAGATCCAGAAGCACTTCGCCCTGAAAAACACCATGGGCTATGGGCTGAACGCCTTCCTGGACTATGGCACCCCGGCCGAGCTGATGGCCCATCTGATCATCGGTTCCGAAGGCACCTTGGCTTTTGTCGCCGAGGCAGTGTTCCGCACCGTGCCCATCCGCAAACTGGCGGTCGCCACCCTGGCAGTCTTCGATAACCTCGATCTGGCCACCCGTGCACTGCCCGAACTGCTGGATTCCGGTGCCGCCACCCTGGAACTCATGGACTCCACCTCGCTGCGCGTGGGCCAAGGGGTGCCCGGTGTCCCCGATGCCATTATGGGTTTTGACGTGGATCAACAGGCCGCGCTGCTCATTGAATACCATGCCGACGCTGCCGAGGAATTGGCTGGACTGCAAAACGCCGGCCAGCGCCTGCTGGATTCGGCTGCGCTGCGCGCCCCGGCGCTGCTCTCCCAGGACGCCAAGAACCGCCAGGCAGCCTGGAAATTCCGCAAGGGGCTCTACGCCTCGGTGGCCGGTGCCCGTGTTTCCGGGACCACCGCCCTGCTCGAAGATGTGGTCGTCCCCGTTCAATCCCTGGCCGAAACCTGTGGCAGCCTGCAGGAACTGTTCACCGAGTACGGCTACGAGGACTCGGTGATCTTCGGGCACGCCAAGGACGGCAATATCCACTTCATGCTCACCGACCGATTCGAGGGCGATGCGGCACTGAACCGCTACAACGCCTTCAACGAGAAAATGGTCGAGCTGATCCTCTCCAAGGGCGGCAACCTCAAGGCCGAGCACGGAACCGGCCGCGCCATGGCGCCATTTGTCCGTGCGCAGTACGGCGACGAACTCTACGACGTGCACCTGGAACTCAAAGCCGCCTGCGACCCGCGCCTGATGATGAACCCGGGCGTGATCATCGACGAGGACCACGCAGCGCACATCCGCAACATCAAGCTCAATGAAACCATTGAAGTTGAGGCTGACCACTGCGTGGAATGCGGTTATTGCGAGCCGGTCTGCCCTTCCAAGGACCTGACTCTCACCCCGCGCCAGCGCATCGTGGTGCGTCGCGCCATCGCCAAGGCCGAGGCTGAGGGCAACGCCGAATTGGCCGCCGAGCTGGAGCGCGATTACGAATACAACGGCGTGCAGACCTGTGCCGTGGACGGAATGTGCGTTACCGCCTGCCCGGTCGGCATTAACACCGGCCTGCTGGTCAAGCGCCTGCGCCGCGAAGACGCGCACCCGGTGCTGGCCGCCGGATTCAAAGCCGCTGCTAAGGGCTGGGGCCCTGCTACCCGGGCCGGCTCGATAGCGCTCAGCATTGCCGATAAATTCCCGGCCACTCTGGTGGGAGGCATCACCGATGCGGCCCGCAAGGTCGTGAGCACCGACTTTATGCCACGCTACGATGCGGAACTTCCTGGCGGCGGCAAGGCCCGCAAGCCACTGGCGGGCAATCTGGGTACTGCTGGCTCCGAACCGCTGGCCGTCTACCTCCCGGCCTGTGTGAACTCGATGTTCGGACCGGCCGGCGAGGGCGAAGGTGTGGCTTCGGCCTTCACCAAGTTGTTGCATGCCGCGGGTGTCTCGGTATTTGTTCCGCCGGGCATCGAATCCATGTGCTGTGGCACCCCATGGACTTCCAAGGGCTATGCCGATGGGCATGAAACAATGGCCACTCGGGTGCTCGAAGAAGTTCGCGCGGCTATGCCTGGCAAGAACCTGCCGGTGATTTCGGACGCGTCCAGTTGCACAGAAGGCTTTGCACACACCCTTGAGGCGCATGGTTACGAGGTGATCGACTTGTTGGCGTTCACCTCGAAGCACCTGCTGGAGAAGCTGCCTCGGATCGAGAAGATTTCCTCTCTGACCCTGCACCCGACCTGTTCGTCGACCCAGATGGGCCTCAACTCGGACTTGCAGAAAATTGCTGAGGCCGTGGCGCAGACGGTGAATACCCCGATGAATTGGGGCTGCTGTGCTTTCGCCGGGGATCGCGGCATGCTGCATCCTGAGCTGACCGATTCGGCAACCGCGCGCGAAGCAGCCGAGGTTCGCGATCTTGATGCCGCGGCCCATGCTTCGTGCAACCGCACCTGTGAATTGGGAATGACGAGGGCAACCGGAAAGGAATACCGCCACGTGGTCGAGCTTCTCGCTGAAGCTGCCACTAAGCAGTTGTGATGGCGCCGTCCAGGGAGGTGTTTCCGGGAGGCGTGCTCATTGGTGCGAAAAGTACTCATCAGCTCTGGTTCGGTGCCAAACACCCTATTCGAGTGATGATGTGTTCGAAATAGGGTTAATCTTAGTCATCAATGATGCTCGGAGGGAGCCACATGCGCATCGCTGTTATGCAGGGCGAAGCAGAGGTCTTGGGGATTGAGCGCAATCTCGATGCCATCGATCAAGCTGCGGAGCGTGCCGCTGGAGATGGCGCAAAAATCTTGCTCACCTCCGAACTTTTTGTCGTGGGCTATGCGCCTTACGTCCTGCGTGATTCGCTGGATGTTTCCCTGTTGCCCTCCGCGCATGAGCGGCTGTCGCACATTGCGGCGAAGCATTCGATAGCACTGGTTTACTCCCTTCCCGAAATCACTGATGATGGCTGGCTGATCACTTCAACTTTCCTTGATGATCGCGGAGTGAAGCGTGCTCATTATCAGAAGGTCCAGCTCTTTGGAGCTGAAGAACATGAAGTTTTCATCGCGGGCAGCAACCCTCCTGCATCATTCGATTACAAGGGAATGACGTTGGGCATGGTGATCTGCTTCGATGTGGAATTTCCTGAGGTTGTCCGTGAGGCCGCTCGTCGTTCGGTGCAACTATTGCTCGTCCCGACGGCCATGGGGCGCGGTTATGAGCAGGTATGCACTCGTTTGGTTCCGACTCGTGCAATGGAAAGCCAGCTTTTCATTGCCTATGCGAACCACTGCGGTTCTGAAGCTGGATTCGACTTGGCGGGAACTAGCGTCATCGCCGGTGCTGACGGTGCCGTCTTGGCCCAAGCAGGATCTGGTGCAGAACTTCTTGCAGCCGAGATTGACGTGAGTTCTTTGGCGCAGATCAGAGCTGAAGTTCCGTATCTTTCGCAGGCTCGACGGGACCTTTACGATCAATGGCAATCTGCGGAATGATCAACTTCTAGGGTGTTTCCACACGGCGAAGCGCCGTGTGGAAACACCTTGAGTTTTGGAATTGCGGTTATGCCGCAGTGGCTTCCGGGGCATCGCGCTGGCTCAGTTTTTCCTTGAAGTCGTTGAACCATTTTGAATCGGTCATCAACTGCGGGAAAGGCTTGTGAATGTATCCGGTGGCTGGCGGAGCTGTGGACCGATATGACATCCCGGATACCGGATTGATGAGCATGGTGTGCTGGTCCTTCAAGAGGGTAAATTCAAACCAGCCGCGGGCCTCTTTCGTTTTGTTGCAGACCTTGCAGCGGCCGCAGCAATTATGCACGCTGGTCTTTCCACCCTTTGCGTACTGCTTCACGTGGTCTGCTTCTTCGACGAGTCCGTCGCAAAAAGGTGTGCGGCAATGCCGGTCTCGAATGCTGATGAATTTTTTGAGCTTCTCCGGGAAGATCCGGGCTTTGGAATCCATGCTTATCAAATCCTGATCTCCGGGTGCCGTGTAGATCCTGGAAAGTTCAGTCAGCACTTCGATCTGCTCGATGTGTTCCCGAGTAAGCCTTGCTTCCATCTCTTCAAAGGTCAGTTCGTTCTCGATTTGGTGTCCGCCGATCCATTCACGCACATCCTGTGCGGGGATGTATCCGTAGCCATCAAGGTATGCGGGTTCCCGTTCGCCCTGGAACAGGGCTCGATCAGTCATGATGACGCCAACCTGCAAATTGATTGGCATCTTTGAAGGCTCGCCGATCATCATGTAGCTAAAGAGGATATCTGCCCTGATCTGTTCGAGAGTGCGCTTGTCGCCCTTCTTCTTGAGCTTGCGGGACTCCTTGTAGAGATAGTTTCTAAGTCCCATGCCGGGAAGCAGCGGGAACTGCGCAGTTAGCTTCACGCTGCCGGACGCTTCATCGACCTCCATGCGAGCGAATCGGCGCTCTTCGATGGTTTTATGCTCCTTGGAGACCGGATCGGAATTGTAGGAGAGCGTGAATTTCCGAACGGTGTCCTTGATCTGGTTCCGTCCCATGGACTCGAACATGTCTGGATTCTGGCCGTAGATCCCATCAAATTCTGTACGGCGTTGCGCTTTGACGGTCTGCAGCTCGTTGAGGATTGCCAAGACTTGGGGTTCGGTAAGTTCACCCCTGGAAAAAGCGGCGGCAATATTAGGTGCGTCTTCTAGCAAGATGCGGCAGTTGACTAGGTAGTTGCGGAATCCAGTTGGGGATTGTTTGCGGGCGATGGCCACGCTGCCGGCTGCGCCGCGGGTCTGATCATCCAAGTTGACTCCGCGTTCTTCATGATCGCGAACAAACTCTTTCTCCAGTTGATAGGAAAGACAGGCTTGCTGGAATCGGGCAGAAGCTATGAGGGCTTCGAGCACCTCAATGCCACGGACGCAGTCCGCTTTACCGCCGTGGTCTTGCATCCACGCCAGTTCTTTCTGCAGTGCGAGCCAGTGGTTTTCGAACTCCTCCGGCCCTACCGCTGGGGGCAGGCTATCTCCGTGCGCCTTTGCTTCGGACATATTCTAATTATACTTCGTAATCTCGAACATGTCTTCGAGTAATGTGGAAAACTTTAACCAGAGCCAGGCTGGTTCTGCCTAGCTCCTGGCGAGGAAGTTCAGTGCGAGGTAGAGCTCCTGGCGCACGTCTGCCCGGTTCAGGTCTTTGTCGAGAACCTCGCCGATGGTAGCGATGTGGCGGCGCACAGAATTGCGATGCAGGTCGATGTTCTTTGATGTTTGGTCCCACGATCCGTTGGCCTCCAGCCAGCCTTGAAGCACCTCCAGATAGAGGTCGCGACGGGCATCGGGCAGTTCAAGGATTGGCGCGAGAGCCTCTTCGGCGAGTTGCTTGCCTGCCTGCGGCGGCAGGAGGGAAAGGAAAGAGCGCGGAATGGATCGGGCATCGAGGCTCTGGCGCTTTTCGCGGATGCGGGGGAGTAGTCCGGTGGCCTGGGCTTGCAGATCGCCGAGTTTTTCGCCGAGTTGGAGGTCAGCTGGTTCGGGGGTGCTGAAGGCGGCGACGTACCCGGAAGTTTTGAGTCGATCGAATATGGCCTGGGTCGGCTTGGCCCGGGTGAGCGCAATGAAGTGGTCGTCCTGCTGCATTGCCAGGCGGGTGTCCAGGAGCGACTGGAGGTGGGTGAGGTGCAGTGCAAGCGGTTGTTCGGCGGAGTCGTCCAGCGGCGAAATGACTGCAACGCGGATGGGCTGCGTGGTGCCGCCGCCAAGGCTTGCAGCCAGCAGGGCGAGGTCCGAAGCTTCGAGGGTGGCGCGCGAACGCAGAAGCAGTGCGGTGGCCAGCTGGGTTGAGGCGGGGGAGCTGGCAGCGCGTTCGCGCGCGAGCACGTCGAGCAGGCCCAGCGCGGTGGTGATCAGGTTGTGGTCAAAGGCTGAAGGGGTGCGCGCGAAGCCGATGCATAGCACGCCCAGCAGTGGCGCGCGGCCGGACGAGGCTAGCGTGGCACGGATCGGAAAAGCCAGGTCAACCTGTGAATCTGAGCGGTGCATGGCAAATTGCTGGTTGCTGGAGCCGCTGGCGGCCTGTTCGAAAAGCTCGGATTTGAGCCGGTCGCCGAGGTTGGCGGTTTCGGCGGTGGAGGCCTCATGGCGGACCTTTCCCTCGGATCCGAGCAGGCGGACGCTGGCCTTGAGCCGCTGGGAGAGGACGGCGGCCAGCTGGGCTTCGGGATCAGGGTGGGCCAGGCAGCGCATGAGGGCGCGGTTGGCTTCGGCGCTGCCGCGCAGCTGGGCGGCATTGTCGGCCTCGACCAGTTGCGCGAAGGCGATGCCGATGGCGGCGAAGGGGACGCTGGGCGGAATTTCCAGCAGTGGCAGGTCATGTTCGCGGCAGGCGTCGAGCACGGTGGGCGGGATGGTGGTGAAGTAGGGCTCGAGGCCGAAGCCCATGGCGCTGACCTTGGCCTGCGCGAGCCGGGCGATGAATTGCCGGACCTGCTCGGGGTCCTGATCGTGGCCGAGCAGCGGGTAGCCGCTGGTGAGGATCATTTCCTCGTCGAGCAGGTAGTCGGTGGGATCGTCCATGTCGCTGGCCTCGACCCAGCGCAAGGGCCGATCGCCGGCGTCGTGGACCAGGGAAATTTCCGGGGGCAGCTGGCGCAGGAAGCGGCGCAGCGTGATGCCGGGAGCCGTCGCGTCGGACGCTGATTGCTGTGGTGCGGAATGTCCCATGAGAAACTATTTTAGTTCAAAACTTACAGCTTGAGAGCCGGATCACAGATCTAGGCTTGAAGGCGGAAGAAAAACCACAGTGCAGCACAATCCACATTGCAGCGAGGACCCGAGATGAACAGCACCACTGGCGCCAGGCCGAAACAAGCCACTGGCCTTGGCCCGCAGCTGCGGCGCCGCAAGCCGATCCAGCAGATGATCGGCGACGCGGAATCCAGCTCATCGGGCGGTGCGCTGCGCCGCACCCTGGGCATGTGGCAGCTGACCATGATCAGCGTCGGCGCCACCATGGGAACCGGCATTCTGGTGATCCTGGGCGCGACCGTGCCGATCGCCGGCCCGGCCATCTGGATCTCCTTCGTGATCGCTGGCGTGACCGCGCTGCTCTCGGCCGTGTCCTACGCGGAAATGGCCGGCATGGTGCCGGTGGCCGGCTCCAGCTACTCCTATTCCTACGCGACCATGGGCGAAGGGATCGCCTGGATCTGCGGCTGGTGCCTGGTGCTCGAATACGCGGTCTCGGTGGCCGCGGTGGCGGTGGGCGCCGGCGAATACGTCAACGAAACCCTGCGGGCCTTTAATATGCAGCTGCCCGCCTCCTTGGCCGGCGGGCCGGCCGAAGGCGGGGTGGTGAACCTGCCGGCGCTGATCGTCGTGGTGCTGGCCACCCTGCTGCTGGTGCGCGGCGCCCGCGAATCGGCCATTGTGAATACCGTGGTGGTGGTCATCAAGGCCGGCATCCTCGTCTTCTTCTCGATCGTCGCCTTCAGCGCCTTCAACGCCGGCAACTTCGAGCCGCTGCTGCCGATGGGCGCTGCCGGCGTGACCGCGGCGGCCTCCAGCGTGTTCTTCTCCTATATCGGTTTTGACGCCGCCTCCACGGCCGGCGAAGAGGCCAAGAACCCCAAGCGCGATTTGCCGCGCGCGATCATGCTCTCGATGCTGATCGTGACCATCACCTACGTTTTGGTGGCGGTCTCCGCGATCGGCGCCCGCGAGTGGACCTGGTTCGAGGGCACCGAAGCGGCGCTGGTGCAGATCGTCGGCGAGCTGACCGGACAGCCATGGCTGGTGCTGGTCTTCGCGCTGGCCTCGGTGCTGGCCATCGCCTCGGTGGTGCTGACCGTGCTCTACGGGCAGACCCGCATCCTGCTGTCCATGTCCCGCGACGGGCTGGTGCCGGCGGCCTTCGGCAAGATCTCGCGGCGCACCGGAACCCCGGTGATCGGCACCCTGATCACCGGCATCCTGGTGGCGATCACCGCCGGGTTCATCCCGCTGGGCGCGCTGGCCGACGCGACGAGCATCGGCACCCTGTTCGCCTTCGCGCTGGTGGGCGTCTCGGTGATGTACCTGCGCCGCAAGCAGCCGCTGGCACCGCGCACCTTCAAGGTGCCCCTCTACCCGATCACCCCGATCCTCGGCGTGGCCGCCTGCCTGTTCCTGATGAGCCAGCTGGGCTGGCACACCTGGCTGGTCTTCGGCGCCTGGATGGCCGTGGGCATCATCTTGTACCTGGCCTATGGACGCCGCCGCTCGGTGCTCGGGAAGCTGAGCAAGCAGGAATATATCGACAGCCATCTTTTGAACAGCAAGTAGGAACACAGGATTTTTCATGAACAGCACCAATCCCATCACCATGCTCAACCCGGACTTCCCGTTCAGCTACGACCTCTACCTGGCCAATGACGCCGGCCTGGGCTCGGTGCCCGAGTCGCTCTACGGCACCGAGGTGGCAGTGATCGGCGCAGGGCTTTCCGGCCTGGTCACCGCCTACGAGCTGATGAAGCTGGGCCTGAAGCCGGTGGTGTACGAGGCCGACCAGATCGGCGGGCGGCTGCGCACCGCAAGCTTCGCCGCGGCCCCGCAGATCACCTGCGACCTGGGCGGCATGCGCTTCCCGGTCTCCAGCAAGGCACTGTACCACTACATCGAGCTGCTGGGCCTGGACACCTACGATTTCCCGAACCCGCTGGCCGAGCCCACCGACTCCACGGTGATCGAGCTCAAGGGGCAGAAGATCTACGTGGAGGACCCGGCCGACCTGCCGGTCTTCTACCAGGAAGTGGCCGACGCGTGGAAGCAGGCGCTGCGCGAGGACGCCCACTTCGAGCAGATGCAGCAGGCCATCCGCGACCGCGATGCCAAGGTGATCAAGGAACTCTGGGACTCGATGCTCCAGGAGTTCGACGAGGAAAGCTTCTACGGGTTCATCGCGAACTCCGAGGCCTTCAAGCAGGCCGGATTCGAGCACCGCGAGGCCTTTGGCCAGGTGGGCTTCGGCTCCGGCGGCTGGGACACCGACTTCCCCAACTCGATCCTGGAGATCCTGCGCGTGGTCTACACCGACGCCGACGACTACCACCGCGGCATCTCCGGGGGAGCGGCCAAGCTGCCCGAGGCCCTGTGGAACCACGCGCCGGAAAAGATGGCGCATTGGCCGGCGGGGACCAGCCTGTCCTCGCTGCACGGAGGCGCCCCGCGCGGCGCGGTGGCCAAGGTCTACCGCACCGGCAACCCGGGCTTCAACGGCGCGAACACCATTGAGGTCACCGAGCGCTTTGGCCGTACCGCGGAATTTGGCGCCGTGGTCTCCACGGTGCAGTCCTGGCTGCTGTCCACCGGGATCGACACCGACGAGGAGCTGTTCGGCGCAGAACTGTGGACCGCGATCGAGCGCAGCCACTACATGCAGTCCTCGAAGACCTTCGTGATGGTGGATCGCCCGTTCTGGAAGGATCGCGACCCGGTGACCGGAGAATACGTCATGTCCATGACGCTCACCGACCGGCTGAACCGCGCCACCTACCTGCTGGATAACGGCGAGGACCAGCCGGCGGTCATCCTGCTCTCCTACACCTGGAACGACGATGCGCTGAAGTGGCTGTCCTTGTCGGCCGAGCGCCGGATGGAGCTGATGCTGCATTCGCTGGAGAAGATCTATCCGGGCGTGGATATCCGCAGCCACATCGTGGGCCAGCCGATCACCGTGTCCTGGGAGTCCGATCCGAACTTCATGGGCGCTTTCAAGGCCAACCTGCCCGGTCACTACCGCTACCAGCAGCGCCTGTACACCCACTTCGACCAGCAGGGCATGGATGCTGCGCACCGCGGCATCTTCCTGGCCGGCGACGACGTGTCGTGGACTGCCGGCTGGGCTGAAGGCGCGGTGACCACGGGCCTGAATGCGCTGTGGGGCGTGGTCAGGCACCTGGGCGGCGAAGACGCGGCCGCCAATCCCGGCCCGGGCCAGTTCCTGGCCGAGATTGGTCCCAAGGCGCTGTAGTTAAAGACATCCCCGGAAAACCAAGTCCCGCTGGGCTGCCTCGGCGGCCCAGCGGGACTTTGGGGATTAAAGTACCGCGGTGGCGTTGGCCGGCGAGCCGGTGCCTCCCACAACGTTTAATGGCTTGATCGTCAGCAGGCACTCCCAGCGGCGCAGCTGGCTCATTCGCCGTGCCAGCGGGCCTAGGCGCCACAGCTCTCCGAGCGGAAGGCCGAGCTTCGCCAGGAATTCCTGGTGCATCATTCCGCGGTCATTCGGAGCCGAGGCGAGGAACGGGGAGTTGGCGGCCGGCGGCAGGCATTCGACGGCAAAGTTATCTGCCGCCAGGATGCTCAGCCCCGAATCCCAGGCCCAATCCAGCAGCTGTTCGGACTGCACCAGCCCGGTAGCCTTGACGCAGTCGCGCTGCCTGGATTTCTCTTCGGGGGACAGCGCCAGGAACCACTGGCTCCAGCCGGTGTGGACCATCAGCGCATCGCCTTCTTCTGCCGTGATTCCCTGGTGGTCCAGGGCTTCGAGCAGCAGGGAATGCGGGATCTGCTCCCCGTTTGCGTGATCCAGCTGCCGCCCCCGGGCCTTGGCAAACCCGTCGAGGTCCACCAGAAGGCCACGGGTCACGATGGGCTGATCCGACCAGTACTGGATTCCCAGCTCGGTGGTTCCCGGGACGATCTTTTCGTCGGGCACGCCGTTGTAGAAGCCGACCTCGTCCGAACGGCGGTGGCGAAGCCCATCGATCTGCGACGAGCCCTGCAGGTAGAAGCCATCCAGATAGTCGTCGCGATGGGCCGGATGATTGCCAAAAATATGGTGCTCTGGCGCGCCACGGGTTTTGGACATCCCCGGCGAAAAGGCATCGATCGGATAATCCAGACCGAAGCATTCGCCCAGGCGCACCGACGCGGCCGCCTGGACGCGTTTTGCCGCATCAATCTTATCTGGAGCGCCGGCAGAGGGAGAACTGAACAGGCCCCAAGAGGTGCCGGCAAGCTGGCCCGGACGCTGCTTGAGCTCGGCACGAGTCGGGTATTTTTTCTTCTCGCTCATTTGGGGGCGTTCTCCTGTGCATATTTCACCGGGGTGGAGCCCACGTGGAGCAGCAGGTAGGCGGCGATCGAGGCGATGGATGCGCAGATGCACAGGACCGTCTTGAATACCGCATTGGGCCCGGTCAGCAGCGGTGCGTTGCCGAGGATAATCCCGGCTAGTTGCAGCAGCACAAACACCATTCCGCCGCAGAGAGCCAGGGCCAGCGAGGCGACGAAGGTTTTACGAAGTATTAATTGGTACATTTTGGCTCCTTGTATAGCTAGACCGGCAAGATCCCGGACGCGATCAACACGCCAATGGCCAACAGCGGCAGCGCGTAGAACAGCATCATCCGGCGGAAGGTGTTGTACGGGTTGACTCCGGCGATGCCGCAGGCAACATACAGTGGCGCTCCGCCCGGGGGAACAGCCGCCTCGCACGAGGAGAATACCAGTACGGCAACGGCGGCCGTCGGCGCCGGAACTCCGGCGGCCACCAGGGCGGCCACTCCCACGGTGCCCACGGCAGCCATGGTCGCCGTTGAGGAGAGCGGAGCCGCCACGGCAATGACAATCAGCCCGATCACCAGTGCGAGCAGCCACACCGGCAGAGACAGCTGGTTCAGCACCGCGGTCAGCTGCTCGGGCAGTCCGGTGCTGGCCAGCGCATTGGCCCCGGCGAAGGCGAAGAGCACGGTGACGCCGACAATGCCAAAGCGGGGGATGGAGTCCTCAAGCATGGATGACCAGGCCTTGAGGCTGCGCGGCAATTGCCGGCATCCCAGCAGCAGGCCCATGGCGATCAACGCGATGGGGATCCAGAAGATCGGGCTGATCGCCTTGGCCACGCTGGTTTGGGTGTAGTTGCTCAGAGCCTCGGCGATGGCACCGCTGGTGATGATCATCGGAATGGCAACACCGACAAAGAGCAGGAGGGTGCTCCAGCCCTGCCGGAATGCCACCGACAATTGCTGCCGGTGTTCCTTTGGCGTGGCTTGCGCGCCACTGCGGCGAACCAGGATATAGGTCACCACCATTCGATGCGCTACGCACCAAAGCCCGCCGAAAATCAAGGGGACCAGTAGTTCATTGGCCGAGAGCAACGGGCCAACCGTGGAAGAGCCAACCAGAACGAACATTGAGGCGCTGAACGGAAAGGTGATTCCCATGCCTGCGTTGCCGGCCACGATGGTGGCAGCCGTGGGACGGTCGATCTTCGAGCGCTCCATCCACGGGATGGTAATTGATCCGACCGTCGCAGCGATGGCTGCCTGATTATGCACGATGCTACCCAAGCCTGCCGAGGACACCGTGGACACATAGGCGGCTCCGCCCTTGCTGCCGCCGATCAAGGAGTCCAGCAGGTTGATCATGCGCTCCATCACCCCGGCTCGTTCCAGCAGGTAGCCCATGAACACGAAAATCACCGTTGCATAGACGATTTCGTCGGTGAGCGCGTCATAGAGCGCGGCCCAGCCAACGGACAGGACCTGGCTGCCGCTGAACGCTGCGGCCACGATGAAGCCGAGTATCATCGCTTCGCCGACGTTGCGGCGCATCAGCACCGTCCAAATGATGATGACCGCGAGGTAGACGCCCAGCGCCCAGATGCCAATCATGCTGTTTCCTTCCCGAGCGTGCCAGCGCCGCTGCTAGCCAGCTGCCATCTTATTATCGAGAGCCATGCGCTCCATGGCGCTGGCTGAGGCGTTGGTCATTTCGCGGGGCACGCCCAAGTCTTCCAAGTACCCGCTGGTGGAGCGCATCTCTGCTGCGCGGCGCACTGCATGCTTGGCGGTGCCGGTCAGGAAGCGGTCGATAGTTGCCTGCCCGTCGCCTGCCAGCATTTTGGAGATTTCTGCCCGGATCCATGGTTCAAGCCCTGCAGCGGCACCGGCTCGAACAGCTTCAATCACCACGGAGGCAAGGCCCTTGGTGAAGACGCTGCGCAGCAGCTTATGGGCCATGGCGCTGCCTGGGCCACCCTCCACGACTTCAACCGGTGCCCCCGCAGTTGCGAGCAAGTCGGCAAAGGATGCTGCGCCCTGGCCGCTGGCCATCAATGGAGTTTTCGCCCCTTGAGCAATAACTGGCCCGAGAATCGCGACATCGATGAAATTGACCTGGCCCGAAGTGGACCCCAGTTCTTCCATGGTCTTGGGGGATGAACTGGTGAGGTCTGCGTAGCCGGAGCCCGGCTTCATCACGGGCAAGCATTCCCGGGCTACCTTCGGTGCGGCGCCGGCGCCGGTCAGGACCAGAACCATGTCGGCGTCCTTGGCTGCCTCTGCTGCCGACTGCGCTAGAAGCGCGCCCTGCGGGGCGTGGCTGATGAACGGATCGTAGCCGGTGATCTGGTGTCCCGCGTCAAGCAGCGCGGCGGCATAGATCTGTCCGACCTCGCCTAGTCCGATGAGTGCACATTTCATAGTCTTATAACCTTCGACAATCAGGAAAGGGAGATATTGCGGTCAGCAAGAATGGCCGCGCGGCGCTGGGATTCATCGAGATTCACGGCTTCTGCGGCGGTGGCGATGTCTTCGGCACGTTCTGCCGGGATGATCACCAATCCGTCAGAGTCCCCGACGACGATGTCTCCGGGCGATACCGCAACACCGCCAAAGGCGATGGTTCCGTTGACTTCGAAGGGGCCATTTTTGTAGGGCCCGGCGGGGCTGGTGGCCCGGGCAAATACCGGAAGATTGATTTCGCCCAGATCCACGGCATCACGAATCGCCCCGTCGACGGCGAATCCGGCGACACCTTTGGATATGGCGCGCTCGCCGATGAGCTCTCCGAGCAGTGCGCGATCGGTGTAGCCTCCGCCGTTGACAACGATGACCTGTCCGGGCTGGACATGCTTGAGTGCTTCGTGGATTCCGGCATTGTCGCCGGGCGCCACCCAGACGGTGTAGGCAGGACCGGAAATTTTGGCGCCCTCCCACACTGCCTGGATGTCTGCTGAAGCGATGCCCAGCCGTTGCATGGCGTCGCCGATATTGGCAGCAGGCAGCGCAGCGAGTCGATCGATGACGGATTGGTCGACGAGAAGAGACTGCGTCGGTTGGTTCATGGTGCACCTATCCCAAGTCCCGGGGCGAGCGTGAAACAACTGAAATAAATTTCATCAGATGTTCTATAGTTTCACACTACGCAATTTATTGATGATGTACGGAATCATGGCATGGGATGCATCACAGTGTCAAGGCGCGGGAGTGCGTTCGCGCAGGAATGCCAGCGGCGGCAGTAATTCAGGGCGCGCGAATTTAGGCGCGTGGTCCACGCGCCCGGGATGGGATGGCCATGGCCTTAGTAGACGCTGCTCGCCAGGAGTTCGGACAAGCGGCGAGCGGCGTGGAGGAGTTCGGGAGCCCTGGTTTCCAGGGCTTCGCGGGTGACCGTATGGATGGGGCCAGTGAGCGAGAGCGCCTCGGTCGGCGGTCCTTGGCGCGATGGGATAGCGGCGGCAATCGAAATAATGCCAAGGGCGCGCTCATCCTCGGAGATAGCGTAGCTGGCATCCGCCTTGGGCGCGCGGATCTTGATGGATTCGAGGTCGAAGTCTTCGTTTTCGTAATGCAAGCGCCGGGATGATTCGGCAATCTGCGCCAGCTCATCGTCGTCCATGCCGAGCAGGAAGATGCGTCCGGCTGCGCCGGCAGTCAAGGGCAGGCGGCGGCCCTGCGGGAGGTTGTAGCCCAGCGAGCTTTCGCCCACGACGCGTTCCACCAAAACTCGCTCGCTGCCTAGCCGGGTATACAGCGAAGCCGTCAGCTTCGTCGCCTGGGAAAGCTGCTGGAGGATCGGCTGGGCCACTCGAGGCAAGGGGTCGTTTTCCAGAAAGACGCGGGCTGCGGGCAGCACCGCTGGGCCCAGGCGATAGCTCTTGTCGGTCTGGCTGACAAGGCCTGCTTCTTGGAGCACTCGCAAGATGCGAAGTGTTGTCGGCGAACTCATGCCCATGTCGGCAGCGATGGTGCTCAGGCGCCGCGGATGCTCATAGCGTTGGATCTGCTCGAATACGGCAATAGCCCGGGTCAGTGACCTCATGCCGTTAGGTGTCTCGGACTTCTCTTTATCTGCCGCCATGATTTCATTCTATGCAATTAATTTGTAATTTGATGCACTTGCTTGACGATGGCCTGTGCCCCATGTCACCATTTCATGGAACGCTAGATAATTTTACTGTATGAAATTTACGAACAAACTATGCAATTGGAGAATGCTGTGTCGAATGATGCAACAGGGAGGCAGAGTCCAGCTGGACGATGGCCAATCCTCATTGGCCAAGCAGTCATCGCGCTCGTCGGCCTGTATGCGCTGCTGGGCTCACTGGGCCTCGGGCTCTGGAGCGACCTGGGCCCGGGAGCCGGTTTCTTTCCCGCGGTGCTTGGCATTTTCCTGATGGTTCTCGTCGTCCTGTGGTTTCTGCAGGAACGCGCAAGGCCGACAGGAGAAGCCGCCGGCGAGTCGTTCGACCGGGCTCAAATAGCGGCCGTCATTCTCAGCATGGTGATTCTGGCAGCGGCCCTGCCATTCCTCGGATTCCAGCTGAGCGTATTTGCCTTCCTGATGTATCACCTCGGCTTCCGGGCCCGGATCAAGTGGGTGCGGGCCGTAGTTATTTCTCTTTGCGGGAGCGTCGGTGTGTTTTACCTGTTCACGACCGTCCTGCACATCTCACTCCCGGTGGCAACGGTGCCGCCGTTGAGCATGATTGGACTTTGATATGGATGTTCTCAATGAACTCATGATGGGTTTTGCCGAGGCAATGACGTGGCAAAACCTCCTCTTCGCTTTCGTCGGCTGCCTGCTGGGCACCGTCATTGGCGTCCTGCCTGGCATTGGGCCCGTCGCCGGTATCGCCTTGCTGATTCCGCTCACCCTGAATCTTGATCCTGCCGGATCCATCATCATGCTGTGCGCAATTTTTTATGGCACAACCTATGGCGGAACCATCACCAGTGTCCTGCTCAATACGCCCGGCGAGGCAGCCTCGGCCATTACCGCCATCGATGGTTATCAAATGACCAAAGTCGGGCGGGCGGGCGTAGCGCTGACCATTGCCGCGGTGGGCTCGTTCATCGGGGGAACCATCGCCACCGTCGGCCTGGTCATGGCTGCCAAGCCGCTGGGCAGTCTGGGCTTGCTCATTGGGCCGCCAGAATTCTTCGCTCTCGTGGTCGTCGGTATTTCCCTGCTCGTCGCCTTGGCTGGACGCTCGATGGTCAGGGCGCTGATTTCTGGTGCCCTGGGCCTATTGATTTCAATGGTCGGTATCGATCCGGTCATGGGGGCGCCACGCTTCACCTTCGGCATGGAACGATTGCTCGACGGCGTCTCATTCGTTGCCGTCATCGTCGGCATTTTCGGTCTGTCGGAAATCTTGTCCTACCGCCCGGGGAAGAACCAGGCGGTGGCACAGGCGCCAGGAATGCGGGCACTGCTTCCGACTCGAACCGACTGGAAACGCAGCACCCCGGCCTTCGCCCGAGGTACCGGCATTGGATTTGCCATGGGGCTGATCCCCGGTATGACCGGATCGGTGTCCTCGCTGCTTTCCTACGGCGCGGAAAAGAAATTCTCCAAGCAACGCAATGAACTGGGCCATGGAGCCATCGAAGGCGTTGCCGGACCGGAGACTGCGAATAATGCGCACGCAAATGGCGCATTGATCCCGCTTTTCACCTTGGGAATCCCAGCCTCGCCGACCATTGCAGTACTCATGGGCGCTTTCTTGCAGCAAGGACTTACCCCAGGTCCGACGCTGTTCGCCGAGCACAGCACGCTAGCGTGGACGATCATCGCCAGCTTGTTCATAGGCAACGTGCTCCTGCTCGTGCTAAATGTCCCGTTGGTCGGCCTGTGGACATCGATCCTGAAAGTGCCGTACCCAATCCTCGCCGGCCTGATCTTGATGTTCATGGTTGTTGGCGCCTACACCATTAATTTCTCGGTCTTTGATGTCTTCGTCATGATCATCTTCGGCCTGGTCGGCCTCGGCCTGCGCCGCCTGGACATTCCTCTGGCGCCTATGGTCCTGACCCTGGTTCTGGGCCCGCTGATGGAACGCTCGCTGCGTGAATCCCTGGATATTTCGCACGGTAGCTTCTCTATCTTCTTCGACCGCCCCATCACCATTGTGCTTTTGCTCATCGCCTTGGTGATTGTCTGCAGCCCCCTGCTGAAATTGCGCAAGCCAGCGGCGCTGGCGGCCGAAGATCCCGAAAGCTAGACACTTGCAATAAGAACCGAACCCAAAAAGGAACTCACCATGAAACGCATCATCACCGCCGTCGCTGCAGGTGCTCTCGCTCTGGCCGCTGCTGGTTGCTCGGCTAACGGCGGAACCGCCTCTAATGCCGGAGCGGACTTTCCGAAAAATGGTAAACCCGTCGAACTGCTGGTGGCATTTTCTCCCGGCGGTCCCGTAGACACCGCGGCCCGATTGATCCAGCCAGTGCTGGAAAAGGAGCTGGGAACCAACGTTGAAGTGGTCAACAAGCCCGGTGCTGGCGGGCAGATCGGCTATACCTCGCTGGCCAACGCCAAACCCGATGGCTACACCATTGGCGCTGTGGGTTCACCGTCGATTGTGGTCATCCCCTTGGACGAGGCCCGAGGAGCGGCGTTCACACGAGAAGATCTGCAGCCTCTGGCACGCCAGGTTGTTGATCCAATGGTGATTGCGGTCCAGCCCGACAGCGAATACAAGAACCTCAAAGACCTGCTCGAGGACAGCAAGGCCAAGCCAGGGACCATCAACGCCACGACAACAGGGCAAATGGGCGGCGAGCACTTTGCCATCGCGCAGATCAACGAGGCCACTGGCGCTGAACTGAGCCCGGTGCATTTCTCGGAGGGAGCCTCGCAGGCCTCTACCGCTTTCTTGGGCAAGCACGTTGACGTACTGGTTGGAAATGTCAGCGAGGTGATTGATCTTCAAAAGCAGGGCAAGGCGAAGGTGCTCGGCGTGATGGAATCGGAACGCACTGATGTCTTGCCGGATGTGCCAACCTTCGCTGAAGAAGGATACGACGTGGTGGCCGCAACCGCCCGCGGTTATGCCTCGCCAGCAGGACTGCCTGAAGAAGTGGCCAAGAAATTGGAATCTGCATTGCAGGCTGCTATCGAAGATGAGTCCGTGGTTTCGAAGATGGACAATCTGGGGCTAACTACCAGCTATCAGGATTCCGCGGAGTACGGCGAGTTCTGGGCCAAGCAGGAAGCCGACTACAAGGCAGTTCTGCCTCTGGTCCAGGCGAAGTAGAGCGCGCGAGCGCAACGAGGGACGCTCCGCCATCTATTCAAGGACCTTGAACAGGAGTGCCAACTGCTGTTCAAGGTCCTTTGGCATTGAGTGCTTGGCTCTGGTCCAGCACCGATAATAGATGCGCCGGAAACAGTATTCATTAAAGAATGTTGTGGTTTCGAGTGGATATTCTGCGAAAAGTCCATTATCGTAAATAGAGTAATTGTCGACCGCTGAAATCTTGAAGGAGGATGGCGATGTTGAATAATAATGCTCAACGTGAGCAGTATCAGCTGCAAGCCGTCAGCTTCCAGGACTTGTTTAGCGGCACAGGTGAACCCCGCCAACCTCATCAGTTCGGGTTTCTGAAGCCACGTGCGCATCGACTCTTACTCGCCGGAAATGGTGAATGAATCACGCTTTGACCTGCCAGATCTAATATTTTAGTGCCAGTTGCCGCCCAGTTGGGTGAAAGCTGGAGGCGCGGTCAGCAATTCCCTTGGGAGTCGATGAACTAAGTTCATTGGCTCCTTTTCTATTTTCCATTCAATTGTTTTGCATGGGTTTAATTGTCGTGCCCGAAAATTGAAATAGGCGAAAAATTTATCCGCTTTAAGTTCCTAGCAGAAGGAAGAATAATGAATCGTCCAGCAGCGTTCCCCGTAGCGCTGACCGGCAGCAATGACCGCGTAAAAATGTGGGCCGCAGAAGCCGAAGTGGAACACGAAGCACTTGAGCAGCTGCGCCGCGTGGCTCAGCTGCCATGGGTCCATGGTGTACGAGTGATGCCCGACGTCCATGTCGGCAAGGGGGCGACGATCGGCAGCGTCATCGCCATGAACCAGGCCGTCTCGCCTTCAGCGGTGGGCGTTGACATCGGTTGCGGCGTCGCCGCCGTGCGCACCAGCATCCGTGCAGGCCAGCTAGCTGGCTTGGAGCTGCTGCGGGCCAGTATTGAAGCGGCGATCCCCGTGGGATTCCATGCTCACGACGAGCTGCCCCTGTTGCGCCGTTTCGGCCTGGAACCAGGGGTGGATCAGCTCTTCAGCAGGTTCGAAACCCTGGATGGGAAGGTGCAGAAGCTCAAGAGCAAGGCCATCGGTCAGTTGGGGACCTTGGGAGGCGGCAACCACTTCCTGGAGCTGTGCCTCGATCAGGATGATCGGGTGTGGATTACCCTGCATTCCGGTTCGCGCAATATCGGCAAGACCCTGGCTGACAGGCACATCGGCATCGCGAAGTCGCTGGGGCACAACCAGGGCTTGGTCGACAAGGAACTGGCGGTCTTTATCGAGGGCACACCGCAGATGGATGCCTATAAGCACGATCTGTGGTGGGCGCAGGAGTACGCGGCCGCGTCGAGGGCCCTGATGCTCGCGCTGTTCAAGGAGGCCGTAGTCCGGCACTTCGAAACCCTTGACGTCCGGTTTGATGCGCCGATCAACGTCCACCACAACTACGTGAACGAGGAGATGATCGATGGGCAGGCGCTGCTGGTGACCCGCAAGGGCGCCATCCGCGCCGGTGCCGGCGATCTCGCCCTGATACCGGGATCCATGGGCACCGGATCCTATGTCGTGCGTGGGCGCGGCAACCCAGGATCGTACTTCTCGGCCTCCCACGGTGCCGGTCGCAGGATGAGCCGCACCCGGGCGAAGAAGTTGTACTCGGCGGATGACCTCGCCCAGCAGACGCTGGGCATCGAGTGCCGCAAGGATGCCGGGGTCGTGGATGAGATCCCCGCGGCCTACAAGGACATCCACCAGGTGATTGAAGCACAGAAGGATCTCGTGGAAGTCGTCGGCCACCTGCGCATCATCCTGTGCGTCAAGGGATAGGACGGGTAGCGGCGTTGGCTGGAACCGCAGCATGCGGGGAAAGCCGACGCCGCGCACCATCTAGCGCAAAACGGTCCCATTGCCCTATCATCATTGAGTCAGGAGCCACAGCCTTGTGGTTTCCGGCGCTCTCAAAAGGGGCGATACCCGTTGCCGTCAAGCAACTGGTAACGGCAGACATATATGGAATTTTCTTCAGCATCATTTCTTGAAAAGAGTCCATAATGTCTAGCGTTTCCGCAGCCATTGCCCATGCCCTGAAACCAGTTGCCCCGCAGATCTTCGGATTGATGGGAAATGGCAACGCCCACTTCCTTGATGCCGCCATTCGCGCGGGCTTCGACTACACCGCAGTGCGCCATGAATCCGCAGCTGTTTCGGCCGCCGACGCGTATTTCCGGATTTCGAATCAGCTGGCCATCGCCACCACCACCTACGGTGCCGGCTACACCAACGCCGTGACCGCACTGGCTGAAGCCGCAGCGGCCCGAACCCCATTGCTATTTGTCACCGGTGATGCACCCAGCACCGGATTGCGCGGCTGGGACGTGGACCAGGCGGCCATCGACGCTGGAGTGCGAGCACCCCGCTATGTCGTGGACCGGCAAACTCCGGGGAGCACCGCGCTGCAGGCCGCCGCGCATGCGCTGCGCGAACAGGCCCCGGTGGTCCTCGCCATTCCCTATGACCTGGCAGCCGCCGAATGCGCGGGGGAAGAACTTCCCGATTTCGCCTCGCTGGCTTGCCTGCCGCCGAAGCCGCGTCTTGAGCCTGCTGCGCTGCAGCAGATCGCAACGAAGCTGAATGCCTCAAAGCGCACCCATATTCTCTATGGCCGCGGTGCCATTGATGCCGCCGAGCAACTCAAGGAACTGGCGCAGAAGCTGGACGCCACCACCTCGGGCACGCTGCTGGCACGCGACCTGCTGGACTACGAATTCGACTTGGGCATCACCGGAGGTTTCTCCACCGAGTCCAATGCGGGCATCATCGCCCAGGCGGATACCGTGCTGGTCCTGGGCGCTTCCCTGAACCAATTCACCACGCGCTTCGGCGAGCTGATTAATGAGTCGGCGACGCTGATCCAGATCGATCTTGGGCCAGCTGCCACCAATTCCCGCGTGGACTGCTTTGCCACCGCTGATGCCCAGAGCGCTGCCCGGGATTTGCTGGATGCAGTCCAGCTTGCCGAAAGCAGCTGGTGCTCGGGCCTTGATCTGAGCGATTTGCGCAGCCGCCCGGCTGGCGATGAAAAGGCCGAAGACGGGTTGCTGGATCCGCGCCGTGTAGCCAGCGAGCTGGAGAAGATCTTGCCGGCCGATCGAGTCCTGGTCCAAGATGGCGGGCATTTCATCGGCTGGGGCCCGATGTACTGGTCAACCACCGGCGCGCGTTCGCTGGCCTGCGTCGGCACCGCCTACCAGTCCATTGGCCTGGGAATCGCTTCAATGGTGGGTGCCGGCGCCGCGGCCGAAGGACGCACGGTTGTCCTGGCCGCCGGTGACGGCGGGTTCCTGATGGGCCTTGCCGATCTCGAATCCATTATCCGCACCATCGACAGCGGGGTGATCGTGATCTACAACGACTCTGCCTACGGTGCCGAGGTTCACCAGTACGGCTCGATCGGCCTGCATGAAGACCCGATGCTGATCCCGACCGTCGATTTTGCCGGCATCGCCCGGTCCATGGGCGCGACCGGGGTGCGGGTAGAGGAGCTCGCGGATCTGGCCGGGGTCAGGCAATGGGTGGCCGATGGCGCGCGTGGCGTATGCCTGGTCGATGCCCGCATTTCCGCGCGAGTTCGCGCCCCCTATATGGAAGAGGTGCTCGCGGCCAACAAGAAAGCCGCCGCGGCACTGGCATTACAATCCGATTAAGACGCTGGAAAAACAGCTTGGGTACGGCGTAGGGTTGACTCGTGCGCAAGATCTTAGTAGGAACAGCCAGCCTGAGCCTGGGAGCGCTTTGCCTCCTCCCGGCGACTGCCGCCTTTGCTGTACCAACTAGTTTTGGCAACCAGGCCGACGAGCCGACCCAGCTGTTTTCCGGATCCTCCCTGCGGGTGGCCACCATCCAGGCCAACCTCACAGGCGATACCGCCGACGGGTTGGAAGAGAAGCTCATGGGCGGAACCAATTCGCAGGCGGCCCAGGTGGCCGACAGCCTTTCCGCCGCCGATGCCGACGTGGTTGTGCTGACCAATATGGATGCCGAGCAAGGCGCCGTCGACACCTTCAAGAATCTATACCTGAACAACATCGCGGACGATCGCACGGATGTCGACTACCCGTATTCCTATCTGGCGGTTGGCTCCAAGGGATTGCAGAGCGGTGCCGACTTGAACGCAGACGGCGTGATCGGCAGTGCCGAAGACGCCTGGGGGCAGGGGGCCTTCGAAGAGCAGGGCTCGATAGTAGTGCTCTCCAAGTACCCGGTGGACGAAGGAAAGATCACCGCCGTTTCGAAGCTCAAGTGGCAGGAAGTCGAGAACGACCAGCTGCACCACAGCGGCTTGTCCGGCGTGCTGGCAGCCTCCATCCCGGTGATGAGCACCGGCCTCTGGGATATCCCGATTGACTATCGCGGCCAGCAGGTCCATGTTGTCGCGACCCAGACCGAGCCCAAAGGCCGGAATCGAGAATTCTCCCAAGCTCGGCACAGTGATGAACTGAAGGTCATTTCGGACTACGTGGCCGGCAAGGACTACGTCCACACCGACAGCGACGGCCACGCCGAAGGCCTGGGCGCTGAGAAGTTCGTCGTAGTTGGCGCCTTGGATCTCCAGGATTCTTCCGCGGATCGGCTGGAACCGTTCCTCCAGGGATTAGCTCGCGAAGATGCCCTGAACGATGCAGGTAGCTACCTGGTCCCGGATTCCTCATGGGAGGTTACGGGCCAGGGGCGCATCGAGCAGCGTGAACCCCTGCTTGAAGAAGCGGTGCCAAATGACGTCGAGGAACCCGGATCCCTGATCTGGACCGACATCGAGTTCTAGGCTCGGCATGGCTGCCCAGGGCCAGGACTGCAGCCAGGTGGATCCGTTCGCGCAGGGCGATCGACCCTGCCTGCTGTTGCCTGCAAGGCATCGAAGCTGGACTCGTTCTGCAGGCAACAGCCCGCTGGTCTGATGGTTTGTGCAGGGCAGTCGATGCACGCAGATGCCACACGTTCCAATCATTGTCAGAAGAACCGCGCAAGACCCGGCAGTCCCAAGGCAACTCTCAGGGTCATGCAGATAAGCTGGGGGCATCATGAAAAACGATCCAATCTCGATGACTTTCATTGGCAAAGATGGCAAGCCGCGCTCCAGCGTGCAGCAGGCCATCTTGAAGGGCATCGGAGTGCAACGGCCTCTGGTGCTCGCGTATATTAATCGTCTTCGCAAGAAGAATCCCCAAGCCGATACCCCCGAGCTGGCCGCTATCGTTGAACGGGATTACCTTCGTATTGTCACCGGATCCGGAGCGGCAGTTGGCGGCACCGCGGCGGTGCCGGCTGTTGGCACCGGTGTCGCTTTAGGCCTTTCGGTCGCCGCTACCCTGGGCTTCCTGGAGGCTTCGGCCCTCTACGCCCAGAGCCTGGCGGAACTGCATGGCATCGCCATCGAGAATCCTGATCATTCGCGCGTTTTGGTCATGGGAATCTTGATGGGCGAGGAAGGCAGTTCCATGATTGCTGGACTTACGTCGCAGGCGGCCGGCCGTGGCGGTGGACCTGTTAAGGGCTGGGCCCAGGCTTTCGGCGCGAATAAGAGCACCAGCTTCTACTCGAGCGTGCAGCGCACCTTGCAGAAGAAGTTCTTGCACAAGATCATCGGCACGCAGGCGGCTAGCGTTGTGGGACGCCTGGTTCCCTTCGGCGTCGGTGCGGTGATCGGTGGAGCAGGCAACCGATACATGGCCAAGCGAGTGATCGAGAATGCCAAGGAGGCTTTCGACGGCATCCCGACGGTGGTGCCCAGTGCTCTGCCGCTGGATGATCCGCGGATTTTGGAATCCGAAATCGTAGAGGACTAGATGGCTAACCGCGTTTGGCGTCTCTGAGGACGTCGACGGAACGCCCCGTAATACAGCTTTAGCTGTTTTACGGGGCGTTTTCTTCGGTTTAAACCGCGTCAATCCGGGGATATGGACGCATGCAATCGATTAAGTGTCCACGGTCACCGCCGCAAACCACCCACCCGATTTGCACCACCCCCAAAACCTGTGTATAGTTTTTCCTTGTCGCCGAGAGCAAAACGGAAGAAATAACCGGATGCAAAACGGAGGCAAAACCCCAGAAAATCAACGGATTTCGCACAGGTCACTGTCGGAATTCATTGATAAATGGGAATCGTGAATACTTTTTCAAATCACAAACAATTGATTTGACTTTCAGAAATTCACGGTGATAAGATTTGAATATAACGCTGGACGAAATCATGGCCCGAATTGACGGGTTGTGGAGAACCGGTAAGTGTTTGTTGTTTGAGAACTCAATAGTGTGCCAAGTTTGTTGATACCGAATATTTTTATTTGGTGAATACATAACATTTGCTTGAGGCATTGCACCCCCGTGCAGTGTTCTTGAGTGTTTTTTATTCGCCAGGATTTTTTCATTGATTCTCCCTTATTTTCCGAGGGGTTTCGGTGGCTTTTTGTTTTTTATGGAGAGTTTGATCCTGGCTCAGGATGAACGCTGGCGGCGTGCTTAACACATGCAAGTCGAACGATGAAGCCCAGCTTGCTGGGTGGATTAGTGGCGAACGGGTGAGTAACACGTGAGTAACCTGCCCCCGACTTTGGGATAAGCCCGGGAAACTGGGTCTAATACCGGATATGACTTTTCACCGCATGGTGGTTTGTTGAAAGATTTATCGGTGGGGGATGGACTCGCGGCCTATCAGCTTGTTGGTGAGGTAATGGCTCACCAAGGCGACGACGGGTAGCCGGCCTGAGAGGGTGACCGGCCACACTGGGACTGAGACACGGCCCAGACTCCTACGGGAGGCAGCAGTGGGGAATATTGCACAATGGGCGGAAGCCTGATGCAGCGACGCCGCGTGAGGGATGACGGCCTTCGGGTTGTAAACCTCTTTCAGTAGGGAAGAAGCGAAAGTGACGGTACCTGCAGAAGAAGCGCCGGCTAACTACGTGCCAGCAGCCGCGGTAATACGTAGGGCGCAAGCGTTATCCGGATTTATTGGGCGTAAAGAGCTCGTAGGCGGTTTGTCGCGTCTGCCGTGAAAGTCCGAGGCTCAACCTCGGATCTGCGGTGGGTACGGGCAGACTAGAGTGATGTAGGGGAGACTGGAATTCCTGGTGTAGCGGTGAAATGCGCAGATATCAGGAGGAACACCGATGGCGAAGGCAGGTCTCTGGGCATTTACTGACGCTGAGGAGCGAAAGCATGGGGAGCGAACAGGATTAGATACCCTGGTAGTCCATGCCGTAAACGTTGGGCACTAGGTGTGGGGGACATTCCACGTTTTCCGCGCCGTAGCTAACGCATTAAGTGCCCCGCCTGGGGAGTACGGCCGCAAGGCTAAAACTCAAAGGAATTGACGGGGGCCCGCACAAGCGGCGGAGCATGCGGATTAATTCGATGCAACGCGAAGAACCTTACCAAGGCTTGACATGTGCCAGACCGCTCCAGAGATGGGGTTTCCCTTCGGGGCTGGTTCACAGGTGGTGCATGGTTGTCGTCAGCTCGTGTCGTGAGATGTTGGGTTAAGTCCCGCAACGAGCGCAACCCTCGTTCCATGTTGCCAGCACGTAGTGGTGGGGACTCATGGGAGACTGCCGGGGTCAACTCGGAGGAAGGTGGGGATGACGTCAAATCATCATGCCCCTTATGTCTTGGGCTTCACGCATGCTACAATGGCCGGTACAATGGGTTGCGATACTGTGAGGTGGAGCTAATCCCTAAAAGCCGGTCTCAGTTCGGATTGGGGTCTGCAACTCGACCCCATGAAGTCGGAGTCGCTAGTAATCGCAGATCAGCAACGCTGCGGTGAATACGTTCCCGGGCCTTGTACACACCGCCCGTCAAGTCACGAAAGTTGGTAACACCCGAAGCCGATGGCCTAACCACCTTGTGTGGGGGGAGTCGTCGAAGGTGGGACTGGCGATTGGGACTAAGTCGTAACAAGGTAGCCGTACCGGAAGGTGCGGCTGGATCACCTCCTTTCTAAGGAGCTAACCATTTTTTGGTTGCCCATGCTGGACACGAGTGTTGTCCGGGTGGGTTGCTCATGGGTGGAATATCAATGAACTCAGTACTGGAAAGCGCGTGTGCCTGATCGGCCCTTTGTGGGGTTGTGTGGTGCGGGCGGGGTACTGGCTGTGGCTGTGCGGCGTTGCCGTTGTCGAGTACGCATCCTTTGGGGTGCTGGAAAGATGGTGGTGGTGTTGTGCGGCTTGTATGGTTTGGCATGCTGTTGGGTTTTGAGGCAACAAGCCTCCTTGCCTGGTTGATGATTGGCTGCTGGCTTTTGATGCGCTTTGGTGCGTGTTGGGGGTTGGTGGTGGTTGTTGGCTGGGGTTTTGAGGGGTTCTTGGTGTTTCGGTGTTTGTCCTGTGTTTGCCGTGGGCGTGCCTGGGCGGTGATGGTTTGTGGTTTTCATCCTTTGGGGTGGGGGTTGCGGGTTGTTGCTGCGGGTGTGTTTGCGGGGGTGCGGGGTTGTTGTTTGGGAACTGTATAGTGAACGCGAGCATCTTGCAGATGAGATGAGCTCTGGGGTCCTTTTCCTTGGATTCTTGGGTGTTTGAGTCTTGTCTGCGTGATTTTGTTAGATTGTTTTATTGCTCAATTCTGAGAACTTTGTTTTGTGTTGAAGTTTTTAAGGGCGCACGGTGGATGCCTTGGCATCAAGAGCCGATGAAGGACGTGGGAATCTGCGATAAGCCTGGTGGAGTCGATAACCGGACGTTGATACCAGGATTTCCGAATGGGGGAACCCCGCACCATGTTATGTGGTGTGACCTGCAGCTGAATGTATAGGCTGTGTGGAGGGAACGCGGGGAAGTGAAACATCTCAGTACCCGCAGGAAGAGAAAACAATAGTGATTCCGTTAGTAGTGGCGAGCGAACGCGGATGGGGCTAAACCGGTTGGTGTGTGATAGCGGATAGGCGTTGCATCGTCGGGGTTGTGGGGTCAACATGTACCAGTGCTATCTTGCTGGTGGGATGAGGTGCAGGCGTATAGGTGAATCGGTTGGAATGCCGGACCATAGAGGGTGATAGTCCCGTAGGTGTAATGCGTGTCTGCCGTTCTAGTGTTGATACCCGAGTAGCACGGGGCCCGTGAAACCTTGTGTGAATCTGCCAGGACCACCTGGTAAGCCTGAATACTACTTGATGACCGATAGTGAATCAGTACCGTGAGGGAATGGTGAAAAGTACCCCGGGAGGGGAGTGAAATAGTACCTGAAACCGTGCGCTTACAATCCGTTAGAGCCTGGGACTTGTTCCTGGGTGATGGCGTGCCTTTTGAAGAATGAGCCTGCGAGTTAGTGCTGTGTCGCGAGGTTAACCCGTGTGGGGTAGCCGTAGCGAAAGCGAGTCTGAATAGGGCGTTTGAGTGGCACGGTCTAGACCCGAAGCGAAGTGATCTACCCATGGCCAGGTTGAAGCGCGTGTAAGAGCGTGTGGAGGACCGAACCCACTTCAGTTGAAAATGGAGGGGATGAGCTGTGGGTAGGGGTGAAAGGCCAATCAAACTTCGTGATAGCTGGTTCTCCCCGAAATGCATTTAGGTGCAGCGTTGCGTGTTTCTTGCTGGAGGTAGAGCTACTGGATAGGCGATGGGCCCTACAAGGTTACTGACCTTAGCCAAACTCCGAATGCCGGTAAGTGAGAGCGCAGCAGTGAGACTGTGGGGGATAAGCTTCATAGTCGAGAGGGAAACAGCCCAGAACGCCAACTAAGGCCCCTAAGCGTGTGCTAAGTGGGAAAGGATGTGGAGTTGCTGTGACAACCAGGAGGTTGGCTTAGAAGCAGCCACCCTTGAAAGAGTGCGTAATAGCTCACTGGTCAAGTGATTCCGCGCCGATAATGTAGCGGGGCTCAAGCACACCGCCGAAGTTGCGTCATTCAAATATTAACCTGGTTTCGATTGGGTGTTTGGATGGGTAGGGGAGCGTCGTATAGCGGGTGAAGTCGCGGTGGAAACCAGCGGTGGACGCTATACGAGTGAGAATGCAGGCATGAGTAGCGAATGACGGGTGAGAAACCCGTCCGCCGAATGATCAAGGGTTCCAGGGTTAAGCTAATCTGCCCTGGGTTAGTCGGGGCCTAAGGCGAGGCCGACAGGCGTAGTCGATGGATAACGGGTTGATATTCCCGTACCGGCGAAGGACCGCCCATACTGAGCTGTGGATGCTAACCATGATGGATCATGGCTGTTGCGGCCTTCGGGTTGCTGGTTGTGTGATGTGGTGGGAACCGATGCAGTGAGGTCAGCGTATTAACAGGTGTGACGCAGGAAGGTAGCCGAGCCAGGCAATGGAATTGACCTGGTCCAAGGGTGTAGGAAGAGTGGTTGGCAAATCCGCCGCTCATTGATTCTGAGACCTGATAGGCGCCCGCTTTGGCGGGTGATTCGGTGATCCTATGCTGCCTAGAAAAGCATCGGCGCGAGGTCCCAGTCCGCCCGTACCCCAAACCGACACAGGTGATCAGGTAGAGAATACTAAGGCGATCGAGAGAATCATGGTTAAGGAACTCGGCAAAATGCCCCCGTAACTTCGGAAGAAGGGGGGCCTGCCCCGTGATGAGGACTTGCTCCTCTGATGCGGGTGTGGGCCGCAGAGACCAGGGGGAAGCGACTGTTTACTAAAAACACAGGTCCGTGCGAAGTCGCAAGACGATGTATACGGACTGACTCCTGCCCGGTGCTGGAAGGTTAAGAGGACTGGTTAGCCGTGAGGCGAAGCTGAGAATTTAAGCCCCAGTAAACGGCGGTGGTAACTATAACCATCCTAAGGTAGCGAAATTCCTTGTCGGGTAAGTTCCGACCTGCACGAATGGAGTAACGACTTCCCCGCTGTCTCAACCATGAACTCGGCGAAATTGCAGTACGAGTAAAGATGCTCGTTACGCGCAGCAGGACGGAAAGACCCCGAGACCTTTACTATAGTTTGGTATTGGTGTTCGGTGCAGCTTGTGTAGGATAGGTGGGAGACTGTGAAGCTTGGACGCTAGTTCAGGTGGAGTCATCGTTGAAATACCACTCTGGCTGTATCGGTCACCTAACTTCGGACCATGATCTGGTTCAGGGACAGTGCCTGATGGGTAGTTTAACTGGGGCGGTTGCCTCCTAAAATGTAACGGAGGCGCCCAAAGGTTCCCTCAGCCTGGTTGGCAATCAGGTGTCGAGTGTAAGTGCACAAGGGAGCTTGACTGTGAGAGTGACAGCTCGAGCAGGGACGAAAGTCGGGACTAGTGATCCGGCGGCACCTCGTGGAAGGGCCGTCGCTCAACGGATAAAAGGTACCTCGGGGATAACAGGCTGATCTTGCCCAAGAGTCCATATCGACGGCATGGTTTGGCACCTCGATGTCGGCTCGTCGCATCCTGGGGCTGGAGTAGGTCCCAAGGGTTGGGCTGTTCGCCCATTAAAGCGGTACGCGAGCTGGGTTTAGAACGTCGTGAGACAGTTCGGTCCCTATCCGCTGCGCGCGTTGGAAATTTGAGAAGGGCTGTCCTTAGTACGAGAGGACCGGGACGGACTAACCTCTGGTGTGTCAGTTGTACTGCCAAGTGCATCGCTGATTAGCTACGTTGGGAAGGGATAACCGCTGAAAGCATCTAAGCGGGAAGCCTGCTTCGAGATGAGATTTCCATGCACCTTGAGTGTGTGAGGCCCCCAGCTAGACCACTGGGTTGATAGGCAGGATGTGGAAGCAAGGACTGAAGACTTGTGTAGCTGACCTGTACTAATAGGCCGATGACTTTCAACACACAATAATGCAATATTGAACTAATGAAGTTTTCAATGCTGCTCGCGTTCACTATGCGGTTACGAGACAACAACCTCTGAAACCATGAAACTTTTTGCAGGTGCAGGGCTTTGGCCCTGGCACTGGAAACACGACCAGGGATTGGTTTGTGTGCTTCGTGATTGTTACGGCGGTCATAGCGTGGGGGAAACGCCCGGTCCCATACCGAACCCGGAAGCTAAGGCCCATTGCGCCGATGGTACTGCACTCGTGAGGGTGTGGGAGAGTAGGTCACCGCCGGACTTAACTTGAATATATGGTTTGGGCCCTGACACGATCGTGTGTCGGGGCCCAAACTTGTTTAACCAGCAAAACAGGTTGGCGTTTGGTGGGGGTTCGGGGTGGTGCCTGGCCCCCCTTTTTTCCTGTTTAAGGGAGCAATAACTAGCGGGGTGTCCCTTGACGCTCGAGTCGTGGCGGCTCTAGAGTCGACCCACGCACTGGTCGTTGACCGAGGAGAATCCGCAGATGGGGCATCTAACCTTCGCTATCAATGTCACCCTTGATGGCTGTATTGATCATAGAGTGGGGATCGCTGACGATGAGACTCACGAGTACTTCACCGGCTTGATGGACCAGCATGGAGCAATGCTGTGGGGCCGGACTACCTACGAAATGATGGAAGAGTACTGGCCGCTTGTGGCCAGCGGAGAAGTCGAGGCGCCCCAGGCGCTGCGCGATTGGGCATTGAAACTGCAGGACAAGTCCAAATATGTGGTTTCCACTCAGCGGGCCGACTTTCCGTGGAATAACAGCCACCATCTCATTGGCGACCTGCGCACGTCGGTTCAAGCGCTGATAGGGCGTGTGCCGGACGGCGTGCTTTTGGGCAGCGGCAAGCTGGCAACAGCATTGGACCAGCTGGGACTGATCGACGAGTACCGCTTTCTGGTTCACCCCATCATTGCCGGGCATGGACCGCGGCTGTACGAGGCGGGGTTGCCGACTTCGCGCCGACTGGCGCTACGCGAAACAATGAGCCTAAGCAACGGGGTTATTGCCGCCCACTATCGCCGCGCGCAATAGAGCCGGCCCGCTCGTGCAATTAGTTCACAAGCAGGCCGGCTTTGGCGTGGGTTCTTGTTTAGCGGGCGGCGGCCTGCTGGCCCATGAGCTCAGCCAGGTTCGCAAGGGATCCGTGCTCACGCAGGGAAGCTAGCGTCCTCAGGTACGGGTTGGTGAAACGCTCATCATCAACCACGTCCCCGAAAAGGTCGCGCTGGCGCAGGAAGGCCAACGGGTCGTCGCCGTGATTGGACGCGGCAGCATGCACTTCTTCGGCCAGCCTGTCGACGATGGCGATTGCTTCGCCGGATTCATCGGTGCCCGCGTCATGACGTGCCCAGCTGGTCACGATGGCGGCCGATAGGGTGACGTCCCGATCGGCGGCGAGATTCTCGCGGACCACGGTCATGAGCTACTTAGCGATGCGGCCCGAGGAATCAGCGCACAGCCGTGCCACGGTGTCGGCCACATATTCATTGCCGTAGCGCTCGATGAGCTTGTGCTGGTACGCATCCAGATCCACGCCGGTCTGGGATATCGCCGAGCCAACCCGCTACCAGGCCCGGCCCCGGCCGGAAATCTATGCCAGCTACGCGAAGCTGCGCGATGCGACCGAAGGCTGGAATTAGGGCCGATATCGCGTAGCGTAGGAACCATGGATACGCTCTTTTTCGCCCACCGCGGCAGTTCGCACAAATACTCGGAGAATACCCGGGCCGCCTACCTGCAGGCCATTGACGAGGGCGCGGACGGAATAGAGTGCGATGTCCATTTGAGCATGGACGGGGAAGTGGTGTGCCACCATGACCCCACCGTGGATCGCACCTCCGACGCCTCGGGCCTGGTTTCCGCCTTCACCCTCGAGCAGCTCAAGGCCATGGACTTCACCGGGGTCGTGCCCGCGGAGGTGCCGGCAGAGTACGGCACTGAAAATGAGCAGTTGCTGAGCCTGGGCGAACTGATGGAGCTGATCGAGGAGCGTGGCACGCCGGTGGGACTGGCCGTGGAAATCAAGCACCCCAGCCCCTACGGGCACTTGCTCGAAGACCGGGTGCTGCAGGTGCTCGAAACCCATGGCTTTGATCCCGGGACCGGGAAGGCCGGCAGCCGGGGGCAGATCGCGGTGACCCTGATGAGCTTTGAGCCGGACTCGCTGCGCTACCTGGGACGCACGGTGGATTCCAGCCTGCTGTGCCAGCTGATGACCGAGGTGAACCCCGAGTACATCCAGGAGCTCCTGGATTCCGGCCAGGTCGGGCGGGCCGGGGTGTACTCGGTGCTCTACCGCTCGGTGGCCGAGGGCATCGAGCTGATCAACGCCGGCGGGGCCGGCATTATCGGTTCCGGAGTCGCCTGGACGCGGGCCAATGAGGTGATCGTGCGCCGCTGGCTGGATGAAGGGCGGCAGGCTCGGATCTGGACTGTGGACCGTCCGGCCGACGCGCAGTATTTGATTGGGCTCGGAGTCGGGGAGCTGACCAGCAACCGACCGGTGGAACTACGCAGGGAATTGGAACAGCACTAGGAACATGAGCGGCAATACTATCGACCAGGTCAACCTGTATCTGCAGGACACCTATGTTTTCAGCACCGTGGCAACCGTCATCGCCACCGGCAATGATGAAGAGGGCCGCTGGGTGGCGGTGAGCCCCAATATTTTCCATCCGCGCGGAGGCGGGCAGCCCGAGGACTCGGGCACGGTTGACGGGCAGCAGGTCACCGTGCAACGCAATGAGGAAGGGCTGGTGATCCTGCGCGGCGCAGAAGCCAAGGACGCCGGCGCCGTGGTGCACACGGCGATCGACCGCGAACTGCGCCTCAAGCACGCAGCCTTGCACACCGCCGGGCACGTGCTGGGATTCGCCGGCGAACAGCGCGGCTGGCAGCACCGGGGCCACTCGCACTTCCCGGGACAGGCGCGCCTGGACTTCGACCCGGACAGCATCGACATGCCGCTGGCTGACGAGGCGCAACGCGCAGCCGCCAGGCAATGGCTGCAGCAGCGGGTTGAGCAGCTGGTAGCCCAGGGCGGAGCAATCAGCAGCGCCATGGACGCCGACGGGCATCGCACCGTCACCATCGCCGGGATCAACGCCGAACCCTGCGGCGGCACCCACGTGGGCAACGTCGATCAGCTCAGCGGGTTCACTATTCTTGAGGCCAAGGTCAAGCGCGGAGTCTGCAAGGTGCGCTACGAGGCCAGCCATGGTGGCTAGATTCTTGACCCCGGCGACAAAAATGGGCCTGTCCATCTCGATCGCCACCGGGTTGTACGGAATTTCCTTTGGCGCCCTGTCCATCGCCGCGGGCCTGGACCTGTGGCAGACGGTGGCATTGAGCGCCTTGATGTTCACCGGCGGGTCGCAGTTCGCCTTCATCGGAGTGATCTCCGGCGGCGGCGCGGCCTCGGCCGCATTTTCTGCTGCCACGCTGCTGGGCGTGCGCAACGCCGTCTACGGAATGCAGATCAAGCAGGCCTTGCGGCCGCTGGGCAAGCAGGTGCCGTGGATGGCCCAGGTGACCATCGATGAATCAACGGCCGTGAGCCTGGGGCAGGCCCAGATCGGTGAAAAACGCCGGGGATTCTTGACCGCGGGCGCAGGGGTCTACGTGCTGTGGAACCTGTTCACGCTGGCCGGCGCCCTGCTCGGCGAGCAGATGGGGGATCCGGCAGCCTGGGGTCTTGACGGTGCTGCGGTCGCGGCCTTTGTCGGCCTGTTGTGGCCGCGGCTGAAATCCATGCAGCCGGTGCTCATCGCCGTGGCCGCCGCGGTGCTGACCGCACTGGCTGTGCCGATCAGCGCCCCTGGCCTGCCCATTTTGATCACCGCGGTCTGTGCCGCGATCTATGCCCTATGCACGGTGCGCAAGGCGCCGGCGGCAACGGAGCATGGCGGGCTGCGCAGCGTGGACGAGGAGCAAAAATGAGCGAACTGAGCTGGTGGGTTCTGGGCGCTTGCCTTGCCGCCTATGCCATCAAGCTGTGCGGCTACTTCGTGCCGCGCAAGGTCCTGGATTCGCCGATCATGACCCGCGTGGCCTCGACACTGACCATAGCGCTGCTGGCCTCCCTGGTCACCGTCAACGCGTTCACTTCCGGCCAGGAGCTGGTGATCGATGCACGCATCGGTGCCTTGGCGGCCGCGATGATCGCGCTGTTCTTCAAAGCTCCCTACCTGGTGGTGGTATTGGCTGGGGCGCTGGCCGCGATTCTGCTGCGCGCCACCGGGCTGGCCGCCTGAGCACCTGCTCAATACAGATGACAAGCCGGGGCCGGGGTGGGAAAGTAGATGCATGATCGTAGCTTTTTCTGTAGCCCCATCCGGTACTGGCAGCAAGCCCGACGGATCGGTGCATGACGCCGTCGCCGAAGCCGTGAGAGTCGTGCGCGATTCCGGGCTGCCCAACCGCACCAGTTCCATGTTCACCGAAATCGAAGGCGAATGGGATGAGGTTTTCGACGTCGTCAAACGGGCCACCGAGGCCGTAGCGCCCTTTGGCTCGCGCATTTCGCTGGTCATCAAAGCCGATATCCGTCCTGGACGCGAAGGTGAACTGGATGGAAAGATCCAGCGGCTGGAGCAGGCAATTAAGGATAGTGAGGGGAGTGCATCGTCATGATTCACCATTCAACTGACCGCGAGGCCGGTGCGGTTGAGCAATATCTGGAAGAATCCCTCGGTCTCCAGGTCGAGTCCCTGGAGAAAGGGCGCGAGCACGGCCGAGCCGCCGGCTTGCCGCCCATTGAAGTCAGCGCGGGCCAGGGCAAATTCCTGCAGCTGCTCGCAGAGATGATCGGCGCCCGGAGGGTCTTGGAGATTGGCACGCTCGGCGGCTATTCGACCAGCTGGCTGGCCCTCGGTGTCGGTTCGGCCGGCAAGGTGATCACCTGCGAATTCGAGCCGTTGCACGCCTCAGTAGCCCGGGAGAATTTGGAACGCTCCGGGCTCGCGGACCGGGTGGAAATCAAGCTGGGAGCCGCCCGCGGAGCCCTGGACACCTTGATTGCCAAGCGCAGCGAAGCCTTTGACCTGATCTTCATCGATGCCGACAAGCGCAACAACGTGGTCTATTTGGAGCGTGCGCTGAAGCTCTCGCATCCGGGCACGGTGCTGGTCGTGGACAATGTGGTGCGTGGTGGCGCCATCTTGGATGATCCGGGCCAACTGGGCAGCCAGGAAGCCGACGTGCGCGGAGTCCAGGAGTCGCTGCTGTGGCTGCGCGATCATCCGCGGATCTCGGTGACCGCTTTGCAGACGCTGGGCTCCAAGGGCTGGGACGGATTCGCGCTCGCGCGGGTGCTGTAGGGGCAAAAGCCCATGGCTAGCGCGCTGAGTGGTGATCGTGGAACTCGCGGTCGAATTCTTCATCAGGGTCATGCCTGAACGGCGGGGACTTGATGATCAGGTAATGCACCGCGAGCGCACAGATCACGGACACCGGGGCTCCCACCCACAGCGCGTATTCGGTATTGCGAACCAGGCCGGCGACGACCGGGCCCACCAGCATCGGGATGATGTAGTAGTAATGTTCCGGGGTGGCTGGGCCCCACAATCGCTCCAGCTTGGACAAGAGGCTGAATCCGGCGGCGAGGATGATGGATCCGAGCAGGATCACCCACAGCGTCGCAGAGAGGCTGATGGCCAGGGTGAGCGAGCCGACAAGTCCTGCAGTCAAACACGCGTACTTCGTATTTTGATGCAAACCTTGCCTCTTTTTCTGCTCCCGGTGGATTGAGCCTCGACTAGTATTTTTTCAAACACTTGGACTGTCTGCAATCCTACTTAAGTAGGAGGGGCTCAGGGAGCGTTGGCTGAAATAGGCCAGGGCACTGCCGTAGGGTATAAATGTGCCACATATGAACGACTACCGAATCCGCATGGCGACCGAGAATGACGTGCGCAAGGCGCTGGAGATGAAGCTGCAATGCTGGCGCGAAGCCTATGCCGGACTGCGCGAACCATCCTTTTTCGCCCATCATGAGCAAGAGCTCGACGGGCAGGTTGCGTGGTGGGAACGCGGGCTGGCCTCCGGCGCGCAGTTTTTCATCGCCGAAGACCCCCAGGGGACGATCATCGGCTTGGCCGGGGCAACCCCGAGCATCGATGAAGACCAGGATGCCGGCGTCGATATTGAGCTGGGCATGCTCTACGTGCTCGAGCAGTACTACGGCAGCGGACTGGGCGCCCACCTGATGCAAGTGGTGCTCGGGCAGCGCGACGCCCTGGTCTGGGTGCTGGAAGGCAACCACCGGGCGCAGGCATTTTTTGAAAAACAAGGGTTCACCGCCGATGGAACCACCGAAGCACTGGTAGGCACCTGGCAAGGACTCGTAGAACGACGGATGGTGCGCGCACATGGCTAGGGACACCGGGGACTCGTTGCTTGGCGAATTCCCCATTGATACCGGAAGCGCCATGATCGAGGCCGACCCCTATGGCGGCAACCGCTACATCCTGAAGGTCAACGGCGTCCCGTCCTCGCACGTGGACCTGGATGATCCGACGTACCTCGACTTCGAGTACATGCGCTGGATGGAACCGATTTTCACCTGCGGTTTCCCGGCCAGCGACTTCGACGGGCGCGCCCGCAAGCTGCGTGTGCTGCATCTGGGCGGAGGCGGCTGCTCCATGGCCCGCTGGGTCGCGGCAAGCTACGAGAACGCCCGCCAGGTAGTAGTGGAACTGGATGCCAAGCTGGCGGAACTGGTGCGCACCTCGTTCGACGTGCCCCGTGCGCCGCTGGTGCGGCTGCGCGTGGGCGATGCCGGCCAGGTGCTGCCCACCTTGAGCGATGATAGCCGCGACGTGATCATCCGCGACGTTTTTGCCGGAAGCACCACCCCGCGCGAACTGACCACGGTGGACTATGCCCGCCATGCCCAGCGGGTGCTGGACGGCGGCGGGGTGTACATCATGAACTGCGGGGACACCGCCGATCTGGCCGGGGCCAAGGCCGAAGCAGCCACCCTGCTTGAAGTTTTCGAGCACGTGGCCATGATTGCCGACCCGCCGATGCTCAAGGGCCGGCGCTACGGCAATATCGTCTTCCTCGCCAGCGATGAGCCGCTCACGCTCGGCGCCGCTTTTGAGCGCAACCTGCGCACCGCCCCGCTGCCAGCGCAACTGGTGTCCGGGGCTTCGGTGCAGCGCTTTGCCGCGGGGGCCAGCCCGATCCTTCCCCAGGTCTAGGCCCTAGGCTTCGGAACCGATCCGGTAGCTGGAGCCATCGGCTGCGCGCAGCAGCAGGGCATGATCGACCATATAGCGGCGCAGCAGGGCGGTATCGGGGTGGAAGACCCGCAGCCGCTCGTTCAGCTGCTCTTCGCGCAGCTGCTCCGCCGGGCTGATGACCGCGTCGCGGATATGCACCAGCACCTCGTGCCGGTCCCCGGGCTTGGCCGGAAGAGCCGCCAGGCGGGGACCGTCGAAAAAGCGCTGGATGCCGCTGCGATCGGCCTTCTGCGCGCTCGCCGAAGACAGGGTCCGCTCCAGCAGCCGTTCGTTGACCTGCCAGCTTTCCCCGTCATGGCGGAGCAAGCCGATCTTTTCCCAGCGCGCCAGGTCCTTGAGCTGGGACTTACTGGGCTCTGCGGGCATCCCGGTTCCGGCAAGCACTGCCCCGAGCAGCTGGCGCATGCCCGGATTCTTCAACCCGGCAGCGACTTGGATCCATTGCCCGGCAATCGGGTGCTCTTCGCTCATGCTCTTTATCCTAGCCAATAGGCACCTGGATGAAGGTGCACAACAGCCCGCCATGGACAGGCCATGGCGGGCTGCAGCACGAAGCGCGGGATTACTTGACCCCGACCCACATTTCGATCAGGCCGATGCCGAAGAACAGCACGAAGGCCGCGGAGACAACCCACATCAGCGGGTGGATTTCCTTGGCGCGGCCCTGGGTGGCGCGGATGAACACGTAGGAGATGAAGCCGGCGCCGATGCCGTTGGCGATCGAATAGGTGAACGGCATCAGGGTGAAGGTCAGGAAGGCTGGCAGCGCAATGCCCCAGTCGTTCCAGTCGATCTTGGAGACCTGGGTGATCATCATGAAGCCAACGACCACCAGGGCCGGAGCCACAGCCTCGAAAGGCACCAGGTAGATCAGCGGGCTCAGGAACATCGCGACGATCATCAGCAGGCCGGTGACCACCGAGGCCAGGCCGGTGCGTGCGCCTTCGCCGATGCCGGCACCGGACTCCACGAAGATCTGGGCCGAGGAGCTGGAGGTTCCGCCGCCTACGATGGCGCCGGCTGCATCAACCATCAGCACCTTGTCCACGTCGGGGATCTGCCCGTTCTCGTCCATGGTGCCGGCTTCGGAGGCCAGGCCTACCATGGTGCCCATGGCGTCGAAGAAAATCGAGAGCAGGATGACGAAGGCCAGCAGCGATGCCGCGGTGAAGCCGATCTTGCTGAACGCGCCGAAGATGCTCACCTGGCCGATCAACGAGAGGTCGGGCAGGGTCCACTCCGGCAGGGATGGAACTACCAGGGACCAGCCGCCGGTCTCGAATTCGCCGATGTGGAAGACGGCTTCGAGGATGTTGGCCAGGATGGCGGAGACGACGATGCCGATCAGGATCGCCCCCTTGACCTTGCGCACCACCAGTGCCATGGTCAGCAGCAGGCCGATGATGAAGACCAGGATTGGCCAGCCCATCAGCTCGCCGTCAAAGCCCAGCCCCACCGGCACGGTGGTATTCGCTGCATCCGGGATGCGCTGCACGAACCCGGCGTTCACCAGGCCGATCAAGGCAATGAACATGCCGATGCCCACCACGATGGCCGTTTTCAGCCCGGCCGGAACGGCGTTGAACACCGCGGTTCTGAAGCCGGTGAGCACCAGGACGAACATGACCACACCGGCGATGAGCACCAGTCCCATGACGTCGGCCCAGGTCAGTTCCGGGTTGGTGGCTACGGTGATGGCCACAAAAGCATTGACGCCCAGGCCGGTGGCCATGGCAAAGGGATGGCGGGCCCAAATGCCCATGAGGATGGTCAGGATGCCAGCCACGAAAGCGGTCACAGCGGCAACGCGCTGGATGCCCAGCTCACCGCCCGAGGAGTCGGCGCCGGAGAGCACCAGCGGGTTGAGGACGACGATGTAGCTCATCGCGAAGAATGTGGCGATGCCGCCGCGAACTTCGGTGGAGAACGTTGAACGCCGTTCCGAAATCTTGAAGTATCGGTCGATGCGCGCGGCCATAGAAGTCCCGGACGCGGTGTTTGTGGAGGAGGACATGCAAAAATTCTATGTCGTTTTAGTTGCGGAATGATACCTAATTCACGGCTAACTAGGCGCAATCAAAAATCTTTAGACCCAACTCACACCAAGAACTATCAAAGCAAGTACATTGGAGGTAAGGGAAATCACACCCATGTTGATCTGAGACTATGAAGGAGCGATTCAGATGAGTGACGAAGCGCCAGTCGCAGCAGAAAAGATCGAAGGAATTGTTGTCGGTGTCGACGGTTCGCAGCAAAGCAAGTGCGCGCTGCGCTGGGCCGAACGCGAGGCGGTGCGCCGCGGCAGCGTGCTGAATATCGTGTCTGCCTACACCATCCCGGTCTTTGCCGCATCCTCCATGGATGCCGGCTATTCGACCCTGGATGATGACCTGATTCGCGGTGGCGCCGAAGAAATCGTGCGCCAGGCGCGGATCGACCTTGAAGGCAGTGCGGCGCAGATCCGCACGTACATCGAGTCGGGGGACCCGGCCGGGGTGCTCCTGGATTTGAGCCAGGACGCTGAGCTGGTCGTGGTCGGTACCCGTGGACGTGGCGGTTTTGTGGGCCGCCTGCTCGGCTCCGTGTCCTCGGCCCTGCCAGCCCACTCCAAGTGCCCGACCGTGGTCGTGCCTTTATGCATGTCCAAGGAGCAGGACGCCACCGGAGATGTGGCCGCTGATCGCAAGTGCATTGTGGTTGGCGTGGATGGTTCTGACCGGGCTCGCTCCGCGGTGCTCGCGGCCGCTGACGCGGCGATGGCCAGCGATCTGACGCTGCGCCTGATCTGCGCGGTGCCACCGGTGGGTGCGGCGCTGGCATGGATGCCGGCGACCATTGACCAGGAAGCGGTGCTCGAAGATGTCCGCTATCAGATGGGCGTGGGCACGAAGTGGCTGCGTTCGCACTACCCTGAGCTGAAGATGGAAACCGACGTGGTCTCCGGGCCTCCGGTCGAGGTGCTGATCCGCGAGTCCGAGCATGCGGTGTTGACCGTGACCGGTTCGCGAGGCCGCGGTGGATTCACCGGCATGCTGCTGGGGTCCACTTCGCAGGGCGTGCTGCACCACTCCAAGGGTCCGGTCATGGTGGTTCCCGATTCCGAGGATCCGCGGCTGGACGATCGCAAGAACTTCGATACCCGAGCCCAGGAGCAGTAGCTGCGGCCACTGCCGAAGCCGAATAGCGGAAGGCCACGCACCCATCGGGTGCGTGGCCTTCCGCTATTCGGCGGCTGCTTCTAGTAGCGAGCTGCCTTTGAGTACAGGTTGTTGACCCAGCTCAATGGCGTCACCGAAATGCCGACACTTGGGTTGCGGGCGTGGACGACATTGCCGTTCCCGATGTAGATGGCTACGTGATAGAACGAGGATCCGCCGTTGGAAGAGGAGAACACCAGGTCGCCCGGGCGCAGGTTGCTCAGCGACACATACTGCGGTGCGCTGAAGAACTGCTGGGTCGAGGTGCGTGGCAGGCTGATGCCCGACTGGCTGAAGGCGCGCTGCGAGAAGCTCGAGCAGTCAAAGGCGTTAGGGCCGTTGCCGCCGTAGACGTAGTACTTGCTTGGATCGTCAGCGGTCTTCAAGGCCCAGGCGATGGCGGCCGAGTAGCTGCGGCCAGTGTCCGGCTCCGGCTGTGGCTCCGCGGTCTTGGTTGGCTCAGGCTTTGGAGTTGGCTTAGGGGTCGGCTTCGGCGTTGGAGTCGGCTTGGGCTCCGCGGTCTTGGTCGGCTTGGGCTCAGGCTTCGGCGTTGGTTTAGGCTCAGCCGTTTTGGTCGGCTTTGGCTCCGCGGTCTTGGTCGGCTTTGGCTCAGGCTTCGGAGTCGGCTTCGGTTCCGCGCTCTTGGTTGGCTTGGGCTCAGCGGTCTTGGTTGGTTCCGGCTGTGGCTCGGCAGTCTTGGTTGGCTCGGCCTTAGGAGGCTTTGGCACTGCCGTTGGAGTCAGGGTTTCGAGGTCAACTGCTTTTGGCTTGATCGTTGGCTCATCGTCGGAATCGGTAGGTTCCAGTTCCTGGGGCTCAGCTACTGCCAGTGGCTTAATTGCCGCAGGCTTTTCTGCAGGAACCTCGGTGGTGTCTTCGGTAGCGATGGCCGCTTCGAGGGCTGCTTCCTGTTCCTGGGCTTCCTTTTTCTCTACTGCCTTGCGAACTTCAGCTTCTTCCTTCTGCTGCAGGGCAGCGAGGTTGCCGATGAGCTCATTGCGGAGCTTCTTCTCTGGCTCCACGGCTGATTCGTAGGTGTTGAGGGTGCTGTTGGCGGTGGCAGCAGCCGAGTCGTAGTTGGCTGCTGCATCTTCGGCTGCGCTCTGGGCCGCGTCAGCATATTCCTGCCAGGCTGAAACTAGTGCTTCTGCCTCGGAGGCGGTGTTGACCGACTGGACCTGCTGTTCGCTCAGTGCGTCGATGGTGGCGGCCTTGTAGAAGAGGTCGCCTTCCTTGTTGTCATCCAGCAGGAGGCCCAAAGTGGAGGTGCCAGCGCCATTGCGGTAGATGTCCGAGGCGATAGCGCCCAGGTCCTTGCGGCTCTGGGCTAGATAGGTCTTTGCGTAATCGAGCTGCTTGACGGCCTTCTCGGCTTCGGCAGTGCGCTGGTCGCGCTCTTCACCAGCGGAAAGCAGGGATTCCTGCGCCTCGGCAGCTTCGGTTTCAACCCGTTGCAGTTCAGCGCGGCTTGAAGCCAGGGAAGCCTCGATGCGAGCGATCATGGCGTTCGTGGAGTCTTTGCTCTTCTTGGCTTCTTGGATTTCTGCATCCGTTGGCAGAGCCGAAGTGCTTGGTGCAGCTGCTATGGAGACAGATGCTGGGAACGTAGCTGAAGTAGATGCGGACGCGGGCAAGGCACCTGCAAGGCAGGATGCTGCTAAGGCCAGTGTGCTAGCAGCAACACCGAGCGTGTGGCGAGTAGCCATATCGTTCCTCACTAAGTTCATGGATGACATGGAGCGTTCAAACCGTGACTTCCTGAGGAGGAAAGGTCACGAATAGGACAAGGCTCCAAATAGCACATTAGGCCAACTGCAACATCCTTGGCAACACTGTTCACATCAGTCACATGAATCCCAAACGTGTAATTTACTTGCGGTTATGGGGTGTGATCTGCGGGAACGCAAGGCAGTGCGGGCGGATTTTCCTGAAAGAAACCTTGGAAATTTTTTTAGAGGCCTGCAGGAAAGTGTTATCTGAATGCTCGCATCATGAAGCTTCGGTAACGCTGCGGATGCGCTAGAAGGGCTGTGGCAAAGCTGATCCGAATTCCGCCACCAAAAAGCCGCCTTTAAAAGGGAGGGTTTTCGGAGAGCTCGGAACGGCGTTCTCCGAAGATCGGGGAGGAGCTGCTCTTGCACGGGAAGATCCAATGTGTTCTGACTCTCTTTGCAATCCCCTCTGGCCACCGGATTCGGGAAAATTTGTGAGGCAGATCTCAAAAGATGTTTTGGCGAATTTGGGCTCAGGACCACCCCAAAGCATGCAATCTGTGGTCATCGATTCCAAAGTGGTGGGCCACCTCGTGCATGACCGTGACGCCTATTTCGCGAACGACATCTTCCCGGGTTTTGCAGGCTCGAAGAGTCGGATTTTTGAAGATCGTAATCTGGTCGGGAAGTGCGCCTGCGCTCCAGCCCAAGTCCCTTTCGGTAAGGGCGACGCCCTCGTATTGCCCCAGAATTTCAATGTTTTTTGGCTCGCCTGGCCGAGGGGAGTATTCGTCTTCGATAAAGAAAATGACGTTATCCATCATGGCGAAAGCTGCCTTTGGAATGGCGTCGATCGCCTGCTCAACCAGCTGTTCAAACTCGTCATCACTCATCTCTAAAGCCATGTTTTCAGCCTAGTTGCGAACCTCGGAATTGGCATCGAAAAAACGGCTCGGGAGCCGATTTTGCGAAATCAAAAAACCCCACGTATAGTTATTGGAGTCCGCTACGGAGACGCAAGAAACCGAAGCGACTTAGGCCCCCATCGTCTAGCGGCCTAGGACACCGCCCTTTCACGGCGGCGGCACGGGTTCGAATCCCGTTGGGGGTACAAACAACTAATTCATTAGTTGTCAGATGGATAAAATCCATTGGCTTGCGAAAGCAAGGCCCTGTAGCGCAGTTGGTTAGCGCGCCGCCCTGTCACGGCGGAGGTCGCGGGTTCAAGTCCCGTCAGGGTCGCTCGATTTACTAATCTATTAGTAAATTTGGTGTCCACTTAGTGGTACCAGGCTCTGTAGCTCAGTTGGTAGAGCGTTCGACTGAAAATCGAAAGGTCACCGGATCGACGCCGGTCGGAGCCACGCAGGCCCTCGGTTTACCGAGGGTTTTACTGTGTGTATTGAAAGTAATTCAACACACTAGGCCCTGTAGCGCAGTTGGTTAGCGCGCCGCCCTGTCACGGCGGAGGTCGCGGGTTCAAGTCCCGTCAGGGTCGCCAATAAACAGATGCTCCGGTTTTCCGGAGCATTTGCTGTATCCGCTGTTAATTAATTGGCGCGTCCCAAATGGCGTGGACCGAGCCAGCGGTTGCTCAGCCTGCGATAGGCCGCAGCGGCTCCAGTCATATCCCCGTCATCCAATGCCTGCAAGCCATCCAGGAGATCACCGGCTGAATCGTCGGGCCAAACTATTTCAGCCAGCAGCCCGTAGTCCAGCTCAATCACTGCACGGCTATCAAAGGTCTCCAGCCAGCTGCCCAGGGCGCCCAGCTCCTCGAAGAGCTGCGACTGCGGCGCGTGGGTCACCAAGGTCTGGACTGCCCACGCAAGTCGTTCCACTGCCTGATCGAAGCCAATGTACATGCGCACGGTCTTCAGGCGGTCGCCCTCATGGATCACTTCATGCTCGTCATCCTCGCGGAACAGGGCGAACCAGCTCAGCGGAATGCCCCATGAAGACGTGCGGGTGTGAAGGTGCGTCAGATCTCCTGCGAGCCGGTCGGGATTAACGCGCTGTGCATTAGCCTGCCGGGAAACTGGCGGAACGAGAAGGTCGAAAACTTCAGGCCGGATGGCTTCTTCAGCCTGTTCGGCCGCTAGCAGGCTGCGCGCCTGCAACTGTCCTGGGCAGTAGCGGGTGTGCTCCGTGCCCTGATAGTCCAGGGTCTTGATGGCCCGGAAGAATTCTGGCTCATTGTGCGGGAAGGGGTCGGAAACCCTGCGCAGGGTGCGCTGCCAGAGGCGTTCGTTCTCAAACTCGTCCCATTGCTGGGCAGTCCGCTGTGGCGTGCGCAGAATGATTGACTGGGCCCAGTCTTCAAAGGTGTCCAGCGGTTCATAAACACGCAGGTGCGCCGTGGCCGAAGTGAGCTCATTGGTGGGCCCAGTCAATTTGGAAGTCATGGTTAGTCCGAGAGCTCCACGATCACCGGCGCGTGGTCGCTAGCGCCCTTGCCCTTGCGTTCCTCGCGGTCAATGCTTGCCGCGGTGACTCGTGCGGTGAGCGCGGGGGAGGTCAAGGAGAAGTCGATGCGCATGCCTTCGCCCTTGGGGAAGCGCAGCTGGGTGTAATCCCAGTAGGTGTACTGGCCCGCGGTGTAGCCGCGAACGACGTCGCTGAAGCCCAGATCCTCAAAAGCGGTGAACGCCGCGCGCTCGGGAGCCGAAACGTGCGTGAGCTTATTTTCCAGGAAGAAATCAATGTCCCAGACATCTTCATCCTTCGGTGCGATATTCCAGTCGCCCATCAGGGCGATCTGAGCCTCCGGGTTCTCGGCCAGCCATTGCCCGGAGCGTTCCTTGAGCTCGTTGAGCCAATTCAGCTTGTAGGCCATGTGCTCATCGTCCAGGGCCCGGCCGTTGGGGACGTACAAGCTCCAGATGCGAACGCCGCCGCAGGTCGCGGCCAGGGCGCGCGGCTCCTGAATCGGGTTCTTGCCGCCCTTGCCGAATTCAGGCTGGCCCGGGAAGGTGCGCTGTACATCTTCAAGGCCTACACGTGACGCGATGGCCACGCCATTCCATTGGTTAACGCCAAAGTGCGCTACCTCGTAGTCATTGTTCTCGAACAATTCCCACGGAAAATTCTCGTCTTTGCATTTCGTTTCCTGAATAGCCAGGACATCTACGTCGGTGCGTCGCAGCCAGTCCTCAACACGGTCGGCGCGGGCTCGCAGCGAGTTCACATTCCAAGTTGCAATCTTCACAAGTTCAACCTATCAAGTTTGCTGACCTGTGCCACTTCAATTTACTTGGAAGTCCGAGTATATTCGAGTGCAGAAGGTGACGCCAATCACTCCAAGGAGGCAATGTTGCCTGAAATCCTGACGGAACGTCGAGGCCACTTAGGCCTCATCACGCTTAACCGACCCAAAGCCCTCAACGCTTTGAATACTCAAATGTGCCAGATATTTCTTGATGCCTTGCTCGGTTGGCGTGATGACCCCGATATAAGCCAGGTCGCCGTCCAGGGCGCGGGGGAGCGCGGGCTATGCGCCGGTGGCGACATTGTCGCCATATACCAGGACATCAAGGAGCGCACCGGATCCTCCGAGAACTTCTGGCGTATCGAATACCAGCTCAACGTTTTGATCAATGAGTATCCCAAGCCCTACGTTGCCTTGATGGACGGCATCGTGCTCGGTGGCGGAATCGGCATCTCTGCACACGGAAGCCATCGAATCGTTACCGATGCCAGCAAGTGCGGCATGCCGGAAGTCGGCATCGGATTCTTCCCTGACGTTGGCGGAACGCATCTGCTGGGCAAGGCCCCGCGAGCAGCCGGACGGCTGGCCGCATTGACCGGAACTAAATTTGGCGCGGCCGATGCCATCCTCCTTGGGCTGGCTGACAGCTATGTGCCGCAGGCAAAACTGCCATCGTTACTGGCAGCGCTGGAAACCGAGGCTGCCCAAATCGCTATCGAGCGCTATGCGGAACGGCCGCCACAGGGCTTCATGCACGAGCCGTGGGTGCATGCCTTTGACGAGGACAATCTCCGCGCTGTGCTTCTCTCGCTGCAAGGCAGCGATGCACCTCGAGCGCAAGAGATGGCCGAAGCGCTTCGTGCTGCTTGCCCCAGTTCAGTGCGGCTGACCAGTGAACTCATGCGGCAGGCCGGCAATGATCTGCGCACGGATCTCAAGCGGGAATTCCGGGCCGCATTGCATCGGCTGGATGACCCGGACTTCGCAGAAGGCGTCCGGGCCGCGGTGATCGAAAAAGACCGGATGCCGCACTGGGTCGAATCGCTGCCCGGGATGAGCCATGAACAACGAACCGAACGGCACCTCGGCCCGCTTCCGGGTGCCGAACTGAACTACGCCTTGCTGGGTGCAAGCCAAGGAGAAAAGAGCACATCATGAGCGACAAGCCAGTCATCGGCTTTTTGGGTCTGGGCCATATGGGTTTGCCGATGGCCATCAATCTGCATCGTGCCGGCTATCAGCTGAAGGGATTCGACGTGGTACCTGCTGCGGTGCAGGCCGCGCAGGAAGCCGGGATCGAAACCGTGGGCAACGGCGCTGAAGCCGCCGTCGACGTAGACATAGTGCTGACCATGTTCCCTTCCGGGCAGCATGTTCTTGACGCCTATGCGCAATATCTATTGAAAAGCGCCAAGCCCAATACGCTGTTTCTGGAATGCTCCACCATCGATGTTGCCCAGGCCCGGCAAGCCGCGGAGCTTGCGGTGGCAGCTGGCCACCGCAGCGCCGATGCCCCGGTGTCTGGCGGCGTAGTGGGCGCCGAAGCTGGGACCTTGACCTTTATGCTCGGCGCGCAGGGTGAGGACTTGGAAGAGATTACCGCGGTCCTTGAGCACATGGGCAAGAGAATCGTGCACTGCGGTGGCTATGGCGCAGGCCAGGCGGCCAAGGTCTGCAACAACATGCTGTTGGGCATCTCCATGATCGGGGCGGCCGAGGCCTTTGTGCTCGGCGAGCGATTGGGCCTGGAGCATCAGGCGCTCTATGACGTGATTTCCTCGGCTTCAGGCCAATGCTGGGCGGTGACCACCAACTGCCCGGTGCCTGGTCCGGTGCCGACCTCGCCGGCAAACCGGGATTATCAGCCAGGGTTTGCCGCGGCCTTGATGGCCAAGGATCTTGGGCTGGCGACCAGCGCGTTGGAGCATACCACCACAGATGCCCAGCTCGGTTCCCTTGCAGCTGGCTTGTATCGGAAGTTCAGCGACGAGGGCAATGCGGGAACGGATTTCTCCGGCATCATCAACGCCATTCGCGATGGATCGCTATAGGAAATCCCCGGAGGCCTTGCGAAAGCGGGCAAGGATTTCGAATAGCTCGATGGCGTCCATGCCGGAGAGCTTGCTCTGGGCAAAAAGCTGCTCGTTGAGATCGTCCCGGGCCGCGCCGAGGACCTTCTGCCCTTGAGTGGTGAGTTCCAGCAGCCGGGTGCGGCCATCGGTCGGGTGCGCAATGCGGCGCACCAGGCCGGTGGATTCCAAGCGGTCTACCGAGTTGGTCAGGCTGGTGGCGTGCACCTGGAGCAGGTCGCTGGCCTGGCTCATGGGCAGCGATCCCCGCTTGGAGAATCCCAGCAGGGCCAGGACCTCAAAACGCGCAAAGGTCAGCCCGTGCGGCTTGAGGATCGCATCGGCGCGCTGCAAGAAGATCGACGCAGTACGCATTACCGCGGTAATCGCGGCCATGGAATCAGCTTGGGCTGTCCATCCATGTGAAATCCACTGTTCCCGGGCCTGGGCAATCGGGTCGCGTGGCAACGGAGAAGTCATTTGAATACCCCCATAAGAAGACCTAGTCCAACAATATACTTGGACTTCCTAAGGTTTGGAAGGAGAACCCCCATGGACCTATTGGGTGTGGCGCAACAGCTTGGCGATCACGAACATGAACGCCTGCTGGAAGTGCGAGAACTGGTGCAGGACAAAATCCGCAAGCAGTCCATCGGCTACTGGAACCGCGAAGAATTCCCCAAGGATCTGGTGGCACTGCTGGCGCAGCATGGACTAGCCGGAATGCAATTAGAAGAATGCTCGCACCTGCTGCGCGGCCTGATTCATGCGGAAATCGCCAGGGCGGATATCTCGCTGTCCTCGGTGGTGGGCATCCACAATGAGCTGGTGGTCGGGATGATTCATGAACTTGGTTCCCAGGAGCAGCGGGACCTGTGGCTGCCCAAGCTCATGGCCTTTGAAGCCTTCGGCGCCTTTGCCCTGACCGAACCCGAGCACGGCTCTGATATCGCTGGGGGAGTGCAATGCACCGCCCGGCGCGACGGGGACGCATACGTTATTTCCGGAGCCAAGCGCTGGATCGGCATGGGAACCATAAGCGACTTCGCACTGATCTGGGCCAAGGACGAAGGCACCGGAGATCTTGGCGCGTACCTTGTGGAATCCGACCGCCCGGGCTACGCCGCCACCAAGATTGAACATAAAATCGGGCTGCGGATCATGCAAAATGCGGACATCGCTTTTGAGCAGGTGCGCATCCCGGTGGCCAACAAGCTTCCCGGGGCGAGCAGTTTTGCCTCCGCCAACGGGTTGCTGATGCAATCCCGGGCCTGGGTGGGCTGGCAGGCGGTTGGCGCGATGATGGCAACCCTGGATATCTGCCAGGCCTACGCCCTTGAGCGACAGCAATTTGGTCAGCCCATTGCGTCCTTCCAGCTGATACAGCAGTCGCTGGCGCAGATCGCCGGCAATTTGAGCCTCTGCCTGTCGATGATGGGCGATATTGCCCGCAAGCAGGAGCGCGGAGATCTGCAGATGGTTGATGCGGCCATGGCAAAGTCCACTGCCACCCGGCTGGCACGGGAATCCGCGGCGCTGGGCAGGGCATTAATGGGCGGAAATGGAGTGGTGAGCGACTTTGAGATGGCCAAGGTGTTCTGCGACGTGGAAATCCTGCACACCTATGAAGGCACCTACGAAATCAATTCGCTCATTGTTGGGCGGGCGTTGACAGGCATCAGCGCGTTTGTATAGCGGGCGTTGAGCGGATCGAAAACAAATAAAACACTAACAAGTACTTTCCGTTTCGGAAAGTACTTGTCAGTGTTGGGGTATTCGAAGGTTCGCAGGCAAAGGAGCAGGATCATGAAAGCGACGTTCAGCACTTGGTACCTCACCGCGATCATCGTGGCGGGATTGGCCTTTTTTGCTCTTGCACTCAGCGCGTACGCCACCGGTCAACAGGCCATGATTTTCATCGGCATGGGGATCTTCACGGTTACCACCATGACAATGGCCTCGTTGTTTGCGCAGCGGCAGCGCAAGGCCCTGGCATTGGACAGCAAATGAGCTCGGAACAGGAACTGGGCCCCGAAGAGCAATTGGCCGCGCTGGGCAAGGCACAGCAGGGCATGGATCGTGCCTCCGGGTACGGCGCCAGATTGCTGGGATCCTATTGCATAGCCCTGGGCCTGCTGATCGGCGGCCTCGCGGCGCTCTTGCAGATCTATCGCCCTGATGAGAAATTCGCCGGATTTATCGTCATCATGGTGCTGTTTGCCGTAGCCGTTCTCGCGATGTCCTTGGCCTATGGGAAGCTCTACCGTTCGCTTCCGAGGGGATACTCGAAAATGTACCTGCGCGGATTTATTGCCAGCATGGTGCTCTACACGCTGGCAGTGGCATTGATTGGTGCAGGACCGCTGAATTGGCCGGCAATGGCGCTCATTGGCGTTGTGGTTGCTGCGCCATTGTGCGCGACTGGAATTGCGATGGTGCGGCGATGAGCGACCATGCCCGGGATCGGCTGAATGGAGATTTCTCGAACCCCCTGCGGCTGTCGGTCATGGGGTCGCTGCAGGCCGTGGACGAGGCTGATTTCAAGTCCCTGAAAGAAGCCCTTGGCGTCTCCGATTCGGTGCTTTCGCGGCATTTGAGCGCGCTTGAGGCTGGCGGCTACGTGCAGATCAAAAAAGGGTATGTAGGCAAAAGGCCCCGCACCTGGGCGAAGCTCACTTCGACCGGGCGCAAGGCCTTTGCGCAACATATTCAAGCGCTGAAAGAGATTACCGGTTTGATGTAATCCCTAGGCGCGCCACCACTGATCCCAGTAGGTGGCCGGCACCGCACGCTTATGGCGCGAGGCCACAAAGCGCTTCTCGATGGCCTCGGCGGCCGATTCGGCAACTTCGCGCCCCTCGAGGTAGTCATCGATCTGATCGTAGGTCAGGCCGAGCTCTTCCTCGTCGGCGCGCTGTGGCTGGCCATCAAGCAGGTCGGCGGTGGGCTTCTTGGACCAGAGCAATTCAGGAGCCTGCAATTCACGCAGCAAGGCCTGGTTTTGCCGCTTGTTCAGGCCGGCCAGCGGCAGCAGGTCAGCACCTCCATCGCCAAACTTGGTGAAGAAGCCGGTCACCGATTCGGCGGCGTGGTCGGTGCCCAAAACCAGCATGCCGCGATCGCCTGCGATGGCGTACTGCACGATCATGCGGGTGCGGGCTTTTGCGTTGCCGCGGTTGAAGTCGCTGATCTTCGGGTGGCCGGCATCGGCGATCGCTTCATCCAGGGCAGCCACCGGCTTGGCGATATTAACCTCGAACTGCTCATCGGCGGCAATGAAGTCCATGGCCGCGGCGGCATCGTCGGCATCTTGCTGCACCCCGTGCGGGAGGCGTACCGAAACGAAGCGAGCCTCGCCTGAAGCTTCGCGCACTTCCTGAACCGCCAGCTGGGCCAGGCGTCCGGCCAAGGTGGAATCAATTCCGCCAGAAATCCCCAGCACAAAGCCCTTGGCACCGGTCGCGGCGAGGTAGTCCTTGAGGAAATCGACGCGACGCCTGATCTCCTGCGCGGCGTCGATTTCCGGGCGTACGCCCAGCTCTTCAATGATCTCTGCTTGCAATTCACGCATGTCTTCAATCCTAGGCAGTCGGCACGGCTATAGGAGGCCAGGGGCCGCGTTTGCCTCGAAAATTAATCTGTTCTCAACATACGCTGCAACGGCAACCGGCTACTGCTGGGCTTGCTCCGGATCCCAGCCGAGGCTGCGTGCAATCTTTTCCAGAGTCTGCACCACCGCATCATATTCCGAGCCGTCCAGATCTTGCCCGAACTGCGTGCGGATCTTTTCCACCAGCTCGCTGAGCTTCAGCAGGGAGATGTGGCCGCGGTCGGTGATCGAATACTCGCCGTCGTGGACGGTGACCCAGCCCGATTCCACCAGTTCGGCCAGATGCTCGTTCAATGATTGCGGCTCATCCTCGGAAGCGAAGAAGGGCGAGAGCCCGGCATTCAGCTGCGCCTCGGTGGCCGGTTGCTGCTCCAGCAAGTTGAGCACCTGCCACTGCCGGCGTGTCACACCGTGTTCTTCCAAGGTCGCTGCAAACTGCTCGTCAATCAGCGAATCCACCAATTTTAGCCAGTATCCCAAGGGGCGTTGTGCGTTCATAAAATCAGCCTAGCGATGATGCCGACTAGAATCGAGAGTATGAGCAAAACCAGCGCCCGAGAGCGGCTAAAAGAACTGATCCAAGAACTTGCCATTGTGCGCGGCAAGGTCATCTTGTCTTCCGGCAAGGAAGCTGACTACTACATCGATTTGCGCCGAGTCACCCTGCATCAGGAGGCTTCGGGCCTGGTGGGCGAAGTCATGCTTGATCTGCTGGATGAAGCGAAGCTTGAGTTCACCAACGTTGGCGGCTTGACCATGGGCGCAGACCCGGTGGGCACCGCAATCATGCACACCGCGCGCGCCAATGATCGCGCCGTGGATGCCTTCGTGGTTCGCAAGGCGCAGAAGTCCTACGGCATGGGCCGCCAGGTCGAGGGGCCAAGCGTCGAGGGACGCGATGTCATCGTGCTGGAAGATACTTCCACCACCGGTGGCTCGGCGCTGACCGCCGTTGAAGGCGTGCGCAAGGCCGGAGGCAATGTGATCGCTGTAGCTGTGATCGTTGACCGCGATACCGGCGCCAAGGAACGCATCGAGGCAGAAGCTGGCGTTCCTTACCTGTTCGCCTACGGCAAGGATGAGCTGGGGCTGTAGCCAGCGCGAATATTCCTGCCTGACACCCGCCATTCCGGATCTTCCGGGATGGCGGGTTTCCTGCCTTAACGGGCGCGCGGCGGCGCGGTGGTATCGCGGGGAACCAGTACAGCGGGCAGCTGCTGCGGCGCGCTGGCTTCTTCGCCGTCCAGCAGGGAGAGCAGCAGGCGCACCGCGTGAGCCCCCATTTCGTGCAGGGGCTGGCGCACGGTGCTCAAGGCAGGGGTGCTTTGCGCGGCGGCCGGGATATCATCGAAGCCGATGATCGACAGGTCGCCGGGCACGGCCAGTCCGCGGCCGGTTGCCACGCTCAAGGCGGCCAGGGCGGAGATGTCATTGGCCGCGAAAATGGCGGTGGGCGGCTGGGGCAGGTCAAGGAGCCGTACGGTGGCGGCCACCGCGGACTTGTGCTGGTAGTCGCCTTCTTCGATGAGCTGTTCATCGAAGTCGATGCCGGCGTTCTCCAGCGCTTGGCGGTAGCCGGCCTCGCGCAGGTGCGCCGATTTGAGGTCTTCGCGGCCGCGGATATGCCCGATGCGCTGGTGGCCTAATTCCAACAGGTGCTCGGTGGCTCTTTGCGCGCCACCGGAATTATCCACGTCCACGGTCATGGGCGTATCGGTGCCCGCTTGCGGGTCGATGGCCACCACCGGGACGGAGCTGTGCGGGATCTCAACGGTGGGGGTCACGATGATGGCGCCGTCGATCAGCGTGCCGCCCAAGCGCGAGAGGGAGCGGCGCTCCCACCCGATATGCCCTTCGGGGCTGAGGTTGCCGGCGTAGGCCATCAGGTCGTATTTGGTGCCGCGCAAGGTGGCGGAAATGCCGTTCAACAGCTCCAGGGCGAAGGGCTCGAATTCGGCGACCAGGATGCCGATGATGTTGGTGCGCGAGTTGCGCATGGAGGAAGCGACCAGCGAGGTCTCATAGCCGAGCTCGTTGATGACCTGGTGAACGCGGGCAATGGTGGCGGGGGAGACTCCGTAGCGTCCGTTGACCACCTTGGACACCGTGGAGACCGAGACCTCGGCGACGCGGGCCACGTCGTTGATGGTGACCCGGGTGGCGACCTGGTTTTCGGCAGGCGTGGGCAGCCATGTGGGGGTGGCATTCACGGTGTTCTCGGTCTCTGGGCTCATCACTCGACTAACAGTAGCGCATATTTCCGCGAAAACAGCGGAGTTTGCAGGCCTGTGGCATGGCAGCAGCGAATTTTCGATAACGTTTTCGCCAAGGATTTCGAAAACGTTATCGAAAACGATTGACATGATGCGCGTCACAGTGCAATTCTTGGTGAAGCCAAGTGCCTGCCGCGCCATTGCCGACAGGGCCATTTCATCACCACTGCTCAGGAGCACACGCATGATATCCACGTCCCGCACGGCAAAATTTCTGGCGCTGGCAGCCACTGGCTCGCTGCTCTTCTCCGGATGCGCCTCCGGTTCCTCCAACGCCAGCGGATCCACTGGCGGCACCACCACTGTGACCTGGTGGCACAACTCCAACAACGGCGAAGGCAAGGCCTACTACGAAAAGGTCGCCAAGGACTTTGAAGCGGAACACGAAGGCGTGGACATCGAAGTCCACGCCATGCAGCACGAAGACATGCTCACCAAGCTCGACGCCGCATTCCAAAGCGGGGATGCGCCGGATGTCTACATGGAACGCGGCGGTGGAGAACTCGCCGCCCACGTGGCTGCCGGGCTGACCAAAGACCTCAGCGACGTGGCCAGCGAGGAAATCGGCTTCCTCGGCGATACCGCCGGCGGCTGGCAGATCGAGGGCAAAACCTACGCCCTGCCCTACTCGCTAGGAGCAGCAGGCTTCTGGTACAACAAGGCCCTGTTCAAAAAAGCCGGCATCGTCAAGGCCCCGGAAACCTGGCAGGAGCTGCTCGATGCGAGCAAGAAACTCAAGGACGCCGGCATCACCCCGATCTCCGTGGGAGCCGGCGACAAATGGCCGGCAGCGCACTACTGGTACTACGCCGCGGTGCGCGAATGCGCCGAGCAGACCTTGGCCGACTCGGTCGCCAACCTCGACTTCAGCGACCAGTGCTTCGTGAAGGCCGGAGAGGATGTGGACCGGCTGATCAAGGCCGAGCCATTCAACCCGGGCTTCCTCTCCACCCCGGCACAGTCCGGACCGACCTCGGCCTCGGGCCTGCTGGCCACCGGCAAGGCCGCCATGGAACTGGCCGGACACTGGGAACCAGGGATCTTGCAGGGACTGACCGAAGACGGCAAGGGCCTGGGCAAGGACACCGGCTGGTTCTCCTTCCCCGCCATTGAAGGCGGTGCAGGCAATCCTGATGCGCAGCTCGGTGGCGGCGATGCCTGGGCGGTAGCCCAGGACGCACCGGATGCGGCCGTGGAATTCGCCAAGTACATGCTCTCCGAAAAGGTCCAGCGCGGATTCGCCGAACTGGATATGGGCCTGCCCACCAACCCGAAAGCCGTCGACGCCGTGGCTGATCCGGCCCTGGCTTCCATGCTGGACGTGCGTGATTATGCGCCATACTTCCAGTTGTACTTCGACACCGCCTTCGGTGCCTCCGTCGGCGGCGCCATGAACGATGAAATCGCCCTGCTCTTCGCTGGCAAGTCCGACGCGCAGAAGATCGTTGACGCCAGTCAAGATGCCGCTGACCAGGAGAAGTGATCCTGGCCGTGTCTCAAGAAGTGACTTATGCATCAAGCCCGGCGGGTGAAGGCCCGGCAGCACAGGCTGCAGCCGCCGTGCAGGAGCCAGCTGAAGCCGCGGTGGCGAAAGCCGAGCGCCGCCGGCGCAAGCCAGCGGATCGGCGCAAGACGCTGGAGATCCTGTTCTTTGTCAGCCCAGCGCTCGTGCTAATCGCTGTGTTCATGCTGCTGCCCATCGTCCAAGCTGTGCGCTTCTCGGTGTACAACTGGAAAGGCTTCGGCCCGCTAGTGGACTTTGTCGGGCTGAAAAACTACGCGCGGGTGCTGCAAAACGAGGTTTTCACCGATGCGATGATCCACAACCTGATCATCATCGGCGGGTCCATTGCGCTGCAGCTGCCCATCGGCCTGGGAATCGCCCTGCTGCTGAATCGGAAGATGAAGATCCAGTCGCTGCTGCGCACCATCATCTTTGTTCCCTACGTGCTCTCCGAGGTCATCGCCGGCGTCATCTGGTTCCAGCTGCTGCAGCCGCAGTACGGGGTCATCGACACCATCCTGTCCAAGCTGGGAATCCAGGGCCCGGCCCAGGGCTGGCTGGGTACACCCGAGCTGGCACTGTGGACTGTACTGGTGGTGCTGACCTGGAAGTACCTTGGCCTGGCCGTCATCTTGTTCTTGGCCGGGCTGCAGGGCGTGCCCTCCGAGCTCTACGAAGCAGCGGAGATCGACGGGGCATCCTGGTGGCAAATCCAGCGCAAGATCACCATTCCGCTGCTCGGGCCTACCCTGCGCACGTGGGGATTCCTCTCGATGATCGGCTCGCTGCAGCTGTTCGATATGGTGTGGATCCTCACCGGCGGCGGGCCGGCCAACTCCACCACCACCATGGCCAGCTTCCTGGTATCTGAAGGAACCAAGCGGCAGAACTTCGGCGTGGCAGCCGCCGCCTCGGTGGTGCTGTTCATCGTCGCCCTGATCCTCGCGGTGTCCTACCAGCAGTTTGTCCTCAAGCGGGACTCGCAGCCAGATGACGAACGAACCAAGGCGAAGAAGGTCAAAGCATGAGCGCCACAGTGGCCACCGGCCCGCAGCAGACCCCGGCACAGGCATTGCGCGCCAAGAAGCGCGCGCGGAACCAAGGCGGAAACGTTGTCGTCTACGCCATCGCCCTCGCAGTGGTGGCGCTGACCCTCGGCCCGGTGCTCTACGGCGTCCTGGGCGGGTTCCGCAGCAATGCGCAGCTCGCCGAGAACCCGGCGGGCCTGCCGGCACCCTGGGTGCTGGATAACTATCTGGGTGTGCTGAAAAACCCGGACTTCTGGCACTACGCGCTGAACTCCACCATGATCGCGGTGATCACCACGGTGATCGTCGTGGTCCTGGGCATCATGGCCGCCTACCCGCTGGCCCGCTACCAGTTCAGGATGCGCGAACCGATCTTCATGGTCTTCGTGCTGGGACTGCTCTTCCCTGCCACCGTGGCCATCGTTCCGCTGTTCATCCTGATCACCCGCGACCTGCACATGGGCAACACCTGGTGGGGCGTGGCCCTGCCGCAGGCAGCCTTCGCGCTGCCCATGACCGTGGTCATCCTGCGCCCCTTCCTCATGGCGCTGCCCCAGGAATTGGAAGAGGCAGCCCAATTGGATGGTGCCAGCCGGATTGGTTTCTTCTGGCGCATCCTGCTGCCGCTCTCCGGCCCGGGCATGGTTACCGTCGGCGTCCTGGCCTTCGTCGGTTCATGGAATGCCTACTTGCTGCCGCTGCTTCTGCTGCAAGGGGATATGCGCACCCTGCCTCTGGGCGTCGCCGATTATTCCAGCGAGCACTCCGCGGATACCGCTGGAGTTTTCGCCTTCACCGCCTTGGCGATGATTCCGGCGCTGATCTTCTTCCTCGCCATGCAAAAGCGCATCGTCAACGGACTGCAGGGTGCAGTCAAGGGCTAGGGACCAAGGTCCTGAAAGCACCCGACCTACTTTTGAGAATAGGATTTTCATGAAAACTGCCGAGCAGACCTGGCGCGATGCCAGCCTCCCAACAGACCAGCGCGTGGCAGCCCTTCTAGCGCAGATGACGCTCGAAGAAAAAGCTGGGCAGCTGGGCTCCTACTGGATCCGTCCGGAGGAAGAACAACATGACGGCGAAAGCAATGTGGCGCCGATGGCTGATACCTTCGGTGGCGGCCCGAGCTTCGAAACAGCTATCGCCAACGGGCTGGGACACATCACCCGGGCCTTCGGCACCGTTCCGCTGGACCCTGCCGAGGGCCGCACCAAGCTGGCTGAACTGCAAGAACAGGTCATGGCCTCCAACCGTTTCGGCATCCCGGCCATCGCCCACGAAGAATGCCTGACCGGCTTCACCGCCCTGGGCGCCACCTGCTACCCGGCATCCATTGCCTGGGGAGCGACCTTCAATCCGGAACTGGTGCAATCCATGGCTGCGCGCATCGGGGCCGACATGAAAAAGATGGGTGTGCACCAGGGACTGTCCCCGGTGCTGGATGTGGTGCGCGATTACCGCTGGGGACGCGTGGAAGAGACCATCGGAGAAGACCCTCACCTGGTCGGAGAGCTCGCAGTCGCCTATGTGAAAGGCTTGCAGGGTTCTGGCGTCAACGCCACCTTGAAGCATTTCGCCGGATACGCTGCCTCGCAAGCCGGGCGCAACCATGCACCGGTCTCCATTGGCCAGCGCGCGCTGGAGGACACTGTCTTCCCGCCCTTTGAACGAGCTGTGCGCGAAGCCAAGGTGCAGTCGGTGATGAATTCCTACGCGGATATCGACGGCGAAGCGCCGGCGGCCAGCCGCCGGCTGCTCACCGAAGTGCTGCGTGAACGCTGGGGCTTCACCGGCACCGTGGTGGCAGATTACTGGGCCGTGAGCTTTCTGCACAGCATGCATGAAATCGCCGACAGCGAAGACAGCGCAGGCCTGCTGGCACTGAACGCCGGCATGGATGTGGAACTGCCGGAGACGATTGCCTACGCCCGCCTCGCAGAAGCGGTACGCTCCGGCCGTTTGGAAGAGTCAGTCCTGGATACCGCGGTCAGCCGGGTGCTCACCCAGAAAATCGAGGCCGGCCTGCTGGACTCGGACTACAGCCCCGAACAAGCCTGGCATGGTGACGATGTGGAACTGGATTCCGAGCAGAACCGGGAACATGCCCGCATCATGGCCGAAGAATCCATCATCTTGTTGCGCAATGATCAGATCCTGCCACTGAAGTCTCCAGCCCGCCTTGCGGTGATCGGACCGAGCGCCACCCAGCCGCGCACCCATCTGGGCTGCTATTCCTTTACCAACCACGTGTACTCGCGCTTCGCCGAGCAAGAAGACCATGGCGTGGAGATGACCTCCATACTCGAAGCCTTGCGTGAAGCTCCGGCGCTCGCCGGAAGCCAGATCGAATACGCCCGAGGAGTGGACTTCACCGACCTTGATGAGGCGGGCATCGAGCAGGCTGTCGAGACGGCGCGCAATGCCGAAGTGGCGGTGGTGACCGTGGGGGATTTGGCTGGTCTCTTTGGCCGGGGAACCTCCGGCGAGGGCTGTGACGCGGTGGATCTGAAACTGCCTGGACGCCAGGCGGAACTGGTTGAGGCCGTGCTGGAAACCGGTACGCCGACCGTCCTGGTATTGGTCACCGGGCGCCCCTATTCGCTGGGACAATTCGCCGACCGGGCGGCGGGCATTCTCCAGTGCTTCATGCCCGGCGTTGAAGGTGGACCCGCCGTGGCCAGAGTGCTGACCGGTGAGGTGAATCCCTCGGGCAAACTGCCGGTGCAGATTCCCGACCATACTGGCGGACAACCCGGAACGTATCTGGCGCCCAAGCTCGGTTGGCATTCGGATGGCGTCTCGAACCTGGATCCGCGCCCGCTCTATCCCTTCGGCTACGGACTGTCCTACACGAGCTTCGAAATCTCCGCGCTTGAGTTATCAGCCACGGAAATCTCGACAGAAGGGACATTGGAAGTTAGCGCCACCGTGACTAATACCGGGGGGCGCCAGGGTGCCGAAGCCGTTCAGCTGTATCTCTCCGATGAGATCTCGCAAGTAGTTCGTCCGCGACGGTGGCTGGCCGGTTTTGCGAAGATCAAGCTCGAAGCGGGGGAATCGAAGCGGGTGTGCTTCAGCGTGCATGCTGACCGAACGTCGTTTACCGGACTGGCCGGACGCCGGATCGTGGAGCCAGGCAGGTTCACCGCGTTCATTGGTGCGGACAGTGAAGATCTGGGCCAGCAGGACGCGTTCGACATCGTGGGCGAGATCCGCGAAGTCGATGAAGGCCGGGTGATGGATACTCCGGTGGTTGTTAGCTAGTAGCTACGCGGTACGCCGGCGCAGGGTCAGCGATCCGACAAGCAGAGCCACGACGATCCACGCAACGATCACCAGCATGCTGAATGCTGTGTCCGAGTCCGTGGTCCCTGCCGCGACGTCAGAAAGGGCGTCGATGGCATGGGACAGCGGCAGCCAATCGCCGATGGATTCGAGGACTCCGGGAAGCTGGTCTCGGGGAAGGATGATTCCCGCCAGCAAGAATTGGGGGACGACCAAGGCCGGCATGAACTGCACGACCTGGAATTCCGTGCGGGCGAAGGCGCTGGCCATGAGTCCAAGACTGATTCCCAGCAGTGCATCCAGCGCTGCCACCGCGAACATCAACCAGAAACTGCCTGAGATTTCCAGACCGCAAACCCAGACGGCAAAGCTCGAGGCAATGATGGTTTGGACGATGGCGATCAGGGTGAAAGCCAGTGCGTAGCCAAAGATGAATTCCCCCTTGGCTAGCGGCATGCTCAGAAGCCGTTCAAGCGTGCCACTGCGCCGTTCGCGCAGGGTGGCGATGCTGGTGACCAGGAACATCACGACAAAGGGGAACAGGGCAATCATGGCGGGGCCGATGCGCTGGAATGCAGGCGTATCGGTGAATATCCAAGCGATTAATCCGATCAGCAGGCTGGGGACCACGAGCATCAAGGCAATGGTCCGGGGGTCGTGGCGGACTTGGTTCAGCACCCTGCCGGCGGTGGCTAACGTTCTGCGCATTATTTGCTCCCATCTGCGCTGGCGCGGTGCCGAGGTGCCGAATCAGGGGCAGGGGTGGCATTGTCATGCGAAATCGAGGCGCCGGTATCAATGAGTTTCAAAAATGCGGTCTCCGGATCGGTGGCTCCGGTGCGTTCCATGAGTTCGTACGGTGTCAGTTGAGCGAGTATTTTTCCTTCTCGGAGCAGCAGGATTTGATCGCAACGCATGGCCTCATCCATAACGTGGCTGGAAACCACCAAGCACAAGCCGGTGGCGGCCAGCCGGGCGAATAGGTCCCACAAATCTGCGCGAAGCACCGGATCAAGTCCGACCGTTGGCTCGTCAAGGATGACAATGTCAGGGCTGCCCAGTAGCGCGATGGCAAGTGAGACGCGATTGCGTTGGCCACCCGAGAGGTCAATGACGAGGCGGGAAGCCTGCCCAGAGAGGTCAGTGCCGTGGATGACGCGGTCCACCTCTTCATCGGGGAGCCCAAGAATTTTGGCGAAATAGGCGACGTTCTGCCTTACCGTCAGATCGTCATAGACACTTGCTGCCTGGGTCATGTAGCCGACTTTGTGCCGCAAGGCCTTGCTGCCCGATGGCAGGCCCAGGACGGTGACGGTGCCGCTGGTGATGATCTGGTTGCCAACGATGCTGCGCAGCAGTGTGCTCTTACCGCTTCCGCTGGGACCAAGCAGCCCGATGATCTTGCCCGCTTCAAGCTGGAAGCTCAGCTGGTCCAGGACCAGATTCTTGCCCCTCTTGACCTTGAGTTCTTGCACGTCGATACAAGCCGTTTTATTCATCACATAATGAATTAGAGACCCGTTTGGCGGACAAGTCAATGCTTTTGGATAGGAAGATCCCCGGTGAGGTAGCGCTGAATTGTTGGAGCGACAAGTTCGATGAGCTCATCATCGTCCATGGAGGCCAAGGGCTCTAAGGCAACAACATACCGGGCGATAATCAGGCCGATGAACTGGCTGGCCACCAGTGCAACACGCGCTTCTGCCGTTTCCTGGGGCAGGCGAGCGCCCACCCGGGAGAAGATCTCTTTCTGGATGAACGGCTTTAAAATTTTTGTGGCGTTGTTGCTGGAGATCAGTCCTCGAACCATGGCTATCGCAGGCGGCCGAAATGCTGGTTTTCGCCAGGTGCTGATCAGGGCACTGGTCAGCGCGTAGCCCAATTCTTCCAGCGGTGCGGTCACCGCCTGCCCAATGATGGCTGCCGGGTTGGCCGGGAGGTGCATGGTCTGGATGAAGAGCTCGCTCTTGTCCTTGAAATAGTGGTGCACCAAAGCTGGATCCACTGAGGCTCGGCGGGCTACGGAACGCAGGCTCGCCCCCTCGAAGCCGGCATGGGCGAATTCCTTGGATGCGGCTTTGAGGATCTTGGACTTTGTTGATCCGGTGGTACTTCCTTTGGGGCGTCCGCGTTTGCGGGCACCGGGGACTTCGTCGGGTACTGGCTCACTCACTGCTTCAGGATACGTCGCGGGGCGCAGATTCGCTGATGTCCCGGGAAACGCTGAAGGCCGGGCAAAGCCCGGCCTTCAGCATGCATCGAGAACTACTTCTTCGTTGCAGGAGTTTCAGTTGGTTGCGCGCCCTTGGCCAGTTCTGCATGCAGGTTCGCTACAGAGGGGTACTGCAGGTCCGGGCGGAACGGGAAGGTGTCCATATCTTCGCGGGCTGTGATGCCGGTAAAGACCAAAGCGGTCAGCAGGCCAGCTTCCATGCCAGCGACAATGTCGGTGTCCATGCGGTCGCCAATCATGGCCGTGGTTTCCGAATGCGCATCGATGCGGTTCAACGCGGAACGAAACATCATTGGGTTCGGCTTGCCCACCACGTATGGTTCGCGATTCGTTGCTCGAGAGATCAATGCGGCGATGGCGCCCGTTGCAGGCAAGAGGCCTTCGGCTGATGGACCGGTGGCGTCCGGATTGGTGGCGATGAACTTGGCGCCACCTTCAATGAGCCGGATTGCCTTGGTGATAGCTTCGAAAGAGTAGGTGCGGGTCTCGCCCAGCACCACGTAGTCCGGGTTCTGGTCGGTCATGATGAACCCTGCATCGTGCAAGGCCGTGGTCAAACCCGCTTCACCGATCACAAAGGTGCGGCCACCTGGGCGCTGGCGAGCCAAGAACTCTGCCGTGGCCATAGCCGAGGTCCAGATGTTCTCCTCTGGAACGTCCAGTCCCGAAGCGAGCAGGCGCGCACGAAGGTCGCGCGGGGTGAAGATGGAGTTATTGGTCAAAACCAGGAAACGCAGATTGTTCTCACGCCAGTACCCCATCAACTCTGCGGCACCCTTAACGGCCTGATTTTCGTGGACAAGAACGCCGTCCATATCAGTGAGCCAGCACTTGATGTCATGGACAGTGCGTGCGGCGCGGTTGGTAGTCGTCACGAGGTGAAGTCCTCCCTGATGAAATTGTGGTGGGAGCTATCTGCGTTGAAAGATTCCCCTGCTACTAAAAAGACTACACAGCCTTGGGGAATTGCGCCGTGAACAAGGGCACGATCAGAAAGAACTACGCTTAATAACGTGAATCAAGAATTGCATGACCCGGTCAACGACCCCAGCGAGCAGCATGTCATCGGAGTGGGCCCCTGGGAAGGGGAGCTCCCATTAGATGAAAAGTATGATCCTGAGTTGCTGGAACTGGGCGACCGGCGCAATGTCGCTGACAAATATCGTTACTGGAAAATGGATGCCATCATTGCGGATCTAGACGAGCGCCGCCATGACTTCCATATTGCCATTGAAAATTGGCAGCATGACATGAATATCGGCACGGTGGTGCGCAGTGCCAACGCGTTCCTGGCCAAGGAAGTCCATATTATTGGCCGTCGCCGTTGGAATCGAAGGGGTGCAATGGTGACAGATCGTTACCAACATGTGCGTCATCACCCGACCGTCGAGGATTTTGTTATCTGGGCCGAATCTGAGGGGCTCACGATATTGGGAATCGACATTTTCCCAGACTCCGTGCCGCTGGAAACCTACGATATTCCTAAGAATTGCGTCATGGTCTTTGGCCAAGAGGGGCCCGGTTTGAGCCCGGAAGTTCACGCTGCTGCCAAGGACACCCTGTCAATTGAACAATTCGGCTCAACACGATCAATCAATGCCGCCTCTGCAGCTGGAATAGCCATGCATGCATGGGTCCGCCGGCACGTATTTGGGCAGCGGGTCAGCTAACGCAGGAATTATTACTGAAGAGTTTTAGTCGAGCATCTGGATTAGTTGCATTTTTGCGCATACGCTGTTAATCGGTTATGAAAATGTGATCTGGGAGTGAGTGGCTGTGAATCGTCGTCATCAAGTGAACCATGATCTATTGCTGCCCGGATTACCCCGACGCAAGAAACCTGTGGTCATCTGGACGACCTCTATAGCTGCTGCCTTCGCGCTGACGGGAGCGTTGGCTATTCCTCTCGTGGCGCAGCCCGCCGATTCGCGTCAGGGCGACGTTCCGGTATCGATGGAAGCTATCGTTGACTACTCGGTCGGCGATGGTCCCGTTTTTGTCAGTGGTGATGCTCCACTGAATGCCTTCGGAGCTTCCGGCAAGGAACTGGCCATTGATGGGCGTCCAGTTGGCATGATTGAGGGTGCCACCGAGACGTCTGAATCGAGCAGCGCCAGCGAAGATTCCACCGCGTTGCTGGCCGGAACCGTTGGTGAACTTGGCAAGCTTCCCGGGGACTTGCAGCTGATGCACCCGGTGACGACCCGTCGCATTTCCAGCCCTTACGGTTGGCGCGCGAACCCCACCGGCCCGGGCAACCAGATCCATATCGGCCAGGACTACCCAATTTCTTGCGGTTCGCCGGTTTACGCTGCCGAAGACGGCACCGTCTCGGTCTCGGCGTGGGCTGGGCACTCCGGCATGCGCGTGACCATTGACCATGGGTTCAACGTCCAAACCGGTTACAGCCATAACTCAAAACTGATCGCCAAGGTTGGCCAGAGCGTGAAGCAGGGTGAATTGATCGCGCTCGCCGGAACCACAGGCAACTCCACCGGCTGCCACGTGCACTTTGAAGTCATCATCGATGGACGCTGGCACGACCCGCGCAATTACCTGCCTCTGATCCCGGGCCAGCGTAATGCAATGATCGATTCCCAGCGGCTGACCGTCAATGCGAACACCGCGCCGAAAGGAAACGGTTCGCAGAATTCTGGCCAGTCCAACCATGCCCCAGATCCGGACATCGTAGTTCCAGAGAACGACACTCCATACGTTCCTTCTCCGAAGCCGCGTCCTACGCCAACCAAGTCGGCCAAGCCGACGCCAAGCCAGAGCGATGACGAGAGCAAGAGCCCTACGGGATCGAAGAGCCCGAGCGAATCCACCTCGCCGTCCAAGAGCGAGACCGAGGCCCCGACTACTAGCGAGCCGCCGTCCTCTACCGCTCCGACGACGGAACCGACAACAGGCACCAAATCGCCAGACGGGTCATCGCTTCCTCCGAAATCCCCTGATTCTCCATCGCCGAAACCATCGACGACGGTGACACCTGAGGGATCGGCTGAGACTAATAAAAGTTCGTTCGAGGCCATCGAGGAATCGTCGTCTGAACAGACTTCTGGCAGCCCTACAACCCGTACCGGTGCAACGAGCAGTTCGCCAGCCACGACGTCGGAACCTTCAGGATCGAATTCCTTGAGCCTTGAGGTCTCAATTGATCCGAGCGAAGGTGCAAGCTTGTCAGAATCCATTACCGAATAGCCAATCACTGTCTAGACGGCGGCCGTCGGAGGCGAGTGTTCCACTCGTTCCCGGCGGCCGCTGTCTTTGCAGATACGTGGTTCTTTACCGTGTCACGATATGAGATTTTAGGTAGAGATAGTGACCTAGGCGATAGGATGGATGGCGAACCGCCGTCAATGGAGACGCGAAACCTCGCTAACCACCAGGAGTGAAGCATGCCTATCGCAACCCCCGATAAGTACAATGCCATGATTGATGCTGCCAAGGCAGGCGGCTACGCCTTCCCAGCAGTGAACGTGACCAGCTCGCAGACCCTGAACGCCGCAATCCGTGGCTTCGCCGAAGCCGAGTCTGACGGCATTATCCAGGTCTCCACTGGCGGTGCCGCCTACTGGTCCGGCGCCTCCATCAAGGACATGGTCGCAGGCTCGTTGGGCTTCGCGGCCTTCGCCCGCGAAGTAGCCAAGAACTACGGCGTCAACATCGCCTTGCATACCGACCACTGCCCAGCAGACAAGCTGGACAGCTTCGTGCTGCCACTGCTGGCTGCATCGGAAGCAGAAGTTGCGGCCGGCCGCGACCCATTCTTCAACTCCCACATGTGGGATGGTTCGGCTGAAACCCTCGAAGAAAACCTGCGCATCGCTGCAGAACTGCTTCCACGCACCGCAGCTGCCAAGCAGATCCTCGAAGTTGAAATTGGCGCAGTGGGCGGCGAAGAAGACGGCGTGGAAAACGCCATCAACGACAAGCTGTACTCCACCGTTGAGGATGCGCTGGCAACCATCGATGCCCTGGGTGCTGGCGAAAAGGGCCGCTACATCACCGCGCTGACCTTCGGCAACGTCCACGGCGTTTACAAGCCAGGCAACGTGAAGCTGCGTCCGGAGATCCTGAAGGACATCCAGGCTCAGGTTGGCGCCAAGATCGGCAAGGAAAACCCTTTCGACCTCGTATTCCACGGTGGTTCGGGCTCCTCCGAGCAGGAAATCGCTGACGCTGTTGCCTACGGTGTCATCAAGATGAACATCGATACCGATACCCAGTACGCATTCACCCGTCCGGTCGCCGGCCACATGCTGAGCAACTACGACGGCGTGCTGAAGATCGACGGCGAAGTTGGCAACAAGAAGACCTATGACCCGCGCGTTTGGGGTGCCAAGGCTGAAGAGTCCATGGCAGCTCGCATCGTAGAAGCTGCTCAGCAGCTGGGCTCGGCCGGAAAGTCGCTGAAGTAAAGATGGCAGGAGAGAACCTGCTGGGCATTCCAGAAACGCTGCTCCCCGAAGAGTCCGAGGTCTTGGCACGCCTCGAAGCTGGCGATGAGCCAGTTGATTTGGCCGCTAACTTCCCATCATCTTCCCTGGTGTGGGCGCTGCTGGCCGACGAAGCACATGGCGAAGGCCGCACCGTGGAGTCCTACGCGTTCGCTCGCGTGGGCTACCACCGCGGCCTCGACTCGTTGCGCAAGGCCGGATGGCGCGGCCAGGGACCCGTTCCTTGGAGCCACGAGCCTAACCGCGGCTTCCTCCGCTCGCTCTACGCGCTGGGTCGTGCGGCCGCAGCCATCGGCGAAGCTGAAGAAGTTGATCGGATCGGCAAATTCCTGAACGATTCGGATGCTTCGGCCAAGGCTGAAATCGAAGCTGGCAAGTAAGCAACCGCAATATCGCCAAACGGCGGCTCGTCTCATTACGGGACGAGCCGCCGTTTGTCTTAATCGGACACTATCTACATGCAGCGTGAGCGGCGAATCATCGCATTTCAACGGCTGAAAACTTAAAACTGCAGGTCATGAAGCATTCAGTAATATGAGGACTTTCTCATCCTGTTCTACATTTGTCTTCATTCTATTCACCTAAAGTTCACTTAGAAGGGATCATCGCTTCACATCATTGAAAGGGATAAGAATGTTGTCTTTCTGGACAGGTCTAGCCTCAAACGTCATTGGCATTACCGTGCTGGTGTACTTCGTATACTTCCGTCGCCATTTCCGCCGCGATTTGGTGCTTGCGTACATCGCATTGAGCATGGGAATTTTCGCGGTGACCCTGCTGCTTTCTGGCAGCGGGGCAGGCATGGGGCTGGGGCTCGGACTCTTCGGCATCCTTTCCATCATTCGCCTTCGGTCAGACACGCTGACCCAGGAAGAAGTTGCCTACTACTTCATATCGCTGGCCATCGGACTGGTCAACGGGCTGCACCCAGATCCAGCGTGGTTGGCCCCTTCGGCCACCGCGGCTCTGGTGCTTGTCATGTTCCTCGCCGATCACCCAAGTTTCGCCCCACGTACCGAACGCCAGACGGTCACCTTGGAAAAGGCCTACCCGAAAAAGCCTGAACTTCAAGCAGCGCTCGAAGAACTGCTGGATGCCAAGGTTCTGCGCACCGTGGTGGTCGAGCTGGACATGGTTCGCGATCTGACCATCGTAGATGTCCGGTTCCGCACAAATGCCACTTCAGCGGCCAAATCGGATAGCAGCTTCGCCCACGCGGGAACATTCGAACTGGCCAATGGACAAAGCACAGCAAGGAATTCTTCTTCGCAGAACGGAACCAAGCAGGATACGTGGTCCCGATGACCGCGCTGGACAGCAGCACTCGAAGTGCTATCTCGGCTGGCGCCCGCATTGCGCTGGAAGAAGCTGTCGCGCATCGCGAACCAATCAGCTTGCAAGAAGTCGTTTCTGAAGCTGCGTTGCAGACGCGTGTTGATAAGAAATTCGTGCTCACGCCCCAGCAGTTCACTGCATTATCGGAACGACTAGGCGAGAAGTTCAAGATCATGCAGATCGATGGCCTGCGAACTTTCCGGTATGAATCCGTGTACTTCGATACCGAGGACTTCGAGCAATATCGGGCTCACCGGCAGGGCCGGCGCAGACGCTACAAAGTTCGTTCACGAACCTATGCCGATACCGGATTGTCGATGTTTGAAATCAAGACCAAGGGATTGCGCGGGGCCACCGTGAAACACCGGATCCAGCAGGAGATGCACGAGGCTGGAAAACTGACCGTGGATAACCTGCAGTTCCTGGGCTCGGTGCTGCACAACGAATACGGCCAACAAGTCCCCGAACTGCATCCGGTGCTAGACAGTGCCTACACGCGCGCCACCTTCGTGAACCCGATCGATTCTGAACGCCTGACCTGCGATGTCGAATTGGAATACGCCAACGCCAATAAGCAGATCAACGGGCCGGACCTGGTTGTTGTCGAGACGAAGTCCGCTAATGGTCGCGGAGCCTCAGACCGGGCCCTGGCAGAGCTGGGCATTCGCGAAGTATCCATGTCCAAGTACTGCATCGGCGTGGCTCTGCTGAATCCGCATCTTCCTGCGAACCGCTGGAGCAGGTTGTTGCAACAGAATTTTGTCCCGGATCCAACGCTGGGCTAACCCGTGCTCCGTCCAGTTATTTTGAGGCCGCTAGCCGGTAGCCGAATCCGCGGACGGTCTCGAAGCGTGACGAGCCGAGTTTGTTGCGAAGGTAGCGGACGTAAACATCTACGACGTTGGAACCGGGATCAAAATCGTAGCCCCAAACCCGTGAGAGCAGTTGTTCACGGCTGAGCACCTGGCCAGGGTTGCGCAAGAAGGCCTCGGTAAGTGCGAATTCACGGGCGGAGAGATCTACTTCTGTTGAATCCACCGTAACTCGTCTGCGTAGCAGATCCATGTGCAGGTTTTCATGAGTCAAGGAAGAAGCTTCAGGGGCGTGGTCGTCGGTCCGCAATCGCAGCCGAACCCGGGCAAGCAGCTCATCAAAATGGAATGGCTTGGCCATGTAGTCATCGGCGCCATTTTGCAGTCCGGCGACAGTATCCTCAACGCTTCCGCGAGCGGTGAGAATGATGACCGGGATGGTGATGTGCGCTGCCCGCAGCCGGCGCAGGACAGAGAAGCCGTCTTCGTCCGGCAAGCCCAAATCCAAGATGATCAATTCGTGATCGCCGTCGAGCGCTTGGCTGAATCCGTCGTGGCCGGTCTGGGCAATCGAGGAGGTCAGTCCGGCGGCACGCAGTCCTTTTGCGACAAAAGAGCTGATGCGAGGTTCGTCTTCTACGATCAATATTTGGCTCATTCTTCCTTGCTTCCTGTCGACAGCGGCAGATCAATATAGAACGTGGAACCGTTTTTTGGCTCCGAGTTTACCCAGACGCGTCCACCGTGAGTTTCGGCGATAGCTTGCACAATATTCAGGCCCAAACCGGAGCCCGATGAGCGCGCAGAATTCTGCCCGCGGCCAAAGCGTTCAAAGATGCGTTCCAAATCATCAGAGCGAATGCCGATACCGGCATCGGATACCCACCAGCGCAGGGTGGTCTCTCCATGGCCGTTCCGCAAGATCTCGTTTCCCAGAGCAATACGGCTATTCTCTTCCGAGAATTTCACCGCGTTGGCGCATAGCTGCAGCATGGCCTGGGTCAGGCGTGCCGGGTCCAATCGGACCGTAGCCTCGGTGCGGTAGTCGATGCGCCATTGGCGCTGGCCCAGCCCGCGGGCCTTATCCAGGATGTCGTCAAGCAGCTTGCCTACCTGGACCGGCTCAATTTGCAGGAAGTCTGTGCGGTTGGTCTTGGCGAGTGTCACCAGGTCATTGATGAGCAGGGACATGCGACCCAACTCGTCCATGGCGATATCGCGGCTCTGCTCCACATCCTGCGAGTCATGGGGATCCATGAGCTCCAGGTGGCCATTGATGATCGTCACCGGAGTGCGAAGTTCATGTCCCACATCGTCCAGAAGCTGGCGTTGGGCTTTCAACGCGCCATCGAGGCGGTCCAGCATTTCATTAACCGTGACGGTCAGGTCCGCGAACTCGTCATTGCCGGAGACCTCAATGCGCTGGGAAACATCGGTTTCGGAGATCTGCTGCGCGGTGGTCTGCAATCTGCGAATCGGCTCCAGCATTCGTCCCACAACCAGCCACGCAGCCAGGGCCGACAACAACATGACCGAAGCACCCACGGCACTGTAGATCATGAAGTTCCGGTCATTTGCTATAGCCTCGGCCGAGTAGTCATAGGCCAAGACAAAGGAGCCGCGCTCGTGGTCGGCAGGCAAGCTTACCGGGACCACTACGGCACGGTAGGTGGCGACGTCAGTCTTTACGGTGCCGAGCCGAATATGGTTGCTGTCTTGAACCTGGTAGGCCCATTCGATGAATTCGGGGTCGTCTTCCAGCCGGATGCCTACTATATCCGGCGCAGTCCAACGCACCTCCTTGCCAACCAAGGAGACCATTCCTTGCTTAGGGGAGGGGAGGGTGCGCTGCATTGCGATGTAGAGCAGGTCCTCGGCATGTTCGAATCGTTTCATGGTCCGTGGGTCAACACCCGTTTCGGTTAGCACGCCGAATTCTTTGACGGACCGTGAGAGGGATTCATCAAGTCGTTCATTGAGTTCATGGCGTTGCACAGCGAAGCTTGCAGCACCAGCAGCAACAAGAGCCAGGCCGACCAGGAGCAACATGCCAGTAAGCACGCGAGCGCGGATGGACCATCTGCGTTCGGGTGCTTTAGTCATCGTCGCCTACGTCGTCGGCCGCATCGTCGTCATCAGCTTCGTAATCATCATCGTCGTCGTCATCGTAGTTTTGGCTACCTGAGGGAGGCAATGGCGTGACGGTTTTCTTAGGCGGAGCGGGCGCTGTTGGTTTGGGCTTAACCGTTGCGGTGGGTTTTGGCGACGGATTTTTCGTTGACCTGCTTGGTTTAGTCGTTGTGGACGGAGTAGGCGTTGGCTTGGCAGTTGTAGACTCTGACGGACTCGGTGACTGCGTTGGTCCGTTAGGTACACCACTGGTGTGAGAAGGAGAATCTTCTTTGAAGATGAACCCTTCGCCTAGATCCTGGTCCGAAGGCCCGCCCATGGCGCGGCTGATTCCAAAGATGCCTAAGCCGATTACCGCCACCACGGCGAATAAAGCCACAATGCGGCGCAACGTTTCCTTTCCCATGCCACCCATTGTTCCGGATGCACATGAGATCTAGATGAGAGATGCTGATAGATGACGGTGCGGGCTCAACTAGCGCAGATGCTCAAAAATGATCACTGTTTGGGTTGAAGAAAATGCCCTGTTAGACCCCAGATGCGTAGCGACAAAGGTCCGCAGATCATCGATGCTCCGGGTAGCTACCCGCACCAGCAGATCGGGCGATCCTCCCAATACGAAGACTTCTTTTACCTCGGGCAACTGTTGCAAGGATTTTGCGGAGGAGAGCAACCGGTCCCGGGCTGAAGGCGATACGAGTACTGAAATCATTGCATTGACCGTGACACCAAGCAGTTTTTCATTGATAGCAGCGTGGTACCCGGTAATGATTCCGGCGGAAGACAAGGCTTTGACCCGTCCGAGACAGGTTGATGGAGCCACGCCAACTTTCGCGGCGAGAATGTTGTTGGGGATCCGGGCGTCATGGCTCAGCTCCGAGAGGATCGCCAGATCGGTGGCATCAACGCGAACAGGATTCGGAACGGCTTCGCTTTGTGCTTCCCAGAGGGAATTTTCCACGGATATCTCATTTCATTCTTTATTAGAGTTCGGATTCGGTCGCATAATCTCGTATTCGATTCTACGATGTCTACAACGCAGAGAACCGAAATCTTAGGAGCAAAATGCCTACCGAGTTGACTCGCCATTCCTTGGCCCAGCTGGATGCTGCGGATCCTCTTACCGCTTTCGCGGACCGTTTCATCTTGCCCGAAAATATCATCTACCTCGATGGAAACTCGCTCGGGGCTTTGCCCAAGGGTGCTGCCGAACGCGCAGCCCAGGTGGTCAGCGAAGAATGGGGCCAAGGGCTGATCCGTTCATGGAATACCGCAGGCTGGTTCGACCTGCCGCTGAAGCTGGGGGACAAGCTCGGCAGCATGATCGGCGGGAAGCCGAACGAAACTGCAATCACTGACACCACCACGCTGAACCTTTTTAAAGCTCTGGCGTCCGCTCTGCGTACGCAAAAGGCCGATGCACCTGAACGTCGAGTGATCCTGACCGAACGCGATAATTTCCCTACCGACATTTACATCGCTGAAGGCCTGGCCGACCTCGTCAACTCGCTGTCACTGGAAACCGGTGTCGCCTATGAAGTGAAGCTGATTGATGACGAAGATTCACTGCGCGCGGCTTTGGATGACAGCGTCGCAGTCGTGGCACTGTCACACGTGAATTACCGGACCGGCGCCATGTGGAATATGGATGGAATCACCGCCGCGGTTCACGGTGCCGGCGCGCTGGTTATTTGGGACCTGGCCCATGCCGCAGGTGCGGTGCCGGTCGACTTGAATCTCGCAGATGCAGACTACGCGGTGGGGTGCACCTACAAATACCTCAACGGTGGACCGGGCTCACCGGCCTTCATTTGGGTCAACGCCCGCCATCACGAACGCTTCTGGCAGCCCCTGTCAGGATGGTGGTCCCACAACAAGCCATTCGAAATGTCGCAAAGCTACACGCCAGCCAATGACATCCGCCGATTCATGTGCGGCACCCAGCCAATGACCTCGCTGGCCATGGTCGAGGTAGGACTCGATATCGCATTGGAAGCCGATATGGTTCAGGTGCGGGCCAAGTCGCTCGAGCTGGTAGACCTGTTCATCACCCTGGTTGAGACTCGGTGCGCGGGATACGGCCTGGAACTGGTGACTCCACGAGAGCATGCAGCCCGGGGCAGCCACGTGAGCTTCCGCCACGAGCATGGCTACGAAATCATCACCGCGCTGATCGACCACGGTGTCATCGGTGATTACCGCGAGCCTGAAGTCCTGCGCTTTGGAATCACCCCGTTGTACCTGACGCGCACCGATATCTGGGATGCCGTGGAGAAACTGCGTGAAATTCTGCACACCGGCGCATGGCAGCGTGAAGAGTACGCCGTACGAAATGCCGTGACGTAGCTGGGAAACCAGCGGCGGCAATTTGCGATTGCTCCACCGATGGCCTGCGATGGCCAGAGTACGCTTATACGCAGCACGGCATGTTCTGATGCCGTGCTGTTCGTATGAGTTTCAAGGGAGCATCGTTGGGCAAGCAGCCGGTACGCGCCACTGACGTCGGGTCGGGCCTGAAGAAATCACTGACCCCTGCGCAAATGTCCATGATTGCCCTGGGCAGTGCCATTGGCACCGGGCTTTTTGCCGGCAGCAAGCTGGCCATCATGATGGCTGGGCCATCGGTGATCCTCAGCTACGTGATCGGTGGGGTGGCGGCCCTGCTGGTGATGGGGGCGCTCGCCGAAATGACGGTCAAGCAACCGGTGGCAGGATCCTTTGGCGTTTACGCCGAACGGTATCTGGGCCGTTTTGCCGGATACCTCACCAAATACCTGTATTGGTCCGCGCTGATCTTCGCGGTCGGTACCGAGGTCAGTGCCGTCGGCGAATATATGCAGTACTGGTTCCCGCAAATTCCCGGACTGTGGTGGGTGGCTATTTTCTCCGCCGTCCTCTTGGCCGTGAACTTCTGCAGCGTGAAGATCTTCGGAACCACCGAATACTGGTTCTCGGCAATCAAGGTTTTTGCGGTTATTGCCTTCATCATCATCGCCCTGTGGCTGGTTTTCCATAATCCGCAAGACCAGTTTGGCGTGCATAACTACAGCGCTGAAGGCGGTTTCTTCGCCAACGGGTTGTTTGGCACATGGAGCGCGGTGATTGTTGCGATCTTCTCCTATATGGGCATTGAAGCTATCTCAATTGCTGCCGCCGAGGCCCGAAACCCGAAGATTGCGGTGCGCAAGTCCTTCAAGGTTTCCTTCCTCCGGCTCTTGCTCTTCTACGTATTCACCATGGCTCTAATCCTGGCAGTCGCGCCAACCAGCGAACTGATTTCTGGGGGCTCGCCCTTCGTGACGGTGATGTCCCAGGTGGGTATACCCTTTGCTGATTCCATGTTGAATTTTGTGCTGATTATTGCAGCGCTCTCGGCCATGAACGCACAACTATATGCCGCGACTCGCATGCTGCATTCTCTGGCTGATTCAGGTCATGCGCCACGCATTGCGCATCGGACCAACCGTGCTGGAGCGCCGATTCATGCAGTGTGGATGTCTGCCGGCGGCATTGCCGTCGCTGCCGTGGTTTATGCGTTGGTTCCCGAAGGAGGGTTCGGCATCATGCTGTCTTTGGCCACCTTCGGCGCGCTGGCAACCTGGTGCATGATTCTGCTAACCCACGTGTCTTTCCGCCGCAAAGTGAAGCAGCAACAAGAGTCCCTGGACTTCAAGTTGTTCGGGTATCCTGCCGCGTCCATCCTTGGTGCGCTCCTGCTCGCCGCCCTTCTGGTGACCTCGTTCTTTGTTCCCCAGTTCAAGTACACCCTGATCTTTGGCGTGCCCTTCGTCTTGGTGATGTCGGTAATTTATTGGCTATTTTTTGCCAGAAAACCGCAGAAGCCAGCTGTCCAGTTCTCGGAATAGCAAATGGTCAACACCAGCTGTGAGTTGAGCCGGATTGGGTGCTGCGCCGAGTGTAGCCGCCGCAGAATAATGGAGCTGGCACTAAGATCGTAGGGTGTCTGCTAGTTGGCGGATGCGACGATTCTTCGAGGAGCGATAGTGGCCAAGTTGTATTTCCGCTACGGAGCAATGAATTCTGGCAAGTCCACGAGTTTGCTTCAGGCTGCTTTCAACTATGAAGAACGGGGCCAGCGAATCCTGCTTGCCAAGCCCGGTGTGGATACCAAAGGCGAGAACTCGATCGTTTCGAGACTGGGAATCAAGCGCATCACCGACTTCACCATTAGCCCTGAAGATAATGTCAGGGAGCAATTCACTGCACAGAGCTCGGGAGATGACCCCGATGCGTTGTTGACGCATGTCGATGCCCCACCGGTGGCCTGCCTTCTGGTGGATGAGGCGCAATTCCTCTCCCGCGAACAGGTTGATGATCTGTTGCGTATTGCTGTGCTGGATAACGTGCCGGTGTTGGCCTATGGCATCCGCACTGACTTCCGCACTCATGCCTTCCCGGGCTCAGCTCGCCTGATGGAGCTCGCCCATTCTTTGGAAGAGCTGAAGACCATTTGCCGTTGTGGACGCAAAGCCATGTTCAATACCCGACGCGTTGGCGATGCAGTTGTCTTCGACGGGGATCAGGTTGCCATTGACGGCGAAGACGTTTGGTACGAATCACTTTGTGCCTCGTGCTATCTCGAAGCCTCCGGCGGGAAACTGAGCTAGTCCTCAAACATTCCCAAGTCACGTTTCGATTACGCCTGTTTTCAGGCGAAGCGTCGTGTGCAAGACTCTGTAGATGAAGACTCCGGTGGGTTTGCTTCTCGTTGCTGTTGCGCTGCTGATGCTATCCGGGTGTGCTGGGGCGACACCTGGTGGGCATCCGGGGCCCCAGGACATATTCGAAAAATCCCGAAATTCCGATCGTGCGCCCTCGGCATTCCATGATGATGTTCAACGTGCGTCCTGTGGGGAGATAACCCTTTCCCCAGCGGAAGAAATCCCCTCAGATGTTGTTGAATGCATGGATTCAGCGGTGGCTAAGCGCAATGTCGAGTTGACTGTCGCATCGCCAACTACTGAAGGGGATCCGATCATCACGTATTACCGAACGAGCGCTGATACCTCTGGCATTGAGATGTTCTCCAATGGTGAATACGACAAACTCGGTTCAAGAGACTGGTGGCACGCCATGTGCACCAAAACGATGGCACTCCTAGTGCTTGAGGGTTGCCAAGATTAGAGCCTGTCGTCAAGAGCCGGAGGGATCTTGATAAGCAGGTGCCTCTACAAGTGGAAAGCTGGTGCTAATTGATCGTCGCAGCAATCATTTCCTTGCTGTTGGCACTGGCATTCATCGGGGTCTTCGAGTGGGAACGCAGAGACAGGATGAATACCGGTTCCACGGAGGACAAGTTCTTTGGCAATTGGGCACTGGTGGCCTTCTGGATCTGCGCATTCTTCTTTATTGTTTTTGCGCTTGGCGCGTTCTGAAAGTGCTTGCGATTGCACCCTTTATTTTGAGCCACGCAAAAGTGACTAGCTGATCCAACCGTGCAAATACCGCTATTATTCCCCTTGCACGTAACTGGTAGTCGTATTGCGATATCAGTGGAAAAGCTTCCTAGCGGCACGGCAGCTGCCGGGAGCTTGGTACCTTGACGGGCCGAGGCTGGTACCAGTTCGGTTCCTCCAGGGCTCAGTGCAGGCCTAGGTTTTGAGCCGTCAGCTAGTCAGCCCTGCAACAGCCCGTTGCAGTCCCCAATCGAAGCCATCCGCTAATGGCGCGTCCACGTCCAATTGCACGAGATTCTGCCGGAAGGCGACAGACCCGAGGATGTGGTTGAGCAGAAGTTGCTGTCCGTGGCGGGCGTTCTCTGCAGACAGCCCTGAAGATTCCAAAAGTTCGCGCAATTGCAGAACTGGGGACAATTCAGTGGCCTGCATTGCGGTGGCAACTTCAATGACTTCAGGGCTGTCTTGAATCGGCAACAACGCGAGGTACAGCCGCCGAGAAAGGTGAAGAATGGCATCGGCAGGAGTGCTGAAGTCATCGGCATTGACCGAGAGCTGCGGAGTATTGAGCAGCTTGGCGGCCACCTGGGCTAGCAATTCCTGCTTGTTCTTCACATGCCAGTAGAGAGCGCCAACTTGAACATCCAGCTCCTTGGCCAGACGGCGCATCGACAAGTCAGCCAACCCGAACTGTTGCAGGATGTCGACCGCGGTATCCACGACCGTTAACTGAGTCAATGCCATAAGACCAAGTCTAGCCTCAGGCGGGCAGCTCTCCGGCGTGCTAGCCGTTGATGAGTTCGGGAGCTACACCTGATGCTTCCTGGCATTGCATTGCCAAGCGCTGGATCAGTGCGCGGAGCTGGCTGGAAGCAGTGTGGGGGTGTTCCGGGTGCCATTGCACTGCGGTCACTGGAGCTGACTCGTGCACGACCGCCTCGATAATGTCGTCGGTAGACATGGCTGCGATCTGCAGGCCCTTGCCCAGCTCGTGTATGGCTTGGTGATGTGTGCACTTGTGGGTGGCCTTGGCAGACAGGTCTTCTTCTAGCCCGGAAGCGATGGAGTCGAAACGGGTCTCGACAAAAGGATCGCTGCCCGTGCTGCGGTGGGCATCGGCATGCTCCAGATGCTGAATCAAGGTGCCGCCCAAGGCAACGTTTAACAGCTGCAGGCCACGGCAGATTCCGAGCAAAGGCGTCTTGGTGGCGATGGCATGTTGGATGGCCGCGATGTGGTTCCGGTCCGCAGCAAGCTCGTGTTGGCCACCTCCGGGGTAGGCCGAGGTGCGTCCGTAGAGCGATGGCTCGACGTCTTCGCCGCCCATGACCAGCACTGCGTCTGCCGCGTCAACAATCTGCAGCACCTGCTCGAGGCTTAGATCATTGCATGGAACCAGTGCTGCGTTGTGCCCGGCATCGATGATCTGGCCGACGGTGTTTTCGTTGAGCTCATCAAGTTCCTGCTGGAATAGGGGGTTGTGCGGTCGGGATTCGCGTATGTGCAGAACCGTGAAATTCAAAGGTGCCAAGACCAGCTCCAACTAATGCATTTCGGGCCTATGAAAATGGCCGATAAGGGTTGATGAAATCTAAGCTACAAGTCCCGGATTTCGTAGTGGAATCGCGGATGTTTCCTGCATGTTTCCCCAAGTTCATCTATAGCGACTGGCTAATAAAGCCATGTCGACCGCTAATAATTGCCTACCAGAATATCTTCGGGGTGCCCGTCAACCTACAAGAAGTCCGCTGATGACCGGCCTTTTACAAAGAATTCACACGGTCGATATTTGGGCTGTGAAACGAAACATTATGTTGCTTGCTGGAAACGGATTCGAAAGCGAAGCGGAATGTTGCATCGATAGTTTGAAATTGCTCGCAAACTCAAACTTCGAAAGGGGCGCCCATCATGGAAGCCGCTGACATGGCATGGCTCTTGGCGGCATTCGCCATGGTCCTGCTGATGTTCCCAGGACTGGCAATGCTGTACGGTGGCATGCTCAACGGACGCAACGTCCTGAACATGATGCTGATGGTGCTCAGTGCATTGGCGGTGACCGGCGTTGTCTACGTGGTTATCGGCCATGGACTGGTTCTCGGTGATTCGCTCGGGGGCGCAGGAATCATCGGCAATCCGTTCGACTACACCTTCTTCTCCGACTTCATGTCCGACGACGAGGCGGGCGGCACCTTCTGGGGTGCGTTCTACATCCTCTTCGCCGCAATCTCCGTGGCGCTGGTAGCTTCCGGTGCTGCCGGGCGCATGAAATTCGGTGCATGGCTGGTCTTCGTGGCCCTGTGGATCATTTTAGTCTACTGCCCGCTGGGACACTGGGTCTTTGCTCTTGATAATCCCGAGACCGGCGCCGTCGGCGGCTGGCTGCGCAACAAGCTGGGCTTCCACGACTTTGCCGGTGGCACCGCGGTGCACATGAATGCCGGTGCTGCGGGTCTGGCACTGGCCGTGGTCTTGGGTAAGCGAAAAATGCACCCGGGACGTCCGCATAACCTGCCGCTCATGATGATCGGCGTGGGCTTGCTTGCTACTGGCTGGATGGGGTTCAACGGCGGCACCGCCGGCGGGGCGAATTTCATGGCCCAATACGTAATCCTCACCACTTTGCTGGCCCTGTGCGGTGGCATGCTGGGGTTCATCACGATCGAGCGTGTTCGTGATGGGCATGCCACCATGCTGGGTTTGGGTACCGGAGCTATTGCCGGAATGGTCGGCATCACCCCGGTGGCCGACGTGGTGGGTCCCATTGGCGCACTGATGGTCGGTTTCCTCGCCGCAGCAGCTGCCGCGTGGGCCATCACCTGGAAGCGTCGTCACCAGATTGATGACTCGCTGGATGTTTTTGCGGTGCATGGCATCGCCGGTATCACCGGTTCGCTGTTCGCGACCTTCTTCGCCAATCCAAAAGCGCCGGGCGAAATGGCTGGCATCTTCTTCGGTGGCCACTTCGCCGAGTTGGGCCACGAGCTGATCGCGATTGCCGCCACCTTGGTTTACAGCTTCGCCATGACCTTTGCCATTGCCTGGGTGATGAACAAGATTTCCCCAATCCGCGTCAGCGAGGCGGAAGAAGAGGCTGGCTTGGACAATTCCATCCATGCCGAATCCGCCTACGACAGCCGTCAGCTCTAGCCGCCTGCATAGAAAGGCTCTGCCATGAAACTTATCACCGCAGTTATCAAGCCCATCAGGCTTGAATCCATCTGTTCCGAATTGGAGAAGGCCGGCTTCTCGGGAGTGACCGCAACCGAAGTCCAGGGCCGGGGCGTCCAGGGCGGGCGCACCGAGTACTACCGAGGCCAAGAATTCTCAGTGAAGTTCCGGACAAAGATCCGCCTGGAGCTGCTGGTTGCAGAATCGGATTTGGAACGCGCCCTGGACATTATTGTCAGCGCTGCAAAAACCGGTGAAAACGGCGAAATCGGAGATGGCAAGGTCTGGGTTTCTTCGCTTGAACAGATCATCCGCGTTCGAACCGGCGAGACCGGCGAAGCAGCCATTTGAGCATTGATCGATTAGGAAATCCCGCAAAGGAGCACTACATGACTACTATCAACTTCCGCTACCTCAGCGAACAGGACATGATCGCAGCAGGAGTCACGGACATCACCCGTTGCACGGACGTGATGGAAGAAGCGCTGATCCTGTTGCGCAATGGGGACTACCGGATGGCCGGCGAGAACGGAAACTCGCACGGAGCGATGATCACCTTCCCGCAGCACCCGGTCCATGAAGGCATGCCAAGCGATGGCCCTGACCGCCGTTTCATGGCCATGCCGGCCTATCTCGGTGGACGATTCGGGACCACGGGCGTGAAGTGGTATGGCTCGAACACTGCGAACCGGGACAAGGGCCAGCCTCGGTCCATTCACCTGTTCACCCTTAACGACACCGACACCGGCGCCCCGATGGCAGTAATGAGCGCAAACCTGCTCAGTGCCTACCGCACCGGAGCCGTACCGGGGGTTGGCGTGAAGCACCTGGCCAAGCAGGAAGCCAAGGTTGCTGCCGTAGTTGGCCCAGGGGTCATTGCCAAGTCCGTCATTGACGCGACCCTGTCGCTGCGTCCGAGCATCGACACCGTGACCGTCAAGGGCCGTTCGGCCGCTGGCGTGGAGACCTTTGCGCAGTACATTCGTGACAATTTCCCGCAGGTGAAGTCGATTGTGGCCGCTGACACCGTTGAGGAAGCGATCAAGGATGCGGATGTCATTATGGCGACCACCAGCACCGACATCAAGGGATCCGAGGCGTTCCCCTACTTCCCAACCGCAGCCATCAAGCCCGGAGCCCTCTTGCTGCTGCCCGCGGCTGCACGTTTTGATGATGACTTTGTCATCAACGAGGCTCGACTCATCCTCGATGCCCGCGGCCTGTACGATGCGTGGGCTGAGGAGTACGGCACCCAGGCCTATCAGCTGCTGGGCATTCCCGGCACTCACTTCCACGATTTGATGCGTGAGGGCAAGCTGCCCGAATCCAAGCTGGAAGAGATTGCGGACGTTGCTACCGGCAAGATCCCGGCTCGCCGCAATGATGAAGAAATCATCCTCTACTCGGTGGGCGGCATGCCGATTGAAGATGTGGCATGGGCTACCGATTTGTACCAGTCGGCCGAGGAGAAGAACATTGGCCAGGTCCTGAACCTGTGGGACGCCCCGGCCCTCGCCTAGAGTTTTAGGTCCGGCTTGCCGGACCTGGATAAACGCAGATCCCCGGAAAGCGGAGTGTGGCCGCTTTCCGGGGATTTGCCATGTCCGGAGTAGATTGCGTGGGCGTTTCCAACAGATTCTGGGCTTGAGGCAGGAGCAGGAATCGTCAGTGGAATTTGGGAGAGCGATTGAGTGCCTGCGGACAAGAATGCTTGCTAGAAAGCTAGAAAGCTAGAAAGCTAGAAAGCTAGAAAGCTAGAAAGGCTTGTCGGCTATCACTCTCTATCAGTGCCGGGTTGCATCGAGTGCAGCGTTGCATGGAACGACTATTCTCTTGCGATAGGCATGAGCAATGTTCTGGGAAGTGCGCCTCTGAATCCCAGGTAGCAAGCACCATCCGTTTCAAAACACGCAAAAGCGCAGCACCGGTATCCGGCACTGCGCTTTTGGCTGCGGAGCGGCTAAGACAGCAAAGACGACAAGGCGTCGGCCAGAGCTGCCGCACCGAGTTCAGCATCAGCGTCTTCCACGTATTCTTCGGGGGAGTGGGAGATGCCGTTGGGATTGCGGACAAAGATCATGGCACTCGGTACGTGTCCGGCCAGTACTCCGGCGTCATGTCCCGCACCGGTATCCAGCACCGGAGCTTTGGGGAGCGCCAGGGCTAGTTTCCCTGAAAGCCCTGCATCAAAAGTTACCGTCGGGCTCAACGACTCCTGGGAAAATTCCAACGTACACCCCTCTTCGGCGGCAATGATCCGCGCTGATTCGTGAATCTCTTGAACTACGCCGGCGGTCACCGCATCATCTGGATGCCGCACGTCCAGCCAGTAGTCCACGCGCGAGGCGATGACGTTGGTTCCGCCTGGCACCGGCTGCAGCCGGCCCACGGTAGCTCGTGCGTTATCGCGCGAGCGGGCAATATGCTGCACCGCGGCAATGCTCCGGGCGGCGGCCACCATCGGGTCCTTGCGGTCGGACATGAGCGTTGTTCCGGCGTGGTTGCCTTGGCCGAGCATGCTCAGCTTCCAGCGGCCGTGGCCGAGGATGGATCCGCCGATGGCTACCGGATGATCGAGGTCTGCCAGGCCGATTCCCTGTTCCACATGCAGCTCGACGAAGACGCCAATCTGTCCCAAGAGGCGGCGGTCCGGGCCGATGAAGCGTAGATCAAGGCCATTTCTGGTAGCAATATCGGCAAAACTGTTGCCGTCGGGGTCCTTCAGGTTCAGTGCCTTGTCCCGGTCGATGGCTCCGGTGAGCAGGCGCGAACCCAGGCAAGCCACGCCAAAGCGGGAGCCTTCTTCTTCCGGGAAGACCACGATGGCCATGGCTCGGGTGCGCACAAGATTGCGTGACTGCATCAGGTCAAAGGCAATTAATGCGCTTGCTACACCTAACGGTCCGTCAAAGGGTCCGCCGCCGGGAACCGAATCAAGGTGGCTACCGGTGACTACAGCGTTGGTGCGGATGCTGGTCGGCAAATCCCACCATGCCCATAGTGCACCGTTGCCGTCTTCCTCAACGCTCAGCTGCCGTCGAGTGGCTTGCTCGATGAACCAGGTGCGCAAATCAATTTCAGCACTGGAATACACTGGGCGGGAGTAGCCGCCTCGCAGCTGGTCTTGGCCGGTTTCAGCGATGCCGGCCATGAGCTCGGCGACCGTCGTCGTGGGCAGGTCTAGCGGGATATTGAACAAGGGATTCTCCAAAAGGGGCTTTCTGCTCGGTCTTCTAGGCCATGGCCTTGGCGTGGGATGCCAGGCGGAAAAGCTCGGGGGTTTCGCGCGCCCCGGTGGCGAGGTCCGCCGCTAGTTCGCCGAGCAGTGGACCGAACTTGGCACCATGCCCCGAGCACGGGGAGAGGATGGTGATGCCATCAACTTCATCCATGATGAAATCCTCAGTGGGGGTTGCGCTGAAGATGCAGGTGGTCTCCGCGTAGGGCGTGGGTTCCAATCCGGGAAGGTACTTTTTCACGTACTCGATCACGTGTTCGCGGTTGGCCGGATCGATCTGGCCGTTCTGCTGGCTGGCGGTGTCCATGCGGTGCCCGGCCATGTACTCTGCGACCTTTTGGCCGCGGAAGCTTGCGTCGCGTCCACCGGGCAGGCCGTAGGACTTGAAAGCAGGATCCTTATGGATGTAGGTGGGCCACGCCAGGCGGGCCTCGGGATCCTGGTCACGATAGGGGAAGTGGTAGGCGTTCTCTTGATAGATGTCCATCGTGGGGATGCTGCGCAGGAAGCCGGAGGGCAATGGCAGATTGCCGAGCAATTCTGGTAGCCAGCCACCTGCGGTGACAATGATCTTGGAAGCGAGATAGGTGCGGCCGTCGCTGGAGGTGAGTTTGTATCCATTAGCTGTTGCCTTTACTGAGGCGACGGGCCATTGGGTTTCAACCTTGGCTCCATGGATCTTTGCCTGTGCGACCATCGCTTGGACGGAGCGTTCGGAATCCAACACCCCGGCCCCTGGGTGCCAGAGAACCTCGGTATCGAAGTTGATTCCGTTAAAGCGGTTGCGCGCCTCAGCGGCCGAGAGCAGTTCATGCTCCACGCCGGAGTTTGCGAGAATCTCGGCGAGGTGCCGGGGGTTGCGCAAAGGGCCGTAGTCGACGGAGCCATACGGGGCGATCAGCTGGCTGCCGCTGGCTTCTTCCAGCTCGTTCCAGGCGGTACGGGCGCGGACAACAAGATCCGTGTAGAACTGGTCGGGGTAGGCGTAGCGGAAAATTCGTGCGGAGCCATGCGAACTGGCATCGGCTGCCGCTGGAACCGTGCGTTCAAGCAATGCGACTTCGTAGCCTCGCTGAGCTAGTCGCCAGGCTGTTGAAGAGCCGGCCAGACCTGCCCCAATTACGACGTATTCTGCGGAGGGGGACTGGGACGAGGTGCTCATGGCTTGCTCCTGATCTGGGCATCTTTGTTGTTCTACCTCTAGTAACTCACGCGAATTATTAGGTAGTCCAATACTATTTTCCTAGACATTATTAGTTTTTGTGCAAAAATAGACTGCATGGAACTGCGCCACCTCCACTACTTCCTCGTTGTTGCAGAACATTTGCATTTCGGCCGCGCCGCCGAAGAACTCCGCATGTCCCAGCCACCCCTGACGGTGGCTGTGAAAAAGCTGGAGCAAGAGCTGGGGGTCCAGCTTTTTGATCGAACTACCCGCAGCGTGAGCCTTGCCCCGGCCGGGCGAATGTACCTGGATCGGATCAAGCCGCTGCTGTCCGACCTGGACAAGGCCAACCGGGAACTCACGGAAGCCGGGCTGGGGCTGCGCGGGCGGCTCAATGTTGGATTTGTCAGCTCGGCGAGCTATGCCACCATGCCCTCAGCACTGCGCAGGTTCCGTGAGCTGCGTCCGAATGTGGAGCTGGTGCTGAACCCGCTGACTACGGACGAGCAGATAGAAAAGTTGCTGGAGGGCAGTCTCGACCTTGGGATTCTGCGTGACCCAACGCGAGTGCCCGGTATCGAACTGCGGGAAATCCATTCGGAGCCGCTGGTGGTGGCGCTTCCTGCAGGGCATCGCCTGGGCAGCGAGGATCAGATCGACGCTAGCGAGTTAGCGGACGAAGACTTTGTCCTGTTTCCCTACAAGTACATGAGCGGCTTCTATTCCCTGGTGCACTCATTATTTGATGGGCATACTCCCCCTCGAATTGTGGAACGGGCGATCCACCAGGAGACCATCCTCGGACTGGTTGCTGCCGGGCTGGGAGTCTCAATCCTGCCAGCATCGGTTTCGCGCTTCCAGATGCCCGAAGTCTCATTCCATCCTTTGTCGGGCGAGCCGAAGACGCGGCTCTATGCAGGCACGGGCGTTGAAAATCCTGCAGCCACGGCTTTCCAGGAGTGCTTGGTTGAAGCTGATATCGAGGGCGGGCAGTAGCTAGACCGATCGGTATAAGTTGGCTACTCTCTTAAAGTAGACAGAACGGTCTACTTTGGAGCTTTCATGTCACCTCGCATCGCTGTCCGCACCAAGCTTCTCGACGCGGCCGCCCAGCTTTTTTATGCCGACGGGATATCTGCCACCGGAATCGATGCGGTGATCGCCAAGGCCGGTGTAGCCAAGATGAGCCTCTACAACAACTTCGAGTCAAAAACCAGATTGGTTCTCGCTTATCTTCAAGCCCGTCACCAGGAATGGCTGGAGCTCTATCAAAGGCGCCTGGAAAAGGCGAGTGCTGGAGCCGGTGGAGTGCTCGCCGTTGTAGACGCCTACATTGACCATGCGGAAGCCGGGTATGAGCACGGTTTCCGCGGCTGTGGCCTGCTTAATGCCGCCGCTGAACTGCCGGCCGGAGATCCGGGTCGTGCGATTGTCGCGGCTCACAAGTCCCAGGTGGAACAACTTCTTGCCGGCCACTTGGAAACCCTGACTACGAAAAAACGGGCTGCTCTGCTGGCTGGGCAAATTTCCTTCCTGCTGGAAGGCGCGATATCGCGTGCCGGTTTGGAGGGGAATAGCGCGTTGCTCTTGCGAGCGAGGTCGATGATCAGCGACATGGTTGAAGCACTGTGAACAGGCCGCGCCAAAATGGTGCAGGCGGAGCTATCGGGCTCTTATTGCTGGCCTCCATTTTGTGGGGGACGACCGGCACCGTGGCGGCACAAGCACCAGAGGTTTCGCCACTTGCCATCGGTGCTGCCTCGCTGGGAATTGGCGGGCTGCTGCAGTGCGCAGTGGGAGCACGCCGGGTGTGGGGCGACCGCAGTGCGCTGGTTGATAACAAGGGCCTGGTGATCTTCGGCGGGGTGAACGTCATGATCTATCCGCTGGCCTTCTACAGTTCCATGTCCTTGGGAGGAGTAGCGCTGGGCACTGTGATCTCCTTGGGCACGGCCCCGCTCTTTTCTGGAATTCTTGAACGATTTGCTGACGGTGCACGATTGACGGTGCGCTGGCATGCCGCTGCGGTCCTGGGGATCGCGGGAAGCACCCTGCTTGGGTTCTCGCGGGCCGCGGAAAGCGGGGGCAGTGCCTCTGGCGTGGTGGCAGGGTGCCTGCTCGGGCTTGTCGCCGGCGCCAGTTACGCCTGCTATTCCTGGGCTACCGGACGGTTGCTCCGGACTGGGATTGGCCGTCAGGGTGCCGTGGGTTCGGTCTTCGGGGTCGGAGGCTTGCTGCTGATGCCAGTGCTGCTTTTCTCCGGCGCGCCACTACTGGACAGCGCACATAACCTGATGGTCGCTGCATATCTGGCACTGATTCCGATGTTCCTGGGCTATCTCGCATTTGGCATGGCGCTGGCCAAGGTGCCAGCGAGCACCGCCACTACCGTAACGCTGAGCGAGCCAGCCGTTGCAGCCGCATTGGCCGTCGGATTGCTCTCGGAGCATTTGGGGTTCACGGGCTGGACGGGCATGGCACTGATCGCTGTTGCGCTATTGATCCTGTTGGTGTGGAGCCCGCGGAATGCCGGTCCAACTGTTTCGGTGCCTACACGCCAAAAATATTGCGCTGAAGGAACTCGTTGCGGAATTTGCCGTCAGGATCCAAGCGCCGAGCCAATGCGATGAAGTCGTTGAACTTCGGGTACATTCCACGCAGCTGCCCTGCGGTGGCAGCAAAAAGCTTGCCCCAGTGCGGGCGGGGTGCGTAGGGAGCGAGGGCGGCTTCAACCTGCGGGAGGATGGCCTCGACTGCTTGCTGCTGCGGCTTCCACGTAAAGTGCAGGGCAATGCCATCTCGGCCATAGTTGCCGCTGAGCCATAAATCGTCGGCGGCGACGGTGCGCACCTCGGCCACCAGCAGCAAGGGGGTGAGCGCTGGGGATAGCTGGCGCATCGCGGTCATGGCCGCAACCGCGTACTCGCGCGGGACCAGGTATTCGGTCTGCAGCTCATCACCGGCACTGGGCATGAAGTCCATGCGGAAATGGGAGAGCCGATCGGACCAAGGCCCAGCCGCTCCGAGCTGTTCGCTGCAGATCGCGCCGTCGGCCCCGGGCAGCGGATGCATCGCGGCGGTGGCCGGGAATCCGCCAAACTTGCCCTGATCAATGTCATCGACCAGGCCATCGCCAACACGGCGCTTGAGCCAAGTCTGGCCTACCAGCTCCCCGCTCCAGTCGGTGAACAGGCTGACGCTGTAGGCAGAAGCTTGGAGGCCATCAAAGTTGCCGAGCACCTTGTCCCAGGACAGCTGCTCGTACACGGTCTGCTGGACATCAAAGCTCGGCACAATATCCAAGGTCAGATGGGTCAGCACGCCCAAGGCGCCAAGAGACACCACGTAGCCGTTGAACCCAGGGTCGCCCCGCTTGGCGGATAGCTGCGAGCCGTCGGCCAGCACGAGTTCGACCGCGCTGACTGCTGTCGCCAGATTGCCGTGGGCTTCGCCCGAGCCATGGGTGCCGGTGGATACCGCCCCGGCCACCGAGATATGCGGCAGGGAGGCGAGGTTGTGCAGCGCAAAACCAGCTTGCTCAAGGGCATCAGCCAGCGCGCCATAGGTGGTTCCGCCACTGACGCGCACGCTCATGGCCTGCGCATTGATCTCGATGACTTCAGGCATCCGGCTCAAAGAAATCAAGGTATCGCTGGTATAGGCAATGCCATTAAAGGAATGGCGAGAGCCTAAGACCCGCACCTTGGTTGCTGCGCGGACCTGTTCCTTCAGCTGCTCGACACTGGTGGGGTAAAGCAATTGGCTGGCTCGGTACTCAAGATTTCCGGCCCAGTTAAGTTCCTTGGTCTCTAATTGCATGGCTAATCCTTACTTCTCTAGCCACTGGCTGGAAACCAGCGAACGGTAACGTTCCAAAACATGCGGGGTTGCTTCTGCTGCGGGGACTTCGGCAGAATCCTGGGCCCACTGCGGGAACTGCCCGGCAAGCACGCCTGCGGCCTGGCGAGCGGCACCGTCGGCGACGTATTCGCCCGGTGCCGGAACCACGACCGGCAGGCCCAGCACCTGGGCTGCAATGTGCTGAACCGCACGGGACTGCGCCCCGCCGCCCACCAGGATGATGCGCTGGGCTTCAACCCCTTGGGCTTCCAGCGCCTGCAGGCCGTCGGCCAAAGAGCAGATCACCGCTTCCACCGCGCTGCGGGCCAAGTTCGGTGCGGTGTAATTCGCCCGGGTGATTCCGTGCAGCGAACCGGTGGCATCTGGCAGGTTCGGGGTGCGCTCGCCGTCAAAGTATGGCAGCAGCACCATGCCGTCGCAGCCCGGGGTGGCGGACAGCGCGAGGTCGTTGAACTCTGCCAGGCTCACCTGCAGCAGGTTCGCCGTGGCATCAAAGATTCGGGTGGCGTTCAAGGTGCACACCAGCGGGAGGTAGTTTCCGGTGGCATCGGCAAACCCGGCCACCAGCCCGCTGGCATCTGCGCTGGGTGCATCGGCGACGGCGAAGACCGTGCCGGAGGTGCCCAGCGACATGACCACATCGCCCACGGTAGCGCCAACACCCAAGCCGGCGGCGGCATTATCGCCCGCGCCCGGGCCGATCAGCGCGCCAGATGTGGTGCGGCCAATGGATTCCAGCGGGCCGGCCACGGTGGGAAGAATCGGGGCGTGCCCCAGATGCTGCTCCAGCGCTTCGAGGTCATATGCGTTCTCGGAGGCGCGGTAGTAGCCGGTGCCTGAAGCGTCCGAACGATCGGTGCGCAGCGCTGCCAAGCCTTCTGCGCCGCTGCCCGGGCCATAGCCGGCCAGACGCCAGGACAGCCAGTCGTGGGGCAGGCAGATGGCCGCGACCTTGGCGGCGTTTTCCGGTTCATGGTCCTTGAGCCAGCGCAGCTTGGCCAGGGTGATCGAGGAGACCGGCAGGGTGCCCGTGCGCCCGGCCCAGTAGGCAGCGCCGGCCTCGCTGTCACCCTCGCCAGCCTCGGCGATGATCTGGGCGGCCGCCTGCGCGCTGCGGGTATCGTTCCACAGCAGCGCAGGCCGGATCACGGCACCGGTGGCATCCAGCACCACCATGCCGTGCTGTTGCCCGCCCACCGAGATCGCGGCCACATCATCCAAGCCACCGGCCTGGGCGATCGCTTCTTGCAGGGCGATGAACCAGGACTCCGGGTCCACTTCGGTGCCATCCGGGTGGCTGGCACGTCCGGAGCGGACCAGGGCTCCGGTGCCGCCGTCGCGGATGACAACCTTGCAGGACTGGGTGGAGGAGTCGATGCCGGCGACAAGCGTCATTGGATGTGGCTGCTTTCTGCGGTGGGTTCTGACAGGGTCTAGCGGGAGCCGAGCAGGTGCTCGATGGCCAGCTGGTTCAGGCGGATGAAGGCGAAGTTGCGCTGCGCTGCGGCCTCGGCGTCAAAGCCTGCGAAGCTCGACGCATCGCTCATCAGATCCGTTGCGCTTTCCCCGGCGCCCAGGGTGGATTCTCCCAGTTCGAAGACGCCGGAGGTCTTCATGGCTTCCTGGACTTCCGGGTCTGCACGGAAGGCCAGCGCGCGCTCCTTGAGCAGCAGGTACATGGACATGTTGGCCTTGGCCGAGTCCCAGACGCCGTCGTAGCCATCGGTGCGCGATGGCTTGTAGTCGAAGTGGCGCGGCCCGGTGTACTTCGGCCCGCCGTTGGGGAAGCCGTTCTCCAGCAGGTCGACGGTGAAGAAGGCGCTGGTCAGGTCGCCGTGGCCGAAGACCAGGTCCTGGTCGTACTTGATGCCGCGCTGGCCGTTGAGGTCGATGTGGAACAGCTTCTCGGCCCACAGCGCCTGGGCGATGCCGTGGGTGTAATTCAGCCCGGCCATCTGCTCGTGGCCGGTTTCCGGATTCAGGCCGACGATGTCGCCGTGCTCCAGCTGCTCGATGAAGGCCAGGCCGTGGCCGACGGTGGGCAGGAAGATGTCGCCGCGTGGTTCATTCGGCTTTGGCTCCAGCGCGATGCGCAGGTTGTAGCCCTTGTCCTTGATGTAGCCCGCCGCGGTGTCCACCCCTTCTCGCATGCGATCCAGGGCGGCAGCCAGGTCCTTGGAGCCATCGTATTCGCTGCCTTCGCGCCCGCCCCACATGACGAAGGTTTCGGCACCCATCTGCGCAGCCAGATCGATGTTGTGCAGCACCTTGGCCAGGGCGAAGCGGCGGATCGAGCGGTCGTTGGAGGTGAAGCCGCCGTCTTTGAAGACCGGGTGGCTGAACAGGTTGGTGGTCACCATCGGGACCTTCAGGCCGGTGTCCTTCAGCGCCTGGTTGAAGTCGCCAAGGATCTTTTCGCGTTCTGCCTCGGTGGCGTCGAAGGGAATCAGGTCATTGTCGTGGAAGGTGATGCCGTAGGCGCCGAGCTCGGCGAGCTTGTGGACGGCTTCTACCGGGTCCAGGTTCTTGCGGGTGGCGACGCCGAAGGGATCGGCGCCGGTCCATCCCACGGTCCAGAGGCCGAAGGTGAAATGGTCTGCAGGGGTCGGGGCAACGCTCATCGAGATACATCCTTGGATCGCAGGGCTGGCCTAAGCCATTTAGTTTATGGCTTGAACTATATGGGCGGTGATGCGCTAGAGTCAATAGCGAACTCTGCAAATGCGTTCCAGGAATTTCGACAAGGAGAAAGCATGCGCCAGCCAGCCCCTGCCGCCCGAGCCGCCACATCCTCGGCCCCGGGCACCGTCGGGGACGTGCGCAAAGCCAACCTGTCCAGGGTGTTGTCCGTGATTGCAGCCGCGGGGGATGACCAGCGGTTATCACGCGCTGATATCGCTCAACTCAGCCAGTTGACCAAGGCCTCGGTCTCCAGCCTGGTCGCGGACTTGCTGGCCGCTGGGCTGGTCATCGAAATCGGCGTGCACCGCGATGGGGAACGCGGACGGCCTTCGGTGGGCCTGGTGCTGAATCCCGCGCGCTGCGTGATGGGCATGGAAATCAACGTCGACTACATTGCCGCCGGACTCGTTGACCTCAACGGCAAACTGCTGGCGCACGAAATCCTGCCGCGCACCAATCATCGCTCTGCTGCCAGTGAGGTGCTCGATGCTCTGGGAGAACTGAGCCAGGGCCTACAAGGCGCTGCCCGGGCCCAGGGCCTGATGATTCTTGGCGGCGGATTGGCTGTTCCGGGCCTGGTCAACGAGGAGCAGCTCACAGTTCTCCAAGCTCCGAACCTTGGCTGGGAGGGGCAAGAACTCGATGTTTCAGCGTTGCTGCCCGAACCCAAAACCAGCTTCCGGCTCTTCAACGAAGCCAACGCCTCGGCGCTGGCCCAACAGCATTTGATGGATGCCCAGGAACGCGACTTTCTCTTTGTCTCCGGGGAAGTGGGCATCGGCGGCGGCTTGATTATCGACGGTGAACTATTTGTCGGGCCCCAGGGCCACGCAGGCGAGCTCGGCCATGTGGTGATCGCCCCCGGCGGCAAGGCCTGCAGCTGCGGAGGACGCGGATGCCTGGAAACCGTGGCCGGACAGGAAGCCATTTTGGCCGCCGCCAACCTCGGTTCCGCAACAGATAAAATTTCGCGGCAGGAGCGGATGAGCCAGCTCTGCCAAGCGCTGGAAACCGGAACTGAACCGGCAGTGGGCGCCGTAGCCGAGGCCGGAAAATCCTTGGGAATTGCCGTGGCCTCGGCGATGCGCCTATACAGCGTTTCGGCGGTAGTCTTTGGCGGGCACTTTGCCGCCCTGGAGCAGTGGTTGCGTCCTGCCATGGAAGCCAGCCTGAAAGTTCACGCACCGAGCATTGCCGGCCAAGCCCGGTTGCTGTGCTCGCCGCTGGGCCAAACCGGTGCGCTGGCCGGGGCCGCGCGCAGCGTGGTGGGGGACCTGCTGGAGGCTCCGCACCTGCTGGTGGACTAAGGGGTGCCGACCGGCTGCTGAAGTTCGGTCACCCAATCCGCCTGGTCTTCTGATACGGCACGCACGTAGACTTCGCGGCACGGACCGGCAGGTACCAATCCACGGGCGAGGACTTCTTCGTGCACGGCCTGCCAGCTTTCATGGATGGTGTCCATTGAGCCAAGGTGCACTCCGCAGATGGCTTCGGGCACCGCAGGAAGCTCGACGATCTCGACATCGGCCAGGCTTTGGGCGCTGGTGGCGTATCCGGCAATGACCTCCACTCCATCCTCGGTGCCGTTGTATTGCGCAATGGGCGTGGCAAGGCTTTGGCCCTGAATGGACTGCGCGATTCTGTCGAAAAGCGGGCCGATGCGACCGGCGATTTCAGGCTGCTCGGCCACCGTGAAGCGGCCGGCCGCCAAACGCACCGCGGGCAGCGGCTTGTGGATGATTTCAATGCGCGACATGAGGTTCTCCTTGGAAATCAGTTGCAGACGCCGCTGCACATCGGCCAAGCGCTGCGTGGCCAGCTGGTGCTCGGCCTCGACCTGCGCCTGGCGAATGTGCAAAAGTTCGGCTATTTTCCCTACGGTGGCTCCTTGGTCCATGATCAAAGAAATTTCTTGGAGTCCAAATCCCAAATCACGCAGTGCAACAATCTGATGCAAGCGTTGAAGCTGGGAGGGGTCGTAGGAGCGATAGCCGCTCAACGGGTCCACATGGGCGGGTCTGAGCAAACCGGCAGTATCCCAGTGCCGCAACATGCGGTGGGTAACCTGGCCAATCTGGGCAAACATCCCGATGGATAACATTCTTCAGTTCTCCGCCCTCACACTGTGTCAGAGTCAAGTCCCGGCTTGAAACTATTGTTGCACTGTGAGCGGTGACTGAGGTGGCAACGCCGGAAGGCGGGCTGCGGAAAATAATTGCAGTTCACAATCAGGCCATTGAATGTCTTATTCCATCGAGGATAGTCTTCGAAGATGAAAACCACGCAAGCCATCGTGCCCTATTTCAATCTTGCGCGGATACTCTGGGCGCTGGTTACCTTGGCGGCGATCGTGGCAACCTACTCGGACACCGCTTCGCGGGGGCCGGTGCAGCCCATGAATTTTTTTGGATATTTCACCATACAGTCCAAAGCACTATTGGTTGCAGTGTGGATTGTTGCCGGGACAGCTGGACTGGTGAAAGCGGAACGGGTGCCTAGATGGGTTGTTGGCTTGCGGGCACTCGTCTGCGTGTGCATGGCCGTAGTGGGGCTGATTTACCTCACCTTATTGGCGCCGCTGGGAGCAGCCGGTGGCGTCCCGCTTCCGTGGGCCAACTGGGTTATGCATATTCTCGGGCCGCTGGTCATCCTGGGAGATTGGCTACTGTCCAAGGACCGCGTGGTCTTGCCGTACACTGCTGTATTCTTGATCCTCATTTACCCGATGCTGTGGACCGGGGTCGTTCTGGTGCGCGGTGCCACAGATGGATGGGTTCCCTATCCATTCCTCAATCCAGAGCAGGGGTACGGCGTGATCAGCCTGTACGTGGTAGCCATCGCGGCGGTTTTCGCGGGAATCGCGGTTTTTGTGGTCGCGTACGGACGTCGCAGGCGACATCGTGACGTGCAACTCGAGATTCGCTAATCGTTTCGGTAAACTTTGGTCGTAAGAGCCCCTAACTCTTGCAACGAACCTTTGGGTTCAGTGAGCAGGACAGGGGCATATTTTTTGCCCGGCACCGTGCCGGGACGGCGCTAAGCACGCCGTAACCACTGCTTTTTGCAAGGGGGAGGATCCCATGCCAGCAATCGTGATCGTCGGAGCCCAATGGGGCGATGAAGGTAAAGGAAAAGCTACCGACCTGCTCGGTGGCAAGGTTGACTACGTAGTGAAGCCAAACGGCGGCAACAACGCCGGGCACACTGTGGTCGTCGGCGGCGAGAAGTACGAGCTCAAGCTCCTTCCTGCCGGCATCCTTTCACCCAACGCCACTCCGATTATCGGCAACGGCTGCGTGGTGAACCTTGAAGCCCTCTTCGAAGAAATCGACGGCCTGGAATCGCGTGGCGCCGACACCTCGAAGCTGCGCGTCTCGGCCAACGCGCACCTGGTGGCCCCGTACCACCAGACCATGGACAAGGTCACCGAACGCTTCCTGGGCAAGCGTGCCATCGGCACCACCGGACGCGGCATCGGCCCGGCCTACATGGATAAGGTTGGACGCCTCGGCATCCGCGTGCAGGACGTCTTCGACGAGTCCATCCTGCGCCAGAAGGTCGAAGGCGCACTGCGCCAGAAGAACGAACTGCTGGTCAAGATCTACAACCGCCGCAGCGTCGAGGTCGAGGAAATCGTCTCGTACTTCCTGTCCTACGCTGAGCGCCTGCGCCCGCTGGTCATCGACTCCACCTACGAGCTGAACAAGGCTCTGGATGAGGACAAGGTCGTGCTGATGGAAGGCGGCCAGGCCACCTTCCTGGACGTGGACCACGGCACCTACCCGTTCGTGACTTCTTCGAATCCAACCGCTGGCGGTGCGTCGGTGGGCTCGGGCATCGGCCCGACCCGCATCACCCGCTCCATCGGCATCATCAAGGCCTACACCACCCGCGTGGGTGCCGGTCCGTTCCCGACCGAGCTCTTCGATGACATGGGCATCTACCTGCAGAAGACCGGCGGAGAATTCGGCGTGAATACCGGCCGCCCACGCCGTTGCGGTTGGTACGACGCTGTTCTGGCTCGCCATGCTTCGCGCGTGAACGGCTTCACCGACTACTTCGTGACCAAGCTGGATGTGCTCACAAATATCGAGCAGATCCCAGTGTGCGTGGCCTATGACGTCGACGGCGTCCGCCACGATGAAATGCCAATGACGCAGACCGACTTCCACCATGCGAAGCCGATCTTCGAGTACTTCCCTGGCTGGACCGAGGACATCTCTGGTGCGCAGACCATGGAAGATCTTCCGGAGAACGCCCGGAACTACATCCTGGCTCTGGAGAAGATCTCCGGCACCCGGATCTCCGCCATCGGCGTGGGCCCGGACCGCGATCAGACCATCGTGCGCCACGATCTGATCCAGGACTAGTTCCTAGACATTAGGGAGCTATCGCAGTTCATTCATTGAATGAACTGTGATAGCTCCTTTTTCGTGCGCTCGAACCTAGGACGTGCACAACCAGCATGTGGATGGATCACGGAGAAACCCGAATGCCGGAACAGATTATTTGTCAGCGGGCATTGCCGTGCAAGAGGCGGGCAGATCCTGGCAGTCGGCAAACCAGATACGGCATCATTCATGTTCTAGAGTGGCGGTCTCAATCAGACGAGTCTCTTATTGATGCCAGCGTGCGCGAAGTGAGCGAGGAACTGAGGTTCAGCTCCCTATTCGCTATGCACTTGGCGGGTGAGCCGGTCGATGCGTTTTCTGGTGTCATTGGCAACGTCGAGGATCATGGGGGTGAACCAGCCTTCTGCGTGCGACTGCTCGATGAGCGCCGGGAGCGCATCCAGCAGCGCTTCCAGAGTGGTACGAATCTGTCTGGCGGCAATTTTCGGAGGCGCACCCCAAGAAGCTGCTTCATCCATCAGACGCCTTCCGTTGACGTCGTCGATATGCGCACCGGCGTTACCCCTGAAAGGAGTGTAATGCACTGATTTTTGAACTTTAGTCGGCTGATGGCCTTAATGCGAGGAATCTTGTGCATTGGTACACGGTGGCGATTGATGCCCAGAAGTTTGGTCTTTAACCGTTGTGTGCCACTCAAGTCCAAGAGGCAGCAGGCATGCAACAAATATCACGCAGGGTGAAGACCTTGAACCAAGTGTCATTGCGTTTGAGAATTGCATTCGGTGGTGGACGCGCACGATCATTGATTTCGAATACCTAGTCCAACGGTCTATATAATTGATGAGCTACTCGGATGCTAATAATTACGTTCTGATATGTGATGTTACTTCAGGCGTTTGGAAATAATGCTGCTCAGATATAGCGTGTTTCGTGACATCAGGTGATGTAATTGGCGGTAGATCTGACTAGAGATTCGAATGCAATTCAAAAAAATCAACGTTGCGCTATCCGTGTGCGCAATTCTCATTGTCAGCACGATTGTGGGTCAACCCGCGGGGGCTACCATTACAGAATTTAGTACGAATGAACGTCAAATTCTCGGAGAAGCGCAGGCGGATGAACTATATGTCGTTGGCCCAAGCGGCGATAGATTCTATCCGGACCGCCTGTCGGCGTCGTTGAAATTTGTCGGCACTCCAGCGAATTACTGGTCACCATGTGGAATTTTCGACAAGAATAACAAGATGGTCCGGAAATTTAACCGTCAAGCAATCAAAGGGCTTTCCGGGAAAACGGGTAACTTACGTTGCGGGTGGCATAAAAACGCAAAAGGAAGCACGAAAGCAACGGGCGTAGGCTTTCGGCACATTAAAGCTGGTCACATGAGCCAGTGGGAGAATCAGGCCGTTTTCCTCCGTGCCAACTGGCGTGAAATGGCGGACTGGGCTACGAACGAGGCTCTGAATCACTCTTGTAAGAAGGGATACTTTAAGTCTCAAGGCAAGGCCAAGTATGTTGCTCCATATCAGATTCGCGATAGCCGGGATCGGGTCATCAGGAGGTTTGCAGTCTATGTAGTGGTTGGCGCAAAGGATCAGAATGTAATCACTAGTTACCCGAGGGATGGTCGCTACTCGTGCAGCCTATAATTTTCAATCTAGCCTGACTGTATTGCGTCTTATTGATTTATTGCAGAGTTTCGATTTCGTACGAATTTCCGCGAATTAGTCCGCGTTTTCCGGAGAAATTATAAAGGGCGCCCAATATTAGGTCGTCTTGTGGGGCATAGGGAACGTCGTGGTCGGCAAGGCGCCATTCGATGACTGCCAAATGGTCTTCGTGTGCAGCGGGGAGTTCTATGTAAATACCCCAAGGGCTCAAACTCGCTTTAATGCCAGGCTGATCGTTCAGGAAATCGACCAGCAATTGCCGCTTATGTGTAATCATGCAAGATAGCCTAGCCCAGATTCATCAGGTGAGCTCCGTCGTGAGTCGCAGTTTGATAATCATATTTGCTAGAGTCCTAGTCGCCTTCTGATTATTAGGACAAGTGATAAAACCACCAGCGCCAGGTGCTCGGTGCTAGGTTCCACGCACCCGGAAGACAAGGTAGTTTTCCAAAAACATTCGTACAGGTACTGTCCATTCAGAGGGCAAGGACAAGGGGTCGCGATCCCTGAAACGACGAACTTAATATCCGTCCTGCAGCTGTCGCGTGAAACAGTAATTTTCGGGCCCTCTAAGGGGTCGACAACTTTCCACCTGGGCGGATGCAATAATCTTCCCCGCCAGCGAAACATTTGATAGCCCGCTCATTCCTCCAAGACTGTCGGTTCTGTCTCTCGGCAAAGGACTTAGCTGCGCATTCAGAACCCATCGCCCAAATAAACCTTTCAATCCGTTTCTCAGAAAAGCCCTAGGAATGAATTGCGCCTGTCATATGTATCAAAGCGGGCGCGACCAGCACATGGACGGAACAAGAAGGAAACGGAATGCCAGCACAGATCACTGTCAGCGCCGTCATTATCAGAAACGTTGTGGGACAGGTTCTGACCGTTCGCAAACGAGGAACAACATTATTCATGTTCCCGGGTGGCAAGCCGGAACTGGGGGAGTCGCCTATCGATGCGGCAGTGCGGGAAGTGAGCGAAGAGCTGGGAGTGAACCTGGATCCAGCTTTGCTGCGTCTGGTCGGAACCTTCACGGCCCCGGCAGCCAATGAAGAGGGCAAAGCGTTCAAGCCACCGTATTTGAACATCGTTTGGTTCCCATTGGTGAACCTCTGGCTGAGATCGAGCAGCTGCGGTGGATTGACCCATCAGCAGAACTACGTGAGCTTGCTCCTTTGCTCAATGACGTGGTCTTCCCTGTTTTGCTCGCTGAGCCGCGAAAGATTCAGAGGCTGGCAGTTTTCACCGGCTCAGCTTCAGGCGCATCACCTATTTATGAGCAGGCGGCAGAAAACTTCGCCCGCACTGTTGCCTCTTCAGGTCGAGCCATCGTGTATGGCGGTGGACGCGTGGGTTTGATGGGAACAATCGCTGACGCGGCGAGAGCGGCCGGAGGAGAAGTTTTCGGAGTTATGCCGCAGGTCCTGGTTGATGGCGAACTGGCGCATCCAGGGATAACGAGCCTGGAAGTTGTTCCGAATATGCATGCGCGAAAGCACCGCATGTCGGAGCTGGCTGATGGTTTTGTTGCTCTCCCAGGCGGTGCGGGAACGCTGGAAGAGCTCTTTGAAGTTTGGACTTGGCAGCAGCTGGGGATCCACGCGAAACCAGTAGCACTCCTGGATGTTGACGGATTCTGGCAGCCGCTGCTGAACATGCTGGACCACATGACTGATCAGGGATTCTTGGCCCCGCAGTTCCGCGACTCACTGGTGGTGGCCAGTGAGCCGGAAGCGCTTTTGGATGCCCTGTCTTTGTGGGAGGCGCCGGCAGCAAAATGGGGCGCCGGTTCCAAGAACTAAGGATGGGGAACACAACGGGCCCTGTGCTCGGCGGGTTGCGCCGCTTAGCACAGGGCCCGAATTTACGAGTCCGACTCGGTAGTTCCGGCGGACTACAGCGTAGGCTCTTGTGCCGCTGCGTTGACCGGAGCGTCCTGGATCTTGCCAGCAACGCGCAGATTCCAGTGCTCAATCACCTGTCGGTCTGTCGACTTGGTCAGTAGCGATACAACAATGAATGCCACCGCCGAAGCTATGAGTCCGTAGTAGATCGGCTCATTGGCATAGACGCCGTCGAACTTGTTCTCGGCCTGGATTTCCAGGATGATCATCGTGCCGAGCGTGACCAGCGAGCCGGCGGCCATGGAGGCAGTAGCCCCGACGCCATTGCCGCGCTTCCACAGCAGGCCACCGATAATGGCCACCAGCAAGCCGCCCACCAGAATGTCGTAGGCGATGGTCAATGCTGCAACCACGTCGTCCACCAGGATCGCCAAGGCCACGGTGACCAGCCCCAGCACCATCACCCAGATGCGGTTGGCCCGGACATCGTGCTCGGGGTTCTCATCCGAATTGACCTGGATCTGCTTGCCGAACCAGCTGGCAACGAATGGGGTCACGTCGGTGCGGGCCACCGTTGCGGCGGCAATCAGCGCGCCTGAAGCGGTGGACATCATGGCGGCCACGGCTGCGGCCATGACCAGGCCGCCCACGGCAACTGGAAGCAGCTGCGTGGCGACTTCTGCGTAGACGACGTCCTTGTTCTCTGCCGCACCGGTGATGTTCGGCAGCGCCACCTTCGCGGCCATGCCGATCAATGCGCCGGCGGCGCCGTAGAAGACGCAGTAGATGCCGGCGGTCATGCCGCCCCAGCGGGCCACTTTTGGAGTCTTCGCGGTGAAGACGCGCTGCCAGATGTCCTGGCCGATGAGCAGACCCAGGGTGTAGACCACAAAGTAGGTGATGATCGACTGCAGGCCCATGCCGTTGATGTCGAAGAACTCGGCGCCCACGCGCTCGCGGATGCCATCCAGGCCGCCGGCGGCGTTCAGCGAGAATGGCAGCATCAGTGCGAAGATGCCGATGGTCTTGATGACGAACTGCACCTGGTCCGCCAGGGTGATGGACCACATGCCGCCGATGGTCGAATACACCACGACGATCGCGCCGCCAATGGCGATAGCAACCCACTTCTCCCAGCCGAAGAGCACAACAAAGATGGTGGCGTAGGCGCTGGTGGAGGTTGCGCAAAGCATCAGCGTATAGGCCAGCATCACGATGCCGGAGGTATTGGTTGCTGCCGCGCTGCCGTAGCGCAGGTTCAGCATCTGGGAGACGGTGAAGACCTTCAGCTTCTGCAAGGTCGGTGCGAAGGCCAGCGAAAGCAGGATGACGCCTGCGCCAATGGCCACCACGAGCCACATGCCGGAGATCCCGTGCTTGTAGCCCAGCCCGACGCCGCCCACGGTGGATGCGCCACCGAGCACCACCGCCGCCATGGTTCCTGTGTAGAGGAAAGGGCCGAGTCGACGGCCTGCGACCAGATAATCGCTGCTGTTTTTGGTGCGGGACTTGCCCCACCATCCGAAAGCGAGCATGGCCGCGAGATATAGCGCGACAATGGCCCCATTGATGAATTCCATGGACTTCCCCGATGCGAGTGAGAATGCTTACCGTAGGTAAACTTTTATTTCTCAATAGGCTACTTGTGTGAGCTACGACAGGTCAATGGCCGGCAGCTTTATGACTGTGAAATGGCTCGCCCCGCAGAGTGATGAACGTTACTGCTCCATTGATCGAAAAAATCTAGACAATTTGCCCAGGAATATGCATTGTGGCATGCATGGTGTCATAGTCGCGTAGCAATAGGCATTCACGGTGCGCAATCGGGTGTTCTTTAGTACTGTTTCTCGACGACGCAACGTTGCATCACCGGCTTTAGCGCCCCCAATTTCCGTTGCGTCCAACTATTGCTCGCAACCAGAAAGACGCCTGAAGATGAGTGAAAATGCTCAAGGTCTGACAAAGAAGTCAGCCGGACATGTCATTGTCGATACGCTTGCCGCACACGGCGTTGAACGAGCCTACGTCGTCCCGGGCGAAAGCTACCTGGACGTCCTCGACGGACTGCACGACTCATCCATCGAGACCGTCGTTTGCCGCCACGAAGGCGGAGCGACCTATATGGCCGAGGCCGAAGGGAAAATGCATCAGCGCCCCGGCATCGCGATGGTGACCCGTGGGCCAGGTGCCGCCAACGCGCACGTTGGCCTGCACACCGCATGGCAGGACTCCACTCCGCTGGTGCTCTTTGTTGGCCTGATTCCCTTCGAGCACCGCGAAAAAGAAGCCTTCCAGGAGTTTGACCCGAAGGCGTGGTTTGGCACCGGAGCCAAGCGCGTGATGATCCTGGACCACGCGGACCGCGCCAGCGAAGTCGTGGCCGAGGCGATGTTCGCGGCCATGTCCGGACGTCCGGGTCCGGTGGTGGTCGGACTTCCAGAAGACGTGATCCGCAACGAGATTTCTGCCGAGCTGCACCCGGAAATTCCTGTCGCCACCGGCGGCATGACCGTGACTGACTGGAAGTCGCTGAACAATGCCTTGCAGGAAGCGGATAAGCCACTGTTTATTTTTGGCGGCAACGACTGGTCCCAGCAGGGTGCTGCCGATTTCACCCGCTGGCTCGAAGAACACGATCTTCCTGCCGCTGCCGAATGGCGTTGCGAAGGAACCGTTCCGTTCAACTCTCCTTCCTACGTTGGGCCCATCGGCTACGGGCGTCCCAAGCCAACCTACGATCTCCTGGAAGAAACAGATCTGCTGATCTTCGTCGGTACCGTGCCCGGGGACGTCATTACCGACGGCTTTAACGTCCGCCAAAACTGGGAGAAGAAAAACTTCCTGGTGACCATCGACCCGTCCTTGCGCGGACGCTCCGGTCCGGTCTCGCACCAGATCGTCGCCAAGCCGGATGTCTTCGTCCGCGACCTTCTGCTCATGGACTTGCCGGTGAAGGATTCCTGGAAGGAATGGACCTCGCGGATGCGTGGCGAGCAGGAGAAATTCGCCGCGCTGCCAACCCCGGTGCCTGCGGACGGACCGGCAAAAATGGCGACCTTGATGTCGAATCTGGTCAGCGCACTGCCCGAAGATGCGATGGTCACCTTCGGCGCCGGTGAGCATACCAACTGGGCGCACCGCTACTTCCCGACCAACGGCTATGCCTCGATGCTCTCGGCACGCAACGGCTCCATGGGCTACTCGATCCCATCGGCCGTGGCAGCATCCCTGAATTACCCGGGGCGCCGCGTCGTGACCATTGCGGGTGACGGCGAATTCCTGATGAACGGCCAAGAGCTGGCCACGGCAACCCAATATGGGGCAACGCCGCTGGTGATCATCATGGACAACCAGCAATACGGCACCATCCGCACCCACCAGGAGCGTCAGTATCCGGAGCGAATTTCCGGCACGCAACTGCAGAATCCTGACTTCGCATTGATGGCCCAGTCCTTTGGCGGTTTTGGAGTCCGCGTAGAGAAGGATGCTGAGATCCCGGCAGCGCTGGAAGCAGCGGTGGAGGCAATCGAGGAGAACGGGACTTTCGCCTTGATCCACTTGATCGTGGAACAAGGGGTCAAAGCCTACTAGGCTGCACTTCGGCGCGGATGCTCCGGGTCGGTTCCGTGGCGAGGCTCTAAGCGGGCATATAATTCCAACGGGTATCGTTTATGCGGTACCCGTTGGATGCCTTAAGTGGCAGAGCAGTCAGATGAAGTTTGGCAGCTACAACTTGCAATAGCGGAGCTCAAAGACATGAATGATCCCCTGATCGCCAGCCTCATGCGCGCCGTCGACGCCGCGCCAGAGGAACACGAGTTGCGCCTCCATCTGGCCCAGCAGCTGCACCAGGCCAACCGTGCCGCTGAAGCTCTGACGCATATCAACATTGTGGTCCAAAAAGATCCCGGCAACACCGCGGCCTTGCAATTGCTCGGCCAGGTGAGTGCTGCGCTGCTGGGCAACGCCACACCCGCACCGGCTTCCGCACCGGAACCAGCAAAGCCACAGCACGCCGAAGAACCTGATTTTGATTGGGATGCGGCGGCCCAGCAGCTCGGCCAATCCGTGCCAGCCCCATTTGCGGAGCCAGAAATCCAGATGGGCGGGAGCGCAGAAACTGTCGCCCCAGTGGAACCAGCGGGGCAGCGCATTACCTTGGCTGATGTTGGCGGTCTGCAGAATGTTAAAGACCGGCTGAATGAATCATTCTTGGCACCGATGAGCAACGCCGCCATCGCCAAGGCCTTCGGCAAATCCCTGCGAGGCGGACTGCTGCTGTACGGTCCTCCCGGCTGCGGCAAGACCTTTGTGGCTCGCGCGGTTGCCGGCGAGCTCCAAGCGAACTTCATGGCCGTCACCATGACCGACATTCTTGATTCGCATATCGGTGAAACTGAGAAGAATATTAAAGCGGTCTTCGACAAGGCCCGCAGCAACTCGCCGACAGTGTTGTTCCTCGATGAAGTTGATGCATTGGGGCTGCGCCGAGGCTCATTAACCGGAAGCGCGTCATGGCTGCGCCAGATGGTCAATCAGCTGCTTATGGAGATGGATTCGCTCTCCTCAAACAATGACGGACTCTACATCCTGGCCGCGACCAACCACCCATGGGACCTGGATGAGGCGCTGTTGCGCCCAGGACGTTTGGACCGCTCAGTGCTGGTCACCGCTCCGGACCAGCCAGCTCGCGAATCAATCCTGCGCTATCACCTGGAGCGTCGACCCATCGCAGGTATCGACCTGAAATGGATTGCCGGGCAAACCGATGGATTCTCGGGCGCCGACCTGGAGCACTTGTGCACCACAGCCGCGGAAAAAGCCATGATGCAGTCCATCGAGCGCAATGAGGTGCTGCCGGTGAATATGGCACATATTCATCTGGCGATGAAAGAAGTGAAGCCATCGACCCTGCCGTGGCTGGAGTCTGCACGCAATGTGGTGCGGTTCAGCAACGAGAATGGGCGTTATGACGAGCTGGCTGATTATCTGGTCGCCAGAAAACTGTTGTAATCCAAGCCCGGAAGGCACCGCATGGATTTTGACGTCCTCTACACCAGGATCACCCATCATCTGGCTACGGGTAGGGAAGCCGAAGCCATTAGCCTGCTCAAGGACAATCTCAATGATTATCAGCAGGTTGCCGAATTCTGGATCCTGTACGCGGCCTGCCATCTGAACTTGGAGCAGTGGAGCGAAGCTGAAGCCGCCGCACGCGTGGCATTGGGGCTGAATCCCGAGCATCCAGTAGCTGGTGAGCAGCTCGCGGTGGCACTTTCCGGCCAGCGCCGTCGTGACGAGGCCCTGGCAACCATCCAACAGGTCATCGCGGTGGCGCCGGCGCATGCCCGTGGACACTATCTGCTGGGCATCTTCTTGCTGGGCAATATCCAGAACAATGACGAGCGGATCTTGGCCCGCCAGGCCACTGAGCATGCACTGAAATTGGAACCTGAAAACCCCGACTTTTATCAAGGTGCAGCTCTCGCAGCCGACATCGCCGGAGATCACCGAGGCGCGATGAGGCTCCTGGAAGCAGGGCTGCGCATTGACCCTCATCATCAAGGGCTATTGCGTTCGGCAGGCAGCATCGAAATGGGCCGCAAGATCGTGGGGGACCACGGCCAATTATTGCGCGGCATGCTGGCCAGCGATCCAATGAACGAAAAGCTGCACGAGGACTACGCGGAGAACTTTCTGGCCAAGCAGGCGGTTTACGCGGACCGCTGGTGGTTATCCATTCCGGCGCTCGCAGCCGTCGCTGCTTTTGGGCACGCTGCCAGTTTGCCGGTCACCCTGATTGTGGTTGTGCTGCTGCTTGGCGGTGGTGGCCTGTTCGCTTGGTGGAATATCTCCACGTATAAAAGGACGGAGAAAACGCTACCTTCGGGGTACATCAAAGATATTCACGCCCGCTTCCCGGCGCTGCCCAAAGCCATGCGCGGGTACCAGGCCAGTTGGGCGGCTGCGGTAGCTGGCGCTGTGGCGGGCTGCTTCGTTCCACTCGCGGGTGCGATCTTGATGCTTCTTGGCGTTGTGGCGGGCCGGGTGGCCGCTGCTCTCATATTTCGAGAAATATCAGGGCCTCCGCAGAACCGCCAGGATCCTGAAGAACGAAGGGTGCATCTGGTGCGCCTGAGCGGAGGCTACGCGGCAGGCTTCTGGAAACGTGTGCTGATAGTTTTCGCGCATCTGGCCTTCTTCGGAGTATGCATGGCCCGACCAAGCCAGATGGCCGCAGTTCCAATGTGGTCGGCGGGTATGGGACTGTTGATGGTCGGTGGGGTTTTGGCCTATTGCCAGCTCCGTCTGGGATTCAAGAACAACGCTTTCGCTTATGGGCTGGCGGTGAGCAGCTCGGCAAAATCGAGAGGCTTCGCGCTGCTGCGAGGCAACATCGGCGGGATGTACTTCATCGGGGTGCATCTGGTGTTCGGATTCATTGCATTTGTCCTGTCGCTCTCATTGCTTGCTGGTGTCCCGCAGTCCTCGGACAGCTCTGGAGGAACCGAGGATGAAGAGCCTTCGGGACCAGTTCAGCTGCCACGCGAAGAACTTGACCGGTTGACTAGAACCCCTGTGCCGAAGCCTGAAGAATTCAGTTTTTCACCCATGCCAGAACTGCCTGACATCCCATCGCTGGACCAGTAGCATCCAGCGAAATTCACACGATCGAAAAGATCACAATCCAACTGAAGATTCTGTCTTGGCATGCTCGGCCTGAAGAAATAAGATGAATTGCTACCGAATCACGTGAAGCAAAAACCCCGACCACGAGGTGGATAATCAGATGGCAATGATGAGCGAAGAGCTCATTGAGCAGTGGGCCGACGCAACTGCTGAGATCTACAATGAGTCCTTGACTGGCATCAACCTGAGCCGTCTGCCCGACGCAGTGGCGCAATACGTCGAACTCTTTGCACAGAGCGAGAATCTGACGTTTAACGAAGATGCCACCCCAACCGATTACTTTGAGCATCACCCATTCGTTGCGGTGACTGCTGTGTTGAACAGCCCTGAGGCCCTGGAGGTCTTGGACGGCGATGCGCAGGACGCGCTGGATTCGATGGCTGACTTCACTGAAGCCTGGTACAACTTCGACCTTGAGCAGGAACCGGAGCTGGGCATTTCCGAGGCAGACGTCGAAGAAGACTGGTAAACACCAGTAGCGCATTTGACCGGCGCCAGGCAGAGAATTGCCTGGTGCCGGTTTTTATCTACCCAAATCTTCTGAAAACTATTCCCATTAACCGGCGAGAGTGCAACGATTCCGGTATGAGCCAGTTCAGTGTTTTTGAAAGCACCGTTCTCATACATCTTCCGGTGCACCGCGTCTGGGAATTGCTGACCGACTGGGCAGCAGCTCCTTTGTGGATCCATGGAATTGGTTCCATGCATTCAGATGACCCAGAACTAAAAGTCGGAACCAATCTGGTCTATAGAGTCGCAGGCCACGAACGGGCCTACCGCGTCCACGACCTGATTGAGAACCGGCTGCTGATCATGCACACATCAGAGAATCCGGACGGGCTGTCCTACCGATACGATCTGAAAGACGACGCCGGGTACACCGAGGTGGTGCTGCAAGTGGCGATCATCAATCCTGATTTGAGCGTTGAACAGTGCGAAGAGCTGGCTGCGAACGTTCGCGAAAGCGAGGGGGACAAATTGGATCAATTGCGCCTCTACGCAGAGCAAGCGCCGTAAGTCCCGTTCCTCCGTTGCGGTATTGCCGCTGTACCGCACCATGAATGGCAAAATAGATCGGCCGTGATAGAGGATGGGATCCGGAAACTACCGAATCTCACCCTCTGCCACGGCCACTGGCTCATCAATCAGCGGGTTCTCCACTTCGTCGCGTGCAAATTTTCCAGCCCACCACGCAATGACGCCAAACACCGGTGAAGCCAGACCTGCGATGATGAAAATCGCCTGCAAGCTCAGGACTTGGGTCAGTGGCCCAGCCGCTGCCATGGATAGCGGCATCAGCGCCAGCGAAACGAAAAAGTCCAAGCTGGAGATCCTGCCCAGCAGGTGGCGGGGCACTCGGCGTTGCAACAGCGTTCCCCAAATGACCATGCCCACAGCGTCGGTGATGCCGAATGCCAGGAGGATGGCAAAGAGCATCCACGCTTCTTCGGCATAGCCCACCAATGCCAGCGGCAATGTTCCCAGACACCAGCAGGCTGTCATCAGGCTCAGGTACCGGCGCGGGAATTTAGCGGAGGCGATCAGCAGCGAGCCGAGTGCTGATCCGAGGCCGAAGAAAGCCAGGGCGAAGCTGAAGAGCTTGGCGTCCCCGTGCAGATTATCGCTGACGATAAAGGGCAGCAGAACTTCAAAAGGTCCAATGAAGGTGAACACGGAAACGACCGAAAACAGCAAGGTCCACAACAGCCACCGGGTGCGCACCGTATAGCCGACGCCCTCGCGCAGCTGCCGGAGGATGCCCGGCTGCGGCTGGCCGTCCGCCGGACCCGTCGCGTTATAGGCGTCCCGGCTGGGGATCGTGCGCAGCATCAGCAAGGCGAGCAGGTGAACCAGTGCCACGCCAATGATGGCGTGCGCTGGGGACAAGGCTGCCACCACGAATCCGGCGGTCATCGGGCCCAAGGCAGTGTGGACCACGGGGCGCACGGTTCCTTCCAGGCCATTGGCGGCCAAGAGCTGCTCGGGTGGCAACATCTTGGGCAGTAGGGCGGAGTATGCAGGGTAGAAAAATGCTGATCCTGAACCGATGAGAAATCCTGCCACCATGAGGTGCCACAGTTCCAGTACCCCGCTAATGGCCAGCACCGCGGTGATGCTCATCAGCACAAAGGAAAAGGTCTCTACCAGCACCACGATGCGCCGGCAGGAATGCCGGTCGGCCATGATCCCGCCCAAGAGTACAAAACACAGCAGGCCCACGGCATTGGCCGTGGCCACCATTGAAAGTTCCACCGGCCCGCCGCCCAAGCGGCGCACCTGGTAGACCATGGCCACGGTCCACATGCCCGCGGCGAAAGTAGACAGGACAAGAGCGCTAGCCAGCAGGGCATAATCGCGGACCGCGAAAGGCTTGACGAGGCGCAGCGCGGAGGTCTTGAGCGCGCTCATTCAAACTCCTACGTTAGTGCGTAAGTATCATCATCCGCCTAGTGATTGAATTTTGTCAATCAGTAAATTGCGGGGAGGCCTGCCGAGGTGCAATGCCCCGCTTCCCGCGGCTTGGCGATCCATGGGCTTGTGGCCGGCGTCTTCGCTAATTAACTCCAGAGGTTATCCCGGAGCGCGGTGCGGGAAGAGCGGACTTTGGACGCGTCGGGTGCCGGCTTGCGCGACTGCATCTGTATCCAAGGAGAATACTTATTTCGAAAAAGAGCTATCTTTTGTAAGAAATAGACATAAGATGGGAGGGGTAAGCGCACTATGAGGGGTAGGTCACAATGTTGCTGGAAAGAAGCCTGATCCAATCCGTGGGATTCCGCAATGTATATCAAGACGGACGTGCCGCTGGATTCCAATTCAGGGTTCGCATGCCGTCGTACCGGGGGATGGCTGCGTCGCTGATCGATGGCATCTCGGTTTCTGTGGGAAATCTGGTGAGCGTTGGCCCGGAAGTCCCGTTGTGGGATTTCGATGGTGGTACATATACCCTCGAGCAGCTCTGGAGCAGCGAGGGGCTGCGGTGGCCATTGGAAGAAGCCGTGGTTGTCACCGTGCCGCTTGATGGCGGCTTGCCTCCGGGCGTGCACGAGGTCAGGATCGAATTGCGGTTGAGGATGTCCTATATTCCGCTCATTCACCAGCCGTCTTTGTTCCGCGAAACCCGGATGGTCACCTTGGCGCCTGAGGGAGACGGCGGACAGTTCAAATATGGGGTGTCGCTCTACAGCTTCATGGGGGACTACGGCACGGTCATGGACCTGGAGACTTCGCTGTCAGCCATTAGCGACATTGGCGCCACCGGTGTGGAGATTCTCGGCGAGGGACATCTTCCCGGCTACCCCAACCCTTCTGTGGAATTCATCGACCGGTGGTTCAGTTTGCTGGAGCGCTACCGACTAGAGCCGACCAACTACGGATCCTGGATCGATACCCGGCTGCATCCCGGGCGGGGCATGACAGAGCAGGAAGGCGCGCTGGCTCTGCAGCGCGATCTCAAGCTCGCACATCAGCTCGGATTCAAATTCCTCAGGCCAAAAATCGGCGTGGTTTCCGATGATCTGATTCCCGATCCCATCTGGCAAGGCGCTGTTGAGCGAAGTCTGGATCTTGCTCATGATCTGGGGATCATCATCTGTCCCGAGATCCATTCTCCGACACCGATCAAGCATCCGGTGGTACAGGCCTACGCCAACCTCATTGAACGCACGGGTACCGAAAACTTCGGCTTGCTTATTGATACTGGCATCTTTCAGGACCGCCCCATCCCGCTGCGCGAAGGCGAGAGCCGCGAAACCAGGCCGGCTTTCCTCGATGGCATCGGCGTGGACCCGGACGACTTCGCAGGGATTGCCGAATACGTGGTCTTTATCCAAGCCAAATTCCATGACATCAACAACGAACTCGAAGATCAGCAGATCCCATGGGTTCCGGTCATCAATGCATTGCAGAACGCCGGATACCGGGGCTATCTGTCCAGCGAATATGAAGGCGAACGAACTGCGGGGCGCGCGATTGAACAGATCCGGCGGCAGCATGCACTGCTTCGCGGAATCGCTTCGGGCAGAGAATCAACGACTAACCAGAAAGAAGAATCCCATGCCTAACGGCCTCATTGACGAATCCAGCCTCCGGGTCCATCCCGAAGGCATTGCTGTGGCCTTGACGATTCCTTGGTATCGAAGCCTCTGGCTGTCTTCGGTCACGTCCCTGAAGCTGGCGCTGGACGGCGTTGAGGTTCCAGCCGATGACCTCAGCTTTGAACTTCGCGGCGTGCGCTACGCCGTGGATGAGTTGCCCAATCAGGATCAGGTACTCTGGTTCCTCCAGGACCACCCGCTGCTGATCGTCGCGCTGCCCGAACCTGATGAACTGGGCGCCGTGCGCACGGTGCGAATTTCTGGGGAGATGCGCCTGCCGTATATGCAAATTGCTCCTGGGGCTGATGGCGGGCCAGGAATGTATGTCCCGAATTTCGTGAATCAGGAACTGGAACTGGCAGCGACCGATGCTCCGCGGCCGGCGCAGATCGAGATTCAACCTGTGGATCCCCCGGAACCTAAAATGCAAGAGGATCCCTTTGACCTTGGGCTGACGTTGTATTCTGCCAGCGCGGAGTACCGGGCAGGATGGTACAACTTCGACAGCCTGCTTGAACGTGTTGCCCAGCTGGGCATCGGTCCCGGCATCGAGATGGTCGCCTCGCAGATGCTGCCGGACTATCCGCGAGTCACCCCGGAATTCACCAAGGTGTGGAAGACGGCCATGGACAAGTACGGGTTCACCGCCAGTTCCTTCGGCGCCAATCTGGACATGGGGCGCCGACGGGACCGCGACATGACTCCTGACGAGGAATTCGAGTTCAGTCAATTATTGTTTGACGGGGCCAAGGCTTTGGGGTTCCCGCTGGTGCGGATCCAAAGCGCCAAACCAGAGCTGCTGCGGCGGCTGCTCCCCGTAGCCGAAAAGCATGGGCTGAAGCTGGCCTACGAGATCCATGCGCCGATGGGGCCGAACTCGCCTGAGATCATGCGGGTGCGAGAAGTCTATGAGGAGCTGAACTCGCCGCTATTGGGTTTCGTGGCAGATTTCTCCTCCACCATGCACAGCATGTCGCCCACCCTCTTGCGTGCCGTACGCCGGGCTGAATTGGATGATGCCGCAGTGCAGCAGCTGCAGGCGATCTGGGCTACCGACGCGTCGATGCGCGAGAGGCAGGACCAGTTTATCGGCTATCTCCGTGGCAGGGGTTTCGATCCGGCGCGCTTGGGGTCCTTTGCGCACCTGTCGTTCAATATGCATGGCCATGTCGAACCAGGTCAGTGGGCCGAGATCATGCCGCAGATCTTCCATGTCCACGCCAAGTTCTACGACATCGACGAGCAGGGAAATGAGCCTGCCATCGATTACCCGCAGCTCGTGCGTGTTTTCGTTGACGGAGGGTATCGCGGATATTGGTCCAGTGAATGGGAGGGCCATGCCTTTGCTGAACTTGGCGAGGTCGACCCGCTGGTGCTGGTGCGCAAGCAGCATGACCTGATTCGGCGCAGCATGCGTTCATTGACGGCCAGGGTCTAGCACCTGGACTGCCTGACGGCGCGCAGCGCACACCCTGTTTTCGAGGGGTGTGCGCTGCGCGCCGCTTTGTTCCGGCAGTTCGAGCGAGGCTAGCAGGCGTGCGCAGAAGCCGCGCAAATACTTACTTATGTCTACTATCTGCAAAACTTATGTACTTTTCTGGCACATGTATTCATAATTAGGAGTGACCGGGATCACCCTCCGGCTTTACGCTCACAATGATGTTTGAAAGGCTGGTCATGACTCAGCACCGACGCCCCGCAGGCCTTAGGCTTGCAGCCCTGGCTATTCCCACCGTTGCAGCACTCGCTCTGACAGGCTGCGGGGGAACCTCCGACAGTGCGTCGGACGCCAAGAACCAGGAATTCTCGCTCACGTTCGCAACTTCCAACACCGTTGAGAGCCCCTATGAGGCCTTGGCCAAGAAGTACATGGAAGAGTTCCCGGACGTGAACATCACGCTGAACCCGCAGCCCAATGACTCTTATGATCAGGTGGTACGCACCCAGTTGCAGGCAGGCAACGCCTCCGATGTCTTGGTCACCGCACCAGGCTCGGCTTCGGGCCGGAGCATCCTGCCACTGGTCAAGGCCGGCTTCCTCGAGCCACTGGGTGAATCTGCGGCAGCCTTGGTTCCGGAGGGCAGCGAGGCGTTGTTCGGCCCAGAGGGCAAGGTGTATGGCCTCGCTCCGGAAATCACTGTGGTCGGCCTGGTGTCCAACGATACCGCTGCGGCCGCCGCCGGGGTCAGCCCGTTCCCCGGGGACTTCGCCGGTGTCCTGGAGCAGTGCGGCTCGTTGGCAGGAGCCAACAAATCGATGTTTGCGGTGGCCGGCACCGCGGCCCCGAACACCGGGCTGCTTGGCATGCAGCTGGCCGCCACCCGCGTCTACTCCCAGGATCCCGACTGGAACGACAAGCGCGTCGCCGGCGAAGTGACATTCTCAGATACCGAAGGGTGGCAGCAGGCCCTGGAAGCAGTGGTCGCATTGAAAGACGCGGGGTGCTTCCAGAAAGGGGCCGAAGGCGCCGGCTTTGATGTGGTGACCAAGGCGCTTGTCAGCGGGAACTCGTTGGCGGCCTTTATCCCGGGCCCGAGCAACATGCAGCTGAAAACCACCGCCGAAGACCAGGACTTTGAAGTCCGTGTCCTGCCTAGCGAAGGTGGTGCGGCGGAAGATTTCATCTATGCCAGCGCCAACTACGCATACTCGATCAACGCCGCGTCCAAGAACAAGGACGCTGCCACGACCTTCCTCGAATGGCTGGCCGAGCCCGAGCAGACCAAGGCCTTCGCGGAGATTGATGGCGCCTTGCCCGTGGCGGGACTGGAAGATTTCGACTTCGAGAACAGCGCCTACCAAAACGTGGAGGACCTGATCCTGGACAAGCGCTACGCGCCACTGCCGAACAGCGAGTGGTCCAATGCCGCGGTCTACGACGAACTTGGCAGCGGCGTCCAGGGGCTATTGACCGGACAGCAGACTCCGGCCCAGGTGCTTGACGCCATGGATGCGGCCTGGGACCAGTAGCCGGTGCGTACCTGAGTCCATAGTTTCGGAAGAATAGGCAGAAATTATCATGACGGTGACATCTCAACCGATCAATCGCGAAGCCAATGGGCCGCGGAGCGGCCAAGCGCCCCTCGGGCAGAAAGCCGGGGCCAGCAGTCCCAGGCGGCCTGGCAGCGATCGGAAAAAATCTTCCCGCCCACGGTGGGGACTGGAATTCGGCCACTGGTGGTGGGCGCTACCCGGGATTGTGCTGGTTTTCGCCGTTCATTATGTGGCTACGGGCATCGGGGGATTCTTCGCCTTCACCAACTGGTCGGGCATCGGCTCGTTCGAAATTGTCGGGTTCAAGAACTTCGAGGCGATCTTCAACGACCCCACTAAAATCCGTTCGCTGGGCAACACCCTCTTTTTCGCCTTTGGGTCGGTGCTGCTGGGCAACGTCTTGGGCCTGCTGCTTGCCCTGGGCCTGAACCGGGTGGTGAAAACCCGCTATGCGCTACGCACCCTCTTCTTCATGCCAGTGGTGCTCAGCCCGCTGGCTACCGCATACATCTGGAAGTTCATTTTCGACTTTGACGGCCCGATCAATGCACTGCTCAATTCGATTGGCGCCGGCCATCTGGCCAAGCCATGGCTGGCAGACCCGCAGTGGGCGGTATGGACTGTCCTGGTGGTGCTGACCTGGTCTTCCACCGGGTTCGCCATGGTCATTTTCATGGCAGGGCTGACCAGCGTCCCGAATGAAGTCGAAGAGGCTGCCGCCATTGACGGGGCTAATCTCTGGCAGCGTTTTTGCCACGTCACCCTGCCGGCCCTGCGACCGGCTGTGGCCATCGCGATGACCTTGGGAATTGTCCAGGGGCTGAGGGTATTCGACCCCATCATGGCGTTGACCAGCGGCGGCCCCGCGGGGGCCACGGAAACCCTGGCCACGGAAGTCTATAAGCAGGCATTCGCCCTCGGGAACTTCGGCGGCGGCGCCGCGCTGGCCCTGGTTCTGGCGGTCATCATCCTGATCTTCGCTGTGCTCCAGCAGCGGCTCACCCGTTCGAACCCGGAGGACTAGGCCATGTTCCGCTACACCAAGCTCACGCTGCTGCGAGAAATCGGGCTCTGGGTCCTTGCCCTGGTCTTCCTGGCGCCCTTCTATTTCCTGGTCACCACGGCCCTGAAGTCCGGTACCGAAATGTACTCGACCTCGCCGCTGGCGCTGCCCGAAAGCCTGGACTTCAGCGCATTTGTTGACGTTTTGTCCGCCACAGGCAACTCGAACGTCCTTTCCGGATTGCTCAATAGCGTGATCATCACCGCGGGCAGCATCCTGTTGCTGGTCGCCATGGGTTCGCTCACCGGGTACGTGATTGCCCGCAGCACCCGGCGCTGGACCAAAGCGGCCTACTACCTGTTCCTGGTTGCCATCATCCTCCCCGGCCAGCTGGGCGCGGTGCCGCTGTACATGGGTGCGCGAACCCTCGGTTTGACCGGTTCGTCGTGGGGCATGGTCATCCTGTACACGGGCATGCTGCTACCGGTGTCGATCTTCCTGTACTCGAATTTTTTCCGAGGCCTGGGAACCTCCTACGAAGAGGCAGCAACCATCGACGGGGCCACCCGTTTCCAGATTTTTTCCAAGATCGTGCTTCCCATGATGGCCCCGGCCACGGGTACCGTCACGATCTTCGCGGGGCTGATTGTCTGGAACGACTTCTTCACCTCGCTGATCTTCCTGGGCGGATCCGAGAACCAGACCCTGCCGGTGGCGATGTACTACTACATAGGCTCGCTGGTATCTGAATGGAACTCCATCTTCGCCATTGTCATCGTGTCGATGATCCCCATCCTGGTGCTGTTCCTTTTCGCCCAGAAGCGATTCATCCAAGGATTCTCCGGAGGCCTGAAGGGCTAGGCTTCCCCCCTCTCTGCGCGGGTAAACCATCCTGCGGCTTGACCCTGTGCGCCCGAAAACAGGGTCCGCAACGAACAAACCACCATTTTCCACACCCTTTGACAGGAGTTCCCATGTATGAGCTTGCCCCGAATATCGACCTGCTATTTGCTGAAGCCGGAGAGGCGGCCGAAGACCGAGTCCGCGCGGCGGCCGCCGCCGGATTCAGCGCCGTTGAAATGTGGGGGCCCACAGGCAAGGACATCCCGGCCCTGCAGGATGCGCTGCAGGAGACTGGCCTGAAACTGACCGCCCAGCTGGCCGAACCGCGCACCCAGTTCATGATTCCCCCGAAAAACCATGCACCGTTCTACGCCGGGCTTGAAGAGGGAGTCCAGGTGGCCTTGCAGTTGGGCTGCGCCCGCATCGTTGTTGGTTCGGGAACCGGATTTGGCGGGCGCAAGCGCCAGGACCAGCTTGATGAACTGATCGAGATCTACACCAAGGCTACTGGGCTCATTGACGGTTCGGGCATCACGCTGGTGCTGGAGCCGGTCAACGTGCGCGTGGATCACCCCGGGGCGCTGCTGGACCGCACCTCGGAGGCGGTGTATGTGGCCCGAGGCGTCGATTCGGCCCAGTTCGGCGTGCTCTACGACTTGTACCACTCGACGGTTGAGGGCGAGGACGTGGAACATGAGCTGGCCAACGCGGCAGGGCTGATCAAGTACGTGCAGATCGCCGATGCCCCGGGGCGCGGGGAACCGGGTTCCGGATTGATTGACTGGACTGCCCGCCTCGCCCAGCTGCACGCCAGCGGCTACCGGGATGAAATCGGTTTGGAATACTATCCCACCATCAGCTCGGTCCAGTCGGTGAAGCGCATTCAGGAACTGGTGGCCGCGCGATGACTCCGCGTTCGTATCCGCTTCAAGTTGACGTCGCACTGGTTGGAAGCGGACCAACCTCGGCGGCCTATGCGCGTATCCTCAGCGAGCTGGCTCCCGAAGCGCGGATTGCCATGTTCGAGGTGGGGCCCAGCATCAGCAATCCGCCCGGGGCCCATGTCAAGAACATCGGCGATCCGGATCAGCGGGCCGCGGCGCAGCGGGCCTCGGAAGGGCCCGGCGCTGGCGCGCAAACCGTCAACTCTCCCGGGCAGGTCAAAGCCGGAACCCGGCGGGCCCGTCCCGGCACGTTTTTGCTCGCCGGCGGTTTCGCGGCTCCTGGAGAAGATGGTTTGCCGGTGGCTGCCATGTCCAGCAATGTCGGCGGCATGGGCGCGCACTGGACCGGTGCCTGCCCACGACCCGGCGGTGCCGAGCGGATCGATTTCCTGGCGGACCTCGATGACCTGCTGGCCGAAGCGGAGCGGTTGCTGGAGGTGACCACCGAGGCCTTCGAGCAGGCCGCCCTGCCGCAAAAAGTCCGCGATCTGCTTGCCGCCCACGTGGATGCTGGACGTGAGGACGCCTATCGGGTGCAACCGATGCCGCTGGCCGTGCACCGCCGCGCAGAAGGCGAACTCGTCTGGTCCGGCGCCGACGTGGTGATGGGCGAACCCACCCGCGCCAATGCGAACTTCACGCTTTTTGATGATTCATTGGTGCTCCGGATACTCACCGATGGCCAGATGGCCAGCGGTGTGCTGGTCAGGGACCAGCGCACCGGAACCCTGCACCAGGTCTCTGCCCGCTTTGTGGTGGTTGGGGCCGACGCCTTGCGCACTCCGCAATTGCTGTGGGCCTCGGGTATCCGGCCTCAAGCGCTGGGACGCTACCTCAATGACCAGGCGCAGGTGGTCTTCGCCAGCCGCCTGCGGGGTGTTGATGCACAGCAAGCCGCGGGGGCTCCGGGCGTCGGGCTGAGCGAGCACAGCGGGGTCTCCTGGGTTCCCTATACCGATGGCGAGCCCTTCCACGGGCAGATCATGCAGCTCGACGCCTCGCCGGTTCCGCTGGCCGAGGACGACCCGGTTGTCCCCGGATCGATTGTCGGCCTTGGGCTGTTCTGTGCCAAGGACCTGAGCAAGGACGACCGGGTGGTGTTCGACGACCAGGCCACGGATTTCTACGGGATGCCCGCGATGCGTATCCACTACCGGCTCAGCGATGCCGACCAACAGGTAATTGAACGGGCGAAGGAGCATATTCTCCGGTGGGGGCAAGCCGTGGGGGAACCGCTGGATGAGCGTCCATTCCTCCTGCCTCCAGGCTCGTCCCTCCACTACCAGGGCACCACTCGGATGGGCCAGGTTGATGATGGGACCAGTGTGTGCTCGCCTGATAGCGAGCTCTGGGAAGTTCCCGGCGTGTTTGTTGCCGGCAACGGAGTGATCCCCACCGCGACCGCCTGCAATCCCACGCTGACCTCGGTTGCGCTGGCTGTGCGCGGTGCGCGGCGAATTGCAGAAAAACTCAAGAACTCTTTACTTATGTCGGAATCAGACATTAGAATGAGCGAATAAGGAATAAGTCAGCTGTGACGAACCTATACAAGGAGACCCGATGATTGCCGACCGCATTATCGAGCAGGGGACACTAACCACCCATGAGGGCCACGCGGCAGTTCAAGTGCGCATCCCCTGGTACCGGGCACTGCCGGGGTCCTGCATTGCCGGCGCGACGCTGAGCATCGACGGAATTAAAGCGCCGGCCGACTCCCTGCGCTGGAGCATGAACGGCCGGACCTTCACCTTTGACGAGCTGGTTCAGGAAACCGATGAATGGTGGTTCCCGCTGGATTCGGCCACCCTCACCGGCCAGCTGCCCCTGCGCCAAGATCTTCAGGAGCACGAAGTCCGTGTCGGGCTGAAGGTTTATATCCCGTACATCATCACCGATCACGGGGTACTGCACATTGAAGAAAGCGACACCAAGACCATGAAGGTGGAACAGCGATGAACACTCTGGGAACACCAATCCAGGGGGTTACCCTCTACAGTTTTACCCGGGCCTCGCACGCGCGCGAATACGACTTGGAATCGTTGATCCGCAAGGTCGCTGCCGAAGGATTCGGCCCCGGCCTTGAGCTGATCGGATTCTCCAGCCTTCGTGGTTTCCCGAACCGCATCGATGACAATTTTGTGGGCCAGTTCCGGGACCTGGTGCAGGAAGTCGACCTGGTTCCCACCTCGCTGGCAGTGAACGTCGACACCGGGCTGCGCCGGGATCGGCTGATGACCCAAGATGAGATGGTTGAGTACATGCGGGCGCAGATCGAGGTCGCCGCCCGCCTAGGATTCCCCATCGCCAGGGTCCAGATCTCGCTGAGCCCGGATGCCATGGAAAGCCTGCTTCCGGTGGCGGAGAAGTACGGGGTGACACTCGCCCTTGAAGTCCATGCCGACCAGCACGGTGCCCACGAACGGGTGCTGGCATTGCGCGATCGCTACGAGAAGCTGAACTCGCCGCTGCTGGGCTTCACCGCCGACTGGGGAGCAACAGTCACCGGCTTCGCCCCCTCGCTGCTCGAGGCCTACCGGCGCCGTGGCGCCAGCGAGGATCTGCTGGCCGCCGTAGTTGCGCTGTGGGACGGCTTTTACGCCGAGGGCCCGCCTAACACCCAGAAGGTGCACGGTGAACGATTTGGCGCATTCATCGGGCTGGCAGCCCGTTACGGCCGACCCGAGCTGGGGATCGACTTCGCCATCAACGGCACCGGCCTGTTCGGTCCGGCCTCCATTGAAACATGGCAGGAAATCATGCCATGGGTCCGTCATGTCCATGGCAAGTTCTTCGGCATCGACGAAAACGGCGAGGAACCTTCGGTACCGGTACGCGGTCTGGTCGCCCAGCTGGTGGAGAACGGCTATCACGGTGCCATTTCCAGTGAATACGAAGGCTGGCACTGGAATAACTGGCAGGATCCGTTCGAGATCATTCGCGGTGAGCAAGCGCTGCAGCGCGCTGCGGCCAAGGACGCCGGGTCCCGCATGATCACCGATTCGCGCAGCGCCCGAGAACTGCTCCACTCGCATCTAGCCCAGCCCGCACGCGGCTGACTACCCTGGAAGGCAACAAAATGGCAGAAGGAATCGCAGGCTCGGGAATCGAGCTTGGCATTACCCTGTACTCCCTCACTTCAGAATTTGCTGCGGGACAGTACACCCAGGAAACCCTCATCAAGGCCGCGGCCGATCACGGCCTGGGGCCGGGGGTTGAATTCAACATCGCGCAGATGCTGCGCACTTACCCCCACGTCGATGATGAATTCATCAAACTGTGGCGAACCAGCATGGACCGCTACGAGTTGGTCCCCAGCGCCGTGGGAACCAATCTGGACATGGGCCGGCGCAAGGACCGGGACATGACTCCGGACGAAGAATACGATTTCTTCGCCGCCCAGCTGCACACAGCGCACCAGCTCGGATTCAACCGGATCGTGATTCGCTCGGCCGGCAAGGAATTGCTGCGCAGCCTGCTTCCGCTGGCCGAAAAATATGATCAAAAACTTGGATATGAGATCCATGCACCGCAGGGTCCCAACGATCCGAAGATTCTCCAGATCCGTGAAATGTACCAGGAACTGGACAGCGATCGCCTGGGCTTCACCGCGGACTTCAGTTCAACCATGCACTCGCTGTCCCCAACCCTGTTCCGCACGCTGCGTGCCATGGGACTGGGCGATGAGCACCTGGAGGTGATGCAGCAGATTTGGCGCGAGCCGCTGCCGATGCATGAGCGCAACCAGAAATTCGAGGACTACCTGCTTTCGCACAACTTCGATCCAGCCCGATTGGGCCCGTTCACCCGTCTGGCCTTCAACATGCATGGGCTGGTTCCGCCGGAGGAATGGCTGGATATCATGCCGCAGATCTTCCATGTGCACGCCAAGTTCTACGACATCAACGAAGCAGGGGACGAACCGGCCATGGATATCCCGCGCATTGTGCGCCAATTTGTCAAGGGCGGATACCGGGGATTCCTCTCCAGCGAATGGGAAGGCCATGCGTTTGCCGACCTTGGCGAATCCGACCCCATCGACCTGGTCAAAAAGCAGCACGCGCTGATGCGCCAGGCCATCGAAGACGCAGTCGTCCCGGCTTAACAACACCCAAGGCACAGATTGTTGAGGAATACCCATGGCAACTCATAATTCTCTTTTCCAGGACCAGAATGTCAGCCGGCGTCCCGAGGGGTTGGCGGTCTCGGTCCAGCTTCCGTGGTATCGGAGCTTGTGGCTTTCGGCCGTAGACAACGTTGAAGCCCGCGTGAACGGGGTGGCGGTTCCCTCCGAAAACCTCCGCTTTGAGCTGCAGGGAACCAGCTACCGCATTGACGAGCTGCCCGAGCAGTGGGACACGTTATGGTTTGTCGCCGACCGCCCCGATGTGGTGATCAGCCTGGATAACCCGCCGGCCCCGGGAACGCAGATCCAGGTAGAAGTGGTGCTGACCATGCGGCTGCTCTACATGCAGATCGCTCCGATGCGCTATGTCACCAACCGCGTCGCCGTCGAACGCGAGCTGGTGCTCTCATGAGCAGCCTCAAGGTGGCCATGATTGGCCACGGCTTCATGGGTGCTGCGCACTCCCAGAGCTGGCGCAGCGCGCATCGGGTCTTCGACCTGCCCGCTGACCCGCAGATGGCGGTGCTGGTGGGACGCGATAGCTCCAAGGCGGCGGCCCAGGCCGCGCAATGGGGCTGGGAATCGAGCAGCGCCAGCTGGCAAGAGGTGGTTGAACGCGACGATATCGACATCATCGACATTGTCACCCCGGGTGCCTCGCACGCGCAGATCGCGATCGCCGCCCTGGAGGCGGGAAAACACGTGCTGTGCGAGAAACCCTTGGCGAATACCGTTGAGGAAGCCGAGCTGATGGCTGAAGCGGCCGAACGCGCGGCGGTGCGCGGGGTACGCACCATGGTTGGCTTCACCTACCGCCGGGTGCCGGCCGCCAGCTTCATGCGCCAGCTCATCGCACAAGGAGTGCTCGGTGAGATCCAGCAGGTTCGGGCTTCCTACCGCCAGGATTGGCTGGTGGATTCCACTGCTCCGCTGTCATGGCGGCTGCAGCAGGACCAGGCGGGATCCGGCGCCTTGGGAGATATCGGCGCGCATGCCATCGACTTGGTGCAGTTCACCACCGGGCTGCCCATCCAGGCGGTCAGCGGGGTGCTGCAAACCGTCACCGAACACCGGCCGTTGGCCGACGGCAGCGGTTTCGGCCAAGTGAGCGTGGATGACCTGGCGCTCTTCAACGGCCGGCTGGGCAATGGGGCCTTGGCCTCCTTCGAGGCCTCCCGGGTTGCGACCGGGCGGAAGAATGCCTTGTCCATCGAGGTTTCAGGAAGCAGGGGAGCCCTTGCCTTCGATCTGGAGGAGCTGAACAGCCTGCAGTATTACAACCGCGAAGACCAGCAGGACCGCCAGGGCTTCCGCAATATCCTGGTGACCGAGCCGGTGCACCCGTACCTGTCGGGCTGGTGGCCTGCGGGGCACATGCTCGGCTACGAGCACGGGTTTTCCCATCAGGTCAAGGACCTGGTCGAAAGCATCAGCGGGCCAACCCCGGCGCATTCAACATTTGCCGAGGGGCTGCAGGTCCAGCGTGTGCTCGACGCGGTGGCCCGCAGCGCCGGCAACGAGTCAGCATGGACGCAAGTGGCCCGCGAATCGCGCATTCACCTAGCCTAGGAGGCAATACCATGGGCAGACCCGTCACACTATTCACCGGCCAATGGGCTGATCTTCCGTTCGAGGAGGTGGCCCGGATCGCCGGGCAGTGGGGCTACGATGGCCTGGAAATCGCGTGCTGGGGTGATCATCTGGACCCCAATCGCTGGGACGACGACAAGTACATCCAAGGGAAGCTTGAGGTGCTCGAGCGGTACGGGCTGGAAACCTGGGCCATCTCCAACCACCTCAAGGGCCAAGCGGTGTGTGATGACCCGATCGACCAGCGGCACCGGGATATGCTCCCGGACTCCGTATGGGGCGACGGGGACCCGGAAGGCGTCCGGAACCGGGCCGCAGAGGAACTGAAAAATACCGCCCGGCTAGCGGCGCGGCTGAAGGTGAAGACGGTGACCGGCTTTACCGGCTCATCCATTTGGAAGTATGTTGCCATGTTCCCGCCCGCCTCCGAGTCCATGATCGACGCTGGCTACCAGGACTTCGCGGACCGCTGGAATCCGATCCTTGATGTTTTCGACGAGGTTGGCGTGCGCTTCGCCCATGAGGTGCACCCTTCGGAAATCGCTTACGACTACTGGAGCACCCAGCGGGCGCTGGAAGCCATTGGCCACCGCAAGGCCTTTGGCTTGAACTGGGACCCGAGCCACATGGTGTGGCAGGACATCGACCCGGTGGGCTTCCTTTGGGATTTCCAAGACCGGATCTACCACGTGCACTGCAAAGACACCAAAAAGCGGTTGGACAATGGCCGCAATGGCCGCCTGGGTTCGCACCTGCCGTGGGCAGACCCGCGTCGCGGCTGGGACTTCATTTCCACGGGCCATGGCGATGTGCCGTGGGAGAACGCGTTCCGAATGCTGAATTCGATCAACTACCAGGGTCCCTTGTCCGTGGAGTGGGAAGACGCCGGGATGGATCGCCTGGTGGGAGCCCCCGAAGCACTGGACTTTGTCCGCCGGATCTCAAAGTACGAACCGTCAAGTACGGCATTCGACGCCGCGTTCAGTACAAAATAAGCAGTTGAACCAGCGCACCGCACCGGCCAGGTCTGGCCGGTGCGGTGCGCTGGTTTCGTCGGTGCCGCAGCTAGGCGAGAACCGTTGGCTAGCGCACGGTGCTGCGCTCTGGCGAGGGCCGTCCGTCGGCAAACCAGCGGGGGAACGTGACGTCGAAGAGCTGCTCAAGGGCGAGTTCGACACCTCCGTGCAATGGTTCAAGCTCGTCATTCACCGACAGCGTGATGGTGATGTCGCGGGTGGCCAATGGCATGGATCGCTCATATATCCGCTGGCGCACATCGGCCAGGAACAGTTCGCCGGCGGAAGCGATCGCGCCTCCGAACACGATCACCCCGGGGTTGAACAGATTAACCAAGGTGGAGACCGCCTCCCCGGCGACCGCTGCCGATTGCTGGATCAGCGCGATGGCAACTGGATCTCCTGCCTGCGCGGCGATGGAAATCAGCTCCAGGGTGATTGGTTGCTTCTTCGCCAAGGCGGCCAATGGCCCGTCGTTTCCGGCATCGATGGCCTGCTGGGCGTCGCGCACCAGGGCCCATCCGCCGCCGACGGCTTCGAGGCAGCCCATCTTGCCGCAACGGCAGGCGGCGGTGGAATCTGGAAGGCGGACGTGCCCGATATCCCCGGCGGCGCCGTTGGCTCCGCGGTGGATCGAACCCCGGGAAAGCAGCCCCGCCCCGATGCCGGAGCCGATCTTGCAATAAATGAGATCTGCATTCGCTTCGCGGCGGCGGGCCCGCTCGCCCAAGGCCAGCAGGTTCACGTCATTATCCACCCAGACCGGCGACTCGAAACGCTGCTCGAAGGGGGTCCTGATGTCGAAGCCGTTCCACCCTGGCATCAGCGGGGGAGCCGCAGGGCGTCCGCTGGCGAAATCCACCGGCCCCGGAAGGCCGATGACCACGCCCCACACTGCTGGTGCCGCATCCTTGTCCAGGACCGAGTCGATCTGCTTGAACAGCTCCTTGATGGTCTTTTCCGGCCCCTGGGCGATATCCCATTTGCGCTGGGCATGCTTTTGCAACGTGCCATCCAGATCTGTGATGCCAACGCGGATCCGCTGGGCGCTCAGCGCGCAGATGATCAGCACGCCCTGTTCCGAATGGAATCGCAAGGTGCGTGGCGCGCGTCCACCGGAGGAGGCGGCAAAATCGCTGTCCCTGAGGAAGCCGTATTGAATTGCCTGGTCGATACGCTGGCTGACGACACCGCGGCCGAGCCCGGTCACCTTGCCGATTTCGGGTCGGGTTGTTGCTTCCCCGGTGCGCACCAGGTTGACGATGCGCAGCAGGCTCGTCACTTCGTCCGTTTGGGCTCCGAAGTGGAGCGTCGACATTGTTGCCATAACTCGTAATTCTTGCATATCTCGAGCGGAATGACAGGTTCACCCGGCAACTAATGCTGGAATCAACTAAACTTATGCCTTTTCTGCACCTATTGCATCGTGGAGCTGCGGGCTTGCGCAGCTTCCCGAGAACCCATTCGGCAAGGGGCTTGCGGGTGCGGCTGGGCAGGGGCTTGCTGGCCGGGTCGCGGCGGGGATCCTGAATCAACCCCTTAAGGTTGGAAAGCTTCGAACTTTCGTTGTTTTTAGACCTAAGTAGGGATATTCTGGAAAAGACGTAGGGGCTGCAAGGCCCGCTTGCGCCGGGAGAACCCGGCGCAAGCACATTCTGTCGCGTAGATGGCCCGATCGATCGGGCAGATCACTATGAAACTTTCACCCTTGAGACTCAAGTTGCTGGTCACCTGCCTGCTGACCGTCTCATTTCTCGGCGCCATGGACCACACGGTGGTTTCCACTTCATTGGCGACCATCGCCGGCGAGCTCGGTGCCCTGCAGCACATGAGCTGGATCGTTGTCGGCTATACCTTGGCCAGTACGGTTCTGTTGCCGGTTCTCGGCAAGCTCGACGATATCCTGGGACCACGCAAAATCTTCCTCGGAGCCCTGGTTGTTTTCCTTGCTGCCTCGCTGTGCTGCGGCCTTTCCGCGGACTTCAGCTGGCTCATCGCCTCCCGCGTGGTTCAGGGCATGAGTGCCGCCGGGCTGCAATTGATGTCGCAAACCATCATCGCCCGGGTGACCACCCAGCGCGAGCGCCCCCGCTACCTGGCCACGATCGGTGCGGCCTTCCCGGTTGCGATCCTGGTCGGCCCGCTGCTTGGCGGGCTCATCACCGACCAGCTTGGATGGCAGTGGGTTTTCTGGATCAATATTCCCCTTGGTCTCATCGCCTTGGTTCTGGCCCTGTTTGCCCTCCCGGCATTGGAAGGGCACACTTCGCCACGCGGGTTCGACCTGGCGGGAGCCGGGGTATTCACCATTTGCCTGGTGGCCCTGATTCTTGGCATCACCTGGGCCGGAGAACCGGGAGCATCGCTCTCAACGGTGCTCGCGCTGGCGATTGGACTGTTCAGCTTGGTGCTATTCCTGTGGATCGAAACTCGGGTGCCCGAGCCTATGATTCCGCTCAAAATCTTTGCCAATCGCACCGTTGCGGCCGGAGCGGCACTCAGCACCATCATCGGTGTCGGGTTGTTCTCCATCACCGCGTACTTGCCAACCTATATCCAGATGGCGTACCAGACCAGCATCACGGTTTCAGGGCTGGTGCCGTTTGCCACCGTATTCGGCATGCTGTGCAGCAATCTATTCACCGGCTGGTGGGCTAGCCGCACCGGCGGATACTGGATGTTCCCGGTAATCGGCACCGCCTTGGGAGCTGCCGGGCTGTTTGCCATGGCGCTGCTTCCAGCGGGTCGACCGCTGTGGGTCCCGATGGCCGTGATGGCGGTAGTCGGCATCGGCACTGGTTCGTTCATGAACCTGATTGTCGCCCTGGTGCAAGGCGCGGTGCCGGCGAAGCAGACCGGAACCATTACCGCAACGGTCAACCTTGTACGCCAAATCGGTTCCACGGTGGCCACGGCGATGATCGGCGTGGGCATTGCTGCCTCGGTCGCTGGGTTGCTGCCCGCGGGATTGGATGCGGCCACGTTGACCCCGCAACAAGTGCACGCATCCCCGGCGGAGGTCCAAGCCGAGGTGGCGCAGATCTACACCTCCGTGTTCTCACCGGTTTTCGCGGCCTTGGCGCTCGCGTACGCCGTGGGAATCCTTGTTGCGCTCTGCCTCCCCCGTGGCCGGCTCAGCAATGACCCCTCCGGGACGGCCGAAAATACCCCTGTATCTGTTACCACCGAATCGTAGAAGAGGAGATCATCATGTCTCAGCCCACCATCGCCATTGTCGGCAGCGGCCCCATCGGCTCGGCCTACGCCCGGGTGCTAATCGAGCAACATCCCCGGGCGCGGTTGGTGATGTTTGAAGCAGGCCCGCAACTAACCGAAATTCCGGGAGAGAGCGTCCGCAATATCCAGGATCCCCAGGTCAAGGCCGAAGCCCGGGAGAAGTCCCAGGGCCCGCAAGCTGGTGCCTACCGTGCATCCCTGGGGATCCCGGAAGCCACCGTCACCGAGGGGATGTTCACTGCCCGCCAAGGAACGCATCTCCTGGATTTTGGTGGACCCGGCGCAGCCCACGCGGCCAGCTTTCCGGCTGCTGCGGCGGCAACCAACGTCGGGGGACAGGGCGCCCATTGGACCTGTGCAACGCCGGAACCCGCGTTTAGCGAAAAGATTCCCTTTATCCCGGACGGCGAATGGGAATCATTGGTGGCGCAGGCCAGAAAGCTGCTGCATGTGCAAAGCGCCGCGTTTGCGGACTCCGCTGTGGGGGAGGCCATCCGCAAGCTGCTGGATGAAGAATTCGGGGGCGAACTGCCCAAAGGATATGGGGTGGGAACCCTGCCGGTGGCTGGGGATCCGCAGCCGGATGGATCCATGCGCTGGGCTGGCGCCGACATGGTGCTCGGGCCGCTGCTGAGTGCCGGAAGCGAACAGGCTGCGCGATTCGAGCTGCGTGATCTAAGCCTTGTGCTCAAGGTGGAGCTCGATGGGCAGCGTGCCACCGGGGTGCATTACAAAGACCTGCGCAGCGGGGAAGAAAATTTTCTCGCCGCGGACGCGGTGGTAGTCGCCGCTGACGCCTTCCGTTCCCCGCAGCTGCTCTGGGCCTCGGGTGTCCGGCCTGCGGCGCTGGGCCACTACCTGACCGAGCATCCAGTGGTGATCTCCACCGTGGCCCTGGATGCCGATAAAATGCAGCGTTTTGCCACCGAGGAAGACCTCGCCGCGGAGTTGGCCCGCAGGGCATTAAATCCGGCGGATCCGGTGGCAGCGGTGAATCGGATCCCGTTCTCCGAGCCCGGGCATCCGTTCTCCGTCCAGGTGATGTACACCGAATCCACGCCATTCCCCATGGAGCCGCAGGCCGAGCATGCGAACAACAAGTGGGGCTACGTCAATATGGGCTATGGGATGCGCAAGCGGCCGCGGTACGAGGACGCGGTGAGTTTTGACGACCAAGAACTTGACTACCGCGGGCTTCCCAATATGCGGATCGACTACTCCTTGACCGAGCTGGAGGAAGCTGAAATCGAGCAAGCGACGCTCCGCTTGCGACGCGCCGGGCAGGCGCTGGGCGCCTTTGTCGCAGAACCGCGGCTGATGCCCAACGGCTCCAGCCTGCATTACCAGGGCACCATGCGAATGGGGGAGCGCAACGACGGAAGCAGCGTCGCTGACCCCTATTCAAGGGTGTGGGGGCACTCGAATCTTGTGGTCGGCGGCAATGCGCTGATTCCCACTGCCACGGCCATGAACCCAACGTTGATGAGTGTTGCCATCGCTGTTCGCGGCGCCCGTCAACTAGCTCATGACCTTGCAGTGGACGCTGGGCTGAGTGCCGTGCCGGATCCCGCCACCGCGGTGTAATTGGCAATGGTGCCCGCCATGCTGGCGGGCACCATTGGTATTTGTTAAACAAATATCAAGCATATTCATTTCTCTGTTCCACAAATACTTGAACCGGCTCAAACTGGTGTTGTGGCTCACAGTCATCGGCCACGGCAACCTGAAAGGCATAACCATGGAACGTCCACTCTCCCACCTGGCCCATCTGGAAATCACCAGCCCCGATGTCGAAGCCTCGGCGGTTTTCTATGAGGAAAAGTTCGGCATGCGCATCGTCGACCGAGCCGAGGGAAAGATCTACCTGCGCTGCTGGGGCGATTACTACCGCTACAGCCTGGTAGTTGTTCCCGGCGAAGTCGCCTCGTTGGCCCGTATGGCGTGGCGGACAAACAGCGCGGCGGCCCTCGAAGCTGCCGCGGCACAAGTCGAAGCCAGCGGCGTGCAGGGTGCCTGGAGCGAAGGCGGCCTGGGCTACGGTCGTGCCTATGAATTCACTGGCCCCTATGGCCACCACATGCGTTTGGTCTACGACGTGGAGCGCTTCGCCGCTGACGAAGAATTCGCCTCCATCTACCCCGACCGCCCGGAGAAGCGCAGCAGCCACGCTGCCGCCCCGCGCTTCCTGGACCACGTCACCGTGGCCAGCTCGGATGTGCGGGGTTTCGCCGACTGGTACAACAAGGCACTGGACTTCCGCATCATGGCCTTCACCGAACTCGACGAAGCGCCAATCACCGTGTTCTCGGTCTTGACCACCAACGAAAAGTCACACGACCTTGGCGTGGTGCTGGATACCTCCAACTCCCCCGGACGCGTGAACCACATTGCCTTCTGGGTCGACACCCACGAGGATCTGCTGCGCACCGCTGACGTGATGATGGAGAACGGAACCCCCATGGAATACGGGCCGTCCATCCACGGCATCGGCGAGCAGAATTTCCTGTACTTCCGCGAACCAAGCGGACTGCGTGTCGAGTTGAACTCCGGCGGCTACCGCAACTACGTGCCGGACTGGGAGGCCAACACCTGGACCCCGTCCGAAGGGTCGAACAACTTCTACCGCAATGGCGCCATGCCTCATTCAATGACCGAATCCTTCCCTCCGGCCGAAGGCTTTACCGCCACCGAAGAGGGGGCCTCGGAAGAAATGAAGGCCGCCTTGCTGAACCCATACGCAGAGCAGGGACGGGGCTAGGACGATGGCCTACTCGCTGATCCGATTCGCCCAGCCCGGTTCGCAGACGGAACAGGCCGGTGTGCTCGTGGATGGACAAGTTCACCCGCTGCCGGTTCAGATCAACGACCTGATCCAGAACTGGGCTACCTGGGAAACTACGGTTGAACAGCTGCTCGCCAGCGGCTCCACCCAGGATTCGCTGAACGAAAACGACGTCCGCCTGCTTGCCCCGGTGCAGCCGCAACAGATCATCCAGGCCGGTGCGAACTACCGCACCCACGTCATCGACCTAGCGGTATCGCACAAGAAAGATGACCAGAGCGAAGAAGAAGTCCGCGAGCAGACCGCGCGGATGATGGACAAGCGCTCCGAGGAGGGCTTGCCGTATTTTTTCATCGGGCTGCCCGCGGCAATTGCCGCACCCAACGACGAGCTTTCGTTACCGTACTACTCCCAGTCCCATGACTGGGAATTGGAGCTTGCCGCGGTCATCGGAAAATACACCTATCGGGTCAGCGTCGAACAGGCTCTGGAGCATGTCTTCGGCTACACCATGGTTAACGACATCACGACCCGTGATCTCGTTTTCCGCAAGGACATGCCAGCCATCGGCTCGGATTGGTACCGGGCCAAAAACGCCCCGGGATTCTTTCCGACCGGGCCGCTGCTGGTTCCTTCGAAGTTCATTTCAGACCCGCAGCAATTGACCGTGACACTCAAGCTCAACGGACAGGTGATGCAGCAAGAATCAACCGCAGACATGATCTTCAGCGTGGCCCAGCTGGTGTCCCATGCATCCTGGAACATGCCGCTGCTGCCCGGCGACCTCGTATTAACCGGTTCGCCGGCTGGAAACGGGGCGCACTGGGGACGGCTGCTGAAAGACGGGGACGTCATGGAGGGAAGCATCACCTCCCTAGGCACCCAGAGCGTGGCATGCCGGGACGAGGTTCGGGTATGAGCACCGAAGCCCGCCCTCGGGCCGGGGTATCTGCGGAACAAGCCATCAATCAGGCCGCCGAACGCTACCGCAACTGGGGGCGTTGGGGAGAAGATGATGTGCTGGGCACCCTCAATTTCATCACCGAGGACAAACGAGTGCAGGCGGCATCCCTGGTGCGCAGCGGCATCACCTTTTCCCTGTCGCAGCCTTTCAGTTCCGAAGGCCCGCAGAAGGGGTGGCGCCGCCGCACCAATCCGGTCCACACCATGACCGATACCGGGGTGGAAGCTGAACACAACATGCAAGGTTTCCCCCACGGCTTCGGTGGCGCAGATGACGTGATTTCGATGCCGCTCCAATGCTCAACCCAGTGGGACGGCCTAGGGCACATTTTCGACCGCGGCAAAGCCTGGAACGGCCGCCGGGCCGGCAGCGTGGTGACCTCCGAGGGGGACCAGGTCACCGGAATCGAAACCGCTGCTTCCCATATTCTCTCCAGGGGCGTGCTGCTGGATGTCGGCCGGGCCTGCGGAGTGGATGGTGAACTGCCGGATGGTTTTGCCATTACTGAAGAACATCTGGAACAGACGATCGCGGTCCAGGGGCCGAATTCACAGGTGGGCCGCGGAGATATTGTCATCATCCGGACCGGGCAGTACACCCGCGCAAAGCGCCTGGGCTGGCAGGATTATGCCGGAGGATCCGCTCCCGGGCTGTCCTTCGGCACCGCAGGGTGGCTGCACCGCAGCGAAATTGCGGCGATAGCCACCGATACCTGGGGATTCGAAGTCCGTCCCAACGAGTTCGACGGCGCCTTCCAGCCCCTGCACCAGGTAGCGATCCCCAACATTGGATTGTTCCTCGGGGAGATGTGGGATCCGGATGGCTTGGCGTTGCACTGCGCTGAGGACGGAATCTACGAATTCATGCTCAGCGCCGCGCCATTGCATATCGTGGGGGCCGTAGGCTCGCCGGTTAATCCGCTAGCCATCAAATAGGCAACGGTTCACGAGAAAAACATAGGAGAAAATCAGATGGCCGCAGTATCTACCGTGGGAATCGTCGGCGCCGGAGCTGCCGGCCTGGCGCTGGCAGCATTCCTGGCTGATGCGGGAATCAGCACCGAAATCTTGGAGAAGTCCGATGCCCCGTCGGTCCTGGGCTCCGGGATCACGCTGCAGGGAAATGCGTTGCGAATCCTGCGCCAGCTAGGGGTGTGGGAGGGGGTTTCGCGCAACGGCTACGCCTTCAACGACCTGGGGCTGCGCGCCCCGAACCCCGAGGGAACGGTAGTGGCCATCCTCGATGAAATTCAGACCGGAGGACCGGATCTCCCGGCAACCTTCGGGATGTACAGGCCCACGCTAGCGGCCATCATGCGTGAGCGGGCGCTCGCCGCGGGGGTAGTGATCAGCTATGGCCAGAAAGTGAAGTCCGTTGAAAATCTTGACAGCACGGCGCGAGTGACCACCGAAAACGGAACCACCAGGGAATACGACCTCTTGGTGGGTGCCGACGGAATTCATTCGACGGTGCGTCAGCTCCTCGGATTCGCCGCTGAACCGAAGCCCACCGGGATGGGGATATGGCGCGCGTTTGTCCCACGCCCGGTCGAGGTGGTCCGAACCGACCTGACCTATGGCGGAAGCTGCTTCATCGCTGGATACTGCCCCACCGGGCAGCAGGACATGTATGCCTACCTCGTTGAGCGAGCCCAAGACCGCCATGATCAGAACGACACCTCGATCATGGCAGAACTGGCCGCCGCCTACGGAGGACCGTGGAATGAAATCCAGCAGTCGCTAATTGACGGCGCCCCGGTGAACTACACCCAGTTCACCGCTCATGTGGTGGAGGGGGACTGGCACCGCGGCCGTTCCGTCATCATTGGCGACGCTGCGCACTCCTGCCCTCCAACTATTGCCCAAGGTGCTGCCATGGCCCTGGAAGATGCCGCGGTGCTGGCCGAATTGTTGATTGCCTCCGAGGCGCTCGACCAGGATTTGTGGGAGCAGTTCCATGCCCGCCGTGCTGATCGGGCGAGCGCAGTGGTTAACGCATCGGTGCAGCTGGGCCAATGGCTCCTGGATGGCGAAAAGGACGCCGATGTTCCGGGCTTGATGGGCGGCCTCGCCTCGAAGCTGGCGGTGCCGGCATGAGCGATCAGCAACCAATCATCGACGTCCATGCACATGTGCTGCTTCCGCAGCTCGAAGCTCTGGTCAAGGAGCGCAACCCGGAAGGACTGGCCGATCAGAAGCAGACTGACTTGGTGCGCAATGGCGCAGCCTCGCAGCAGAATTCGGGGTTGATGATCCGTGAACGCTGGCCGTTGCTCACCGACGTGGGCGCACGGCTTGAACATATGGGCAAGAGCCGAGTGGATGTGCAAATCATTTCACCGTCTCCCTCGCATTATTATGCGTTTGCCGGCACGCAGCTTGCGACCACGCTGTACCAAGAAGCCAACCGCCTGGTCCGCGAGTACATCGAACAAGCCCCTGCTCGATTCCACGGCCTGGGGCTTGCGCCGCTGCAGCACCCGCAACTCATGGTGGCGGCCTTGGAAGATGCGGTGCTCACCCGGGGATTGGCTGGGGTTGAAATCGGGTCATATGCGCCGGATCCGCAGGGCGGGACAGTTGAACTCTCTGATCCGCGGCTGGATCCGTTCTGGGTCCGAGCCGAAGAACTTGGCGCGGTCATCTTCCTGCATCCCTTCGGATGCCCCTTAGAAGCCCGACTGGACAAATTCTACCTGGCCAATACCGTGGCGCAGCCGGCGGAGAATGCGGTCGCGCTATCCCACTTTATTTTCGCCGGGGTGCTTGACCGCTTCCCTGCGCTGAAACTGGTTGCCGCCCATGGCGGCGGCTATCTGCCGCAAGTGATCGGGCGTTCGGATCATGCGTGGGAAGTCCGCCCCGAGGCGCGGGTTTGCGAACACGCTCCCTCGAGCTACCTCTCCCGCCTCTGGTTCGATTCGCTGGTGCACAGCTCTGTGGAGCTGGTCCATCTGGCGCAATCGGTGGGTGCCTACCGTGTGCTTTTGGGCTCTGACTTCCCATTTGATATGGGCAGCGATTATCCGGTGGAGGCAGTTGAAGCTGCTGCGCTGGGACAGGGCGAACGCGAAGCGATCCTTCGTCTGAATGCTGCGGATCTCGGGTTGAAATCCTTGGCGCTTAGCGGAAAAACGGTATTGGAAGGCAGTGAAAGCTGATGGCGATTATCGCTCGCTGGATGCAGGCCAATGGCAAGGAACGCAGCGGGTTCGTGGCCAATGGCCGCTGCTACCCGCTGGATGATGGTGGAACCGTTCAGGACCTGTGCGAAATGGGGCTGGCCGCGACCTTGGAACGCGCCGAACTGGCAATAGCCGAAGGCGAGTGGGTCTCGCTGGACCAGGTGCAGCTGCTGGCCCCGTTGAAGCCGCCAACCATCCGTGATTTTGTGGCATTCGAAGAACACGTCGAAGGGGTGCGGATCTCGGTGGATGGTGTTGCCGGGGTTGTACCCCAATGGCATGAGGCTCCAACCTTTTACTTCGGCAACCCGCACACCGTGCGTGGCACCGGGGAAATCATCCCGATACCAGCAGGCTGCGTGGAGCTGGACTTCGAGCTTGAAGTTGCCGCGGTGATCGGGTCCGTGGCCGGAAGCAATGGCGAGAACCTGGATGCGGCGACGGCTCATCAGCATATCTTCGGCTACACCATCTTCAACGACTGGTCCGCCAGGGATCTGCAGCGCCGGGAAATGAAGGTGAGCCTGGGCCCCTGCAAGGGCAAGGATTTCGCCAGCACCCTGGGCCCATGGATCGTGACGGCAGACGAGTTCGAGCACCTGCATGATGATCAGGGGTTCTTGGCCCTGGAGATGAAGGTGAGCGTCAATAAACAGCAGATCGGGTTGGATTTGCTCTCGCATATGGGATGGCCCTTCGCTGAACTGGTGGCCTATGCCTCCGCCGACTCGGTAGTGCGCCCGGGGGATGCGCTTGGTTCAGGCACCTGCGGCAGTGGCTGCCTGGCCGAGCTGTGGGGGCGAAATGGCGCGCAGACCCCGCCGCCGCTACAACCGGCGGACACCGTGGAGATGAGTGTGGAAGGGATCGGAATCATCAGCAATACGGTAGGAGCGCGCCGCGAGGCTATCACCCGGGTTCCTTCCAGGCCGCGCCCACGGCTTGGAGCTTCCCAGCGGTCCCAAGCATGAATCTGGGCCTAGCCGGGAAAACCGTGGTGGTGACGGGCAGGGACAGGGAAGCGCCGAAGCACGGCTGCTCGTCGAACACGGCTGCCGGGTATTCGCCGTTGCCCTGTCTGCCCAGGTCCTTGACGAATTGCTTGGCCTGAGCGGACCGGGGCAATTGATCTACCGCCAACTTGATGTCACGCAGCGTGCCCAATGGGAAGAGCTGGCGGCGCAGCTTGACGGTGGCACGCTGCACGGGCTGGTGAACAACGCCGGGATCACCCAGCGCGACCGCCTGGCAGAGGTCAGCTTGGAGCAACTGCACCGGGTTTATGAGGTGAACGTGGCCGGGGCCCTATTAGGGATCCAGGAATTGTCTTCCTTGTTCACCCGGGGATCATCCATTGTCAATATCGGTTCCGTGGCCGGGCTGAGCGCCCACTATCCGGTGGCATACACTACCAGCAAGTGGGCGCTGCGGGGCTTGAACCAGGTTGCCTGCATGGAGCTGGGACCGGCCGGGATCCGGGTGAATTCGGTTCACCCGGGATTTATCGAAACGGCGATGACCAACGGAGCCAAGACGGGCTTCCGCGAGGCAGCCATTGCCGAAACGCCGTTGGGCCGCGCCGGGAGCAGTGAGGAAGTTGCCAATGTGGTGCTGTTTTTGCTCAGCAATCTATCGTCATTTGTGAACGGCGCCGAAATACCGGTCGACGGGGGCCAAACGTCCCATGGAGGTGCTAAATCCATCTCGGATGCACTGAAGTAATCGGCTGCGAGCCGGCTCGCTTCAGTGCAGACAACCACCGAAAACACCTTGCCACAAGTGGAACCGGCACTATGAGGGAAGCGAAGTCTAAGCTGGCACCATGAAGAATCTTGATATCAATCTGCTGCCGGTGCTGCAAAGCCTGCTGAGCATGCGCAATGTCACGCGGGCAGCGGATTTCTTGGGGCTGAGCCAGCCGGCAACAAGCGCAGCACTGTCCAGGCTGCGCCGCTATTTCGACGATGAATTGCTGGTGCGTTCCGGGCGCGGCTACGAGCTGACCCCATTGGCCCAGGACCTGCAACCGCTGGTGGAATCGGCAATGCACGGCATTGACCGGGTCTCGACTATCAAGAGCCAATTCAATCCAGCCACCAGCGATCGAAAGTTCGTGATCGTGGCATCCGACTATGTGGCGGCGATGCTGGTCGAGCCGTTGCGCGCGATTCTGCGGGTCGAAGCACCGGCGGTTTCGGTGGAGATCACTCCGACTTCGGCGGCATCCTGGGATCGCAGTACCTACGGGAAATGGGATTTGATAGTTGGGCCCATGGGCTATGACCTGCCCGGGCACGGCAAACCGGTGTTCCGCGATAGCTTCGTCGCGGTCTTGGATGCCGGCAATCCGGTGCTGGACAAGCCGGGTCTCAGCGCCAAGGACCTGGTGAAATTACCGCAGGCTGTCGGGTTTTTCGGCTCCGAAATCCGGACGCCAGGTGACCAGTTCTGGGATGTCTTGGGCGAGTCTCCCGCTGTTGCCGCCCGGGTTCAGGGGCTGCTTTCCCTGCCATTGCTGGTGGAAGGAACCGACTTGATGGCCCTGGTGCCACGCATGCTGGCCTACAAATACTCGCGGGGAACCAATCTGGCAATTGTCGACTTTCCAGTGGAGCATGAAGCGGCATTGGTGGAAGCGATGTTCTGGCATACGAACCGCGATGATGATCCGGCCAATTCTTGGCTCAGGTCCGTCGTGCAACGGGCATGCAAGAAACTCCACGAGATCCTCGAGACGTTGAATCCCCCGGTGCGCCATGCGTCAATTGGGCTTTCGACCGTGCCGGATGACCGCGCGATCGATAGCTAAGTGTCCTTGAGAGGACTGCCGAGCTTCGCCGACCGGTGACGGCACGCCCGGTTCGCCAGGATTCCCGCCCTCACGTCAAGCCCATGCGGGCATGCACAAACAGGGAGCAAGCCAGCTGGCCTGCTCCCTGTTTTCCAAGTTGAAAACTACTCAGCGTCGTGGTCGGTCTCCAAGATGGTGACCAGCTGGTCCAGCGCTGCATCTGCGCCGTCGCCTTCGGCACGCAGCACCACGGTGGTGCCGTGCTCGGCGCCCAGTCCCATCAGCGACAGGATGCTTGATGCGTCCATTGCGTCTTCTGCTGGTTCGCCCTCCAGCGCGATGGTGACCTCTACCGGAAGTTCTGCTGCGGCTTCGGCGAAGATAGCTGCCGGGCGGGCGTGCAGGCCGACGCGGCTGCCGATGATTGCTTTACGTTCTGCCATGATGGGCTCCTTGGGGATCTTGTGAACAGTGGTTGACGATAAATTCTAGTGGCCTACAAGCCGAAGCGGTCCAATTCGCTCAGCTCAGCGCGCACGGCGCTGCGGGCCAGTTCGGCCGACGGCGCATCCAGGGCCACCTTGGCCAGGCGCTGTGCCTTGGCGAAGTCCACGGTGCGCAATACCGCCGAGACCGGAGCCAGTGCGCGCTTGTTCATGGACAAGGTGGTGACACCCAAGCCCACCAGCACCACGGCCAGGGCCGGGTCGGCAGCGGCTTCGCCGCACACGCCCACCGGCTTGCCGCCCGCGCTTTGCGCACCGGCGGTGGTGGCAGCCACCATGTGCAGCACAGCAGGCTGCCATGGATCATTGAGCTCGGCCAAGGTGCCCAACTGCCGGTCCGCAGCCATGGTGTACTGGGTCAAGTCGTTGGTGCCAATGGACACGAAATCACAGCGCTGCAGGATCTGGCCGGCCAGTACCGCTGCCGATGGGACCTCGATCATGGTTCCGGCGGTGGCCAGGCCAGCGGCCCGGGCCATCTTTGCGAAATCTTCCGCTTCGGCCGGGGTGGAGATCATCGGCGCCATCACCCAGACATCCGCTTCATGCTCATCCGCAGCCTGGGCGATGGCCTTGAGCTGGCGTTCCAGCACGCCGGGGCTGGACAGGTCGGTGCGGTAGCCGCGCACACCCAGCGCAGGATTCGGCTCGCTGGAGTCGGTCAAGAAGGGCAACGGCTTGTCGGCACCCGCATCCAGGGTGCGGACAACAACCTTCTTGCCCGGGAAGGCAGCAAACACAGCGCCGTATGCGGAAACCTGCTCTTCATGTGTCGGTTCCTTTTCCTTGCCCAGGAAGCAGAACTCGGTGCGCAGCAGGCCTACGCCTTCGGCGCCGGCTGCGGCGGCCAGCTGTGCGTCATCGCCGCTGCCCACATTGGACAGCAGCGGCACGCGGTAGCCATCGGAAAGCTCGCCGGTGCCGGTGAAGTCCGGAAGGACTTCGCGGTTGGCGTAGGTCGCCGCCAGGTGCTCTTCGGCAGCACTGGGGTCGGTGATCACCAGGCCGTCGATGCCATCGACAAAAACATAGTCCCCGTCGGCCAGCTCCGTGGTGTCCGGTGCGGCAACGATGGCCGGCAGGCCCAGCGAGCGGGCGATGATCGCGGTGTGCGACTGCGGTCCGCCATCGGAGGTGACCAGGGCCAGCACCTTGGCCGGATCCAGGGTTGCGGTGTCCGCCGGGGCAAGATCCACGGCGGCCAGGATGAACGGCTGATCCGAATCCGGGATGCCCGGGGCCGGGACTCCACGCAGCTCTGCCACGATGCGGGCGCGCACGTCCAGCACGTCCCCGGCGCGTTCTGCCATGTAGCCGCCCAGCGCGGTCAGCTGGGTGGCTACAGCGTCGGCAGCTTCCCAGATTGCTGATTCGGCGCAGGTGCCACCGGCAACCAGCTTGGTCGCCGACTTGATCAGGCTGCGGTCGCTGGCCATCAAAGCGGTGGCCTTCAGCACTGCCTGCGCATCTCCGGTTGCGAGCGCGGCGCGCTCCTTGAGCCCGGTGGCGACGGCTTTGGAGGCCTCGGCCAGGCGCTGTGTTTCTTCCTCGGGACTCACGCCCTGCGGCAGCGGCGCGCCATCTGCCGGCGCAACGATTGGCTCAGGCATGCGGCGCACGTGCCCGATGACGCGTCCGGCGCTCACGCCTACTCCGGTGAACTGCTTGCTCATGCTGCGACCTTTGCCGGTTCAGCGGCTCCCGCAGGAGCCTTGCGTACATACTTCTTCAGAACGATAACTGCTGCTGCTGAGATAACCGTACCAATCAAGGTGGCCAGCAGGAACAGCGGCCAGGTGTTGTTCATGGCGAAGAAGACGAAGATGCCGCCGTGCGGGGCCTGGCTGACCACATCGAAGCTCATGATCAGCGAGCCGGTGACACCGGCACCGATCATCGAGGCGGGGATCACGCGCAGCGGGTCGGCAGCCGCGAAGGGAATGGCGCCTTCGGAGATGAACGCGGCACCCAGCAGCCAGGCGGCCTTGCCGTTTTCGCGTTCTGCCTCGGTGAACAGCTTGGCGCTGATGGTGGTGGCCAGGGCCATCGCCAGCGGCGGAACCATGCCGGCGGCCATGACGGCAGCCATGATCATCATTGGGGCGGGGTTATCGGCCAGCGACGCGGTACCCAGTCCGGCCACGGCGAAGGAGTACGCCACCTTGTTCACTGGTCCGCCGAGGTCGACGGCCATCATCAGGCCGAGCACCAGGCCGAGCACGGCTGCGGCGGTGCCGGACATGCCCGAGAGCCAGTTGTTCAAGGCTTCGGTCAGCTTGGCGATAGGACCACCGAGGAACAGGAACATCAAGCCCGAGGCGATGATCGAGCCCAGCAGCGGCACGATGACCACGGGCATCAGCCCGCGCATCCAGCGTGGAACATTCCACGAGTTGATCCAGCGGCAGGCCAGGCCGGCGATCAAGCCGCCGACAATGCCGCCGATGAACCCGGCTCCCATGAAGCCGGCCACCGCGCCTGCGGTGAAGCCCGGCGCGATGCCCGGGCGGTCGGCGTAGGCGTAGGCGATGTAGCCGCCCAGCGCCGGAACCAGGAAGCCCATGGACAGGCCACCGATCTTGAAGGCCACCGCGCCGAGGTAGGCTCCCAGCGGTCCGAATGGGGTCTCAAGCTGCGACATGACGTCGGCACCGGGCAGGTTGAACAGGGTGTTGGATCCCAGCACGTCATCGGCCACATCAGTGATCGAGTAGCCGCCGAGCAGGAAGCCCAGCGCGATGAGCAGGCCGCCACCGGCAACAAAAGGAATCATGTAGGAGACACCGGTGAGCAGGGCGCGCTTCAGGCCCGCGCCGAAGGACTCGGAGCCGTTCTTCTCCTCGGCCGTTGCGGTGGTCCCGGCGGGAACACGGCGGGCCTGGGGATCCTCGGAGGCCGCGATGGCGTCGTTGATCAGCTTTTCCGGCTCATCGATGCCGCGCTTGACCGGAACCTGGATGACCGGCTTGCCGGCGAAGCGGCCACGGTCGCGCACGTCCACATCCACCGCGAAGATCACGGCGTCGGCGGCCTCGATCACCGCTGGGTCCAGCGGGGTGGAACCCGAGGAGCCCTGGGTTTCCACGGCGAAGTCCACGCCCATTTCCTCGGCGGTCTGGGCCAGCGAGTCGGCAGCCATGTAGGTGTGGGCGATGCCGGTAGGGCAGGCGGTGACCGCAACGATCGACTTCTTCTTGGGAGCGCCGTCGGCTGCCTCAGCGGTTGGAGCCGGAGCAGCGGCCGCCGGGGCAGGCGCCGCGGCAGGGGCGTCGGAAACGACGTCGCGGACCAGTTCAACGATCTCGGCTTCACTTTGCGCGGCACGCAAGGAGGCGGTGAAGGACTTCTTCACCAGCGCGCGGGCGAGCTTGGAAAGCAGCTTGAGGTGGGCCTGGTCGGCGCCATCTGGGGCGGCGATGAAGAAGACAAGGTCGGCCTCGCCGTCCTTGGCGCCGAAGTCCACCTTCGGGTTCAGGCGGGCCATGGCCAAGGTGGGCACGGTCACCGCTGCCGAACGGCAATGCGGAATGGCAATGCCGCCGGGAACGCCGGTGGCGGTCTTGGCTTCGCGGGCCTTGCCGTCGGCGGCGAGGGCGCCGGCATCGGTGGCACGGCCCTGTTCGGCAACCAGTGACGCCAGCTTTTCGATGACCTCGCCCGTGCTGTTGCCCAGATCGGCATCGAGCAGCACGAGCTCTGCGGTGATTAGTTCACTCATGACTCGGTTCCTTGCGTTGAAGTAAGTTCGTCGACGGTGACGGCGTCAACGGTGAGATCGGATTCTTTAGGGATGGTGGAGCCAGGCAGCTGCGTGGCGGCAGCCCCGTAGGCGACGGCGTTTTTCAGCCGTTCAGGGGCGCTGGCCCCTGCAACATCTGCCAGCAGGTAGCCAGCCAGCGAGGAATCGCCGGCCCCTACCGTGCTGCGCGGGGTGATCGGGGTGTGCGATCCGTGCCAGACACCCTGCTCGGTGACCAGCAGTGCGCCCTTGGCTCCCAGAGTGGCCAGGACCGCGCCGATGCCCGTCTCCAGCAGCTTCTTGGCGCAGTCGGCGGCCAGCTCTATCGAGCCTTCCAGCGCCGCTTCGTCGCAGCCTCCGACCAGTTCAGCCAGCTCTTCGGCATTGGGCTTGATCAGATCGGGGATGTGCTGCGCGCCGTGGGCGAAGAGCTCGATCAAAGGCGCTCCGGAAGTGTCCACCGCGATCTTCGGGCACTTCTGGCCCAAGTCGGCACGAAGCTTGGCGGTGAGCTGGGCGTAGAAGTCGGCGGGGACTGACGGCGGAAGCGAACCGGCCAGCACCAGCCAGTCGGCGCTGGCGGCCGCGTCGGCCACCAGGCCGCCGAGCTCTGCCAGCTGCTGCGCATTCAGGGCCGGACCGGGCTCGTTGATCTTGGTGGTGGTGCCATCGGGATCGGTCAGGGTGATATTGGTGCGCAGCGGCTCGGTGATCGACAGGGTGCGGTGGGCCAGCTTGTCGCTGGACAGCGCGGTGATCAGCGGATCGGTGCTCGCGCCGGGCAGCACTGCCAGGGTCGGCACGCCGGCCGCGGCGATGGCGCGCGAGACATTCACTCCCTTGCCCGCTGCCTGCACGTGGCTGGCGGTAGCGCGCTGCACCGCGCCGTGCGACAGCGGTTCGCCCAGTTCAATGGTCTTGTCCAAGGCCGGGTTGACGGTCAGGGTGACAATCACGCGATCACAACCTCTACATCAGCGGCTTCCAGGGCAGCGGCGAGTTCCTCGCCGGGCTGCTGGTCGGTCACCAGGGTGTCAATGGATTCCAGGCGGGCAAAGCAGACCAGGGTTTCCTGGTCGAACTTGGAGCTGTCGGCCAGCAGCACCACGCGGCGTGCGCTGTTGACGAGTGCGCGCTTCACGGCGGCTTCCAGCGGATCCGGGGTGCTCAAGCCAAAGCCTGCGTGCAGCCCGTTGGTGCCGATGAAGGCGATGTCTGCGCGGTGCCGCGAGTATTCCTCGACGGTTTGCGCCCCGGAGGTGGCTCCGGTCAGGCCGCGGACGCGTCCGCCGATGAGTTCCAGGGTGGCATCCTGGCTCTGGACCAGTACGGAGGCAATGGGCAGGGCGTGGGTGATGATGACCAAGCCGGCGCTGGCGTTGGTGCGCAGCATGCGTTCGGCGAGGAACTCGGTGGTGGTGCCGGCGTCGATGATGACCGAGGCGTCCGAGACCGGCAGCAGGCTCAAGGCGCGCTGGGCGATCCGGGACTTGGCATCGGAGTGGATGGCGGTGCGCACCAGGTGGCTTTCCTCGCGGGTGCTTGCCTCGGTGGTGGTGACCGCTCCGCCGTGGACGCGGCGCAAGAAGTTTTCCGATTCGAGTTGGGCCAGGTCGCGGCGGACCGTTTCCCGGGTGATCTCGAAGCGTTCGGACAGTTGTGCGACGGAAACTTTTCCGTCCGTCTCAAGCTGCTCGACGATCAGCCGGTGTCGTTCTTCGGCGAACATTTTGTGCCTCCGCAATCCCTCATGACCTGCACCACATGAATCTGTGTTTCCATGACTTTATGCCCGATTGCGTGGGAACGTCAAGCTAATAGTGTTGGAATTTTGGGTTAAGTGGCATATTGGCGTGGGATTGGTTGGCATTGTGCCAAGTAGACGGTCTGTACGCCGAGAAAATCAGCTTTAAATAGTTTGCCTTGGCTGTCCCCGGACGTTCAATAGTGGCAGTTAAGGGGTGCACGGCATATCAACGCCCAACTTGATGTGCGTGCCCGACGGCATGGGGAGCAATTCGCTGAATCCCCTTGCAAACCGCAAGTAGCGGGCAACCATAAAGGTTGTCCGCCACTTGAATCAGCTGCCTGGGATCGCCTAGGCGAGCACCTGGCGCTTTGAGGAAATCACCCCGGTGTTGAACCCGGCCAGGCGCAGGCCGCCGTGGAAGCGGGCGTGCTCGATCTTCACGCAGCGGTCCATCACGACATTCATGCCCGCAGCCTCGGCACGGCGGGCCACGTCCTCATGCCAGGATCCCAGCTGCAGCCAGAGGGTCTTCGCCCCCACGGCCAAGGCCTCATCCAACACGGATGGCAGGTCATCGTGCTTGCGGAAGACCTCCACGAGATCCGGTGTCTCCGGCAGATCAGCGAGGGATTTGTACACCGGCTGGCCCAGGATCTCATCGAGCACCGGGTTGATGAAGTACACCTTGTACTTGGATGAGGACAGCAGGTAGGTCGCTACGAAGTAGCTGGCCCGCGATGGCTTGTTGGAGGCTCCCACGATGGCGATGGACTTGGTTTCGCGCAGGATGTTCAGCCGTTGCGCGGCTCCCGGGCCTTCCCAGGTGCGGTCGGTGGTGCTCATTAGTTGGCTCCCTTCGGTGCTGCAGGAATGGCGCACGCCGCGCCATCATAGGCGGGTTCCGCAAATTCATTGGCGGAGCCAGAGGCCGTTTCCTGGGAGGCGGCCAACGCCTGGTCCAGATCCCAGAGGATGTCTTCGACATCTTCCAGGCCTACCGACAGCCGGATCAGATCTTCGGGTACGCCAGCGGCGATCAACTGGCCTGCGCTGAGCTGCTGGTGGGTGGTGGAAGCAGGGTGCAGCACCAGGGTGCGGGCATCGCCGATATTGGCCAAGTGGCTGGCCAGCTGCAGGGCTTCGATGAACTTGGAGCCGGCTTCGCGCCCGCCCTTCACGCCAAAGCTGAACACTGAACCGACGCCCATGGGCAGAAGTTCCTTGGCATGGGCATGCTGCGGGTGGGATTCCAGGCCGGCGTAGTTCACGTAGGTGACCCGTGGATCTGCCTCCAGCCAGGCAGCGACCTGCTTGGCATTGGCCAGATGGTTGTCCATGCGCTGGGGCAGGGTTTCCAGGCCCTGCAAGAGCTGGAACGCCGACTGGGCCGGCAGGGCTGGACCGAAGTCGCGCAGCTGCTCGCTGCGCAGCTTGGTGAGGAAGCCGTATTCGCCGAAGTTGGCCCACCAGGAAACGTTGCCGTAGCTGGCCACCGGTTCAGTCATCGCGGGGAACTTGCCGTTGCCCCAGTCGAACTTCCCGGACTCGACCACTACGCCGCCGAGGGTGGTGCCGTGGCCGCCGATGAACTTGGTTGCCGAGTGGATGACGATATCCGCCCCGTGCTCGATGGGACGCAGGATATACGGGGGAGTGAGCGTGGAGTCGACGACCAGGGGAATCAGGTGGCGGTGGGCCACCTCGGCCAGGCCGTTCAAGTCCGCGATGTCACCCGAGGGGTTGGCTACCACTTCGGTGTACACGGCCTTGGTGTTTTCCTGGATGGCAGCTTCGAAGTCGGCGGGGTCGTTGGAATCGATGAAGGTGGTGTTGATGCCGAAGCGGCGCAGTGAAACATCAAGCTGGGTAATGGTTCCTCCGTAGAGCTTCGAGGAGGCCACAATGTGGTCGCCGGCCTGGGCCAGGGCCGCGAAGGTGACGAACTCGGCGGCCATGCCGGAGCCGGTGGCTACAGCGCCGATGCCGCCTTCCAGGGAGGCCATGCGCTCTTCGAAAGCCGCTACGGTCGGGTTGCCGATGCGCGAATAGATATTGCCGTATTTCTGCAGCGCGAAGAGGTTGGCCGCGTCGTCGGCGTCCTTGAAGACAAATGAGGTGCTCTGATAGATGGGCACTGCACGGGCGCCGTGCTCTGCATCGGGGGTGCCACCGGCGTGCAATGCGCGGGTGCGGAATCCAAACTTGTGATCTGCCATGTTGGCTTACGACTCCTTGTCGATGGGGTTTTCGCGCTTCACCGGCGGGCGGTGGTGCGATCGAGGCAGGAATCCCGGAATCAATGTCGCAACTTGTTGTGGTTAAACAAGATAAGCGGCTGCATCGTTTCTGGCGGTAGCACCGTAACCACCGGATGTGGCAGGTTGCTGCGGCGTCAACGAACCAGATCTCTCAGCCGCTCGGGATGGTGTAACAATCTTCGCAACATGACCGTTCATGACCTAACTATGAGTCTTAACGTTGCGTATCGGACGTAATGCCGGAGATTCTTCGATCACCGCGCACGGCGGTACGCTTGAGCCATGGATACTGCGCTGGTATTGATCAGACACGGGCTGACCGATTGGAATCTGGCCGGCCGCCTTCAGGGGCGCACCGACATTCCGCTGAACGACACCGGACGCGAACAAGCTCGCGGTGTAGGGCGCGACCTTCAAGGCCAGGGGTTCTCCCTGGTGCTGGCATCCCCGCTGGGCCGAGCGCAGGAAACGGCCGCGCTGATTGCCCAGGAGCTGGACATCGAGACCGGCCGTCCCGTCCCGGAATTGATTGAACGCGGTTTCGGACCGCTCGAAGGCCGGATCATGGCCCAGGTGAGCGACGAGGAATCAGCCTTGGTCCAAGACCAGTTGGAGCCAATTGACGAGATTTTGCGCAGGGCGATTCCTGCGTTGATCGACCTGTCGAATGAGCATGCGGGCAGGAAGGTGGCAGTGGTCAGCCATGGAGCCACCATGCGCGCCATTCGTGATGCCCTGGCCGGAACCAAGCTGCCCCGCGGCGTAGACAATGGCGAAGCCATCGAGATTGATATCCAGCGCCTGCGCCAGCTGGCTGAGGGACTGGACCCGGTGAGCTGCTAGGCGCTCAAGATTTTTCCAATCGGCACCTCACATTTTTGCTCCGCGATACGTTTACATGGTGAATGCCCGTAAAGGTGCCGACCTTCAGGAGAGCCATGCAAGTGCCGTTTGAGCGGATAGTCCAGGATTACGGGCTGAACGTCCTTCGCGTTTGCCGCGCCCTGCTAGATGAGCATCGCGCCCAGGACGCCTGGTCCGAGACTTTCCTCTCCGCGCTCAAGGCCTATCCGCAGCTTGCCGAGGACGCCAATGTACTGGCCTGGCTGGTCCGCATTGCAAGGAACAAGGCCATCGATGAGCTGCGCAAGAACAAGCCGGAGTTCCTTCTCGACCATCAACAGTGGGACCAGATTGATGGCGAGCCGCAACCAGCACTGCAACTGGAGAATCTCCAGCTCTGGCAGGAAGTAGGAAGGCTCCCCGAGAAGCAGCGGCTGGTGGTCGGCTACAGATATCTGGGCGGACTGAACTATGCCCAGATTGCCCAAATGGTGTCCGGCACTGAAGCCGCCGCGCGGAGAGCAGGCAGCGACGGGCTCAAGAATCTTCGCCGATTGCTCGACGACGACACATTGTGGCAGGAGAAATCATGACTAATGCACCGACCAACTCTTCAGCAACCGGAGAAGAGGCCCAAATTTTGGAACAACTCGGGATCGAGCTGCGGGCCAAGGCGCAGGCCGTAGATCTTGTCGATATTTCCTACCGCGTAGTTGATAGCCCGGTAGGGTCTTTGCTGCTGGCCAGCACCCCAGCCGGCCTGGTGCGGGTAGCTTTTGAAACAGAGGACCATGAGAAGATTCTCCAGGTGCTCGCCCAGAAGCTCAGCCCGCGCATCCTCAAGGACCCCGCGCGCCTGGACGCTGTGGCCCGGCAACTTGATGAGTACTTTGCGGGGACTCGGCGCAACTTCGATGTGCCTCTGGACCTGAAGCTTTCCACGGACTTCCGTCGCCGAGTGCAGCTGGAACTGGGCATGATCGGCTACGGGCAGACGTGGAGCTACTCACAGATGGCGGAACGCATTGGCAATCCCAAAGCCGTGCGCGCCGTAGGATCGGCCTGCGCGACCAATCCGATTCCCATTGTCTTGCCCTGCCACCGGGTGCTGCGCACCGATGGTTCGCTGGGCGGCTATCTCGGTGGACTTGAAGCAAAGACGGAACTTTTGACGCTGGAGAATCCCCGCTTCGGTGGCCCGCCGAGCACCCTCTTCTAGGCTTTTCGCTCAGTTATTGTCGCGGATGCGCGGATGCGCTGAAGCGATTGCTGGAGTTGGGTCTTGCTCTGTTCAGGCAAGCCAAGCAGCGGGACCATGGCTTCAGCTTGAAGCAGCAAATGCTCCCAACCGTCGCAATATTCCAGGCCTTGTTCGATGGCGGCCTTGATGGTTCCGGTCGTGTGCGCGCTGTACACGAAATCATAGATATGGGTACCAGGAGCCAGCTGCGCGGTGCCCCAAGCAGCCCCGTCTTCGGCATGCTTGCCGATAGGCGTGGCATTAATGACGAGGGAAGCTTGCGCTGTGGCCTGCGCTGCCCGGGACCAATCCACGCCCTTGCCCCTGACCCCCATGCGGGTGGCCAGCGAGAGCAGCTGATTGGTTGCTTCTGGATCACGGTCCGCGATGGTGACGGTGCCGATGTGTTCTTTGAGCGCAACCAAAGCTGCACGAGCCGCGCCACCGGCGCCGAGGAATACAACGTGATCGTGCATTCTGGTGGCCAGTTTGGTTGCCACCGCAATCAGGTCGGTGTTGTAGGCATGGAGTTTTCCGCCCTGGCGGATCAATAGATTAGCTGCTCCACTGAGGCTAACCTGTTCTGAGCGTTCGTCGGCGATACCTGCTGCCCACTGCTTATGAGGCATGGTCACGTTGGCGCCTATGACTTGCGTTGAGAGCAGGCTGTTGCGGATTTCCTGCATTGGGCTGTGCGCGGGAACGTCCCGCGGCTCGTAGCTCCAGTGATTGTCCAGCGCCTCGAACACAGGATTCCAGAGATTCGGCGACATGGTCTGCGAAGCATGGGAACCAATGATGAACAGCTGTGTTGCGTTGATGGAGTGGCTCATTGTTGTCCTTTCGAGGCGAGCTTGCCCAGCGTGGATTCCGGAAACCGTCACATCTCTTGTGACTCGCCTCACCTTGCTGTACTTTAACTATTGTCGCATATCGCACGTTTGTGCGTATAACGTACAACTAGCATTAGTGCAGGACGGAAAGCATCCCTGCTGCTGTGGAAGGACATCCCATGAGCAAGACCATCAGCCATCCGGGCGCCAGCCTCGACGAGGAGCAGCGGCGCAAGCTCAAGCGCGCCAAGAAGGCGGCGCTCGCGGGATTCCTCGGCGGTGCGCTGGAATACTATGACTTCTTCATCTACGCGACGGCGGCCTCGCTGATCTTTTCCAAGATCTTCTTCCCTTCCGGGGACGCGACCATCGCCCTGCTCGCCTCGTTCGCGACGTTCGGTGTCGCTTATATTGCCAGGCCCTTCGGCGCGGTCTTCTTCGGGCATCTCGGTGACAAGCTGGGACGCAAGGCAACCCTGGTCATGACCCTGGTGCTGATGGGGTCGGCGACGTTCCTGATCGGCGTATTGCCTGATTTCTCGACCGCCGGATACTGGGCGCCGGCTCTTCTGGTGATCCTGCGCCTGATGCAGGGCTTGTCCGCGGGCGCGGAAACTGCTGGCGCCTCGGCCCTATCTACCGAGGAAGCGCCTGAAGGGCGCCGGGGATTCTTCGCGAGCTTTGCAATGAGCGGGATTTCCTTTGGCATCGTCCTGGCCTCGCTTGCGTTCCTCCCGGTCGCGGCGATGGAAGAATCAGCGCGGTTGGCATGGGGCTGGCGAATTCCATTCTGGCTCTCGCTGCTGGTTCTCGTCGCCGCCTACCTGGTGCGCCGCTCCTTGGACGAACCTGAAGTCTTCGAGGAGAAGCAGGAGGCGGACGCAACTCTCAAGCTGCCATTCACCAAGATGATCACCACCCACCCGGCGCAATTCTTCCAAGTCGCGCTGATGTCTTTCCAGGTGGTCACCAATACCTTCATGCAGTCCTTCGGATTGGCGTATGCCGTATCTGTAGGTGTCTCCGCGTCAACCATGTTGTGGGTGAGTATCGCCGGCAACATCATTGCCATTGCCAGCCAGCCCTTCTTCGCGCGGCTATCTGACATCTTCGGACGCAAGAAGGTCTTTATCGCTGGCGTCTTGGGATCCGGCATCATGATCTTCGTGTACTTCTTGACGATTTCCACGGGAAACCTGGCAATGATTTTTGTTTCAAGCATGCTTATTACGGCCGGAACGTACGCTGCGTCGAATTCGGTGTACCCAGCGTGGTTCTCCGAGCTGTTCAACGTGAAGGTACGCTATTCGGGAATGGCCATCGGCTTGCAGGTCGGTATCCTCTGCGCCGGATTCACCCCGATGCTTGGTACGGCTCTCGTGGGCGGTACAACTGCCAATTGGGGTCCTGCGGCATGGATCGTGGCAGCGTCATCGATCCTTGCTGTAATCGGAGCCGTGTGGGCTCGTGAAACCAGCAAGACGGATCTGCGGGAACTGGGCAACCCGGTTCCCTAGGCCCAGGGCAACGACAGCTCTCGCAAACAGCGGTGGCCGCCACCTCCCGATTCACTCGGGAAGTGGCGGCCACCGTTTTGCGCGGAGGGCTGCTTACTTGCGCAGCTCGAAGCGGTCGGCATCCATGAGCTTGGCCCATGCGGCAGCGAAGTCCTTGACGAACTTCTCCTTGGCGTCGTCCGAAGCGTAAACCTCGGCCAGCGCGCGCAACTCGGAGTTCGAGCCGAAGACCAGGTCTACGCGGCTGCCGACCCAGCGGCCGTCAGTGGTTGCGTAGGTCTTCTCTTCTGCATCCGGGGTCCACTCGAGGCCCAGTTCCAGCAGGTTAGCGAAGAAGTCGTTGGTCAGTGCGCCCGGGGTCTCGGTGAACACGCCAGTGTTCGAGCCATCCCAGTTGTTGCCCAGTACACGCAGTCCGCCAACCAGCACGGTGGTTTCGGGTGCGGTCAGGCCCAGCAGGTTGGCGCGGTCCAGCAGCAGGTACTCGGAAGGCAAGTTCAAGAAGCCCGAGTCGTAGTTGCGGAAACCGTCAGCTACTGGCTCCAGCCATGCGAATTGCTCAACATCAGTCTGCTCCTGGGTAGCGTCAACGCGACCCGGGGTGAATGGAACCTCGATCTGCTGGCCGCCGGCCAAAGCAGCCAGCTCGACACCTACGTTGCCGGCCAAAACCACAACGTCGGCGAAGGAAGTCTTGACAGCGGAAGTGGCGTTGAAGGCATCAACGATTTCTTCCAGCTTCGCGATGACTGGCTTGAGCTGCTCTGGCTGGTTCACGGTCCAGGAAACCTGTGGCTCCAGGCGGATGCGACCGCCGTTGGCGCCGCCTCGGCTGTCCGAGGAGCGGAAAGTCGCCGCGGCCTTCCAAGCGGTGGAAACCAGCTGCTGTACGCTCAGGCCCGAGTCCTTGATCAGTTCCTTGAGTGCGGAAACTTCGGCAGCGCCCAGGGTGGTCTCTGGTGCGGCTGGCAGCGGATCCTGCCACAACAGGTCCTCTGCTGGAACTTCTGGTCCGAAGTAGCGGGACTTCGGGCCCATGTCGCGGTGGGTCAGCTTGAACCATGCGCGAGCAAAGGCGTCAGCGAACTTCTCCTGGTTGTCCTTGAATTCGCGGGAGATCTTCTCGTAGGAAGGATCGAAGCGCAGCGCCAAGTCGCTGGTGAGCATGCGAGGTTCGCGGCGTGCTGCTGCGTTGTGCGCCATCGGAACCATGTCGGCGCCGCCGTTGTCCTTTGGACGCCATTGCTGTGCGCCAGCTTCAGAGTGGAACAGTTCCCACTCGTAGGCGAAGAGGATGTGGAAGAACTCGTTGTCCCAACGGGTTGGGTGGTAGGTCCAGGTAACTTCGAGGCCTGAACCGATGGTGTCATCGCCGTGGCCGGTGCCGAAATCGGACTTCCAGCCCAGGCCCTGCATTTCCAGCGGCGCGGATTCCGGGTCGCCGCTCTTGTGCGATTCAGCGCTGGCACCGTGGGTCTTACCGAAGGTGTGGCCGCCCGCGATCAGGGCGACGGTTTCTTCGTCGTCCATGCCCATGCGGCGGAAGGTTTCGCGGATGTCAACGGCGGATGCCAGTGGGTCGGCGACGCCGTCTGGACCTTCTGGGTTGACGTAGATCAGGCCCATCTGGACTGCTGCCAGTGGGGCCTCGAGGTTGCGAGCGCCGGTGTAGCGTTCGCTTTCCAGCCAGACCTTCTCCGGGCCCCAGTACACGTCTGCGTCTGGTTCCCAGACGTCCTTGCGTCCACCGGCGAAGCCGAAGGTCTTGAAGCCCATATCTTCCAGGGCCACGTTGCCGGCCAAGATCATAAGGTCAGCCCAGGAAATGGACTGGCCGTACTTCTTCTTCACTGGCCACAGCAGACGGCGAGCCTTATCCAGGTTCACGTTATCTGGCCATGAGTTCAACGGAGCGAAGCGCTGCTGGCCTGCGGAGCCACCGCCGCGGCCGTCGTGCGAGCGGTAGGTGCCGGCGGAGTGCCAAGCCATGCGAATCAGGAAGGGGCCGTAGTGGCCGAAGTCGGCTGGCCACCAGTCGTAGGACTTGGTCATAACCTCGGCCAGATCAGCCTTGACTGCTGCCAGATCCAGAGCTTCGAAAGCCTCGATGTAATCGAAGTCCGCATCCAAGGGATTGGTGGCTTCCTGGTTCTTTGCAAGGATCTTTAGATTCAGCTGGTTTGGCCACCACTCGGTGTTGGCGTTGCCACGAGTGGGGTGCACGCGGCCGGTGTTTCCTACAACCGGGCACTGACCTGCAGTTGTCTCAGACATATGCTCTTCCTTCCGGATTTTTTGGTTTGTGGTTCGATGTTCATCGCCCGAGGGTTCCCGATTGATGACAAAGTTAGGGGCAGTGCGGCTACCCGCCCAGATTTTCAGCCTGGCACTCGGGGCAAGTGCCCCAATAGATGACTTCGGCTTCATCAATCTTGAAGCCGTGGTCATCCGATGCGTGCAGACAAGGTGCTCCGCCGACAGCGCAGTCGACGTCGGCTAGGCTTCCGCACTGGCGGCACACCACGTGATGGTGGTTGTCGCCGACGCGGGTTTCGTAGCGTGCGATATGCCCTTGAGGCTGGATCTGGCGGATGACGCCCAAACTGGTGAACAGCTTGAGTGAATCGTAGACCGCCTGGTGCGACACCGTGGGATGCTCACTGTGGACCGCCGAAATAATTGTCTCGGTGTCCGCGTGAGGGTGCGCGGCAACCGCAGCGAGTACCGCAACGCGTGGTTGCGTGACTCGCATAGATGCTGCCTTGAGCACTTGCTCAATCCCGTCCGAAGATGCCATATCTTTAGCATGACTGCTTATTTTGAATGAGTCAAGATAAACGCAGATGTATTTCACATGACATTTCGTGGGCCTATGGGAAAGCTCAGCCAGCCCTCGATGGCTAGTAGATATTCCGCTGACGGAATGCTATATAGCATAAACGCCAGCACATCGGCTCCTGGTCGCCGCTACGGGTGGAAGGCGTGCAATCGTGTCGCACCCGCGAGAAATCACTGCCCTGAAGTCCCCGCCAGGTGGCTCCGCTCGCGACTCGTTTTGCCGAGAAATTGCCAGTACGCGAGCAATGTCACACGGCTGTGAATGAACTATGCAAATTATGCGGCTGCAGGGGTCTGAGAGGCCATAACCCGCGAAAAATCGGGACTCTGGTTTGACCAATGGGTGTGGGTCGACCATGCTTAAAAAGGCCTATTTAGGATTTATTGTGACAATTCGAGAAGAAATAGCGTCGGGTCACCGGTAACATTCCCGTGGCAATATGCAGGGTCAGCTGTATCAATCAGCACCCTCTGACGCTAGATTTGGATTCAGTGAATCGACACCGATAAGCAATTCGCAATCAAGCACACTGCAGGGCAATCGCGTTCCATCGACGCGATTACTCGTCGGGCGCCGGCAGGATTTCGTTCGCCGCGCCTTACCAGTGAAGGAAGAACGCAATGAAGCAGACGGATCAATCATTTGAAGACCTCGTCGGCGAGCTGCATTCAGCTCGACAACGACGACCAAAGAAATATTCGGTTTCAGGAACCGACTATTGGGTATTCGGAATCGCTGGCGCCTTGGCGCTGGCATTTATCATTTGGGGTTTCGTTACCCCCGAAGGCTTGGGTAAAGCCGCAGACGTGGCCCTTAACTGGGTCATCACCAACACTGGTTGGCTGTTTATCATTGCAGCCTCGGTATTCGCAATATTTGTCATCGTGGTCGCCGCGAAGAACTTCGGGCGCATCCCGCTGGGCAAGGACGACGAAAAACCGCAATTCAGTACCGTTTCGTGGATCTCCATGATGTTTGCTACCGGCATGGGCATCGGCTTGGTGTTCTACGGCGTGGGAGAACCGCTCTTCTTCTACATGTCACCGCCACCAGGAACCGTTGAAGGATCTACCGACGCTGCCTTGAGCACCGCAATGGGCACCACGCTCTTCCACTGGACGCTGTTCCCGTGGGCGATGTATGCCATCGTCGGCTTGGGCATGGCCTATGGAAGTTTCCGCCTGGGGCGCCCGCAGCTGTTCTCGGCAATGTTCTCCTCCGTCTTCGGAGAGCGCATTGTGCACGGCTGGGGCGGCCGCACCATTAATATCCTCGCCATTATCGCTACTCTTTTCGGTTCCGCCTGTTCCCTGGGACTGGGCGCACTGCAGATTGGTGGCGGCATTCAGTCCGCTGGCATCCTTGAAAAGGTTGGCTCCGGAGTCCTGGTGGTGATCATCGCAATCCTTACCGCATTGTTTGTCGCATCGGCCGTTTCCGGCATCGAGCGCGGCATCCAGTGGCTGTCGAACATCAACATGGTCTTGGCAGTGATCTTGGCGCTGATCGTCTTCATTGGCGGTCCAACGCTATTCATCCTCAACGTCGTCCCGAACGCCGTGGGCGCATTCATTGGCGACCTTCCAGAGATGGCTTCGCGTACCGCGGCTTCCGGCGACGGCACCATGTCCAGCTGGCTGTCCTCCTGGACCGTCTTCTACTGGGCTTGGTGGATCTCATGGAGCCCATTCGTTGGCCTGTTCATCGCCCGCATTTCCCGCGGCCGCACCATCCGCCAGTTTGTCACCGGCGTGTTGCTGGTTCCATCGGCTGTCACCCTGCTGTGGTTCTCCATCTTCGGCGGTGGCGCCATCGGCCTGCAGGAACGCGCGGAGCGAGCAGGCAACACCGGCGAGGCACTGGCCAACATGGTGGATGGGGCTCCGGACATCAACTTCGACCTGATCCTGTTCGATCTGCTTAATGAGCTTCCGCTCTCCGGCTGGATTGCCACGGTGCTGATGATCGTCACGGTCTTGCTGATCGCGATCTTCTTTGTCACCGGCGCCGACTCGGCTTCCATCGTGATGGGCGCCTTGAGCGAGCGCGGGGCCGAGGAGCCGACCAAGAAGTCCGTGGTCTTCTGGGGTGTTGCCACCGGTGCTGTTGCCGCAGTCATGCTGTTGGCGGGTGGCGATCATCCGGCCGAGGCGCTCAACGGCCTGAAGAACATCACGATTGTCTCGGCCTTGCCGTTCGTGATCGTGATGCTGCTGTTGTGCGTCGCACTGTGGAAGGACCTGAGCCGCGATCCGCTGATCCTGCGCGGCAAGGTGGCCCGCACAGTGCTTGAGCAATCGGTGACCCAAGGCGTCGACCGGCACGAGGGCAGCCAGTTCAGCCTGATGACCACCGAGATTCCAATCATCCAGCCGGCCGGGAAGCCGGAAGATGGTGCGGTGGATTCAGCCCAAGTGATAGTTACCGAGGCTGTTGTGGAACCGTCCACGGATTCTTCCGAATCCAAGGATTCCTAGCATCAAATAGTTGAAGCCACGTCCCGCGGGACGTGGCTTCACCTATCTAGAGCGAATTCTCCTTCAGTTGCGCTTTAGCGGCGTGCCCGGCAGATCGCGTTGATTTCGGGAATGCACGGTTCATTCTGCAGGCTGGTGGTATCACCCAGCGTGGTTCCTTCAAATAGCTGAGTGAGCAAGCGGCGCATGATCTTGCCTGAACGGGTTTTGGGAACATCCGGTACCAGCAGCACATCACGCGGCTTGGCAATCGGGCCAATCTGGGTGGCTACCGTGGAACGAAGCTCGGCTATGAATTGTACTTGGCGCGCGGCGAGCTGCTCGTCAGGGTTTTCGCTAATCAGGGACTTGTCCAGGGGCACCACGAAGGCGGTGGCCGCATGCCCGGTCGTCGCATCCGGGGTGGGGCAGACTCCGGCCTCGACGACTCCCGCGTTGGTGACCAGCGCTGACTCGATTTCTATGGTCGATAACCGGTGCCCGGAAATATTGATCACGTCATCGGTGCGGCCCAGGATGAAAATATCCCCGTCCTCGTCAAAACGTGCGCCATCGCCGGCGAGGAACCAGCCTTGCTGGATGTACTTCTCCCAGTAGCTGGTGTAGTAGCGTTCCGGGTTGCCCCACACCGTGCGCGCCATCGACGGGCCGGTACGGGTGATGACGATGTTGCCCTGGGTATTTGGCTCAACCCGCTGTCCCGCAGCGTCAACGATGTCCACCGCAACACCCGGCAGTGCGCGGGCGGCGCAACCTGGCTTGAAGTATTCATCGGTAGGCAGCGGGGAGAGGACCGTTGCCCCTGACTCGGACTGCCACCAGGTATCCACCATCGGAATGCCTGCCGGGGTGTCGCGGCCAATCTGTTCGCGCAGCCACCGCCAGGCCTCCGGGTTAACTGCCTCGCCAACGGTGCCGCCGACGTTGATGGAGGACAGGTCGTAGGATTTCGGAATACCCTCGGGGAACCAACCCATCAACGAGCGGACCAAGGTAGGGGCGGTGTAGTAGCTGGTGACCTTGTAGCGTTCGATGACTTCGAAGTGGCGTCCGGGATGCGGCGCGTTGGGCACGCCTTCATAGATCACCTGGGTGACACCATTGGATAGCGGTCCATAGATCTCATAGGTGTGGGCCGTGACCCATGCCAGGTCCGCGGTGCACCAGTGCACGTCTTTCTCGCGCTGGGACGCATCCGGGTTGGCGAAGAGCATGTTGTAGCTGGCGGCAGCCTGGGTCAGGTAGCCACCGGTGGTGTGCACCAGGCCCTTGGGCTGTCCGGTGGTTCCGGAGGTGTACATGATGAACAGCGGAGTTTCGGAGTCGAAGAACTGCGCCTTATGTTCGATGGGCTGGATGTCGACAACGTCGTGCCACCAGACATCGCGGCCTTCGGTCCACGGGATCTCATCGCCGGTGCGCCGGATGACCAGCACCTTCTCTATTTCATTCTCGCCGGAGACGGCTTCATCGGCATTGTCCTTGACCGGAACCGAAGTGCCTCGGCGGAATTGGCCATCGGTGGTCACCAGCACCTTGGCCTTCGTGTCTTCCACGCGGAACTTCAATGCTTCGGCGGAGAAGCCGCCGAAGACCAGCGAGTGGATGGCTCCGATGCGGGCGCAGGCCAGCGTAATGACGACGGTTTCGATGAGGACCGGCAGGTAGATGACCACGCGGTCGCCCTTGACTACGCCCATGGATTCCAAGGCGTGGGCGGCCTGGCTGATGCGTTCTTGCAGGTTCTTGTAGGTGACGGCCACCCGGTCGCCGGGTTCGCCTTCGAAATACAGTGCGACCTTGTCTCCGCGGCCGGCGGCCACATGCCGGTCGGCGCAGTTCACAGCAGCATTGAGCTTGCCGCCCAGGTACCAGGAGATCTGCGGTCCGCGCTTGGCTTCCGGGTCAGCTGGGAGGATCTGGCTGGTGGTATGCCAACTGGTGTCCCAATCAAGGAGGCGTGCCGCTTCGTCCCAGAATGCCTGGCGTGCTTCCTCCGAGGCAAATGCAGAGGTTGGTGCCGATTCGATGGTCATTACAGAGTATTCCTTGGTGTTTCTATTCGGGGGCTGATTTGGTACTTGATAGTTGGCGCCATCGGGCCCGGGGCTTTTATGGCGCGGCGCTCGGCGATAGCGAGCAGGGCATCGGCAAGTTGACCGAAGAAGGCCAGCTGTCGCTTGTGCCCTGGAGGTTCTTGGCCGAGGCGAATTGCCGGTCTTTGCCCATTGCCCGTTGTGGCTGCGAGCCTGAAAGCGCGGAACGGCGCTGTGCCGTGGTGGCAAATTTGCGCCAGAAATTGACGGGGCCGACATCCAGCACCATGGATGCGGGGGGCCGGGTCTTGCACTCGAGGCTGCGCAAAGCACAGTGCCATGATCATCTCCATCGGTCCTGGCGGTAGCACCGGCCTTTGGGATGTGTCCTCCATAGGTGGTTGCTGCGGCGTCACTGAGCCAGATCTCTCGGCCGCCCGGGATGGTTACACGTCTATTACAGGGTTTCGAAGGAATTGAATGCAAATCTTGCGTAACATGAAAAATCTTCGATAACTGCACCACATGCGCGGGATATTTCGTAATTTATTTCATTGAATGCCCGTTTGATCGATAATGGGCGAATATGGGCAATTCATCTTCGGCATGATGCACCATTAGCTGTTCAACCTGCCGGTCATCCCGGAGCCTCCCAAGGTCGAAATGTGACTTCGCGGCTTGGAAGCACCGGTTTGTTACGGCTACAAATGAATGACAACCCATCCAGAGCGGCTGAGAGATCTGGCTCGACGACGCCGCAGCAACCACCCGAAGAGCGGGACGGTGCTACCGCCAGGACCGATGGAAAGAATTGAGGACTTCTAATGTCATTTGGCGAGTCGCCGAACACCAGCGGTTTGGACTTCAACCAGCTCAGCGATCCTTCGCAGGCGAGCGCCATGGGGCTAGACGACTTCGAGGAGCAGCTTCCCACCCGGCAACTGCTCAAGGTCACTCCCGGCCCCGGCGCAGATGAGCAATACGACCGGCTGGCTGAAATCTTCCGCCCGGTCTTCGCGCAAATCGCCAGCACCGCCAAGGACCGCGATCGCAACCGCGTCCTGCCCTTTGAACAGGTGGGCCTGCTCAACCGTGAACGCTTCGGCGCACTGCGCATCCCCGTGGCCCAGGGCGGGTACGGCGCGCGCCTGGTTGACGTATTCCGCTTGCTCATCGAGCTTTCTGAAGCCGACTCGCATGTCGGCCAGCTGTGGCGCGCGCATATCGCCTTCGTGGAAAACGTGCTGCTCCTTGAGGATCAAGAGCTGCGCAGCAAGTGGATCGGGCGCATCGCAGCCGGCCAGATCGTCGGCAATGCCTATACTGAACGCGGCGGCAACGCCCTGGGCTCCTTGAACACCAAGGCCAGCCAAGTCGATGGCCGCTGGCTGGTGGACGGTGAAAAGTACTACTGCACAGGCACCATTTTTGCCGACTGGACCACTGTGGCCGTGGCGCATCCCGAACTGTCCGGGCGGCAGATCGCGGTGGTTTCCACGCAGCACAGCGGCGTCAAGATCCTCGATGACTGGGATGGCTTCGGCCAGGGACTCACCGGCACCGGCACCACGGAATTCCACCAGGTTCCGGTGGACTCGTTCATGCCGCAGCAGAGCAACGACTCCGAAGCGGCGATCTTCCAGCTGGTGCTCATGGCCGTGCAAGCAGGTATCGCCCGGGCGGCCTTGAATGACCTGCGCCTATCGGTGCAGAATCGCACCCGCATCTTCACCACAGGCACCGGTGTTCCGGTCCACCGCGAGCCGCAGGTCCTGCAACTGGTCGGCGAAGTCTCCGCGGAGTCCTTCGCCGCGGACTCGGTGGTGATCGGTGCCGTCCTTGAAGTCGAGGCAGCCCTGGTAGACCCGGGATTGAATGACGAAGAACGCTATGCGGTTTGCGAGCTGGCCGCCAACCGGGCGCAAACCATCGTCCAGCCGCTGGTCATCGGTGCCACCAGCAAGCTCTTCGACGGGCTGGGCGCCTCTTCGACCAGCGTCATCTGCAACCTGGATCGCCACTGGCGCAATGCCCGGACCATCGCCACCCACAACCCGGCCATTTACAAGGCACGCATTGTGGGGGACTACGAGATCAATGCGGTCCAGCCGCAACGCCTCTCGGTCACTGGCGAGGACAGCAACCATAGAGCCTATGGCGCCTGAACGCCGACTAATTAACTTCACTACCCAACCATGGCAAGGGGAACATCAATGAGCCAGCAGCGCGAAATTCTCTTCAATGCATTCGACATGAACTGCGTCGTGCACCAGTCGCCGGGCCTGTGGCGCCACCCGGATGACAAGGCCTCGACCTACAACACCATCGGCTACTGGACCCACCTGGCCAAGGTATTGGAAAAGGGCAAGTTCGACGGCCTGTTCATCGCCGATGTGCTGGGCACCTACGATGTTTTCAACGGCACCAATGAGTCCCCGCTGCGCTCCGGCGCCCAGGCACCGGTCAATGACCCGATGATGCTGGTCTCCGCCATGGCCGCGGTCACCGAGAACCTCGGTTTCGGCGTCACCGCGGGCACCGCCTACGAGCACCCTTATGCTTTCGCCCGCCGCCTGGCCACCCTGGACCACTTGACCAACGGCCGAGTCGGCTGGAATGTGGTGACCGGCTACCTGCCATCAGCTGCCCGGAACATGGGGCAGGAGGACCAGATGGAGCACGACGAGCGCTACAACCACGCCGACGAGTACCTCGAGGTCGTCTACAAGCTGCTCGAAGGCTCGTGGGAAGACGACGCCGTGCAGAACAACAAGGAAACCGGGATCTACACGGATCCGTCCAAGGTGCACAGCATCGATCACGAAGGCAAGTATTTCAAGGTGCCTGGCATTGCCATCACCGAGCCATCCACCCAGCGCACTCCGGTGATTTATCAGGCCGGCGCTTCTTCGCGCGGGATCAAGTTCGCCTCGGAAAACGCTGAAGCGGTATTTGTCACCAGCCCGACCCGGGAAATCCTCAAGGCCACCGTCACCAAGATCCGCGATGCCGCCGAGGCTGCTGGCCGTGACCGCTACGATGTGAAGATCTTCGCGATGCAGACCATCATCACCGATGAGACTTCCGAGAAGGCCCAAGCCAAGTACGAGGACTACAAGTCCTATGCGGACGTTGAAGGTGCCCAGGTGCTGATCTCCGGCTGGATGGGCGTGGACTTGTCCGAGCTGGATCCCGATGAGCCACTGGGATCCAACGTGAAATCCAACGCCATCCAGTCATCCGTGGAAACCTTCCAAAAGGCCAGCGGTGACGATGGCAACCCATGGACTATCCGGCAGCTGGCCGAATGGGTGGGCGTGGGCGGCTTCGGCCCGATCACCGTCGGTTCCGGCGCCGAGGTTGCCCAGAAGCTCATCGACTGGGTTGACTACACCGATGTTGACGGCTTCAACCTGGCGTACGCTGTCACCCCAGCGACCTTCGAGGACGTTGTCGAGTACGTTGTTCCTGAGCTGCAGGCTCGCGGCGCGTACAAGACCGAATACACTGAAGGCTCGCTGCGCAACAAGCTCTTTGGCGCCGGCGACAGGGTGAAAGAGACCCATCGCGCCGCCAAGTACAAGATCGCTAATCGTCTTCCAATCCAGGGCTAGATGCCCTGCCTCAGGCCGCGGCCTCAAAGTAGTATCGGCTCCGTCCACCCAGGCAGGTGAACGGAGCCGATGCTGCTTCCATAGCCTACTTGGCGGGATTCACCACCATGGCAGATCCTCCGCCACGCCGCACCGGTTCAGCGGCTGCCGTTAGCGTTCCATCCTCATTGAGCTGAACCGCTTCCACCGCGCCGATCTCTGCCTGAGGGGTGAAGGAGTCCCCGGCCGGGGTGAGCTTATGCCCGAAGGCCTCCATGGCCGAGCCGTACTGGGCGATGAATTCCGGTTCTGCGGTCACCGCAGCGGTATTGCGCTGCGAGGCCCGCGGTGCGGCGATGGCTTCGCTGATATCCATGCCCAGGTCGTAGCGGTTGAGCAGCGTCTGCAGCACCGTGGTGATGATGGTTGAACCACCAGGGGAACCGATGGCCATCACCGGCTCGCCGTCACGCAGCACGATGGTTGGAGCCATCGAGGAGCGCGGGCGCTTGCCCGGCTCCAGGCGGTTTGGATCTTCCGGGTCATAGACCGTGGAGAAGTCCGTGAGCTCATTGTTCAGCAGGAAGCCACGCCCCGGCACCACCATGCCCGACCCTCCGGTCTGCTCGATGGTCAGCGTGTAGGACACGAGGTTGCCCCAGCGATCCACCACCGACAGGTGGGTGGTGGAGATGTTCTCGGTGTCATGCTCAACGGCCGGCTCAGCGGCAGCTGCCGGGCATTGGCCATCAAAATTCTCGATATCGCCCGGGGCCACTGGCTTGGCGGCCGCCTGATCGGGGTTGATCGCGCAAGCCCGGTCGGCGCCGAAGAGCTCGCTGGTCAAGGTGTTGGTCGGCACATCCACAAAGGCGGGATCACCCACGTATTTGCCGCGATCCGCATAGGCCAGCGCGGTGGCCTCGAAGTAGTGGTGCAATGCGTCGGCGCGTTCCATGGAGGACAGGTCGTAGTTGTCCAGGATATTCAGCGATTCGCCAATGGTGGTGCCACCGCTGGAGGAGGGAGCCATGCCGAGGATGTCCAGCCCGCGATAGTCCACCGTCGTTGGCTTCTGCTCGGCCACCTCATAGTTGGCGAGGTCCTCGGTGCTGACAAAACCGGCAGGGACCGGCAGCTTGGTGTCCTCGACCTTGGGCGGAGCCTGGACCGTCTGGGAGATTTCGGAGGCAAGATCACCGTGGTAGAACGCCTTTGGGCCTTCCTTGGCCAGCAGGCGATAGGTATCGGCCAGCTCGGGGTTCTTGAAGATGGTCCCCACTTGCGGCGCATCGCCACCGGGGAGGAAAAGTTTGCTGGTGGAGCCGAAGGCTTTGAAGCGTTCCTTGTTGTCCAGGGTCTGTTCCCGGAAGGTCTGATCAACAACAAAACCGCGTGAAGCCACCTGGGTTGCCGGATGCAGTACCTGCTTCAGGCTTTGCGACCCCCAATTGTCCAGGGCGCGTTGCCAGGTCGCTACGGTCCCCGGAACGCCAACGGCAGCACCGCTGGTGACCAGCTCCGGAGTGAAGTTGTAGGGCTCGCCGGTATTCGGGTCGATAAATGCGTCCTGAGGGGTAGCGGCTGGGGCAGTTTCGCGTCCGTCGATGGTGCTGACCTTGCCGGAGGTCGCGTCGTAGTACAAGAAGTAGCCGCCACCGCCGACACCGGCGCTGTAGGGTTCGGTCACGCCCAGCGCCGCTGCTGTCGCGACCGCGGCGTCTACCGCGTTGCCTCCCTTGCGCAGTACCTCGATGCCTGCCGCTGATGCTTCCGGGTCTACCGACGAGACCGCGCCACTGGTGCCGGTGGCCGTGGGATTCTTGTCGGTGTGCCGCGGATCGGCGTTCGCCGGAATCGCGCTGAATGCGCCAAGGCCCAGGGAGAGAATCGCGGCGCCAGCCAGGGCGCGCAAAGTTGATCGTTGCATACTCTGATCTCCTGAAAAGGTGGGGATGAAGTATGCGTCAATTTACGGGAAGGACTCGATTCGCAAGCGCTGTGACACGCGCCATTTTGTATCGCATGCTCTATTTCCGCGCTGGTCGAAGGATTATTTTGCGCTAAGCCGTTAAAGGCCGGAGGCAACCAGCGGACTGTAAATCATCCTGGCTGGTCGCCTCCAACGGTGAAAAACCAGCCTGCCTTAGCGGGCCAGGGCATCCTTGATCGCTTTGCCAAGGGACGTAGGCGCGTGGCCAATGAGCCGTGCCAAGTCCCCGGAATGCACTTCCAAGGCGCCTTCGCGGATGCGCAGGTCCGTATCCACCAGAATGTCAGCGAACACCGCGGGAACACCTGATTCGGTGTAGATCTCCACCAGTTTTTCAGGGTCCATATCCTGGTAGGCGACATCTTGTCCCGCGGCAGCTCCGACAGCCCCGGCGAGCTGGCTGAGGGTGAAAGGCTTGTCCCCGCCCAACTCGTAGATCTTCCCGGCTTCCCCAGCTTCCGAGAGCAATACCGCAGCAGCCGCCTCGGCATAGTCCGCGCGCGCGGCAGCGCTGATCTTGCCCTCGCCCGCGGCGCCGAGCACGACTTTGCTGTTGAGGTAGCCCAGAAGCTGATCGGTGTAATTTTCCGTGTACCAGCCGTTGCGCAGGAGGACGTAGCCGATGCCGGAACCAGCCAACAGGTGTTCGGTGGCAATATGTTCCTGCGCCAACTTCATGTTGCCGGTGAGGGCATTGGCAATGGAGGTGTAGGCGATGAGCTTGACGTTGACGCGTTGCGCAGCGGTGATGACATTTTCATGTTGGGTTGCCCGCTGGCCCACTTCGCTGCTCGAAATCAGCAGCAGCTTGTCGACGCCCTCCAGCGCGGCGACCAGGCTGGCCGCCACGTTGTAATCGGCGACGCGCGTCTGAAGACCTTTGCCGGCCAGAGGTTCCAGCTTCTCTTCCGAACGGCCGATGGCAACCAACTGGGAGGGAGCGGTTCCGCGCTGCAGCAATGCGTCGATGACCAGTTGGCCCAGCTGTCCAGTGGCACCGGTAATGGCGATCTTCATGATGTCCTCTCGTAGGTATGCACTCCAGTACAACCACGGTGCCCAGCACAGAATTCCCGCACCATGATCGCAGGCGCATCGATGGCCAAGGGTGCAAATTCTTCAAGCGCTTCCGTCTTAAAGGGAGCAAGTGACGAAATATTTCGTATTGCTACGCGGATTATTGCGTGATTCCTTTCCGAGTCCGCCCGAACTGTGACTTCATGACGCTGATTGACGTAACGTTTGCCGGCTTGCATCCATGGAGGACAGACTTGAATTGTTCGGGCGGTACAACCGAACACACACCATCCAGAGCGACTGAGAGATCTGGCTCAACGACGTCGCAGCAACCACCCGTAAGGGAGCGGTGCTACAGCCAGGACCGATGGAGTACTTTCACTTCGCGACGGAAAAATCTGTCTCCAGCAGATGGTTTCTTGTGAAGTACGCTCCGCATAACCAAGCATCAAGGGAGCGATGATGATTCGTCTTGAGAACGTAACAACTACCTTCGGCAAAGGCCGCGACCAGTTCACGGCCGTCAAGGATGTCTCGCTGGATATTCAAGCCGGAAGCATTCACGGCATTATCGGTTTTTCCGGTGCGGGCAAATCCACGCTGTTGCGCAATATCAATTTGCTCCAGCGCCCGACCTCGGGCCAGGTCTTTGTTGACGGCGTAGAACTGACCGGACTGAGCGAAGGCGAATTGCGCAAGCAGCGCCATGAGATCGGGATGATTTTCCAGCACTTTAACCTGCTGAACAATCGCACCGCGCAACAGAACGTTGAACTGAACCTGAAGTTCGCCGGTGTGCCCAAGAAACAACGCCGCGAACGTGCCCTGGAGGCACTGTCCATCGTGGACCTCGCCGATAAGGCGTCCGCCTATCCTGGACAGCTCTCGGGTGGGCAGAAGCAGCGCATCTCCATCGCTCGCGCGCTGGTCACCGAGCCCAAGGTCTTGTTGTGCGATGAACCCACCAGCGCCGTGGATCCGCGAACCACTACCTCGGTGCTCCAGTACCTCAGCGACATTAACGCCAGCCTTGGCATCACCACCGTCATCGTCACCCACGAAATGAATGTCATTAAGGCCATCGCTGACAAGGTCTCGGTGATGGAAGACGCCGCGGTCGTGGAAGAATTCGCGCTGAGCTCGCTGCAAGAACCAAGCTTTGAACCAAAGACGCCTATCGGCCGCTACCTGATCAGCGATGAAATCACGTTGAATCGCCAGCCCAAGCAGGCCCAAGACCTTGCCGCCAACGTAGCCCGCGTATAGAGAACCTGGATTACCAATGAATTTCACTTCAGTAGTGCTAGCCACGAGCAACGGCAGCGCAGCAGCATTCAGCCTTGACCGCATTGTGGAACTGGCCCCGGAAATCTGGGTGGCCATGGCACAGACTTTTGCGATGCTGCTGGTTGCGATCCCGATCGCCATTCTTTTGGGAACCCCGCTGGGCATCTGGCTCTACTCGATGTCTCCCAACGGCTTGCGCCCGCGTCCGCGAGTGCACAAGATTGTTGACGGGCTGGTGAATACGATCCGCTCCTTCCCATTCCTCATCTTGCTGATCGCCATTATTCCGTTCACCCGATTTGTTGTGGGAACGACCATTGGCACCGCCGCGGTTATCGTGCCGCTGACCATCAACGCGATCCCATATTTTGCCCGCTTTGTGGAGCAGAACATCAGCCAGCTGGGCAACGGAGTGGTCGAAGCCGCGCAGGCCATGGGAGCCACGCGCGGACAGATCATCCGTGAAGTGCTGCTGGTCGAAGCCAAGCCGGCGCTGCTGTCTTCCATCACCATCATGACGGTCAGCTTCATCTCGTACTCGGCCATGGCCGGCCTCGTTGGTGGCGGCGGCATCGGCGACTTCGCCATCCGCTACGGCTACTACCGCTATGAAACCGGAGTCATGCTGCTGGCCATCGTCTTGATGATCCTGCTGGTCCATGCAGTCCAATTTTTCGGAACCCGGCTATCGCGCGCCGCCGACAAGCGCTGAACACTGAAGCACTCAACTCGCATTTCATCAAAGGACAACACCATGGCTTTATCCCGCCGCATCTTTTTGACTTTCGCCGCCGGCTCGGCCGCAATCCTCGCACTGACTTCTTGCGGCCTGGTAGGCGGCCCAGAGGCCGGCTCGGGGGACAAGACCATTAAAGTCATTGTCACCGAATCGGCTCCATCCCAGGAACCAACCAAAATCGCCCAGAAGCTGCTGGCTGAAAAGGGCTGGACCCTGGAAGCCACCTATGTCACCGACATCGTTCAGCCAAACCACGTGGTGTCCAACGGCGAATACGATGCCAACTTCTTCCAGCACGGGGCCTACCTTGAACAGTTCAAGAAGGACCAGAGTGTTGACGTGGATCCGGCCTTCTACATGTACAGCTCGCCGGCCGGCGTGTACTCGAAGAAATATGATGACATCAAGGATCTGCCCAACGGCTCGACCATCGCACTTCCTGTGGATACCGCCAACAACGGCCGCGCGTTGGCGCTGCTGGACAGGGCCGGGCTCTTGAAGGTCACCGAGGGCAAGAGCGTGATCCACCTGTCGCAGAACGACATTCTGGAGAACCCCAAGAACTTCAAATTTGTCGAAGTGGATCAGCAGTCGCTGTCCAAGACGCTCCCAGACGTGGATGCAGGATTCCTCTTCGCCCGCCTCGGCGCGGAAATCGGGCTCACCCCGAAGGATGCGCTGCTCTTTGAAAAGGAAGAAGAAGCGCTTCCATACATCAACATCATCGCCGCGAAACCAGGCTTCATGGATACCGAAAAGGGCAAGGCCCTGGAAGAGGCCTACCATTCCGACGAGGTGCGCGAATGGTATGCGAGCTATCTTGACGGTGCGCTGGGCACCCCATGGGATCGCGATCTGGAAGCAGACTTCGCGACCTGGAACAAGTAGGCCATTGGCCCCATGACGCGGCTTCTCCGTGTCGTGGGGCCGCCACTTTTCCGACCTAGTACTCAAATTATCGACGTCCTGCAGGGAGAACCAATGACGATTGTCGCCACGGCAGCTGCCGAAAGCCGATATCAGGAGATTCTCGACCGCTTCAGCGCGGTCTTCACCCGAATCGCCGAAGGCAGCCGCGAGCGGGAACAAAGGCGCATCCTGCCCTTTGAGCAGGTGCAGTGGCTCAAAGACGCCGGATTTACCACGCTGCGCGTGCCAGAGAGCCATGGCGGATCACCGATTAGCCATGAGCATCTGTTCCGTTTGCTGATCGAGCTGGCCGCAGCGGACTCCAACGTGGCGCACCTATTGCGCAGCCACTTCTCCTTCGTTGAAACCATCTCCCTGCAGCCAGCAGAATTCCAGGACCGCTGGTTCCCCAAGGTGCTTCAAGGGCAGATCTTCGGCAATGCCGCTACCGAACGCGGTGGCAATGCCCTGGGCACCACGAATACCAAACTGGTGAAGAAGGCTGGCGACTGGGTTCTGCATGGCGAAAAGTACTACACCACGGGGTCGATTTTTGCCGACTGGATCGTGGTCATGGCAACAACCGAAGGGGTCGAGGGCCGCCAGTACGCCATCGTTGAACGGAATGCCGAAGGCGTTGAAATACTTGATGACTGGGATGGCTTTGGCCAGCCGCTGACCGGCACCGGTACCGCCATTTTCTCTGAAGTTCTTGTCGCGCCGGAGAACATTATCCAGCGCAAGGTGGCGTCCACCCTGGAACCAGCCTTCTTCCAGCTGTGCCTGCTTTCGGTACTGGTGGGCATCGGCAAGGCTGCCCGGAATGAAGCAGCCAGCATCGTATCCACCAGAACCCGCACCTTTAATACCGGCTCCGGTGCGTTGTTCAAGGATGATCCTCAGATTCAGGAACTTGTGGGACGACTGGCGGCCAACGTATTTGCCGCAGAATCCATTGTCACCATGGCTGCCCGGGAACTGGACGCAGCCGTCGACCAGCAGCTGGGGCTTGACCCGGACGCAGCCTATCTGCGTGCTGAGCTGGCCGTGCAGCAGGCCCACGTGGCAACGCCCAAGCTGATCTTGGATGCTACCAGCGAGCTCTTTGATGTCACCGGGGCATCATCAGTATCGACTTCCAAGTCGCTGGATCGTTTCTGGCGCAATGCACGTACCGTAGCTACCCACAATCCGGTGGCCTTCAAGGCACGCTCGGTGGGCGACTACTTCATCAATGGCACGGTGCCGACCGGATTGAACTCCATCGGCGAAGCTAAGGCAGGCAAATAATCATGGCAACTTTCCAAGAACGTCCGCGCTTGCTGCTCTCAGCATTCCTGATGAACACCTCGAGCCACATTCTTGGTGGAATGTGGCGCCACCCCGAAGCGCAGCAGCACCGCTTTAATGAGCTGGGCTTGTGGGTGGACCTGGCGAAAAAGCTGGAGGACGCAAAATTCGATGCGTTGTTCTTCGCTGATGTGGTGGGTCTTTATGGGGACCACGAAGGTGGATGGGCCTCCCACGTGCGCAAGGGGCTGCAAGTTCCTAGCCACGACCCGCTGGTGCTGCTGTCGGCACTGGCAGCTGGGACGAAGGACATCGGCTTGGCGATGACCAGCTCGGTCATCCAGAGCCACCCCTTCCAGTTCGCACGCCAGATTTCCACCCTGGACCATCTGTCGCAGGGACGTGTTGCGTGGAATATCGTGACAAGTGTTCTGGAAAATGCCCACCGCAATTTCGGCGGCCAAGACCTGGTGGCACACGATGACCGCTACGGTTGGGCCGAAGAGTACGTTGAAGCCGCCTACAAGCTGTGGGAGGGCTCGTGGGAAGACGATGCACTGCTGGCCGATAAGGAATCCGGCCTTTACGCTGATCCGAGCAAGGTCAACAAGATCAACCACCGCGGCGACTTCTACTCCATCGACGGACCGCATCTGGCATTGCCCAGTGCCCAGCGCACCCCATTCCTCTTCCAGGCTGGATCATCAGCCCGAGGTTCCCAATTCGCTGCGACGCATGCCGAGGCAACCTTCCTCTTCGCCCCGCATGCAGAGTATGTGGCCAAGAAGAATGCGCAACTGATCGAGAATCTCGCTGCAGCTGGCCGCCAGCGCGAAGATATCAAGGTTTTCGCCGGGCTGTCCTTTGTCGTGGGATCCACCGAAGCCGAAGCCAAGGCACTGGAAGCCGAATACGACGAGTACCTGGACCTGGAGGCAATCGTTGCCCACATCGGTGGGGGCCTCGGCGTGGACCTTGGCGGTTTGGACCTGGATACGCCGTTGGGACAGATCCACACCGAGGGCGCCCAGGGAGTGCTCGAAGCAGTCAAGGCCTCGGTGCCTGGCGGCAACCCGACCTTGAAGGACCTGGCCCACTACCGTGCGAAGGCCCAGCAAATTGTTGGCACCCCGGAGAGCATCGTGGATGAACTTGAACGTTGGCAGGACGCGGGAATTGATGGACTGAACATCATGAACCATGTGCTGCCTGGCTCCTACGACAATTTCATTGAAGGTGTCATTCCCGAATTGCGCCGCCGTGGCCTGGCACAAAGCGCATACGACCAGGGAAGCCTGCGTCAAAAGGTCTTTGGCCGCGGTGACTACCTGCCTGGAAATCATCCTGCCGCCAAGCTCCGCGGCGCTTTTTCGGAGTTGAGCGCAGCCAATACCGAGGCTGCGGTGCAGCTGCAGAACTAAAGATGCGGTTCGGCAGGGCGGTGGAAGCCAATGGCCTCCATCGCCCTGCCCGCTTTAGCTGAAGAAACCATCTCGTCGCCATACCGAGTAAGGTATCGAGCATGGAGAACAGCCACGTCAATGATCCGCAGGTAATCCGCCGACTTCTGGGCACCCCAGGCCGATGGGCGGTCGTTGGCCTGACCAACAATCCATCCCGGGTGGCTCCATCCATTGCCCGTTTCCTGCGGGACGAATTATCCATGCAGATCGTCCCGGTTTCGCTGGATGCCCAGAACGTGATGGGGGAGCAGGGGTATGCGCGACTTGCCGATATTCCCGGTCCCATTGACGTGGTCGACTGCTTTGTGAATTCGTCGAATGTAGGCAGCATTATTGATCAGGCCATTGGAGTTGGGGCCAAGGCCGTCTGGATGCAACTGGGCGTAATCGATCACGAGGCGGCGCAACGGGCCAAGGACGCCGGGCTGGACGTAGTGATGAATACCTGTCCGAAAATTGAGTACCCTTTTCGGTAGCGGAGGCGGGAATGAAAAACGAAAATAGCCAAGAAGCACTGGAACAACAGTGGGCGCAGTTGTGCCTGGGCATGCCATGCTCCTTCGCCGACTATCCCTTCGGGCCCGAGAGCACCGTCTTCAAGGTTTCAGGCAAGGACAAAAGCAAGGCAAAGATGTTCGGCCTATTGATGAACGTGCGCGGGGACCTCGTACTTAACCTGAAATGCGAGCCGGCTCTGGCCGATCAGCAGCGCAGTGAGCACCCTGAAATCACTCCGGGCTATCACATGAATAAAAAGCATTGGAATTCCATCCGCGCTGGTCTGGACCCGGAATTGCTGCAGGAACTTATTGAAGATTCCTACGATCTTGTGGTCGACGGCATGCCACGACGGGATAAGGAATACATTCAATTGCAAGACACCATTAGCCAATCGGTCCTAGACTAGAACCATGTACTTCATCGTTGTTAAATATCAGGTAAAGCCAGAAAACACCGAGAATTTCATGGACCACGTTGCAGAGTTCACCCAGGCCACCCGCGCCGAAGAAGGTAACCTCTGGTTCGACTGGTCCGTGAGCGTGGAAGACCCCAACGAATTCGTTCTCGTCGAGGCTTTCCGCGACGACGAGGCAGCTTCTGCCCACGTTAACTCCGCGCACTTCGCAGCGGGCATTGAATCCATGCGCCCGCTGCTGGTCTCTACCCCGAAGATCGTCTCGCGCAAGGTTGAAGGCGAAGGCTGGGACACCATGGGCGAACTAGTGATTGACTAGTTTTTACAGCAACTAAGGGAAGGAACCGCGAGATCATTCTCGCGGTTCCTTCCCTTATTTCGTTCCGTCGGTTTAGCGTCCGGCCTTGTTGCCGAAGCGGCGAATCAACAGCAAGACGATGCCCACGAGGACAACGATGCCTGCGGCAATGCCGATCCAGCTGGCGCTGAATCCGGTGTCTGCCAAGTCTTGGCTATCCTGCTGCTTCGAATCATCCGAGGAATCATCTTCGGAATCCGAAGTTGGCTCAGCGCTCGGATCCGAATCAGTGGTCGGTGCTGGCGATTCAGTTTCAGAGCTATCGTCTTCGGTTGGCGAAGGAGTAGGTTCCGGGTCATCGCTTGGCGAAGGAGTTGGCTCCTGGGCCTGGGCAACGACTGAGAAGTCCACGGCGATATCTTCGTGCTGCACCTGCGAGACCACTAGCTGGTAGTCGCCCGGCTCCACGGAGCTGTCAACTGGGAGCTGGAACGAAGTGGTTCCCGAAGCATCAGCTGCCGGAATATCAGAGACCTTGGTGGCACCCTCAAATGCGGAAGCCGAAATCTGGGCTCCTTCTTCCAGACCCGATACCGTGACGTTCACGGTTTCGCCCGCCTTCACTTCGGTGGCGTCCAGGTCAACGGTAGCCCAATCAGTGCCGGCGAGCACTGCTCGGCCCAGCGGAGATGGGGACACCACGTCATGGGCCTTGAAGAAGTTCACGGTCGCCTCCAGATCAACCTGGCCCGAATCGGCGTGGTCAGTGCCTTCAGCGAAGGCGGTGAAGTTATCGCCACCGGTAGCCAGGAACGCGTTGGCAGCAACGCGGAAGGTTGCCGACTCGTCCAGGAGTTCACCGTTGAAGGTGATCTCCTGGACGTGCTCGCCCGCAGGCGCATCCTCGATGTAGGTGTAGGACAGGCCCTCTGAAATGCCGAGGTGCAGCTTGTTGCGCTCCGAGCCTTCAGGCTGCCATTGCTGTTCCAGCGCCTCACGGATTTGCGCGCCGGTCAGATCGAAAGTGATCAGGGTATTGGCAAAAGGCTGAACTTCTGCTGCCTCTTGATAGGTCACCGTGCCGTCTTCGCCATAGAGCAGGTCCGAACGCAGGCCTCCAGGGTTCATGAAGGCAATCTGTGCTGGCTCACCGGCAAAATCGTCATTAGAAGTAGCCCACAGGTGTACGTCGGCTACGGTGTTGCCCAACGTGGATTCAACACCGCGGTCTTCACCTGGAACCTCACCGCCGCGCAAGATATCTTCCGAGATTTCACCGACTTTTACGCTGCCAACAACTTCAGCTTCTTTTTCGGCTTCGGCAACGATCTTTGCAACGGCTGGATTCGCTTCGTAGTTAGCGATCCACTGGCCGTCTGCAGATTTGCTAGCGAGTGGCAAACGGGTGCTGGAAGCCTGCACGACCTCACCGGTGGCTGGATCAACGTCGAGGCTGACTTTGCCTAGCGTGGTGCCATACTGGTGCGACTGGATGACTGGACGCTCGCCGTCAGGACCGGCAATGTCGCAGTTATAGGAAGAGTGGGTGTGACCCGAGAAAATGGCGTCGATCTCGCCACTGGCCTCGCGGATCAAGTCCCCGTAGGACGTGGCTTCACCAGCGACGGCAGCACAGTCGGTATTGGCCGAGCCGTTGTGGGTCAGCAACACGATAACGTCCGCTTCTCCGTTCGCGTCGTCACCGTCGCTGAGCTGCTTGGCTACGCGATTAGCCGCCTCGACTTCACTGCCAAAGTCCAAACCGGAGATTCCGCTAGGGGAGACCAGTGATGGAACATCTTCGGTGACGGTGCCAATGAACCCTACGGAGAGTCCACCGGTTTCACGAATTGCATATTCTTTGAGTGCTGGGGTTTTGGTGCCGGCCTGGTAAACGTTGGCACCCAGTGCAAAATCCTCGCCGGACTGGCCGGTGGCTGCAGCAAAGCGTTCGGCGACTCGCGTGGTCAGGTCTTCAAAGCCCTTGTCGAACTCGTGATTGCCCACGACGGAAACATCCAGCCCGGCTGCACCCAGCGCATCAATGGTTGGAGCGTCCTCTTGGGATGCGGAAGCAAAGGTCGAAGCCCCGATATTGTCGCCGGCCGATACGAACAACGTGTTTTCATTCTCGGCGCGCAGCTGGTCAACGGCTCCGGCGAGCACTGCAGCGCCGGCAGAGTCCCGATCGGCTGCAATGCGGCCGTGGAAGTCATTAATGCCAACTAGATCCAGAGTTACAGGATCAGCTGCTGGGGAAGCAGTGCTGATTGATTCCTCGGTGGGCGTTGCCTGCGCCAGGGCTGTTCCTGTGGCCATGAGCGAGAGGGTGGCCAAGGAGGCGAAACTGAGTTTTCTCATCTGCGTGAATGCAGACATGGGTACTCCTAAAAGTGACGGGTGTGACAAGACTAATGTCTATCGCATCTAGGTGAACCTGTCGATGCCTGCGGGTTAAATTGCTGTGCAGGGCCATGAGAACTAGCGGTTAAATAGTCGAAGCAACGCACCAGCCTGTGGTTGATGCGTTGCTTCGAAAAAACTTGATGCGGCTAGAGCCGTCGGTTGTGGCGTGTTTTGGTTGCTGTGACCGAGGAAGCTCCTACGATGGCACCGAGCATGAGCATGGCAGCCGCGATGAAGAAGACTGTGGACAGGATCCAGCAAGCCATGGCTGTGTCTCGATGCGCGGCGTTCAGGGCAAAACCAAAAAGGCACACGCTGGCAAGCAGCAAGAGCGCTCCCGACAACCGTGTCTTCATCATTGACCTTTGCAGCAGAAAATTTTGCCAACAATCACCACACATAATGGCTATTGGCTTGAGTAATATCCATACTGTCACAAATCCATCAATTTGACGATAGGTCTTAAGGAGGATCTTTCGCTGCGACTTTAGGCTAACTACACGCAGGTCTTCAGTGTGCGCTCGATGGCATCGTGTTCGCCCTTGGTCATCCAAGCCCCGTATTTCGCTTTGACCTGAGTCTGTCGTGAGACGTATTCGCAGCGGAAACTCTTGTTGGGCGGAAGCCATGATGCGGCGTCCTTGTCGCCTTTAGCCGCGTTGGTCGGCCCATCCGAGGCCATGAGGTTAAGCGGGTCATTGGCGAATTCGAAACGAGCTTCCTGGTCCCAGCGCTGTGCACCCTTTTGCCACGCATCTGACAAAGCAACAACGTGGTCAATCTGAACCGCGGTGCTTGTTTTCTGGCCCCGAACAAATTTGATGGTGGTGTTGGTATACGGGTCGTGGAAGGTTCCGCTGAGCACTACGCAAGGCTTCGACGCTGATTTGTATTTCACGTGTTCCAAGTCGCGAGCCAGGATGTCATTGCGGGCGTCGCAACCGTTGCGGTCCGGATCCTTCCATCCCTTGCTGAACTTTTCCCGTTCGTAGCCAGTCTTGGGGGCGCGGCCCTTCACGTCGATATCCGCGAGCAATTCAAGCGAGTCAGCGTAGCTGGCGCGTTGCCCCGCACTGTTGTAGGTAGTGTCAGCCTGTGCGTCGGGAACTCGATACTGCTCGATGGAATCAAGAGTTGAGCATCCAGTGAGGGCAAGGGATGAAGCGATGAGTGCAAATGAGATTGCGCGGCGCAGCAGCTGCATGCGGAAGTACGACTCCTAGGAAAGCGACAGTTGGCAAGGGGGTAGGCCCTTAGGAAACTATATGAAGTGGGGTGGACCATTTAGCCGCGTCTAGGCCGTGTTTTAGTGTGAGATCCGTGTGGGCCTGTGTAGTTGACCATTTCATGATCTGATAAAAATCATGGTTCTTTTGTTTGACATGCATTGTTTAAATCAGATTAATAACATAAGGTCGAGTAAACTATTTCATCCTCGTTCGTATTGGAGCGCTCATGAAGAGGAGCCTGACGCTGGCCCTGGTTGCGCTGCTCGGGCTTTGCTCCTGTACCACCCCAGTTTCGCAATTGAGGCTCCCGGAAGAACCTGCTCCCGAGACTACTCCGGGAGTCCTCGAAGAAGAGATAGCGGAAGACACTATCGAAAGTATCGATGGCATCGCGGAATTCTTCCCGCCGATGATCGCCTTTGCCGCTGCTATCAGAGGAGAAGGTGGGCTAGTCGGCTCACTAGAAGATCCGGGTGCGGAATTCTTTGAAGAGAACGGGTTCAGCTCTGGGTCGGGATCATCGAATACCTATCAGCTAAATGAGGCAGGGGATATTCAGACAGAGCCTCTGATCGTCTCTACCTCGGCGGGACAGAAAAATCTGCTCCAGTTCGCTTGCCAAGGAGTGGGATTCGTCCGTATCAAGGCTGTTAAAGATGACGAGGTTGTCGCCGAAGATTCCCTGCAGTGTGCGATCCCTGCTAACGATTTGAGCATGGAATTCACTGTTCCAGATGGCGGTGAAGTTTGGATTGTCCAAGAACCAAGTGCTGATACGCGCGGGGTTCATGAAGTAATGTTCTACAGCTAAGCCGTGCGTGTGCTACTAATGGGAGCAGTGACACGGGGTGCCGCAGGGCGGCTGAGAGAACACCCGTTGAACCTGATCCAGTTAGTACTGGCGAAGGGAATGTCCTGGATTCTGCGTATGTGTGCACCTGAAGTGCTTGAACCGTCCGCGTCTTTGGTCAAAATCCATTCGCCAACAGACGCCGTCAAGGAGTTCAAACAAGATGAGCACGGACACCCAATCACCAGCAACCCCCATTGCCCTTCCACTTGAAGAGCAGGTTATTCTTGTCACCGGCGGAGCCCGAGGGCTCGGTGCCGCCATCAGCAAGGCCTTCCTAGCTGCTGGAGCGAAAGTCGTCATCAATTACAGCACTTCGGAACAAGCAGCCAATGATCTCGTTGCGCTCTACCCGAACGATGCAGTAGCCATTAAGGCTGATGTTCGCAACGAATCTGCGCTCAAGTCGATGGTGGTTGAAGCCGAAGATCATTTTGGGCAGCCGGTGACTACTCTGGTGAACAATGCCTTGGTGGATTTCTCCTTTAACGGCGATGCCCGCTCCACCGCCGAAGCGATTTCGGCAACAGAGCTCAGCGCCCAGTTCGCCGGATCGGTGCTGGCTCCCGTGGCTGCCATCCAGGCTGTCCTGCCTGGAATGCGGCAAACAAGGTTTGGACGCATCATCAATATCGGCACTAACCTATTCCAGCACCCGGTGGTTCCGTACCATGACTACACCGCCACAAAAGCTGCGCTGCTGTCCCTGACCCGTACCTTCGCTGATGATCTTGGGCCTGAAGGAATCAACATCAACATGGTTTCTGGCGGGCTCTTGCGCACCACCGACGCCTCGGCTGCGACCCCCGAGGCAGTATTCGACTTGATTGCCTCGGGAACGCCATTGCGTCGAGTCACCACTCCAGCGGAACTGGCCGATACCGTCCTGTTTTTCGCTTCCCCGCTCTCACGTGGGGTGACAGGTCAGAACCTTATCGTGGATGGCGGGCTGGTGAAGGGATGAGCCAGAAGAAACAAGTACATCTGAATCTGTTCCTTTACGGCGTCGGGCACCACCAAGCGGCCTGGCGTGCTGAGGACTCGGCAGCCGAAGAGCTTCCCGGTACCCAGTACTACATTAAGCTGGCTCAGCTGGCTGAGAAGGGGCTGCTGGACGCGGTGTTCTTCGCCGATGGCCAAGCGGTGTCATCCTCAGCTGCGCAGGCCGGTCCCACCTGGTTCTTTGAGCCGGTGACGCTGTTGTCGGCGATCAGCCAATGCACCACGAATATCGGACTGGTCTGCACCATCTCGGCCAGCTTCTACTCTCCCTTCCACGCGGCACGCATGCTGGGCAGCTTGCAGCATTTGTCCAACGGGCGGGCCGGCATCAATGTGGTGACGAGCATGTGGGATACCGAAGCGCAGAACCATTCGCTCGCCGAACTGCCTGCGCACGCGCAGCGATATGGCAGAGCCGCAGAATTCATTGATGTCTTGCGCAAGTTGTGGGGATCCTATCCGCATCAAGCAGTCCAGATTGACCGTGGCGGAAACTTCACCGATACGCAATTGCTTCAAGAAATCAATCACGAAGACGAGCACTTCTCGGTGCGAGGTCCCTTGAATATGCCCAACTCAGTTCATGGCGAGCCTGTCATGTTCCAAGCAGGCTCCTCGCCAGCTGGCCGCGAACTGGCAGCAGCACACGCTGAAGCGATCTACTCGGTAGCAGCCGATCACCAGATGGCATCCGAATTCGCCCAAGACATTTCCGAACGCACCAGAGCTTCGCGTGGCTCGGATTACAGGGCGCTGATCATGCCCGGGCTGGTGACCTATGTGGGACGCACAGCAGAAGAAGCCAAAGCCAAGCAGCGTGCACTGAACGAGTTGCTGCCAACCGGGGACGCGCTGCGCCAGCTGGGAGTATTCCTGCAGCAGGACACCAGCCGCTGGCCTTTGGACGGACCTGTCCCGGACCTTCCGCCACTGGAAGAATTCACTGGCCCGGCCGGCCGATACACCACGATACTGCGGCTCATCGAGCTGCACCAGCCCACGGTTCGTGAACTACTCGGCTTGCTGGCTGCTGGCGGGGGCCACTGCACCATGGTGGGAACGCCGGAAATGATTGCCGATGAAATAGAACTCTGGGTCGATAGCGGGGCCGCAGACGGCTTCAACCTGATGCCGCCGTCCCTCCCGGGATCTCTGGAGGACTTCATTGAGCTAGTGATTCCGGAATTGCAGCGCCGTGGCAGATTCCGCACCCGCTACGAGTCGGCTACATTGCGCGGAAATCTTGGGTTGGCTGTTCCGGAAGCTGTGGTCTTGGCGCGCAGCTAGTTGTGCGGTTGCGCTTCGGGAGCCAAGCCGGGGAAATCATTCTCAAAGTAATCCAAGATTTTCTGTGTTGAGAAGAAATCCAAGATGAATGACTCCTGAAGCGCAAAGACGTTGCCTCCGCGAACGGAAGGCAATTGTGCAAGGGACTCATCGGAAGAGAACTGCTCGGTGGCCTCTGGGTCCGAGGAGAGCAGAAAGGTCGCATCGCCCGGCAAGGACTTGGCCAGCCCTTCGTAGCTGGTGAACGAGAAGTCTTCCCGTTCTTGCATGGAGGTATCAAACTCTGCTGGAGGATCCAGCACGGTGAACCCCAGAGATTCGAACAACTGTGCATGCGGACCGGTGCTCTGGGCTATGGGGGAGATGTTTCCCCGGTGGTAGGACAGTATCGATGCCGTGGTGCCGGCGGGGATCGACAGGGACTGTTTCAAGCTGGAAACACGTTGGCTGATGATGCTGTTGTTGCGAGCCGCTGCTTCCTCCGTGCCCGTAGCCTTGGCTAGATCCGTACTGAGCGCGGTCCATTTCTTTTCGGTGTAATCGACGAGGAGTGTTGGGGCGATTTCCCGCAACTTGTCGAGATGCTCCAATTCGGAATCCGCGCCTGAGGCGGCGACCAGTATCAAATCAGGCTTGCGATCCCGAATAGCTTCGAGATCAAAATTCCCGATTTCATATAGTGCATCTACCGAGCGTTTTGAGGCCACGTTCGCCCACTGGCTCAAGAATCCATGCTTGTCGGTCGCCGGGTTCTGTGGCGCGACGGACGTGGCAACGACCGGGGCATCGATGGACAATAGAGTTCCGGTCACTGATACCTAGGTTGAGACGATGCGCCCGGGCTTGGACGGAATCTTGATGAGGTCTCCGGTCTCGTCGGTGACGACCCGTGGCCAGCCGTCGGCCTCAACATCAGCGGTACTGGCATCACGGACTTCGGGCTTCGTCGTGGACGTGCATGCGCCCAGCGAAATAACGAGAAGGCAAGTAATGATGACAGCGGCGGCCTTGAACAAACTTGAACGCACGAAAGCTTCTCCTAGGCATGACTCGTTGAACGATGTTGATCCGGAAGCTCAGGTTGAATCCCGCAATCCACCACCACATTATGCGATGTTCTTGTGAACTGCCGGCCTGGAGATTGAACTGAACCCACCGTTGATCAGACGTTATTTGGCTGTGCTCGGTGCCAGATGCGTGCTGAAGATCATTCAGGCGCAACGAAGCACTCTTCGGAGACGTTGTTCTTGTTGCCAAGAGCGGCTGGGTGAACTTCAAGGGAGCTTGGTTCAAGGCTGAGCCCCGCCGACCAGTGGCACGTGGCCAGATTCGGGTTTCCACGTAGCCGAACAGCATGGGGTACCTACCGATGCAACCTGCCTTCACGCAAGGTCCAATAGGAAGAGATATGCGATGATTGCTTATTCAGATGCCAATACTCGGTGATCCGGCTAATGGCTTTGATAGTGGAACGTTCGGCATGGGCGATGACGCCCACTTGGCCCGCTGGAATCGGTAGGGATTGCAATGCGGAGGGAAGTACGTTGCTTTTGCCTGGGGGCATTGAATCCCGAGAAAGCCACTGTAAAACAACGCCTTCTGGATGTTTCACGTCAAACATTGCGTTTTTGTCGGCCACTTCAATCAGCGCCGTCCCCTTGGCCTGCGCCGGCAGGGCTTCTAGGACTTTGGCAATAGCGGGCAGGCCAGCTTCATCGGCTGCTAAGACGTAGTAGTCGGCATTGAACGAGAGTGACCCCTTGCTGCGGGCTGGGGAGATGACCAAGGGATCTCCTGGCTGTACAGTTCCTGCCCAGTGGCCAACGGTGCCTGGCGCACCATGAACTACAAAATCAATAGCCAGCTCATCGAGGGCTGGGTTGACCCAGCGAATGGTGTAGGACTTTGAGCGGGGAACCTGTTCGCGCGGCAGCCGGTGGCGCAGGGTCCGCAAATCGTAGGGAGGAATTAGACCGAGAGACGGATCAGCGACAAAAACCTTGACGTACTCGTCCAGCGCGGAATTGGAACGGTATCCATCAAGGTTCGGTGCGCTGGCGATGAGGCGCACCAATTGACCGTTGAGCCATTCCACCCGCGTGATGGTCAAAACGTGCTGCTCGACTTTGGTGCGCGGAGTATCCAGAAGTCCTAGCGGTGGCGAATATTTGGCCAAGGGTTCTTCATAAGCGGGAGTTGGAAATTCAGGTGCAGTGGCCATCGAAGCGCCCGATTCTGTGGACCGGTGATGGTGGCTGAAGGAAGTGCGAAGCGTCTTGTCGAGAACTTTGCGTGCTGCAGCCAGCGCTGCCGCTGACCCGGCGCGCTGCGCTGCGGCGAGCAGTTCGTCGGTTTCCTGCTCGTTGAGGAACTGGCTGGAAGCGATGTTGCGATAAAGCTCTTCTCTGGCCACAGCGTACCCAGCTTTGGCTCCAGCCTTTTCAGCCATGGCTAGAACTTCCAAGGTCAAGCCCTCTTTGGGGGAGACCGAAAACTGCGCTCCGTAGCCGCGGTGCTTGTGGTGCTTAGACATGATGTGCCCCTTAGCTTCGCTGTCGCGAGAATCAGCTCGTATGCCTGAGTATGAGCGAAACAAGGTGAACAAAACAAGTGGTTTTAAAGCAGTGCTCTGGGTTCGCGGAAGGCGGCCAGCCTGAAGGTCGTTGCATCTTTCTGCAAGGATTATTCGATATTCGAGTCGTTCGACAATGGGAGTTCGGAGTAACTAAAATTAGCCGCATGCCTGATACATTGCCACCGTGCCCCCAGTGCTCCAGCGAGTACACCTACGAACTTGATGCATTGCTGGTCTGCCCGGAATGCGCTCATGAATGGAACGCGAGCGCCGAGGAATCCGAGTCAATTGAAACTGTCATCAAGGACGCAGTAGGCAACGTTCTGCAGGACGGCGATACTGTCAGCATCACCAAGACGATGAAGGTCAAGGGTGCCCAGAGCGCGCTGAAAGCTGGAACCAAGGTGCGCAATATTCGGTTGACTCCTGGCTCTGGCGATCATGATATCGCTGCCAAAGTTGACGGCTTTGGCCAGATGGAACTGAAGTCGTCAATCGTCAAGAAGATCTAAGGGCCTGTTTGCTTGTTGATGGCAGTCCGTTCTCCTTTCGGAGGCGGGCTGCTTCGGTCTTTAAGGGGCACTTCCTGACCAGGGTTTGTCCCTCAAGCATTAACCCGTGCTTCTGCGGGCACTGGACTGCAGACCGATTTCCACCCGTTCCCTGCCGAACCTTCGAACGAGGTGCTCTAGATGCTCTGCGCTCCCGAGGCACAGGCGAGGCTAGAGCTTTTGTTCCTTCTTGCGTGCGTAGGAACGGGCAGCGCGAACTCGGTCTCCGCAACGAGTTGAGCACCATTGTCTGCGGCCGTGGGTTCTGAGGAGGAATCGCTTGCATGGTTCTGCTTCGCATTGAGCCAGCTGGTCCGCTTCATCGCCACTGAGCAGCGAGGCAGCGTCTTCTGCCAAAGCGGCGAGCGCGTGCTCGGTGAGTTGCGTCGCTGGGTGCTCAAGAGCGCGGAAAAATCCTTTGCCGTTCTCCTGCCTGAGCAGAGCAGTGTTGGGGGCCGCCAGCAGTGCTCCATTGATGCCCCGCAATGCTTCTCGGCCAATTTCTGTTCCCGACGTGCTTGCGATGAAGGCTTCGCGAATTTGGGCGCGCAACGTCGCCAGGCGGTTCTGGCAATAAGCCTGCAGGGATGCCTCGTGGGGGACTAAGTTCCGCTCGATGAGCCACTGCGTTGTTGATTCAGGCGTAGCTAGCGCATCAAAACTCTTGTTGCTGGGTAGCTGGATTTCACTGTTGACCAAGTCGATACTGCAGTGTTCCTGTGCACCTGGGCTCGGAGGAAGCGGCATTTGAAGCATAACCTCATGGTATCAGGATTGTTTTAACGTGATTTAATGCTAGTCTTAGCATCACGGTAAAAATGACAATAAACGTGAGAAATGAGTTCTGCATTGCATCCTGCGCCATTGTTCGGCTCAGCTCCCTTCGGCCTGTCCGCCCATGCCGGCGGTGGTCCGGGAGTGGGCCAGTCTGCACAAGAAGGCTTGAACGACACCATCGAGACCGCCAAAACCGCCGATCGATTGGGCTATCACCGTTTTTGGATGTCGGAGCATCACGCGATGCCAGCTCTGTCCGTCGCTTCGCCCCCATTGATGATGGCTCGGCTTACCGCGGACACCCAGCGGATCCGACTCGGAGCGGGCGGGATCATGCTGCCAAATCATGCGCCGCTGATCGTTGCGGAGCAATTCGGCATGCTCGAAGCACTGGCTCCAGGCCGAATTGATCTTGGAGTTGGGCGCGCTCCGGGAACCGATGGAGCCACAGCTTCGGCTTTGCGTAGGGAGAATTCAGGCGCCGAATCATTTGATGAGCAAGTTGCCGAACTCTTGGGATTCCTCGCCGATGATTTCCCCGAACATCATCCATATAGCCAGGTGCATTCCGTGCCGGGACCTTGGCAAAACAAAGAGAATCGGATTGCTGCGCCAGGACGTCAGACCCCGTTGTGGATTCTGGGCTCATCGCCGTATTCCGCTCAATTGGCCGCGCGCCTTGGCCGCCCCTACGCTTTTGCCCTGCAATTCGGGGACGCTGATATTGATACGGCACTGCGCATCTATCGGGACAACTTTACGCCCTCCAAGGTTTTGGGCGCTCCGTACGTGATGGTCAGTCTCAGCGCCATCGCCAGCCGTGACGCCGAATTCGCCAAGGCGGAAGCCACCAGCACCGCGATGGCGATGTTGCGGATGTTCAAGCGCGAATCTTTCAAGCTCTTGGATCCGAAAGAGGTGGCCGAATATCCAGCGACAGTGCAGGAGCAGGCCATAATCCAGATGTATGCCCAGCGCACCCTTGCCGGAACTGCTGAACAAGTGGCCCGGCGGCTCGAGGCGCTGCATGCATCGACCGATGCCGATGAGCTGATGCTAGTGACGACAAGCTATTCGCAAGGCACCGCGGCACAAACTCTGCGGCTGCTGGCTGAGCATTACCAAAACTGATCCCGGCATTCGCCACCACCGGCACAACACCTAGAAGATGGAGAGAAAACAATGGAAACACCACGTCGAGCATTGATCATTATCGACGCCCAGCAGGAGTACTTTGAAGGTCTTCTGCAGATTCAGTATCCCGACCGTGAACAGTCAGTGTCGGCCATCGCGCGCTCGATAGACGTTGCGCGACAGGCCCAGATCCCCGTAGTTGTGGTTCAGCATCAGGCCCCGGAGGGGTTCCCGGTGTTTGCCCCGGAATCGTCAACCTTTGCGCTGCACCCCCAAATCTCGGAACGCTTGAATATGGTTGAGCATAGCTTCACCAAGAATTTCGCCAGTATTTTTGCGGGCACCGGTTTGGAGTCCTGGCTTCGAGATCGGGAGATCGATACGCTTACGCTGGTTGGCTACATGACAAACAACTGCGTCATTGGCTCCGCCGCAGCTGCTGAACCACTGGGCTTTAAGGTGGAAGTGCTTTCTGATGCTACCGGCGCCATCGACATTGCCAACGCGGCGGGTGCAATTCCGGCGCAACAGGTCCACGAAACACTGATGGCCGTATTGAACTCCAGCTGGGCGGCTGTTGCGCCCAGCGCCGAGTGGGCCAACGCCGTGGAAAAGGGCCATGCTTTGGCCGGGGACAACCTTATCGAGTCAGCAGCGCGCGGGCGCGCTGGGCAGTAGCGCCAGCGCGGATCCGAAGCTTTGCAATCGAAGTGGAACCGCAAAGCTAGGCTGAGGTGGCCAAGCTGGCCGAGCTGATCAGTTCGGACAGCTGGGCCATGGGCTGATTGGCGCCAAACGCCGGCTGGCCCGGCTGCAGGCGTACGCCTTCAGCCAAGGTGCCGATGCGGAGCGGATCAAAGCCGAAGGCGTCAACCAGCTGGGCCACCTCATTGACATCCGCAGCACCATTTCCGGCGATGGCGATGGCCTTGCGTTCATTGCCTTCCGGCCGGGCTTCTTCCTCAAGGTCGTGGTATCCCATGTGGTTGAAGGCCTTGACCACGCGCGCGCCGGCGAGGAAGTCCTGGATCAATTCGCTGGTGGAGACGTCCGGGCCGTTCAGATCCTCTCGGATGCCATCGGTTTCCCACCAATAATTCATCGCATCGACCACCAGCTTGCCTGACAGCTGCTGGACAGGGATGTTCTGGTACTTGCCCAGCGGCAGGGCCAGGAAAACCACATCAGCTTCACTGGCAGCGGTGGCCGCATCAACAGCCACCGCTCCCGGGGTCAGGATCTCGATGGTCAAGGCGATGGTGCTGGGGTCCCCGGATCCGGCGATAAGCACCTCGTGGCCCGCTTTTACGGCCAGCCGTGCCAATGCAGTGCCGATCTTCCCGGCGCCAAGGATGCCAATTTTCTGCAGTGCCATGTTCATTTCCTCGCAGGTGATTATCGTCCAGCTGGGACCGGTTGCTCGGCGAGCATTTCCCGGACTAGCGGGATGACCTTGTTGCCGTATAGCTCCACGGCGTGAAGTCGCGCACCGGCTTCTACGGCGCCGCCGGAGTAGATCAAATCGAAGCGGCCGATGTCCAGCGTCTTCACGGTGTTGGCGATCTTGCGGGCCACGGTTTCGGGGGATCCGATGTAGAGTGAGCCCTCGCTGGCTTCGTGCTCAAATTCTGAGCGGCTCATCGGAGGCCAGCCGCGCGTCGCGCCGATCCGGTCGCGCTGTGCCTTGTAGGCGTCAAACATGTATTCACGGGCCAGTTCATCGGTGTCTGCCACGAAGCCGGGGGAGTGCAAGCCCACTGGTGTGTTCTGGTGCCCGAACTGTTCATTGGCCCGGCGGTAAAGGTCCACGTAAGGTGCAAAGCGTTCAGGAGATCCGCCGATGACGGCCAGCATCATGCGGAAACCGTAATGCGCCGCTCGGATCACGGATTGCGGGGAGCCGCCTACGCCGACCCAGGTGCGCAGCCGCCCGGATTCGGTCTTGGGGAAGATATCCATATCCGTGAGCGGTGCACGCTTGGTGCCTTGCCAGGTTACCGGCTTCTCTTCGAGCAGCTTGTGGAACAGGTCGATTTTCTCCTCAAAGAGGACTTCGTAGTCGGCCATGTCGTATCCGAACAGCGGAAAGGATTCGGTGAAGGAGCCGCGCCCCAGCATGACTTCGGCGCGTCCGTTGGATAGCGCGTCCACCGTAGCGAAGCGCTGGAATACGCGTACCGGATCATCGGATGACAAAACGGTCACGCCGGAGCCAAGGCGAATATTTTCCGTTGCGGTGGCGATTCCGGCCAGCACCGTTTCCGGGCTGGAAATAGTGTATTCCGGACGATGGTGCTCACCGACGGCAATAACATCCACGCCTGCCTGATCGGCAACGATGGCCTCCTGCACCGTGGCGCGGATGGCCTGTGCCTGGGTCAGCAGCTGGCCGGATTCCGCACTGGGCACATCTCCGAAAGTGTCGATGCCGAATTCGATATTCTCGATGGCGTTCATGACCGCTCCCTCTTCAAAATAAGTTGATGCATCAATTATATCCAATATTATTGACGTGTCAACTAGTTCTAGGCGGCGTACTTCGGCGGTTGCCGCTGATATCGCAAAAGATGTTGAACTGCAACGGATTCATGCTGGATTGGGCTTGCCAAGCGGACCTACGGTAGAAAAACCCGGTGTACGGGAATCGCAAGGAGGGAATCATGCGCGCTCAACAATCCTCTGCAGGGCCGATGGCGCTTGTTCTTGGGGTGCTACTGTCAATCGCCGGCTGCAGTTCAAGCCCTGGCGGCGAAGCGTCAGAAAGGCCGGCCTCTCCAACGACAGCCGAAAATTCGGCTCCTGCGCAAAGCACACAACCGGCGACAGATTCTGCCGCAGCAAGCATGCCAGCGACTTCTGCGGCAACTGGAAGCTCAGCTGACCAGATGACAGGTGCGCTGACCCTGTTCTACGTTGCCGTAGGCGATGAGGGAAAATCCGGTCCGAAGATCGGCTGCGGCGATTCACTGGTCTCAACTGAAACCGTGCCCGTGGAATTCACCAACCAGATCGAAGCCTCGGTGGTCGCCCTCCTCGACGATGATGAACAAGAACTAGGAGGTTCCGGATTGCGCAATGCCTTGGCCAGTTCCGACCTAGACTATGTTTCATCAACCGTGAAAGGCGATTCGGTGAGCGTTGAGCTGAGCGGAACCGTGAGCTCCGGCGGCATCTGCGACGATCCGCGAATGATCGGACAACTCGAATACACCGCAATGACCGCCGCTGGTGCCGGCCAGGCCCAGATTCTTGTCAACGGCGAAAAACTCGAAGAAGTGCTCAGCGCCAAATAGTCCTGCTGGAACAAAAAACGGCGGTTCTCCTCAATTAGGAGAACCGCCGTTCAGGCGTGGGCCAAGGCCTAGCCGAAGTACTTCTTCATGGTGCCTTCGTTAGCCTCGCGAAGCTCGTCCACCGACACGGTGAATTCGCCCTGGACTTCCAAGGAACCGGACTGTGCATCAACAATGCCCAGACGGGCCACGGTGACACCGCGAGCGCTGGTCATGTCGTTGAAGCGAACCTCTTCGCTCCGTGGAACTGCAACCACGGCACGAGCCTGGGTTTCGGAGAACAGGGCAGTGAAGGAATCGATGCCGTCACGGTCCTTGATCTCGTCCAGTGCTACACGAGCGCCGACGCCGAAGCGCAGAACCATCTCGGACAGGGCAGCAGCCAGGCCGCCTTCGGACAGGTCGTGAGCCGAATCGATCATGCCATCGCGGCTGGCATTGATCAGGATCGCGCCCAGTTCCTTCTCCGCTGCCAAGTCAACCTTGGGAGGAAGGCCGCCGAGGTGGCCGCGCAGGTTGGCGAACTCGGAGCCATCGAGCTCATCCTTGGTGGAACCGATCAGGTAAATCGCCTGGCCGTCGGCTTCTTCGCGCCAGCCTGAAGGGGTGCGGCGGGCGATGTCGTCGAACTTGCCCAAGGTGGCAACCACTGGGGTCGGGTGGATCGGCTTGTCGCCGGTCTGGTTGTACAGCGAGACGTTGCCGCCGGTCACCGGAACGCCGAGCTCCATGCAGGCGTCGGACAGGCCGCGGATGCCCTCGGCCAGCTGCCACATGACATCCGGGTTCTCGGGGGAACCGTAGTTCAGGCAGTCCGAGACAGCCGCAGGGATCGCACCGGAGGTGGCGACGTTGCGGTAGGACTCGGCCAGTGCCAGCTGGGCGCCGGCGTACGGGTCCAGGTAGGTATAGCGGCCGTTGGCATCGGTAGCGATGGCAACGCCCAGGCCGGTGGATTCGTCGATGCGGACCACGCCGGAATCATCCGGGGAAGCCAGCGCGGTGTTGCCGCCAACATAGCGGTCGTACTGGTTGGTGATCCAGGACTTGTCGCACATGTTCGGGCTGGCAATCAGCTCCAGAACGGCAGCCTTCAGCTCCTCGCCGGTTGCTGGCAGGTTCTTGCCGGCCTCCGAGGACTTGAAGGTATCTGCCTGCAGCGCATCCTGCCATTCCGGGCGGGCGTATGGGCGGTCGTAGACCGGGCCGTCGTGGGCGACGGTCTTCGGGTCCACGTCCACGATGACTTCGCCCTTCCAGGTGATGATCAACCGGTCGGTGTCGGTCACCTCGCCCAGCCAGGAGTACTCCACGTTCCACTTGGCCATAACGGCCTCGAACGCCTCGACGTTCTCGGGGGTGACCACGGCCATCATGCGTTCTTGGGACTCCGACATAAGGATTTCGCCCGGGGTCAGGGTGGAGTCGCGCAGCAGCACGTCGGTCAGTTCGACCTGCATGCCGCCTTCGCCGTTGGATGCCAGCTCGGACGTGGCGCAGGAGATGCCCGCGGCGCCCAGGTCCTGGATGCCCTCGACCAGCGAGGCCTTGAACAGCTCCAGGCAGCACTCGATGAGCACCTTCTCGGCGAACGGGTCGCCAACCTGGACGGCAGGGCGCTTGGATGGCTTGGTGTCGTCGAAGGACTCCGAGGCCAGCACCGAGGCACCGCCGATGCCGTCGCCGCCGGTGCGGGCGCCGAAGAGCACGACCTTGTTGCCCACGCCCGAGGCGTTGGCCAGGCGCAGGTCCTCGTGGCGCAGCGCGCCGACAGCCAGCGCGTTGACCAGCGGGTTACCCTGGTAGATCGGGTCGAACACGGTTTCGCCGCCGATGTTCGGCAGGCCCAGCGAGTTGCCGTAGCCGCCGATGCCGGAGACCACGCCGTGCACCACGCGCTGCGAGTCCTCATGGTCGATGGCGCCGAAGCGCAGCGGGTCCATCACGGCGATCGGGCGGGCACCCATGGAGATGATGTCGCGAACGATGCCGCCGATGCCGGTAGCGGCACCCTGGTATGGCTCGACATAGGAAGGGGAGTTGTGCGACTCGATCTTGAAGGTCACGGCCCAGCCGTCGCCCAGGTCGGTGACACCGGCGTTTTCGCCGATGCCGACCATCAGGTCCTTCTTCATCTCGGGCGTCACCTTCTGGCCGAACTGGCGAAGGTGGTTCTTGGTGGACTTGTACGAGCAGTGCTCGGACCACATCACCGAGTACATGGCCAATTCCGCGGCGGTCGGACGACGGCCCAGGATCTTGACGATCTCGGCAAACTCGTTGTCCTTCAGGCCCAGCTCTGCCCAGGGCAGTTCTACATCCGGGGTGCCAGCGGCGTTTTCAACGGTATCGATGTTGAATTCCTTGGTGACTTCCTGGCTCACTTTTTTCCTCCAACAAGGTGGGTCAGAACACTGGTGAAGAAGGTCAGGCCGTCGGTGCCGCGCGCGTCCGGGCCAAAGCCGACCTCAATGGCGTGCTCCGGGTGCGGCATGAGGCCCACCACGTTGCCAGCCTTGTTGCTGATGCCGGCGATCGAGCGGCGCGAACCGTTCGGGTTCCAGCCCACGTAGGAGAACGCAATGCGGTTTTCCGCTTCGAGCTCGTCCAGCACCTTCTCGTCAGCCACGTACTGGCCGTCCTGGTTCTTGAGCACGATGGTGATCTCCTGGCCAGCCTCGAACCCGTTGGTCCATGCGGTCTGGTTGTTCTCCACGCGCAGCAGCTGGTCGCGGCAGATGAACTTCAGGTGGTCGTTCTTGATCATTGAACCGGGCAGCAGGTGCGACTCGGTGAGGATCTGGAAGCCGTTGCAAATGCCCAGTACCGGCAGCTTGGCCTCGGAGTTCGCGGCGTCCGCGATCTTGGCCATCATCGGTGCGAAGCGCGAGATCGCGCCGGCACGCAGGTAGTCGCCGTAGGAGAAGCCGCCGGGGATCACCACGGCGTCAACGTCCTGCAGATCGGTGTCGGCGTGCCACAGGGACACGGCTTCGGCACCGGCGGCGCGCACGGCACGAGCGGCATCACGGTCATCGAGGGTGCCCGGGAAGGTCACCACGCCGATGCGTGCTCCGGAAAGTTCAGTGCTTGGCGTTGAGTAGTCGCCAATCAGGGGGAGTTCGGTGCTCATTAGTCTTCGACTACCTCGACGTTGACGACATCTTCGATCACCGGGTTGGAGAGCAGGGTTTCTGCTGCCTCGCGCGCCTGGGCGAGGATTTCTTCGGTCACCTCGCCGTCCACGGAAAGTTCAAAGCGCTTGCCCTGGCGGACAGCTTCGAAGGAGGTGAAGCCTAGGCGGGGAAGTGCTCCCGCGATGGCCTTGCCCTGAGGGTCAAGGATTTCTGGCTTGAGCATGACATCTACAACGATGCGGGGCATCCGGCATATCTCCTGTTGGCGAGGTTAAGTTAAATGCCACACGGAGATGCCGTCTCACACCAGGGGGATTTGGCGCTCCGCGAGCTTGCCTTCATAGTCTACCCGTGAATGTGATGGGCCAGATGTGCCTGTGTGCCATAGCACCCGATATCGCTGGATAAAAGCCATGTGATCTTTGGCTCACGAGGTGCAAGATGGTTCCATGAGCGTATTCTGTAAGCGTGAAAAACTCTAGTCAGACAACGTGTCCTTGCCGGGAGCTGGACTCGCTCAAGCTCAGCTACCAAGAGTGCTGCCAACGCTTTCATGACGGGCGGGCGGATGGATCCGCATTGCCTGAAACCGCTGAGCAGCTGATGCGCTCACGGTATAGCGCCTTCGTAAGGGGCCTGGTGCCGTATTTGCTGGCGACCTGGCATGTAAGTACGCGCCCCCAGGAATTGGAACTTGATCCGCAGATGCGCTGGACTGGGCTGGAAATCATCACAACGCGCAGCGGTGGCGCGGAAGCGAGCCGTGGCGTGGTGGAATTTGCGGCGCACTATATTGAGGGCCAACGAGAAGCCCAGCAGCATGAAGTCAGCACTTTCGTGCGCGAAAACGGGGCGTGGTTCTACCTTGACGCCCTGTAGGGATTAGCGGTTGCTGGCCGACTGAAGCATATTCAGCATCTGCGTCTGCTGGCGTTCGCGGGCCAGCTTGAACGCATCGGCACCGGTGCGGTCTTTCAACCGTGGATTCGCGCCATTGGTGATGAGCATTTGGGCAATGTTCACAGAGTTGTTGGTGCCCTGGCCGAGCACAATGGTCTCGTGCAGGGCGGTCCAGCCCAGATCATTGACGTGGTCGATGTCGATATCGGTGTGCAACAGGATGCGCACGGCGGCAACCTGGCTGTTTTCGCTGGCGACGGTCAATGCGGTTCCACCCATGCGGCTGAGCTCGTGCACATTGGCCCCGTCATTGATGAAAGCCTGGAGGGCGCCGGTCAAGCCATTGGCGCTGGCGCGCAGGAACGGCGATTCCTGGTACTCGTCCTTGACGTTTGGGTCAGCTCCGGCGTCGAGCAGAGCCTCGGCGATCAACTCATCCTTGACGATGACCGCACGCATGAGCGGGGTGCGCCCCGCAGCATCCTTGACGTTCAGATCTACTCCGGCCTTCAACGACTTCTTCACGGCGTTGAGATTGCCGGAATCAATAGCAGCGTAGAGCTTGCGTGCAGCAGCAGGCAGAGTCGGGGAGGCTGGAGTCATCGCTTTCAGCGAGGCGCCAGAGGCAGCCCCGGAAGCTAAAGGCGATAGCGTGGACTGAGAACTTGCGGCGCTCGGTTCGTTGCTGCTGGCGCTGATAGTTTCCGGTGCGCTGCTTTGCGCTGGGGCAGACATTGACGGTGCAGAAGAATGGGAATCAGGCTCCGAACTGGTCGAAGACTGCGGAACAGTGTTTTCTTGCGGAGTCGACGACGTGGCCTTGGGCGTAGCGCTGGCCACGGGGCTGCTGTTCGGAGCTTCAAGGGCCTGGGGCGCGGAAGCTGCGCAACTAGTGCAGGCACCGATTGCCGCAGCCAGCGGAAGAGCAAATAAAGCGATGCCACGACGGTGCGTGGAGAGCCCGGTTCGAAGTGCCATCTGTCCTTTCGCGGTTTAAACAGCCGATCCCCGCAACTGTCGCAGCTGACTGAGGACACAACTTGTAAGCTTCTGTTTTCAAATGCGAGCCTAGCGCTTGAAGCTGAAAATTTGCGGTCAATCAGCGCCAAGAATTCTTGGCGTTCGGCAACGGAGAACTTCGCTAAAATTATAAGTATCATGGAATGTCTCTACTTTTCAGCCTCCCGTTGCCGTTCGTGCACCCAAATGACGGTTCCCTATGCCCAGCAATTGCAAGCAAAAGTAGAAGATTGCCAGCACCTGCTCTCGGGCTTCGACTCGCTCAAATTCCTTCCGGCCCAAGCCAGCAGCGAACAAGGTTTTCGCAACAAAGCGAAGATGGTGATTTCCGGTACAACCGCGCAACCCACCATCGGCATTCTTGACGCCGATGGACACGGCATAGACCTGCGCAATTGCGGGGTTATCGCGCCGGCTTTGCGTTCGCTGTTCCCGGTCATCGAGAACTTCATCAAAGAGCTGAAGCTCGTGCCCTATAGCGTTCCGCAGCGCAAAGGCGAGCTCAAGCATGTGATCCTCACTTTGTCGGACACCGGATCCGTGATGGTGCGATGGGTGCTCCGCACTAAAAAGCACTTCGTGGCTCTGCGCGATTCGCTTCCGCAGTTCCTTGAGCAGCTGCCGCGCCACAGTGTCGTTTCGGTGAATTTCCTGCCAGAACACAAGGCCGTGCTGGAGGGCGAGGAAGAGATCATCCTGACCCGCCGCACCACTTTGGAATTCGGGCTGAACGGTGTGCCCATGCACCTGCGCCCGCAGGGCTTCTTCCAGACCAATACCGAAATTGCCGCTGCCTTGTATCGGCAAGCGCGACAGTGGATCGATGATATCGATCCCGAGAGTGTCTGGGATTTGTACAGCGGGGTCGGTGGCTTCGCACTGCATTGCGCTGGCGAGGGCCGCGCCGTCTACGGCATCGAAACCAGCACCGAGGCGGTGGCCGCGGCCAAGACCAGCGCCGATTCCCTGGGGCTGGGCGACACCCACTTTGTCGCCCAGGATGCCACCGAGTTTGCACTGAACGCAGGCTGGGCTCCGGACGCGGTGATTGTGAATCCACCGCGACGAGGAATCTCGGCCGAGCTGGCGACGTGGCTGAACGATTCGGATATCCAGCATGTGATCTACTCCAGCTGCGACGCCAAGTCCCTGGCCCGCGACCTGGAACGCATGGGGAACTACACGCCACAACTGGCGCGCGTCATGGACATGTTCCCGCAGACCGACCACTATGAGGTCATCGTGAAGCTGGAGCGCAAAGCCTCCTAGCGGTCCAGGGTTGCGGTGCGCCGGTCCAGCCGCACGACAATCTCATCCACCAGATGCGGATCGATGTTCGGTTCGCGCCGGGCCTTGAGCAGCTCGTCGCGGGCCGCCTCCAAGGCGATAGCCTGAATCGAATCGGCTTTGGCGATCACAGCGCGAATCTGGGTGTACTTCTCGTCGGAAATGGCATCGTGCGGGTCCGGATCCTTGGCCAGGATCGAGTGCAGGGAATTCATGCGACGTCGAACCGCCTGCTGGTAGTTTTCCGGAAGTTCCTGCAGGTCAACGTTGTTGCGCAGCGCGGACATCGCAACAGCTTCGGCGCGACGGGCCAGCGCGCGACGAGCACGCTTGGTATCCTGCTCGTTGTTGCGCAGCTTCAGGACGCGCATCAAGGACGGCAGGGACAGGCCCGGCAGCACCAAGGTGCACAGCAGCACCGAGCACGCGGCCACCACGACGAAGTTGCGCTCTTCAATAACCGTGCCATCGGCAGTTGCATGAGGCAGTGCCAAGGCCAAAGCCAGCGTTGCCAGTCCGCGCATGCCGCACCAGGTCAGAACCAATGCGTCCTTGCGGGCAGGAATCTTGGTCTCGGTGCGGTTGGGCAGGTAATAGGTCACCAGCATCCACAGGGCACGTACCGCGATGACCACAAAGCAGATTGCCGCAATGCCAGGAATGTAGCCAATCAGGTTGCTTCCTTCTTCCTGGATGACTTGATTCATTTCGATGCCCATGAGGCCGAAGGCCAGGCCGGTAGCCAGCAGCTCGAGCACTTCCCAGAAGGCCTGGCGGGTCAATCGTTCCGCAGAGTCCTGGGGGCGGTCGCGCCGGACCATTTCAAGGGCGGTGACCACCACCGCGATCACGCCGGAAACATGGATTTCCTCGGCGAGCATGTACACCGCGTATGGAGCCACGAGGGTGGCTGCGCAACGGGCGGCAAGATTGGGGACGAAGCGGTTCAGCGCACCGATGACCCAGCCCATGGCCAGGCCCAGGACCACGGCGCCTGCGGCGCCGATGAGGAACTGCGGGATGATCTCCAAGCCGACTTCTGAATTGTTGACGGTTGCTTGGACGGCCAGCTGGAAGATCACGATGGCCATGGCATCGTTGAACAGCCCTTCGGTTTCCAGCAGCGAGGTCAACCGCCGTGGCATGTTCACCTTGGTGGCGATGGCATCCACCGCTACCGGGTCAGGCGGCGCGACAATGGCGCCAAGGGCCAGCGCCAAAGGGATGGAGACGATGGGGGAGAATGCCAACGCCGTGGCGGCAACGGCGCCCGCAGTGACCACGATGAGGACCACGGCTAGGCGGATCAGGGCTTTCCATCGGAAACGGAATACCGACCAACTGCTTCGCTGCGCTGTAGCAAAAAGCAGCGGCGGCAAGAAAATTGGCAGGATCAATTCTGGATCGATATGCATTTCGGGCATGAACGGGAGAAAACCCGCCAGCGTCGCGAAAATGAGCATCAGGATCGGGTACGGCAACTTAATGCGCTCGCCGATGCCAACGATCAGAATAGTGGCGAATAACAATCCAATGATCAGCAGGAAAAAATCCATAGTCTTCTAATAGTAGTTGATTTACCCAACTAAATTGATGATTGTTGCTCTCAAAGTCCGGAATTGAAAAGGAATTCCGCATCCTCCCACTGGCTTATCAAACAGCCATTAGAGCGGGAGAATTCACTGTCAATTAGCTGTCCGTGGACTGTTCCGGAGACCTTGGCGCGCTGCGGTCCACCGTAGATTTCCGTGCACGCAGTCGCCGGATCGAGAGATGGTGCTGCGAGGCTTGGATGCTGGTTCAGCCTTGCGCAGGCAGCGGCGGCATCGGGCAAGGTACTGGATTCGATTGCTTGTTCGCCAGAACATTCCAAGGTGTACTGCGCGGACACATTAGTGCCATCGGCCTTGACGATGATTTCCAGTTTTATCTCCGAGGGTGCCGGGGGCTGCGCCACGCAGGAGGGCACAGCAAGGGCCAGCAGCAAGACGCAGCTGCCGGACACGGCCCGTCGTTGAATATCCGTGATGCCCACAGGGACATTGTGCGTTGTGCTGTGGCTGAATACTAGTCTTTTGGTGCAAGCTGCAGGCTGTTGGCAACCTCCAGCAATTTGAGTCGCAAGTGATCCGCTCGCGACGCAAACTCCTTTTGCCTCCGGATGTATTCGGCCTTGCCGGAGGGAGTCTCAATCCGAATAGGTTCGTGGCCCCAACCGGCCAAGTCATAAGGCGAGGCCTGCATGTCCATCGTGCGGATATCCCACGCGAGTTCGAAGCAATCCATCACCAAACTGCTGGGGACAGCAGGGGAAAGCTTGTAAGCCCACTTGTAGAGGTCCATGTTGGCATGCAAGCAACCGGGCTGTTCCAGATCGCGTTGTGTTTCGCGGGTGGGTTGCAGTTCATTGAGCTCAGTAGCCTGCGGCGTGTAAAAGCGGAAGGCGTCAAAGTGCGTGCACCGGATCTTCTCGGACTCCACTACTGCGTCGGTCCCCTTGGCCCCGAGCCTCAAGGGCAGGTACTCATGCCGAATGCCGTTGACTTCCGATTTATACGCCATCGCCCATTCATGCAGGCCAAAGCAGGCGAAATTCCCCGGCCGCTGCGAAGTCCCGGCCAAGATCACGCGGGCAAATTCTATGGCGCGAGCTCGCGCCTGGGTGAAGGCCTGGACATCAAATTCATATCCCGTGCCCTGAACGGTTTCCACTGCGCGATAGAACTTCCACGTCGCTCGCTCCTGGGCCTCTTTGCCCGTGAGCACAACATTCAGGCCCGGGTGCCAGCGATAAAGCTGGCCAGGCTTTTGCGTGTAGTAGGTGAAAAGAAAATCCTCTATGGGATGCTTCCGACCGGTCATGCGACGTTCGACAAAGGGTTCTCCGAAGGCTCGCGCACGATTCTCATGGCTGTGGGCCAGGGGCATCCACTGGGAGGCTTCCAAAACGGCGGAGGTAACGGGCATACTTCTCATTATTCAATTCATCCGCCCAACAGACCACTTTGGTATCTCAACTCACATATCATCGCTCAGGAGCTAGACATGGCTGACTTTCCCATCTGGGAACCACCAATCTTCGCCAGCGAGCAGGAACATCTGTTCGCCATGCTTGATCGCCTTCGAGCCACTTTCCGGTACAAAGCCGATGGTTTGAACCTGGAACAGCTCAAAGCCCGGCTGCCCAGCAGCGAGCTGAGCGTGGGCGGATTGCTGCAGCATCTGGCGACCGTGGAAGACGAGAAATTCAGCTATTTCATTGCGCGCGAGCGCCCAGAGGTTTTGCTCGAATTCCTGGAGCAGGACAAGAATCCTTTTATCGTCCAAGACGATGAAGACCCACGAGTACTGTACGAACGCTACGACAACGCGGTAGCAAAGAGCCGGCGGATCCAGCAGCAGATTATTGACGATGGCACGCTGGATACCGCATCGGGGCTGGAATTCGAGGGGCAACAACCCTCGGTGCGCAGGATTATCTGCGACCTGATTGAAGAGTACGGACGGCATACCGGCCATTCTGATCTGATCCGAGAAGCGATCGATGGGCGCGTTGGCGAAGATCCCCCGCAGGGCTTTCTTCCGAAGTGGTTCAAGGGCTAAGGGTCGCGCCACGTACGTGCCCCTTGCCGGGTAGCCCTGCGAGGCTGGGCCATGGAGGGCACGAGCAGGACGGGCGAAGGCATGGCGATGCCCAGTGAGGACGGGTCGATATCGTAGGTGCTGGCCAGAAGACTGAAGGAATGCGGGAGTTCTCGAATCGCTACGCGCCCTGCGGGGCGTTTCTGAAAACCGCGAACTTGACCGCGTGCGTGGTGCGGCATCACGCAGCCGGCCCGGAGGAAAGCTGGGAGTAGCCCGTGCTGCCGAGCCCTGCGATGGAGCAGAGCGGAAAATGAAACCTATGATGGGCGCATGATCATCGAACGTTCCAGCCAGCTGCCTGCAGATCCTTCCGCTGTCTTCGATTGGTTCTCCCGACCGGGTGCCATTGTCCGCCTTCTTCCCCCTTGGCTGCCTCTGAAGGCCATTCGCGAGGCAGCATCACTTGAGGATGGGACTGCCGTACTGGGAATACCCGGCGGTTTAAGGTGGGTTGCGAAACACCAGCACCTCGAGTTTTCCCAAAATCGCCAGTTTGTCGACCAGCTGGAGCCCGAAGGCCTCCGCGGCTTGCCGACCCGGGCAATCAAGTGGAAGCATGAGCACTTTTTTGAGCCTGCCGGAACAGCTGCGACTACGGTCAGCGATCGCATCGAATCGAATGTGCCGCGGCGCCGGATTGAGCAGATGCTCGTTTATCGCCATCGGCAACTGGCAGCGGATTTTGCCGCCCACCGCAGCGCGGCTGAAGCCGGGATGGCTCCTCAGGTGATTGCCGTGACTGGATCCAGCGGCTTGGTTGGCGAGGCGTTGTGCGCCTTCTTGTCCACAGGTGGCCATCGCGTCATCAAGCTGGTGAGACATGCGCCGGCATCGCCAGATGAGCGGCGCTGGGATCCGGATAATCCGGCGGAAAATCTGCTGGAAGGATGCGATTCCGTCATCCATCTGGCTGGAGCCAGCATTTTCGGCCGGTTCACGCAAGAGCACCGGCAAGCCGTGCTCAAGAGCCGCATCGGGCCAACACGCTCGTTGGCCCTGCTCGCGTCGCGATCGGGGGTATCCACATTTGTCAGCGCTTCGGCGATAGGAATCTATGGAGCCAGCACCGGTCCAGAGGCCGTCGAAGAGTCCGATGCCGAGCCAGCCCAGTCTCGTGACTTTCTTGTTGAAGTGGTCCAGGGCTGGGAAGAGGCGGCTCGCGCAGCGGGGCCTGATCTTCGCAGCGTCCAAATCAGAACCGGCGTCGTGCTCACGCCCAAAGGTGGCATGCTCGCGGTGCTGCGTCCTCTTTTCGCCGCCGGCGTCGGGGGAAAGCTGGGCAGCGGACAGCAGCGTTTGTCGTGGATTGGACTAGATGATCTGCTGGATATCTACCTTCGGGCTCTGTGGGATGGCCAATTGTCTGGTCCAGTCAATGCCGTGGCACCGCATATGGCGAGCAACGCTGAATTCACCAACGCGCTGGCGCATGCGCTCAAGCGCCCGGCTGTTATTCCAGTTCCAGAGGCCGCGCCCAAAGTCCTGCTCGGGTCGGAGGGTGCCCGGTTGCTTGCCCTGGCAGACCAGTGGGTTATTCCTCGCAAGCTGCTCGATGCGGGCCATGTTTTCCGCAATGAGCGCATCGAAGCTGAATTGGCCCATAGCTTGGGCGCCAGATAGGCATTGGAAGCGAAGAGCCGATGACTGATTGAGCGGAAGACCCGGGGCGCCGGGGCAGTGGTTTTCAGTGAAGGGGACATGTACTGATTCCTGTCTGCAACCATTTATCTAGTTTAGCTAACTAGTTGCTAAGCTATATATCTCATGATGTTGTTGGCGGCCGGTCCCTGCGAGGATACGGCCGGCGCAGCAGTGGCTCAAAAGGAAAGCAGCAGATGAAAACGACAGATAATGATCCCCTGGCGCCCTTCGACGCCGTAGTGCTCATGTCCTTCGGCGGCCCTGAGAAGCCGGCGGACGTTCTTCCATTTCTGCAAAATGTCACTAGGGACAGGGGGATCCCGGACGAGCGCTTGGAAGAGGTCGGAGAGCATTACTACATGTTCGGAGGAAAATCGCCGATCAACGAGCAAAACCAGGACTTGTGGCGAGCACTTCAGCGTGAATTCGACTCCCGCGGGATCACCGTGCCCCTGCTATGGGGAAACCGCAACTGGCACCCGTATCTGACCGACGTGGTCCGCAAGCAAGCGCGGGACCATGGCGCTCGGAAGTTCTTGGCCATCGACACCTCCGCATACTCCTCATATTCCTCTTGCCGGCAGTATCGGGAAGACTTCGCCGCTGCCGTGGCTTCAATGGAAGCCGAAGGGGTATCGGTGGAATTCGACAAGATTAGGCAGTACTACAACCATCCGGGGTTCGCGAAAGCCCAATTGGACTGCGTGCGCCGTGGCCTTGCCGAACTTGCGGCGAGTACAGGAAGCCTCGATGCGAAGCGCCACAAAATCCTCTACGTCACCCACTCGATTCCGACTTCCATGCAGGAATCTTCACAGCGATTCACTGCAGGATACGCACAGCAGCACGAGGAGCTTATTGCGTGGATCAATGGCCAGCTGGATGAATCGGAACAGCTGGACGTGGAGCTCGTATACTGCTCCAGATCCGGGTCCCCGGCCACACCATGGCTGGAACCCGATATCAACGACCGCCTGCGCGAGCTATCGCGCTCTGGGATCGAGGCGGTGCTAGCGGTTCCGCTCGGGTTCGTATCAGACCATATGGAGGTCAAATACGATCTGGATACCGAGGCGGCTCAAACGGCACGCGAGGAGGGGATCACGTTTCTGCGAGCTGAAAGCCTTGGCGTCTCCCCGGTTTTTGCCAGTGGCTTGGTGGATCTCGCCATCGAACGGGCGGCGCAGGTCCGTGGAGAGCAAGTGGAATCGCACGTTATTTCCGGCAGCATGCCGCTGGGTCCGGGCAGCGGCGCCTGTTCAATGAACTGCTGCGAAGGGCCCAAGGGCAAACGAGCCCTTCCCGCTTGGGCTACCAGAAGCATCTCCGAGTAGCACTGTCGTTGGACGGGCGCTGCGCGCGATGGGGCACGGAAAATTCCGACAGCCATCTGGTTAAACGCCGCACCCCGCTGGTCTCGGAAGCGAGACCAGCGGGGTGCAGTTGACGACAGACCGTTAGGCCTTTGGGGCTTAGCCCATGTGGATTGCGCCCAGCAGCACGCCCGATACGAGCATGACCAGGGCTACCACCAACGCGCGCCACAGAACCTTCTTGTGGTGATCGCCCAAGTCCACGCGGGAGAGCGAAACCAGCAGCAGGATTGCTGGAACGAGCGGAGACTGCATGTGCACCGGCTGGCCGGTGATCGAGGCGCGAGCCATGTCCACGGCCGGGACCCCGAAGTGCGCGCCGGCTTCGGTGAGCACCGGCAGGATTCCGAAGTAGAAGGCGTCGTTGCTCATGAGGAAGGTGGCCGGGATGGAGATCAAGCCGGTGATCACCGCCATGTATGGACCCAGGGAGTCGGGGATGATTGCGACCAGCCACTGGCTCATTGCATCAACCATTCCGGTGCCCGAGAGCACGCCGGTGAGAACCGCTGCGCCAAGAACCATGGAGACCACGGCGATGATTTCGCTGGAGTGGCCCGCGATCATCTTCACCTGGTCCGAAACCTTCGGGAAGTTCACGACCAAGGCGATGGCGGTACCGACCATGAACAGGTAGGACAGCGGCAGCACATCGAGAACCAGCAGCACCATGATGGCTACGGTAAGCACCAGGTTGAAGTAGAAAGTCTTCGGGCGCAGGGTATCGCGGTTCGGGTCGAGCACAGTGCCATCCATGGTGGCGGGTTCCGAACCGTCGCCCTTGCGGGCAACTGCTTCCAGAACAGCCAGGTGGCCACCGGAAGGCGAGGTGCCAGCCGGGGACTTGCCACCGGATGGCGAGGTGATGTTGCCGCCACCCATTTCGGTGCCCCAAAGTTCGGGGCGTTCGCGCTGCAGGCGACGGCGCTCGGAAACGCCCAGCTGCCATGCGAACAGGCCGATTACTACCAGGGCGATACCCAGCGATGGAAGCATCGGAACAAAGACGTCGGCGGCATCGACATGCAGCGCTGCGGCGGCACGGGCGGTCGGACCGCCCCAAGGGACGATGTTCAGCGTTCCGTTGGTCAAGCCGGCCACACAGGTCAGCACCACTGGGCTCATGCCCAGCCGCTGGTAGATCGGCAGCAAGGCCGCGGTGACCACGATGAAGGTGGTGGAGCCGTCGCCATCGAGCGAGATGACCGCGGTGAGCAGCGAGGTGCCCAGAACGACCTTTGCCGGATCATTGCCCACAAGTTTTTGAATGCCGGCGACCAGGCGGTCGAAGAGTCCAACATCGATCATGATGCCGAAGTACATGATGGCAAACATCAGCAATGCTGCGGTGCCGGACATGTCCTTGATGGCGTCCATGATCATGTCGCCCAGCCCGAAGCCTGCGCCGGTGAAGATCCCGAAGATGGTTGGGACGAGAATCAATGCCAGAAGTGGCGTCATGCGTTTGGTCATGATCAGCGCCATAAAGGTAGCGACCATGAGGAATCCGAGTGCAACTAGCATTGCCCCGACCTCCATTTCGGTGAGTGTACGTCGTTGTGTCACCCAATAACTTCAGGGCACCTATTCAAATTACGTGGCGGGGCTCACGTTGCGCGCCTTGTGCTGATTATTGAAGGCTTAAGTTCATTGCCATCTTTTTGCTCTTTAAAATCGCGTTGCCCGGGGAGTGCGTCTATGCTGGGTGGCATGTTCCGTTCCGGCCCGCGCTCGAGGCATTTCGCATCGCGCATCATGCGTTTGCAGTTCCTCGTTGTTGGCGTGCTGATCGTGCTGGTCACCGCCGGAACCCTGTATTCCAGCTATGATCGCGTCTTTTCGCGCGCCGAGGATACCTCGCTGACCATCGCCCGATCCGTGGCGGTGCTTCCGGAAGTCATCGACGAGGTGACCCGATATGCAGCCATGGAAGAACTTGATGAAAAAGGGCTCGCCAACGGAAAGCTGCAGCAGCTGGCCAACGCCATAGTGGAGCAGAAGCAAGCGTACTTCGTGGTGATCACCGAAGACCGGGGATTGCGGCTGAGCCACCCGAATCCCGCAGAAATTGGACAGATGGTTTCCACCGACCCGGTGGCTCTGGACGGGATCGAAGCGGTATCCAGGGAGCATGGAACCCTGGGCGAATCGGTGCGCGCCAAAGTGCCCATCCGTGGCGCGTCGGGCCAAGTGATCGGCGAGGTTTCGGTAGGCGTGACCACGCAGTCGCTGACCGGTGCCCTGCTGGAGTCTTTCAGCTGGATTGCGCTCTTTGCGCTCTTGGCTGCCGGGCTGGCCACAGTGGCCGGGCGCGTGACCGTGCGCCGTCTCAAGCGCCAGACTTTGGGACTTGAACCGACCGAAATTGCCCAGCTGGTTCGTGACCAGCAGGCGGTGCTCTACGGGGTCACCGAGGGCGTCATGGGCATCGGGGCCGACGGGCGGATTACCGTGCGCAACAAGGCCGCTCGACTGCTTTTGGGCCTGCCGCACCGCACCGAACTGGAAGATGTGGTCGGACGGCATTTTGAATCCGCCGGCCTGGATCGGCGCCTGGTCAAGGCCATCAAGGAACGGGATCCGGCTCCGGTGCGCCTGGAAGCCAACGGCCATTCCCTGATCGCCCGGGTGAATGAAGTGAACCGCGACGGACTCGATCTTGGCCAGGTGGTATTGCTGCATGACGTGACCACCATCGAGGCGCTGGGCACCAAGCTGGATGCCGTTCAGGATATGGCAGATGCCTTGCGCGCCCAGCGCCACGAGTTCGCCAACCGCATGCACGCCGTGCTCGGATTGATTGACTTGGGAAAAATCAAGCAGGCCGAAGCCTACCTGCACGAGGTCATGGTAACAGGGCCGAAAATCGCCCAGGTGCCCGGGCTGGAAGCGATCCAGGACGCCTATCTTTCGGCGTTCATCTCGGCCAAGGCGGTCCGTGCCCACGAGCAGGGGATCGAACTGCGGGTGTCGAGCCAGTCGATGCTCTTCGGGCAGATTGCCTCGGCCCATGATGCCCAGGATGCTACCGCGGTGCTCGGAAATCTGCTGGATAACGCCTTTACCGCCGCCTTGCGGGGCCACGGGAAACCGTGGGTGGAAATCGATCTGCTCTCCGAAGCTGCCACACTGCATATTGCCGTGGCGGATTCCGGACCGGGCATCACCACAACCGAGGACATTTTTGCCCGGGACGTCAGTACCGGTTCCCATCTGGGCAATGAACATGGACGAGGGGTTGGGTTGCCACTGATCAAGCGATTGGCACAGGCTCGCAGCGGGGACGTCTGGATTGCCGATCCGGGCACCGGCACAGAAGGCGCGGTATTTGCCGCCCGATTGCCAGCGGTGCTGGTTGAACCAGCCACCCCAGAGAACAATGAGATCGAAGGAGCGCAGCCATGAGCGACAGCGCCAAAGGAAACTACCAGGTCATGATAGTCGACGATGACTTTCGTGTTGGTGCCCTCCACGCAGACATGGTCAATTCCATCCCGGGTTTCCAAGCCCTGGAGCCAGTGCAGGATCCGCGCATGGTGCCCAAGCTCGTCGCCACGCTCAAGCCAGACCTGTTGCTCTTGGACCTGTACCTGCCACATGTCAGCGGCATCGAACTGCTGCGGGAACTGGACGTGGACGCCATCATGATTTCGGCTGCCACCGAGCCGAAGAATATCGCCAAGGCGATTCGGCACGGGGCACTGGCATTTATCATCAAGCCTTTTGACGCTAAAACACTCAGCGCCAAGCTCAAGGGGTGGGCTCGGTATCGGCGGCAACTCAGCGGCATGGCTGAATTCAATCAGCAGGGAGTCGAACGGCTCTTCCGCTCCTTGCAGGGCAGTGAAGAGGTTGCCCCGGCGGCCGGTGCGGCTCCTACCGAACAGGCAGTGCTCAACTGCGTCAAGGAGGCTTCGGAGCCGATGAGCGTGGCCGAAGTGGCGGAAGCTGTAGGCGTTGCGCGAGCCACGGCACAGCGTTATCTTGCGGCCCTGGTGGCCAATGAATCTTTGGAACTCCAGTTGGGCTACGGGACGCGCGGTCGTCCTGAGCACCGCTACGTGGCACGCTAGGTGAAATGAATCAGGTGGCGTCCCAGATCTTTCGGTAGAAGGCGATTTTTTCTTCGTTTGGTTCCATTCCGTAACCGGCATATACCAGCTGTTCGTAGCCGGGACCGTAGTTCCATTCGGTGCTCCAGGCCGCAACGGCAAGATCCGCCCATCTGTCGGCGACGCCCAATTTGCCCATGTCAAGGTGTCCCAAGAAGCCGCCGTTCGAATCCAGCTGAGTGTTGGGAAGGCAGGCATCGCCGTGGCAGACCACGGCGTCAAGGGGCGGTGCTTCGGCGAGCAGTTCGGACTGCTGGTCCAATGGCAGGGAAGCGATGCGTGAGGATAGATCCCAGCTGAAGGGGCACCGCCCTGCTGGCAGCCGATCGTGCAGATGCCGAAGTCCTTGGCCGACGGCGTGGGCTGAACGCTCGGGATTGCTTTTGCCCAGTTCGCTCACGGCGCTGTACCCGGGCAGCGCCGCGGTGAGCAGCAGCTGGCCTTCAGGGTACTGCTCAACTGAAAGCACTGCCGGCACGTTGGTGAATTGCCCTGCCCACTTCATGCGGCGGGCCTCGGATTCCAGATCAATCTCCGCGTCGACCGGTTGCCCCGGCGACCATTTCGCATAGTGGCTGTCTGCTCCATTCCCAATGCGGAACGTCGACCCGCCCAGGGCGTTGAGCCACACTCCTTTCACCGCATGGGTGCCGGCTACTTCACGCACAGCTTCTGGTATCGGGAATCCGGTTGGGGGAGAACCCGAGATGACTCGTTCATCGCTCATTGAACCAGCTTGCCAGCAGGCCGCAAGGAAGCCCGGCATCTTAATCTGCCAGGTTTTTCTTCGTGTTCACCTTGGTGCCATAAATTGGCTAGGCTGACGCACCACAGTTAGTTCCATGACTAATGTTTCGCGACGAAATTTATTGACCGGTGCCTTGGGCGCTGGAGCCCTGGGCCTCGTTGGCCCCACCGGCGCCGCATTGGCCTCTGGTACTCCACGCTTGGTCCGTTCGCGTTTGGGATTAACCAGTGGCTTCTCCATGGGAGACGTTTCCACCAACAGCGCAGTACTCTGGGCCCGCAGTTCTGGTGAAGGCCGCGTGCGGGCTCAGTTGCGTGCCGTGGATGAAGCCGGCCAGATCATTCGTGGACGCGGATCATTTGTTCGCACATTGAGAGGGGCCCAAGCTACCGAGGGCAGTGACTTTACCGCAAAAATCAACGCTGCCCGTCTGCCAGCCGGAACACGATTCTCGGTCAGCATCGGTTTTGAAGATGAGAACGGAACAGTTGGCGAAACGCAGCACGGGTGGTTCAGAACTGCACCGTCGGGCACCGGTCGCCGCAACCATGAGGCCGACCGAGCGCAAAGTTTTGTCTGGTCTGGTGATACGGCCGGTCAGGGCTGGGGCATCAATGAAGAAATCGGCGGCATGCGCGCCTACGCCGCGATGCTCGCAACCAAGCCTGACTTCTTTGTGCACAGTGGCGACACGATCTACGCTGACGGACCGATCCTTGCCGAGGTTGAAGAATCGGATGGCCAGATATGGCGCAACCTTGTGACCGAGGAAGTTTCCAAGGTCGCCGAAACTCTGGCGGAATATCGTGGACGCCACCGCTACAACATGATGGATGCCAATGTTCGCGCGATGTATGCCGAAGTTCCAGTCATCGCCCAGTGGGACGATCACGAAACCCACAACAACTGGTGGCCGGGCGAAACCATCACCGATGAGCGCTACACCGTGCGCGACATCAATACCCTGGCGGCTCGCGGCCGCCAGGCGTGGCAGGAATACCAGCCCATCGCCGATCCGCGTGCGATGAGTGGCGGCACCGGTTTTGAAGCGGCGCGAATCTACCGCAAAATTTCCCGCGGTCCTGCCTTGGACTTGTTCGCATTGGATATGCGTACTTTCAAGTCCGAAAACACGGACGGCAAGGAATCCAAGGAAACCGCGATCCTCGGTGAAGAGCAGCTGGACTGGCTGGTTGATGGGTTGAGCCAGTCCAAGGCCACTTGGAAAGTCATACTCAACGATCTGCCGTTGGGCATCATCGTCCCCGATGGCAAGGCGCAGGAATCCATTTCCAACGCTGACCACGGTGCCCCGCTGGGCCGCGAACTTGAATTGGCGCGGCTGCTCAAGGCCATCAAGGACCGGGGCATCAAGAACATCGTTTTCCTGACTGCCGATGTGCACTACTGCGCGGCGCACCACTACTCGCCAGAACGAGCAGCGTTCAGCGACTTCAACGAGTTCTGGGAGTTTGTTGCGGGCCCGGTCAATGCCGGATCCTTTGGTCCCAATGAGATGGATGGAACCTTCGGACCGCGGGTGGATTTTGCCTTGGCTGGCACGATTGCCAACCAGTCCCCGCGCGATGGCAAGAGCCAGTTCTTCGGGCATGTGGATCTTGATGAGCAGGATCTATTTACAGTCAGCTTGCGCAACGCGCTGGGTGAAACGGTCTACTCCAAGACCCTGGAACCGGCAAAATAAGCCGATTCTGACAAATAAGAAGATCATGCCTGCGGCGCTGGCAATCTTGTGGGAGGGCTCTAGAGAGGGGCTTCGAAACTATGAATTATGGCATGCAACTGACGCAGGAATCTTGCTCAGATGGATTCTGAATGAGTCGCTCTAGAGAGCACTGAGCGATTTAGGAGGTCAGTCCAGTTGGCCCGCATGATTGCTGAATTCGAGAGAGCATTCGAACGAGTTGGGTGACTTTGCTGGGTCTCCCAATCAACAGAGCTAACGTTAGACTTTCTAAACCACGAATGACTTATGCTTTGCCATCGCATAAGTATCCAATAGTAGTGGGTTTCTCGTAAGCTTCGTATCGTCGGCCTGAGAAGTAGGTTGGATTGGACATTAAATTTTGAATCGTGAGGATATAGCTCGGCAGGCTTTTCTGCAGCGAGACGACGACTGCACTGGCCATGGCCGACGGAAGAAGTAAGCTTTCGGATGTCACGGCTAAAATTCTGGCGTCATTTCCTCCGTACTAACAATTTGATAACGCGGATGTATAAAGTGGAATTATTAGTTATGATTGAGTTCGATGCCTCTAAAACAGAGCGCATTATTCAACTTGTCTATTCGAGCCTCTAGTCTGAAACCGACACTCGCACTCGCGGTTACGAGCTGAAGTCGAAGCAGACCACCTATTGAAAGAGGACTTGTTGAAAGGACTAAAAGCGATATTCGTCTACGGACTAGCTTTGTCACTAACCTTGGTCGCAATGCCTTCATTTGCGGCACAAGATGTAGCTATGAATTTAGAAGATGCGGCGGCTGTTTCGATCACTTCGCCGGTTAAACCGGGCCCTGCAGCCGGCGTCACGCTGCCTCCAAAGACGATCACATTGTCAAATGGCGCAGTTGTGCCGTTTAATGCAGACGTCCGCACAGGCTCTGAAGAGGAAGCCTTCCGCAGAGAATTGTCACTGCTGGTTACTTTAGATCAGCTAACTCCGGAAAAGATGAAAGAGATGGGGCTTTCGGAGCCAGAGGAAACCCTTCCAAAAATTCCTGTGACGGCAAAACCTAGCGAGCCACTTCTTAACGTTGCTCAACCGGCAGCTATTGGATGCCGTGTCACGAAGCCGTCGTCGAGCGCGGGCGACATGAATGTTTCTCGCCCCCAGATCGTGAAGTCTGGAACAAAAATTTATGCGTACGCTCGATACAACTGGAAGAACGCCCCTTTTTCGGAGTGCCCACGTAACCAGGCTCAGATCGGCGGACCTGACGGACTGGCAATTACTTTCAATCGCGCTGTGACCAATAAGGGGGTCTCCTTTGTTGGTTGCAACAGCTATAACAAGTGCGGAAAAACTGGATGGCTGGAAACGAACAGTCACTACGGTGCGGGTTGGGCATTCCAGGATTGGGGCTACGGTGCCCTTTACGGGCACGGTCCAACTTATAAGGGAACCTTGACATATACACTAACCACGAGTTCGACTAAATGCCTTCAAGCATTTGCGAAATATGGCCACTCTTGGAACTCCACGAAGTTGACTGGTTTTAGTATAGGTAAGTCTTCAATTGGAATCTCATGGAATACGAGCAAAAGCCTGTGGCAGAAATCAAGTCAAGCCGGGTCATATCGATGCTAGGAGGCAAATGGGGGCGGACTATAGTACTAACTTCACTTGCTTTATTGTTGGCTGCTTGTGCAACCCCCGAAGAAAAGTCGTCCATCTCAGTGGAAGCGGTTATGGATGTGTGCTCGCGAGATGAGTGCTTCACTGCAACCGTTCCCGCGGAACTGTCAGCGACAGTCAATGGCGAAGAAATAAAAATCCCCTCTCCGGATGGAACTGGGTCAATCACCCTGGGCTCAGTGGGTAGTGTCCAAGTGACGGCGCGCTGGGGCACTCTTGTGAAAGAACTCGATATCCTGACAAGTGATGGATCTGCTCAAACCGTCACTATCAAATTTGATGAAACTGCGAGAGTTTCTGAATGATTAAGAATGGCCACAGGCTTGAACTGTGGCCATTCTGTTCATCTGCGTCATAAGAATGACTACGGCCTCAGATTTCCGGATCGTTGCAGAAACTATGGTAGATCTAGATGGATACGACCGAGCCTTCGCGGTGCTGAACCCTAGAAAAGCCCAGTAAGCAACTCAGGCAACGTGTGAAAGTGCCTGAGCACCGAGTAGAAGCCTGCCATTAGGGGGCACCACTGCGTATTGCACTCATGGCATCCTCCTCCAGCGTTCGTAAATAGCTGGACCCATCACTCGGCGGTAGGCAGTTTATCCTGAACTCTGACGTCATGGGCCAGCGCTTCGAAAACTTTGATTTGACGCTTATCGCCGGCGGCCCACCAGCTCAACCGGGCCACTGAGATATATCTGGAGAGGCAGGAGATTCGGAGCCTGTTAAGGTGTCCTGCAAGCTCCAGATCCATACGATCCAGGAAGACGATCTGGTCCTCATTGGCGTAGGAATCAATGAACCCCGCAGTATATCCATAGCCGCCCTCACATTTGGCCGATGCTGGAGTGTCCATACAGGCTTGTGCCAAATTAATCACACAACGTCTCTTGGCGGTGTCCTGATCCTTGATCAGGTACTTGCGATCCACCAGCCAAATGGTGTCGGCAATACCTGTGGCCCGGTGGGCGGCGCAAAGGGCAAACGCTGTCTCACCGTCGATACGCGGGTTCTGAACCTAGAGGGCTTTAGTTCCGCCTGAGGGTCTCCTGCGACGCGTCACGTTTTGGTGACCATTTAGCAAGGTATTGATCAGCGAATCAAGATCTGCTGGAACACCAGCGCCAAAAGACTCACAGGCATTTTCGTCCCGTGGGCTAACAGCCGCTAAGCCTCCAATGACTTGACCAGTCTCTTCAAATTCCACTCTGTTGTCTGACGCATTGCGTGGTTCTCTGTCCTGGGATCCAGATGTTGAGATGGTGTTGCGTAAGTCAATTAGCGCTGCGACGGAAATGGATTTTATAGTCCTGCGACGCGCGTAGTCCTTGGCATCGCTTATCTATTGAAGACACCACTGGGTTGCTGCGCCGTTATTTTACGGAGGGTTCTGATTTGAACAAGCATGGCTCGGAGAATCTGAAGCAGGAAGCGGTATTGTTCAGTGGGCGTTTACGCAAATCGTCCGGCTGGATGATTTCAGCCGGACGTTTGCAAGATTTAATATTCGAATACTAGCCCGCAGCCGTTGCAGTGACGGTTGGAATACGCTGCGCCGCAGGCATGATCTTTAGCGGAGCCTGGTCTTAGCGGCCGGTGCCGCCGTAGACGGTGGCTTCTACGTCGGTGTCCAAATCGAATGCGGTGTGGATGGCGCGCACCGCGTCGTTGAGCTTGTCGGCATCGGTGACCACCGAAATGCGGATTTCGGACGTGGAGATCATGTCCACGTTCACTCCTGCGTTATGCAGGGCTTCGAAGAAGGTGAAGGAAACGCCCGGGTTCGAGCGCATGCCCGCTCCGATCAGCGAAAGCTTGCCGACCTCGTCGTTGTGCTCGATGTCCTCAAAACCGATCTCGCTCTTGGCGGTGTTCAATGCGCCAAGCACGTTCTTGGTTTCGGTCATGGGAAGGGTGAAGGAGATGTCGGTTTTGCCCGAGCCGTGGGTCGAAATGTTCTGGACGATCATGTCGATATTCGCCTGGGCCGCGGCGATCACGCCGAAGATCTGGGCGGCCTTGCCAGGGATATCAGGCACGCCGATGACGGTGACCTTGGCTTCGGAGTGGTCGTGGGCGACACCTGAGATGATTGGCTGTTCCAAGGGTTCTCCCTCTTGAATTTTGATTTTGTCGTCGGGGTTCGGGAGCACCCAGGTGCCCTCGTGAGTGCTGAATGAAGAGCGCACATGCAGTGGCACTCCAAAGCGCCGAGCGTATTCCACGCAACGCAAGTGCAGGATCTTGGATCCGCTGGCGGCCATCTCCAGCATTTCTTCGCTGGTGATTCTCTCGATCTTTTTCGCCGAAGCAACTACACGCGGATCAGCGGTGTAGACGCCGTCCACATCGGTGTAGATTTCGCAGACATCGGCGCCCAAAGCGGCAGCCAAAGCCACTGCGGTGGTGTCCGAGCCGCCACGGCCCATGGTGGTGATGTTGTTCGATTCCTTGCTCATGCCCTGGAAGCCGGCAACGATTGCGATGAAGCCGCGGTCGATGGCGCGGCGAACGCGCTGAGGGGAAACCTCCATGATGCGGGCCTTGCCGTGCGTGGAATCGGTGATCACGCCGGCCTGCGATCCGGTGAAGGAAGCAGCCTGTTCGCCAAACTGGTCAATGGCCATGGCCAGCAGGGACATGGAGATGCGTTCTCCAGCGGAGAGCAGCATGTCCATTTCGCGCGCTGGCGCATCGTCGGTGAGCTGGCCGGCCAGATCTAGAAGGTCATCGGTGGTGTCACCCATTGCCGAGACAACTACGACGACGTCGTGGCCCTGAGACTTGGTGTCAATAATTCGACGCGCCACACGCTTGATGCCTTCGGCATCTGAAACTGACGAACCGCCAAATTTTTGAACAATTAGGCCCATGGGCACTCACTCCACCTGTTGAAAGCTGTGACTCGTTATTGGCGCAAGGCACAATGCGAGGCATCTACCAAATAAATATTGTGACAGCTACGGGCCAAGTTCTCCTACTTGTGACGGTAAACATTGGTCATATTGCCTAGGGATATTCGTGGCTGTTGTTGAAAAACATGGGCTATTGCTTGAATTCAGCCAAGATTTGTCGCCAAAACCTCTTCCATTCAGACACCTGATCTGGCGTTTCAGCCTTAGTAATGTTAATGGCTATCGCGGATTTGTCGCCCTTAAGCCCAATATCCACTTGGGCCTTGGTGCCGTCGCTGAAGCTGGCACGCCAATAGCGCCAGCGCTCGGATCCACTGGTCCGTGCTGGTTCAGCAAGAGTTTGGCCATTAAAAAGTTCGAGCCGGTCAACCTGCTCTTCCCAGAGAGCCAGCGCGCTATCCAAATCCGCTGCGATGGTAGTGCTCACCGATCCCTGGAATGTTCCGTCTTGAGCTTGCCCCGGGAGCCGGCGGCCAATTTGCTGCTCGTAGGCGACGGCAACCGATTGTGCCCACCACCCCGGGTTATCAAGTGACGGTGGCATTTGGGCGAACGCAAGCTTAGCGATTTCCTTATGCGTCAGCCCGCCGGCCTTGGCGTCGTCAAGTTGGCTGCTCCAGTTATCCCATGGAATGCCGGTGGCATTGGCAATGGCGGAGGTATTGCTGCTCTTGGTTCCCATGATTGAAGTCTAGGCAATGCAGGGTCCGCGAGGGAAAGAAAAATGGCCGGGCGCCACGGTCGTCCCGTGATGCCCGGCCTGTCGCACCGGTGTTCAAATGCGGGCTAGATCGCCTGAATTTCCAGATTCAATCTGCTCAGCAGTTCAACCAGCCTGTCCAGATCATCGTCAGCCCAGTTGCTCATGCGTGAACGAAGCTCGTTGCGCCACCCTTCGAAACCGCTGTGCCACCGCTCCTTGGCGTAATCGGTGGGCAGCAGGTCGAAAGCCCTGCGGTCTTCCGCGTTGACTTCGCGAACAACCAGATCAAGCTGCTCGAGCTTGGAGATCATGCGTGAGAGCGTCGCCTTGTCGATCAGCAGCTTCTCGCAGATTTCTGATTGCGTGATGCGGCCATGGCGCAGGATCAGGCCGAGTACCGGCAAATAGCCTGGCGTCAGCTGGCCGTTGAGCTGATGGGCAAGTTCGCGTTTGAACCGTGCAGTGACCGCAATCAGCGAGAATAATTCCTGCTCTGCCAACGAATAGCGGTCCGCGCGATCCTTCGTGCAGGCAGAAGCATCTGTGCTGGTGGTATCCACTGGATTTCTCCTAGTTGCCGGTCGGTTTCATCGCTGGTTCGGTTCCTTGCTTGCCGGCCGCACGTGGCTCCTGGATTTCAGCGCCTGCATTCTCGTCGACGGCAGCTATGCCGTTGGCTTCAAGCGCGGCTTCGGCGTCAACTTCCTGCATGCGCTCGGAAGCGGTCTGAGTGGTCAGGGCCTGGTTGGGAATCAGGCAGACGGCAATCACGATGATCAGCGACAGCGGGGCTGCGAAAGTGAACAGGGAAGGCACCGCATCACCGTAGATGGATTCGAAGATGACTCGCACCGGCTCGGGCAGGGTGGAGATGGTTGGAAGGTTGCCCGAGGACAAGACCTCTGCGACCGCTTTGCCCTTCTCGCCCAGCGACCCAATGGCCTGCATCAAATCCGCCTGGCGATCGGCAATCATGTTCGGAATGGATGCTGCCAGGATGGCGCCCAATCCGGCGGTGCCGGCGGTGCCGCCCAGGGTTCGGAAGAAGTTGACCGAGGAGGAAGCGACACCCAGTTCCCTGATGTCAACGGAGTTCTGCACCACCAGCACCATGTTCTGCATGACCAAGCCCATGCCGGCGCCCAGGATGAACATGAAGGCCGCAACCAGTGCGTAGTTGGTGTTGTAGTGGATGGTTCCCAGCAGGAACAGTCCAATGACGATCAGCACCGAGCCGATGATCACCAGCGGCTTCCACTTGCCGGTGCGGGAGATGAACTGGCCGCCGATGGTGGAGATGACCAGCAGGCCGCCCATCAGCGGGAAGGTCATCAGGCCGGCCATGGTGGCTGAAGCACCGCGGGCCATGATCATGTACTGGCTGAGGAACACCGAGGTGCCGAACATCGACACGCCCACGGCCAGCGAAGCGATCACGGCGAAGGTGAAGGTGCGGTTTTTGAACAGCGACATGCTCAACAGCGGTTCGGAGGACTTGATCTCGACCAGGATGAACGCTGCCAGCAGGAGCACCGCGCCAACCACCATCATCAGGCTGGAGGTGGAAGCCCACTCGAACTCGGAGCCGCCCAGGGACATCCAGATCAGCAGCAGCGAAACGCCGCCGGAGAGCAGCAGGATGCCCCAGTAGTCGATTTTGACTTTGCGCTTGGCGATGGCCGGAAGGTGCAAGGTGCGCTGGATCAAGATGACCGCAGCGATGGCAAAAGGCAGCGCGATGAAGAAGTTCCAGCGCCAGTTGATGGTGTCGGTGACGAAGCCGCCGATCAATGGTCCGCCCACGGTGCCGATGGCCATGACTGCGCCAAACAGGCCCATATACTTGCCACGTTCGCGTGGCGAGAGGAAGTCGGCCATGACGATCTGGGCCAGGGCGCCAACGCCGCCGCCAGCCAGGCCCTGGACCACGCGCATGGCGATCAGGAAGCTGGTGGTCTGCGAGAAGCCCGCGGCAGCAGAAGCCAAGACGAAGATCGCCAAGGAGATCTGCAGCAGTAGCTTGCGGTTGCCCAGATCCGCGAGCTTGCCCCAGATCGGGGTCGAAATGGTGGTCGCCAGCAGGGTAGCGGTCACTACCCAGGTGTAGGCGGTCTGGCTGCCGTTCAGGTCCGAGACGATCACTGGAAGGGAACTGGATACTACGGTGCTGGCCAAGATCGAGACGAACATGCCCATGAGGATTCCGGTAAGGGCGGTGAGGATTTCACGGTGCGTCATCTTGGGCCCGGCGACCGGTGCGATTGCGGTCATTGAGCCTCCAAAAAAGTTAAAGTCAGGCTCGAAGAGCCTGAATGGTTGATTGATGTCAACTATACGAGGATAGTTGATTATTATCAACTATGGTGTTTCGCGGCACACCGATGCCACGAGGGAAAACGGCATTAAAAGAGAATCCCGCACATCCCTTCGGTGAAGGAAGCGCGGGGTTTGCCAGGAAAAGGCTTATCGGCTGCGGTGGTTATCCATCTCTGGAACTACCGGGTGCGAAGGGCTGCCGTCGCCACCCTTGGGGGACTTCGCCGGATCAACGGCCCTGAAAAGCTTGGGCTCGGTGGCAGGAGCCTTGCTTGGAGCATTTTCGACTTTTCCAGATGCTCCGGTATCTTCGGACGCGGGAGCCGGACGTCGTGCGTTCGACGCGCTGGACCCCGCGGTGCGACGGCCTTCAAAGGCTCGTGCCAGGGTGACTTCATCGGCATATTCCAAGTCTCCGCCCACCGGCAGGCCCGAGGCCAGCCGGGTGATCCGGATGCCCAAGGGAGCCAGCGCGCGCACCAGGTACACGGCGGTGGCCTCGCCCTCGAGGTTCGGGTCGGTGGCCAGGATCAATTCGGTAATGGACTCGTCGGCCAGGCGTGTGACCAATTCGCGAATGTGCAGCTGCTCCGGGCCGATGCCGGCCAACGGATTGATCGAGCCGCCGAGCACGTGGTACTTGCCGCCGAAGGCGCGGGTGCGCTCAATGGCCATCACGTCTTTGGATTCCTCGACAATGCAAATCTTGGTTCCATCGCGGCGTTCATCGCGGCAGATGGCGCAGATCTCCTGCTCCGAGATATTGAAGCAGATCTCGCAGAACTTGACCTTCTCCTTCACCAGCTGGATGGACGCGGCCAGCCGCGTCATATCATCGGCATCGGCATCAAGAATATGAAAGGCAATGCGCTGAGCCGACTTCGGGCCGATGCCAGGCAAACGACCGAGCTCGTCGATCAATTCCTGTACAGCACCTTCGTACACGTGCGCCTTCTTTCTGCTTTGCTGGGAATCTCCCCTGTTACACCCTAGTGTCTCACCCCGACAGGATGCCGTGGTTTCCGCTACAGGCTGCGCTTGATTTCCACGACATTCCCGTTCACATCACGCTGCTCGATGACCATGCCGCCGAGCAGTCGTTCCACGGCGGGAACACCGATCAACGCTGAATCCTCGATCTCGATGTCATCGTCGCTGGGGACGAACTCTTCGGGCTCCTGATTCTGCGCAGGGGCAGGCGCCGCAGCTGGTCCACCCCACCCTCCGGCAGCCTGCGTGGGTGCCGAAGCACTAGGCGAGCTCTTGGCCTGGTTCATCAGCTGCTGATAGCGGCTCATGGGCTGGCCTGCGGTTGGCGCCGCCGGCTCGCTGGCCGTTGCCGTCTCCTGTTGCGGGGTACCCCAGCCCGGAGCGGTTTCAGGAGCTGGCGCGGGCCTTACCGGAGCATCATGCACTGGAGTTCTAGGCGGAGCAGGCACCTGAGCTTGCTGCTGTGGTGCTTCGGAGGCCGGAACTTGCGATTCCGGCTCCACAGCGGGCGCCGGAGCAGCCGATGGCCGCGGGGCCACCGGCGCGTGAACCTGTGGCGCCGGTTCTTCGCTTTCGCGAACGGCCAAGTCGTGGAACGAGTCCGTGGTGCTCTGCGGGTGCAGCGGAGTGCTCGAGACCGGACGTGGAATATTCGGCGTGCCAACTTCAGCCTGACGGGCACTGAGCCCAGCAGTAAGCCGAGGCTTCGGTGCTACCGGTGGGCCTCCAAAACTGCGTGGCGCGCTTGGTTGCTGCCGCTCGGGAGCAACAGCTGCCTGCGCGGGTTGTGGGGTGGCTTGAGCAGGCTGGGCCGGCTCAGGCTGTCGCTGAGGTGCGCGTGCAGCTACCGGTTCTGGCGAGTAGTACGGATCATCCGGGAACGGCGGCTCGTCCATGAACGGCTCGTCGTAGGGTGGAGGCACGTCATCGTAGGAGCTGGCGTAGCCGTCGGTGGCTCCTGCACCTGGCATGGCGGCTGGTGGCGGTACCACCGGCGAGGCGGTCGGAGGCGTGCTGGCAGCAGGCGCCGGGGCGGCGGCTTGTGCGCGCGCAGCAGCACGCGCAGCTACCCCAGCAGAAGTTGCAGCCTTGGTGAACTTGGTTGGTGCTGGGGTTTGCGCCGGGAGTGGCCGGCGCTCACCTTTTGGGGAACCACCGCCAGCTGGGTTGGAACCGCCTTCGGTGAGTACTATTTCTATGGGGGAGCCGGCGAATTGCGAAACGACCCCGGCCAGGGTGTTCATCAAATCCGGCCGGTTGCGCAGGTTCACGATTGGACCGGTGTTGCTAAACGCCAAGGTGAGCGTGCGACCGTCAAAACCAGCGACAGAACCATAGGTTGCCACCATGGAGTGCAGAACTCGGGAGCTTCCCTGCAACTGTTGCAGGATCATTGGCCAAGCCTGCTGGAACTTCACTACAGGGGAACCTGCACCAGGCTGCTGTGCTTGCTGTTGAGCCGGTTGAGCCTGCTGTTGCTGTTGCTGTTGCTGAGCTTGCTCGCGGGCAGCCCGTTCCTGGGCTTCGCGTTGTGCCTGCTCGCGAGCAACACGTTCCTGTGCTTCACGCTCGGCATGCTCGCGTTGTGCCTGCTCGCGAGCAACACGTTCCTGGGCTTCGCGTTGTGCCTGCTCTTGCTGGGCCAGTTCCTGCTGTGCTTGAGCTTGCTGCGCCGCCTGGCGCTGCGCATCGAGCTCTGCCTGGCTGGATTGCTGTGCCGGAGCCGGAGCCGGAGCCTGGGCAGGGGAAGCAGTCTCAACGGGTGCCTGCTGTTGAGGTGCAGGAGCAGCCGGCTGCTGGGCACGAGACTCGGCAGCCTTGCGAGCGAATTCGGCCATGGCCGGATTCTGCTTGACATCATCGATGGAAACCCCGGTGCCAAATGACAGGTCTTCGCCGCTGGAAGGATCTGGAACCAGGCTGAAAGGCGCAACACCTTCCGGGCGGGCTGCAGGAACACTTGGACCTGGCTGAACTTCGGTGGTCACCGAGAAGCTATCGTCCTTCGGACCCCATGTCGCACCCCAATCTGCAGCTTCGCCAGTGTTCAGCGAGGACTGCGCATCTGGGTCCAGTGGCGCATTAGGATCATCGTCGGCAAGTTGCGGCTGTTCCTTGGTTGCAGTCTGCGGAGCTTCCTGAGGTGGTTGAGGCTGCTGGGCCTGAACAGGCTGAACCTGGGGCTGTTGAACTGGCTGCCGCGCCTGAACAGGTTCGGCCTGGGGTTGCTCAATTGGTTGCGCTGGCTGTTCAGCCGGCGCTTGCGCCTCTGGGACAGGATCTTGTTCCGGTGCCGGCATGGCCATGCCCTCGCGGCGGGCCTTGGCGGCGGCCAGTGCCTCACGCACAGCGGCCGCGCCCTGGCGAGCAGCGCCAGGATTCGGCGTTGCACCCATCGAAGCCGGCGAATCGTCGGTCTGGTCAACGTCAAGTGCTGGAAGCTCGCCACCGCTCATCGCGTGGCGTTCCAAGCGATCCAATCGTGCGGCAAAGGAAGACACCGAGTTCTCGGAACCCGGTAACATCAATCGGGCTGCTAGCAATTCCAAGTGCAATCGAGGAGAGGTGGCGCCGGTCATCTCGCTCAGCGCCTTGTTGGTGACATCTGCCCACCGCGAAAGCTCGCCGGCGCCAACCAGGCCAGCCTGCAGGTGCAGGGCCTCCAACTGGTCGTCGGGAACACCGCGAAGAATCTTTTCCAGGCCTTCGGGCATGGCCTTGGCAATGATCAGATCGCGGAAGCGTTCAAGAATATCTTCAACAAAGCGTCGTGGATCCAAACCGGTCTGGATGATGCGGTCAATGGCGCCGAAGAGCCCAGCGCCGTCGGCTTCGTGAAGCGACAAGGTCACTTCATCCAGGAGGGTCGAATGGGTGTAGCCCAGCAAGGCAATGGCGGTTTCGTAATCCAGCGTTCCTTCACGGGCACCAGCCATCAGCTGGTCAAGAACCGAGAGGGTATCGCGGACCGAACCGCCACCTGCACGGATAACCAACGGAAGTACTCCCTCGGCTACCGCGACATTTTCGCGCTCGCACAAAACCTGCAGGTACGCCAACAAGGCCTCAGGCGGAACCAGACGGAAGGGATAATGGTGGGTACGGGAGCGAATGGTCCCGATAACCTTCTCGGGTTCCGTCGTAGCGAAGATGAACTTGATGTGCGCCGGCGGCTCTTCAACAATTTTCAGCAGGGCGTTGAAGCCTGCCGCGGTCACCATATGAGCCTCATCGATGATGAAGATCTTGTAGCGGTCGCGCGTCGGCGCGAAAGTTGCCCGTTCACGCAGGTCGCGGGCGTCGTCCACGCCGCCGTGGCTGGCAGCGTCAATTTCGATAACATCCAGCGAGCCCGGGCCGCCATTGGCCAGCTCAACACAGCTAGGGCAGGTGCCACAAGGTACCGGCGTTGGGCCCTGCTCGCAGTTTAGGCAACGCGCCAAGATTCGTGCGGAAGTCGTCTTGCCGCAACCGCGTGGGCCGGAGAAGAGGTACGCGTGATTAACGCGGTTTTTCTCCAGAGCCGTCATCAGGGGAGCAGTAACGTGCTCTTGCCCGATGACGTCGGCAAACGTATCGGGACGATACCTGCGATATAGCGCTGTACTCACACCGGTTCCCTATCGGTTGCGTGATGCCGGAGGCATCAGCTGTTGGACGATATTTTCAGGTTTTACGATCCACGGCTCACGTGGCAAGTTCACCGGATCGAAAGCTTCCAGGGCTGCCAGCAAACTCGTGCTGGGCAAGCCCAATGACTCTAGCAAAATCGCCACAACATCGGCTGGATGTACCCCATGTTCGGTGATCTCTTCGAGTGTTACAGCACCATCGCGCTTGGCTAGGCGCTGGCCCTTGGTATTCAGAGCGAGCGGGACGTGGGCGTACTCCGGAACGTCGTAGCCCAAGAGCGTTGCCAGATACGCCTGTCGTGGTGCGGAAGACAGCAGATCATCGCCACGCACAACTTGATCAATTCCGGAGAGCGCGTCATCGACCACGACGGCCAAATTGTAGGCAGGAGCACCATCATTACGGACCAAGACAAAATCATCAACTACGCCGGTATAGCCGCCAGCCAGCTGGTCGTGAACCGAGAATTCAGTTACCTCGGCGCGCAGGCGCAAGGCGGCGGGACGGTCTTGTGACTTGGCTTCACGTTCGGCCGGGCTCAGGTCCCTGCAGGTACCCGGGTAGGCGCCGGGAGCTGCATGCGGAGCGCTGGCAGCCTCGGCGATGTCCTTGCGAGAGCAGAAGCAGGGGAACACCAAGTCCTGCTTTTTGAGCTGTTCTACGGCCTCGAAGTAAATTGGCAGGCGTTCGGATTGCCGCAAGAATGAACCGTCGAATTGCAGGCCCAGGGACTCCAGCTCGGAGATTTGGATGGCTTCGGCGCCGGAGCGGACCCGGTCAAGATCTTCAATGCGCAACAAGAATTCACGTTGCGTGGAACGAGCGAAAAGCCAAGCTAGGACCGCCGTGCGCAAATTGCCGAGGTGGAGTGCCCCTGACGGGCTAGGGGCGAAACGGCCAGCGCCCACGTGGACTCCCCTTCGGCTTGCGTGAAAAAGTAAAGACCCCTCATGCACCTGCCAGAGCCCATCTACCCTTGCTACCTTCCGGTCCTGGGGGAGTTCAACAGGATGACACCACACGAGGGGTCACCAAAAATACTACCCGAGGGTGGTGCTTGGATAAAAATCGGGAAGCGTGCGCTTGCTCTCAGGCCCTGAACGTAAAACAAGAAACAGACTGGCGAATCCGGGCGTGAAACTTCATCCTGTTTCTCCGTCCACTGGCTCCAGCCATCCGAGTACCTTGCGCACTCTGTCATTGAGCTGAACTGTCGGCAGCATCGGCGTTTGCTCTTTTTCAAAGTCGAAATTCTGCACATTGATGACACTGCCCGGAAGTTCGATGCACACCACGCCATGCGGGGAACGCCAGTTCACGGATCCATCGGCCAGGTAGGTGGCCTGCCACCCCAAGGCGTGTTTGAACATCTGATGCCGTTTGCACAAAAGGTGGGTGTTGGTTCGAGTGGTGTGCCCGCCGTTGGCCCAAGCATCAATGTGGTCGATCTCAGAGGTCTCCGCTGGACGGTTGCAGCCAGGGAAGCGGCAACAAATGTCCCGGCTGCGCAGTAGATCGCGCAGTGCCTTGGACGGCCGGTATTTCTCACGGCCAACATCTATCACGGCACCAGACCACGGGTCGGTGAGTACCCTCATGAAAGACGGGGCATCCTTGGCAATGCGTAACGCGGTACCGATAGGTATGGGCCCGTAGCCTTCCAGATCGGCCAGGGCACGCTGGGGATCGGCCAGCATCTCTAGGGCGGGAATGGTCACCGCAACTCGTGCCTTGAGCGGAGTGCCCCCGCCAGTTGGCCATCCGTCAATGAGCGCATCACAGATGATGTCCAGGCGCCGTTGCTGTTCGGTGCGTTCATCCTCGGGATCATCGTGTTGCGAGGCATGCCAATTGACGGTGTTGATGATGCTCAAAGTATTTTCGGCAGGCATGTACAGCTGGATCACGGACATCCCATTGGGTTCGTTCCAATAGGTGACCTTTCGGTCTTCAGCACTTTTCTTATGCCGTTCTTCAATTGGGCGAGGGTGAAGGCGCTCGTGGATCTTGCGAGCCCTGTGGGCAACGGCAGCATCCGAGGCGGTCCGGGCAATAGGCAACAGGGTTTGCTCCATATGCTGTACATCTTCCGGCTCAAGATCTTGGGACTGTTTGACGATCTCTTGAGCCGTTCTGGTGGTGATCTCTCCGCGACTTAGCTCTTCAAGAGTTTCAGGACAAAGATGGCGTAGGCCTTCTGCGATGAATAATCGGTCTCGAACATTCGCCTCGGAGGCTCGTAGGGCCATGGCAGCCTCGGCTACAAACGAAGAACGAATGACCGTTTCTTCCGAAGGGCTGATGCGGTAGTACTGGGATGACTGTTCTTGAAGCCCGTCTGAAGGCGTCTGGATAAGCGGGTCTTGGCTGCCTTGGGCGGAGGACTCTTTCACCGCATGCTCATACGAGTCCGCCAATACCGCTGCTTCCGCAGCGTCCAGCATGCTCCGTAGCCGGGACACGATTTTAAGCGTTCCCAAGCCTTGGTTGGTTGTGAGTGCAGGCAACCGGTCGTAGAGCTGTCGCGCCGTGGCGGCGACCTGCGCAAAAAGGTTATCCTGATCCAAATTCGCGGCCCAAAGGCCAAAATCTCCCGGTGTGGTGCGTTGTCCAGGAGGGCCAATGTGCAGGCGTCGAGGATCATCGCTGCTGTGAAATACCTCTCTTTTGCTCATGGATAGCAGTATCGTGGCTCATTTGAGGGGCGGAACTGGAAAGTTGCAGGGTGGGTATAACCTCTGAAATTACTGGATTTCAGGGGAGAATGGCTTTAGTGGCGGTGCGGGAAACGGCAAGAGAACTCTCGATTCGTGATTGAGCGAGAATTTAGATATGCTGGATCCTGCTCCTCGGAGCAAACTGAGGAGGATTCGCCTAGCGGCCTATGGCGCACGCCTGGAACGCGTGTTGGGTTAACGCCCTCAGGGGTTCAAATCCCCTATCCTCCGCCAATTTTAATGCCTTGGTTCATCATGGAAATGATGAACCAAGGCATTATTTTTTTGCCATCTGAGATCGGGGGAATATTTCCCGGTATGATCCGAATCAATTGACGACCAATCTTTTGACGAGGCAAGACCATGGCAAGTGTATTGAGCGAGATTTCGGTGGATTGCGCAAATCCAATGCTCCTAGCTCGTTTCTGGTGCGAAGTGCTGGACTACGCGGTACGGGAAGAAGAAGTTGGATTAGTCAGCATTGGTCCGCAAAATGACGGCGGCGCATCCGTTGTTCTGACCTTCGCCCAGGTTCCAGAGCAGAAATCGACCAAAAACAGGCTGCACCTCGATGTCCGGCCACGTGGAACTGAGCAGCAGCAAGAAGTCGACCGCTTGCTGTCCTTGGGAGCCACATACGCAGACGTCGGACAGGATGATGACGTGACGTGGGTGGTACTTGCCGATCCTGAAGGCAACGAGTTTTGTGTCCTCGCTGGCAGCGATTGAGCCGATAAAAACAAGAAAGACCTGTTGGCCTCAACTCGAAGAATAATTTCGAGCCGGGACCTACAGGTCTTTCTAGTTCGCCTCCTCGCGTGGAGGGAGCCGGTCGAGCTATGCGCTCTTCTTGGCCTTGACGACTTCTGGGTAGTGGATTGCAGCGGTCTGCGGGTGAGCGCGCAACCAGCCCTTGAGTACATTGGCGCCGTACGAAGCCAGCATTGGATTCTCCGGGTCATCTGAGACGCCACGGGCTTGAGTAGCCAGCTCTGCGGGCAGCTCAACCTTGTCGATGACCGCGTCGAGCCGTGGCGAGTAGAAGAACGGCACGGAGTAGCGGTCAACGCCAGCAGGTGGAGCGATCACGCGGTGAATGGTGGCCATCAGGTAACCATCGGTGGCGACCTCCAGCATTTCGCCGAGGTTGACGACCAGCGCGCCCGGAGTTGGTGGAACCTCAATCCACTCCTCCTGGCCGTAAGGCTGGACCTGCAGCCCGCCGACCTGGTCCTGCAGCAACAGGGTTACGAAGCCGTAGTCGGCGTGCAGGCCAACACCTTGGTTGCCCGATTCGGGAACAACATCGCCGGATACGTAGTGAACCAGCTTGCCCATCCAAGAAGGGGTGTTGGCAAAAGGCTCATCGAAGTGGTCTTCGGGCAGTCCCAGGCCCACGGCAATGGCTGAAAGCAGCTCATGTCCAGTCTTGTTCATCAGCTCGGCCCAAGCCATGGCACGGTCTTCGAGCTGTGGGAAATCTTCTGGGAACTGGTTAGGTCCCTGCAGGTTCAGGTAGGGCTTGTCGGCTGGCACTACAGCGAGGGTTTCACGCTCAGGTCCGTAGTCGATCTGCTCGCGGGCGTCGGCGCGGCCGCGGGTGATCTCGGTGCCCATGCGGGTGTAGCCGCGGAACTGGGCGCTATTGCGGTTGTCGAGCTTGATCTTCTGCTCGACTGGCTTGTTGAAGAACTCGGCGATGGTGTCCAGCAGCTCTTGGTCTTGGCCTTCTTGGGAGCTGTAGCCAACGATTTGGAAGAATCCAACACGATGGGCCGCGTCACGAAGTGCAGCGACGAAATCTTCGTTGAAGGTGCCGTTCGCGTTGCGCGAGGTAGAAATGTCGAGGACTGGGATCTCGGTGACTACGTTTTTCATATCCCCAGAGTGCACCTTATGAAGGGATTGTTACCAGCCTAAGTTACGCCCGGTTCCTCCAGGTTTCTCGCGATGTCACAATCCTTGCGAAGAAATAAAATAAGGTTCATAATTCGCTTTTCCGTCATTGGCGAGGAATCTGAATCATCCGAGATGGGTACCTGCCAGCGCTCAAAAAGGTGCAACTATCCCAGTGCGTATACAGCATACGATGCGGGTCCCTGGGCTGTGCAAGAATGACGTGCCGCTGGATCCTTGTAACTGGAGGCAGCCGTGGCTGACGTCGTGCAACGGTCACTTGGTTCGGTGATTGTTACCCAAGGCTCACTGCGGCAGGCCCGGCCAATGTTAGGACTGCCCGTGTTATCGGAATGTGGAACGGCAGGAGCTTTCCGGCGGATCTCCAACAATGGCCGAGCAATGGCCCGTGGATTCATTTGCGGCAGTTCGGTCCGACTGCCAATTAGGCCTGGCGGCTAAAACTTGTTCAAGGGCGCACTGCCCGTGCAGCAGGTAATTCCAACGATCTGAATACTCGGAGCTTATGCTTGAAAGGTGATATTTCGAGCAGTAGGTGACGGCCGACCATACCCGGCACACGGGTTGGTCTCCTCTCGCGACTGGAGCGAATTGCCGCCGCAACAGGTGAAGCTGGATCAGCTGGTTACTACCAAGTCCACTCTTGACTTGGAAGCACTGCTCTCAGAAGATTCCACATTCTACGGTGACCTGTTCCCTCACGTCGTTCGATATGACGGCGTTTTGTATCTAGAAGACGGTGTGCACCGTGCATTACGTTCTGCGCTTCATCATCGCTCTGTAATACATGCGCGGATATTGGATTTGGACGACGATTCGATAAGCTAACTGCCACGAGGATGACGAGGTGGTTCTCCTCAGCTAGTCGTAGCCACAGGCTACCCGGAGCTAGGTGGGAAGATGCGTGAACGCGAAGACCCGGGCGAATGGCACGGGGCGCATATTGTTGATGAGCAAGATCTGAGCTTCAGCTCGGATCGCAAGGCCAAGAAGCGTGCGCGCAGACGGCAAAATGCGGTGTTTTCCGTGATGGCAGTTCTTGTCATAGCCGTAACGGTGGGCGCACTGCTCATTGTTACCGGAAACTGGAATCCGGGAGCAGAAGCTACGACCGAAGAAACCGCAGAGCCGGCTCCGGCAAAAATTGAGAACGTGAAATGCCCTGAGGTGGACTTCTCGTACCAGGACCCGCAGAGCTTCAGGATCCGGGTGCTTAATACGACGAATATTGCCGGACTCGCTGGTGATACCGCAAAGTCGTTGGAAGAACGCGGTTTTAAGATCTCGTCGTTGACCTCGGGCTGGACTTCGCTTTCTGGCACGATCGGTGCGGTCATTGCCGGGCCAGACGGCTACGCCCAAGCATTCACCGTCCAACGCCAGGTACCCGGATCGGTGTTCATCTTCGACCCGGAAAAGTGGGGTTCGACGGTAGACCTGGCGGTCGGCGAGAAATTCGAGGGCCTGCAAAAGGACCGCAAGCTGGATAGGACCGCCGGCAAGCTGGTGTGCGCGCCGGCGGACTAGCCAGGCTGGATGTCCGGACCTACTGGGCCTGTACGTTCTCCGCGTAGACCTGGGTCAATGCGTTGGAGAAGACCTCAGCCGGTTGTGCGCCGGAAATACCGTACTTTCCGTCGAGCACGAAGAATGGAACACCGCTAATTCCAAGCTGCTGGGCCTGTGAAATATCGGCGTTGACTTCCTCGGCATAAGCACCGGCTTCGATCTGCGCACCCAGTTCTTGGGTATCAAGTCCCAACGATCCAGCCAGCTCCAGCAGGGTTTGAACATTCCCTGTGTCCAGCCCCTTTTCAAAGTGCGCCGACAGCAGCAATTCCTTCATCTCGTTGCCGGCCCCGTGCTGCTTTGCGTACTCCAGAACACGCAAAGCGGTAAAGGAATTGGCTACCTTGAGATTCTCGAAGTCGTATGCCAGGCCTTCTTCTGCAGCCTGGGCGGTTACATGCTGCAGCATCTGCTGGACCTGCGACTGATCCAGCCCCTTCATCTTCGACAGGTATTCTGCTTCGCTGCCGTCATAGTTATCGGGCAAGGATGGGTCCAGCTGGTAGGCATGCCAGTACACATCGACGTTCTGCGAATACTCAAAAGATTCAACGCCCTGCTCAAAGCGGCGCTTGCCAATGAAGCACCAGGGGCAGGCGATATCGGAGAAGATGTCGACGCGCAGGCGCTTGGACTCGTCAGGCTGATCGCCAATAATTTCACTCATACTTGAGCTAACAACTTTGTACTGAAATGCATTCCGCAACCCCAGCGAACCGGCCACTGCCAAACGCTGGAATACTGGGAACGAGACAACGGCGTCCGGGATAGCGGGCATCTACAGAAAGCGGTGCATGTGGCAAAGAATCTTCGCTGGGGCGGAATCCTCTTTGCCGGAGCCATCACCGCAATGGCCGGGTTTGTGGACGGCGTCGGATTTGTGCACTTTGGCGGCTATTTCTTGTCGTTCATGTCCGGGAACTCCACGCGTTCTTCCGCGGCGCTGATGACCGGTGATCTCACGGGATGGATCAACGCCATGTCATTGGTGGCAAGCTTTGTCGTTGGAGTGGTCATCGCGACCCTGTTGACTTCATCTCTGGCTGCTTTGCGCAGGCCGCTAGCCATGTACCTGAGTGCCGGACTGCTCCTGGCTGCCGCTGGGACCGGGACCGTCCAGCCGAACGCCACAGCACTCTTATTGTCGGCCTCCATGGGGGTGGTGAATGTGTCCTACACGCGTTCCGGCGAAGTCGCTTTGGGCCTGACCTATATGACCGGCACGCTGGTCAAGCTCGGCCAAGCGCTCGGCGGCGCGATCCTTGGGCTGGTGACAGGTTCCAACCAGGGGGTCAATCGGTTGCTATGGCTTCGCTACGCGGTGCTGTGGGCCATGATCACCCTGGGATCGCTCGGTGGCGTATTCGCCCACCTCCATTTGGGCTTGGGCAGCCTTTGGATTGTCGGAGCGGGGATGCTCCTTTGGGCCACCCTGGCCTTGTTCCAGGAACTACGGGCCAAGGCCGATCTACGCTCAGGATCTGCAATTGCCGACACGAACCGGCAGCGAGTCGACTAGGAAACATCCAGATACGGCAACGGCGCCCAGCCTCATGAATGAAGCCAGACGCCGAAGGGAAAACGAGGGATTAGCCCTGCATCGAATCGCTATCCTGCTTGATTGCGGCAGCTGGGCCCACCAGCACCTTGTACAGCACGCCCAGCACCAGCAGCCAGACGATGCCGGTGTACAGGGCCACGCGGGTTTCGGCGCTCAGCGCCAGCAGGACCACAACCAGGGCCATGAAAATCAGGGCCGCCCACACAGCGATGGTTCCTCCCGGCACAGCATACTCGCGAGGCAGCGAGGCGTCGCGCCCAGCCTTTGCTTCCTGCCGGCGCATGGCCAGATACGAGGCCAGGATCATGATCCAGACCCAGACTGTTGCGAAGGTCGCGATCGAGGCAATGATGGTGAACAGCGCCTCTGGCAATAGGGCATTGAGCACCACTCCGGCCAGCAGCACAATGGCCATGATGACCACGGTCATCCACGGCACGCCGTGGCGGGAGACCCGGCCAAAGGACTTCGGAGCATGGCCTGCGACGGACATCGCGTAGAGCATGCGCCCGGCACCAAAGGTATCGGCATTGATCGCCGAAATGGCCGCGGTGATGACCACTGCGTTGAGCACATGCGCCGCAGCAGGCAGTCCCAGGCCATCAAAAATCTGCACAAACGGCGAAGCTGAACCGTCGATCTGGCGCCAGTCGAAGAGCATCATGACCACAGCCAGCGAAGCCACGTAGAACAGCAGGATGCGCCAGGGAACGGTGTTGATCGCGGCGGGCACCGAGGTGGATGGATCATCGGCCTCGCCCGCAGTGATGCCGATGGTTTCGATGCCGCCGAAGGCAAACATCACCACTGCGAAGGACAGCAGCAGGCCCATGAACCCGTTGGGGAACAAGGTGCCTGCGCTCATCAGCGTGGCGAAGCCGGTGGCCGTGCCGGTGTCCGGGGCATTGAAGCCGAAGATGATCAGGGCCGCGCCGCCGACGATCATGGCAATAATTGCGGTGACCTTCACGATGGCCAGCCAGAATTCGGTTTCGCCGAAGACCTTGACCTTCATCAGATTGATGGAGGCGATCAGCAGCACTACGGCCAGCACCCAGATCCACTGCGGCACCTGCGGGAACCAGAAGCCCATATAGATGCCGAAGGCGGTGACGTCGGCGATGGCCACAATGGCCATTTCAAAGCTGAAGGTCCAGCCGGTGACAAAGCCGGCGAAATTGCCCAGGTAGCGCGAAGCATAGTGCGCAAAGGATCCGGAGACCGGATGCTTCACGGCCATCTCGCCCATGGCGCGCATGACGATGAAGACGGCTGCGCCGCCGATCATGTACGCAAAGAGGACTGCTGGTCCGGCGGCCTGGATAGCGGAGGAAGAGCCGTAGAACAGGCCCGTTCCGATCGCTGAGCCCAGGGCCATGAAGCGGATGTGGCGGGCCGTGAGCCCGCGGGCCAAGGAGGCCTTGATATCGGTCACGATAGTATTGCTCGGATCCTATTCGGGTGCATTCGATCTGGGCCTGAAACCGTTGAAAACAGGAATCAGCCGAGAAAATCCTATGTTCTCATTGGGCCTTGATGCGCGGAACGTGGGACAGATCTACCGTGAGCTTGACCACCAGCGGTTGCCGGTCCGCACACATCAAGTGGGAGAATGGGCTCATGAAACTTGGATTCGTCCGCCACGGACAGACGCAATGGAACCTCGAAGGCCGGCTGCAAGGCTCCAGCGATATTCCGTTGAACGACACCGGAAGGTCCCAGGCCCGCGACGCCGTGCAGGTCCTCGGCGCCGGAGGCTGGGATGTCATTGTCTCCTCCCCGCTTTCGCGGGCCCGCGAAACCGCGCAGATCATTGCCGAGGGGCTGGGCCTGGAATTAGGCCCCAGCTACGACCTGCTCATCGAGCGGGACTACGCGCAGGGCGAGGGCATGGTCGAGACCGAAGCCCTGGCACTGTGGCCGGATAAGAACGGCGGCGGAATCGAGCCGCTGGCCTCGGTGGTGGACCGCGGACTGCGCGCCATCGAGCAGATCGCGGCGGACTACCCGGGCAAAAACGTCGCCATCATCTGCCACGGCACGATTATCCGCTATACCCTCTCTCACCTGGCGGGCTACAAGCTCGACACCATCCGCAACGGCTCGGTCGCCATTGTGGGCCGCGACAAGGCGGGGGCCTGGCAACTGGAACTGGTCAACGACGAAGTCCCGGACAAGCTGGTCCACTAGCCATCAAGGACTTCGCTGCCCTCGGGCAGCACCGCGCGGATGCAGGAAGCCAGCTGCGAATCGCGCTGCCGGGTTTTGAGTGCCGCCAGCCATGATCCCAGGGACCGGTAGGCCTTGGCACGCACCACGGGCGCGGAGAGAAAAACGTCATGCAGCGCTCCGGGCAAGCGCAGGACATGCAATTCCCGGCCCAAATCCAGGCTGCGCTGCGCCACCACCTGCACATTCAAGGCCACATCGGCGCGGGTGGCGGTGTCATGCCAGCGGGGCAGCAGGTAGTCCTCGGCCGAGAGCATCACCAGGGTGGGCATCTGCAGGTCCAAGCCCTTTTTCACCTTGGCTTGCGCGTTGAACACCGCAGCGATGAATCCGGCGGTGAGCTTGAAGCCATTGATCGGCCGCCAGCCCAGGTCGTAGTCCCACTCGCCGGAGAACTGGTTGGACACGGTGCGCGTGTAGAATCCCGGATCAACGGTGGGCAAAAAACGATGGGGGTTGCGCGCACTGGCCGCCTGGATGATGCGGGCCAGGGCGGTGCGTCCGATTTCGCTCGCCTGGAATTCCAGCCAGGGGCTGTTCAGCGCCAGCGCATCCACCTTGTTCGGGTTGGCTGCCGCGTACATGGAGGCGCTGAGCCCTCCGGTGGAATGCGCGAGCATGACAAATCGGGTACCCGGGTGGGCACTGGAAATAATCCGATGCGCGGCATCAAATTCCTCGAAGTACTCCTGCAAATCAGTGGTGAACCCGGGGCTGATGCTTTCGTCCAGGCCGCAGGCCTTGTCGATGGGCAGATTGCGCCCGTAATGGCGCAGGTCCAACGCGTAAAAGTCAGCACCGGCCTCGCTGAGGAATTCGGCCAGTTCTTTTTGGAAGAAGTAGTCGGACCAGCCATGCACATAGAGCACCGCAATTCCGCGCAGCGGCGGGGGCAGGCGCAGCTTCTTGCGCGGGCGATGCCGCACCAGGGTCGCGGTAGAACCATCGGCCAGCGGCAGCGGCCTCAAGCAGAAGCCATCTCCGAGCAGGTCGGGCTGCCAGAGGTCTTCGGCGGGGCTCTTGAACGTCAATGCCATGGCTACAGCCTAGCCACTGCGCACAAAAAACGGCATCCGCCCGCTGGACTGGTTACCAGCGGATGAATGCCGCTTTTCGTGGCCGATCTTAAGGACGACTGTTTTCGAATCGGCCGGGTCTCATTCGCGCCTAGCCTGCCATTTGAAGGGTGCGGGCTGGTGCATCCAGGTACCGCAGGTAGGCGTTCTTGGTCAGGAAGGTCGGGAAGTCGTCACGCAGTGCGCAGGCTTCGAAGATCTCCAGGGCTTCTTCGAAGCGGTCGCCCTCGAAACGCTCCAGGTTATCCGTGGTCTCCTCGGCCAGCTCCTGCACCCAGCGACGGGTGATGATCTCGCCCTGGTCGGTGATGGCCGACTGGTGGATCCACTGCCACAGCTGGGAACGGGAGATCTCCGCGGTAGCGGCATCTTCCATCAGGTTGCGCAGGGCCACTGCGCCATTGCCGCGCAGCCAGGACTCGATGTAGCGGATGCCGATCTCGATATTGTCGCGGATGCCGCGCTCGGTGATCTTGCCGGTGACGCTCTGGATGTTCAGCAGTGCCGCATCGGAAACCTCAACGTCCTCACGGGTGCGGCGCAGCTGGTTGGGGTTCCCGCCGAGCACCTCGTCGTACACTTCGCGGGCTACCGAAACCAGATCCGGGTGGGCCACCCAGGAACCGTCAAAGCCATCGGCTGCCTCGCGCGCCTTGTCCTCGCGCACCTTGCCGAAGGCGATCTCGTTGATCGAGGCATCCTTGCGGTTGGGAACAAAGGCGCTCATTCCGCCGATGGCCGAAGCGCCGCGGCGGTGGCAGGCCCGAACCAGCTGCTCGGTGTAGGCCCGCATGAACGGTGCGGTCATGGTCACGGTGTCGCGGTCCGGGAAGACAAAGCGCGGTCCGCGGGAACGGAAGTTCTTGATGATCGAGAAGATGTAATCCCAGCGTCCTGCGTTCAGCCCCGAGGAGTGCTCGCGCAATTCGTAGAGGATCTCTTCCATTTCGAAGGCAGCGGTGATGGTCTCGATCAGCACCGTGGCGCGAATGGTGCCGCGCTCGATCCCCATCAGGTCCTGGGCCATGTTGAAGACGTCGTTCCACAACCGTGCTTCCAGATGGTTTTCCAGCTTTGGCAGGTAGTAGTACGGGCCGCGGCCGGCAGCCAGCAGGCGCTTGGCGTTATGGAAGAAGTGCAGTCCGAAGTCCACCAGCGCGCCGGAGATCGGGGTGCCGGAAACCTGCAGCTGCTTTTCGGGAAGGTGCCAGCCGCGGGGGCGAACCACTATTGTGGGCAGTTCGCTCAAATCGTAGCTGTTCAGTTTGTACTCGCGGCCATCTGGTGCGGTGAAGTCCAGTTCCCCATCCAGGATGCGGATCAGGTTGACCTGGTTCTTGATCACGTTCTGCCAAGTCGGCGAGCAAGCATCCTCCATATCGGCCAGCCATACGTTGGCGCCGGAGTTCAGCGCGTTGATGGCCATCTTGCGTTCGATCGGGCCGGTGATTTCCACCCGGCGATCTTCGAGCCCCGGGGCGATCGGGGCAACCTGCCATGAATCATCTTCGCGGATGGAGCGGGTCTCTTCCAGGAACTTCGGGTCGCGGCCATTGGCAATGCGTGCCCGGTTGACCTGGCGGCGCTGCATCAGTTCGGCACGGCGGGATTCAAAAGCGCTGTGCAGGGAGGACAGGAAGTCCAGTGCGTCGCTGGTCAGGATCTGCTCCTGGTAGCGAACCGGGGTAGCGGTGATGGTGATGTTGTTCAAGGTGATCGGGGAGTTCATGGCAGCGTCCTTAAAGATGAAAAATGGTGGTGGTGCTAGCCGGCGTCCTTGCCGGCTAGCACCATCGACCCATCAGGGTCTAATGGAATTGGCCTTCTTCGGTGGATCCCACCAAGGCCAGGGTGGAGGCGTTCGGGTTCAGCGCCGTGGAGATGGCGTCGAAGTAGCCGGTGCCGACTTCGCGCTGGTGCTTGGTGGCGGTGTAGCCGGCAGCCTCGGAAGCGAATTCCCGTTCCTGCAGTTCGACGTAGGCGCTCATGCCGTCCTTGGCGTAACCGGTGGCCAGATCGAACATCGAGTGGTTCAATGCGTGGAAGCCAGCCAGGGTGATGAACTGGAAGCTGAATCCCATCGCGCCGAGTTCACGCTGGAACTTGGCGATGGTCGCATCGTCCAGGTGCTTCTTCCAGTTGAAAGAAGGCGAGCAGTTGTAGGAGAGCATCTGATCCGGGAAGTCCTTCTTGACCGCTTCGGCGAACTTGCGGGCCAGCTCCAGATCAGGGGTGCCGGTCTCCATCCAGATCAGGTCCGAATACGGTGCGTAGGCCTTGGCTCGGGCGATGCATGGCTCGATGCCGTTGGTGACCTTGTAGAAGCCCTCCGGGGTGCGCTCTCCGGTGATGAACTGCTGATCGCGTTCATCAACATCCGAGGTGATCAGGGTTGCTGCTTCTGCGTCGGTGCGGGCGATGACCACGGAGGGCGTGCCAGCCACGTCGGCGGCCAGGCGGGCCGCGTTCAGGGTGCGGATATGTTGTTGAGTTGGGATCAGCACCTTGCCGCCGAGGTGGCCGCACTTCTTTTCGCTGGCCAGCTGGTCTTCCCAGTGAACGCCCGAGGCGCCGGCCGCAATCATTGATTTCATCAGCTCGTAGGCGTTCAGCGGGCCGCCGAAGCCGGCCTCTGCGTCAGCGACAATCGGGACCATCCAGTCCTCGACGCTTTGGACGCCCTCGGAGAACTCGATCTGGTCGGCACGCTGCAGCGCGTTGTTGATGCGGCGGACCACCTGCGGTACCGAGTTCGCTGGGTAGAGCGACTGGTCCGGGTAGGTCTGGCCCGAGAGGTTGGCGTCTGCCGCGACCTGCCAGCCCGAAAGGTAGATGGCTCGAAGTCCGGCCTTGACCTGCTGAACTGCCTGGTTGCCGGTCAATGCGCCTAGTGCGTTGGTGTAGCCGCCGGTCGGGGTTTCTTCGGTCAGCTGCTTCCACAGCTTCTGCGAGCCGCGCTTGGCCAGGGTGTGTTCCTCCTGGAACCGTCCCTGCAGTTTCACTACGTCTGCGGCAGTGTAATCACGAGTGACCCCGCTCCAGCGAGGGTTGTTTGCCCAGTCGGTCTCGATGGCTGCGATGCGGTTGTCGATCGAGGTTTCGTTGGTGTTCTCGGTAGTCATTGACTTGGCTCCTTCGCGCAAGTTCCGGGTTCATGTTGATCGATAGATGATCTTGTGAACTTCTTCGTGGGAACTACTTTTCCTCAAGCGCAAGGGCTGAAATAGGGGTTTTCAATATTAAGATCTTCACTTCTTCTCAAAAATGAAAGATCTGCACTTCTTGGGGCAAGAGTGGAGCTGGACGCTAAAAATTGAGCAAATCGAGAGAAGTGGATGAGAAAAAGCGTGAAATTTTAGAATGCCTCGCGTGTTTGCGGGGAAGCGCACGCGGTCAGAGTCGCCGGACGATCAGCGCAACGACCCCGTCTGATATGGGAACTAGCCGATGGCCAAAGGATTCGAGCCAGGATTTGATGGTGCGGCAGGTGGTGAAAACGTGAAGTCCCGGGAAGTGCGAATTTGAACCAGGGGAGTGATGGGTACGCAGAACGAGGGCGACTCTACTTCTGGGGCGGCGCGCAGAAGCAGGGAAGCGGCGCGAAAATTCGCCGTTCTTACTGTGGGGCTCAGAAGAGGGCCGACACCGTATGTTGGCTATGCTAGGTCGAGAGAAACAACTGCCATGACGCCGCGGCCTAAGATGCGTGGTTCTTGGGCATCCGATCCGGCGACGGTATCGCGCAGGTTCACCGGCTGCTGCTCATCGCCAAGCAGCAAAGTGGCTGATCCTTGAAGCAGGACGCCGAGCTGGCCGTCGAAGAGGTGCTGTTCGCGCTTCTTCGACAACTCAATGATTCGCACCGTGGGGCGAACCTTTTGCGGATCCGCGGCAACATAAACGGTGAGCAGTTCTTCGGCGGGCTGGCTGGCCTCAACAGGGTCGCTGGTGGTGAACTTCAACGGGCGCAGTGGCTCTAGTCCGTGCTGTTCGCCCTCGACGGTGAGCTCAACAAAATCACCAGCAACCAGCGTGATGACCTGAGCTGTGAGCGCAGAGGAGAAAGGAGCTTCCTTCTCAATGGAGCGAATGGATACCTGCCAACTAGCCTCGGCTTCGGAGCTTCGCAGCAAAGTTCCGTTATCGGCCAAAGTACCTGCGGCGATTAGCCGGACCTGCCCTAGTTCCCATTGCTTCTTGGCGCTCTTGGCCAGCTCAAGAATGGATTCCGGTGCAAAAGTAGCCTGTGCTTCGCTCATGAGTCGAGTCTACTTGCCTGCGATCATGCGCAATCGCTCCACCAAGTGTGTCGCGGGCACGGATGCGTCAAGCACTAGCCAACCATGCAGCTTGGCCAGGCGGAGGTATTCGGTGCGTGCTGCCTGCAGGAATTCCAGGGGTTCCTTATCTTCGGCTCGCGCTTCGATGCGTTGGAACGCAAGGTGAGGATCAAGATCCAGAAGAATGACAGTTGCGTGTTCGGTGCTTTTCCGTGCCAGCCACGGCAGGAGCACGCCTGGCTTCTGGCCTCGGACTCGGCGTAGAACCAGCTGGCAATACAGGTGGCGGTCCATCACCGTTAGTCCCGGGCCCCGCGCAGCAGTGAATGAGTTGCGCACAACGTTGACGAGCCGGATGGTCGTCTCGATCAGTGACTGGATGAGGCATGGAACCTGAATGCCGGAGTTGTGCGAGAAGTTGTTGAGCCAACGTCGACCAGCGGCATTGGCCAGTCTCCGTGCAGGAATCCGCTCGTTGATCAATTCTTGCACCAAGGTGTTGATAGCGGTGCTCTTGCCTGCTCCATCGATGCCCATGACGACAAAAGTCTGTGGCGGATCGTGGGCAGAGTTTTTCGCGAAGAGGACTTTTTCTGCGATGGCTGTCATGCGTGCTCCTCGTTCTTGGTTGATTGACTACTTCAACGAATGGCGGGTCTGCATGATTCCGCTGGTGCGCTGTGCATTTGGTATGAATGGCGAAAGGGGTGCTGAAGTTGGAAGAACTGAATATATTTCTACGCGCGAGGGCTTCAAGGACACATGAAAGCTTCTTTTATCGCCAAGCTCTGGAAAAGTTGGCCATTCTTCACATACTCTGGGCATGTGACTGCAACCACATGGAACCGCGCGAAGACGCAGGAAAATGGCCATGGCTCCGGAGAGACTCCGGAGATGGATGCCATTGCCCTGGGGCGAAGGATTCGGTTCCTTCGCAAAAGCAAGCAAATGACCTTGGACGATATCTCGGCCGTGGTCGATACAGCGCCGAGCCAACTTTCTCTGATTGAAAATGGCAAGCGCGAACCCAAGCTTTCACTGCTCAAAGCGCTGGCCGGAGCCTTCGACGTCGGCGTTGACGACCTGCTGGGCACCGAACCTCCGTCACGCCGGGCAGCCTTGGAAATCGAGCTGGAACGTGCCCAGCGGGGCCCGCTCTACGAGTCTTTGGGACTGCCGACCGTACGCGTGGGCACCCGCCTTCCGATGGACGTGCTCGAGTCATTGGTGGGACTGCAACACGAACTCGAACGCCGTTTGAACGAACAGGCAGCGACCCCTGAAGAGGCTCGCCGGGCCAATACCGCTTTACGGCAAGAGATGCGGCGCCGCAATAACTATTACAAGGAAATCGAGCAGGAAGCTTCCGAGGTTCTTTCTGCAGTCGGCCATGATTCTGGTCCGCTGTCTCACCACCGAGCAGCGGATATTGCTGAACATCTAGGCTTCAGCCTGCGCTTCGTAGGGAACTTGCCTCACTCCACGCGTTCGGTGACCGATCTGAAAAATATGCGGATCTACCTGACCCAGGCTAACCGGACCGAGCACGATCCGCGGTCGGTACTGTTGCAGGCTTTGGGGCATCACGTCCTGGGCCATAAGACGCCGACGGATTACTCCGATTTCCTCTCCCAGCGCGTAGCCACCAACTACTTTGCTGCAGCGCTGATGATGCCGGAGAAATCAACAGTCGAGTTTCTGCGCCGTGCCAAGAACAATCGCGAGCTGGCCATTGAGGACCTTCGCGACGCGTTTGCCGTGTCCTATGAATCGGCGGCACACCGATTCACTAATTTGGCCACCGAGCACTTGGGCATGACCTGCCACTTCCAGAAGGTGCATGAGTCCGGCATCTTGCACAAGGCCTATGAAAACGACCGCGTGAATTTCCCGGCGGATCATACCGGCGCCATCGAAGGGCAGAGCATTTGCCGATATTGGACCAGCCGAGTCGTCTTTGAACAGATGGACAAGTTCCGCTCCTTTGAGCAGTACACCGATACAGTCAACGGAACCTATTGGTGCACGGCTCGCACCGAACGGCACTCATCGGGACTGTATTCGCTGTCCATCGGGGTCCCATTTGAGCACGTGAAATGGTTCCGTGGCCGCGATACCAAAGAACGTTGCCAGTCCACATGCCCGGATGAAAACTGTTGCCGCCGCCCGCCGGCGAACCTGTCGGATCAGTGGTTCGGCAATGCCTGGCCGGCCACGCGTGCCAATACGCACCTGCTCGCGGCGATGCCCACCGGCGCCTTCCCTGGCGTGGATGAGACCGAGGTTTATAGTTTCTTGCAGCGCCAAGAGGGCTGAGCCTGTGGAATTTTCGCAGATGTTCATGCCGGTGAGACGAGTCGAGGCTATTGACCCTGAGGAGTCGCTTGGAAATCAACGGTGGCCCTTTGTCCTGCCGCCGGTGCGCCAGTTGCTTCATGAGGGACTTGACCTGGGACAAGTCACCGTCATTGTCGGTGAAAACGGCACTGGAAAGTCGACTCTCGTTGAAGCGCTGGCGATGGCTTATGGCATGAACGCTGAGGGTGGTTCGACGGGCGCGATGAATACGACGCGGACGAGCGAATCCGAACTGTGGCGGCAGCTCAAGCTTCAGCGTGGTGCCGCGGCTTCGCGGAAGGGATTCTTCCTGCGCGCAGAAACCATGCACAACTTCTACACCTATCTCGAAGAATCCAGATTCGAGACCAAGTTGCATGAGCGGAGCCATGGCGAGTCTTTCCTGGACCTCGTTGAGGAGCGAATTCCCTTTATCCAGGGCCTATGGATCTTGGATGAGCCCGAGTCTGCCTTGTCGTTGGCGGGCTGCGCGAAGCTGATGAAACTGCTTCACACCGTCGTTGACGGGGGATCGCAGTTGCTTATTTCCACCCATGCGCCCATTCTGGCTGCATTCCCGGACGCCCGGATCCTGGCGGCTGGGTCATGGGGACTTCGCGAAAATGATTTTGAACAGCTGGAGCTGGTGCGGGGATGGCACGACTTCCTGGATGACCCGCACAGCTATTGGCGCCGAGACAGTATCTAAGAGGTGTGCTTCGAAATGAAGTTGGCGGTCGCTTCGGCCAGCCAGGCACCATCCTGCGCCACCGTTCTTTGAGAACGGGCTACCTTGAAGGAATGATTGCCGCCTTCAAACCAGACCAGTTCCGTCGACTTATTGAGCTTCGCAGCGACGGTTTCCATCTTTTCTGGATTGGCGAAGGGATCCTTGGTGCCTTCCAAAAACAACATGGGAACCGTCAACGGGTAGAGGTGCTCATCGCGAAGCTTGTCTTCCTTTTTCGGTGCGTGCAAGGGGTAGCCCAAAAAGATCAGAGCGTTCGCCGGCATGCCTTCGGCAACCGCCAGCGAAGCCATGCGCCCGCCAAAGGATTTGCCAGCAACAACCACTGGGAGCCCCTCGGCTACATGCTCCTGAACCCATGAACGCACCTGCTGCCAGACAGCGATAGCCGTGGGCGCCTTGTCCGGGAACTTCTTGCCAGCGTCCATATAGGGGAAATTGAAGCTCAAGACGCTGATTCCGAGATCCGCGACAGCTTGCGCGAAGCCGGTCATGAACTCATGGTCCTTGCCCGCCCCCGAGCCGTGGGCCAAAATCATGACCGCGCTGGCTCTCCCAGCAGGTGACCATAGGGCACTGAGCTCAGAATCTTTAAACGGAATCGACAGTTCTTGTGTCATGGATTCAAGCCTAGAGCGTGCCGTTCATGCTGGAAGAATCGGTGGTGGCGGCGGCACCTGCCTATTGCATCCACTCTTCGCGCAATGCAGTGCTAGTATCTTCGCCATCCCTGGCGATAACAGTCAGCTTTTCAACTTGTTCTCTCACGGCAGCCTTGTTGTTGATCTTGATGATCATGTTTGAGGAGACGAAGCTGGACGCAGGCGTGTCGTAGATGCCGTCCATCCATGGACCATCGTTGATCGTGACGACAAGTTTGCCAAATGCAGGCGATGTCACCTTGTCGACGTAGGCGTGTGGGTCAGCAGGAAGGCAATTGCGGTACACCTCCAAGGTGGTGATTTCTGCGTGGCACATGGATTCATATACGTCATTCATGCCCGCAATCCACTGCACGTATTTTTCCTTGGCCCAGGCTTTGCGATCGTTGGGGTCTGCTCCGGTTCGGGCTCGGGAGTAGGTTCCTGAATTTTTTCCGTCTTCGGTGGCGAAAGTGACGCTTTCCAACTCTGGCGACTGCTCGCCGATGCTCTCGAACATTACTTGCCCCATGCTTCGAAGCTCGTCCTCGCGCGTTTGGTAGCTTTCCTGCATCCCGTCCCGGTTGAAGATCATGCTGTTGTCCAAATAGATATTCAAGACGCCTTCTTCGGGAGACTCCCATGAGGTCATCAAATTATTGGGATACAAGAATCCTTGGGTGGATTTGATGCCCGAGTTGTCTTTCCACATTTGAATTTTGGAGTCTGCCCAAGCCTGACCAGTCAAGGCCGTTGCGGTGGACTCAGCAGGAGTCGGAGCGATTGAATTTTCAGCAAGTCCAGTTCCAGAAGCCTTGGCCGGGACGGTGGAGTCGCCTGGAGCGGTTGCCGATTTTTCCGGTTCAGCAGCAGGGGCCGGACTTTGGGGTGTGCTGCAGCCGCTCATCAAAAGAGCCACCATGGACAGGGCCATGAAACTTCGGATGCGCAAGAGTTGCTCCTAGCAGAGTGGTGAATTCCCAGTCTATTAGGACGAATGCGCTAAAAGCCATCTATTAGAGAAACTGGGCGAAAATTCTGACAGGACCGTGCTCGAAATCTGAACCTTCGGTCAGACCCATGGATTCGTAAAACGCGCGTTGCCCCGGTTCATCATCGGTAATGAGCACAAATTGGCGTAGGTGCTCGAATCTTTTTCGGACGGCCGAGAACAGTTCTCTTCCTGCTCCGGTGCGCTGGGCCTTCGGGTGAACCAAGATGTCTTGGAGAAAGCAAATGGTCGCGTCATCAGATATTGCGCGAGCCAATCCGATGAGCTGGTGATCCTTGTCGTAGGCGTAGACAAGAAAGTCCGAGTTGGCGTGCGCCTTGGCAAGCACGTCAGGTTGGTCGGTATAAGCACTCCAGCCGACGGAATCGTAAAGTGCGGTGACCTGTTCCCGGGAAGGAACTTTTGTCGTAGATATTTCCATTGCCAAGATTCTCCCGAAGCGTCCAAGAATTTGGTTCATGCTAACACCGTGGGGCTGTTCTTCAGCTTGAAGCGCAACAACTTCCAGGATGTGGGACTCGGCCGTCGCGCATCGTTTGCGAGCGGCTTTTCAACCGTTGCAATTTTGGACCATAATTTACTTGGACTTATTCATACCTAGGGAGGACGCATTGCCCTTTTTGGACTGAAAGACTGAACGGATGAAATTCCTCCCAAAGGCAGCTTCTCGAACAACGCCATATCATCTCGAAGGAATGTCTTGAGATGGAAAAGATGGCTGTTGAAAGCGGCGAAATCCTTGAGCCGCAAGGCACGGGGCTGAATCGAAAGCAACTGGCTTGGGGAATCTTTCTTCTTGCTGTCGCAGTGATTTTTGGACTGGGTGCTGGCTGGTTATGGGCATGCTTGGAGCAGCTATCATCATCCGGAAAAGTTTTCTTTTTCATCTTGCCGGGTTGGCCGCTGGTGTTTTGCGGATTGCTGGTTAGCGGCCTCTCAGCCGTTGCGGGTTCGCTGTGTCTTGTTCCGCGGATGTTCGGCGGAATCAGGCGGAAGAGCATTCGTGTATTTGTCCGAATTCTCGGACATCTGCTCGTCACTGCGGCATCGTTGATCTGGCTATGCTTTTGGCTGCTCTCGGGGCTATATTCAATCGTGTCGATTCAGCACAAGGTGACGGCGGAGACGGGCGAGTCTGTCCTCGTTGAAGAGCCGGGTTTCGACCCGGCGAGCTTTGCCGTTTATGCTCCAGCGTCCGCCTTTGTCTACGAAAGGATCGACGGGATCAGCGGCATGGCAGAGTCCAGGCATTTTGTCGCGGATCATTGCACTCTTCAGAAGCAGGACGCTGACTTGATTCTTACCTGTGGCGTTGACGTAACGAAGTTCCCGAATCCGTCCAATTGACCATCGTCTGGCATCGCCATGACGCAGCTATGGAAGCACGTCTTCAGGGCATGCAAAAAGGGGCTTGATGCGCCGAAGCAAAAGCTTCGGCGCATCAAGCCCCTTTGCGGCTAATTCGACCTAGTTATCGAAGAAGCTGGGCACCTGCTCGTTTTGTGCTGGCGGGGTTGGAGCATCAACTTTCTTGCGCACCACCAGCTTGTCGTCGGCGAAGTCCACCAAGACGGTGTCGCCGGCAGCCAGCGAATCGTCGATCAGCAGATCGGCGATGGCATCCTGCACCTTGCGCTGAACCAATCGGCGCAGCGGCCGGGCGCCGAACTCCGGGTCGTAGCCCTCGGAGGCCAGCCAGTTCACGGCGGGGTCGCTGACTTCCAGAGCCAGTTCCTGGTCTGCCAGGTGCTTCCGCGTATCGGCGATGACCAGCTTGACGATCTGGCCGATCTCCGACTGCGAAAGCTTCGAGAAGAGCAGAACCTCATCCAGCCGGTTCAGGAACTCGGGGCGCATGAACTCGCGCACCTTGCTCATCACCTTGGCACGGATCTCTCCAGCCTCGCTGGTGGCCTTGGCCGAGGTGAAACCGAAGTTTCCGGCCTTGTTGGCCAGATACTCGCCACCAAGGTTGCTGGTCATCAGGATCAGCGTGTTCGAGAAGTCCACGGTGCGTCCGGCCGAGTCGGTCAAGCGCCCGTCATCGAGCACCTGCAGGAGCACGTTGAACACGTCCGGGTGGGCCTTCTCGATCTCATCAAGCAGGATCACCGAGTACGGGTTGCGGCGAACCTTCTCGGTCAGCTGGCCGGGCTCGTCGTGGCCGACATATCCCGGAGGGGCGCCGATCAGGCGGGCAACTGTGTGCTTTTCGCCGTATTCGCTCATATCCACACGCACCAGCGAGTCAGCCGACCCGAACAGGTTGGTTGCCAAGGCCTTGGCCAGCTCGGTTTTGCCGACACCGGTGGGGCCCAGGAAGAGGAACGAGCCGATGGGACGTCCCGCAGGGGACAGGCCGGTACGATTGCGCCGCACCGCGCGGGCCACGGCGGAGACGGCATCCTTCTGGCCGATCACCGAGGCATGCAGCGACTGTTCCAGCGTAGCGAGCCGCGACTTGTCATCGCCGGTGATCCGCGAGGTCGGGATGCCGGTGGAGCGGGCGATGACCTCGGAGATCTGGATTTCATCCACGACACGGGTGATTCCGGCGTCGCCGGCTTTCTCGGCCGCGTTGATCCGGGCGGTCAGTTCGGCGATGTGGTCGCGCCAGGCACTGGCATCCTCGAAGCGTTCCTCGCCAATGGCGCGGGACTTCTCGCGTTCGGCTTCCATCAGGTCGGAACGCAGGGATTGCACATCCTCGGTATCGCCGGCGGCAATGGAACGCCGGGCGCCAGCGATATCGATCAGGTCGATGGCCTTGTCTGGCAACTGGCGGTCGGTGAGGTATCGGGCCGAAAGCGCTACGGCAGCCTTGAGCGCAGCCGGGGTGTACTGCACCTGGTGGTGATCCTCGTAGGATTCGCGCAGGCCTTCAAGGATGGCCAGGCTGACTTCCTGCGATGGCTCGTCAACCATGACCTTGCCGAAGCGGCGGGCCAAAGCGCTGTCCTTCTCCACCTTGCGGAACTCATCCAGCGTCGTGGCACCGATCAGGTGCAGTTCGCCACGAGCCAAGCGCGGCTTGAGGATGTTGGCGGCATCCATATTTCCGGATTCGCCGGAACCGGCGCCAACCAGCAGGTGCATTTCGTCGATGAACACCAATACCTGTCCCTCGGCGTCGGCGATTTCTTCGAGTAGGCCGGTGAGGCGCTGTTCGAAGTCGCCGCGGTAGCGGGTGCCGGCCAGCATGCCGGGCAGGTCGATGGAGATCAGCCGGGAACCGCGGATCTGCTCTGGAACCTGGTCATCAACGATGGCCCGTGCCAGTCCTTCGGCGATGGCGGTCTTGCCCACGCCGGCCTCGCCGATCAGCACAGGGTTGTTCTTGGTGCGGCGAGCCAGGATCTCCACGACCTGGTCCAGCTCGTCGTCGCGACCGATGACCGGATCGATCTGGCCGTCGGCGGCCAGCGCCGTCAGATCGGTTCCGTAGCGTTCGAGCATCGAGGCATTGGACTCGTCTTGGCCCTGGTCCTGTCCGCCGTTTTGGGCGCGCTGGGCCTGTTCCATGGCTGCCTGCTGCAGGGACTGGCCGGTGATTCCGTGCTGTGCCAGCAAGTGGCTGACCGGGGATTCCGGGTTGAAAACAAAAGCGAGAAAGAGATGGTCAGGATCGATGTAGGTCGAACCGTAGTTGCGTGCCACCTGGTAGGCATCAAAGAGGCTGCGCTGGGCAGCAGAAGATAGCCGCGTTGGCTTTTCGCCCTTTTCTTGGCTCTTTGGCAGGTGGGCGATGGCATCTTGGCTCAACGCCTCGATGTCGATGCCCATGGCGGCGAGGTGTTCGCCAATGGGTTCTGTGCGTATCAGCGCCGCGAGCAGGTGCAAGGAGTCGATCTCGTCATGCCCGTGCTCATGCGAAATCCCTGCGGCCGTTGCTACTGCCTCATGGGTCCGCGTGGAAAGCAGGCGGGTGATGTCGATTGGACGTGCTGCCTGTGCTCGCGACGAGAGGAACCGAGAGAGGAACTCCTCAAACGAGCCGTCTGATGGTGCACCAAAAAATGCTGGCAAGTGAGCCTCCTAGTAGAAACTTGAGCGGTCTATGCTCATGTTCAACGCATGAGGCTCCAAGATATTCCCATGGCACTCGAAATATCTTCCGGAGCGCTCGAGCTCACACTTGTGTGAAGCGATATTCAGCCCTTGGGGATTTCGACAATTCCCATGCGTGCAGCGGCCACGAGTGCTTGTACGCGGTCTCGAACATCCAGTTTGGCGAAGATCTTGGCCATGTGTGTCTTAACAGTGGTTTCGGTGATCCCCAGAGTTTTTGAAATTTCAGTGTTATTTAAACCCTTGGCAAGTAGTTTTAAAATCTGGATTTCTCTATTAGTAATCCCGAGATCATAAATGAGGTCTTCGACAGCTTGGGAATTGTCGGCATAAGCTTCGCGCACCGCCGAAATTAGGTCCGAAGAAACTGACGGAGAAATGGCTGCCGTGCCCTGATGAACCGCGTGAACTGCATTGATAATTTCGCCCGGTTCAGAATCCTTGACAAGGTAGCCGCTGGCACCAGCCGTTAGAACAGGCACCAAATATTCATCCGATGAGAATGCTGTTATTGCAAGCACTGCCGGGCTGTCTTTGATCGATTTAATGGCATGTGTAGCACTAACACCATCCATAATAGGCATCTGCAAATCCATCAGAACTACGTCGACGGCATTGTCTGAACAATACTCAACTGCCTGCTTGCCATTTTCTGCAGAAAATACGGTTACAATTCCGTGATCCGTTGCTAGGATTGTGCCCAACGCATGTCGAATAAGGGGCTCATCATCGACGATTAGGACCTTAATTTGTTCCATTTTTTCCTTTGGGTCGATGTTGCACACCACCTGACGGGCTGCCTACTTGCAAGTATATAAGTTGACGAGATGTGGGGTTTGTTATGAAGGGTTTGAAAATGCTGGCCGTTGCCGCATTGGCATTAGGACCACTGATTGTTGTGGCTGCTCCCGCATCCGCGGCATCGGACCAGGAGGTTAGCAGCGGTCCGGTTGCTACACCAGCTGGCTGGGGTTCGGATTTCTCTAAGTGGGTTTGCGAACGTTACGGGGTAGGTTGCCCATGAGCAAGATTATTTGACTTGAATGGCTTTGCCGTGAATTATTCGGCGTATGAGTGAGCGACTGAAAGACACCCTGACCAAGCTACTGGCTGGTCGGGGTGTCATTATTTGGGTTGGCATCGCAATCCTCATATTGCTGTCAAGCAGTGAGTTCGTAACGATATTGGAAGATGGGTTCAACGGGGCCTCTGCTGTATCTGTGCGAGGTGCACTGGTAGGGGTTGTGCTGTGCCTGACCCTGGCATTGGGGTTGCGCTGGGTTGCGGTGTCGCTCGGGATCTTTATTGCCGTCGCATATTTCCTGCTCAACGAAGGATCCATATTCGTATGGACGATAGTATCGTTCATGATTTTTGGCGCACTTGCGGCCACGGTCGCAGCGCGAAGTGTTCGTGCCCTATTCCTGACCTTGTCGGCCGCCTGGATGATCCAATTTGGAATCCAAGCGGAGCAGGACGCCATTTTGCTGGTGGCCCTGATCCCGTTGACAGTCTTGGCCTACTTCCTGACCCGCAGCATTTTTATTCTGCGGGAGAAGAATGCAGAAGTCGTGCAGCAGATGCTCAAGGCCCAAGAGCAAACTCGTTCGGCAATCGAGACAGAACGTAAAAACATCGCTCGGGACCTTCATGACATTGTTGCGCATGACATCACCATCGTGGCCATGCAGCCGAAGGCCGCGAAATTCGCCAACGACGGCCAGATGGCTCTCGACGCCTTGGATGTCATTGCCAAGCTGAGTTCCGAAACTCTGCACGACTTGCGGCTGATGCTCAATGTCTTGCGGGCTGATGGAACTATGTCGGACGAAGCGGCGTTGGGTGTCGACAAGCCCGCTGCAACGACCGTTTACGCGCTTCAGGGGGCGGACCTATTCGCGCAACGTCTCAAGGACGCGAATTTTAAAGTGAACTCAACCACGGACGAGAGAATCTCTGATCTTCCCCGTTCAGCGCAGACAGCGATCTATCGCGTGATGCAAGAAGCTACAACGAATGTCATAAAGCATGGTGCTCCAGGAAGCGTCTGCACCCTCGAATTGATATCCAATGGCACTGAGGCTGTATTGGAAGTTACTAATCAGATAGACATTTCAGGCAGGAAGGCAAAGGGGTTGCCAGAGGGTGGCAGCGGGCTGATTGGAATGTCCGATCGTATGCGCACCTTTGGCGGAAAGTTCTCGACCAGCTCCGAAAAGGGACTGTGGACACTTCGCGCCAGCATCCCGTTCAAGACGCTACCCTCCTACTAAAGTATGATTTCGAAATTCTTGTGAACGCGATAGGTTAGATATGTATCGGTGAAGACCGATCACCAATAAGGTACTTGGTGGTGTTTTGCGAGTGGCATCATGGAGGACCTGAGGGTGATTAAAAGGTACGTTGCATTGGACAAACGGACTGATCTTTCATCGGCGGCTGCGCCCCCATCGCCCGTCGTTGTCTGTCTACAATGCAGCGTACCTTTTATAATTTAAGTCCAGACCGACGTGGTCTCCCCGATATCTGAGAATCACATAGAAATGCGATGTGCCCGGAGCTCCTCCGGGCACATCGCATTTGGGCAACTGGAGTCTTACGCTTCCGGTGCGCTCGAATCCGTGTCCTGTTTCAGCACATGATCCGAAACCTTGCCTAATGCCCGCTCCAATGAAGAGCGAAGCACAACGGGAACGGTAATGTGCTCGTCGATTTCTACCAGGCCTTCGCGCTCGAAGATGCGCAGCAGCGATTCAACCTGTGGCACAACCTCCTCGAGGCTTGGGATCAGGTGGTGCTGTTCTTCGGGAAGGTCATCCGTGGTGGGAATCTGCAATGCAAATTCGGAGCGCGGAGGCGTGGATGAGGCGGCGTTGCTCAAGACCCCGGCCACCATTTCCGCGATCTGCGCCTGGCCTGGCTTCTCCAAAGTGTTGATCAGGATGTGCGAGTACAGCACTTCCGCGATCAGTTCCTTGACCACGCGTGCACCGGCACCGCTGGAAGCCAACAGCGCTTCGCTGAGCGACTCGGTTGGCTTGGCGTTAGGCGCTTGGTAGGTCAGCATTGCAGTGCCGATCAGCGCATCCCAGTAGGCCGAAAGCCGGGGGATGTCTCCCAGCGAAGGAACGGCAGTCCCGTCTTCTGGTTCCCAGATGGCATCTTCGGGGATTGGAGCATTCTCATCGACCTTGATGAATAGGCCCAGTGCCTGGGCTGCGTCCTGCAAGGTTTCCGCCGTCAATACTCCGGCCGGTGTGGTGGGCTTGCCTTCGCCAACCCACTGGATCAGCTCGCGTGCTGCAAAGACGAATGGCATGGATTCAAAAGCGCCATTTGCTTCCTCGTCTTCTAGGTAAGGCGCGACGATCGGTGAGTCACCAGCCATGCGGGAGAGGAACTCGAAAGTCTGCTTGAAGTCCTCCACGGTGCCGCCAAAATTGGCGGAGGTGCCCAAGAATGTCAGGTAGTGCTTGAGGATTGCTGCACTAGTTGCAGCAACTTCTTTGCCCAGCGAGGACAGGTGGCCGAGCTGCTCACCAAGAATTGATGGATCCAGCGACTGTACGTCAACGCTCCTGCGCAATTGGGCATGGACGGTCAACAGGGTGGTCAACCCTTCGAGAGCTGCGCGGGTTTCGCTGGCAGGCTGGCCTTCTTCCTGGAAATGGCGGAAGAGCTGGGATTTGAACGGCTGTAGAGCCTGTCGCACCTCTGTTTCAAAAGGTACGGAGCTGGCTCCTGCTCGGCGAGCTGGATGTCCCTGAGCTGGTTTCTTCTTGGCTGGTTTGCGTGAGGCCATGTGTGTGGTGGTGTTCCTTTGAGATGGCTGATCGAGAAAGGGCAATTTTCGCTTCCTTTCAGTGTACGCAGGGCACGGTTCAGGCGTGATTCCCGGATGTTTTTGATTGCATGCCATGCGGTTAAAGTTTTCGCCTCTCGTCTGAGAATTGTTAAAAGTGCGGCGAATGTTAAAGATTTCCGCAGAAAACACACGTCACACCATGATGTGGTGGCGCTCACCGTTAAATCCTCAGAACGCGTTGAATTTCACTGCGGATCGCGCGACAGTGAACCCATGCGACCTCGTGTAAAGAGGCCAAAAGATTGCAAGGAGAGTGGGTCATGGCAGGGGTAACTGCGCCAGATCATGTTGTCGTTGTCGGTGCGGGGTTCGTAGGCTTGTCCACCGCTTGGTACCTGCAAGAAGCGGGCGTGAAAGTCACGGTTGTTGATCGAGGCGGCGTAGCCTCAGGCTCGTCGTGGGGCAACGCCGGGTGGCTGACTCCGGCTTTGACCCTGCCCATTGCGGAGCCGGCGATTTTTGCCAACGGGCTGAAAATGATGCTTGACCCGACCTCGCCGCTGTACATTCCGTTGAAGGCCGATGCAAAGTTGCTGCGCTTCTTGCTCGGCTTCGCGTGGCACTCGATGCCCAAGCGGTGGGAAGCAGCCATGCGCATCTTCTCGGAAATCGGAGGCAGCGGCCTTGGCGCCTTCGACGAGATTGCCCGGGCCACGGCAGCGGGTCCTGGCGTGTTCGAACTGACCAAACCGGCAAACCCCTTCCTCACCGGATTCACCTCGTTCAAGGACCGCGAATCGTTCCTGCATGAGTTTGAGATGATCGAGAAAACCGGCGGCAGTGTCGACTATGAATTGCTCACCGGCGACCAACTGCGCGGAATAGAGCCAACACTTTCGGATAACGTTGCCGCTGGTGTTGCTATCAAGAACCAGCGCTACATCAACCCGCCGAAGTTCATGGCTTCGCTCGCTGAATCAGTCGTTGAGCGCGGCGGCGACATTATTGGATCCTTTAACGTCACCGACATTCGCGACAACAAGAACTCGGTGACCGTGATCGGTTCCGAGGGGCGGGCAATCACCGTGGACCACGTGGTGCTGGCAACCGGCGCCTGGATGACCGATATGGCCAAGAAATTCGGGGTCAACGTAGTGGTTCAGGCCGGACGCGGCTACTCATTCACCATCGAGCCCGAACATATGCCGACGCACCCGATCTACTTCCCGACCCAACGCGTGGCCTGCACACCGCTGGGCGACCGTTTCCGGATCGCCGGCACCATGGAATTCCGGGATGTGAACCACAAGCTGGAGCCAAAGCGCATCGAAGCCATCGTGGCCGCTGCGGCTCCGGTCTACCAGGGCATCAACTGGGAGCACCGCAGGGAAGAGTGGGTGGGCGGGCGTCCTTGCACCGCCGATGGCCTTCCGCTCATTGGCCAAACTGGATCGGCTCGCGTGTCGGTAGGCGGCGGCCATGGCATGTGGGGAGTGGCTCTAGGCCCGCTGACCGGGAAGATATTGGCTGCCCAGATCACTGGTGATCAAGTTCCAGCCATTGCCCGTCACTTCAATCCGCTGCGCAAGGGATTCTAGGCAGGGGTTAGGCGCAACGGGCATTTGAGATGGGCGCTGATCCAGCTGGCCTAGCGATGCCTTGGAATTAGGCGTGCCGGGTAGAGGCGCCGGACAGGATCTGGCGGTATCCCTCGGCATAGCTCGGGAATTGCAAGGCCAGGCCGCTGCCCAGCAGCGCGGAGTTGTCCAAGCGCCGGTCACCGGCACGCCGCGTGGCCGGCGCCGTTTCCTGCTCCGGCTGCTTCAGGCCCAGTTCGGTGGCAAGGAATTGGTACACCTCGCCCAGTTGGGCTGGAGCGCTGTCCGAGGCCAAATACAGATCAGCCGCCTGGTCGCCCAAGCTGGCCACATGAACGATGGCCGCGGCCAGGTCATCGCGGTGAATCCGATTGGTCCAGTGCGAACCTGCCGGAATTCTAGCGGTGCCAGAGGTAACCAGATCAATCAGCCTGGTGCGCCCCGGGCCGTAGATGCCCGAGGCGCGCAAGACGGTCACCGGCAGGCCGCTTTCGGCGAGCGCTGCTTCGGTACGTGCCAAAATCTTTGCGGTGTCGCGGGTGGCGGCCACCGGTGCCTGCTCATTGACCCATTCGCCGTCCTCGCCGCCCATCACGGCGGTGGAGGAGATGTAGACCAGGCGGCGCAGTCGTGGCGCCTGCTCGCGAAGCCGGGCGCAAAGTTCCTGGGCCACCTGCAGATAGCTGCGCTCGTATCCTTGGACATCGCGGGTCACCGGGACCGGGCTAAGGACCACTACTTCGGTCTCTGGATCCATGTCCGGCCAGTGGCAAGGATCCAGCAGGTCGACGTCCTGCCCGGCGAACTGCTCGGGAAGCTTGCTGCTGTTGCGTCGCCACCCGGTCACCTCATGTCCCTGGGCATGGAAGCGCAGTCCGGCTTCGGTGGCGACATCGCCGCAACTGACTAGTAAAACTTTCACTGCGCTCCTTCGTGGGCAATTCTTCTGCTTCAAGATTAGAACTTCTAGCCCGATGGAAAAGTTCCGACTGCCCTCATGGTGTTGCGATGGATTCAGAACAGATCTTTATCCGGGTCGCCGGGCTAGGGATATTGTTGGCTGTTCTGATTCCACCGGTTCTGTTCCAGAATTCTGGCCAGGATAAAAGGCAAAGTGCAGCGGAATTGGGCTTTCGGTTTTTGCTCTAGGGTTAATGGCAGGCGCAAATGTGTAATTGGCGCGGACCGGCACCGATGATGAAAGCCGCTCCGCCTGAATTTATTGTTCGTGCTTTCAGAATTCCTTTACTGCCGCCAGGCGCTTGGGTTGCCGGGCCGCCAGATCCACCAATGCTAGGGTGATGATTTATCCGTTCTTCAATCATCAGGCCAGTTCCGCGTTCAACAGCCATCCTGGAAATAGCGATGGTCTTGATCTTGGCCTGGACGTTGATCGCCATCGAACCTACCGGCTGGGATCTGTCGGTGTACCGCGAAGGCGCGCTGACCCTGCTGCGCGAACCTGAGGATTTGTACGGGCCTTTTGTTGGGCCCATCAACGATCCGGGGTTGCCCTTCACCTACCCGACCTTTGCCGCCTTGCTTTTCCTTCCCATGGCGATCTTCCCGTATTGGGTCTCGGTGGCGGTGACGATGCTGGCCTCCATAGTTCTGACTTTCTTTGTCGGCAAGGACCTGGCCACCCGAATTGCCCGACGCTGGCCGCAGCTCGGCCGCTGGGTCACCCCATTGACCCTGACCTGCCTGATGCTGATTTCCGGTCCCTTCCGGGACACCATTTGGTTCGGGCAGATTAATATTTTGATACTCGGCGCTTGCTATCTGGCGTTGGCGAATTCAAAGTCCATGACTCCGTTTGTCATTGCTGTGGGTATTTGCGCAGGCATCAAGCTCACCCCAATTGCCCTGCTGATTCTTCCGTTGGCCATGCGCAAATGGCGAGCGGTCATCATCGGCACCCTGGCCTTTTTCGGCACCCAAGTCATCGGGCTGGTCTTGCAGTGGCGCAACACCTTGGACTATTGGTTCGACGTGGTGCGCGACCCTTCGCGCGTGGGCAATGTCGGCTATATCGACAATATTTCCCTTCAGGGTTTCCTGACCCGCCTGGGCGCGGGTTCGCTGATCTGGTTTGTGCTGGCGCTCGCCGTTGGCCTGGCGTTTATTGCCCTGCTCTACAAGCTGGATGGAACCGTTGAGCCGGTGGTGCTGTTGGGCATTGCCGCAACGTGCCCGTTGCTGGTATCGCCGGTGAGCTGGTCGCACCACTGGGTGTGGGGTCCGGTGATGGCCTATGCCTGGGCCGTGGTGGCCCTCCGCCTGGACGCTTGGCCGCGTCGGATCATGCTGGCGATATTGGTGCTGTTCAGCATCGAATTGATGGTTTCGGCGAAATGGACCATCCGCTTCTTTGGCATCCATCCGGATCATGAGCTGTCGGCCTGGTGGTATATCTGGCCTGCCGTCCCGGTGGTGGGCATGGTGTTGTGCCTGGTGATTGCCTTGTGGGCCAAGCCGCGGGAACTGCTCGAAGCATCACCAATGTGAAGCATCCTGCCGGGCGCTGTACAATTCTTGTATTCGAATATTTGTACTAGCTTATGGCAGGGAGTGGCGGTGTGGCTGACGAACAGGAACTGGTGCCTCCGGGCGCCAGCCAGGGCCCGGTGCAAGCCGTATCCGCGATGGGATTCCCCTCGCCAGCGCGCGACTACTTCGATAGCGGCCTGGATTTGAACCGGCTGCTGGTCCGGGATCGGGTGTCCACCTTCATCATGCGGGTAAGCGGGCATGCCATGCAGTCCGCCGGGATTCATGATGGCGATGAAGTAATCGTCGACCGTTCGCTATCGGTCCGCCATGCTTCGGTGGTCATTGTGAACCTCAACGGCCAGATGCTGGTCCGGCGCTGGCAAATCGATGGGCCCAAGGTAGGATTGCTCAGCGACGAATCGCCACTGCCGGTCTGGCTGGACGAAGGCGATGAAGTGGGAGTTTTCGGCGTGATAACCAGGTGCCTGCATCATGTCCGCTGACCATGTATCCCTGGTGGACGTGAACAATTTCTACGTGTCCTGCGAGCGGGCCTTTGACTACTCGCTGCGCAACCGGCCGGTAGTCGTGCTCTCGAATAACGACGGCTGCGTTGTCGCCCGATCGCAGGAAGCCAAAGACCTCGGCATAGCCACTGGCGAGCCATTCTTCAAGGTCCAGCGTTTCATGGACAGCCACCACCTGGCCGTGCGCTCAAGCAACTATGAACTCTACGGCGACATGTCCGCCCGCGTCATGGAACTGCTCGGCCGCTACGGAACCTGGCATGAGGTGTATTCCATCGATGAATCGTTCATCGGCTTGGAAGGAAGCCTGGAACAGGTGCGCAGTACCGCAGCGCAGATCCGCAAGGCCATCGACAAGGTCGTCGGTGTCCCGGTCTGCGTCGGAGTGTCCTCCACTAAAACCCTGGCCAAGCTGGCCAACCATATCGCCAAGCACAATCCGGGCCTCGGCGGCGTGTGCGTTCAGCAGCTGATGGAGCAGCAGGTTCTGGGCAATATTCTTTCCCGGGTTCCCGTGACCGACGTGTGGGGCGTCGGGCGAAAATCCGGAGCCAAGCTGGCCAGCATGGGCATTGAAACCATCGCGGATTTGAGGGACGCCGACCCATTGATCATCCGCAAGAAATTTTCGGTGGTGCTGCAGCGCACCGTGTTCGAGCTCAATGGGCAGCGCTGCATCGGCCCGGTGGAAGAACGCGCGGATCGTGGGCAGGTCATGTTCACTCGATCCTTCTCGACCCCGGTGCGCACCCATGAGGCCATGGAGGAAGTCATGTCCATCTACGCGCAAAAGGCCGCCAGCCGATTAGCGAGCGAAGGCCGCTATGCCTCGCTGCTGACAGTTACCGCAGGGACCAGCAGATTTGCCCAGGGCGAGTCGTCATTCCCCAGCGCGCAGGTGCGCCTGCCTCGGCCAACACGCGATCCGATCCTGCTGAGCAAGCTGGCCATCGCCGCCATGGGGGACCTGATGCAGCCGGGCATGGATTACGTGCGCGGGGGAGTGATCCTTTCCGGGCTGAGCGATTCGCCGGGAGAAAAGCAGCTGGATCTCTTCGGGCTTGGCGACGAGCAGGAGGAGGAAGAGAAGAAGAACGTTTCTTCGGTAGTGCAGGATATTTCCGCCCGTTTCGGGGCGAAGTCCATCGGCTTGGGTCCCGCGGGGATGGCCCAGAGCCCGACCTGGACGATGAAGCGCGAACATATTTCCCAGCGCTACACCACCGAATGGGATGAGCTTCTGGAAGTCCGGGCCTAGAACATTGAATCAGGCCCTCCCTGAAGAAGCTTTCGGCGTCTTCGCAGAACCGGAGGGAGGATGGAATCATGACTACTCACGACAGGCAGCTCATGTCGTTGGGAATGCTCACGATGCTCTTGCTCAGTGGCTGCAGCACGCCGAGTTCGCAGAACAATGCTCCCAGTTCAACGAGCGCCGTGCCCTCATTTTCAACCTCGCCCACTGGCGAACCGTCCGGTCCTGCGCCCAGCACTTCAGCAACGCCCACGCCAAGCCAGAAACCGACGGTGCGCCAGCAGGCGGAAGAACTGGCAGACCAGCTGTCGATTGAGCAACAGGCAGCAAGCCTGGTCATGGCAGGAGTCCCGGCGACAGGAGCCGGCAGCAGCGAACTGAAGGCCATGAAGAAGCAAGGCATCGGCAACGTATTCTTGCGCGGGCGGTCGCAGCTTTCACTCGAGCAGACCGTTGCGAAAGTCGGAAGCATAACCAAAACCCTGAAATCCAATGTTCCTGAAGGGCTGCCTGTATGGGTGGCCACCGATCAGGAAGGCGGATTTGTCAGGGTGCTGCAGGGCGCCGGGTTTAGCCAGCTGCCCACCGCTTCCGAACAGGGCCAATGGTCCGCCGGCGAGCTGTCCTCGCGCATCCAGCAAGCCGGTGAGGAGCTGGCCGAGGCCGGGATCAATGTGAACCTCGCACCGGTGGCGGATGTCGTTCCCGCCGCGATCGGCGCCAGCAACGCGCCGATCGGCTATTTCGGGCGGCAGTACGGCAACACCGCCGGCGAGGTTTCCTCAGCCATCACCACCGTGAATGACGCCCTGGACAAAGCCGGGGTGCAACCGGTGGTCAAGCACTTCCCTGGACTGGGCCGGGTGTCGAAAAATACCGACACCTCAACCGGCGTCACCGACACGGTGATCGGCGCGGAGGCCACCGACCTTGAGCCTTTTAAGCAGGCGATCAGCCAAGGCAACGCGTGGGTCATGATTTCCAACGCCCGCTACGCCAAACTTGATGAGAAGAATGATGCGCCCTTCTCGAAGAAGATCATCACCGGGCTGCTGCGCCAGGACCTGGGCTATGAGGGGGTGGTGATTTCCGACGACCTTTGCGAGGCACAGCAGGTCAGCCCGGTTCCCATGGGCCAAAGGGCAGTGAAGTTCGTGGCGGCCGGCGGAACTGTGCCGCTATGCGTTAAATCCGATCAGGCGGCCATCATGGCCATGGCGCTGGCTGCCGAAGCCAAGGGCGATAAGAAGTTCGCAGGTCAGGTCCGTGAGGCGGCAACGGCGATTCTGGAAGCAAAGCTGCGCCAGAACTGAGCACTGCCCCGCTTTTGGGGTTAAGAAAGGCCCGGGGCGCATTCCTACTCGCTAGGAAGCGCCCCGGACCTGGTCTCGGGAAAGCCGGAGGCTACTTGCTCTTTGGCTTTCCGGTCTTGCCGGAAACGATGTCCAGCACCTGTGCACGCTCCCCGCTGGCGTTGTGCAGGTGCAGCAGCAGCGCCTTGGAAGCCTTGGTGCTATCGGCAACGGTTACCGGGATCTTGTTGCCCTTCAGGTCTGTGAACAGCGAGCCTTCTGCACCAAAATCAACCTGCGGCGTCGCCGCGTTGAAGTCGATCCAGCCGGTCTGGTCCACGGGAACCATCGAGCCGGCCTCATCGGTGTTGTACCAGGTGTAGCCAAGGACACGGTAGGAGATCTGCGCTGCGTCTTCGCTCAGGCCCAGGGCCGAAAGCGAGACCGGCAGGATTGCCGTATTGGTGTCGAAGGTGTTGGTGTCAACATCGCCCAGCACGCCGTTCACTGGCTGCAGGTCAACCTGCTCGCCGGTGGCCAGATCGAAGGTCGCTGCCAGATCCAGGTCGACCTCATCCATGGCGGCGGTGAAGGTGACGAAGTCAGCCTTGCCATCGTTATTGGTGTCGATTTCGACATCCAACTCGGTGCCACCGGCCAGGTGGGCCCAGTTATCCCAGGTGGAGATGCCGATGTTCAGCTGTCCATCGGCCACACCGGTGCGAGGCGCGGTGCTCGAAGCGCCGACATACTGCAGATCCATGGACCGTGCTGCCGGGATGGAATCCAGCGAGGCGTCGCCGCGTTCGCTGGAAGCACCGAGTTCAAAGGCACCGAGCAACGAGGTCACTTCGGTAGCGCCCTGCCCAGCGGTGATGTCCTTGCCCTTCAGGCTGAGCATCGTGGTATCCGAGCCCTTCTTCAGCTTCTTCGCCGAACCGGACATGTCGGCGACCAGCTTCGGAGCTGCCTGGACTGGGATGCGCAGGGTCGGAGCGTCGCTGCTGGTCAGCTCAACGCGACCGGTAGCATCGGCCAGCCATGCACGGGACAGCCCGGACTGGGTGGTGTCCATAGTTGGATCGATGGTCTTGGCCCACTTCTGCGGATCAACACTCAGGGTCACGGTCAGCTGCGCGCTCTTGCCTGCTTCCACGGTGATGCTCTTGCGGTCCAGGGTGTAGGTAGCACCGGGGATCTGCGTGGAAGCAACGTAGCCGGCCTTGTAGGTCTGGGCCTTGTCGCTGGTGTTCTGAACGGTAATCTGACGCTGCGCGGAGTAGCCCTTCGTGCCGTTGAGCTCGATCACTCCGAAGACCACGCTGGTCAGATCCGGTGCCTCGGAATCGTAGGCAAAGGCCGGGGTCTGGATGGCGGCATCGGCCATCACCCGGCCAGCGCCTACGCGGTTTGGCCCGTAGGCCTCGCCGTTGGCGGCCTTGACGTCGGTGGCAGCGGTGTTCATGATGACGCTCTTGGCCTCATAGGGGGTGTAGTCGCTGTCTTCAAGAACCAGTGCCGCAATGCCTGCTACCAGCGGGGTGGCCATTGAGGTGCCCGACATGACGGCGGTGCCGGTGCCGGTGCCGACACCGACCGAGCCTATTTGCGTGCCCGGTGCGGCAACGTCAGGCTTGACTACGCCGTTGGTGCCATGAACGCCGCGCGAAGAGGAGGAGTTCAAGGTATCTCCGGCGCCGGATCCGCTGGAAGCGCCTCCAACAAATTCAGGAGACAGGGTCACCTTCAGCGTGCCAGCCTCTGCAGCTGGGCGCAGCCGCTGCGACTCATCCAAGGTGAACTGGGCACCTGGGATGGTGGCGTTGCCCGCGATACCGGCATCGAAGAGGTTGGCTTCGGAATCCAGGAGAACACCGGTGGCACCGGCGGCTTCAGCGTTGTTTAAACGAGCGCCGGATCCACAAGGGAATTCGCCGTTCTCGCTCCACTTGAGCCAAACCCACTTGCCTTCCAATGAACCCGCTTCAAATGCGTCGCAACCATATTCGTTGCCGGCAGGGGCCATCACAACTTCACCGGAGAGCTTTGCTGGGTCAGCATTGGTGTAGTTGAAGTTTGCGGAGTACTGGCCCGAAGCAGTACCTGCAACATCGCCTGGCTCGTCGACCTGGATCTTGTCCAGGGTAACGTGCGAGCCAACCGAGTTGGCAACGGTCAGCGAGGACCGCGAGTTGCCGGGGGAGCCGCCGACGTCGGTGACATCGCCTGCGTTGCCCGAGGCGACTACCGAGAGGATGCCGGCCTTGGTCAGGGCATCAACGATGTCGTTTTCCGGGTCTTCGGTCGGTGAGTGATCCGAGCCCAAGGACATGTTCACTACCTGGGCGCGGTCGGAGAAGTCGCCGTCGCCATTGGGATCCAGGACGTAATCCAGTGCCTGGCCCACCACGGAGGAGGAGCCTTCGCAACCGAAGACGCGGATGCCGATCAGCTGCGATCCGGGCGCCGAGCCGGGGCCGACCTTCATCTCCGAGAGGGCTTTGGCATCCAAGTCAGCGTAGTTTCCGGTGAAAGTGGAGCCATCGGCATTCACGCCGTAGCCGGCGGTGGTGCCTGCAACGTGGGAGCCGTGGCCGGCAGCCTCGCAGTCCAGCGGGTTGGGGTCCGGGTGCGGAATGGGCTGGTAGCTTTCATCTGCATCGTCGGCGTTGTAGTCATCGCCGACCAGGTCCCAGCCACCGATGAACTTGTTGCCATCGCGCAGCCCGGAGTCGGTTGAAGGCAGCTGCTCGGAGGCTTGCGCTTCCTTGTAGGCTTCCAGGGTGCCGGGGCCGCCGAAGCTTGCGTGGGTGTAGTCCACGCCCGTGTCCAAGACGGCGACCTTGATGCCTTCGCCGGTCTTGTCCAGGGACTTCCACGATTCCAGGGCTCCGGTATCAACTACGGAACTGCGGTTTGATGGCTTCTTCGGAACGATGGAGCTGATTTTTGCAACGTCGCTGCGTTCTGCGAGTTTGCGGAGATCATCAGCGTCGCCGGTGAGGGCCACGCCCCGCAAAGCATTGTGCGTGGTGTAGATGATCGTGGAGTTCGCTTCGGCCGCGAGCTGCTTGCCCTTGGCCTTGACGTCCTTGCCCATCTTCTTGACCTTGGCGGTGTCTTTTTTCTTGCCAGACTTCTTGACGGCCTCGAATGCGCCGTCGCCCTCGAGCTGCACGAACACCGATACCTTGCCGGAGGCTTTGGCTAGTGGTCCTGAAACTTTGAGTTTTGACAGCGCCTGGGAGCTGCTAATCGGCAGCGAGAAAGCCTGTTCGCCATCTGCTGGTTGAGGAATGCCTGCTGCACTTGCCGGACCTGAGAGGGTGACAGCCATTGCAAGTGCAGTGGCTGACCCCAAAATCAGGCGCGGTACTCGTTGCGTGCGCCGAGTGACCATGGTTCTCCTAGCTGGGCTGGGTAGCGGTACTGCTCCCGTCACGGGGCGGGCGAAAATGGCAAAGCGGTGCGAGCTTTGATGATCGTCCGAGGCGACGTCCGCTGGTGCGTCGTCCTATAGCTAGGAATCCTAGGTGACGCACGGCATATATCAAGGGGTTGTTGAATAATATTCTGTAAACGGCACTCGGGACGGTTGGGCCATTTCACAATAAAAACCGCGCAGCACTGCGACAAACCCGCCCGGCGCTAGCCGTTGAGCGCGAGGATTTTTTAGAAAAATTCGTCGCTTTGTTACTCATCAGTTGGCTAGCGCCGAACGGGTTTGGCGATCGGGAGATGGGTTCGGTCCGCGGTGCTCCTAGAGGCGGTTCAAGAAGCTGTGCACGCGCTCGTCGAGCAGTTGGATGCGCTCGGCGACAACTACCATCGGATCCGGATAGATCGGATTCTTAGGAGGCGGGATGCGCACGTTGCGCGAGCACTCGAAGTTCAGGCAAATCAGCGTTCCCAGGGTGTCCCCGTCGCGACCTGCCTGTCCTGCTCGGCGAGTGGTCCACATGCCCACGGCGGCAGGGATGTTGACGTCCCGGCACATCTCGCACATGGCGGCGTTACTCGTTTTGCGTCCACTTTCGGTGGGACGCAGCAAGATGCCCCGGGTCCGGCCCGTTTCGTCGACGTGGAACAGGTAGCCGCGCTGCTGCATCTTGGGGTCCCGCCAACCGAGGTAATCGATGGAATCCCAGTCGAGGGAGTTGAAGTCTTCGGGGAGCGTCAGTTTTTTGGCTTCCTGGCGGCTAGCGTTAATGAAGGAAGAACGAATGGTTTTTTCGGTTAAGGGCTGCATGATAATCCTCAATAAGTCCGCGCGCAGAAAAAGGGCGCGCGAAGGTATTAGTCAAAAAAGGGACGTTGAGGTCTGCAATGAAACGAAAGAATGGGCAACTAAGGAAAACCCAAAGGCCAAGGCCCTGGGCGGTTATTACTTGCCAGCCCCGTTCGACGCGCAGACGAACGGGTGGAGCGTCAAAGTGGCTTGCATAGCCGACCGCCCTTTCCCGTGGCTAATTCACGCGTCGATGATTGATGTTCTACAACTACCGTAGCAAGAGTCGCTAGATGATGCCAATGAGCATGATCACGCTTAAAGCTGGTGCCGGCCGCATCCATCAGGGACACGGCCGGCACCATGGTTCTTGCAGGGAAGGGAGCCCGGTCTAGCGGCGTCCGCCCTGCCAGAGGGCATCAAATGGGGTGTTGCCCGAGACGCGGTTGCGAATGCCTTCGGTCACGAAAGCCTTGGCGGTTCGCGCTGCGTCCAAGGCGGTCGCTCCCTTGGCCAGTTCCGCGGTGACGGCAGCGGCCAGCGAGCAACCTGCACCGGAAACAGCGACTTCGCCGATCTTCTTCTCGCGCAGCACTTCCAGGGTCGTGCCGTCGTAGAAGACGTCGATCGCGTCTTCGCCGGAGATGCGCACGCCGCCCTTGGCCAGAACGGCTGCGCCGGAAATTTCGTGAATCTTCTTGGCTGCTGCGATCAGGTCTTCTTCGGTGCTGATCTTCAGGCCCGAGAGCTGCTCGGCTTCGAAGTGGTTTGGGGTCACGAAGGTTGCCAGTGGAAGCAATTCCGACTTCAGCGCTTCGTCGGTATCCAGTGCGTGGCCAGGCTCCTGGCCCTTGCAGATCAGTACTGGATCCAGCAGCACGTTGTCCCATTTCTGGGACTTCAAGGCGGTGGCGACGGTGTTGATGGTTGCAGGCGAGCCCATCATGCCCAGCTTGACGGTGCCCAGCTTGTCTTCGTAGCAGGTCTGGATTGCTTCGAGCTGATCTTCAATGACCTGCTGGTCCACTGGGACAAAGCGGTGGTTCCAAGAATCCTTGGGATCAAAAGAGACAATGCAGGTCAATGCCACGATGCCGTAAGTTCCCAGTTCCTGGAAAGTCTTCAGATCGGCCTGGGCGCCAGCGCCACCGGTGGCTTCGGATCCGGCGATGGTCAAGGTGATGGCTGGGTCAACAGTGTTTGTATTAGTCATAGTCTCAATTAAAAGTAGTGCGGAATGGAATCGAATTAATTATGCTGCCAGAAGGCCAGTTCGGTCGCCTTGGACCATCCGGCCGGCAGCTGCGCGGCATGTTCTTCTGTGGCTACCAAGAGCAGCCAGGGCAGGCCGTGGCTGAAAGCTGAGCCGGCGAAGTTGGCCAGCACTGCGCGACGAGCCGTGTCCGGATCATCGGGGGAGAACAGATCGGGATCATTGAGCAGGCCGTAGGTTGGGCCAAAATGCATTCGGCCACGGGCTACGGGACGGTCGAAGTCCGTTACCTCGACGACATCGTAGTTTTCCATGGGAGCTTCGAAAAGCCCAGACGTGTCGGAAAGCTTGACGACCTGCTCAACGTCTTCGGGCTTTCCTGCCAGCAGGTGCATCGTTGCGCTGTGCTGCCACCCCTCGCCCTGCAGCTTGGCTCGGATGCCGTTGTTGGCGGGACCCAAAAAGATCAATCGCTGCGCATCTGTCGGCGCGGTCCATGAATCCTCTGGCCAATAACGCAAGATCTCTACGTCATCGCCGTCCTGGTTCACCGACCGAATTTCCTGCTGGTTGGGGAAGGACGCAATGCGGTCGCGAAGTAATGCGTAGTCGCTGGTCCAACTTGGCAATGTTCGCGCAGTTGAGCTCATGGTGTTGCGTTCTCCTTTTTGGTTCGCTAGGGATCACCTATCGGCAACACAGACTTTACGCCTAAAAACGGGGCAATACTCAACTGGGTTGCCCCGTTGCAATGTCCCCGCCGGATGGCGCAGGAACTAGGAGGCCTTGGGGCGCCGCAAAGTCGAGCGAGCCGGCAGGTCCACCTCGGTTTTGTCGATGGCTTTTGGATCCATCAGGGCCAAGATGTCTTCAAAGAGGGAACGGACCACCGGCAGGCGGCAAAGCACCGCGAACTTGGCGACCACCGGTGCCATATTTTTCATCAGCGCTCGGGAGCGGCGCTGCTGCGGCGACTGGTCATAGGCCCACGCGGAAAAGACATGGCGGGACACCAGAAGAAGGAACTTCGGCAGATCGCGGCGGATTCCCAGCGGCGGCAACGGGCGGGCGCCAGCAACGGCTTGTTCCCACAGCGAGAGCTCAATTTTCGACACCTGTTCACTGGCGTACTCGTCGGACAGCAAAACCTTCAAGAAGACCGGACCGAACTCGTGATAGGGCGCCAACGCAAGGACCCCGGCATCCAGCACCGCGCGGATATTGGATTCCAAGGTATTGCCCTCATCCAAGCGGCCTTGGCAAAGGCCGTACTGCTCGTTGCGCAAGTTCAGCAGCAGCTGGGCGACGATGTCTTCCTTGGATTGGAAATAGTAATACGCGTGGGAAAGCGTCACCCCGGCGTTGGCGGCAATAACTCGCATGCTCGACGCCCGGTAGCCATCTTCGGCAAAGCAGTCCAAAGCGGTCGACAGGAGCTTGGCCTGCGTCTGACGACCTTTTTCGGTGCGTGGTTGGATACTCATCGGCCCTTCAAAAGCAATGTGGTGAAGTTCAGTCTAGCATTTTTTGAACGCGTTCAAAAAATGAAAAAATTCATGCGGATGCACGGGAGAGTGATCACTGCGGTATTAGATTCCTCGATTTAATATTTCGAAGAAATAGTAGTGAGATGCCGAATTCTCGGTTTTTTTATTTCTAGAACTTGGTTGTGCGCTAAAGCAATCAGCAACCACCAGAGACCAACATGGGATACTTGCTAAGTAAGTGCTAATACAGCGGAACTGCACGCAGGCTGAAACTCCACCTTTTTTACAGGGCAGGGGCATGCCTTCGTCGCAAAATTCTGGCGAACCACTTTGACAAGGACAACGAGCATGGGCGAAATCAACGCCGCAAATAATCTGACCAAAACCAAAAAAGCGGTCTTCGCTTCCGCCGGTTCCCCCTACTTCTCCACGGTACTCACCCTGATGGGCGCGATCGTGATCCTCTCGAACATCGGCGCTTCCAAAGGCGTGAGCTTCGGACCTGTCATTACCGACGGCGGCTTCTTCCTGTTTCCAATGGCCTACATCCTCGGCGACGTCATTTCGGAAGTGTACGGGCTGAAAGCAGCTCGCAGATCGATCATTCTCACCTTCGCGCTGGCCATCTTCGCGGTGATCTCGTTCTGGATCATGATCCAGTTGCCTTCCGCGGAATTCTACGATGGGCAAGAAGCCTTGGAACGGACCTTGGGGCCAATCTGGCAGATTGTCCTCGCTTCGGCCTGCGGATTCTTCGTCGGCCAGTTCGCCAATTCGTGGGTGCTGGTCAAGCTCAAGGAACGCACTGGTGAACGGGGGCTGATTGGACGCCTGATCGGCTCCAGCGGCGTCGGCGAGTTCTTGGATACGCTGATCTTCTGCGCTATTGCAGCCCCGGTCATCGGCATTAGCGACGCTCCGAACTTCATCAACTACGTAGTCGTTGGATTCGTTTACAAGACAGCTGTTGAAATCATTCTGGTGCCAGTGACCTCATTGGTCATCCGATGGTTCAAGAAACGCGAGCCAGGCTATATCCAAGCCGCCAACGCAAGCTAGGCAACCCGTGGGCATCATCCGCAAGGACGATGCCCACGGTTGTATCCGAAGGCTAACGTTGTCACCATGCAGACAGGTCAGAGCGCTGAATACCAACTGGAAGCAAAAGACCTGACCATCGGGTATCCGCAACGAACCATCTGCGGACCACTGAACCTGCAACTGTCCGCAGGACAGGGAGTGGGAATTATCGGGGCCAACGGCAGCGGAAAATCCACGTTGATTCGCACCATCCTCGGACACCTTCCACCGGTGCACGGCGAGGTTCAATTCCTGGGTCTGCCCGTGGATGAGGATTCGAAGGCCTTCCGCCGTGAGGTAGCAGTCCAAGTCGCCGACGGAACATTTTTCGAGGAACTCAGTGTCGCCGAGCATCTTGAATTGGTGGCTCGTGGCCACGGATTGCTTTCATGGCAACAGAAAGTTGAAGAAGAGCTTGAATTTTTCGATCTGCAAGCAGTCGCAAGGCTGCTTCCCGGTGAACTGTCCTCCGGCCAAAGACGCAAGGTGTTATTGGCAGCAACCTTGATTCGGCCAGCCCAGCTGGTGCTTCTCGACGAGCCAGAACAGCGTTTGGACCTGCGGATCAGGCAGAAGCTCTATGCGCGGCTAGCTGCGTTGCGGCACTCAGCAATGACATTGCTCGTCGTTACTCACGACCCGCAACTGCTTCGCCAGAGCCTGGACCATGCCCTGCTGCTAGATGAGGATCAAGGCAAAATTCTCAGCGCCAAGGCCGGAGCGCAGTGGCTTGAACGATAGCGAAAGATTGGCCGAAGCTTCCGGATTCGATCCGCAGCAGCTTATCCTCCGAGCCAAGCGCCGGCGGAACTTTTCAGAACGCTTTGATAGTTTTTCGGACGCCTACGTATGGGTGCTGGCCGCTCTTGTGGCCCTGGCATATTTGTTCAGCGCGATCTTTGGTCTCATCTTCGCCCTGCTTGGGCAAGGCGTAGCGCACCCAAAAATGCCGACTGCAGTATGGAGCCTCCAAGAGCTGTCTCCAATCTTGCTGGCGCTTGCGGGCATCTGCCTGTTGCGATTGCTATTGCACCTAGGCCCGGTGGCCGTGAATGCGGCCACTGCCGACTGGTGGTTGCCTTTGCCCCTTAGTTCCGCCTCCCTCCGGGCTCGTGCCCTGCGCAAGGCGCTGTTGTTCGGGATGCTCGCAGCTGCCTTTGCCGGGGCGTTATGGCTGATCGTCCTCTACGGCCTAACCGGTGCCTTGGACCCGCTGCTGGCTGGTTGTGCGTTGGCTTGCTTTGTCCTGGCCGGCCTCCTGTTAGCCAATGCGGGAGTCGTCGTGCAAAGCTACGGGCTGCAAAGCCAGGCGCAACGCTGGCTCGGAGGATCTGTCATGGCAATCATTGCTGTGCTTGCGATCTTCTGGGGCTTGCTGGCAGTGGAAAACCGATGGGCTACGAGCGCAGTGCAAAGCATGGCTGCTTCAATTCTGCAATTACGCACATGGACTTATGCCTCGGCCATCTTGCTGGCCCTGGGCATAATTGGCACCTGGTGGGCGATGCAGCGCAACCGGCACATTGGCTCGCGCTCCCTCCGCTCATCAGGCGAGAAGCAACAGCTGGCGCTCGGTTCTCTAATGCAGGCCGATGGCCGGGCCGCCACCGGTCCTTCAGCGGTTGCCATCGGCCGCAGACGGCGACACGGAAGGCTCATCGCCGCGAGTCTTCCGGTGATCTGGAGGATCCTGGCGTTGCGCCTGATGCGAGCCGGCTATTGGCGCACCATCGCTGGTTATTTGCTGCTCGTGATGGCCCTGGCAGCGGCCGTTGACCAGGTCGCGAACCCCTTGAGCGCCTTGGTCTTTTATATGGCTCTCGGCGTGCTGTTGGCCCTGAACATCTCGGGAGTCATTGCCCCATTGCTCACGCAGCCTCAACTGACACAACACCTGGGACAATCGGCTGCCACATTGAACCAAACAGCGGCCCTATTTGCCGTGCTCTACAGCGCCGTAGCGCTGAGCGCATTGACCGGGGGACTAGGACTGCTGGGCATTGTGGACTTGAGCCGCTTCTGGTTGTGGTGCGCTGCGCTGGTCATCGGAGCCCTAGGCAGCGCAGCGGCCAGTCTCGGGCATGCACAACGCAAGGAACGAGACTGGGAGAGCCTGCTGGGTAGTGCCACCAGCGAAGCGACGATTGGCTTCGTCCTGTTCAGCAAACTCTCCACGCTGGTTCGCGCTATGGCGACCTTTGCTCCCTTGTTTTCGTTGGCGCTTAGCCCGAGCACTGAAATTGCCTGGCCGCTATGGGTGATTTCCCTGCTATTCACCTTCCCTGCTTTGCGATTAGTAGTCGGAGAGTTTCCGAGGAGATCGGGTGGATAGGATGAGACGATGAGCGTAGAAATAGCAATTCAAAACCCCGGAGATCTCGACACTCAGCGGCTGTACGCGTTGCTCAAATTGCGTACCCACGTTTTTATTGTCGAGCAGCGTTCGTCCTACCCGGATTTGGATGGCTTGGACCTTGCCGAGGGTACGGTGCATTTGAGCGCATGGGAAGACGGAGAATTGTTGTGCACCGTGCGCATCCTTGACGTTCACGGGGAGGACCCGCATATTGGACGGGTTGCCACAAAGCTTGAAGCCCGCGGCCGCGGGCTGGCTGGAATGCTGATGGAACGAGCGGTGGACGTGTGCCGAACCGACGCCCGGATTCACCTTGGCGCGCAAACCCAGCTGGAAGGCTGGTACGGAAAGTTCGGTTTTGAACGCTGCGGCGAAGACTTTGACGACGACGGAATCATGCATCTGCCAATGATCAGAAAAGCAGTGGCAGCTTCGGCCTAAATACGAAGAGTGGGCGTCGTTGTCCCGCCGTGCGGCGGGACAACGACGCCCACAGCTTTATAGTCTTGGCTACTTAGCGGCCGGCTGGCCCTGGGGATCCGGCTTGCCAGCGTAGTAGCTTGCCAAGACCTGATCCTTGAGCTCGAAGAAAGTGCCGTCCTCCAGCGCCTGGCGGGCAGATTCAACCAAGCCGACAGTGAAGTGCTCGTTGTGGATGGAAATCAGGGTGTGGCTGAGCAGTTCCTTGCCCTTGTACAAGTGGTGAATGTACGCGCGGGTGAATTTCTGGCAGGTGTAGCAGTCGCAGCCTTCCACCAGAGGGGTGAAATCGCGCTTGTAGCGGGCGCCTGAAAGGTTGAAACGGCCCCACGGGGTGTAGAAAGCGGAGTTGCGGGCCACGCGAGTCGGGGAGACGCAGTCAAAAGTGTCAGCACCGTTTTCAATGGCCGTAAAGATGTCATCAGGCTCGGAAATGCCCAGCAGGTGGCGAGGCTTGTTCTCCGGAAGCTCCTCGGCGCACCAGCCAACGATGGTTCCAAGATTTTCCTTCTCCAAGGCGCCGCCGATGCCAAAACCATCGAAGGCCATGGCCCCAAGATCCTGGCAGGCCTTGCGACGGAGATCCTCGTACTGCGCGCCCTGGATCACACCGAAAAGGGCTTGGTATTCCTTGCCTTCGCGGGAATCGGTCAGCGCGAAGTGCTCGGCGATGCAACGCTCAGCCCAACGGCGGGTGCGCTCCAAGGACTCAACCTGGTAGCCACGCGAATTCTGCAAGGTGGTCAGCTCGTCAAAGGCGAACATGATGTCCGCGCCGATCTGGTGCTGGACCCCCATGGATATTTCTGGCGAGAAACGATGCTTGGTGCCATCAAGGTGGGATTTGAACCAGACGCCGTCCTCGTCTACGTTGGCCAGGCGTTCCTTGCCCGGCGCTACCGCGTCATCCGGGCCAGACTGGTCAACGGACTTCATATCGATGACCTTCTTGAAACCGGAACCCAAAGACATCACCTGGAATCCTCCGGAGTCGGTGAAGGTAGGACCATGCCAGCCCATGAACTTGCCCAGCCCGCCGGCCTCATCGAGAATATCCGCACCCGGCTGCAGGTACAGGTGGTAGGCATTGGACAAGACCGCCTGGGCTCCGAGCTCTTCAACTTGGGCCGGGGTCACTGCCTTGACGGTAGCCTTGGTGCCCACCGCGATGAACGCAGGGGTTTTGATCTCGCCGTGTGGCGTGCGGATGACACCGGTGCGGCCCAGCATGGGGGAGCCGTCGGGTGCGGTGAGCCGGGTTCCGACCTCAAATCCGAATTCTTCCTGGCGGGCATGTGGGGCGCTGGGGTCAAAGTTCTTTTCGGGCACGTACCAAGTGTGCCGTATTAACGCGTCGGTGAGGAAAACGACAGTGCCAATGTGCCCGCATACCTAGCCCCTCACAAGGCAATGAGCGAATAATGGGAGATGTGCGTTGTGTCCAACGCGACGGAAGGAAACTGTGGGCCTGGAGAAACTGAAGGAATCAACCAAAGCGCTGATCACGCTCGGCCCGGCCCGCAAGGACCACTGGATTGGGTTGCGCACCGGTATTGGCATCTTTGCGCCCCTCATCACCCTTTTTGCCATCGACCGGCTGGATCTCGTGGTCTTCGCCGTCTTCGGCGCTTTCACCGGTGTCTATGGCCGAGTTGATGGCTACTGGAACCGCCTGCGGATGCAGATTCGCTCGGGGCTCCTGTTCTTTGTCGTCATCGCAGTGGCCCTGTCCGCCTCATATTGGTGGATTGACCATGAAAATCCAGAGGTAATGAAGTGGCAGATTGTCGGTGCAACCACCCTGGTCGCCGGCATCTGCTCGGTGCTTGTTGGCTTAATGCGATTGCGCCCCGGCGGTTCCTTGTTCCACATCTTCGCTTTTGCGGCCATTGCCTCGATTCCCCATCCGGCGCCGATGGGCGAAGCCCTGCTGGTGGCCGCACTGACCATCTTGCTGGCCCTGGTCATCGGGTCGGCAGGAGCCCTGGGGCAGTGGGCCAACCTCTGGCAGAGAACCCCCTTGCCGCCGCTGTCCGACAACGTGCGCAAGGCGATCTGGTGGGAAGGGCTGTTCTACATACTTTCCGCTGGGGTGGCCGGAATTCTTGCCAATACCCTGGGATCCCAGCTATCGGCTGGCCACAACTATTGGGCCATGGTGGCCGCGGTGGTGCCACTGGTTGGACATACCACCAGATTGCGAATCCGCCGTGGTGTGCACCGTGTGCTTGGCACCCTGGTAGGCATGATCTTGATGGCGCTGCTGATCTGGCTCAATCCGCAGGTTTGGATCCTATTGGCCGTTATCGCAGTCTGCCAATTCCTGGCCGAGTTGCTGGTGATGCGCAATTACTTCCTGGCACAGATCTTCATTACGCCGATGGCGCTGGTGGGAATATCCCTGGGGACCGGGCTCAGTGGCGCGGTGATGTATGACCGTGTGGTTGAAACCCTGATCGGCTGCGCCGTGGGCATGCTCGGCGTGCTCTTGGGAAGCTGGTTCGGCCTGGTTCTCAAACGCAAGCAGGGCTTGCTTCCCAAGAGTGGAAGCTGAACTTAGATATTCACGCCTACGTGGGCTAATGCCTGGCGGAGTATATTTTCACGGCCGCCGGCAAACTCGCCCTGGATGTCGGAGCTCAACGCCTCCGCAGGCGAAAGCCAGGTCAGTTCAAGCGCGTCTTGGCGTGGAGAGGACTCGCCTCGCACCGGGACGATGTAGCACATGGACACCGCGTGCTGGCGGTCATCGGTCAGGCCGGTTTCGCTCGGAGCAGGGAAGTACTCCGCCACGGTGAATGGAACCGGGGAAGCAGGAAGCTGCGGCAGCACCAAGGTGCCCAGATCCTTTTCGATGTGCCGGATCAGGGCAGCGCGAATCGTTTCGCGGTACATCACGCGTCCGGAAACGAAGGTTCGGAGCATGCGCCCGTCGTCGTCGCCGGTCAGCAGAAGCCCTACTTCATTCACGTAGCCCAGCGGGTCAAGGCGAACTGGAATCGCTTCAACATAGAGCATTGGCAGGCGCTGGCGCGCCTCATAGAGATCTTCATCAGAAAGCCATCCGGGATAAGGATCTGGGGTGCGCACGTTCATGCTTCTATCTTCGTACACAAACCCCATTTGATCCATGAAGCTGTATCTGTGTTGCGTAACTCACCAATTGGCTGCCAACACGCTCTAGTGCCGCTGGAGTTCTCCGGATAAAATTGATTGAGCTATCCCAATCCCTTGCCTGTGCGTTCAATGCGGGCCTCGGAAAGCACATCCCCTTTTCAATTACTCGTGGAAGCAGAATTCTGCCGTGACGAACGCTCCAGAACGACTGAGCAAAAAGAACTTCACCACGATTGCGGTGCTGATCGTATCCAGCTTCGTGGTCATCTTGAACGAGACCATCATGAACGTGGCCTTGCCCGTTCTGATGCACGAATTCAACGTCACCCCGGACGCCATCCAGTGGCTGTCTACGATCTTCATGCTCACCATGGCAGTGGTCATCCCGATGACCGGATTCCTGCTGCAACGGCTGAGCGTGCGCAATGTATTTGTGCTGGCCATCGGATTGTTCACCCTGGGCACCATTCTGGCCGCTGCGGCACCGGGACTAACCGTCCTTCTGGTCGCCCGCGTGATCCAGGCCTGCGGTACCGCCATCATGATGCCGTTGCTGATGACCACCATCTTGCACCTTGTCCCGGCCGAACGCCGTGGTGTGCTGATGGGCAACGTGTCCATCGTGATCTCGGTGGCGCCGGCCATCGGGCCCACGCTGTCCGGGCTGATCCTGCAGTACCTGTCCTGGCGCTTCATGTTCATCGTGATCATCCCGATCGCGATTGCTGCCCTGATTATCGGCACCCCCCGCTTGTCCACCGAGGTGGACGGCGCATCCACCCCGTTGTCGGCCGCTTCGGTCATCCTGGCCATCCCTGCCTTCGGTGGCTTGGTCTTTGGCCTGAGCCGGCTGTCCGTGGGTGTCAGCCCGGTCAACATTGGCATCCTGGCAGTGGCCCTTCTGTGCCTGGCCGCCTTCGTCTTCCTGCAACTGCGGTTGCAGAAGGAAGACAAGGCCCTGCTGGATCTGCGGCCGCTGAACTTCAAGGACTTCACGCTCTCGCTGCTGCTGATGATGTTCGCGATGATCTCTCTGTTCGGTGTCATCATCCTGCTGCCGATGTTCTTCACCAATGTGCTGGGCATCGAAACCTTGACCACCGGCCTGATCATGCTTCCCGGCGGTTTGCTGATGGGAATCATGGCTCCGATGGTTGGCAAATTGTACGACCGCGTAGGTGCGCGCCCGCTGATCGTTCCGGGCGCCATCATCCTGCTGGCTTCCCTGCTGGGCTACGCGCTGATCCTGGATGAAAGCACCCCCATCTGGTTGCTGGTCGTGCTGCACCTGGTGATGAGCTTGGGATTGGCGTTCATCTTCACCCCGGCGTTCACCACCGCGCTGAACCCGCTGCCGCACCACCTGCACTCGCATGGTTCGGCACTGCTTTCCACCCTGCAGCAGCTGGCTGGCGCCATGGGCACCGCGCTGCTCGTGGGAGTGGTTGCATCGACCACCGCCTCAAGGCTGGCCTCGGGCAGCGATCAGCTGACCGCTGCAGTGGACGGCTTCCAGCCTGGCTTCTTGATCGGTGCCGGCTGCAGCGTCGGCATTCTCATCATCGGGTTCCTGCTTGGCGGCAAAAAGGACCTGGTGAGCCTCGACGCCCAACCGGCCGCTGCTGAAAAGCACTAATTCGATTCTGGGAACAAAAATTGCTGGATGTTCTTCCCGAACATCCGGCAATTTTTTGTCTCTGGACCCTTGGGCTGCTTTTGCCGCAGCTGGCACGGCAGTAGGCTGGCGGATAAGTGTACTGACTACAAAGGGGTAAGCATGCAGTTGCAGGATTCGGTCGCGCTGGTCACCGGCGGACTTTCGGGTTTGGGCCGGGCCACCGCCCAGAAACTCGCCGCCTCGGCCAAGCACGTTCTCGTGGTGGATCTTCCCCGCGATGACGGCGACGAAATCGCGGCGCAGATCGGATCAAACGTCCGCTATGCCCCGGCCGACGTCACCGACCCGCAGCAGGTCGCCACTGCGATCGAGCGGTGCAAGGAACTTGGCGTGCTGCGCGTTGTCGTAAATTGCGCCGGAGTTGCTACGCCGGGCAAGGTGCTGGGCCGCGAAGGCGTTTTGCCGCTGGAACGCTTCTCCAAGGTGCTGGATATCAACGTGAATGGCACCTTCAACGTATTGCGCCTCGCCGCCGAATCCATGGTGCACAGTGAAGCGCTGACCGACAACAACGGGACAACCGAACGCGGAGTCATCGTGAATACCGCCTCGGTGGCGGCCTTCGATGGCCAGATCGGACAACCTGCCTATGCCGCCTCCAAGGGCGCTGTGGCAGCAATGACCCTGCCTTTGGCTCGCGAGCTGGCCAGCCACCAGATCAGGGTGATGACCATTGCGCCGGGCATTTTCCACACCCCCATGATGGATTCCCTGCCCCAGGCAGCGCAGGATTCCCTCGGGGCGCAGGTGCCGCACCCCTCGCGCTTGGGACGCCCGGACGAGTATGCGGCGCTGGTGGAGCATATCGTGGCCAACCCGATGCTCAACGGCGAAACCATCCGCCTGGACGGCGCCATTCGCATGGCCCCGCGCTAGGAACTACACGGCGGCGGGCCCTAGAATTCCACGGGCTTGCCGCGCAGGGCCCGGTGTTCTGCGTGGCTGATGCGGAACCGGCGGTTTTCGGCCATCAGGAATACCAGCAGGGACATCAGAATGCAGATCGCGCTCACCCACAATGCGGTCTCCTCCGAGAGCCACCCGTTGATGGCCGCGGCAATCATGGCGATGCCAAAACCGCTGGCCAGGGCGTGGCGCCCGCGCCCGGTATGCGCAAATCCGGCGGCTGCCAAGGACACTGCAGCAGTTGCCAGGGAAACCTGCAAGGAATGGCCGAGATCGTTCCAGCCTGCCACGGCAAACCACAGGTGCAGCGTGTACGCCATGGAAAAACCAGCAAGGAAACTCAGGGGCGCATCACTGAGCCAGCGCTCGGCCTTGGTGCGTGCCGTCAGCCGATTCAACTGGTGAACCCCTAACAGGGACAAGATCGAAGCGAGGGCAGCGACTATTGCCGCAGCGGTCGGAAGGAATCCAGCCGCAAGGACGATCGCGCAGGAACACAAGGCAGCGGCACTGATCGCATAGAGGCTGGCCACTCGCTGACGGCGGGCTGAGCGCTGATCCTTGCGGAGCGAAAACACGGCGCTAGCCAGCAAGAAGACCGCTGTAGCTGGCCAGACCACCGCCGGAACCGCGCTGCTGTCAACCAGGCTAATGCGATCGCGCCCGTTCATGGAGGAAGAAAACACCAGTGAAGAAATGAGCAATAGCAGGGATGCAGCCGCCAGTAGGCAGCCTCGAATCATGTCGAATGGCTCAACCTCTGGATTGGGGCGGTGATCCGGAGCCGGGTAGGGCAGCACGGACTCGTGCTCGGCGGAGTGCGCAGGCGCGGCCTGCTGGCCGGACTCCATCAGCGAATTGAGCGGTGGGGTCGGATGCTGCTCGGACATGATGCTGGAGTCCCTAACGATTGCTGAGTTATCAGCAACAGCCTAGGGTACTTCGCTGGCGAACAGAAACCCCGGCTAGGCCGCCGGAGCTTCGGTGAGCTGCTGCTCCGAGCTGAAACTGCGCTCAATTCCGCTCAGTGGATCGGTGAAGGAAATGGTGTGCGCCAGCAGCTGGAGCGGGCGCTGATAATCATCCGGTGCCAAATCCCACAAGCGCGGGTAAAAGGCATCATTGATAATCCCCAGGCCCAGGGAGGCGAGGTGAACGCGCAACTGGTGGGTCTTGCCCGAATGCGGCTTGAGATCCATCAACGCGACCTCCAAACCTGCATGGTGGCCGGCGCTGTAGCCCACGGATTCAACGTCAATAAAGGTCTTCGCGTTCGGTGCGCCGTCCTCGACGATGGACCGCAACTGGCCTTTGACCTTGGACATCCGGTTTTCGTAAATCAGGGGCATCTGGCCAAGCAGATCATGTAATTGGGTTGTGTCCTTGACCAGCGAGTGTTCGCCGTTGGGCTGGAGAACCCGGCCAGTTTCCAGCCCGGGACCGGGCTGCAAGGCAACGACGGCCTTGTAGCGCTTGCTGATTTCACGGCGTTCAAAAAGCATTTGGTAGGCGCCGCGGGTTTCCGGGTTCACCGCAAAAAGAATCACGCCAGCGGTGGCCCGATCCAGCCGGTGCATCGGCACAAGATCATCGATGCCGGTCTGGTTGCGCAGGCGCACCAAAGCCGATTCCTGGATGAACCGGCCCCCGGGGGTGGTAGGCAAAAAATGCGGCTTATCAACTACCAGCAGGTGCTCATCCTGATGCAGGATCTTGGCCTCAAAAGGTATCGGCGTTTCTACCGGAAGCGAACGATAGTACCAAATGAACTCATGCTCACCCATGGGAGTCTGCCGGTCTAGCGGCACTCCTCCGAGGCCGACAATTTCTTGGTTGTCGAAGCGCCGCAGGATGCCTTCGGGGTCCACATGGCCGAAGCGCTCCAGGAGATATTCGGCGACGGTGGCCCACGCTCCATTGTGTGGAAGGCGCAATCGGGTTGCATTAACACCGTTGCGAACGGGGAGCGGGGATTCCATAGCCATAAGGGCTATTCTTTCATCCCGGCGCCAGGACTTCAGACCGCCGGCTGGCAATGCGGGCACCAATAGCAATCCCGCTCGGCGCCTTCTGGGGTGGAAGGAATCTTGAGCATGGCGATGGGGCTGCCGCAGCGGAGGCAAGGTTTTCCGGCACGCCCATAAACCCACAGAGGTTCCCGGGTTCGTTCTTGGCCGGTGGTGACTCGCCGCGGCCGGTCCTTATTAATTGTCAGAAGCCGATGAGCCAGATTCACCACTGCCGGCAGATCAGCGACCTGCCCGACTTCAACCAGCGGATGCAAACGGCGGAGGAACAGGATTTCGCAACGGTACACATTCCCCACGCCGGCCATGATCCGTTGATCCAATAGTGCTTGGCCGATGCCTTGGCGCGGATTGCGGCGCAGATTTTCTGCGGCTAGCTCCGGGTCCCAATCCGCTCCCAGCAGATCAGGGCCCAAATGGCCGATGAGGTCTTTTTCTTGCTCGGTGGGCACCAAACGCACCTGCGCAATATCGAAGCCCACGGCCGTCACCGCAGGGGTCTTGAGCACTACGCGCGCGGTGTGAGCCGGTTTCTTCCAGCGTTCGTTTTCCGCATACAGGTCCCAACGGCCTTCCATGAGCAAATGCGAATGCAAGGTGAGCGGCTTAGCGGCGAACCCGGAGGACCCAGCGGCAGGGGGACGCAATCGCATTAACAGATGCTTGCCGGTCGGAACTACTTCATGCACTGAATAATCCGTGAGATCTGTTGTCGCCAAGGCTGGAACTCGAAAGTCCGAGGACAACAGTGTTTGCCCTGCCAGCGCCTGATGAAGCCTGCCAGTGGCACGATAGACGGAATCCCCTTCGGGCATGAGAGCTCCTCTTTCTGCCGGTCAATCAGCGCCGGAAACGAATGCCTTGCGGCGTTGAATAGAATCCCGCGGCCAAGAGTGCGGTTCCCACCAGATGGTCCAGGACTGGTTGTCCGTCCACAGTAGCGATGGCGATTTTCTCCACCTTGGCCGTGCGCAAAACTGCCACCAAATGCGTGGCAATAGCGTTCCACGACTCTTCAGCCAACTGGGCAAAGGTCAACACGGTGCGACCGCCGCGCTCCAGATAAAAGCACAGCCGGCCATCCAGCAAGCCCACAATGGCCCCGGCCTTGCGCCCGGGGCGGTGCCCCGTTTGCGTGGCTGGCCAGCCCAGCGCCGCACCGTAGGGATTCGCCGGGTCGGTAGACGCAAGCACCAAGGCCACAGGCTGCCGTCGCGGGTCATCGGAAAGCTGATAAGCGCGCAAACGGTCGATAGTAGTGGAAGTGGAAAACTGGGCGGCACCCAGTTTTTCGACGAAATAGCCCCGCCGCGCATGACCGGCTTCTTCCAGCTTGGACAGGACCCGGTAGAGCTGGCCGAAACCTCCGGCTACTGCTTCGGCCGCGACCGAGCCGCGGGTGAGCACTCCGTAGCGTTCCAGCATGATTTCGGCTGTGGCATGGGCTGAAATGGTTGGATCTGCCACCGGCTGGGGGAGCAGGGACCATCGTGCGGAACCACGCGGACCACGCATGGGGGAGCCACCGTGGTCCTGGGCCAAGCGGTTGAGACCCGAGAGGCGATTGAGCCTGGCAGCCCGAGCCCGCGGCGCCGGCTTGGCAATCTTGTGCGCAGTGCTTCCGCCCGCCAGGTAACCGCGAATCGGGGCCAGGGTGTCGGGAGAAACGAAACCCGCCCAGAAAAGCCGCCAGCATGACTCGGCAATATCGGCGGCGCTCACCGGAGGCTTATCGGGATCGTGGATCCGGGCGGCGAGCTCCTCGGCAAAGTAGGCGCCGGTTGATTCAAAGGCATCGAGCACGCGCAGATCCAGTGCCTGCAAATCGCTGGAATCAGGTGCTGGCAGGGAAAGCGCGGCGTGTTCGGCGGTATGCAATGACAACCAGCCATCCTTGCCCCCGGCAGCACCGGCACCGCACACTAGAACATCGCCGGAACTGCACAGCTCGTCCAGCCAAGAGCTCTGGTACCCCTTGAGCCGGGCAGGAAGAATGAAGGATTCCAGCGCCGAGGCAGGCACCTCGGCCCCGGCCAGCTGGGTGACGACTTCATAGAGGCCGTCGGCGCCGCTGAGCGTTGAGCCCACCTGTTGCCAAGCAGGAAGGAACCGGGCGTAGGTGTTCTGGTCAACTGGCTCCACTTCTGCGCGGAGGGCGGCCAAGGATCTGGTGCGGATGGTGCGCAGCACCTGGACATCGCAGTATTCATCACCGCTGATGCCTTCGGGAACAATTTCCACCGGACGGAACGCGCCGACCGACAGCCGGCCAGCGGCCACCAATTGCTCGAGTATTGGCCGCAGCACCGCAACACCCAGCGAAAGCTCGGCGGCAATTTCAGTAAGCGTAAACGGAACATGGGTGCGGGCGAAGCGCGAGATGAGGTCCTGGATGGGGTCCGTCGCCGGCTCCAGGAATGCGGCCGGAATTCCTGTGGGCAGCGGGGTGCCCAGGGCATCACGCAACTTGCCGGCATCTTCGATCGCCGCGTAGGCCAAGGACCCGCCGTGGCGCAGGGCAAAGGCACGCCGGGTGGCGACCAGGGCCTCGGCATGTTCCCGGGCCATGGCTGGGTCCAGCGGCGCGCTGTCATCATTCGGATCACGCAGCCGAGCGGCCAGCTGCTCAATAGTCAACGGGCCCAACAAGCGCAGCAGGTCTGCCGCGCCTTCCATGCCGGCCAGGCGCCGGTTTTCCGCCCGGTACTGCAACTGTTCCTGCAACCCGGTGATGACCTGCGGATCCAGGATTTCACGCACATCATTGCGGCCCAGCAATTCACCAAGCAGCACCGGGTCCAGGCTCAGCGCTGCCGCGCGGCGCTCAGCCAGCGGTGCATCGGATTCATAGAGGAATTGTGCAACATAGCCGAAGAGCAGGGACTGGGCGAAAGGAGAAGGCAGCTCGGTGGTGACTTCCACCAGCCGGATCGCGCGCGACGAGACCTTGGACAGAATCGAAGACAGTGCCGGCAGATCATAAACGTCGTTCAGGCATTCGCGCACGGTTTCAAGGATGATCGGGAAGTCCGGGTAATTCCTGGCGACATCAAGCAGCTGGCTGGCCCGCTGGCGTTGCTGCCACAAGGGGGTGCGCTTGCTCGGATTGATCCGGGGCAGCAGCAAGGCTCTTGCCGCGCACTCGCGGAAACGGGAGGCGAACAACGCAGAATTCGCCACTTGCGAGGTGACCACGTCGATGATTTCATCGGCTTCAAAGGCAAAGAGATCCGCTCCCGGGGCTTGGTCATCCATGGCCGGAATGCGCAGCACAATGCCATCATCGGCGGCCATCGCCGAAGCATCCAGCCCCCAGCGTTCGCGCACCCGCGCACCCACGGCCAATGCCCACGGGGCATGGACGGCCAGGCCGAATGGCGAATGCAGGATGACCCGCCAATCGCCGAGCTCATCGTGGAAACGCTCGATCACGAAGTTCTGGTGGTTGGGCACCTGGCCGGTGGCCCGGCGCTGCTCTCCCAGATAATTCAAGAGGTTATTGGCGGCGAAGTCATCCAATCCGCCGGTGCGCAAAACCGCCGATGCCTCGGTGCGTTCGCTGGCCAGCAGGCTGGTGGTGAATTCGCCCAGGGCCGCGCCAAGTTCCACCGGGCGGCCCAGTCCATCGCCGTGCCAGAACGGCAGCTTTCCGGGTTGGCCGAAGGCCGGGGTGACCAGCACGCGGTCATGGGTGATGTCTTCGATGCGCCAGCTGGTCGCGCCCAGGGCAAAGACGTCCCCGACCCGCGACTCGTAGACCATTTCCTCATCCAGCTCGCCCACGCGCTTGGGAGCCTTGTCATCCTCGGCGCCGGCGAGGAAGACGCCGAAGAGCCCGCGGTCCGGGATGGTGCCGCCGGAAATGACCGCGAGGCGTTGCGCCCCGGGGCGGGCGCTGAGCGTGCCGGCATCGCGATCCCAGACCAGCCGTGGTTTGAGGGTGGCGAATTCATCCGAGGGGTATTTGCCCGAGAGCATGTCCAAGGTGGCCAGATAGGCGCTGCGCGGAAGCTGCTGATAGGGCGCGCACCGGCGTACCGTCTCGAACCACTTCTCGACTTCCAGATCTTCCATGGCCACCGCAGCCAGGGTCTGCTGGGCCAGCACATCCAGCGGGTTGGCCGGGATGACCATCTTCTCGATGGATCCTTGGCGCATTCGCGTGACCACCAGCGCGGTGGAGAGCAGATCTGCGCGGTGCTTGGGGAAGAAGATGCCTTGGGAGACTGAACCCACCTGGTGCCCGGCACGGCCTACACGCTGCAGTCCGGAGGAGACGGAATTGGGGGATTCGACTTGGATGACCAGATCCACCAGGCCCATGTCGATACCCAGTTCCAGCGAGCTGGTGGCCACCACCGCGCGCAGTTTGCCCAGCTTCAGATCCTCTTCGATCTGGGCACGCGCGTCCTTGGAGACCGACCCGTGGTGGGCACGGGCCAGCAGGGGTGCGTCTGGATTTGAGGCCGCGGTAGAGCCGGCTTGGGCCATCATCGCCGCCGGGGTCGAAGTGGAAGAATCCTCGGCGCTGAATCCCTCGCGCTCGGCATATATCTCGTTGAGCCGCCCGGTGAGGCGTTCGGCCAGCCGGCGGGAGTTGGCGAAGATGATGGTGGAATGGTTTTCCAGCACCAAATCCACCAGCTGGTTTTCCACGTGGGGCCAAATGCTCGCCGAGGCGGCAGGAGAGGATCCCGGTCCAAGATCGTGGGCGCCGGCGGCCGAAGGCAGATCGGTCATGTCCTCCACCGGGACGCGCACTGCTAGTTCCCACTTTTTTGTGGAGGGCGGGCGCACGATATTCACCGGGGCGGACCCTGCCAGGAAGCGGGCGACCTCTTCGGGCGGTTCCACCGTGGCTGAGAGCCCGATGCGCTGGGCCGGGGTGGGCAGCAGCGCATCGAGGCGTTCGAGCGAGAGAGCCAGGTGGGTGCCGCGCTTGGTATTGGCGATGGCGTGGACCTCGTCGATGATGACCGTATGCACCTGGGCCAAGGTTTTGCGTGCCTGGCTGGTGAGCATCAAGTACAGGGACTCGGGCGTGGTGATCAGGATTTCGGGTGGGTCCTTGAGCAGCTTGCGCCGGTCATTAGCCGGGGTGTCTCCCGAGCGCACGCCCACCGAAACCGAAGGCTGGGACAGTCCCATCTCGTGCGCGGTGGCGCGGATGCCGGCCAGCGGGGAGCGCAGGTTGCGCTCAACGTCCACACCGAGGGCCTTCAGCGGAGAAATATAGAGGACTTTGGTGCCATTGCCGGCCGGGTGATCGGCATTGGCTTCCATTCCCGGCAGGGCTGGAGCATCGAGTTCTGCATGATGCAGCCGGTCCAGGGCCCAGAGGAATGCGGCCAGGGTTTTGCCGGAGCCGGTCGGCGCAATGACCAGGGTGTGCTTCCCGTCGGAGATGGATTCCCAGGCTCCGCTCTGCGCGACCGTGGGCGCAGAGAAGACATCGGTGAACCACTTGCGGGTGGCCGCGCCAAACCGGGAAAGCACATCACTCATGGAATCGATACTACGTTCTCGGCGGGACAGTTCGAGAACGGCATTCCTGCGAGCGAAGTGGTGCAGGCCGGAATTTTCCGAACAAACGCTGGGTGTTGGCAGTTCTAGTGCTTTTTGGCTTCTGGCACATCAGTTCATGCACTGGGTTTCCCGGGCCGAGCCTGTCCTTCGCCGGAGACGCCTTGGGATCTGCCTGCATCACTTCTTAAAGGGAAGCGGTCATATTTCGGCGTTCGAATCGTGGAGAGGTAGCGTTGAAGGATGCTCGAACTAGTGCGTGCAACAGGCGTCGATAGTGCAGAAATTTCAGAGTTCCTGCGCATCGCTGACCTCACGCTGAGCGGGCTTGATTCACCCAACGTGCATTTATGGATCTTGCGGGATGCAACAACGGACCGCATTATTGCCACCACTGGATATGAAAGCAGCGAAGTCGGCCAGCATGCACTAATCCGAAGCGTCGCGGTGGCTCCCGAACTGCGCGGCGCCGGCATCGGATTGGAACTTGCACAATTTGCGATGGATCGAGCTGTCGAGGCTGGAGCAAAACAAGCGTGGCTGTTTAGCCGCAGGTCCGGTCCGTTTTGGCAGAAAGCTGGATTCAGCTCAGCAGACACGAAGGATCTTGCCGTGGCCCTGGCCTCGACGCACCAGGTGCAACTCTTTGCTGAAACCGGCCAACTTGAACGTGAGGTTGCCTGGAGCCGGAAACTCTAAGGGAATCACTTCGGCACAGAATCGCACTCGAACTCAAACCCAATGTGTCTGCGGTCTACGGGCAATGAACCGCGTACCTCAAGTTCCGATACCGGTTGCACCGCAACTGAATTGGCCGGGAATTTTTGCGAGGATGCTTAGCGAGCATTGCTGGCTCAAGAATGGCCGGACATGAATGCCTGTGAGGAAGCGAATTCCTGCGTGAATAACGTAATTATTGTCCGGGCCAGAACGTTCAGCATCGCGACCAGGTGATCTCATCAAGACTCAGCCGTTCTCGACTGGTACCGGGCGCTTCTACTTCATCTGCGCAGCGGGTCGCGGTACCGAACGCAGTTATCGACGTGACCTCCCAGTGAGATGGCACGGCGAAGTCCGAGACGATTCCGTCGCGGTCAAAGGCGCGGAACTGATGAGCCGCCAAGCCCATCGACAGGCCTTGAACTGTCATATGAGCTACTGCTTGTCCAAGGTCGTAGCGCGCAAACTCTGAATACTCCCAATGTTCAGTGCCTTCAACGAAGATATGTGCCAGATTCACTACCAGCAGCGAAGCGCTCGGAGCCCACAGGGATGAACTGCGCGCCAAACGGCGCAGTATTTGCTCATGGTTTGCATCGCCCCGTCGAGCAACAATGAATTTCCATGGCTGTGAATTTCCAGCCGACGGCGCACGTCGAGCCGCTTCCAACAGCACGTCGACTTCGATGCTTGTCACGGTGGATTCGGAATCGAAGTGCACTGGGCTGAAACGGCCTGCTAGCGCGGGGTGCAGGGCTGGATCGGCCGGGACGGGGCATTTATTCATGTTCTTCATTCTCCAGCAGCTCATAACCTGGGCGGCGAAGCCATCGAGGGGTACCCCCTTCGAAAGGCTCCTAAGTGACAAAATCTGGTCAACATCGATTTATCTGAGAGGTTGGCAGCGGTAAGCGTTGGCATGGATTCTTGTTCTTGGTGTTTAGCAAGGACGAACGCGCAAGATCATCGACCGCCACGCAGTGTTCGTTCAGCGTTTTTTCGAGAGCCGAAGATCCAACCCGCTGCGAACTTGGGGCCACTCGGAGGCGATAATCGAGAAACAGACGGTATCTCGAAGTGAACCATCGGCCATCCGGCTAGTTGCACGCAAGACGCCATCTTGTTTTGCACCCAGACGGGCAATTGCGGCTCTGGACTGCATATTCATCCAGTGCGTGCTGAAGACCACGGCGACGCATTCCAGGGTTTCAAATGCGTGGGCCAGCAGCAGCCGCTTGCTATCGGGATTAGTTCCCGTTCCTTGCACGCTGGCTGCATTCCAGGTGTAGCCGATCTCCAAGCGTGGCAGCTCAGCGTCAATGTCGCAGTACGTGGTCATCCCGATGATCTTTCCGGGTTTACCAGTCACTGGATCATTCAGCCGTGTCGTGAAGGGAAGCATGGATCCGGCCTCTTGCATTGATAAGCGACGCTGGATTTCGCTGCGCATTTCTTCGGGACGGGGCACAGCGGTGTACCAAAGATTCCAAAGTTCACCGTCGCAGGCGGCATCGACAAGCCCGTCATGATGATCCTCGCTTAGCGGTTCGAGAGTGACATATTTTCCGCGCAGGGTTACTGGATTGAGCCTAGCCATAACCTCACTTTAGCTTCCCTGTACTCGAACTGTGCTTGTGCAGTTTCGGGGCCCCGCTCCGTAGGCAGTGGCAATTATCCCTTGCCCATCAACCGGAATATCCCCGCAGCGCCGTGAGCCAGGTTTCAGCGACCGTCAAGACGGCAGGACTTAGTGATCCTGGCTCGGGAGGGATTCTGCCGTCAAATATGGTCGACTGTCCGCGGATGGCGGTGCCTTTAACTAATTTGCGGTAATTTCTCGAAGGGCGGCGACGTGGCCGACATATGCCCGACGGCCAACCGTGGTTAGCGATACTCGCACATGGCTGCGGCCCAGCTTCGTGAAGCGTTCAACGTGAACGTAGCCAGCAGCGCCCAGTTGCTTCAGATGTTTGCTGAGCACCGAGTCAGCGACGCCCAGGTTCTTTTTGAGATGCGCGAATTCTGCCCAGTCGACCGGGGCCAGGCTCGCGCAGATCCGCAATCGTAATGGCGCATGGATCAATTCATCAAACTGGGCTTGGCTAGAGGGCTTGGTCATTGCCGTCCTCGACGCGTGCCCTGTTATAGGCGTGCTGCATCTTGGTTACCAAAAACTCGGCACTGAGAAAAGTGACAAGAATCTTCGCAAGAAATTCTTCCACCTGGGTTGCATCCCAGAATCTGAGGCAATTGATCAGCAGAATGCAAAGAAAGAAGTATCCTGCGTAAGCGCCCGTCAGGAGGCTTGGGCTATTGATCAATGCGCGTGGCTTAGCTCGCCCGCGCTGGGCCAAGGCATACCAGAGGGCCAACGGAAGATAGAGCAGCACGAGCCAATAAGCCTGGGGCGGATAGGCCTGGAACAACGTGAAGACGACAGCTGAGACTGCGACAACGCTGGTGAGCAATCCACGCGGATTCCCAGAAGCCTTGACCATCTGTCCCGAATCTTGCTCGATACATTGCAGCAGGTTGGCTGCGCGCTCTTGTTCCCTGCGATCCTCTGGCGGAGCCATGGCACCCACTTTCCGTTACGGGAAGTCTTGTCTTTCCGCAATGGAATGTCGACAGTTCGGTTTACACGTGGTGGTATTTTCCGCCGGCCAATATGTCCTGGGCACGGTAGAGCTGCTCGGTCAATATCAAGCGCACCAGCTGGTGCGGGAAGACGAGGTTGGACAAGGACCAGGTGAAGTCGGCACGGGAATGCACCGTGGGATCCACGCCGTAGGCTCCGCCGATAATGATCACGACATTGCGTGAAGCATCGATGGGGGCGCGTAGCTTGTTTGCCAATGCCGGGGAGTCCACGTTTTTGCCACGTTCATCGAGCAAGACTACGAAGTCGCGATCATCAATCTTCGCCAGGATGCGCGCAGATTCTTCGGTGCGGGCAGCGTCGTTCTCGCGTGATGAGTGGTTGAGCAACTGCCAGGTGAGGTTAAACGGCTTCTTGAGCCGCTTCTCATAGCGGGAAATTCCCTCATCAACCCACGACTCATGTTTCTTGCCAACTGCCAGCACCTTTATTGTCATGCTTCCATTGTTCCGCATTCCCCGGTTGGATGCTTTGGATCAGGCACCGATACGATGGAGGATATGAGAAACCCCAGACCACTTGTGCAAGGCCAACGACCAAGCGGTGTGCAGGTGCTCTGGATGGTCTTTGGCATTGTTGCTGCGATCTTCTATTTCACCCGTCGAGTGCTGGTCTCGCTGCACGCCGGCGGATGGGCTACAGACCTGGATGCACCTGCCTATCAATGGGTCTTGAACAACCAGTCGCCAGTCCTTTTCGCGATCTCCGATTTCTTGTACTTCTGGGGATCAACGCCGGGCATGAGCATCATCATGGTGCTGATTACCGGGCTGCTGAGCTGGAAAACACGAAGCATCTGGCCATTTATCGCCGTGGCGCTGACCGCAGCGGTTTCCGTCGGACTGACTATTTTGCTCAAGGCCAGCCTTCAGGTGCACCGCCCGGAAGGCATTCCAGGAGGGCCGACGCCACCGCTGTCCTATTCGTTCCCCAGCGGCCATACGCTTAATTCCGCGGCGCTGATTGGCATCTCTGGCTATCTGGCCATCATTTACGGGCTGCGCCGCTACGCCTATCTCATCGCCATCGTCGCCACGTTGTTTGTTCTTGCCATGGGCGCATCGCGAATCTACATTGGGCACCACTGGGTTTCGGATGTGCTGGTGGGCTTGTCGATTGGAACAGCGTGGGCCGCCGTCGTCGCCATCCTGCACTACTACTTTGTGCCGTGGCGGGACGTGCCTAGCTCAGCACGCGGATCGGTGAACCGCTAGCCCAAGCGCGAATATCTTCTACGGCATCCCGGTAGAACATCGAGAACTGCTCGATGGTTACGTAGCCAAGATGCGGGGTCGCAATTACGCCACGGGTGCTCAGCAGCCGGTCCTTGGCCGGCAACGGCTCGGTGTCGAAAACATCGAGTGCCGCCAAGTAGAGACGTTCGTTTTCAAGGGCTTCGATAAGTGCAGGAGTCTGCACGATTCGGCTGCGCGAAGTATTCACCAAAATGGATTCCGGCCGCATCCAGGCCAACTGTTTTGAGCCAATGACACCGGTGCTGCGCTCCGAGAGTTTCAGATGAATGGTCACGATGTCGCTGGTCGCAAAGAGCTCCGCCTCGGAGACCAATTCCACGCCGACCTCGGTGGCCCGAGCCTTCGTGAGGTTCTGGCTGTAGGCAATGACCCGCATGCCAAAAGCCAACCCGACCTTCGCCACCTTGGAACCCAAATTCCCCAGTCCATACACGCCGAGGGTTTTCCCCGACAAGCCCATGCCGAAGCTCGTTTGCCAAGGGTCGGCTTCGGAGCGCGGGGACTTTGAGGAAAAGAGTTCTACATCCAGCCTGCGGGCCGCAGCCAAGATCAAGGCCCAGGTGTGTTCCACCGCGTCGGTGGGGACATAGCCGGTGTGCGACACCACGACGCCGTGCTCGATGGCAGCTTCCAGATCGATGGCGCCATTGCGTCGACCGGTGGTGACCAGCAGTTTCAACTGCGGCAACAGCTCGAACCGCGACGCGGGAAACGGTGTGCGCTCGCGCATGGCCACGATGGCATCAAAGCCTTTCAGCGCCGCGCAGACGGTTGCATCATCATGCCCGAGGTGCTCGTTAAAAACCGTCAGCTCGGCGTTGAGCTCGGTCGTCAGACCTTCAAAATCTGCTAGGTCAGTAGAGACGTTCTGGTAGTCATCCAAAATGGCAATGCGCATGAGTTCATCCTAGGTGTTCCTGTGCCGTGATGACTCCTTATTTACTTCGTTGCTCGCCTTTGGGCAGCCGGAATGCAAAACGGTGGCTGGCACCCAGGGCGCCAGCCACCGTTCACAGATTGGCTGCTAGTCGGTGACTTCGAATTCAAGGTTGTCGGTGAAGGAACGACCGTGGACATCAGTGGCCGTCACTTCAACGGTATGCGATCCGGTTTCCAGATCATCTGGCAGTTCAAGACGCCACAAATGGCTGGTCTTCTCGGGCAGTCCGCCACCGTGGACAAACTGCTCGGCGATAGCCACCGGGTCCGAGTACTTGGCACCAGTCCGCGCGGTTTCGCCGGTGAGCGATTGCGTGCGCGTTGACTTGACCGGGTCGTTTCCATCGATGGAAACCGCCACCGTGGAACCGGTGCTCCCCATCCAGAAGTTGGTGGTCAGCCAAGTGTCCTCGGCCAAGCCATTGCGGCTCACCGACAACGGGTTCTCCAGCGCCTCAATGGTGCCGTATTCCTTGTCGACATTTTCCTTGTACCAATCGCGGTAGGCAGGAGTGTTCAGGCCTAAAGCCATCTGGTTGCTCTCATCGCCGCCGGTTGGGGTGAAGCGCTCGGTGATCTTGGTGTTCTTGATGTCCAAGGTCAGCACCCCTGGAGGTGTGCCGTCTTGCTGGAGGGAGGTCGGGTAACCGGTCTCGGTGACTCGCCCGCCATACCACTGGCCGGCAACTGCCGGAACCGTCAGGTGGGTGAAGGGCAGACCATCCTCGCCGACTTCGTCCAGCCAGCCCTTCATCAGATCGCCTTCGCGAAGGTTTTCAGACATGTGGGTGTGGCCGCCCAGGGAGACCACTTCGCGGCCCTTGAGGATCTTGTAGATTTCTTTGACCTCTTTGGTGGTGTGCTCATCGTTGAAGAAGAATTCCAGCAATGGGCTGTGGCCGGCGAGAACGATGGCCTTGTTCTTCGGCACCTTGGCAATGTCTGCGCGCAACCATTCAAGCTGCTGCTTGCCAAGCTGGTAGGTGTAGTCGCTTCTCTTGGCAGGAACCTTGGTGGGGTACTCGATGGTATTCAGGGCAACCACGTGGGTTTTGCCCGTGTCGTATGAGTAGTACTCGGGGCCGAACTGGGCGCGGTAGGTATCGAATTCGTGTACGCCGTCGAGCGAGTCGAAGTCGATGTCGTGGTTTCCGGGAAGAAAACGAGCCGGGCCATTGAGCATGGAAGTCAGCTCGCGGGTCTGGGCGAACAATGACAGATCGTTGCCGACAAGGTCGCCGATGAACAGCACACCACACCCTGTGTAGTCGGTGCGGGCAGCAAGGTCGGCGAAGGCGCCCTTTCGAGCGTATTCGACTTCCTGCTGGTTATAGGTCTGCACATCGGCGCCGATGGCGCAACTCTGGTCAGGGGATTGGGTGGCTTCGCTGCGAGCCAGCGGAAAGTTCACGGCGTCTGGCAAATCGCCGGTCGGGGCAATGCCGCCGTACTTCAGCTCGGGGGAGCCGTCTGGCAAGTGAATGTAGGAGAATTGCGCGACATTATTTTCGTCGACTGGCACCTGGAAGCCGCGTGGCTGGGTGACAAAGGCGGTCATGTTCTCAAATGCAGGCAGTGCGTAGCGGCCCTGCGAATCGGTGGTGACAACATCTCGGCCATTGGAAACGGTGACCTTGGGCAGCCCTGGCTCGTTGGCGTCCTGCTTGGAGTTCTTGTTGCGATCCTCGAAAACGACGCCGTCGAGCGTCTTGCCTGCTGCCACGGATTTTTCGCCGGCTGCGCGGACTACCTGGACCGATCCCCGGTAGGCTGAGGAATTCCAGTCCTCAGTCGTCGTCGCTGCTGGTTCTGGATCGGGTGCGGAATTGGCGGCCGTGAGAGCGGCCGAAGCTGCCAGGACAACAAGTGTTCCTGCAGTGATGCGCAGCGGGGTGATGTGATTGGTTTTGCCGGGTCGAGCGAAGAATTTCACGTACGTTCCTCCGGAGTGGTGACAATCTGCCGGCCCTCTGGCCGGCCTTTGCCAACGCTGTCAACCCCAGGTGAATAACGGACCCCGCTCAGGTAATCTCGGATAATCGAATCTATTAATACTTGCTAGGTGTCTTGGACGTATTTAGCAATCTATGACCAGAGAAATCGGTGGTGACCATGGAGATTGTTGACGCACTGCTACACGGGCAGCGCGGGCGGCGACTGCTGTGGGAATTTGCCATCGCCAGCGAAGGGCAGAAGCTGGGGACCTTTGAAGAGCATCCTCTGCTCTCTGCGATGTTCTATGCGTCGTACAGTATCGAATCGGCCCGGGGAGATGGAGTAGTGCTCCTCGGCGGGGAACAAAGCAGTGTGCCCGAGGTCGGTCCCGCTGGCCTTGCCCGACTGCTTGAGCGCAACGAACTGGTCCCGGTCACCGAAACCCTGCTTCAAGCGGCGTTGGCACGTTCGGTAGAAGCCGCCCGCTATTGGCAAGAACCGGACGGCCACGACACCCTGCTGGGAGCGCCTGAGTTGACCCGTGGCCTGGAACGCGTCGCACTGCACATCTCAGCTTCCTCGGCGGCCGCGCAGTGGGCGTCGGACATGGATGAACGCACCCAGTTCCACATCGAATTCGAGCAGCAGGATCCAGCTGATGTTCCGCAGCGGACTGACCGCACAGCGATCGCCACGTTGCTTCGCTGGAAAGAGCAGTTGATCATTGCGGAAGCTCGCGCTGCAGCACAAACGCCGGTGCCGGTGACAGCTGCCCATAGCGGAGAATGGTGGTCCATGCCTAGCCAGTCCCTGCCCAGCAGCACCGGGGTTTTTGCCAACCGGGAACCCGTTGGACTCAGTTGCGTGGAAGACGGATTCGGCTGGGAACGTGCCAGCGCCAGGATTTTGAGCGTGCCGCCCGCGGCAAAGGTCCTGGAAATCTCCACTGCGGAAGACTGGACACAGCTCTGCAGAGAACAGGGAATCGAGGTCACCTCGCATAAGCGCCACGATTGGTACCGGGTCACCGAGCGCGATGGTGCGTGGAAGATCCCCGATTGGTTGGCGGTTGCACGTCGCTACGACGGAGTGCATTTGAGTATTGCTGCGTACCTGGCGCTCGCCGGCGAATGCCTGGCAGTCGACGAGAAATATTCCACTGTGATTGCCGGCTGGGATCCGGACCGGACTTTTTGGTTCACCGACGCGCTGCGGTTCTGCGAGCCTGCGCAGGAGTGGACCTGTCTGGAGGCTAATAGCGAGGATTCACGGTGGGTTTCTTCCGGCGAAGCCCCCAGTTCATGAGCCGTCATGGGCACTGCGGCCAGCCGATATTTCTGGTGCAATGGGATGCATGAATGAAGCACTACCCAATGAATTGGCTGCCGCTACCGAGGTAGTCCTGCAGCTGCGCTGGTCGGATCAGGATGCCTTGGGGCATGTCAATAATGCCCGCATCGTCACGCTGATGGAAGAAGCACGCATCCGCTGGACCCGGCAAGATGGGAAGGTAGGACGATTCGAATTCGGAACGGTCGTGGCTTCCCTCCAGATCGACTACAAACGGCCACTGCATTACCAGCCTGAAATGCTGATCCGCATGGGGATCAGTCGCGTCGGCAACAAGTCGTTCACCGTGCGGGGCATCGGCTACCAGGACGGCCAGCCGGTGTTCGATTCCACCACGGTCATGGTTCCGCTGGCCGCCGACGGAGTTTCCTCGCGGGCGCTCAGCGAGCAGGAACGCAGCTGGCTGGAATCATCGCTGATTCCAGCCGCTGGAGCACGATCGCTTAACTGAGCTGGCCTTCTGGCTCGGTCTCGTTGGCGGGCGGTCCGTCGAACTGTCCGCGGCCGCAGCAACTATTGCGCGGCGTATTCGTCCAGGACCTTCTTGCCGATCTTGAAGGCAACGTTTGCGGCGGGCACGGAGCAGTAGATGGCGCATTGCAGGAAGACTTCCTTGATTTCCTCCGGAGTCATTCCATTGCGCAGGGCAGCATGCACGTGCATTTCCAGCTCTTCCCAGTACCCGCCGGCAATCATGGCGGTCAAGGTGATGGCGCTGCGGGTGGTGCGCGGCAAACCGTCACGGGTCCAAATGGTTCCCCACGCGTAGCGGGTGATCATTTCCTGGAACTCGTCGGTGAACTCGTTTGAATTCTTGGTGGAACGGTCGACGTGCTCGTTGCCAAGGACTTCGCGTCGCACGCCCATGCCTGCGTCATAGGTATCGCCCGGCAGGCGCTGGGATTCTGTCATGGTGTACTGCTCTTTCCTAGTTGGCGAGGAAGAAATCGGCCAGCAGGGCTGCGGTTTCTTCCGGTGCTTCAGCGGGAGCCAGATGGCCTGCGGTGTCAATAATGGCAGCCTGGCCATGCGGTGCGTTCTCGGCGATGAACTGCGCGTCAGCCGGAGGGCACACCTGGTCTTGGGCACCGTTGATGGCCAGAATCGGGTCGGTGGTGCCTTGCAATTGCCCACGCACGTCGAAGCCAGCCAAGGCGCCACAGACGTGGGCATAGGCAAAGCGGTCAGCATCCTGCAGGCTGTGCAGCAAGCTGGCTGAAATTCCAGGTTCCTTCTCGATGAACCCCGGAGCGAACCAGCGCTGGGCAGAACCTGCGACCATGGTCGGGGTTCCGGCTTTGGCAACAAGTTCGGCGCGTTCGGTCCATCCCTCGGGGGTGCCGATCTTGGCTGCCGAGCAGATCGAGGACAAGGCGTTGAAGAAGCCTGGATGATCCACCGCCAGCTGCAGTGCGGTGGCGCCGCCCACTGATACCCCGGCATAGAACAGCTTGGCGCCATCGGTGATGACCCCGTCAGCCCGCAAGGCTTCGACCATGGTGGTGACGCCGGTGGCGAGCTCTGCCAGGGTGAACTCTTGCGCCGATGGCTTGCTGGCACCGTGCCCGGGAAGATCCCAGGCGATGACCTGGAAGTGCTCTTTGAGGTAGGGCAGGGTGGGGGCCCACAGAGGCAGGGCCGCGGTCCCCAGGGAGGGTCCTGCGATGAGGGTGGGGAGGTTGCTGTCGGTATGCAGCAGCGACGGAGTTAGTTCTGGGACTGCCATTGTTCCTTCCGTGCCGAGTAGTCGGCCAGTACTGTTGCGGTGAAGCGATCCGCGGCACCAAGGTAGCCGGCGGGATCAAAAAGTTCTGCCAGCTGGGCATCGCTGAGGCGATCCGTGGGAATCTCTGCACGTAGAAGCCCATGCAGGGAGAGCTCTTCCCCCAGGCTGCGGCGCACCAAGGCCTGGATGGCAGGTTTGCCTCCGTCCACCAGCGGGGCCAAGACGGTGGCCAAGCGCTCGGAAAGCACCGCGTCGCCGCCAAGGGCGAGGTTCCGTCGGAGGGCCGGAAGATTCACGCACAGTCCATTGGCCAGGAAGGATCCATGGAATGCTGCTCCAGCTGCCAGCCTCGCCAATTCGCGCAGTGCGCTCCATTCGGCATGCCATCCGCCGTCGGGGCGTTCATCCACCGCGGTGCCGGCAGCAGTGAAGAGCGTGGAAAGCAACCCGGGAGCACTGAAGGCAGCATTGCGCAGCAGGACCGAACGCACGGGATTCTGCTTCTGCGGCATGGCGGAGGAACCGCCCTTGCCCGCTTCGCGTGGTTCGGACAACTCGCCGATTTCCGGACGCGAAGAGGTGAGCACGTCCGCGCCGAATGTTCCCAATGCGGCAATGGCTGCGCCGAGGGCGGAGCCGAGCTGGAGGATCGGCATGCGGTTGGTGTGCCACGGAACGCCCGGATCCTGCAGGCCCAAGCGGCTGGCAAGCTGGGAGATTAGCTGCTGGCTGGTGGTCTTGATGCCGTGCCCGCCCTCTAGGAATTGTTCCAGGGAGGCAAGGGTTCCCACCGCGCCGCCCCACTGCAGACGCAGCTGCTGCGAAGCCGCTTCCAGCTGCCGGTCGGCATCAACAATGGCCGAAAGCCAGCTGGCCGCTTTCCACCCGAAGGTGGTCGGAAGCGCGTGCTGGGTGAGCGATCGGGCAATGCACACCGTTTTGCGGTGAGCCTGCGCGAGGTCGGCCAACCCGTCGGCGGCACTGCGCAGATCTGCCTGCGTCTGGGCCAGGGTCTTGGAGAGAACCAGCATCAGCGCGCTGTCGATGATGTCCTGGCTGGTCGCCCCGCGGTGCAGGGCCGTGCTTGCGGAGTGCGGAGCGCCATCGCGGGCGAGCAATTCGCGCATCATGCCCAGCAGGGGGATCAACGCGTTGGCGCCATCGGGAGTCCGCGAAGCCAAGAGCACCAGGTCGTAGCGTTCCACGCTGGCCACCGAATGAACTGCCTGCGCGTCCTCGGCGCTGCACAGTCCGGCATCTGCCTGGACCTGCACCCAGGCAGCCTCGACATCCAGCATGGCCTGGACAAATGCGGTGTCGCTGGACAAGGAAGCCGCCGCGGTGCCGGCCCACGCCGGGGCCAGCACGCCGTAGTCTGCGCCATCCATCAAGACCCTCGATTCTTCACTGGTTCAATTTGTTCCCACGCTCTAGAACTTTAGCGCCAGAGCGCTGGTTGCCACCGGCATCGGCTGGCGCGCCCGTCATAATCCACACGCGCAAGCCGCCAGCCGGCCGAGACCGCTTCAGCTTTCGCGCGGATAGGCGAGGAAGACGGTTTCATCCTCGCCCTGCAAGCGCAGATCCAAGCGCAAGGATCCGTCGTCCTCGCGGGTGGCGATCAGGGTCTTGCGTTCTGCCTCGGACAGCGAGGACAGCAGCGGATCGCTGGCCAGCGCTTCGGTATCCTCGGGCAGGTAGATCCGGGTGAATAGCCGGTTCATCAAGCCGCGGGCGAACACCGTGAGCATGATGAACGGCGCCTTGCCCTGATCGGTGGCTCCCGGGTTGACAGTGGTGAAGGTGTAGTGGCCGGCATTGTCCACCGCGGTGCGCCCCCAGCCGGTGAAGGTGTAGCCATCGCGCACCAGCGAGCCTTCGCGGGAGACCACGTTGCCCTGCTCGTCGGCCTGCCAGATTTCCAGCAGCGCGTCGGGAATGGCCTCGCCCTTGCCGTCATAAACCACCCCGTGCAGCCGCACCGAGTTCGGGTGCCCCTGGTTGACCAGCTCATTGTCCTTGTCGTAGGGCAATGCGTAGCCGTAGAACGGGCCGACGGTCTGTCCCGGGGTGGGGACGAGCTTCAGTTCTGGAGCTTTTTTCATTAGTGCTCGCCCTCTTCCTCTTCCATCCAAGTGCGGTTGGATCCGGTCAGTACGATGTCCCAGTTGTAGCCCGTAGCCCATTCGTGGGAGGTGATCGAGTGGTCATAGGTGGCGACCAGGCGGTCGCGCGCCTCGGGATCGGTGATGGACTGGTAGATCGGATCCAGGGCAAACAGCGGATCGCCCGGGAAGTACATCTGGGTGATCATGCGCTGGGTGAAGTCGGTGCCGAACAGCGAGAAGTGGATATGCGCCGGGCGCCAGGCATTGTGGTGGTTTTTCCACGGGTACGGGGCCGGTTTGATGGTGGTGAAGGAATATTCGCCGCTGGCTCCGGTAATGGCCCGGCCCACCCCGGTGAAGTTCGGGTCAATGGGCGCGGGGTGCTGATCGCGCTTGTGCACATAGCGGCCGGCGGCGTTTGCCTGCCAGATTTCCACCAGCTGGCCGGCGACCGGGCGGCCGTCTCCGTCCAGCACCCGGCCGGAGACAACGATGCGCTCGCCGATGGGCTCGCCGTTGTGCTGGATGGTCAGATCCGATTCCAGCGCGTGCACGTCGCGCTGGCCGAAGGCCGGTGAGTGCAGCTCGATGGTTTCAGGGTCTGCGTGGCGCAGGTTCTTGGTGGGGTGGCGCAGCAGCGAGGAGCGGTAGGGGGCGAAATCCACTCGTGGCTGGGTTTCGGCCTTTTTGCCGGCCCGCAGCTGCTGGCGGTAGTCCTCGTGGATGCTGGAGATTTCTGCGCTGATATCTTCCTGCGTGGCCGCGGAGGCAGCTGGATCCAGTGCGTTGGTGTTGGCGCTCATGTCGGCTCCTTTCTGAAAATTATTGGGTGGGCTTAGGCGTGGGGCCAGCCGGTGTAGGACTCGGCCAGGTATTGCTGTCCGTAGCGCGAGGAGGTGACGGTCTCCAATTCGCCCAGTGCGCGCTTGGCCATGAACGGATCGCCGCCCACCGGGGTGTGCAGCATGGAGGTCATCCAGTAGGAGAAGTTCTGCGCCTTCCAGACTCGCTTCAGGGCCAGGTCCGAGTAGCCCTCCAGCAGCTTCTCGCTGCCGGTGGAGAAGAAGGAATCAAGTGCTTCGAAAAGCACCTTGACGTCGGCGAAGGCCAGGTTCAGGCCCTTGGCCCCGGTGGGCGGGACGGTGTGCCCGGCATCGCCGATCAGGAACATCCGCCCGTGCGAGAGCGGCTCGCGGACAAATGAGCGGAAGCCGAGCACGGTCTTGTCGAAAATGGGCCCGGTCTTCAGCTCGAAGCCATCCGGCCCGTCCACGCGCTTTTGCAGCTCGGCCCAGATGCGGTCCTCGCTCCAGGCATTCACGTCCTCGTTCGGGTCGCATTGGAAGTACATGCGCTGCACGGTTTCACTGCGCTGGGAGATCAGCGCAAAGCCGTGCGGCGAGTTCGCATAGATCAATTCCGGCGCGGACTTCGGCGCCTCGGTCAGGATGCCGAACCAGGCGAACGGGTAGGAAACCTTGAAGTCCTGGCGCGAGGCATCGGGCATCTGGCGGCGGGCGAAGGAGCGCGAGCCGTCCGCCCCGACGATCACATCGGCGTGCACCTCGAACAGGCTGCCCTCGGCATCGGTGAAGCGGAACTTCGGGGTGGAAGTTTCCATGTCCAGGATCTCGGTGACCTCGCAGCCGTAGCGCACATCGCCCTGGTCGCGCTGCCGGGCGGCGGCCAGGTCCACGAACACCTCGTTCTGCGCGTACAGGGTCACGGTGGCGTCCACCAGATCGCGGAAATCCAGCGGGTGGGACTCGCCGTTGAAGCGCAGGTCGATGCCCGCGTGCTCGTCTCCGTGGCTGAGCACCCGCCCGCCCACCCCGGATTCGGTGAGCATGGAGACGGCTTGGGATTCGAGGATGCCGGCGCGGTGGGTATTGCGGATCGTTTCGTGGTCTCGCATTTCCACAACGATGTTCTCGATGCCTGCGGTGGCTAGCAGATGCGAAAGCATCAGGCCGGCCGGACCGCCGCCGATGATGCCGACCTTGGTCTTCAGGATGCGTGGCGCCTGTGCCATGGGTCCTACCTGTCTGTGCCGGGACCAGCGGGCGGATTCCCAGCTGCAGTGCAGGGGTCCGGCGCTGGCCGGGGAAATGGGGTCTCGCATAAGGATGCGTGTGTGGCGGGCCTTCGATCAGCCTGATTCTCATTGAATGATAAAAATGAGGCGGGATCCGCACGCTGATCTGCCGATCGTCCTAGGCCGATCCGCCCGGCTGCAGCGCCCTGGAAATACCCCGAGCGGCGGTGCGCAACGCCAGCCCGGCGGATTGCACCGCTCGGGTTTGACGGGGGAGCACCACGGAGATCACGGCCACCTGGTATCCGGCATCATCAAGGATTGGAGCCGCGACGCCGGTTGTTTCCGGATCGATGAAGCCATCGAAGGTGGCATAGCCGGTGCGGCGGATCTCAGCCATTTCGGCCCGGAAATCCGGGTAGGTGGCAGCCATGATCGCCTGGTGGCGAGATAGGTAGTCGCGGATGGCTTCGGGGCGGGAGAAGGCGAGCAAGGCCATCCCCATGGAGGTGCGGTGCACCGGCATGCGTCCCGCAACATTGGCCTGGTTGATGACTGATCCAGGGCGCGAAAGCCGCTCGATGATCAGCACCTCGTCCTGGTGCAGCACCGAGAGCTGGGTGTTTTGCCGCAGAAGCTGGTTGATGTCCTCCATGAAAGGCAGCGCTGCCGTGCGCAGATCCTGGGTGGCTGCACTGCGATTCGCCAGCTCCCATAACCGCAGGCCCAGCCGTACCTGGCCCGAGGCATCGCGGCTGAGCAAATCATGTTCCACCAGCGAATCCAGCAGCCGGTACATGCTTGCTACCGGGATATCGGCCCGGCGCGCCAGAACGCTGACGCTGAGCGACTGGTTTTTCGCGTCGAAGGAATCAAGGATCCGCACCAAACGGTCCAGCATTGAATCCCCGCTAGGAGAATTGGCCATGGTGCAACTCTAGCCACGCTGTGGCTTCGGGATCTGCGCGATGACCAATACAGCCAGCAACGCTGCTCCGCCGTAAAGGAAAAACGCACCCGGGTACGCCGTTCCGGCGGCGACCATCAAGCCGGTGATGTAGGGGCCGATGATGGCGCCAAAGCGTCCGATGCCCGAAGCTAGCCCAATGCCGGTGGCGACCAGGTTGCGTGGATAGACGTGGCCAGCATAGGCATACATCAGGCACTGTGCGCTGAAGACGAAAATGCCGGTGACAAAGAGAACCGCGGTCAAAAGGACTTGGCTGCCAAAAGGCGCCGCCAGCAGCAGCAATAATGCTGCCGAAGCCGCGAACCAGATCAGCGAGACGAGCTTGATGCCCTTGGTGTCGGCCGCATAGGCGCTAATGAATAGGCCCGCGATAGCGCCCAAGTTCAGTACGAAGAGCATCGTCAGCGAATCGGCCACCGGGTAGCCAGCGGCGCCCATGATCTTGGGAAGCCAGGCATTCAGGCCGTAGACCAGCACCAGTCCCATGAATGCGGCAATCCACAAGCCGATCGAGGTGCGCAGGTATTTGGGCTTGAGCACATCGGAGATCGAGGTGCGCTCGTTGCTGGCGACAACGTCGCTTTCGGGAAGCTTGAACCAGAGCAGCGCCAAAAGGGCCAGACCCAGCCCGCCTCCAAGGAAGTACAGCGCCGCCCAATGAACACCGGCTGCCTTGCCTGCCAGGGATGCCAGGACAGCGCCCAGATGGTAGCCGACCATCGGCAAGTTGTTGGCCAATGCGCGCCGCCCCACCGGGGCATTCTCCTGCATCAATGCTAGGGCTACGGGCATGCAGCCGCCGAGTCCCAGGCCCGCGATGAAGCGGAATGCACCCATCAAGACGGCGCTCGGGAGGAACGGGAAAAGCAAGGTGAACACCGAAAAGACGAGAACTGCGATCAGCAGCGGGCGGCGCCGCCCGAACCGGTCGGCCATGCGCCCCATCGTGGCTGCCCCGACGCCGACACCGATCAGCGAGAAGGTATTGACCCAGTTCATCTCGCTCACGCTGAACCCGCCGACGTTAGGATCGGTGAGCATCGGAATGGTGGCGCCCAGGGCAACGATGTCGTAGCCCTCGAAAACGACGATGAAGAAGCAGAGCAGGGCTATCCAGCCACCAAGCTTGAATTTCTGGGTATCGGTTTGCGGTGAAGACATGAGGCGCCCCTTTGTGATCTCTCAGTGCATTGCGCGTGATGGGTGTCACGGCGTTGTGATCCTAGCACTATTTTCACAGTGCGTACTAATGTTCATCAAGCGAACTTATCGATGCACCTTGAAGAGGCGAGTGGGGGCTGGTAAAGTTCATTGTACGAACTTAAGTTCACATTGTGAACATCTTTCAGCAATGGAGCAGTGAGACCATGCAGCAGGCGTACCTCTACGACGCAATTCGCACCCCCTTCGGCAAGATCGGCGGCGCGCTATCGGGCCATCGCCCCGACGACCTCGCCGCGCATGTGGTGCGCGAACTTGTCGCACGGTCCCCGAAGCTCGACGCCAACACCATCGATGAATCGATCTTCGGGAACGCCAACGGCGCCGGCGAAGAGAACCGCAATGTCGCCCGCATGGCCACATTGCTCGCTGGCCTGCCCACCACGCTGCCGGGCACCACCATGAACCGCCTATGCGGTTCCTCGCTGGATGCCTCGATCGCGGCCTCCCGCCAGGTGGCCGTTGGCGATGCCGATCTGGTGCTGGTGGGCGGTGTGGAATCCATGTCCCGAGCCCCATGGGTACTGCCGAAAACCGAACGCCCCTTCCCGATGAGCAACCTGGAACTGGCCAACACCACCCTGGGCTGGCGCCTGGTCAACCCCTCCATGCCGGGTGAATGGACCGTATCACTGGGCGAAGCCACCGAGCAGCTGCGCGAAAAGCACAATATCTCCCGCGAAGACCAGGATGAATTCTCCGCCCTCTCGCACCAGCAGGCAGCAGCTGCCTGGGATGCCGGAAAGTACGAGAGCCTGGTGGTTCCTGTGCCGCCGGCCAACAAGCGCGGCACCGAAGTCACCCGTGATGAAACCATCCGTGCCGACTCCACATCCCAGACCCTTGCCCAGCTCCGCACCGTTTTCCGCACCGGAGAAAACGCCACTGTCACCGCAGGCAACGCGTCACCGATGAACGATGGCGCTTCGGCCGCTTTCATCGGTTCCGAAAAGGGCGGCGCCCTGCTGGGCCAGGATCCCATAGCGCGCATCGTTTCCAATGGCTCCTTCGCCTTGGAACCGCAATTCTTCGGCTTTGCCCCGGTGGAAGCCGCCAACAAGGCCCTGGGCAAGGCCGGCCTGAATTGGTCGGATATCGCCGCCGTCGAACTCAATGAAGCCTTCGCCGCGCAGTCCCTGGCCTGCATCCGCGCCTGGGATATCGACCCAGGCATCCTTAACGCGTGGGGAGGGGCCATCGCTATCGGCCACCCGTTGGGCGCCTCCGGCCTGCGCATCCTGGGTACCCTGGCCCGCCGCCTGCAGGACTCCGGCGAGCGCTATGGGCTAGCCGCCATTTGCATTGGCGTGGGCCAGGGCCTCGCCGTAGTCATCGAAAACGTCCACGCCACCAAGTAGTCTCGAGAGGAACCCAGCATGGCACCACGTATTGCCACCTCGGCCGCTGACGCCGTCGCCGAAATCACCGACGGCTCCACAGTCCTGATTGGCGGCTTCGGCAACGCCGGCCAGCCGATGGAATTGATCGACGCACTCATGGACTGCGGCGCCAAGGACCTGACGGTAGTGAACAACAACGCCGGGCAGGCCGACGCCGGCCTGGCCCTGCTGATCAAGGAACGCCGGGTCAAGAAGATCATCTGCTCCTTCCCGCGCCAGTCCGACTCCTGGCACTTTGATGCGGCCTACCGCGCCGGGGAAATCGAGCTGGAACTGGTCCCGCAGGGCAACCTGGCCGAACGCATCCGCGCCGCCGGAGCTGGAATCGGCGGATTCTTCACCCCCACCGGCTACGGCACGCTGCTGGCCGAGGGCAAGGAAACCCGAGTCATCGACGGCAAGGGCTACGTCCTGGAGACGCCCATCCACGCCGACTTCGCGCTGATCAAGGCGCTGAAAGCCGATACCTTTGGCAACCTGGTCTACCGCAAGACCGCGAGAAACTTCGGCCCGATCATGGCCACGGCCGCCAAGGCCGCGATCGTGCAGGTTGACGAGGTCGTCGAGATCGGAAGCATCGATCCGGAGCACGTGATCACTCCGGGGATCTATGTCGACACCGTGGTAGCTCTTGGAGGAGAAAAGTAATGGCTGACGTGCGAACCACCGAAGAAAAACTGACCCGTGATGAGATGGCGCAGCTGGTAGCCCGCGATATTCCTGCCGGGGCCTTCGTGAACCTGGGCATTGGCCAGCCGACCAACGTCTCCAACTTCCTCACCGCCGACCAGGGTGTCACCCTGCATACCGAAAACGGCATGCTCGGCATGGGCCCGGTAGCCACCGGCGAGGACATCGACGAGGACTTGATCAACGCCGGCAAGATCCCGGTGACCGAACTGCCCGGCGCCGCCTACTTCCACCATGCCGACTCCTTCGCCATGATGCGCGGCGGGCACCTGGATGTCTGCGTGCTCGGGGCCTTCCAGATCTCGCAGGCCGGCGATCTGGCCAACTGGCATACCGGGGCCGAAGGCGCGATTCCCGCGGTCGGCGGCGCCATGGACCTGGCCATCGGGGCCAAGGCGACCTGGGTGATGATGAGCCTGTTCACCAAGACCGGCGAATCCAAGCTGGTTGAAACACTGAGCTACCCGGTCACCGGATTGGGCTGCGTCTCGCGGATCTATACCGAAGTGGCCATCTTCGAACTGCGCGATGCGAAGGTCTTTGTGCGCTCGGTGCACGGCATCAGCTTTGACGAATTGCAGGCCAAGGTCCCGGTGGAACTGACCTGGGCCTAGAGACGCAGTAGATTAGTGGGGTGCCTTCCAACTTTTGGGAGGCGCCCCATCACAGTTTTCAGCAGGTGCAAGGAGTACGGTGAGCGAGCAGGCAACACCTTCAACGTCGGTCCAGTCGCTGGCCCGCGGCTTGGCCGTCATCAGCTGCTTTGATGCCGAGCATATCTCGATGACGCTCTCCGAGGTTGCAGCGCGCACCGGGCTCTCGCGCGCCACCGCCCGGCGTTTTCTGCTCACCTTGCAAGAACTGGGCTACGTGCGCTCTGATGGCAAGTATTTCGAGCTGACTTCCAAGGTCCTGCAGCTGGGCTATGCCTATCTCTCCAGCGCTACCTTGCCGCAGCTGATCGAGCCGGTGCTTGAGGAGCTCTCGGCGCAGGTCCACGAGTCCGCCTCGGCCTCCGTGCTCGATGGCACCGACATCGTGTACATCGCCCGCGTGCATACCCGCTCGATCATGCGTGTCGGCATCTCCGTGGGCACCCGATTCCCTGCGGTGCACACCTCCATGGGCCGCGTGCTTTTGGCTTTCGGGCCAGAGGAGCTTCGTGAATCTGTGTTCGCCGGAGGTTTCGAATCGCGCACCGGCATGGGAATCAAAACGCCAGCAGCCCTGCGCAAGGAACTGGAAAAGATCCGTGCGCAGGGCTACGCGGTGGTTGACCAGGAGCTGGAGATCGGGTTGCGCTCGGTCGCGGTGCCGGTCTTCAATGCCGATTCCACCGTGGCGGCAGCCATGAATGTGTCCATGAGCGTGCACCCGGCCAGCGAGCAAAGCGCCGACGAAGCGGCCCAGAAGATTCTGCCTCGGCTGCTTCAGGCGGCGCAGCAGGTGCGCGAAGCGCTGGCTTCCAGCCGCTAGCAGAATGGCGGCCTCGGCCCACTGGATGCCCGGAGGAACCGCTATGCTGCGACGGCCTCTTCCACTTCCTGGATGGCCGCGTTTTCATTGGCCAGGCGGGTCTTGTGCACGCTCCATGCGTGGGTTGCGAATATCAGTGCCGCACCGGGAACCAGCCACACGATCAGCCGCAGGATATCCATGCCGATGCCCTGGCCTGGGAAGTAGACCAGCGTCTGAACCGCGTGGAGCCATCCGGCGCCGTTCCAGAAGGTGTTCAGTGCGCCGAAGAATCCAGGCTGCATGGCAGGCTGGAAGATGCCGCCGGAGCTGGTGAAGTTCAAGGCAACAAAGCACAAGGTCAAGACCGGCGTGGTCCAATGGCGCAGCATTGGGTGCAGCCCCATGCCCAGCATGATGATCGAAACAGCGTAGGCCCACGAAATCAGCCAAATGCTGGCGTAGTGGTTTTGAATGATCTGGTAAACCGGACCGGAAACGATCACGGCAATCGATGCGATCACCGCGGCAGCAACTGCGGCCATCGCGAAGCGGACTGGCAGCTTGACCTTGCCCATGAACCCTGCCAGCGGCACGGCGCTGGCGTAGCCGCCAATGCTCAGCGCGACGAGCAGGAAGAACAGGCCCTGCCCGGTGCTGTCATGTTCTCCGGCGGGGACAACGTCCTCCACATGGAACGGCTGGCCCTGCTTGTAGGCCACATTCATGAAGACCTTCTGGGCGATGTTCGCCGAGGTTTCCGATGCTGCGCTGGAAGCGTAGAGCGTTGCAGAGTCCTTGGTCGATTCGTAGGCGGCGACGATTTCGCGATCTTCAACCAGTTGCCGGGCGGATTCCCCATTGTTGACAGTGCGCACGGTCAATGCCCCATCCGATTCATCCTGCAAAGTCTGGGCGAAGACCTTGGTTGCAGCTGAATCTCCAACCACAGCTACCTGTACGTTGTGCGGCGTTGGCTGATGGAAGGCTCCGAGGTAGAACAGGCCCATGATGGCGCAGAGGAAGAACGGGATCAGCATGGTTCGTGCCAGCTTTCCCCATCCCTTCGGTGCGCGTTGGGCGGTGGCCGGTTTTGGTGGTGCGGAGTTGGAATGCTTGGCAGTGGGGGTACTGGGTGCGGTGGTGTCGGTGGCAGTCATATGTATTAAGAATACCGCTAATGTTGCATTATGCAACAGAATATCTTGAGTTGTCCGACACGTACTAGACTCGAAACCATGGGCAGGGAACAACGGGAGGCAGACATCGAGTCGGTCTACCATCACATGCAACTGATCACTCGACGAGCCAACTCGCGCTCACGGCAACTAGCCGAGCCCCTGAGCATGGTGGAGCATTCGCTATTGCGATTTATTGCCGATACGCCCGGGGCACGGGCGACCGATATCGCCGAGGCCTTCTCGCTGAATCGTTCAACGGTCTCCCGGCAAGTCGGAACTCTGCTTGATCTGGGGTATGCGGCATACGACGATTCCGAAGCCGGACGGGGCCGTGTGCTTGAACTGACCAAACTGGGGCAAGAACGGCTGAATGCTTCAGCTGCCGTGCACCGGTCCGCGGTGATCGAGCGGCTGGAAGGCTGGAGCGAAGAACAAATCAGCGACTTCGCGGAAGCTCTTGAGCGCTATAACGAGGCTGACTCGCAATAGCTTTCAGCGTTTCAAGTTTGCCTAAGAATTCTGCTCTAATAAGGCTCGATATTGATCTGTTAGTTCGCGGCTAAACGCGCCTGACTTGTCGTAAACCGCGTCGCAATTCGTGCAGTACATCAAACGGCGTAGGTGTTTTGGAATGACAACTTTTGACTCGTAGGTGTTCAAATCGATGCCGATTCCATCTGGAATCGTGTCAAACTCAATTACCGACTCGTCAAAAGTGCATAGCTGGCAAATGCGAGGCCCCTCGAAGTAATCCATGTCTCCAAATTACCGAGAACTACCGACATTTTGGCAAGCGACAGATTCGGAGTTCCTAAACAATCCTCGCAAACCGCGGGCCGCTGTAGCCATCGCGGTCAACGGCTTCCTCGAACATCGCCAGCGGCCGCGCCCAGAAGCTGTAGTCGTCATAGAGTTTGCGATAGAAGACCAGTGGTTCTTCGGTTTCGCTGTGCTTGCCTACGGCCAGCACTTCGTAGCGCTGTCCTTTGAAGTGTTCGTAGATTCCAGCTTCGACGCTCATTCTTCAGCCTTTCAGATCAAAGTACTTGGTGTTTCTCAGCGTGGCCCGTGGCCGGTGCCTGAACTGCGCTGGGTCAGCAAATGTTCCAGGACGGTGTCCAGCACGGCCAGTCCGTCTTTGACCCCGCCGGTAGAACCGGGCAAGGTGATCACGAAGCTGCTGCCGGCGAACCCGGCCACCCCGCGAGTGATGATCGAGAGCGGTGTGTTCGGCTCGCCGCGGCGGCGAATGGCCTCGATGATTCCAGGCAACTGCACATCCAGCAGCGGAGCAACCATTTCGGGGGACTGGTCATCCGGGCTGACCCCTGTCCCGCCGGTCACGATGATCACCTGCGCGTCATCGGCCAGCAGGCCATCCACGGCGAAACGCACCGGCTGGCCATCGGCAACCACCACCGGGCCCGGGACCTCGAACCCGCGCTCGGCCAGCCACTGGACGATCATCGGGCCGGTCTTGTCCTGGGCAGTTCCCGCCGCAGCGCTGGTCGAGGCGACCACGACTGCCGCGTGGCGGCTAGTCTTCACGAGCCCAGTCGCCACTCTTGCCGCCGGACTTCGCCAAGACTTTCACGGAGCGAACCTCGGCGTGCTTGTCCACGGCCTTGACCATGTCATAGAGGGTCAACGCGGCCACGCTCGCTGCGGTCAGCGCTTCCATCTCCACCCCCGTGACACCCTTGGTGGTCACCTGGGCGATCACGCGCACCGCGGAATCCTGCGCCTCGAAATCAATGGAGACCTTGGAGATCGGCAGCGGGTGGCACAGCGGAATCAGCTCCCAGGTGCGCTTGGCTGCCATGATGCCCGCGACGCGGGCGGTGCCCAGTGCTTCGCCCTTGGGCAGGTTGCCGGTCATCAGCATCGGGACGACATCTTCGCGGGTGGCAAAGATGGCCTCCGCGGTAGCAACACGCTTGGTGACAGCCTTATCGCTGACGTCGACCATGTGGGCGCTGCCGTCTTCACGCAGGTGGGTAAGTTTTTCAGACATTCATGCTCCAAGTTTCAATTTGCTGCCCAGCTATCAGCTGGCTGATGCCTGCAGGGATATGCACCAGCGCATCGGCGCGGGCCAGATCGTGGACCAGATGCGAGCCCGGATCCAGGATTTCCACCAGGCCACCACGGATCACAGCCCGGCGCACCTGGTGCTTATGCCCGGGCGAGGTGACATCGGCGGCCAATGGGTAGTGTTGCGACACCGGCTCGGGCAAGGCGTTGAGCTTGCGCAGCAGCGGGGCCAAAAATAGTTCAGCCGATAACAGTGCGCTGACCGGGTTGCCGGGGAAGCACAGCACCGCTGCCTGAGGCAGCTGGGCGAAGCCTTGCGGACCACCAGGCTGGATCGCCACGTTGTGGAATGCACCGCCCAGCGGCGCAAGAGCCTGTCGGACCACTTCATAAGCTCCGGCGCTGATTCCGCCTACGGTCAGAATCAGGTCAACTTGTTCCTGCAGCGCATCAATAGCCAGCGCGAAGCGCTTGGGATCATCAGGTAATTGCAAGGTGCGCACCTGCACCTGATATTGGTGCAGCCAGGCGGTGAGCATGGGGGAATTCGAGTCCGGGATCTGGCCCTGGGAAGGCTGATCATCACTGAGCTCGTCACCGGTAGTGCACACGGCCACCTTCAATGCGCGGCGTACCGGTACTTCACGCAGTCCACTGGAAACCAATGCGGCAATCATGGTGGGGGTCAGCCGGGTTCCGGCCTGGGCCACCAGGGCGCCGGCTTCAAGGTCGACGCCGGCGAGGCGGATGAAACGGCCTGATTCGCTGGGAGCAGTGAACTCCGCGTTTCCACTCGGGGTGCCACGGCCTGCCCGAACCAAGTCCGGGAAAGCCCCGGAGCTGCTTTCCTCTATGGGGATCACGGTATCGGCCCCCAGCGGGATCATCGCACCGGTCATCACCGGGCTGGCAGTTCCTTCAGCCAATGTGATTTGCCGGTCGCCGGCGGCCGCCGTAAAACCCAATGGCAAGGTGACAGGGGACTGCGGCGTTGCAGTGGCCAAGTCCGCGCTGCGTGCAGCGTAGCCGTCCATCTGCGAATTGGTGAATGCGGGGATTGGCAACAGGGCGTACAGATCCTCGCTGAGGATGCGGCCGTTTGCCTCGGGGCTATCAGCCAACAGCTTTTCGCTGTCCAGGGAAGCAAAGACCGGGGACAACAGCGCTTCAAGTTCTGCGCGATGATTCTCCAGGGTGCAGGTCATCGGCTATCCGCCGGCAAACGGCGGCAGCACGTCCACCGTCAGATTTTCGGCCGAGCCCAGTTCCCCGGCATCGCGGCGTACCACGCCGTTGATCAGGAAACTTCCGGCACGCAAAACCTGTGCCATTTCTGGCCCGTAGGAATCGATCAGTTCGCTACGCAGCCCGGCGAGCGTTTGCGGGCGTTCCCAGCTCTCCTGCTCACAGCCCGCTGCTGCCGCCGCGGCAGCGAAGTAGCGTATCGTAATCTTCGACATGACTTCATGCTATCGCGCCAACGCGATAAGGAGCACGATGAAAAGTGAACGCGACTTTCCCGCGCTGGTGGCCCCCGGGCCGTCGCTAAGCGAGGAACAGGCTGCTCGCGCCGCACGCCAACTGACCCTGCCCGGATTTGATGACACGGCGCAGCGCAAGCTGGCTGCCGCCCGGGTATTGGTGATCGGCGCCGGAGGGCTAGGCAGCGCCAGCGTTCCGTATCTTGTCGGAGCGGGGGTAGGCACCATCGGCATCGTTGATGATGATGTGGTGGAACTATCCAACTTGCACCGCCAGGTCACGCACACCACCGCAAATATCGGCCTGGCCAAGACCGCTTCCCTGGCCCAGGCCGCCAAGGCGCTGGACCCCAATGTGGAATTCATCGAGCATAATCTGCGCTTGGATTCATCCAACGCACTAGAGATCTTTGCGAAATATGACTTGGTTATCGATGGCAGCGACAACTTCCCGACCCGCTACCTGTCCAATGACGCAGCGCAGCTTTCGGGCATTCCGCTGATCTGGGGCTCCATCCTGCAGCACCACGGACAAGTCTCCGTGGCCTGGCATGAGCATGGCCCGGGCTACCGCGACCTGTTCCCGATTCCGCCGGCCCCGGGCACCGTGCCGGACTGCGCAGCCGGGGGAGTGCTGCCCGGATTGTGCGGCACCGTCGGCGCGCTGCTGGCCACCGAAGCGCTGAAGCTGATCGCCGGAATCGGCACCCCGCTGGTGGGCAAGGTGCTGATCTACGATGCGCTGGCAGCCAGCACGCGTACCCTCGAATTCTCCCGGGACCCCCAAGGTGCTGAAGTAACCGAGCTGATTGACTACGTGCTCTTCTGCTCCGGTTCTCTGCCAGAGGTCCAGGGCGTTGATGCCAAGGCACTCGCCCAGTCGCTGGAGGGGTCGGCTGCCCCCGTCTTGCTGGATGTGCGCAATGATGACGAACGCGCGCAACAGCACATCGCCGGTTCCTTGCATCTGCCCCTTCCTGAGCTGGAAGCAGCTATTGAATCCGGCACAGATCTGAAGCAGATCCCGGCACAGGTAACGGTGTATTGCGCACGCGGTCCGCGCTCGCAACGCGCGGCCGCCTTGCTCGCTGGCCGGGGCATCAAAACAAACTACCTTGAAGGCGGGCTTCCCGCACTGGCTGAAGTGGCCCCGCAGCTGCTGGCCGATCATGCACACACCGAAGGAGCCCGCTCATGAGCTACGCTTTGATCACCGAAGAACCTATCGACGAGGCCGCAGTGCGCGATGCCGTGCAGTCCGATACTGCAGGCGCAGTGGTGCTCTTCCACGGAATCATTCGTAATCACGACGGCGGCCAGTCGGTGAACTCCTTGGACTACTCGCATCACCCGCAGGCGCAGGATTTCCTGGAGAAAATCATTGCTGAGGAAGAAGGACGCACCGGGCTGAAGCTTTCCGCAGTGCACCGCGTGGGTCCCCTGAAGATTGGCGACGCCGCGCTGGTCGCTGCTTCGGCGGCGGCACACCGCAAGGAAGCATTCGATGCCATTGAGAACCTGGTGGAACGCATAAAGGCCGAGGTCCCGATCTGGAAGAAGCAGCATTTCACTTCAGGTAGTTCCGAATGGGTAGGGCTTTAGACTCGATACTGCTTATCTTATGCAACTAATGGAAGGCCGGGCTTGCCTGTGAGTGACTATCCTCCTGGCGTAGGTAGCAAGACCGACTATAGGGAAATCATGCCGGGAGAAATTCCTCGCGATGAATTCCTGGTGTCCAGGCTTCGACAACAATGTCTGCCGCTTCCGGAAGTGGGAACCGCGACTTTGTCGATGCAACACGCTCTGGAATTTTCGACGCAGAAGAGGCTTTCCAAGCGAGAACTACGCAAACTGACACACGACTTTCTGTTGGCTTTGCTCGGCGTTGAGTTCGACAGGACCAGCCTGAACTCCGCGATATCGAATGTCGCGAGTGTGGTCCTTTCTCTTCGTGATGCACCGCGAACAGTGCAGACAATAGACGACGTCTTGCTTGCGATTCATGCGTATTTTTGGCTCGAAAATATATCTGCCGAAGCACTGTTGGAAAGTTTTGAATGCTAGTACCGATTCGAAAAGCTTTTGCGACCATCGTCGCTTTGGTACTGCTATCAATGAATATTTGCTTCTTTATGTTCTACGCACTGTGGCAGAACGCGGACAGTGCAGCGATTAGCCGAATGGAATCCGGCTCCGCGGTTCAACCAGGGCAAGTGCTCGAGAACGCAAATTTAATGTGGGGCGCGGCTCAAGGTTCATTACTGGCCATGTTGGCCTTGGACATCCTGTCGATCCTTTTTGCTGCCACGGCATTCTCTGCCTTCCATCGGAATGACATCGCTGAAGTGAAATCCGCTAGTCTGTCGGCATGACGCTTCAACCCGACACCACCTCGACTATCCGGCAGTAGGAAACATAGTGGTCAGCGCTATTTTATGTCTAACCATTCGTATTAGGGTTGACACATGGAGTCTTTCAAGCGTCAAGTCTACGTTGATTACTTGGCGAATGAATATGGGTATGAAGCTCGCGTAACGCCGTGGGGAATCTATATTGAATTTCCAAACTTTGACGGGAACAGCCTAGCGATCGTTAAATGGCGAGTTACAGAAAAAGACATTGCCAGCTTGAACGGGATTCGGATGCCACGCGGATTTACTGGTGGTGAGCAGTATGCGTTCTCGGAATTGATAGCGGCCCTTCATACTTTTACTGGTTCACGAGGAACCATGCACGGGGCAAGCATGAGGATCGAAACTGAAGGCTAAAGCGTGTCAAGGAAGTGCCAAGGCCACTCTTTCATTCAACATACCAGCGACGCGTCATTAGTTGCTGCACGCTCGATTTGCGTTGTCCGGACGAGAAATGGACAGACGAAAATTTGTGGCTGGAACGGAAGTTGCGACGCCGATTCCTTGCAGGATGCGTCTGAGTGAGCTTCGAAGTTCACAGATCCCGTCTATCAGTTCGTTCTGTTTCCTCCCGAGTTTTCCTGAAGCGCAACCAGACCATGACTTTATTTGTAACCTAAGCATCGAGTATCTGCCAGTTCGAATCCTGATAAAAGTCTTGGGTGTTCCCGTCATTCAATTCGGTCCTCCATACAATAGCTCCGTCGTGAAATCCGCTAGTCTGTCGGCATGACGCTTCAAGCCGACACCATCGCGACTATCCGACAATCCTGGGCATCGATTCTCGGCGTTTCGGCGGAAGCCTTGGCGCGGGGAGCGGAAAGGGTTTATCGCGAAAAGAACGATAGTGCCGTGCTCATGTTCGTTTCATTGTTCGGAACGGGGATTCTTGTTGGCCCCTCATGGGCAATGGAGGCTGGCCGAGAGCTGCCCGATTCGGAACTAGTCAGCCACGCGAAACTTTTAGAACTCAGCGCTCCCTATGGTGGGCGGGCCCTCGGAGAAGCGAAGTTGTACTTCAATGATTCAGCACCAATGTTGCCAAGCCCAAACGCACAGGCGAGCCGTGCGCGAGCGCACGCCGTTGCTCTCGAAACAGCCTGCCCAGCCGAAGACGCCGCAGAAGTCGGCTTGAGCGAGATGGACAATACCTTTGTCTTGCTCAACGAAGCTGAGACCGAGTCGCTGCCTTTGGCAGGGGCGGGCTACGACGTGTGGGAAGAAAAACTGGCCCACCTCGGCGCGCTCGTATCACCAGCCAGTCGGCGAAGCGGACTCGGTTCTCAAGCTGTCGCTATTGCCCAAAAGCATGCAGTGGACGCCGGCCTGATTCCTCAGTGGCGCGTGCACGTCGACAATGCTGCGTCGATCAAAACGGCGCTGCGCGCAGGGTTTGAATATGCAGGGGCCCAAACCACCGTAATTCTCAAGAATTAGCGCGCAGCTCCACAGCTCACCGGGCGGTTCGCTTAAACGCGATGGCTGCCAGGGCTGCGGCCTGATCTGCGAGCACTGTGTCGTCAAAAACCACCCGTGGCGAGTGGTTCCACTCGGTTTCTTCGGCAGCCAAGTCGGGTGGAGACGTCAACAGGCCAATAAAGGTACCCGGAACTTCATCGAGCACAAAAGCGAAATCCTCGGATCCCATCATTGGTGATGGCATGATCGCCACACGCTGTTCACCGTAAATTTCGCGCATTGTTTCCAGCGCTGCCTCGGTCTCGGCGGCATCATTCACGGTCACCGGGTAGAGCGTGTCAAAACTTACGTCTGCGGTGAGCTCATGGGCTGCTGCCACGCCGTGGACGACGCGCGGCAGTCCTTCTTCGAGGACTGCCAGGGAGTCGTGGGACATGGTGCGGATGGTGGCAGCCAGTTCGACGCTTTCCGGGATGACATTGATTGCTCCGTCTCCGGTGGACAGCCGCGTGATCGAGAGAACCACCGGATCGAAGGCATTGAACCGTCGAGTTACAAAACTCTGCAAGGCCAGGACGAGCTCCGCGGCAGCCGGTACCGGATCCAGGGTCTGGTGGGGTTGCGAGCCATGTCCGCCGCGTCCCTTCAGCTTCACTGTTAGCTGGTTTGACCCGGCGGCTACCGGGCCGCCCCGAGTTGCGAAGACTCCTCGCGGACCGGGACCCACATGGATCGCGTAGGCGGCAACCGGACGTTCTCCGGCAGCCGAAAGCAGCCCCTCATCAAGCATGATCTTGGCGCCGCCGTGGCCTTCTTCGCCTGGCTGGAACATGAAGATGACCGAGCCATGAAGCTCACTTTGCCGAGCCGAGAGCAACTTGGCTGCGCCAACAAGTCCCGCAGTATGCAGATCGTGGCCGCAGGCGTGCATGTTGCCATTAGCAGAGGCGAAGTCCAGATTGGTCTCTTCGAGAATCGGCAATGCGTCCATGTCGCCGCGAAGCAGGACCGTCGGGCCGGGCAGCTCGCCTCGAAGCACTGCGGTCACCGAGCTGGTGCGCGTTCCGGTGGTGATTTCCAGAGGGAGCCCTTGGAGGGCGTTAAGTACTTTTTGCTGGGTGCGGGGCAGATCCAGTCCGAGCTCCGGGTCCGCGTGCAGTGCACGGCGCAGTTCAACCAGCTCGGGAAGTATCGTTTGCGCATCGGCGGTAAAGTCGGCAGTGGTCATGAATCAGCCTTTCATGGGGGAGTGCTCGGCGCGATTGCAAGGGCCTTAGGAAGGACCTCAGTGATAATGAGTATGACCATGCTGATGGTTATATCTTTAAGTATTCTCTAGTGAGAGCTTTAATCCGCATGATTTGAATCCAATCAGCACGCCAGCGACTATACTCCCCGGGATTGCCTTGCGGGCAATTCTCAAGGCCGTTATTGTTGCATCTCACAACTTTCGTGGTTGAGAGAAATGACTAAACGACTATGAGCCGGGCAGTTGTCTAGGGTCTTTCGGTTGAACATCGCTGACATTGGCCCAGTGCATAGCCGGCCCGTACGCTGCCCAGTGCAGATCCATATTCTCGGCGCGCACGACGTAGCTACTGGCGTCAATCAGTTGGATCCGGAATCCGCGGCTGCTGTTCTTTGGCGCGGGTATGAACTCGTGCGCTTACTTCAGGTTCTCCGCTGTCGTGTAATCCAGCCCGTGCAAACTCTGCTGCATCCTTGTCTGGCGCTGGAAGAGATGTAGATAGGAATGCCCTCGCAATGGGGTTTCTGTGTACGTTCCAGATCAAGTGTCACCAGGTAGTAGCGGGTGCCAGCGTCAAGATGGACATAGCTCATGTGCTACGCGCTGATCACCGAAGAACCAATCGACGAAGCCGCGGTTCGCGATGCCTCTCAGTCCGATACCGCTGGCGCCATTGCTCTCTTCCACGGAATCATTCGCAACCACGACGGTGGGCGACCGGTGAACTCCTTGGATTACTCCCACCATCCGCAAGCGCAGGATTTTCTGGAGAAGATCATCGCGGAGGAAGAAGAGCGCACGGGGCTGAAGCTATCGGCCGTGCACCGCATGGGTCCGTTGAAAATCGGCGATGCCGCATTGGTCGCCGCCTGGATGGCAGCGCACTGCAAGGAAGCATTCGATGCCAATGAGCTCCTAGTGGAGCGCATAAAAGCCGAGGTTCCCATCTGGAAGAAGCAGCACTTCACTTCCGGCAGCTCCGAATGGTTCGGACCCTAAGTTTCTGTAGTTGATCAAGGACTATTGGGAGATTCTTGATTGGGTGGAGCAAATGTAGTTCCTTCTGGCTGGAGAACGTAAGGGTCAGCGAAGGAATCTTGATTTCATGATCCCCCGGCTTGCAACTGAAGTTGGCGGGGGATGGTGGGAGCCTTGGAGAAGTATCAACGTGACTATTGACGGTAGGGACGCGGGGCGGTCCGTGGCGAGATCGCCGAAGGTTTCTTGTAGCTGATAGTTGGGTCTTTTCTCGAAGAGGATTGTTGCAGCGTGATTGCAAGAAAATTTGGGCGTCAAAGTTTCAATAATTTGCATCTAAACATGGGGTTGGTATCGAGACTTCTTGCAACTTATCAGTTACGAAATATATCGGAATCTCGTGTTGGTGTCATAGAGATACTTGGTTCTAAGCGTTGAAAATTGAAGTCGATACACCGAGTGAACTGATGAGATTGGTCTGAGAATCGATCTAAAGCTAAACGTGAATCCCGGCCTGCGATCCGTAGAAATCGGATTACTAAGGATTGTCAGAGGGTATTTAGATCTGAGGTATATTCCCAAGTCGGAAGTTTTTTATCCCTATGAGGAGTAAAACGACCACCGGCTAGACTTCGTGTTAAGTCCCAATTTTTCTATTTTGCCTATTTGCGATTTGATGAAGACTGACAAAACATATATACAGACGTCGCGTGACGTGGCATTCTAGATCTTGGAAAAGGTGGTTGCACGGTGGCAGGAACAGCTGCAGAAAATGATCCAGGAATTCCCGTGAACTGGATCGAAAGTGGTACTGAAGAAAAGGATGGCAGAGACGTCAAACTTGCAAGTTTGAGACCAAGTTTCGACGAGAATAGTCACCGTGTCTATTACGATTTGTTGGTTCGCTCTATTGATGCTAAGGCAGTGCAAAATATCGCTCTTACCGGAGCATATGGAACAGGTAAGAGCAGTGTTCTGGAAGAATTGCGTAAGAAGTACAGCGGCGAAATTATCGAGCTGTCACTGTCGACCATTGCTTCGCAGCAGGTGCACAATGCTGATGATCAGGACACTCCGGAAACTAATAAGTCGAAAACCAATCTTATACAGAAAGAAATCGTCAAACAGCTTCTGTACCGACTGCCTGCTCATATGACCCCTCGCTCTCGATTCCGCCGAACGAGTGCCCCGCAGAGCAAACGCGATTGGCTTATCGCCAGTTGTATTGGATCTCTTCTCACCGTGTTGGCCTTTGCGCTCGGTCTACTGGCACCAGTAGTAGAACATTTCGTTCCAGGTCCATGGGTGCGTTATCTTCTGGCCTATCTCATTCTTGTGGCCGCGGGAACATGCGCCACGTGGTTGATCAGGCGATTGATCGCAGGAGGTCCGTCAATGACTGCCTCTGTAGGAACAGCATTGACCAGCGTGACGCTATCAAGCAACGCCGACACCTACTTCGATGAATACCTCGATGAAATCGTCTACTTCTTCCAGGCCAGCAAGACCAAGGTTGTGCTTATCGAAGATATTGACCGGTTCAAGGACATCATGGTTTTCGATACCTTACGTGCCTTGAATGTTTTGTTGAACAGCACTAGTATCCTTGGACGTATTGTCTTTGTATACGCAATACGAGACAGCATTTTCGAACAAATTGAGGGCACAGACGAAGGCGCACCCCGTGATGACCCCGCTCGCAGAACGCTCGAGATTGCCAACCGTGCCAAGTTCTTTGATGTGATAATCCCGGTTGTCCCGTTTGTAAGCGCAGACAACGCCCGCGATCTGATGAGCCGGACCATGAAAAGCTCAGAATTCTCGATCGATCAAGCGCTCATTCGCATCGCGGCAAGACATACAGCCGACATGCGCCTGATCCACAACATCCGCAACGAATTTGAGGTTTACCGCAGCCGACTCATAGTGCCTGGTAAAGGTGTCTATGGAATCACCGATGATCTGGTGTTCGCTATGGTCGTTTTCAAGAATGCGCATCTGGGCGACTTCGAAGAGATCCGGCATAAGAACAGTACGCTTGACCATCTTTACAAGGCATGGCGTCAGCTCGTTCGTGAGAACCTCGCGGCGGAGATCAACCATCTCAATCAGCTAAAGAGGTCGACCGAACTCGATGAGCGCGCCGATGCAAGAGCTCGACAGTGTGGGGAGCGGCTCTCTAAGTACATAGCGGATTTTCGAAAGTCCTTGGTCGCATTCACGGGCGGTTCAACCTCGATCACTTTCTCGCCCCCCTTTGAGGAAAGCGTCATTAAACAGCGATCCACTTGGCAAGCCATTGCTGAGGGAGCTTCGATCGATATAGCGGGTCGGACTCCGAGAAGTCAACTGGTGGAGATGCGTTTCGATGCTGAGCGTCTCAGCTCGATGCTCGGTATCGAAATTGATCCCGCTCACTGGAATGATCTTGATCTCGACGAGATTGCAACCGAAATTTACGCTTCCGAAGAACGTATACGGTTCCTCCGTCATCACACGTGGCTTGATCTGTTGAACCGCCCAGAATTCACGATGCTGCATGCGGGAGAGAATCGGGATTTTGGTCAACTGATAGGTGCGATACTGACTTCGCCCCTATCCCGCGAGTTGGTTAGGCGGGGTCATATCACATCCCACTTCGCTCTCTATACCTCTACCTACTACGGCACTCACCTTGGACCCGAAGCACTTGAATATGTCCGGCGTTGCGTGGAACCAGGTGAGCCTGACATGCTCTTCGATCTCGACGTACCTTCGATCAAACAAATATTCATTGAGCAAGGAGCCGAAAGGAACGACAAAGCCGAGATCTTCCAGGACTCCAGCATCCTAAACGTATCGATCTTGAATTACCTATTCGCAGAACGCCCCGAAGCGGCGGCGATCGTTACAAAAAAACTCTCCTCTTGGGGAGATCTCGAAGCTGAGTTCGTGAATACATATTGCTCCCGAGGGGAATCGCCCGAACAACTACTGGCCGGAATGGCCCCTGACTGGACGGGTGTCGTCCAGTACACTGCCGTGGAAGCCTCGCTATCCACGGAGAAGCGTCTCCGTGCCCTAGACGCCGTTCTCAATGCTCTTCCGCATGCTCAGGGGTACATCGTGGACGAACAAGTGCGTGAACGCCTCGAAACAGAATTCGCTGGCCTCACTTCGATCACCTCACCTTCGTCGCCCCGACGGGCAACGATAGTCATGGATCTCCTTAAGGAATGCCAGGTCGAGATCGCTGATCTCTCGCGGCTGAACGAAATAGCCCGAAATGCCGTTGTTGAGCGTGCTCTCTATCCAGTCAACGAAACCAACCTGCGTGTTATCACTAACGAGGCACCAATTTCCATAGATGAGCTTGGAAATTCAAGCGCTTACGTCTATCGCCACGTTCTCAATCATCTCAGCGACTATCTCGACGCCTTCGATGATTCTGATGCGACTATACACACCATCGATACCCCCTCTTTGTTCAAACAAATTGTTGTGTCCGCCGCCGAACATGCCTCGCCAGCGGAAATAAATCGGTTGATCTCTGGTGCCAGCACGCAATGCCGGCTGGAAAAGCTCGACGATGTTCCTTCACTTGCATGGCCGAGCCTAGTCGCGCAGGACCGCATAGATTCGACGTTTACCAATACCTACTCATACTTCACCAAATTCGGGTCGTTCGATGAATTTCTGGGCGTTTTCCATACCCGCAACAGCACTATCGTCTGGGACCAGGACACCGCTCCGATTGATGACAGGCGGGAGCTCGCCATTGCGATCCTCAACGCCATCGAAGTTATGGAGGATTCAAACATCCGGATAGATCTATCCCTGCAATTAGATCCAGGTTGCCTCCCCGTCGACGAGATACAACCGCTCTCCGGCTCTTTCGCTGGTCTGCTTATCAGCAAAGGGCTGATCCCAGACGACGAGGAAACTTATAGGAGTCACCTGATGGTCGATTGGACGACTCGCGAAGCTGCAATTTCCGCATCAAAGGACTTCGAAACACTTGTATCTCCTGAGACAATACCTCCGGAGCAGGTACCCCAATTGATTGAAAGCGCACTGGTCTCAAGTGACATTAAGAAGAAGGTAGTTGGGGACTTGGGCAGTTATCTTCAAAATGCAACCCGGCAAAATATCGAGCAAGTTTCCCGCGCTCTCATCGTAAAGAAGTGGACGATTAGTGCACCTCGGATTCAACTACTGATTGATAAGGGAGCACCTACCGCAGAAATAGTTCAATTCCTTGCTCGTAACGAAAAGCTCCCGCTTCAAACTCTTAGGGATCTACTGCGGTCCATGGACAAGCCATACTCGGCGATTGCTGACATCGGCACCCGTCCGTACAATCTCCCTGACGACAGTGCCCATCGCAGAATCCTCAATGCTCTTAAAGGAACTGTCGTCTCAACATGCAACCCCGACCCGAAGAAACCCGGCACACTTCGGGTCAACCTTTTCAAGAAAGCCAAGTCAAAGTAACCGATTCTTTTTGTTCGAAGACTGTGTAGAGTCCAGCAAGTTGTGGCCACGGCCGGAGTCAACTTGCATCAGCTTTCGAGAGGCACTTGTTTTCCTGCTTCAACGTTGGCACGCCTCTTGCAGGTTTTGACCGCCTTGGGCCTCAATACTGTCGCATAGAGCCGGGCCGACAAGAAATGAGCAACACCAGTTTGAAGCGTGATACCTGCGTAGCGGTGATGATTTCGGCAACCGAGGTCGGACGCCACCATGCGCATCCCGCAGCCAGAAGGCCTTCGCTGAGGGTCTGCTAGCGAACTTGAAATTCCAGTGCAGCCGCCTTCTGAGATTCCGAGCAATCGACTGCTGAAGAATACGGATGGCGATGATCATCCCCAGACTGCCGAAGGTTTCGATAATTCGAGTCATGACCATGGGAGTCAAGAACTTAGTGGGTGCGCGACGGGCTCGACTACCCGCTTCGCGTTTCATTATCCACCGTACACATCTGAGAGGTTCGAAATCCAGGAATCCAGAAGCGCTCGCAGTTCCGTTGGGTGCACCTCGCTGACCTTTGCCTCGCTCATGGCCAGTCCGAACGCGGCCCAGCGAAGATCCATATTTTCGGTGCGCACCAGGCAACTGTCCCCATCGATCTGCTGGATCTCGAACCAGCGGCCAATGAGCGGCTCCAGCTTTTCGGCATTGGCGTAAACTCGCGCGCTCACTCCTGGCTGCCCGCTGCCACGCAATCCTGCGCGGACAAACCCCGCCGCATCGCCACCAGGCACCGGCCGGGGGATGAAGCGCAACGCCCTGGGCGAGGCGTTCTGCGCGCGGTCCACGCGGAAGCTGCGCCAATCATCGCGGTCCAGATCGAAAGCCACCAGGTAATAGCGGTTGCCCACATTCACCAGCTGGACCGGCTCTACGCGGCGCGAGCTCTTGGTTCCCTTGGCATCCTTGTAGTCGAAGGCGATTCGCTCGTGGTCGCGGCAGGCCTGGGCAAAAGCCACCAGCACTGCAGGGTCCACGGGATCCACAGCCGAGGACCGGGAATTGAGCGGGACGGTGCTCGCGGTCAGCGCCTGCGCCCGCTTCCTTAACCTGGCTGGAAGCACGGGCAGAACCTTGCCCATCGCCCGCAGTGCCGCCTCGGCCAGCGCGGAGGATCCGCCGTGCACCGTGGACTGCAATGCGGCCACCAGCGCCACGGCTTCCTCGTCGTCGAGCACCAAGGGAGGCAGCGCGGTGCCGGACGCCAGCTGATAGCCTCCGCCTACGCCGCGATCAGCCTGCACCGGATAACCGAGATCGCGCAGCCGCTCGATGTCCCGGCGCACGGTGCGCAAGCTGACGTCCAGGCGGTCGGCCAGTTCGTCCCCGGACCAATACCGATGGGTCTGCAAGAGCGAGAGCAGCCGCAAGAATCTGGTGCTGGTACTCATGCAACAAGTCTGCCTTGATTTAGGACAGAAACTGGCACTTTTCACTTCTACTCTGGTTATTGCCAGCTGGAAATACCGGCTGCAGCTTATGCCAGGAGGCAATCATGAGCACCATGGCCATCACCAACACCACGCTGAGCGGCGAACGTGCCGATTTGTTCCAAGCGCTGGCCAACGCGCGGCATTTCCTGCGTTTCACCGTACAGGGCCTGAACGACGAGCAGGCTGCGCAGCGCACCACAGTCAGCGAATTGACCCTCGGCGGGTTGATCAAGCATGTGAGCGCCGTGGAAAAGCAGTGGCAGGAATTCATGGTGAAGGGCCGGGCCGCCATGGCCTGGGACGGAGCGGATTTCGGCCAGATGCCACCCGAGGCGATCGAGGCCTTCCTCAACGAATTCCGCATGCAGGACGGGGACAGCTTGGAAAAGCTGCTGGAAAACTATGCGCTGATTGCCGAGCGCACCGACGCGCTGCTGGCCGAAGTGGATCTGGATGCCGTGCACGAATTGCCCTCGGCTCCGTGGTTTGTCGACACCCACTGGTCGGTGCGCCGCACCCTGATGCACATCATCGCCGAGACCACCCAGCACTCAGGGCATGCGGACATCATCCGCGAATCCCTGGATGGGCAGAAAAGCATGGGCTAGCCCCCGATGTAGGACATCTCGATGCGCTTGCGGTTTCCCGGAGTCAGCGCGGCGCGCAGCTCGGAATAATTGTCATCGCGCTTGCGCCAGTGGCCGGTCAGCGCCTTGGCCAAATCCTCGTCGCTGATCCCATCGCGCATCAGCTTGCGCAGGTCATAGCCGGAGCCGGCGAACAGGCAGGTGTAGAGCCGCCCCTCCGCCGAAACCCGCGAGCGCGAGCAATTGCCGCAGAAGGCATTGGTGACGCTGGAGATCACGCCGATTTCCCCGGCCCCATCGGCGTAGCGCCAGCGGTTGGCGGTTTCGCCCGGCTCGGTTTTGGCCGCCGGCTCAAGCGCCCAGCGCTCGTTGATCATCGAGACCACCTCGGCCGAGGGCAAGACCTCGTCCAGCTTCCAGCCGTTGGTGGTGCCCACATCCATGTACTCGATGAAGCGCAGGATCGCCCCGGTGCCGCGGAAATGCTGGGCCAGTTCCAGGATTTCATCGTCATTGACCCCACGCTTGAGAACGGTATTGATCTTCACCGGACCCAGGCCGACCTCGCGGGCCACCTCGATGGCCTCCAGCACGCGGGCGACCGGGAAGTTCACGTCGTTGATGGCCTTGAACTTGGCATCATCGAGCGAATCCAGCGAGATGGTCACGCGGTTCAGCCCGGCGTCCTTCAGCGACTGCGCCATCTTGGGCAGGGCCGAGCCATTGGTGGTCATCGCCAGATCCACCGGCGCGCCCTGGGGGGTGCGCAACTGTGCGAGCATCGAGACCAGTTCGGTAATGCCCCGGCGCAGCAGGGGCTCGCCACCGGTCAGCCGCAGCTTGGTCACGCCGAGCGAGACGCTGATGCGGGCGAGCCGTTCGATCTCCTCGAAACTCAGCAGCTCCGAACGCTCGCGGAAGGCGAAGTCGCGGCCGAAAATCTCCTTGGGCATGCAGTAGACGCAGCGGAAATTGCAGCGGTCGGTCACCGAGATCCGCAAATCATGCAAGGGCCGCCCGCGGGCGTCGGCGATATCCCCGGCCGGTAGAACTGTCATAGCTACCAGCGTAACTGGCGCAGGCAGGAGGCGGAAGATGGGCGGGTAAAACAGCAAATCAGCACGTAAAATACCGCGCTTGCCCGCTGCCCGGTTGTAGCATGGGCACAAAGCCCAAGTACTGGAGAACTCATGCGCGTAACCTGGCCGCTGGCTGCCCGAATCCTGCTGGCAGGCACCGCTGCCACCCTTGCGCTGACTTCGTGCACCAGCGACAAGCCCGCTGGCCAGCAGGTCATTACGGTTTCCGCCGCGGCTTCGCTGCATGAGGCGTTCGACCAGATCGCCAAGGAATTCCAGGCCGAGCACCCCGAGGTTCAGATCGCCGGCATCAACTATGACGGCTCCTCCACCTTGGCCACCCAGATCGTGGAAGGCGCCGACGTGGACGTTTTTGCCTCCGCCGATGAACGCACCATGGCCGAGGTGACCGAGGCAGGGTTCGGCCACGAACCGGTGATTTTTGCCAGCAATACCCTGGTGATCGCGGTGCCCAAGGCCAACCCCGCCAACATCAGCTCGCTATCCGACCTGGCCGGGGCCAGCACGGTGCTGTGCGCAGCGCAGGTGCCCTGCGGCAATGCCTCGCGGCAGCTGCTGGAGAATGCCGGAGTGGACCTGAAGCCGGTGAGCGAAGAGCAGAATGTCACCGCGGTGGTGCAGAAGGTGGCCGCCGGGGAAGCCGATGCCGGGCTGGTCTACGCCAGCGACGTGCAGGACGAACCGGATCTGGCCGCCATCGTGCCCGAGGGGGCCGACGAGGTGGCCAACAGCTACCCGATCGCCACCCTGGACGAGAACCCGGCCGCCCAGGAATTCCTGGACTTCGTGATCGGCGAGCGCGGCCAAGAGATCCTTGCCGAGTACGGTTTTGGCAGCGGGGCTGCGCAGGGCAATGGCTAGCGATACCGGGCTGCGCGTCCCGGCCTTCACCTTCGCCCCGGCGGTGCTGGGCCTGGCCTTGCTGATCCTGCCGCTGCTGGCGTTGCTGGGCCGCGCCAGCTGGTCCACCCTGCTGGCCGATGCCACCAGCGAACAGGCCGTGGCAGCCCTGTGGCTTTCGGTGCGCACCGGGGTGGCGGCCACTGCGCTATGCGTGCTGCTCGGGGTGCCGCTGGCCCTGGTGATCGCCCGCAGCGGACCGAAGATCGCGCAATTGCTGCGGGCGCTGATTGCCGTGCCGCTGGTGCTGCCGCCGATGGTCGGCGGGGTGGCGCTGCTCTTCCTCTTCGGGCGCACCAGCCCGATCGGCCAGCTGATCGATTCGCTGTGGGGGATCACCCTGCCCTTTTCCACCGCCGCCGTGGTGATCGCGCAAGGCTTTGTGGCCCTGCCCTTCCTGGTGCTCTCGGTGGAGGGCTCGCTGCGCGCGGCCGGCACCGGCTACGAGCAGGCCGCCGCCACCCTTGGCGCCGGTCGCTGGATGGTGCTCACCCGCATCACCCTGCCGCTGGCCGCGCCGGGGCTGGTGGCCGGGGTGATCCTGTGCTTCGCCAGGGCGATCGGCGAATTCGGGGCCACCGCGCTCTTTGCCGGCAACGCGCCGGGGGTCACCCAGACCATGCCGCTGGCGATCTACACCGCGTTCAATGGCGCCGGCGCGGGCCGGGATACCGCCGTGGCGCTGTCCCTGCTGCTGCTGGCCACCGCGGTGCTGGTGCTGTTGTGCGTGCGCGCCTGGCGCCCGGGGGCCATCAAATGAGGCTGCTCGCCGACCTGCGGGTGGAGCGCACCGGCTTCGAGGTCAACGTGGAATTCGAGGTGCGCTCCGGCAGCACGCTGGCCATCATGGGGCCCAGCGGCGCCGGCAAGTCCACCATCGTCAACGCCATTGCCGGAACCCAGAAAATCGCTGGCGGGCGGATCGAACTCGATGGCGCCATCCTGGCCGATGGTCGCCGTCATCTGGCCCCGCACCTGCGCGGGGTGGGGCTGCTGGGGCAGGAATCGCACCTTTTCCCGCATCTGGACGCGGCCAAGAACATTGCCTTCGGGGCGCACGCCTCGGGGGCGGGCAAAGCCGCGGCGCTGGCCACCGCCCGCGAATGGCTCGCGCGGCTGGGGCTGGAGGAGCTGGCCGGACAGCGTCCGGCGGCGCTGTCCGGCGGGCAGCGCCAGCGCATCGCCCTGGCCCGCGCCCTGGCCGCCCGGCCCAAGCTGCTGCTGATCGACGAGCCCTTCGCCTCGCTGGATGTCGAAGCGGCCATGGACATGCGCGCGCTGGTGCGCGAGGAGCTGGAGCGCACCGCGACCAGCGCCATCGTCATCTCGCATTCGGCCACCGACGCCCTGGCCCTCGCCGATGACCTGCTGGTGCTGGAGCGGGGACAGGTGATCCAGCGGGGCACCGTCGAGCAGGTCTTCGCCGACCCGGCCAACCGCTTTGTGCGCGCAGTGGTGGCCACGCTGCCCGCCCGTCATCCACGAAGCATCCAGGAGGGACAACCATGAGCACCGGCAATGAACCCGTAGACCTCGAAACCCATCGTGCGCGGCTGCTTGCGCAGATTGTGCCGCTGGCCCCGCAGGGCATCGAGGTCTCTGGCGGCTTTGCCGCCCTGCACGGCGCGGTGCTCGCTGAAGATGTCGCCTCCGCGCACCCGCTGCCGCTGTGGGACAACTCCGCCATGGACGGCTATGCGGTGCGCTCGGTCGATACCGAGGCAGCGCCGATTGCCTTGGAGGTGATCGGCGAAGTTCCGGCCGGCAGCGGCTGGGACCCGAAGCTCGAACCGGGCCAGTGCGTGAAGATCATGACCGGTGCCCCGATTCCCTCGGATGCCGATGCCGTGGCGCGCATCGAGGATACCTCGGCAGCCATTGACGGCTGGGATGTGGACACCGTGCAGGTCAACGTGCAGGTGCCGCGGGGCAAGGACATCCGGCGAAGCGGCGAGGACAAGGACGCAGGGGACCTGATGGCCTACGCCGGCGAGACGCTGAGCGCAGCCAGGCTTTCGGCCCTGGCCGCCGCCGGCGCCAGCACGCTCGTAGTGCGCACCGCGCCCAGGGTGGCCGTGCTGGTCACCGGGGCGGAATTGCGTGCCCCCGGTGAAGATCTTGCGCGCGGGCAGATCCCGGAAACCAATTCGCTGCTCATGGCCGGCCTGCTGGCCGAAGCAGGCATCCAGGCAGCCACGGTGGTGCACTGCGTGGACGACATCTGCGCGGTCCGCGAACAGCTCGATATCCTCGGTGCCACCCATGATGCCGTGCTGAGCACCGGAGGCGTTGGCCCCGGCGCCTATGACGTGATGCGCCAGGTGCTGGAGGCCGAACCGGGGGTCCAGGCGGCCCGGGTGAAGATCCGGCCGGGGCAGCCGCAATGCGCCGGACGATTGGAATCCGGCGCGATGGTCTTCGCGCTGCCCGGCAACCCGGTCAGCGCAGCGGTCAGCTTCGAATTGTTCGTGCGCCCATGCCTGCGCGCCATGCAGGGCCACCGCGACGTGCTGCGCCCCACCCTGCGGGCGGTGGCCGCCGTGGGGTGGAAAGCCGCGGCCGGGCGCATGCAGGTCATCCCCGTAGTTTTCCAGCACGGGCCGACGCTGCGTTGCGCCCCGGCGGTTCAAGCCAGCAGCATTTCCCACTCGGTCGGCGGCTTTGGGGCGGCTGAAGGCTACGCACTGGTGCCCGCCGGAATCACCGAGATCAACCCCGGCGATCAAGTCGAGGTTCTGAGGATGATTCCGTGAGCACCGACTTCGATGCGCTCATCCTCGCCGGCGGACGCGGCACCCGGCTGGGCGGGGTGAACAAGCCGGAACTGCTGCTGCACGGGCAGCGCCTGGTCGACCGCGTCATCCATGCCGCCCGCGACGCAGGTGCTGTCCGCGTGGTCGTGGCCGGCGAAAAGGCCAGCGGAGCCCTGGCCGATACGGTGCTGCGCGAGAATCCGCCCTTTGCCGGTCCGCTGGCAGGCATCGCCGCCGGGATCGGGGCGGTGCAAAGCCCCTGGTGCCTGGTCCTGGCCTGCGATCTGGAGCATCCCGAAGCGGTCGTCCAAGTCCTGCGCGACCACCTCGATCACCGGGCCTCCGACGGATTGGTGCTGCGCGATGCCCACGGCTATACGCAATGGCTCGCCGGCTTCTATCGCACGGCCTCCGTTGCCCGCGTCTGCTCCGAACTTGGCGATCGGCTGGTCAATGCCCCGGTGCGCGCCGCGCTGGGCCAACTGGATTTAGCCGACCTGCCGGTGGATGATGAGACCACCAACGACATCGATACCCTGCAGGCGCTAGAACGCGCCCGCCGCGACGAAAGGAACTGACATGGCTGTGCATTTGCCTCCCGAGGCACTGAACGAATGGCTTGAAGCGGCGACCCGGGAGCTGGGCCTGGACGCGACCGAGATCGACATCGCCACGGTCTTGGACGTCGCCAAGCACGTGGCCCACGAAGTCGCCCGCCCGGCGGCACCCTTGAGCACGTTCCTGCTCGGCGTCGCTTTGGGCAGTGCAAAGGGCGATCTCCCCGGTCTCGCGCAGCAGCTGGTCTCCCGCGCCCATCAATGGTCAGACGACCATCCGGACAGCGAAGCCTAATACACACGAGTTTTCGAATTTCCCACGTCCGATTTCGATTTTTCGTTGTGGACAAACCCTATTGTCCCGGGGTTATTCGGCGTATACTGGATGTATGTTCGAAGACAATGGGGTATTCGGTAGTAACTTCGAAGATGTGCTTCCAATCGGAACCACCTTCGCTGATACTCCATGTCTTTCCGAGAGCGATCAGTCTTTTATCAGCGCCGCACTCGCGGATGATGATCCGACTTCAAGCATCATTGCGCTTCAGAAAATTGAATCTCAGAATGCGTTCCTTGCTTCGGTTCAGGCCCTCTTGACTTCGCATTTGGATGCCACACAGGGCGGAACCATTGGCGGGCCGGTGACGGCCAAGCAGCGCGGGACGGCCCACCATGTAGCCATGGCCCGCAGGCGTTCGCAGAACGCTTCAATCGCCTACGTGCGCCGCATGCGATTCTTGATAGCCGACATGCCATATCTTTTTTCCCGTTTTCAGCATGGCGACTTCAGCGAGAAATTGATCATGGCCATCCTTGCTCCGCTAGAAGATATGAGCCGGTCGGAGCGACGGGAATTTGATAACTTCATTGCCAGCGCCCCGACCATGTTTGACACGGCATCGGACAAGGAAGCTCGCGACATTGCACAAAAAGCTGTTGATGAAGTGCACGGTGAAAGCCGCGACCAAGACATCGAAAGCAAAGCAGGGCATCGTGGCGCATCCTTCTTCAGGGGCAAAGACTGTGTCCGGTTGAGCGCCAGCCTTCCCATTGAAGTGGGTATCGCTGTGGAGGCATCGCTGGAGCACGAGGCACAGCAACTGAAGAAGGCTGGAGACCAGCGTCCCATCTCCCAAATCAAGGCCGATCTCGTGGTTTCACGGCTGACGGGCCATCCAGCAGACAAGCCACTTCCAATCAAGCTGCACGTGAATCTCGTGATGACGGATATGGCTCTGCTGATGGACGGAAAAGAACCGGCCTCCATTCAGGGCTACGGCTCCGTGCCAGCGGAATATGCCCGCCGGCTGTTTGAAGCCTACGGAGAGGTTGACGACTGCTCTCCGGTTGAAGAGCTTGATCAATTGCGCCGCAGGATCAGGACTTACCCGATGATCCGACGGCTCTATACACTGCCCGGCGGCCAGGATTTGGTGGCTATGGATTCCAAGGATCGGCTTTTCAAAGGCTCATTGCGCAAGCTATTGCAACTGAGGGACCCTTACTGCCGCACGCCTTATTGCAATAACAAACCCCGCCACGCAGATCATGTGCATCAGCACAGCAAGGGCGGAAAAACCTGTAGCATCAATGGATGCATGAAGTGCGCTTTCTGCAATTTGGCTAAGGAAGCGCCTGGCTGGACTGAAGAAGTCATTCAGGAAAATCCGCACAAGATCAGAATTCATCCTCCCGGAGAAGTCACCTATGATTCTTCGCCTCCTCCAATAATTGGATTGGCGAGAATGGATGAATTGCTGACCAAGCAGATCCAAAAGCAAACGAGGATCCCGGAAACCCCTCGGAACGTTCGCATCATTCGAATCTTCCCTGAAGCATCCTGATTCCGTAAAGCGGAGGGTGTCACTTCGCGGTGCCGCACGCGCTGTAAACTCGAGAACTATGGCTATCGGCGCGACTATGCACACTTTTGAAGTTCAACTTGCTGATGTAGATCGCGGGGTTTACGAGGATCTGTCTCTGCGCGTGGCGCAGCATCCTTCGGAAACCGATGCCTACATGATCACGCGCGTTCTGGCTTACTGCTTGGAATACGAAGAAGGGATCACCTTCTCGGCCGGTGGCGTATCCACGGGCGAAGAGCCAGCGATCCTGGTCAAGGATCTGACTGGGTTGATCACGGCATGGATTGAAGTAGGTGCGCCGGACGCACAGAGGCTTCACCTTGGCAGCAAACGAGCAGACCGCGCGGCTATCTACACTCACCGGGATCCTGCCAAGCTGCTTTCGGCATGGCGGGGCAAAACCATCCACCAAGCTGAAGATATTCGCTTTCGATCTTTTGATTCCGTTTTCATTGATGAGGCGGTGCGCTGCCTAACCCGCAGAAACACAATGTCCGTTTCGGTGACCGAAGGCCAGATCTATCTTGAGCTGAATGGAACAAATTTGGAGACGCAATTCAGCGAACACGTTATTGAGTAGTAAACATTAATCTCTGCTTCAACTGACCTTGAGGTGGAGGTCATGCGCGCGCGGAAGCATGGCTGGTGTTCATCAACAACACCAAAGGAAATCCACCATGAAACTGCGCAACATCACCCTCGGAGCAGCAGCTCTCTGCCTGGTTGCCGGAGTTAGCGCACCGGCAGCAGCAACGGAGATTGAGTCATCGGATTCCGGCCCTTTGGTCATTGGGCACCGTGGCGCTGCAGGTGTGGCGCCGGAGAACACCTTGGAAGCCATCAAGGCCGGAAGCCAGTCGGGTGCCGAATTCATCGAAATCGACGTCCAGCTTTCCAAAGACGGCGTCCCGTTCATCTTCCATGACGGAACTCCGGCCCGAACCACAAATGTTGAAGACGTGTTCCCAGAACGTGCCAACGATCCGATTACTTCGTTCACCTGGGATGAATTGCAGCAGCTGGATGCAGGCTCGTACTTCTCAGCCAAGTTTTCCGGCGCCAAGATTCCGCACTTCGATGATGTTCCCGGCGCATTGGCTGGCGAGACCGGCGTGTTCATCGAGATCAAGGACCCAGCGAAATCTCCTGGAGTCGAACAGGTGGTTGCTGACGCTCTGGCTAAGAACGGCCAGTGGAAGTCCTTGCTGGAGTCCGGAAAGATTGAAGTTCTTGGTTTTGATGCGGCCTCCAACGAACGTTTCGCCCAGTTGGCCCCTGAGGTGCCATTGCAGCAGCTGACCGGTACCGTTCCCTCGGCTCAGGAACTGGAGCACTACGCAACCTATGCTGATGCTTTCGGCACCAGCTACCGCACTCTTGACGCGGCCGGGGCGCAACGCGTGAAGGATGCCGGCCTGGGGCTTGGCGTTTACACGGTCAACGCTCCTGAAGCGGCCGACGAAGCTCTGGCCCTGGGCGTCGAGCGCATCACCGGGGACTTCCCGCAGCAGATTGATCGACACCTCGAAGGGCAGAAGGTCTTCCCCGCAAACAACGGCGTGCTGATATCGGATGCCGTCAACGATGTGCCTGGCAGCGACGTCACCCCGGAAAACGGTGAACACGTCATTGTGGAGAACACCAGTCGGCGCACCATTGACGTCAGCGGCTACCTGATTCGCGATGCGGCCAATAACAAGCTGCAGATCGGCGAAGGCTACGAGCTGGCACCGGGTGCGAAGCTGCGTGTGTACTCCGGACCAGGCACCAACAGCGATGAAGCGTTCTACGTTGACGGAGCTGGCGTGCTGAACAACGACGGCGACTCGCTGGCGCTGTGGAATGCCAAGGGCAAGCTCACAGACCTTTTCGCGAACTAAGCATTCAGCAGGTTCAGGGCCAAGTTGAATCCCGGGGATCCGATTGGTTCCCGGGATTCCTATTTGGTGGCAGCCGGGTTGGCGAGCGGCCTTGGTGCTGCGCAAGCAGCCGCAGCGGGCTAATCCCCGTCGCCGTCGCCTGAGTCGAAAAGGTTTGCGATGAACACGGATTCAGGGTCCGTGCCAGTGATCTCCGCCGTCTTGGCTCGCTCGATATCCGGGGCTTCCGCAAAGCCTTGGATCTCCAACGGGGCGCTGGGAACTTCGGGAACAGTGGACGCCCAGATGTCCCCTCCGTCCACGACCCTTACCTCAATATCGATATCCATGAGCAAAGTATCGCCCTGTGCCGGGTGTTTATCAAGGGGGACTGCGGGCACGTCAAAGCAGGCAGGAAGCCGAGTTGGGGAATTGAAAAACCCCGGGATCTCAAGGATCCCGGGGCTATTCTACGCGGTGACGGTGGGATTTGAACCCACGGTACGGGGTTACCGTACACAACATTTCGAGTGTTGCACCTTCGGCCGCTCGGACACGTCACCAGACCAGATAACTCTATACCGAACCAAAGGTGAATACAAAAACGAGAGCGGGATAATCGCACTGAAGTGGTTCGAAACACACAAATGGGGGCGATTAGCAGCGTTTTGCCTTGAAAAATTCGCGCAAGAGATCAGCGCATTCCTGCTCTTTGACCCTCGAATAGACTTCGACCCAGTGGTTCAAGCGCGGTTCGCGCACGATATCGAACACCGATCCGCAGGCTCCGGCCTTTTCATCCCAGGCACCAAAAACAAGTTTGGGGATGCGAGACAGGACGATTGCGCCGGCGCACATGGCACAGGGCTCCAATGTGACCACCAATGTGCAGTCGGCCAGGCGCCAACCGTCGTCTTGGCCGCGTTCTTCCAAAGCCCGCACCGCATTGCGAATGGCGACCACTTCGGCATGGGCGGTGGGGTCTTTGATCGCTTCGCGCTCATTGCGCCCGGTGGCCAGCACGCGGCCCTCGGGGGAGATGACCACCGCGCCGATCGGCACGTCGTCGGTGTCAAGCGCCGCGCGCGCCTCATCCAAAGCGAGGTCCATCCAGGCATCGTATTCGTGCACCATAGTTCTTTTACTCTACGTGCTTTCGGGAGTCCAGGGCTGGCCGTGGTGCTCAATTCCTGTTTCCTTGGGCACACCAAACTCGTTGGACAGCGGAATTTCGGGCGCTTTCCTCGATTCGCCCGCCGGTGTGCTGATAGATTTCTACTTATGCGCGTACAGGTAGTCGACCACCCGCTGGTGGCACACAAGGTATCGGTTCTTCGAGATAAGAACACCCCGTCTTCGATCTTCCGCCAGCTGACCGATGAACTGGTCACACTGCTGGCTTATGAGGCCACCCGCGAGGTGAAAACCGAAAGCGTCCAGGTCCAGACCCCGGTCGCCACCACCATCGGCACTGCCATTGCCAAGCCAACCCCGCTGGTTGTCCCCATCCTGCGTGCCGGACTGGGCATGCTCGAAGGCATGACGCGCCTGGTCCCCACCGCAGAGGTCGGCTTCCTGGGCATGGCCCGCAATGAGGAAACCCTGGACATCATCACCTACGCCGATCGCGTGCCTAACGACCTGACCGGCCGCCAGGTCTTCGTGCTGGACCCGATGCTGGCTACCGGCGGCACCCTGGCCGAGGCGATCAAGTTCATTTTCGATCGCGGCGCCGAGTCCGTAACCTGCATCTGCCTGATCGCGGCCCCTGAAGGCGTCGCCCGTCTGGAAGAAATCCACGGCGACGACAACCGCGTGCACGTAGTGCTCGCTTCGCTGGATGAGAAGCTGAACGAGAAGTCCTACATCATTCCAGGCTTGGGCGATGCCGGTGACCGCCTGTACGGTGTCACCCCGCCTATCGCCTAGCAAGCACCAGGCAATAGCCCAGAGGCCGCGGTTACTTGACCGCGGCCTCTGGCGGTTTCGGCTCCGTTTCCTCGCCGGCTAGCGGCAGGCGAACCTCGAAGACGGTATTGCCGGGCTCGGAGCTCACGGAAATGCTGCCACCGTGCGCTTCGACGATGCTCTTGGCGATCGGCAGTCCCAGCCCCGTTGTTCCATCGGAACCGGAGCGGGCCTTGTCCGCGCGGGTGAAGCGCTCGAAAACCTTCGGCAGGAACTCTGGGGCAATGCCTTCGCCGGTGTCGTGCACCTCAAGCACCGCCTCATCGGTCTCGTCATCCTGGTCCACCGTCACGGTGACCGTATTGCCAGCAGAAGTGTGCTTGCGCGCGTTGGCCAGCAGGTTGGTGATCACCCGGCGCAGCGAGGCTGAGTCGCCGAAAACCATGGTCTGCTCGGCGCAGCACTCGAAATCCCAGTGATGGTCGCTGGCGGTCAGCTTGAAGTCCTCGGTGATGTCGGCGGTGAGCATGCCCAAATCAAGCCTGCTGCGCTTGAACGAATTTTCTTCGTCCAGTCGTGCCAACAGCAAAAGATTCTCCACCAGCGACCCCATCCGGCTGCTTTGCTGCAAGACCCGGTCGATCGAGCGCTGGCCGTCGGGGGAAAAATGCTCGGTAGCGGAGAGCAGTTCGGTGTAGCCGCGAATTGAGGACAACGGGGTGCGCAATTCATGCGAGGCATCGGCGACAAATTGGCGCATCTGGGCCTGCGACTTTTCGCGGGCGGTCAGCGCCGTGGAGACGTTGCTGATCATGGCGTTCAGCGCGTTGCCTACATTGCCGACCTCGGTTCCCGGGATCGCATCCGCGGAAGGGACCCGCTGGGTCAGTGCCACCTTGCCCGAATCCAGGTCCTCGGCAGCCACGGACGCGGCCACGGAGGCCACGCGCTTGAGCGAGGCCAGCGAGCGGGAAATCAGCCACGAGCCGGCCAATCCCGCGCCGGCAATCAGGATCAGGGCGATAAACAGGGTCAGCCAGGCCATGCCGCGCAGGGCCAGGTCTGTGCCATGCAGCGGCAAGCCGACGATCAGGATCCCGTTGGAGCCCGAGTCCTTGACTGCGACCAGATAGTAGTCGCCCACTGTTAGATGGGCCCGTACCGGATTGAAATTATCCTTATCGGGATGCAGGTCGCTGAGTTCAAGGTCCACCATCGGGATGGCATCTTCTTGGCTCAGCTGCTGCCGCTCGCCGGTGCGCTCATCGAGCACACCGCCGTTGAAGACATATTTGTCGACAAAGCGCGCGGTCAGGGTGCCGGCAGCCTGACCTGGGGCATCCAAGCGGGAGTTCACCGCGGGAGCACCTTGAGAATAATTCAGCGCGCGCTCGGTGGTCAGCCGCAGTTGGCTATTTAGCTGGTCCATCAGGGTCTGGCGCATGCCGGCGTTGTACAGCACACCGAGGAGCACGGAGACCGCGGTGAGCGAGGTCAACAGGATGAGCAGGAGCTTGCGCTGCAAGGAATGCGGTGAACTGACCTTAGTGCTGGGGGAGAAAAAGCTCATGCCGCCGGCTTGAGCACGTAGCCGACGCCACGCACGGTATGGATCATTGGCTCTGCATCAACGTCGATCTTCTTGCGCAAATAGGAAATGTAGAGTTCGACGATATTCGCCTGGCCGTCGAAGTCGTAGTGCCAGACGTTATCGAGGATCTGCGATTTGGACACCACGCGCCGGGCGTTGCTCATCAGGTAGCTGAGCAGGTCGAATTCGGTGGCGGTCAGCGAGATATCGCGGCCTGCCCGGGAGACATCATGCGAATCCATATTCAGCACCAGATCGCCTACTACCAGTTCGGCGGTATCCGCGGCGGCAGCCCCGGAGCGCTCAACCAGGCGGTGCAAGCGGATCAGGACTTCTTCGAGGCTGAATGGCTTGGCCACGTAGTCGTCGGCCCCGGCGCCGAGCCCTTCGATGCGATCTTCCACCGCATCCTTGGCGGTGAGGAAGAGGACCGGGATCTCGGGGAAATGCGTGCGGACCTTGCGCAGCACCTCTGGGCCATCAAAGCCTGGCAGCATCCAGTCCAAAACGAGGACGTCCGGTGCCAGCGAGCGCGCGGTGGCTACAGCTTCCGGGCCGTCGTGAGCCATGGTGGCTTCCCATCCGAGCATGCGAGTTCCCATGGCTACCAGTTCGGCCAGCGAGGGTTCGTCGTCAACGACGAGGACTTTGATGGGGGTGCCATCGGGATGGGTGAGGCGGGGCAACTGCGAAGGTGAAAACCGGGATTCATTCATGTTTAACAGCCTCTCCTATTGCCTTGGGGTAAGAATATGATTTTGCTGTGCGCGAGCTATGACTGCATATCGAGTTTATGCAGGAATTTTGCTGAACGATAGTGCTTAATTTGGTCAAGGCTTGCGTTCGGCGAATGATTGGAGTGTGGACAACGCTATGGGGTGAATGGATATTCAGGGGAATGAATGGACTGGTCGGTATGCATGATCTGCTCGGAAAGCTTGAGCATATTGAGTAGTTAAGCGCTTAGTTTTCCTAGATATGCCTAAAGTGTCGTGCATCACCTTTGGGCATTTTCATCTCACTATATGGACGGCCACCTGGTTTGTTACTTGCAAGTTGACAATGTTACGAGGAAACTAGATGTGTGAGTACGGCGCAGAACAGCAAAAAGCATCCCGGCGGGCGGCCGAGGTTTGCCGATGCATGTTGCAATCGAATGCTCGGCGTCAACGGCGCAAAAACAGAATTATGAGCCTTTCATAATCGAGATTTTGCTGGTCGTTGACGGGAAACCCAACTGCTGGACGTGGACGAAGGCCGCGAACAGCGCAAGCAAAACCCGAAGCACGAGCGCCAAGCCACTTGGCCTTCGCACTAAAAGAGGAAATCATCATGTCGGCTGGATCCGGATACGTCCACGTTTCAATTCGCAACGCGCAGAACCGCGCAGCTGCTGCACAGCGCCAGGCAGCTGGCAACTATGCACCAGCGGGCTATCGCCCACTGCGCGCTGTTTCCAACGTCCAGGAAACTCGTGAAGCCGCGCATCAGCCGACCAGCACCCCGGTACAGCCAGTGGGCCAGGCAGGCGCTGACACTTCAGCCCGCGGCTTCGTGCTGTATGTAGGCCTGGATGAAACCGCTGCCCAGGCGCAGGGCACCTCGCTGGGCAAGCTGGCTACCCAGGTTCGCGCATTCCTGGCTACCCTCTCGCCGCAGGCGCAGACCCACGCGGCGGTAGCCTTGGCGCCAACCAGCGCCCAGGGCGAGCCTATTGATGTTGTCCGCCAGGCGCTGGGAGACCCAACCGTCTCGCGCCGTCCACGGACCGAAGCCCGTCCAAGTACCCCGCGCCCATCGGGTGTGCTGATCGACCTGTCCCGCCGCGAGGTTTACCTGGACGGCGAGACCCTGAACCTGACCTTCAAGGAATTCGAGCTGCTGAACTTCCTCGTGGAGAACGGCACCCGCACCGTCGGACGCGAAGAGCTGCTGGAAAACCTGTGGCGCAATGCCGAAGAGGTGCCCAATGAGCGCACCATCGACGTGCACATCCGCCGCCTGCGCTCCAAGCTGGGCCGCCTGGCCAACACCGTGCGAACCGTGCGCGGCCAGGGCTACCGCTTCTACGAGCACCCGGAAGTTGTCGTCTGGGCAGCTCCTGAATACTCGATCTAGATTCATCACCTGGCAGTGGCGGGCAAACCATATTCGGTTTGCCCGCCACTGCTGTCTTAAGCTGGGAAGATGAACACCATGCATTCGCGCAAGCTCATCTTGATGCGCCACGCCAAGGCCGACTACCCGCTGGGCGTCGCGGATCACGATCGGCCGCTGGCTGCCCGAGGGCACCGCGAGGCCCCATCGGCCGGCGCCTGGCTGGTGGAACAGGATCTTGTTCCCGACTACATCCTGTGCTCGGACGCGTTGCGGGCCCGCTCCACCTGCGCGTGGGTGCTCTCGGAACTGGGCGAAAAAGGGCCAACGCCCTACCTGGACTCGCGAATCTATGGCGCGGGCGTCGCGCAGCTGTGCTCCATCATCAACGAGGTGCCTGATACGGTGAGCAACCTGCTGGTGATCGGGCACCAGCCGGTGCTCCAGGAACTGGCCCTGCGGCTGGCCTCGGTCGACTCCGATGAAGAAGCCGTGTACGAGCTGGCGATGAACTATCCAACGCTCGGGACCGCGGTGCTGGAAACCAGCCACCCGTTCTCGCATCTGGATGTTCGCGATGCCCGCGTCACGCATTTCCTTGCGCCGCGACCCGAATGAGAAAACTCTCACCAAGTTTTTTCTTATCTACTAGTCAACCCGCGTTATATGGATGATCTGCGGTTATGAGAGGCAGATGAAAACCCTCTCATCGATTGCACCGGAAGGCCTCAGGCCTCGTTCATCTTCTCTTAACCATTGCTCTATTCACTGAGGACTGTTGGCACCGCAGCCAGCACCGGAACACCATCAGGTGCACCGGGCCTTGCGTGAAAGAGGAATGGGACCATGGCCGTCATCGCAGAAACACTTCCAGTTCAGAGCACCGCCGCACGCCGAGACGTGCAGCAGCGCATCGACGCTGCACGTGCCCGGGCCATCCGGGCCGCCTACACCACCCGCTTCGTCGCCGCGGAACTGCAGCGCAATCCGCAGGACTTCCAGATCGTGCGCCGGGCGCAGATGGTTCCAGTACCCGGCGACGTGGTGATCGCGACGGTGACCGAGCTGGGCAAGCATAAGCATTTGCAGTCCCCGGCCTCGCGCCGCCAGCTGATATTTGCTGGCCAGGAAATCATGGTGGCCTACGGCCACCGCTATGCGCCGGACCAGTTCCTGGCGCACGTTCCCCAGGATCTGGGGCCCTGCCAGCTGGTGGCCGGAGGCGGCGTGGCCAGCGAAGTGATCGAGCAGCATGCATCCATCGACCAGGCCACGCAGCTGGAGCCGGTGGGGCTGCTGGTGCGCCATGGCAAGGTGGTGAACCTCCTGGACTTCGCGCCGCTGGACATCAACAACGATTCGCCCCGCACAGCGGACACCGGCGCGGTGCGCCCGCCGGTCATCGCGGTGCTGGGCACCTCGATGAACTCCGGGAAGTCCACCACCCTGGGCTGCCTGGTCAATGGGCTGGTCAACGCTGGGATGAGCGTGGCCGCGGGCAAGGCGACCGGCACCGGGGCCGGCAATGACCCCAACCTGTTCATCGATGCCGGAGCGTTCAGCGTGTGCGACTTCACCGACTTCGGCTACCCGACCACCTACCGGCTGGACTATGAGACGCTGCGCTCGCTGCTCGTGGCGATGATCCGGGAGCAGTGCGCCGGCGGAGCCGATGCGGTGATCATCGAGATCGCCGACGGGCTGTTCCAGGGGGAAACTTCCCGATTGCTGGCCGACCCGATGTTTGCCGAACATGTGGACCGGGTGCTGTTCAGCGCCCAGGACGCGCTCGGGGCGCAGGCCGGGGAGCGCATTTTGCTGGAAGCCGGGCTGGATCTGGCTGCGGTCAGCGGGGTGGTGACCGCTTCGCCGCTGGCCGCGCAGGAAGCCCAGAGCCGGCTGTCCACCCCGGTGATCGGCACCTTTGAGCTGTGCCAGGCCGAGGTAGCCACCAGCCTGCTGCGTGCCAAGTAGTGCAGCCATTGGCAACCGGGAACCACTTGCCCCGGCTGGTTGCGCCAGGGCGGCGCAGGCTGCTGGCAGGGCTCTTGGGCCTGGGCATTCTTGCCGGCCTGCTTTCGATCGCCATTGGCTGGTTGATCGGGCAGCTTTCCGCTGGTTATGCCACCGCTGCGCTGTGCGCCGTGATTGGGCTGGTGATCGGGTTTTTTGCGGTGAAGTACCTGGAACGGGTGCTCGCCGAGAAACTCGGGCAGCACTATGTGGCGCAATTGCGGCGCGGGCTGATCGCCCATGCGCTGCGCAGCGCGCGCGGGCCTTCGGCCGGGATCACCATCGCCCGCTCCACCAATGACCTGTCCTCGATCCGCAACTGGATTGTGCAGGGCCTGGTGCCGCTGGTGGCGGGGCTGCCGTTGCTGCTGGTCAGCGGTGCCGGGTTATGGCTCTTGCATCCCTTGCTGGCCGCGAGCCTGGGGCTGACGCTATTGCTCGAGGCAGCGCTTTTGGCGGGGCTGGCCGGCGGGACTTTTGCCAGCGCGAGGAGCCTGCGCCGGCATCGGGGGAATTTGGCTGCCCGGATCTCCGACACCGTGGCCGCGCGAACCGCGATCGCCGCCGGGGGAGGGATCGACCGTGAAGTGGCGCGGGTGCAGGGCTCGGCGCAGAAGGTGATCGACGCGTCGGTGCAGCGGGCCCGCTATGCCGCCGCCCTGCGCGGCTCGGCATTGGCCGTGCCGCTGCTGGGCACAGCTCTGGTGGTGGGCATCTGCGCGTCGGCTGGCTTGCCTGGCTCCGCAGTGGCTACGGCGCTGACGCTGATGGGGATTTGCGCCGGGAGCCTGGGCGAATGGGGCAAGGCTGTGGAATACCGGCAGAACTACAAGGCCGGGCGCCGGATCCTGGCCCCGCTGCTGGCCCAGGAAGAGCAATGGAGAGTCAGCGACGCGCGGCAGGCCAGTACCCGGGACGCCAGGGAGCTGCTGGGCCAGCCTTCGGCGGTGCGGATCCATCCGCCGGCGCAGGATCCGGACCGCTTCCCGGTGCTGCGCGCCCAGCCGGGCGAACGCGTTGAAGTGCTGGGGACCCAGGAGCAGTGCTCCAGGCTGTTGGCGGCGATCGCCACCGGGCGCTATGGCCAGTGCGGCCAGAGCGAAGCCGGTGTGTGGATCGCCGAGGGGCGCAGCGAGGACCTGCCTGAGGCCTCCCGGCGCAAGCTGGTGGGCGCGGCGCTGGAATCGATGGTGCCAGAACGCGGCAGACTGGGGCGGGCCCTGCGCTACCGTCACCCCGGAGCCTCGATGGGCAAGGCGCTGGCGCTGGCCGCGCAGTGCGGGCTGGATCTGGCAGCGCTGCCGCAGGCGGAGGAGACCAGGCTGCGCCGAGGCGGGGAACCGTTGGGACGCGGCCAGCAGGCGGCGCTGCTGGTGGCCCGCGCCCTGCTGCGCGAACCGCCGGTGCTGGTGCTCGATGAGCTGGCCACCCGGCTGCCGGCACGGGGCTATGCCCAGCTGCTGGAGTGGCTGGAGCGCTACCCGGGCGTGGTGATCTACTCCGGGCAGCTGCCGGGGATTGAACCGACTAGCTCGTGGCGTGCGGACGGGTGGCCAGCAGCCCGTCAACCGTGAGCATCACGGCGCTGATGACCTGATCGCGCGCCAATTCCGCGCGGCCGGTGGCCCGCATCCGGGCGGTGAACAGGGCGGCGCCAAAGATGGTGGTGGCCACCGGGAATTTTTCAGCCTCGTCGAGCCGGACCAGGCGTTCCAGGACCTGGAGCAGCACATCGGTGACCTGGCGGTGCAGCGTCGTGGTGCTGAAGTCGCTATTGTCATCGGCGCGCAATTGCTCCTGCATCCACAGCTGGACAAAGGCCGGGTAGCTGGCCACGAAGTCCATGGCGAATTCCACCATGTGCTTCAGCGCCAGGTAGGGCTGCGGCCCGGCGGCTGCGCGGGAAAGCTCGTCCATCAGCTTCTGCGCGCCGAAGTCGAGGATCTGGCTGATCAGCTCGTCCTTGGACCCGAAGTTGTAGTAGACGGTGCCCTTGGACACCCCGGCTGCGGCGGCGATCTGGTCCACCGAGACGGCCTCCGGTGCTCGGGTGCCCAGCAAGGTCATGGCGGCCTCGAAAATCCGTTCTTTGGAATCGGTGGCGCGCACCCGTTGGCGTTGGCTGGCTGGCGTGGTCATTCCTTGAGCTCCGGTTGCAGGACCTTCAGGGTCCAGGTCTTGTTCTTCCGCACCGCGAGCATGCTCAGCAGCAAGCCCAGGGCGGTGTAGATCAGCAGCGAGCCGAGCACGGTGGAAAGCACGCTCAGATCGGCCCCGTACACCAAATGGCGCATGCCGATCACCACGTTGCCCATCGGCAGGATCTGGTGCAGGAACTGCAACGGCTCCGGCAGGGTCTCCCAGGGGAAGGTGCCGCCGGCGGTGATCAGCTGCAGGACCATGAGCACCAGCACCAGGAACTTTCCTGCGGTGCCCAGCAGGGCGAAGAACCCCTGGATCAGGGCGCTGAAGCACAGGGCGGCGCAGACCAGCAGGAGCCAGGCCATCCATGGGTGGGCGGTGGTCAGGCCCAGGCCGAAGTGCACGGCCGCGTAGAGCAGGCTGGTTTGCACCACCGCGATGGCGGCGAAGGGCAGCCACCCGCCGATGGAGATCTTCCAGTTGCTTCCATTGGAGAGCAGCGCGCGCTTGGTGATCGGGCGCATGACCTGGGTGAGGACCAAAACGCCGATGTAGGTGGCCAGGGTCATGAAGAAGGGGGCCAAGCCGGCGCCATAGGACTGGGCTTCGGCCTGCTTGACGTTATCCAGCGCCACCGGGGAGCCGATGACGTCGGCCAGCTGGTCGCTGGTCTTCTGATCCGGGTTCGGGACCTGCTTGACCCCGTCATCCAGGCCGCTGGAGAGCTGCGAGGATCCGTCTTCGAGCTGCCCGGCGCCCTTGGACAGGTCGCCGACGCCGTCGGAGAGCTTGACCAGTCCGCCGTGCAGCGCATCGGTTCCCTGCACCAGGGTTCCGGCGCCTTCATCGAGGGCTGCGGCGCCGTTGGCAGCCTGGGAGGTTCCGGCCAGCGCCGATTTTTCCCCGGCGGCCAGTTTCTTGGCTCCGTCGTTGGCGCTGTGGGAGCCGGTGGCCAGTGCGGACGATCCATCGGCGGCACTGGAAATGCCATCCACCAGGCTTGGCACTGCGGCGTCCAGCTTCTTGGTGCCCTCGGCCAGGGTGCCCAGGCCAGTGGCCAGCTGCTGGTTGCCGTCGGCGACCTTTTCGGAGCCATCGGCAAGCGTGTGCAATTTCGACTGCATTGACGACAAGCCGCTGTTCACCTGATCCACCTTGGAATCCAGGGCGTTGGGCAAGGTGGATTCCTCGACGCTCTGGCTGATCGTGGACTTGATGGTCTTGGCCTGTTCGGCGCTCAGCGTGCCCTCGGCGACCAGTTGATCCAGCTGTGCCTGGGCATCGGTTTTGACGTTTTCCAGCCGCTTGTCGGTGTCGGCCTGCAGCTGGTTGATCACCGAGATCGCCTCATCGGCGGTGGTGGCCAGCTGCTGGTTGCCGTCGGCGACCTGGCGCGAGCCGGTGGCCAGCTGATCGGCAGCGCGCTTGGCGCTCTGTGTGCCGTCGTTGAGCTGGCTGACCGAGTCAGGGAGGGTCTTGGTCTTGGCCTGCATGGTCTGCAGCCCCTTGCTGAGCTTGTCCGCGCCGTTGGCCAATTCGCCAGTGCCGTCGGCCAAATCGCTGGCCCCATCGCTCAGCTTTTTCTGTCCTGCCAGTAAATCCTGCAGTCCTCCCGAGAGCTGGGAGGTGCCGTCCTTGAGCTTCACGCTGCCCTCGGAGAGCTCGCTGCTGCCGTCGACCAGCTTGGTGGTGCCATCGGCCAGGGTGAGCACGCCGTCGCCGAGGCTCAGGGTTCCGTCGTAGAGCTTCTTCGCGCCGTCGGCGGCATCGCCCATGGAGCTGTGGATGTCCACAAAGCCGGCGATCATTGCCGAGGCGGTTTCCGTGCCGACCTCTTCGGAGACCGAGGTGCGCACCTCGCCGGCGAGGGTGCGCGCAAAATTGGAGACCATGAAGTTGTTCGCATCGTTGGTCAACAGCTCAAGGTCGGCCTGGTCGGCATCCTTGAAGTCGCCGGGGGAGACCAGTGCTGCCGAGAAGTCATCGGGCAGCACCAGGGCGAACGCGTATTCGCCGCTGGCTACCGCGTCTTCGGCTTCTTTCCGGGTGTCGAGGTGGGCCCAGCTGAAGGTGCCGTCCTCTTCGAGGTTCTCCACCACGTCATCGCCGACGCGGGTGAACTCGCCGTCCTTTTTGGCTCCGTCATCGAGGTTGACCACGGCCGCGGTGACCTTGTCGAGGTTTCCCTGCGGGTTCCAGTTGGCATAGAGGTAGAGCGCTCCGTAGAGCAGCGGCACGCAGGTCAGGGCGATCAGCGCCAGCTTTGGCAGGGTGCCGCGGGTCATGCGCTTGAGTTCGGAGAGCGCGAGCTGCAACGTCGTCATTAGTTGTCCTTCGCTTCGCTGGCTGGTTCGGGAAGATCCAGATCCAGTTCTTCCTGCACAAATTCTTCGGCTGCCGGCTCTTCTTCCTCCGGCGCCTCGTCGATCAGCAGTGCCGTATCGAGCAGGCCGGTTTCCGGCCCGGAAATTTCAAGGGGTTCTTGCCAGCTGGAGCCCAGGTGGCTGACCGGCCCATCCCAGTCGTAGGGGACATTGGCGACGATGGCGACCACCGCGAATTCGCGGTGCGATTCGGCAAAGTCCAGCAGCAGGCCCAGCCACATCTCGTCATGCATGTCGTGGCGGTCAGGGGAGTCAAGGACCAGCGATTGGATTTTCGGATTCTCGGCGGCCAGCAGCAACAGCAATTCAAGGCGCCGGACCGGGTCGATGGCATCGGCCCATTGCGTGGCGACATCACTGAATCCGTGCTGTTCCATCCACTTCTTGGGCCGCGGCTTGCGCCAGATCGGGCCGGGGATCAAGGCGAGATCCTCGACGATGACATCGCGGACCTTCATATGGGATTCGGGCTCGTTGACCTCGGGGGAATCGAGCAGGGCGGTGTGCTGGCGCAGGGTTTTCAGCGAGTCGGCGTGGCCCCAGGACACCGCGCCGGTGGTGGGCTTCATCCGTCCGCTGAGCGCGAGGGCCAGTGCGGTGCGCGAAATTTGCGGGTCGGCAACCACGAGGTGGACCTCGCCGGGCATGACCTGCAGCGAGGTAGGCGGAACCAGCTGGTCGTGGCGTCCGTTGACGGTGACTGAATCTGCGATAAGCACAGTTATAGACTAATTGAACTGACCGGTCAGTTCAATTAGTGCGAATATTCCTTTAATCACCTCTGGACGTAAACCGCTTGATGCTTTTGGATGGTTCTTGGATAGGCCTCGCAAAGACCGGGTGAAATTCATGAGTCGTTCACCGGACTTTGATTACCTTCAGGCCTGGACACCATTGATCATCAACTGAGGGACATCATGAGCAAAAGACGAACTACGCGCATTGCAGCAGTATTGCTGTCAGGGGCGGTTGCCGCAACCAGCTTCAGCGCCGCCCAGGCCGACACCATCGAGATCATCCCGATCGAGCAGGTGCAGGGCACCGGCGGCAGCTCTCCGCTGGTTGGCCAGCAAGCCACCGTGCGCGGGGTGGTCACCGGCGCCTACGCCGAGGGCGGGATCCGCGGTTTTTACCTGCAAAGCGCCGGCACCGGGGCCCAGCTGCCAACCGGCGGCAGCCCGGCGGTATTCGTTTACGCTCCCGACGAGGTGTCCTCCGTGCAGGTGGGGGATCACCTGCAGGTCTCCGGGACCGTCAGCGAGTACTACGGGCTCACCCAGATCAAAGCCGAAAGCGTCCAGGGTCTGGAGGAAGCAGCCGAAGCCATCAAGCCGCTGGCCATCTCCCTGCCCAGCGACGAGGCCGGGCGCGAGCAGATCGAATCCATGCTCGTAGAACCACAGGGCGAGTTCACCGTCTCGGATAATTACTCGCTGAACCAGTACGGCGAACTGAGCCTGGCCATGGGAACCAGCTCGATCCTGCCAGGTGAAAAATTGCTCCGCCAGCCCACCGATGTTTTTGCCCCGGGCAGTGGCCAGGCTGCCGCGCTCGCCGAAGAAAATGCGCAGCGCTCCATCGTGGTTGACGACGGCGCCACGCTGAACTTCAGCACCGCCAAGAACACCACGGTGGCCCTGCCCTACATTGACGCCGAACAGCGGGTCAGCGTTGGCGCCAACGCCGCCTTCACCGGGCCGATGATCCTGGACTACCGCTACGATTTGTGGCGGCTGCAGCCCCAGGGCCAGGTGACCGGCGCCGACGATGCGGATATTGCGCTGGCATTTGAGCAGATCGACAACGAAGCACCGCAAGAAGTTGGCGGCAATGTGAGTGTCGGCAGCTTCAACGTGCTGAACTACTTCACCACCACCGGCGAAGAGCTCGAAGGCTGCAGCTACTACCGGGACCGCGAGGGAAACCCGCTGACCGTGCGCCAGGGCTGTGATGCCCGCGGAGCTGCCAACGCGGAGAGCTTCGCGCGCCAGCAGTCCAAGATTGTTGCGGCGCTGGGCAAGTTCACCGCCGATGTGGTGGTGCTTGAAGAAATCGAAAACTCGGCCCGCTTCGGACAGGACCGCGATGCCGCCCTCGCTCACCTCGTGGAGCAGCTGAACTCGGCTGCCGGCCAGAAGATCTGGAGCTACGTGCCAAGCCCGGCGGCTATTCCGGCTGACGAAGATGTGATTCGCACCGCGATCATCTACCGCGCCAAGACGGTGAAGCCGATTGACGAATCGGTCATCCTCGACGACGAGGCCTTTGGCAATGCCCGCGATCCACTGGGCCAGGCTTTCCAGAAGGTCGGCGGCAACCAGAACACCCGTTTTGTCGTGGTGGCCAACCACTTCAAGTCCAAGGGATCCAACCCCGATGACGGTTCGGGCAATGCCGACTCCGGCGACGGCCAGGGAGCCTGGAATGCCGACCGCGTTGAGCAGGCCAAGGCCCTGGTTGGCTTTGCCGATCAGCTCAAGCAGTCGCGCAATACCCGCAAGGTGCTGCTGGCTGGCGACTTCAACTCCTACGCCGCCGAGGATCCAATCCGGGTGCTCGCTGATGCGGGCTACGTTGATCTGGGTGCCACGGCGGATTCGCAGAGCTACATCTATGACGGACTGAGCGGTTCCCTGGACCATATTCTGGCCTCGCCAGAATTGGCCACCAAGGTGACCGGGCAGGATATCTGGAATATCAACGCCATCGAATCCGTGGGCTATGAATACAGCCGCTTCAACTACAACATCACCAATCTGTTTAGCCAGAACCAATACCGCTCATCGGATCACGACCCGGTGCTTGTAGGGCTGGAACTGGCCAAAAAGGGCTAGATTCAGCCAGTTCTATCGGCCGGGCGCCTTCAGCTTGAAGGGTGCCCGGCCGATTTTCCCTCAGGGGTTGACAAGAAAGTTCCATCGTGGAGAATTGGTGAAGGAGTTTTGTGAGAGCGCTCACAAAATAACCAGGCAGATCCGCTTTCATTGCCACGGCCAGCAGGGTTCAGGGATGAGCCCTATTGTTTTTGCCCAATTTTGAGAGCGCTCTCAAAAGATGCTGGACCCACCAACTCGCACGAACCGAACTTGAATGGAGTCACCGTGAACCCCTCGCGAACATCCCGGCTTGCCAAGGCAGCAGTTCTGGCCTCAAGCATTGCACTGCTTGCCGCAGGCTGCGCATCGGGCGAAAGCAAAGATGCCGCCCAGCCAGCCTCGGCCGAGAATCCCGTGACCCTGGCGGTCACCACCTTCGGCACCCAGGGGCTGGATCCCCTGTACAAGAAGTACGAACAAGAGAACCCGGGCGTCACCATCGAAGCCACCAATATCGACACCGGCGGCAACGCGCTGACCGACTGGAAGACCAAGCAGGCCGCCGGTGCGGGCCTGCCGGATGTCCAGGCCGTGGAAGAAGGCTGGCTCGGCCAGGTCATGACCGTCTCCGACAGCTTCACCGACCTCAACGAATATGGCGCGGGCGAAATCTCGGGCGACTGGGTGGACTGGAAGGTCAAGCAGGCCACCGATGCCGACGGGCGAATCATCGGCTACGGCACCGATATCGGCCCCATGGGCCTGTGCTTCAACAGCAGGCTCTTCAAGGATGCCGGCCTGCCCAGCGATCGCGACAAGGTGGCCGAACTCTTCGGCGGCGACGACGCCACCTGGGAGGATTTCTTCTCTGTCGGCGAGGACTATGTGAAGAAATCCGGCAAGGCCTTCTACGACCAGTCCGGTTTCGTCTGGAATGCCATGGTCAACCAGCTCGATGAAGGCTACTACAAGGCCGATGGCACCTTGAACATCGACTCGAACACCGAACTGCGCCAGCGCTGGGACCAGCTGTCCGCTGCGGCGTCCAAGGGACTGTCTTCAGGACAGACCCAATGGGACTGGGGCAAGGGCCAGGCCTTCGTTGATGGCTCCTTCGCCGTGATGCCGTGCCCGGGCTGGATGCTGGGCAACGTCAAGGGCCAAGTCCAAGGCGCCGGTGGCGATGCGAAGGACGGCTGGGACTTTGCCGATGTCTTCCCGGGCGGCCCGGCTAACTGGGGTGGCGCATTCTTGACCGTTCCGAGCACCTCCAAGCACCCTGCCGAAGCAGCAAAGCTGGCCCAGTACCTGACCAGCGCCACCTCCCAGGCCACTTCCTTCGAAGAAGCGGGAGCCTTCCCGAGCAACCTTGAAGCCCAGAATTCCAAGGCCGTCACCGGCGAGAACGAGCTGACCAAGTTCTTCAACGGCGCACCCATCGGCGAAATCCTCGGCCATCGTGCCGAAGGAGTGAAGGCCCAGTTCAAGGGCGCCGGGGATTCGGTCATCCAGGAGCAGGTCTTCGGGCCAGCAACCATCGCCATCGATCAGGGCACCGACGGCGAAGCCGCCTGGAACAGCGCCCTGTCAACGCTGCAGGAACTGGACATCAAGTAATCCGATAGCCACCACCGCATGGTGCGGGGCTAGACAGCAACCACGGGCCTGGCCCCGCACAACGCAACTGCAGCAGAAAAGATGACACTGATGAGCACCACGACGCCTATGTCGCGGCCGAAACCCGCGACCGAAAAACCAAGCACTCCCACCGCCGAAAAACTGGAGAGATCCAAGGCCGAGCGCACCATGCGCCGACGGCACCTGCGCGGGCGGCTGGACCATAAGTACTCCCCGTACCTTTACATCTCGCCCTTTTTCATCCTCTTTGCACTGGTCGGGCTCTTCCCGCTGATCTATACCTTTGTGGTGTCGATCAACGACTGGGACCTGCTGGGCGGAGCCGGTGACTGGGTGGGCCTGGATAACTACAAAGCCGAGCTGGCGTCCCCGCTGTTCTGGAACTCGCTGTTTAACACCTTCAGCATCTTCCTGCTCTCAGCCATCCCGCAGCTGGCGGTGGCCACGTTCATCGCCGCGATGCTCGATCAGAACATTCGCGCCAAGACCTTCTGGCGGATGAGCGTGCTGGTGCCCTATGTGGTCACCCCGGTGGCGGTGACGCTGATCTTCTCCACCGCTTTCGACGAGAAGTACGGCCTGATCAACAACCTGCTCGGTGCCCTGAACCTGGATGCGATCGCCTGGAAGACCGAGGTGTTGCCCTCGCATATGGCCATCGCGACCATGGTGAACTGGCGGTGGACCGGCTACAACGCGCTGATCCTGCTCGCGGCCATGCAGGCGGTGCCGCGTGAACTGCATGAATCGGCAGCCATTGACGGGGCTGGGGCGATTCGCCGCTTCTTCTCCATCACGCTGCCCAGCATCCGCCCCACGATGATCTTCGTGATCATCACTGCGACCATCGGCGGCCTGCAGATCTTCACCGAGCCAAAGCTCTTCAACCCCAGCAGCTCGGTCCCTGGCGGGCCAGATCGGCAATACCAAACCACCGTGCTCTACCTGTGGGACCTGGCCTTCAACCGCGGAGACTTCGGCCGTGCCTCGGCCGTGGCCTGGATCCTGTTCCTGATCATCATCGTCATTGGCGTGATCAACTTCTTGATCTCCGGCACCATCGCCTCGTCATCGGAGCAGAAGAAACATCGCCGAGCAGTCAACCGCTCCGCCAAACGTGCCAGGAATCGCTTCGCCAGCTTGCAGACAGGAAGTGCCAAAGATGAGTAACGCCACCGTGCAACGGACCTCGGCGCCCAAAGTCGTGCGCCCGGGTCGAGGAAAGAACTTTTCCGCCGACCGGCGCCCCGGATTCCTCACCTACGGCATCCTGCTGGCATTCCTCATCGGCAGCACCTACCCGCTGTGGTATTCCTTCGTCATTGGTTCCTCCACCGGGGCCGTCTTCTCCATGGCCTGGCCACCGCTGTTGCCCGGCGGGCAATTTTGGGTCAACGTGGCCGAGGTATTCGATTCGGTCGACTTCTGGGCGGCGCTGGGCAACAGCCTGGTCGTCTCCTCGGTGATCACCTTCTCGGTTGTCGGCTTCTCCACCTTGGCGGGCTATGCTTTTGCCAAGCTGCGATTCCGCGGGCGCCAGGGGCTGCTGATCTTCGTGATCGCCACATTGGCGGTGCCTACCCAGCTGGGCATCATCCCGATGTTCATGATGATGAAGCAGCTGGGCTGGACTGGCTCCCTCGGAGCCATCATGATCCCGACCCTGGTCACCGCCTTTGGAGTCTTCTTCATGCGCCAGTATCTGGTGGACAGCATCCCGGACGAACTGATTGAAGCTGCCCGCGTTGACGGAGCCTCGATGATTGGCACCTTCTGGCACGTTGGTGTGCCGGCGGCCCGTCCGGCCATGGCGATCCTGTCGCTGTTCACCTTCATGACCGCGTGGACCGACTACCTGTGGCCCATGCTCGTGGCCCCGCAAACACCCACCCTGCAGGTGGCCCTGAGCCAGCTGCAATCTGCCCGATATGTCGACTACACCATCGTGATGACTGGCGCGCTAATGGCCACGATTCCCCTGCTGCTGCTCTTCGCCGTGGCAGGAAAACAACTTGTATCCGGAATTATGGCAGGAGCTGTAAAGGGCTAATGACTCATCACCTATCCCAAGAATTTTCGTGGCCCAAGCACTTCCTCTTTGGCTCGGCCACCGCGGCGGCTCAAATTGAGGGCGCAGGCCATTCATATGGCAAGGAAGACTCCGTCTGGGACGCCTTTGCCCGCAAGGAAGGAGCCATCGCCGGGGGAGAAAACCTCGAGGTGGCGGTAGACCACTATCATCGCTACCGCGAAGACGTAGGGCTGATGCGGGAACTGGGGTTGGATTCCTATCGTTTCTCCACCAGCTGGGCCCGAGTGGTGCCCGGCGGCCGCGCGGTCAATGAGCAGGGGCTGGATTTTTATTCACGCCTCGTTGACGAGCTGCTGGAGAACGGGATCCTGCCATGGCTGACCCTCTACCACTGGGACCTGCCCCAGGCACTGGAAGAACGCGGTGGCTGGGCCAACCGCGACACCGCCTACCAATTTGTCGAGTACGCCGAGGCGGTCTACGGCAAACTCGGCGACCGCGTGCAGCACTGGACCACCTTCAACGAGCCGCTGTGCTCGTCGCTGATCGGCTACGCCGCCGGCGAGCATGCGCCGGGACGTCAAGAACCTGCGGCCGCGCTGGCCGCCATGCACCATCAGCATCTGGCCCACGGGCTTGCCACCCGGCGGCTGCGCGAATTGGGTGCGCAAGAACTTGGCATCACCTTGAACCTGACCAATGCAGTGCCCAATGACCCTGCCGATCCGGTGGACCTTGAAGCATCCCGCCGCATCGATGCGTTGTGGAATCGGATGTATCTGGACCCGATCCTGAAGGGCTCCTACCCGGAAGACCTCTTGGAGGATGTCGGCCACCTGGGGCTGTCCGGCGTGATTCATCCCGGGGATCTGGAAATCATCCACCAGCCCATCAATTTCCTTGGCGTCAACCACTACCATGATGACAATGTGTCCGGCCACCCGCTTCCAGAAGGCCAGCCAGCTGCGGTGGTTCCCACGGATTCTGCCAAGTCTTCTCCATTCGTGGGCAGCGAGTACGTGACCTTCCCGGCGCGCGACTTGCCTCGCACCGCCATGGGGTGGGAAGTGAACCCGCAGGGCTTGCGGGTTCTGCTTAACCGTTTGCGGCAGGACTACGAGAACCTGCCGGCGCTCTACATCACCGAAAACGGTGCCTCGTACACCGATGAGGTGAGCGAGGTGGGAACCGTCGAGGACCGCGAGCGCAGCGAATACATCTTGGACCATCTGGATGAAGTTGCCCGTTCCATCGAGGACGGCGTAGATGTCCGTGGCTATTTCGTTTGGTCATTGCTGGATAACTTCGAGTGGGCCTGGGGCTATGACAAGCGCTTCGGCATCATCTATGTCGATTATCAGAGCCAGGAACGAATCATCAAGAATAGTGGTCGGGCCTACGCAAGCCTGATTGCCGCTAATCGTACAATGGCATAACACCTGAGCAAGATGGTCCGCGGCCCCGGCTAGGGGCGTTGCGGACCATCTTGCATGCTTGGGTGGCCAGCAAACTACCCGGAGCCAGGCGCACAGGAATGAGCATGCAAGAACCACGCAAGCCGCAGGCAACACTGGAATTGGTCGCAGAGCGAGCCGGGGTTTCGCGCGCCACGGTATCTCGTGTGGTCAACGGTTCGGACCGGGTGAAGGCTGATGCCAGGAAGGCTGTTGAACAGGCGATCCGGGACCTGAACTATGTCCCCAACCGGGCAGCTCGTTCGCTGGCCCAGGGGAGGACCAACTCGATTGCGCTCGTGGTTCCCGAAAATACGGCGAAGTTCTTCGCCGATCCCTATTTTGCCAAGGTGGTTCAGGGGGCCGCTCAATATGTGGCGGGCACCGAATTCATGCTGACCCTGTTGCTTTCGACCGAATCGGATCCAGCAAAAACCACCCGCTATCTTCAAGGCGGAAACGTTGATGGCGCTTTGGTGCTGTCGCATCATGCGGCGGACCGCTCTTATGCGGACCTGGGCTCCCTGCTGCCGCTGGTTTACGGCGGACGCACCATGAGCACCGACCAGAATGAAATCTACGTAGTAGACATCGACAATATTGCCGCCGCCCGCCAAGCAACGGAAGTCATCATTGCCCAGGGGCGCACCAGGTTGGCGATGATCGCCGGGCCGCAGGACATGGGCGCCGGTTTGGACCGCTTGACCGGATTCCGGCAGGCCGTCCACAACGCCGGACTAGAACCGACTGTCATAAGGATTGGTGATTTCACACCCGCCAGCGGACACCAGATCATGCAGCAGCTGATTGAAAGCAAGGCCGATTTTGATGGCTTGTTTGCCGCCAGTGCGCAGATGGGTTTCGGAGCATTGCAGGCGCTGGCCGAAGCAGGATTCAAAGTGCCCGCGGATGTATCGGTGACTGCGGTGGACGACGACTCGTTTGCGCGCAGTTCCACCCCGCCCCTGACCACGATTGCGCAGTTCCCTGAACGCCAGGGCGAGATCATGGCTGAATTGCTGATCAAAAGGATCCAGGGCGAGCAGGTGCCCGAGTGGAGCATCATGGACACCAAACTTGTGCTGCGTGATTCCCACTAGCTGGCAGGTCGAATTCTGGTAAGAACATAAAAAAATTCCCACTCAGTTGAGTGGGAATTTTCAATTTGTGCGCCCAAAGGGATTCGAACCCCTGACCTTCTGTTCCGTAGACAGACGCTCTATCCAGCTGAGCTATGGGCGCATATTTATTTGTTGTCGTCTTGACGACTTGAATAACTGTACACGAGTTTGAGGCGGAGAAAAAACCGAAATGGGAAAAAGTGCCGTGATTCACAAAATATCTAGTGGAGACCGCATTGAATGGCTTGATTGCCACAGAATCCAGGTCCTGTGCAAGGGAAATCAGGCTCGGTTGTGGAGTATCGCCTGATAGAGGTTGTGGTCTTGCCATATGCCAGCGATTTTCAGGTAATTCGGTGCCATGCCGATTTTGCCAAAGCCATTTTTGAGGAGCACTTGTTGTGAAGCGTGATTGTGCAAGAGGGTGCTGGCTTCTAGCCGGTGCAAGCCAAGGGAATCGGTGGCTTCGGTGCGCAGCGCGGCCACGGCGTGCGAGGCGAGGCCCTGGCCGGTGAAGTTGTGATCGACCCAGTAGCCGAGGCTGCCGCTCTGGAAAGGACCGCGGACGACTGAAGCGATATTAAAACGGCCGACCAGCGCATCGCCTCGGAAGAGTCCATAGGGGTAGGCCAGTCCATTTTGATGTGCATCGAGGACTTGTGAAATATTCTCGGCCTGCCAAGCTTCGGTGAAATATTCGTCTGCGCGCTCTGGTTCCCATTCGCGCAGGTGCTCTCTGTTGCGCAGGTAAGCCTGGGCAACCTGCGAGGCGTCGCTGACTCTGAGCATTCGAAGGGCGGTTTGCGAATCAAGGGTGAGCTGGCGCATCAACTTCTCCGTGGGAACAAAAAATTCCCACTCGGTTGAGCGGGAATTTTCAATTTGTGCGCCCAAAGGGATTCGAACCCCTGACCTTCTGTTCCGTAGACAGACGCTCTATCCAGCTGAGCTATGGGCGCATATTCTGTTGTAGATTCGTTCTCACGAACCTCGAATTACTATACAGGTCGTTTTCGGCATGTACAAATTGGCGGGCAAAGCTACCGTGCTGAGGTGAACAAAAGATATATGAAGCGGACGAAAGGGTACCGGTCTACGTGACCTTCGTCACATATTTTTAAACTTCGAGCTTCCCTCTTCCCCGGAATTTCGGGAATTTTGTGCATTCTAATTAACGCGTGTGAGAATTCTGAGGTCTCAATCACACGGTCGGCTTCGCATGCTCCCCATAGCCTTGATTCATTGCTAGTTGAGCCCAATGGAGGGAACAAATAATGAGCACGAGCTCGGATCAGACCGTTATCGACGCAGCCGCTACTTCGCACAAGGCGTTGGCAAGCTGGGTTGAAGAAGTGGCCGCCCTGACGAAGCCGGATCGTGTTTATTGGGTAGACGGATCAGCTGAAGAAGCAGATCGACTGACCGCCGAGTTGGTCGAGGCCGGAACCCTGGTTAAGCTGACCGATCCAAATTTCCCTAACTCCTACGCAGGATTTTCGGACCCCAAGGACGTTGCGCGAGTAGAAGAGCGCACCTTCATCTGCTCCAAGAAGAAGGAAGACGCCGGCTTCACCAATAACTGGGAAGACCCGGAGAAGATGAAGTCCATGCTCAATGGCCTGTTTGACGGGTCGATGCGCGGACGCACCATGTACGTTATTCCTTTCGTCATGGGGCCGCTGGATGCAGAAACTCCTGCCTACGGCGTAGAAATCACCGACTCCGCCTACGTCGTGGCTTCCATGCGCATCATGGCCAAGATCGGAACTGAAGTTCTGCGCAAGATGGAAGCGGAGAATGCTTTCTTCGTACCGGCATTGCACTCGGTCGGCGCACCATTGAAGCCAGGCCAGGAAGACGTTGCGTGGCCATGCAATGAGAACAAGTGGATTGTGCACTTCCCGGAAGAGCGCTCCATCATGTCCTTCGGTTCGGGCTACGGCGGCAACGCGTTGCTGGGCAAGAAGTGCTACTCGCTGCGCATTGCCTCGGCCATGGCCCGCGATGAGGGCTGGCTTGCAGAGCACATGCTGATTCTGAAGCTGACCAGCCCGCAGAACAAGGCCTACCATATCGCAGCTGCCTTCCCATCGGCCTGCGGCAAGACCAACCTCGCTTTGCTGGATCCAACCATCGAAGGATGGAAGGCAGAGACCCTGGGCGATGACATCAACTGGATGCGCATCGGCAAGGACGGCGAACTGCGCGGCGTGAACCCGGAATACGGACTGTTCGGCGTAGCGCCAGGCACCGGCTGGTCCACCAACCCGAACGCCATGCGCGCTATTGCCAAGGGCAACAACATTTTCACCAATGTGGCCCTCACTGATGAAGGCGGCGTGTGGTGGGAAGGCATGACCGACGAGACTCCAGCACACCTGACCGACTGGTTGGGCAATGACTGGACCCCGGAGTCCGGACGCCCGGCAGCGCACCCTAACTCGCGCTTCTGCACCCCGATCTCGCAGGTCGACATGCTCTCGGAAGACTACTACTCGCCAAATGGCGTGAAGATTGACGCGATCCTCTTCGGCGGCCGCCGCAAGACCACCATCCCATTGGTGACCGAAGCGCGCAGCTGGACCAACGGCATCTTCATGGGCTCCACCCTGTCCTCGGAAACCACCGCGGCAGCCGCAGGCGCCACCGGCGTGATCCGCCGCGATCCAATGGCCATGCTGCCATTCATCGGCTACAACGCAGGTGACTACCTGAACCACTGGGATAACATCTCGGCCAAGCTCAACCCTGAGCAGATGCCGAAGATCTTCCTGGTCAACTGGTTCCGCCGCACCGCCGATGGCGGCTTCGCATGGCCAGGCTTCGGCGACAACTCGCGTGTGCTCAAGTGGGCTATCGAGCGCATCGAAGGCACCGCCGATGCCACGGAAACCATCATCGGCAACGTGCCAACCGGCGAGTCCATCGACCTGACCGGCCTGGAAGGCTTCACCCCGGCCGACGTCGAGGCTGCCGTAGCTGTGAACAAGGACGAATGGGCCACCGAGGTCGAGGGCATCGAAGAATGGTACGCAAACTTCGGCGAAGCGCTGCCAGCTTCGCTGCGGGCCGAGCTTGATGGCTTGAAGTCGCGCCTGAACGCCTAGGCTGGAACGCTGATCAATAAGCGATGACAGGCTCCTCGCCTCTGGAATTCCAGAGGCGAGGAGCCTTTTGCCTGCGCAAGAAGCAACCGTGGCGCGCAATTGTCACAATCCGGGCACAGTTTTCCCACACCGAGCCAAAGTGGGTGCAAAATCAACTAACTGTGAAAAGATAACCCTATGGTTTTGGCACGTTTGATTCTTGGGCTGCTGTGCTTGTCGCCGATGACTGGCTATGAGCTCAAAAAGCACTTTGACTCCTCTATTAACCACTTCTGGAATGCGGACAAGGCACAGATTTATCGCACCTTGGCTCAGCTGGTTGATAAGGGCTATGCCACCGTGCGCACCGTAGCGCAAAGCAATTACCCTGACCGCCAAGAACACCACATCACCGACGCGGGACGCGAAGTCCTCACCGGGTGGCTGTCGGCAGGAGCCGTGCAATCTCCAGAACGTGATCCCTTCATGGGGCAGGTGTTCTTCGCCGCCGAATTGGAGCGCGAAGATATCGAAGCATTGCTGGTGCAGCGTCGCGAAGCTACCCAGTTCATCCTCGATGACTACCTCTCCCAGCGCGAAGGCATCGATATGCGCGCGGCTGCCGACCGGCGAAGCTTCTTGATGGCCGCCACCCTTGACCATGCGATCCGACAACAAGCCGCCGAGCTGGAATGGCTCGACGCGGTATTGGAGTACCTGCCATGACTTCCGCCAAAGATTCCGGGCCCAAGCCAGCTCAAGGCACAGCGCGTGACGCCACCGACTACCCCGAGGTCCACCCGGGGCGGGCGGCTGAGGGCCGACGCCAGGTGCCAACCTTGGTCTTCTTGCACGGAGGCAACGTCGGCAACTGGAGCTGGGACCCCCAGGTTCTGGCCTTCGGCGACTTCAACATCCTGACCCTGCACCTGCCGGCCTTCGGGGCCCGCTTCGAGGAAACCTGGGAGGGCTTGGAATCGGCAGCCGACGATGTAGCGGCGCTGATCGCCGACGAAGTCTCCGAAGGCGGCGTGCACCTCGTTGGCATTTCACTCGGTGGGGTCATCGCGCTGCACGTGGCTGCACGGCATCCCGAACTGGTGGACTCGGTGCTGATTACCGGTGCGCCGGTGACCGGGGCCAGCGCCACAGCCCGTGCTTTCCACCGGATGCAGCTGAAACTGATCGGCAGCGAATGGTACTGGCGTTTCCAAGCCGGGGCCTACGGCATGGTTGACGACGAGCGCGAGCTGTTCGCCGAACACGGGGTCAAGCTGAAGCCCGAAAATATGCGTGCCATCATGAACGACCTGGATCCTGGCGGACTGCCTGGGAACCTCGAGGCCTATCAAGGACCGGTGCTCGCGCTGGTGGGCGCCAAAGAGCCGAAAATCGTGCAGAAGTCCTTCGCGGCATTGCACGAGAAGCTTCCGCAGGCGATCACCCGCGTGGTTCCGGGAATGCATCACCAGTGGAATATCGAGAATCCGATCCTCTTCAACTCGGTGCTGCGCAAGTGGATTGCCGATGGTGGCCTGCACCAGATCCTCGTTGACCCGCAGGCGGTGAAACCGGCACGCGGCGCCAAGCCGGCTCCGGCTGAAGCACCGGCAGATCAAAGCCAGGCAGCCGAGGAATCGATGGGGGCGGCAGATGAAGCCGGGCAGAAGAAGACGGGCAGGTTCACCGCGAAACTCGATTTCAAGAAGAAGCAGCCGCAGCAAGGCGATCGCCGGGAAGATCCTGCGGATAACGAAAAGTAGTGGCACAAGGCGCTGCCGGCGAATTCTCCCTGAATCCGCCGGCAGCGCTTATTTGCACCCTTGATATCAGGCGGCGAGCCACACGTCGGGACCGAAGACCTCATAGTGGATGCGCTCGGCTGGAATACCGGCCTCCAGCGCCTGGGTGCGCACGGCGTTCATGAATGGCAGGGGACCGCAAAGATAGACCTGGGCATCCTCGGACAGCGCCGCGGTGAGGTCCATATAGCCGGAATGGGCGTTCAGCCCCTCGGGCAATTCCCCGCGTTCGAACCAGGTGCTGAGGGTGGCTCCTGGCAGCTTGCCGATGGATTCAAGCATCTGCTCGCGCAATGGCCACGTGGTGATTTCCTGGTCTGCGTGCAGCACGGTGATCTTGCGAGTGGAGCCGTGGACAGCCAAGGTCTGCAATGCGGCGGCGCTAGGAGTGCAGCCGATGCCGGCGGTGGCGATCACCAGGGGCGAGCCGTCGTTGTCGATGACCAGGTCGCCGTAGGGATTCGATAGCTCAATGACGCCGCCGATCTCCATATTGTTGTGGATTACCGGGGAGAATTCGCCGTTCACATCCAGCTTCACGGTGATGGTGCGGCGGGCATGCTCGACATCGTTGCTCAGGGTGTACTGGCGCACCTGTCGCAGACCGTCGGCCATCGGCATGCGCACCGAAACGAACTGGCCCGGCTTGGCCACGGTGACTGGGGTGCCGTCAGCCGGTTCAAAACTGAGGATTACCGAATCAACGCCGGTTTCAGCACGCTCGACGAGCTTCCACGGGGCGTAGATCCCGGCATTGGCCTGCTGCGCGTACAGGTCCTTCTCGATCTTGATCAGCGCGTGGGCCATCAGCCAGTAGACCTCTGTCCAGGCGTCGGCGGTCTCCGGGGTCAGCGCGTCGCCCAGGTCTTCGGCAATGGCATCAAAAAGGTGCTTGTAGACGATGGGGTATTGTTCCTCGGCGACCCCAAGGGACGTGTGCTTGTGGGCTACGCGGGCGAGCATCGTTTCAGGAGCCGTGCCAGGGTGCTTGACCAGGTAGGTGGCAAAAACTGCGATCGACCCGGCCAAGGCCTGCTGCTGGGTGCCGTTCTTCTGGTTCGAGCGGGAGAACGTTCCGTCGAGCAGTTCCGGGTGGGCTGCGAACAGGCGGTTGTAGAAGTTCGGGGTAATGCTGGAGATGCGCTCTGCGATGATCGGCAAAGTGGCCTCAATGACAGGGAAGGACTTGGGGGACAGCATCGGGTCTCCTTGGGAGTAGAAATAACTCGTATATGAAATGCAAGATTTATAATTCATTTCTACGCCTCGTAGAAGAAGATTGCAAATTCACCTGGAGCCCACCCGCGAAGAGCAAGCGAAATCAATTCAGCGGCGAGGGGAAGCTAGGAAAAATCGCGCACCATCGGGAACGGAAGCGACTTGATCGGCGACGCGGATGATGAAGGGCAGATGTCCTGGATGGTCAAGGGATCCAATGAAGCGTAGAAAGCTTCACGAGCCTGGCGGAAGACGGCCCGCAATCGGCAATTGCCCGACAACGGGCAAGCCGTTTGGGCGTCATGCTCGGAGCAATCGACAATATCGGTGCGCTTGTCCAACTGGCGCAACAGCCCGCCGAGCGAGGTATGCAACGCGTTATCGCCCAAGGCCGCGCCACCGTTGCGGCCGCGAGTGACTTGCAATATTCCCAGCCTGCGCAATTCCAGCACAGCCTTGGCGACGTGGTTATAGGGGACTCCAACCGAATCGGAGATCTCGCGGCTGGTCAGTTGCCCAGTTCCGGGTGTTGCCAGGACCATGATGGTTCGCAGGCACACGTCGGTGAAGGCACTGAGTTTCATGCTGATTACTTTACGCGGAGAAAGCATTTTGGGGTCAGCATAGTGACTATGCTGACCCCAAAACTGCAAGGCGGGTTCTAGAGCGCGTTGGCCCAGACTGTCTCCGCGGATTCTGCAGCAGGCTCGTCGAAGATCCACTCGCCGCCTGGCTCGGCCGGCATGGTGTACGGCTGGACGATCGCCAGGGCCGCGCCCACGCGGTGCTCGGCCACCACGTGGATGGCGTCGCGATCGTTTTCCTGGAGCAGTACGTCCGAGGCGATGGCGATGGATTCGAAGTGGGTGCCCTGCTGGTTCAGGACCTGGACCAGTTCGGAGGCCATGGCTTCGGTGTCGATGTCGGCGTCCGGATCCTCGGGATCGTCCGTTGGCGGGACGGCGATCAGGCGCAGCTCAGGCTCGTCTTCGCCTTCCTTCGGCTCCAAGGCGATGGCGAAGGGGAGGAACACGCCCTGCTCTTCAAGCTGTTCGCGAGCCACGCCCAGCGCGGTGCCCAGAACCTTGTTCAGCGCGTCCTTGACGCCCTCATCCAATGATTCGAGATTCATGTCTTCCCTTTGCTAGTTGGTGGCGTTTTCTCCGCGCACGATCGACAATACGGCATCGCGCACAGGCTCGATGATTTCTGCGGTGCGGCCCTCGCCGTTGAAGCGAAGGTATGGTTCGGTGTTGGAAGGGCGCAGGTTAATCCACCAGCTGCCGTCGGCAGCAGAAATGGTCGTGCCATCCATGGTCATCACATCCACCGGCTGCCCGTCAAAGTGCGCGAGCACCGAAGCGGTGGCGGCCTCCTTGTCCTCAACCTGCGAATTGATCTCGCCGGTGGCAACATAGGGCTCATACTCGGCGCCCAGTTCGGAGAGCGGAAGGTCCTGCTCGCCCAGCGCCGCCAAAACATGCATGGCAGCGAGCATGCCGGTGTCGGCATTGTAGAAATCGCGGAAGTAGTAGTGGGCGGAGTGCTCGCCGCCGAAAACTGCGCCCTGGGTCGCCATCTCGGCCTTGATGAAGGAGTGGCCCACGCGGGTCATTACCGGGGTGCCGCCAGACTTGGCGACAAATTCAGGAACTGCCTTGGAGGTGATCAGGTTGTGGATGATCACCGGGTTCGCTTCGCCGGCGGCCTGCACACGCGCGATTTCGCGGACAGCAACCAACGCGGTGATGGCCGACGGGGAGAGCGGCAGGCCGCGCTCATCGATCACGAAGCAGCGGTCGGCATCCCCGTCGAAGGCCAGTCCCAGATCGGCGGAGTGCTCCAGCACCGCGGCCTGAAGATCCTTGAGGTTTTCCGGTTCCAGCGGGTTGGCCGGGTGATTGGGGAAGGTGCCGTCCAGCTCGAAGTACAGCGGGACGATTTCCAAAGGCAGCGCCGAAAGCACGGTATCGCCGAGGACCGCCGGGGTGGTCATGCCGCCCATGCCGTTGCCAGCGTCCACCACCATCTTCAATGGGCGGATGGCCGAGAGATCAACCAGTTCGCGCAGGTAGGCGGCGTAGTCTGCCAGGACATCGCGCTCGGAGATGGTTCCTTGCGGGGCATCGCCGGAGACCGGCAGGCCCTCGCCCAGGTACTGCTGCGCGAGGTCGCGGATGTCGAACAGGCCGGTGGCCGAGGAGATCGGGCGAGCCCCAGCCGTGGACATCTTGATGCCGTTGTACTGGGCAGGGTTGTGGCTGGCGGTGAAAACGACGCCGGCTGCGTCCAGCTTGCCGGAGGCGAAGTACAGCTCGTCAGTGGAAATCAATCCGAGCATGATGACGTTGGCGCCCCGGTAGGTCGCACCGCGGGCAAAGGCCTGGGCAAATTCTGCCGAGGACGGGCGCATGTCGCCACCGACCAAGACGTCCTTGCCGGCCAGGGACAAGACATCGACAAAGGCAGCGCCGATAGCTTCGATCGCTTCGGCATTCAGGCTCTCGCCGACTACGCCGCGAACGTCGTAGGCCTTAAAGCTCTGATTAAGATCAATTTCTTCACTCACACCTTTCAGCCTACCGGTTTGACTGATTCAAATCATCGAGAATGGCGCTATTGTGCATGGGAAATGCCTAACACTTCCGCTAGATACGGGTTCCCGTCACCCTCTGTTTCCCGCTTCTTGCACAAATCGTCCCGCCCCGGGACTAAAACAGGGGAGGAAACTGAAATACTTGAGCCATGGATGGCTCAATGCAGGTGGATCTGAAAACACTGGCGCTGCAGAAATTGCGCGCCCTGGTGCAAAACCCGGAAGCCCAGTTCCACGACGGACAGTATGAAGCGATCGAAGCACTGGTTGCTGAACGCCGCCGCGCGCTGGTGGTCCAGCGTACTGGCTGGGGAAAATCCGCGGTGTACTTCATCGCGTCGTTGTTGCTTCGGGAGCAAGGCTATGGCCCGACTCTGATCGTCTCCCCGCTACTGGCGTTGATGCGCGACCAGGTGGCCGCCGCAGAACGCGCGGGGGTCCGTGCCGCGGCCATCAACTCGGCCAATGTGCTCGAATGGCGTGAAATTCTTGACAAGCTGCATCGCAATGAACTTGATGTGCTGCTGGTCTCGCCCGAGCGGCTGAACAATCCGTCCTTCCGCGAACAGCAATTGCCTATGCTCATGCAGCGTTTGGGCTTGCTGGTAATCGATGAAGCGCACTGCATTTCCGACTGGGGCCATGACTTCCGCCCGGACTATCGCCGCATTCGCGACCTGATCGCCCGCTTGCCCCAAGGCCTGCCAGTGCTGGCCACCACCGCAACAGCCAATAGCCGCGTGGTTGAGGACGTCGCTGAACAACTGGCAGGCGGGACCGAGCAGGTATTCACGCTGCGCGGCACCCTGGCCCGTGATTCGCTGCGCCTTGGCGTGCTGCGCCTGCCATCTCCGCGCATGCAGCTGGCGTGGCTGCTCAGCCACATCAACGACTTCAAGGGCTCTGGCATTATCTACACCCTCACCGTGTCCGCGGCCGAGGATATCGCCAGATTATTGCGTGAAGCCGGGCATGAAGTGGCCGCCTACACCGGGCGCACCGACTTGGAGGAGCGCGAGCGGCTAGAGCAAGCCCTCAAAAACAATGAGGTCAAAGCACTGATTGCAACCAGCGCGCTGGGCATGGGCTTCGATAAGCCAGACCTGGGATTTGTGCTTCACGTTGGCGCACCGAGCTCGCCGGTAGCGTACTACCAGCAGGTTGGCCGTGCCGGCCGTGGCAGTGTGAATGCCGACGTATTGCTGCTTCCTGGCCCGGACGATTCGGAAATCTGGGAGTATTTCGCCACCAGTTCGATGCCGGATCAGCTCCGCGCTACCCAGGTGCTTGACGCCTTGGCCAGCACCGATGGCGCGATGAGCGTTCCTGCCTTGGAGAGCGCGGTGAATTTGCGCCGCTCCCCATTGGAGCTATTGCTGAAGGTGCTGGCCGTGGACGGGGCCGTGGAACGCGTAGCCGGTGGCTGGATGCGCACCGATATGCCGTGGACCTATGACGCTGATCGGTACAAGCGCGTGGCGCAAAGCCGCATTCACGAGCAAACCCTGATGGTCAGCTACGAGAACACCCGGGGCTGCCGCATGCAGTTTCTGACCGAGGCGCTGGATGACCCGCGCTCGGTGGCCTGTGGCCGTTGCGATAACTGTGCCGGGGTCTGGTTCGATGACCACATTCCAGAAAATTCCAAGGACAGCGCCCAGGCTGCGTTGGGGCGGGTCGGTATCCCGATCGAACCGCGCAAGCTCTACCCCTCGGGACTGGACCGATTGGGTTATTCGCTCAAGGGGAAAATTCCTGTTGATGAGCAGCTGGCCAATGGCCGCGCACTGGCCAGGCTGACCGATCTCGGGTGGGGCAATCGCTTGCGCCAGCTGTTTGCCGACCCGGCCGATCACCCCATCGACAAGGCGATGCTTGATGCCTGCGTCAAGGTTCTGGCCGAATGGAACTGGGAAGAACGCCCGGTGGGTGTTGTTGCCATGCCTTCGAATAAGCGCCCGCAACTGATCACCTCGCTGGCCCAGAACTTGGCTGAGGTGGGGCGGCTTCGCTACCTGGGGCAGCTGGAGTACCGGGGTGCGGGGCCGCAAAACGGCTCCGGAGGCAACTCGGCGTTCCGCGTGGCCGCGGTAGCTGACGCCTTCGAACTTCCGATGGCCCTGGAACAACTGGTTTCGGGGGCTCCCGGTCCGATTTTGCTGGTTGACGACCTTGCAGATTCGCGGTGGTCGCTGGCGATGGCCGGCCGTGCTTTGCGGATTGCCGGGGCGCCGGGTGTCCTGCCTTTCACTTTGGGCGTAGCAGGGTGATTGCACAGTTAAACGAAGTAGTCTGGATGTATGGAAATTATCATCTGGCTCGTCGTCGTCATTGCCGTGATTGCCCTGGGCTACTTCGGTCTGCAGGCATTGCGGAAGAAGAACACTGCGCAAGTTGCGCAGGCGATCTCCCGCGAAGCGGCCGAAGCAGCTAACGCGAAACTAGATGATTCCTCGCGCAATTCGGTCTACCGCAACTTGGCCAAGGGCGATGTCATGGGTGCCGTGCAGATCTACCGTGCGGCTACCGGCGATTCGGTGAAGAACTGCGTCATCGCGGTGCGCAGCCTCGATAAGTACCCGCAGGTTGCTCCGGCCAAGGAACTTCCAATTGATGATGCTGAGATCAAGGCCTTGAGCGACAAGCTGGAAGCCCAGGTCGAGCGTGAAGACCGCGAGGCATCCACGGATAAGGCAGAGGACTCCCATCCGGAATCCGCTGATGACCTTTGGGTGGTTCCGCAGGAATGGAGCGAGCAGTTCGGCCTGGAAAATGAGCCGAGCGCTACCCACTTCAAGATGGCCTTTGAGCTCGATGGCGAGAGCCGCGAATTCTCCAGCGAGCAATTGCCAGCAAATGAATACGACCAGCTGTTCTCCATGCTGCGCGATTCCAACTTTGAAGAAGCGGCAAAAATTTTGCATGGCTACACCGGTCTGCCGGTGGAAGACCTGGAACGGATGATCGCGACCTCGCCAATGTCCGGTGGAGCAACCGATGGCAGTGTCGCTGATTTCCGTTTTGAGGGCCAAGGACCTGACGGGCCTGTGCACTTCGACGCGGCGGAGCTGCCTGAAGTCGACCGTGAAGCACTCTTTGAAGCGATCGCCGATACTGACCTGGACCGCATGTCAGAGATTATCGTGCGTCATACGTCGTTGCCGGAAGACATCGTGCAGAACATGTTGCAGACCTTTGTTAAGCGCAAGGACTAATGCAGACCCTCGATCCGTTGGCTGGATCCTGATCGGCGCTCCGAGCTTCAAGCTCGGGGCGCCTTTTTTGATTTCACTTGCCGGGAATCGGGCGCCGATAGCATCAGCAAAGCTATCTTCGAGGCTTTCTTGGGCGTTCGCGGTGCAGGCCGCTTCTGCGCCTCGCATGAACCTGTTGATTAAAAAGAAAACCCCTACCTGAGTAGGGGTTTTATGGCGGACACGGGGGGATTTGAACCCCCGGTCGAGTTTTAGCCCGACCCTTCATTAGCAGTGAAGTCCATTCGGCCGCTCTGGCACGTGTCCATCCGCTGTTTCCAGCAGAATCTAGCCTACCTGAAGATAGGCGCGTGTTCCAAAACGAGTCGGCTACTGCACATGTCGCCAGAGGAATTCGTAACTCGTAGCCAGCATTTTCGCGGTTGACTCGTTGTCAGTCGAACCCGCATGGCCGCCACCTTCTGGCTCGTGATACCGCACATTATCAATACCCAGATCCATCATCTTGGCCGCCATGATGCGTGCTTGCGAGGGACCGACCCGGTCATCGGAGGTTGTGGTCCAAATCAACGACGCAGGATAGTCATCCACTGGATGTGGCTGGTCGCTGAGGCGATGAACGGGAGAAAACGTCCGAAGGAACTTCCAATCCCCGGGGATTTCAGGATCCCCGTATTCGGCGATCCATGAATGCCCCGCGGCGAGCTGGGTGTAGCGCTGCATGTCAAGCAGCGGGACTCCGCAGGAGATGGCGCCGAACAGCTCGGGGTACCCGGCAATCATGTTGCCCATGAGCAGGCCGCCATTGGATCGGCCGGTAGCGGCCAAATGCTCGCGCGAGGTCACAGCACGTTGCACCAGGTCTTCGGCGATCGCCGCAAAATCCTCGTATGCCCGGTGGCGATTTTCGCGCAGGGCTGCACGGTGCCAAGCCGGACCATATTCGCCACCACCTCGAATGTTGGCCATCACGTAAATTGCTCGTCGGCCGCTATCGTTGTGGCGAGACAGCCACCCCACGCCCATCGCCGCGGCATAGCCAGGGGTCATACTGTGTTGGAATCCGCCATAGCCATCCATCAGTACCGGGTTCTGCCCATCAAGGACCACGTCTTCGGGTGCCACCTGGAAGTAGGGAACCCGAGTGCCATCAGCTGAGGTTGCGAAATGCTGGGTGACAACAAGTCCATCGGCGGCGAAGCGTTCTGGTGATTTCTTCACCGCGGCGGCCTTGGAACCGACAGCACCTCTCAACAACGTCGTCGGAGTGGTGAAACCGGTGACTGTCATCCAATAGTCATCGCCACTGAGGTCGTCTTCATCGTCGACGGCACCCACCGAAATGCTCAGCATCGGGTCTTCCAGCGGCATTTGCGATTCGGTGAAATTCTCGCGCAAGTTAATGACGCGCACCTGAGCGGCGACGTGATGCAAAACAGTGAGAAGCAGATAGTTGGCGGTGAAGCTCAAAGACTCCAAAGCAGTGCTGTCATCGGGGGTAAAGAGCACTCTTTCGATAGTTCCATGGGCTAGGAACACGTCGAGCGGGGTGATCGCCAATGAGCCGGCTGCGATGATCTGGCCTTGATGCTTCCAATCGGTCTGCGGGGCGAACAGCACCCATTGCCGGTGAAGGCTGACCTGAACGTCGGTGGGCACATCAATGGCATGATGCTCTCCATCGAGGAAGACTCCGGTGATTGAATGATAGAAATCAATGGCGTCAGTGGTCACTACGCGCTCGAAACCCGGGGTGGAATCGTAGTAGCCGAAGGCAGCCACGTGCTCCTTGTCGACCTCGAACAGTATCGGTGCCTCTTCAATTCCAATGCCCCGACCGACGCGGCGCAGCGTGCTCGAGTAGGTGGATCGCGTGGTGAATTGCCCGCTACTGGCAGAGCCGACGAGCAAGGTGTCCCGGTCAATCCAGGAGGCCTGGGTCTTGGCCACCGGCAAGTCGAAGCCGTTTACGACAAAACGCTTGCTGGCCAGGTCAAACTCGCGAACGCGCACCTGATCGCCACCGTCAGGGCTCAGCCGAATCAGCGCCCGTTCGTAGGGTTCTGACTTCTGTGGACGAAGCAGCGAGGATCCAGCAAAATGCCATTCTTGTCCTTCGGCGATCGCTAAAGCATCCAGATCGAGCAGAACCTCCCACTCAGGAGCATCGGTGAGATAGGACTGCCAGGTTGTGCGCCGCCAAAGCCCCAGACGGTGTTCCGAGTCGCGCCAGAAGTTGTAGTAGTGCTCGCCGCGTTTGGTGACCATGGGGATGCGGTCCTGGGCATCGAGAACAGACTTGATGCGCTGGACCTGTCCGCGGAACGAGTCATCGTAGAGTTCGTCTTCAGTCCGCAGCGTCTGCTGGCGTACCCAATTCAGGGCAGCTTCGTCGCGGGTCCCTTCCAGCCATGAATATGGATCGGTGTTCTTCGCCTTAGAAACTTGCTCAGTCATGGGCATAGTCTATGCGTTGGGGCTCGTGGCCTGCGTTGAAGGTAATAACCTATAGGAGTGAGCACCGTGATGGAGAACCCCAAGAATGAGTACAGCCTGGCCATTGTCGGGGCGGGCCCGCGCGGCACCAGTGTGGTCGAAAGATTTGCTGACTTGGCACTAAAGCTGACGCCCAAAGGCAGCCGGCTGAATATTGTGGTTTTTGACCCGTACCGTCCCGGATCGGGGCATGTCTGGAATCCACGCCAGTCCGAGAACTTCTGGATGAACACCCCCGCTTCATTTCCTACGGTCGCGCCGGAACGGGTCACCGATGAACCTGGCCTGAGTTTCAGGCAGTTTGTGCAGCTGAAGGGCGATGGGCGGCAGCTCAGCGAAGACCACGCAAGAACCATTGAGCGCATTGACGCGGGAACCTATCCCTCACGGGCCATCTACGGCGAATATCTGGAGCATGTTTTTGACCGAAGCTGCGAGGTATTGCATGAGCATGATTCCTTCAGCATCCAGCATGTTGCCGCCGAGGTCCTGGCGCTGCGGACGCAGGGCAACGGCTACCAGTTGGAATACCAGGCGGCGGCTCACGGCTCCGAGGTGCAGCATTTGCCGGTGGACGCTGTGGTGCTGGCTCTGGGGCATCAAAGTGCAGAGCTGAATCCGTGGCAAAAGCAGCTTCAGGAAGCCGCGACTAATTCTGGTGCTACCTATCTGCCCCCGAATATCCCGGCGGACCTGGATTTCAATAAATTTGCAGGGGGACAGCCAGCTCTGATTCGCGGACTGGGATTGAACTTCTTTGACTGCATGGCAGAACTGACCTTGGGCCGAGGCGGCATATTCCGGGAAGTCGGTACCGAGCCAGGGCAGCGCTTTGAGTACGTTGCTTCAGGGAGGGAGCCGGAACTCATTGTCGCCTCGCGCCGCGGAACTCCGTACTGGGGCAAGCCGGTGGTTGACCAGTTTATTCCTGATGAGATTCAACTGCGCTTTCTTGATGTCCAGGATCTGATCGGCCACTTGGCCGAGATCCGGGCGACAAATTCAAACGCCACTCTAGAATTCTCGCGGCATATTTGGCCCAAGCTGCATCGTGATGTGCTCTTTGCCTATTATCGGCAGTGCGTCCAAATGAGCGGTGCGCCTGCAGGGTTCGCAGTAGAAGAATTCATTGATCGGCTGGAGGCAATCCTCGTAGCCGAACACCGTGAAGGCAGCCAGGTGTGGTTGGGAGAGCTGCGCAAATTCATCTCGCAATTCCCGGAGATTCATTGGCTGGATGTTCCCAAGCTCGCACGCCCCTTTGAAGAGCTCGGTTTTGCCTCCAACGGGGACTACCAACTGGCAGTGCAGGATTATCTGGTCAGCAATGCCCGGCACAGCTCTGCGGGACTCGATGACCCGCTGTCCTGCGCAATCATGACCATGAACGCCGGTCGCATGCTGGTCAAGGAACTGATAGTCGCAGGCGCTATCGACGAGCAATCTCGAATAGAAGAGATCCAGGCGCACTTCGAGCCGCTGGTCGAGGGGCTGGCTTCCGGGCCGCCCTTGGAACGCATTGAACAGCTGCTGGCGCTGTCCCGCGCTGGCATCGTGACCTTCATCGGCCCGGAGCCCGAGTTCGCCTTTGATGAAGTTTCTGGCCAGTTCACGGCTTCATCGCCATGGGTGGACGCAGAAGTGCACACAGCCAAGACCATGTGCGAAGCAATGATGCCCAGCAACCGCGTACTGCAGAATGACACAACGCTGATCAAGCAATTGCTCAAGGACCACGTTGGCCGGGCGCACACGTGGCGCAATTCTGAAGGTGAAAGTCTCCCGGGCTCGGGATTTGATGTTGTTGGCGAACCCTACCGATTGGTCAACAGCGAGGGTCTGGCCCACCGCGGCATTTTTGTAATGGGACTGCAGCTATCCTCAGCCCAATGGGGGACTGCCATTGCTGCGCAAGCCGGTGACCTGAACAGTCCCGCGGCACGAACACTCAAGGACGCTACCCACGTAGCCAACGAAGTGGCGCGCCTGGCCGGTTTCCTGGTGGGCGAAGGGCTGCCGGCCGAACGGCATTAAACTGCTTGGCGGGCCGATCTGAAGATCAGCCCGCCAAGCTCATAACGCGGATGGTATGGGATTTGAACCCATGAGACGGGGTTGCCGCCTACTGGTTTTCAAGACCAGCTCCTTCGGCCGCTCGGACAACCATCCAACCCGAAAAAGTATACGGCATGAACCCTGAATGAAAGGAATTGGGCCCCATGAGCCAAACAATGAATGCCTACATCTACAACGCTGGTGGCGGGCCAGAAGTTATTGAACTTACCGAACGGCCAATCCCTGCTGCCGGACCCGGAGAAGTACTAGTCAAGGTCGAAGCTTTTGGATTGAACCGGGCAGATGTCCAACAGCGAAAGGGCGTGTATCCACCTCCTCCAGGCGCCAGCGACATTCCAGGGCTGGAAGTATCCGGAAGCATTGCCGCGGTTGGTGCCGGGGTGACCGAGTGGAGCATTGGAACTCGCGTAGCAGCCCTGCTGGCCGGAGGCGGCTATGCGCAATACGTCAACGTGCCGGCCGAACTACTCATCAGAATCCCCGATGTACTCTCCAGCGTGGAAGCCGCCGCGCTGCCAGAAGTTTCCGCAACGGTAGTCTCCAACCTGTTCATCGAGGGCGGGCTGCAAGAAGGCCAGGCAATCTTGATTCACGGTGGCGCTGGCGGCATCGGTTCCATGGCGATTCAACTGGCCAAGGCGGCCGGTGCACGGGTGCTTGTCACAGCGTCATCGGCCCAGAAGCTTGCGTACTGCCAGCAGCTGGGAGCAGATGAAGGCATCAACTACCGCGAAGAGGATTTTGAGCAGCGCGTCAAGGAACTGACCGATGGACAGGGGGTGAACCTGATCCTTGACGTTATCGGAGCAAAGTACCTGCAGAGCAATATCAATGCGCTCGCCGTGGATGGGCGTTTGGTAGTTATTGGCCTGCAGGGAGGAACGAAAGCTGAGCTGAATATGGGCGTGATGCTCGGAAAGCGGTCGCGGGTGATCGCCACGACTCTCCGGTCCAGGCCGCTGGCGCAGAAGAGCGAGATCATCAAGCAGGCCGTCGCACGAGTGATGCCGTTGGTCGATGAAGGCAAACTGTCCATCAACGTCTCCAAAGTCTTCGAATTTCCGAACCTGACTAGTGCTCATGAGTATTTTGATTCAGGTGAGCACACGGGAAAGATCGTCGTGAGGGTTTAGCCGGAAATGTTTCAGGCGCGTAAAGTGACACAGTAGTCTTAACCACGTGACCGACCTTATAGAGGCCGGTCGTGCACATCACTTGTCACGCCCTGAGGAGGATGCTCACCTTGAGTGCCCAAAATACGCTGCCCCCAGCCGGCGTTGATCCTGAAGTCGCCCAACGCGAAGAAAAGCGTTGGACGCCTTTGCGGATCGCCGTCTGGATCGCCATCGCCCTGATTGGTGGCATTGCCTGGTCTTTCCTTGCCTTTTCGCGAGGAGAAACCATCAATGCGATTTGGTTTGTCTTCGCGGCCGTGGCCACCTACCTGATCGCCTACCGGTTCTACTCGAAGTTCATCGAACGCAAGATCGTCAAGCCCGATGATTTCCGCGCAACCCCGGCTGAGTCGGTGAACAACGGGCGTGACTTCGTGCCCACCGACCGCCGTGTGCTCTTCGGGCACCACTTCGCGGCTATCGCTGGTGCCGGTCCGCTGGTTGGCCCGATTCTGGCAGCCCAGATGGGCTACCTGCCGGGAACGATCTGGATTATTGTCGGTGTAGTTTTGGCCGGCGCGGTCCAGGACTATCTGGTGATGTTCTTCTCGATGCGCCGTGGCGGGCGTTCGCTGGGCCAGATGGCCCGCGAGGAACTCGGCTTGATCGGCGGCACCGCCGCCCTGATCGCCACGCTGACCATCATGATCATCATTACCGCCATCCTGGCGCTGGTTGTGGTCAACGCCTTGGGCGAATCAGCATGGGGCGTGTACTCGGTGGGCCTGACCATTCCGATCGCCTTGTTCATGGGCATTTACCTGCGCTTCATCCGCCCGGGCAAGGTTCTGGAAATCTCCATCATCGGCTTTGTCCTGTTGATGTTCGCGATCATCTCAGGGCGCTGGATCGCCGAATCGCCGTGGGGTGCTGAATTCTTCCATCTGGATCGCACCACCATCGCCTGGGCCATCATCATCTACGGCATCATCGCCGCCGTACTTCCGGTCTGGCTGTTGCTGGCTCCGCGTGATTACCTGTCCACGTTCATGAAGATCGGCGTCATCGGCTTGCTGGCCGTAGCCATCATTATTGTGCGCCCGGAAATCACGGTTCCGGCGTTCTCCGAGTTCGCCGGACGCGCTGATGGCCCGGTGGTTTCCGGGCATATTTTCCCGTTCCTCTTCGTGACCATTGCCTGTGGTGCGCTCTCGGGCTTCCACGCCTTGATCTCCTCGGGTACCACCCCGAAGCTGGTTGAAAAGGAAAAGCAGACCCGCTTCCTGGGGTACGGCGGCATGCTGATGGAATCCATGGTGGCCATCATGGCGCTGGTTGCAGCGATCTCGATTGACCGTGGCGTGTACTTTGCCATGAACTCGTCGGCGGCAGCTACCGGCGGCACCGTGGAAACCGCGGTAGCGTTTGTGAACTCGCTGGGCCTTGCCGGCGTGAATCTGGAACCGAATACCCTCACCGAGCTGGCGGCCAATGTGGGCGAGACCAGTGTGGTTTCGCGTACCGGTGGCGCGCCGACCCTGGCTGTGGGCATCGCCCACATCATGCACCAATGGTTCGGCGGCACCGCGATGATGGGCTTCTGGTACCACTTCGCCATCATGTTCGAGGCACTGTTCATCCTCACCGCAGTTGATGCTGGCACCCGCGTGGCCCGCTTCATGCTTCAGGACACCATCGGTAACTTCTTCCCGAAGTTCAAGGACACCTCATGGCGTCCCGGGGTGTGGATCTGCACCCTGGTCATGGTGGCTGGATGGGGATACATCCTCATCCTGGGCGTGACCGACCCGCTCGGCGGCATCAACACCTTCTTCCCGCTCTTCGGCATTGCCAACCAGCTGTTGGCGGCAATCGCCTTGGCCGTGGTGATGACGATCATCGCCAAGCGGAACAACTTCAAATACCTGTGGGTTGTCGCGCTGCCGCTGGCCTTCACGGTGGTGGTCACCTTCGTCGCCAGCTGGCAGAAGATCTTCTCAACCAATGCCAAGGTCGGCTATTTCGCCAACCATAATGCTTACAAGGAGGCGCTGGCCAACGGCGAAACTTCCCTCGGTTCGGCCAAGACAGTTGAAGCGATGGAAGCAGTGGTCCGCAATACCGGAGTCCAGGGTTGGCTGTCGGTGCTCTTCTTGCTGCTGACCGCGGTGGTGATTGTCACCGCTGTCATGGCGACCATCAAGGCCAAGAAGAACGGTGGCGGTAACGACACAGAGGATCCCGCTGTTCCTTCCAAGATGTACGCACCCTCGGGGCTGATTTCCACTCCTGCCGAAAAGCAGCTGGAGAAGGAATGGAAGCAGGTTCCGGCGGCATCACAAATTCAGCGTGGCGGCCACTAGCCATGGCTTCGCTGATGGAACGCCTCTCGCAGGCCAAGAAGTTTGTGGACGGTGTGCTGGGTGCGGATAAATACCAGCACTATCTGGAACACCAGGCCCGCACCCATCCGGACCAGAAACCGATGAGTGAACGGGAGTTCTGGAAGGACTACACCGACTGGCAAGAGAAGAATCCTGAAGGGCGTTGCTGCTAGAAGCATCAATAACCGGTCCTGGACCCGCCGCACCTGCGGCAGGCTCCGGGACCGGTTTCGTTTTGTGTCGTGCTTGAGGTCTAAGCGGTGCCTGGTCACCGGTAGGCTAGAGCTATCGATCCTTGTACATCACCAGCAAAGAAGTGTCATGGCGTTCTTTTCACGACTTCGCGCTGAGCGCGCAGCCACTCGCGAACTTGGCGAGGGCGTCTGGCGCCGCGCCCACGACCGCTTCCAGCGGTCCTTGGATCGCGTCTTCCAGGTGGTCGAAGGCATTGCCGATGACCAGGTGTACAACCTGCTGGTGAAGGAAGCCAACGAGATGGCGGATCTGTTGCCCGCGGTGCGTCAGCTTTGCTGCATGGCCCACCGGATCACGCCGAGCAACGACGAGCATATTCCGCAATCCACCGCAGGAGTGCACCGCAGCCTCACCAAGTCGGCCAACGACCTTGCGACCACCGCACAGGTCATTGCGATGATGCGGATGCAGGCTGAAGCGGGGGAGTCGATCGATATTGAATCGGTCCGCCATCGCGCGCAGCTGGTCAAGGAAGACGTTGGCCGGGCCATGCAGCTGCTCGCTGACAGCGAATAATTGACTTTTCCCGATCAGTTGCGTGGTGGTCCTAGAAATCGGAGCAAGCCGTGCACTAAATTGGTTGCATGACCCAAACAATACCCACAAGTAAGTTCCTCGACGGAAACACCATTGACCAGCTGGGTTACGGCGTCTGGCAGGTCAAGGACGACGAAGCGGAAGTAGCTGTTGGCAAGGCGCTGAAGGCTGGCTACCGCCACATCGACACCGCAAAGATCTACGGCAATGAGGCAGGCGTCGGCCGCGCAGTTGCCGCAAGCGGCATCGCCCGTGAAGACCTCTTCATCACCACCAAGGTCTGGAATGCGGACCAGGGCTATGAGAAGACCATCGCAGCTGCCCAGGCATCGCTGGTACGTCTTGGCTTGGACTATGTCGACCTCTACCTCATCCACTGGCTGCAGCCAAAGCGCGGCACCTACGTGGACACCTGGAAGGCCCTGATCCAGCTGCAGAAGGACGGCAAAGCCAAGTCCATCGGCGTCTGCAACTTCACCGTAGAAGCCCTTGAAGAGCTCTACACCGAAACCGGTGTGCGCCCGGTGATCAACCAGGTGGAAACCCATCCGTACTTCCCGCAGGCCGAACTGCGCGCCTACGAAGCGGAACACGGCATCCTGCATGAGTCGTGGTCGCCACTGGGCCAGGGCGGGGACCTGCTCAAGGACCCAGTGCTCGAAGGCATCGCCAAGAAGCATGGCGCCTCGATGGCACAGGTTGTCATCGCCTGGCATCTGGCCCTGGGCAACGTCGTGATCCCGAAGTCCGTGACCGATGCGCGCATCGTCGAGAACTTCGAGTCCTTGAAGGTAGCCCTTGACGCTGAAGATATCGAAGCGATCGCTACCCTGGATCGTGGACCCGAAGGGCGAATCGCGGCTGACCCCGCCACTGCCGACTTCGAATAAGTCATTAAACCTGCGCGGCCCCTCGGATTGCCAAGAATTCGAGGGGCCGTTGCGCTCCCGATAACCGGCAATCCATGAGGAGACTTCGCCATGCACAAGCTCATCGTCCTATATCCAGAACCAGTTGATCGCGACGCCTTCATCAAATACTACGAAGAGACCCACTTGCCGCTCGCGGCCAAGCTTCCAGGGCTTCGTGCGTGGCGCTACTCGACCGATATTTCCCCGGACGCGCAAGGCCAGGCAGCTGGGTACTTCGCCATTTTCGAGGCCGAATTCAGCGATGTTGAAGCCTACCGCACTGCGATGGGCTCACCCGAAGGGCAAGCTGTCGCCGCTGATGTTCCCAACTACGCTACCGGGGGAGCCATGACGCTCGACTATGAAATCACCGGTGGAAGCTAAGGGCCAGGAACGCGAAAAACCCCGGAATCATGCAACACATGATTCCGGGGTTTTCTTCACAACCGAGCCCCCTGCCGGATTTGAACCGGCGACCTGCTCTTTACGAGGGAGCTGCTCTACCCCTGAGCTAAGGAGGCCTGTACCTGCAAACAGGCACCACGTCACTTTATCCGAGGAATTGTCTGATCGTCAAAACGAGGAAGACATGAATGCCCCCGCTCAGCACTGTGTGTCCGGTGCCGGGGCCTTCCCGTCAATCAGGTAGCCATCGACCGCTTCGGTGATGCAGTCATTGGAACGGCCATAGGCCGTGTGCCCATGTCCTTGATAGGTCAATAGCGTGGCGTTATCCAACTGCTTGGCCAGCGACTGCGACCACTGGTACGGGGTCGCAGGATCCGAAGTCGTACCAACGACGAGGATCTCGCTGGAACCCTTGGCGTCCAGCGCTCCGGCCTTGCCGGTGGGCTTGTGATCCCATGCATCACAGGCGATCTCGCCGTAGGACAGATACTTGCCCAGCGTCGGAGCTACGCGCATCAGCTCGGTAGCTTCCTTCCCCATTGCCTCAGCATCGGCATTCATCGGACGATCCAAGCAATTGATGGCAGTAAACGCATCGCTGGAATTCGAGCCATAAGTTCCATCGCCCTGCCGATCGGCGGCGAGGTCGGCAAATCCGAGAATGGCATCGACATTCCCGTCATTCACCGCTGATGCCATGGCCTGGGTCAGGTACGGCCAATTTGAATTGTCGTACAGCGGCAAGATGAAGCCGTTGACAAAATCGATGATTGGCACGGCGCGGCCATCGCTGGAGGTCATGGGCTCGTTTTCGACCTGGGCGAAGAACTGCTGCAACTGCACCTTGGCGGATTCCTCCGTTCCGCTGAAAGGGCAGCCTTCGGATTCAACGCACTGGGCTAGCCAAGCTTCAATCTCATGCTCAAAACCAACAGCCTGCGCCTTGGTCAGGTCAGTGGCCTGGCTTTTTGGATCCATGGCTCCGTCGAGGACAAAGCGACCCACCTTGTGCGGGAACAGGTCCGCATAGGTTGCCCCCAGGAAGGTTCCGTAGGAGAACCCGAGATAGTCCAATTGCTTGTCCCCGAGCACCGCGCGGATGACATCCATGTCCTTGGCAGCCGAGACCGTATCAACGTGGCCAAGGAGCTCCCCGGTGTTGGCCGCGCAATCGGCCGCATAGTGCTCGGTTTCCTCGACGATCTGTTCTTGATCTTCAGGCAACCAGGCGCGCAGGTTCTCCTGTCTTCCTTCGTCGGTCTCGGCATCGCTCTGGCAAGTGACCGGGGTGCTTTCGCCCACGCCACGCGGGTCAAAGCCGATCACGTTGTAGGCCTTTTGCAGGTCGGCACTGAACATGGCTTGCACCGAAGATTCGACCATATCCAGCCCAGAACCACCGGGACCGCCAGGATTCACGAGCAGGTTTCGGCTGGCTCCCTCCGAAACGCGCCGGTTCAGTGCAAGGTCGATGCTTTCACCGGTTGGGTCTGCATAGTCCAGCGGCACCTTGATCGTGGCGCATTCAATAACATCGCCGCATTTCTCCCAATCGACCTGCTGGGAGTAGTAGCTCTCCAGTCCTTGCGGAGCTTCGACGCTGCTAGCGCTCGGGGCGGCGTCGGTCCCTTCGGAGTCAGGGAGCGTCGATCCAGCGGAGCAACTGGTCAGCCCGGCAAAGGCCAGCAGGGTCGCCACCGCAATTAAACGCAGTTTGGATGAGCGTACAGGCACGTTGAGTGTCTCCTTGCGTTGGTTAGCGGCGACCCGGGTTCGGAAGGAGGCGAGTCATCAATGCTTCCAAAGCCATGAGCTGATTGACGTTGGCGGCCAAGCGACTTCTCGTCTGGTTGATGGCGTCCAACTGGGCCAACGACTTTTCTTTGCTCTGGCCTTGTGAATAAGCTTCGAGCTTCTCGCGCAAATGCTCGTTGATCAGCTCGATCCCGGTTCCCAGCTGAAGGCTCAGGACATCACGGAAAAACGTGGTCAAGTCGGTTAAAGTCCGGTCCAAGGCATCAAAGCTGGCGCGTCGCGCGAATCGCTTCGCATCCTCTTCCAAGGCCTTGAACTGGCCGCGCAACCCAGGAGGAATGGTTTCTTCAGGGCTTAGGCCGTTGGCATGGCGCAGTTGTTCGGTCTTCTTCTGCAGATCGGTGCCGGTGATGTTTTCCGCGCGTTCCGTGGCCAGCTTGGAGATTTCCGCGGCGGCCGCCATGGCCTGGGGCAAAGTGGTGGTGCGCAGTGGCAGGGTAACAACCTTTTCACGCTGGATTCGAGCCTGCTCATCGCGGGCCAGCAGCCGGGCCACGCCAATATGCGACTGCGAAACCCGGGCAGCGAAGAGGGCCTGCTGCGGATCAAGGCCGTCGCGGCGCACCAAGAGGTCCGCCACGTCTGCGGTGGAAGGCACCGAAAGATTCACCGCACGGCAACGAGAACGGATGGTGACCAAGACGTCGGCCGGGGAGGGAGCGCAGAGGATCCAGATCATCCGCGCTGGCGGTTCCTCGATGGCCTTGAGCAGCACATTGGTGCTGCGTTCAGACATGCGGTCCGCGTCTTCAATGATGATGATCCGCCAACGCCCGGTGCTGGCGCTTTCCTGCGCGCGGGTGATCAGGTGGCGGACATCGGCAATCTGGTATTCGAATTTGTCGGTGGAGACAAAGGAAACGTCCGGGTGCGAGGAAGCGAGCACCAGCTTGCAGTTCTCGCATTCGCCACAGCCGGCTGGGCTGGTGGTGCACTGCAAGGCTGCCGCAAAGGCGCGGGCCGCCGTAGTTCGTCCCGAGCCAGGAGGGCCGGTGACCAGCCACGCATGGGTTGGATTGCCGCGGTCAACTTCGGCGCACAGCGTATCGATGACGCGCTGCTGGCCAGCCAGATCGCCAAAGACCGGGCGGCTCACAGCAGTCCAGCCAGGTGCGTGGTGACAGAGTGGTGCAGGTCTTCGACGCTGTTGCTGGCATCCAAGACGAGATAGCGGTCCGGATCCAGGGAAGCCAGTTCCAAGAAGGCCTGGCGGATGCGTTCGTGGAAATCGTCGGGCTCGGCCTCCAGCCGGTCGGCCGCTTCCACACCGCCACCAGCAGCGATGCGCCGGGCCCGGCCGTCGGCTGCCGAAATGTCCAAAATGATGGTGGCATCTGGCTTCAACCCGTTAGTGGCGAAATGGTTGATCCCCGCGACCGCATCAATTCCCAGGGCGCGTCCAATTCCCTGATAAGCCAGTGAGGAATCAACAAAGCGGTCACAAATGACATGGGTGCCAGCGGCCAAAGCCGGGGTGATGACCTGCTGGACGTGGGCGGCCCGGGCCGCGGAGTAGATCAGGGCTTCGGTGCGTGAATCGATATCGCCGTGGCCGTGTTCAAGTACCAGCGAACGCAGTGCCTCGCTGATTTGGGTTCCGCCTGGCTCGCGGGTGGTAATGACCTTGGACCCACGTGTTTCCAGCCATTGCTGGGCGAGGGCGACCTGCGTGGACTTGCCTGCGCCGTCGCCGCCTTCAAAGACTATGAACAAGCCTGGGGCCGGCGCGCTCGATTCGTTATTCACCCCTCTAGCCTATCCAAGGAGCCGGCAAAACAACTGCGCAACCCCTCGGCCGTACGCAACTAATCGCCCAGTGTGGTGGATTCGTCAGATGAAATGTACTGAAATCCATCCAACGCTGTGCGGCGGCTGCGCGTAAAGTTTTTTCCATGAACTCCAGCAGCATGCCATCAGCTCCACACCCCGAGTGGGATCCGAAGACCCTTGTCGTTGCAGGTGGCCGTCCGGCCCACGCCATCGATGCACCGGTGAACCATCCGGTGACCTTCACCTCGACCTATCACTCCCACGGGCAAGCAGCTGCCGATGAACGCGTTTATGCGCGCTTCTCCAATCCGACCTGGGACCCATTTGAAGAGGTCCTGGGCCAGCTGGAAGTTGCCGCGTTGCCGGCGCTGGTGTTCTCCTCGGGCATGGCTGCCATTGCTGCGGCGTTGAGCTTGGTTCCCGCTGGGGGCGTGCTGGTAATGCCAAGGCATTCCTATAACGGTTCGCTGGCCCTGAGCTCGGAATTGCAAGCTGCCGGCCGGCTGGACATCCGCCCGGTGGATATTGCCGACACCGATGAAGTAGTCGCCGCCTTGCAGGGTGCTGACGTGCTGTGGGTGGAATCGCCGACCAACCCGATGCTGGAGGTCGCAGACCTGCCAGTGCTGCTGGCAGAAGCCCAGGCCCGCGACGTGCTGAGCATTGTGGACAACACCTTCGCCACCCCCTTGCTGCAGCGTCCATTGACTTCGGGAGCCGACGTAGTGGTGCACTCTGTCACCAAGTACCTCTCAGGGCACTCCGATGTCATCATGGGCGCGCTGGTGACCAGCGATGAGTCGCTGCGCCAGAAGCTGCACGGCTACCGGACATTGCATGGCGCCATCGCCTCCCCGATGGATACCTTCTTGGCCTTGCGTGGTGTACGCACCATGTCGGTGCGCATCGATCGTTCGCAGAGCAACAGCCAGGTGCTGGCACAGCGCCTGGCCGAACACCCCAAGGTGCAGGCGGTGCGCTACCCCGGCCTGGCACAGGATCCAGGACATGAGCGGGCTGCGCAACTGATGGATGGCTTCGGTTCGGTGATCGCCTTCCAGGCGGGGCAGAGCGCCGAGCATGCCGACCAGGTTGTCGCTGCCTTCAGCCTCATTACCGGAGCGACGTCCCTGGGCGGGGTGGAAACCCTGGCCGAGCGCCGGGCACGCCACGCGTCGGAACCGCAGACCGTTCCCGAGAACCTGATCCGCCTCTCGGTCGGGATCGAAGATGTCGAGGACTTGTGGTCGGATCTGAAGCAGGCGCTGGAACAGCTCTAGCGCGTGGCAGTACCAAAAAATACCAACGCCCATAGGTAGAGTGAAGATATGTCCATGATGTATGTAGCCCATCTGATCGAGTACTACTTGATGCTGGCTCTGAGCGTGATCATTCTGGTGCTCGCGGTCTGGGCGGTAATTGACTGCTTGCGCCATGGTGCACAGCGCTTTGCGCAGGAAGGCAAGCGCACCAAAGGCTTCTGGACCGGCTTGACGGCTGCCAGTGCCGTTGTTTCGTTGCTGGGCATCCTCAGCGGGGGCGGAATCGGCTTCTTGCAGCTGATTGGCGCCTGCATCGCCTGCGTCTACCTGGCCGATGTGAAACCAGCAGTCAGCGGCCAAGGCGGCGGCTGGTACAACTACTAGGCCCCGGCAAAGAACATAAATCTTTTGATGACCCGCACTCTCCTGCAGATGGAGGGGCGGGCCTTCTCAATTAATGAACACTCCTTAACTTTGGCGCGTCTGCGCTGGAGCATTGGATAGGATGGCTTATATGAGTCACACTTTGATCTTGCTTCGCCACGGGCAGAGCGAATGGAATGAAAAAAATCTGTTCACCGGCTGGTACGACGTATCGCTGACCGAACAGGGCCGTGCTGAAGCATCACGCGGTGGCCAGTTGCTGGCAGAAGCCGGATACAAGCCAGAGGTGCTGCATACCTCGCTGTTGACCCGTGCGATTGTCACCGCCAACCTGGCATTGGAGGCCTCAGGCCGCTCGTGGATCCCAGTGAACCGCGACTGGCGCCTGAACGAACGCCACTACGGCGCACTGCAGGGCAAGGACAAGGCCCAGACCTTGGCCGAGTTCGGCGAAGAGCAGTTCATGGAATGGCGCCGCAGCTACGACACCCCGCCGCCAGCCCTGGACGACGCTTCGGAATTCAGCCAGATCAACGACGAGCGCTACGCCGCCCTGGGCGATTCCGCACCACGCACTGAGTGCCTCAAGGACGTGCTTGACCGCATGCTTCCCTACTGGGAAAACAATATCAAGGCAGATTTGTCCGCAGGCAAGACCGTTATGGTCACCGCCCACGGCAATTCGCTGCGTGCGTTGGTCAAGCACCTTGACGGCATCAGCGATGAAGACATCGCCAACCTGAACATCCCAACCGGCATCCCGCTGGTCTATGAGTTGGACGACAATTTCCAGCCGATCACCGCCGGAGGAACCTACTTGGATCCTGCAGCTGCGGCCGATGCCATCAAGGCTGTCGCAAACCAGGGACGCAAGTAAGACCCACTATTCGGCGGCACCAGAACCCCAGGCCCTGAGCTTGGAAATTCTGGTGCCGCCGTTTCGGCTTTAAGCTGGAATATTGGCTGGCTATATGGCTGTGAGCGAAACTACTGCGCACGATTGTATTTTTGGCATTAGTATGCTGTAATCTCCTATTTCGAATAGGCTCAATGGCTCACGTTAGGAATGCAATTCGTGGCAACTGATTACGATGAAGTCCGCCCAGACGTTGCTGAGGCACGTAAGGCTTCTCTGGATGCGGTTAAGTCCGCAAACGCACCGGACGCCAAGTCCGTCGTGCGCGAGCTCGAACGAAGCCGATCACACTGATGGAATGGATCTGCCAGGTGCAGATTTGTCCAACGAGGAACTGACGGTTACCGTCATTCCACAGAAAGACGACGAGTTCATTTGTGGCTCGTGCTTCTTGATTCGCCACCGCTCACAGCTGGTTCGCGAAGAAGGCAATGTAGGTTTCTGCGTAGAGTGCGAAGGCTAAAACCCGCTTTACGCTGGCGCTATTAGTGCGTCGAAAATTTCTAGGGCAACCCGCCAATTGGCGGGTTGCCCTTCGCCTCAGCGGCTCTTTGCGCACATGGCCAAAAAAGTAGTGCCTGCTGCCGGAGTTCTCCGGCAACAGGCACTACGTCAAGAATTCAGCACGCGCTCACTGGCTCAGGCGTCGGATGGGTCCCACTCGCCGGTGACCAGGTAGGTCACCTTGCGTGCTACCGAAACGCCATGATCGCCGAAGCGCTCCAGGTAGCGGCTGGTCAATGAAACATCAACGGTAGTTGGCGCCGAAGCGTCCCAATCCGCTTCCGCAATTCGCGCAAACACGCTGGAGTGCAGGCGGTCGACTTCGTGGTTCAATTCAATAATTTCCGCGGCGATCTTCAGATCACGGGTATCGAGCAGGCGGGCTACCGCCTGGGCAATCTGGATATCGATCCTGGCCATTTCAGAAAAGGTTGCCGAGATCCTTTCTGGAATTGCCGGCTGCGGGAAACGCAGGCGGGCTAGCTGCGCCAGGTGGCGTGCTAGGTCGCCCATGCGTTCCAGGGAAGCGCTCATGCGTAGCGAACCGACGATCATGCGCAGGTCGCTGGCCACGGGGCCCTGGAGTGCCAGGGTGTCGATAGCTCGTTCATCCAGCTGGTTCTGCAGGAAATCAATTTTCGCGTCCGCCGCGATAACTTCCTGGGCTAGCTCCACATCGGCATTCGCCAATGAATCCCACGCGCGATCCATTGCGGTCGCGACCTGGTTGGCCATCTCAATAAGTTCTTCGCCAATTTGTTGTAGATCTGCCTGAAAAACCTTACGCACAGCAGTTCCTTTCGAGTGTCGGTTCCCATGCCAGCGGGTTCCCTGTCTTCGCAGCGAACCACCCCAAACAGATTTATGGCATGGTGGAGGGTCTTACTCCAGCCTGTCAGCGGGTGATTAACGAATATGCCACGAAACGTGAACGTTTGGTGAACAGCGCGCCGATTTGGCCGTTTTCGCGTCATTTAGGAACGAAGGAACCCAGTGGGGAAGCTAGGCTAAAAGGGTGAACGATGTGATCTCGACTCTGATAGCCGGTGTCCTCGGTCTGGCCTTGGGCATCGTTGGCGTGATCGCTTTCAGGATGTCGCAGCGCAGGACCGCCCGACTGCCGCAGGTTGACGAGCCCCTGCTCCCTGAAGGTGCAGCCGCTGTCCTGTCCGTTATCGGACGCGCCTTCGTGATCCTCGATGATGTCGACGGCGTGGTGCGGGCCAATCCGGCATCCTATGCCTACGGGCTGGTGCGTGGACATACGCTCGTGCACAACGAACTGCTGGCCCTGGTGCGCCAGGTCCGGGCGGACGGCGTGATCGCTGAAAGCCAGTACGAATTGCAACGCTCAACGCTCGGGGCCGGCCAGCTGATTGTGCACGTGCGCGTTGCGCCTCTGGGTGATGAATACATTCTGCTGCTGGCCGATGACCGCACCGAGATCACGCGCACCGAAGCCATGCGCAATGACTTCGTGGCCAACGTGTCCCACGAATTGAAAACACCGGTCGGCGCGATTTCCTTGCTGGCCGAGGCCATTACCGAAGCCGCCGACGATCCGACAGCTGTGCGCCGCTTCTCCACCCGGATGGACAAGGAATCGCGGCGGCTTGCCGCGCTGGTCCAGGACATTATCGAGCTCTCCCGGCTGCAAGCCAGTGACGCCATTGTGCAGGGCAAGGAAGTGAACATCCACAACGTGGTGGCCGAAGCGGTGGACCGCAGCCACTTGCTTGCCGAGGAAAAGGGCATCAGCATCACCGTGGGCGGACATCTTCAGGAACCGATCCTGGGTGATCCCGACCTGCTGATGACCGCGGTGCGCAACCTCATCGATAACGCGATCCGCTACTCGCCGGCGAACACGAAGGTGGGCGTGGGGATCCGCCAGCGTGATGGCTACGCACAGATTTCGGTTACCGACCAGGGGCCGGGCATTTCACCCGAAGAGCAAGAACGCGTCTTCGAGCGCTTCTACCGGGTGGACTCGGCACGCTCGCGGCAAACAGGTGGCACCGGACTGGGACTGAGCATTGTCAAGCACGTGCTGGCCAACCACGGTGGCGAAGTATCCCTGTGGTCGCAGCCCGGCCAGGGCTCCACTTTTACCCTAAGACTTCCCCTAGCGGATGAAGAACGGACGGGCGCCGATGGTGCCGCCGACGAGATGATGAAGGAACGAGCGGTCGAGGCTAGAACCTCCGATCGCGAAGGAGGACGACGATGACCCGCATATTGATCGTAGAGGATGAGGAATCGCTCTCTGACCCGCTGTCTTTCCTGCTGGAGCGCGAAGGTTTTGAAGTACGGATCGCCGAGGACGGGCTGGTTGCCGTCACCGAGTTCGAACGCCACGGCGCCGATCTGGTGCTCTTGGACCTGATGCTGCCGGGCCAGCCGGGCACCGAGGTGATTCGCCAGATCCGACTCAATAGCCAGGTCCCGGTCATCATGCTCACCGCCAAGGATTCGGAAATCGACAAGGTGGTAGGCCTGGAGCTCGGCGCCGACGACTACGTCACCAAGCCCTACTCATCGCGCGAGTTACTGGCCCGCATCCGTGCCGTATTGCGCCGCCAGGGCGAGGGCGAGGAGCTCATCAGCAATGTGGTCACCGCCGGCCCGGTGCGAATGGACGTTGAACGCCACATGGTCTCGGTGGACAATACCGAGGTGTCCATGCCGCTCAAGGAGTTCGAACTGCTTGAGATGCTCTTGCGCAATGCCGGCCGTGTGCTCACTCGCGGCCAATTGATTGACCGCGTCTGGGGCAGCGACTATGTGGGGGACACGAAGACCCTCGATGTTCACGTCAAGCGCCTGCGCTCGAAGATTGAACCTGACCCGGCCACGCCAGAGCACTTGGTGACGGTACGCGGCTTGGGCTACAAGTTCGTGGTCTAGCCGGCAACAACGCTTAAACGACAGGGAGCCTGGGAACGAATCAAAGGATTCGTTCCCAGGCTCCCAGTTCTGTTGAGCCCTAGTGACCCGAAGTAGAGTGGCTCTCGGTCTTCTTCAGGTGGTCGGTGACCGAGTCATCGGATCCGCCTGGTACGAAATCGCGGTATTCAGCCAAGGTGCCGTCTACAACTGGAACGCTGAAGTCCACGGTCTCACCAGCTGCGGTGAAAGCGGTCTTTGCGTGCTCGCCAGCTGCAATGTTCAGGCCAGAGATGACCTTCTGGTTTGCATCGTCTTCCAGCTTGACGCTTTCGTCGGCTGGAACCGAGATGGTTACCGGCTGGGTGCTGGCTGCCTTAACGGTCAGGGTCAGCGAGGAATCGCTGTCATTGACAACGGTGCCGATCAGGCGCGCCTTGGAGCCGTCGCTGTTGGTAACGAACATCAGGTTGCGGACCTGTGCGTCGGCAACGTCGACATGCACGCCATCGCTGGCAGCGTAGTCGGTGTTGGTGGACTGCTCGTTGATGGCGCCACAGCTGGTGACACCGAATGCCAGGGCAGCCACAGCGAGGGACGCGGCAATGCGGCGTCCAGCGGTCATGCGTGCGGTGATCACGACACTAACTCCTCGGTGAGAATAATGAGTTGCTTCGGTTCGAGGCTATCGGCCTGGCTGCGCCCAGAGCAGGGGCAGCCCAAGATTTAGACCACGATTACCTCTAAGCCTAGCTGTTTTTAACGCAAAGACGCGATTTAGCGACGTGCAACACACGCTTTTCGACAAGTGGTAGAGAACCGGGAAAGGGATGAAGAGGTATAAAACCCTGTTCAGCGTATTTTCTTCTTACCATGTTTCTCTTGCGAATGGAAGAGGCGATTCCGCGTGAATTCGCGGTTATATGGGGCACAAACGAGGGATCGTTGATGGTAAACATGTTAGACTAGTTTGTGGGAAAGGGGTTTATCCACATGGTTTTTGAGGTTGGCGAGACTGTTGTCTACCCGCACCACGGCGCCGCAATGATCGAAGAGATCAAGATGCGCAAGATCAAGGGCGAAGAGAAAATGTATCTCAAGCTCAAGGTGGCTCAGGGCGATTTGACCATCGAAGTTCCTGCAGAGAACGTTGATTTGGTTGGCGTGCGTGACGTGGTAGGTCAGGAAGGCTTGGACCATGTGTTCGATGTCCTTCGTGCTGAATTTACTGAAGAGCCGACCAACTGGTCGCGCCGCTACAAGGCAAACGTCGAGAAGCTGGCTTCCGGCGATGTCATCAAAGTTGCCGAGGTCGTGCGTGACCTTTGGCGCCGTGAAAATGATCGTGGTCTGTCGGCTGGCGAAAAGCGCATGCTGGCCAAGGCCCGTCAGGTTTTGATTAGCGAATTGGCTTTGGCCAAGGACCTGGATGAGACCAAGGCCGAGGGCCTGTTGGATGAGGTCTTGGCTTCGGCCTAGGCAAAACTCCCGATTGCATCTTGCCGTGGAGCGCTGTAAAGCGTTTCACGGCTGTTGCCGTTAAAAGCCCAATCACTTGCCGATGAACACGATAAGCTGGACGCTGTGAAGCAAACCCCATCGCATTCTTCGAGCCTGATCCTGGTTGCTGCCGGAATGGGCACGCGGCTCGGTGCCGGAATCCCCAAAGCGCTGGTCCAGGTGGCCGGCAAAACTTTGGTGGAGCACGCCATCGACCGAATCCTCCAGGTTAAGCGGATCACCGAAATCATCGTGGTCACACCCGCTGGCGACCACCGCATGGCCGAGACGCTAGCCGCCTTTGGTTCCATGCTGCGCACCGTGCCCGGCGGAAGCAGCCGCGCCGATTCGGTACGCCGCGGGCTCGAAGCGGTCAATCCCGGGGCCTCGGCCATCTTGGTTCATGACGCCGCCCGCGCCTTTGCCCCTGCAGAGCTTTACGATCGGGTCCTCGACGCCCTGGAACAGGGACAAGCCAATGCGGTCATCCCCGCGCTGTCGGTAACCGACACGATCTCAGTCGTGGGGCCGGGAGGAGCGGCGGGTGCTGAATTCATCGATCACACACCGCCGCGATCCACCCTGCGCGCGGTGCAAACTCCGCAGGGATTCAACGCAGCGGTGCTGCGCCAGGCCCATGCCCAGCTCGACCACTGCACCGAAGCTGAACTGGAAAAAGTTACCGATGACGCTTCGATCGTGAGCGCGCAGGGAGAAAAGGTACAGGTTGTCGCCGGAGCGCAGCAGGCTCTGAAGGTCACGCACCCCGAGGACCTGGAAACCGCCAACCAGCTGGCCACCGACCAGAACAGCTCCGACAACACAGCCAGGGAAACAATGATTCTGCCACGCATCGGCAACGGCATCGACGTCCACGCCGTCAGCCAGGACCCCGCCCGGCCAATGTGGCTGGCTGGCCTGCACTTCCCGGACGATATTGGCCTTTCGGGGCATTCGGACGGCGACGCGGTGGCCCATGCTGCCTGCGATGCGCTCTTTAGCGCTGCCGGGATCGGCGATCTGGGAACCCACTTCGGGGTGGGCCGGCCGGAATTCTCCGGGGCCAGCGGTGTGAGCCTGCTTGCAGAAGCGGCCCGCCTGGTACGCGAGGCAGGGTTCGAAATCGGGAATGTCGCCGTGCAGTTTGTGGGACGGCGCCCGCGCTTCTCGGCCCGCCGCGAAGAGGCCAGCCAGGTGCTCAGCGATGCGATAGGCGCCCCAGTCAGCGTCATCGCAACCACCAGCGATGGCCTGGGGTACGAGGGCGAAGGCACCGGAATTACCGCCTACGCCACCGCCCTGGTCTTCCCCCGGCAGCGGTGAGCTCGCAGGCCCGGTGAAAAGCCCAGATCAGCGAGCGCATCACAAGTGAAGTACAAAGGCCGTGTCCATCGGATAACCTTAAAGGCGTGAGCCTGCGATTCTATGACACCAAAACAGCATCTGTACGCGACTTCCAGCCGCTAGCCGAAGGCGAAGTCAAGCTGTACTACTGCGGCGCCACCGTACAGGGCATGCCGCATGTAGGCCATGTGCGCAGCGCCATCGTTTTCGATGTCCTGGTTCGCTGGCTGGAATACCGCGGGTTTGCGGTCACCACGGTACGCAACGTGACCGATATCGATGACAAGATCCTGGAGAAGTCTGCCAACTCCTTTGCCGCAGATTTCGAGGCCGACCAGCACTACAAGCCGCGCGAAGAATGGTTTGCCCTGGCCTACCGCTTCGAGCAGGAATTCGCCCGCGCCTATGAAGCGCTGGGTGTACGCCGGCCGACCTATGAGCCACGCGCTACCGGGCACATCACCGAAATGCATGAGCTGATCGCGGAGCTGATCGAGCGCAGCCACGCTTACCCGGCCGCCGATGGCTCCGGCGATGTGTACTTCGACGTGCGCTCGTACGAGCAGTACGGTGCCTTGACCCGGCAGAAGATCGAGGACATGCAGGACGCCGCGGACTCTGATCCGCGAGGCAAAAAGGACGCCCGCGACTTCGCCCTGTGGAAGGGGCAGAAGGACTCCGATCCGGGCACCGCTTCCTGGCCAAGCCCATGGGGCCGTGGCCGCCCAGGCTGGCACCTTGAGTGCTCGGCGATGGCCGGCAAGTACCTGGGCAGCGAGTTCGACATCCACGGTGGCGGACTGGACCTGCGTTTCCCGCATCACGAAAACGAGATGGCGCAGTCCAATGCGGCCGGCCACGGGTTCGCCAACTTCTGGATGCACAATGGCATGGTCACCTACGAGGGCGAGAAGATGTCCAAGTCCATTGGCAACACCATTTCCCCCGAGGAAATGCTCGCCCTGGCCGACGCCCGAGTGGTGCGCTACTTCCTGGGCCAGGCCCAGTACCGCTCCATGCTGGACTACCGTCCGGACTCGCTGACCGAAGCCGGTGCCGCGGTGGAACGCATCGACACCTTCATCTCGAACGCCCGCTACCGCTTGGGTGCTGTAGCAGATTCGATCGTTGCCACGCAAGTGCCGGAGGCATTCGCCAGTGCGATGGATGACGACCTGAACGTCCCGATGGCCCTGGCGGCGTTGCACGAAACCGTGCGCCACGGCAATGCTTCACTGGACAAGCACGACGACGCAGCCACGGCCACCGCACTGGGCCAGGTTTTGGCGATGACTCGGGTCCTCGGATTGGACGATGCGGGCAATCAGCAGAATTCCAAGGCAACTGCCGAGCACGATGTCCTGGATCAGTTAGTCCAGGCGCAGCTGGCTGAACGCGCCCAGGCGCGAGCCGCCAAGGACTGGGCCCGCTCGGATGCGATCCGCGATGCCTTGGCCGCCGCTGGAATCACGGTGCTCGACTCGGCCGATGGCGCCCGCTGGACACTGAACAACTAGCCGACCTAGCGGCTACAACAAACTCAACTTTAAGGACACATACCATGAGCAAAAAGGGCCCAACCAAGGGCAGTGGCGGCAAGGGACGACGTTCCCTCGAGGGCAAGGGCCCGACCCCGAAGGCAGAAGACCGCCCGTACCACAAGGCTTACCGCGCCAAGCAGCTTTCCGAGCGCTCGGCAGCCAAGCGCAGCACCGGCAATCGCACCGACCGCATCAAGGTCAACGCGGAATTTGTCACCGGCCGCAACTCGGTGGTTGAAGCATTGCGCGCTGGCATCCCTGCCAAGGCGCTGCATGTAGCCATCCGCGTTGATGTTGACGACCGCGTGCGCGAGTCCCTCAAGCTTTCTGCGGCCCAGGGCATTCCGTTGATGGAAGCTTCCAAGCAGGAACTCGACCGGATGACCGATGGCGCGATCCACCAGGGCCTTGCCCTGCAGATTCCGCCCTACGAATACAAGGACGCCGTTCAGTTGGCGACCAAGACGATCAAGGACTACGACCGCGGGTACACCAACTCCCAGCCGCTGTTCCTTGCCTTGGACGGCATCACCGACCCGCGCAACCTTGGCGCGATCGTTCGCTCGGCCTCCGCATTTGGCGCAGACGGCGTCATCATCCCTGAGCGTCGAAGCGTTGGCATGACTGCCTCGGCATGGAAAACCAGCGCCGGCGCTGCTGTGCGCGTTCCGGTTGCCAAGTGCAGCAACCTGACCAGTGCGCTGAAGGAAATCAAGGCCGCTGGTATCTTCGTCATCGGCCTTGACGCCGGTGGCGACATGGAATTGCCAAACTTTGAACTGGCAACCGGTCCACTGTGCATCGTGGTTGGCTCGGAAGGCAAGGGCCTGTCCCGCCTGGTCCGCGAAAACTGCGACGCCATTGTCTCGATCCCAATCGACTCCGCCATGGAATCGCTGAACGCGTCGATGGCCGTCGGCATTTCGCTGTACGAAGTTTCCCGTCTGCGTAATCAGGGCACCAAGTAGCACTGAGCGTTCTTCAAAGGGTTGCCACTTGTCGAGAGACAGGTGGCAACCCTTTTTCGTAGAGTGACCCGCTTCATAACAACAAATTTCAGTTGTTTTTGGGCAGAATTCACTCCCGCTCGCTCAGGAATCGCGAGAATTCGTGGTTTTTGAAGCCAAGGATGAGCGCACAGGCCGATTTTGCGTCTGGTGGGAATCCGTGTAGAGTCTTATCTCGCGCCGCTGATCCGGACGGGCCGAAAAGGCCTGCAGGAAACAGCGGGGTGAACAAGCTGGAAACATCGAGTTGACTTTGGTCAACGTGGTGGTAAGCTTGAAAAGTTGCTCCGGAGCGAAGCAGCCGCCGAGTTTGTGGTGGTTGTGGTGTCGAGAGTGTTTGTTGTTTGAGAACTCAATAGTGTGCCAAGTTTGTTGATACCGAATATTTTTATTTGGTGAATACATAACATTTGCTTGAGGCATTGCACCCCCGTGCAGTGTTCTTGAGTGTTTTTTATTCGCCAGGATTTTTTCATTGATTCTCCCTTATTTTCCGAGGGGTTTCGGTGGCTTTTTGTTTTTTATGGAGAGTTTGATCCTGGCTCAGGATGAACGCTGGCGGCGTGCTTAACACATGCAAGTCGAACGATGAAGCCCAGCTTGCTGGGTGGATTAGTGGCGAACGGGTGAGTAACACGTGAGTAACCTGCCCCCGACTTTGGGATAAGCCCGGGAAACTGGGTCTAATACCGGATATGACTTTTCACCGCATGGTGGTTTGTTGAAAGATTTATCGGTGGGGGATGGACTCGCGGCCTATCAGCTTGTTGGTGAGGTAATGGCTCACCAAGGCGACGACGGGTAGCCGGCCTGAGAGGGTGACCGGCCACACTGGGACTGAGACACGGCCCAGACTCCTACGGGAGGCAGCAGTGGGGAATATTGCACAATGGGCGGAAGCCTGATGCAGCGACGCCGCGTGAGGGATGACGGCCTTCGGGTTGTAAACCTCTTTCAGTAGGGAAGAAGCGAAAGTGACGGTACCTGCAGAAGAAGCGCCGGCTAACTACGTGCCAGCAGCCGCGGTAATACGTAGGGCGCAAGCGTTATCCGGATTTATTGGGCGTAAAGAGCTCGTAGGCGGTTTGTCGCGTCTGCCGTGAAAGTCCGAGGCTCAACCTCGGATCTGCGGTGGGTACGGGCAGACTAGAGTGATGTAGGGGAGACTGGAATTCCTGGTGTAGCGGTGAAATGCGCAGATATCAGGAGGAACACCGATGGCGAAGGCAGGTCTCTGGGCATTTACTGACGCTGAGGAGCGAAAGCATGGGGAGCGAACAGGATTAGATACCCTGGTAGTCCATGCCGTAAACGTTGGGCACTAGGTGTGGGGGACATTCCACGTTTTCCGCGCCGTAGCTAACGCATTAAGTGCCCCGCCTGGGGAGTACGGCCGCAAGGCTAAAACTCAAAGGAATTGACGGGGGCCCGCACAAGCGGCGGAGCATGCGGATTAATTCGATGCAACGCGAAGAACCTTACCAAGGCTTGACATGTGCCAGACCGCTCCAGAGATGGGGTTTCCCTTCGGGGCTGGTTCACAGGTGGTGCATGGTTGTCGTCAGCTCGTGTCGTGAGATGTTGGGTTAAGTCCCGCAACGAGCGCAACCCTCGTTCCATGTTGCCAGCACGTAGTGGTGGGGACTCATGGGAGACTGCCGGGGTCAACTCGGAGGAAGGTGGGGATGACGTCAAATCATCATGCCCCTTATGTCTTGGGCTTCACGCATGCTACAATGGCCGGTACAATGGGTTGCGATACTGTGAGGTGGAGCTAATCCCTAAAAGCCGGTCTCAGTTCGGATTGGGGTCTGCAACTCGACCCCATGAAGTCGGAGTCGCTAGTAATCGCAGATCAGCAACGCTGCGGTGAATACGTTCCCGGGCCTTGTACACACCGCCCGTCAAGTCACGAAAGTTGGTAACACCCGAAGCCGATGGCCTAACCACCTTGTGTGGGGGGAGTCGTCGAAGGTGGGACTGGCGATTGGGACTAAGTCGTAACAAGGTAGCCGTACCGGAAGGTGCGGCTGGATCACCTCCTTTCTAAGGAGCTAACCATTTTTTGGTTGCCCATGCTGGACACGAGTGTTGTCCGGGTGGGTTGCTCATGGGTGGAATATCAATGAACTCAGTACTGGAAAGCGCGTGTGCCTGATCGGCCCTTTGTGGGGTTGTGTGGTGCGGGCGGGGTACTGGCTGTGGCTGTGCGGCGTTGCCGTTGTCGAGTACGCATCCTTTGGGGTGCTGGAAAGATGGTGGTGGTGTTGTGCGGCTTGTATGGTTTGGCATGCTGTTGGGTTTTGAGGCAACAAGCCTCCTTGCCTGGTTGATGATTGGCTGCTGGCTTTTGATGCGCTTTGGTGCGTGTTGGGGGTTGGTGGTGGTTGTTGGCTGGGGTTTTGAGGGGTTCTTGGTGTTTCGGTGTTTGTCCTGTGTTTGCCGTGGGCGTGCCTGGGCGGTGATGGTTTGTGGTTTTCATCCTTTGGGGTGGGGGTTGCGGGTTGTTGCTGCGGGTGTGTTTGCGGGGGTGCGGGGTTGTTGTTTGGGAACTGTATAGTGAACGCGAGCATCTTGCAGATGAGATGAGCTCTGGGGTCCTTTTCCTTGGATTCTTGGGTGTTTGAGTCTTGTCTGCGTGATTTTGTTAGATTGTTTTATTGCTCAATTCTGAGAACTTTGTTTTGTGTTGAAGTTTTTAAGGGCGCACGGTGGATGCCTTGGCATCAAGAGCCGATGAAGGACGTGGGAATCTGCGATAAGCCTGGTGGAGTCGATAACCGGACGTTGATACCAGGATTTCCGAATGGGGGAACCCCGCACCATGTTATGTGGTGTGACCTGCAGCTGAATGTATAGGCTGTGTGGAGGGAACGCGGGGAAGTGAAACATCTCAGTACCCGCAGGAAGAGAAAACAATAGTGATTCCGTTAGTAGTGGCGAGCGAACGCGGATGGGGCTAAACCGGTTGGTGTGTGATAGCGGATAGGCGTTGCATCATCGGGGTTGTGGGGTCAACATGTACCAGTGCTATCTTGCTGGTGGGATGAGGTGCAGGCGTATAGGTGAATCGGTTGGAATGCCGGACCATAGAGGGTGATAGTCCCGTAGGTGTAATGCGTGTCTGCCGTTCTAGTGTTGATACCCGAGTAGCACGGGGCCCGTGAAACCTTGTGTGAATCTGCCAGGACCACCTGGTAAGCCTGAATACTACTTGATGACCGATAGTGAATCAGTACCGTGAGGGAATGGTGAAAAGTACCCCGGGAGGGGAGTGAAATAGTACCTGAAACCGTGCGCTTACAATCCGTTAGAGCCTGGGACTTGTTCCTGGGTGATGGCGTGCCTTTTGAAGAATGAGCCTGCGAGTTAGTGCTGTGTCGCGAGGTTAACCCGTGTGGGGTAGCCGTAGCGAAAGCGAGTCTGAATAGGGCGTTTGAGTGGCACGGTCTAGACCCGAAGCGAAGTGATCTACCCATGGCCAGGTTGAAGCGCGTGTAAGAGCGTGTGGAGGACCGAACCCACTTCAGTTGAAAATGGAGGGGATGAGCTGTGGGTAGGGGTGAAAGGCCAATCAAACTTCGTGATAGCTGGTTCTCCCCGAAATGCATTTAGGTGCAGCGTTGCGTGTTTCTTGCTGGAGGTAGAGCTACTGGATAGGCGATGGGCCCTACAAGGTTACTGACCTTAGCCAAACTCCGAATGCCGGTAAGTGAGAGCGCAGCAGTGAGACTGTGGGGGATAAGCTTCATAGTCGAGAGGGAAACAGCCCAGAACGCCAACTAAGGCCCCTAAGCGTGTGCTAAGTGGGAAAGGATGTGGAGTTGCTGTGACAACCAGGAGGTTGGCTTAGAAGCAGCCACCCTTGAAAGAGTGCGTAATAGCTCACTGGTCAAGTGATTCCGCGCCGATAATGTAGCGGGGCTCAAGCACACCGCCGAAGTTGCGTCATTCAAATATTAACCTGGTTTCGATTGGGTGTTTGGATGGGTAGGGGAGCGTCGTATAGCGGGTGAAGTCGCGGTGGAAACCAGCGGTGGACGCTATACGAGTGAGAATGCAGGCATGAGTAGCGAATGACGGGTGAGAAACCCGTCCGCCGAATGATCAAGGGTTCCAGGGTTAAGCTAATCTGCCCTGGGTTAGTCGGGGCCTAAGGCGAGGCCGACAGGCGTAGTCGATGGATAACGGGTTGATATTCCCGTACCGGCGAAGGACCGCCCATACTGAGCTGTGGATGCTAACCATGATGGATCATGGCTGTTGCGGCCTTCGGGTTGCTGGTTGTGTGATGTGGTGGGAACCGATGCAGTGAGGTCAGCGTATTAACAGGTGTGACGCAGGAAGGTAGCCGAGCCAGGCAATGGAATTGACCTGGTCCAAGGGTGTAGGAAGAGTGGTTGGCAAATCCGCCGCTCATTGATTCTGAGACCTGATAGGCGCCCGCTTTGGCGGGTGATTCGGTGATCCTATGCTGCCTAGAAAAGCATCGGCGCGAGGTCCCAGTCCGCCCGTACCCCAAACCGACACAGGTGATCAGGTAGAGAATACTAAGGCGATCGAGAGAATCATGGTTAAGGAACTCGGCAAAATGCCCCCGTAACTTCGGAAGAAGGGGGGCCTGCCCCGTGATGAGGACTTGCTCCTCTGATGCGGGTGTGGGCCGCAGAGACCAGGGGGAAGCGACTGTTTACTAAAAACACAGGTCCGTGCGAAGTCGCAAGACGATGTATACGGACTGACTCCTGCCCGGTGCTGGAAGGTTAAGAGGACTGGTTAGCCGTGAGGCGAAGCTGAGAATTTAAGCCCCAGTAAACGGCGGTGGTAACTATAACCATCCTAAGGTAGCGAAATTCCTTGTCGGGTAAGTTCCGACCTGCACGAATGGAGTAACGACTTCCCCGCTGTCTCAACCATGAACTCGGCGAAATTGCAGTACGAGTAAAGATGCTCGTTACGCGCAGCAGGACGGAAAGACCCCGAGACCTTTACTATAGTTTGGTATTGGTGTTCGGTGCAGCTTGTGTAGGATAGGTGGGAGACTGTGAAGCTTGGACGCTAGTTCAGGTGGAGTCATCGTTGAAATACCACTCTGGCTGTATCGGTCACCTAACTTCGGACCATGATCTGGTTCAGGGACAGTGCCTGATGGGTAGTTTAACTGGGGCGGTTGCCTCCTAAAATGTAACGGAGGCGCCCAAAGGTTCCCTCAGCCTGGTTGGCAATCAGGTGTCGAGTGTAAGTGCACAAGGGAGCTTGACTGTGAGAGTGACAGCTCGAGCAGGGACGAAAGTCGGGACTAGTGATCCGGCGGCACCTCGTGGAAGGGCCGTCGCTCAACGGATAAAAGGTACCTCGGGGATAACAGGCTGATCTTGCCCAAGAGTCCATATCGACGGCATGGTTTGGCACCTCGATGTCGGCTCGTCGCATCCTGGGGCTGGAGTAGGTCCCAAGGGTTGGGCTGTTCGCCCATTAAAGCGGTACGCGAGCTGGGTTTAGAACGTCGTGAGACAGTTCGGTCCCTATCCGCTGCGCGCGTTGGAAATTTGAGAAGGGCTGTCCTTAGTACGAGAGGACCGGGACGGACTAACCTCTGGTGTGTCAGTTGTACTGCCAAGTGCATCGCTGATTAGCTACGTTGGGAAGGGATAACCGCTGAAAGCATCTAAGCGGGAAGCCTGCTTCGAGATGAGATTTCCATGCACCTTGAGTGTGTGAGGCCCCCAGCTAGACCACTGGGTTGATAGGCAGGATGTGGAAGCAAGGACTGAAGACTTGTGTAGCTGACCTGTACTAATAGGCCGATGACTTTCAACACACAATAATGCAATATTGAACTAATGAAGTTTTCAATGCTGCTCGCGTTCACTATGCGGTTACGAGACAACAACCTCTGAAACCATGAAACTTTTTGCAGGTGCAGGGCTTTGGCCCTGGCACTGGAAACACGACCAGGGATTGGTTTGTGTGCTTCGTGATTGTTACGGCGGTCATAGCGTGGGGGAAACGCCCGGTCCCATACCGAACCCGGAAGCTAAGGCCCATTGCGCCGATGGTACTGCACTCGTGAGGGTGTGGGAGAGTAGGTCACCGCCGGACTTAACTTGAATATGGTTTGGGCCCTGACACGATCGTGTGTCGGGGCCCTTACTTGTTTAACCAGCATTGCAGGTTGGTTGGCGGGATGGCTGGTTGGTGTTGGTTGGTTGGTGGGGGTTCGGGTGGGTGCCTGGCCCCCCTTTTTTTTCCTGTTTAACGAGCCTTTGGGCGCTGACCGGGAACCGCTGAGCCGAGCGGAAAGCGGTCATGAACTTTCGATGGCACTTCTTTGGTCGTAGTGTCTAAAGTAAGTTCGGATTCCCAGCGACCGTGGAGACAAAGGTGTCTAGTAAGCAAGTGTCTTTTCTTGAAAATCTTAAGAAGGTTCTTCCTGATGAATCGGTAGTCCAGGATGAATTCGTTTTATCGGAAAATTCTAGGGACTTCGGACAGCTATCCGAGATGCCGATTAATCCCATTGCAGTCGTCTTTCCTACAGAAGCGCAACAGGTCCAGCAGCTTATGCAACTGGCTACCGAATTTGGAATGCCGGTGATTAGCCGAGGGGCCGGCACAGGTGTTTCTGGCGGTGTCCATGTCTTAGGCGAAGCCGTTATTCTCAATCTGAGCAGGATGAACCGGATCCTCGATATTCGTCCCGATGATGAAATTGCTGTTGTCGAGCCTGGGGTTATTAATCACGACCTCAATGTGGCAGTCGCCGAATTTGGTTTGATGTATGCCCCTGATCCGGCTAGCTACAAGATGTCCACCCTAGGCGGCAACGTCGCTACGAATGCGGGTGGTCTACGCTGCGCAAAGTATGGAGTTACGCGCGAATCAGTTCTGTCCCTGGACGTAGTCCTTGCTGACGGGCGCCTGATACGCGTAGGAAAGAATACCTTCAAGGGTGTAGCCGGCTACGACCTAACCGCGCTATTCACAGGATCCGAGGGAACCTTGGGCGTTGTAGTGCGAGCAGTGCTTCGATTGCGTTATCTGCCTGTAGACGAACGTGACATCTCTTTGCTTTTCCCTTCACTCGAAGAAGCGGTCCACGGTGTGCAGCTCATCGCGAAAGCCAGGGTCCAGCCAGCGATTCTGGAACTGATCGACCACGCAACCATCCAGGTCTTGGACAAACAGTATTCGACCAATTTATCTGCGGCAGGTGGGGCCATGTTGTTGGCCAGGCTAGACGGATATGGAGCAGCTCGTGAAGAGGAAGCCATCCGCGAGGTATTTGCTAATCGCAATGTCGTACTCAGCTCGGCAGGAAGCAGCGAGGCTACTCAACTCATCGAAATGCGACGCACCAGCAGGGGAGACACCAAAGATGATGCCTATAGGACTGGTGAAGACGTAGCAATTCCAAAGAGCAAAATGATGGAGTACGTTCACCGGCTACAGGCGGCTGCAAAGCAAGAGCGCGTCGACTTGCGAATGATCTCCCATGTTGGCGACGGCAATTTGCATCCCACATTTTCTGTAGAACCTGACGATGTTGGCGATCCGTTGGCCCGATTGCACCGAGCTGTTGAGAGTTCCGTGCGCATCGCTTTGGAAATGGGAGGAACGATTACGGGTGAGCACGGTGTTGGCCTGATTAAGAAGGACTGGTTGCCATGGGAACAATCGGCAGATGTGTTGCAGCTCCAACGCAGCATCAAGTCGCTACTGGATCCATTGAATATCCTGAACCCGGGTAAAGCTATATAGCTGTAACGCTGTTGGCCGATGCCGGACCTTGGCCCTACCGGTCTATCGGAAAAGGATTATGTGATCAGAATGCTCAGGGTGTAGAGTAAAAACGTTCTTGATCACGGGATATGGCGCAGCTTGGTAGCGCGCGTCGTTCGGGACGACGAGGTCGCAGGTTCAAATCCTGTTATCCCGACCAATAACGATTAAGAGGGACCCAGTTCAACTGGGTCCCTTTTTCTTATTCTTGAGACAATCGGGATCGGCCGAGGGAAATCCCTAGCCCCGATATCGGCTCCAGGTAACGTGAACATCGCGTAGCTCTGCCTTTCACATGAGTAACGAGCTGTAGATCACTCGAGGATGGCGTCTTTGGATGTGCGTTCAGGGAACTTTTTAGGTATAGTTATATCTCGTGCTAAGGCATTCATTGCTGATCGGATATCTGATCAAGCAAATGAATAGCAAGTCATATTGGGATATGGTGTAATTGGCAACACAACGGTTTCTGGTTCCGTCATTCTAGGTTCGAGTCCTGGTATCCCAGCGCTTCACCAAAGCAATTTGGTGAGCTGAAGATTTATCTTCAGCATACGGCCCCATCGTATAGCGGCCTAGTACTCCGCCCTCTCACGGCGGCAACACGGGTTCGAATCCCGTTGGGGTCACAAATATCGCGGAACTTCGGTTCCGCGATTTTTTTATTCCCAAACAAGTTCCGTGAATAGCCATTGACCCGAATCCTGTTCTCATGTGTCCAGTGCTGTACGCCTGCAGACATAAAGGATCCCTAGCCCGGAAACCTCGGTTGGCTGCATGTCAGCTAGCAAAGAATATTGCGCCGCGGTGGGCATGCTAATCGTAGATCCCATCCAACATCTGCGAAAGATGAGGAAATCTGGGATTTGCCGGCCCCAGACATTCTTTGGGGTGTACAGCCGTGCCAACCATTTCTGTCTACGTACTTGAGTGGCCAATCAGCGTTGGAAAGTATTTAGGGAATCCATTGCTAACCAGATAGGCGGATCCACCGCATGGAGCCTGAGCTGGTGCAGTGAGTCTTCACGGGAAGCCCGCTATTAACGAGCCTCGCGCTCGTCGCAAGTCGACGGAGACGAAATTTATAAGAATCGCTAGTAGGAATTTTCGAATCTTACGAGCTCAGTGGCGGAACAACATCCTAGGTGCGAACTTAGTTGGGCCACTAACTGTCGAACAGCATCCAGAGGTGTTTTGACTGCGATTTGTATACGTACGGTAACGCTGGAATCGGGAACACCCAATTCTTACCACCTTGCAAAACGCTATGTGCTCTACTCTGAGAAACGGAATGCCCTGGTCATCATTCGCCGCGGAGTTTTCCATGCATCCGAACCCTGGAATGGCAGGATCTGCTGAACTGGTTTCGAGTGGTAAGCGCAGGCGTCTTTGCGGCCCTTATATGTTCACTTCGCGTAGCGCAGGTATCGAATGATGTTTCAGACGGTCGCGTCTGCGTTTCTGGACAATGTGCTGTGATCCAAATATGTGAATCGAGGAGGGGCCAATTCCAGCGCGAAGCCTACGAGGACAAGATTGGCGGCAGATTAGGCTGCGCTGTTTCGGATAGCTAACAACGCCAAGTTGTGTGAGGAGTACCCCGGACCAACTTCCTGCCTGAATTTGGCCGTCCATTTATGAGTGGGTGGGATTGATGGATTGCCATCTTGTCATCGTTGCAAGTGCTTCCAGAACTGTGGTCAATCCGAGGCGACTGACAGCGACGCATTCCATGGCCATGCTTGGGTAAGACGGAGGTAGCTCAACAGCGCCTGGTGAATGGCGGAGTCGCAGTCGACTTCGAAACTGGAAAACGAATACAAGCGACAGCAACAATGACTCGTTCCCGCTCTCGTAGCAAGCCGAAGTCGTTCAACATCGGAGAATCAAGCAAGGAGTTCGGATGGCACCCCGGGTGTAGTGGCTGTGGTTGTAAGTTCCTGTGTTGGTTGCCAAAGTGCAGCAACGAATTTCGCGGGTACCGGAACGCGCATGGGCGCCAGGGTTGTCACTACCGATGACCAGCAAGCTTGCTTTAGGAGCGGAAACTGCAGGTGTAACCACAGTCACCTCTAAAAGCACCCATCCGATTTGCACCACCCCCAAAACCTGTGTATAGTTTTTATCTGTCGCCGCAACGAGGTCAGCTTGAAGCTGATACCAAATCCGGTGACAATCACTCAGAAAAACTCAAGTAAATTTGAGCGGAATGAATATCTGAGAAATATAACGCTGGACGAAATCATGGCCCGGATTGACGGGTTGTGGAGAACCGGTAAGTGTTTGTTGTTTGAGAACTCAATAGTGTGCCAAGTTTGTTGATACCGAATATTTTTATTTGGTGAATACATAACATTTGCTTGAGGCATTGCACCCCCGTGCAGTGTTCTTGAGTGTTTTTTATTCGCCAGGATTTTTTCATTGATTCTCCCTTATTTTCCGAGGGGTTTCGGTGGCTTTTTGTTTTTTATGGAGAGTTTGATCCTGGCTCAGGATGAACGCTGGCGGCGTGCTTAACACATGCAAGTCGAACGATGAAGCCCAGCTTGCTGGGTGGATTAGTGGCGAACGGGTGAGTAACACGTGAGTAACCTGCCCCCGACTTTGGGATAAGCCCGGGAAACTGGGTCTAATACCGGATATGACTTTTCACCGCATGGTGGTTTGTTGAAAGATTTATCGGTGGGGGATGGACTCGCGGCCTATCAGCTTGTTGGTGAGGTAATGGCTCACCAAGGCGACGACGGGTAGCCGGCCTGAGAGGGTGACCGGCCACACTGGGACTGAGACACGGCCCAGACTCCTACGGGAGGCAGCAGTGGGGAATATTGCACAATGGGCGGAAGCCTGATGCAGCGACGCCGCGTGAGGGATGACGGCCTTCGGGTTGTAAACCTCTTTCAGTAGGGAAGAAGCGAAAGTGACGGTACCTGCAGAAGAAGCGCCGGCTAACTACGTGCCAGCAGCCGCGGTAATACGTAGGGCGCAAGCGTTATCCGGATTTATTGGGCGTAAAGAGCTCGTAGGCGGTTTGTCGCGTCTGCCGTGAAAGTCCGAGGCTCAACCTCGGATCTGCGGTGGGTACGGGCAGACTAGAGTGATGTAGGGGAGACTGGAATTCCTGGTGTAGCGGTGAAATGCGCAGATATCAGGAGGAACACCGATGGCGAAGGCAGGTCTCTGGGCATTTACTGACGCTGAGGAGCGAAAGCATGGGGAGCGAACAGGATTAGATACCCTGGTAGTCCATGCCGTAAACGTTGGGCACTAGGTGTGGGGGACATTCCACGTTTTCCGCGCCGTAGCTAACGCATTAAGTGCCCCGCCTGGGGAGTACGGCCGCAAGGCTAAAACTCAAAGGAATTGACGGGGGCCCGCACAAGCGGCGGAGCATGCGGATTAATTCGATGCAACGCGAAGAACCTTACCAAGGCTTGACATGTGCCAGACCGCTCCAGAGATGGGGTTTCCCTTCGGGGCTGGTTCACAGGTGGTGCATGGTTGTCGTCAGCTCGTGTCGTGAGATGTTGGGTTAAGTCCCGCAACGAGCGCAACCCTCGTTCCATGTTGCCAGCACGTAGTGGTGGGGACTCATGGGAGACTGCCGGGGTCAACTCGGAGGAAGGTGGGGATGACGTCAAATCATCATGCCCCTTATGTCTTGGGCTTCACGCATGCTACAATGGCCGGTACAATGGGTTGCGATACTGTGAGGTGGAGCTAATCCCTAAAAGCCGGTCTCAGTTCGGATTGGGGTCTGCAACTCGACCCCATGAAGTCGGAGTCGCTAGTAATCGCAGATCAGCAACGCTGCGGTGAATACGTTCCCGGGCCTTGTACACACCGCCCGTCAAGTCACGAAAGTTGGTAACACCCGAAGCCGATGGCCTAACCACCTTGTGTGGGGGGAGTCGTCGAAGGTGGGACTGGCGATTGGGACTAAGTCGTAACAAGGTAGCCGTACCGGAAGGTGCGGCTGGATCACCTCCTTTCTAAGGAGCTAACCATTTTTTGGTTGCCCATGCTGGACACGAGTGTTGTCCGGGTGGGTTGCTCATGGGTGGAATATCAATGAACTCAGTACTGGAAAGCGCGTGTGCCTGATCGGCCCTTTGTGGGGTTGTGTGGTGCGGGCGGGGTACTGGCTGTGGCTGTGCGGCGTTGCCGTTGTCGAGTACGCATCCTTTGGGGTGCTGGAAAGATGGTGGTGGTGTTGTGCGGCTTGTATGGTTTGGCATGCTGTTGGGTTTTGAGGCAACAAGCCTCCTTGCCTGGTTGATGATTGGCTGCTGGCTTTTGATGCGCTTTGGTGCGTGTTGGGGGTTGGTGGTGGTTGTTGGCTGGGGTTTTGAGGGGTTCTTGGTGTTTCGGTGTTTGTCCTGTGTTTGCCGTGGGCGTGCCTGGGCGGTGATGGTTTGTGGTTTTCATCCTTTGGGGTGGGGGTTGCGGGTTGTTGCTGCGGGTGTGTTTGCGGGGGTGCGGGGTTGTTGTTTGGGAACTGTATAGTGAACGCGAGCATCTTGCAGATGAGATGAGCTCTGGGGTCCTTTTCCTTGGATTCTTGGGTGTTTGAGTCTTGTCTGCGTGATTTTGTTAGATTGTTTTATTGCTCAATTCTGAGAACTTTGTTTTGTGTTGAAGTTTTTAAGGGCGCACGGTGGATGCCTTGGCATCAAGAGCCGATGAAGGACGTGGGAATCTGCGATAAGCCTGGTGGAGTCGATAACCGGACGTTGATACCAGGATTTCCGAATGGGGGAACCCCGCACCATGTTATGTGGTGTGACCTGCAGCTGAATGTATAGGCTGTGTGGAGGGAACGCGGGGAAGTGAAACATCTCAGTACCCGCAGGAAGAGAAAACAATAGTGATTCCGTTAGTAGTGGCGAGCGAACGCGGATGGGGCTAAACCGGTTGGTGTGTGATAGCGGATAGGCGTTGCATCGTCGGGGTTGTGGGGTCAACATGTACCAGTGCTATCTTGCTGGTGGGATGAGGTGCAGGCGTATAGGTGAATCGGTTGGAATGCCGGACCATAGAGGGTGATAGTCCCGTAGGTGTAATGCGTGTCTGCCGTTCTAGTGTTGATACCCGAGTAGCACGGGGCCCGTGAAACCTTGTGTGAATCTGCCAGGACCACCTGGTAAGCCTGAATACTACTTGATGACCGATAGTGAATCAGTACCGTGAGGGAATGGTGAAAAGTACCCCGGGAGGGGAGTGAAATAGTACCTGAAACCGTGCGCTTACAATCCGTTAGAGCCTGGGACTTGTTCCTGGGTGATGGCGTGCCTTTTGAAGAATGAGCCTGCGAGTTAGTGCTGTGTCGCGAGGTTAACCCGTGTGGGGTAGCCGTAGCGAAAGCGAGTCTGAATAGGGCGTTTGAGTGGCACGGTCTAGACCCGAAGCGAAGTGATCTACCCATGGCCAGGTTGAAGCGCGTGTAAGAGCGTGTGGAGGACCGAACCCACTTCAGTTGAAAATGGAGGGGATGAGCTGTGGGTAGGGGTGAAAGGCCAATCAAACTTCGTGATAGCTGGTTCTCCCCGAAATGCATTTAGGTGCAGCGTTGCGTGTTTCTTGCTGGAGGTAGAGCTACTGGATAGGCGATGGGCCCTACAAGGTTACTGACCTTAGCCAAACTCCGAATGCCGGTAAGTGAGAGCGCAGCAGTGAGACTGTGGGGGATAAGCTTCATAGTCGAGAGGGAAACAGCCCAGAACGCCAACTAAGGCCCCTAAGCGTGTGCTAAGTGGGAAAGGATGTGGAGTTGCTGTGACAACCAGGAGGTTGGCTTAGAAGCAGCCACCCTTGAAAGAGTGCGTAATAGCTCACTGGTCAAGTGATTCCGCGCCGATAATGTAGCGGGGCTCAAGCACACCGCCGAAGTTGCGTCATTCAAATATTAACCTGGTTTCGATTGGGTGTTTGGATGGGTAGGGGAGCGTCGTATAGCGGGTGAAGTCGCGGTGGAAACCAGCGGTGGACGCTATACGAGTGAGAATGCAGGCATGAGTAGCGAATGACGGGTGAGAAACCCGTCCGCCGAATGATCAAGGGTTCCAGGGTTAAGCTAATCTGCCCTGGGTTAGTCGGGGCCTAAGGCGAGGCCGACAGGCGTAGTCGATGGATAACGGGTTGATATTCCCGTACCGGCGAAGGACCGCCCATACTGAGCTGTGGATGCTAACCATGATGGATCATGGCTGTTGCGGCCTTCGGGTTGCTGGTTGTGTGATGTGGTGGGAACCGATGCAGTGAGGTCAGCGTATTAACAGGTGTGACGCAGGAAGGTAGCCGAGCCAGGCAATGGAATTGACCTGGTCCAAGGGTGTAGGAAGAGTGGTTGGCAAATCCGCCGCTCATTGATTCTGAGACCTGATAGGCGCCCGCTTTGGCGGGTGATTCGGTGATCCTATGCTGCCTAGAAAAGCATCGGCGCGAGGTCCCAGTCCGCCCGTACCCCAAACCGACACAGGTGATCAGGTAGAGAATACTAAGGCGATCGAGAGAATCATGGTTAAGGAACTCGGCAAAATGCCCCCGTAACTTCGGAAGAAGGGGGGCCTGCCCCGTGATGAGGACTTGCTCCTCTGATGCGGGTGTGGGCCGCAGAGACCAGGGGGAAGCGACTGTTTACTAAAAACACAGGTCCGTGCGAAGTCGCAAGACGATGTATACGGACTGACTCCTGCCCGGTGCTGGAAGGTTAAGAGGACTGGTTAGCCGTGAGGCGAAGCTGAGAATTTAAGCCCCAGTAAACGGCGGTGGTAACTATAACCATCCTAAGGTAGCGAAATTCCTTGTCGGGTAAGTTCCGACCTGCACGAATGGAGTAACGACTTCCCCGCTGTCTCAACCATGAACTCGGCGAAATTGCAGTACGAGTAAAGATGCTCGTTACGCGCAGCAGGACGGAAAGACCCCGAGACCTTTACTATAGTTTGGTATTGGTGTTCGGTGCAGCTTGTGTAGGATAGGTGGGAGACTGTGAAGCTTGGACGCTAGTTCAGGTGGAGTCATCGTTGAAATACCACTCTGGCTGTATCGGTCACCTAACTTCGGACCATGATCTGGTTCAGGGACAGTGCCTGATGGGTAGTTTAACTGGGGCGGTTGCCTCCTAAAATGTAACGGAGGCGCCCAAAGGTTCCCTCAGCCTGGTTGGCAATCAGGTGTCGAGTGTAAGTGCACAAGGGAGCTTGACTGTGAGAGTGACAGCTCGAGCAGGGACGAAAGTCGGGACTAGTGATCCGGCGGCACCTCGTGGAAGGGCCGTCGCTCAACGGATAAAAGGTACCTCGGGGATAACAGGCTGATCTTGCCCAAGAGTCCATATCGACGGCATGGTTTGGCACCTCGATGTCGGCTCGTCGCATCCTGGGGCTGGAGTAGGTCCCAAGGGTTGGGCTGTTCGCCCATTAAAGCGGTACGCGAGCTGGGTTTAGAACGTCGTGAGACAGTTCGGTCCCTATCCGCTGCGCGCGTTGGAAATTTGAGAAGGGCTGTCCTTAGTACGAGAGGACCGGGACGGACTAACCTCTGGTGTGTCAGTTGTACTGCCAAGTGCATCGCTGATTAGCTACGTTGGGAAGGGATAACCGCTGAAAGCATCTAAGCGGGAAGCCTGCTTCGAGATGAGATTTCCATGCACCTTGAGTGTGTGAGGCCCCCAGCTAGACCACTGGGTTGATAGGCAGGATGTGGAAGCAAGGACTGAAGACTTGTGTAGCTGACCTGTACTAATAGGCCGATGACTTTCAACACACAATAATGCAATATTGAACTAATGAAGTTTTCAATGCTGCTCGCGTTCACTATGCGGTTACGAGACAACAACCTCTGAAACCATGAAACTTTTTGCAGGTGCAGGGCTTTGGCCCTGGCACTGGAAACACGACCAGGGATTGGTTTGTGTGCTTCGTGATTGTTACGGCGGTCATAGCGTGGGGGAAACGCCCGGTCCCATACCGAACCCGGAAGCTAAGGCCCATTGCGCCGATGGTACTGCACTCGTGAGGGTGTGGGAGAGTAGGTCACCGCCGGACTTAACTTGAATATGGTTTGGGCCCTGACACGATCGTGTGTCGGGGCCCTTACTTGTTTAACCAGCATTGCAGGTTGGTTGGCGGGATGGCTGGTTGGTGTTGGTTGGTTGGTGGGGGTTCGGGTGGGTGCCTGGCCCCCCTTTTTTTTCCTGTTTAACGAGCCTTTGGGCGCTGACCGGGAACCGCTGAGCCTTAGCGCCATTGCCAGCAACCTGCCCCGCAGCATCACATCGCGGATGCTGCGCGTTCTCGAGCACTGGGGCTACGTCTCCCGGGCCAGTGATGGGCAATATTCCCTCGGGCAGCGTTTCGTCCAGTCCCGGGTGGTCAATGACCAGACCAGCGTCGAGGACCTGATCGACGCTTCCGGGCCGATTATGGGCCTGTTGACGGAGCAGACCTCGGAGTCCAGCTATCTGGCAGTGCCCAGCCCGGCCAACACCTGCACCTTCTTGCGCGAGGTGCAAAGCTCGCTGCCCATCCGGTATGTCGGATTCGATGGCTGGGAGGGGCGAACGGTTCCCATGGGCGGATCGGTGACCGGAGAAGTCCTGGAGGGGCGGGTCCCGGATCCGGGCTATGTGGTGATGGTGGCCGTCGAGGACTCCGACGCGACGGTGATCGGTGCCCCCGTGCGCAATGCGCAGGGCAGGATCATCGCGGCCCTGAGCATTGCAGGACCGAGCTTCCGGATGGGCGAGCAGGCGGTAGCGGCCCTCGGTGCCGCGGTGTGCTCAGCGGCCGAAGAGCTTTCTGCGCAACTGGACTCGCGCCTCCTACCAGGCGCCCTCTAGCCCGGGCAAAGCCGTCGGGCACCGTGGATGCCGAGGGGAACCGCCAGCTTGCCGAAAGCGGGAGGCCGCTACACGGGTGGTGAACATGCGCCGGCGTGTGCCGAAGGACACCCTATGGACTTGCCCCTGGATTGGCACCCTGCCGGCAGGCCTGATATAGTTATGGAGTTGTCGCAATCGCGGATGACACCGTAGTTTTCCCATGGTTAGCCATGAGGTATAGAGTTACGGCGATCATAGCGTGGGGGAAACGCCCGGTCCCATACCGAACCCGGAAGCTAAGACCCACAGCGCCGATGGTACTGCACTCGGGAGGGTGTGGGAGAGTAGGTCATCGCCGGGCATAATTTGCCGAAGGCCCCGAACGAAAGTTCGGGGCCTTCGATGTTTAACCGACGCGTTAATGCGAAAAAGCCGAGGGCCAGAAAAGACAGCCTTTCTGGCCCTCGGCTTCGCGCGGTTTAGGCTTCGCTTAGACGCAGGCCGCTCTCTGTATCAAACAGATGCACGTGCTGCAGGCGAGGAGCAATGTTCAGCTTCTGGCCTCGTGCAGGTGGCGTGCGGCCATCAACGCGAACCACAACCATCTGGGTTTCGCCAGCAAGCTCAGCAGAACCGTAGATGTACGCGTCGGCGCCGAGTTCTTCGACTACGTCAACGACGATCTCTACGCCCTCGCCGGCACCCACGATCTCGATGTCTTCCGGGCGGAAGCCCAGCGTGGTTCCACCCTGGGCGCCCGGAGCCTGGATCAGGGTAGAGCCGAAGGCCACCTGCCCATGAGCAGATTCCAGCTTGACCAGGTTCATGGCCGGGGAGCCGATGAAGCCGGCAACGAAGACGTTGCGCGGACGGTCATAGAGCTCGCGGGGAGTACCGACCTGCTGCAGTTCGCCATCCTTGAGCACCGCAACGCGATCGCCCATGGTCAATGCCTCAACCTGGTCGTGAGTCACGTATACGGTGGTGACGCCAAGGCGGCGAGTCAACGAAGCGATCTGGGTACGAGTCTGCACACGCAGCTTTGCGTCCAAGTTGGACAGCGGCTCATCCATCAAGAAGACCTGGGGCGAACGGACAATTGCGCGGCCCATGGCCACACGCTGGCGCTGGCCGCCGGAAAGAGCCTTTGGCTTGCGGTTCAGGTACTGCTCCAAGTCGAGCAGCTTGGCTGCTTCCAGAACGCGGCGGTTGCGCTCTTCCTTGTCAACGCCTGCGATCTTCAACGCGAAGCCCATGTTCTCGGCAACGGTCATATGAGGGTACAGCGCGTAGTTCTGGAAGACCATTGCGATGTCGCGGTCCTTTGGCGGAACGTTGGTCACGTCTTTGTCGCCGATGAGGATGCGACCGGAATCGACCTCTTCCAAGCCTGCGAGCATGCGCAAGGTGGTGGACTTGCCACAACCTGACGGGCCCACAAGCACGAGGAATTCTCCGTCTTGGATTTCCAGGTCGATTGCATCCACGGAAGGCACGAGAGCGCCTGGGTAGATACGGGTGGCCTTATCAAAGGTCACAGTTGCCATGATGACAATCCTTTCACGGGCAGGTACGTGCCCGACGATCCATAGTGAAAGTGAAATAGGACACTTTAGTCTCGCATGGAAACCAGAATTTGCAAAAGCTCTGGCAACTGTTGCGGAGAAGCTATATTATGCGTGGCCAAAGTCGGCCCGGAACCTACTTTTATCCCAAGATCCTTGGGTTCCAGTACCTTGAATCCGTTTTCGTCGGTGACATCGTCACCGATGAAAAGCACCGCATCAACCAGTAACAAATCTTTAAGCCACGTTAAGCTCTCGCCCTTGTCTCCTTGATGCACCGAGGCTTCAAGGACCGCCTTGCCCTCGAGGAGCTTGACTCCGCCCATGGCGTTCAAAGCGGCCTTGGCCTCGCTGAGCGCGGCGTCGGCGGCCGCGGGTGTTGCGCGGCGCACATGCAGCACGGTTGCCGAAGGCTTGTATTCCAGGCTGACATCCTCGTAGGAATCGGCGACGGCCGCGAGTTCCTTGGTGATGCGAGCCAGCAAATCCTGCTGTTCGCTGCTCAGCGGCTTTTCGATCCATTGCCCTTTGAAGGGCTCTGGCAGCAGGCGCTCAGCACCGTGGGAGCCAATGCAGATTTCCGGCAGGGGCTCGGGGTAAACCTGCGCCAGGGACGCTAAATTGCGGCCGGAAACCAAGGCGGCAAAAACGCCAGGCAGCTGCCTAAGCCTTTCAAAAACCTCAGCCGACTCCGGAAGAGGCCGGGCGTCTTCGGGGCGGTCGACGATTGGCGACATTGTCCCGTCAAAGTCCAAGGCCACAAGAATATTCTGATGAGCTGCAAACCTGCTCAGCGCGGCGTGCAGTTCTGGGTCTAGGTCAGACACGTTTGTATCCCATCGAGAGTGTGCGGATCCTGGTGCCGGGCTAGCGGACGATGGCATCTGTCGAGGAAGCGGCGCTGATCTCAGCAAGTTCCGCGAGGAATACCTCTGACCAGCGGGCCACGGTATTCACCTTCAGGTGCCGATTCATCCGTCGCATGCGCTTCTCTTGCTCAGCCTCGTTCATATTGACGGCCTGGATGATCTTGTCCTTCATGCCGTCGATGTCGTGCGGGTTCACCAGCACGGCTTGGGTCAGCTGGTCAGCGGCGCCCGTGTATTCGGAAAGCACCAGTACGCCACGCCCATCCTGATGGGCTGCGACAAATTCCTTGGCGACGAGGTTCATGCCATCACGCAGCGCGGTCACCAGTAAAACATCGGCTGCCAGGTAGAGGGAAATCATCTCGCGCAGCGGATAGGACTGGTGCAGATAGCGCAGGGTGGTGTGGCTCAGGGTGTCGTGCTGTCCGGTAATTTGCCCAACCATCAGTTCGACCTGGTCGCGCAGCTCCATGTAGGTATCGACGTTTTCACGGCTCGGGCTGGCCACCTGGATCAGGCACACATCACCGGCGCGCAGTTGCTCGTCTGCAAGCAACTCGCCGTAGGCCTTGAGCCGGTGGCGAATGCCCTTGGTGTAGTCGAGACGATCCACACCGAGAATCACGGTTTTTGGATTGCCCAGTTCATTGCGAATCTGCGCGGCGCGGGCAATGATCTGCGGGTCGCGGGAAAGCTTTGCGATCTGCTCGGTATCAATGGAGATCGGGTGGGCCTTGGCCCGGCAGAGATTTTGCATTTGATTGTCAGCAGGGGGCGTGGCGACGTCGCCCTTGGTGGAGTAGTCGGTAAAGCGGCGCAGGCAGCGCAGGAAATTGGAGGCATCGGCTTCGCGCTGGAAACCAACAAGATCGGCGCCGGCTAGGCCTTGCAGGATCTGGGTGCGCCACGGCAGCTGCGAGAAGAGGCTGGCTGCCGGGAACGGGATGTGCAGGAAAAAGCCGATCTTCAGATCCGGCCGCGCCAAGCGGATCATCTGGGGCACGAGCTGCAGCTGGTAGTCATGGACCCATACGGTGGCATTCGGGGCGGCAATTTTCAGCACCGCGTCGGCAAATCGCTGATTGATCTTCTTGTAGCGGTCCCACCATGTGCGGTGGTATTCCGGGGGCACGATCACATCGTGATAGAGCGGCCACAAGGTGGAGTTCGAGAATCCTTCGTAGTACAGCTCCAGATCGTCTTCGCTCAGCGGCACTGGGACCAGATGGATGTCATCCTTGTCGAAGCTCTCCAATTCTTCGTCAATACCACCATGCCATCCAACCCAAGCACCGTCCGAAGCTGCCATGATCGGCGCCAGAGCAGTCACCAGGCCGCCGGGAGAACGCCGGAAGCCTTGTGTCCCGTCGGGATTCGTGATCCGGTCAACGGGCAGCCTGTTGGCTACGACTACCAAATCGTAAGATTGCTCGGTATTTTGGCTTGGTGCTGGGGTACCCACTTAAACCTCCTGGTTTGATCAAACTGTGCACCGGCGGGGTGCGGATTCGTCGGTTCTGAGTGAATGACTTTGTATTCGATTTTTTCTGTTGCGCTTTGCGGAAGGCCTTGGTGAAAAGCCGCTCCTATTGAAATCATACTGAATTTTTTCTCTTGCCATGTGAGGTTCCGCACGCTAAGCGGTGCGTCACAGCGGGCCCTGGCCTGAATCGGATGCCTTGCGCTCATGACTTGGTTGAATGATCAAGTACAGGCCTGGGTCCCGCTTTGGGCGCTGTATGCACAAGATATGCGTGTCCTGTGAAGGGTGGGCAATCTGGGGTTTTCCGGGATATTTGCGCAAAGAGTTGGCTAAGCTTGACCCAGATGACTGTTCGCTGCTGACTGAGGAACCACCAAATTTATGTCTACGAATAATCCGCGCCCAACTAAGGCGCAGCGCAACGCGAGCGCTCGCGAAAAAGCTGCCCAGCTACGAGCCAGCCAAGAAGCCGCTCAAAAACGCAAGTCACTTTTCGTGAAGCTTGGCGTTCTTGTCGCCGTCATTATTGTTATCGCACTGGTAGTTACGCTGATCGTCCGAAACAACAATGCGAAGATTGAAGACAGCGGTGCCACTCCTCAGGGCGCGACGGCTGCCGGCGGCATCATGGTAACTTCCGCTGACTCGGTTGCTGAGAAAACTACCGACCGGGTAGACGTTACGAAGCTGGCAGCTCCCGAAGAGCCGCTGGCTGCTCCTAAACCGCGTGACCTGATTGTCGCCAAGAAGGGCGAACCAATCAACATCACCATGTACGTGGATGCCAATTGCGTGCACTGCGCCGACTTCGAAGCCACCTACGGCGACCAGATCGAAAAATGGCTGGCCAATGGCGACGTTAACGTCGAGTACCGCAACGTTGGATACCTCGATGGTGGTTCGCCAACCAACTTCTCCTCGCGTGGCGCCAACGCTCTTGCTTGCGTCGCCGATGAGAGCCCGGCTGCCTACATGAAGTTCGTGAAGGCACTGTGGGGCCACTACCCAGAGGGCGAAATGAAGAACGCTGAACTGGCCCAGATGGCAGTGGACAATGGAGCCAGCGAATCCGTCAGCGACTGCATCGAAGGCGACAAGTTCCGCCCATTCGTCCAGTATGCGACCACCGCAGGCCAGTACGATGGCGTGAAGGGAACCCCTTCGATCTTCATCCAGGGCAAGGAACTCGTTTTGGGCACCGATGACTTCCCGACCAAGGTTGAAGAAGCGATCAAGGCAAACAAGTAAGTCCAAAGCCTAGCCCTAGACAACGAGGCGCGATCCGGTAAAATTTCTTATTGATCTCGCACCAAGACAAAGGGGAAGAAAGCCATCCGTGGTTTTCTTCCCCTTTGTCTTGTCCGCAACCCCTGCCGATTCGCAGACCAGCGGTGTTTTCAGATATTCTTATCCGGTACGCCCCCTTAGCTCAGCTGGCCAGAGCGTCTGTCTTGTAAACTGAAGGTCACCGGTTCGAATCCGGTAGGGGGCTCCACACTGGACGTAGCCCAGATGAGAACCGTGTTCATGATCTCCCATGACGCGGTTTCTTTCATTTCTGCCACCAGCATCATGGTGCTGAAGCCGTGCCTGCAAACCGGATGAGCACCGCACAGGTAGAATTCCTAGCGAGACCACAATCCTTGAGCCAGGGCGGATCGGCCCGATGTTCATCACCATTTGGAGGAGCCGACCATGGCCGGAGGCCTTGTAGCACTTTTGGACGACGTAGCTGCCCTGGTGAAAGTGACTGCGGCATCCCTTGACGACATAGCACTGGGCGCCGCCAAGGCGAGCACCAAGGCCATGGGCGTGGTGGTCGACGACGCTGCGGTAACGCCGCAGTACGTGGAAGGCATTTCGCCCAAAAGGGAACTGCCGATCATCTGGAAAATCGCGGTGGGCTCCATCCGCAACAAGCTGGTCTTCATCCTGCCAGTCGCCCTGCTGCTGTCCTACTTCGCCCCGTGGGCGCTGACCCCGATCCTGATGCTCGGTGGCGCCTACCTGGTCTTCGAGGGTGCGGAAAAACTTCTTGAAGCCTTCGGCTGGATCAAGCATCACGGCGCCGGCGAAGCAGGCAAGGAGCGTGATGAAAAGTCCATCATCAACTCAGCGGTGCGCACCGACTTGGTGCTCTCGGCGGAAATCCTGGTGATTTCGCTCAACGAGGTAGCCCACGAACCGTTCCTTACCCGTGCGCTGATCCTGGTTGTTGTTGCCGTCATGATGACCGTGGTGGTTTACGGCGCGGTGGCACTGATCGTGAAGATGGACGATATCGGCCTGCACATGGCCGCGAAGCCGCGCAAGCTATCGCAAAAAATTGGCCGCGGCCTGGTCAAAGCCATGCCGATCATCATGTCCGTGCTCAGCAAGGTCGGCGTGGTTGCGATGCTGTGGGTCGGTGGCCACCTGTTGCTGGTGGGCATGGACGAACTTGGCTGGCACGCCCCGTACGGCTTTGTGCACCATGTCGAAGAGCTGGTGCATCACGCAACCGGTTCAGCAGGCGCGGTGCTGGGATGGTGCGTCAACACCGCATTCTCCTGCGTGGCCGGATTCATCATGGGCGCGATCATTACGGTGATCGTCCTGGGGATTCAAAAGCTGCGGAACAAGGGCAAGGTCGAGGCCGCCCACTAAGGCCAAGGCCCAAGCCCGGGCCGGCACCCCGCGTACAATGGATAAGTTGCCGCCCCAGGCGCGGTCATCCGCGTCCAGCCAAACTGTCTGGCCGCCATGGAAAGATCGATGCGTGTTGAGTAAAGAACAAAAAGAGCAGGCTGCTGCCCGTCATGCGCGCGGAGCCTATTTCACCCCGGAACCCGTCGCCGCCTTCATGGCGCAATGGGCCCTTGATGGCCAGGCCGCGAGCGTCCTGGAACCCTCGTGCGGTGACGCTCAATTCCTTGAAGCCGTGCATCGCGAGCTGGGGGAGCGACAGGGCGGTGTGCAGCTGCTGGGCTACGAATTGCACGAGCCCACCGTGGCCCAGGCCCGCAAGCGACTGGCCGCCCAGGGAATCAACGCGCGGATTGAACAAGCGAACTTTTTTGATATCGACGGCACCGCGGACATGGACGTGGTGATCGGCAACCCTCCCTATGTGCGCTACCAGCTGCACCGGGGAGCGGATCGCCAGCGTTCGCGGCTGGCGGCCAAAGCAGCCGGGGTGGAACTGAACGAGCTGGCCAGCATCTGGGCGGCCTTCGTGGTTCACGCGACCAGCTTCCTGGCTCCGGGCGGGCGGATGGCCCTGGTGCTGCCCGCGGAACTGATGTTCGTCAACTACGCCGGCGTGGTGCGGGCGATGCTGCTCGAGCGCTTTGCCACCGTCCACCTGGCAGTCTTTGAAGAACGGCTCTTTGCCGACGCCCAGGAAGAGGTGGTGCTGCTGCTGGCCGAGGGCTACCAGCAGGGCCCCAGCGGCCATTTCCAGCTGCATCAATTCCGCAATGCCCAGGACCTGGCCCAGTTGGGATCCGGCACCCGCCACGAACCGCAGCGTGCCGCGGATCGCTGGACCGGTTCGCTGGTCGGGCTCGAAGCCCAGGGCATTCTCGCCGCCGCCAGCGCCCAGGGCCATTTCGCCCCACTCAAGTCCTGGGGCGAAACCTCGCTCGGCGCGGTCACCGGCAATAACAAGTGGTTCACCTTCAGCAGCGATGAGATCCATGAGCTCGGATTGCCAGAAGCGGACCTGATTCGCATTTCACCGCCTGGCTCCAGGCACCTTCGCGGACTGGAGCTTGACCAGGCCGGGTGGGAACAGCTGCGGGATCACGGAGCAGCGGCCTATCTGTTCAGGCCCTCGGGCGAACCGAGCGCCGCCGGAGAACATCTTGTGGCCAGCGGCGAGCTGTCCAACGTGGACCAGGCCTACAAGTGCAAGGTGCGCTCGCCGTGGTGGCGGGTGCCGGTGCTTTCGGTGCCGGATCTGTTCATGACCTATATGAACGCTGATACGCCGAGGCTTACAGCTAACGAAGCCGGCGTGCACCACATCAACTCGATCCACGGCGTTTACCTCGGCGCGGACGTGCGCGAGCTGGGCCGCGGCCTATTGCCCTTGGCCTCGCTGAACACGCTGACCATGCTGGGCGCCGAAATGGTCGGGCGATCCTATGGCGGCGGGATCCTCAAGCTTGAACCGCGCGAGGCCGATGTGCTTCCGGTGCCTTCCATCCCCATGGTGCAGCGCTTCGCACAGGAACTGCACGCCATCAAGCCGCAGGTGCGCGAAATGCTGGCGGCCGGGCATAAGCAAGAAGCCACCGAAGCGGTAGACCGGATCGTTCTGGAACAAATGCTCGAGCTGGATCTGGCAGCGGTGGAAACCCTGCGCGCAGCACGCAGGAACATGCTCGATCGCCGCAAGGCGCGAAGCAAAGCGGTGAAGGGATAAACGTGGCTAATCCTGTGGTTGAGAAAACCCTGGCCTTTGCGGAATTTGATATCACTTTGATGTCAGCGGCCAAAGACTCGCCGTGGCTGAGCAACGGCGCGGTCACCGAAGAATTCAACCCGTCCTATTCCGTGCTGGAACGGCTGTTGAGCATTCCGGTGCGCAATAAGGCCGTCACCCGATCCGGGCGCTTTGCCCAAGGCGTGGACGCCTGGCTGGCCCACGAACTGCGTCGTGCCGGATTTGACGCAGACCTTGTCTGGCCGCGGCCCGAGGCACCGCGGGTGCTCTCCAGCGACATCTTGGACCTGTTGCGCCGATTGCCCGAGCGATTGGCCGACGAGGTCCACGAGTCGATCATGGCCGGAAAGGCGGGGAGCACCGATGCGAGGATCCTGGGCCGCGCCTACATGAAACAGACCGATGTGGTGATGACCCATTGGTCCACCGGCCCCGAGCTGCTGCTGAGCACCAAGGCCATGACGTCATCGTTCGGCAAGAACCTCGCCAACCGCTATGAAGAAGCCTATGGAGACGCAGCGAATCTTCGCGCGCGGTATCCGCTGGCAGCGGTCGGGTTCTTCTTCGTGCAACGCGCCACCATCCTTGAATCGGAACCGGCGGCCTTCCGCCGCACCGTGGACATGATCCGCAAGCTGCGGGACTTCGGCGATGGGTTTGGCTATACCGCGACCGGCCTGCTGCTGGTCGACTGGGACGATGCCGCGGATAACCCGGAAGTCAGGTGCGTGCACCCTCCGGTGCCCCAGGACATCGCCACGGCACAGTTCCTTAATGCCATGGTCGACACCGTCCTTAAAGTCACCCCCATCGACCTCCACGAAGCGGCCCGCGCTCGCCGAGCCGGTGAAGTGGCGCCGCTGCCCGGTCATGAATGGGCCGACGAGCAGCAGGACGCCCTCTTCTAGGCCCTAGATCATTCCAAGTGCCGGCATCTGGTCGCCGCAGGGCAGCTGAATGCCCAATGATGGCCCGATTGTTCCAGCCGCGGCAAAACATGGCGCAGGAATCGCGGCTGGCGGCGCGATGATCTCCACGCAGTCTTCCGAGGCCTGCGGCAAGTTCTCCACCCACTCCCAGGCGGCCTGGGTAGCACGGTAGATGAACTTCAGCCGGCCATCCTGTTCGAAGCTGCGTTCGCGGTCCCACAGCTCGGAGCGTTCGTAAAAGGCCCAGGAAGCAGGATTTTGCGCATCGATCACGATGATGGGCGTTTTGCCCGAGCGCACTGCGTGCTCCAGGCGCAATGAGGTCACATGCTGGCGGATGCCCAACCGGCGGTACTCGGGACGCACAGCCATGCAGCCCAGCTCCACGGCGTTCATCGAGTCGGTGGGTGCGACGATCGAGTCGTGAACCAACCCGGCAGCAACGAGCGTGCCACGGTCGCGCACCGTGACCAGCAGGCTGAGCCGGTCGAATTTCTGGTGCCAGCGCTGGTCGATGACAGGGTAGAGCTGTGCCAATTCTTCACGCTGCTCTGGCAGAACGCAGAGCGGTGACAAGGAAAAGTTCAGGTTTTCAAACACTGGGTACGGTCCTAGAGAAAAAGAACGAACGAAAAATGAGGCTTTTGCGCGACCAGGTCTGACCTGCCGTGCGGTTTCGTTGGCCTTGAGGGGACCGATGCCGGCGGCTTCCGGCAACATCCTTGTAGGGTCCAGTTTGAGCTCGATGAGCTAGAAAAATTATGGAGTCTAAAGTCCCGTTTTGACAAGTGGAAACAGCTACTTTTAGGTGACATGAAAATAAACTATTTGGCGCGGTTTTTCCGGGCTGATCATGTGGCATATCCGGAGGCTGAAAGATCACCGTGCGCTTGGGTTTGAGCGCGTCTGCCGCGGTGCGGCCTGCCGCTTGAAGCCGGCTGCCGATTTGGTGCGCGAGTTATCACCAGCTAAGATCATTTAGGTGCTTGGCCCTGCGGTCAAAGCGCAAGTATGGATCTTTAGCTCAGTTGGTTAGAGCGTTCGCCTCACACGCGAAAGGTCGCTGGTTCGAGTCCAGTAAGATCCACGAAAAAATGCCACCAGAGATGGTGGCATTTTTGCGTTCATGGAGCTTCGCCATGCAAAGCGGGCTCTAGGCCCCGAGCAATTCGTGGACGCGGGGCTTCACTTCTTCGCCCAGCAGCCTAATGCTGTTCATCATGGCCTCATGCGGCAATGATCCGGCTGAGTACTTGATGTCAGCGCGGGATAGCCCGAGTTTCCTGGTGGCCGAGGCGAGCTTCGAGGCTACGGTTTGCGCGCTGCCGGCCATCATTGCCCCCTCCTGCCCCATGGCGGCCTGCAATCGCATCTTGCTCGCTGGCGGCCATCCGCGCTCGGCGCCCAGCCGGTTCATGGTCCGCTGGTAATGAGGCCAGAGGGTTTCCAGCGCTTCCTCGTCGCTGCCGGCCACCAACCCGTGGAAGTGCGCGGCCACCGGTTGTTCATCGTGCCCGAATTCCTTGAGGGAACGTTGGTACAAATGCACCAGTCCTTCAAAGCCCGAGGGCTGGCCCCCGATGATGGCCAGGAACAGCGGAAGCCCGTGGCGCGCGGCGCGAACAACAGACTGCGGGCTGCCACCGACGCCCACCCAAGTGGTCAGCGGCTGGTTCTCCAGCAGGGGATAAACCTGCTGGTTGCGAAGTGCGGAGCGGTGCTTCCCGTGCCAGACCACCGGATTTCCATGGCGCAATCTGGCCAAGAGATCCAGCTTCTCCTCGTAGAGCTCTTCATAGTCATCAAGCTCGAAGCCGAACAACGGGAAAGATTCAATAAAAGATCCGCGCCCGGCCACGATTTCGGTGCGCCCCTGGGAAATGGCGTCGAGGGTTGCAAAGCGCTGGTACACCCTGACCGGATCATCGCTGGAAAGGACCGTCACGGCGGTGCCCAACTTGATCTGCTTGGTGGTGCTGGCCAATGCAGCCAACACGATCTCCGGGGCGGATACGGCATAATCATCGCGATGGTGTTCGCCGACGCCAAAGAAGTCCAGATTCGCTGCTTCGGCCGCCTGGCCCTGGGCGATGACGTTGCGAATCACCTGCGCATGGGTCAGAGGATCGCCCTGAGCGTCCTCGCTGATGTCGCCAAAGGTTTCGGCGCCGATCTCCGGCAAGAGAAGTTTGCTGCTCATCAATGACCTCCGATATGTATGCAAAAGCATCTAAATTCAAATACTTGCAACCACAATCGAGCCGGCGATATTCCGCAGGCAGGAATTGCCGGGAAATGTGTTCGGCGCTACCTAGTGACTTACGCACGTTCACGCGAACTTATTGCCCGTGGGTTGTATCGTAAATTGCATGGGAAAGCATTGGCTGAGGGGGCAAAATTAGTGGCGCATCGATCTGACGAAGAGCATGGTGCTGTGCCACCACAGATCGGCGAAGATCCAGCGCCATCGGCCGGTGCACTACCTCGTATTTCCACCAGTGAAATCAACATGGGCTTTCATCCGGAAGTACCGCTAGAAGAGCCGCCCACTGCTTCTGAGCTCCCGCTGAACACGGCAGTCAGCGCCAACGTGGCCGCTGCCGACGCCTCGGATATCGAGTGGCGCACCGGCCAGGTCCACACCACCGATGAAGGCATCACCCTGATGCCAACGCGCGCCAACCCGGTGGCGCGCCGGCTGCTGGCAAAAATGTGGATCTCGGACACCCCGCCAACCCAGGCGCTGAACATTGTCGAGCGTCTGCAGGGAACCCCTTACGCCAATCCCAAGGTCAACGACCAGCAGGACGCTTCATCGCGTCGCACCATGGAATTCGCCTTGGACTTGGGGGAGACCCTGATCCGCTATGGCGCTGGCGCGTTGGAAGTGGAAACCAGCATCATCGCGGTGACCGCAGCGCTGGGTTTGAGCCATTTGGACGTGGACATTACCAACCAGTCCTTGCACTTGAACTACAGCCCGCCTGATGCCGAAAGCTATTCGGTATTGCGCGTGGTCCGTTCCTATACCTCCAACTACGCAGGGCTCGTCCTGGTGCATGAGCTGGTCTCGGACATCATCGCGGGCGGCGTGTCGCGCAGCGCTTCGGCCAAGCGCCTGAAAGAAATTACGCGCCGGCCAAAGCCCTTTCCCCGGTGGATTGTCGCTTGCGGGCGTGCCCTGTTCGCAGCGGCATTTGTGCTTTTCATTGGCGGCTCATGGGCCGGCGCGCTGGTGGCCATGTTCTCCTCCAGCCTAGTCACCCAGATTGGCCGATACGGCTCGCGCTGGCGGGTCCCCGAATTCTTCACTATTGCCGCATCGACGATGGTCATCACCGGAATCGCATTGATTGGGCATCAGCTGCATGCCCCGTTGGATCCGGCGCTGGTGGTTTCCGGCGGTATCCTGCTCTTGCTGCCTTCGGGGCGGTTTGTCTCGGCGCTGCAAGATGCGATCAACGGTTTCCCGGTGACTGCGGTGGGGCGCTTGTTCTCCGCCAGCCTGACCTACGGCGCGATCTTGAGCGGCATTGCCGCGGCATTGGTGGTCTCCGATGTGCTCGGCGGCGGGGAAGTCGATGTACACCAGATCGTGACTACCGAGTACCCCGCATGGCTCTTGGTCGTGCTGGTTGCTGTCGCCATTGTGGCCGGTGCCATTACGGAGCAAAGTGCGCTCCGCTTGCTGCTGCCTACCGCTGGCATTGCGGTGGGCGGCTACCTCGTGCAGCTGCTCGCCGAGAACATGGGCCTGGGCGACCGTGCGGTTCCAGCACTTGTCGCCACGGTCGTCGGTTTTGCGGCTCGCTTCGCGTCAGACAAATTGCGCACGCCGCAGCTAGTTCTGGCAGCACCGGCGGTCATGTTCCTGCTTCCAGGCCTCATGATCTTCCGGGCGATGTACGGCATCGTGATCAACGTCGATGACATGGCTACAGGTCTCGTCGAGATGTTTAACGCGATGGCCATCATGCTCTCCATCGCCGGAGGAGTCGTCTTCGGTGAAACCCTTTGCCGCCCGCTCACTTCTAACGCCCGGCGCGAACGGCGACGCATCCGCCGCCGCTAGGCGACCGGCAAAGTCCAGTCAATCGGCTCTTGTCCCTGTGCGGACAGGAGCCGATTGGCTTCTGAAAAGGGTTTTGAGCCGAAAAAGCCCCTCGAAGCCGAGAGCGGCGATGGATGGGCGCTGCACAATTGCGGCAGATTCCCCAGGGCAGGCGAGAACTTCTGTGCATGATTGCCCCAGAGAATGGCGACCGGGGGCGCGGAACGCTCGTTCAGAGCGGACAGCAGGGCCGCGATGATTGGTTCCCACCCGATCTTTTGATGTGAACCGGCCTGGCCTGCGGTGACCGAAAGCACCTGGTTGAGCAGCAGTACCCCGCGTTGCTGCCAGGCACTCAGATCAGGATGCGACGCTGGGGTGATTCCCAAGTCGGCTTCGAGCTCCTTGTAGATGTTATTCAACGAGCGTGGCAATGGGCGGACATGCTTGTTGGCCGCAAAGGCCAATCCGTTGGGATGCCCCGGTGTCGGGTAGGGGTCTTGGCCGATGATCAGGACCTTGACCTCAGCTAAAGGCAAAGATAGTGCGCGGAACATCACCTCGGGATCGGGGAGCAATGTTTCGCCTTGTGATGAACGTTCGGTTAATTCGAGGGCAAGCTGGCGAAGATTTTCATCTTGCTTGCTGAGCGCTGGAACCCAATCTTGAGCAATAAATCCGTGGTCGGCCATGGATTGCGCGCCGTGGAAGAACGGGAATTCTGCTGGTTCATACACGGGTGCCGGCGGTGGCCCAGGAGCCTCGAACAGGGGTTCTTGCATTTCATCCATAGACGCTATTGTTCCGTTTTTCTGGCGTGCCTGTGCCAGGCCACACGGCGATAGCTAAAGAGATTGGTTAGAATGTCGGTGGTATGTCTACCAGTAGTGGAGTACATGCGTGAATGAAATGCGCAAAAACTGAGCCGAGGACAGAGGTGAGAACGGATGGCTGAGAAAGAGTTGTTGGTGGATTTTGTGATGAACCCAGACTCGGAACTCGACGAACGTTCGCAACAGATCCTGAGCTTGGAAAAATTGTGGTGGAAGTATGCCGGAGCCAAGGAACAAGCGATTACCAAGCAGTTCTCCATGTCTCCAACAAATTACTATCAGCTGCTGAACCAGCTGATTGAGACGGATGCGGCGATGGCCTACGACCCGATGCTGGTTAAGCGACTGCGCAGAACACGTTCAACAAAACGTCGTGTGGGCGGTAAGGTCGGCTCGGGACGATAACCCAGCCTGCCGTGACCAGTCAGACCTCGAGCAAGGACAAGAATGACCAACTACCCGCGTGACGAATTTGATCGCGTTCCGGAGTTCAACACCCGTGTCGGTTCACACCATGCGCACGGATGGGCGCAGTCCGCGGCCTCAAAGTCAACCGGTGGCAAATTGCTGTGGGTAGTGCTGACGGCCGTGATCGTCCTGGCCATCGGTGTAGCATCCTTCATCTTTGGCCCCCAGCTCAAAGACAGCCTCGCGGGCCCTTCGAGCGATGAGAGCTTGCAGTCCCAAGACGGCGGGGAGTCTGCCGATAGTTCGCAGGAGGCTTCACCCAGCGAATCCGCATCGCCATCCAGCACCATCGATGAAGCAGACGTGCTCTTTGGCCAGAAGATCGGCGTGTACAACGGCGCAAATGTTGCAGGCGTCGCGGGTGCTGGCGAAGAGGCCATGGCAGAAGCCGGGTTCACCAACATCGTCGCCGATAACTGGAGCAAGCCGGCGGATGTTTCCGCTGTGTACTACATGTCAGAGGCCTACCGCACCACCGCGGAAAAAGCTGCTGAAGTCCTTAATATTGACGAAGTTTTGCAGACCAATAACATTCCCGATCGGGTCACCATCGTGCTGGGCACCGATGACCCGCTGGGGCTGAACGAATAATTCGTTCATAATTCCCTTCGCTCAGAGCCGACCGGCTTGCACTCGCCATGCGAGAGTGCCAATATTTGTATTAGCACTCTTACGCTGCGACTGCTAACGCCGGTCGGTTTTTGCGTTCCCTGCGGAACGTGAACGCACCGGTTAGCGCCACGGCGGATGGAGCGTGGAAAATACCTCAGATAGCGAGAGCTGAAACGGTTGCCGGCCCGATGCCGCACCGGTCCACTCGTCCGTCGCGGGCGCTGTCTGTCGGTTGCATTTTCGCAAAATCGTCCCGAAAGGACCGAAAGCCACTATGGCCAAGATGATTGCATTTGACGAGGAAGCACGCCGCGGACTCGAGCGCGGACTGAACACCCTTGCTGACGCGGTAAAGGTGACCTTGGGCCCACGCGGCCGCAACGTTGTTCTGGAGAAGAAGTGGGGCGCTCCTACTATCACCAACGACGGCGTGTCCATCGCTAAGGAGATCGACCTCGAAGATCCTTACGAGAAGATCGGCGCCGAGCTGGTCAAGGAAGTTGCCAAGAAGACTGACGACGTCGCTGGCGACGGTACCACCACCGCTACCGTGCTCGCACAGGCACTGGTCAAGGAAGGCCTGCGCAACGTTGCTGCAGGTGCCGATCCGATCGCACTGCGCCGCGGTATCGACAAGGCTGTAGAAGCCGTCACCGCAGAACTGTTCGCCGCAGCGAAGAAGATCGAATCCAAGGAGCAGATCGCTGCTACCGCTTCGATCTCCGCTGGCGACAAGGAAATCGGTGGCCTGATCGCTGAAGCTCTCGACAAGGTCGGCGAGCAGGGCGTTATCACCGTTGAAGAGTCCAACACCTTCGGCCTGGAGCTGGAGCTGGCCGAGGGCATGCGCTTCGACAAGGGCTACATCTCCGCTTACTTCGTCACCGACGCAGAGCGCCAGGAAACCGTCCTGGAAGACCCATACATCCTGATCGTCAACTCGAAGATCTCCTCGGTCAAGGACATGGTTACCTTGCTGGAGAAGGTCATGCAGTCGAACAAGTCGCTGCTGATCATCGCCGAAGACGTCGAGGGCGAAGCCCTGGCCACCCTGATCCTGAACAAGATCCGTGGCCTGTTCAAGTCCGTTGCCGTCAAGGCTCCGGGCTTCGGCGACCGCCGCAAGGCCATGCTGACCGACATCGCCATCCTGACCGGTGGCCAGGTTGTTTCCGAGGAAATCGGCCTGTCCCTGGACAACGTTGGCCTCGAAGTTCTGGGTACCGCCCGCAAGGTCGTTATCACCAAGGACGAGACCACCATCGTTGAAGGCGGCGGCGAAGCCGACGCGATCGACGGCCGCAAGGCCCAGATCGCAGCCGAGATCAAGAATACCGACTCGGACTACGACCGCGAGAAGCTGCAGGAGCGCCACGCAAAGCTCTCTGGCGGTGTCGCTGTGCTGAAGGCCGGCGCTGCTACCGAGGTGGAGCTCAAAGAGCGCAAGCACCGCATCGAAGATGCCGTGCGCAACGCCAAGGCAGCCGTTGAAGAAGGCATCGTCGCCGGTGGTGGCGTTGCACTGATCCAGGCTGGCGCTGCTGCATTCGCAAAGCTTGAGCTGGAAGGCGACGAAGCAACCGGCGCGAACATCGTTCGCGTTGGCATCGAAGCTCCACTGAAGCAGATCGCACTGAACGCTGGCATGGAGCCAGGCGTTGTCGCCGACAAGGTCAAGGGCCTGCCTGCTGGCCACGGCCTGAACGCTGCCACCGGTCAGTACGTTGACCTGCTGGAAGCTGGCGTGAATGACCCAGTGAAGGTGACCCGTTCGGCACTGCAGAACGCAGCTTCGATCGCTGGCCTGTTCTTGACCACCGAAGCTGTTGTTGCAGAGAAGCCAGCTCCTGCTGGCGCTGCCCCAGCCGGTGGCGATGACATGGGCGGCATGGGCGGAATGGGCGGCTTCTAAGCCCTCCATGCTGATCTAGTGCATCACCTGCGCTGATGGCCTGGTACCTTCGGGTACCAGGCCATCAGTAGTTAACGCGGCGAATACGGGCTAGGGCATCCAGCTCTGCAGATGTTCCAGCTCTCGACCCAAGTTGGTTCGCGCAGCCGATTCCCACCGTTCGCGTCCAGCTGCCGTAGCGTAAATCGAGACCTTGGCCAGCAGGGCCGAGAGTATCTTGCTGCGTCCTTCAGCCAAAACGTGGCGGGGAAGGTGGGCATACTCTTGATAGATCGCATGGGCATAACGTTGATAGGCCGCTTCGGGGCGGGCCAATACTTCCAGATCCGCATCGCACAAGATCCGTCCCAGGCGGTCCGTTTCGCCCGGGTTATGTCCCGCGGTCAGCAAGATCAGGTCGCTGATCGAACCAACAGCGGCCGGGGAGAGCACTCCGTCGAGTCTTTCACGTGCCAGCACCGCAGATTTGATTTCGTCCTCGCTGCTCCCTTCATATACCGCGTCGTGGAACCACGCCGCCAGCTGCACCAGCAGGAGTTCTCCAGGTGAAAGCTTTTCACCGAGGCGATCCACCGCTTCGAGCACCGAAAGCAGATGGACGCGGTCATGATAATAACGGTGGTCCTGGGACCACATCTCGAGCAGCTCCTGGCCCAGCTGCGGCTCGGTCGGCAACGTCCGCGACCACCGCCGGCGCAATATGGCGTCGAGCTTTTCAGGGCGGTATTTGGCGGGGATTCTCAAGCCCGAGGCGATCAGCGCGCGCACCAGTTCGCCGCCGGTGACTTCCTGCGCACCGGCCTGGACAAACTGTTCATAGCGTTCTGCGGGGACGTCGTAGTGGTCCTTGTCGAACGCCCGCGGCGAGATTCCCTGCTGTGCGGCGAATTGATGGAGTTCCTCCAGGGACGTGTCCGAGACCAAATGGGCAAAGACGGTGCCATGCGCAGGCCAACGCGGCGGGTCGATCAGAATGCTCATGAGCCAAGCCTACTGATCAACCAACCGCAGCGCAGTTGCCGATCAGTATCGGAACAGCGACGTGTTGACCTGTTCAACTTCCTCGTACTGCATCGAGGCATGATTCAAGGCGCTGGCGATGCTGCTGAGCGCCTCTTCGATCTGCACGTGCGTGGAACGCCATTCGGCAACGATGGACTGGAATGAAGCGGCTGCTGAACCCTGCCAGGTGCTTTGCAACTGGTCAAGATTCATCTGCATGGTCGAGACCTCGTGGCGCAATCGATCAATGGTATTCATGACTGCCTGGGACTTAACCTGCATCTCGCCGGTATTTGTGGAGAACGTGCTCACGGACCTGGTCCTTTCCTTGGTGGCTGTATCGAAAGCTCGATGCAACCAATCTAGAAAGCCGTCCAGCGCCGTCGAGGGGAGCGAGCGCTGAATGTGGATAATTCCGCGCGGTGCGGCCCGGCGCTCAGTCTTCGATCTCCGGCTCTGGCCGTTCGATCAGTGGCACGTATGGCAGGGAAATGGACATGGTGGCACCGCCACCGGCAGTTTCAGCCAAGGCGACCGATCCGCCATGCTGCTGGACGATGGCAGCAACGATGGCCAGCCCGAGGCCCGAACCGCCGGTTTCCCGCTGTCGAGAGCTATCTGCGCGGTAGAAGCGCTCGAAGATCCGCTTGGCATCTTCTTCTGGGATGCCGGGCCCGTGGTCCCTGATTTCAATGACCGCGTCCATGGCGCCAGCCACCAGCGAACGCACCCCGACGGCAATCTCCAGGGGCGTGCCCTCGGGAGTGTAGCGCAGCGCATTGGTCAGGAGATTGGCGATGATCTGGCGGATCCGAGCGTCATCGCCCACGGTGCTTGCCGGGCTGGGGCGATCGCTGGTCAACCCGACGAGCTTGACGGCACGGTCTGGCGCCCGCACCTTGGTGTCTTCCACGGCGTCCTGGCCCAGGACCAGCAGATCCACCGGTTGCTTCTCCATTGGGCGCTGCTCATCCAGGCGAGCAAGCATGAGCAGGTCCTCCACCAGGCGGGCCATGCGCTTGGATTCGGCTTCGATGCGCCCCATGGCCGAGTCCATGGCTTCGGGGTCCGCCAGGCCGCCGTAGCGGTAGAACTCGGAGTATCCCTGGATGGTGACCAGGGGAGTGCGCAGTTCATGAGAGGCATCCTGGATGAAGCGGCGCATCTTGCGTTCAGAGGCCTCCCGGTCATGGAAGGCCTTTTCAATCTGGGCCAGCATGGCGTTCAGCGAACGGGAGAGCCGGCCGACCTCGGTCTCCGAAGGATAGTCCTTCACGCGCTGGGACAGGTCTCCGGCGGCAATCATCGAGGCGGTGCGCTCCACGTTATTCAACGGCTGCAGCGACCTGCCGGTAAGGCCGTAGGCGATCATGGACATGACCAGTGCGGCGAGCAACCCGGTAGAAAGCACCAGCACTGCGGTCTGGCGCACCGTGGAGTTCACGGTATCCAGCGGCAGAGCCAGGAACAGGTTGAGGTTGCTGCTTTCCAGCGGCACCATCATGGTTCGCCAGCCGGAGGACGTGGGGAAACTGCCGGGCACGGTGGAAGGAACCAGGGGGTTGGCTGCCAGCTGCTCGATTTGCTGGGGATTGAGCAACGGCAGATCCGAGGTGCTGCTGGGGCTCACCCGCGAACGCGGCATGATGTAGACGATCTTGCCTTCTTCATCACGGATGTCGGCGTAGGAGCTATTGAGGCCCAGCAAGGTCGGGTCGAAGTCCCCGTTCCCGTCGGAGCCGTCGTTGTCGTCGAGGGAATTCACGTATGCCTTGTTAAGCCCGTAGGCCATCGTGGGCCATGAAGCATTGAGCTGATCATCGATCTGGTTGGTCATCGAGATCTTCAGCGTATGCGAAGAACTGAGCGCGGTCGCGAAGATCGCGATGATCATCAGCCCCAGCATGACGGTGACGAGCTTGGTCCTCATAGAGGTTCGGCGCCATTTGGCTCGAATCGACTTCATATGCAGACTTTACAAGGCCTTCGTGTTCCTCCGTGAATTACTGGCGGCGATCCGGGGTGCGCATCAGGTAGCCGACACCACGCTTGGTCTGGATCAAGGCCGGCCATTCCGGACGGTCCACCTTGCGGCGCAGGTAGGAGATGTAGGACTCGACGATTGACGCGTCGCCATTGAAGTCGTATTCCCACACATGATCCAGGATCTGCGACTTGGAGAGCACCCGGTTGGGGTTCATCATCAGGTAGCGAAGCAGCTTGAACTCCGTGGGGGGACAGGTCGATGATCTCTCCGGCACGGCGCACCTCATGGGCATCGTCATCAAGCTCAAGATCGGCGACGACGATCGTGGCATTCTCCTCTTCGCCGCTCGCGGTGCGACGCAGAACGGCACGGATGCGCGCCACAACCTCGTCGAGGCTGAATGGCTTGGTGACGTAGTCATCGCCGCCGACGGTCAGGCCGGTGACCTTGTCGCTGGTGTCATCACGCGCGGTGAGGAACAGAACCGGGAAATGGCGTCCTGCCGCGCGGAGCTTGCGGGTAATGGTGAAGCCATCCATGTCCGGGAGCATGACATCCAGGACCGCCAGATCCGGTTCGTCTGCTTCGACCGCGGCCAGTGCCTCGCGTCCGTTGGCAGCTGCAACAACCTCGAAGCCGGCGAAACGCAGCGACGTGGAGAGCAATTCGCGGATATTCGGTTCGTCGTCAACAACGAGAAGTTTTGCTTCAGTGGGTTTTGCACTCATGAACCCCAGTCTGCACAAGAAGTCTGGGAGTCTGCTGAATGATTGCTGATTCTGGTTCTTCAGATGTTGCGGCGCTTGGCGATGTTGCTGATGACAACGGCCGCGGCGAGGAGAAAGGCCACCGGAAGTCCCCAGACAGCAAAGGCCATGACCACTGGCGGAATTGTGATGTGCTGGAAGTAGAGAACCAGCGTGGCAATCAAAGCGAGAGCCGAAATGACGGCAATGATGATTGCCAACCGGGAAATAAGGGTCATGGTTTTTGATGTTGTGCTCACGGTTTCTAGCTTAGCCTCGACCAGGGGTGCCCAGAGTGTCTTGCCGACCCTCGGTGCGCAAAGATGAATTCAGTGCTTCAGGGATGACATAATCTTAGATAAACGACTTGAAGCGATTTCGTACGTCGAGTACCCGGCAAGAAGCTAAGAAGAACCCCGGCTGTGACTCCGCGAAATCGTACATATGAATATGCATCGCACTGAGCAGGCCACGGCGGTGCACTGGGCTAAAGAACGAACGAGGTAAATGATCATGCCTAGCGGCAAGGTTAAATGGTACGAAAAGGCCAAGGGCTTCGGTTTTATTACCGCAGAGGATGGCAAAGAGATTTACGTCAATGCGGCTGCGCTGCCCGAGGGCGTTCATGACTTGCGCCCTGGCACCCGATTGGAATTTGGTGTCGCTGAAGGCCGCCGTGGACCTCAAGCACTGAGTTTGCGCCTGCTGGAACAAGCTCCTTCGGTGGCGCGCGCCAAGCGCAAAAAGCCCGAAGCCGAAGCAGTTCTCATTGAAGATCTCATCAAGTTACTCGACAACGTTTCCAATAGCTTGCACAAGGGGCGTTATCCTGAACAGGCATATGGCAAGAAGGTAGCTACCGTGCTTCGTGCGGTAGCCGACGATCTGGACGCATAAATAATGGCCCGTAAACCCAAGTTGGACACCATCCTCGCCGACGCAGTGGACGCTGCACGCGGCGCGCTCGCCGATATCGCCAGCGCGCAAGAAGTCGGCGACCACCTCGGGGTCATGGCGGAAGGTGAGCGACTTGTCACCCATCGTTTTGTCTCCCATAAAAAGGGGTATCAAGGATGGACTTGGTTCGCTACCCTCGCACGGGTTCCTCGGGCCAAGGTAAAGGATCTCACCGTCTGCGAAGTCGGCATCATTGCTGGTGACGATTCGCTTTTGGCTCCTGCCTGGGTGCCGTGGGCAGACCGGCTGGCCAAGGAAGAAATCGAAGCCGCCAAGGCCGCGGAAGCCGCGGAGGAAACCGGCGAGTCAGAAACTGATCAGCCACAGGAAGCCGATTCGGACTCGGATTCCGAATCCGGCCAAGCCGCCGGTGATGCATCGCCTGCTCCGGAGCAAGACGCCGAAGAGCTGGATGACGCCGAATCAGAGGACGCGCCTCACAAGTCGCCAGCGCGACGCCAAGTTCGACGCCGTCGCACCGCGCAGCGCACCGCGGCCCGTCGCCGGGCAGCGCAGCGCAACCGCACGCGCAAAGAAAACTAGTAGCTTGAACAGCGAGAGGGGCTCCGAAGAACATCTGTTCTTCGGAGCCCCTCCCGCTGTTTTACGAGCTAGAGCTGTTCGATGACAAAGTCGATGCACTTGAGCAGCGCAGCAACATCGCTTGGCTCGATGGCCACAAAGGTGGCAATGCGCAGCTGGTTGCGTCCCAGCTTGCGGTACGGTTCTACGTCAACCACGCCATTGGCGCGCAAGGCCTTGGCAATCGCCGAAGCATCTACCGAGTCATCGAAATCCACCGTGGAAATCACGTTGGAGCGGTGAGCCGGGTTGGCTACATAGAGCGAGGCGATCGAGGAGGCCTCTGCCCAGGCCTGAATCAGGCCTGCGGACTGTGCGGTGCGATCCGCAGCCCACTTCAGGCCGCCGTTGGAATTGATCCACTTGATCTGGGCGTCCAGGCCAACCAGAGTCGTCAACGACGGAGTGTTGTACGTCTGGTTTTTCAGCGAGTTATCCAGAGCCGTCTTCAAGTTCAAGAAGTCTGGGATCCAGCGGTCGGTAGCGGCAATTTCCTCAATGCGCGCGATGGCTGCCGGGGAAACGAAAGCCAGCCACAGGCCTCCGTCCGATGCGAAGTTCTTCTGCGGAGCGAAGTAGTAAACGTCGGTCTCGGCTAGATCCACGTCGAGGCCGCCTGCTGCGCTGGTGGCGTCAATGACGATCAGGGCATCTTCGCTGGCTCCGGCAACACGCTTGATCGGTGCCGCGGCACCGGTCGAGGTCTCGTTGTGCGGCCAGGCGTACACGTCGACGCCGGCTTCAGCGACCGGTTCCGGAACGGTGCCGGGCTCGCCAACGATAATCGTGGAAGATTCCAAGAATGGAGCCTTGTCGGTGGCCTTGGCGAACTTCGAGCCAAATTCACCGAAGGACAAGTGCTGCGCCTTGGAGCGGACCAGGCTGAATGCTGCTGCATCCCAGAATGCGGTGGAGCCGCCGACGCCCAACAGGACTTCGTAGCCCTCAGGTGCGTTGAACATTTCCTTGAGGCCGTCCTGAACCGAAGCTACGAGGTTTTTGACCGGTGCCTGGCGGTGGGAGGTGCCCAGCAACTTGGATCCTGCGTCGGCGATGGCCTGAACCTGTTCTGCGCGTACCTTGGAAGGTCCCGCACCGAATCGACCGTCGGCGGGCAGAAGGTTTTGTGGAATTTTGATGTCCGTGCTCATCGCGCTCCTCTTGTAGCGATAGATTGAAGTGCCTAACAGGCCACCGATGCCCGTAGTTCGGAATATTCAAGGGTGGCCGTGGCGTTTCAATAAACATCTTTGCAAATAGCAAGGGCACGTGAGAAAAACGCGACCGTCGGTTACGAAATCTGCTGGGCGGGTTAGATCCGCTTTCTGTCCGATAAACCAAGTAGAGTGGGGTATCGACGCCACGTATTATTCGAGCGAACTTAACTGTTGTGACTTCCAGGAGCGGCTGCTGTGTCTGATCTTATTGATACAACTGAGATGTATCTGCGTACCATTCTTGAACTTCAAGAAGAGGAGATCGTGGCTTTGCGCGCCCGAATTGCAGAACGTCTTGGCCACTCGGGTCCAACCGTGTCCCAGACTGTAGCCCGCATGGAACGCGATGGCTTGGTGGTCGTATCTTCAGACCGCCACCTTGCGCTGACTGAAAAAGGTCACGAATTGGCAACGAGCGTGATGCGTAAGCATCGGTTAGCGGAGCGCTTGCTCTCGGACATGATCGGCTTGGACTGGGAATATGTTCATGATGAGGCTTGCCGCTGGGAGCACGTCATGAGCGAGCGTGTGGAGCGCCGTCTCTATGACCTGCTGGGCAAGCCGACGGTGTCTCCTTATGGCAACCCGATCCCAGGCCTGGAGGTCCTTGGCGGGCCTAGTGTGGCTGAAATCTCATATGAAGTCCAGAATCTGGATGACGCGCTGCTCGCGGGGAATATCGGCCCGGTGGCCATTGAGCGCTTGGCTGAGCCGATCCAAACAGACCCAATCCTGCTCGGACAACTGAACGAAGGCGGAATTCGGCCTGGAGCAATTGTCACTTTGGAACGAGCAGATGATTACGTAGTGGTCCGCGTGCAGGGTATTGAAGGTGCCTTGGAGCTGCCAGTCGAGGTTAGCGGACACGTATTTGTGCGGGCTCAAAAAAGATAACGAAATTGTAACTTTCCCGGATGACCGGTAACGTTAATGATTGATGCCGTCGATCTGACCGGCATCGCCCGACTCCGTCGCGACCGCCTAGTGTTGCCCTGCGCCGGAAGTCGGTTACCAGTATTTGAGGGCAACAACGGGGGACCCACTACTTCGGCGTGCAAGCGCCTTGGGGTGAAGCTCTGCTTGATGCAGGCCGGTTCATTCTCCAGAACCGAACCCGACAGCTAACTTCGTAGGCGCAACAGTGAGAGGAATGTTTTGGTAGAAACCAGAACTGCGGGACGACGTCGCGCTGCTGTCGCCGAGGCTGATGTGATCACCGAGATCGCTGCTTCGGCAACCCAGCGCACGAGTGGACGCCGCGCGTCACGCGCCGCTGAAGCTGTCCCAACTATTAGCCCGGCTAAGCCGGTTCATGCAGATTTCGTGGGTCGACGTTTCGACTCGCTACAGCGCTACGGTGTTGCCCCAACCCAAAAAGAGCTGGCGCATAAGGCCACGGACGGCAATGTTGTCGCTCTGCCTGGCGCTGTAGAGGTCCAGGCTTCCAGCCCGGCTCCGGTCCAGGCATCGAGCAACGTTGAATTCATCGCCAGTGTCAAGGCGAAAGCCCGCAAGACCAGCCGCCTTGGGTTTACCCACAAGGTCGCTGCGGTCGCTGCGGTTTCCGGTTTGGCCTTGGCTGCTGTTGCGCCACAGCTGTCAGGTAATACTGGCGAAGAGGACAAGGCAGTTGCCGCCGCTGAGCGCACTGCGACCTCGGCCGTTGTTGACGTGAAGGCTCCGGGCAACGCTGCGGAGCTGTCCGTGGAACGTGCCGCGTTGTCCTCGAAGCTGAGCCCAGAGGTCAAGAGCGAAGAGAAGTTCTCGGACATCATGACTGCCTCGGGTGGCGACATCACGAGCATCAAGGAAACTGCTGGTTTGCTTTCCGCGCCGGTGACCACTCAGCGAATTACCTCGACCTTCGGGCATCGCAAGAACCCAACCGGGGCTGGGTACATGATCCACAGTGGGACCGACTACGGTGTTCCCAGCGGAACCAAGGTCTACGCTGCAGCAGATGGTGTTGTTGAAGTTGCTGGTTGGGCTGGACATTCGGGCAACCGAGTCACTCTGGATCACGGAAGCGGACTAGAGACCGGCTACAGCCACAACAGCAAGGTACTGGTTAAGGTTGGCGACCACGTTAAGCGTGGCGACGTCATTGCGTTGGCCGGCACCACGGGAAACTCAACTGGGCCCCACGTGCACTTTGAAGTGATCGTCGACGGGCAGTTCAAAGACCCAGCCGGATGGTTATAACGACGTTCGTCACTATTCCGTGATCAAAACGTGACATTTCAAAAATCATCCTATAGGCTTATATCCGTGCCATGGGAAACCCTGGGCAACTTTGCGTGAGAACCGAGCACTGCCAACACGCAATGAGCAGTTATACACAACTCGTACGGCAGTGGCGGGGGAACCATCATCGGGTCTTTAGCTTTGGCTAATAACCCTAGGGGTGAAGTGGATAGAGAAGGAAACTTCGAATCCACCGAGGTAACTCCACTTCGAACCCGACAGCTTACCTCGTAGGTATCAAGGAGAGGCAATAATAGTGACCAAGAGTCATACTCATGGGCGTCGCCGTGCTGACGTACCACGCACTAACTCGCTAGAAGCGATTTCGCAGGCTGTATCTTCGAACGCTGGTTCAGTGGGCCGTCAGGCGGCAGTAGTTGCTGCAGCATCGGGTTTGATCGTTGCCCTGGGTGTTCCAGGTCAGGCTTCTGCCCCACGCGATGTTTCGGCATCGCCAGTTGACACCATCAACCCCGAGCGCGTTGCAGTCAAGTCGGTTAGCGTTTCTGCTGACAAGGACGCTTCGGTCGACATCGAGCGTGCAAGCTTCACCGCTAAGGAGAAGCCAAAGCCAGTCGTCATCGCCGTGGCCAACAACGTTGAGCCAACCACCAGCAGCGACTCCGCTACTACGGACCCGATGGCTCCTATGACCCGCGATAGCCGCGCCGGCCGTACCCAGCCAAGCGAAGCAACTCAGCCAAAGGCCGAGGTGAAAACCGAAACTCCGGTACAGACCTCGAACCTTTCCGGCATCGCAGCAACTGCTGCCAAGTATGTTGGCGTTCCATACGTTTGGGGCGGCAACACTCCTGGCGGCTGGGACTGCTCCGGCTTCGTCAAGTATGTATACGCGCAGCACGGCATCAACATTGCCCGCGGAACTTCGGCCATCCTCGGATCCGGCCAGTTCAAGCGCACCAGCAACCCTAAGCCAGGCGACCTGGTCTTCCAGAACGGTGGCGGCCACGTCGGCATCTACCTGGGCGGAGGCCAGATGATCGGCGCGCAGAACCCAACCGTGGACACCATTGTCGGTTCGGTAACCCGCAACCCGCTGTACGGCTACTACACCTTGGCTGGCTAATTTTCACAGCTTTTCATAGGCCATCGAACGAATCAATCGTTCGGTGGCCTATGTTCGTTTAAACGTCAAAACAGGTGAACTGCACAAGGCTGGGAAGTGAAAAACGCTTGATTTCTTTCTCGGATGCTCACTAACTAGCAAAGTAATCGAATAGGCTAGCGAGTAGAGACACTCCGATTAGAACGCGAGCTCCATCAATGCCAGATGGTAGCTATCGGTTCAAGAAGGAAGTACCAAGCATGCGAACACTGGTTTTAAACGCAGGATACGAGCCCTTAGCCGTCGTGACTTTCCGACGAGCACTGTTGATGGTCATGGCCGACAAGGCGACCATCGTTCTCCAGGACGAAGGCTCGCCTGTTCGCAGCTCACACGGACAGTTACCCAGACCAACCGTCATTGTCTTAAAACGCTATGTACGACGCCCCTACCGCGACATGCTTCATGTCACGCGTAGGGGCGTTTTGCGTCGTGATGCCTACACCTGTGCCTACTGCGGAAAGTCCGCCAATACGATCGACCATGTCATTCCACGGAGCAGGGGAGGCAAGAACACTTGGGAAAACCTCGTTGCTGCATGCCTGCACTGCAACAGCCGCAAGGCTGACAAGATGCTCTCCCAGCTGGGCTGGCAGTTGCGCATTACACCGCATCGGCCGCGGATGGGCGGCCATCTTGTATCCGGGCTCCAACATATCGATGCCGCGTGGGACGAATTCCTGCAAGCAAGCTAGAGCCGTCGGGCCACATGCTGCTGTAGGGCCAGAACGCGCCATTGATCAACTGCTGGCTCGCTTGATGAGCTGGGGGAGTACGTGCTCACGCAGCAGCGGTGCCAAATCATCTCGCTTCATGGCATCTTCCGGCATGATCCACAACAGTTCTTCGAGCTCCGCTAGAGGCGACAGCGTGCCGTCGTAGTGCGCAGTAAATAACGATGCGTGAATAGAGGTCTGATCCTCATTGGCCGCCGGACCAACCCAGACGCCGTTGAAGTCCAGATCCTCGGCTGCAAATTGGATGCCCAGCTCTTCATGAATTTCTCGAATGACAGTTTGTAACGGCGATTCTCCAAACTCCGGTTTTCCGCCAGGCTGCATGAATTTCGAAGTGCCGCGTTTCCGCACCAAGAGGATTTGTCCTTGGTTGTTGATTAAACATACCGCTGATATCGTCAAATTTTTCTTCACCAAAACACAATATCGTGTGTATCCAAACGACATTGGTGGTAACGTGCTTAAATGGATCTCCAACGTTTTTAGTTGTAGTTTATGCGCGGTCGCCTTACTCGCAGTAATTAGACCACAGGCTCGTAGCTACCAAGAATATTGGAACAGGAAGATCGATCCATCTAATTTACAGAACAATGGAGCAATAATGCGACGGGGTACAAATCTAGGCCGTTTGGGAGACTTCAACCAAGCGGTCATTCTTGAATCGATTCGACGCGCGCCTGAGGGAATCAGCCGTGTCGAGCTGGCAGGATCTACCGGTCTGTCTCCACAGACCATTTCGAACGTTGTGCGACGTCTGTTGGATGACGGAATCGTTCGAGAAGACCGCACGATTGTATCCGGCCCAGGTAAGCCTCGCACCGTTCTGGAGCTTGAAGGCAACCGCTTGGTCTCCATTGGCATCCACCTTGACCCCAGCGTTCTGAGCTTCGTAGCAATGAACCTCCGCGGCGAGGTCTTGCGCGAACGCCGCATCGAAGTTCCCAACTTGGAAGTTGCAGCGGAGACCATCCAGCTGATGGCCACCACGGTCAAGGAACTGATCGCTGAAATCCGCATTCCAAAGAAGCACATCGTTGGCGTCGGCATCGCCGTGCCAGGTCCAGTCAACGTCGAAGACGGCGTGGTTCTCAACCCGCCGCTACTGGACGGTTGGGCCGACGTTGAACTGGTCAACCCGCTGCGCAAGCTTCTGCGTCTGCAGGTCATCATCGAAAAGGACACCATTGCATCGGCCGTGGGCGAGCTGTGGCAATCCAAGGAAGAGAAGAACAACGACTTCGTCTTCATCTACTGCGGCCATGGCTTTGGCGCTGGCCTTGTCTTGAACAACGACGTGCACCACGGCGCCAGCAACAACGCAGGTGAAATCGGACATTACTCCACCGGCCACAAATCGTTCACGTGTGAAGAATGCGGCGCTGATGACTGCTTGGCAGCAGGCACTTCGTACGAATACATTTCCAACCAGGCCAAGGAACGCGGTCTGGAACTGCCAACATACGAAATCGTTGGCCCGGAACAGCGCGCTGAAGGCATGAACCGCCTGTACGAATTGGCCCATGAAGGCAACAAGGTCGCCAAGGAACTGGTTTCTGAAACCATGACCATGGTTGCCGAAGTTGCAGGACAGCTTGCCAATTCGCTCGACGTCCGCGAGGTCGTTTTCGGTGGCCCGCAGTGGGACAAGGTACGCGAACTAGTCGAGGACGAGGTCCGGGAGGCTATCGAGCGCCGCTTTGCGCTACGAGGAGTTCACGAGATTGAGACTCGCACTTCCGAACTTCGTTCGAATGTTGGTGCCGTCGGTGGCGCTTGCGTAGTTATGGATGCTTCGTTGTCGCCAAAAGCAACAGCATTGCTACTTCGCTAAACCGCTTAGTCATAACCAAGTAAGGGTACGTTTCTATCGGACGTGCCCTTATTTGGTGTCACGAGCAAGTAGCGAAAAAGTATGTAGATACCAAAAGAGCTTTGCTGCCAGAATGAATCTGGGAGCAAAGCTCCATTTGTGCCCCTGGCCGGAATCGAACCGACGGCCTACCCTTTAGGAGAGGGTCGCTCTATCCTACTGAGCTACAGAGGCATGGGCGTGAAAACACCAACAACACTATCCTACAAGGATGCTGAGGGTAAATTTCACGTAGCCACCTAGCTAGTGCCCTCACGAATTGCCAGCATCTTGCGCTTCAGCCCTCGATTCGCTCGGACAGCACCCAGCCCGATGACGAGACCAGCGGTAATAATCAGCAGCGCCCAGCGGACCGTAGTCAAAATTGAAGCGAGCAAGACTGCACCTGCGCTGAGATCATGGTTGAACAGTGCGTCGATGGCGAAGTTCTCCCAAATATCAGCAACAGCGAAGCCTAGTGGGGCCAACCACGCCAGCCAACGCGTTTGTCGATTAGGAATCCAGCGGATGAACAGCAGCATCGAGAAGACGGCTGTGAACATCGGAAAGAGGAAACCTGCGGTCTTGTGCATGTAATTCAACTGCCCCACGGCATCCGGATCCATTGCACCTCGCAGCGCCTCGATATCTGCCACGGTGTATCCGAAGATCCGCTGATCAGGCATGGACAACGCATCACTCAAATCCTTCATCTGGAACATGGTGAGCAAGTGGTAGTACGTGAAGAGCGCCAAACAGACAACCAGACCAACCGAGATGAGGATCATCGGGTTTGACTTGTTTTCCTGTGAGTCAATCTTGGTCGTGGGTCGCGCTACCGCAGCGTCGGACGACGCGGGTTGCTGGTTATTGAAGTGACCAGGCTTGCGATACTCTTTGGTTTTTTTGACCTGCTTTGCCATATAGTCCATTATGCCTGTGCCTGGACCGGTACTTTTCTGCAAGCACTGAAAGTGTCTGCAGCGCCACGTAGACTGGCTACATCATGGATTTTCTTTTTGATGACTTCGCCGCCGACACCACACCGCAGGTAATGCCCATTGCAGAGGACCTACTGCAGGGCATGAATCCGCAGCAGGAAGAAGCCGTCCGCTACGCCGGCGGTCCCTTGCTGATCGTGGCAGGAGCCGGATCGGGAAAAACCCGTGTTCTCACGCACCGTATTGCCTATCTATTGGCCACGGGTCGTGCACGCCCCCATGAGATCCTGGCAATTACCTTCACCAACAAGGCCGCCGCAGAAATGCGCGAGCGAGCTGCGGAGCTGATCGGGGAAGAGCAAGCCAAAAAAATGTGGATCTCAACGTTCCACTCTTCGTGCGTTCGCATCCTCCGTCGTGAAGCCGCAACCATTGGCCTTAAGTCGAACTTTTCCATCTATGATTCAACCGATTCCCTCCGGTTGATCACCCTGGTGGCCAAGTCCTTGGAAATCGACCCGAAGCGATTCACTCCCAAGGCCATCGCGCACAAAATTTCCTCGTTGAAGAACGAACTCATCGACGACGAAGACTATGCATCGACCATTAACACCAACGACCCGTTTTCCCGGGCCGTCGCCGAGGTCTACCGCGGCTACACCCGGCGGATGCGTTCGGCCAATGCGCTCGACTTCGACGACCTTATCGGCCAGGTGGTCTTCATGTTCAGGGCCTTCCCAAGGGTCGCCGACAACTACCGGCGTCGATTCCGCCACGTGCTGATTGACGAATACCAAGATACAAACCACGCCCAGTATTCGCTGATCCGCGAGCTGACCGGGATCGAAGGGGAGACGACACCTAGTGAGCTGACGGTAGTTGGTGACTCTGACCAGTCTATTTACGCATTCCGTGGCGCAGATATCCGCAACATCATCGAATTTGAAAAAGACTATCCCAACGCTGCGACGATCAAGCTGGAGCAAAATTACCGCTCTACGCAGACGATCCTTTCCGCGGCCAACGAAGTCATCAAGCGCAACCCGGACCGGAACGACAAGAGGTTGTGGACTGCGAGCGGTGACGGCGAACAGATCACGGGCTACGTCGGTGAATCGGAATCCGACGAGGCGCGGTGGATCGCTGAGGAGATCCTGCGGCTCAATGACGAAAACGACGTTCGCCCCGGCGATGTGGCGATCTTCTACCGCACTAACGCCCAATCGCGCGCGTTGGAGGAACAACTGATGCGCGTTGACCTCAAATACCGCGTTGTTGGCGGAACCAGGTTCTACGACCGCAAGGAAATCAAGGACGCGTTGGCCTACCTGCGCGTTCTGGTAAACCCTGAGGACGACATTAACGTCCGGCGTATCCTCAACGAGCCAAAGCGTGGCATCGGGGATCGCGCTGAAGGCGCAGTTGCAGCGCTGGCGGACCGGGAACGCATTTCCTTTATGGATGCCCTGCGCCGTTCGGATGAAGCACCCGGCTTGGGTACCCGCGGCATCAAGATGACCGCTGCTTTTGTTTCGCTGATTGATGACCTGCAAACCGTTGCCGAAGGATCCGGACCGGCTGAAGCGCTCGAAGCGGTGCTGGAACAGACCGGCTACCTGGAGAACCTGCGGTTGTCGACAGACCCCCAGGATGAATCCCGGGTCGAGAACTTGGCCGAGCTGGTCGCCGTGGTCCGGGACTTCGTCAACGAAGATCCTGAAGGCGGACTGGCTGGATTCTTGGAACGGGTGGCCCTGGTCGCCGACGCTGATCAGATTCCCGAGGCTCCGAGCGATGACGAAGGCGCTGCCATGGCCGCTCAAGAAGGCATGGTCACGTTGATGACCCTGCATACAGCCAAGGGCTTGGAATTCCCTGTCGTGTTCCTTACCGGTATGGAGCACGGTGTATTCCCGCATCAGCGTTCAATGACCGATGAAAAAGAACTGGCAGAAGAGCGCCGCCTGGCCTATGTGGGGCTGACCCGTGCCCGCGAACGCCTGTACCTGACCCGCGCAGAACAGCGCAGCCTCTGGGGGCAGGCCCAATACAACCCTGCGAGCCAGTTCCTAGAAGAGGTTCCCAGCGAGCTGATCGACTGGAAGCGTGAAGGATCTGGCGGCGGAATGGGCTTCGGCTTTGGTAACGCAGCGGTGAATTTCGCCACGAGCAGATATGAGCGTGGAAGCCACTGGGGCGCCGGAACTTCTGGCAGCACACCACAGCGCGGGCCTAACGCGGCCCCGGTTTCCAAGCAACGCGTGGTGCAAAATAAGGACATCACCGTTCCGAAGGTCGGCCAATCGGTCAAGCATTCCGCCTTTGGCTTGGGAACTGTTATAGCTTTGGAAGGCGCCGGCGACAAGACCGTGGCCAAGGTCCAGTTCCCTGATTCTGAAAAGCGGTTGCTGCTGCGCTACGCGCCTCTTGAAATAGTCGAATAGTCAACCGGAATACCGAGTTTTCTTCGTCACATTTACTTGGTTCTCGGCGTAATCCCGCGGTTTCTCTACATGTTGTAAAAGTGGGAACTTTGCGGAAGTCGGGATAGTCTGAGAGGTGCGCACGGGCTACGGCGCCTTATGACGTCCGTTTGTTGCGGTGCGCTCTCTTAGGTATGGGATGGATTTCGGTCCATGGCCATGCCGCGAGTCAGCATGAACTTCGAACGAAGGACACAAACCCGTGGACCTGTATGAGTACCAGGCGCGCGATCTATTCGAGGCACACGGCGTTCCCGTGCTTGCCGGTATCGTCGCTTACACCCCGGAAGAAGCCAAAGCCGCAGCTGAGAAGATCGGCGGCGTTGTTGTAGTAAAGGCACAGGTCAAGGTCGGTGGCCGTGGCAAGGCTGGCGGCGTTAAGGTCGCTAAGACCGCCGATGAGGCTTTTGAGCACGCATCCAACATTCTCGGTATGGACATCAAGGGCCACACCGTTAACAAGGTCATGATCGCCCAGGGCGCCGACATCGCTGAGGAGTTCTACTTCTCGGTGCTGCTGGACCGTGCAAACCGCAACTACCTTGCAATGTGCTCGGTTGAAGGCGGCATGGAGATCGAGGTGCTCGCAGTTGAGCGCCCAGAGGCTCTGGCCAAGGTCGCAGTGGACCCAATCGTTGGCATTGACGCAGCCAAGGCTGCCGAGATCGTTGAGACTGCAAACTTCCCAGAAGAGCTGCGTGCCAAGGTTGCGGAAACCATCCAGAAGCTTTGGGTTGTTTTCAAGGAAGAAGACGCAACCCTCGTTGAGGTCAACCCACTGGTGAAGACCGGCGCCGGCGACATCGTTGCGCTGGACGGCAAGGTCTCCCTGGATGACAACGCTTCCGAGGTTCGCCACCCAGCTCACGAAGAGCTGGAAGACAAGGGCGCAGCCGATCCACTGGAAGCCAAGGCAAAGGCTGCTGGCCTGAACTACGTCAAGCTGGACGGCGAAGTAGGCATCATCGGAAACGGTGCTGGCCTGGTTATGTCCACTTTGGACGTCGTTGCCTACGCTGGCGAGAACCACGGTTCGGTCAAGCCTGCCAACTTCCTTGACATCGGTGGTGGAGCTTCGGCTGAGGTCATGGCCAACGGCCTGGACGTCATCCTGAACGACCCACAGGTCAAGTCGGTCTTCGTCAACGTCTTCGGTGGCATCACCGCTTGTGACGCTGTCGCAAACGGCATCGTTGGCGCGCTGAACACCCTGGGCGACTCGGCGAACAAGCCACTGGTTGTCCGCCTGGACGGCAACAACGTTGAAGAGGGTCGTGCCATTTTGGCCCAGGCCAACCACCCGTTGGTCACCCTGGCAGCAACCATGGATGAGGGCGCCGACAAGGCTGCCGAGCTCGCCAACGCAGCGAAGTAAGAGGGATAAGCGAACAATGAGCATTTACCTGAACAAGGACTCCAAGGTCATCGTCCAGGGCATCACCGGCGGCGAAGGCACCAAGCACACCGCCCTGATGCTCAAGGCTGGCACCAATATTGTTGGCGGCGTTAACGCCCGCAAGGCTGGCACCACCGTCACCCACGGTGACCAGGACATCAAGGTGTTCGGCACCGTGGCGGAAGCCAAGGCCGAGACCGGCGCTGACGTATCGATCGTCTTCGTGCCACCAAAGTTCACCAAGGACGCAGTCGTTGAGGCTATCGAGGCTGAAATCGGTCTCGTTGTTGTCATCACCGAAGGTGTTCCAGTACAGGACTCCGCTGAGTTCTGGGCTCTGGCACAGTCGAAGGTTGACGCCGACGGCAACCAGATCACCCGCATCATCGGCCCTAACTGCCCAGGCATCATCACCCCAGGTGAAGCGCTGGTCGGTATCACCCCGAACAACATCACCGGCAAGGGCCCAATCGGCTTGGTTTCCAAGTCCGGCACCCTGACCTACCAGATGATGTACGAACTGCGCGATCTGGGCTTCTCGACCGCAATCGGCATCGGCGGTGACCCGGTGATCGGCACCACCCACATCGACGCACTGGCTGCTTTCGAAGCTGACCCAGAGACCAAGGCCATCGTCATGATCGGTGAAATCGGTGGCGACGCTGAAGAGCGAGCAGCTGATTACATCAAGGCCAACGTCACCAAGCCAGTTGTTGGCTACGTGGCCGGCTTCACCGCTCCTGAGGGCAAGACCATGGGCCACGCAGGCGCCATCGTTTCCGGATCGGCTGGCACCGCCCAGGCCAAGAAGGAAGCACTGGAAGCTGCTGGCGTGAAGGTCGGCAAGACTCCTTCGGAGACTGCTGTGCTGCTGCGCGAAGTTTTCGCAGCTCTCTAGGCTGATACTGAGCTAGAAGTTCTGCCCCGGATCCTTGGTCCGGGGCATTTCTTTACCCATATGGCGTCATCACCGGCAAGCCGGCCTGAGAGCACTGAAAGGGGAAGACCGCTGGGATGAACTGCTCCCCGAAAGTTGGACGATAAAAGTCAACAACTTTCGGGGAGCATTTTCATGCATGCACGAAGCACACTATCCGAGTACCAACGCGAGCAACTCGTTGACCTCTTCGAGCAAGGACATGGATGTAAGTCTGCGGCATTAAGGGTCTCGGTGGGTTTGCATGCGATCACTCGTCTCTACAATCGGTGGCGATTGCATGGCAGGCTTTGTCTCATGGAGAAACCAACTAATGGGCAGTATTCCTTCGAGACCAAGAAGGAAGTCGTTGACCGGTTCCTTGCGGGTGAAACTGCCATGGAACTTGCGTTGGAGTTCCACCTCAGTTCAAAATTTCTAGTCGAGAGTTGGGTGAGGGCCTGGCGAAGAGATGGCGACGAAGCACTGATGCCCAAGCCTAAGGGAGGTCCCAAGGGATCAGCATCGAAGCCGCCGTTGAGCGAGGAAGAAAAACTCCGCCTGGAAAATAAACGATTGTTAGCCAAGGTGGCTTATCTGGAAAAACTCCGAGACTTGAGGGATCAGGGGCATCGGTAAAGACCCAAGCGATTCTCACTCTCAAGTCCGAGCACGACCTCATAGACCTGCTGGCGGTAGCAGGCCTGGCCAGATCCACTTATTATTACCACCTCAAACGCCTTGAGCAGCCTGATCCGCATGCGGAACTCAAAGCAGCGATCACCGCGTCGTTTGAGGACAGCAAGCGGCGCTACGGGTACCGAAAGGTCCATCTGGAGCTTCGCGCTCAAGGATGGAACGTGGGTAGGAAGCTGGTCCGCAAGCTCATGCGGCTCCTGGGGTTTCAGTCCAAAGCACGTCCGAAGCGACGTTATAACTCGTACCGGGGGAACAGGGGAAGATCGCTGAAAACCTGCTTGCCCGGCACTTCGACGTGGATACCCCGGACGCTGTTTACGTCAGCGACGTGACTGAGTTCCGGGTTGAGCAGGGCAAACTGTATTTGTCTCCCATCATGGATCTGTTTGACCACAGTATCTTGAGCTTCACGATCGCTTCGTCACCGACCACGGCGTTCACCAATGGGAGCTTGGCCCAGGCTTTAGGTTCCCGGGACTTCGGGAAGAAGCTGTTGGTTCATACGGATCAGGGGTTTCATTATCAGCATTGGTCCTGGAGGAAGCTGCTGGAGGAGCATGGTGCGGTGCAGTCCATGTCTCGTAAGGGAAATTGCTATGACAATGCGGTCATGGAGAATTTCTTTGGTCGTCTCAAGTCGGAGATGTTCCACGGTGAGTGCTTTAAGGATCTTGAAGAGCTCAAGGTGGAAATTGAGGCGTATATCGATTGGTACAACACGAATCGCCGTCAGGAACGACTGAAGGGTATGACACCGATGGAATGTCGATGCCATACCCTTGCAGCCTGAGCAGGACTATTATTTAGCTGGTCCAACTTTCGGGACCCAGTTCAGGATTAGCAGTCTTCTCCTTTGATATCCAGCCAGTGACGCCAGCAGGCGCAAGTCTGGCGCAGCAGAGTTGGCGGCTAAGGCGCCGAAAGCGTCCTACGGCTGTGCAGACAAGTTCTTGCCGGATTTGCCTTGCTCAGCTAGTTCCTGCTGGTAGCTTTCCTCCAAGGCCGGAACCTGCTCGAACAGCTCCTCAACATCAAGATCAGGATTCTCTTCCTGGGTCTTCACCAATTCAAGGGCTTCTTCTTCAGTGGCAACCGAAGGCAGCGAACCCGGCAGGGGCTTGCGCGCGGATTCCTTCAGGAAGCACACCGCGATGAACCCGGCTACTGACGTGCCCATCACCCAGAATGCTGGCGCCAGCGACGACGAAGTCATGGTCACCAAAGCTTGCATGATAAATGGTGCAAACCCGCCAAAGATCGCTACAGCGAAGTTGTACGAGATCCCCATGCCGCCATAACGAGAAGCGGTCGGGAACAAGGCTGGCAGCGACGAGGCTAGATTAGCCACGTAGAAGGTCACAGGGAAGGCCAGCAGAGCCAGACCAACCAACGTGGACCAGATTGCGCCGTGCATCATGAACAAGAAAGCAGGGATCGCCAGAACAATCGCGGAGACTGAACCGATGAACAGTACCTTGCGTCGGCCAATGTTATCTGAGAGCTTGCCACCCAGCGGAATGCACAAGGACATGCCCACAAGGATTGGCAGGGTCAGAAGGTTACCGTGGACCGGGTCATAATGCAGGGTTTCTGTCAGGTAGGTCGGCATGTAGCTGGTCAGTGCGTAGCCAGCGGTGTTAGCCGCAGAAACCAGGACGAAGCCGGTCAGAAGCTCACGCCAGTAGGACTTGACCAAGGCGAAGACACCCTTGGGAGCATCAGGCGCGTTCTTGGCGTCTTCACTTGCGCGGTTGGCTGTTTCCTGTGCCTCCCTGAACGCGGGGGTATCCTCGATCTTCGAACGGAACCACAACGCAATGACGCCCAAGGGCAGGGCGACCAGGAATGGAATGCGCCAGGCAAATCCTTCCATCACATCTTCAGTGAGGGTCAGCTGCAGGATCGATACAAAGGCCGCACCTATCGCGAAGCCCATGTAGGAGCCAAGGTCCAAGAGCGAGGCGTAGAAACCGCGTCGCTTGTCAGGGGCATACTCGGTAATGAACGTAGTAGCACCCGCGTACTCGCCGCCAGTGGAGAAACCCTGAATGAGCTTCAACGCGACGAGCAGAATTGGTGCTGCTACGCCCCATACCGAGTAATCCGGAAGGACGCCGATGCCGAACGTGGCCAGTGCCATCATGAGCAAGGTGAAAACCAGGATCTTCTGGCGGCCAACTCGGTCTCCGAGCTGTCCAAGGATCACGCCACCCATGGGTCGAGCTACGAAGGTCACAGCGAATACGCCGAGACTGAACAAAGTCTGGATTGCGGGGTCAACGGTGTCCGGCATGAACAGCTTGCCGATAATGACGGCCAAGTAGCCATAGACACCAACGTCGTACCACTCCATGAGGTTACCGACGACGGTTCCGCCGATAGCCTTCTTCAGCATTGAGTCGTCAACCACGTTGACGTCTTCTACTTTCAGGCGACGTTTTCTAAAAAATCGTTGTTTACGTGGATTTGCTGCTTCCATAGTTTCACTCCTCGTATCTTTCTGGATCTTGTCGTGGAACCGACATCCTCCATCGCGACTGAGTCAGAAATTACTCGCTAAAGTCATATTTGGACGCCGGGCGACTCATCGAAATCGATAGATTCCTACTCGAAAACCGCCTAATTGCGGGCCTCGAGTGATGAAACGCTTGAGTGCATAGTTATCTAGCCTAGCAAAAAATTGACCAGATCCCCCAAACTTGGCCCTTCCCCGCTTCTTGTGCAGGGTGCTTTTGATGCCGACGGAGAGGTGCTCGAACTGGCCAAAACAGTCGAAAGCGATAGGCATCGAGAAGAATTCATGAGAAGTTTCGAGGGTGGCTTTGAAGCGATAAATATGTGGCGAAGGACTCTGTGCGACACGGCGAGAAATTGCTCGAAACGCAAAAATTTCTCATCCCGACGAGTCGTCGGGAGGGAATGCTGTTCGGCCTCGATTAGCGATGCCATGGAGCAACTGATAGGTGGATCGGAGCAGATACAAAAACGCCCCAAGGCTGCCGGAGCGGCATCTTGGGGCATCTGGTGCGCGAGTGCTAGTTTCGAAGGCCGACAGTCGCTTCTGCATCGATTCTCAGGAATGAAGAACCGATGACGGCGAAAGCGCCAGGGATCAAAAGCATCCTGTGCTTGGGATTGTAAAATATCTCTTCGAGTGGAGAAGCCAGAACCCGATGGACTTTTTCCAGCAGGCGGTCGTTCTCCAAGGACAAGAGTTCCTGCCCAGTTTCGATGACCACACGATCTTTTTTTGTACTTACCGACGCGCGCATCCAGTCGTCATCGGGGGTACTGATAGTCTCCGACTTAATCAGGGACACGGTTATTACCGCCTTTATCGTTCGTTTCGCCTCAGCGAGGATCCGCTCAGGCCAGTGACCGATGGGCGCACTATGTGTGGTTTAGCGCATACCAACTGACATACTGAATATATCGCGTCTGGCCAGCAGTCGTCTCTTATTCCCAGAGAATTAATCAACCTGTTACTCGAGAAGTCCTCTGATGTCTTGTGCAGTGAGCGCCTTGGAGAACCCATCAGCTTCGTCCATAACGGTCGAGATCAGCTTGCGCTTGCTTTCCTGCAGCGCAACAACCTTCTCTTCGATGGTGCCCTGGGAGATCATCCGGTAAACCATCACCTGACGAGTTTGGCCGATGCGGTGCGTGCGGTCAATAGCCTGCGCCTCAACTGCAGGATTCCACCAGGGGTCCAGCAGGAAGCAGTAATCTGCCTCAGTCAGGTTCAATCCGAAGCCGCCAGCTTTCAGCGAGATCAAGAACAGCGGAGCTTCGCCTTCCTTGAACTGCTCGATGACCTTGGAACGATTACGCGTATTTCCGTCGAGGTACACGAAATTCACGCCTCGCTCGGTCAGCTTCTCGGCCAGCACTTTCAGATAGGAAGTGAACTGGCTGAAGACCAGAGCGCGGTGGCCCTCGCCCAGAACATCATCAAGCTGATCAAATAAGGCTTCCAGTTTCGAACCCGGAACATCCGATAACTCGGGATCCACCAGCGAAGGCTCCAGCGCAAGCATGCGCAGATGCGTCAGGGACTGGAAAATCGTAAAGCGGTTGCGATCCAAGTCCTCCACCAGGTGCAGGATCTTCTGGCGTTCACGGTTCAGATGGGTGTCATAAACATGCTGATGCTCATCGGAGAGCCGGACGAGCAATTGCTGTTCCTGCTTGGCCGGCAGATCGAGCACCACCGATTCCTTGGTGCGTCGCAGCATAAACGGCTTGATCCGGCGCTGGAGCAACGCCAGGGTTTCCTTGTCGCCCAGGACTTCAATAGGGCGGGCGAATTGGCGATTGAAACGGCTCGTGTTCAAGAACAGGGCCGGTGCCACCAGCGACAACAGCGCACCGAGTTCAGAGAGATTGTTCTCCATCGGGGTACCGGTAACGGCCAGCTTGAAATTGGTCTGCAGATTCACAGCAGTGCGGTGGGCCTTGGTGGAGCGGTTCTTCACGAATTGGGCCTCATCAAGGATCAGGCCGGCAAAGCGCTGCGCCTCATAAATTTCATCATTCAAGCGCAACAGCGTGTAGGTGGTGAGGATGACGTCGTAGTTTTCCGCCAGCTCGCTGAGCTGCCGCGGTGAACTCAACGTTCCTTCAATGCTGGTCACGCGCAAGCTTGGAGCGAATCGCTTGACTTCGGTTTCCCAGTTTGAGACGACCGAGCTTGGCGCAACCACAAGGAATGGGGCAGGAGTACGCTGGGCTGCCGGAAGCTTGGCGCAAGCCTCGCTGTCGTTCCACAGCCCGTGCGCATGCAAGATCAATGCGATGGTCTGCAGGGTTTTACCCAAGCCCATATCATCAGCCAAGATGCCGCCAAAGCCGCCCTGATACAGCCGGCTCAGCCAGCGGAAGCCGTCAATCTGATACGGACGCAATTGCGCGTTCAACGTTTCAGGCACGGACGCCTGCTCGCCTTCGGCGACCTTCAGCAGGGAACGCATTCGCGCAATGAACAAATCTGCGCCGTCGATGCCTTCGGCGAGCTCATCGAGCTCCTCGAAAATGGAAATCTGGAAAACCGTAAGCTTCAGATCGCCTTCTTTTGGCTTGTCGTTGAGTGCTTGGGCTTCATCAACAAGGGCCTTGAGCTTGGCGAATAGCGGCTGATTCAAGGAGAACCACGTATTATCCGGAAGCTTGATCTTCATCTGGCCATTGCTCATGGCCTCAACGATTTGTGAAAAAGGAACCTCGTGGTCGCCAACGGTGATCAACAATCCCAGATCCAGCCAGTCAGTGCGCTCGTGGTTGACCGCGTTGATCTTCAGCTGGGGAAGCTCGCGCAGCTGCCGGAATACCGGCCGGGTGCCCTTTTCGCTCAGCTTCACTATTGGCAGGCTCTCGATGGCAGGCAAGATTTCGGAGACAAAGGTAATGACGCTTTCGCCCGAGTAGAACTTGGGTGAAAGATCAGGATTCCCTGTTTCTGTAGTCTGCAGGAAGACCTCATCAATAGCTGCGCGAAGCTGTTCTTCGATTTCAAGATCGTAGACCTCGTGCTGATCCGGAACCCCGGGATAGCGGACCTGGAATTCCAAGGTTGCCGAGTCATTCGGCTCGCCCTTGTCGTTCTCATCGCGCTTGTAGGTGACCGTAGCCTGCACATATGGGGGCTTCAAGTCCGGGAGCACCAGTTCCTCGCTGGCACTGCGCAGATCAAAGCGGCGCGCTAGACGGGGGTAGACCGAATCAAAGAAGCTGCCGATTTCCGCGACCGGGACGGCCACCGGGCGGCGGTCAACGTACCAGCGGCGGTGTGCCTCTGCCACCGGCTCCTTGCTCGGAGCCAACCAGATTTCGTCGGGCTGGCCCAACTGGGCATAGAACCCATGATCTGCAATAACGCCGCTAGGCGACTCGGAATCCAGCTCCAGGGCCTGGCCGTTGACATGCAAAATGCCGCTCAGCTGCATCAACTGGTCATCGAGCGTCGCCTGCATGCTGAAGCTGGCCGGGTCAACAATTCGAATGCGCTGTTCGGAGCGTGTGGAGATGAGATCAATGCCCAGCTCCTGAGCCTGCTGAAGCAGTGGCCACAGCAGGTCGGAAGCGTATTCGTCCATGAATAGCCAGTCTTCATCCACCTTGAACTGCAACTGGGTGTCGCTGCGGGCCATGGACGCAAAACGGGTGAACCAGTGGTGCTGCGAGCGCAACAAATTCCAGCCATAGGTCTTGAAGCCCAGGGTGGTCCAGCGCAGCTGTCCGCGAACCCAGCGGCCTTCGGTATTGCGGACCATCGGCCGCACGCCCAGTCGGAAGCGCTTATTGCGGGTGGGATGCGGAATGGTGCCGGTCGGCATCCACTGTTGTTGCTGCGTGGTGTTCTTCGCATCGAAGAGCATGAACTGCAAACCCATGGCTACTACTGGGTCGTGCTGCGAGCCGAGCAGCCCGTCGGCTGGGCCAGGTTCAGAAGGCTCAAACCACGAGTCGATTTGCTGCGCCCAAGCGGCCGGGTTTTTTTCTTCCGGCACGGCCACAAGGCGTGGCTGCGAAGCAATTTTGTTCGAGACGATGGCCAAGGCGGCAATGTGCGCGCAGATGCCTGGCTTGTCGCAAGTGCACTCGCAGAGTTCGATTTGCCAATCGTCGCCGACCATTTGAACCTGGATCATCGGCGAAAATTCTTCGCCATTAGCACGCACGGTGCCCTCGATCTGCCGGGTTGATTCATCAAATTCCACGTCAACCACAGAATTTTCTTCAGTCGCTATGCTCTTTCCATAAAAGAAAGGGACATCGCCCAGATAGCGCAGCAAGTGGCGCGCGTCGATGGTTGGGGGAACAGAATCACTCATCCTCTCATCGTTTCACGTTCCGGCCCGCGGTGAAAGTTGAAGGGCCTGTCTGTGAATAATCACTATCTATGACGTAGCGTTGACGCATGTCACACATCTGGCCCTACCTGCCAGCGAGGGCAGTGAATATCACCTCGCTCGTCGAGTTTGATCGTTTGGCTGCCGAAGCGCTGGCTTCGCATCGTGCGCGCGGACATAGCTGGCGTGTGCACCGTGTGGACTTGAGCGGACGCGATGCGTTGCTGTCGGCGCTGGATTTAGCTGAAGCGCTGTTCATTGACTGCCAATTCTCGCCACAGGGACGGGCACTGGTTGAACGCACGGGTGGGCTTTGCATGGATTCGGGGCATCAGCTGCCCTTTCGCACCAGCGACCGGCAGCTTTATACCCCCGAGGAGCTCTACGACGCGATTGGCGCTCAAACCTATGACAAGGTGCTCGACGCGCAGATCTACGCATACTCACAACAGCGCATTCCGGGACGGGGCCTGGACGATGCCGATGCCCTGGCGACGACCCTGCATGACCACCACATCGGCCAGGCGATGATCGCGGAAATCTACGACGGCGCTTTCAAGGACACTCCGATTATCGGGGTCATGGGCGGGCATTCCATGGATCGCGGGACTCCTCAGTACGCTCAGGCGCTCGAACTCGGCGCGTTGCTGGCCAGATCCGGGTATGCGGTGGCTACTGGGGGAGGACCTGGCGCGATGGAAGCTGCCAATGCCGGTGCATGGCTGGCGGACCGAGATCACCAAGAGATTGGAACGGCGCTGCAGATGCTGGCCGCCGAACCCGATGCGATTCACCACCGCACAGGTTGGGCGCGAGTGGCGCTCGCCGTGAAGGAACGCTTCCCTTCACAGCGGAAGTCCCTGGGCGTCCCTACCTGGTTCTATGGACATGAGCCGCCGAACTTGTTCGCGACGCATATCGCGAAGTTCTTCAGCAATTCCATCAGGGAAGCCACGCTGCTCGAACAAGCGAACGGCGGCATCGTCGTGCTTCCCGGTGCCGCCGGAACGGTGCAGGAGATCTTTCAGGATGCTTGCGAGAACTACTATGCCACCGGAGCCCGGGTGGTTCCACTGGTGCTGATCGGCCAAGAGTATTGGACCAAGACACTTCCTGCATGGCCGCTGCTCCAAGCCCTGGCAGCCCAAAAGGTCATGGAGGAAAAGATCGCACTGGTGGATAGCGCGGAAGAAGCGGTTGCATTCCTTGGCGCCGTGCAACCCCTGCGGCGGCGGAGCAGGTTCCCGGCGAAGTAGTACCGATCCTCCTTTCAGTCTGATGTTCAACATATGAAATACAGATATATCAGTGGTGACTTGGGTCACTTTTCTTGCTAGCCTGACTTGCACGGCCGCTGCCTAATCTTGCAGCAGGCTCTTGGATGGACGCAAAGGGGCCAGAATGAGGAAAATTATTGCTATTGCCGCGGCCTTGGCCGTCGGCTCGGGCGGAGGTTATGCAGCGGCTGCTGCACAGGCTCCTGCCGCCGCCGAGACCTCTGGCACGTGCGCTGTCAGCCAGTATGCAATGGCGCTTCGATGGCAGCAGCAATCCGCAGAAGCCCAGGCGCTGCAGGGACAGACCTATGCGATGGCCACAGTGAATCTTGAGCAGAAGGTCAAGGAAGCCCGTGCCAAGAGCAACAGCGGCAAGGGCAAGTCCGCGCCGAAGGGGCAGGATCTGGCCATAATCACCGACCTTGATGAAACAGTCATCGACAATACCGCGCTGCTGGCCCGGGACATGGAGCAATGCCATGACTACACCACTTGGGATACCTGGGGCTCCTGGGAAACGGAGGGGCATCCCTCGCTGATCAACGGCGCTAAGGAATTCTTGGACCGCGCAGACCAGCTGGGCGTGGATATCTTCTACATTTCAGACCGTGGAGCCGAGAATCTGGATGCTACGCTGGACAGCCTAAAACAGCTGGGGTTGCCACAGGCCAGCAAGGAGCAGGTCTTGCTTCTGGGTCCGCCTAAGCAGGAGCGCCGGGCCGAAGTGCAAAGCGGCCACAAGGTGCTGATGCAGCTGGGCGACACGCTGCACGATTTCGACGAGGATTTCGCCGGTACTCCGTTGGAGCAGCAACGGGGCCTGGTGGAGCAGAACTCGCGGAAGTTCGGCGACGAGTGGATCATCCTGCCGAACCCGACGTACGGATCGTGGTCCACGGCAACGCTGGATGCCTGGGAGGCCGATCCAGAGGTGTGGGACTAGGCGACCTGTACGTCGAAGAGCAGGCCCAGGCAGTAGGTGACCGCTGCGGCGCCCCATCCGATGGCCAGCTGGCGCAGGCCGCGCTTGAGCGGCGAGGCTCCGGAGAGCAGGCCGACGATGGCTCCGGTGATCATCAAGGCGATACCCACCAGGATCACGGAGATGGCCACGGCCGCCAAGCCGCCAAGACCGAAGATATAGGGCAGGATCGGGATGATGGCGCCGGAAGCGAAGAGGCAGAAGGAAGTGGCTGCCGCGCCGGTGGCCGAGCCGAGCTCTTCGTGTTCGCTTTCCAGTTCCTCTGCGCGTTCCTCGGGGTTCAGCGAGAAGGCAGGGTTGCAATCACAGGTGAAAAGCCCCATGCGTTCTGCGGCGCGGTGTTCTGCATCTTCATCGCTCATGCCGCGGGCCTTGTAGATCAGCACCAGCTCGTTGGACGCCAAATCGAGGTTGGGTGCTGCCGTCAGCGTCACCTGGGTGGGCCGCGACGCGGTGAGAAGCTCGCGCTGGGAACGCACGGAGACGAATTCGCCGGCCGCCATGGATAGCGCTCCGGCCAAGAGCCCGGCGATGCCGGAAAAGAGCACGAAGGTGGAGGATACCCCGGTGGCGCCGATGCCCATGATCAGGGCGAGGTTGGAGACCAAGCCGTCATTCGCGCCAAAAACTGCGGCGCGGAAGTTGCCCGAGAGCTGAGCCCGGCCGGCGGTGGCCAGCGCGCGGACTACTTCTTCATGCACCTGTTCGTCGGCGGCCATTTGCGCGGTCGCGTCCTTGTCGTCGCGGTACGGCGAATTGCTCTCGGAACGCTGTGCCATGGCCAGCACGAAGACCGAGCCGAAATTGCGGGCCAAGAAGCGCAAGATCGTGCGGCGCAATGATGGGCGGACAGGCTTGGCGTGTTCTCCCAGCTTGGCCCGCCAGTGCGCCTCATGCCGCGCTTCGGCTTCGGCAAGTCCCAGCAGGATCTGCTTTTCCTGCCCTGATTTCTTCTGGGCCAGGGTGCGGTAGATGGCGCCTTCGGCGACTTCATCGGCCAGGTACTTTCGCCAGCGCTGGACTTGGGCACGGGTAGGTTCGGTTGCTGACTGGTTCGACATCACGAAAACAGCTCTCTTGGCAGGTCGAATTTCTTGGCGAAACTCGGTGAACGGGTCAGCTACCGATTTTAGTAAGGGGATGGAGCGTTGGGAATTTGGCAAGGCTAAAAGCGACGTTGCGCCCCTGCAGTTCCCCTGCGGCGGCAACGCCCAGGAGCAGCTCGGAAGTTTCCGGATCGAAGACCGGGCGGCGTGCGCAGCGGGCCAGGAGCTGTTCCAGCAGAATTGGATCGCCGACGTAGCAAATATGCCAGAGTCCTCGGACCTTGAATTGCACTTGGCCGGTTCGGCGGTCGACGATGGGCAGGACGGAATAGGCCATGTGATGCGCTCTCGCTGTGTTCTTGCCCGAGCACATTGTGTGAACGGACCGCTTCCTCATCCGAACCACCCATGAATCTGGGGTTGGTGCACGGCCAGTCGGAGCTTGGCGCCGTGTCTCGTGAAGCAACACTTGCGATACTACCGCCTGCGCTCCCCGCGATGAAGACCCGTTCCGTAATATGACCTGGCCCCCTGGCTACCGGTGGTCATCACCCATGGCGAGGCGGTTGATCGAGTCGAACTGCTGGGCCCATTGCGCTGCGGAATAGTCCGGGAGGTTGGGCGCTTCGGGGCGCAAGCCGGTGAAGCCATCAAGCTGTTCGCGCACGATGTCGAGGTGGCCGGCGTGCCGGGAGGTTTCCGCGATCATGTGCACCATGAGATGTTCCAGCGTGGTGTGCCGGCGGCGGATCCACCAGGGCACTTCAACCGGTGCGCTGAGCGGCAAAGCCCTGATGCCAGCATCCGAGAAGGCAGTTGACTCCCGGTATAACTCGATAATTTCGCTGGCGCTGAAGCGGGCCGGCGGCAGGAAGTCGGCCTGCGGATCATCGGCATCCAGAAGCTCTTGGATATAGGGGTCATCCACTGCACGGCCGAGGCATTGGGCAAAATACCCGTACTCGGTGATGGCCAGGTGGTGGACGACGCCGAGGATGTGCGTTCCGGTGGGCGTCAGCGGCTTGCGTGCCAGCAGGCCGCTCAGCCCCTGGGCCTTGTAGATGACTGCTTCGCGCGCGTCGGAGAGATATTCGTGGAGCAGTTCCTTGCTGTGATCCATGATCAGAGTCTAGCCAGCGTGCAGGGATCCGGAGCGCGGAACGTGCGGGACACGGCATATTTGCAGGACTCGCGCTATGCTCTGTTTACTATTGGTAAACTTGCCGCCGGAGCCTTTTCGGTACGCCCGTTTGGCTGCTGGCGTGCCACAACAAGCGAAGTGATGGAGCGAAAGCATGAAGACCCTGCCCGTGGAATCAAGCGGTGCTGCGATCAATATCGGATCGCGGTTGCGCGGGGTGCGCCAGCGGCAGCGAATGACCATCGACCAGGTCGCTGAGCTGTCTGGGCTGACCAAGGGCTTCCTCTCGCGTGTTGAGCGCGATCTCACCAGCCCCTCGGTCTCGACGCTGCTGAAATTGTGCGAGGTGCTCGGCATCGAGGTGGGCACGCTATTTGAAGTGCCCGAAACCATGCTGGTGCGGCTGGAAGAAGCGCCGCGGGTGTCGCTGGGCGGGGAGGGGATCACCGAGCAGCTGGTGACGCCGCGCGGCGAGAAGCGCGTGCAGATGATCCGAGCCGAAATCGCTCCCAAGGGCTCTGGCGAAGCCGAGTTGTATTCGGTGGACTGCGAGTTGGAAGTGCTCCATGTGATCGCCGGAAAATTCACCCTCGTGCTGCCCGAGCAGCGTGTTGAGCTCCAGGCCGGGGACACCATGAGCTTTCCTGGGCGCGAGCCGCACAGCTGGGAAAACGAGTCCGATGAGGCCGCCCTGGTGACCTGGACCTTGATCCTCTAGCTTCAAGCGCTCCTTTTCGTTGCGGTGCTGTGGAGCGCGTATTCTAAAATGGTGTGCTCGGTGTGCGCACACAGTGCGGTGATCGATGGGAGTGGCGTGAGGACTAGCGAGGATACTGGCGCACGGGATCAGCTTCGCTGCATCAGCTGGTGGGCTTCGGTGCTTGTCGGCCTTCTTGCCGGCACAACCCTGACGTGGATCCGCACGCAGCGCAATTTCTTTTTCATCGGAGCGGTCATTATCGCGGTGGTGATTGTGGTGCTCGGCCTGCGGACCATTCGGCGGCGGGCCCGCTTTCCGCAAATGGCGCAGGCGCGCGTTTCGTGGCTATACGCCCTCTGGGCCATCATTCTCATGATCCTGGTCGGGCCACTGCAACTGGTCTACGTAGCCGATGACCTCTCCGAGCTCATGCTCAAGTCACTGATCCTGTCCGCCGGATTCTGCGTGGCGATCCATGAAATCGATCGTTCGCTGGTCAATGCCAGCAAAAAGGACTTCCGCGACGCCTAGGGTCCCGGCGACCATGCCGCTGCGCCAGCCAGCTGGTCCAGTGGTCTAGCTCCCTATCTTGCACCGGGCCCCGGGGCCAACACTCAAGCTGCTCTTGCCCGGGTGGGCCAGCTTGCCAATAGCCGCAGTGCAGAACCCTGCCCTGAATGCCCTGCCGGCGGCATTCCGCCATTTTGCACGCCCCATCTCCCAGTTCCATGGTTTAAGCCTTGACGTGACCGCGCCAACAAAATAGCATAATAGGAAACTGAAGTTTCATATTAGGCAACTATGGTAGTTGCTGGATAGTGCCAGGAGGGCAAGAACATGAAAGAAGTCCGCATCGAGGAAAACGGCAATCTGGGGCCGATCAATGCTGCAATGATTCCGCGCTACGCCGGCGCTGGAACCTACGCCCGCCTGCCACGCCTGGACCAGGTGCAGAACGCGGACATCAAGATCATCGGCGTGCCTTTTGACACCGGTGTCTCCTACCGGCCCGGGGCGCGCTTCGGCGCCAACCACGTGCGCGAATCCTCGCGCCTGATCCGCCCGTACAACCCTGCCACCGACACCTCGCCGTTCGCGCAGAGCCAGGTGGTGGACGCCGGCGACCTCGCGGTGAACCCGTTCAACATCAACGAAGCCATTGAAACCATCCAGGACGAGGCACTGGAGCTGACCGCGGACGGTTCGAGCCTGGTCACCATCGGCGGCGACCACACCATCGCCCTGCCGCTGCTGCGCGCCGCCTCCCAGCGTGCCGGCGCACCGGTAGCCATGCTGCACTTCGACGCCCACCTGGACACCTGGGACACCTACTTCGGCGCCGAATACACCCACGGCACCCCCTTCCGCCGCGCGGTGGAGGAGGGCATCCTGGACACCGAAGCCATTTGCCACGTGGGAACCCGCGGCCCGCTGTACGGCAAGAAGGACCTGGAAGACGACAAGCGCTTCGGCTTCGGCATCGTAACCAGCTCGGATGTGTACTACCAGGGCGTGCGCGAGATCGTCGACAAGCTGCGCGATCGCATTGGCAACCGCCCGCTGTACATCTCGGTGGACATCGACGTGCTGGATCCGGCCCACGCCCCGGGCACCGGCACCCCCGAGGCCGGCGGCATCACCAGCCGCGAACTGCTCGAGATCCTGCGCGGCCTGCGCGGGCTGAACATCGTGGGCGCCGACATCGTCGAGGTCGCTCCGGCCTACGACCACGCGGAACTGACCGGCGTGGCTGCCAGCCATGTCACCTACGACCTGATCAGCCTGATCAGCGACTTCCGGGCTAACCAGGGGCTGAACAAGTAATGAGCGAACAGCCCCAACGCAACGGCGGCGACCTGGTCATTGAGACCCTCACCGCGCTGGGCGCCAAAACCGTGTTCGGCATTCCCGGACAGCACGCCTTGGGGCTGTTCGACGCGCTCTCGCGTTCCACCTTGGAGTTTGTCTCCTCGCGCGTGGAAAACAACTCCGCCTTCGCGGCCGACGGCTACTCCCGCGCCACCGGAGAGGTGGGCGTGCTCTTCCTGTCCACCGGTCCCGGAGCGCTGACCTCGCTGGCCGGGCTGCAGGAAGCCTACGCCACCGGCGTGCCCATGGTCGTCATCGCCAGCCAGATTCCGCTCGACGGCCTGGGCGCACGCCGCAAGGGCATGCTGCACCAGCTCGATGACCAGAAGGCCTCGGCGGCCAACGTCACCAAATTCCAGCAGACCGTGCACCATGCCTCGGGCATTCCCTCGGCCATCCAGGACGCCTGGGCGCGCGCCATCACCGTGCCCATGGGCCCGGTCTGGGTGGAAGTCCCGCAGGATGTGCTCTTGGCCCAGGTGATGGTCCCGCCGGTGCAGGATGCCTTGGCCGAAGCCTATGAGCACCCGCCGCGCGAGGAATTGATCCGCGAAGCGGTCAACTGGCTTTCCCTCGCCGACCGCCCGGCGATTATCGCCGGTGGTGGGGTGCGTCGTGCCGGTGGCCAGGCCGAATTGCTTGCGGTGGCCGAAACCCTGCAGGCGCCGGTGCTCTCCAGCCCCGGCGGCAATGGAGCGTTCCCCTGGAATCATGAATTGTCCTTGCAGTCGTGGGTTGAGGATCGCCATGCCACGCAGATCATGGAAGATGCAGACGTCTTGCTGGTCATCGGCTCGGCCCTGGGGGAAGTGACCAGCAATTACTTCACCCTGGAACCGCGCGGCAAGATGATCCAGATCGATGCCGAGCCGCGAGTGCTGGAATCCAATACCCCGGCGCTGGGAATCCGCGCCGATGCCCGCGAAGCCTTGAAATTCCTCGATCGTCAGTTGCACGCCGCCGGGTTCGCCTCGCGGGCCTCCTGGCATGGCCAGAGCCCAGTGCAGGTGGTGGCGCAGACCCTCGAGAAGATCCAGGCTCGTCTTGACGGGCAGGATTTGGCCAAGGAGCGAAAGTTCATGGCTGATATCCGTGCAGCGGTTCCGGCCCGGATGCAGACCTTCTGGGATATGACCATCGCGGCCTATTGGGGCTGGAGCTGCTGGGACGCCAAGGAAGGCCAGTTCCACTCGGCACAGGGTGCCGGCGGCCTGGGCTTCGGCTTCCCCTCGGCCATTGGCGGGGCCATCGGCACCGGCCAACGAGTGCTCGCGGTGAGCGGCGATGGCTCATCGATGTATTCGATCGCCGAGCTGGCTACCGCCAAGCAGCATCAGGCTCCGGTGACCTGGCTGATCGTTGACGACGGCGGCTACGGCATCCTGCGCGAATATATGGAAGGCGCCTTTGGCAAGGCGACGGCCACCGAACTGGCGCGGCCAGATTTTGTGGCGCTGGCCCAATCCTTTGGCGTTCCTGCCCGCGAGGTGGCCGTCGAGCAGATCGGCGACGCGCTGAAGGAGGCGCTGGCCGGGCAAGGGCCGAATGTCATCGTGGTCAAAACCCTGCTCAAGATGTTCGCTCCAACGCACCTGTAAGAGGCAGTGCCGATTGCAGGCAAAAATATGGTGGCCTCGGAGCGTTGGCAATTGCCAGCGTCCGGGGCCACAGCCTTATCCAGAACCGTCAGCGACTAATGCGTGAAGTGGTAAACCACGCCAAAGAGCACTGCGGAAACGCCCATGCTGATTCCGATGAGCAGTGGCTCCCAGTCCAAGGACTGGGCCGCCAACATCACTGCGAAGGCACCGAAGAGAACTATCGCTCCGATACCTCCCAGGATCACTCCTCCGCCTCCATGGTGCCGCACGGCGGAGTGTGCGGTCCGGTGGAATAGTGTTTCCATGCCGCCATGATACGTCCGATTCGACGCGGATCCGAGGTCCTGGGCAAGAATCTGGATATTGTCAGACTTCTTAAGCGTCCTTGCCGGTGCGCAGCTCATGGATTTTCTGCGCCGCCAAGTTCAGCGAGCGGTAGTCCGCTCCCGGTCCCTGGGCAATGAATCCGGGGCACTCATGGTCGGCCAGGCCCTCCTGCCCGTAGGCCAAGCCGCGGAAGGTCCCGTGGGCCATGCGCACCAGGTGTGCTCCGGCTGCCACATCCCACACCTTGGTATCAAAGCCGATGGTGGCATCGCACCAGCCAGCGGCCACATGGGCCAAGGCCAGTGCGGCACTGACCTTGCGCCGCACGGTGGCGAAGTCCTGGATCCACTGTCCGAAGAGCTGCAGTGCCAGATCCCCGTCATGCAACAGGGACTCCGCACCGGGATAGTCAGTCATCAAATTGGCCCGGGCCTGTTCGGGGCGCCGTGCGGGGTTCAGGACTGCGCCGTTGAGCAGCGCTGATTCGGCATTGGCGGTGAATTCGTCGCCGGCAATGGGATCGATGATCACCGCCGCGGCCAGCTGGCCATCGATGGCGGCGGCAATGGAAATGCAGAAGAATGCGATGCCGTGGACAAAGTTGCTGGTTCCGTCAATGGGGTCGACAATCCATTGGACTGAGCCTGGCGCGGCGTTGCCCGATTGCGTGGAAATGTTCTCCTCGCCGAGCACCCACGAACCAGGAACCGCGGCCAACAAGGACTCGGTGATAATCTGCTGGCTGCGCCGGTCAATCTCGGTCACCAGATCGTGGGCATTGGTCTTGATCTCGGCATCCACCGAGGTGCGGAAGGTGGCACGCAGCAGGCTCGCAGCGCTGCGCGCCGCGTCCAGGGCGGCCACGCGCAGTTCTTCGGCGCGGGTTTTTTCACAGATTGCTGATTGTTCGCTCACCGTGCCAGCTTATCGTGCGGCCGGGCCATCGACAGGCAGCGGCCATGAGCCTTGCGCACGACCCGCAGGGCGGACCTGGCATGCCGGTGCCCGCCGGGAAGTTCTGCAGCGCAGCGCGATTCGAGTGGCTACCGGGTGCCGCGAGTGCGAATCAGGATAAGCTTCTGCACATGAGCAGCATGCAACCGATCGCGCCCAAGGCCTCGTTGACCGAGCAGGTCACTACGATGATTCGGGCGGCCATCGTTGCAGGCGAGATGGAACCTGGGCAGCACTATTCGGCCATCGGCATTTCCGAGAAGCTCGGTGTCTCGCGCACCCCGGTGCGTGAAGCGCTGCAGCTGCTGGAAAAAGAAGGCATCGTGACCGTCGCCAAAAACCGCGGCGTCCGGGTCAACCAGATTTCCCTGGAGGACATCGTCGAGGTCTTCCAGCTGCGGCTGGCCATTGAACCGCCAGCAGCGGCCCGCGGGGTCATCAACGCCAGCGACGCCGACCGCGCCCGGCTGGTGCAGCTGCACGAGCAGTTGCTGCAGGCCGGGCAAACTGGCGATGGGCGCGCGACCCTGGAAGCCGATAAGGAATTCCACTTGTACCTGCTGGGGCTGGCCAGCAATAAGAAGCTTGACTCCGTGGTGGGGGAGCTGCGCAACCTGGTGCTCGCGCATGGGCAGACAACGGTGCCCTATGCCCGCAGCAGCCAGGAACTGGCGGAGGACCGTGAAGAACTCATGGCCGCGATTCTCGCCAAGGATGCGCCGGCGGCGGCCATGGCGGTGCGGGGCCACATCACGCGCACCGCGCAGATGCTGATTCGTTCCATCTGTTCGCGGACCGAGACGCTGGTGTCCCAGCCCTTCCTGGACCGTCTTGACGACCTGATTTCCTAGCCGCGCCTGGATACTTTCCACCGGGTCTTGCCATGCGTGAGCTGCGCAACATAGAGTAGCATGCAACATGTAACTAACTCAGGTGGCAATGACAACGAGGTGGCAAAGATGGGCCAACCGCTGGACGGTATCAAAGTCGTCGACCTCTCGCGCATTCTTGCCGGTCCGCTATGCACCATGACCTTGGCCGACTTCGGCGCCCAGGTGCTGAAAGTGGAAAGCAAGGCCGGGGATGAAACCCGCGGGTGGATCCCGCCGGTCAATGCCCAGGGCGTGAGCACCTACTACTGGTCGGTGAACCGGAACAAGCTGGCGGTCATCGCCGACTTCAGCAATCCCGAACACCTGGCGAGGCTCCTGGAATTGATCCAGGACGCTGATGTTCTGGTGGAAAATTTCCGGCCCGGCGTCCTGGCCAAATTCGGACTGGACTACTCCCGGTTGAAAGAGCTGAACCCGGAACTGGTCTATTGCTCCATTTCAGGATTCGGCGAACAACAAGGCGCAGCTTTCCCCGGCTTTGACCTTCTGGTCCAAGCGGTGGGCGGACTGATGAGCATTACGGGGGAACCCGATGGCGCCCCCAGCAAGGTGGGGGTTGCCCTGGTTGACGTGCTCGCTGCGCACAACGCCGTCACCGGGATCCTGCTGGCCCTTCGGGAAAGGGAGAACAGCGGCCTGGGGCAGCGGGTGAGCATCAACCTGCTCTCTTCGGTGCTGGCCGGAATGACCAACCAAACAAGCAGCACCCTGGCTACCGGAACATCACCGGCGCGCCTGGGCAACGCCCACCCGAGCATCGCGCCCTACGAAACTTTTAATACCGGCGACGGCGTCATCGCGATCGCGGTAGGCAACGACCGGCAATTTGCCGCGCTATGCCAGCATCTGGGCGATCCCGCGCTCGCCGAGGACCCCCGGTTCATCACCAACACCGACCGGGTCGCGCACCGTGCCGAGCTCAAGACGCTGATTGAGGCCGCTGCCGCTGAACACAGCGCGGCTAGCTGGGCCAGCTGCCTGATGGAGTCCGGGGTGCCCGCGGGCAAGGTCAACACGATCGCCCAAGCCATCGGCTTTGCCCAGGAGCTGGGCCTGGATCCGGTAGCGGCCATCAGCGATCCGGACACCGGTGAAACCACCACGCACCTTGCCAGCCCCATAGGGCTCTCCCGCACACCAGCTCAATACCGAAGCAACCCGCCGGCCCACGGCCAGCATCAAGAGCTCTTCGAACAAGCAGCTCGCACTTAGCCGGACAGTGCGCGCAACCGCCAACCAACGCAACCTCCAAGGAGCGAATATGGACACCACTGAACACGTCCTCGACCCCGCTGATCTGATCAACTTCGATTCGCTGCTTGGCAGTGAAGAACTGGCCCTGCGCGATACCGTGCGTGGCTTCGTTAAAGAACACATCAAACCGAATATTGCCCAGTGGTACAACGACGCGGTCTTCCCGTTGGAGATCGTCCCGGAAATGGCCAAGCTGGGCCTGTTGGGCATGCACCTGAACGGTTATGGCTGTGGCGGCCGCTCCGCGGTGGAATACGGCATCGCCGGAGCAGAATTGGAAGCCGGCGACTCGGGACTGCGCACCTTTGTTTCCGTGCAGGGATCCCTGGCCATGAGCGCCATCCACAAGCACGGTTCCGAAGAGCAGAAACAAGAATGGCTGCCGAAAATGGCCGCCGGTCAGGCCATCGGATGCTTCGGGCTGACCGAGCCAACTGCCGGATCCGACCCGTCAAGCATGAAAACCTTCGCCCGCCGCGACGGTGATGACTGGCTGATCAACGGGTCCAAGCGCTGGATCGGCCTGGCCAATGTGGCACAGGTAGCAGTCATCTGGGCGCAAACCGACGAAGGGATCCGCGGTTTTGTAGTACCGACTAACACCCCGGGATTCACCGCAACCCCGATTGAGCAGAAGCTGTCCATGCGTGCTTCCATCCAGTGCGACATCGACCTGGTTGATGTGCGCTTGCCGGGCTCGGCCGTACTGCCAAACGCCAAGGGCTTGAAGGGGCCATTTTCCTGCCTGAACGAAGCGCGCTACGGAATTCTCTGGGGATCCATGGGAGCAGCCCGCGATGCATTTGAAGATGCCTTAGCCTACTCGCAGCAACGTCTTCAGTTCGACAAGCCGCTAGCTGGCTACCAGATGACCCAGCAGAAGCTGGTGGACATGGCTCTGGAGATCAACAAGGGTTTCCTGCTGGCCTTGCACATCGGCCGGCTCAAAGATGCAGGAAATCTGGATCTGCACATGATCTCGGCGGGCAAGCTGAATAACTGCCGCGAGGCCATCAAGATCTGCCGCGAGGCGCGGACCATCCTTGGCGGCAACGGCATCACCCTGGACTACTCGCCACTGCGCCACGCCAACAACTTGGAGTCAGTGCGCACCTATGAAGGCACTGACGAAGTCCACACCCTGATCCTGGGCCATAAGCTCACCGGTGTCCCCGCCTTCCGCTAAACCGCGCAACGCAAAAAGAATCCAGAGGAACATGATGATGGAATTAGCTTCGACCCCGGTGGCCCTGCACCAGTACCTCAACGGCTCGTGGGCCGAGGGCCAGGGACGCGAAATCGATTCGAGAGCTGCTGCTGATAACTCGCAGGTACTTGCCCGAGGCCGCGCGGCCAGTGAAGAGCAAGTCGATGCTGCTTTCGCCGCCGCGCACCAAGCGAAGAAAAGCTGGGCGGCCATCCCGATGGCTGCACGCGCAGCCTACCTGATCGTGGCCGCAAGCTACCTCAAGGAGCATGCTGAGCAGTTCGGAGAGGAACTTGCCGGCGAAGAAGGCAAAACACGGGCCGAAGGAATTGGCGAAGTACTGCGAGCAGCCCAAATTTTCACCTATTACGCAGGCGAAGCGGAACGCGCTGCCGGGACAGTATTCCAGTCTCCTCGCCCCGGAGAGCAGATTCTGGTGACCAGCAAGCCGCTGGGCGTGGTGGGCATTATTACGCCGTTCAACTTTCCCATCGGCATTCCAGCGTGGAAAATCGCGCCGGCACTTGTCTTCGGAAATACCGTCGTTTTCAAGCCAGCCAGCCTGGTTCCGATTCTGGCGCTGCGCCTTGTCCAGGCCTTGGAATATGCCGGACTGCCCGCAGGAGTGCTCAACCTCGTCATTGGCCCAGGGGCGCTGGGAGACCGATTCATTGCCAATGAGCACCTCAACGGCCTGTCCTTCACCGGATCAACCGCGGTAGGCCGCCGGCTCTGTGCCGCCGGCGCTGCGCGCGGTGTTCTGGTCCAGGCCGAGATGGGAGGCAAGAACGCCGCGGTGGTGCTCGCCGATGCCGACCTGGATTTAGCCAGCGAACAGGTGCTTTTGGGAGCCTTCCGCTCTACCGGGCAGAAGTGCACTGCAACCAGTCGGCTCATCCTGGACGACGAGATTGCCGAGGATTTCCTGGCCAGGCTCATCACGCGCCTGGAACAGTGGACTACCGGCAACCCGCTGGATCCCGACGTCCACATGGGACCACTAGTTGATGCCAAAGCAGCGGCCTCGGCGCGCGAAGGAATTGACCGTGCCCTGAGCCAAGGAGCGCTGCTGCGCTTCCAAGGCAAGGCTCCAGAAACTGGAAGCTATCTGGCACCCACCATCTTGGAGCTGCCAGCAGGTGAAGCCGGCCGGGAGAACTGTGCCTGGCGCGAGGAATTTTTTGCCCCGATTCTTGCGGTGTGCACCGTCAGCGGCGCAGATCAGGCTTTTGAAGCGGCCGAAGACTCCGAGTTTGGGTTGAGCCTGGCCCTGTTCACCAGCAATCTTTCCGTGGCACTAGCTGCTGAACAAACACTGGATGTTGGCATATTGCATGTAAATTCGGAGTCAGCAGGCGCGGATCCCCACGTACCATTTGGAGGTGCCAAGGCATCTGGCTATGGGCCGAAGGAACAAGGAGCAGCGGCCCGCGAGTTCTACACGCACACGACCACCACTTATTTGCGGGGCTGATTGCTCCAGTTCAAGTGCCGAAGAAGGAAAGATCAATGATGATTGAACGTATTTTGGTTATTGGTGCCGGAACCATGGGCCGGCAAATCGCCATGAGCTGCGCCTTGAGCGGCTACGAAACTCTCCTGCAAGACATCTCCGAGCAGGCCTTGACCGCTGCGCGCACAGACCTCGAAGCGTGGGCCGCGTCCAGGATTTCCAAGGGCAAACTGGAACAGCAGGACGCGGACGCGGCATTAAGCCGGCTGGCCCAGAGCACGGATCTGGCAGATAGCGCCAGTACGGCCGATCTGGTGATCGAAGCAGCCGTGGAGCGGCTGGATATCAAGGAGCAGATCTTCGCCACTTTGGGTGAACATGCCCCAGCCCACGCGATCCTTGCCACCAATTCCTCGACCTTGCCCTCTTCGCGCGTGGCCGCGGCCAGTGGGCGCCCCCAACAGGTATGCAATATGCACTTCTTCAACCCTGCACTGGTGATGAAGTGCGTTGAAGTGGTCCGCAATGAGCAGACCAGCGATGAAACGGTGGAAGCCGTGAAGGCGGTGGCCACGCGGCTGGGCAAGCAGCCGGTGCTGGTGAACAAGGAGATCCCGGGATTCATCGCGAACCGCATGATGGGAGCTATCAACGCCGAGGCATTGAACCTTGCCCACGCAGGAATCGCCAGCATTGAAGATATCGACACCACCGCCAAAACAGCACTCGGGCACCCAATGGGCCCCTTTGAGCTGATGGACATGGTTGGCCTGGACGTCATCGATTTCATAGCCCAGGCGACCTTCGCCGAAACGGGTAATGAAGCCGATAAGCCGCATCCGCTCATTACCGAAAAGGTCCAAGCCGGTCTCCTGGGCCGCAAGAGCGGGGAAGGGTTCTACCCTTACTCGTAGCCAATCCGCGGGCCTGGAGGTTGAATCGCGTGCCGGGTTTCGAATGCCAGTCGTTTTCCAGGGTTTGGCGAGAACATGAAAGACTGTGAGCATGAGTCACATTTCGACTGAGCAACGAGCTCGTCACGTTGCTTCGCGGGTGGAAGACAAATTCCACAACTGGCGTGCCAAGCGGGCACAAGCCAAGGGGCAAGGGGCGGTCATCCTGCCTTACACCGGCTACGGCTCGACGGGACCCGAAGGGGGCTGGATTCGCGTACTAGCCCGAGTCGTGCTTGCCGGCCCCGGAGCCTTCGAATTCGGTCAGCATCAGGCGCAGGTGATCGCCGACGGGATCAGGGGTTTTCGAAATTTCATTTCACCGATCCTTCCTTTTGGCAAGGTCAGCATCGTCGTAGGAGAGCAGCGCTTCGAGGTGCAAGCGGACCGCGGCGGCGTCATCGATGCAAAGCTGGCCGTTGACCTGCCGGCGGGCTGGAACGAGATACACCTTCAAGCCCACGACGGCGACGAGGCGACAGCCCGCATCATGGTCATTGACCAGGCCCAGAAGTTCGGCGTGATCAGCGACGTGGACGACACCGTCGTGGTCACGGCACTGCCGCGCCCCTTGCTGGCAGCGTGGAACTCATTTGTGCTCTCAGAGCACGCACGCGTTGCAACTCCGGGCATGGCTGTCATGTTGCAGCAAGTGCGGCAAGAACACCCTGGTGGACCGATGGTCTACCTTTCCACGGGCGCATGGAATGTTGCGCAAACTCTGCAGCGCTTCATCTCCCGCAATCTTTACCCCGAAGGCCCGCTGTTGCTCACGGACTGGGGACCTACGGACCGTTCCTGGTTCCGCAGCGGCATGCAGCACAAGGTGGACCAGCTGCGGCGGCTGGCTCAGGAGTTTCCACATATCTCCTGGATCCTGGTCGGCGACGATGGCCAGCACGACCCGGCGATCTACGCAGAATTCGCGCGCCGCTATCCCGAGCTAGTCCGGGCGATAGTGATCCGGCAGCTTACGCCGTCTGAGGCCGTACTGGCTGGCGGACGTTCCAACGAGTTGCGGCGCACGACCCCGGGCGTGCGCTGGGTATATGAGCCTGATGGCGCGCGAATCCTCGACCAGCTGGTGAAGCTTGGCCTGGTTGATTTTGACGCCGAGAATTTGTAGAGGAAAGTACGGTAATGGCTGAATCAACGCTTCGTGTGCAGGTGCCCATGCGTTGGGGCGACATGGATGCCTATGGGCATGTCAATAATGTCAACCTGATCAGGCTGATGGAAGAAGCGCGTATTGCTGGCTTTGGAGTTCCTGGCGGAACTGGTGCTCCCGGAGTTGAACCGCAGGCAGATATTTTTTCGGCGGTGCCGCCGGGAATCCAGATCCTGGTCGTTGAGCATCGCGTGCGGTACTCCAGGCCTTTGGAATACCGCAATGTTCCGGTGAATGTGGATTTGTGGGTGGCAAACATCAAGCCAGCCAGTTTTGAGATCTGCTACGAATTCCGGGACCCAATTGAGGATTACCTATGTGTTAAAGCGGCCACCACGCTGGCGTATTTTGACCCGGCGACTTCGCGGGTTCAAAGGCTTAGCCCTGAAGAACGCGAGGGACTGAGCGCTTTTGAAGGTGTTTCAACCTTCCCGAAGTAAGCTCTAGCGCTTCTGTCAATTAGGATTGATCTATCTACTCTTATTCAGACAGGAAGTGATGTTATGTCTCAGCCAGCTGGCGGACGTCTGCAAAGCGAGGCTCGACCTGCACGTCCTCAAGTTGTCTTGCAGGTACTCAAGCGCGAGCACATTGCTCCGCATTTGGTGCGGCTGACTCTCGGCGGTCCTGGGTTCGACAACTATGTCGACAAGGACGTGACGGATCGCTACGTCAAATTCTTGTTTGCCAAGCCGGAGCTTGGCCTGGAGATGCCTTACGACATGGAGGAGCTGCGCAGCAAGCTGGCCCCCGAAGACATGCCGGTGCGACGTACCTACACCGTGCGCCGCAGCGATCTCGAAGCACGAACGATCGAAATTGATTTTGTTGTTCACGGCGACGAGGGATTGGCCGGCCCGTGGGCGCGGGATACCGAGATCGGTTCCTCGATCTGCTTCGCTGGACCTGCCGGGCTGTTCGTGCCGCGCGAAGAATTCGATTTCCATTTCTTTGCCGGTGATGAGACAGCTATTCCTGCCATATCCGCGGCTTTGGAAGCCATGTCCCCGCAAATGAAGGGGCTGGCCGTCATCGAGGTCGCCGACCGAGCCGATGAACTGGAGCTTGTGCACCCGGAAGGCGTTGAAGTTCGATGGCTGCACCGCAACGCACCCTTCACCCCGCAGAACACTGTTCTGGAAAACGCCGTGCGCGAGTACTCATGGCCCGGTGGCCGAGTGCAGGTCTTTGCCCATGGCGAGCGCGAAGTCATGAAGCGACTTCGCCTCTACTTCTACGATGAGCGCGGGGTCGATCGCCGCGATATGTCACTGTCCGCCTACTGGGCGTTTGGCCGGGCAGAAGATGCGTTCCAAGCCGAAAAGCGCACCGAGGTTGGCAAGATCTTCGCCGACTAAAGCGGGACCCACGCTCATTCTTCGGGGTGCCCATTGAGTGCTGCGAGCAGCCCAACGGCTTAAGTTAGATGTACCTAATTAAAAAAAGAAGATATTAGGTGATTAGGACTTGACGTTATTAGGGCTAGTTAGGTTATGCTTATTCCAGAGCTTCTCCCGTGTGTGGTCGGGAGAAGCGACTAACTTGACCGATATCATCGGCCAGTTCACTACGGTTCGAGGTTGCTCATCTCGACCTAGTGGTCGGCTTAGCCGGCTTGAATAAGGGGAATAGGGAATCGGGTGACCTGCTCAGTCATCCGGATCGCAGAAAAAGGAACTTACCAGGATTGCACACCTTGGTAAGTTCCTTTTTCATTGCTCGCGATGCTCGGAGTCATAAGCCCATAAGAGCAGTGTGGCCAGATATCCCGCGCAGGCGGGAAGCGATTCTCTGATGACCGGCGGAGTGCTTGAATTCTTGAGCGCGCGCCTGACGACAAGATCAGAATCCAGGAAGATCTGTGAATCCCGTAGCCCACGCAGTGCCATGTAGTCCCTGGTCCAAGGTCCTACCCCGCGTAAGGACAGCAGTTGCGTCAGGAATTCGGCTGGCCGGTGAACTAGGGATTCCCCGGACTCCAGATACCACTGCGACACGGTATGCAGTGTTGCTGCTCGCGCCAATGGGCACCGAATGATGGATTGAATTTCGGGCGCGCCCAGTGCTGACGTTGCTTCGGCAGTCGGAAACGCGTGAAGCCCTGATGCATGTGCCTCGCCCAGGTGTTCGACATACCTTCCTGCGAGCGTTCGCGCGGCGGCCACGGAAACCTGCTGGCCAATGACCGTTGTCGCCAGAGCCTCGAACGGGTCCGGGTAGCTGATGAGCCTCAGATTCGGAAATGACGCAGCCATCGCGTCGAGCCCCGGCAGCTTCGCAAGGGATGCATAGGCTGGCGAGGTATCTTGCTGCAACCCGAACCAGTGATTGATTATGGTTTGCAGGTGGGGGACTAGTGCGGCAGGCGCGTCATGATCTACGGATATTCCTGACGGGTCCAAAGCCAGATGGACCTCGACGAGGTGTCCGCCAACGCGCAGGACCCGGCGAACTTTCGCAGCGGACGGCTCGATTTTTTCCTGGGCTGGAAGGGAATGGAGCCGCAACACGGACAAAGCATGGGCAATGTCCAGTGTTCCCACTGCCTCCAGGCGCAATTTCATGGGCTTCAGGCCCAGATTCCTGAGCTGCTGCGGCGATGGGATCCCACCAAATGGGTATCCACCATCCCGATGGCTTCCATGAGCGCGAACATTGTCGTGGGCCCCACAAATTTGAACCCGCGTTTCTTCAATTCCCTGGCCAGCTCTCTGGATTCGGCGCTCTGGGTCGGGATTTCTGCAGCGGTCCGTGGAGCTGGAGTTTCCTCTGGCTTGAAGGACCAGATGAAATTGGCCAGCCCTCCCTCTTCGCGCATCATGAGCGTAGCTTCCGCGTTGGCGATGGTGGCGCGAATTTTCAGTTTATTGCGCACGATGGCGGGGTTATCCATGAGGCTATCAAAGTCGTTCTCGGTGAACAGCGCAACCTTTTCAGGGTCGAAGTTGGCAAACGCCTCCCGGAAGGCTTCCCGCTTGGAGAGAATGATGGCCCATGAGAGCCCGGATTGGAAACATTCCAGGCTCAACCGTTCGAAGACTCCTGCTTCGGTGTTCACCGGCATGCCCCACTCGGAATCGTAGTAGGTGCGGAGCATATCGCTGGTGGCGGCCCAGTGCGGACGGGCAAGGCCATCTTCGCCGATAACAAGATCTTCAGTCATGAATCTATCTTCGCATTATATGAGGTCAAGGGCATGTACTGAAGAAATGCTTCAGAATTTAGTAAATCCCCGGTGGTGCTTGGGCATCCGCGCGCTGGCAGCGTCCTGGGCGTCCCATCCTTGATTTTCCACCGCTGACGAAGAACATCGACGAGGTGAAAAAGTTGCGCTTTCGCGATCAGCATATGCGTGGCCTGTCGGAGCGTTCGCGTAACAATCGGACGTTGTCGCGGAGTTCAGCTGGCGTGCGTCATGCTCTGGCGCTGGCTGGCTTTCTCGAGGGGTTCAATTTTCCGGTTCAACCGTCTATCATCGTTATATGGCGATGATAGAGTCTAGAAGCGATGATGTGTTGGATCGCGACGGCAAAATGCGACAAGCGGCGCTCTTCCATGCCCTCGCTGACCCGACAAGGTTGCTGATCCTTGAACATCTGAAAACCGGTGAACACAAGGTCAGGGAACTGACCGATCATCTCGGGCTGGCCCAAAGCACTGTGAGTGCCCATCTTGCCTGCCTTCGGGATACTGATTTGGTCACCGTTCGGAGCCAGGGACGAGCGAGCATCTACACGCTGGGGCAGGCCGAGTACTTGGACCAGTTGCTCTCCTTGGCGCAGCAACTCGTTCCAAACCAATCGCAGGCGCATCACTGGCAGGAAGCGCACTCAAGCCAGCAATTGGAGGTGTAGCCATGGGCCACGATCATTCGCACGGTCACTCCCATGATCATTCGGAGGCCAATCGGTCGCGACTTGCCTGGGCCTTTGGCATTACGGCAGGCATTCTCATTGCCGAAATCGTCGGGGCCATTGTCACTAGCTCGCTAGCCTTGCTTGTCGATGCGGCACACATGCTGACCGATACCCTCGGACTGCTGCTGGCGCTCACCGCGGCCAATTTGATTGCGCGCAAGCCCACCACCAAGCGAACTTGGGGGTTCCGGCGCGCCGAAGTGCTCTCGGCAACAATGCAATCAGCGCTGCTGCTCGCAGTCGGCATCTACGCCGCCATCGATGCTGTTCGCCGGCTATTCACGCCAACAGAAATCCAGCCAACAGGCCTGCTCGTTTTTGGCGTGATCGGTTTGCTGGGAAATGTCATTTCCATGTGGATCATCTCCGCGGGACGCAAGAACAACTTGAATATGCGCGCAGCGTTCCTTGAAGTTGTTAATGACGCACTGGGCTCGGTGGCAGTTATCGTTGCTGCCGTTGTCATCGCAACTACCGGATGGATGGCGGCAGACTCGATTGCTGCCCTGGTCATCAGCGCCCTGATCGTTCCACGTGCCATGAAGCTGTTGAGCGAAACGACTCATATTCTTCTGGAATCCACGCCGCGAGGGCTGGATCTCATTGCGGTGCGCGAGCACCTGGAGAACCAGCCCGGTGTCATTGCCGTGCATGACCTGCACGCTAGCCAGATAGCCTCGAACCTGCCGGTGCTCACCGCCCATGTGGTGGTCGAGGATTCGATGTTCTCGGCTGGAGTCGCGGGAGACCTCCTGAAGAACCTGCAAAATTGCGTGGCCGACCACTTCGCGATCAGCATTGAGCATTCGACGTTTCAGATCGAGCCATCCTCGCATCAAAGCACCGAGCACCAGCACGGCTGCTAGCAAGAGCGCCTAGAATTACCCGGCGGATAACCTGTGGTTTAGTTTTGCCGGGGCTGGGTCATACTTGAGTATGATGTCCCGCCTAATCAAGTCAAGCCTGCTGGTGGATGCCCATCTGGCTAGGGAATTTATATTCTTTTGGTATGACTTCTGAAACCCTGCCAAAAACTGACCATGCGGTCGCCGCTCGTGGGCTGACCAAAACCTACGGACATGACACCACTCGGGTTGAGGCTCTTCGCAGCGTCGATGTCTCGTTCGCACGTTCTCGTTTCACTGCCATCATGGGTCCTTCCGGATCCGGCAAATCAACCCTGATGCATTGCCTGGCTGGCCTGGACTCGGCAGACAGCGGCGAAATCATCATCGGCGGCAAGAACTTGCTCTCGCTCAGCGACGATCAGCTCACTGAGATGCGCCGCGAACAGATTGGTTTCGTTTTCCAGTCATTCAACCTGGTCCCCACCATCAACGCGCAAGACAACATTTTGCTGCCCCTGTCCCTGGCTGGCAAGAAGCACGACAAGGCCTGGTTCGACACGGTCATCAATGCATTGGGCTTGCGCGACCGTCTCACCCACAAACCACATGAGCTCTCCGGTGGCCAACAGCAGCGCGTGGCCGTAGCCCGTGCGCTGCTCACTCGCCCTGAAGTTGTCTTTGGCGATGAGCCAACTGGCAACCTGGATTCCCGAACCGGCGCCGAAGTCCTGTCTCTGATGCGTACTTCCACTCGCGAAATGGGCCAGACCATCATCATGGTGACCCATGATCCCGTGGCAGCATCCTACGCAGACACCGTGCTGCTCATGAAAGACGGCGCGATCGTCGGTACCATCGAGGAGCCAACCGTGGCTACCGTGTCCGAGGCACTCGCCTCATTGGCGGAGTAAACGATGCTGCACGTAGCACTTTCTAATATCAAGACCTACGCCCGGCGCTATATCGCCGTCGTGCTTGCCGTAGCCATCGGCACCGCGTTCCTCGCGGCAACGCTGGCAGTGAATTCGTCAACACAGGCGACCTTGAAGAATTCCTTGGGGGATTCTTACAAGTCCGCCGACTTGGTGGCCTACTGGGATCCAAGCCCAAGCGCCGACCCTGACCAGACAACCGAGCTCACCGCCAAAGAAATCAATGGCGTTCGCAATCTCCCCGGAGTGTCTACCGCCTATGGATTGGGCTACGCCTATGGCCAATTGCATACTGCGGATAACGGATACACCATTCAAACCCAGCCGGTCGACCCGAATCAGGGGTTGGGCGGAATGGAACTTCTCGAAGGCCGCGCTCCGCTGGCCAACAACGAGATGATCATCGATGATTCGCATGCCAAGGACATGGGCATCTCCGTCGGCGATGTTGTGGCCCTGAGCGACGACCAGGGGAAGACCCAGAACATCAACATTGTCGGCATTCAGCGTTCGTCGGCTAACCCGCAGACTTCCGCCTACGCCCTGGGCGGCATGAGCGAAAAGGCATGGAACCACTTCGCCGGCGACAGCGCCATATTCCGCGACATCGTCATCAATAGCGATGGTTCCATTGATGCTGTTCGGCAGGACCTGCAAGACTACTTTGCAGACCAGAAGAAAATTGACGTCGCAGTGGTCACTGCGGATCAAAAGGTTATTGACGAAGTGGCCCAGATGACCGGTGGCACCGACCAGCTGAGCATCATCCTGATTATTTTCGCTTTGATCGCGCTCGTGGTTACCGGCCTGGTTGTAGTCAACACGTTCTCTGTGGTGATTGCACAGCGAACCCGGGAATTGGCGCTGCTTCGCACCCTGGGCGCCAAGCGCAAGCAGATCCGCAGCTCGGTACTGATTGAAGCCCTCGTGATTGGCATCGTGGCATCAGTGATTGGCGTCTTGCTGGCCATCGCGTTGATGGCTGGTTTGATCCAGCTGCTGCACACCCTGGTGCCTGCCATGTCTTACGCAACGCTCTCGATGACCCCTATCGGTCTCGCGGTTCCAATTGCTGTCGGCATCTTGATGACGGTTGTTGCTGCAAGCTTGCCTGCTCGCCGGGCCATGAAGCTGGCGCCACTGGCCGCTCTGCGCCCGTTTGATGCTGCCAGCGTGAAGAACCGCGCGGGCATTGTGCGCATCGTCTTTGGATCGGCGTTGGCCCTCATCGGTGTTGGCCTATTGGTCTTCGGCGCAGTCAAGGGGAATCTGGTCGTAGCCTTCCTGGGCGGTTTGGTGTCGTTCCCGGGGATCTTGATGCTCGCCTCGCTGTTCGTACCGAGCAGCGTCGCCGGTATCGGCAAGGCAATTGCCGGCAAGTCGACTTCCCGCCGCCTGGCTGCATTGAACGCGGTGCGTAATCCAGGGCGCACCACTGCCACGGCTACTGCCTTGCTGATCGGCGTGACATTGGTTTCGATGATCATGGTTGGCGGCCAGACCGCCAAAGCCAGCCTGAACAATTCGGTGGCTGCCGAGTACCCCGTGGACATGATGGTCTCGTTCTACGATGGAGCGACCAGCAAAGCCAAAGCGGAAGAGCTGGCCAAGACGATCGATGGCGTTGACGGCGTCAGCGCAACTTCGACTTTCACCAGTTCCTATGCCGATGCGGATCTGGACATGGGCGAACCGGTCAACATTCAGCTGATTGCTGTTGATCCGCAGCAGTACGCCAAGACAGTTCTGGACCAGAAGGTCGTGCCCGAGAACGGCGAGCTGATCTTGTCCCAGTGGGAGACCGACCAGAAATCCATCGAGGTCGCCGGACAGTCGCTCAAGGTCAAAAAATCAGGCGCGCTGCTCTCAGGAAACCTGATCACCAATGAGACCTTCAAAACCTTGGACATCAAGGACCCGAGTTCATACCCCGGAATCATCGTCAAGGTGGATTCCAGTATCGCAGGCTCGCAGATCAATGAGCTGGTGACCGAAATTTCGGACATCACCGGCGTCGAATCCTCGATGATTGACGGCGGCGTAGTCATGAAGTCGATGTTCACGCAGATCATTGATGTGCTTCTGACCATTGTTTCGGCGCTCCTTGCCGTCGCGGTGCTCATCGCATTGATTGGCGTCGCCAATACGCTCAGCCTCTCGGTGCTTGAACGCACCCGCGAGAACTCGCTGCTTCGGGCATTGGGACTGAAGAAGAAGCAGCTGCAAAGCATGCTGGCTACCGAAGCGGTCCTTATCGGTGGTGTCGCGGCCTTGCTCGGCATGGTCCTCGGAGTTGCCTACGGCTTGCTGGGTGCCCAGTCGGCATTGGCATCCATGGGAACCTTGACCTACTCCATCCCGTGGTGGCAGCTGGCAGCAGTCCTTGCCGTGAGCGTGATCGCTGCGCTCCTGGCATCCATCACCCCAGGACGACGGGCTGCAAGACTTTCACCAGTAGAAGGCTTGGCAACCGAGTAATAGCCGCGTAGCGCTCAAGGCCGGGCCCGGAATAACAGCAATCCTGTTTTCCGGGCTCGGCCTTTTCGTTGCAATTGCAGCTGCAGATATAAATTGGCCCTATGAACATAGAACTCACCCGGTTCCGAGTGCTTCCCGGAAAGACTGCCTCGGTCAACGAATGGATGGAACTGCTTAACTCCAGCTTGCCTGCGGTACTTGAGACCTTGGAGCAAGAAGAGATGTACGTAGAAACGATCTTTAGCGAAAGCATCGACGGGGTCGAGTACCTGTACTGGTACAGCATCCAAGGCAAGAACGGTGTCGATGTCAAGGACTCGAACCACGAGATCGACAAGGCCCACTTGAGGTATTGGAAAGAATGCATTGACCCCGACTACGCACCGCAGGATCTGCACCCTCGAGTGAATATGATCCCTGAACGCATTCAGTCCCTCATGAAGTGAATGCAGCACCACGAAATTAAAGGTCCAGTTCACAGAGGAACTGGACCTTTAATGGCGGGTGGGGCGCTAGCTGCGCAGCGTGATGGTGGTGGCCATGGCCGGTGAACGGCCGGTGGTCACGAAGCCAGAGATATTGGATCCCGGGTGCTTGATGATGTCGGTAATCGACCCCAGATGCCGGCTCAGGTCGATCTTGTCTTCCGGCGCGGCAAGCACGAGGTGGAAGCCGAATTCCTGCAGGGCGCGTATACCGGCAGCGGCATACTCCGAATTGGCCTGAATGAACGCTTCATCGATCATCACCGTGCCGAAGGAAGTGAAGCCTGCCGAAGCGAAGCCCAGCTGGTAGGCCAAAGCAGCACCCATGATGAAGGAAGTAAAACGCTGACCCTCGCCACCGGACAGGGTTCCAGGTTCCAAGCCGGTTTCGATTTCACCATTGGTCTTGTGCTCATTGCAGCTAATAATCACATGTTGACGAACATCCAACACAGTGGAGCGCCACGCATTTAGTGAAGGATCGCTCAAGGCGGTAACGAGGGATTCCAGCGCCTGATAGGACGTGGCCAAGGTCGTTTCATCCTTGGTCGTGTAGGCCTCCTGCAAGGCATCCTTCAACTCCTTGCGGAAGTTCCCGGCCTCCACAGGAATCGAATTCTCGACCTCCAGGCGCAGGATGGATCCATGCTCGAAGGTCACTTCGGCCAGAATCTGGTTCAACGGCTTGATGCGTTCGGAGATCATGCGCCGCTCTTCATCAAGCAACTGCAACAGATCGCTGAAGCGCTCGTAGGAGCGGTTGGCGAAGTATTCACGGAACTGTGCTTCGTGGTGCGGCAGGCCATCGGCAACAATCTGATCGTGCAGCTGCGTGTAGTGCTCGGCTGCCTCCGCGGAAGTACCGTGGGTTTGGGCGTGCGAGGTGCCAAAATCACGGGCAAAGCGACGGAAAGTTTCACTCAGGGCGCTACCAATTTCCTGGTGCTGGCTGTTCAGCGAGTTCATCTGGCTTCCCAGCTGCAGCTTGACCTCGGCGAAGGCCTCGCTGATTTGCTCACTGGGCGGGCACTTGCCTGAAATGGCCTGGTCAAGGACCGGGCCCAGCAACTGATGCTGGCGCAATGACGCCGGAATCGATTGCTCCCAATCGCCAGCCGGCTCCTGTGCCGTGGCCAGGACCTGCTGAGCACGCTCTACCTGGAGCTGCAGATCCTGGATGCGGGAACGGACAAGTGCAAGGTCGCCGACAAGCTTTTCCGCTTCGGCCTTGGCTGCTTCAATCTGCTGGCGCACTCGTGAGGAATCACCCGAGAGCGACAGGGCATCGCCAAGCTTCTGTTCGCCACGCCGCAACGCTTCCAAAGCCGGGGAAGAATCCAATTGGCTGAAGCTGCGCTCGTCGGCAATGATTGCCTTGAGCAGCAGCGACTTGGCAACCACCTTATTCTTGGCGGCGCTGCGTTCATCGGCAGACGCTTGAGCCTGCGCGATTTTTTCCTCCAGTCGCACAGCCTTGGATTGCAGCTCGGAGATCTTTGATTCGTTGGTGAAGCCGAGCAAGTATTCGGAGGCCGGAAGTCCGCGAGTATCGCGTTCAAAGGTTCCGGCACCGGTTTTCATGGTGCCTGCAGGGGTAATGGCTTTGGGATGCACATGCATGGCGGCATCGTTATCTACGCAAGCCAGCGGATAATCCGCGGTGATCTTCGACTTCAGCCAGTTGCCCGCATCGCCTGGCGCAAAGTCGAGTTTGGTGACCAGATCTGCCGGGCCCGCCGCACCCGCCTTGGGCTGCTGGGAAATATCGATCCATCGAACACGTCCTAGGCCATCAAGCTGGTCGATGGCATGGGTCACCTGCCCCAGCAGGTCGCCCGGTACCAGCAGGGTGCGGGCCAAGGAATGCAGGGCCTTCTCGGCAGCCAGGCGCCAGGTCGAGGAGTCAGCGGAAACATCCATCAGCTCGCCGGCAAAAGGCAGCTGGTCTTCGCTCAGCGAACACGCCGAAGCGATTGCCCGGCGTGCTGCGATGGACCGGTCATCAATGTTGCTGGCGCGGCGTTGATAGGAGCGGATCTGCTCGGCCAGCGTCTCGGCGCGCTTGCGCAAATTGACCAACGATGCCATGGCTTCATATTCCACGGTTTGCGCGTCGTGGGTGATCGATGACAGCTGTTGCAAAGTGCGGGCCGCATTGGCACGCAACTCATCCAAGCCGGTGGCGGAGAACTCAAAGCTCAATCCAGCTTCTGTCGCCTGTTGCTGCAGCGCGCGGAGGGAATTTTCCTTTTCGCTCAGCGCTTTTCGAGCAACATCGGCCTCGCGCTCCAGAAGCATGAGCGAGGCGGAGCCGGCCGAATCGTGCGCCGCTTCCAAGGACTGCAGCTGGTCATCGAGCTGCTCCTTGCGCGCTCGAAGTTCCCCTTCTTCGGCCTGCAGTGCAGCTAGTTCGCTCTGGTGGGCGGAGAGATCATTGCGCATGACCAGCTGGCGGACCTGGGCTTCCAGGGCCTGCACGTCGCTGTCCAGCAGGTGGCGGGTTTCGGTGATTTTCTCGGCCAACTGGCGGTAGGCCAGATCCTGCTGGGGAACTTCGGCCAGCGCGTCACGCTGGGCACGGGCGGTGTCCAATTGGCGATAGATGCCACGAAGGTGCGCGAAGTCCTCAACTGCCGCGGCGGCGGCTTTGAGTGTTGCCGGTTCTTCGAGAACTTCATGGCGGAAGAACTGGTTGACGCCTTTGGCCAGGCCCTTGCCGTTTTGCAGGGTGCGCAACAAGGCAAAGGCCTTATCGCTTTCCACCCCAAGGCGGCGGCGAAGACGCTCAATAAACGCCTTGTGGGTATCGAAGGCTTCGGTGGGAGCTAGCGCCTTGGACAGCGAGGAGACGGTGAAGCGACGCGGTCCGTGGTTTTCCAGCTCAGCAATATCCACCTTGCCTTCGCACAACAGGTAGTGCTTGGAAACTTGGCCTTCCAGCCCGGCATCAGGCAGATCAAAAACGGCCCCGGCAGTCACCGTATTGCCCATGCCGTCCTCGTAGCTGAGGATGATGGCGCTCCAGGTGGCCCCCGGACGCTGGTAAACGGTGCCTTCGCTGGTCTTGAATTGGCGTCCGCGCATATAGGAGAAGGTGGTGCGCCGGTCTTCGCGGGTGGCCGCGTCGTTAGCTGATTCATTGAGGCGGGGAGTCGCGAAAAATACGTGGCCCATGGCATCGAACAGTGTGGATTTACCAACACCAGGATGCCCGGTGACCAGTGTCCCGGCCCGGTCCACGGACAGGTCGTGCAGCCCGTGGAAGGTGCCCCAGTTGACAATCTGCACCCGGCTGAGGCGATGCTGGCCGGGGTTGATCGCGCCGCCCAGCGGAAGAGTCATTTCAATGCTCATCGGTTACTCCTGCACCAACTCGGGGGACTGTTCAGCAAGTTCATCGTTGTCGTCGGGCGAAAGGTTAAAAGCCGGCTCGTTGGCATCAATCGCCGCGATGTAGCGCGGAATGTCTTGAATGCTGCTCAGCGGCAGTGCCATGGCCAACGCCGGAGAGATGCGGAATTCGTTCTCCAGCTCGGTGCTGGTCAGCAATCGCAGGGATTGCAGACGGGAGATGGCGGCATCACAGGATTCGGCAAATCTCTTGTCATCACGGTCAGTGGCCTGACGGTGCTCGGCCAGGATCTCGTGCATGGTGGCCCGTGAGGCCACCGCGTCGCTGCCGTTGCCGGACTGCTGCTCCAGCAAAAGCCGCAGGCGCAGTGCCAAGAGGGTTTCATCGCGTTTCAGCGGACGGCGAGGCGCGATCGGCGCGGTGTGGACCTGGTCAATCTGGACCGGAGACAGCATCGCAATTTTGCGGTCCATATCCATGGTCAACGCCAAGAAGATCTCCGAGAAGTAATCGGTGATCGTCTGCTGCTGATCAAGCAAGAGCTGCCAAGCGGAGGCATCCACCGAGCCATCAAGGTAGGGTCCCCGCAAGAGGCGAACCAGCAATTGGCGCAAAGGCAGGGAGTATTTTCCGGTATCACCGTCGAACAGCGGTTCGGCGATCGGTGCGGCACAGGCATCGCTCGTGGTCATAGCGGCTCCTTCGTGAAGCTTAAAGCGGGCAGGATGGCGGTTCTCATGGAACCATCAAGTTGCTGGAAATCGATGTTGACCAATTCAGCCTCGTTGAGCGATTCGCCATTGGTGCGCCCGATCTCAACTAGTGCGCGGATGGTATTCAAATGCCGATGCTCATCGTCCAAAGCGGCGAATACTTCATCCATGCCCACCGCTCCGGCTGGCGCGTGATTCAACTGCCGGGTAATCGACTCGCGCAGCAATGGCATATTGGCTTGTGGCGTCGCGGGACTGCGGACAATGTCGGCCTCGCTGAATTCCGGTGCCTGGGCCAGCGGGGGAGGCGCAACATGTTCGGACGGATCGTAGATCCCCAAGCCGGAGAGCGTCATCAGCTGTGGAGTGTACAAATCCATCGGGGCCAGGCCGCTGCGCGGCTTGAGCGCCGACGACTTGGTGATGGCCAGCTCGGCTTCCCTGACAGCCTGGCGCAGAAGCTCCGCCTGCTTGTAGTCCTCGGACTGGACGAACGCATGCAGGGATTCGGAAAGCTTGCCGTAGGACGCATGGACTTCGGCCGCCTGCCGGCGCAGCTCGCGCAGCAGGTTGGTGAGGATCTGGCGCTCGGTGGCATCGAGGTCGTCAACAAATTCGCGTTCGAGCACTTCTGCCAATGCTGAACGGAAGCGCTGCTGGGCATCGGGAGAATTCAGGAATTCGGTGAATCCGCTGAACGTTTCGCCTTCAGCGGTTGAGCGCAATTGGCGATCGGCTTCGAGCACCTGGCCCACCGCGACGCCCTTGGCGGTAGAAGCATCGAGGATGCCTTCGCGAAGGGAGTGCAGCATGTCTTGGACACCATCGCGCATGCGGCGGAAGTCCGCAGGAAGGCTGGAGGCGAGGTCCAACAGCGAACGCGTTGCGGACAAGGCTGTTGTGCGCGAGAGCACCGCGGGATCATCCCCGCTGCGCAACTGCTCAATTTGCGCCTGGCGCTGGGCGATCTGGGATTCCAAGGCGCGGATTCGGGCTTCAGGATCCGGGTCCGTTTCATGCACCAGGGATTCCAGCGATGAAAGCAAGGTGTTCAAGCGCGAGGAGTTCAGGTGGGAATCGTCGGTGGAAAAGTCTGAGAGGAAGCGCAATGTGCGCAGGGTCTGCGCGCTGGGCTCGTAAACGAAACGCCCATCGATCAGCGGCCGCGCGAGAATTCCTTGCTTGACCCAGGTCTCGGCAAAATCCTGGGCACAGTATGACTGCGGAATTTGCTCGTCGCTTTGACGCGCCTGCTTCAAGAACGAATCCAATGAAGCATGGAACAGCTCTAGCGCTACGCGGGAGCGATCGGCGGTGAACTCGGCTCGGATGAAGGCAACCGCCCATGGTTGGGCCGTCAGAAGACGATATGCTGCCGAGCCTTTGAACTGTTGAGCTTGAAGCCACAAACTATTCGCGCGGTGCGAGGGCTGCATGTACTTCCTTGATCTTTAGGACGCCTAACTAAACAATTCTAAATCATCGGCCTCAACAGTAAATGTGAATCCATTGCTCCTGCCCGTTAATCCCGGGCCTTGGGAAAGAATCAGTTGCCGGGGGTGTTGCCAAAACCTCATTCTGTGTAGGGTCGAATTATGAAGATGACAACCTGTTTTCTGTCAGCTCATAGCCAAGACAGAATGCACGGAGGGGGCAATCAATGAAGTCCTTGCGCTTAGCAGTATCCGTCGGCCTTGCCATGGCGTTGGCAGCCTGTAGCGCGCAAACCACCCCGGAAACCCCGAGCTCGGATTCTGCCGCACTGGAGCAATCACAACAGGAACAACAGCGCGTCAGCAGCGTTAAAGCCGAAATCAACAGGCTCGCTGATGGCTATGACTATGACGCCGCGATAAAACTTGCCAAAAAAGACAGTGACGACAGCCTGTCTTCAATGGTCGCCGGACTCGAAGACGAGAAAGAACACACCACGGCGTGGGATCAGCCGGATAAAATTCCGCACTTGTTTTTCCACTCGCTCATTGTGGACACCGACCGCGCCTTCGACAAGGAAAGCAGTTCTGCTGGATACGAAGACTACATGGTGACCCAAAAGGAATTTTCCGCGATCCTTTCATCTCTTTATGCAAAAGACTATGTACTGGTCAATCCGCATGACTTCGCTGGCCTCAATAAGCAGAAGAAGATGGAATATCGAAAGATCATGCTCCCCAAAGGCAAAAAGCCCCTGGTGCTTTCCGTTGATGATGTCAGCTACTACGAATATATGGAAGGCGATGGCTTCGCCAGCAAGCTGGTGCTCGATGAAGATGGCAAAGTCCGCAACGAATATGTCGATGCTACCGGTAAAAAACACATCGGTGCCTACGACGTGACCACGATGGTTGACGACTTCATCAACAAGCACCCGGACTTCACCTATCGCGGAGCACGAGGTTTGGTAGCAATGACCGGCTATAACGGCGTGTTCGGCTACCGCACCTCTGCGAGCCAGTATCCGAATAACAAGAATCTGAAAGAAGATCAGGAAAAGGCTACTGCGATCGCAAAATCCATGAAGGAAACCGGTTGGGTCTTCGCGTCGCATTCATGGGGCCACATCCAGACCGGAACGGTCAGCATGGGTCGGCTGGAACGCGATACCAAGCTTTGGAAAAAAGAGGTTGAACCGATCGTTGGAGCGACAGACCAGTTCATTTATCCTTTTGGCTCTGACATAGCGCACACCAGCGAATATTCGGGTCCCCGCTATGAGTACCTGAAGAAACAAGGGTTCAGGTACTTCTATGGCGTGGATGGCACCACAGAATCCTGGATGCAGCAGCGCTCAGATTATCAGCGCCAAATGCGCATCAACGTTGACGGGCTGCAATTTGCCAAGGAAGAAAGGGGCGACCGCCCGGTCCTGGGTTCCTTCTTCGACGTTGAAAAAGTCATCGACCCGGCCAGGAAATGAGCGGATCGATGAGCACCAACCTACAACGCCATGAACGCACCGAGTTGTGACAGTGCCTGCGGGGAAGACGGCAGATAATCGGTGAGCCGCTCGCTGCGCACGATAATCGCTTTCCACTGTCCTCGGGAGACGGCGACGTTAACCCGGTTTCGATTCAAGAGGAACTCGATGCCTCGAGAAGCATCGTCCGCGCTGGAGCAGGCCATGGTCATCAAGACAATCGGCGCTTCTTGGCCCTGGAACTTGTCCACAGTCCCGACTTTGACCGCGTCCAGCCCCTTCGAGGCCAGTACCTCGCGAACCAGATTGACCTGGGCGTTGTATGCGGCGACTACCAGCATGTCGGTGGGTTCCAACGCTCGTTGGGGTTTACTGGGGCCGGGAGTCCACAGCATGCCAAGATGATCGCGAACTAGCTGGGCGATGGTTTCGGCTTCCTCGACTGAGCTAACGGTGTTGCCACGGTGCGCGACCAGCGTAGTGCTCACTCCCGCAGGCGTGCCTTCAAGCACACGCTGACCCGCAGCCGGGGCCGAAAACAGCTGGTGGTCATAGCTCAAGGCCGAAACCTTGGCACATAGTTCCGGGTGCATGCGCCATGAAGCAGCCAGGAAATAGCCCAGCTGTGGCGGCAGCACGGGTTCGCCAGCAGAGAGCCACCCCAAGGCCGATTCGTCAACGGGCTGCGGATGCGATCCCTGGGTAACCTGGGGCAGCTGTTGCGGATCGCCGAGCAGCAAAAGGTTGCGCGCAGCTCGAGAGACGGCCAAGGTATTGGCCAGCGAGAACTGGCCGGCCTCGTCGATGACCAGCAAGTCGAGACTGCCAGCGGGCACCTTGGACCCGGTGAGGGTCCAAGCCGTGCCGCCAATGAGCGCGCCATCGGCCGAACCCAGAACTTCAGAGATCGAGTCCTTGGAGGTTCCGGCCCACGGTACTGGATCCTTGTGCTTGACCTCCTTGGCGACTACTTCCGGGTCTACTCCCGCCTCGACTGCTTTGCGCAACACATTTTCAACCACTGCGTGGGACTGGGCCACGACCCCGATTTTCCATCCTTCATTGATCAGCTCGCGGATCACGTGGGAAGCCACGAAGGTTTTTCCAGTGCCGGGAGGACCTTGGACGGCAAGGTATGAATGGTCAAGATCTTTCAACGACTCCACGACCGCTTGATAGATCTGGGGCTGGCCGTCGGCCATCATCGGTGCTGCGGGTGCCGTGAGCGTTTTGAATCGCGGGGCGGTACGGCGCAAGATATCGATTCCCGGCTGTTGCGGCAGAACCGGGACAGTGGATCCGACTTTTTGGGCAATCTCCAGCAGGGCATCATCGATGCTCTTGGTCATCAACGGCTTATCGGGGGTCAACGCCATGGGAAGTGAACCGTAGGGAGGGATCTTGCCGCTCGATTTTTCAGAGACGATAATCCATCCTTCACCAACTTCCACCACGGTTGCGTTAAATGCTCCTCCACGAAGCGACTGGTCGACTTCCATGCCCTCAGGCAGAGGGGCCGTAAACATGGCAAATACCGATGACCCGGGGGAGAGCAGCGAACCTTCGGCCAGCGCGCCATTGAGCTTGGTGATCCGCGTGAAGGTCCGGGCCCGTTCGGTGGGCTTGTGCCATTCTTCGAGGACTTCGGCGCTATCCACCGAGAAAACTCCGCGGACATCGCTCCAGTCATCAATTGGTGCGGAGAGCCGGTCGAAGTGCTCCCACCAAAACTGCTTTTTCTCCCGGCGGTTATAGCCGGTAGCGGCAGCCACCATGGCGATGGCGCGGTCGTCATCACTAAGTGCCTGTCCCTGGGGAAGGTTTGCCAGGTAGTCCTGCAAACGCAGTTCTTCCGCGCTGGGCTCGTACTGTTCTTTGGATTCCTCCTGCAATGGAATAGCAGGAAGGCTTTGAGGCTGGTGTTCTTCGAGGGAAAGCAGCCAGTCGCGCAAGCGCAGGGTCGAGAGGCAGTCGTACTCGTTGTAGTCGGCAATCGAGGCCAGTATCTCGTTGGCTGTGGGAGTATCGTGCGCATCGCGTGCCTGCATGTACTGTGCGTAGGCAACTACTGAGGCGCCGGCATCGGTGACGTCTCCGGCGCGCAGATGCTGGCCCATGTATAGCGGCTCAAGTTTCTTGATGGAGTATGAACGGGTGGAGACCACTAAGGAATTTCGGACGGTTTCATACAGGTCCACGAGGAGGTTCTCGCGCAGCCAGGTATCGACTTCTTCTTCACCCGCGATGTGCACCTGCGAGAGCTTGCGCAGGGCGCTCTTTTCGTAAGCGGCGTAGTGGTAGATCTTCATGTTCGGATACCGCTGCCGGCGTTGCTGAACGTAGCTGATGAAATCCAGGAACGCCTGGCGTTCCTCGGCGCGGCTGTGCGCCCAGAAGGGCTTGAACACCGGTTCCCCGGTGTCATGTTCGATGACTCCGAACAGGTATTCCAAACCCCACGAGCCGTCGGTACGATCCTGATATAGCGGGTCGCCTTCAAAATCAAAGAAAATATCGCCGGTGTCGGGAGCAGGAAGCTGCGAAATGGTTTGGCTGGATTTGATCCTGAAACTGACGCCTTGGACCTCTCCATCAACGCGGCCCAACCCAAGCTGCATTTGCGCCTGATCGATTATTCGAGCCAGCGAGGATTCAGGCGGTGCTTCCAGGGCAGCTAATTGGTCGATGGTGAATACGCCGCGTTTTCGCAGTTTTTCACGTTGCACCATGGACATTCCCGCCACCAGCAACACGTCTCGGGTTGCCTGGGCTTGCTCAGCGCAGTAATCGCAGCGGCCGCAAATGCGCATCAAATCCGAGTTCCATGCAACTGGCTCCGAGGACTTGCGATGCTGCTGGATCATCGACAAGAAGCGTGCGCGTTGGGCTTGGAAGACCGGAAGCACCTCATCCACGCGGTGAACGGAATGCGTGCCGTCTCCGAGGACGAGAGTGGTCTTGGCAGATACTTTGATGCCTTCCGCGATCATCTGATCCGCGTAGGCGGCAACTTGCAACAGGGCGCTGACCCGCGCGTGGCGAGCCAACTTCGTATCCCAAACAGCCCAGGAACCATCTGGCTGGCGCACCAAGAAGTCGGCGAATCCAATGAAGGAACCATCAAAGAATGTGGCTTGGAAAATGACATCGGCTCCATTGCGCAAGACTTGCATTGTTTGCTCGTGGGCTGCGCGCAAGCCTTCGGGAGTCATCGTTGGGCGGTCATGGAATTGCTTGACTCCGGTGCCTTGGACCGGATCATAGTCGCCGTAGGCTTGCACCAGTTCTTCCAGGACATTGTGTTCGTGGACATCACCGAGGATGGCGGTGCGTTCCAGCATTTCGTCCCTGGCATTTTCTGCTGCTGGACGGCGGCCAAGTTTCACGTCCAGGAGAAATAACGACTGAAAATTGCAATCGACAGACACGGCAAGGTCACTGGCCGAGAAGATGAACTGATCCTCTAAAAAGAACACGGGGCCGGCGCCTTTCGCTGACTGGTATCTACCTAGCCAACGTAGCACCGGCCCCGGACAGAATCATTGTTCTGCAGCGTGGACGACGTGGTTCACTGCCTGTTGGTTCTCAGGAAATTTCGTCCTTCGACTTCTTGGAACCGCCGAGCAAGAGGGAGAGCAGTGCGACGCCAGCAGTGACGCTGTTGACCGCTGGCCATGCACCGATCTTCTTTGCCAATGGGTGCGAAGCACCGAAGCCGCCAACATAAGCGCTAATCAGTGCGATTGCCTTGGCTGTGCCTGCATCCTTTTTCCAGATGAGGAACGAGCCAACGCCAGCTGCACCGAGCACCACGGCGGCCAGTGGGCGTTTTTTGGTGGCGCGGCCGGTAGCGTATCCGCCAGCCAAGCCGGTGACGGCCAATGCGGTTGAAGCTAAGCGAGACATGAAGATCCTCCAAATATTTTGCACAACATCTCGCTATGCAGATTATGCCTTGCACCTGTGATGTTTCCCTGAAGGCAGGGGAAAGGCTGGGTCGGATCTGCTGCAGTCCGGAGGTGCTTGCGAGAATGGGGAACATCGATGGGCGATTGAGGAGCTCGAATGAATTTGGATATTGCTGAAGCCTGGCATCGCCTGGCACAGCCGGTGGTTGTCGATCTGAACTCATGGCAATGGCTGATTATTGCTGCTGTGGTGCTGGCGATGGTGATTCCGGCCCCAGCATGGCGCATTACCGGACTGTACTCAACGCTGGTCCACGAACTCGGCCATATCGTCTCCGCGCTGTTCACCGGAAGATTTGTCACTGGACTGCGGTTGGGGTGGGATCATTCCGGCGAAGTCGTGAGCCGCGGGCGCGGAAAATTCTCGGTGATTGTTTCAGGGATATTCGGATATCCCGCGCCGTTGTGGGTTTCAGCTTTGATGTTCTGGGCAATTTCCATCGGCTACGCAGGCCAGGCGCTGGGGATCTACGCGCTCTTCTTCCTGCTTGCACTGGTTTTTGTCCGCAACTGGCCGGCATTTGTGGTGTGCACGGTCAGTGCCCTCATCGCCTTGGGCGTCGTCTTCTTCGCCCCGGTGGAGGCCTACCTTTATCTCTCCCTGCTCATCGCAGGATTCTTGCTGATTGCAGGATTGCGTGACTACGCGAAGCTCTTGGCAGTACATACTTGGCGGCGCCGCGACGTGGCCCAGTCCGACGCCTACTTGATTGCCCGGGCAACGCACACCTTTGCTGGCCTGTGGCTCTTGGCGATTCTTGCCCTTGGGGCGGGCGCGCTGTGGTGGGCAAGCAGCAGCCTATTGACGTTGTTCTGAGCGGTTTTTCATGTCCTTGCGCAGCGTTCGGCGCGTCGTGGCCCGGGAAATTACCCAAGCGGCGGTGGCAGCTGCTCCTATCGGCAGAAGTTTCATCTTGCGTTTGCCGGTTCTCTGCGGATCCATTTCCATGTCCTGGAGCGGGTCGCCACCATGATTGATGCGGACTTCTTGCGCTTGGACTAGGTCCTTGTAATTTGCCAGCTCTTGCTTGGCCACCAGGGTGTCATCGCGCAGGGGGAGCAGGATGTCGTCGGTCGCGGGCAAGCCGGCGCGCAGACGGCGCAGGCGGATGAACTCAATATCAACCAGCGCGCCGAGCAGCAGCGCGATGTTGCTGATCCAGCAGGCCAGCACCAGGATAATGACACCGCCGATAGTCCCGTAGGTAGCTGAATAGCTGGCGAACTGCGAGAGATAGATTCCAAATCCAACGAGGGACAGTCCCAAAATGACGAGGGCGGTAAGGGTTCCGGCAGAGAACCAGCGGAATCGTGGACGCTTGACGTTCGGGGTGAAGTAGTAGAGCAATGCCAACACGAGAAGAATCATCACCAGCATGATCGGCGGCTTGGCGATGTTGAGCATCAACACGAAACTATCGCCCAGGCCGACGACGTTGCCGATACCGCGGGCAATGGATCCTGAAGTGACCAGCAGGACAAGCGTGAGAACTGCAACCAGCATGATCAATACGGTGATGAGGAACATCTGCGGACGGCGTTTCCACTGCGGGCGTCCTTCGGGCACGCCATGGAGCCGATTCATGCTGCGGCCGAACGCTGTGACATATCCAGAGGTGCTCCAAAGAGCACCGAGGGAACCGGCGAGGATGGCCCAAAAGGTTCCGCTGGCTTGCGATGCCAATCCTTCAAGCAGCTGCTCGGTGGTGTCTAGCAGCTGTTGCGAATCGCCATTCGATGCTTGGCCATTCGGAGCCAGACCCTGTTCCAGGATCTCCATGATCCAATTGGTCCCGCTATCGCTGGCGCCTGCCAATGACAGCAGCGAGATCAGTGCCAACAGTCCCGGGAACATGGCCAAAACCATGAAGTACGAGAGGGACGCTGCGACATCCAAGCCATCGTTTCTGAAGAATTCACGCAATGCGCGGGGGAAGCAGTTGAGAGACTCTTTCATGTGCTCTTTGGTGAATCTGCCTTTGTCTGGCATGTGCTTCCCCTGTCTGGCTAATGAATTCATCAGTGCGACGATCTGCTTTCGCACATCACACTACCTAACCATCTCTCTGGTGACTAGGTCATTTAGATCAGCGTCGCGTCTTCTTCCCGAGCGAGCATCCAAGTGTCCTCGCAGGGAGGCCGAGGCGCCTCGAAGAAATGTTCATGCTCAAGGCGCCGAAATTGGTGATTGCTGATTGCCAAGGACCTCGCTATGGAGCGTGCGAAGCGGCGCTCTTGACACGCGATTCTGGCGCTTTTCAGGGGACGGGAACGGATTGAAAGCTATATCACAGAAACTTGTTTGATATCCAGTTCAGATTTGTAACATTCTCGCCGGTTCACAAGGAGTTTAAGGATCTTCGTGCCGCCCAAATTTAATTTTTTTCCGAGATGGTGACCTGTAATTACGCGGAATCTGGACGTTTCCTGAGTTGCGAAGGGGGCGGGGGTCTGGGTTAGGGTCTTTATAACGTTTCGATAACACTCGCTGTGTTATTGGGGAAACAGGTACTACCGGGACTTCCAAACCGCTCGCCAGGGTAGTGCTTCATACAACGTCGAAATGCGACGCTGAGCGGTGCACGAAGATGGTCTTGGACGACCTGAGCGCGGGAAGAGCACTGGAGAATCATGATCCAGCAGAAGACTAAGAAATTGATCCGCCGCGGCGGAGCCTCCTTGGCAGCAGTAGCAGTAGCCGGTGGTGCAATCGTTGCCACCACTGCACCAGCAAATGCTGCAAGCACCTGGGACAAGCTGGCTCAGTGCGAGTCCGGCGGAAACTGGTCCATCAACACCGGTAACGGCTACTACGGTGGCCTGCAGTTCTCGCTGTCGACCTGGAAGGCATTCGGCGGCTCCGGCATGCCAAACCAGGCATCGAAGGCCGAGCAGATCCGCATCGCAACCAAGGTCCAGGCTTCGCAGGGCTGGGGCGCATGGCCAGCATGTACCGCGAAGCTAGGCATCAGCGGAACCCCAACCGGTGGATCCTCGAGCGATTCCTCGTCGAGCACCCAGACCAAGCAGGCCGCTCCAAAGGTTGCCGAAACCAAGAAGGCTGCTCCTAAGGCCACCCAGACCAAGCAGGCCGCTCCACAGGTTTCCGAGAGCAGCAACTCGGTCAAGTCCACCAAGCAGGCTGCTCCAAGCAGCTCGGGCAAGCACGCGGCTCCGGCTCCACAGGCTCCAGTGTTCAACATTGATGTCACCGACTCGGGCAAGAACTACACCGTCAAGTCCGGCGACACCCTGGCCAAGATTGCTGACCAGCTTGGTGTTGACGACTGGCGCGGCCTGTTCGTTCTGAACGACGATCAGCTGACCAACCCAGATCTGATCATGGTTGGCCAGACTCTGAACGTTCCAGCGAACTAATTTCGCTAGACCAGCAAGCTAGGTCCGCAGAATGCCAATTGGCGCTCTGCGGACCTAGCTGCATTTAACGCACCTGTGCATGGGAGCAAAAATGCGCAGTACGCTGGTGGCATGCGAACAACCGATGATGCTGGGCAATCCACTGAAAAGATCCTCGGTGGCGGTTTTGCGGAATCCGGGGTGCTTGAATTTCCGGCGGCGGTCAAGATGCAAGGGCCTCGATCGTGGTGGAACGGACCGCTGAATGTCGAGCAGCTCGCGCTGGGATCGGTTGGCCTAGTAGCTGCAGCGCTGCGCTCGCTCAGTGCAGGCCGACTGGATGCGGGCATCCAGTCGGATCAAGTGGCCGCCGCCTTCGGCTCCTCAAGCCTTCTGCGGATTAATGGCGAACAATCCCAGGGCTTCGCCGAGCACTCGGGCTTTTACCGCACGGGTGATGGCTGGATAAGAACCCACGCGAATTACCCGCATCATGAACAAAGGCTATTGCATTCTGTGGGGGCTTCGGCGGGCGACCTTCGCGAATCCCTGGCAGGGCTCTCGTCAATTCAAGCCCAAGAGCTTATCGTGGCTTCGGGCGGTGTGGCCGCGGCAGTGCAGACTCGTGCCGAATGGGCTGGATCAGCTGCAGGCCAGGCGGCCAAGCGCGGTGCATGGGCACAATTCACGCTTCATGAGGCGAACGGAAGCAAGACCTGGAGCTACGCTCCTGGTGCCAACCGGCCACTGGAAGGGCTGCGGGTCCTGGACCTGACGCGCGTTATTGCCGGGCCGACCGCGAGCCGGACGCTGGCCGCCTTTGGCGCAGAAGTATTACGCGTAGACGCCCCGCAGCTGCCGGAGCTGCAGGCGCAGCATGTTGATACCGGCTTCGGCAAGCGCAGCACCTTGCTGGATTTGTCCTCACCAGTTGATAGTGAGCGCATGGCTCGCCTGCTGGAGGGGGCCGACGTGCTGATTACCGGGTACCGGCAAGGGGCACTGAGCCGTTTTGGCCTGGACCCGCAGAGCCTTCAGGAGAAGTATCCAGAGCTGATCATTGCTGAACTTGATGCCTGGGGCTATGAGGGCCCGTGGGCCAGCCGCCGGGGCTTCGACAGCATTGTGCAAGCTGCCTGCGGAATTTCCGATGCCTATCGCACCGAGCGTGGTGAACCTGGCGCTTTGCCGGTACAAGCCTTGGACCACGCAACGGGATACGGCCTGGCTGCGGCTGTCATCGCCATGGTTCAGGCTCGATCAGAGCGCCGTGGCGTTGGCCTGGTGCGCTTTTCCCTCGCGCGCACGGCAGAGGCGCTCGTCGCGCTAGGGGCACCGGAAATCCCGGACAAGGAACTGGAAGATCCTCGTACCGGGCGGATGGCAAGCTCTTATGGCGAGCTGGAGTACGCGCTGACGCCTTTTCTCATCGATGGGCATCTGCTTGGCTACCGCGCAGCGTCACCGGCCTACGGGCAGGACGAACCGATCTGGCTTTAGCCCATGGCCGAGCACTGAAGCAGCAAATTGCTCGGCGGGGTGCCTCAAGGCGCTCGACAAAGCCAGGAATCGCTGCCTGCTTCGCCTGCCTGGCCAAGCCTCTGGCAGCATGCCATCAGGAAGTCCCGGATCAAGGTAGGGCAGGGCGCGCCAAGCGTCAATCATGCCCACGTAGCCCCGGTAGGCCTCGGCCGGATCTGCCTGATCCGCGCTGAGCCCGGCGGTAGCTTCAAGGAATTGCTGATGCCTTGAGCCAAGCTGTTCCAGGTCCCACCATTGCGCGGCGGCTTCGCGGGCCGTGGCGGGGAAGTGCGGTTGCTGGACTGTGAAGATCGTTGCCTGCGCTCTAGCATGCAACGCCTCCAAGGCCGCGTCGACCTCTTCACGCAGATATTCCGGAAAGATCCATAAGCCTGCAGCCACCAGTCCGCCGCCGAGCTGCAGGAAATGTTTGCGTATCTGATGGCGCAGCGGGCGCAGCGTTTCCGGCAGGGAATAGGCCACCAGGCACCACGGGTCCATTGCGGACATCTGCCGGGGAGTGAAAATGCGGCGGCTGCCGCGTTCGAACATCGCCTGGGCCATCTGCGGTACGCGCAGGGCCGAATCGGTGCCGTTCTCCAGCACCTGCTTGTCGATCAGGCGGGAAATGGCAGTCTGCGCTGCTGCCGTGGAAATTCCCGCCGCTGTAGCCAGCTCGACAACGTGCGTTCGCGGTATCGGGGCTAGCTGGTGGCGCAGGTATAGCCCGGTAATGGTTCGGATGATGGATGTGGCACTGCCTGTGCGAGCCTCGAAGTCGTCGAGGCTGAACGCCGATATCGGGGTGCTAGTTGCCAATTTCGGTGCGCACCGCAAAAAGCTCGGGGAAGAAGGTCAGATCCAGGGCGCGCTTGAGGAAATCGACCCCCGAGGAACCGCCGGTGCCGCGCTTGAAGCCGATGGTGCGCTGGACAACGCGCAGATGGCGGAAGCGCCAGGCCTGGAAATTGTCTTCAACGTCCACCAGGTCTTCGCAAGCCTGGTAAAGGCTCCACGCGGTTTCTTCGGATTCGTAGATTTCCTTGAACACTGGCACCAGTGCTTCTTGGAAGGTCCACGGCTTGGTGAGGTCCCGCGACAGGATCTCCACGGGGATCTGGTATCCGCGGCGGGCCAGCGCCGCCAGGAAAACGTCATAGAGGCTTGGTTCGTGGAGCAGCTTTGCCAGCAGCTCGTGGGCCTTGGGATCTGCTTCGTGGACTTTGAGCATCCCTTCGTGCTTATTGCCCAGGATGAATTCAACAGCGCGGTATTGGAAGGACTGGAATCCGGAGGAGGAGCCGAGGAAGCCGCGGAACTGCGCGTATTCCCGGGGCGTCAAGGTAGCCAGGACCGACCATTGCTCGGTCAGGGTTTTCTGGATGTGCTTCACACGGGCCAGGCACTTTAGTGCTTTGCCGATGTCGTCGAGGCCCAAAAGCCGCCGGGCTTCGAGCAGCTCGTGGAGCATGAGCTTGAGCCATAGCTCGCTGGCCTGATGCTGGATGATGAACAGCATTTCATCGTGATGCTCGGGCACGCTGACCGGGTGCTGCGCGGAGAGCACGCGGTCCAGGTCCAGATAGCTGCCATAGGACATGGTGTTTCTGAAATCGGTGCGGACGCCCTCTTCGATGTCGCGCTGGTTTTCGGTCTGTGGCTTCTGGCTGCTCATGGCATCAGCATATCAATATTCTTACCATCGTCACAGTATTGAAAATATGGATCGGGAATACAATTGGCGGCCACTGGGTTGATACATGCATACGCATATAAAAATTGAAAGGGCGGCAGCAATGAGCAAGTCGGTTGTAGTGATCAGCGGTGGTTTGGGTTCTCCCTCCAGCTCTTCCTTGCTGGGGCGGCAAATTGGCGAAAGCATCGCAGCAAAGCTTTCATCGGAAGGCGTCCAGGCTGATGTCAGCAACATTGAACTGCGCGAGCATGCCAGCGACATCACCAACAACATGCTCACCGGGTTCGCCGCCCCCGGCTTGCAGCGCGTGATTGATGCCGTCATCAATGCAGACGTCCTGGTTGCTGTCACCCCGGTATTCACCGCATCGATTTCTGGCCTGTTCAAGTCATTCCTTGACATCCTCGATCCCAAATCGCTGGATGGAAAGCCGGTGGTGCTCGCGGCAACGGCAGGAACCCAGCGCCACCAGCTGGCGATCGACTATGCAATGCGCCCGATATTCAGCTACCTGAGGGCCAACGTCATGCCCACGTCGGTCTTCGCGGCCTCTGAGGACTTCGGCGGACAAGGCATCGCCGGAACCCTGGCTGAACGCGCTCGCCGGGCAGCCGGCGAAGTGCTACTGGCCCTCGGCGCTTTTGACGGGCGCTTCGAGGCTGATGCTGCTCTGGGCGATACCCGATCGATCGCCCCGTCGGTCAGCGAATTTGCGGATCCGAACGACGAGATGACCTCGCTTCCCTTTGAAGAGCTGCTGGCCAATGTGAAGGCATCGGGCAGCTAGCAGGGCCGGAAATGTTAGTACGATGTGCCCTGCACCCAGAAGCTGGGTACGATCAAGAAACGTGAGCCATCTCATTGAGTCGGTCGGTGGGTGCTCACCTTGGTTTGAACTGAAGTGAAAGGTGCAGCGCCGATGCTATCCGAGGAAACAATCACGGCCATTGCCGATGAGCTGGTCCAGGCCGGCCAAACGCGGACTCCGGTGCCGCGTCTCACCGCGCGCTACCCGGAAATGACCGTAGAAGACTCCTATCGCGTGCAAAACCTCTGGCGCCAGCGCTCCGAGGCCGCCGGCCGGGTACTGGTGGGCCGCAAAATCGGGTTGACCTCGCGGGCGATGCAGATGGCTACCGGCATCACCGAACCTGACTACGGAATCATTTTTGACGACATGGTCCACGACTCCGGGGCCACGTTCAACTTCTCCGAATTCACCGGTGCCCGCGTGGAAATGGAACTGGCTTTCAAGCTCAAGAAGGACATCGAAGGCCCCCGCGCCAACATTTTTGATGTGCTGGAAGCTACCGAATACGTGATTCCCGCCCTCGAAATACTCGATGCCCGCATCGAGATGGAAGGGCGCACCATCGTGGACACGATCAGCGACAACGCCGCCATGGGCGCCATGGTCATTGGCGGCAACCCCGTGAAGCCCGACGCCGTGGACCTGCGCTGGGTTTCGGGCATCTTGTTCAAGAACCAGACCGTGGAAGAAACGGGCGTGGCTGCCGGCGTGCTCAATCACCCCGCCGCTGGCGTGTACTGGCTGGCCAACAAGATCGCGCCGCACGGCGACAAGCTCAAGGCAGGAGAACTGATCCTTGCCGGATCCTTCACCCGCCCAATGTGGGTGGACGCCAACGACACTGTTTTTGCCGACTACGGACCGCTGGGAACTGTGACATGCCATTTCGAGTAGAACCCGATCCATCGCTCAAGGATGCGCTGAAAGATGCCGCCCGCCCGCTGGCCGGCATCTGGGTGTGCTCCGCCTCGCCCTTGATCGCCGAAATTTGCGCCGGAGCCGGATTCGATTGGGTTTTCATCGACGCCGAGCATTCTCCGAACGACCTGCAGAACATTCTGGCGCAGCTCCAAGCCGTGCGCAGCTACCCTGTGGTGCCAGTGGTGCGCCCGGCGGTCAACGACCCGGTTGTCATCAAGCAGTTCCTGGATCTCGGCGCGCAGTCGCTGATTATTCCCATGGTTAATGATGCGCAACAGGCCTCAGCGGCTGTGGCTGCCTGCCAGTACCCGCCAAAGGGGGTGCGCGGTGTCGGCTCGGCGCTGGCACGTTCGGCACGCTGGAACCGCATTGACGGCTACCTGGCCCGTGCCGATGAAACCATCACCCTGATGGTGCAGATCGAAGCCGACGAAGCCGTGCGCAACGTCCAGGAAATTGTCGAAACCGACGGCGTCGACGGCATATTCATCGGGCCTTCCGACCTGGCAGCCTCGATGGGTGTCATCGGCCAGCAAAACCACCCCGACGTGGTGGCCGCCGTGATCACGTCCATCAACGCCGCGAAGTCCGCCGGCAAATACGCAGGGGTCAATGCCTTCGACCAGAACAGCGCCCGCAAGTACATGGATGCGGGAGCTGATTTTGTCGGAGTCGGCGCAGATGTGGCGTTGCTGGCCCGTGCCACCGAGGCGCTGGCCGCGAGCTTCAATTCCGGAGAACAGGCACCAGCACCGAAGAGCTACTAAAGCGCTGGTTCTGGGCAATCGCCCAGGGTAAGGTTGCGCGTCGAAGGGCACAGGGCGCGCTGAATGGTGGCAACATTGACAGTGATGAGTCGCGAAAAGAAACCCATGAAGGCCGTGATGTTGCGTCTGCGCAACGGCTGGCCAATGCCCCTGGCGTTGCAGGGCGTGTTCGAGATCCTGCAGTCCGTCGTGTTTTGCCTAGCCTTGATCATGCTGCCCCTGGTCGCTGTGTACTTCAGCGGCGGGTTCTTGGAAGATTCCTTCAACATCATCTTGCAGTTTGCCGGATTTGCCTGGCTGCTGATTCATGGGGTCCCGGTAGAGTTGCTGAACCTCGGGCCGGAAGCCGACCCGGCTTCCGTGTCCGGGTGGATCACGCTCATTCCGCTGGGACTGTCGCTATTGCCGTTCTTGTTCTGCCTGCGTGCCGGACGGCGCATTGCCCGTGCCTCCTACACTGACCAGTTGTGGCAGGGGCTGCTCGGCGCCTTCATTGCCTATGGCGGGATCGGCGCGGCGGTGGGTTCCTTGTCCAATAACAGCTACGGGCGAGTCAACGTGCTGGCCGCAACTTTCATCCCGCTGGTCATTGCGGCGCTGGGGCTGATCATCGGAGCGCGACGCGAGGCAGGGTCCTGGGCCCGGCTCTTCGGCGTCGACATGGCCGCCTATATCCAGCGGATTTCCCCGCACCGCCGCTGGGCCGGGTCCTATGTCTGGCACGTGATCGTGGCCGGGTTCCTGGGCTATGTCGCTGCCGTTGGCATCAGCGGCCTGCTACTGACCATCAATCTGGGATTGCACTGGACCGAGGTCGCCAACGTCTACCAGGAACTGCGGCCGGGGCCGATTGGCTCCGCTGCGCTGACCCTGGTGCAGCTGTCCCTGATTCCCAACGCGGTCTTCTGGGTCCTGTCCTGGATTAGCGGTGGCGGCTTCACCCTTGGCACTGGGAGCACCCTGTCGACGCTGGAAACCACTGTTGGCCCGCTGCCTTCGATTCCCATGCTGGCTTCCCTTCCGACGGGCGAGATGTCTCATCAATGGCTGTTCCTGCTTTTGCCGGTGGCTGCGGGCATCATGGCCGGCTGGTACTTCTTGCGCGGGGGAGAGAACCACCTGGAAGACTGGTTTGCCCGCCGCATCCCGTTCAACATGGTCTCCTTGGGCCTGTCAACGGCCTGCCTGTCGCTGTTCACCGGTATTGTTGCCGCTGCCCTGAGCCTGATTGGCTCGTGGCTGGCTTCCGGTTCCCTGGCTATTGGCCGGCTGGTCGACCTCGGCCCCAACCTCTGGCTCACCGCGGGCGCCCTGGTCTTGCAGGTTGGCGTGGGCACTGCCATCGGATACCTGATTGCCCCGCTCTTTGAAACCGACCCGGTACTCGAGGGGTAGCGCCGGCGGAGCATGTTCTGCTGGTCGATGGCTGCCACGCCACAGCGGACTGGCGACCGCGCCGTGGATCCAATCGCTAGCTGGCGGATTCAGCTGGCGCTGGAATCCAAATCCCACAAGTGATGCACAAAATCGTGCCACGCATACTGGTTCAGGGATTCCACGGTAAACGCCGAGCCGTTCGAGCGCAGGCCACGCCGGGAATAGGAGGACTCGTCGATGCTGCGCAATTTTTCTGCGTACTTCGTGGCCGCGCCACGAAGCTGTGCCGCAACCTCTTCTGGTTCCAACGCGTTGTAGTTGCCTTCCTCCGCCGCCTGATCCTGATCCCAATTGGGGAAGACCGGCTCGTCATGCTCCAGCATCAGGTCCAACCGGCCATCCATGATCACCAGCATCTGCGCCACGTGAGCGGCGTACTCTTGATCGCTCCACCGCGCAGGGTTGGTCCTCACACGGGCCTTGGGCCTGGACAGGACGGCAAGATAACGCTCCACGCCATCTGGCAATTGCCCGATGACATCTCCGGGAGTCACCGTGCGCACGTCATATCGGCACTGCGGGCAGACCGAGTCCAAGACAAAGGTCCAATTCTTCTGGTCCGGAACAATTTCGCTCATGAGATCATCTTGCACTGCGGATGATGGCCCTGCCACTTTGCGACCGCGGCAGGCAACAAACTGGTGCCGAATGAATAACTAGTCGCCGTGAACCGTAGAATTGAGCCCATGCGCATTGTGGTTTTGGTTTCAGGCACCGGTTCTAATCTCCAGGCAGTCATCGACGCGGTGCAGGCCGGCGAACTGCCCAACGTCGAGATCGCCGCTGTCGGCGCCGATAAGCACGATACCTTCGGCGTGGAACGCTCGGCCCAAGCCGGAATCGAAACCTTTGTGGTGAACTTCAAGGATTACGAGGATCGCAAGGACTGGAACCACGCGCTGACCGAAAAGTGCCTTTCCTACACGCCGGACTATGTGGTGTCCTCCGGCTTCATGCGCATTGTCGGCGAAGAATTCATCAATGCCTTCGACGGCACCTATATCAACACCCACCCCGCCCTGCTTCCGTCCTTCCCGGGCGCCCACGGAGTGCGCGATGCGCTGGCCTACGGCGTGAAGGTCACCGGATGCACCGTGCACATTGCCGATGCCGGCGTAGACACCGGCCCGATCCTGCGCCAAGAAGCGGTGGCCATCGACGATGATGACACCGAAGAGACCCTGCATGAGCGCATCAAGATTGTGGAGCGCCGACTGCTGATTGCCACCCTCGCGGATCTGGCACAGGGCAAGTAGCCTTCCCGCTGGTCCTGGGGCGCCCGAGGACGAGCCGCCAAGGTGGGTAAAATTGATGTCGAGATGACTGAGCAAACACCCCAGGCCGAAACGGATGCACCCACCGAACTGTTCACCGACGCGGAACTGGCCACCGCGCTGAAGGTGCTGTCGGTGGTGCACCAGCTGGATTCCGACGACCAGCGCCATATCGCGGTGCGCCGTGCAACCAGCAACATGTTCAAAGCCGCCAAGCGCTACCGCAAGTCGCAGAGGCGCGCTGAAATCAGCGCCGCGGACCGTGCACTGATCGAGAGCACCGCCACCGGTTCGCCGCAGCGCCTGGATGATGAAACACTGGGCCTGGACCTGAGCACGCCAACCCAGGGCGAGAGCGCCGGAGAATTCCGCAAGCCCCGTGGCTGCTACATCTGCAAGCAGCGCTACACCACTGTTGATGCCTTCCACCACTACCTCTGCCCAGACTGCGCGGCAGCCGGACGCGATCGCCGCGAGGCCCGCGCCGACCTGAGCGGCAAGCGCGCGCTGCTCACCGGCGGACGCGCAAAAATCGGGATGCATATTGCCCTTCGCCTGTTGCGCGACGGGGCGCACACCACCATCACCACGCGCTTTCCCAAGGACGCGGCCCGGCGCTTCGCCTCCATCGAGGACAGCGGCCAATGGCTGCATCGGTTGCGGATTGTCGGCATCGACCTGCGCGATCCGGCACAAGTGATCTCATTGGCGGATCGCGTGGCCGCCGAAGGCCCGCTGGATATCTTGATCAACAACGCCGCCCAGACCGTGCGGCGCACCACCAACTCCTACCAGCACCTGATCGAATCCGAGCAGCAGCCGCTGAGCCGCGGGTTGCTCGCCGGCCATGGCGGCCCGGAGCTCTGGGGCGAAGCCAATCCGCCTGCCGAGCATCCCAAGGCCCTGGCCAGCGCGTTCAGGCTGGAGGACTCCGCGTTGCTGGCTCCGGCACCGCTGGGCAGTTTTGACGCGCAGAAGCTGGCTGAACTGGCCATGAAAGCCGGATCGGCCTCGCTTCAACGAATTACCGCAGGCACCGCCATCGACGCCGGAGGCCTGGTTCCCGATGTGGTCACCGAGAATTCCTGGACCCAGATCCTGGGGGACGTGGACGCGCTGGAGATGCTTGAAGTGCAGCTGTGCAATGTCACCGCGCCCTTCCTGCTGGCCTCGCGCTTGCGCCCTGCCTTGGCAGCCAGCGACGCGCGGCGCAAATACATCGTGAACGTCTCCGCCATGGAAGGCCAGTTCTCCCGCCGCTACAAGGGTGCCGGCCATCCGCACACCAATATGGCCAAAGCCTCGCTGAATATGCTCACCCGCACCAGCGCCGAAGAAATGCTGTCAACCGACCGAATCCTGATGACCGCGGTGGACACCGGCTGGATCACCGATGAACGGCCGCATGACTCCAAGGTCCGCATGGTCGCCGAAGGCTGGCACGCACCACTGGACCTGATCGACGGGGCAGCCAGGGTCTACCAGCCAATTGTCGACGGAGAACGCGGAATCGATCTCTACGGCTGCTTCCTCAAGGACTACGAACCGTCGCCCTGGTAGGGCGCCGATTCACGGTTCTTCGCCCATTTCTGCCAGGATCCCGCGCAGGTTGCGCAGGGCATAGTGCTCCCGGGACTTCACCGTGCCTTCCGGAATGTGCAGGTCATGGGCTGCCTGGGCCACCGTGGAACCGAAAAAGTGCAAATGCAGCACCACCAGCCGATGCTCGGCGCTCAAGCGCATCAGCGCCTGCTGCATCAGCATCCGATCCAGAACCTGGGCATTGCCATCCGCGGCTCCGGAAGCTGCGGGATCCGCATCGCCCAGCAGGTTTGCATGAATGCGCGCCGCGGCCCGGCGATGCTCATCGATGATGACATGCCGTGCCGTTGCAAACAGGTAGCCGCGCAGCGATCCGGTGATTTCCGGTGCGGCCTTCCAAACTTTCAGCACGGTTTCCTGCACCACGTCATCGGCTTCTTCCCGGCTGCAGTACCCGCGCAGCGCGAAGCGGCGCAGGGCATCTGCATGCTCGCGGTAGATCTTGGACACCAGCTGGGCATCCCGGGGCGCCTTGGCTCCGCCTGGTCTCGGCTGGGGCAAGGCACTAGGTCCTGGAACACGCCAAGGCGGCACGTGGTTCATCCATGGCCCAAGTATGGGCAAGATTCTTTCCCGGCGGTGAACCTGGCGGGGATTCCCTGCGTCCTACAAGGTAGGGGCTGAATGCCCACCGCTTGAGGTGGGTCCAGCTTTCGAGAGGGGATCGGATCATGGGTATCAAGAATGGCAAAAAATGCGCGGCCGGGGCGGCCGCGCTGTTCGGCGCCGCGTTGCTGCTGGCAGGCTGCTCGGGAGATGGGGGATCGGAGGGCGGAACCGGCGGCATGTACGGAGGAGGCGGGGAAAGCACCAGCCAAGCCCCTCAGAAATCATCCTCAGGGTTGGATCTCGGGGTGGCGACCACAGAATTGGGCGACGTTGTGGTGGATTCGAAGGGGATGACCCTGTACTACTTCACCAAGGATGAGCCAGGCACCACGACCAGCGCCTGCACCGGGGATTGCCTGGCCAAGTGGCCGATAGCCACCACCACGAGCGATGACCCGACGCTGGAGGGCGTTTCCGGCGAGGTGAACTCCATCGAAAGCCCCGACGGGCAAAAGCAGCTGACGCTCAACGGCATGCCGCTGTACACCTTCGCCCAGGATGCCAAGCCCGGGGACACCACCGGACAGGGCGTGGGCGGGGTCTGGTACGCGGTGGCCCCGGACGGCACGATGATCCAGTAGACAGCGGGAGCCTGCCCAAGCAAAGATCGGGGCCGGGACCAACACGCAGCTGCGTGCCGATCCTGGCCCCTCAAGCCTGCGGGCTACTGCGCCAGGCTGAAGCGCAAGGTGCGCACCTCGAAGGGTCCCAGCGCCAACGGCAGCATGCCGTCGGCGAGGTCGATCGCGCCGTCATCCAACGGATCTTCGAGCAGGCTCGCCGTAGCCGCTGTGGCCACCGGGACGTTGAGCTGCAGTTCGCCGCGGGCACGACGGCCCAGCGACTCGTAGACTCGTACCAGCAGGTCGCCGGAACGGTCGGCGGCCAGCTTCACGCTGGAGACCACCAGCCCCTCGCCCGTGATCCTCACCAAAGGAGCCACGGGCCGGGAACCATTGACAGTGCGCTCGGCGCTGTTCAGCAAGGCTCCGGCCTTGGTCACCGCGGCAATATCCGCGCCAATGACCAGGCCATAGCGGTGGGTCTGCAGGCCCTGGTCCGTTTGCGGATCGGGGAAGCGCGGAGCACGCAGCAAGGACAGGCGCATCGTGGTGGTGACCTGGGCGTCCTTGGCGTCGCGGGTAACGTCAAAACCGTAAATGGAATCATTGATCACCCCGACCCCGAAGCCGGGTTCCTCAGCCAGGGCGAAACGGTGCATGGAGGTCTCGAACTTCGCGGCCTCCCAGCTGGTGTTCACGTGGGTCACGCGCTTGTGATAGCCGAATTGGGTTTCAGCGGCAATCTGCTCGGCGCGCACATCCAGCGGGAAGGCAACCTTGAGGAACTTCTCTGCCTCGTGCCAATCGGTGCTCTGGAAGATCTGCACGGTGCGCTCACCGGGAGCCAAGGACAATTCCTGCACCACGGCGGACTTGGAGAATCTGCGCTTGATGGTGACGACCTGGCTGCCGTCCTCGCGCGAGGCCAGCTCCAATGAGTCGCAATCGCGCAGATCGGTGACCTGGTTGCGGTAATACTTGTCCACGTCCCAGGCATCCCACATATTCGGGAAGTCCTGGTGCAGCTGCAAGAGGTTGGCTTCCTGGCCCGAGGCGATGGCCTCGCGTCCGGTCGCCAGATCCACCGCCGAGGTGATCAGGCCCTGGGCATTAATCACCACGCGGATCACGCCGTTATCAAGGACGTAGCCGCCGTCGGCGGCCGTTGCCTGTACCTGGGCCGCGGCGGCAGAGTCCAGCGCCTTGGCTTCGCCGAAGGCCAGCATGTTGCGGGTGAACGCGGCACCGTTGAAGGTGATGGGAGTCGAACCGGTTCCGGCAAGGCGCTGCTGGGCCTCGCGGATCAGCTGCTCGGCTTGCTCGACGACCTGGGCATAGCGTGCCACGACTTCGCGGTGCACCCACGCGATGGATGTGCCGGGCAGGATGTCATGGAACTGATGCAGGAGCACGGTTTCCCAGAGATCGTCCAGCTGCTCGTACGGGTACTCGGCGCCGGTGTATGCGGTGGCCGTGGCGGCCCACAATTCGGCTTCGACCAGCAATTGCTCGGTGCGGCGGTTCCCTTGCTTGGTCTGGTGCTGGCTGGTCAGCGTGGCACGGTGCAGTTCCAGGTAGAGCTCGCCCACCCAGACCGGTGGATTCGGAAGCTCGGCCTTGGCGCGGTCGAAGAAGTCATTGGGGTGCTCCCACTTGACCTGGGCACTGCCTTCAAGGCTGGCCAAGCGCTTGGCCTTCCCAGTCATCTCGCGCGTGGTGCCGCCGCCGCCGTCGCCCCAGCCCACCGGGGCGATGGAATTATTGGCGACGCGCGCTTCACGGAACTGGCGGGACGCCTTGGCCACTTCCTCGCCGGAAAGCTGCGAATTGTAGGTGTCCATCGACGGGAAATGGCTGAAGATGCGCGAGCCGTCAATGCCTTCCCAATCGAAGGAGTGATGCGGGAATTTGTTCTGCTGGTTCCAGGAGATCTTCTGGGTGAAGAACCACTCGAAGCCAGCGCGGCGCATCAGCTGCGGCAGGGCGGGGGAGTAGCCAAAGGAATCAGGCAGCCACACGCCCTTGGAACTCACGCCGAATTCGTCGCGGAAGAACTTCTGGCCGTACAGGAATTGGCGAACCAGCGATTCGCCGGAGGGCATGACGGTATCCGACTCGACCCACATGCCTCCTAAGGGCAGGAAGCGCTCGTCGGCAACAGACTGCTTGACCCGGTCCCACACCTCGGGACGGTGGGTCTTCAGCCACTTGTACTGCTGGGCGCTGGACATGCCGTAGAGGAATTCGGGTTCATCGCCGAGCAGCTCAACCATGGACGAGCAGGTGCGCGAAACCTTGCGGATGGTTTCCCGCAACGGCCACAACCATGCGGAGTCAATATGCGAGTGCCCGATCGCCGAGATCTGATGCGCGCTGTGCTCAGCGGGTGCGGAAAGCACCCCGGAGAGTTCGCCGCGGGCCCGCTGCGCCGTGGCGGTGATGTCTTGCAGGTCCAGAACATCCAGGGCGTTATCCAGGGCCTGGAGAATCTGCATCTTTCGAGGGCCCTGGGGCACCTGCTCCTGAAGGTCCAACAGCACTTCGAGATCCAGCGCCAGGTCATGGACAGCTGGTTCGAAGACTGCCAGATCCATGCGGCGGGTGGTGTAGAGCTTGCGGCTCGAGGAGGTGAGAATATCGCCCTGCTCAGTTGGCAAGAACGGGTGGTGGTCCAGCAGCACCGGATTGGATGCGGCTTCAAGGTACAAATCGACCACTTCATCGCCAGCGGCAGATTCCGCGATCGGCACCCACTGGTTGCGCGGGTTCAGCGCCTTGATGGTGATGCCGTCCGGGCGATAAACCAGTCCCTCGCATTGGAAGCCGGTCATGTTCACATCGAACCCGAGGTCGATGACTGCTTCGACGCGGCGCCCAGCCCAGCTGGCGGGAACCGTGCCCTCGAGGTGGAACCACGTGGTGCCCCACGCGGCACCCCATGAAGTGCCCACCTGTGTTGGCGAGAATTCCAATGCCAGCCCCTCGCCCGGGGTGACAGGTTCGCCGGGAAGCTCATGCCACGACACCTTCAGGGGAACCGACTGGGAGTAGATGGCAGGCAGGACACGCTCCTGCAGTACTCGTTTGACTCGACCGGTGGTCAGTGAGGTGTCGTCGTGCATTGCTGCCTTTCCCAGGGTGCTACCCCGGTACTCAGCGGGGCGGTTCCCTGCCAGACTACCTAAAAATCACTGATGATCAGCTATTTATTCGTGTGATGTCTCGATAGATCAAGCGTCACCGATGTGGTGATACGGAATTGCCACCGATGAATCGAGAAATGACAACCTAGACTTGGCGAAACGCTGCAATCGTTCTGATCACCGGAACCGGAACGGAGCAAGGGATCACGGGTTGGCCGCAGTATGACGAGTACGGTAATCAGGGGATGGCAGTTTTTCCCGAGGCGGCGGTGCTGTCCTTGACCTCGGTGAGGCGTCTTGCTCGGTCGTAGGCTGCATCCCGGTCACCGGGGGTGAAAGTACCAGCAAGGACGTCGCCCCCGGGAATTGTTTCGCCAACAATCCGACCGGTGGTATCCCGGTTTGCTAACCACTTAGTTGAAACCAATCCCATTGAGAACCGACTCGGCCGAATCTTGAAAGCTTCACAAGGTTGTCAGACTTACCACCTTGTGCAGAAACGAACTCGATCAAAGAAGCTACGGCCTGCTTGTCCACGGGGCCAGGCCCTCGCGAGAGCAACAGCCCCGCACCTAGAACCAACCGTCGCCTACCGATCATACGAAGCATCTGCTCTATGCTGACTACAGGAATTGATAGCCTGGTTGAGAATAATTCGCTTTCAACACCTACAAGCAAATCCAGCTCGGAAGCAACTTCTACTCCTTGCTCTCTCACTTCGTATCCAGGCAAGTAATGAGATGGCGCGGGGTTCCCCTCAGTGGCCCAGGGTTCGTCGTCTCGATATCTGTCAGCCTGTGGGTCATCTTCCCAACGCCCGAGCGCTCCTAACCGGAGAACATCGGTTTGCCAACTTCCAGTGCACGGAATCTTGCCTATCGCAATCTCTAACCGCTCTTCCGCTTCATTTTGGTCAATGATGTCTGTGAACAAACAGCCATACCCAAAAGCGACGGTTCTCGACCCAAAGAGCTGTTTCAAAGAATTAGGGCCGCAATGAAGTGCAGTGAAGTAATCCTCGAATTCCGTACCTTCGTAGCCGATAGCAAGCGTCAAAGCTCCAGGTACTGGGTTTGCACTATCAAACCCGCTTCCCCAGCTTATGTCTTTCAGTTTAAACCTAGCCATTTAGTACATTCTCCTATGTTTTGGAGAAATGGAAACGTGGTAATTCTTCTGCCACCCCGATCGACGGCTTGATCCTTTTGATTTCGAACTAAAGTTCGACTGGTAAGCGTGCCCTCGCTTGATCTTTTTGTTGTATTTAACCGAAGGTTTCCGGTATTCGTGCAGGCCATTTCGGCTCGTCCAAGTTCTGCCTCCTCGCGTGGTTTTGTACCCTCGTCCCACATACATTCGACCTGCCCAGTTTGAGGCTCGTGGAGAGTAGCTCCGGTGGTGGGTCACGTAGTAGCCCCTTCGAGTAGACCGCATAAATCTTTTGGTCCTCCGCAAGATTTTCGTGGCATGATACGCATCACGGGCAACCTGGTAACTTCTCACGCCTATAGACGCAATTCGCAATGGAATTGCTACCGTGTTCACTCCAGGAATGAAGGAAGCTGCGGTAAGTGCTACATCAGCAGTGTCCCGCCAACTCCATTCGCCGGAGATGTCACTCGCACCCACCGGCGCACCCACCGGATTTAGTGGATACGCATAGCTGGTGCTGTTTTCTCCCTCCACTGGGTCGCGAATGGTGAACAACCCCGTCACTGAGTTATACAGCCTAGCGCCCATCGAGATCAGTCTGCTGGTATCGACCGCTCGTTGATCTGCTCCATGCCAGCCATAAGCCGTCGCACCGGTATTCACTGGTTCCGTCTGGTGGTTGCCATATTCGTCGTATTGCGCCCACCCGGTGATACCTTGCCCTGCACCGGTACCGGTGACTGGCGCGGTGGCGACTGCATCCTCGGTGCTCGAAGCACCGGACGGATACTTCCGTAGTATTTAGAATCGAACTGTCGTACTGGATACAAATAAGTTCCGAAACATGTATCAGAATTCAAAAAAATAAGCGCGGCGCAGATCATTCCGAACTACGCTTATTTTTGATGAAGTTTTTGCTACTGAATTATTGAATCAATGGTCGGAGTCTTTTGTGATTTGAATGCGAGGAATCCATTTATGTCCAGCCCACACAATGAAAGTTGCACCAGTGTAGATGAAAAGGAAATCGACAAATTTGGAAGAAAATTTGCCTTCGCCCACAATAAGAAGGACAATCATCAAGAAAATTGCACCAATGGCGAACGCTGTGAGAAGTAGAACGCTAATTGTAGATTCTCTTTTTTCAATTTTTTCACGCCGCATTTCTGGCGGATCTGCTTCTTCCTGCATTTACCGGTAGTACTTTCTCTTGTAATAGCGATATCTATTTACATAGTGATCTCTATTGTATGCAAATTTATATGCATTCATTCGTACCGTATCCACGCGTTTCATGCGTTTGTAATTTTTCTTAGTTATCGCATGCCCCCGCCGTATGGAAACTGTGCGGCGGGTAGTGACGGTGCGCTTACCAATTCTGCGTACTTTCTTTATCTTACGCAATTTGGTGAATGCGCTCGCATATTTAGGTACGACTAATCCTATGGTAGTAGAGATTGCCATTCTCCTTGCTGCAGCACGGTTCCCGCTGAGCCTATAGGCAATGGCAGAGCTGTAGCCGAATGCAGCGGAGGATATGATGCCGGCTGGGCCCGGAATGAAACCTGAGATAGTACTTGCTATTCCGAGCGCTTTTCCCCAGTTCCACAATCCTGTGATGTCACTCATCCCCACAGGATCTTGAAGATACGCATAGCTAGTGCTATTTCCTCCCTGGACGGGGTCGCGGCTGGTGAACAACCTGTTGACCGAGTTGTAGAGCCTCGCGCCCATCAGGATCAGCCCGCTGGTGTCAACAGCTCGTTGATCTGCTCCGTGCCAGCCATACGAAGTGGCGCCGGTGTTCACTGGTTCGGACGGCTGGTTGCCATACTCGTCGTACTGCGCCCACCCAGTGATGCCTTGCCCTGCTCCGGTGCCGGTGACTGGCACGGTGGCAACGACATCGCCATGGGGGTTGCTCAGCGCCAGTTCAACGTTGTTATCGGTGATCGTCAGTGCGAGGTCGCCTCCGATCGTGGATTCATACCGAGTCGTGATCGTTTGCGTTCCTTGTTTACGGCTGCTCCATGCAGGGTTATCCGAACTGTCGGCGTAGTGCTTGGTTTCGGTCCCGGCAGCGTTCGTTCCTGTGGAGGTTACCGATTGTCGGCGGCCTGCAGGGTCCCGGCTGATCGTGGCGGTGGTGCCGTTGCGGGTGATGGCTGCTGCAGCATCATCAGCGAAGTACTTCACCGTGATCGGCCCAGCCCCAGCCTTGACTCCACCGCCTGCTGCTGGCGCATCCGCTGCTGGAATCGTGGTCTGGCGTCCTAATCCGTCGTACGCGTACCCGGCGCCTACACCGACGCGGTCAGCCGCATCATAGGCCCAGGACCGCGTGTTCCACGCGTATGACAAGGTGATGCACCGGAGCTACCGGGTATGTTTCCGGTGAATGAAGAACTGGAATGTTACATGCGAATTCCCAGAATCAGAGCTTGTTGGGAGGCCTTTTGCTGTACGAAGCGGTGCGCTTGGTTTCCTGTGCTTATCATGTAGTCGATGCTTGCGGGCAACTGGAATCTATCGGACCTACCAGTTCGTGAATGAGTCTTATTGTCGGTCGGTCAATATCACACAAAACACTCGAACGGAAATTCATCCGAGTGTTTTGCGTGACGTCTTACTAAGATTCTAAATTTAATCTTTCTTGAACTTTTTCAATTATTTCTGTAAATCCACGCATCTGTTTTTCATCTATGAAAGTATTGAATTCATCTTCCATGAATTTTGATATTTCGATGCTGGCCTCATTTTTCCCCAGCTTCATAGAGGCTGATAGGATTTTTGACTCAAGTTTTTCGTACTCGTCATCCGGTACGTCGTTCATCGGCATGGGAAGCCGAACCGATCGCAATTCATTTCTAATGAGGCGTAAGAGTTGCTTGTGCTGATTCCTCATTTTATTTCCTTCCCATTCTCTTCATTTTTTTCCAGAGTTTGGATGATCTGTATGCCGTTACGACTTTTCTGGATTTATTGAGAACCACATTGCCTTTTCTTCCAAAGTATAGGGTTCCGTGATATTGAGGTTTCATTGCAATTGGGTGATTAACTGTATTTCTTATTATTCGAGGTGAAACTCCACGAGATACAGTCTGATTAAGGCCGTGCCTGGTGAAACCTTTTACCGACCGGAAACGTATTGCAGTTCTAGCAACCCTCGCTGCCCGATGCATTCCTCCTATCTTAGAAACAATACCTATTCCTGCTCGAACAGCTAAACCACCGGGGATAAACGCTAGACCAATCCCAAGTCCGACTTGGAACCACGGGTTTCGCCATATTCGTTTTGCCGTACCCCAAGCTCTTTTTAAACTCCATAGGCCGGTGATGTCACTCATCCCCACCGGATCCTGCGGATAGGCATAGCTAGTGGTGTTGCCACCTTCTACTGGGTCTCGGCTGGTGAACAGCCCGGTGACCGAGTTGTAGAGCCTCGCGCCCATCAGGATCAGCCCGCTGGTGTCAACAGCTCGTTGATCTGCTCCGTGCCAGCCATACGAAGTGGCGCCGGTGTTCACTGGTTCGGACGGCTGGTTGCCATACTCGTCGTACTGCGCCCACCCAGTGATGCCTTGCCCTGCTCCGGTGCCGGTGACTGGCACGGTGGCAACGACATCGCCATGGGGGTTGCTCAGCGCCAGTTCAACGTTGTTATCGGTGATCGTCAGTGCGAGGTCGCCTCCGATCGTGGATTCATACCGAGTCGTGATCGTTTGCGTTCCTTGTTTACGGCTGCTCCATGCAGGGTTATCCGAACTGTCGGCGTAGTGCTTGGTTTCGGTCCCGGCAGCGTTCGTTCCTGTGGAGGTTACCGATTGTCGGCGGCCTGCAGGGTCCCGGCTGATCGTGGCGGTGGTGCCGTTGCGGGTGATGGCTGCTGCAGCATCATCAGCGAAGTACTTCACCGTGATCGGCCCAGCCCCAGCCTTGACTCCACCGCCTGCTGCTGGCGCATCCGCTGCTGGAATCGTGGTCTGGCGTCCTAATCCGTCGTACGCGTACCCGGCGCCTACACCGACGCGGTCAGCCGCATCATAGGCCCAGGACCGCTTCGCGGTCTGGGTGCCGTTGACGGTGGTGGTCAGTGCGGTGCGGTTGCCGTTCTTATCAAACGCATACTTCCGCACCGTCGTCGGAGTCACTGCCCCTTCAACAGGGTCGGTGTTGACGGTTTCCCCTGGCTGCGCGGTGACATCCTTGACTTCGGTCAGGCGTCCGGCCCGGTCATAGGTGAACGACCGGTCATAAGCTGCACCCCGATCACCCGCTGTGGAAGTACCCGCAAGGACATCACCCTCCGGAGTCGTCTCGCCGACAATCCGACCGGTGGTGTCCCGGTTCTGTTCCCACGCGATCCAGGTTCCGGTTGAGCTCGTGCCGTCTTCGGCTTTCAGCGGGCCGTCATAAGCCAGGCGAACCTGCTTGCCGGATTCGTCGTAGTCCATTTTCTGGGTGAAGCCGCCGGGGATGCTCTGGGTCAGGATGTTGCCGTCGCCATCGTAGGACGCCTTGTAGGTGCCGGTTTCCGTTCCACCATGCTTGGACACGGTCATGCTGGTGACCACGCCCTGGTACTCCGCGGTGCCGTCTCCTGAGAGTGCCCCGTACTTGTAGGTAGAGGTTGACACGGGCGAAACGGTCTTGGACACGTTGCCGAATCCGTCGTACTCGGTGGTGGTCGTTTCACCCAGGGAGTTCGTGTAGGAGGTGGTACGTCCCCACAAATCCTGGGTCCATTTCACCTCTGACTGCGGCAACGTGCCCGAGGCTAGTGCCCGTACGCCGTTCTGTACACCGGTAGCGTCATAGAGCTTCTCCACCGGCGGCACCGCAGTAGTAGTGATGCCACTGGTAGTGACCGTGGTTTTCAGCTCCTGCCCGTCAGCGCGGTAGGTCTGGGTTGTCGTGCGCTTGGCCCCGTCAGTTCCGGTCGATGCTTCGGTGAACGTCGCCGGCTGGCCATAGATGTTGAACCCGGTCTGATGCTTCGACACCGAGCCAGCGCCCTTAGGGGTGTTCTTGCACAGGTATCCCGCAAATTCAGGCTTGCTGCCACAAGCAGCATCCGCGGCGTTGGCGCCGGCTGTGTAGTAGATGCTCTGGGTTGTTCCGGCGTCGGCTCCTGCCGACTTCGGTTGCCGGGTCTCGATGACCCGGCCCTGGTCGTCGTACCTGGTTTCCGTGACGATGTTGTTTGTCGTGGGAGACAGGACCTGAGTGACCTTGGTCGGTGAACCGATGACCCAGCCTGAGCGCAGGTTGTTCTTGTCGGTAATCGCCTTTCCATTCTTATCGACGGTGTAGGCGTTGTAGCCGTTCTCCACCTGGGTAATGATCGGCTCATTCGTGGCCGACTTGTCAACGTCGCCAGAATTCGACTTCGATGTCACCACCGTTGTCGGAAGCATCCGTGGCATGCCGCCAGCATCGACGTCAGTCAGCTCGGTGTAGGTCGTTTTGGTGTGGACGCGGGCTGGCTCATCATTCTCATCGGTGGTCACCGGTGAATAGGAGTCAGTGACATACCCGCGCAAGAATTCCGCGGTGGCCTCATTCTTGGCGATCTCATCTGCTTTGATCACGGGGTCGGTGGCGGTGGAAATGCCGTCGCCGTTCTCATCTACATAGGCCGACAGGGCCGACCAGTAGAAGGACAGGGAGGCCTGGTCCATATGTCCATTGACGATGCCGCCGACCACATTCTCAGGGGTTGCGGCCGAGGCCTGGATCATACGCAGGGCACGCTCATCGTAGGCGCGTTCGACATTGCCGTCCTCGTTGAACACGCTCGCGGTGCTCTGCCAGGCGCCGGCAGCGTACGAGGATGTGTTCACTACCCGGTTCTGCGAATCCACATACTGCAGATCCGCATACTTGAAGTCGCTGGCTGCAACGGATCCGGCCTTGGAAGATGCGATGTTCTTCCCGGCACCGAACACCGCGTAACCGGTAACGGGACGCTTGGAACCTTCTTGCTCCCAGAGCTTGACTCGTTCTTCACGCAGATCCGGCAGGTTGTTTCCATCCCCGACGGGGTTGATCCCGTAGACAAAGCGTGCTGTTTGCACTCGCGTATTTCCGTCGGTGGCGTTGCCTCGCTCGACCTTTTCCAGCCAGTCAGCACGCCCGGATCCGGTGTTCCCGAGCCCGTAGGAATAGTAGGTTGGGGCATCAACACGTGCTCCGCTGCTGGTCTTTTCCTCGGTGGACGCGATCAGCGGCACGCCAGCGGCAGAGTCAGCAGCGTAGGTGTAGGAAGTGACATCCCCGGTGCGGGAATCCTTCACGCTGACCAGTCGTGCGTCAGCGGTCGTTCCGTCATACCCGTACTCGGCGATGTTCACGGTTTTCATGGCGCTGGCGGCTGGATCCCAGGCGGTGTAGGTAACTTTCGTGACCTTGCCTGAGGTGTCATAGGCCAGGTTGATGCGCCGGCAGCCCTTGACGGGGGTGGCCGTGTCGCACGTCAGGTTTGTCTCAGTACCGGCGACGACCATGGTGGTCTGCCCGGCAGTATTGGAGACGAACTTGGCTGTGCCCGTGCCGTTGCCGCCGGTGACGGTTTCAGTGATCCATTCATAGATCTTGGAGTTGCCTTCCAGGATCGCACCACGCTTGAACGTGGTCACCGTGCCGTCTTCCTCGGTGATCTTGATCCGCGCGGAGTTACCCGTGCCGGAGAGAGCGAGTTTCCATCCTGAAGCGCTCGCGTCGTCATTGGCCGCCACATAGGTGCCGGTCTTCAAGGAGACACGGCCGTTGCCTGGCTGGCGGAAGACCGCGGCTGTTTCGTCATCATTGATCAGCGTGACGGTGCCATCCAGGGCAGTGGATTCAGCGACCATCAGCCCTGAAAGCCCCTCATCAGGACCTTCGATATTCACGCGCCAGCCCTTGCCGAAGATCTTCGAGTTCGCGCCAATTCCGGAATAGGAGGAGTAGGAGCGGTTCACGGACAAACCGGTGTTGCCCGCGTCGACTTCGACGTCGGTTTCCGAAAGGTTCAGCTCGCCGGTGGCCAGTGCTACCTGTCCGTCGCCTGCTTCGGCAACAGGGTAGTTATCCCCGAAAGCGTGCGGCAGCTTGGTGACCTGCACTGGTTTCTTGGATTTGTTCGTGGTGCACTGCAACTTCGACGAGGCCGGGGCACCTGCGTAGTCGAAGCAGACCTGGAGCTCTACTAATGTAGCCAGGCGGTCTTTGCCCAGTTCCTTGAGCTTGCCTGCCGGAGAGGCCGCGACGTTGACCATGGTGTTGATCTTGACTGGTTGCCCAGCCGCGATAGCAGGCAAAGTGGCGGCTTCATACCATCCGCTATTCGAACCATAGGTGCTCGTATCAGCACTCACGCTGTTTGCTTCACGCCAATACACCTTCGGGGTCACCACGCCGGTCGATGAACTCGGTCCTTGGCCAGTGACCTTGAATGAGTCCGAAGTAGTGGAACCACCTGCGGGAGAAGTCAATGAAGCAACGCCGTTGCCGAAGGTCCAGGTGGTCGTGCCCGAAGTGTTGGTCGCCTTGTCGTTCGCCTTCACCCTCAGGATATTCGCTCCGGTAGGGTTCCATGACAATGTCGCCTTGCCTGAGGTCGCCGTGGCAGTCTTCCAAGGATCATTGTTCAACTGGTACGAGAACTTGTCGGTATCAGCGCTGGAAGAGAACGTGAAAGTATTCGAACTTGGTTTTGATGCTTTCCACCCGTTGTTCGTAATTCCTCCTGAGGAGGTGATCGAAGGAGCCGAAGGCGCTACCGAGTCAACGGTGAAAGTTGTTGACGAACCGGCTGCCTTGGAACGCAGCGAACCGTCATTGGCCCAGGCCTTGACCGTGTAGGTGCCGTTCTCAGCCAAAGAGGCCTTGTACGTGGAGACCTGCTTGGAAGCAACGGTCGAGCCAGCCTGCTTGGTCAACGTGCTGGTTCCGGACATGTCGAACTCGGCTTTGACGTTACCGCCATCCGGGTCCGTCACCGTCGAACGGAACGTGGGAGTCTTGGTCTTCACCCATAGTTTGCCAGCAGCGTCTTTCACCGACTGGCCAGAGTTGAAGGAGACACCTGACGGGGTGCCGGGGTAGGAGTTGTAGGTGACGACGAACTGAGGTTCAACTGGATCATTAGACCCAGTGATGTAGTTTGCGGAGCGGTACCGTTTCCACGAGTAATTGCTCTTCTCGTCGGCGGCAATCAGTCGAACACCAAAGTTCTTGGTGGGGTTGTCTGCCCAGTACTGGGCAATCGGCGTGATCGGGTAGTAAACGTATCCGGCTGCGCAACTGGAGGAGTAGCCTTTGGAAACGTTGTTTGAACCTTCGCCGCTGGTGGTCACGCTGGGCTGGGCGGTCCAACGAACATCAGACGCAATCCACGATGTCGTCACCCGTTGCACCTTGATCGGCGACGAAGTGCACGAATAGGAGTGGTAGTTGTGCATCCGCAGCTCAGCTTTGGTGATCTTCTTGCCGTTCAAGGCGGTGGAGGCGAACTGCAAGAACGAACGAGACTTCAGCGAACCACCATTGAAAGTGCCAACTCGAAGTTCAGGGTCGCCGGCTTTGGAGCCGGGAACATCGGCCTGAACCCACGTATCAGACACGCCGGAAGTCCACGTCGGGTCAATTGTGACTGGATACTGGCGGTCTGGATCCTGCAGCCATTCAGCTTTAACATTCAAGATGAGGACGGGAACGCCGTCTTCTTCGGTGAGCTCGGTGTCGACGAAACGTTCAGCAGCCGGAAGGCCAGAAGCCTCATCGATCTTGGCATCCCACATCGTCGGTGCCGGGGCGAAGAACACCGTCTCGCCCTTGCTGTTCACGGCGCGCAGATCCCCGGTTCTCTCATCTTTTTCCAATTTGAGTCCCTTTGACAGGCTGACTGGGAACCGCAGGGAAACGTCGCCTTCAGGGGCTTGCTCCAATACGGTCCGGTGCGAGAAGCCCGACTGCAGGGGCTGAACGATGACGTCAGCTTCAGCAGATTTCTGCTGTGGAGTTTCTTCAGAGGGTGTTTCTTCTGTTGCTTCTGAAGCTCCGTTCTCGGACTCGGCGCTTTCGGATTCTTGCGAATCTTCGCTAGGTGCAGATGATCCCGGAACTTCAGTCGGTTCAGTCGGAGCCTCTGACGGAGTCTCGTCAGGGGTTGCTGTTTGAGTTTCTGATGGGGTTTCGTCAGGGTTCGGTGCTTCAGCTTCTTCTGATTCCTCGGCGGGCTTAGAGGATTCGGACGGGATCGGCGTCACCGTGGAAGTTTGTGGAACTACTTCACCAATGGAATCCTCAAACACAGGGATCTCAACCTGGTCCACGTACTTGGCCTGGTTGTCGTCAATCTCAGGGGCCGGTAGTGCCCCTTCCCACCCAAGCTTCAGCTTGGCGCCTTTGTTTTCGCCAGTAGATTCCAGCTCAGCGAGAACCACGGAATCTTTGGTCGGCCCGTCCCCGACCGCTTGTTCTCCATCAGCGACGGTCAGCTCCGTGCCGTCGCCGACCACAGGTTCGTGGGCATCTGTGAGCTCGTTGGCATTGCCAATTGAAACGAACGTGCCATCTTCTTCTTTGAACCGGGCCGCAGAAGTAGTTTCCGAGGTCCACGTCCCGTCAGGGTTGGCAAACACCTGCTCTGTGGCCGTGCGCAGGGAAAGATCTTCGACGCGGTGCCCGGTTACCTTGGCAGTAATTTGGGCAGACACCCCGTCAGGACGTTCGGCAACGTCTTCAACGGTTTGTGCGGTGTCTTGCGGTTCGTCTTCTGCGAACGCGGGAGGGGCGACTAAGCCTGAGGCCAGCAAGGCGCTGGTGCTGGCAATCGCGATAGTGGACAGGATTTTTCTCTTGCGTACTGTGAAATCTGTCCACAGGCGCGCAGAGGTATCCCCTCTGAGAAGGTTCACTTTGACCTCATTTTCGATAAAACTTAAAGCTGGCACATAGTCAACACATAAATTCTTCTACAGTTCTGAGGTGGATCATGACGAAAAGATCGCCCTGGGAAAAAAGTATCTGAAACGTTATTTAATCAATCCCTCGGCTATACGCTTCGATGTGACCCGTAGGACATGTTTCGCTTTCTTCGAGCTGCTTGGGAACTTTCGGACTGCATGCATTGCATCGTCACTCTCTCATCAGGACATCCATCCGCGTCAGGTCGTGGGGTTGTGGGGCATATACATGCGGGCCGTGACCCGAAGAACACGGGAGGCTGCTGGGAGGGGCAGAGATTGAATAGATGTGGCAAGCGCCATGCTGGAAACCAGGACAGGGATAACACTTTCAACGAATGCCACGGAAGATTTATGGGAAGGCATACTAATTATGGAAGGCTTCGTTCGAGATACCCATAACAGCCCAGATTTAGATAACCAGGTTTAATGGATAATGACGTGTCGATAAGTGGGGAGCATCTTTCGCGACATGGGCGATAAGGGTCCTTGGCTTTGACAGACGCTTGTTGACCTGTGTCGCGCCGGATGCACAGACATCTGAGTTTGATATGAACAGTGGAGTAAACAACTTCGTGGGGACGCAGGCCAGACAATCCGCGTAGGGTCATGCCCTGGCAGCACGGGCTTGGCGTTGCCGCTTGCCTAGATGCAGGCCTCGATGTTGCTTAGGTGATGCCGGTTTTATCGCGCCCGCACCAGATTGGCGTAGGGCAGTTTGTTGAAGTTGGCGTGAAAATTCTCGTGGTACGCCGCCAACGCCGCGTTCAGCTCTTCAGCGGGCAGCTCTTTCCAGGCGATCAAGAGCTTTGCAGAGCCAGCCAGCTGCCAGATCAAGCGGCCATCCCAATGTCCCGGCGGTTTGCCTTGCCCAAAATCGACAAATTCCTGGATCTGCCGGCGCAAGCCGCGGTTTCCCTGGCTCCCGGCGCCAGCCTTGCCGATATACAGAACCTCGGTGCCATCGACCCATTCGCTCGCCAGCTGGTCCGCCTTGAGCGACGGATTCTTCTTCTTGAACGTGCCAGCGGTGCTGCGATTGAGGAATCGAGGCTCAAAGCCTTTGGGTGCCAGCACGGCGAATATCCCCTGGCGCTGCGGGATGCGATTGATTTCCAGGGAGGCGATGGAACGGAACCCAGTGAATCCATCGCTTTTGAGGTGCTTCTGGTCAAAGGTCATTGTTTGTTCCCGTCGCTGTGCTTCGCCATGCTTACCGCCAAAAGGTGCTGCGACGATTTAACTGCTGAAGAGGTGCAGTCCTCCAATTGTATGGGCGAGAGGATACTGTGGCCGCTTTGCGCCGCGGCAGCCTAGCCGAGTTCCCGGCCCCTAGTCTCGGGGGCGAACTTGGCCATGAAAATCATGGCGATGACGACCAGAACCGTTGCTCCGGCAAAGAGCCCGGGCAAGCCAATCACTGGCCACAGCGTGGCAAAGAGCAGCGGGCCGAAGCCTGCAGCAAAGCGCGACATGGTCGACGCCCAGCCGAATCCGCTAGCCCGCAGCTCGGTCGGATACAGCTCGGAAACATAGGCATACAGCACCGGGATGGCCACCTGGACGATGACGCCGAAGACCAGTACCCATCCCACGGCCGCCGAAGGAACCTGCAAGTTCAGCGCCACCAGGATCAGCACAATTCCGGAGAGCGGGGCCGAAATCGCCAAGAGCCATTTGCGGCCCACGCGTTCCACCAGCAAGGCAGCGGCCACCACGCCAACCAAGCCCATCAGCGCCATGACAGCGGTGGCGAAGAAGGAGGCCGACTGGGCCATGCCGGCCTCGGTGAGAATTGATGGCAGCCACGTCAACGCCAGGTAGTACACCAGCAGCACGGTGACAAACAGTAGCCAGCTGGTCGCGGTGATTTTCCAGGAGTAGCGCCATAGCGCCACAACCTGCTCCCACCATCGCGCCGGGCGCTCGGCGACAGGCTGATCAATGATGTACTCGCGCGGCGTGGCGCCGGTGCGCTCGACCAGCTGGTCAATGACGGCACGCGCGTGGACCTCTCGTCCCTTGGCCGCCAAATACAACGGGGATTCAGGTACGGAACGCCGGACCAGGAACACCATGAACGCCGGAAGGATCATCACGGCCAGGATCAGCCGCCAGTTATCGGCGGTGGCCATGACCCAGCCCGAGACGAAGAAGGACAGCGCAGCGCCAATCGGCCACCAACCGTCCATGGCGGTAAGAACCCGCCCGCGCAACTTGGCCGGCGTGAATTCGCCGACCAGGGCATAGTCCACCGGAATGCAACCGCCCAGACCGACGCCGGCGAGGAAACGGAATGCGACGAAGAACCCGAAGTTCGGAGACAGCGCGCCCAAGACGGTGAATACCGCGAACATCAGCAGCGTCATGCTGAAAGCGTTTTTTCGTCCGAACCTGTCGGCGATGCCACCCCAGAGGAAGGCGCCCACGGCCATGCCCACCAAGTTGGAGGTGCCCAGCAGCGCCGCGGTGGGACGTTCCAGGCCCCATTCCTGGGCAACCAGCGGGATCAATGCCCCGTTCAATGTCACATCCCAGGCATCGAACATGAACCCCAGGCCGCCAATGATGAAAATGGCACCTTGGACCTTCCACTTGAAGGGTAGTTCTTGCACGATGGTCGTGCCCGAGGGCGGGAGTGCAGAAGACACGGTGCGGCGCCTTTCTCAGTGCGAGCAAATGTAGTGTGTACCGCGTCGAAGCATAGCCGAAAACCATTTCAGGTCCGTAGCTCTCTACGCTTCTTTGCTTGCCACGTCAAGACCTGTTGTCAGCGCGGGGGAGGGAGTAATCTCTGGGCATGGGAGTAGATTGGGCCGCTCTCGAAGAGGCGATACGGGTGACCGCCCTTCGGCACGCGGCGGAAGTGATTGCTGGACACCCGGACCAAGACTTCTATGCCATTGCCCTGCACGGGGTCAGCACGGAGGAAAGCGAGAGCATCGCGATGCCGCTGCTCGCGCTGAACTCAGTACAGGCTCTCGAAAGAGACCGTGCCACGGCATCCCGCGAAGAATTGGTGGAACGCGGCGAGGACGCCGATGAACCAGCCGATTACGAGGACCGCCCGGATGCCCGGGTGGATAGTCCGTTGGAATCCGAAGAAGTCACATTGGAAGAAAACTCCATTGTGATTTCCGACGCTGATGACGAGGACCTCGACGACGAAGATCAAGAGGGCGTCGAAGAAGACGATCTTGACCAGGTTCTTGCCTCGCTCGAAGAAGGCTTGGAGGCCGATGACGCCGAAAGCTTCTACTCGGATAAGTGGGAGCCTAGCGATTGGCACTGGTCAGCTATTGATTTATGCGAGGATCCGGCGGCGACGCTGTGGTCTGATGCGATGACTGACCTGGCATCACGCGAGGGATGGGAAGCGACCATCAAGCGCTACTATGGCACGCTGGTGGCCGTGGCGAACTCGTTGCGCGAAGAGCTCCAGCAACGCACCACCGCCGACCTGGTTTGCTACGTTGCCGATGAAGACCATGCCGAGAAGCTCTTGCGGCTTTGCCTCACTGACCAGCAGCTTTCCAAGTATTTCCCGCAGCTCTCCGCGCTCGTTGAAGGGGAATGACACGAACTGAAAAATCGGGCAAGGACTTGGCTAGAATGAGGGCGGTGGCCTGTGTGCTGCCCGCCCCATTCATTCTCACCGCCGGGAGAAAAATTTCGTGAGTAAGACCGTCCTGGACAAAGTCGCCATCCGCCGCGCACTGATTTCCGTCTACGACAAGACCGGCCTGGAGGAGCTGGCCGCCGGACTGCACGCTGCAGGCGTCCAGCTGGTATCCACCGGTTCCACCGCCAAGAAGATCGCCGCTGCTGGAATTCCAGTGACCGAGGTCGAGCAGGTGACCGGTTCGCCTGAAATGCTCGACGGCCGCGTCAAGACCCTGCACCCGCGCATCCACGGCGGCATCCTTGCCGACCGCCGCGTTTCCGAGCACATGGACACCCTGTCCTCGATGGACATCGAGCAGATCGACCTGGTGGTCGTCAACCTCTACCCCTTCGTGCAGACCGTTGCTTCCGGCGCATCCCAGGATGAAGTTGTCGAGCAGATCGACATTGGCGGGCCAGCCATGGTCCGCTCGGCTGCCAAGAACCATGCAGCGGTATCGATCGTTGTCGACCCGGCCTTCTACCCGCAGGTGATTTCCGCGGCCGGTGATGGCGGCTTCGACTTGAAGACCCGCCAGCGTCTTGCTGCCAAGGCCTATGCCCACACCGCAGCCTATGACACCGCGGTGGCTTCGTGGACCGCCAGCCAGTTCCTGGACGAAGATGGCGACGGCGTCATTGACTGGCCAGCCTACGCAGGCGTCGCCCTGCAGCGCTCAGCTGTCCTGCGTTACGGCGAAAACCCGCACCAGCAGGCTGCCCTCTACGTTGACGAAGCCGCGCCAGCAGGTATCGCGCAGGCCGACCAGCTGCATGGCAAGCCAATGAGCTACAACAACTACGTTGATGCCGACGCTGCATTGCGTGCCGCTTTCGATTTCGAGAAGCCGGCGGTGGCTGTGGTCAAGCACGCCAACCCCTGCGGCGTTGCCGTGGCTTCCGACGACGCTGCCGATCCGATTGCCGACGCGCACCGCAAGGCGCACGCTACCGACCCTGTCTCCGCTTTTGGCGGCGTGATTGCTGCCAACCGCACGGTGACCAAGGAAATGGCCGAGACCGTCAAGGGCATCTTCACCGAGGTCGTTATCGCGCCGGACTTCGAAGCTGAAGCTGTCGAGATCCTTTCGGCGAAGAAGAACATTCGTTTGCTGGCGATGCCAGAAGGCTATGACCGGAACAAGAACGAGTTCCGCCAGGTTTCTGGCGGCATGCTGGTCCAGGCTGGCGACAAGATTGACGCAGAAGGCGACAAGCCGGAGAACTGGACCCTTGCTGCGGGCGAGGCTGCTGATGCAGTGACCCTTGCTGATTTGGAGTTCGCATGGAGCGCGGTGCGCGCAGCGAAGTCCAACGCGATCCTGCTGGCCAAGAACGGTGCGGCAACGGGTATCGGCATGGGCCAGGTCAACCGCATCGACTCCTGCAAGCTGGCCGTCGAGCGCGCCAACACCCTAGGCGTGAAGGTCGAATCCGGCGCAGACGCTGCCGGTGGCGCGGAGAACGCTGACGCCGCTGCTTCCGAGCAGCGTGCCGTGGGCTCCGTTGCCGCTTCGGATGCGTTCTTCCCATTCGCTGATGGCCTGCAGATCCTGATCGATGCCGGCGTCAAGGCTGTTGTGCAGCCTGGCGGTTCGGTACGCGATGAGGAAGTGATCGCAGCCGCGAACGAAGCCGGCATCACGATGTACTTCACCGGTGCACGCCACTTCTTCCACTAGGAAGTAATAGCGCTTTTCCGCCACGATCCACGCGAATCTTTTCGCGTGGATCGTGGCTTTTTTAATTCGGATCGCAGCTGATGCCCAAGGCGCCGAAAGGTGATGTTTTATCAGGTCATCATATGGCTTTCGCAAGGCTGGAAGTAGGTGCGGCGTGCTTGGGCCGATGGCGTGATTTTCACGAAACAGAAAATTGTTCAACAACATCTTGCCAAGGTTGTTCAACAACCTGTAATGTCTTGTGCGTTACATTGATTCTGTGACAGCTGTCACCACTATCGCATTGGAACGTCACCATGGCACTTCCTGAGTCAAAGACTGAAATGAGCCCCAAAGCGCGGCGCACCGCCCTGCTTGGGGCCATGTTCTTGATGGCCACGAGCGCCATCGGCCCCGGATTCATCACCCAGACCACCGAATTCACGGTGCAAATCGGCGCTGCCTTCGCCTTCGCCATTGTCGTCTCGATCCTCGTCGATATCGCGGTGCAGCTGAACGTCTGGCGCGTCATTGGCGTCACCGGGATGCGGGCCCAGGAACTTGGCAACAAGGTCCTGCCCGGTGTGGGCTGGTTCCTGGCAGTTCTCGTATTCATCGGAGGCATGGTCTTCAACATCGGCAATATCGCCGGCACCGGACTCGGCGTCAACGCGATGCTCGGTGTGGATGCCAAAATCGGTGGTGCGATTTCTGCCGTTATCGCCATCCTGATCTTCCTGTCCAAGAAAGCCGGCATGGCCCTGGACCGCATCGTGGTGCTGCTCGGCGCCATCATGATCCTGCTGATGCTCTACGTAGCCATCGTTGCCGCACCACCTGTTGGCGAGGCGCTGAAGAACGTCGTACTGCCTGAGAAGATCGACTTCCTGATCATCACCACCTTGATCGGCGGCACCGTCGGAGGCTACATCACCTACGCCGGCGCGCACCGCATGATCGATTCGGGCACCAGCGGCATCGAGCACGTCAAATCAATTTCCAACATCTCAATCCTGGCCATCATCGTCACCGGCATCATGCGCGTGCTCTTGTTCCTGGCGATCCTAGGCGTCGTCGCCGGCGGCGTGGTGCTGGCCAGCGACAACAAGGCCGCCGAAGCCTTCGGCCACGCGGCAGGCGATATCGGCATCCGCGCCTTCGGCATCATCCTCTGGGCTGCGGCGTTGACCAGTGTCATCGGTGCGGCGTACACATCGGTCTCCTTTATTACCAAGCGAACCACCTCGGAACGTACCCGCAATATGATCACCGTGGCCTTCATCGCGGTCTGCGGCATCATCTACCTGTTCCTGGGCAAGGCACCAGCCACCCTGCTGATCTTCGCCGGAGCATTCAATGGCCTGATCCTGCCTGTCGGTTTCGCAGTATTGCTGTGGGTCGCCTGGCGCCGCCGGGACCTCATGGGCGGCTACAAGTACCCCAAGTTCCTGCTTCTCGTGGGCGTGCTCGCATGGCTGTTGAGCGTATTCCTCGGATGGAACTCGTTGACCGGACTAGCAGCGCTCTGGCAGGGCTAAGGAGAACAACCGATGAATAAGATCAAAGACCTGGATTTGGGCCAGCGAGCCGCATTGGCCCCGAAGCAAGCGCGGGAGTTCTTCCGCCAAGGGCAGATGTTGCCCACGGCGGGAATCAGCGCAGGGTACGCGCAGGCGAACCTGATGATCGTGCCACGAGAGCTGGCCTTCGACGTACTGCTCTTCGCTCAGCGCAATCCCAAGTCCTGCCCGATCCTCGGCGTGCTCGAAGCCGGTGAAGTGTCCAGCGAACTGCTAGCTGGAGGCGACATCAGAACCGATGTCCCGAAGTACGTGGTGTATGAAAATGGCACCAAGATCGCTGAGCCGACCGACTTATCCGAGTACTGGCGCGATGATCTGGTCACCTTCGTCATTGGCTGTTCATTCACCTTTGAATCAGCCCTGATGGATAACGGAATATCAGTCGCCCACATTGACCAAGGCGTCAATGTTCCCATGTACAAGACCACTAAGCGGAGCACCACTGCCGGCGTTATTTCCGGACCAATGGTGGTTTCGATGCGCCCTATTCCGGCTTCGCAAGTAGCCGATGCCGTTCGGATTACCTCGAGATATCCGGCGGTGCATGGAGCACCGGTGCATATCGGCAACCCGGAAGAGCTGGGAATTGCGGACCTGTCGAAGCCGGACTTTGGCGACGCTGTCCAGATTCCAAAAGGCAGTGTCCCGGTGTTCTGGGCTTGTGGCGTCACGCCGCAAGCGGCCGTGATGGAGTCGAAGCCGACGCTTGCCATCGGTCATGCGCCGGGCTACATGCTGATCACCGACATCAAGGATTCGCAGTATCAAGTGCCATAACAAAATGAGTGCTGCGGTGTTCGTCTCCTCCCGGAGGAACACCGCAACACTCATTTAAACCGCAAGCCTTGCCTAGCGTTGACTAACCCAGGCTTCTACTTCGGCCAGACGCTCTCGTTTCGCAGTCTCGTCAATGAATGATGATTCAAAGGAGTTTCGAGCCAACTGCGCCAATTGCCCGGTGCTGAAATTGAAGGCCTCCATGAGGGAAGCGAAGTTGGCGTCCATGTAACCGCCGAAATACGCAGGATCGTCGGAATGCACCGAAACCTTCAGCCCCGATTCAAGCATGGATGGCAGCGGGTGATCCGCCATCGTGTCCACCGCGCGCAGCCGGATATTCGAGAGCGGGCAGACTGTCAACGGCATCTGTTCTGCAACGAGCCGCTGCACCAGTTTCTCGTCATCCAAGCAACGAATTCCGTGATCCACGCGCTCCACCTTGAGCAGGTCCAGTGCCTGCCAGATGTAGTCGGCCGGGCCTTCTTCGCCGGCGTGGGCGACCACGTGCAAACCGCTTTCGCGAGCCAAATCGAAGACTTCAACGAAAAGTTCTGGCGGGAAACCCAGCTCGGAAGAGTCAAGGCCAATACCGTCGATGTCATGCTTCTGGGCGATCATCAGGCGAAGCAGCTCCAAGGCATCGCTGGCCGGTGCATGGCGCCAGAAGCAGGCGATGAGCTTATGCGAGATTCCCCAGCGATCCTGCGCTTCGCCCAGTGCGTTGCGAATTCCCGCGATGACATCGCGCAGGTCCATCCCGCGTTCAACGTGCGCCTGGGGATCGAAGAACAATTCCACATGGCGCACGCCTGAAGCATGCGCGCGCTGCAGGTAGGCCATGGTGATTTCGTAGAAATCCTCACGGGTACGAAGCACCAGCATGTTGGCATAGAACAGATCCAGGAACGACTGCAAGTTGTTGAAATCATACTGTGCGCGCAGCTCGCCAATTGAGCTGTAGGGCAGTTCTATGGAGTGCTTTGCAGCCAGCGACATGATCATCTCGGGTTCCAGCGTTCCCTCGAGATGGATATGCAATTCGGCAACGGGCAAGTTCACGGGGCGGAACCTTTCAGCAACGACTATTGAGTGCGGGCTCACTGGACTAGAGGGGAACCCGCAAGATTGCCTTAAACCATACGCTGGCAGGCAAGGTGCTTGCAGGTTGGGGTTTGGAATCTGCAGTCAATTTTTCAGGTGAATTCCGATGCAATCCGATCATGATCGGCCTTGGCGAAACGGAGCCATCGACAAGGGCCGACGACGCTGAAAATCGCGGAGAGGCAGGAAATGACTCGCCTCGTTGAACTGAGCCAGCCATGCTCCCCGCGGCAACGGGCAACGCCGGTGCACTGCATGAAGCCAAACTTCAGAGCCTGAGCGACCGCCTTATCGGTGAGACAGAAATCGCAGGACATCCGCTGTAGGAATGGGGGCACTGGCGCTATTTCGATGCCCCGTTGATGTGTTCGAGCAACTCGGCTTCAGCCTTGTCCAGGTACCCTCGCAGGGCTGCGGCCGCTTCATCGCGTAGACCTTCACGCAGCAGTTCTACCAAGCGGGCATTTTGCTCAACATAGTGCGAGTGGAAATCCGGGGCATCGCTCATCGCGTGGAAGACCAGGCGCATCCGGGCCAGCACCCGCCCCATGAGTTCTTGGACCAAGCTGCTATCTGAGGAGCGAACCAATTGCTGGTGGAAGGCCTGATTGGCGCTGGCCATCCGAGGTATATCCCCGGCGGCCAAGGCCGCCCGCGCTTCATCGATGATTGTGCCCAGCTGCGCCAAATCCAGTTCCGGGCCCCAAGCCAGGCAAGCCGGCTCAATGGTACGGCGCACGGCGTATATTTCCCGCACATCATCAGCATCCGGCGACGCAACAAAAACCCCGCGGTTGGGGATTCTGGTGATGATCAATTCGCTGTCCAGCAGGGTGAAGCTTTCACGCAAGGTATTGCGCGAAAGCCCCAGCGACTCCGCCAAGGACTGCTCAGACAGCTTGTCTCCGGGCAACAACTCGCCTTCAGCGATTCGTGTGCGCAGAAGATTCGCGGCCCAAACACTGCTATGCGCATGGGGTGCTTTGGCCGGAAGCGCGGAGACACTGCTGCTGGAGTTCATTAGTCCAATTTATCCCAACTCGATGCTGGAAAAGGAACAAGCGCCAACTCGGTTACCGGATGCTGCCCAACGCGTCGGAACGACGAACCGCAGCCCCGATTTCAAGGTTCGCCGCAGTGAAAACACCATCGCGATGAGCCGCTACGACAGACTCCATCTTCATTGCTTCAACTACGGCCACCGTCTGCCCCTTGGAAACGGCCTGGCCATCTTCGACAGCGAACCGGACGAGGTTGCCATCCATCGGGCTGGGCACCGCGGCCTCATCGAGTTCGGAAGCCGGCTCTGCCTGCGCCGCAGGGGTGGCGCCAGCACCCGGCGGGTTGCGCAAAGCGTTGGTCAGCGCTGCAGGCAAGCCAAGCTGCACAGCCTTGCCATCCAGCTCAATGGTGATCGTTTCGCGGCTGGTATCCATCTGGTCGAGATCCATGTCATCGCTGGCCTCGACCTCGTTCAGGAATTCATCCTCAATCCACGTGGTGTAGACCTTCAGCTGATCGCCGTTGAAATCCTCATGCTCGATGACTGCGCGATGGAAAGGCAAGACTGTCGGCACGCCAGCAATGGTGATCTCATCCAAGGCCGTGCGTGCCCGGCGCAGCGCCTGATTGCGGTCCTCACCGCGGACAATCAATTTCGCCATCATCGAGTCGTAGAACGGCGGAATGACCGAACCGCTGCGAACGCCGGAATCGATACGCACCCCGGCGCCCGTTGGAGCCTCGAAACGCTCTACCGTGCCAGGGGCAGGGAGGAATCCGCGGGCTGGATCCTCGGCGTTGATCCGGAATTCAAAGGCATGGCCCTGGGGCGTGGGATCTTCGTCCAAAGACAGCGGCAGGCCATCGGCGATGCGGAACTGCTCCGCCACCAAATCCACACCAGCAGTCTCCTCGGTGATCGGGTGTTCCACCTGCAATCGGGTATTGACCTCCAAGAAGGAAATCAGGCCGTCTTGGGCAACCAGATATTCGACGGTGCCGGCTCCGACGTAGCCAGCTTCCTTGCAGATCGCCTTGGCGGACTCATGGATGCGCGTTCGCTGTTCGTCGCTGAGGAACGGCGCTGGGGCTTCTTCCACCAGCTTCTGATGCCGGCGCTGCAGCGAGCAATCGCGGGTGCCAACAACCACAACATTGCCGTGGGCATCAGCCAGGACCTGGGCCTCGACGTGACGTGGCTTGGAGAGAAAACGCTCCACAAAGCACTCGCCACGGCCAAAGGCCACCGTGGCCTCGCGAGTGGCCGACTCGAAGGCCTCGGTGATCTCATCGAGCGAATACGCGATCTTGATGCCACGGCCGCCACCGCCAAACGCGGCCTTGATGGCTACAGGGACACCGTATTCCTCGGCGAAGGCGCGAACCTCTTCGGCATTTTCGGCAGGGCCATCGGTGCCCGGAGCCAATGGTGCGCCGGCGCGCACAGCGATCTGCCGAGCCGTGACCTTATTGCCCAGATCCTCAATGGCCTGGGGCGAGGGACCGATCCACTTCATCCCGGCGTCAATGACCGCCTGCGCAAAGCTGGCGTTTTCCGAGAGGAAGCCATAACCCGGGTGGACCGCGTCGGCCCCGGAGCGCTTCGCGATGGCGATGATCTTCCCGATATTCAAGTAGGTGTCCGCCCCGGTGGAACCGTGCAGCGGATAGGCCTCGTCGGCACGCCGCACATGCAACGCGTCGGCGTCCGGGTCGGAGTAGATAGCTACCGAGGCGATATTAGCGTCGGTGGCCGCCCGGGCAATGCGGACTGCGATTTCGCCGCGGTTAGCGATGAGGACTTTTTTCATGACAATCCTAAGTAGTTACGTGGCCGGCTGAACGGCGGGGGACTGGAGGACAAATCGAATCTTGCTTCCCGGCGGAAGCTGGGCGGCGGCGCTGAGATCTTCGGCGATGACCGTGGCAATCACCGGGTAGCCGCCGGTGACCGGATGATCAGCGAGGAAGATCACTGGAAGGCCGGACGGCGGTACCTGCAACGAGCCTCGGGCGACCCCCTCGCTGGCCAGTTCGCCGGATAGGACGCGCTGCAAAGGCTGTTCCCCGGTAGACAACCTGATGCCTACCCGGTTCGACTCGCTGGTGACGTCCCAGAGCTGTTCTGCCAACTGCTTCAACCCGGAGGGGCCGAACCACTCGGTGCGCGGACCGGGCAGAACCCTGAGCCGATACACGCCCTGGTCATCGGGAACCGGCAGGGTGCTCGGCTGGGGATCACTGACTATATGCCCGATGGTTGGCTGCTTGACCGGAATGACGGATCCGGAAACCAGGGGATCGGGACCGACTCCGGACAGCGTATCCGTCGACAGCGAGCCGAGCACCGGCTTGAGCGTGATTTCGCCACGCACCGCGAGGTAGCTGCGCAAGCCTTGGCCGTCGGGCTCCACGCTCAGGCGCTCGCCGTGAAGCAATGCAAAAGGCGCGTTGCTGGCCACTTGCCGTTTGGTGCGCACCTGGTCATCTTCCGCCGGGGTGATCCACAGCTTCGCCTGTGCCCCGGCATGCGCCAGGACTTGGTCCCCGCAGGCCTCGACGGTGATGCGGCTGCCCAGGTTTTCAATGACCGCCCGGTCTATCTGGTTGCCGACGAGCCGATTGGCCTGGCGGAATGCCGCGGGGTCCGCGGCTCCGGCCACGCCAACTCCGAGGTTTCCGTAGCCGATGCGCCCGGCATCCTGAAGCAGGGATTGCAGACCGGCATCGATGATTTTCAGGCCTCCGCCTTGTGCCTGCTCCGAAGGCTTATCCAATGCCGCGAATGGCTGGGTCACCGACAACTTCTGTGTGGCAGGGACGAACTGCACGCTATCTTGCGGCCGGATCAATGCAGGATTTTCGCGCTGCAGGTCCCACATTTCCAGGTCGGTATGTCCGATCAACTGCCAGCCGCCAGGGGATTGGCGGGGATAAACAGCCGAGTACTCGCCTGCGAGGGCCACAGCTCCAGCCGGGACCTTGGTTCGCGGGGTGTCCCGGCGCGGGACATTCAATTCCTGGTTTTCGCCGAGCAGGTAGGCGAAGCCGGGAGCAAATCCGCCGAATACCGCGCGCCATTTCTGCCTTGTATGGGCAGTGACCACTGCTTCGACACTCAGCCCGGTCAGTGCGGCGACCGCCGCCAGATCTTCGCCGTCGTAGTGCACCGGAACTTCAACCAGCTTGCCAGCGGTGCGAACTGCGGAAGCTGTTTCAAGTTCTGGCAAGGCCTTGATGGCGCGTTCGGCGCTGTGCCCCGAATCGAACTTCAGCAGCACCGTCTGGGCGGCAGCCAATAGATCGAGCTGTCCGGGCAGGGGAGAAGCTTCCAAAGCGGCATTGAGCGCCAAGACTGCGTCAAGCGAGTCGAGGTCGATGAGCAGATCATGGGATCCTGCACGGCGGATGGCGCGGATGGCGCGGATGGCGCGGATGGCGCGGATGGCGCGGATGCTCACGCGAAGCTCCGGATCTGCACGCCGGCGCTTTCCAAGCCGTTGCGCACGGCACGAGCCATGGCAACTGCTCCGGCGGTATCGCCGTGAAGGCAGATGCTTTCGGCCGGCATGGTGATGGTGCTGCCATCGACCGCGACGATGGTTCCTTCGGTGGCCAAGCGGATCATGTTGGCGGTGACTTCTTCGGCGTCATGCAGAACTGCGTTGGCTTCGCGGCGGGATACCAATGTTCCATCGGGGTTGTAATTGCGATCGGCAAAAGCTTCTGCAACACCGCGCAGCCCGGCGGCCTCGGCTTTGTGCAAGGCCACCGATCCAGGCAACAGCAACACCGGAAGGTCCGTGCCGAAGGCCTTGATCGCATCGATGACAGCCTGGGCGTGTACCTCGTGGTGCACGATCGTGTTGTACAGGGCGCCGTGGGGCTTGACGTACTTGATTTCTGCACCGGCGCTGCGAGCCAAAGCCTGCAATGCTCCGAGCTGATACAGGACATCGTCAGCCAGCTCGGTCGCCGAGCAATCCAGGAATCGACGGCCGAAGCCGGCCAGATCCCGGTACCCTACGTGCGCGCCGATGGTGACGTTCGCGCTGACGGCATCGCGACAGGTTTGCGCGATGGTGCTCGGGTCGCCGGCGTGGAAACCGCAAGCGATATTTGCAGAGGAGACGGAGGTGAAGATGGCGGCGTCATCGCCCATTTTCCAGTTGCCGAATGATTCGCCTACGTCGGAATTCAAGTCTATGAATGGCATTGTGATCCCCGTCTCGTGAACATGTCTTGGTAAAAGAATGCCCTACTTTCGATAATTGTTCAACAATCTGGGGAAGGTTTCGAAAGATTCCAAGCCTTGTGAGACTTTGCCTAGGAGAGGCCTACGGCCTTCCCCTCCTCGTCGACTTCCATGCGCAAAGCAGCCGGGACTTTGGGCAGGCCCGGCATCGTGGTCAGCGCTCCGGTAATGGCAACAATGAAGCCAGCGCCAGTTTTGGGAATCAGTTCGCGGATCTGCAGCCTGAATCCACTCGGAGCGCCAAGCAGCTGGGGATCATCAGAGAAGGAATACTGCGTTTTCGCAATGCAGACCGGCAGGCGGTCCCAGCCATTGGCGTGGATCTGCTCCAGCATGCGGTGGGCCTTGACTGAGTACTCAACGCCCTCGCCGCCGTAGATTTCTCGCGCGAGGGCCAGAATCTTCTCTTCAACTTTTTGATCAAGCGAGTACAAGTAGTCAAAATCGGCAGGCGACTCGATGGCCCGCAGCACTGCCTCGGCCAGCGCCCCGGCCCCTGCGCCGCCTTGGCCCCAGACATCCGCTACCGCGCAGGCGATGCCGTTCTCGGCAGCCCAGTCGGTGACAACCTCGAGCTCGGCCTGGGTGTCCTTGGCGAATTGATTGATGCCGATGACCGGCGGGATGCCGAATTTCTTGATGATCGCGGCATGGCGGGCGAGGTTTGGCAATCCGGCGCGCACGGCGTCGACGTTCTCGTCGCCCAGCTCTTCCTTGGATACTCCACCGTGCATTTTCAGCGCACGAATCGTCGCAGTGATGACCACGGCGGCCGGGGCGCAGTCGGCGTAGCGGGCCTTGATGTCCATGAACTTTTCGGCCCCGAGATCGGTGCCAAAGCCTGCTTCGGTCACTACGATGTCAGCCAGCGATCGAGCGGTGTTGGTGGCAATGGCGGAGTTGCAACCGTGGGCAATGTTGGCAAACGGCCCGCCATGGATAAACGCGGGGGTTCCTGCAATGCTCTGGACGAGATTTGGCTTGATGGCATCCTTGAGCAATAGGGCCAATGCTCCCGCGGCCCCCAGGTCATCGACTGTCACCGGCTTTTTCGAGTAGGAGTAGCCGATGGTCATGCGGCCGAGCCGGTCACGCAAATCCTCAAGCCCGGTGGCCAGGCAGAAGACCGCCATGACTTCCGACGCCGCGGTGATCTCGAATCCGGTTTCGCGGGGAACACCGTCGGTGGATCCGCCCAAGCCGATCACCACCGTGCGCAAGGCGCGATCATTCATGTCCAAGACGCGCTTGAAGGTAATGCGTTGCGGGTCGATGCCCAGCTGATTTCCGTGGTGCAGGTGATTGTCCACCAGTGCCATGAGCAAGTTATTGGCGCTGGTGATGGCGTGGAAGTCCCCGGTGAAATGCAGGTTGATTTCGTCCATGGGCAGCACCTGCGACTGGCCTCCGCCCGTGGCCCCGCCCTTCATGCCGAAGCTGGGGCCAACGGAAGGCTCTCGCAGGGCGATCATTGTCTTCGCCCCGGTGGCGGCCAAGGCATCGGCCAGGCCCACCACCATGGTGGTTTTCCCTTCTCCTGCAGGAGTCGGGGACATCCCGCTGACCAGAACTACTTGCCCGTGGCGTGCGCTATTTCCCGGCAGCAGCGAAGGATCAACCTTGGCCTTGTAGCGGCCGTAGGGTTCCACCGCGCTCTCGGGGATCCCCGCGGCCGCCGCAATTTCCGAAATGGGCTTGAGCACTGTTCGCGAGGCGATCGCTAGATCGCTCATGTCGGCTTCTGGCGTCGTTGCCATGCTGCGTCCTCTCTGCTGACTCCGGGGAATCCGGGGTGCTGAGGAAGACCAAGGGATCTGGTATTCCTCGATATGCCTTCAAGCTATCATCAGAGGTTCCGCTGCCCGGGCAACGTGGCCTGCGCAGAGGCGGATAAACTGCCCAAGCCCAACGGGTTCTATCGACGCTGTGCGGGGGCCGAGCCCTTGATTGACCAAGCGAAGAAGATCCCGATCGTTGCCAGCACTGCGCCGATCATGAACGCCACATGAGCACCCGAGAACAGAGCCTCGGCGGCCCCAGTGCCGGAGCCGATTCTCGACTTCGAGACAACGGACATCACCGTGACGAAGATGGTGGTGCCGATGGCTCCGCCTAGTTGCTGTCCGGTGTTGAAGATGGCCGAACCGTGGCCGAAGAGCCGTGGTTCCAGCGTAGCCATGGCCGAGGACATCAATCCGGTCATCAGCAATGCCAGGCCGATGGAGAAGACGATGTGGGTGATCATGAACATCCACAATTCGGTCTCGGCGCTGATCGTCGTGTACAGCCACTGGCCAGCAGCGAGCATGATCGCGCCGGGAATCAGGACCGGACGAGGGCCATGCTTGTCATAGATGCGCCCGAAAATTGGCGAGACAATCGCCTGGGCAACACCGCCAGGAAGCAGCATCATGCCGATCTTCAATGAATCAATGCCCTTGCCCGATTCCAGCAAGAGCGGAACGATCATCAACGACCCCAGCATGGTGCCAAAAGCGATCATGATCATGATGATCGAGAAGGTGAATCCACGTGAGCTGAACGCGGAAAGGTTGAGCAGCTCGCGGCCTTGGCCGGTCAGCGACAACTGGCGCTTGATGAAAATTGCCAGCGATACCAAGCCAATGGCAAAGCTGATAATGGTCAATGCCGGATTGGTCGACGCGTGCTCGATGCTGGAAATGCCGTACACCAGGAAGCCGAAAGCCAGCGCCGAGAGAGCCACCGAAGCGCCATCCACACGGATACTGCGCGCGCTGGATGGGACCTTGAAGAAAATGATGCCCAGCACCAGGACCACCGCTGCGATAGGGAGCATCATCGCAAAGATGTAGTGCCATCCCAAGGCATGCACTACGGCACCTGAAACGGTAGGGCCGATGGCCGGTCCCACGCCAATGACGATGGAGTTCAAGCCCATGATGGTGCCGCGCTTGTGGACCGGCACCAGCGTGAGCGTCGTGGTCATGAGCAGTGGAAGGATGATGGCGGTTCCCAAAGCCTGAATGATGCGAGCCAGGAGCAGGAAGACGAAGCTCGGCGCAATAACCGCGATGACCGTGCCCACCAGGAAGCTGATGATGGCGAACATGAAGAGCGAACGGTGGTTGAAGCGCTGCAGCAAAAATCCGGTGGTTGGGATGACGACCGACATGGTCAGCAAGAAGCCGGTGGTGAGCCACTGGCCGGTCGCCGCGGTGATGCTCATTTCAGCCATGATTCCTGGCAACGCCACGGTCAACACCGTTTCGTTCAGGATCATCATGAACGCTGCCAAAGCCAGCGCTGCAATAATGCCGGTGAGCTGCTTGGTGCTCAAGGCTGCTGTGCGAGCCTGTGGTGGTGAAGCTTGGGCCTCGGTTTTCGTCTGTTCTGACGTCACTGTTCCTCTTTCTCGGAGTTCTCAACTGTCAAATAGTGTCATAGAGTGACACAATTTTGTAAGGGAAACTGTCAGAGTGTGACAGGAAACTACTTTTCTGCCGGCTTATGAGACGATCGCTAGAAGTTAACGGGTATGGAGGAATGCATGGGGATTCGAGATGAGCGCAAGGCCGAGACCTCGCGCAGGATTCAGGCGGCAGCTCTGGATCTCGTCGAGGAGCTCGGGCTGGAGTCCACCACCGTGGCGCGCATTGCGCAGCGCGTTGGCATTTCAGATCGAACGTTCTTCCGTTATTTTGATTCCAAGGAGTCGGCCATCGTTCCTGGCCAGGGTGAGCTGGCCGCGGCCCTGACAGGCCTCGAGTTTCCCCAGGGCGCTGCGCCCTCGGAGGTATTCCAGGTTCTGTTGCAGGGGTGCAGGGAGCATTTGCATGCAGAAGTTGAACAGCATGAGTACCGCCGGGTGACCAGGCTGATGTTCTCTGATCCCAAGCTGCTGTTGATCGCCACCAGCAGGGAACAGGAGCTCGTCGTAGAGCTGGGACGGTCGCTGGCTGAGCGTGGGGTCGTTTCGCAGATGCAGGCGTCATTGATTGCCGAGATGGTCGCGTCAACCTGGCGCGTTGCCTGGCAGTGCTTCACCCAGGCCGAAAGGGCCGGCAGCGCTGTGGCGCCTTCCGAATTCTTTGAGCAGTCGGTCACGGAAATGCAGCAGATTTCCGCTACCGGCACCCCGGGACCTTGAGCGGCAGGGAAAACTAGATTGAGTTATGGCAGATTAACTTTAAATGTGACAAACTGCTCCCACGCTATTCATCCCGGCATTTCGGGGAAAAATTGGGGTTCCCAAGAACTATTCGCATGCCTCGAGAGTGTGGTGCAGGGCAAAATCGGGTAGATTTGGAACGTTGAGTTCAGGGCGGTTAACCCCGCTTCCGCACGACGTTCAGGGAGACGCCACACCTATGGCCAAGATTATTTACACCCACACCGACGAAGCGCCAATGCTGGCGACTCACTCGTTCCTGCCAATCGTGGAGGCCTTCGCGTCGACCGCAGGCGTGGAGCTCGAGACCCGCGACATCTCGCTCGCCGGCCGCATCATCGCTACCTTCCCTGACTATGTCACCGAAGAGCAGCGCATTTCCGATGCCCTGGCCGAACTTGGCGATCTGGCCAAGTCCCCAGAAGCGAACATCATCAAGCTGCCAAACATCTCGGCATCCATCCCGCAGCTCAAGGCCGCTATTGCCGAACTGCAGGCCGCCGGCTACGCACTGCCTGACTACCCGGACAACCCATCTTCGGATGAAGAGACCGACGTCCGCGCGCGCTACGACAAGATCAAGGGCTCCGCCGTGAACCCGGTGCTGCGCGAGGGCAACTCGGACCGCCGTGCACCATTGAGCGTCAAGAACTACGCTCGCAAGTACCCGCACTCCATGGGCGCATGGTCTGCAGATTCGAAGACCAACGTCGCCACCATGGGCGCTGACGATTTCGCTTCGAACGAGAAGTCCGTTGTCATCGATGCAGACAAGAAGATCTCCATCCGCTTCGTTGGCGAAGACGGCGAAGTCAAGGTTCTGAAGAAGCCATTCGACGTCCTCAAGGACGAAGTCATCGACGGCACTGTGATGCATGTAGCTGCACTCTCGGAATTCCTGAAGGCCTCCGTGGCCCGTGCCAAGGAAGAGGGCGTGCTGTTCTCGGCCCATCTGAAGGCCACCATGATGAAGGTTTCCGACCCGATCATCTTCGGCCAAGTGGTCAAGGCCTACTTCTCCGAGCTGTTCGAGACCTACGGCGACGAGCTGGCTGCAGCCGGCTTGAACGCCAACAACGGTCTTGCTGCCATCCTCGGCGGCCTCGACGAGCTGTCCGACGATGTTCGCGCCGGCGTCGAGAAGCTGATCGCCAAGGGCCTGGAAGAAGGCCCGGCAGTTGCCATGGTCGATTCCGACAAGGGCATCACCAACCTGCACGTCCCATCGGATGTCATCGTTGACGCTTCCATGCCGGCAATGATCCGCCTGGGCGGCAAGATGTGGGATGCCAAGGGGAACACCGGAGATACCCTGGCCGTTCTGCCGGATTCCTCCTACGCAGGCATCTACCAGGTGGTCATCGATGATTGCCGTGCCAACGGCGCCTACGACCCGACCACCATGGGCACCGTGCCAAATGTCGGCCTGATGGCCCAGAAGGCCGAGGAATACGGCTCGCACGACAAGACCTTCGAACTGGCGGCCAACGGCCACGTGCAGATCGTCGACGAGAACGACACCGTGCTCATCGAGCACCAGGTCTTCGCCGGCGACATCTGGCGTGCCTGCCAGACCAAGGACGTTGCCATCCGCGACTGGGTCAAGCTGGCCGTGAACCGCGCTCGCGCTTCGGCCACCCCTGCAGTGTTCTGGCTCGATGAGAAGCGCGCCCACGACGCCGTGCTGATCACCAAGGTCAACGAATACCTGAAGGAACACGACACCGATGGCCTGACCATCGAAATCCTGTCCCCGGTCGAGGCTACCCAGTACTCCATCGACCGCATCCGCAAGGGCGAGGACACCATCTCGGTGACCGGCAACGTGCTGCGCGACTACCTGACCGACCTGTTCCCGATCCTGGAACTGGGCACCTCGGCCAAGATGCTCTCGATCGTTCCGCTGCTGGCTGGCGGCGGCCTGTTCGAGACCGGTGCCGGTGGTTCGGCTCCGAAGCACGTGCAGCAGCTGGTGAACGAAAACCACCTGCGCTGGGATTCGCTGGGCGAGTTCATGGCCCTGGGCGCTTCCTTCGAGCACCTGGCAGTGAACAACGACAACGCTCGTGCCCAGGTCCTGGCTGACACCTTGGATGCAGCAACCGGCACCTTCCTGCTGGAAGACAAGTCGCCTAAGCGCAAGGTTGGCGAGTTGGACAACCGCGGCAGCCACTTCTACCTAGCCAAGTTCTGGGCAGAAGAATTGGCCAAGCAGGACAAGGACGCCCAGCTGGCCGAGGCCTTCTCCGCAGTCGCCAAGGCACTGGATGAGAACGAGGAAACCATTGTTTCCGAGCTCGCCGAGGTCCAGGGCAAGGCCGTGGATATCGCTGGCTACTACCGTCCAGACGAAGCCAAGACCTCGGCTGTTATGCGCCCGAGCGCAACCCTGAACAAGGCTCTGGAACTGCTGACCAAGTAGTCCTCCCGAGTTGAACAGGCAGGCGCCGCCCCGTTGGGGTGGCGCCTGTTTTTTGCGGACGAGGGCAAAGACGGACTGTTCGCATGTTCCGACGTCCCGCAGCGCTCAAACGAAAAGTGGGGCGCCCAACCTAACCTTTAGACGAGGTGGGTTCACCATAAATGCTTCATGGACGTTCACGGGCTTGATGACATAAACAAGACGTTGAATCAGAATTTGAGAATTTCTGGATAACATGAGTTATGCCGATTGAAGTGATACCTGTCCCCGGTGAAGCGAACCACGTAAAAGGCGAAGATGGGACAAGGCGCGCAAAGTTATGGTTGGAATCAACAACCAGAGTGGGTATTTGCTATACCAATGTCGATGACGCTGGTCCGAGAAATCTCGCTTTCGAATGGCCAAAGGGTGGCACTCCATACTCGTACGATCTGGGCGGGACGCTAAAAGGGCATCCGTACGAGCATGATGTTTTCGCGGCGGAGTGCAAGATGTACGATGAGCCAAGGGACCAAGGCACTCATTTTGACAAGTTCTTAGCGCAAACTTATTGCACTTTGGATCGATATTCACGCATGATCCAACACTTTATGTGGATAACGTGGTCTCCTTTTCGTGTTTCAACTTGGAAAAGCAATTACGCGAAGGATGCGATCGTCGATGCTGTCCTTAAACACCGCAAGAACGTCTTTGGTGATGTGGACGAAGACAAAGCACGATCAATGATCGACGATGAAGTAGTCGATCGGGTAGCCGCTTCAATCTGGATGGTTGTTCTAGATAAGAAACAGGAGACTCTCGTAATATCCCGAGAGGACAGGGCGGAACTATCGCGAATCCAAATGAATCGGGGACAATAAGATGACGCTTTCAAACGGAATTGACCTTAATAATCAGACGATCGAAGCAATCAAGCAGCAGGTCGCCGAACAATTCAGGACAGCCGATTCTTCGGTGAGAATCAAATTCACTGAATATTTCAATAATACGTATTCGCCTGACGTCATCCTTTCGTGGCCTAGCGATCAAGAGGATAGAGCTGTCTTCCTTCGTACTAACAGTGATCCTAGATACTTGGCGGAAGACGTCGAAATTCTCTCATCAGAGCGTTCAATCTTGTTGCCGCTATCGAGCTCAAAAATAACAGAGGTAGCAGGGCCCGCCTCAAAGGAAGTTTCACTACTCGAAACCAGTGCAGAAAAGTTTAAGACACTGGTGGCACCGGCCGATAGCATTCAGGAGCTCGGAACGGGGCACGAATCTAAAACGTTCGCTGGACTGATCTCAAAGGCAGTGTTGCAGGGCGGAAAAGGTCTTGTCCGGCGGAACAAAGCTAAAGATATTGTTGACGACATATCTGCTGGTTTTCAGGATGCGAGCGAGGCTAAGCCCGAGCATATCCGAGGTGCGGTGAGTACTGCATCGAATTTCTTAGATGACTTTCGGTCAACGTCGATAACTAGCTTTCTGCAAGCCATGTGGTTGGCATCTGGATCGGATGCAGAGTTCCCGGCAGATGTTGTAGCGCTTCCGAAGCTCTCTAGTTCAGCATTGAGATTCCTCCTTGAGGTTGAGGGGGTTGACAACCCTGAATTCTGGACTCGGATGAGTTCAAATGTAGGCCTTAACGCGCTGGTGGCAACTGGATTGACGGGCTCGCCGGCCAACCTCGATAGACTAATGAGCCAAGGGGCACGTGTGCTCAGTGCGCGCATGTGCCGCGTGATAGAGGTAAGTAAAGATGAAGATTCGAAAGAATCATCTAACTGGTTCTTGAAAAATGGACTGTTGGGACTTCACCTGTCCGGATCTGCGGTCGTTTTCTCTAATACTAAGATCAGTGACGTGCCAGTAGAAGGAATTGACGGGGCAACAGACGTTAACACTGTGACTTCCCGTGCCCGTAATGCTGATATTTCTATTCGTTCACTTTCCATTTCAGCTAACGAGACAAGAATTGCGTATGAAACTACGTCGGAATCGGATATTGCCAACGACCAAAAGTTGGCGGAAATTGGGGATTCTCTAGGAACCACGGCTGAGGTTGTTTCAGCTTCAGTTGCCGCTGGCAAAAGCGCGCGAAAAATCATCTGCAACTTAGCCACATCGACGGCTCACGGTCAGGCGAATGCGAAGTTTGAGCTGAGTGAACTAGCACTCTCTGCACTGCCAATCCTTGTTGACGCTAATGAAGATGAACTAGCCCGTCTTCGATTGATTTTTGAGGATACCGCGGCGTCAACGGTCGTTGCGGTGAACGACATTTCTGACGAATCCGGTGATTCTGATGACGGATTCGAGGACTGGGACCTACTAAAATAGCAGTCTTCAACCTTAGTCTTATCAGGCGTTGAGATGGCGGATTAGTGATTCCGGGGAACGAGGCTGACACATACCCATTGGCTAACCTGAGCGAATAAGCCAAATTGTCGCGTGGATTACCTGCTGGAGCGTACACGTTAGCGGACGCTGAAGAATCCCAAGACTAACCCCAGCCCTAACGGGCTGGGGCTTATTCATTGAGCTGTCATGATGTTGTGAGACACGCGTTCGTAGGAGAATGAGTGCATGTCCCAACGTCAGAAGTTCAACCCGGAGTTCCGTGCTGAAGCAGTCGAACTGGTGATCTCCTCCCCAAAAGAGCCTGGTCGACGTCGCAGCTTCTAGACATCAACGAAGGGACCCTGGGCAACTGGGTCCGCGTTTACCGCACCGAGCACCCCGAAGCGGAAACCGAGGAACGCGGACCAGTGCAATGGGCCCAATACGAAAAGCTGCGCAAGGAACTGCTGGAGGTGAAACGGGAGAACGACTTTTTAAAAGATGTCAGAGCCTATTTCGCCTCGAACAGCAAGAAATAAGCGCAATCTTCACCTTCATCAAAGAACATACCGGCCAGTACCCGGTGAGATGGATGCGCCAGAACCTGCAGGTATCCAGGGCATCCTATTACCGGTGGCTGAACCCTTGCGAGGAGCTGAGCGAGGCCAAAGCACTGCGCATACGCCGCACCGAACTGGTCCACACCGAGTTCGAAGCATCCAACCAGGTTGCTGGGGCCGGCCAACTGGTGGACCTGCTCCGCAACAACCAGAACATACAGATTCCGAAATCCACGGTGCTCTCGATCATGAAGGACCTGGGAATCCAGGCCAAACGGATGAGCGCGTTCAAAACCACGACGGTGCGTGACCACCAGGCCCGGACAGCGCATATCAAGAACCATATGGTCGATAAGCTCGGCCGGCGCGACTTCCGCTCTTCGCGGCCTGGGGCGAAACTCGTTGGCGATATCACCTACCTGCGCACCGGCGAAGGCTGGTTGTATCTAGCGACGGTCATTGATTTGTATTCGCGTCAGATCGTGGGCTGGTCAATGGGAGAGAACATGCAAACTCAGCTGGTCATTGATGCGATGGAGCTTGCCGCGTCGCGGGGCTTTATACAGCCTGGCAGCGTGTTCCACTCGGACCGAGGCACGCAATACACCTCGGACGCGTTCCAGGAGTGGTGTGCTGAGCACGGGGTGTGCTGGGATAATTCCGTCGCCGAGTCAACGTTCTCGACGATCAAGAACGAAATGTATCATCATCGGGCGTTCACCAGCAGGGTGGCAACGCGTACTGCGGTGATGGAATACATCGAGGTTTGGTATAACCGGAAGCGCCCGTATACAGCTAATGGTGGGGTCAGTCCTCAGGCAGTTCTGGACTCGTACCAGGAAAGAAATTCTTTAGCTTTGGCGGCTTGAGAACAGTTAGAAAAGATCAAAGGTCGTGTCTCAAAAACTTGACCAGCTCACCTCGGACCGACATCGCCAGTCGGACCATGCAAAGACGCAGGCTGATGTGGTTGCGTCAAAGCTCGGTGCGACATGGAAGCTATGTTGGAGGGACCTGACCCGTGCGCTTGCTTGCCAGGGCGTTGGGACTAGTTGGAGGTTTCTTCAGCTGTGGCACTCTAGACAGGAGGATGATGGATTCGTTTTCGATCGCCCCAGTAATTCGCCTGCCTTGGGTATTAACCGTGTAAAGGACTTATTACTTCCATGTAAAAAGTGTCTAATTTTTCGTAAATCACCCATTGTCAGGTCGTTTTTGCACTAGTGTCTTAAATGTCAGGACGAGCTGTTAGTGCTGATGTGAATTAACTATATGACTAGAACGAATGAGGTAATTTGATGTTGAGTGATCTCCTTGCAACCTTGGTAGAACTAATCCGTAGCCTGGGTCTCTAAGCTTTAGACCGCAGGCATCGAACGGATGCCGTTGGCCGCCGCTCATGAAAATGAGCGGCGGCCAATGATTTTAAGTTCCGAATAAATGTGATGCCAACGGAAAGTCCGGGAAGTGTGATGTAGATTTTTGAGAATTGCTCGACGAAGAAGGTAACTATTCGATAAAGCAATCCATTAATTAACGCGTGAGAAACCATTTTGTGGGAAGTTGTCAGTAGTATCGTTCTCAAGTCTTTCGGTCGCGCGAGGAGGAATGATGCATGCCCATTTCCCAGGATCTCAAATCTCCATTGTTCGGGACGCCGATGGAGTGCGGCGGTTTACTTCGGCGGAACGTCAGGTCCAGCCAACTCGGATCCTTGCTGTTGTTGATCGCGTGCCCTATACCCGCGATCCTTCAGGGGCTAAGCACGTTTATGTGCCTTTTTCTGCTGCAGTAGTTCTTGATGGGCATTTAGCGCAACGCAGCGAACGTGGTTTGCATTTCGACTTCGCTGTGACTCTCTGCGACACCAATCACCATCCTGTGGTTACGCTCTCCGGAGCATGCGGAAATGGTGAGCTTGGAGCAGCAATTCTGGATTCAATTGCCGAATTTACAGGAACTAGTCGGATCGTTAGTCCTGCCTCCATAGATCTTCTGATTTCAAATCGCGATGGTCTTGGGCTGAACGATTTGTCGGCTAATCCTGTTTTCTGTCTGAATCCTTCCTGGCTATTCGGAATCAACTTAGAACAAGCGACGCAAGCAAACCAAGATGCGCTAACGCCACGCATCGAAGGGTATCGCTCGCGGTCTTCAGTCGTTGCCTATACAGACGGTTCGCTACCGCACCACGGAAGAGACCGTGGAGCAGGGGCAATGGTGACCATGCAGGGGCACTGGGCCTCTCAGATTTCACCAAAGAATTTCTCGCGTAGTTCATTGATGGCGGAGACCACCGGCGCGTTATTAGCTTTGCGGTATACCCCGGTCGATTCCGATCTCGCAATTTTCAGCGACAGCCGAGCCTTGGTGAACTCAATAAATGACATTGTGGCCGGACGACTTCGGACCAGACAAGCGCACCATGTGGCACTCGAAATTGCGATAGCCCGCCGTAGAGGACGTACCCGAGCTGTCTGGGTGCGTGGGCACAACGGAAATTGCTATAACGAGGCTGCGGACCGGATAGCTGTCCTCATGGCACGCCACTTCAACGCTGGGATTGATCCCGCTCAGACTCACTCGCTGATGCAAATGATCATTGCCGAAGAACTGGCGGAGCTTGCCATGGCTGTATGACCTGTTGTTCGTTGGCTCCATTCCAAGATTCCTAAAGCCCGCGGCCAGCTTCCCACAAATTGTCGGCGGTGCCGGTCAGCAGGGCATTGAGCGAGACGGCCTGGGCATCGGTGAACGAAGCGATGTAATCCACGATGGCCCGGGACTGGCCCAGACGCTGCACCTCGTCTGGTCCTGCTTGGCGGAATAGCTCGGGGGATAGCTCGCGCAGGTTCCGGTACTCCTGCGTGGCCGCTTCGACCGAATCAAGCAGCCGACGCGGGGCGCGGCCGGCATCATCGGGATCATTGAGCCAGTTGTGGAACCCTTCGGCCAGCGAGCGGATGATCCGGGTCTGCCCGCGCTGGTACACAGCCAAGTCCGGGCGCTCGAGCACGAAGCGCGAGTGGACGAATTTCAGCACGATTACGTCGTGCCAGGCTTCATCGCCCAACCGGACGTGGCCGCTGCGCACAGTGGGGGTCTGCTCCACGGTCACCGAGGTCTGGAGCCGTTCGATCCAACGTCGGGTGAACGCGGTGACCGCGCGATCCGCTTCCAGTCCGCCGTCGTAGGGGACACCCAGCAGCCCGTCGACCAGGTCATGGCCCACCCGTTCCACGGATTCCCGGAATGCCTGCGCATCGGCGATCCATGGATCCTTGGCCAGCGCCCGCCGCCAGGTCTGCTCCAAGGCGTGCCCCGGGCGCCGGGCATCGAGCTCGGCCTGCTTCAACTGTCCCAGGCTCGCCGAATGCTCCAGCCAGGCACGCAATTCAGCAGAAACGCTGGTGTATTGCAGCACCCCAGCCCGGTAGAAGTCGTCCAGATCATGCACGGCGTAGGCAATGTCATCGGCGATGTCCATGACGGAGCTTTCGAGGGTCTGCTGGTGCTGGCCGATGTTGGGGAACACCGAGAGCACATCGGCCATCTCATGGGCGTCGACATCATAGGCCGAATATTTCAATGCCCCTGCCGCCGGGTCGGTCCCCACGCCGCGCGGCAGCATCTCCGGGGCCAGCGGGGCCAGAGCGCGCCACTCATTGCGGGTCCACGGGTACTTCAGCACGGCGGCGCGCACCGCGCGGGTGAGGTTCATGCCGCGGGCGGTGGCGTCGCAGCTGTCCAGCGCGGTGAGGATCCTGAAGGTCTGGGCATTGCCCTCGAAGCCGTCGGGCAGGTTCAGCGTTCCCCGGGCCACGCGATCCAACTCCAGCTCGCCGAGGTGCCCGAAGGGCGGGTGCCCCAGGTCGTGGGCCGCCGCGGCGGCCTGCACGACCACCGGATCGCAGCCACCCAAATGGTCGACGAGTCTTCTAGTTGATTCATCAGCGTTACCCAGCCGGATCGCGATGGAGCGGGCCACTGCTGAGACCTTCAGCGAATGGGTCAGCCGGTTGTGCACCAGGGTGCCGGAGCCTGCCTGTGGGATCACCTGGGTGACCGAGGACAGCCGGGAGAAGTAGGGGGAGAAGCGGATGCGCTCGATATCGACGCGGAACTCGTCCTCATCGTTCAGGCTCGGCTCGGCAATGGCGCGATCCCGCCCGCCGCTTTGGTGTGTCTTGGCCCTATATTCCATGGTAGAAACCAGCCTAGATGATCACCTGCTTAACGCCGTGTCAATTGATGATTCGGTTGGCGAGTTCTTCACCGTGCGCAAAGGCGATGACCTGGTTGACGGCCATTTCAGAGACCAGCGAGATGAACTGTCCAGTGTCTCCGGCCATGTGCGGAGTAATGATGCAATTTGGTGCGCTCCACAGTGCGTGATTTGCCGGCAGCGGCTCAGGATCGGTGACATCCAAGGCCGCATGCAGCCTGCCGGATTGCAGTTCCGGTAACAGGGCTTCGGTGTCGACGATGGGCCCGCGTCCCACATTGACCAGCAGCGAGCCGTCCTTCATTGCTGAGAGGAATTTGGCGTCGATGAGCTGCTCGGTTTCCCGGGTATGCGGCAGGGCAACGATCACCACGTCCGCTGTGGGAAGAAAAGCCAAGAGCGGGTCGAGAGAATAAATGGGATAGCCCTGCTCATGGACTCGTTCGGTGCGGGCAAATGACGTTAGCTCGGCAGGCTTGAAGGGCAATAGACGCGCGCGGATCTCGCTGCTTACTCCGCCGGCCCCGAGAAGCACCACATTTGACCCGCGCAGCGAGCCGGTCCACGTCCTGCTCCACTGCCGTTCGCGCTGCTGCTGTCCGACCTGCGGCAGCTGGCGAAGGGATGCCAGAACCAGGGCGAGGCAGTGTTCGGCAGTGGCATCTTCCACGGCGCCTTTGGAATTGGTCAATGACACTTGTCCAGGAAGATGCTCCAGAACCCACTCATAGCCGATAGAGAGCAGGTGGACATGCTTCAGCCCCTTGATGCGGGAGACCCTCGAACGCAGCTCAGGATTGCTCGGACGTTCGGTAACCAGCACGTCGGCCGGCGGGGCGTCATTGGGGCCATCATCGATTTGCCAGAGGATCGGTTCGATTCCCGGAAGCTGCAGCCGGTCGACGAGATCTTGCCAGGGGAGCAATACACGTAATGCCATAAGAAGAATGTCCTTTCGGGTGCTATGACCATTGTGTCCGTTGGCTGGCTGAGATGAAGAATCTGCTGACCGATTCATTACTCCACATCAGTTATTCCAGATTGAAGATCAAATAACTAGTAGGCTGAACCCATGGCGCATAAAGGGATCGTTGGAACTACCACGCTGATGACGCTTGGCTGGACGGTGTTCGTCCTCGGCGTCGCCAGGCTGTTCTTCGACCCGCTGGTCGGCGCGCTGTTGGCAATCGCCGGCGCGGTACAGGTCAGCGGCGGCATGATCACAGAGGCAATAAATAGGAAGCGAGAGGCGTCCGAAGTACTGCAAAACAGCAGAGCATCAGAAGTGCCCGCAATCGATTCGTAGCTGCCCGCCGCACTCTGCCGTCTCTGAGAGTGGCCATGTTAGAGGCAAGCAGCAGGCAGGCGAATCTCTGATTAGAAGCTGCTTACTTACGAAGCTGGGGCCAACGGGATCGGCAACTGTCTTTTGACCGGGACAGCAGATCGTCGCTTTCCTGTGAGCTAGACCTTGATTTTTGCAGGCGAAATGGTTGTGATGCGTTTCTTGTATCTGTTTCGTCGTGCATAGCCGTTCGCGCTTTTTGGTTGCAGAAAAGATCTAGGGAGAATCTGGCTTATTCACCTTAGTCTGAGGTTTCGGACAGCTGCCGAACGAATTTCTCCAGTCTTGCCGACCGGGTCTTCTCAGTCTTGGCAATCATCAGCTGGTGCAGAATGTGATATCGCGGCTGGGACTTCAGCGCTTCGAAAGCGGCTTTGGCAGTCGGGTTCGCGTCTAGAGCGCGCTGTAAGGCTTCGGGCACTTGTGCAGTGGCCTGCCCTTGGTAGGCTCGGTCCCACCGGCCATCGACTTTGGCCTTATCGATTTCCGCTAGCCCCCGAGGACGCATCCTGCCCTGCTCAATCAGTACTGCCACGAACTGCGCGTTCTTTTCCGACCAGACCGAGGCCCTGCGCCGAGGCGTGTATCGCTGCAGGAACGTCTTCTCGTCGTTGCTGCGCCGCTGGCCATCGATCCACCCACTGCACAATGCTTCCTGTAGTGCGTCGGCAACCATAAGCGTAGTCGGCTCGGTGGTGCCCTTCTTTGCTACGAGCAGCCAGACCCCGTCGCTGGTTTCTTCGTTCTCATCGAGCCAAACACGCCATGCTTGGACGTCCTTGAGGATCAGCGGGTTGTCATAGTCCATGGCAACTATTGTGCTAAATAATCGGGTCGGAGACGAGCACAACCGGCATCACTTGCGACCAAGCTGCTCGACGAGCGAGCGTTCGAACTCATGGCTCAGTCCGGCGCGGCGCTCATGCTGCAGGCCACGAGGCCGTTCATCCTCCAGCGCCGCAGCGAGCGTCTGCTCCATCGAGCGCAGTGGGGTGGGGAAGGGTTTGCCCGCCCGATTAGGCATATTTTAGTCGTCTTTAGGCAGCCAGAGTGGCAGGGACTGCTCTCCAGACCAATAGGTCACACCGTGCTCCAGCAGCCACCAACCCGAAGCAGGGTGAAGCGCGCCACCAAAATCTGCCAACTGTGCCGCTGCGTGAAGAAACTGCTCGAAACTCATTGCCGGTCGCACGGCATCGAGCACGGGTGGAAGTCCACCGGTAACTACGGCGCCTGCCAGGACTCGGACGTCAATGAACTGCACCAGGCGGGAAAGACCCTCGGGGACCAGAGAATCGGACCGTCTACGGCCATCCGGTTCATCCAGTAGTCGAGCCGGTCGCTGCCATCACCCAGGCGGGCGATTAGGCCCGGGCGAACGATCCTCAGCCGTTTACCAAGCGCTTGCGTGCTGCTGAGCTCTGCGGCGTCTTTCACGTCCGGGTATTGGTTTAGGTCTTGGACCGCCACCAGTGGGTCGTATTCGGTACCACCGGCGCGCCATGGTGGCGTGTAGGCGGAGATGCTGGAAATCAGCGTCCACTGCGCGGCTCGGGGGGCCAGCGCCTGAAACGCACCCTGAAGCAGCGCTGGCGCATAGGCGAGTTCCACCACCTGGTCGAACTCGCCGGTCACAACGTCATAGGCTCCTGGAGGCGTCCCATCCGCGCGGATGAAATGAACACCATCGGGCACCGTCCGGCTGTCACCTCGGGGCAGCGCAGTGACGCTGTTGCCTGCTAGAAGGTACTGTCGAGCAATCTCGGAGCCCAGTCACGAGTTGCGGCCAATACCATATTGCGTGCCATAGCTCCGTTCTAGTCCGCACCGGCCCGCCGTTTCAATATCTTTCGCTCAGGGCACGAGCTGGGAGCGTTCCCCTTGCCGAGTGTAAGTGCGGTAGTGGGATACCTAGGCTATGCCGAACCCCGCTGGCAGTACGTCGTGTTCGGTGACTTCGTATGGCGCAGACGAGCGAATATGGCCATATGCGATTTCGCCAGCGGTACCTGACTTTGCCACTCTGGGACCCAATGCACTCACACCTTGCACGAATACTCTTTCCGTCCCATGCAACGTAGAGCGGAGCAACCGAGGCAACCCATTTCGGATCTTCTAGTCCTGCCCCCTGGCCATCCAGAAATGTCAGCTTTGCCCCTTACAAACTATTTTCCAATTTTTCAAAAATGGACTGTTACCGGTCGGGAAATTCTCACAAACTTGAACAAACTACATAATGTTAATTCTGACCACATATTGAGAAAAAGAGACTTTGATAGCCACGAATTGTACTTCCTGAGTTAGAAATTGAATCCGTTCTGAACTGCTGCCGGAATATTTCGATTTTGGTCCAGGCGTTCGGTATGGTCATTAGAAAGCTGGGAAAACTTGAAAGTTGAAGGTGTGAATAACGTTGCGACTCTCTACCCATCTGGCTCCAGAAGTCCTGGCCAAGCTTGCTGCAATTGGTTCGCCAGAGAAATCTGCAACGAAAATAGAACCGCCTGCTCCTCACAACGGTGGCATCAGGAAACTGGCAGACCAAGAAATCGTTCTTCCGAGAATAGCCAGTGATGATCTGTCTCTGTATATGCCGCTAAAGCAAGCCCGCAAAGAGCTTGGCCTGAGCTACGCCGAAGTTAAAGAGCAAGCCTTGGTCGCTAGCGTGCCCATGTACAAGCATCGAGACCAAACTTTTGTTAAGAAGGCGGACGTAGCCACGATGGGCAGGCTACTGCGGAGCACTCGGTCAAGGCTTAGGCTGGACTCGATTGCAACTGCATACGAGATTAATTCGCAGAAGATTGATCACATTTGCGGGCAGATTCGAATTCATGTCGCGAACAAGGGGAAACAAGGCCCCACAATTAGCGCCATGGACTACGATTTGCTTCGCAGGCAACTCGCTCACCTAGCAAAACAGCAATCGCCACAAGTACGAACGCGTTCGGCTAGTAGGGGGTTGCATTCAAGTTTGTCTACATACAGTCTCAAACCAGCCACCTTTGTTTCGGTGGTGTCTGGTGGACTTCCAACCCTCGGCAGGGGGCACAAATAGGCGGAGAGCACCTTAGCGAATTTTCTGGGCTCCTTCGCGGAAGAGCGGAGTCCCACCGCGATCTTCGCGTTTCTTCATCTTCTTTGCAGCAGAATTTTTCCGCATATATCTAGCCTGACCAAGCCAAGTTCTCCGAGCCAATTGGGACAGCACTGCACGGGCTTCTTCAGACTCCTGCAGACGCTCTTGTTTCGCAACGAAATCTTCACGCAGCCCGAAGCCTTCGACTGGGTGCAGGTAACCTGTTGTGTTCGTCATTGCATTACCCACGTAGATCGCTGCCGCAGCCATATGGCGGTTGCCGAGTGAATGAAGGAGAAGACATTGCGCCGTTAACCGAGGCGCTTGGACATTGATCTCCTCAATGAGAGCCTCTCGCACGCCAGTCGGGAGGAAATCAGCTTTTGGGCCGTGTAATTGAGTCATGGCCGTCTCAAGGATATGAGATGCCGTTGAAATTTCTGCTGCAAGCTCCCGAACGCGATATCTGGCCTCAGCATGACGGTTTAGAATCCCGCTGAGCAGAGAAACTAAGCTCGCTACGATAGCGCTGACACCCGCGATAAGCCCTGCGAGTAATGCAGCTGCCGCAGCTCCATCAGTCCACACCTGGTCCACTGTCTTTCCCCATTCTGGCCTGTCTAGTTTCCATATGATTTCAGAGGTCAGGTTTCATCGGAACCACCTCAGAATGGCCACTAGAGCCTCATCGGTGGCGTTATTTGCTTAATGTGGGAGTTACATCGAGTAGTGCAACTCCCACATGAGTGGTGGACGACCTATTCGTTGTCTTGGGCGTCTTTCTGTGCTTGCTCTCGCAAGCGCTTCTGTAGTCCGGCTGCGAGTAGGACATCGACAATTTTCTCTGGACTACCCAAAGTTAGCAGGACATTGATTGCGTTCTGATGTCCTTCACCTGCGGTATAAATCAGTTCCTCGATGACCTCTACCAGTGTCGGTGAAGTACTGAAATCAGATGGGCCATTGGCCACGGCTTCGCGTTGCAGCTGTTCGTGGGACAAAGCGTGTCGCAGGATGGACTCAAATACGTTTACTCTGTCTTCATCACTGACGCCGGTACCTTCGAAGATCTTGTTGATTTGTTCGATCAACCCGCCGAAAGTCTCGGACGTCTTCTCCCGCGGCACACCGGATCCAGCATCGGTTATGCCCTTTAGCCCCTTGCCCTCTCCAGCGGCGAGCTTCAAGTCCGCAGTTTCCTGCTTTTTCAATGCATAGTGGGTGAGCACCACGTCGGTCAGGTCAATCCTGTTGCCGGTCGCGGTGGTCTGCAGGGCCTTGGAGAGCAGTTTCAGATAGATGGCCAGTTTCTCCACCCGGGTATCGCCGTAATCGATGATCTGGGAGAAGAAATCATAGGACTTGTTGAACGCGCCGGCGGTCTTGCGGAACTCTTCGAGTTTTTCCAACTCCAGCTTGTCATTGTTGAACACTGCGGTCTTGTGCCCGTGCTTGAACACGTCAATGGCCGGCTGCAAGTGCGAGACCAGGCCGTTGTGGTTGCGTTGGGCCACCCACTTCTGTGCGACTAGGTCCACGTCCCTGTCGTTATAGATCCCCATGGCATCAAGCTTCATGATCATGTCGTGAATGATGTCCGGGTTGGATTCCTGCTCGATGGACGCGTCCTCGTAGTACGTCTGGAACGCTTCAAGAATGGTCCCAGGGTCGTTGACGAAGTCCAGGACAAACGTCCGGTCCTTGCCTGGGATGACACGGTTCAACCGGGACAGAGTCTGCACGGCGGCGATGCCGGAGAGCTTCTTGTCTACATACATGCCGACCAGCAGAGGCTGGTCAAAGCCGGTCTGAAACTTATTGGCCACCAGCATGATTTGGTACTCGTCGGTGCCGAACGCCTTGGGCAGTGTGCGGCCCTTCAGCCCGGGGTTCATGTTGTGCTCGTTGAACGGCTCGGTCCCGGATTCAGGGTCGTTGACGTCCCCGGAGAACGCGACCAGGGCAGCCAGTTCGGATTGGAGACCCTTGGCGCTCAGGTAGTCGTCAATGGCCAGCTTGTAGCGCACGGCTTCCTTGCGAGACGAGGTGACGACCATGCCCTTGGCTCGGCCAGCCAGATGGTGGGCGACGTTCTGCCGGAAGTGCTCGACGATGACCGCAACCTTCTGGGCGATGTTGTGCGGGTGTAGCTTCACCCACTGCATCAGCGCCTTGGCGCCCTGGTCCCGGTCGACTTCCTGCTCGGCTGACTTCTCGTTGGCATGGGCGATCCGCGCAGCCATCTGGTAGGTCGTATAGTTCTGCAGCACGTCAAGGATGAAGCCTTCTTCGATGGCTTGCTTCATCGAATACAGGTCGTAGACCTGCGGTATGCCGTTCTCATTGGGGCGGCCGAACAGTTCAATGGTTTTCGCCTTAGGCGTGGCAGTGAACGCGAAGAAGGACAGGTTCCCCGTACCACCGGCGCGGGCGGCCATTTCCGCGGCGAGCACGTCTTCGGTACTGATTTCTTCGTTCTCGTCCAGTCCGCTGCTGGTCAGGACCTTCTTCAGTAACTTAGCTGCATCGCCGGACTGAGAGGAGTGAGCCTCATCGGCGATGATTGCGTAGTTACGCCCGGCCAACCCCTTGTTCTTACGGATCTCTTCCAGCGCGTGCGGGAAAGTCTGCAAAGTGACTCCGATGATCTGACGTCCCTTCAGCAGAGCGTCGGCCAGCTGGGCTGATTTGGATCCTTCAGAACCTCGGGTGATCGGTGCAAAGACCCCAGCAACGGTTTCGAGCTGTTCGATGGCTTTTTGCAGCTGACCGTCCAGCACGGTGCGGTCAGAGATGACCAGGACACCGTCAAAGACCTTCGAGCCGTCCTCGCGGTGCAGGGACGCGAGCCGGTAGGCGGTCCATGCGATGGAGTCGGTCTTGCCGGACCCGGCTGAGTGCTGGATCAGGTAGTTATGCCCCGGCCCTTCAGCCAACGCGGCTGCGGACAGGGTGTTGACGGCGCGCCACTGGTGGTAGCGGGGGAACCGGGTGGAGGCTTTGAAGGTCTTCTTCCCGGTGATCGGGTGGGTGTCTTCTTCGAAGCGGTAGTGAATGAACTTGCCCAGCACGGTCAGCCACGCATCGCGTTCGAGCAGGTCTTCCCAGAAGTACGCAGTGGGACTGGTCCCTTCGCGCGGTGCGTTGCCTGCACCGTTGTTGTTACCGGCGTTGAAGGGAAGGAACCGGGTGGAGGTTCCTTCCAGTTTCGTGGTCATATGCACTTCTTGATTGGACACGACGAAGTGCACCAGGGCGCCGCGCCCGTAGGTCAGCAGCGGCTCGTCCTTGGGGTTGCGGTCCTGCTTGTATTGCTTCAGTGCTGCCTGGGCATCTTGGGTCAGGTCGGTTTTCAGCTCAACGGTGGCCACGGGGATGCCGTTGAGGAAAAAGACCAAGTCCAGGGACTTGTCGTTGCTGGTGGAGTAGTGCACTTGCCGCATCACGCGCAACCGGTTCTGGCCGTACCGGTTGACAGTGACGGGGTTCAGCCCGTCGGCAGGCTTGGGCTGGAACATGCGGAAAGATGCCGGGGTGACGGCGAAGCCCTTCTTGATGGCGTTCAGGGTACCGCCGCCGTTGAACGGGTCCATGCCAATGACGGTGGACAGGCGGTCCGATAGACGGATCTTGGCTTTGGCGAGCATGGCCGGGGCCATGTCTGGCTTCAGCACTTTGGCCAGTTCATCCGGGGACGTGTCTTCCAGCCAGCCGAACACGTCCTCGGGGAACAAGGCACGTTCACGGTCGTACCCCTCATCGGTAGGGGAGTAGTGCCAGCCGTGGGCGGCAAGATGCTCGCAGATTTCGTTTTCGAATTCGATTTCGTTATGCAGCGCCAACAGGCGCTCCTTCCACAATGCTGGTTGCTGGGTCTATTAGACCGCGGACGTCGATCTTCCCGGTGACCGCAGCACTGATGACCGCTGCACGACGTTCCTTGGACAACGCGATCGCTTCACGAGCGTCAGCGATCGCCGCGTCAATCGCGGCGGTCTCACGGTCGAGGTAGGCTGCAATTTCTGCTTGTTCAGCTTCCCTGGGCCAGACAAGGACCGTGGCTGCGACCTTTTCGGCGGTGAAGTGAGGCATGGAGGTAACGCTCGCTGCCATGGAGATGTATCCGGCTTCTCGAAGGTGGAGAAAAGCAAAAGTGAGGAACTTGCTGCTGAAGCCTTTGTAGGGACGAAGCCGGACAATCGAGTTTTGGAAACCCCAACCGATTAAATCTCTGTCGATGAACGCAGCTCTGCCGAATCCTCCGACGCCACCCTCGACTATAACTGTGTCGCCGGCACGCAGATCGAGCCTACTGAGCTCGGAGTTTGTGAACCACATGGATTTGGTGCTTTGAAGATCAAGTCGCCCCTGAGGCTGGACATTCGCGGCACGAAGATACGGTGCATACGTATCATCCGTGCTCTTGCGGGCTGGTTGCAACATTTTTCCCAGCGTGATCATGCTCGTGTTTTTACATAATCCGATCGACCAGTGCTCCGGTACTTTGCCTAACCATTCCACTCCACTGTTTTTCAATGGTGCGTTCGGGTCGAGGCCCTTGGTGACGGCGCTGGTGATCGTTGCTGTACGGCGCTCGGACAACAACTCAATGAGTTCTTCCTGATCCGCGATAAACGCATCAATCTCATCAAGTTCACGATCGAGGTACGCGACGATACATTTCTGTTCCGAAGTTGGCGGAACAGCGAGACGTATCGTTTTCATAGATGAGAATCTGGTGCTCCATAGGTCAGCAACGATCCCTGTTCCAAAACGGTAGAACTCTTCTTGGAAAGGCACGCTGCGTAGAAGATGATGCACGAATCTTGGTTCTACATCCAAGGGTTCAAGGACAATCGAAATCTGCGATACGCTACCATCACGATCTGCGATCCCCGAAGATCCTTTGCGATCGGATCTGCTATTAATAACAAAATCGCCACTTAGTACCAATTTTCGAGATTCGCCGTTTTCCGTTTTTGTTACATGTTCCATCTGTGGCAAAACACCAGACATTGTGACTGATAATGGTTGAAAATCCTTATCACTCACATTCGTATTTCGAAGCATGAAATGTTGTCCGAGTGGAGAGATGTTCCAATGTTCTGGGACGTCGCCCAACCACATAACACCGCTGTCTTTGTACGCCGGGTATGGCTTCATGCTCATGCTTTCACCTGCTGAAGGCGTGCACGGATACGACCCAGTACCGCGTCGAGGTCAGCATCAATCTCTTCCAGTGGGCGTGGCGGGACGTACTGGTAGAAGTGGCGGGTGAACGGGATCTCGCAGCCTTCCTTCGTCTTGGCCTCGTCGATCCACGCGTCAGGAACGAAAGGTTTCACTTCTCGCGCTAGGTAGGCGTGGATGTCTTCGTCCCATGGCACGTTCTCGGTATCACGCAGGTCAGCGTCAGCTTCAACCTTGCCCTTAGTACCTGTGCACACATCTGCAGTCTCATCCCGCTCAGACAGGCCAGCAACGAGTGTCTTGAACTGAGGCGCGTTCAGGTCAATGCCGCTGGTCTTCAGCTGCTTTTTCAGTGCTTTGGTGAACTCATCCCGGTTCTTCCACAACTGGTCTGCATCCATGGTTTCCAGCGCGGTACGCAGGGTGTTCTGGGTTTCGACGTTGAGCTTGGCCAGAGTCTTTGCAGTCAGAGCGGTGTCGATGCGGTCAGGAGTGGTGGCGAAGTTCAGCTTCAGCGGACGTTCGACGGTGATGGTGCGGTAGAAGAAATCAGTGGTATTGAAGATCTTGGACTGCTCGGTTTCGGCGAAGTCACCGTAGAGGCTCACGATCTTCCGGATGTCTTCTGGCCCCAGTTCGTTGCGCTTGGAGCCCAGACCCTTGCGCATCTTGCGGAACATCTTGGACCCGTCGACCAACTGGACCTTGTTCTTGCGTTCGGCAGGTTTTTCCTTAGACAGCACCCAGACGTAGGTGCTGATGCCGGTGTTGTAGAACATGTCGGTAGGGAGGGCGATGATCGCTTCGAGGTAGTCGCGTTCGAGCAGCCACTTGCGGATATTTGATTCGCCCGAGCCTGCGCCGCCCGTAAACAGCGGGGAGCCGTTCAGGACGATGGCCGCGCGCCCGCCCGTGGTGTCTTCGCCGGGTTCGCGCATCTTGGAGATCAGATGCAGCAAGAACAGCATGGAACCGTCAGACACGCGGGGCAGGCCAGGACCGAAGCGTCCGGCGAAGCCCTTCTCTTCGTGTTCTTCACGGACGGTCTTTTCCTGTTTCTTCCAGTCCACGCCGAAGGGCGGGTTGGATAGGCAATAGTTGAAGGTGGAGCCGGTGTGGCCGTCGTTGAGCAGGGTGTCGTCGTTGACGATCGCGTCGACGGCCTGGCCCTTGATGACCATGTCTGCCTTGCAGATTGCGTAAGACTGGGCGTTGAGCTCCTGGCCGGCCAAGGTGAGACGAGCGCGGGGGTTCATGTCCTTGAGGTGGTCTTCGGCTACCGAGAGCATGCCGCCGGTGCCAGCGGTCGGGTCGTAGACGGAGCGGACGATGTCCCCGTCGCGCAGCGCTTCATCGTCGTTGGTAAAGAGCAGGTCGACCATGAGTTCAATGACTTCGCGCGGAGTGAAATGCTCACCGGCGGTTTCGTTGGATGCTTCGGCGAACTTGCGGATGAGTTCTTCGAAGATGTGGCCCATTTCGGCGTTGGAGACGCTGTCGGGGTGCAGATCGACGTCGGCGAACTGCTGGATGACCAGCAGGAGCAGGTTGCTGTCTTCGAGTTCTTCGATGCGGTCTTCAATTTTGTACTTGGTGAAGATGTCTCGCACGTTTTCGGAGAAGGCGTTGAGGTAGGCGAGCAGGTTTTCGCGTAGGTTTTCAGGGTCGCCGACCAGGGTGGTCAGGTCGTAGCGGCTGGTGTTGTAGAAGGAGTGCTGGTGCCCGGCGCGGGTTTTGAGCAAGACCGGGCGGATGGGCAAGCCTTTGGCTTCAGCTTCAGCGACGACTTCCAGGACTTTTGGCTTGGTGTCTGCCAGGACTGCGTCGAGGCGGCGCAGGACGGTGAAGGGCAGGATGAAGTCGCCGTATTGGTGGGCTTTGAAGTTGCCTCGGAGCAGGTCGGCGATGCTCCAGATGAATGTTGCGTGGTTGCTCATGCTCAAAAGGTCCTTGACGAAAGGTAATAGCGGGAAGGGCTGAAAGTGCTCCGGGTTCTATGCTTGCAGCAATGCTGGCTGTGTCCGCCGGGAAGACTGCATTCACTTCATGTTTTGTACACCGTGCCGCTTTTCTGGTGCAGAAATACAACAAATGTGCTGGATGATCTGCGGTAGTTGTTTCTTATATCTTCATCTAAGCACGTCAGAGTGACAACATGGACAAGCAGACACCTCCTCTGCAAACTAGAACATTCGATAAAATTTGCTGAACAAGGAAAATCTCCTCTCAGCATTTCTCGTTGCCCTATCTTTCTATTTGCGAGTCTGGAGTTTAGGTTTTTAGTTCGTTCTCATTCGGATCGACGCTCCACTGAGCGAGTTCTGTTTTCGCTGGGTCTGGAACGACGAAAGCCACGGAATGTTTTGCCCGTGTGACTGCCACATACAATCCGCATGCGGTTTTCGGCTTTAGAACTATACCTTCAGTCAAGTACTTGAGAATTGGACCTGTTGGGTAGATAAGGACACGGTCAAAGGTGAGCCCTTTGACTTTGCCGAAGTTCTGAAACAGCAGTTCAGAGGTCCGGGCCGTTGTCTTACTCTCCCTTAGCGGCTGCACTTGGAACTGGCTAATATATGCGCTCACGTCGGCATCGGCGATGGCAAACACACCGTCGTGTCCCGTTACTGCGTCTTGCCGTGAGATGGTTGGAGAAAAAGTGAATTCAGGTGGAAAGAGTTGGTCAGAGAAATCGGCTATGTCTTGGTTAGAACGCCAAGTTTCGACCTTGTGTGAGACATCCAGTATCCCCTTCTTTTCGTGCAACTCGAACCAATTCAACATCGCGACCCCTCGGTATTTCTTGAGGTTCGGATCCTGTGGGTTGGTATCGAACACCGATTGTCGAACGTCGCCCACCATATAAACGTCCATTTGATCGGCGCGCATGAGTTGTTCAAGTACATGGAGGTCGCACCCGGTTAGATCCTGAACTTCATCGATATAAATCTCATCGTAGATATGAGTGATCCGGTCAATCGCTGAGCCTGCGCTTTTCTTGATGACTTCGAAGGCCAGTTTCGACAGGTGTAGTTTGTATGTACAACCTCCAACATCGAAATAGCGTTCGACGCCTGTTGCGTATCGGCCGCCAACAGGTACTCCGTCAAAATTGAGACCTTTTAATTGCTGATTTGGAAATAGCAGTGGTAGGTAAGGGCGGACGCAATGACGCAGAAGGAACGCGAACCAACCCATCACTTCGGGGACGGAACCGGGCGCGCACTCGGCGCGGAGGCGACGTTCAAGCTCGGCCTGACCTGTCTGGGTAAAAGTTACTACGAGACGGCGCTTCTCTGGCGCCCCGTGTGCGCAGGCGTCGACAATCGATTGCGTCTTGCGTGAACCAGCGACTGAGAGAGTGAGACGGTTCATTCGATGAACTCGATGGCATTCATTAAGTAGTCCGGGAAGGTGATTGATGACCGTGACTCGGCGAGCAATAGCGCGCTTTCAGTCTTGTGATCCGTCATCCACTCTAGGGTGGTCTTCGTCTCGTCTTCGATGTTTAAAAGCGTTCGCAGAGTCGAATCACCATTGAAATGAAGCAATTGCGGTTCAAGGGTCGTACCGAGTGCAGGATCACCGATAAAAAGCTGACGTTTCGCTAGTTCAAGGTGCTGGTTCACCTTGCTTTCCCAGTGCGCGGATGGTTTGCCGTCGTTATCTCGGATGCCAGCTACCTGCCGTCGCAATGCCGCAGATAGTTCCAATGCCCTGCCCAATGCAACTCCGGACATTGACATTACATCTATGCCTGAATCAGTTGGTGTCCTTCCATGTTTGTCTGAAAACGCACGCTCGAAGAGTATTTCATCGGATGGTCCTTCAACGAGCACGAGTTTGTCTGCTAGGACGATACGTAACGTATCAAATCCAGACAACCGTTTAAAATAACGGATAGTCTCCGCAGCGATAGCGGAGAATGACGTCGGGTATCCGGTATGGAGAAGACAAAGTTTATCCAGTCCGAGGCGGTTCAGAACGTACGAGCTGTGGGTAGTGATGAACACCTGTCGGTCGCCCGCGAGTGTCTCGATGCGAGCAACAAGACGAGTGAGGCTGGTGTGCGAGAGATGGTTCTCTGGTTCCTCCACCAACACGTAAGAAGTGTGAGCAGCTGAACGGTTCATGGCTAAAGCAACTTTGATCGCGGCCTGTTGGCCTTGACCTGAAAGAGCGAACGGGACCTCACCCACGTAAGGTACGACACCGGCTTCCCACGAGGAGCCAGCTGATTGATCCATATGCAGCGCTAGGTCCCTATCATGTAACCTGGTCCCCTCGGCTGCAATGCGCTTGTTGACCTCAGACAATGCTGTCGCCGAAATTTCATGGCGCGCACTCCGGTGCGCAACAGAAATAGCTGCCCTCTCTTTCGCTTCCACGAATTCACCCAGCATTTCTCGCGTGTGATAGTCCAATCCCCAACTTGAGCGAATGGTTCGTGCATCGATAAACGAGACACCCAAGCCTTTGGGCCGACGCTGGAGCAGCCCTCCCGCGAAGTCCTTCCAGACCATCTCGTAGTATTCCACCGGAATGATATTGGGACGATGCGCAGCCTGCATGTAGACCTCAAACTCTTGCGCGTAGTCCTGGGAAAGAGCGATACGCACGCTCACCCCCGGAGCGTCTTGAGCGCGGGAGTTGTATACAGCGCGTAACGTCTGTATATCTGGTGACGTATCGTTCAAATACAGCTCGATGAGGATCTCGGGTGGCTCAGGCGACTCACCGGCAGCAACGGCAGCAAAATATTCAGCAACCATATCTTTGTTGAACCAGTAAGGGCTTATCTCTTCCTCGGCGCGCCGTCCATTGATCCGGCCTGTTAACCCGAGTGCAATGGCCTCCAATAACGTAGATTTTCCGGCTTCGTTTCCTCCAACTATGATATTGAGACCCGGTTTAGGCTCCATCTCAAAGTTTCGGAATAAACGGTACCCTCGGATAACTATTCGCTCTATCAATTCTCAGCGTCCTCAACCTAATTCAATCTATATGCTAGTGAAATTTTGGGTTTGTCGCCCGCAACGAACTCAGCCTCGCCGTCCCAAGATATGACCAGTTTTCGATTCGCTCAGCAAACCCCTGTCATTCCTCCCAATAACCATATGTCAATAACGGAAATTCGTCGCCTCTTCGTGAATATTGAGGCCTTGTGGACTCTTCTTTGAATGCATCCGAGTTGTCTAAGGTGTGTCAGAATTCGACTATGAGGAATGCGAGAAGAAAGCAACGTCAAATCAGACATATCACAGGTGGACAGGGGGTTAATCTTGTAAGTCGTAAGTTGCCTGATTACCGGGTTGTGCGAGATATCTACACTGCACTATGACATAGTCAGGACGGCGGGTACCGGCTCTAAGACGTATGGGCGAACCCTTTAAGCAACATTTTTCACATAGCAGTGTCTGACCTCTGCCATAATCGAATGTGCCATGAAGAATCCGATAAAAGCGCTTAAACTAAAACTAAAGACAGCGAATTCGCCTGAACAGGTTTCGCCTGCCTGGGAACTCACGGCTCTAACACCGGAGTTTATTGAGTCTGAACATGCGCAATATGCGGCAACCATAGCCAAAAACATTAAGAATGAAGACGTTCGAAACATCGCCCTCTCTGGAAATTATGGCGTGGGCAAGAGCAGCATTTTGCGTCGAGTTTCGGAAGACCACAAGGGCCGCGTTGTTGAACTCTCGCTATCGACGCTTTCACCGATCGAGGCCTCGCAGCTGGACGAATCTGTCCCCGTTCAAGCGACGACACCGACAAACCGCATCCAGCAAGAAATTGTTAAGCAGCTTTTGTATCGTGCTGAGCCAAAGTCAGCGCGTGCTTCACGCTTTCGAAGGATAGAACATTTCAGATGGTGGAGAGAGCTTGCGCTGTCCGTAGTTATGAGTGTCGGGGTTACGGTGGCATTTCTGATCCTAGGGTGGGCATCGAAAATTGAGCACACCTTTCGACCCCTCTTTGAACTTGGACTCTGGATCTATCCGATCCTCATACTGCTCGCTTCTGCCGCAATCCTTGCAACCAGGGTTCTTCTTCATGGTCGTATCCACATTAAGCAATTTTCCGCCGGTCCCGCAGCGGTCACCTTAGACGAAAAGTCAGTATCCTATTTCGATCAGTATCTTGACGAGATCGTCTATTTCTTCGAGACATCATCTCGCGACATCGTTATCTTCGAGGACATCGACCGCTTCAACGATTCTCATATTTTCGAGACACTTCGTTCTCTAAACGCGCTTCTGAATGCATCGCCAAAAATTAAGAAACCAATTCGATTCATCTACGCGATCAAGGACAGCATTTTCGATAGCGATGGTCTCCAACAGGAGGGGAGGAAGGGTGACGCAGCACATGCCGGCATAGCTGATCCGGCCCAAGCTGAAATCATTCGCGCTAATCGCACGAAGTTCTTTGACCTTGTGATCCCAGTGGTCCCATTCATCACCCATCGAAGTGCACGAAACCTCACGGCACAGATACTCAAGGATATTGAACATAAAATATCAAATGACCTGATTGATTTGGCCGCCCGGTTCGTTCCTGACATGCGCCTGCTAAAGAATGTACGGAATGAATTTGTGGTTTTTCGAGATCGAATCTTTTCCGGAGATGGCAAGCATCTCAATCTCAGCGAGACCCACCTCTTCGCCATGATGCTCTACAAAAGTACTCATCTGAGCGACTTTGAAGTGGTCCGTCTCGGTGAAAGTAAGCTGGACCAATTGTATAAGGCAAGCCGGGCGCTGATCGTGGCCAACATTCGAGAACGCGAAAGTGAGCTACGCGCGGCCAGAGCAGCCGTGGCGAGTCGAAGGGTGGCCTCGGAGAAGGCTGTACGGCTCGGAAAACGATTAGTTTCAGGTATCGACCTGATAGTCCGGACGGCTAGGCTTCAACGGCAGCAGGGGCAGTACCGACAGGGTGGCAGCGCTGCGCAAGCCAATGACTTTGAGACGGTCGAATTTTGGGAGGTCTTTGGCAGTCAAGATGGCAACCCCACTGTCGGCTGGTACAACCCTCGTTATGGACAAGAAGTCCAACTATCTCGCGCCGATGTTGCAGGGTTGGTAGGAGAAACGTTGGACGTAACTACCTGGCGCCAAGCCGACGAGAAAGCCCACGCCGTACGTGTTCGTAAGATTGAGGATGAACTGAAATTCCTTCGCTCGGCGGATATGAATGACCTAATGCACCGGCCAGAATTCCGGATGGATTTCGAGAATGAGAAGTATCCGTTCTCGAAAGTCGCAGAGAGCCTATTCACTAAGGGGCTGGTATACAGTCTCATTCAGGACGGATACATCGACCGTAATTTCACGCTCTATACGTCGACATTCCATGGCAACCGTGTAAGCCCCGCTGCGACAAACTTCATCATTCATCATGTTGAACGGGATCTGATGGACGAGCAATTCGTCTTGACACCAGAAGACGTAGAAGCAGTAATCCGTGAGCGGGGAGTTCGCTCACTAGCCGAATCGGCAATGTTTAACATTGCGATCCTCGACCATCTGCTTCGTTCGAATGATCCAGACGCTGAACTGATGGTTGATGCACTTGCCCACCTTAATAATGAGGGTAAGCGTTTTTTGCAGGCCTACTTCAGCAGCGGAGCCTTCAAGGAGTTGCTTGCAAAGAAACTGACAGCCCGGAGCCCCAATATTCTTGAGTACCTTGTTGGCGGCGTCGAGCTTGACGATGAGACTCAAAAGTCTCTAGTCAGTGTTGCATTGTTGAGTCTTACCGAAAAGATGAATCAGACCGTAACCAATCTAACGAAGGATTACTTGCATACTAATTACGGGCAACTTGCATCTATACGATCTGAACGGCTTACGACAGGTCAAGCGGATCTCATAGCGCTCCTATTTAAGGAAGCCGGTGTGTTGCTTCCTGACCTTGCGACTACAAGTGATTCGGTACGTCCGGCCTTTGTGAAATACGGATTATACGAGATGAGTTTGGATAACTTGCGTGCCGCTGTGGGAGACGACCGTGGCCTCTCGCTCGATGAACTTAGAGTATCAGGTCTTGAGGATGTGTATACGAAGGCGCTTTCTGAGCTTTCGATCTATCTAGACGCAGTCGACGGACATTCCTCGACGAATAACTCTGTGGGGGGATTCGTTCCGGTGATAAAGGATGTACTCAAAGCTGCACCCGACTTGCTCGACTGCGTCGTCGGAGGAGCATCAGATGAGAGTCGTGTCGAGGATCTTGAGACGGTACCGCAAGAAGCCTGGAGTATCTTAGCGGCACACAATCGTTTTTCCCCGACTTTCTCAAATATAACGGCTTACATCGAGCAGGTTGGCAAAATTGACGAACATCTAGCCTTCGTCCTGAAAAAGTCGCAGGCTGTTACAGCTCACGAAGACGTCGCTGAGAACGAGAAGCAAGATCTGGCCGTGAAGCTGATCGGTGCCAATACAAAACTCGGGCCGATTTTGCGCGCAACTTTGGCAGAGAGCTTAAAGCTAACTGAATGGATCCCTTTAAGTAACGTGAACGTCGAGGATGGTGAGCTTTATACGCAGCTAATTACGCGACGTGTCATTTCTGGAGAGGCAGAAACGTATGAGCATCTGCTTGCGGCAAACTGGGACACACGTGAACGGGTGATCACGGTTATGCCTGAATTCCATGAGTGGATTACTCCAGCGCTCGTTAATGATGACCTTACCGTGATTCTCGCGAGCCCGTCGGTTTCTGAGCAAGCGAAGCGCGCTATTTTGAATCGAGCAAGCGAGTATACATCTGCAGCAGGACGAGAAGAACTCACCGAAGTTGCTCGGCTTGCACTGCTATATGGTCTCCCAATGAGCTTCGACGTCGTTGCAAAGATGGCAGAAAATCGTATCAAAATCCCCGATGTGATCGCGTTACTAAGCCCGCATCTCGGGTCAATATTGGACGAGCAGCTATTCGACCTGCTTCGCGCATTGGGGTCACCGTATTCGGAACTGACGATTGTTGGCCGAGACAAACCTAAGGTTGCTAATACCGTAGGAACTACCGAACTACTAGAAGCTTTGCGCAGTCGAGGGGTTGTTGCGAGCTTCAATGACAGTAAAAACCCGATCATAGTAAGTAAGCGACGCAAGGAGCTGTCTTGAAATGGAACTTATTCGGGAGGCTCAACCTTAGACGGGCGCCGGGACCTGATATATATATATATATATATTCAAAGGATACGGTAGTTTACCGTCTTTGCTGAGTGCTTAGTAACCTGCAAGCGGTCTAGTCCATTTCCGCTTTGGATTGAAGTTTTCTGGCCTTGCGTATGGTAGCCCGCCGAGAAAATATTGTCCTGCGGAATAGATGCATTTCCTCAGGACCCACGAGAGGATCTTGTGAGTGCGTGAAGGCTGATGCAACGCGTGGCCGCCGTGCATCTCGAAGTGTCCGAATAAGGCGGTATTTTGCGCTCCAGCGGCCTCTGTTCCGCGAAGCACGAGCAAGATATGTCCTTAGTTTTTGATACTCTCCAGCGTTGAGGCGTTGAGCCAAATCCACTATAAAATGGGGATAGGTGTCGCCACGACGACACTGCTCTGCGCGCAGGAGAAAAGCAAATAAGTAGACTGCTTCTTGCTCATCGTAGAAATTGAACTCGGTCAGGTCGTCAACGCGATCTTGCCACTCAGTCAGTTCTGGGTCTCGGCGTCCTTTAGGGCGAATGCGGGACCGGCTGGACATCCACAAGATTGTTTTGAAATGTCTTGCTACATCTGGCCCGAACAGTAAATATGCTTCAGCAAGAGTCCATTTGCCACTTATCAAGGAGTCTGCGGCGTAAACGAAAAAGCGGACTACTTTGCGTAGATTTCCGCGTTCGAAACCCATCGTTCCTAGGGGAACGTCTCCGGTCTCGTTCGTTTCCTCGATAATACGGCCAACTCGATTACGGTCTTCTTCCGATGCCGGTGAGTAGAAGTAGTCGGAACCGTTCGTATAGAGCAGGGATGTCGCCCATTCTTTTTCCAGTGAGTCCCATTGTCTGCGCATGTCGGCTAGAAATGCTTGACGGTCCGTCCGTTGGCTTTTGAGCGCAATGACGACAGCTGCCAGTGAAGTGAGTAGAGCTGGAGCTGTTCCCCACAGTTCTACGGCTACGCTAGCTTCGTCACTCATTGATTAAAAACCTTCTTTCCAACAACCCTAGAACGTAGAAGTTAAATGACGTTGGTTCAGGGCCAGCCCGCGCTCAAAGGAAAATCTTTATCTGCGGCCTTGGTCAAACCGATATTTTTACCAAACATCCTTTGGGTTTATTCGGCAAACTATTACAACACGGTAAGAGGCCAATGTCGATTGGTGTAGGGGTGGGTTTCAGAACGTACATTAAGCGCTCCCCTTTGCGTACAAAACGCACCATCGGGATCATGATCTGCTAGTTGAAAAGTGGATGATCGGTGGTTTTCTCGTTTCACTGAGTCTCAGATATGCTCAGCCAAACGCACATCTTGTCACAAACTTTGGCTTATCGGTGCCGTCGTGTGATGGGCTCAGTGACCACGGTCGAAACAGTCAAACTCTTCGGAGTGAGCTACGAAGCGGGTCGAAAAATGCCTAAATCCGGCCGGTTAGAACAAACCGGGGGCGCTGGACGCGCGATTCTGATCGATACTGGTTCGGTGCACCGGGTGGGCAGGCGATCGGGGCGGCTTTGGACGCAGTGTATCGCGTGGGCGGCCTTGGGCCCTCTCTTGCCTGGTGATGAGGCCCCTTGGCTGTCAGAGAATGAACTGTAGCGGGCGCGCAAAAAGATAGAACACCATGTTGGCGGAAGATATCTATCTGCGGGCACGCAACCGAGCCGTTGTGTACCGCAATAGAGGAGGCGACATGGCTAAGCGGAAGCTCTCCGCAGTGCTGGCGGCCACCGGCGCCCAAGCCCCGGGGCACTGCCTTTCTCCCGTGGGAGCGGATGTCGCCGTGAACCCCGCGAGAGGACTACGCCCTGTCACCACGGATCGCATCCGGCCGAGTACGTGCGCGTTCGATGTTGCGGCCGACGCGCAGTTGCGCCGTCAATGGCAAGAACCTCCGGGAGTCCCGCGCCTGTCCCAAGGCGATCAGCGGCAACCATTTCCCATCAACGAGTTAATGGATCTTCGTCGACAACCCACCTCCGGATTGACGGATGCCGTGATCAGGTGGCTCGAATCGCGGATTCGTGTACTTCCACCTGGCACACCGGGGCACGAGTCGTGTTTGCCGCGCGTGCTGATGCGCACGGACGATGATCGAGTCTACCGCCTCTGACCAAACATTTCACCGCAAGTTGGTGAAGTAGCTCATCACCTATGGGTCCACAACTCTTTTGGAAGGCCTCCCCGAGACTGAACTGCTCCCCAAAAGTTGGACTGAGAAATCAGAACTACTTCTGGGGAGCATCTTCATGCGAACACGCAGCACATTAACCGAGGGCCAACGAGAACGACTCGTTGATCTTTTTGAAGCCGGCATGGGATCGAAAGCTGCTGCCAGCCAACTGAACGTTCGTTACACCGCCACGGAGAAGCTTTACGATCGGTGGCGATTACATGGCAGGCTTTGTCTTATGGAAAAGCCAACCAAGACTGTATATTCCTTTGAGATCAAGAAGGAAGTCGTTCAGCGGTACCTCGCCGGTGAAACTGGTATGGATCTCGCGGCCGAGTTCCATATCAGTTCTAAGGAATTGGTGAAGAGTTGGGCGCGAGCATGGCGCCAAGGTGGGGACGAAGCGCTCATGCCCAAACCCAAAGGACGGCCTAAAGGCGCCGCTCGGCCTGAACCTTTGAGCGAAGAAGAGAAGCTTCGTCGGGAGAACAAGCGACTGCTCGCCGAGGTGGCCTACCTGAAAAAATTGCGGGACTTGAGGGAGCAGGGGCACCGCTAAAAACCAAGGCGATTGTCACTCTCAAGTCAGAACACGACCTCACAGACCTGCTTGCCGCGGCAGGATTGGCCAGGTCAACCTATTACTACCATCTGAAACTGATGGACCAGGCGGATCCGCACGCGGAACTCAAAACAGCCATCACCACGTCCTTTGAGACCAGCAAACGGCGCTACGGGTACCGAAGAGTTCACATGGACCTTCGCGCTGAAGGCTGGAATGTTGGTAGGAAGCTGGTCCGCAAGCTCATGCGGCTCCTCGGATTCCAATCCAAAGCGCGCCCGAAGCGGCGTTATAACTCGTATCAGGGTGAGCAGAGCAAGATCGCTGAGAATCTGTTGCAACGACAGTTTGATGTTGAAGCTCCGGATACCGTTTACGTCAGTGACGTGACTGAGTTCAGAGTTGATCAGAGAAAACTGTATTTGTCACCGATTATGGATCTGTTTGACCACAGCATCCGGAGCTACACGATCGCCTCGTCACCTACTACGGCGTTCACCAGTCAAAGCTTGGCACTGGCTTTAGGTTCCCGGGACTTCAACAAGAAGCTGTTGGTGCATACGGATCAAGGTTTCCAGTATCAGCATCAATCGTGGAAACGATTGCTGGAGGAGCATGGCGCGGTGCAGTCCATGTCTCGTAAAGGCAATTGCTTCGACAACTCGGTCATGGAGAATTTCTTTGGACATCTCAAGTCAGAGATGTTTCATGGAGAGCATTTCGCGGATTATGAGGAGCTCAAGGTGGAGGTTGAGGTGTATATCGATTGGTACAACAGCAGTCGTCGTAAGGAACGGCTGAAGGGTATGACTCCGATGGAATATCGGTGTCATACCCTTGCAGCCTGAGCAGGACTATTATTTAGTTAGTCCAACTTTCGGGACCCAGTTCAGACGGGCGGGGGCCTTTATAGTGAAAGTAGCGTGCTCCGAGGACTAAGCAGGGAACGGCCAGCCCTCATTCTTGACCCGTTCGCGCCAGTAGGTAGCCGCAGTTGTTCCGCCTTGCAAAGCGATGAACTCATCGGTCCGCTCGGCGAGCGCGATTTGAGGGTCGCTCTCATCTACGAAGGCCTTCAGTGCAAAATACAAGGCCGTCCCGCTAATGAACTCTGCGAAGGAACGGACGGACTCCACCATAGGGAAGGTTGCCGGATTGCCATGTACGAGTGCGTTACGGAGGCGACGTCGACGTGCCTCGAGCACGGCGCCTTCATCCTCGTATTCTGCAATGAGAGTGCTGTATTTTGCGTGGTTGCTGATGCTGTCGAACATGCGCTGAATCCAAGCGCGTTCGTGCTCGAGGCGACATAGGGAAAGAAAGTCGTCCCGCCGATCGTCAAGGAACAGGATCCATGGCTGCTTGGGATGACTCGAATGCCACTCCACGGTCAGGCTATGATGCAATACATGGTCCAACGCGCCACCAAGGAGGCACATCCTGGCTGCCACCTCAAGGTCGCTCAACCAGCGCGCATGCGCCCACTTTTCGCCGAGTAGCTGGAAAAGGTTGTTCGGATCCGTTGCTGCGTGAGCGGCAATGTGTTGCACGATCCTGTCGGAAAGCGGAATTACGCTGCTGATGTCTGCTTCTGAAGGTTTGCGAAGTGCCATGTCCCGGCTGAACGGAAGGTCAAGCGCCGTCTGCACCGCAATCGCTGCCGCGAGAAAGCGCGGCAACTGCTGTCGAGCGAGGGCGTTGGCAATGCGGGGGCCGTGTTTATTAATCGCATCCGACGTCATACCCCCACCGTAGATGTCGTCGGGGAAGCCAGCGCGATCCCAGCCGGCTTCGCGTCCAAAGCCGGAGGGAACGCCGGATCGCACGACTACATACTCGGTGAGCTGCGGGCGGATGCCTCCGGAGCGGTGCAGCGCTACGTTGATGATGATGTCCACGATGGCGACCGCGTGTTCAACTGCTCTGGCAGCCGTGGTGCTACCAAGATCGACGCGCACTAGGGTCTCGACGTTGTCCTTCTCGTCTGCCAGCTCCGGGACACGGAAGCTGAAGCCGTCTTCGACGATCTTCCAGAGTTCTTCCTTGTGGTCGAACTCTTGCCGACCCGGTTGCGCATTTGGGACTGCCCAGAGCGGGTCGTAGAACGACACTCGCTCAGCCGTCATTTCTACGCGTACACGACCCTTGTACCCAAGCCAGACCGTGACCGGTTCGATAGTCGCAGGCGTCACGACATAGGTCCGCGCCTGATCGAGGCGGTCAGTGTATGACGTGTCCGCTTCGTCAAGGAGCATCTCTTCTGGATCCCGACCGAACGCCATGATCGACACGAGTCCTCGGACCATTGACTCAGCATCGAGTCCTCGGTGTTGCAGCTGCTCTGTGAGAAGGCCGGCGACCGGCCTGTAATTCCGGCCGTCCAGCGCGCGGTTCTGCGCGACGTCTACTAAGTCGTCCCAACTTGCGACCACGGCATCGTCGGACTTAAGCGCGGTGAGAAGATTTTGGGTCGCCGTCAGCATGGCTACCCATTCGGGTGCAACACGCGTGGCTCCGGGTGGTTGCGAAAGCACTGCAGGGCCACTGACAGATAACGCGGCAAAGCTGGCTTTGAACGCTTCCAGCTCGTTCGCGATGTGCGAGCGGAGGTGCATGCCGAGCGATCCAGCCGACTGCGCGATGTCCTCGTCGAGCGAGTTACGGTTGGCTGTCTTCTTCCATGCATCCACCCCGCTCGCTAACTCCACCCAATGTAGAATCTCTTCGGCTACCGCAGTAAGCGGCAAGGTCGTTGTCGATTGATGGCGCAGATCTAGTGACGATACCAGCGACTTCACCCAAGCAGGTGTGTTCTGTGCCCAGTGGTCACTGACATTGTAGTCGATCATCATCAGCGGCCTCGCTCGCAGTTCCAGGGTGAGTTGGTCATCTTCATATCCTCATCGACCATTGTAAATCGAGTGTCGAGTTGGAAGTTCGGATGTTTCGCACAGAGTTAGGTCTCAGTAGCCAGAAATAGATCACGGCCACTGGAGGTCACTAGAGCAGAAGGTGCTCAGTCGATGATGTTGAAGTTGCTGTGTTCGAACGATGCTCGTCTTGTAGCATACGGTTGGACCTGGACGGGCACTGAATCACTGCAATTACCGTATCGACGATGGTAGCCGCATCGACGATGCTCGCACCCATCATGCGGGCTCTTGTCCAGAAACCGGACTTGGCCTAATCAGGAGTGGTAGTTACGATGCACCCCAATTTCGCTGCCTCGATGTAGTGCACGTCAAGGTTGAGAGCGACCAGCGTTGTTGCCTTGGTCAGCACTTCTGCTGCTGAAGACAGCGCCGAAATCGAGAAAACGAGCAATGGCGGATCAACGCTAATCGAAGCCACAGGTGTCGCGGTAAACAGGCTGACGCCGCCAGGGTGCCCGCGGAAGATCGCTTTGAAATCATCTGCGGGCAACGATGGCGTCGAAGAATCCGTCACTTTAGACGCGTGCACCAACAAGCTCCTCGCGCAGGATGCCTGCGCCAGCGCTGAGCGCGCCGAGCTTGGCCAGAGCCACGTCGCGGCGGAACGGGGACATGCCGCAGTTGGTGCTGGCAATCAGCTTGTCAGCATCTACATATTCGAGAGCATTGCGCAGGGTCTGCGCTACTTCTTCGGCAGTCTCCACGGCGTCATTGGCCACGTCGATCGCGCTGAGCATCACTCGTTTGCCGCGGACCATTTCGACGACCTCAAGTGGGACATTCGAGTGGTGGGACTCCAGCGATACGGCATCGATGGTGGAAGCCTGCAGCAGCGGGAAAGACTCTTCGTAGTGGCGCCACTGGGTGCCCAGAGTGGCTTTCCAATCGTTGTTTGCCTTGATGCCGTAGCCGAAGCAGTTGTGCACGACGGTCTCGGATTCACGTCCTTCGCTGGCACGCTCCAGAGCGGTGATGCCCCAGTCGGCGACTTCGTCGAAGAAGACGTTGAACGCTGACTCAGCGAACTGGATGACGTCCACTCCGGCGGCTTCCAGCTCGCGGGCTTCTTGGTTCAAGATGGTCGCGAACTCCCAGTCGAGCTTCTCGCGGCTGCGGTAGTGCGCATCCTACAAGGTATCAACCATGGTCATCGGGCCAGGAAGGGAACACTTGATCTGGCGGTCGGTACAGGAGCGCAGGAACTTCGCATCCTCAACAAAGACTGGCTTAGCGCGTTCAACAGCACTAACAACGGTAGGAGCGCTGGCGTCATAGCGGTTTCGAATGCGCACGGTCTCGCACTTTTCGAAGTCAACACCACTCAGGTGCTCGATGAACGTGGTGATAAAGTGCTGGCGGGACTGCTCCAGCATTGCTGCACGAATGGCTACTTGCTTGCCCTCGATCAACGCCGCGCCTTCCAGCTTCCAACGCGATAACCAGGTCCCGACAATCAGTTCTTATCACGACCAGTGGCAAGTTGAAATGTCGTTTAGGGCGACTTGGACAAGACTTCTGAACAAGTCGATATTCCAGCGTTGAAAGGCTTCTATTGAGCCTCGGATTCCAGCAGTTACTTAGTCGTTGGTGACGACTTGTTGGTGGGTCGCTTGGCAATAGTAGGAGGCAAGGGTGATCTCGAATATTCCTTGGTTGACTAGGATCGCAGGAAATGATTCTTACGAGACAAAAATTTCTTGCTGAATCTTTGGGTAATGAGCTACATTTAGCCTAATCATCAATTCCTCGGCATGGGACAGAACGGCTTTAGCAATAATCGCTAATTTATTCTGTTGTGAGGTTCTTGTGCCGATTCGCACTCTTTGAAGCAGGATAATTGAAAACTAAATTAAGCGCGGTGGCAATGTCGACGGCACTGATCACGGGATTGGTGATTAGCGGCCCGGCAGCAACTGCAGAAGTGATTTCGGATGAGGTCGTCTCTACCCCAACGGAATCGTCAACGTCAGTGGACGCGCAGACGGAACCAGTTGCGTCTCAGTCACCCGTATCGGACGTCGCAGAATCCGAAGAAGGCATCACTTCAGTTGGGCCAGAGACGATGCTCGATGCGGAAGAAACCGTCGTGGCCGAGACATCAGAACCCGCCATCGACCCGGTAACTGAATCCTTGGAAGATCAAACTGGCGAGTCTGACGTGGCCGCAGAATCTGAATCCACAGTGACAGAATCAGCTTCTTCGGCAGAATCTGACGCTGCATCTGGCCTCACTGCTGAAGTTAGTGAGTCGGCCAATCCCACCGAAACGTCAACGGACGTCGCGGTTGAGGACGAAGATCCTCGCTGGGCTCAAATTGACGCGCTGATGCCCGAAGGAAGTGAGGACTGGGACGAAGCTCAGTGGGAAGCTTTCGAGCAGACCGAAGCAGGGCAGGAGATGAACCGGCTTCTTGATGAATTGCTTGCTGAAGATGACTTCTGGGACGAAGAATTCGAGCTTTCGGATGAAGAGCTGGCTTTCTGGGAGTCCATTACCGAGCTTCTTCCCGAGGAAAGCTTCGACTGGGATGAAGCGGAGTGGGAAGCTTACTTCAGCACCGACCAAGGCCTCGAACTCCTTGACCTGATGCTGCCATTCATCGCCGAAAGCATCGAAAGCGATGAAGACGCCGCTGAGTTCCAGGCGTTCCTCGAAGAAGTATTTGCCCATGATCCCGAACTGCGAGCGTACTACCTTGAGCTGTACTTCGGCATCGATGCAGCTCCCGAGGATAACGGTTCAGACGGAACCGTAACTGAAGAAGAAGTGGTTCCGTCTCAGAGCGAGTCTCCAACGGCTAGCGCCGAAATCAAGCCAGCAGGTGAAGTTAGCAAGGCGCCTGCATCCGATAAGCAGGCCGTCACGAAGGCTGCCGGTTCAACCGCGCCAGTACTGGCAAACACCGGCCTTGACGGTTTTTCAGCTGCAGGGCTAGGACTTCTCATGGCCCTTGTTGGTGCGGTGTTTGTGGCCCGTGGACGCAGGAAGTCCGCCAAGCACTAACTCGCTGCGGCACAAGACCGCTAGTGCAATCTGAGGCTGTTTGGCCGCTGTCCCAAGGGACAGCGGCCAAACAGCCTCAACTGGTTAACTGCGAGTTTTCATCCAGCCGATGCCAGGCGCGGTTATGGTAAACCAGTCCGTTGCTGGGTTGACCGGGTTCGCTATCTCGTTCAATATGCGACTGAAGCGCACGGGCCACAAAAACCGTGGACGTGCCAGCCTGGACTCGTTCAACGACCTCGCAGCGCACCCAAGCACGGACTTCATCAAATACCGCTTCACCGGTGCTCAGTCGTGACCACGTTTGCTTCTGTGCGAAGCGGTCAATGCCACTGGTCGCTCCCAATTTAGCCACCTCGATGTCGTGCTCATCCAAGCTGTGAACGACAAGAGATGTTGCGCGGGTGAGCACTTTGGCCGCCGAGGACAGCGCAGAAATCGAGAAGACGAGCAATGGCGGATCAACGCTGATCGAGGCCACGGACGTTGCCGTGAGGGCAACCGGTCCGTCGCCGGCATCGGCGGTTATCAGGCTGACGCCACCGGGGTGCCCGCGGAAGATCGCTTTGAAGTCATCCGCGGGCAACGATGGTGTCGCCGATTCTGTCACTTCAGACGCGGGCACCAACAAGCTCCTCACGCAGGATGCCAGCCCCTGCGCTGAGCGCGCTGAGCTTGGCCAGGGCCACATCGCGGCGGAACGGGGCCATGCCGCAGTTGGTGCTGGCAATCAGCTTGTCCGCATCGACAAATTCGAGAGCATTGCGCAGAGTCTGCGCCACTTCCTCGGCAGTCTCCACGGCGTCATTGGCCACGTCGATGGCTCCAAGCATCACTCGCTTGCCGCGCACCATTTCGACGACCTCCAGCGGGACATTCGAGTGGTGGGATTCCAGCGAAACTGTATCGATGGAGGAAGCCTGCAACAGCGGGAAGGACTTCTCGTAGTGGCGCCACTGGGCACCGAGAGTCGCTTTCCAGTCATTATTCGCCTTGATGCCGTAGCCAAAGCAGATGTGGACCACGGTCTCGGCTTTGAGCCCCTCGCAGGCGCGCTCCAGGGCAGCGATGCCCCAGTCGGAGACCTCATCAAAAAAGACGTTGAAGGCAGGCTCATCGAACTGGATGACATCCACTCCGGCGGCCTCGAGCTCGCGGGCTTCCTGGTTCAGGATGGTCGCGAATTCCCACGCCAGCTTCTCCCGGCTGCGGTAGTGCGCATCGTACAAGGTATCAACCATGGTCATCGGGCCTGGCAGGGTCCACTTGATCTGCTTGTCGGTGCAGGAACGCAGGAACTTTGCGTCCTGGACAAAGACGGGATTTTCACGTTCAACTGCACCGACGACGGTGGGGACACTGGCGTCATAGCGGTTGCGGATGCGCACGGTCTCGCGCTTCTCGAAATCGACACCGCTCAGGTGCTCGATGAAGGTGGTAACGAAGTGCTGGCGGGACTGCTCGCCGTCGGAAATGATGTCGATGCCGCGCTGGGTCTGCTCGAGCACCGCTGCGCGCATGGCGTCTTGCTGCCCTTCGCGCAATTGCTCGCCTTCAAGCTTCCAAGGGGACCAGAGCTTTTCAGGCTCGGCAAGCCATGACGGCTTGGGCAGGCTGCCTACAATCGACGTGGGGATAAGCGGGGAAGTCATAAGGGAATCTTTCTGGATCTTAGGCGACGGGTGTCGGGCAGGAAGCGGACCACTGATCGAGCAGTTGGCGATTTGGGATGATGAAATGCTCTTCGGTGAACTTGCCTTGGATCTTGCCCAGTTGGGTTCGCTCTTCGCGGTCATAGAAGACGCGGGTGGGGGAAAAATCCTCGGCGCCAAGGCTCGGGTGGTACACAGCCGGAGCCGCCGAATTGGCGTTGTAGATCTCCGGGCGGTAGATCTTCTGGAACGTCTCCATGGTGCTGATCAGGCTGATCAGCTGCAGGTTCGTGTAGTCGTTGAGCAGGTCGCCACGGAAGTAGAAAGCCAGCGGTGCGACAGCACCCTGCGGCATGAAGTAGCGCACGCTCAAGCCCATCTTTCCGAAGTACGCATCGGTGAGCGAGTTCTCGTCCTGCTGGTATTCCAAGCCGAGCACCGGATGGCTGTTGCCAGTGCGGAAATAGGTCTTGGAAGTCGAGACGCTGATGCAAACCACAGGCAGCTGGGCAAAACGCTCACGGTACGCCTGTGAGTTCAAGAAGTGCTGGAAGAGCCGTCCATGGAGATCGCCAAAATCTTCGGGAAGCACCGGAGCTCCGCTGTCATTACACGAAGCTGGAAGCACAACGCTGAAGTCGTAATCGCGGACATAAGAAGAAAAATTATTGCCGACCATGCCCTGGGACCGAGTGCCGGTGAGTTTATCCACGATCGTGGTTTCAAGCACTTCTAAAAGAGGAAATTGCTGGTCGGTATTATCGGCAGAAAAATGCACATTTGCGGAAATGATTTCCAATTCAAGACAATAGCGGTCGCCTTGGGGATTGTCCCAGTGAGCAAGGGAATTGAACCGGCGGTTGATCATCGTCAGGGCATTGCGAAGGTTCTCTTCGCGGCGCTCTCCACGTGCCAAATTAGCGAAGTTTGTCGTGGTGCGCGAATTTGTCGAAGGGGAGTAATTCTCGTCGAATCTAGTGGTGCCAATGCTGAAATTTAATGCGTCTGCCATGATGGCCAATCTGTATTTGGGAGGCCTGGGCAGGCCGAGGGGAAGTCGTTGCGTCAATCATGCAGGGTGATTCTTGATATCAGGTAACTCGATATAACTATGGATCCATATAGACTCTGGCTATGGTTCAGGGAACGAATGGCTTGACACTGCAGCAGCTACGCTATTTTGTGGCGGTAGCCTCCGAGGGGTCGATTTCGGCTGCCGCCGACCTCATTTACGTCGCGCAGCCCAGCATGTCGGCGGCGATGAAGGAGCTCGAATCACGGGTGGGGCGCACCTTGCTTGTGCGCTCGGCCAGGGGAGTGACGCTCACCGCCGAAGGCGCAGAATTCCTTGGCTACGCCCGGCAGGTCCTGGAGCAAGTGGAGTTGCTGGAGCACCGATACCTCGGACGTCCCTCCGCCAGGCGGCTGCTGGGCGTCTCCACCCAGCACTACTCATTTTCGGTGGACGCCTTTGTCCGGATGGTCCAGGCCAGCGGGGCCGAGGAATACCAGTTTTCGCTCCGCGAGACGCGCACCGAAGAAATCATCGAGGACGTGCGCACCCTGCGCAGCGACATCGGGATCCTGTACCGCAACGATTTCAACCGGAAGGTCATCGACAAGCTGCTGCGCGAATCCCGGCTGGTTTTCCACCCGCTGTTCCTCGCCGATCCGCACATCTTCATCTCGCGCAGCAACCCGCTGGCCACCCGGGACCAGGTCACGCTCGAAGACCTCGAAGACCTGCCGCGGCTAACCTTCGACCAGGGCGCGAATAATTCCTTCTACTTCGCCGAGGAGGTGCTCTCCACCCGCTCCAGCCAACGCGAAATCCAGGTCTCTGATCGCGCTACCATCTTCAACCTCATGATCGGCCTGGGCGGGTACACGATCTCCACCGGCATCATCAGCGACGAGCTTGATCCCTCCATCGTCGCCATCCCGCTGGCGATCGAGGAGCGCATCGAGATCGGATGGATCGGCCACGCCGCGATCCCGCTCACCGACCAGGCCCAGCGCTATCTGCAAGAAGTCCGCACCGTGGTCGCCAGCTTCGGCGTCGAGGTGCTCGGCTGAGCCGCCCTAGGCGTAACTCTCGGTCATCGAGCGCCGGTCCATCGTCATAAACTTCAGGCAAAACCCCTACATCACACCGATTCCGCTCAAAAGCTCGCGTCACAAAGTGGTGCCAGCCACCGCGTCATCATGACAACTAGAGGTCATATGAAGCCCGGCGGCCTTGTATGAAGCGCAGGGCTGTTGGCCGCTTGCGCCGTCTGCGAGCCATGGCCAACCATGGAGGAACAACAAACCATCAAGAGCGACTAAGAGATCTGGCTCGTTGACGTCGCAGCAACCATCGGGAAACCGAAAGGTGCTAATGCCAGGAACGATGGAGCAGTTCCGAACGCGCTTTCGCGCTGTGCCTCGTGCCTTTGCACGATGCCTATCGGTGCACTCCCTCGCAGAGAACGAGGAGGAGCCATGAGCCAAGGAACCGACGCGGTCCACGCCGGATACCGCCCGAGCGGAGAATTCCGCCCGATGCTGCCGCCGCTGCACAATTCCGCCGCCTACCAATTCCAATCGCATGCCGAGGCGATCGAGAAGTTCGCGCTGCGCCAGGCCGGCTTCACCTACTCGCGCACCGGCAACCCCACCGTCTCGATCCTCGAACAGCGCGTGGCAGCACTGGAAGGCGGAGCCCACGCGGTGGCCACCGCCACCGGCCAGGCCGCGGTGGCATTGTCCTTGCTGGCCCTGACCCAGGGACCCAAGCACATCGTGGCTTCTTCCTCGCTCTACGGAGGCACCGTGGATCTGTTCACCGACACCTTCGCCGACTTCGGCATCCGCATCAGCTTTGTCGACCAGGCCGATCCTTTGGCTTGGGCTGCGGCCATCGAGGATGACACCCGCGCATTCTTCCTGGAGTCCGTCTCCAACCCGCTGTGCACCGTGGCCGATCTTCCTGCCATCGCGGCCATCGCCCACGAACACAACATCCCGGTGGTCGTGGATAACACCCTGGCCACCCCGCTGAACGTGCGCCCTCTGGACTTCGGCGCCGACATCGTGGTCCACTCAGCCACCAAGGGCCTGGCCGGACACGGTTCGGTACTCGGTGGGATCGTCGTGGACTCGGGGAAATTCGATTTCTCCGACACCGCGCGCTGGCCGCAAATCGCCGCCCCGCGAGTGCGCCTGAACAACACTTCGCTGCTCGAACGCCACGGATCGGCCGCCTACGCGATGCTGGTCCGCTCCAAATTCCTGCACGACCTGGGCCCGACCCTGGCCCCGGCCAGTGCCCAGGGGATCCTCGCCGGAATCGAAACCCTGCCGGTGCGCGCCGCCCATGTGCAGCGCAGCGTCACCACGCTGATCGGTGAACTCCTGGCGCACCCGGGCATCGTGGCCATCCACCACCCGTCGTTGCCCACCCACCCAAGCTACGAGCTGGCCCAGAAGATCACGCCGAAGGGCACCGGCTGCGTGGTGGCCATCGAACTGGCCCACCCGACTTTGGTTTCCCCGGTGATCGATGGGCTCAAATTGATCTCGCTGGCCGCCAATGTGGGGGATACCCGCACCATGATTTCGCACCCGGCCACCATGACCCACTGCCGGCTCTCCGAGCAGCAGCTGGCCGCCGCCGGGCTGAACACTTCCACCCTGCGCCTCTCGGTCGGCTTGGAAGACCCGGCCGACCTGCTCGCAGACCTCACCCAGGCCCTGGATCTGGCATTGGACCAGGCCCTGGCCCCGCAAACCCAAGGAGCATGATGACTGGCTTCAACACCCAGGCCGTCCACGCCGGCCAGCACAAGGACCCGCACACCGGGGCGGTCGTCTCCCCGATCTACCAGACCAGCACCTTCATCCAGGACGGCATCAACGTGCTGCGCTCCGGGCACGAATACTCCCGCGGCTCGAATCCCACCCGCGACAGGTTCCAGGACCAGCTCACCGCGCTGGAAGGCGGGGCCGCCGGATTCGCCTTCGCCTCGGGCATCGCCGCCGAAGACGCGCTGCTGCGCGCGGTGCTCGAACCGGGCGACCACATCATCCTCGGTGCCGACGGCTACGGCGGCACCAACCGGCTGATCTCCAAGCTGCACAGCAAATGGGGGATCACCTCTTCCGCAGTGGAGATCACCAGCCTTGACTCGGTGCGCGCCGCGGTGCGCCCGAACACCGCGCTGCTATGGGTGGAGACCCCCTCCAACCCGCTGCTGGGCATCGCCGATCTGGCCGGATGGGCTGCCATCGCCCGCGAGCACGGCGCCCTGCTGGTGGTGGACAACACCTTCGCCACCCCTTATCTGCAGCGCCCGCTGGATTTCGGCGCCCACGCGGTGGTCCACTCCACCACTAAATACATCGGCGGGCACTCCGATGTGCTCGGCGGCGCGGTCATCGTGGCCGACCAGCTCTTCCGCGGCCAAACCCTGGCCGAAGCCGTGGGCTACCAGCAGTTCGCCGGCGGCGCGGTGGCCGGCCCGCAGGATTCCTACCTGGCCGCCCGCGGGCTGAAAACCCTGGGCCTGCGCATGGAACGCCACTGCGCCACCGCTTCCACGCTGGCCCGCTGGCTCGATGCACAGCCCGAGGTCACCCGCGTCTACTACCCGGGACTGGAGAACCACCCCGGCCACGAGCTGGCCGCTCGCCAGCAGCGCGGATTTGGAGGCATCGTCTCACTGGCCCTGGAAGATGAGGCTTCCGCCCGCGCCTTCGCCCAGTCCATGGAGTACTTCCAGCTGTCGGTCTCCTTGGGCGGGGTGGAATCCCTGGTCTGCTATCCGCGCGAAATGACCCACGCCTCGCTGATCGGCACCGAGTTGGAAATCCCGGCCAACCTGGTCCGGCTCTCGGTGGGCATCGAGGAGGCCGAGGATCTGATCGCCGATCTGCAGCGCGGGCTGGCGGCTGCCCGCGCGACCCAGCCTGCACGCCAACCTGCCACGGTGCGCGAGAAGGCCCTGGAAAACGCCTGATAACTTCGAACCGCAAAGATCGGGCGGCGCGCCCCTTCCCTGGAGAATAGTAGTTGGGGAAGGGTGGAATCATGATCGGAATTCTCAATCGGCTCGTCGGGCATATCGAGGCTCAGCTGCGCACGCAGATCAACCTCGCTGACGTGGTGCGCGCCGAAGGCACGACCGAATACCACGTGCGGAGGATGTTCTCCTCGCTGGCCGGCATGCCGGTCTCCGAGTACATCCGCCGTCGCCGCATGACCCAGGCCGCAGCGGACCTGCTCTCCGGCGAGGACCTGCTGGGCATCGCGATCCGCTACGGCTACGGTTCGGCCGAAGCTTTCGGCCGGGCTTTCCGGTCCGTGCACGGTGCGAGCGCGGGCGAGGTCCGCGAGAATGGTGGCCCCCTTCGAAGCCAGCCAATCATCAGGTTCAGCCTGAAAGTCGAAGGGAATAGCCCCATGGATGCACGAATAATTGAACGAGAAAACTTCCAGCTCATCGGATACGCCGCACAAGTGCCGCTGATCCATCAGGGAGCAAACCCGCACATCCAAGCGCACATTGCTTCGATCCCAGTCACCGAGCACGCCCGGCTCAAGGAATTGTCGGCCGTCGAGCCTGCAGGGCTGCTGCAGGTCAGCGACCAGGTTGATGCGGACTATCAGGAAGGGACCGAGCTGACCTACCTGCACGGGGTCGCGGTGCCAGCCGATGCCACGGTGCCTGACGACCTGGATTCCATCCAGGTGCCCGCTGGCCACTGGGTCGTATTCAGCGTGGCCGGCCCCTACCCATCAGCCTTGCAGGAGCTCTGGGCCTCCACGGCCACCTCGTGGTTCCCATCCAATCCGTGGCGCTTGCGCCCCGGCCCGTCCATTGTCGCAGTGCTCGATCGGGCCGCGGATTTCAGCACCGCAACCTGCGAGCTTTGGCTACCGGTGGAAGCCGACCGCTGAGCTTATCCACACACCGTCATTGCATGCCCCGCGGATCAACTCCCGCGGGGCATGCTCGTGTCTATGGATACAGCGCAGGCACTGAAGAATCTGGCTGAGGCGAGCGAACTGATCGCCTCAGCCACGGCTGTGCTCTCCGGTGACCTGCCCGCCGGCCACGCCGCCTACTTCGCGCTGCTCACCGAGCACTTGGGCCAGCAGCAGGCCCGTGCGCAGATCGAAGCGGCCCACGCGGTGCGCCGCACCGGCGCGCATAAACTCGACCGGGATTCCTTCCAAGCTATCTCCGATGCCGGCACCAATCCCACTCTCGAGCAGATCGAAGCAGCCCCCGGCCACACCACCACCGGACGCACCCACTTTAATAGTGCCTCCGGGTTGCTGCAGGACTGGTTGGATATTCCACGGGCCACCGCTTCGGCCCGCCTGATCCAAGCCGACTGCTTGATTGGTGGGGTGAATGAGGCAGGTCAACCCATCGCCCCGTGGTTGCCTCAGCTCGCCGAACAATTCATGGATCCTGACGTCGACCCACGCCCGGTCGCTGCCACGGCCACGAAACTGCATTCAGCCCGCAAGGATCTGGGCGAGGGCAAAGCCGGGCGTAAAAAGAAAGAACAACTCCAAGCCGACGCACTGGCTTTCCTGCGCACCGAACCGAAGTCCGCACGCAAACACATTAACGCGCTCATAGCCGAGGTGAAATCCGGCGAACGCCCGATCAAGGCCCTGCTTGAGTGCATCGGTATTTTTAGACGCGGCATGCGCCAAGGCCTGGTCGAATATGTGCTGCGCTTACTTCCTTCGCAGGCGGCTTTTATCGAGGCCTACCTCGCCAAGATGGACAATCCGGCTACCGTGGCCGGTAATCGCGAGCACTTGAAGGACGCCGAAGCTCATTTCACCGGGGAACCGGGGAGCGGCTGCGACGATGAGGAGTCGATGCCAGACTGGGCCAAGGGCGGGAACCATTCCGGACCCGCCGAGCCGAAGCAATCAGCACCACCGGAAACATTGCAAAGTTCGCCGAGACCGGATGAACACAAACCGTGGGAAGACATGAAGCCCGAACGCCGCCGGCTACTGGGACTGCTAACCCTGTTGATGGGAAGTTCTCCCACCGGTTCCGGTATATCAACACCGCCCGCAGCGCAGGTCAGCATCGTGTTGAACTGGGAAAAGATGCAACAGCAGCTCAAGGACTTTGCTGTCACTTCCAGCGGATTGCCCCTCACCCCCGGTGAAGCACGAGCCGCACTCTGTACCGCCGGCGTTTACCCGCTGGTACTCAATGGCATTTCTCTGCCCTTGGACCTTGGCCGAACCCAACGGCTTTTTTCTAAGGCCCAAGGTCGAGCCGTCCGCGCCGCCTATCGAGGCTGTTCCTACCCTGGCTGCTCCATGCCCGCCGAACGCTGCGAACTGGACCACCTAGATCCGTGGGAGAAGGGTGGCCGTACCGACATCGCCTCAGCGGACCTGAACTGCCCGATCCACCACATCAGTCGGCACTGCGGACTCTTTAGGACCGTCAAGGTCTCCGGAAGTCGGCCCCTGGTACTACTGTCTAGGGAGCTCGACCCGGAACAACGCTTAAGGATCAATACCTATTTCATGACCCCAGCTGAAGCGCTGGCCGCCGAAGCCCTGGCTGAGCGGATGACAACCCAATGGCGTTCGGGGCTACTGGCCGTAGAGTTCGCTGCGGCTTAGGAGTTCGCAGCCAAATGCTTGGCCGCCAATTCGAGGTAATGCTCGGCGTTGACGTTCAACCCTGCAACCTCTTCATCGCTGAGTTCACGGCGCACCTTGGCCGGAACGCCGGCCACCAGCGAGCGCGGTGGAACCTTGGTGCCTTCCAGCACCAGCGCACCGGCCGCCACGAGCGACTGCTCACCGATTACCGCACCATTCATGATGGTCGCGCTCATCCCGACAAGGCAGCCATCACCCACGGTGGCGCCATGCACTACTGCCGAGTGGCCGACCGACACTCCCGCGCCCAGGGTGCAGGGGAAGCCGGCATCTGCGTGAAGCACCACGTTGTCCTGCAAATTGGTGCGTTCACCAACTCGGATCGGAGCGGAATCCCCGCGCACGGAAACCCCGTAGAAGGCGCTGGCCCGAGTCGCCAGCACCACGTCCCCGCTCAGCACGGCCGTAGGGGCGACAAAAACATCCTCGGCGACCTGCGGGGTCGACCCGTCAATAGTAATAATGTGGCTCATGCCACCCACTCTAATTGCCGAGGGGGCACGGTGCGAGTTATGAGAAGACGATGGTCCGCTGGCCGTCGAGCATCACGCGGTGCTCGGCATGCCATTGCACGGCGCGGGTCAGCGTGCGGCCCTCCACGCTGCGTCCCAGCTCCACCAGCTGCTCGGCAGTGCGGGTGTGCGAAACGTGGGTGACTTCCTGGTCGATGATCGGGCCCTCATCCAGATCGGCGGTCACGTAGTGCGCGGTGGCGCCGATCAGCTTCACGCCGCGTGCGTAGGCCTGGTGGTACGGCTTGGCACCCTTGAACGACGGGAGAAAAGAATGGTGGATGTTGATGACGCGGCCTTCCATCCGTTCGCACAGCGAGTCGGAGAGGATCTGCATATAGCGCGCCAGCACCACCAGCTCGATGTTGTAGTCCCCGGCGAGCTTTAGCAGCTCGGCTTCGGCCTGCGACTTGTTCTCCTTGGTCACTGGCAGGTGAACGAAGTCCACCCCGTAGAAGTCTGCCATCGGCTTCAAATCCAGATGGTTGGAAACGATCACCGGTACATCGATCGCTAACGTGCCCGCCCGCTGGGCGAAGAGCAGGTCGTTGAGCGCGTGCCCGGCCTTGGAGCACATGATCATGGTGCGCACCCGATCAGTTGCGTCGGCTACCTTCAGCGTCATCGCGAACTGGTCGCGAATCGGTGCCAGCGACGCGCGGGCTTGTTCCAGCGACTGCTCGGTCTCAACTTCGATACGCATGAAGAACGTGCCGGTCTCAGGCGAGAGGAACTGCTGGGACTCGGTGATATTGCAACCGGCACCCAAAAGACCTCCCGAAATGGCGTGGACGATGCCGGGACGATCGATGCAGGAGAGGGTGACGATGTACTGGTTCATGGAGTCTAAGGTAGCCCCCGTCAGTCTTTTTCTGCCAATTCAGTGAGCTACGTTAACCGGCGCAAGGTATTTCGACGCAGCCAGCGCTGCCTTACGTCCGGCGCGCGTCGCCCCGAGCGTGGAGGCCGACGCCCCGTAGCCGACAAAAAAGATCCCGGGCATCGCTGTCGCGGAGACCCCGTCCTCCTCCATCATGATGCCGCCGGCTTCGGTATGCAGTTTCAGATCGCGCAGGTGCCGGTGGGCATGGCGGAAACCGGTCGCCCAGAGGATCGCGTCGATCTTCTCCCGCGAACCGTCGGCAAAGACCACCGCGTCGGACTCCAGCCGGGCGATCTTCCCGCGCGAGACCAGCGCCCCGGAAGCGATCCCGGCGCGCATCTTCTCGTTCAGCAGCAGACCGGTGGTTCCGACCACCGATTTGGGCGGCAATCCTGCCCGGGTGCGCTCGTTGACCTGGCGCTCCACATCCAGACCCCACTCCGCCCCGGTGAACTCCCGCCAATCCGGCGCTCGCCGAGTAGACCAGAGGGTATCGACGCCGGCCTCGCGCAGCTGCACGATGAATTGCGTGGCGCTGGCCCCGGCACCGACCACCAGTACCCGCTTCCCATCAAACTGCGAAGGCGAAACAAATCCGTTGGTATGCACCTGCGGGCCGTCAAAATGCCCGGGGTACACCGGCCAGAACGGATTGGTCCAGGTCCCGGTCGCGTTAATAATGGTGCGCGCGGTGTACAGCTGATCGGCGTGCACCTCGAAGTGATCGTCCACCCGCTGCACCGAGGTAACCGTGGCCGAATGCCGCACCGGCAGCGCAAAGCGCCGCTCATACTCGCCGTAGTACTCCTTGACAACTACCGAGGCAGGCCTTGTGGAGTCCTGGTCTGCCAGCGGGAAGCCGGGCAACGGGTGGATATGGTGGGTGGCGCCGAGGGTGAGGGAATCCCAGCGGTTCTGCCACGCTCCGCCTGGTCCGGGGTTCGCGTCGAGCACCAGGAAGTCCACACCGCGCTTGGCCAGATGGTAGGCAGCGGACAAGCCGGCCTGCCCTGCGCCGATCACAATTGTCGAGTACACATACAAGGTAACCCTGCGCACTGCGCTCTCATTCCCGCACCGATTTTCGCTACACTGGAACGCGTGACTGGCGTTAGGTGGGTAACCACCGGGGAGCTAATTGTGCGAGCCGCGCGCCTGGGTCCGCACACCACCCGCCTTGGCAACGAGGCGCCTACGGAAGGATACGCGTGAGCGCACGCATTCTCGACGGAAAGGCCACCGCGGCCACCATCAAGCAGGAACTTGCTGAACGTGTGGCCAAGCTGAAGGCTGAAGGTCACAGCACCGGTCTGGGCACCATCCTGGTCGGCAACGATCCGGGCTCGGCCTGGTACGTTGGCGGCAAACACAAGGACTGCGCCGAGGTGGGCATCGAGTCGATCCGTGTGGATCTGCCGGAGGAAACCACCCAGGATGAGCTGCTCGCCAAGGTCCGCGAACTGAACGAGAACCCGGACTGCACCGGCTACATCGTGCAGCTGCCCCTGCCAAAGCACATCGACCAGGACGTGATCCTCGAGGCGATGGATCCGTCCAAGGATGCCGACGGCCTGCACCCGATGAACCTCGGCCGCCTGGTGGCCAACGTGAACCGCCCGATGACCTCGCCGCTGCCGTGCACCCCGCTGGGTTGCGTGGACCTGCTGGCCCGCCACGATATCGACCTGAACGGCAAGCACGTGCTGGTCCTGGGCCGCGGCGTGACCATCGGCCGCCCGGTCGGCCTGCTGCTCACCCGCCGCAGCGTGAACGCCACCGTGACCCTGGCGCACACCGGAACCACCAACCTGCCAGAACTCCTAGCCCAGGCCGATGTCATCATCGCAGCCGCCGGTGTGCCGCATATCGTGAAGGCAGACGCCATCAAGCCTGGCGCCATCGTGCTCGACGTGGGCGTTTCCCGCGTTGATGGCAAGGTCACCGGCGACGTGGATCCGGCTGCCGCCGAGGTAGCTTCCTGGATTTCGCCTAACCCGGGCGGCGTGGGCCCGATGACCCGCGCCATGCTGCTGAACAATGTGGTCGAGGCTGCCGAGCGCAACGCCCGCTAGCCCGTACGCCAAGCCCGCGTCTGCTCTGTGGACGCGGGCTTGGCGTACTCCCGCGGGAGTATCGCCCTTGCCCCGCCGGCTGCATGTCCCGGCCCGGCCCGCCGGAGTATTCTCGGTTCTATGAGAAGACGACCGCTGTTCCTCCCCGTGGCCGTCGCCGTCATCCAGGTCATGGGCACGCATATGGCTTCGTGGCGCCAGGGCGCAGAACTCAGTGCCGCGGCGGTGCTGCTATTGCTGGCCGGGCCGGCGATCCTGGTTTTCCGCCGGCGCGCGCCCGGGCTGACGGCGGCCGGATGTGCAGCGGTCGCCCTGGGCTACGTGGCCGCCGGTTTCCCGGCAGGCCCCTTCGCCGTGTCGATGGCAATCGCCCTGGTGCTGGCCCTGGTTTCCGGGGCAAGGTGGTGGGCGTGGGGATCGGCGGCAGCTTTTGCCGCCGGGGCAGCGATCCTTTTCCTGCTGCGCGGCGAACCGCAACTGATCGGGCTGCTCTGGCTGGCCGTGGTGCTGCTCGGCGGCGAACTGGCCCGGGCCGGCAGGATGCGCCGCGTTGAGCGCCACCGCGCCGAAGCTGAGCAGCTCAAGCACCAGGCCGACCAGGAACGGCTGGTGATCGCCCGCGACATTCACGACGTGGTGGCCCATTCCCTGTCGATGATTAATGTGCAGGCCTCGGTCGCTTTGCACCTGGCCGAAAGGGATCCCGATCCGGCCAAGCTGCTCGAAACCCTGGCCAACATCAAAGCCGGGTCCGCGCAGTCGCTGAGCGAGGTGCGCCAGGTCCTCTCGGTGCTCCGCCAGGACGCCCCGCGCATCCCCAGCCAACGCCTGGAGCAGCTTCCTGAATTGCTCGCGCGGCTGACCTCCCTCCAAACGCACTACTCGGCGCCGCAGGGCGAACCTGTCTGGGTGGATGAAAAGGTGGAAAACACCATCTACCGGGTGGTGCAGGAGTCGCTGACCAATGTGGTGCGCCATGCCAAGGCCAGTCGGGTGGAGGTGGCCGTGCAGCTCACCGAAACGCGGGCGCAGGTGAGCGTGGCCGATGACGGGATAGGCCTGCGCGGTGCACTAGAAGGCAACGGCCTGCGCGGCCTGCGCGAGCGGGTTCAGGCCCTGGGCGGTACCGTTGACTTGGGCCCCGGAAACCTTCCCGGCTCCACCCCGGGAACCTGCATTACCGCCCTCATTCCGGCACCGCGGGCGTCCCAGGAGGCATCATGAGCATCGGGGTATTGATCGTTGACGACCAGTCGCTGATTCGCGCCGGCTTCAGCGCGCTGCTGGAGGCCGAAGCCGACATGTTGGTGCTCGGCACCGCAGGCAGTGGCACCGAGGCAGTGCAGCTGGCGCGCGCCACGAAGCCGGATATCGTGCTGATGGATATCCGCATGCCCCATGGCGATGGCATTTCTGCCACCGCGCAGATCACCGCCGATCTGCCCACCCGCGTGATCATGCTGACCACGTTCGAGCTAGAGGACTACATCCTGGACTCGATCCGCGCCGGCGCCAGCGGATTCCTGGTCAAGGACACCGAGCCGGCGCAGCTGATCGAGGCGGTTCGCCTTGTGGCGGCAGGCGATTCGCTGCTCTCGCCCAGTGTCACCCGCACCCTGCTGAGCCAAGTGGCCGCCGGCATCCAAAAGAAGCTTCCCGACGACCCGCGCCTGGCCGAACTGACCGTCCGGGAGCGCGAAGTGCTCGTGCAGATCGGCACCGGGAAAACCAACGCGGAGATCGCAGCGGAACTTTTCATCACCCCGCTGACCGCCAAGACCCATGTTTCGCGGATCATCGGCAAGCTCGGGGTGCGCGATCGCACCTCGCTGGTGGTGCTGGCCTACGAATCCGGCCTGATCACCCCCGGCGAAGCGCTAGGCGACGCGTAACCTGCGCCCGGTTGGGCGTGAATTCTCAAGTTGTCGAATAAAGTGGTGGTGAACGAATCATCACACGCAACGAGCTTTAGCGAGGTACCCATGACGGAAAATACTGGCGGCCAGCCACAGCACCCCTACGAGCAGCAGCCCATCCAGATCAACAACCACATCGTGATCGTGAACCAGAAGAGCATGCTGCTGGCCTATGTGCTGTGGTTCTTCCTCGGCCAGTTGGGCATTCACAAGTTCTACCTCGGCCAGGTAGTGGCGGGCATCGTGTACCTGGCGCTGGGCGTCGTCGGCTGGGCCACGACCTTCATCCTGATCGGCTGGGTGCCTTTGGGCGTGCTGTGGATCTTGCTGATTATCGACATTTTCACCATCCCGGGCACGGTGCAACGCATCAACCAGCGCGGCACCACCCGATACATGGCATAGCGTACCGGCAGACTGCCCACGGGAGTACACGATCAATGCACAGTGTCTTCCGTAGGCGGATGTGCCGGTGGGCGGATCGAGGGAGAGTGGATGCATCAGTTCCCACGACCCAAGGAGCATCATGATCACGACTCTCGCCCACGCCGCAAGCTACGGACCAGGCCCGTTCTGGTTCTTCCCGATTTTCTGGTTCCTGGTGATCGGCTTGCTGATCTTCACCTTCAAGCGCAGCCGCTGGCAGCGCCAAGGCCAGGCCAGTGCAGAAGGGGTGTTGCGCGAACGCTTCGCCCGAGGGGAGATCGACGACACCGAGTACCGGCAGCGTCTTGAGGTCTTGCGCACCAAGAAATAGCCATTAACCGCAGCAGGCCCGCCAAGTGCGGGCCTGCTGCGGTTTATTAGGCGTCCTGGGTGGTTTTGGCCGCTTCCGCGCGGCGCTTGTCGAAGACCAGCGCGCCGACTTCCTGTTCGGCCTGGTTGCGGAAGGACAAGTCGATGCCGGAGCGATCGCGAATCAGGCTGACCGCGATGAAGGACACTGCCACGACGATCAGCAGGTACACGGCCACCGCGGTGGTGCCGCCGGTGGCCTGCACCAGCGCCTGGGCAATGGTCGGGGCGAAGGCGCCGCCGACAATCGCGCCGATCGCGTAGGAGATCGAGACCCCGGAGAAGCGCACCGAGGCGGGGAAGAGCTCGGAGTACAGGGCCGCCTGCGGGCCGTAGGTCAGGCCCAGACCGATGGAGAACAGGCCGAAGGCCACGTAGAGCAGGCCCAGCGAGCCGGAGTTCACCAGGGCGAACACCGGGAACAGCGAGAGCGCCAGGATGATGAAGCCCAGCTGGTAGGTGCGCTTGCGGCCGATCTTGTCCGCCAGCAGCCCGGCCACCAGCGTCATGGCCAGCCAGATGGCCGCGCCGAAGGCGACCGCGACCAGCACGTCGGTGCGTTCCAGGCCGACCGGGCCCTCGGGGTTGGTGGTGTAGGACTGGAAGAACCCGCCGGTGGTCATGTACCCGGCGGCATTGTTGCCAGCGAACACCAGAGCCGCGATGATGACCAGCGGCCAGTGCTTCTTGAACAGCACCAGGATCGGCACATTGGTCTGCGCCTTGTGCTCGGCGATCTCTTCGAAGACCGGGGACTCGTCCACGGAGCGGCGGACGAAGTAGCCGACCAGGATCAGCACGATCGAGACGAGGAATGGCACACGCCAGCCCCAAGCCATGAAGGCCTCGCCGGGGGAGATCACGCCGGTCATCAGCGCCATGGTGCCCGAGGCGAGCAGCATGCCCAACGGCACGCCCACCTGCGGGTAGGAGCCGGCGCGGCCGCGGTGGCCTTCGGGTGCGTGTTCGACGGCCATCAGCACGGCGCCGCCCCATTCGCCGCCGGCCGAAATGCCCTGCAGGATGCGCAGCAGCAAAAGCAGCACCGGCGCCCACAGGCCGGCGGTTTCATAGGTCGGCAGCACGCCGATCAAGGTGGTGGAAGCGCCCATCAGGGCCAGGGTGAGCACCAGCATGGCCCGGCGGCCGATCTTGTCGCCAAAGTGCCCGGCCAAAAACGCGCCGAGCGGCCGGAAGAGGAAGGACAGGCCTACCGAGGCGAAGGAGATCAGCAGCGCAATCTCCTGGCCGGCGGGCTCGAAGAAGAGCTTGGAAAAGACCAGGCCGGCGGCGGTGGCATAGATGAAGAAGTCGTACCACTCCACGGTGGTGCCGATGACGGTGGCGAAGGCGACGCGTCGTTGGTTCGCCTTGGCGGCGTGTGCTGTTCTCATGAAGCTTCCCTTGCGAGCGGGGCTCACTTGCCGCTCGCCCCTGGGTCACTTCAGTGTGACAGCCGATACAGGTAAGGTAAACTTCAAATATCTGCAGAACTTCTGAAGGCAGGCTTATGTATTCGATGCGCCATCTGGAAATCATGGCCGAGCTGCCCGGGCACAGCACGCTCGGCTCGGCTGCCAGCGAATTGCGGATCTCCGAATCGGCCCTGTCGCAGGCGATTACCGCGATCGAGCGCCTCGCCGGGGAGAGCCTGTGCCTGCGCCGCAAGGCCCACGGCTTTTCGCTCACCGCCTCCGGGCATCACTTCGCGCAGATGGCCCGGAAAATCATGGTCGACGTGGGGGAACTGGGCGCCACCTTCCCGCAGGCCGGCGGCAGCCTGCGCGGGCCGGTGCGCTTCGGATGCTTTGCCTCCCTCTCCCCGCACCTGATCCCGGCAACGCTCCAGGGATTCAACCATCCCGAGGTGCAGCTCGAAGTGCGCGTGGGCACCCATGACGAGCTGCTGCCCGCCCTGCGCAACGGGGAGCTGGACGTCGCCTTCGTCTACGATCTCTCGCTGCCCGCGGACCTGGACAAGCAGCAGGTCTACCGCACCGAAATGCAGGTGGTGCTGCACCCCGAACACCGGCTGGCCCAGCTGAAGCGGCCGCTGGAACTGGCGGACCTCGCGCCAGAACCGCTGATCATGTACGAGTCGGAGCCGAGCACCGATCACCAGATGCAGCTCTTCGCCTCCCAGGGCCTGTCACCCACGATCGCCGCGGCCGTCCCGCAGATGATCCTGGTCTCCGCCATGGTCGGGCGGGGGCTGGGCTACGGGCTGCTGATGCGCCGGCCGAATAACGCCGCGGTCTCCGTGGAGGGCCGGCCGCTGGCCTACCGGGATCTGAAAGCGCCGAACTATTCCAACGCGGTGGTGGCCATCACCCCGCGCTCGGTGCGCATTCCCGCCCGGGTGCAGGCGCTGATCGACCACTGTATCTGCGCAATGGCTGAGTCCTGGTAGACGCGGGTGGAACCCAGGCGCATAATGGGGCCATGATTGGCACATGGCAGGCCATGGTCTTCGACTGCGAGGACCCCGATGCACTGGCCGAATTCTACGAACAGCTCCTTGGAATGGTACGCATCGACAACGAGCCGGACTGGGTGTCGATCGGCGACGCCCCGGACCACCCGGCGCTCGCATTCCAAGCCGTCAGCCCGTATGTTGCGCCGCAATGGCCCGGGCATATCCACCCGCAGCAGGCCCATATCGACGTGAAGGTCGCCGATCTGGATCTGGCCGAGGAACAGGTGCTGCGCCTGGGGGCGAAGGCCACCGGCGAGGGCACCAAGACCTTCAGGGTCTACCTGGATCCGCAGGATCATCCCTTCTGCCTGGTGAGCTGGTAGCACCGGCGGCAAAGGCGATTCTTGCCGCCTGAAGCCGGGAGGACACCCCTAGCTTGGCCAGCACCTGCGAAACGTGCGTCTTCACCGTGCTGTGCCCGATGCCCAGGCGCCGGGCCAGCTGCGGGTTGCTCAATCCCTGAGCCAACCCGTCGAGCACTTCGCGTTCGCGCGTCGTCAGCCCATCGGGCAGGGCCCCGGCGGGTTCCGGGGCCAGGGCGCGGGCCAGGACTCGGGAGGTCACCTGGGGGTCCAGCATGGATTCGCCCCGGCCGGCCGCGCGCACGGCCATGATGATCGCCTGCGGCTGCGCGCTTTTGAGCAGGAATCCGTGGGCCCCGGCCTGCAGGGCGCCAAAAAGATACTCATCGTCGTCGAAGGTTGTCAGCACCACCACGGAGCAGGATCCATGCAGCGCCTTCGTCGCCTCGATGCCATCGAGCACGGGCATGCGCAGGTCCATCAGGACCACGTCTGGCGCCAAAGCCCGGGCCATGGAAATGGCCGATCGCCCATCGGCCGCCTCGCCGATCACTTCCAGGTCCTCCGCGGCCTGCAAAACCAGCCGGATGCCCATGCGGACGGTGGCGTGGTCGTCAACAATCAGTACCTTCATGGCGTCTCCGCTCCTCGTGCGATCTCGGGGAATTCGACCCGCGCTTCAAACATTTCGCCGGTGCGCAGCGCGAACCGCCCATCCAGGGCTGCCACGCGGGTACGGATATTGCGCAGTCCGATCCCGGCCCCCGGCGCATCCGAGTGCGGCGCACCGGGCATCCTGTTCCTGGCCACGATGCTCAACCCGTGGTGCTGCACGACGCTGAGTTCCAAGAAGGTATCGGGGGCATGCTTGGCATGATTGACCAGCAGCTCGGACACCGTGCGGTGCGCGGCGGTATGCACCGCCGGGCTGAAGCGTTCTGGATCCTCGACTCGGTACTCCCAGCGCACCGGCTCGCCAAAGCCCGCTGCCACTGCTGGCAGATCCTCGATGCGCGCCTGCAATGCCTGGCCGCCTTGATGCAGCATGCGCACCATGCCCGCCATGTCCTCAAGGCCTGAAACCGACTCGTCGCGGATGCTCTGCAAGGGTCCCCGCGCGTTGTGGGAGGCTTCGGGCAAGAGCGCCCCGGAAAGCAAGGCAATGGAAGAGAACCTGGCCGAAAGCACGTCATGCATCTCGCGGGCCAAGGCGGTGCGTTCTTCGATCCGTGCAGCATGATGCTCGGCCACCAGGCGGTCTTCACGCGACGTGGCCGCGGTTTGCAGGGCGTGCGCCCGCTGGGTTTCAGCTCTGGCCAGTTCCTTGGCGGTGCGCACATTTTCGGCCCAGAGCATCGGGATGAAGAGAATGAAGCCGGCCATGAACAGGCTCAGCACCACCTCCTGCAGGTTCTGCGTCGCCAGCCAGCTGGCGATCGCCAGCCCCAGGGCCACTACTGCCAAGATGAAGAACATCACGGTTCGAACCCTGGCCGACCCGAGGAGGAACGACCCGAAAATGCATTCAAAGATCAGGAAATAGCCGCCGATGCTTCCCACCCCGAGCATCCCGAGCCCGCACAGCGCCAAGACCACTGCGCTGGGCAGCAGCCAGCGGCGGCGAATGAGGATCGCGCCCACGCCAAGCAGCAGCAGAAGGATCCATTCAACGCCGCTGGCCGGGAATATCGGCCTATTGGCCACACCGGCTAGATGCAGGATGACGACCAGAACCAGGTAGGTGCCGGCGACCTCCGGTTCCTTGTCGCCGCTGCCCATCCGCCGAATGAAGTTCATGCTTTCAAGCATCCCCGATCCCCACGCCTCCGGGTATCCCCCTTAAGGCGGAGAAGACCGAGGCTGCTGGCCGATACCGCGAGGCACTCGGCTGCGGAACAGTGGAAGCCATGGACATTATGGCGAGCAATCCGGAACTATCCCTGGTCATCCTGGCGCTGGTGGATTCGACCAGCATCGGCACCCTGGTCATTCCGCTGTGGCTGCTGCTGCGTGGGCGGCGCGAGGCCATCGTCAAGGTTCTTGTCTATCTGGGGGTGATCGCGGCCTTCTACTGGGTCGTCGGGGTGCTGCTGCGCAGCGGGCTGCTGCTGATCGATCCGGGAATCTTCGAGCACCGGTTCTTCCGGCTGGCAGGCATGGCGGTTGGCGCGCTGATGATCATCTGGGCGCTGTCCTACCGCACCGACGCGCAGAAGGCGGCCAGCGCACGGAAGAAAACGCAGAGCACCGCGGGATTCGCCGGGGCCCATGAGGCTTCAGAGGCAGCCGGCGCGGTGGCCACCGAGCAGGTGCCGCGCCGCTTGCGCGGCCGGGTGGGCACGGCCCTGGATACCCGCACCGGGTTGGTGGCGCTGGCCCTGTTCGCGGGCCTCTTGGAACTTCCCACGATGCTGCCCTACCTGGCCGCGGTGGGCGTCATGCAGGGCACCGGCTGGAGTACTGGCCTGCAGCTGGTGGCGCTGGGTGGCTACTGCCTGGTCATGATCGTCCCGGCGTTGCTGCTGGTGGCCGCCCGCGCGCTGGCCGGCGCACGGATCGAGATCTGGATGCAAAAGCTCGGGGACAAAGCAGGTGCCTATGCCCAGGAAACCCTGGGCTGGGTGGTGGGCATCGGCGGATTCTTGCTGATTCGCGCATCGCTTTCCGGGCAGGACCTGCACAGCTTGTTCGGCTAGCCACGCTGTGGGCGAAAGCGCGGACCGCCAATTGGCTTGCGGTGGGCAGGTGGTGCGAGAATTGGTGCTATGGAACCTCTAGGCAGCAGCGCGAAGCAGGGCAAAAAAGTCACCCTCAACGCCTCAACTTTGGCAATGTCCGTCATGGTCATCGTTCTTCTGGTGGCGGTAGTCTTCGCCGCCAACTCCAATGAGATCGTCGGCTGGTTTGTCGTCGTCATCTCCGCCGGTTGGCTGCTGCTGGCCGCATTCATGATGTTCGGCCTCAAGCGCGGGGCCGAGAAGATCAACAACTCGCTGCGCGAGGCCACCGCCGCGGCCACCCCGCGGGCGCAGTCCGGCACGGTGGTGGTTGACGAATCCACCAGCCAGCGCGATATGAAGCTGGACCACTCGTTCAAGATCGTGCAGGTCCAGGCCCGGGTGGTCTCCGAGCAGCGCGAGGCCAAGGGACCCGAGTCCGAGGCGATGATCGATCGGGCGCTGGAGACAATCCAGATGACCGCGGCCAACGCGCGCGACATGATCAAGCCGGCCACGCCGATGGATGGCGAAATCATCGACTAGCTTCAAGGGCAACGCACATGCGTTGCCCTTTTTGCTTGCCCCGGGACTGATCAGCGCGTAATCGGGCGCAGAGTTTTGTAAGCTGGAGGGGTGATACCTACCAGCGTGGAAATTCTGAGCAAGGACGCAGGCGCACTGCGCGTCGCGTCGGTCAACGTCAACGGCATTCGCGCCGCCTACAAGCGCAATATGGCCGACTGGATCGCCGCCCGCGACGTGGACATCCTCTGCCTGCAGGAGGTCCGCGCACCGGATGCGATCGTGCGCGAGCTGATCGGCGAAGGCTGGCATATTCTGCATGCCGAGGCCAAGGACAAGGGCCGCGCCGGGGTGGCCGTGCTCTCGCGCACGCAGCCGGTGGCCGTGCGCGGAAATATCGGCGAGGACTACTTTGCCGAATCCGGACGCTGGGTGGAAGCGGACTTCGATATCAACGGCGAGATCTTCACCGTGGTCTCCGCCTATGTGCACTCCGGCGAACTGGGCACCCAGAAGCAGGAAGACAAGTACCGCTTCCTGCAGCGCATGAACGTGCGCCTGGTCGAGCTGAAGAACGAGAAGGATCATGTGCTGGTGGTGGGCGACCTGAACGTGGTGCACACCGAAAAGGACATCAAGAACTGGAAGCCGAACCACAATAAGCGCGCCGGCGTGATGGACGAGGAGATCGCCTACTTCGACGGCTTCTTCGGCCCGGAAATCGGCTACAAGGATGTGGCGCGCGAACTGGCTGGCGACGCCCAGGGACCCTACACCTGGTGGTCCTTCCGCGGGCAGGCCTTCGACAACGATGCCGGTTGGCGCATTGACTACCATATGGCCACCCCCGCCCTTGCCGGCAAGGCCATCAAGTCCCACGTAGACCGTGCCTCGGCCTACGATTTGCGCTTCTCCGACCACGCACCGCTGGTCGTCGATTACCAGTTCTAAGGAAATCCATGGAAAATTCCCGTCCCCGCGTCCTGTCCGGCATGCAGCCATCGGGCGATTCGCTGCACCTTGGCAACTATCTGGGCGCACTGGTCAACTGGGTCAAGACCCAGGACGAGTACGACGCGTTCTTCTTCATCCCCGACATGCACGCGATCACGGTCACGCAGGACCCCGATGACCTGCGGGCGCGCACCCGCAAAACCGCCGCCCAGTTCATCGCCGGCGGCATCGACCTGGACAAGTCCACGCTTTTTGTCCAGTCGCAGGTGCCCGAGCACGCGCAGCTGGCCTGGGTGCTCAACTGCATCACCGGGTTCGGCGAAGCCAGCCGCATGACCCAGTTCAAGGACAAGTCCTCCAAGGGCGGTGCGGATGCCGCCAGCGTCGGGCTGTTCACCTACCCGGTCCTGATGGCCGCGGACATCCTGCTCTACCAGCCGCAAGGCGTCCCGGTGGGCGATGACCAGCGCCAGCACGTGGAGCTGGCTCGCGACCTGGCCAAGCGCTTCAACCACCGCTTTGGGGAGACCTTCGTGGTGCCTGAGGCGTTCATTCCCAAGGAGGGCGCGCGGATCTACGACCTGCAGAACCCGACCTCCAAGATGTCCAAGTCCGCCGAATCCCCGGCAGGATTGATCAACGTGCTCGACGAGCCGAAGCTGATTGCCAAGCGCATCAAGTCCGCGGTCACCGATGCCGGGTCCGTGGTGGCCTATGACAAGGCCGAGAAGCCGGGCGTTTCGAACCTGCTCGATATCCTGGCTGCGGTGAGCGGCAAGCATGTGCCAGAACTGGTCAACGAGTTCGAAGGCAAGATGTACGGGCACCTGAAGGTGGCTGTGGCCGACGCCGTGGTCGAGCGGCTGACCCCGATCCGCACCCGCACCCTGGAGCTGCTCGATGACCCGGCGGAGCTTGACCGCCTGCTGCTGGCCGGTGCGGCCAAGGCGCGGGAGGTGGCCTCGAAGACCGTGGCCGATGTCTACCAGAAGGTCGGCTTCCTGCCGCCGCTGGGAATCTGATGGAATACACCCTAGGCGTAGTCATCCCGGTGCCGCAGCCGCACCGGGATGCCTTGCGCGCGTGGCGCCAGGAGTTCGGGGGAGCGGCCACCGAGCCGATCGCCCCGCATATCACCCTGGTGTCCGGCTCCTACCTCAATACCTGGGAGAAGGCCGCCGCGCAGGTGCGCCAGGTGGCTTCGGGCATGAAGCCGTTCACCATCGAGCTGGGCGCGGCGCGCACTTTCCGCCCGGCCAGCGACGTGGTGTATTTGCCATTGCTCTCCGGGGCCGATCAATGCTGGGCGCTGCATCGGCAGCTGCTCGGCGATGCGCTGCGCCACGAGTCGGGTTTCGCCTACCATCCGCACCTGACCATCGCGCAGAACGTGCCAGCGCAGCAGCTGGATGCCGCGCAAGCTGCATTGGCCCAGGTGCAGCTGGCCTTCGAGGCCGACCAGGTACAGCTTTTTGATACGCGCGGCGGCGATTGGAACCTCAGCGAGGACATCGCGCTGGGCTAGGAGGAACATGGACGTTCGGCAGCTGCGCTATTTTCTGGCGGTCGTGGATTACGAAGGCTTCAGCAGGGCTGCCGAGCAATTGATGATCGCCCAGCCCTCGCTGTCGCAGACCATCAAGGCCCTGGAGCACGAAGTCGGTGTCCCGCTTTTCCACCGGGTGGGCCGGCGCTCGCTGCTCAGCGACGCCGGCAAGGAACTGGTGGGCCCGGCACGGCTGGTAGTGCGCGATCTGGAAGCGGCCCAGTCAACGATGGCTTCGCTCAAGGGCGTGCGCCACGGCCGGCTGGAACTCATCGCCATGCCGTCGCCGGCTGTTGAACCGCTGACCACGTTGATTGCCAGCTACTCCCGGCAGCATCCGCGGATCGCGCTGAGCACCTCGGCGGCCTTCACCGCGGAAGATGTCATCAGCGCGGTTCGAAGCGGCGGCGCCGAGATCGGCTTGCTCGGTTCCGACAAGCCCATCTCGGCGCCCGAGGTGGATGTTGTGCAGCTCGAGCGCCAGCCATTGGTATTGGTGATCAACCCCGAAATTGATGATTTTGGCGACCGGGAGGTCCTTGCCGGCGCGGATTTGGGCGGCCAGCGGATTGTCATTTCGCAGCGTGGCTCGCTCATGCGCGCGCTGGTCGACGATTTGCGGGCCGACGGGATTGATGTTGAAATCGCCGCCGAAGTGGCCCATCGAAGCTCCGTCCTGCCACTGGTGCTGGCAGGAGCGGGGCATGCCATCCTGCCTATTTCGTGGGCGCCCCTGGCTCGCAAATTGGGGTTGCGCATTGCGCGCCTGGAGCCGGCCACTGAACTGCATGTTGCGCTGGTCAGCAGGAAGAGCGACCTGACTCCCGCGGCGCAAGCGTTTCTCGGTGTTGCCGGCGCCTATGCCGATACCGTGTCTGAACAGCACATATAGGTTTTGCCTATCCAGCGGATGCAATCCTGGTCTTAGACGTACTCGAAGCACGCCGGTCTAATTGATACCAAGCCGCTTGTGACGCGGAACACTTTGTATCAGGAGGAAAGACCGATGGGCTCGACCAGGACCTTTAAGATTGCTTCAATTCCGGCTGACGGCGTAGGCAAGGAAGTTGTTGCCGCTGGGCGTCGAGTGCTGGACGCCATGGCCGGGCAATCCGCGGGAAAGTTCGCCTTTGAATGGACAGAATTCCCCTGGGGCTGCGAGTACTACGCAGAGCACGGGGTGATGATGGACCCGGCAGGCCTGGATACCTTGAAGGACTTCGACTCCATCTATTTCGGGGCCGTGGGCTGGGAGAACGTTCCCGACCACATCAGCCTCTGGGGCCTGCGACTGAACATCACGCAGAACTTCGACCAGTGGGCGAATATCCGCCCGGTGAAATTCCTGCCCGGGGTGACCTCCCCGCTGCGCAAGGCCGATGACACGGAGCTGGATTGGATCGTCGTGCGCGAAAACAGCGAAGGCGAATATGCCGGGCTGGGCGGGCGCAACCTGTCAGGGCGCGGCCCGGGCAACGAGATCGCCCTGCAGACCGCCCTGTTCAGCGACAAGGGATGCGAGCGCATCATTCGTTTCGCCTTTGATCTGGCCCGCACCCGCACGGTCAAGAAGGTCTCGTCGGTGACCAAGTCCAATGCCCAGCAGTACGGAATGGTGCTCTGGGACGAAGTCTTCCAGCGCGTGGCGCTCGACTACCCGGACGTGCGCACCGAAAGCGTGCTGGTCGATGCGATGAGCGCCAAGTTCATCCTGAACCCGGAGGATCTCTCCGTGGTGGTCGCTTCGAACCTCAACGCCGATATCCTGTCCGATCTGGGTTCGGCCCTGTCCGGAAGCCTGGGGCTGGCAGCGAGCGCAAATCTGAACCCCGAACGCCGTTTCCCCTCGATGTTCGAACCGGTGCATGGGACCGCCCCGGACATTGCCGGCAAGGGAATCTGCAACCCGATCGGCGCCATTGCCAGTGCCGCGCTGATGCTGGAGCATTTCGGCCTGGCCGATGAAGCCCGCCGCCTGGAAGCAGCCATCGAAGCGGCCACTGCTGCGGGCAGGCTCACTGCAGACATCGGCGGCACCTCGGTCACCAGCGAAGTCACCGAAGCGATTGTCGAGGCGCTGAGCAGCACCCTGGCCGCCGTCTAGAAGCACCGGCGCGGGCGCCGGCCCTCCGCGGCATGTCGAGGCCGGCTGCCACGCCATAGAACAGCCACGCCGAGCTCTTTCCAACAACGAGGTAGGAATAATGCAGAACACCACTGAGCACATTGTGCCGGTGCGCAAGCGCTGGTACAAGCAATTGTATTTTTGGGTCTTGATGGCGATTATCGCCGGAATTATCGTTGGCTGGCTCGCGCCGGACACCGGGCAAGCCATGGCGCCGATAGGCACCACCTTCGTCGAGGCGATGAAAATGCTCATTGGTCCGATTGTGTTCCTGACCATCGTTGGAGGCATCGCCGGTGTCGCAGACCTGAAAAAGGTCGGGGCTACGGGCCTCAAGGCTCTGGGATATTTCCAGATCGGTACGATCTGCGCCATGGTGCTGGGCTTGGTGGCCATCAACATCTTCCGCCTGGGCGATGGGGTGAACGCGGATCCGGCAAAGATTGAAACGTCCGGCCAAGCCGCCGACCTGATCAACCAGGGGCAGAACCTGCAGTGGTGGGAATTCATCGTCCACATCATTCCGGGGTCCATGGTCTCGCCATTCGTGGAGGGGGATATCTTGCAGATCATCTTCATGGCCGTGGTGGTGGGTATTGCCATCAACGCCGTGGGGAAAATCGGGGAACCGGTGCTGGAGATGGTGCAGCGGCTGACAGCGGTGATCTTCAAGGTTTTGAACTTCATCATGAAAGCCGCTCCACTGGGTGCCTTCGGCGCAATGGCCTTTGCGGTGGGCAAGTACGGGGTGGAGACACTCTCCAGCCTCGGCTGGCTGATTCTCTTGTTCTATGGAACCTCGCTGGTATTTGTCGTGTTCTTCCTCGGCGGCATCATGGCCTTCCTGGGGCTGAATATCTTCAAGATGCTGCATCACTTCCGGGAGGAATTGCTGCTCATCCTCGGGACCTCGACGGCAGAACCGGCTTTGCCCGGGCTGATGAAAAAGCTGCAACATGCCGGGGTAAAGAAGGAAACCGTCGGCCTCGTTGTTCCAACCGGATACAGCTTCAACCTGGACGGGGCAGCAATCTACCTCTCGTTGGCCGCGGTTTATATCGCCCAGGCAACAAATACGGATTTGAGCATTGGGCAGCAACTGGGAATGCTGGCTGTGATGCTCTTGACCTCAAAGGGGGCGGCCGGTGTGGCCGGCGGCGGATTCATTGCGCTGACCGCCACCCTGAGCACCCTGGGAACGATTCCGGCAGCCGGGATCATGCTGATCTTCGGCATTGACAAGTTCATGTCTGAATGCCGCGCATTGGTGAACTTCTGCGGCAATGCGGTGGCGACATTATTCATCGCCTGGTGGGACAAGTCCTTGGACATCGATCGCGTTCGGGCAGTTTTTAATGGCGAAGACGTTCCGCAGCTGGATACTGCCGAAGCTACCGAAGTCCACACCGGTCCTGACGAATCTGAGCCGGAGCCTGCCAGGGGGAGCCTGCGGGAAGAGCCGGCACAACCCGGAGCCTTGACCGGAGCCGTTATCCGCTAGGCAGCCCGGAGGATGCAATAAAGGCCCGAACCAGATGAACTGGTTCGGGCCTTAGCTCTGCGTTCCTAGATGGTGCGCGAGAGGATTGCCTGCTTGACCTCGGCGATGGCCTTGGTCACCTGGATGCCGCGTGGGCATGCTTCGGAGCAGTTGAAGGTGGTGCGGCAGCGCCACACGCCTTCCTTGTCGTTCAGGATCTCCAGGCGCATGTCGCCGGCATCATCGCGGGAGTCGAAGATGAAGCGGTGCGCGTTCACGATCGCCGCCGGGCCGAAGTACTGGCCATCGGTCCAGAACACCGGGCAGGAGCTGGTGCACGCGGCGCACAGGATGCACTTGGTGGTGTCGTCGAAGCGCTCGCGGTCCTCGGCGGACTGGTAGCGCTCCTTGGTCGGCTCGTGGTCCTTGGAGATCAGGAATGGCATGATCTCGCGGTAGGACTGGAAGAACGGTTCCATGTCGACGATGAGGTCCTTTTCAAGGGGCAGGCCCTTGATGGCTTCAACGGTGATCGGCTTGGAGGTGTCCAAGTCCTTGAGCAGGGTCTTGCAAGCCAGGCGGTTGCGGCCGTTGATGCGCATGGCATCGGAGCCGCAGACGCCGTGGGCACAGGAGCGGCGGAAGGACAGCGTGCCATCCTGCTCCCACTTGACCTTGTGCAGGGCGTCGAGCACGCGGTCGGTGCCGTACATGGTCAGCTTGAAGTCTTCCCAGTAGGCATCCGCGGTGGCCTCTGGCAGATAGCGGCGAACGCGCAAGGTGATGTCGAAGCTTGGGATTTCTCCGCCGCCGCCAACACCTGGCTTCAGCTCGATCTTTGACGCTGGTTCTGGCAGTTCGGTGCTCATTAGTACTTACGCTCCATTGGCTGGTAACGGGTAAAGACCACTGGCTTGGTCTCCATGCGGATGCCCTTGATGTCCTCGGTGACGGCTTCGCCATCGCGGTAGGACATCGAGTGCTTCATGAAGTTCTCGTCGTCGCGGTTCGGGAAGTCTTCGCGGTAGTGGCCGCCGCGGGATTCCTTGCGGTGCAGAGCAGCAACCGTGATGACCTCGGCCAAGTCGAGCAGGAAGCCCAGTTCGATGGCTTCGAGCAGATCCAGGTTGAAGCGCTTGCCCTTGTCCTGGACGCTGATGTTCTTGTAGCGGCGGCGCAGATCCTCGATCACGTCGCGCGCTTCCTTCAGCGAACGCTCGTCGCGGAACACCTGGACGTTGGCGTCCATGGTCTCCTGCAGGGTCGAGCGCAGGTCGGAGACGCGCTCGGTGCCGTTGCCGGTGAGCACTCCTTCGATCTGGTCGATGACAAATGCTTCCGGGTTCTCCGGCAGCTCGACGAAGTCTGCGGTCTTGGAGTACTCGGCAGCTGCCACACCGGCGCGCTTGCCGAACACGTTGATGTCCAGCAGCGAGTTGGTGCCCAGGCGGTTGGAGCCGTGCACCGAAACGCAGGCAACCTCGCCGGCAGCGAACAGGCCGGGAACGACGGTGTCGTTGTCCTGCAGCACCTCGGTGTTGATGTTGGTTGGCACGCCGCCCATGGCGTAGTGAGCGGTGGGGTACACCGGCACTGGATCGGTGAATGGCTCCACGCCCAGGTAGGTGCGGGCGAATTCGGTGATGTCAGGCAGCTTGGATTCGATGTGCTCTGGTTCCAAGTGGGTCAGGTCAAGGAGCACGTAGTCCTTGTTTGGACCGCAACCGCGGCCTTCGCGAACCTCGTTGGCCATGGCGCGGGCCACGATGTCACGAGGTGCCAGGTCCTTGATGGTTGGAGCGTAGCGCTCCATGAAGCGCTCGCCATCCGAGTTGCGCAGGATGGCGCCTTCGCCACGTGCACCCTCGGTGAGCAGAATGCCCAGGCCTGCAAGGCCTGTTGGATGGAACTGGAAGAATTCCATGTCCTCCAGCGGCAGGCCCGAACGGAAGGCGATGGACATGCCGTCGCCGGTCAGGGTGTGCGCATTGGAAGTGGTCTTGAAGACCTTGCCGGCGCCGCCCGAAGCGAAGACCACGGACTTGGCCTGGAAGACGTGCAGCTCGCCGGTGGCCAGGTCGTAGGAGACCACGCCGGCTACGCGCTTCTGCTTGTAGGCGGTGCCGTCCTCGCGGTAGGCATCCTCTTCAACCATCAGCAGGTCCAGCACGTAGTACTCGTTGTAGAACTCGACGTTGTGCTTGACGCAGTTTTGGTACAGGGTCTGCAGGATCATGTGGCCGGTGCGGTCGGCGGCGTAGCAGGCGCGGCGCACGGCGGCCTTGCCGTGGTCGCGGGTGTGGCCACCGAAACGGCGCTGGTCGATCTTGCCTTCTGGGGTGCGGTTGAAAGGCAGACCCATCTTTTCCAGGTCGAGCACGGCGTCGATGGCTTCCTTGGCCATGACCTCGGCTGCGTCCTGGTCAACCAGGTAGTCGCCACCCTTGATGGTGTCGAAGGTGTGCCATTCCCAGTTGTCTTCCTCGACGTTGGCAAGTGCCGCGCACATGCCGCCCTGGGCTGCACCGGTGTGCGAGCGGGTTGGGTAAAGCTTGGTTAGCACTGCGGTGCGTGCGCGCTGACCGGATTCGATCGCTGCACGCATGCCCGCACCACCGGCACCGACGATGACTACGTCGTACTTATGTACCTGCATTCTTGATGCTCTCTTTTCTAAAAATCTATCTGGCTATCGGCTGAAACGGGGGAGTTTCACAAGCACTGCTGCAGCTGGCTGCCAGCTACGCAAGGATCGAAGGTGAAGATCACCAGGGAACCGAGCACGATGATGAAGATCGTTGCGACGTACAGGATGCCCTTGAGCCAAGCGCGGGTTGCGTGCTTCTCTGCGTAGTCGTTGATGATGGTGCGCACGCCGTTGGTGCCGTGCAGCATGGCCAGCCACAGCAGGGCCAGATCCCAGAACTGCCAGATTGGCGAAGCCCACTTGCCGGCAACAAAGCCGAAGCTGATGCCGGAAATGCCTTCTCCGACCATGAGGTTTGCGAAGAGGTGGCCGAAGATCAGGACGATCAGCACAACACCGGACAGGCGCATGAACAGCCATGCCAGCATTTCGAAGCTGCCGCGGGACTTGGGGCCGCGCTTGTACTTAGGATCAATGCGCTGGCTGCGCGGAGCAGGAATAGAAACGCTCATGGCTTAGTGGCTCCCAAATGCGATCGACAGGTGGCGGATGGCGAAGCCCGCGAAGACGATAACCCAGAGGATCAAAACGCCCCAGAGCATCTGGCGCTGGTACTTGGTGCCCTGCTTCCAGAAGTCGACCAGGATCAAGCGCAGGCCATTGAATGCGTGGAAGAGGATTGCTGCAACCAGACCGGTTTCACCCAATGCCATCCACGGGGTCTGATAGGTGCTGATGATGGCGTTGTATGCGTTGGCATCAACGCGGACCATCGCCGTGTCCAGCACGTGCACCAGCAGATAGAGAAAAATAACGACACCGGTGACTCGGTGTCCCACCCAGGACCACATGCCTTCATGGCCGCGGTATAGGGTGCCTGACGAAGTCTTCGACACTGAACTAAACCTCCAAGGCTCGCAACGGCGCATGTGTATATTGCACACAATGAGATTTGACGCACTTGTGCGAGCGTTCCTTGTGCGAGTCTAAACCACTTGGCGCACTGCAATCTATTTCGTGTCGAACTCCTGTGAGGAGGTTCACCGAATAGTAGTGAAAAAGCGCTGAAAGGCTGAATTTTCGCCCGTAATACCGCATGGATCCATTCCCTATTTCCACTGGTTGCCCAGTTTCAATGGAACGGATTATCCACCGGATGAATTAGTCTGGAATGCGTGAATGCAGACCTATTATCCAGATTCCACGGCGTGATCCCCGCCGGAGGCGTCGGTACCCGATTGTGGCCCCTGTCCAGGGCATCCGCTCCCAAGTTTTTGCACGATCTGACCGGGTCCGGTTCAACCCTGATCCGTGCCACCTACGACCGGCTGGTGCCGCTGGCAGGCGAGCGCATCATGGTGGTCACCGGACGCGCCCACCGGGGAGCCGTGGTGAGCCAGCTTCCGGAACTGTGCGACGAGGACCTGGTGCTCGAGCCGGAGCCCCGCGACTCGGCCGCGGCCATCGGCTTGGCCGCCGCCATCCTCTACCGCCGCGATCCCAATATCATCATGGGCTCCTTCGCCGCGGACCAGGTGATCGAGCCGGTGGAAGTGTTCCAGGCTGCGCTGAGCGAAGCGATTCATACTGCCGCTACCGGCAAGATCGTCACCATCGGCATTCACCCCACCCATCCGTCCACAGGGTTCGGCTACATCCGTACCGGCGAACCTCTGGATGTGCCCAATGCGCCGACCGCGCGCGGCGTGGTGGAGTTCGTGGAGAAGCCCGACGAAGATACTGCCCGCAAGTACCTGGCCTCCGGGGGCTTCTTCTGGAATGCCGGCATGTTTGTGGCCCCGGTCAGCTTGATGCTCAAGCACCTCGAGTCCAATGAGCCGGAGCTTTACGCGGGCCTGGTGAAGATCGCCGACGCGTGGGAGACCGGGCGCCGCGATCAGGTCATGCGCGAAGTCTGGCCGGGGCTGCCGAAGATCGCGATCGACTACGCGGTGGCGGAGCCTGCCGCCGCTGCCGGCGATGTAGCTGTGATCCCCGGTGTCTTCAACTGGGATGACGTTGGAGATTTTGCCGCGATCGGCCGCCTGAACAAGGCCAGCGCCGAGGAGGGGATCATCAACCTCGGCGACAAGCAGGTGCGCGTCTATGCCGATAACGCCACCGGCGTGGTCTACTCGGATCGCCCGCGGGTCATCGCCCTGGTGGGGATCGAGGACGTGGTGGTGGTGGATACCGCTGACGCGCTGCTGGTGACCACAAAAGAACACGCGCAGCGGGTGAAACAGACGGTCGAAAGGCTTAAAGAACAGGGCCGCGAAGACGTTTTGTAGAGATTTTCTTCCGAGGTCCGCCGAATCCCCCAAACGGATAATGCCGATCTGACATGTGGTTTTTCTATTCTGAAAAATAATGACCGCATATGAAGCACATATATTATTGATATATCAATACCTTGAATGTGGTCAGTTGTCGTTGCTAGGGTCAAGCGGCATGACAGTCAAACACGAGTCAAGCGATCGCAATGGGCCGACGCTCGAGAGTTCGTCGGATGAAGTCGAACCTCGCACGCGGATCAACAAGGTAGTTTTCTATGGCTCGGCGGCCGGTGTGCTGGCCATCGCCCTGTGGGCCATTCTCGACAAGGAATCGGCCGATCTGGCGATCAACGCCCTGGTCGGCTGGGTCGGAAAGAACCTGGGCTGGTTCTACACCCTGGTAGTCGTTTCGGTCCTGGTTTTCGTCATTTTCGTGGCCATCAGCAAGGTCGGCAAGACGCGGTTGGGACCGGACCACGCCCGTCCGACCTTCAGCTTCTTCACCTGGGCTTCGATGCTCTTTGCCGCCGGCATCGGCATCGACCTGATGTTCTTCTCGGTTTCGGAACCGGTGACCAGTATCTGGCTCCGCCACGCGGGGACGGAGCCACCGCCGAGGCCGCTCGCCAGGCGCTCGTATGGACGCTGTTCCACTACGGGCTCATCGGCTGGGGATTGTATGCGCTGGTTGGAATGGCGCTTGGATATTTCGCCTACCGCCACAACATGCCGCTGAGCATCCGCTCAGCCCTGTATCCGATCTTCGGGAAGAAGATCAACGGCGCCATCGGCCACGGCGTGGACATCGCAGCGGTCATGGGAACGATCTTCGGCATCGCCACCTCGCTGGGCATCGGCGTCGCCCAGCTGAACTACGGCTTGCACTTCATCTTCGGCATCCCGGAGAACAATACGTGGAAGATCGCCCTGATCGGCCTTTCGGTGGTCATGGCCACCATCTCGGTGCTCACCGGCGTTGAAAAGGGCATCCGGCGGCTCTCCGAATTGAATGTGGTCATGTGCATTGTCTTGCTGGGGTACATCCTGGTGACCGGGAATACCGCATTCCTGATGGACGCGCTGGTGGGCAACGTGGGAGACATGCTCGCGCAGTTCCCGTTCATGGCGCTCGATACCTTCGCCTATGACCGCCCTGACGCTTGGCTGAACAGCTGGACGCTGTTCTTCTGGGCCTGGTGGATCGCCTGGGCACCTTTTGTCGGCCTGTTCCTCGCCCGCATTTCCCGCGGACGCACCATCCGCCAGTTCGTCACCGGCGTGCTGGTAGTACCGATGGCCTTCATCCTGATCTGGATCTCCATCTTCGGCAACAGCGCGCTGGCGCTCATCATCAATGGCAACACCGAATTCGGCGAAATCGCCATGAATACCCCGGAGCGCGCCTTCTACGCGCTGCTCGAGCAGTATCCCGCTGTGCCTCTGGTGGCGGGCATCGCCACCTTCACCGGCCTGCTGTTCTACGTCACCAGCGCCGACTCGGGCGCGCTGGTGATGGCGAACTTCACCTCGCATCTGAAGGATTCCGAGGCAGATGGCTCCAAGCCGGTCCGGCTGTTCTGGTCCCTGGCCATCGGCATCCTGACGCTGGCCATGCTGCTGGTCGGCGGAGTGCCCACCTTGCAAGGCGCCACGGTGATCATGGGGCTGCCGTTCTCAGTGGTCCTGATATTCGTGATGCTGGGCCTGTACAAATCGCTGAGGGTCGAGACCGCCTTGGCCGACAGCTACGACAAGTCGCTGCACGCGATGCTCACCAGCCGCAGCAGCTCGGCAGGGGACAAGCGCAATTGGCGCCAGCGCTTGTCGCGCACGATGGTCTATCCAGGCCGCCGGCAGACCGCCCGCTACATCCAGGAAGTGATCGAGCCGGCCCTGCGCGATGTCCATGACGAATTTGTAGCCCAGGGCGTTGAGGTCGAATTGGAGATCAAGCCGGTGGGCGGGCTGAGGCTCAATTCCATCGACCTGGTCGCGGTGACCCATGCCGACCAGCGGCCGTTCAAGTACCAGGTCTATCCGGTGCGCATGGATCTGCCCACCTATTCCCGCGTCTCCAGCAGCACGGACGTCTACTTCCGGCTCGAAGCCTTCAACCAGGAAGGCAGCCACGGGTTCGACCTGATGTCGTTGTCCCAGGAACAGGTCATCGCCGATGTCCTGGACCAGTACGAGACGCATATGGAATTCATCCATCACCAGAACCTGCACGATTCCAAGAGCCAGATCAACGACGACGGGTGTGCGAAAACGGACTGGGAGCGCGATTTTGACACCGGCATGCTGCCGAGGATCCAGCCGCGATCGGATTCCGATGAGCTGGATAAGGAACTAGAAGCAATCGAAGACGAAGAAAAAATCAAGGAGAACCTCAATGACTAATACTCTCGATTCGGGCTCGGTGCAGCTCAAGAGCAGCCCCAACCCGCAATTGCTGGCCAGCGGGGAGACCATTTTCATCAACGGCAGCTTCGGCCCCTCGGCTTCCGGGGGCACCCGGGCCATCCATTGCCCGGCCAACGGAGAACAGGTCGCCCTGGCCTCCGAGGGGACTGAAGCGGATTCCATCCGGGCCATCGAGGCGGCGCGCGAATCCTTCGACTCCGGAGTGTGGAGCTCGGTGCAAGCACCGGAACGCGGACGCTTCCTGCTGCGTGTCGCGGCCCGGCTGGCCGAGCGCAAGGAGGAGTTCGCCCTTGCCGAAACCCTGGACAGCGGAAAGCGGATTATCGAGTCCCGGATCGACATGGACGACATCATCGCCTGCTTCGAATATTTCGGAAGGCTTGCCGGGCAGGATGCCGGGCGGATCGTCGACGCGGATGACGCCAATGTGCTCAGCCGCATCGTCTACGAGCCGGTGGGCGTCGCCACCATGATCACCCCGTGGAACTACCCGCTGCTGCAGGCGGCCTGGAAGATCGCCCCGGCACTGGCCGCTGGTTGCTCCTTCGTGCTCAAGCCTGCCGAGCTGACCCCGTCCACCGCGGTGCTCATGATGGATGTGCTGCGCCAGGAAGGCCTGCCCGACGGCGTGGCCAACCTGGTCACCGGACGAGGTTCCGAAGCAGGCGCGGTGCTTTCGGAGCACCCGGATGTGGATCTGGTGTCCTTTACCGGCGGGCTGGTGACCGGGCGGAAGATCGCCGCGGCTGCCGCCGGGACGGTCAAGAAGGTGGCCCTGGAGCTGGGCGGCAAGAACCCGAATGTGATCTTCGCCGATGCGGACTTCGACGCCGCCGTGGACAATGCGCTGAACGGTGCGTTTGTCCACTCGGGCCAGGTCTGCTCGGCAGGTTCCCGCTTGCTGGTCGAAGCAAGCATTGCCGAAAAGTTCGTGGATGCGCTGGTGCGCAAGGCGGAGCAGATCACCTTGGGCGGCCCGTTCGACGAGCAGGCCGAAACCGGTCCGCTGATTTCCGCCGAGCACCTGGCCAAGGTTGACGCCTATGTGCAGGGCGGCATCGCAGAGGGCGCCCGGGTACGCTGCGGCGGGCGCAAGGCCACCGAGGAGGACGGCTCGGGCCTGGGCACCGGCCACTTCTACCTGCCGACCGTGATCGACCAGGTCACCGGCTCCATGAGCGTGGCCCAGGACGAGGCCTTCGGCCCGACCGTGACGGTGGAAACCTTCAGCACCGAAGAAGAGGCCATCAAGATTGCCAACGACACCGTCTACGGCTTGGCCGGCGCGGTATGGAGCCAGGACGCCGGCAAGGCCCAGCGCGTTGCCAATCGCCTGCGCCACGGCACCATCTGGATCAACGACTACCATCCGTACCTGCCGCAGGCGGAATGGGGAGGTTTTGGCCAGTCCGGCAACGGCCGCGAGCTTGGCCCTACCGGGCTTGGCGAGTACCAGGAAGCAAAGCACATCTACCAGAATCTGAACCCGCAGGTTACCGGCTGGTTTGCCGAGAAGTAACGGGAAAGGGAGAAAAATGAGCATTGGCAAAAAAGACTTTGATTACATTGTCGTTGGCGGCGGTTCAGCAGGCGCCGCGGTAGCATCGCGATTGAGCGAGGATCCCGCCGTTTCCGTTGCACTGGTTGAGGCCGGTCCGGATGACCGCGGCTATGACGAGGTGCTGCAGCTTGACCGGTGGATGGAGCTGCTCGAATCGGGCCTTGATTGGGATTACCCGATCGAGCCGCAGGAGAATGGCAACTCCTTCATGCGCCACGCACGGGCCAAGGTCATGGGCGGCTGCTCCAGCCACAACTCGTGCATCGCCTTCTGGGCTCCGCGCGAGGACATCGACGAGTGGGAGTCGAAATTCGGTGCCACCGGATGGAACGCCGAGATGGCCTACCGCCTGTACAAGAAGCTGGAAACCAATGAGGACGCCGGACCGGATGCGCCGCACCACGGCGATTCGGGCCCGGTCAAGCTGATGAACGTGCCGGCCAATGACCCTTGCGGCGTGGCGATCCTGGATGCCGCGCAGCAGGCGGGCATTCCGCGGGCCAAGTTCAACAACAACGAGACGGTGATCAACGGCGCGAATTTCTTCCAGATCAACCGCCTGCCAGATGGCACCCGTTCCTCTTCCTCGGTCTCCTACATCCACCCGATCGAGGGCCGGGAGAACTTCTTCCTGCTCACCGGGCTGCAGGCGCGCAAGCTGAACTTCGATCAGCACAAGCGCTGCACCGGCGTGGATGTGGTGGATGGCGCTTTCGGCCGCACTGTGACCCTGAATGCCGCCAAGGAGGTCATCGTTTCGGCCGGCGCCATCGATTCGCCGAAGCTGCTGATGCTTTCGGGCATCGGGCCGGCCGAGCATCTGAAGGAGGTCGGCGTCGAGGTGCTGGTCGACTCCCCGGGCGTGGGCGAGCACCTGCAGGACCACCCGGAAGGCGTGATCCAGTGGGAGGCGAAGAAGCCAATGGTGGAATCCTCCACCCAGTGGTGGGAGATCGGCATCTTCACGCCCACAGAGGAAGGGCTGGATCGCCCGGATCTGATGATGCATTACGGTTCGGTGCCTTTTGACATGCATACCCTGCGCCAGGGCTATCCGACCAGCGAGAACACTTTCTGCCTGACTCCGAATGTCACGCATGCGAAGTCGCGGGGCACCGTGCGGCTGCGCAGCTGCGATTTCCGCGACAAGCCGAAGGTCGACCCGCGCTACTTCACCGATCCAGAGGGCCACGACGCCCGGGTGATGACCTTCGGCATCCGCAAGGCCCGCGAGATCGTCGCCCAGTCCCCGATGGCTGATTGGGCCGGCGTTGAGCAGTTCCCGGGACAGGATGTGCAGAGCGATGAGGAGATCTTCGACTACCTCAGGCGCACCCACAACACCGTCTACCACCCTGCAGGGTCGGTGCGCATGGGCGCCGAGGATGATGTGATGAGCCCGCTGGATCCGCAGCTGCGGGTCAAGGGCGTCAGTGGCTTGCGTGTTGCCGATGCGTCGGTGATGCCGGAGCTGGTGACCGTGAACCCGAATATCACGGTCATGATGATCGGCGAGCGTTGTGCCGAGCTGATCCGCGAAAACTAGGGCGCAAGACAAAGGTGGTGGCCATCGGGAAACCGGTGGCCACCACCGGTTGCGTGGCCCGAACTGTTTCGCGCTGTGGCCAAACATTACGAAGAACTGTTATCTGCAGCTGTTGGACGAGTATCTTCGAAAGGTGTCCACCGTGAATGATTATGACAATGTTGCCTCCGTCAGCGACTTCACCGAGCCATTAATCGATCAGCTGATCGACTTTCGGCGCGAGCTGCACCGGAACCCGGAACTGTCCTTTGCGGAACACCAGACGACTGAACGCATCCTCGAAACGCTGCAGGCCGCTGGGCTCTCGCCGCAGAAGATGACCGACACCGGCGCCTTCGTCGATATCGGGCAGGGGCCGATCCGGATTGCCTTCCGCGCCGATATTGATGCGCTGCCGGTCATTGAGGAAACCGACCTGGAGTACTGCTCGATGGTTGAGGGAGTGGCGCACGCTTGCGGCCACGACATCCACACCACGGTGATGCTGGGAGTTGCCTTGTCGCTGGGCAGGTTCAACGAGGCTGGCCTGCTCAACGGCCGGGTACGCGTCATCTTCCAGCCAGCCGAGGAGAAGCTCCCTGGCGGAGCGCTCTCGGTCATTGAGCAGGGGCTGCTCGATGAGGTGCCACGGGTATTGGCCCTTCACTGCGACCCGCGGATCGATGCAGGGCATATCGGCACCCGTATCGGTGCCATCACTTCTGCCAGCGACACCATCCGTATCGAGGTCAACGGCCACGGCGGGCATACCTCCCGACCACACCTGACTGAAGATATCGTTTTTGCGATGAGCCAGATCGCCACCCAGGTGCCCGCAGTGCTCGGCCGCAAGGTCGACGTTCGCTCGGCGGTCTCCGTGGTGTGGGGCCAGATTCATGCCGGCAGCGCCCCGAACGCGATCCCTGCCACCGGCTACCTCGCCGGAACCATGCGTTGCCTGGATGGGGATATCTGGTACGAGGCCGGTGAGCTTCTGGACAACGTGGTGCGCCAGATTGCCGCTCCGTACGGCGTGGAAATCAAGTTGCAGCATACCCGCGGCGTTCCACCGGTCGTGAATGCGCCCGCAGAGACGGCGCTGATTGAGGATGCCGCACGTCGTGAGTTCGGCGCGGAAGCGATTGAACTGACCCCGCAGTCCATGGGCGGGGAGGACTTCGCATGGATGACGCAGAAGGTTCCCGGGGCCATGTTGCGCTTGGGCACGCGAACCCCGGGCGGGAAGACTTACGACCTGCATCGCGGGGATTACATGCCTGATGAATCCTGCATTGGCATCGGCGTGCGTATTATGACCGCGGCCGCCATGCAGGCCGTTCGCGAAGCAAGCGCCAAATAGCGTATTGGTCGCAGTAGACCCAAAACTTTTTAACTAGTCTTTGATACTTTCCCAATTCTTCGAGTGACTTGGGCTTTGACGTTAAGCGCTTGCCGTTTTGAAGCCGCTTAGTTATCCGTTTGTAATCTTTATCGTCTTTACCTGTGACATATCTCCGATAGGCTATGGAAACGATGGGGAAGCTACGACTTTAGGTGCGCTCGCGTAAGGCCTAGGCAACGATGCTTTACAAGGGTAGCTGGTGTCTGAACTCCCACATGATCTCGCACGACTTTTGGAGGAATAGATGCGCTTCGTATCGCGCAAGACCGGTGTGGCCGCGGCCATGCTCGGCATCTCGGCTTTGGCTTTGAGCGCCTGCGGCGCTGCACCGGAAGAGTCCAGCTCAGCTGGCAAATACCCCGATTACGTTGGCTGCATCGTTTCCGACTCCGGTGGATTCGACGACCAGTCCTTCAATGAGTCTTCCTACCGCGGCCTGAAGAATGCGGAAAAGGACCTGGGCATCACCATCAAGGAAGCCGAGTCGAAGTCCAACGCAGACTTCGCCACCAATCTCCAAGGCATGATGGGCGCTAGCTGCAACCTGACCGTCACCGTGGGCTTCCTGCTGGCCGACGCTACTGCTGATGCAGCGGCAAAGAACCCGGATTCGCACTTCGCCATCGTCGATAACCAGTACGAAAAGAACATCGACAACGTCAAGCCGATCATTTACGACACGGCTCAGGCAGCGTTCCTCGCTGGCTACGCAGCGGCAGCTGCTTCCGAGACCGGCACCGTTGCCACCTTCGGCGGCATCCAGATTCCTACCGTCACCATCTTCATGGACGGCTTCGCCGACGGCGTTGCCAAGTTCAACGAGGACAAGGGCGAGAACGTGAAGCTGCTGGGCTGGGACAAGAAGAAGCAGAACGGCACCTTCTCCGGTGACTTCGAGAAGCAGGACAAGGGCAAGCAGATCACCAAGAACTTCATCTCCGCAGGGGCTGACGTGATCATGCCGGTTGCTGGTCCAGTGGGCAAGGGCGCTGGCGCTGCGGTAGCCGAAGCCAACAAGGGCGGCGAAAAGGCCAAGCTCATCTGGGTCGACTCCGATGGCTACTTGACCGCACCTGACTACAAGGAATACATGCTGACCTCGGTCGTCAAGACCATGGACAAGGCTGTAGAAGACGTCATCAAGGCTGATGCCGAAGGCAAATTCGACGCCACTCCTTATGTCGGCACCTTGGAAAACGAAGGTGTCGCGCTGGCACCGTTCCACGATTTCGACTCGGCCATCGGCGAGGACACCAAGAAGGAGATCGAAGCCCTGAAGGCCCAGATCATCTCCGGTGACCTGAAGGTCGAATCGGCAGCAAGCCCAAAGTAGGCTTTGGCACCTAATTTATTCAGCGCGTCACCGCCTGCCGTCATCCGGTGGGTCGGTGACGCGCTTTATGAATGCCTAGAGGCCAAAGCGGCTATCGGGCTAAACTACCTCGCACAACGAACTATGAAGATGGTGGAATCGTGAAACTCGAACTACGGGGAATCTCGAAAGCCTTCGGTTCTTTCTACGCCAATAAAAATATTGACCTGCTGGTTGATGACGCCCAGATCCACTGTCTGCTCGGCGAAAACGGTGCTGGAAAATCCACGCTTATGAACGTGCTCTACGGTCTATATCAGCCGACCGAGGGCGAAATCCTGCTTGATGGAAACCCCGTCGAGTTCTCCGGTCCGGGCGACGCCATGGCCGCCGGCATTGGCATGGTGCACCAGCACTTCATGCTGGTCCCGGTCTTCACCGTGGCAGAAAATATTGCCCTCGGCGCTGAAACCACCAAGGCCGGCGGCGTCCTGGACCTCCAGGTCACGCGCAAGAAAATCCGCGAAATCTCGGACCGCTACGGGTTTGACGTGGATCCGGACGCCATTGTCGAAGACCTGCCGGTCGGCGTGCAGCAGCGTGTTGAAATCATCAAGGCCCTGGTGCGCGAAGCCAAGATCCTGATTCTGGATGAGCCAACCGCCGTGCTGACCCCGCAGGAGACCGACGAGCTGCTTGAAATCATGCGCCAGCTCAAGGCCAACGGCACCTCCATCGTCTTCATCTCGCACAAGCTGCGCGAGGTGCGCGCCGTCTCCGACGTGATCACCGTGATCCGCCGCGGCGAAGTCATCGACTCGGTCTCCCCGGAATCCTCCACCACCGAGCTGGCCAACCTGATGGTGGGCCGCGCCGTGGAACTGAATCTGAACAAGGCCCCAGCCACACCGGGCGAGGCAGTGCTCCAGGTCAAGGACCTGACGGTCGTTGACCATGCAGGCACGACCACGCTGAACTCGGTCACCTTCGATATCCACGAAGGCGAGATCCTGGCCGTGGCCGGCGTGCAGGGCAACGGGCAGACCGAACTGACCGAAGCCATCCTGGGCACCCAGGCCGTGACCGGCGGCTCGGTCAAGCTGGCCGGCGAAGAACTGGTGGGCAAATCCGTCAAGCAGGTGCTGCGCACCGGCGTCGGCTTTGTTCCCGAAGACCGCTCTGTGCACGGACTGGTCACCGAATTCTCCATTGAGGAGAACCTGGTCTTGGATCTCTACGACCGCGCGCCCTTCGGCAAGGGCATCTCGATGAACCTGGATGCCATCAAGAAGAACGCGGCCGTGCAGATCAAGGACTTTGACGTGCGCACCGGCAATGCGCTGAATCCGGCCTCCAGCCTCTCTGGCGGCAACCAGCAGAAGGTCGTCATGGCCCGCGAGCTGAGCCGCGAGCTGAAGCTGTTCATCGCTTCGCAGCCAACGCGCGGCGTGGATGTGGGGTCCATCGAATTCCTGCACCGCCGCATCGTCGCCGAACGCGACAAGGGCACCCCGGTGATGATCGTTTCCACCGAGCTCGATGAAGTCATGGAGCTGGCCGACCGCATCGCCGTGCTCTACAAGGGCAGGATCAACGGGATCGTGCCGGGGGATACCTCGCGCGAGGTCCTCGGCCTGATGATGGCCGGCGTTTCAGCCGAAGAAGCCGCGGAACAAGCGGAATTTACCAAGTCAGATAACGAGCCCGTGGAAGCAGCACCGGCTGGCGAGCGCAGCGAAAACCAGGAAGGAGAAGGCCAGTGAGCGAGAAAAAATCACCGGTCATTCCCGACCCCGGCAAACCGGGCAACGACCTCTTCAAGCAAATCACCCAGGGACCGGGACTGGTCTCGGTGCTCGGCGTGATCGTGGCACTGGTGATCGGCGGATTGCTCATTGCCATCACCGACGAAAAAGTCGCAGAAACCGCCGGCTACTTCTTCGCCCGTCCTGCCGACTTCCTCTCCGAGCTTTGGCGCGCGGCGACCGAAAGCTATGTGGCGCTGTTCAACGGCGCCATCTACAACTCGGCCCAGGGTTTTAAGCCCTTCCTGGAAACCCTGACGGTCTCCACCCCGCTGATCTGCGCAGGCCTCGGCGTGGCCGTCGCCTTCCGCGCGGGCCTGTTCAATATTGGTGCCCAGGGCCAGATCATCATCGGTTCGGTGCTGGCCGCATACGTGGGGTTCGCCTGGCACCTGCCTTTGGGACTGCACCTGCTGCTGGTGATCGTCTTCGGCCTGATCGGCGGCGCGATCTGGGGCGGGCTGGTCGGGCTGCTCAAGGCGAAGACCGGCGCCCACGAAGTGATCCTGACGATCATGTTCAACTACGTGGCCGTGTACTTCATCGACTTCCTGATGAACACCCAGGCCTTCCGCCGTCCGGGCGAAACCAACCCGATTTCCCCGATCCTCGACTCGACGGCGGTTTTCCCCTCCATCCCCGGATCCCGTCTGCACCTGGGCTTCGTGATGGCCCTCCTGCTGGTCATCCTGGTCTCCTGGATGTTCAAGCGCTCCACCGTGGGCTTTGAATTCCGCGCCGTGGGGCACAACCCTGACGCCGCGCAGACCGCTGGCATCAACGTCGCCCGCAGCACCATCATCGCCATGGCCCTGGCTGGCGCCTTGGCCGGCGCCGCCGGTGTCGCCCAGGTTGCCGGCACCGAGAAGGTGCTGACCAGCGGAATCGCCGGATCCCTTGGCTTCGACGCGATTACCGTTGCGCTGCTGGGCCGTTCCACTCCATGGGGAACCTTCTTTGCCGGCTTGCTCTTTGGCGCATTCCAGGCTGGTGCGGTGAACATGCAGATCACCACCGGCACCCCGATCGACATCGTTTCGGTGGTGCAGTCGCTGATCGTCCTGTTCATCGCCGCTCCACCACTGGTCAAGGCGATCTTCGGCATGAACCGCAAGAAGAAAAAGCGCAGCCCCAAGCTAGAAACTACCCAGGCAGGTGCCAAGTGACCTCTTCCACCTTGCAACCGGCAATGAGCGTATTGCCTAGCAAGAAGACCTCGATCATCCTCTCGGCGATCGCCGTCATCGTCTTCTTGTGCTTCGGCCTGCTGGGCAACAGCGAAAGCGCGCACTTCCAGCTGAACAGCCCCGGCGATGCTTTTGAGCTGCCGGAACTGGTGTTCCCGGGCAGAGCCAGCAACATCGTGATCGGGCTGCTGCTCGTAGGCATCGCTGCCTACTCCTGGATGCAGCGCAAAAAGGGCCAAACCCTGGCGACCTGGATGGTTGCCATCGCCGCAGTCCTCTTTGTGCTCTCCTTCCTGATCTGGGTGGTCTCCGGCGCTGATATCAGCACCATTTCGCTGGCCAGCCTGCTGGCTGGTGCCGTGGTGCTGGCTGTCCCCCTGGTGTTCGGCTCCCTCTCGGGCGTGCTCTGCGAACGAGCCGGCGTGGTCAACATCGCCATCGAAGGCCAGCTGCTGGGCGGCGCGTTCACCGCGGCACTGGTTTCCTCCTTGACCAAGAACGCGTTCCTGGGCCTGATCGCCGCCGGCATTGCCGGCGCCCTGGTCTCCCTGGTGCTGGCGCTGTTCTCCATCAAGTACGTGGTCAACCAGATCATTGTCGGTGTGGTGCTCAACGTGCTGGTCTCCGGGATCACCGGATTCCTGTTCACCACCGTGATGCAGGAAGATCCAGAGCTCTTCAACTCGCCGGTGCACCTGCCGGTCATCGAGATTCCCCTGCTCTCAGCCATTCCGGTGATCGGACCGATCCTGTTCAAGCAGTCGGTCATCGGCTATCTGATGTACCTGGCGGTGTTCATCGTCTGGTTCGGGCTGTTCAAAACCAAGTGGGGCCTGCGGGTGCGTGCCGTTGGCGAGCACCCCAAGGCTGCAGACACCCTGGGCATCAAGGTCAACCGTACCCGCTTCTGGAATGTCACCCTCGGCGGCATCGTGGCAGGCATCGGCGGCTCCTTCTTCACTCTGGTGGCCATCGACTCCTTCACCAAGGAAATCTCCGGAGGCCGCGGCTTCATCGCCCTGGCTGCGGTGATCTTCGGCCGCTGGAACCCGATCGGCGCCTTCCTGGCCGCCCTGCTCTTCGGCTTTGCCGATAACCTGCAGGTCATCCTGACCATCATCGGCACCCCCGTGCCGAGCCAGTTCATGGCCATGATGCCGTACCTGGTGACCATCTTCGCGGTGGCTGGACTCGTGGGACGCTCCCGCGGGCCGGCAGCTGCGGGCGAACCCTACGTGAAGGAATAACCGGTACAGATGACTACCAACACCGCGCCGTGGTTGCAGCTTGAAGCTGCGGCTGCGGCCGCGCTGTCTCAGGCCTACGCACCCTACTCGACGTTCCGTGTAGGGTCTGCAGCCCAGACCAGCGACGGCCGCATGATTTCCGGATGCAATGTCGAAAACGCCGCCTATGGCGTCACCCTCTGTGCCGAATGCTCCATGATCGGCCAGCTTTTCGCCACCGGCGGCGGAACCCTGGAGTACTTCCTGTGCTTCGGCCAGCTTGCCGAGGGTGAACTGGAACTGATCACCCCGTGCGGGCGCTGCCGCCAGATCCTCTTCGAGCACCGCGGAGCCAACCTGTTGATCAAGACCGCCCGTGGAATCGTTGGCATCGAAGATCTTTTGCCTGACGCTTTCGGGCCGCAAAACCTTAACGCCTAGTGCCGGCGACCACCGGCCACAAGCAGAACGGATGGTGCCGCTAATGGCTACCGAACAATTCAGCGCCGTGGAAGTCATTCGCGCCAAGCGCGATGGCGCCGAGCTGAGCAACGAGATGATCGACTGGACCATCGACGCCTATACCCGCGGAGTCATTGCCGAAGAGCAGATGTCCGCGCTGAATATGGCGATCTACTTCCAGGGCATGAACCGCAGCGAGATTTCGCGATGGACCACCGCGATGATCAATTCCGGCGAACGCATGGACTTCTCCACCCTGGCCAACCCGTCGGGCCAGAAGCTGGCGACCACCGACAAGCATTCCACCGGAGGGGTGGGGGACAAGATCACCTTGCCGCTGGCCCCGCTGGTGGCCAGTTTCGGTGTCGCGGTGCCACAGCTGTCCGGCCGCGGCTTGGGGCACACCGGCGGCACCCTGGACAAGCTGGAAGCCATTCCCGGATGGCGGGCCAACCTGTCCAACGAAGAACTCTTCTCGCAGCTCTCCTCGGTCGGCGCGGTCATCTGCGCGGCCGGTGCCGGGCTGGCACCCGCAGACAAGAAGCTCTATGCGCTGCGCGATGTCACCGCCACGGTGGAGGCCATCCCGCTGATTGCCTCCTCGATCATGAGCAAGAAGATCGCCGAAGGCACCGGCAGCCTGGTGCTTGACGTGAAGGTGGGATCCGGGGCGTTCATGAAGGACGAAGCCATGGCGAGGGAACTGGCCGAGACCATGGTAAACCTCGGCACCGATGCCGGGGTGAACACCGTCGCCCTGCTGACCAATATGGAAACGCCACTGGGCCTGACCGCTGGCAACGCCATCGAAGTCGAGGAATCGGTGGAGGTCCTTGCCGGTGGCGGACCCGAGGACGTAGTCGACCTGACCGTGGCCCTGGCCATTGAAATGCTGGCTGGCGCTGGCGTTCACGGCGTCGATGTGCGTGCAGCGCTGAAGAACGGCCGGGCCATGGACAGCTGGCGGGCCATGATCGCCGCCCAGGGCGGCGACCCGGATGCCAAGCTGCCGGTGGCCAAGGAATCGCACACCGTGGTGGCTGAAGCTGATGGCGTCCTGATCAAGCTGGATGCCATGGATATCGGGCTGGCGGCCTGGACCCTGGGAGCAGGACGGGCCCGCAAGGAAGACAGCGTCCAGGCCGGGGCCGGGGTGCGCCTGCACGTCAAGCCGGGCGCCTTGGTGCGCCGAGGCCAACCTATCGCCACCTTGCTGACCGATACCCCGGACAAGCTGCCGCGCGCCACCGAACTGGCAGAGCGGGCCATCATGATCGGCTCCGAGAATGACCGCCCGGACATGCGCTTGATCCTCGATCGCATCGCCGCTTCGTAATTGATGTTCCAAGGAAGAACCGGGAATCACCGCTGGTGGCCCCGGTTCTTTTCGTATTTCCGGCCCTTGAAAGCGAAGGAAACCGGACAAGCATAAAGGTCCGCGGGACGAGCCCCGGGAACCAACTGGCCCGGTTCAATCGTTGGACGATTGGCTCCTACCTAGGTCGGGGTAGAAAGAAGTCCACATTGCCACATCAGTAGGATGCGCCCCTGCAACTGCTCGAGCGAAAATGGTTGGACAGGCAGCGCGCTACGCGCTTGGGGGAAAGAAGATGCAAGTCCACATGGAACTAGTTAACGAGGCCATTACGCAGGCAGCCAGCGCATGGTGGGTGCTGCCTCTCTTGTTCCTGTTTTGCCTGATTGACGCATTTTTCCCGATCGTGCCCAGCGAATCCTTCCTGGTTTCCCTGGCCGCAGTAGGCATCCACTCCGGATCCCCGAACCTCTTCCTGGTCGGCGCCCTCGGTGCCGCCGGAGCGCTGCTGGGGGACCAGATCACCTACGCCATTGGCCGGAGCATCGGTTCGCACGGATTCAAGTGGATGCGCGGCAAACGGGCGCAACGAGTACTGCACTACGCAGAAAAGAAGCTTGAAACCTCCGGCGCGCTGCTGATTTTTACCGCGCGCTACATTCCGATCGGCCGCGTCGCGGTGAACCTCACCGCCGGGGCCACCGGATTCAGCCACAAGCGCTTCACGCTCTTCGACACCATCGGCGTGCTGACGTGGGCCGCCTATTCGGTGGGCATCGGCGCTTTGGCCGGCAACTGGATGCATGACAACAAGCTGCTGGGCATCGGCCTGTCGATTGTGATCGCCGTGGTGCTCGGATTCATCATTGACCGAATCGTCAGCTGGGCGCTGAATCGCTACCACCTGCGCGTTGAGAAGGCCGCACAGCGCGGTGCGCAAGCAGCACGCGCGACGGTGCCGCCAAGCACCGACGAGAGTTAACCCGCGGTATTGAGCAGGGTCACATTGTGGCTCGCAGATCTTTACCTCCTGGAGCTGTCAGTTCCGCGGGATTGCGACTAGGCTCAGTGGTGTGACTGAAGAATTGATTCATCCTGACTACGATCCCGAGTTCGACTTCCGGGATCTGCCTAAAGTTTCGCTACATGACCACCTTGACGGTGGACTGCGCCCTCAAACGATCATCGAACTGGCAGCCGAAATTGGCCACGAGCTGCCCGAGACCGAAGCTGAAGCTTTGGGCGACTGGTTCCGTGAATCTGCAGATTCAGGCTCATTGCCACGCTACCTGGAAACTTTTGAGCACACCCTAGCGGTGATGCAAACCCGCGAAGCGCTGATCCGTGTTGCCCGCGAATTTGTCGAGGACCTCGCTGAAGACGGCGTGATCTACGGTGAAGTCCGCTACGCCCCGGAACAGCATCGCCGTGAAGGCTTGAGCCTGGACGACGTCGTTGACGCAGTCCAGGAAGGCCTGGACCAGGCCTGCGAGCAGCTGAACAGCGAAGGCCATCCAATGCAGGTCGGCCAGGTGCTCAGCGCCATGCGCCAATCGGATCAGGGCGTGGAAATTGCCAAGCTGGCATTGCGCCACCGCGGCCACGGCGTTGTAGCTTTCGACATTGCCGGACCGGAAGACGGCTTCCCGCCATCGAATATGAAGGAAGCCTTCGACCTGCTGGCCGAAAACCTCTTCCCGACAACTGTCCACGCCGGCGAGGCCGCTGGACTGGCATCGATAAAGGAAGCAATCCTGGTTGGCCGTGCCCAGCGCCTAGGCCATGGCGTGCGTGTTGCCGAAGACATCGAGATCGAGTTCGGCGCCATCGACGAAAACGGTGAAGAACTCAGCGACGACACCGGCTTGGTTTCCCTGGGCCCAGTGGCCAACTGGGTGCGCGAACGCGGTATCCCGCTGGAAGTCTGCCCGTCCTCCAACTTGCAGACCGGTGCCACCGCCAAATTTGGCGAAGGTATCCGCAATCACCCGATTGACCTGCTGGTCCAGACCGGATTCAACGTCACGATTTCGCCAGATAATCGGTTGATGTCCGGCACCAGCCTGTCCGAGGAATTCGAGTTGCTGGTCGAAGCTTTCGACTATGACCTGGAAGACCTGCTGGACCTGACGCTGAACGCTGCTGAAGCCGCATTCGTTCCGCTGGAAATGCGCGAGCTGCTCGTTGAATACATCAACGACTACTACGACAACCTGCTCGACGATGACGACGACGAGGACTACGAAGAAGACGAATACGAAAACGTCGCCGACTAGTTCTCCGCGCAGCCAGGCTGCAAGCAACTGTAGGCCGGTTCCCCTTGGGGAACCGGCCTACAGCCGCGTTTGCGCCGAGGCTGGCTCCGCCTTCGCTAGCATGGGAGCATGGCGCAGAACCCAACGCAGACCCAGCAGCTGATCACTACGGTGAGGATCCTGCGTGATAAATGCGCCTGGACCCAGGCCCTGACCCATGAATCCCTGCGGACCTACCTGATCGAGGAAAGCTATGAGGTTCTGGACGCGATCTCCGAACAGAATCCCCAGCTGCTCAAGGAAGAACTCGGGGACCTGTACTTCCAAATCCTGCTGCACGCGCTGATTGCAGCCGAGCGGGGACACTTCGATCTTGACGATGTTTCGCAGACGCTGAATGAAAAGCTGCTGAGGCGAAACCGGCACATTTTTGACGAACAAGGCGTGGTGCGCGAAGAGATCATCACGGACGTTGAGGAAATTATCCGGGTCTGGGATGCGGCCAAGCAGGCCGAGCGCCAAGGCAGGCCGCAGCCACGCAAAAATGCCGGGCTGCCTGCAGGCCTGCCGGCCCTGGCCTTGGCCCAGAAGCTGCTGGACCGCCATACCCGAGCCGGCTCTGATAAGGCCGGGAGACATCAAGTTTCTGAGGCAACCCGTACGAAAATTACCGATGAACAGAGTTTGGCTGCTGCCCTCTTGGAGGTCTCTGCACGGGCAGAAGAGCTGGGATTAGATGCAGAATCTGTTTTGCGCGCAACCTTGTCGAAACAGTACGGCTCGGAATTCACTGCCACGATATCGCCTAAATCACCTTCGAAGCGCTAGGCTAGAGACTGGCAAAGGCGCCGACGGTCTTTTCAGCACCGCTGGCGGACCTTCCCCTAGACCACCCCTTTCTACAAGGAGTCCATACTCATGGCATTGATTGACGCCATTCACGCGCGCGAAATTCTTGATTCCCGCGGTAACCCAACCGTTGAGGTTGAGGTCCTGCTATCTGACGGATCGCACGGCCGTGCAGCAGTTCCATCCGGTGCTTCCACCGGCCAGTTCGAAGCAGTTGAGCGTCGCGACGGCGACAAGGACCGTTACCTTGGCAAGGGTGTGCTTGGAGCCGTGGAGTCCGTGATCGACGAGATCGCTGACGAGCTCGAAGGCCTGGACGCTACCGACCAGCGCGCTATCGACCAGGCCATGCTTGACCTGGACGGCACCAGCAACAAGTCCAAGCTGGGCGCAAACGCCATCCTCGGTGTTTCGCTGGCCGTGGCCAACGCCGCGGCCGTGAGCTCCAACCTGCCGCTGTACAAGTACCTGGGCGGCCCGAACGCCCACGTGCTGCCAGTGCCGCTGATGAACATCCTCAACGGCGGCTCGCACGCCGACTCGGATGTCGACATCCAGGAATTCATGATCGTGCCACTGGGCGCCGAGACCTTCTCCGAGGGCCTGCGCTGGGGTGTTGAGGTGTACCACAACCTCAAGTCCGTGCTGAAGGAAAAGGGCCTGTCCACCGGCCTGGGCGACGAGGGCGGCTTCGCTCCGAACCTGCCGAGCAACCGTGCAGCACTGGAACTGATCACCGAAGCCATCAAGCGCGCTGGCTACACCCCGGGTGAAGACATCGCACTGGCTCTGGACGTTGCTTCCTCGGAATTCTTCGAGAACGGCGCTTACCAATTCGAAGGCAAGGCACTGTCCGCCCAGGAAATGAGCGACTACTACGCTGCCCTGGTTGCCGACTTCCCGCTGGTCTCCATCGAGGATCCACTGGATGAGAACGACTGGGATGGCTGGAAGACCCTGACCGACGCCATCGGCGACAAGGTCCAGCTGGTCGGCGACGACCTGTTCGTGACCAACCCGGAGCGCCTGGCCGACGGCATCGCCAAGGGCACCGCCAACTCGCTGCTGGTGAAGGTCAACCAGATCGGTTCGCTGACCGAGACCATCGACGCTGTGACCATGGCCCAGCGCGCTGGCTACACCACCATCACCTCGCACCGTTCGGGTGAAACCGAAGATGTCACGATTGCCGACATCTGCGTGGCAACCAACGCTGGCCAGATCAAGACCGGTGCTCCAGCTCGCTCCGAGCGCGTAGCCAAGTACAACCAGCTGCTGCGCATCGAGGAAGACCTGGGCGCTTCGGCGGTTTACGCTGGTCGCGACGCTTTCCCGCGTTTCAACAGCTAATTACCAGTTGTAGCGAATAAGCTCGTCGGTAGTGGATACCGGCGAGCTTTTCGTTATTTAATGGACATATGCGCCGTTTCCACGGCAGCACAGCGCGTAGAGCTTTATGGGGAATTGGGGGAGTATGGCACAGCGACCACCACGCATGCCTCGGCGTAATACTCCGGATCCGGAAGAACTGTCTCAGCAAAACCTTGTTGACCAGTCTGAATACACTGATCCAGGAACAATTGCAGATCCGCCCACCGACGCATTGCATGTAGTGGCACCGCAACCCCGAGCAAAAAAGGCTCCTTCAGTGCCGCGCCCTAAGCCTGCCGGCAGCTCGCGGAAAACTGCGCCGCGCACCGCGCCGGGACCCTCAGCGCAGGCACGCCGAGCGTCAGATTCGTCACGTGAGCCAAAAAAATTTGCGGGCAATTATGCTGCCAAGCCCAAGGTGCCGCTGCGCGAGCGGGCCAAGGAAAAGCAGAGCGAACGCCGCCGTGATGACCGGATGAAATTCTCCGCTGCCGTACGCCGCAAGCCAGGGGAAAAACCGGTTGAGAGCAAGCCGACGCCCGAGGGCGAACCGGTAGCGGCACACCGTTTTTCAGGCCGCATTGCCGCGCTGATCGTGGTGCTCGCGTTCTTCGCCGTGATGCTGGTGCCAACGGTGAATTACTACCGGACCCAGATGGCCGAACTCAATGAGCTCAACGCCTCCATCGATTCCCTGGAAGCGCAGCGCGACGATTTGAAGGCCGAGATTGCCCGCTGGGATGACCCGCTCTACATCAAGCAGCAAGCGCGCGAGCGGATAAACTTGGTCATGCCTGGCGAAAAGCTATACATGGTCGTCGGCGACCGGCCGGAAGAAAATGAGGCGGACGCCGAAGCCAATGGCAGCACCTTCGAGGTGCGCCAAGAGCTTCCGTGGGTCGACGCATTGCTTGACTCGGTCCGGCGTTCCGCCACTGACTAACCACTTTGAACATGAAGAGAACCAATACCCGTGACTGAACAGCCAATCCGCGAAGCCCTTGACGCTGCCGGACGAGTACCAAGCGAAGCCGACCTTGACACCCTGTCCCGCCAGCTGAACCGACCAGTGCGCGATGTGGTGGAAATCGGTGCACGCTGCGTCTGCGGAAACCCGCTGGTCGCCACCACCGCGCCACGGCTTTCCTCGGGAATTCCATTCCCGACTACGTATTACCTGGCCCACCCGGTGATCACCGCCGCTGTCTCGCGCCTTGAAGCGGCCGGGCTGATGAACGAGATGAACGAACGCCTGGGCGGCGATTCCGTTTTGGCCCAGGCCTATGTGGCGGCCCACGAGTCGTACCTCGCCAACCGCGATGCCATCGGTGCGCGTTCCGGGACCGGGGCGGTGCCTGAAATCGATGGCGTGTCCGCTGGCGGCATGCCAACCCGCGTGAAATGCCTGCACGTGCTGGTCGGCCATTCGCTGGCTGCCGGTGAAGGCGTGAACCCGTTGGGCGATGAGGCCCTGGAAGCAATTGCCGAGTGGTGGACCAAGGACAAGTGCTACTGCGTAGGGGCTTGGGATACGGAATCGGAAGCTCCTAGCCGCGACCGTTCACGTCACGTGAAGACCCAGGAACTGCAAGACCCCGCGGCCAAGCGAGCCGAGCGTGCAGCCAAGCGCGCAGCCCGTGAAGCCCAAGAACGAGCAGCCCAGGATGATGCCTAATGCGCGTCGCCGGAATTGACTGCGGAACGAACTCCATTCGCCTGTTGATCGCTGATGTGCAACAGGATGGGAACGGGACTCGGCTTGTCGATGTCCTGCGCACCATGCGCGTCGTTCGCCTGGGACAGGGTGTTGATGCAACCGGTGCCTTTGCTCCGGAAGCGCTGGAGCGGACCTTTGCGGCCGCCCGCGAGTACCGGGCACTGTGCGACGAGCATCAGGTGGAGGCCATCCGCTTTGTGGCAACGTCAGCGGCCCGCGACGTATCCAACCGCGAGGTTTTTGCCGAAGAAATCACCAAGATCATCGGTGTTGCACCGGAAGTCATCAGTGGTGACGAGGAAGCATCGCTGTCCTTCAACGGTGCCGCTTCAGTGCGTGCCGGGCAGCCTGGCCGAAGCTTGGTAATCGATCTGGGCGGCGGCTCCACGGAGTTTGTCCTGGGCGATGCTTCAGGCCCGGTGGCCGCCAAGAGCCTTGACATGGGTTGCGTGCGCGTTACCGAACGCTTCGAACAGCAGGGCCTGGAATCGCCGGAAGCCGTTGCGTTCATGGACAGCATGTTGCAGTCCTTGGATGGCTCCGTTGACGTCTCGGAAGTTGACGCGGTGATACTGGTGGCAGGAACTTTCACCACGCTCACTGCACAGGCGCTGGGCTTGGAGAAATACGAGTCCGAGAAGATCCACGGCGCGCAGTTGAGCTTCGACCAGATGCGCGAAGCTACCAGCGCCATGCTCTCCTACTCGCGTGAAGAGCGGGCGGCATTGGGCTTCATGCACCCTGGCCGGGTTGATGTCATTCGCGCCGGCGCAGCGATCGTCCAGCGCATTCTCCATTATCTGGAGACAGCAAGCTGCCAGCGCCCGATGCGGCTAATTGCATCGGAACACGATATTCTCGACGGAATCGCTGCTACGGCAGCCGCCAACGCCTAGTCCGTTTATTCGGAACCGACCAAGGAGATCTCTTGAGCACAGCTCTGCGCGCTAAGAAAGCGATGGGCCTGAAACAGTACGGCTCGTTGCTTGTCGTTGCGATCCTCGCGCTGGCTATGCTCAGCGTGGTGACCCCGGCGCATGCTGACAACATGCGCGAGTCGGAGTACTGGCTGGATTCATTGGGAATAACCCAGGCGCACCAGAGCACCAAGGGCGAAGGCGTTAAAGTCGCAATCATTGATACCGGCATTGATACCTCGCACCCTGATCTGAAGGGTGCCGTTGTTGGCGGTGCGGACATGTCCGGTGCCGGCGAAACCGGCGGCAATAAGCCCATTGGCGTCATGAGCGAACACGGCACCTTGGTGGCTACCCTGTTGGCTGGCCGCGGCAACAACAAGGGCGAGATCAATCGGGTTAAATCCGAAAACGAACGGCTCAAGGCCGCGTGGGAAAAGGCCAAGTCTGAAGCCGAGGAAGAAAACGAAAAGCAGAAGGACGACGACAAGGACGTTGAAGTCCCCAAGGAACCTGAATACGAGGAAGTCCCCAAGCTTTCCGCTGGCAGCGACGGAGTGCTCGGCGTAGCCCCGGCCGCGCAGCTGCTTTCCGTCTCGCTGTGGATGGGCGAAGGCAATCCCGCCAACATCCCCGTGGAAGAACAGATTCCCCGCGCCGTGAAGTGGGCCGTGGATTCCGGTGCCAAGGTGATCAACATGTCCTTGGGCTCGACCAGCCCTGCATGGCCCGAAAGCTGGGACGACGCATTCAAGTACGCGGAAAATCACGATGTCGTAATCGTGGCTGCCGCCGGCAACCGTTCTGGTGGCATGAGCCAGGTCGGTGCCCCGGCTACCATCCCCGGCGTGCTCACCGTGGCAGGTGTTGATGAAGGCGGCAAGGCCTCGCAGGACTCGTCCACCGAGGGCATTTCCATAGGCGTTGCCGCGCCAGCCGAACAGCTGGTTGGCGGGCTGCCGGATAACGGTTACGCGCGCTGGTCCGGAACTTCGGGAGCCGCGCCATTGGTTGCCGGCGTGGCTGCGCTGATTCGTTCCAAGTACCCGGATATGAAGGCTCCCGATGTCATCAACCGGATCCTGCAGACTGCACGCGACACTGGTGCTGCCGGTGTTGACAACCTCTATGGCTACGGAATCATCAATGCCAATGCCGCGGTGAACAACAACGTGCCATCGGTCTCCGAAAACCCGCTGGGAACCATCGAAGAATGGATTCGGGTGCACCGACGGAACAATGCCAAATCCACCGAGGCCCCGGCTCCGGGCGTCTCGATGGAAAAATCGGACCTCAAGCAGGTGGCAGCTCCTGAACCCATCCAGCCTGATCAGTCGACTCCAGCGCTACAGCCGCTGCTGGTCATTGGGGCCGGGGTGCTATTGCTGCTGGTCATTGCTGCCGGAAGTGCCCAGACCCTGATGCGCCGCCGGCGTGAGCGGCTGACGCAGAGCGTGGCGTCGGCATCGTTGAGTTCGCTGAAGGTCGGCAAGGCCGCGGGCAAACATGATCTCTTCGATGACATTCCGGAAGAAGACAGATAATTCATCTCCAGGCTGGGGCGAAACCTACGGGTTTCGCCCCAGTTTTTGTTGTGCCCGCCAACCGCGAAGCGATGCGGTCATAGCCGGTATTCACACCCGAAAACCGGCCGGTTAGCTCCACGTGACACATCTGACGTAAATAGTTAGTGAATGTTTTCACTAACTCGGAAAATCCGCGTAGAATCAAGAGTATGTCGATCATTGAATCCTCTCAGAAGCGTCCGCGCATTCTTATCGTTGGCGGTGGCTATGTTGGCCTGTACGTCGCGATGAAGTTGCAGAAGAAGGTCAAGGCACACGGCGGCATCGTCACCGTTGTCGACCCGAACCCATACATGACTTACCAGCCATTCCTGCCAGAAGTTGCAGGTGGCCAGATTGAACCACGCCACGTAGTGGTTTCCCACCGCCAGCACCTGAAGCACTCCGAACTGGTTAACGGCCGCGTGCTGAGCATCGACCACGCCAACAAGAAGGCTGTCGTCGCTCCAGAGAACGGCGAGCAGTTCGAGCTGGAATACACCGACATTGTTATGTCGGCTGGTGCGATCACCCGTACCTTCCCAATCACCGGCCTGGCTGAAACCGGCATTGGCCTGAAGACCATCGAAGAGGCTGTCGCCCTGCGCAACAAGGTTGCCGAGCGCATCGAGTCCGCTTCGAATATGACCGACCCAGTAGCTCGCAAGCGCGCACTGACCTTCGTGGTTGTCGGTGGCGGCTTCGCCGGTATCGAAACCATTGCCGAGCTTGAAGACATGGCTCGCCACCTGATCAAGCTCAACGACCGCATCGATGAGAAGGAAGCTCGCTTCGTTCTTGTTGAAGCTATGGGCCGCATCATGCCAGAAGTTACCGAGCAGCAGGCCGAGTGGGTCGTTGAGCACCTGCGCAGCCGCGGCGTAGAGGTTCTGCTGAACACCTCGCTCAATAGCGCAGTGGATGGCAACCTCGAGCTGATCAACATGGCTGACAAGTCCTCAGCGGGCGAATTCGGCGCAGACACCCTGATCTGGTGTGCAGGCGTTATGGCCAACCCAATGGTTCGCTCCACCGACTTCCCAATCGAGCAGCGCGGCCGTATTGAGACCCGCACCGACCTGCGCATCAAGGACGCCAACGGCGAACCACTGGAAGGCGCTTGGGCTGCCGGCGATATCTCGGCCGTCAAGGACGTTACCGGTGGCTTGCCAGATGGTACATGCGTTCCAAACGCCCAGCACGCTGTGCGCCAGGCAAAGCTGTTGGCAAAGAACCTTTACGCTGCCCGCTACGGTGTTGGCACGATCAAGGAATACAAGCATGCAAACCTCGGCGCAGTTGCCGGCTTCGGCCGCAACAAGGGTGTAGCCAAGGTTGTTGGCATCAAGCTCAAGGGCTGGCCAGCATGGATGGCACACCGCGGCTACCACGGTATGGCCATGCCAACCTTCGAGCGCAAGTTCCGCGTTGTCGGCGACTGGCTGGTTGCGCTGTTCTTCAAGCGCGATGCACTGCAGCTGAACAACCTCGAAGCACCACGCACTGCTTTCGAAGAGTCGGCAAAGCCAAAGAAGTAGGCGCAAGGCTTAGGTGATCGACTAAGTGGCGAGGGGCTGAGCTAATCAGCCCCTCGCACACTTGCGTAGAGCGGATTTTTTATTTGCTTTCACGATCACGTAAGATTTGAGAGTCTTGCCCCCATGGTGGAATTGGCATACACGGCTGACTTAAAATCAGCTGCCGCAAGGCTTGTGGGTTCGAGTCCCACTGGGGGTACCACTATTCAGGCTCCTGCTGTCCCGATTGTCGGGGAGCAGGGGCATAATTTTTGCTGGCGTCGCCGCGTCGTAGGACCCAAGACAGCCGTGGCGACCCCATGCTTGGTAAAACTTTCAAGAATATCGCTCAGAGAGTAGTTTTTCCCCGGAAAATAGGCCAATATCATCCTTCCGACTGAGTGAATTCACAGCGATGCTCAATAGGATTGACAGCAACGAACTCTCGCGAGCCGCGAGCTGCACAATCGCTACCTATGGGGGAATGACGTTGAGCAACCCGATTTTTGGTTCCAACAGCCAATCAGAGGCTTGGGGGACCAAGCCCGGAAGTCCTGTCGGATTCCGTGACAATGCCAATATGAGCGCCGACCAGTTGCAGCACATGTACCAGCAGCCTGCTGCTACCGGTACCGACATGGGCCGCATGACCATCGGCGACACGATCAACAAGACCGTGTTCTGCCTCGCCCTCGTTGTGATTGGTGCAGCTGCCGGTTGGATCATGCCCGCACTGATGCTCCCAGGGGCACTGGTCGGTTTTGTCCTTGGCTTGGTCAACGTCTTCAAGAAGCGCCCATCGCCAGCCCTGATTTTGCTGTACTCCGCAGCGCAGGGCCTCTTCCTCGGAGGGCTGTCCGGTTTCCTGGAATCGCGCCCAGGAATGCAGGGCATCGCTATCCAGGCCGTACTGGCAACCTTCTGCGTTGCCGGTGTAACCCTGGCGCTGTACCGCTCAGGCAAGTATCGGATGACTCCGAAGCTGAACAAGATCTTCATGGTCGGCATGATCGGCCTGGTCGTCTTCTCGCTTCTGAACATGGTCCTGATGATGACCGGCGTCATCGACGGAATGTTCGGCATGCGCGGCGGCGTACTCGGCCTGGTTATCGGTGTTGTGGCGGTCTTGCTGGCCACCTACGCATTGGTCTCCGACTTCACCATGATCGAGGAACTCTCCAACCAGGGTGCTCCAGCCATCATGGCGTGGCGCGGTGCCTTCGGCCTGACCATGACCCTGATCTGGCTGTACACCGAGATCCTGCGCATTCTGGCCATCCTGCGTGGCGACGACTAAACATATTGAACTAGAAATCAAGGAGCAGTGCCCAAATCGGGCACTGCTCCTTGTTTTTTGTCACATTTCCGACATGGATCAAGTAGCAAGGAATCAAACGCGGTAGCGTAGTTGCATGAAGAGTAGCCGGTTGGAACGTTTGCGACGTATTCGCGTCTCCCTTCCGGGCAAGTCCGCAGAAAAATCCGCAGCGCCCCGCGCCGAAGTTGTCGACTTCAAAAGCGCCGAGGATATGCCCTATGCAGTGCGCCTCGCGGCCAGCTGGGCCTGGCGATTCCTGATCATCGTAGCCGCGCTGGGCGTGCTGGTCTGGGCACTGTCCAAGATATCCCTCTTGGTGATTCCGGTACTTGTTGCAGCGCTGCTGTCCGGACTTCTTTCTCCCGTGGTCAATGCCCTGAATCGCAAGCTGGCGGTACCCCGCGGCCTCGCAGTGGGCATTACGCTCATCGGCTTTCTGGTGTTGGTCATTGCCGGACTGTCGCTGGCTGGGCAACGCTTGTCAGCTGGGTTTACCGCTTTGTGGAGCCAAGCCCTCTTTGGCATCGAGCAGGTCCAGGACTGGCTGTTCAACGGCCCGCTGAAGCTCACCAACGATGACCTGCAGGGCGTTTTGGATGATGCTCTGGCCCAGCTGCGCGGCAACGCCACCAATATCCTGAGCGAAGCCATTAGCTGGACCTCGTTCATTGGCCAGTTCCTCACCGGAACATTGCTGGCCCTCTTCGTCTTGATCTTCCTGCTGCTTGACGGGCGGAAAATCGGGCTGTTCCTGGTGAACCTCCTGCCGCGCCGTGCCCGTCCCGCCATGGACGGGGCACTCACTCGTGGATGGGCATCCTTGCTCAGCTACGTGCGAGTGCAGATGCTTGTCGCCTTCATCGATGCCATTGGCATTGGATTTGGCGCCTTCTTCCTCGGTGTCCCGCTGGCCATGCCGTTGGGCGTTTTGGTATTCATCGGCTCATTCATCCCTGTGGTGGGTGCATTGCTTACCGGAGCCCTGGCCGTCCTGCTCGCCTTGGTCGCCAACGGCTGGGTCAATGCGTTGATCATGCTGGCCGTTGTACTCCTCGTCCAGCAGGCGGAATCCAATATTCTCCAGCCGCTGATCATGGGCAAGGCCGTCAGCCTGCACCCGCTGGCCGTCGTGCTGGCCGTCGCGGGCGGAACCATGCTCGCCGGAATCCCCGGTGCGCTATTTGCAGTGCCACTGCTGGCGGTGCTCAACGCGGTGGTTAAATACCTCTCCGGCAGGGCCTGGGAGAGCGACGAATTCGTGCTCAAGCAATATGGCATCCAGCTGGCCTCGGAACAACCAGCAAAAACCGTGGCGGCGCAAACGCCGGCCAGCCCGGGCGCCCCTGAAACCCACACCTCGCCAGAGAACCGGCAACCTGAGACAACAGCAGATGAGGAATAACCCATGACCACAGAAACTACGTTGCCGGTAACCCTGGCAGATATCGAGTCAGCTGCACAGGTCTTGAAACCCGTTATTGCGTTGACTCCTGTGGAGCACTCGCGAGTGCTCTCCCAGCACATTGGTGCCGAGGTCTTCCTGAAGTGCGAAAACATGCAGCGTGCCGGTTCCTTCAAAGTCCGCGGAGCCTATGTGCGCATGTCCAAGCTCAGCGCTGAAGAGAAGGCACGCGGCGTGGTCGCGGCCTCGGCGGGCAACCACGCCCAGGGCGTCGCACAAGCTTCCAGCCAGCTGGGGATCAAGGCGCGCATCTACATGCCGCGTGGCGTCGCACTTCCCAAGCTCACCGCGACCCGCGACCACGGTGCGGAAGTTGTGCTCTTTGGCGATACCGTTGACGAGGCCTTGGCCGAAGCCCAGCGCTACGCCGACGAAACCGGTGCCGTCTTTGTGCACCCCTTTGACCACCCGGACATCATTGCCGGTCAGGGCACCATCGGACTGGAACTCCTGGAGCAGCTTCCAGAAGTTGAAACGGTTCTGATGGGCGTGGGCGGTGGCGGACTGCTTGCAGGCGTTGCTATAGCACTGAAAGAAAAGGCCCGCGAGCTGGGCCGCGAAATCAAGGTCATTGGCGTCCAGGCTGAAAACGCGGCAGCCTATCCGCCATCCCTAGCCGCCGATGCCTTGGTGCCACTGGATACTGTGCACACCATCGCCGACGGTATCGCTGTCGGCAAGCCAGGTCAGCTGCCCTTCGCCATCATCAAGGAACTTGTAGATGACGTGGTGACCGTTTCCGAAGATGCTCTGGCGCGCGCACTGGTGGTGCTTTTGGAGCGCAACAAGCTGGTAGTCGAGCCAGCCGGTGCAGTGGGTGTCGCCGCTCTGCTGGAAAACCGGCTGGAAGAGCATGGCATCAACCCGGCGACCACCGCGGTGATCCTTTCGGGCGGAAACATCGACCCGCTGCTGATGCTCAAGGTGATCCAGCGTGGCCTGTCAGCTGCCGGACGATTCCTGACCGTCCGCATGATGCTGCCAGACCGCCCCGGCGCCCTGGCCCAGATCTCCCGCATCATCGCCGAATCAGATGCGAATGTCACCCGCCTGGACCACACACGCATCGGTGGTTCGCTGTCGATGGGCGACGTCGCGATCACCATCGATTTGGAAACGAAGGGTCATGAGCATTCCAAGTTGGTGCTTAACAATCTGCGGGCTGAGGGCTTCGACCCGCAGATCACCAATAACGCTGGCGGCTCTGTCGCCTAAAAAATAATAAAAAAGTCCTCGCCGGCTGCTAGCTCAATGAGCTGGCAGCCGGCGAGGACTTTAAGCCGCAAGGCCGTATTGCTACGCCTGGTATGGCTTGGCAGAAATGATTTCAACCTTGATGTCGCGGCCGTTGGGAGCGACGTAGGAAAGCTTGTCGCCAACCTTGGCGCCGTGCACGGCAACGCCGATCGGCGACTGCTCGGAGTAAACTTCCAAATCGGTATCGCCAGCGACTTCGCGGGAGCCAAACAGGAAGGTGGTCTCATCGCCAGCGATGCTCGCGACAACCATCATGCCCGGTTCGACAATTCCGTCATCTGCAGGCGCTTCGCCAACGTTGGCTCGGCGCAGCAGGTCCTTCAAGTACAGGATGCGGGCTTCTGCTTTGCCCTGCTCTTCACGGGCAGCGTGGTAGCCACCGTTCTCCTTCAGGTCACCTTCGGAACGGGCCTGCTCGATACGGGCAACGATCTCGGCGCGTCCCGGGCCTGAGAGGAAAGTCAGTTCGTTCTGGAGCCGGTCGAAGGCTTCCTGAGTCAGCCAAACGACAGGTTCGTTGCTGTTGGTGCTCACGTTGTACTTCCTTTGGTCAGTTAGGACTTCGCTGTGGCCTGATTGGCTGCAAAGAGCCCCTCAAAGCCGAACGCCACCTGAACGGTGGCGTCGACGAAGTCGGATTCGGTACGGATCTGCGGGCTTACGTTGTTCTATTGATGCAAGCAAAGACCCCGCCAGCTTCATGATCTGGTTTAAACCTGGACCAATCGCGGATGCGGGGCGAAACGTATCTTTTCAACGATAGTAGTCGCCAAAACGCTTTAAGCCCAATAGATTCAGCTATTAGGGAATGAACGGGCCGAAATATTAACCCTTGTAGTCCTGGGGAACCACGTAGCAAGTCTCGACGCCAGAGGTCACCGCGAGGTTATCTGTGTGCAGATCGACATCGATCTGCTGATTGATCAAGCCGGTAGCCTCTCCCGGATCAAGCAGGATCGTCTTGTAGCCAACGACAGCCTTGGACTCGTTCATCGCGCGGATATCGCATTGGACACGATCCTTGGCGTTGTATTCCACGGCGATGGTCGTCTTGGTCAAGGTCGGCGAAACTACCTCGTAATGGATGTCCTGGGCGGTAATGGCGCTGTAGTTGTTGAACCCGACGTACGCGGCGCCGGCCACGCCAAGGGCGATGGCCGAAGTGATCAGCCAATTGCGCGAGGATTTACTCAGGCTGCGTTTCTTGGGGTTGTTGTAGCGAGCCGTTAAGCTTGGATCAGACATTACTTGTCTTGCACCACTCTCTGTGCCTGGGCGGCATTTGAACTGGGAATGCCGTAAGTTGGTTCCTTCAACAAGTTTACCGCCTGAGCCGAATTGGGAATAACCGGCAGTCGAGTATCAGTTGATATCAATGGTGAACAGTATTCTCAAAAATCCGCTGTTCAGCATCGTGGCGAAGGAAAGTAGATCAGTGGAGATTCACGACGTGAAGAAAATTGGCCCATCGCAGGGGCTCCGGCTCATGGCTATTCACGCGCACCCCGATGATGAATCTTCGAAGGGCGCTGCCACCATGGCTGCCTATGTCGACGCAGGCGCAGAAGTGATGGTGGTTTCCTGCACCGGCGGCGAACGTGGAGACATTCTCAACGCGGCGGCCGGAGAACTGGCGCACGCGCACCGCGATCTGCCCGGCGTGCGCCGCACCGAGATGGCCGAGGCGGCCGCGGTGCTCGGCATTAAGCACCGCTGGCTAGGCTATGTGGACTCCGGATTGCCCGAAGGCGACCCGCTGCCCGACCTGCCTTTTGGCGCTTTTGCCCTGCAGCCGGTCGAGGTTGCCGCTGCCGGCATCATCAAGCTGATCCGCGAATTCCGTCCGCATGTCATCACGACGTACGACGAGAATGGCGGCTATCCGCACCCGGACCACATCCACAGCCACAAGGTGGCGACCTTCGCCTTCGAGCATGCCGCGAACCCTGAGATGTACCCGGAGCTGGGCGAGCCATGGTCGGTCAGCAAGCTGTACTACGACCGCGCCTTCGCGCCGGACCGCTTCCGCGCCCTGCACTACGCGATGATCGAAGCCGGCTACGATTCGCCGTATGCGGAACGTGTCGCGCAATGGGAAGCGGACGAAGACAACCAGATGTTCAAGTGGGTTTCGCCACATACCACGACCACCCAGATTCACTGCGCAGACTTTTTCTCGCAGCGTGATCAGGCGCTGCTGGCCCACCGAACCCAAATTGACCCGGAAGGTTTCTTCTTCGCGGTGCCGGAGCACGTCTACGCTGAGCACTGGCCATGGGAGGACTACACCTTGATCTCATCCAAGGTATCCACCGATTTGCCCGAGTCCGACCTCTTCGCCGGACTAAGATAGCAATAAGCACTTCCTCGTTCCAGAAAAGAGTTGTCTGTACATCGTGAGTACGATCTTCGCGTCCTTGGCCGTAGCTTCTCAGACCACCAAGTTGGGCACGGAGACCAGCAGCGACTACGGTCCCGGATTCCTCGGCTTCATTTTCACCGCGGTCATGGTCATCGCCGTGATCTTCCTGATCCGCGACATGGTCCGTCGTGTGCGCCGCGTGCGCTACACCTCGGAAGCGGAATCCAAGCAGCAGGATATGGTGGCCAAGGGCGAGCAGCGCAACTTGCAAGAACCCGAGGGCCCGGTCGACCCGAAGACTGACGAAGCCCGGTAGCTGAGGTGTGAGCCACGCGATAGCATGAAAGCGTGGCTCAACGACTCGCTGGCGCTGCCAGCCAATATCTCAGACAGCATGCGCACCAACTAGTCGACTGGTTTCCCTATGGGGATGAAGCCTTCGAACAGGCCCGCCTGCGAGATGTGCCGGTGATGCTGTCCATCGGCTACGCCGCCTGCCACTGGTGCCATGTCATGAGCCACGAGTCATTCGACGATCCGCAGATCGCCCAGCTGCTCAACGAGAATTTTGTGGCCATCAAGGTCGACCGCGAAGAACACCCGCTGGTTGACGATACATACATGATGGCCACCCAGGCGCTCACCGGTGCCGGCGGCTGGCCCATGACCATCTTTGCCCTGCCCGATGGACGCACCGTGCACGCGGGAACCTATTACCCCAAAGAACCCCGCGGACGCACCCCGGGGTTCAGCCAAGTGCTCCAGGCCGTGCATGAAGCCTGGGAGACCAAGCGCGAAGGGCTTGAAGAGCAGGCCTCAATGCTCGCCGATCACCTGGCAGAACTCGGCAGCAGGCAGAGCGCGCTGCTGGCCCTGGACTCCCGGGAACCGGCCCAGTCGGCTCTGGCCACGGCCACCGAACGCTGGATCCTCACGACCAGGGCCGAGGGCGGCTTCACCCCGGCCCCCAAATTCCCTCCCACTTGGGCGCTGAAGACGCTGTGGCATTCGATCATCACCCGCCCGGACAGCGCCCGGGAAGCCTTCAATGCCGCCGCAACCAGCCTGGAAGCGATGTTCCTGGGAGGGTTGCAGGACCATGTCGACGGTGGATTCGCGCGGTACTGCGTGGATGAAAACTGGTCGGTGCCGCATTTTGAAAAGATGCTCTATGACAATGCCGGGCTGCTTTCGCTGGCTGCGCGCAGCGCGGTGCTGGCATCCGAAGTTGCCGCAAGCACCAGCGGCGAGGCTGCAGCACGGGCGCAGAACTTGGCGCAGCTGGCCAGAAGCAGCGCCTTGGGCATCATTGACTTCCTCCATGAAGAACTGCTGATCGAATCCGGGGCCCACCCGGCCTTTGCCGCATCCCTCGACGCGGATTCAGCACGCGATGGTGCACAGATCGAAGGCGCCTATTACAGCTACAACCGCGAGCAGATTACCCAGGCGACCGAACAACTGCGTTCCCGCTTGGCACAGGGGCTGATCCGCTTCGCGCCCATTGCCGAGGATCCGCAGTACTTTTGCTTCTCGCTCGCCCGGATGCCTGAGCCCGCGGAACAAGACGCGATCGATGATCTGATCAGCGCTTTGCGCCAGTTGCGCAGCTCGCGCATCCGGCCGGTGCGTGATGAAAAGGTGGTTGCGGGTTGGAATGCCCTGGCTGTCGAAGCGCTCTGCGATGCCTTCATGCTGCTTGAGGAGCCCAGGGCGCTGGAGCTCGCCGAGCGTGTTGCGGCCTCGCTGTGGGCCACGCACTGGGATGAAGAGACACGTCGCTTGGCCAGGGTGAGCTTTGCCGGTCGTCCTGCGGCGAATAATGAAGGAACCTTGCAGGACTATGCCGCGTTGGCCCTGGCCTTCCTGGCCTTGAAGCAGGCTACCGGTGAGGCGAAGTGGGGCCACCGCGCCAGCCAGCTGCTGCTCAGGGCCGAGGGCTTTGTCGATCCGGATACCGGGGTGCCCCGCGATGCTATTCAGGTCGATGCACGTATTGCCGCGCAGCGCAGCGACGTCGCTGCGGTCAGCGTGCTTGATGATGCCCTTCCGGCTGCCGGCGCGCTCTATGCAAAGGCCCTGGCACTGCGCGCACTGCAGGGCATGGCCGAAGGAAACTATTCCGATTCCCTTGCGGCGAGCCTCGAAAGTGCACGGGCGCTTTCGGCCCATGCGGTGGCGCTGGCATCCGAAGCCGCTACCCAAGTGGCTACCGCCCTGGAAGTGCAGAGCATCATTTTTGCTCCCGTGCATTATCTGGCATTGGGCTCCTGGGACTCTGCCGAAGCCCAGCGGGTTCGCAAGCTTGCCTGGGCGCTGGGATTGAATGTTCATTACTCGCCCGAATTAGCTGGTGAAGCAGCGGGGCTCAAAATCCAGCCGTGCCGCGAGGAACTATGCCAGATGCCGGTTGAGGGCTTCGATAAATTAATGGATTTCCTGCAGATCAATGACCAGGCAGGGGGATCGGGAAACTGAGAATAGCCCGGCATTTTTGCCGCTGCGGCTGGCAGATCAGCAAAGGGCCGGGGGAATCGCGGTAGATTTAGAACCTAGACTTTTTGGATTCGATTGAAAGGCAGTGCCACGGTGCAGCTTCCCAACCTTGCGTACCGTTACTACGAACGGCGCTTGGCGAAGTCACTGCCAGCCGACAGGCTTCCGCACCACATCGGAGTCATGGTTGACGGCAACCGCCGTTGGGCCAAGCTCGCAGGTTCGCCAACCATGGCCGGCCATCAGGCTGGGGCGGACAAGATCCTTGAATTCCTGGACTGGTGCGAAGACCTGAACATCAAGATGGTCACGCTCTACATGCTCTCCACGGACAACTTGAATCGCGAGGCGAGCGAACTGCGCGACCTCTTGGAGGTCATCGGCGGAACCCTGGACCGCTTGGGCGAAACCAATCGGGTCAAGGTCCAGCAGGTCGGTGCCAAGGATTTGCTTCCAGAGGATTTGGCGCAGAAATTGGCGGCTTTGGAGACCGCTACCGAAAACCGCGCCGGGGTCCACGTGAATGTGGCAATCGGCTATGGGGGCCGCCGGGAAATCCTGGATGCCTTCAAGGCGCTTTTGGGGCAGGCCGCACACGACGGACGCACGCTCGAAGAGCTGGCTGAAAACCTCTCCACGGATGACATCGAATCGGCCTTGTACACCAAGGGCCAGCCGGACCCCGACCTGGTCATCCGCACCAGTGGCGAACAGCGCCTGAGTGGATTCTTGACCTGGCAGAGCGCCTATTCAGAGTTCTACTTCTGCGAAGCGCTGTGGCCTGACTTCCGGCGTGTTGATTTCTTGCGAGCCCTGCGCGACTTTGCCGATCGCCAACGCAGGTTCGGCGCCTAGCGCCCGATTGGGCGAACAGAGTTTAAAAAATCGTTACCCAGAAGTTGCTTACCCGTGGCCGTGCAAGGACTATGGTGATCATAAGGCAGGGGCATCAAGCTCCAGCTGATCGAAGGGTTCCGCACTAGATGACCAAAAGCAGCGCCAGCCGGTACAGCTACCGGACACGCCTTGGACATCCGGTGTTGGGCTTCCCCACTAACGCGTGGGGAGAGTCCCCACGCCGGATTCGAGAATGGGTGCGCTGCCATGAGCCGAACTGCCGAACAGGACGTACGAACCTACGTCATTGATACCTCGGTATTGCTTTCCGATCCGAAAGCGATGTTCCACTTTGAAGAGCATCATGTGGTGATTCCATTGACAGTGGTCACCGAGCTGGAACACAAGCGCAAGGATCCCGACCTCGGATACTTTGCACGCCAGGCCCTGCGCCTGCTCGATGACCTGATCGCCAGCCACGGGGGACTTGCCCAGGCGGTTCCCGTGTCATCGGCCGGCGGCACATTGCGCATAGAACTCAACCACATAGCTCCTGATGTTCTTCCTGTGGGCATGCGCTCGGGCGACAACGACGCGCGCATCCTCGCCGTCGCCAAGCATCTGCTGGATTCAGGACTCGATGTTGCCCTGGTGACCAAGGACCTGCCGATGCGCATTAAGGCGTCAGCGATGGGGATCCACGCCGAGGTGTACCGCAACGAGCTGATCACCTCCACCGGCTGGACCGGAATACAGCAACTGGACCTGGACGAGGAATCGATGGCCGCGCTGTATGAGCGCGAGCAGCTCTTGAATTTGCCAGCGGCGGCCGAAGCGCCTGTCAATACCGGCTTTGTCATCACCTCGCCCCGCGGCAGCGCGCTGGCCCGAAAAACCGATGACACTACCCTCAAGCTGGTGCGTGGAGATCAGCAGGCTTTTGGCTTGCACGGCCGCAGCGCCGAGCAGCGAATCGCCTTGGACTTGCTGATGGATCCTTCGGTGGGCATCGTTTCGCTTGGCGGCAACGCCGGTACCGGCAAGTCGGCTCTGGCGCTGTGCGCCGGGATGGAAGCGGTGCTGGAGCGCCGTGAGCACCGCAAGATCACCGTGTTTCGACCGTTGTATGCCGTGGGTGGCCAAGAGCTGGGCTACCTGCCGGGCTCGGAAGGCGAAAAGATGGGCCCGTGGGCCCAGGCCGTGTTCGACACCCTGGGATCCATCGTGTCGAAGAACGCCATCGACGAAGTGCTGGAGCGCGGGATGCTCGAGGTCTTGCCGCTGACCCACATCCGCGGACGTTCCCTGCATGACTCATTTGTCATTGTTGATGAAGCGCAGTCCTTGGAACGCAACGTGCTGCTCACGGTGCTCTCGCGCATCGGCCAGAACTCCAAGGTGGTGCTCACCCACGACGTGGCCCAGCGGGATAACCTGCACGTTGGACGCCATGATGGCATTGCAGCAGTGGTGGAACAGCTCAAGGGGCATTCGCTGTTTGGCCATGTGACGCTGACTCGTTCCGAGCGTTCAGCGATTGCCGCTTTGGTGACCGAGATGCTCGATGCGCCGATGCTGCGCTAGCTTCCGGCACATGCGCCGGCTCTCGTGGCGCGGGTGATCAACCACCAGCGACACGGGAGCCGGAACTGCGTGCGGAACCAATGGAAAGAGGGCTACGAGCGCACTATCGGCTGATCAAGCCAATGAACCTTCTGGAAGTGCGAATTGATGTAATACTCATCCTGGGCCAGAATCCGAAGTCGCAGATCAGGTGCGGCTGGAGCAGGGCCTGAAAGTCTCTGGCGCAGAAGGCAAACGCCGGTGCCCAGATCCAAAACCAGCAGCGTGCGCGTGCCAGCGGGAACCAACGCGAAATCGGCAAGGGCGGCTTGATACGTGTGCCCGGAACTGAGCACCGCTGCTAAGGCTGGACGTCCCTCATGCATGATCTCGCTGAGTTCATGGATATAGGTGGGATGGTCAAAGGCCAAGTCCTGCGCTGCGGGCTCAGTACCTGCAATTTCCACCGGATCCAAAACCGCCACCCAGTATTCCAGCGGCAGCAACCCATCAAATCCTGCGATTTCCGGGCGGCGGAGCACTAGATGATCCGACGTATAAACCGGTGTGATCAGCGCTGATGGCAACTTCCATGACGCATTGGTGGCGGCGACATAGCCACGACTGCGCTGGGCGGTGAAAGTCTCTTTCTGGAAGACCAGCCCGCCCGCGGCATTATGCACGGCGATTCCTTCGCGCTGTCGAATTTTGGCAGTCACTGTACCGGTCAGGCCACGCCCGGGATCGCCCAGCTCATCGGGAATGTCGATTTCAACTTTGAGCGACGTGCTCAGCCAAGGCGCGGACCGAGCCAAGGCGCGAAATCTTCGCCGCGCGGTGGAATCCGGCTCAGGGGAGCCGGGGAAGTACAACGGAGCTGAGGGCACGTCCATAATCTAATTGTATAAGTGCCTGAATTATTCACAAGGGCGAGCTGTCCATCCCATGGCAATGGGAAGATGCCTATGCTCTATACATGTCGCAGATATGGAGCGTTGCCCAAGAAGGGCCGGTCGAGGGTGCCCTGGTGGCGCTCCAATTGCTGTGCTTTGGTGTTTTCGGTGTTCTGCTGTCCAAGGCCGACATCGCCAACCATCGACTGCCGAATCGGCTTGTGGGCTCGTGGCTCCTGGCCAGCCTGGCCCTGGTGATTTGCTTGGGCACCAGCAGTGGTGGCCTGCCGGGAATCCTGCAAGGGTCCCTGGGGATGCTGCTCCTCGGTGGCGGATATTTGCTGATCAGCCTGATTTCGGCTGGGGCCATGGGAATGGGCGATGTAAAGCTGGCCGGTGTCCTTGGCCTAAATCTTGGTTACTATTCTCTGCCTGCGCTGTTTCTTGCCTCGTTATTGACTTTTGTCTTGGCCACATTCTGGGTGATCGGGGGAGTGATCGTGCGCAAGCTGACTTTGAAGTCGGCTGTGCCTTTTGGGCCATTCATGGTCATTGGGGCATTTGCGGTGCTGCTTGTGGCACGATGAATTTATGGCAACTCCGGAATTCATAACCAAGCTGCGAACACATATAGGGCATGAGATGCTGTGGCTCTCCGGGGTAAAAGTTGTTGTATTCCACGGTGATCGAGTGCTACTGGTGCGCCGTGCCGATAACGGACTGTGGACTTTGCCTGCCGGCATCATCGATCCGGGAGAAGAGCCATCGCATACTGCCCAGCGCGAGGTCCAGGAAGAGACCGGGGTGTCCTGCGAAGTCACCGATTTGGTGGGGGTGGGAGTGACCGCGCCAACCGTTTATCCCAATGGGGACCATGCCCAATATCTCGACATCGTCTTCAAGGCCCGGCACCTTTCCGGGCAGGCGAGGATTAACGATGACGAAAATCTCGAAGTCGGCTACTTTGATCTGCAGGACCGTCCGAAGCTGCCGCCCTTGCATGAACGAGCTTTGTCATGGGCGCTGGAACCCCGTCCAGGTGGCTACTTCGCCTAATTGAAAATGGAAAGAGCATCGGGGTGCGGACCAGCTGGTCCGCACCCCGATGCTCTTGAGCCAATAGAATTAGTGGCTGCCGAAACCCTACTTGGCTTCCGGCGGGGTGCTCTTGTCGCTTGGGCGCTCAGCGATTAAAACGTTGCCCGCGGGCTCCATTGCATTCTCCGCAGGCGCAGCCTGCTGGGCGCGCTGGGCTTCTTCGAAAGCTATTGCTTCCTCTCCGCCGATGGCCTCGCCGCGGGCAACCATGCCTGCGGTGTCGGAGAGCGGAACCTGCTTGAGGAACAAGGCCAGTGCGAACGCCACTACCAGGAACGGAATCAGGTACCAGAACACCGGCGCCAAGGAGCTGGCGTAGGCGTCCACGATGCCATCACGCAAAGCATCCGGCAGTGATGACAGCGTCTGCGGATCCAAGGTGGATGCCGCCTGGCCGGCATCAGCAGCGCTGGCTCCAGCGCCGGAGAAGACATCCAGGAGCTTCTCGGAGAGGCGGTTGGTGAACAAGGCGCCGAAGATGGCCACACCCAGCGATGCACCGACTTCACGGAAGTAGTTGTTGGTGGAGGTGGCGGTGCCGACCATCTCTGGTCCAACAGCGTTTTGAACTACCAGGACGACAACCTGCATGATCAAGCCCATGCCGGCGCCGAGGACAAACAGGTAGGCGCAGATCAGCCACAGCGGGGTCTGCGCGGTCAGGGTGGTGAATGCCAGCATGGCGGCAACGGTGACGATGGTTCCGGCGATCGGGTAGCCCTTGTAGCGTCCGGACTTGGAGATCGCCATGCCCGAGTAAATGGAAGTACCCATCATGCCGACCATCATTGGAACCATAAGCAGGCCGGAAACGGCGGCTGAGGTGCCCGAGGACATCTGCAGGAAGGTTGGCACGAAAGCGATCGCGGAGAACATTCCGATGCCCAGGGTGAAACCGATGGCGGTGGCGTTGATGAAGACCTTGTTCTTGAACAGGCTCAGCGGGATGATCGGGTCTTCGGCCCTGGCCTCGGCCAGGATGAACAGCGAAGCGGCGATCACCAGACCGGCACCCCAGGCCCAAGTTTCCAGAGCTCCCCAGCCGTGAGCGGCGGAGCCGCCGAAGTCGGTGAAGAAGATCAGGCAGGTTGTGGCAATCGACAGCAACAGCACACCCAGGATGTCGATCTTCTTTTCTGCCTTCTTGTTTGGCAGGGTCAGCGCGAACCATGCGATGGCAAAAGCGGCAATACCAACTGGGATGTTGATGTAGAACGCCCATTCCCAGGTCATGTGGTCAACGAAGAATCCACCGAGCAGCGGGCCGGCGACAGCGGACAAACCGAAGATGCCGCCCAGGGGCCCCATGTACTTGCCGCGCTCGGAAGCCGGGACGATGTCGGCGATGATGGCCTGCGAGAGGATCATCAAGCCGCCGCCACCCAGGCCCTGGATGGCGCGGAAGACCACGAACATCCAGAAGGTGGTGGAGAAGGCGGCGCCGACAGAGGCCAAGGTGAACAACGCGATGGCAATCATGAACAGGTTGCGGCGTCCGAGGACATCGCCAAACTTGCCATAGATGGGCATCACGATGGTGGTGGCCAAAAGGTAGGCCGTGGTGATCCAGGCCTGGTGCTCAACGCCGCCGAGCTTGCCGACAATGGTTGGCATGGCAGTGGAGACGATGGTTTGGTCCAGTGATGACAGGAGCATTCCTGCGATCAAGGCGGAGAAGATGATCCAGATGCGCCGCTGGGTCAGTACCAGGGGTGCATCGCCCGGGGTTTTCCGGGAACCGGTAGTTGCGGTCATTGCAATCCTTGCGAGAGGTGTTGAAGGAATTATTTAGTCGTTGCTGCGTCTCAGGGGCTGGCCCATGATGTTTTGGATCCGGCCCATCAGTTCCAGGAATTCCTCGGTGAGCGAGCGTTTCCCAGAACCTTCGACATAAGCCTCGATGGCTTGGAGAGTGGTGTGCCTGAGAATGTGCAAAAGGCTTGAGAGCAGTGGATCCTGCGGATCGACTCCTTCGCGCGATGCAATGAGTTCACGGAACTCCGCGTCTTTCCTGGGTCCGGCCTGGACCATGTGCTGAAGGAGTTCCGGTTCGCGGTGTGCCACGGAGAAGAACCCATGGGTGCTCACGATTTCGGTTTCATCAAAACTCAGCCGTTCAATGACCATATCCACCAAGTCTGCCAGAAGGGTGGGGGAAATCCCGGTGATGCCCTCAGGCCGAGCCGCCATGAAACGCTCGATGACGCCTTCTGGCATAGCGTCCGAGTCGTGCCCGAAGACAGCGTCGATTTTGCTGGGGAAGTAGTTGAAGAAAGTTCTCCGGGAGATGCCCACCCGTTCGCACACCTGTTCAATGGTGAAACCGTTGAAGCCCAACTCGGCCGTTAGCTCGCGGCAATGGCGAGTGATGGAAGTCCGGGTTTTTTGCATGCGTCCGCTCAACGTCGGTGCCTCGGTGGGCACCCCCATTGCATCTTTTGCACTATCTTTCATATAGTGCAGTATTGCACTATGGATTCAAGGGTGCAACTTAAGTGATCTGCGGCATTCCACCACTGCCGAGCCTGAGCGGAATGCTGGACGGGCATCTGTACTAGGCTGTCCACATGAGCCAGATAGTCCTCCGTGAACCAACCGCTGACCTGCACCAATCATTTATGCAGAGCACCGCAGAATGGAACGGCGCAGAACAAGACGGCGCCTCGATGTTCTTCGCCGATAAATACGGTTGGGACTTGGCTGACCCCAAGGATTTTGAGCGCTGGGTGAAACTTCTCAATGACCTGGCAAGACCAGAATTCACGCCAGAGCCAGGCTTCGTTTCGCAAAGCACGCTCTGGGTAGTGGAAAACGGCAAGTACTTAGGCGCCGTGAGCCTGAGGCATGATCTTGGCAACGGCTATCTGGCGGAGGTCGGCGGCCATATAGGCTACGGCATCCGACCCAGCGCGCGACGGAGAGGCCTGGCCAAGCTGGCGCTCGCCGGATCGCTGCACCAGGCGCGGGGCCTGGGGCTGCCAAAAGTCCTGATCACGTGCAACGACTCCAACATCGGATCCGCTCGCACTATCGAATCATGCGGCGGTGTGCTTGAAAGCATTAAGCCGCAAAGCGAGGTTGGTCCGATATTCGGTTCACTCGACAATGTGCGCCGCTACTGGATCACGCTGGTTTAATTGGCGCTTCATGCAACTGCTATCCGATGCGAGCTGTTCGGTTTCTTTGGTGGCCCGGATGCTTGCAGTCCCGAAATAGCGACGACCCCTTGCCTTCGGTGATCATTGATCGGGATGGCAAGGGGTCGCTGCGTGGGTTATGAAGGCTCTAGTGCTTGCCCACCATGGTGGAGACGTCAAGCAGTTCATCAAGCTGGGCTTCGGTGACTTCGCCGCGCTCGACGAATCCCAGCGCGATGGTGGCCTCGCGGACGGTCAGTCCTTCGGCAACGGCTTTCTTGGCAATCTTGGCAGCGTTCTCGTAGCCGATCAACTTGTTCAACGGGGTGACGATGGATGGCGATGCCTCGGCGAGGAAGCGGGCGCGTTCAACGTTGGCCTTGATTCCATCGATCATCTTCTCTGCCATCACGGTGGCCGTATTGGACAGCAATCGAATTGATTCAAGCAAATTCGAGGCCATGACCGGGATGCCCACGTTCAATTCAAAGGCTCCATTGGTACCTGCCCACGCTATGGTGGTGTCGTTGCCGATGACCTGGGCGGCAACCTGGATAGTCGCTTCGGAGATCACCGGGTTGACCTTGCCAGGCATGATCGAAGAGCCTGGCTGCAGATCAGGAATGGAGATTTCGCCCAAGCCGGTGTTCGGGCCAGAGCCCATCCAACGCAAGTCGTTGGCGATTTTGATGAGCGATATGGCGATGGTCCGCAGCGCAGCCGACGCCTCGACAAGGCCATCGCGGTTGGCCTGGGCTTCAAAATGATTGCGTGCTTCGGTAATAGGCAGGCCGGTGTCCTCGCGAAGGAACTCGATCACCTTCTGCGGGAAGCCTTCAGGAGTGTTGATGCCGGTGCCAACTGCGGTGCCGCCCAGCGGGACTTCGGCAACTCGTGGCAGAGCTGCCTCGACTCGCTCGATGCCGTAGCGCACCTGTGCAGCATAACCGCCGAACTCCTGTCCCAAGGTGACCGGGGTGGCATCCATCAGGTGGGTGCGGCCGGACTTGACGACATCCTTGAATTCGGTCGATTTTGCTTCCAGTGCGGTGGCCAGCTGGCCCAAGGCAGGGACCAGGTTATTGATCAGGGCGCCGGTGGCAGCCACGTGGACCGAAGTAGGGAATACGTCATTGGAGGACTGCGAAGCGTTCACGTGGTCATTGGGGTGAACTTCGGTGGCGCTCTGTTTTGCCTTCAAAGCGCGGGTAGCCAATTCGGCAAGGACCTCATTGGTATTCATATTTGAGCTGGTTCCCGAACCGGTCTGGAAAACGTCGATGGGGAAGTGCTCGTCGTACTTTCCGCTGGCCACCTCTTCGGCCGCATCGGTGATAGCCCCGGCGCGCTCGGCATCCAGCACACCCAATGCGAGGTTTGCCTGGGCTGCGGCCTTTTTCACCTGGGCGAGGGCCTTGATATGCGATGACTCCAGCGTTTTGCCTGAGATTGGAAAGTTCTCGACCGCACGCTGAGTTTGTGCGCGATACAAAGCCTGAGCTGGAACTCGGACTTCACCCATGGTGTCATGTTCAATGCGGAAATCGTCACTGTTAGTCATGCGCCCAGATTACGCCTCGAATGCAATGGAAGGACAGGACTCTGAAGCAAACATCACAACCGCTGGTGACGCTGCGCCGATACGGGAATAAAACCCGCGCTGCAAGGCAATTACTGCAGTGCGGATGGTGCCTAGTCCAGGCCCAAGCTTGAGACGAGCTGCGCCCGGCCATCGTCGAGGTGGTAGGCCACGCCAGCTACGGCTGTGCGGCCCTCTTCGATAGCGTGCGCGATGATGGTGGACAGATCCACAAGGCGGTCCGTGGTTTGCTTTACGTGCTCAACGACCGTGCCGTTGACATCGGTGATGCCCTTGCGCTCGGCGGCCAGCACCGATGGAGTGATGTGCTCGACCAGATCCCTCACGAAGCCCTTGGGCATATCCCCGGACTCCTTGACCTTGATGGCGCTCGTGACTGCGCCGCAAGAATTGTGGCCCAGAATGACAATCAAAGGCACGTTGAGCTCGTCGACCGCGAACTCCAGCGAACCGAGGCTGGCCGGGTCGATCACGTGGCCGGCGGTGCGCACCACGAACATGTCGCCCAGGCCGACGTCGAAGATGATTTCTGCTGCGAGCCGGGAATCTGAGCAACCGAAGATCACCGCAAACGGCTCTTGTCCTGAAATCAGCGACTGGCGCCGGGCACTGTCCTGATTAGGGTGTTCGGTTTCTTCATTGACGAAACGCAGGTTGCCGGCGCTAAGCTTCTCCCAAGCCTCTTTGGGGGACAAGGAATGAGTGGTTGATTCAGATCGCATAAGCCAAAGTCTACGGGAAGATGTTCGAATATCGAATATTTGCGGTCAGGGTGAAGTCACAACACTGACTAGCTAAGCGTGGATTCTGCCAGCTCGGCCACATCCTCAAGCTGCTGCTCGGAAGTGTCCGTGGAGAGGATCAGCGTTGAGTCTTTTCGCTCCGAAATCAAATACGTGGTTCCATCCTTCACCCGGACTTCCCATTCCCAGCCACCAATGGTCCTGGTGCCGGTCGGAACGGCGGTATCGGTAGTCAAGGCGATCCACGTGGCGTTTGCTTCAGCGGCCTGGCGTACCCAGACAAAATCCTTGTTCTTGGCCACGATGCCAAATTCCCAGTAGGGGACACCCTGAGCGGTATTGGCCTGCCAGCGGGCGAAGTTGGCATACTGTCCATCGCCCAGGCTTGGCGCGAAGACCTCGAAACCTGCAATTTGTTCGGTTTGCTCCGCGGTCTGCTGCAAGTTCACCTTGCTCTCGAATGCTTCATCTTTCGGAGCCGGGTTGAGCAAAACCAGCGGAATAACAACAGCGAGGGTGAAGCCAACCGAGAGCACCATGCCCTTAAAAGTCTGGTTGGCACGCTTGGCCTGCTTCTCGGTGAGCTGCGGCTTGAATGGCAGGTCCTCAAAGGTCGCCTCAGGATCATTCAAATCGCGACGAGGCTCCGGTGCCGACTGATCCGACGGCTCGTTCACAGGCATGGTGTTCCCACTGTTGTTCTCAAGTTGCACGTCTTCTATTCTCCCCGAAGATTCTGTGTAATCGGAACTAGCGTGCCCAACCCCACGTTGGGATTTGAAAGCCTTGGCGACACGAACTGTCACTGCAAATTCTAAAGAGATAGAATGAATATGTTTGCATAGGCGCAATGACTACGACTCAGTGATGGGATCTTTCGTGACCGAAAAGAACAATTATGCCCACCTTTCCTCGCGACTGTCGGTAACCGACTCGGAGCCGGACCGCAACTTAGCACTGGAACTGGTGCGCGCTACTGAAGCTGCCGCCATCGCGTCCACGCCATGGGTTGGATTCGGTGACAAGAACGCGGCCGACGGCGCTGCAGTAGATGCTATGCGAGGTCTGCTCTCCACCGTCAACTTCAATGGCGTTGTTGTCATCGGTGAGGGTGAAAAAGATGAAGCCCCAATGCTCTTCAACGGCGAGCAAGTCGGCAACGGCACCGGTGCCGAATGCGACGTAGCTGTTGACCCGATCGACGGAACCCGCTTGACAGCCCTCGGCTTGAACAATGCGCTGTCCGTATTGGCAGTGGCTGACCGCGGATCCATGTTTGATCCCTCGGCTGTTTTCTACATGGAAAAGCTGGTCACCGGCCCAGAAGCCGCTGACCTAGTTGACCTGCGTTTGCCGGTGAAGCAGAACCTGCACTTGATCGCCAAGGCCAAGGGCAAGAAGCTGAGCCAGATCACCGTGACTATCTTGGACCGTCCGCGCCATGCCGGACTGATCGAGGAAATCCGTGCCGCTGGTGCTCGTACCAAGCTGATCATGGACGGCGACGTCGCCGGCGCCATCGCCGCAACTCGTGAAGGTACTGGCGTTGACGCGCTGATGGGTATCGGTGGCACGCCGGAGGGCATCGTGACCGCCTGCGCCATCAAGGCGCTGGGCGGCGTCATCCAGGGGCGCTTGTGGCCAACTGATGACGACGAAAAACAGAAGGCACTGGACGCTGGCCACCAGCTGGACCGCGTATTGACCACCAACGATCTGGTGACCTCCGATAACTGCTACTTCGCAGCGACCGGCATCACCGATGGCGACCTGCTGCGCGGCGTACGTTACAAGGGCAACCGCATCAGCACGCAGTCGATCGTGATGCGCGCGAAGTCCGGAACCATCCGCTTCGTTGAAGGCGAGCACCACCAGGATAAGTGGGAAGCCTACACCCGCTAAATCTTTCGAGCATACTCCGATGGCCATGAACCTTTTCAAGGTTCATGGCCATCGGAGTATTGGAGCTGGATTCGGTCCAACAAGCAGACTGCTTTAATCGATCTGTGCGCTGGCGGCAAAGAGCTGGCCAGCTGTATTTCCCTGCAATGTCGCTGTCGCGGGTAGCTCAGCGGCGGTAATGAAGAGGGACTGTCCGCGCTTGATGCTTCGCTGGCCTTCTTGGGTTTTGATCAAGAACTCGCCCGCGGTGCACAAGACCACTCCAGCACCGTGCAGCTGAAGTTCGGAAGCCAGGCCTGCAGCCTGCGGATCCAGCACCTGCAGCTGGAACTCTTCGAAGTCCGGCTTGTACAGGCGGTCGTGCGAGCCCAGCGCAACCGGTGCAAGGATCGGTGCAGGGGAGGGCTGGCTGATGGTGACATCCAGAAGTTCGGGAACATCGATATGCTTGCTGGTCAACCCACCTCGCAGAACGTTATCCGAGTTGGCCATGACTTCGATTCCTAGTCCACGCAAATAGGCATGAACATTTCCAGCGCCCAGGCTGATGGCCTGGCCTGGCTCCAAGAACACCAGATTCAGCAGCAGTGCGACCAGCACGCCAGGATCCGAAGGGTAGATCTTGTTGATCGACACCAGCTCGGCAAAGTGGACGTTGGCCTTCAACTGATCCGAGGACTCAATGGCCGAGCAGATCAGCTCCACGGTTTGGGCAACAGGTTCCCCGGCGGTCAGCACATGGCTGAAAGCGGCAGCCAGTGGATCCTGCCCCTGCAATGAACGGATGATCGTCTCAATCTCGCCCAGCTTGTCTTCCGGCAGCCCGGCGGACAACAACCGCAGATCCTTGATGATTTGGGCAGGTTGTCGGAATCCGGATAACGCCACAAAATCAGTCAGCGCATAAAGCATCTCTGGCTTGTGGTTGTCATCCCGATAGTTGCGGTCGGCCGCATCAAGAGGCTTGCCACTGGAGTTTTCCAGGGCAAAACGCTCCTGGGCCTGCTTGAGCGTCGGGTGAGTCTGTATCGACAGAGGCTGGGTCGCCGAGAGCACCTTGAACAGGTACGGCAGGCGGCCAAACCGCTGAGCAACGGTTGCCCCCAGTACTTGCTGCGGGTCATGGGCGATGAAGTCGTTCAGCGCAATGTCTTCATCAGCCAGCCGGCTTGGGCAGCCCGGGTGGGCGCCAAGCCACATCTCTGCCTGCGGGGAAATATCCGCAGGCAGATCCAGCAAATCAGAGATCTGAGAATCAGAACCCCAGTGGTAATCCCTCATCGCGTTTTTCAACTCGAACACGTTATTTGACCATAGCCTTTCAAGAACAGTGATTGGGTTGCATCGCGGTCGGGGGGTTTAACCGTTTACGGAACAGAGCATTCGTCGTTGTTAGCGGCGATCTGTGAAATGAGGGTGTCGTATCCAGCCATTTCCAACTGCACCAAGTACTCCTCGGTGATTGGGCTACCATCAGGCTGGGTGAATTCCTGATCTCCGCCGTTGGAAAGCTTGGGAGCGTTATTGATATCCGTGGTATCTTCGCTCTCTTCAGTGCTTTCTTCACTTTCCGAGCTCTTGGAGGACTCGGAAGCCTTGGAAGAATCTTCGCTCTTCTTAGGAGAATCGGACTTCTCGGTCTTCTTCTTCTTCTCGCTCTCCGATTGCTTGGCAATCAGGGTGCGGATTCGCTCCTGGAGCTCGTCAAAGTCCGGGTACGTGGAGAAGGTTCGCTCAAAGTCCGGTGCGCCCAAGGTCAGGCGTGCCATCGGCTGTGAAGAGACCTTCTCGGCCAAGGAGACGAAGGAGCCGAGCTGGCCGGCAGGAATGTTGGTCTCCACCAGCTGCTCTCCAGCGGACATGATGCCGGTGAAGTTCTTCAGAATGGTCTGAGGAGTGAATTGCTTGATGATGGCCTGCTGCAGGCACTGTTGGCGCTTAATGCGGTGGTAGTCGTCGGTGAAGTCGCGCGAGCGGGCAAACCACAGGGCATGCTTGCCATTGAAGGTCTGAGTGCCGGGGGCGAACCAGTGGGTGCGCACGGTGCTGTTGGGGTAGCGTTTGCCGTTGTATGGAACCCAACCGCCGGAATTGATGGTGACGCCGCCCAGGGCGTCGACAAACTGCTCGAATCCTGCCATGTCCACCATGACGTAGCCCTGCACGGGCAGTCCGGTAGTTCCTTCCAGGGCATCCATGGCGGCCTGCGCGCCAACATTCTTTACGGAGGCCGGGAAAGCATCAGCATGCTCGTCGGCCGCGTTGCGGTAAATGGCATTGAAGATGCACTCGTCACCGCAGTTGTAGCCTTCGGGCCAAATCTTCTTCATTGGCGAGTCATCGGCAAAGCGCGCTCCTTGGAAGTTACGCGGCACCGAGATCAGCAGGGTCTTGCCGGTCTTGGCATCGACCGAAAGCAGTGCCACCGAGTCGGTGCGCACACCCTCTCGGTTGGAGCCCGAGTCAGCGCCGAATACCGCGATGTTGTATCGGCCGTCGATCGGGTCAAAAGCCGGCCCTTCATCGAAGACCGAGACAATGGTCTCGCGTCCGGTGTTCAACAAGGACGCACCGTAGATGAACACGCCACTGGTGGCGACCACCGCGGCCAGGGTGAAAACGGTAACGATGGCGCGCATGCCAGGAGCCAGCATTCCGGGCCGAATGATCACCAGGGTATTGATGAACATGATGAACCAGCCGACAGCCAAGCTGCCGAGCACGATGATCAGGAACAGCTGGAAGTTCGGGTGCGCTACCCAGCCGAGGATGACCGACCGGTTGATGAAGTAGATTGCCAGGATGCCAAGAATGGCGACCCAGCACAGCATCGTAATGGAGACCGCAAGCCTTCCGAGCTTTCGATTGCCGGCAACCAGCTGAGCGCTGCCCGGGAAGAAGATGGTCAGAAGAACCAAGATCAGCGCACGTTTGCTGCGTTGCGGAGCGCTAATTGTCTCCGGCTGGCGCAACGGACTTGGTGCGCGGTGACTGGCAGAACCCATGTACTTGTTTGACTTTCCCTAGGAAGCGAAATTCTCGTTGGCTACTTCATCGCGCAGTGCAGCGCCCTTAGCGTGGGCTGACTCGCGCAGTGAATCTGCGAACTGAAGCAACTTTACCTGCAACGACTGTGCAAGCTCATCCGTTCCCGCGGCAAGGGTGCGCACCGCGAGCAAGCCTGCGTTGCGTGCACCGCCAATGGAAACCGTTGCGACGGGGACTCCTGCTGGCATCTGGACGATGGACAACAGGGAATCCATTCCATCAAGTTTAGCCAGTGGAACTGGAACTCCGATGACAGGCAGCGGAGTAACAGCTGCGAGCATGCCGGGCAGGTGGGCCGCGCCGCCGGCTCCAGCAATGATTACGCGCAGCCCGCGCTCATGTGCCTTTTTGCCGTACTCGATCATCTCGGTTGGCATCCGGTGGGCGGAGACCACGTCGGCTTCAAATGGAATTCCGAACTCGGCCAGGGCCTGGGCAGCCAGGCGCATTACTGGCCAATCGGAATCCGAACCCATGACCAGACCGACAAGAGGTGCTTCAGACATCAGATTTTTCCTTGGTTGTGTCATAGGCAAGAGCCACTGCGCCGTTGCGCGCAGTGGCTCTTGCCGGAATATCAGGTTAGTTCTTGGCGTCGACGCCGTCGCGGATCAGCGCGGCAACTTTGTTTGCCTGCACGCGAAGTTCATCTACGGTTTGCCCGGCATTTGCCACCACGTTTACATGCCCGATCTTTCGGCCCGGGCGAACGGACTTGCCGTAGGCATGCACCTTGACCTCGGGGGCCGCGGCCAGTGCAGCGCTGAATGCCGAGTAGAGGTCTTGGTTGGCGCCGCCGAGGTAGTTCTTCATGACGGTGACACCCAGCTCGCGGGTGTCGCCCAGCGGAATATCAAGGACGGCACGCAGGTGCTGCTCGAACTGGCTGGTGACCGAACCATTCATGGTCCAGTGCCCGGTATTGTGCGGGCGCATCGCCAATTCATTTATGACATATCCGGCTCCCTGGCCGGGAGTCTCGAACAGCTCCGCGGCCATGACGCCGGTCACGCCGAATTCGTTGGCGATCCGCAGGGCCGCCTCGGCGGCGCTGCGTGCGGTGGCCTCGTCAAGGTCCTGGGCCGGGGCGATCACTTCGTCGCAGACCCCGTCAACTTGAATGGTGTGGACTACTGGCCAGGCTTTGGCTTCGCCGGAAGGGGTGCGCGCCACCAGGGCGGAGAGCTCACGGGAAAAATCGACCTTGTCCTCGGCCAGCAATGGGCCGTTGGCAAACCAGTCGACGGCGTCTTTGGCATCTTGGATGCTATCGAGCATGCGCACGCCCTTGCCGTCGTAGCCGCCCCTCGGGGTCTTGAGCACAATGGGCCAGCCGGTCTGTTCGCCGAAGCTGATCAGCTCCTCGACGTTCTCCACCTTGGCCCAGGCCGGGTTGGGAAGGCCCAAGCGTTCAATGGCCTCGCGCATCACCAGCTTGTCCTGGGCATGGATCAGTGCCGCGGGACGAGGCTGGATATTGACACCCTCGTTGATCAGCGTGGTCAAGAATTCGTTGGGGACATGCTCGTGGTCAAAGGTGACTACGTCCTTGCCCTTGGCAAAAGCGCGCAGGGTATCGAGGTCCTTGTAGTCACCTACCGGTGCGTCTGGAACACTTCGGGCAGCCGAGACTTCAGGCCCTTCGGCCAGAATATGAAGTTCGAATCCTAGGTTCAGGGCCTCAGGGGCCATCATTCGGGCTAGCTGCCCGCCACCAATCACGCCAATTTTTGGAAAGCTCACGTTATCTAGGGTATCGAAAGCGCGGATCAGATTCGCATGCGAGATGTCTGATTACTCTCACAATTCGGACAATCCTCAGAAATTGGCGATAAAATAGCTAGATCGCGTGCTTCAAGTTGTACTTTGTGCGCCCTGTTACTGCTAGCCAGACGGGAATCTCATTCCCTGGAGGACCCTTGCTCGAACGCATCAAATCAAAAATTGCCGGACTCATCTCGCTGTTCTGGCGTGAAGTTGCGAAGTTCGGCGTCGTTGGTGGAGTCGCGTTCATCATTGACTCGGGCATCTATGTCTGGCTGCTGCATGGCTCAATGAGCGACTCGCAGGTCAAGGCAAAAATTATTGCCGGTGTCGTGGCAACCATTTTCTCGTGGGTGGCCAATCGCTATTGGACCTTCCGCCATCGCCGCCAGGCCAACGTGGTGCGCGAGCTGGTGATGTTCATCATCATGAATGCCATCGGCCTGGGCATTGCCGCAGCCTGTGTGTGGGTCACCAAATACTGGATGGGCCTGACCGACCCGACCTCGGTGTTCATCGCCGGTTCGGTGGTCGGTTTGATCCTGGGCACCATATTCCGCTTCTTCGCCTACCGGTTCTGGGTCTTTGGCAAGGAAATGGACCAGGAGGAAGAGTTCGCTCACGATCACGAACTTCTCGGACGGCCTAGAACCGATATCGGTGCGGCTGCGAATGGATCCACTGGTCCAACCGATACCGGTTCTACGCCAAAGGTCTTGCGCTAGCTGGCAGGCTCATAGTCGAAGCTGATGCGTTCGCCTTCACGCAGGCGCTCAGTGACTTCCACGCCGTCTTCCACAAGAACCACTGCATCACCGGACGCCCACTGGCTCACCAGATAGGGGAGGAGGATCAGCAGCGGTTGCTGTGCGCGCACCAGAATGGTGCCCCGTGCTGGAACGGAACTCCCAAAAAGCTCATTGAGCGTCATAGCAGAACCGCCAGTGGCGGCCAGTGCCGTTGCGGAAGAAGCAACAGCTGAGGGGTAGAACTGGTCGCCATAGGAACGCACCGAAGCATTAAAGTCTTCTGCGACGGGGCCGAGATCCGAGCCGAAGGACAGCGCGAGAGCTGCCGGGTTCACGGCGAGGATTTCACTGCTTGCGGGAATGCGTTCATCATTGGGTTCGGAGCTGATCCACAGTGTGGCATAAGCTGCGTCGCCGTGTTCGGCGTCAACGAGGGTAGCTCCATGGTGCAGAGTTGCCAGAGCGAGCACCAGGGATTTCCAGTGCGGGGCGAGATCGATTACGACGGTGGACCCTTCAGCAAGGTCAAAAAGATCACTGAGCAGATTGGCGCTTTTAGCTACCCAATTGTCAAACACTCGACCGGAGAGCTCGATGCGCTCACCGCTCAGTGAATGCCAGGTCAGCCACGGCGAGGCCGAGGCCCGTCGCGGTGCAAGTAGTTCCTCCACGAAAGTTCCCTGTGGTTGAATGCTGCTCATTGAACGTCCTTTGAAATTAGATGCTGAGAATTCACCGAGAATTCAAGCAAGTGAAGACTCGCCCGTCTCATCTGCCTGTTTTGACGGCGTGTTGTGCCGGGAGTTTCCTGAGAAGTCTTCTTAGAATGACCTCCCCACTTGACTCTAGCGGAGTTACACGGATGTAATTAGAGTGTGAGTCCGGCAGGATTCATCACATTCTCTAGATTGATGGAATAAATGCTGCCGGATGGGTAGGGACCATAGATGGCCCAATCCACTCAAACCAATCGAAAGGTCAACATCACCATGGCGAATCTGGAGCAGGGGTACTCCGAATTTTCGACCTCGGCTGTTGCGTCCGCTCAGTACGGGCTCGAAGACGCACCGTCTGACTGGTTTGTCGACCCTCAAGCCGGTGAGTCCGCACGTGTTGCAGTAGCAGCCGATCTGGAGACCGCGGCCGACAACTATCTTAAAGAGCACGACGCGGAACTGGATGCTGAAGAAATTCCTTCAGTTGGTTCGTGGGCGCCGGAGCTCGATGAGGACGATGAAGTACGCGACACCATCAAGGCAGTATGGCTCGGTGTTGGCGGCGAAGTTGATGAAGGCGAACTGGGCTGGCAGGCCCGCGCGCTGTGCGCGCAAACTGACCCTGAAGCGTTTTTCCCTGAAAAGGGCGGCTCGACTCGCGACGCGAAACGTGTCTGCGGCGCATGTGTTGTCCGTTCTGAATGTCTAGAATATGCCTTGAGCAATGATGAGCGCTTCGGCATATGGGGAGGGCTCTCAGAGCGCGAACGTCGCCGTCTACGGAAACGAGCAATCTAATTCGTCCGCCAATTCACGTCACCGCCATCGTTGCCTCGCACGATGGCGCTGACTTTTTACCACGCACTTTAGCCGCGCTGCGCAACCAGTCCCGGCCTATTGAACGATTTGTCGGAGTCGATGCTTCTTCCTCCGATGCTTCCCTGCAGGTACTCCAAGCTAATCTCCCTTCCAATGCAGCCCTGCTGGTAGCCGAGGAAGGGTCCTTGGGCCTGTCTCTGGAAGTGGCCGTTTCACAACTGCCAGAAGCTCGGCAAGACCGTGACGAATGGCTTTGGATCATCCACGATGACTCCATGCCGGCGCCCGATGCACTTGAACACCTGACTCGTGCCGTTGAAGCATCCGAGTCCGTGTCCATCGCCGGATGCAAGTTGTTGGATATCGACAACCCCCGGCACTTGGCCGAAGTTGGCCTGAGCGTCGACCGCAAGGCCCAGCGGCTGACCATGATCGATATCGACGAAGTCGATCAAGGGCAGTACGACGGCCGCAGCGATTACTTTGCCGTTTCCTCGGCAGGCATGTTCATCCGGCGCGAAGTATTCGAGGACCTCGGCGGATTTGATCCTGCCATTCCGGGCCGTGGCGACGACGTGGATTTGTGCTGGCGAAACCGCCTGGCCGGACACCGCGTAGTAGTGGTTCCGACAGCAAAGATGTACCACCAGGTCGAGGTTGTCGACACCCTGGCTGGACCGCGCGAAGCGAAGCGTTCAGAAGTTTTCCAGCGCTTGAAGTTCGCCTCGCCGCTGGCATTGCCGTTCTTGTGGGTCGGCCTGCTCCTTGGAGGCATTGGCCACTTCTTGCTGGCCTTGCTCGCCAAGGATCCTGGCCATGGATTCAGCCACCTCGGTGCAGTCCTGCGTGGCCTGTTTACTCCAGGCAAGCTGGCGGCCTCGCGCCGCAACGTCGCACAGATTCGCCAGATCCCGCGCCGGCAGGTGCGCAAGCTGATGACCTCGGCGGCCCAAGTTCGCGAATACCGCCGCAACCTGAATACCGGTCGCGACGACACTGAAGTTTATGGCGACGGCAGCGGCGCCGACGCCATGGTTGAGCCAAGCGGCGACAACTTCTCGGACTTCGTCCGCATCGCCCGTCCGCCGCGCACCACCGCGGTGCTCTCCTTGATCCTTGCCCTGTTGCTTTCGGCAGCTGCCTCGCTGATTGCCTGGCGCAATGTGCTCGGAGCTTCGGCCCTCTCCGGCGGCGCCTTGCGCCCGTTCTCGCAGAGCACCGAGGAAATCGGTGCCAATGCGCTGTCGTGGTGGCAAAGCATCTCTACTGGTGCGGGCGCGCCGCCAGATAATTCGGACGTGCTGTTCTGGCTCTTCTCGCTGGTCACTTTTGGCCACGCGAATCAAGCATCGCCCTACCTGTTCCTCGCCGCCATGCCGCTTGCCGCGCTGGCCGCCTGGTGGGGGATCGGCGCGGTGAGCCGTTCGCGCGCCGTGCGATTCTTCGCCGCTCTTATTTGGGCGTTCCTTCCTTCGCTGGCCTCGTCCTTGGCCTCGGGCCGAATTGGCTCAGCCATGGTGCACATCCTTATTCCGGTCTTTGTGCTGGCCGTCTTGCGTTCTGTCAACGCTCAGGTAGCCGTTGAAGGCGCCAAGCCCAAAACCCCCAATCAGCAGTCCGTATCCGCATGGACCGCATCAGCGTCGGCTGCCTTGCTGCTCTGGGCGATTTCCGCCGGCTCAATGGCATTCTTCCTGACCGCAACCGTGCTGGTCTACGCGCTGGCTCTCTCCTCGCTGCGCCGAGCTCGCAGCCTGTGGTGGATCCCGTTGCCAGCTGTGGTATGGAACCTTCCGCTGCTGGTTGCCGCACTGGGCGACCCGCGCCTGTTGTTCACCGAGCCCGGTGCTGCTACAGCGTTTTCGCCTGCGTCGCCGTGGCAGATGCTGCTGGGCTTCCCGGAAGCATTTAACCCGGCCGTAGGCCTGGTGGGCTGGGACATCCTGCCCGCCGGTCCATGGGCGCTCGTGGCGGCCCTGCTGGTCGGCGCCCCGGTCATTTTCATGGCCGTTTTTGGCACGCTGAGCTCTGCATTCAGCGTCAATGCCGTCATGCGCCGGAACTCGCGGCGACTGCTGTGGGGCGCCGTGATCGCTGTGGCCGCTGGATGGGCTGTCGGCTTCGTCCCGGTCACCATGGATTCGCACACTGCGGTCACCGCCTACACCGGTCCGTTTGTTTCCTTTGCGGTTTTCGCGTTGATCGCAGCCGCCGCGAACGCTTTGGCCGCATTGCGGCACGAGGACAAGCCGCGCGCTGTCCGCGCAGGCGCACCCCGCCTGGCCTTGGCCTTGACAGCTGCGCTCAGCGTGGTGGCCGTACTGGCCTCCGGCTCGGTGCTCCTGGCGACTCAGCTGAATCCAGCAGCCGCATCGGAATCCATGGCCAAGCTGGTGAACACCCAGCAGGTTGGCTCCTCGCAGCCGCGCACCTTGCCGGCTACAGCAGCGGATGCGGGTCGTTCGGAATTCCAGGAGCGCACCCTGGTGCTCAGTCCGCGGTCTTCCGGCGAAATCGATAGCCAGCTGGTCTCCGGTTCCGGAGAAACTCTCGATAGCATCAGCCGCTATTCGCAGGTCAAGCAGCTTCGGGGAAGCATACTGGATCCAGAACGCAACGAAAGCTCCATTACCGCATCGGTGCAGAGCAAAGCAGTAGCCATGCTGCTCTCCGAATCGGCACTGGATTCCCGCAAGTCCCTGCGTGAATTGGGCATCGGCTACATCGTGTTGAACGAAACCGGCGAATCGGTTCCAGCAACCGTACGCGCCCTTGACTCGGCTACCGGATTGGCCTCCGTGGGACAAACCGACAGCGGATGGCTCTGGCGTGTGGACTATGGAACCTCAGCTGACGCCGAAGGCACCGGCTTTGCCCGCATCGTCGGTGAGGACGGCGCGGTCACCGTGCTTCCTGCCAACCGCGGCAAGATCAGCAAGGTGCAGATCCCGGCTTCTGATTCGGAGCGCACCCTGGTTCTGGCAACGGCAGCCGATCCGAAACTGCGGGCAAGCATCAACGGCGAGCAACTGCGCTCCGTGGCTTACCCGGAGGATTCGGAGACACGCTGGGCACAAGCCTTCGAGATTCCTGCAGGTGGCGGCGAACTGTCGCTGTCGCACAAGGAAGCCATGGCAATGCCTTTCTTGATTTTGGCTTGCGTCGTCCTGCTGATTACCGTGTTGTTGGCCATTCCGGTGCCAAGCTCGCGGCGTTTCGCGAACTACCGCAATAGCGAGTACCGGTTCCGCGAACCCCGTGCGGAGGACGAAGCACTGGCTGACGCCTCTGAGGTTCTCGCCGCGGCCGAAGTGCACAGTCCCCCTGCGGCCACTGGCATGCTTCCACAGAGCCGACGCGAAGCCCGTGAACGGGCCAGCGAGATCCGAGACAACTTGACCCCGAAGCTCAACGACCGGATTTCGGGCGATGACGCCGAGCAGGAGAAGAAGTAGTGAGCGACGAGAAGAACGTGAACTCAGCGGATTCTGCTGACAAGCCGGCCGAACAGGTACCCGCGCCAAAGCCAGCGGCCAGCTCCCAAGGCGCGGCAGGATCCCAGGAACAGATATCCGCGGCGCTCTCGCGTGCCGAGCAAAAAGCTGCCAAGGCCAAAGCCAAGGTTGACGCCAAGCTCGAGAAAGCACGAGCCAGGGAAGCGCAACTGCGTGCCAAGGCCGACGCCAAGAATGCGGCCAAAGAACAGAAGTCCCTGGAAGCTGAGCAGGAATCAGCCGCCAAGGCCGAGGCAAAGGCCCAGAAGAAGAACACATCCGCAGCATCTGCCAAACCTGAGACCGCGCCGGCACCGGCAGTTGAGCCAGCCACTGCTGACTCGGCAAAAACCGGCCAGTCCGAGCAGGGCAGCAAGGCCGTAGCCGAAGAGAAATCCGAGCCATCGGGCAACAGCCAGCCAAACGCCACCACGGCAGCGGCCGGTGCACCCGAAGCCAAGCCGGAAGCAAAAGACCAGACGGCCCAATCCGCCCAGCAAAATTCTGCTGGCGCGCATCCGGCCCATAAGAGCACCGATCCAGCAGCACCGGCTGCGCCAGCGGCGGCTCACGAGCCCAAGGCCGCCCATAAGGCCGAGCCCGAACAGGATGCGGCGCCGGAGAAGCAAAATCCGGCGGAAAGCAGCAAGGACGCGGCCGGCAACAGCCCGTCTGCAAAAGCTGCAGCAGGGGCATCGGCCGCCACCGGTGCTGCCGCAGACACTGGAACGGCAGCAGCTTCGGCTTCGCCATCGACGGAGGCTGCTTCGAAGGAACCTGCGCCAGTAGCCCAGGAACCGGAAAACGCCAAGGCGGCCAAGCGCCGCCGCAAGCTGGAAAAGATTCGCGCCGCAGAGGCGGCTAAGGAAGAGCAGGCTCAACAAGCCCAGGCCACCGAAGCTGGCATTGCCAGCGAATCCGCAGCCGGCAGCGTGAATGCACGCCGCAAAAAGCTGGACAAGGCGCGAGCTGCTGCCAGCAAGGATGCTGCCACCGCATCCACCCGCAAGAAAACTGGTGCAGTGCTGTTGAGCCTGGCCGCTGTGCTTGCCGCCAGCGCTGCAGTGGGCGCAGGATCCCTGGTTGCCCCGAAGGCTGCCGAAAAGACCCTGCCGGCCGCGGTGACCAACCTGCCAGCCGGCGATGCCAGCAGCGTCTGCGCGCCCACCCCGAAATTACTGAAGGGCGTTGACGGTACAGATCCGCAATTTGCCGCGGGAGGAAAGGAAATCTCCAGCAACCTGCGCAGCATTGCCGTCTCCGACTTGGCAAAGCGCATCCCGGGATCATCCTTCGCCAAACTTGACGGAACCTCGGAACGGCCACTGACCGAGCGCATCGCAGAAGCCCAGGCGCTTGAAGCCCGCGGATCGGATGATGATGGCCAGACCGGGCGCACCAGCAAGGTCTCGACCGTCAATGGCGTCGACGACGCCCAGATGTACTCGCTGCAGCCGTTGGGCGGCCTGGCCTCTGAAGGCAGCGCCCTGCGCAGCTACCAGGCCAAGGACGGCGACCTGGCGGGCTTGGCGACGGGCACCTGCCAGGCGCCGGCATCAACCTGGAGGTTCACCGGCCTGCAAACCAGCACTGGGTCCACCAGCGTGATGAACCTGGCCAATCCAACGCATACCACGGCCCAGGTTTCCTTGCGCCTGCGCGGGCCCGAAGGCCTGATCGACACCCCGACCCTGCAGAGCATCGTGTTGGCGCCAGGGGAGAGCCGCGCTCTTGTTCTTGGCGGCTACGCCCAGGATATGGACTCGGTCTCTGCCGAGGTCACCAGCCTTGGCGGCAAGATCACCGCTTCGGTGCAGCAGGCTGCCCTGCGTGGGCTGACCCCATCGGGTGTCGACCTCGTGGCAGCCAACGCCTCGGCCTCGAACACCCAGGTGATTCCGGGTGTTTGGATTGATGAGAAATCAAATTCCGATGCGCTGAGCAAGGACGATGGCACTTTGGTTCCGCAACTGCACGTCTCGGCCACGGGTTCTTCCGGAGCCGGTTACAAGGTCAAGGTTCTCGGCAAGGACGGCGAAGTAGCTGCCAGCTTCGATGACAACCTTGCCGTATCCTCCAATGCCACCGACGTGCAGAGCCTGAAGCAGCTCGCGAGCGGCTATTACACCATTGTGGTTGAATCGGACGCTCCGGTGACCGCAGCGGTGCGCATGGTCCGCGGCAGCGATCCGAAGGATTCCTCGGATACCGCATGGGCCGCCAGTTCCAACGTGTTGGCCGGGACCCAGGCCATGCCGCTCTCTGCCAATGGAGCTGGAAAATTCGCTTTGGCCGCTGTTGATTCCGACTCCACCGTTGAAGCCACCGTGGTGAGCAAAAATGGCAAGCTGAACAAGGGCAAGAAGCTGGCGATCAACGCTGGCTCAAGCATAGTTTTCGACCCGAGAACCGTTGCGGATGACGCGCAGGCTGTGATTTTCTCAACTGACGCGAACACGTATATTGGTCAGCTGACCCTGGGTTCTGAACGTTCTATTGCCTGGGCTGCCATGCCCCAGGCCAATGCCGGTCGCGACGGCATCGTGGTGAATATCGGCGGGTAGCCTCCCGCCACCAAGGAATAGTTTTATGGTTACCCCCTTCGGCTGGCTCGCCAGCCGAATCTCACTGGAGCGCCGCAGCTTGCGCGCGGCCAGCCTGACCGCAATGATCGCCGCCATCCTGATCATCGTTGGCGGCGGTGTCGTGCGCGTGACCGGTTCGGGCTTGGGCTGTCCCGACTGGCCGGCCTGCACCGACGGGTCATTGGCACCCACGGCGCAGATGGGCATTCATGCGACCATCGAATTCGCCAACCGGTTGCTCACCACGGTGCTCTGCGCTGCGGTGGGATGGGTGATCATTGCCGCTCGTCTGCAGCGCGAACCGGTGCCAGCCATTACCCGCTGGGCTTGGGTGCAGTTTTGGCTCGTGGTGCTCAACGCCGTGATCGGCGGGGTCACGGTGTGGGTGAAGCTCAATCCCTTCATGGTGGCAGGGCATTTCCTGGCTGCTACATTGCTGCTCACGGCCGCGGCCATCACCTGGGACAAGACGCAGAACCTGATAGCCGGGGAACATCCGGCCAGCACCGGCAAGCTCAAGGCCCTTGGCACCATCATGCTTGCAGCCAACGCCGTATTGGTCATCGCAGGCACCGCCGTAACCGGCTCCGGACCGCACGCCGGGGACTCGGCCGATGTGCCGCGCATGGGCTTTGACTGGCTGGGCATCACTGTTTTCCACGCCTTGGTGGCGGTGCTGGCCTTGGCAACGGTGGTGGTCATGTGGCGCACGGCGAATCAGCAACAAATAGCCAGCGTGTCCCGCAAGGCGAAAATGTATGTGCTGGTCTTCGCCGGGCAGGGCCTGATCGGCATCGTCCAGGCGCTCACGCACCTTCCCGAGCTACTGGTGGTCTGCCACCTGGTCGGTTCTGCGCTGGTCTGGATTGGCGCGATACGCCTGCTGCTGGCCAGCCATGCACCGCAGCGCAGCGCCGCCGCGGCTCACTCGTAATCAGGGTCGTCGGGGAAATACGACGGGTCAATCTCGCTGATTGGCTTGACCCACAGCTGGGACACCTCGTGGACCACGCATTGATGGACCAGGTCCAGCAACTCGCCAGGGCTGTCGGCAATTTGCTCGATGGGCAGGCGGAAAATGATGATTTTTGCCCGCTCGCTGGCGGTGGCCGCCACGGAGGACGCCAGCGGGATCCGGTCGCCAACGGCCTGGGCCTGGTTGATGAGATTGTCGCTGGGAACCGGCTCGATCAAGAAGTCGATAAGCTCAATCTTCTGCGGCCAGCGCTCGGAAAGCCGCTGGGCACTGGCCATCACTGCGTCATCGAACCGCTCCTGCCTGCCTCGGTAGGCAGGAAGATGCATTGGCAGCAACGGCCCGCGGCGCCCCCGGCCGTGGCGATTGCGCCGCGGCCCGCTGGGCTGATTCGGCACCTTGGAGTTCATCATCCCAGCCTATCGCCCTGGATGGCCTCTGGCCGCGCATCGGCCCGTAAACACCGCTAGATCCCCGGTTAGCGCCAATGGCACGAGTAGAATGGGAACCGTGGAAGGTCTTCGTCTTTGTTCTCGCCCAGCTTGCCGTGAAGCAGCTCGTGCAACCCTCACCTACGTATACGCGGATTCAACTGCTGTACTGGGTCCGCTAGCGACCTATCCGGAGCCGCACTGCTACGACCTGTGCGCGCGGCACGCCAATCGCCTGACCGTTCCCAGCGGCTGGAACCTGATTCGCGGAGCCATGCCGGATGTGCTGGAGCCCGAAGACGAACTGAACGCGCTGGTGGATGCGGTGCGCGACAAGCAGCCGGCGGCCCGCGAGCCGCGGCACGCCTCAACGTCCCCGGTGGACTCGGTGCGCGCTCGCGAAAACCGCGGCCAGCGCTTTGACTCTCGTGTGCGCTTGGCTGTTTTGCCGGATAAGGAACAGTAAGTTCCGTTCGAAGAACTTTTCCCAGCACTTCGTGCTTGTGTCTTAGCCGAAACATGTTTTAGGTGTGGTAATCCGTCGCAAGAGCCTTTCGGGTGGATATGCTGAAGGCGCGTGAGCCCTCAGCGGCTTGCCAATTACCCCAAAACATCACACCATCGCGCGAATTGCAGGAGGTCTGCTCATGGCTGAGGCGGCGAAAAACCCTTCCGGAGGGCAAGGAAATGCGGGCCAGCCCGCATCGGCTGGCCCGGAAGGCGCGCCAAGTCCAAAGGCATCCCTGAGCCAAAAGGCCGAGGAGCTGGCAGCGCGTTTGGAAGCCCACAAGAACCAGGCGCAGGCTGAAGCGGCCAAGGAAACCGTTGCACGGGAAGCTGCCCGCAAGGAAGCAGTTCGCTTGGCCATGTCAGGCAAATCCGAGACTCCTGCGCAGCCCGAAGCCAACAAGCCTGCAGCCCAGAAAGCAGAGCCTGCCAAGCCAGCCGCGGCCCCGCCGGCGCAGAAGCCTGCCGCAACCAAGCCAACAGCTCCTGCCGCCGCGAAAAAGCCGGCGGAGGGGAAAGCCGTGGCTGCTAAAAGCGCTCCAGCCAAGCCCGCAGTGTCGAAGCCAGCGGCCAAGCCGCAGGCCAAAGAGCCAGTTGAAGACGTGATTCGCGCTATCAAGCTTCCCCATGAACTTGAGGCCGAAAAGAAGACTGAGAGCCAGCCGGCGGCACCGGCAACGAGCGTGCAGCTTCAGGCAGAGGAACCGGCCACGAGCACCGCCCAGCAGGTTCCACCCGTTTCGGTCGCTCCGAAAACTGGATCGCTGCCCACCACGAAAGCCGCTGTGGCACAGGCCCGCAATCGCGTCTTCGGCAGCTACGAGCCGGAGCCAGAACCTTCGGAGGCGGCCGTCAAGCGCCGTGTCGCCCGCGAACGCGCCTTGAACTCCAAACCGCCCCTGGGCCGCACCGCGCAGGTGATAGTAGCCCTGGTCTTCCCGCTGCTGACCCTGATCGCTGCCATCCGCCTGATCGCCACCCCGGCCTTCTTGGCGCTGTCCTACGCACGCCCCGGATTCCCAAGCGACAGCTTCGGATTCACCGAGGCCGAACGCCTGACCTACGGCAGCTACGGCGTGGACTACCTGAACAACTTTGCCGGACGAGAGTATCTGGCCGGGCTCAAGCTCTCCACGGGTTCGAGCATGTTCACCGAAGGCGAGGTGCAGCATATGGTCGATGTGAAGCACCTGATTGGCTTCGCCTACGTGCTTGGCGTGGTCTTGGCAATCATCCTGGTCATCGGCGTCTGGTACCTCGCCAAGCGCTATGCCGGCGGTGTGCGCAGGGCCCTGTTCTCCGGTGCCATCGTGACCCTGGCAATGATTGCGGTGCTCGCTGTGGCAGCGCTGATGGGGTGGGAAACCTTCTTCACCCAGTTCCACGCGCTGTTCTTCTCCGAAGGAACTTGGACCTTCAGCGTCAGGGACACCCTCATCCGCCTGTACCCCGAGCAATTCTGGGTTGATAGCGCCATTGGCATTGCCGCCCTGGTGCTGGCAACTGTTCTCGCGGTTCTGGTCAGCTGCTGGCCGACCGGACGCCGCCGCGAGTCCTCCCGGCTGCGCCAGGAAGCCCGCGCCTTCGGCATCGGCAACTAGGCACAAGCGCAGCAAACTGATTCAGGCGCCGCATCTGCGGCGCCTGAACTGTTTAACTGGCTTCCTACTTGGAGTAGAACTCCTGGATCCGGTCATCAAACTGGTCGAGGACGCTCTGCCGCTTGAGTTTCAGCGAGCTGGTCAGGTGGCCTGAGGCCTCGGTGAATTCCGCATCGAGGACCAGGAACTTTCGAATCGATTCGGCCTTGGACACCGTCAGGTTCGCAGTGTCCACATATTGCTGGATTTCGGCAATGACCTCGGGATGAACTGCCGCTTGCGCAAGGGACAATTCGCCCAGCCCCTTGGCTTTGCCCCACAGGACGAGTTCCTCATGATCCAAGGTCACCAAGGCTGAAATAAACGGACGCTGTTCGCCGGCCAGGACGCACTGGGCCACAATGCGCCCGGCACGAACCATCTCCTCCAAGGGGCCGGGGGAGACGTTTTTGCCGCCGGCCGTGACAATCAGTTCCTTCTTGCGCCCGGTGACCTTCAAGTACCCGGCCTCATCCAGGATGCCGGTATCACCGGTCTTGAAGTAGCCGCCAGCGTCGAAGGCTTCCGCGGTGGCCTGGGGATTGTTGTGGTAGCCGGAGAAGACGCCGATGCCCTTGACCAGGATCTCGCCATCGTCTGCGATCCTGACGCTGGTTCCGGGGATGGGACGCCCCACCGTGCCTACGCGGGTATGCGAGGCCTGGTTCACGGTGGCCGGCGCGGTGGTCTCGGTCAATCCGTAGCCTTCCACCAGCTGGATGCCGGCGCCCCGGAAGAAATGCGCCAGATCCTGGTTGAGCGCGCTGGCCCCCGAAATTGCGTAGCCGCATTCGCCGCCAAAAATGCCGCGCAGTTTTGGATAGAGCACCTTGTTGAACAGCGCATGCCGAGCACGCAGGCCCAGGGGCAGGCGTGCCTTGAGGCCCCGAGCACGCGCATCGCGGATCTTGGAAACGTCGATGGCAGTCTGCTCGGCCTTCAAGAACAGGCCGGCCTTGCCGCTGCTCTCAGCTGTTGCCAGCGCGGTGGTGCGAATCTTCTCGAAGACGCGTGGAACGGCCAACAGGAAGCCGGGCTTCACGGCTGCCATGTCCTGGACCAGATTAGCCATGGAACTTGAATGGGCGATGATGGAGCCGCCGTGGATGCAGGTCTGCTGGACGGCGCGGGCGAGCACGTGGGCCAGCGGCAGGAACATCAGGGTGCGTCGCTGGTCGCCGAGAACTTCGCGCATGTGCCCGGCCAGGTTGTGGGCGACCATGGCGAAATTGGCGTGGGTCATATTGCAGCCCTTGGGGCGGCCGGTCGTGCCCGAGGTGTACACCATGGTGGCTACGTCTTCGAGCTTCATGGATGAGCGGCGGGACTCGATGGCCTGCTCATTGACTTCGCCAGGCTCCACGAGCAGCCGGTGCAATCCTGCTGAAGGTATCAGCGCCTTGTCGGACTGGTCCGAACCCTCGAAAATGTGGATGCGGATCTCGTCGCCCAGCTGCGCGGCGGCCTGCCGCACATTGGCCCGCAGCGCGTGGTCTTCGGCGAAGACGACGCGGGCGCCTGAATCGCGGAGGATCCATTCGATCTGAAATGGGCTGGAGGTCTCGTAGATGGGAACCGAGACGCCGCCGGCAAACCAGATGGCCTCTTCCGCCAGCGCCCACTCGTAGCGCGTTCTCGAGACGATCGCGACCTTGTCGCCTGGCTGAAGCCCATCATTGATCAAGGTGGTTGCCAGGCGCTTCACATCGGCGAGGAAATCTCCCGCGCTCACATCGCGCCAAGAGCCCTCGCGCTGCACGCTGAACAACGGCTGGTCCGAACCGCGGGCGACGCGGTCGAGGAGAAGATTCGTCGTATTAACTTCTGGTGCTAATTCAGTAAGCAGCTCGACGGTTACTTCGTGCATGGAAGCTGAACCCTTCGGGAATCGATAATCGTCAACGTGGCCTGGTTCATGGCATCAAGCGCCGATCTGCCCCGGTGCCTAGCCCCAGCTGGGGATCCACACGTGCAGGCGCCAGAGCTCATCTGCAATCATTTCCCCAGACCAAATCGACCAGAAGAAGGCTGATGTGACCAGGAATAACGCAATAACCAGGGTGACCACGATAATGCGTGAGCGGTACACGAGTCCGGAATTCGGCTCACGCGGAATGAACCTGCCAATCATATACGTCAATGAAAGGATCATGAACGGAACCAGCGGCAGGGTGTAGAAGAAGAACATCGTGCGTTCCGGGTACATCAGCCATGGCAGGAAACCGGCCACGGCCGAGGAAAGAATGGCCCCGGCACGCCAGTCGCGGGCTCCGATCCACCACAGGATCAATAGGAACATGCTGATCGAGCAGGCCCACCACAGCAGCGGATTGGGCAGATCGGTGATGACTTCGGTGCAGCGCTTCAGATCGCAACCGTTGACGCCCTGGTCGTAGCCTTCGAAGTAGAACAGCACCGGGCGGCCAGCGAAAGGCCACGTCCATGGCGAGGATTGCCATCCGTGTTCTGAACTGAGTCCCGTGTGGAATTCGTAGCCAGCCTGGTGGTAGTGCCAGAGCGAGCGCAGCGGAGCGGGCAACCAGCTGACGCCGTCGCCGGGATTCTCTTCAGCCCATTGCCGGTAGCGCCCGCCGGCAGTGATCAGCCAACCAGTCCACGTGGACAGGTAGGTGAGCAGCGCGAGCGGGATCATCGTGAAGAACGAGTAGATGCCGTCGCGGGTGAAAGCGGCACGCTGCCAGTGATGAATGCCTGCGGTGCGACGCGCGGCGAAGTCCCACAGCACGGCCATGATGCAGGAAACAGCCACAAAGGACAGCGCTGACCACTTGATGCCGACCGCCCCGCCGAGCATGACCGCCGCAACCAGGCGCCACGGGCGCCACCACAGCATCGGCCCGTACCCCAGAAGGAATTCATCGGGCCTGTTGCCCCGGGGAACACTGAGTTTTCGAGCCAGTTGGGTCCGCCCGTGGATTCGATCCTTGAGCAACGCGTAAAACGCGGCCAGGACGAAGAACATGAGGAAGATATCCAGAAGCGCGGTGCGTGACATCACGATGGAATGGCCGTCGATGGCCATCAACAGTCCGGCGATCCCAGCCAGGGTATGGGAACCGAAGAGCAGCCGGGCGCAGAGGGTGACCAGCAGCACCGAAAGGGTGCCGAACAGCGCCGTGCTGAAACGCCAACCGAAGCCGTTGAAATCGCCAAAGAGCAGCATTCCAAAGCCGATGAGCCATTTGCCCAGTGGCGGATGGACCACGAAGGAAGAATCCGTGGTGAGCTGGGGATCCCCGGCTATGAATTGCGCGTCGCTGTCATCGGCCCATTCACGTTCATAGCCGCTCTGCAACAGTGAAAACGCGTCTTTGACATAGTAGGTTTCGTCAAAGATCAACACGTGCGGATGAGCAAGGTTGATGAAACGCAGCAAACCGGCAAGCAACGTCACCGCCAGCGGAATGATCCACAGCAGCGGTCCGCTGAGCGCTTCCGTGGGGAGGAGCCGCTGTTTCAGGCTCTCGAAAGTGAAGGCCTGCCGCGTTGAACGGACGTGGCCAATAATCGCGGAGTTAGGAGTCGAGATGCCCATCACCAGATCATGCTACCGGCGTGAAGGGAGGAATGTGGGCTTTTCGTACTTCGCGTAGGCTTAAGAATGTGCAGATCTCAGAGAATGAGGGCGTAATCGTCCTCGGCGCTACGCCAATTGGCAATTTATCCGATGCTTCCCCGCGGTTGCGGGAAATGATGGCGACCGCGGATATCATCGCCGCGGAGGACACGAGAAACTTCCACCACCTCGCCCATGCGCTGGGAATCAAGATCACCGCCAAGGTGATGAGCCTTCATGAGCACAACGAAGCCCACAAGCTTTCTGAAGTCATCGCCTTGGCCGCCCAGGGGGCAACAATCCTGGTGGTCTCCGACGCGGGAATGCCAGCTGTTTCGGATCCGGGCTACCCGCTGGTGGCGGCCGCGCTCAGCGCAGGCATTCGCGTCACCGCCGTGCCTGGCCCTTCAGCCGTATTAACCGCGCTCTCGCTTTCGGGCCTGCCGACTGGGCGCTTCACCTTCGAAGGGTTCTTGCCACGCAAGGCAGGGGAGCGGCGCAAAAGGCTGGAATCATTGCTGGCCGAAGAACGCACCATGGTCTTCTTTGAAGCGCCGCATCGCCTGGGCGATTTCCTGGAGGCAGCAGTCGAAGCCTTTGGGGAAAACCGCCAGGCAGCCGTGGCCCGGGAATTGACCAAAAAATTTGAGGAAGTCCGTCGTGACTCGCTCGGTGCCTTGAAGCAGTGGTCCGAGGATGGTGTGCGTGGCGAAATCGTCGTGGTGATCCACGGCGCTGAAGAAGCCGAACCGGCCACGATTGTAGAGTTGTTGCCCAAGGTTGCGGTACTCGTGGAACAGGGCACTCGAATGAAACAAGCCGTGGCTGAAGTTGCCGAGAAATTTGGCGTGAAGAAACGCGATCTTTATGAGGCTGTCCTGGCCGAACGTCACGATGCGGATAAATAGCTGAATTCCCATAGGCTGATTGCACAATGAATCTGCGCTTTTATAGTGCACAGGGCGATTTACAGTTCACTTGTGCCGAGAATAGCGTAGGCATCAACGACGATTAGTTTCATTTATAGTTTCAGGAGATGCGCGTATGTCGATCACTGCCCAGCGCGAAGCAGAACTGCTTGCAAAGGTTCCAACCGGTCTTTTGATCAATGGCGAATGGCGCGATGCCTCGGACGGCGGCACCTTCGACGTGCTGGATCCAGCCACAGGAGAAAAGCTGCTGACCCTTGCCAGCGCCACGAGCGAAGATGCCATGGCCGCTTTGGACGCAGCGGATGCCGTGCAGGCCGAATGGGCCTTGACGGCACCACGCGAACGGGCTGAGATTCTGCGCCGCGCCTTCGATCTGGTCACCGAGCGCAAGGATGACTTCGCCCTGCTGATGAGCCTGGAAATGGGCAAGCCACTAGCCGAGGCCTACGGCGAAGTGACCTACGGTGCCGAATTCCTGCGCTGGTTCTCCGAAGAAACCGTGCGCCACTACGGCCGCTACGTGACCACCCCCGAGGGCAAGAACAAGGTTCTGGTCCACCACAAGCCGGTGGGCCCATGCCTGCTGATCACCCCGTGGAACTTCCCATTGGCCATGGCCACCCGCAAGGTCGGCCCAGCAGTTGCTGCAGGTTGCACCATGGTGCTCAAGCCAGCCAAGCTGACCCCGCTGACTTCCCAGCTGTTCGCTGCCACGATGATGGAAGCTGGCCTTCCGGCAGGCGTGCTGAACGTTGTTTCCGGTGCCTCGGCTTCGAAGATCTCCGGCCCATTGATGCAGGACGACCGCCTGCGCAAGGTCTCCTTCACCGGTTCGACCCCAGTGGGCAAGCAGCTGATGAAGGACGCCGCCGACAAGGTGCTGCGCACTTCGATGGAACTGGGCGGCAACGCGCCGTTCATCGTTTTCGAAGATGCCGACGTGGATGCCGCAGTCGAGGGCGCCATGGCTGCCAAGATGCGCAACATGGGCGAAGCTTGCACCGCAGCCAACCGCTTCCTGGTCCACGTTGATGTTGCCGAAGAGTTCACCACAAAGTTCGCCGAAGCGATGAAGGCACTGAAGCCAGGCCGTGGCACCGAAGCAGGCACCACCGTGGGACCACTGGTGGAGGAAAAGGCTCGCGACGAAGTGCACGCACTGGTCGAGGATGCAGTCAGCGCTGGCGCAACTGCTGTTACCGGTGGCGCACCGGTCGAGGGCCCAGGCTACTTCTACCAGCCAACCGTTCTGGCCAACGTAGCCAACGACGCGAAGATCCTGACCCAGGAGATCTTCGGCCCGGTTGCTCCAGTGACCACGTTCACTTCCGAGGAAGAGGCCATCAAGCTGGCCAACTCCACCGAGTACGGCCTGGCCTCCTACATCTACTCGCAGGACTTCAACCGCATGTTCCGCGTTTCGGAGCAGATCGAGTTCGGCCTGGTTGGCTTCAACGCCGGCGTTATCTCCAACGCAGCAGCACCATTTGGTGGCGTGAAGCAGTCCGGTTTGGGCCGTGAAGGCGGCGCTGAAGGATTGGGCGAATACACCACCGTGCAGTACATCGGCATCGCCGATCCATACGCTGCAAAGAAGTAGACCAACGCATCTAATGATGCGTCGCAGATAATTGATGCCCGGCCACTTGGCCGGGCATCAACTGTCTGCAGGCTATTTTCTGGCACCTTCTGCCGTGGCTCTTTTTCCTGGCGTTGAACGCAACGAGCGCGGGAAAAGGAAACTGAGGATCCGGCGTCCTGCGGGCAGTTCCCCGCGAAGCTGGCTTTGAACCTCGTGCAATGCGTCCAACAGTTCAGGCGCATCATCTGCAGGTACATGCCGACCTGCGTAGAAGCTCTGCTCAATGGCGGCCTGGAGCAATTGCAGTGGCTTGGCGAGCCGCGGGTGGTCATCGGCCAGGCGCACGAGATAGTCGCCCACTGATTCATGGACGCCTGCTTCAACTCCCGCATCCATTCCAACACTGAGCAGTTCGGCCCACAATGCTTGTGCCGCATCAGGGGCGCCGGAACGGACCAGGGCCAGGCGCTTTTGCCGAGTGCGTTGCCGGCGCCAAGGACCAACGCATAATCCGGCAGCCGCCAACAAGATAGCCAAGGGCGCCAACCAGATGGCGGTATTGCCATCACGTGAAGAAGAACCCGTCGTCGCCTGAGGCGTTGGATCGGGAGACTCGGAACGAGGCGGAGTGCTGCGCGACGTGGGGACCTCAGGCGCCGTACTCTCTTGAGGCGCTGCGGTACTGGTTGGTTCCGGCGCATAGGTTGGCGTGTAGCCTCGGCCCGGAGTCGGTTCGAAAGGCACCCAGCCCAGCCCGTCAAGATACAACTCCGGCCAGGCATGAGCCTGCTGCCCGCTGACCTCATAGCCCTTGAGCTCGGTGCCCGGCTCCAGCAAGCTGGCGAGCGAGGTTGCAGCATCAGAATTATCAACCGTGATGGTTTCGCCGGTGGCCACGCCAGGGGCGTAGCCCACGGCAATTCGCGAGGGGATCCCGGCCTCACGCGCCAGCAGAGCCATGGCCGATGCGAAGTGCACGCAATACCCCTGGCGACGGTTCAGGAAAGCTTTGACTACCTCAGCGTTGGCACCGTCGTAGCCTTCCCGCAAAGGAGTGCGCTCGGAGTAAACGAAGTTCCCGGAGCGGAAGTAATCCTGGAGGGCCACTGCTTTTTCCAAATTGGTCCTCGGCGTGCTTCCCTTATCGTAGGCTTCCTCCAGCGCCTGTTCGAGCATCGGCTGCAGGGCGTTGTCCGAGTCCTGGGGGAGTTGCGTGTAGTCCGACGATATGAAATCGTTCGTGCCAATGCGCCGCTGATCGAGGTACTCAACCATCTCCGGGGTGATATTCAATGGCGCATAGGCCACGGTAATATCGCCAGTCGCGCCAAGCGCATCACCGCTAAGCCGAGCTACCGAGGTTTCAAGGGTCCATTGCCAATCTCCCTGGATTCCACTGACCAGATTACTGCGGTCGGGCAACGGCAATAGCGGATTCCTATTGCCCCTCGGCCAAGTCATCTGCACAATTTCCTCGGAGCTGGATAATAGCGAAAAATTATTGTTGACCGCCACGTCGCCCGAATAATCGGTATGGAACAGGTCCTCGGTCGGTTCCCAGCGTTCATTGGTCAGTTCCTTGATGACCTGGGTGCGCAAATAAGGCGCCTTCGAGGCGCTGGTGTAATAGGTCAAGAACGGATCTGACCCATTGGAGCGGAGATCCCGTCCGAGATTGATCAGCGGGTCAACATTGTTGGCCAGCAGGTCCCCGGACGGGCGTTGCCCCTCGGGGAACATGCCGGTGCGGAACCCCGGCATCCACAGGCTCGCGGCAATCAACGATCCAACGCAGGCCAGAGCGGTGATGCCAAAAATTCCCAAGGTCTTCGGGTCGAGGAGCTTGCGCCTGCCCGTGCGAGGCGAAGACTTGGCGAAGGCGTGGGGCACCAAGGCAGCGTACGCCAATATCCCTAAGACCATAAGCGACAGGTAGCCAATCCCGGCGCCTTGCTGCTTGAACAGCGAAGCAACAATCGGGGCGAAAGACAGCGGGATGATCACCAGCAAGGCAGTGCGGCGGAAACTGGCCAGCAGTTCCACCACAAGGCTCACGCCCAGTGACAGAACCAAAATGCCGAAGTCTACATGGATGGAGCTGGCTACCGGCGGGACTTGCGTGGCCAATTGGAGTCCTGCTTCGGACAGCGAAGAGCGGAACCATTGCAAGGCAGGAAATCCATAGGAATTTGCGGTCATGACGTCGTGGCGCATGATGGCAGCGACGGCGATGAGGACCGCAGCCGGGATGGCCAGCCAGCGAACGACGCGTACGCTCCGGATCGCCCCGCAAGCCAGATGCAGGGCAATGTTCGGCAGGACGAGGTAGGGGAACCACGAGGTACCCTCAACGACACCGGTGAGCGACGCCATTCCGGCCAAGACGGCTAAAGCCAGGCACAATGAAGCCAAGATGCGGGGGAGCACATTCTCAACTGCCGGAGCTTGCTCCAGCATGAGGCTCTTTTGTTCTTCTGTTTCGCGAGGCGATGGGGCGCCAGCCAACTGTGAGGTCATTATCCGCCCCACATCTCAGCCGCGCCCATGGTTCCTGGGAGCAGATGAACTTTCCACCCGGTGCCGGCGAGCTCTTGTTGCACGGAATCGTATCGTTCCGGATGCGCTACGAGAATAAAGACTTCGGCAAGGCGTACCGTGCGGGCCAGAGTGGCAAGCCATCGAGCCTGTGCAACGGTGAGTTCGCCAAAAATCATGATGACTGGTTCGTCTCGGAATCCCAGCAGCTCTTTATGCAATCCATCGCCGAATAGCTCTGAGGCGTCGGTATCGAGGCCGCTGGCGTCGAGGGCCAACTCGGCCGTGGCAGCGTGGAATGAGTCAAAGTTTGAGTCAGCGGCGGCCTCCGACGTTGCTTGCCGATGCTGGCTGGTCAGCGGCGCTCCACTGAGATCGCGGAAAGACAGCTGGTAGCCACCGGTCGAATAGCGCAACCCGATGCCGCTGGCCAGGGACAAAGCTGTTTCAAAACGGCGGCTACTTGGCAAGTCTTCGTTCGACCCGCCGGGGATGGACAGTCGAAGATCCACTCCGCTGTGGCACCAATGCTCAAGTTTTGTGTCCAGGATCAGGAGCGCTTGAGCGGTGGCGACATGATTCTCCTGCCGAACCATGAGCTTGCCTTGCCGGGCGCTGGCCTTCCAGTGGACCTGCCGGATCGAATCACCTTGCTGATAGTCGCGAATGGCAACGTCGTAGTAATCGGCGGTGGTGCTGCGTGAATGCCGTGCATCGCCGGTGAGCATCTGCTCTCCAAGGGAAGCCAAGCGGTGCAGATCCATGAGTTCCGAGCGGACCGGGACCTCCAGGGTTTCGCCGGTGTTGACCATTCCCCGGACCAATCCCAACGTGTCAGAGACGATTTGCTGTGCCGGGCCCAGCTGATGGTTGCCGCGCCTGCCAAAGATCAATTCATATTCGAGTTCGCCAGGGGTGTCGAGCATCGGGCCGCGCCCGAAACCTTCTGGAAGCTGTTCCTGGATGGTTGCCGGTTCCAGACAATGCAATTGCACTTTGCATACTTCGCCAGCACTGGGAGCCGCGGATAGCACCTGTCGCTGGATTCGCGTGCGCCCTCGCAGGCCCAGCGCGAGGGCCCAACTAATGCCGGCCAGCACTACGAGGCTGATGCCCACTGCCATCAATTCATGGCGTCCGAACATGAAGGCGAGGAATACCAGGAAGATTCCTGAGCCGAGCACGCACCATCCGCGCACGGTGAACAGGTCCAGCCGCAACCTACGCAGTATTGCAGGTGTCGAATTTTCTGAACGAACCCACGACAATGCATTACGGGAGTCGAAACGAGGTATCTTCTCCATGCGATGCCAGCTAGCTGACTGGGGTGCTGGAGAGCAGTTCTTGAATGAGGTCCTGGACTTCCACCCCATCAGCGATAGCGCGTCGAGTAAGGATCAGCCGATGGTTCAGCACCATTTGCGCCACGCTTCGCACATCTTCCGGGAGCACGTGGTCGCGGCCGTTAACGGCGGCATGTGCCTTGGCGGCTCGAACCCATTGGATCAGGGCACGCGGTGAAGCCCCTAGCTCAACCTGCGGATGGTTTCGCGATGCTCGGCCCAAATCCACGACATAGGAGCTTAATCTTGCGGTGACGGTGATGGAGCTGACCTGTTCGATCATTTGCCGCAGGTCTGCAAGCTGCAACACCGAGGCCAGGGTTTCCAGCGGCTCATGATGGTGATGGCCGGCAATCATGGATATTTCGGCTTCGCGTTGCGGATAGCCCAAAGAGATCCGTCCCATGAAGCGATCGCGTTGCGCCTCGGGCAGCGCGAAGGTTCCTTCAGAGTCCACGGGGTTCTGGGTAGCAATAACCATAAAAGGCTGTTCCAGGCTGTGGGTGATGGAATCTACGGTGACCTGGGATTCCTCCATGCATTCAAGCAACGCGGATTGCGTTTTGGCATTGGCGCGGTTGATCTCATCGGCAATGACGATATTGGCGAAAATGGGGCCGGGGTGAAAAGTGAATTCGTGAGTCTGCGGCGAATATACTGAAACGCCGGTGACGTCACTGGGCAGCAGGTCCGGGGTGAACTGGATGCGATGCACAGATCCATTCACGCTTTTGGCCAGCGACTTAGCCAGCATGGTCTTGCCAACGCCTGGAACGTCTTCCAGCAACAAATGTCCTTGCGCCAGCAGTACCGTTAGCGCGCTGATGACGGCCTCGGGTTTTCCGGTGATCACGCTCTGCACAGCGTCGAAAATTCGTTGGCAATTCGTTTGGAACGTTGAATCCAGCGATGGCATCGTCGGGTTCGCACTCATTCGAAGTTCCTCCTGCGCAATGGGTCAGCCGCGAGACACTTCGCATCCTGAGACATTCAATAGACTCTTGCTCACCATCATATGGGCATCTTTTGTCCAACAACAGAGGCTAATCTGGCCCGGGGCGCAGGGCGGTTGGGGTTAAAGTACCGGGTGATGACACAATAAAATGAGCAATGGGCTGTAGTAATTAAGTGCAAAGGATCAGCGTGTCAAAGAAGAAGTCGGACACCGACGTTAACCGGGTACCGGAGGCCTACCGTCCCAGCGAGGCTGAGGAATCTGCAGGGCCAGAAGGCCGCGCGCGCAAGACTCACAATGAACAGGGCGGCAGCAAGCGAAACTTGCACTATCCCGAAGCGCCTGAAGCCCTTCCAATCGCGGTGGTCGACAACCATACCCATTTGGACTTTCTTGACGGCACGGTCAACGTTTCTGCGCGCGATGCCTTGGCAGCTGCTGAAGCAGTCGGAGTAAAAGGTCTGATCCAGGTGGGCTGTGATGTGCCATCCTCCGAATATGCCGTGCAGGTTGCCAATGAATACGCCAGCATCCTGGCCGCTGTGGCTATCCACCCGAATGACGCCGCGCGGCTAGCCGAGGCCGGGGAACTCGGAAGCGCCCTTGAGCGCATTGAAGAGCTGGCTTCAGACCCTCGGGTGCGAGCGCTGGGGGAGACCGGGCTTGATTACTTCCGCACGGGTGAAGACGGACGGGATGCCCAGGAGCATTCATTCCGCGAACATCTGCGCATTGCTGTTGAGCTCGGCAAGGCTGTCCAGATCCATGATCGTGACGCGCATGATGACGTTGTGCGTATTCTCAAGAGCTCCCAGCTGCCGCCGAAAGTCGTGTTCCATTGCTTCTCCGGGGATGAGCGATTGGCAAAGATCTGCAATGACAATGGCTGGTACATGTCATTCTCAGGAACGGTCACGTTCAAGAATTCCCATGATTTGCGAGCTGCCTTGAATCTGGCCGATCCGCAATTGCTGCTGGTGGAGACCGATGCTCCGTTCTTGACTCCTCATCCATTCCGCGGACGCCCCAATGCCAGTTACATGATTCCCTATACGACTAGGTTCATGGCGGAAACCAAGGGTGTTGAGCTCGCTGAATTCTGCGCCCGAATCGATGCGAATACCCGAGAAGTGTACGGAGAATTCTAGACTCGCTGGCTGTGCCTCTCGTTACAGGACACTTGCCATGAATATAACAATTCGGTTACGGTGGATGAGATGTTTGAGGTCCTTCCTGCCCTTTGCGGGGCAGCGACAGGCCTCGGCAGCCTGATCCTCGCACCTCGCTGCGTCCGGGAAAGACGGCATAAGTCAGATTGATAAGCAGGCAGCGGGTGCTGCTGGGCTCAACGCGAATTCCTGGAATAGAATTCAGGGTTTGAGCCAATAAACGATGAGGATCTCACTACTGTGACTCACTTGCTCAAGAAAAGCTGGGTTAAATACCTGGCTCAGGCGCTCGCCGTGGCCGTGGTTATCGCCGGCGCCGTGTTCTATGTTGCTGGCCAGAAGTCGGTAGTGATCTCCGTCGATGGAGAAGCCCAGGAAGTCACCACCCGCGCTGCCACCGTCAGCGCGCTGCTGGATCAGCAGGAAATCTCGCTGGACGAGCGCGATGAGATCTCCGCTTCTTTGGATTCGAACCTTTCGGATGACCAGAAGATCGATATCAAGCGCAACAAGTCTGTTGAGGTGACGGTTGACGGCGCCGAGCGCGTGGTCCACACCACCGGCATGACCGTGGCAGATGTTGTCAAGCAGCTCGACCTTGAAAAAGGCTCCGAGGTGTCCCTCGATGAGGATATGCAATTGAGCGCTTTGAGCGACGAGCTTGAAGTAATCACGCCCAAGGAACTCACCTTGATTGTGGACGACAAGAAAAAGACCGTCGCCACCACCGCTTCGACCGTCAAGGAACTGCTCGCCGAGCAGGACGTCAAAGTTGATGACAATGATGAAATCAACGTCAAGGTTGACGACGAGACCGACAAGAACGTCAAGGACAGCACCGGTATCAAGGCCGGCGTAGAAGTTGAAGTTATCGAGGTCAACGTCAAGACCTGGGACGAAACCCGCGACATCGACTTCGATGTCGAGAAGGTCAACGACAAGTCCCTGGACAAGGGCGAAACTAAGGTCAAGACCGAGGGCAAGAAGGGCGAACGCGAACTCACCCTGCGCCAGGAAACCCGCAACGGCGAGAAGGGCGAGGAAGAAGTCCTCAAGTCCAAGGTCACCAAGCAGCCAGTCGCCGAAGTTATCCGCGTGGGCACCAAGGAAGAGAAGAAGGAAGAATCCTCTTCGAAGCCTTCGACCAGCACCGGCAACATCTCCGCAACCTGGAAGGCACTGGCAAAGTGCGAATCCGGTGGCAACTGGTCGATCAACTCCGGTAACGGCTACTACGGCGGACTGCAGTTCTCTGCCTCCTCCTGGCGAGCAGTCGGCGGCACCAAGTACGCGCCATTGCCGCACCAGGCCAGCCCGCAAGAACAGATCGCCGCAGCCGAGGTGCTGCGAGCCTCCGGCGGCTGGGGCCACTGGCCGGCCTGCTCGTCCAAGCTGGGCCTGCGCTAAAAGCCGAAGATCTACAACAACGCGACGCGTCCACCATCACGGTGGACGCGTCGCGTTGTTATGTTTGGATCAATCTGGCTGAACTAGAATTGGATTTGTGATGTCTAAGGAATCTTTGCCGCTGCTTGGGGCCACCGAAATCCGTCGTCTGGCCGAAGAGCTGGGAATCCGCCCTACCAAGACGTTGGGGCAGAACTTTGTGATTGATGGGAACACCATCCGCCGCATTGTCGCCGCCGCCAATGTCGACCCCGCCGAGACCGTGCTGGAGGTTGGTCCGGGTCTCGGTTCGCTGACCCTTGGCATCATGGATGCAGCGGCCAAAGTTGTTGCCGTGGAAATCGATCCGCCGCTGGCCCAGCGCCTGCCGCAGACCATGGCCGAGTTCCGGCCCGGGCGCGAAGAAGACCTCACCGTCATCCTCAGCGACGCCATGAAGGTCACCGAATTACCAGGCAATCCGACATCGCTGGTGGCAAACCTTCCTTACAACGTTGCGGTGCCAGTCGTCTTGCACCTGTTGGAGCACTTCCCGTCCATCCGCAACGGCCTGGTGATGGTCCAAGACGAAGTCGCCGACCGCATGAGCGCCACCCCGGGCAACAAGATCTACGGCATCCCGTCGGTCAAGGGCGCCTGGTATGGCACCATGCGCAAAGCCGGGGTCATCGGCATGAACGTCTTCTGGCCAGCGCCGAAGATCCATTCCGGTCTGGTGTCCTTCACCCGCGACAAGGACCGCAGCGACGCTCCGGATCGCAAAGAAGTTTTCGCCATCGTTGACGCCGCTTTTGCCCAGCGCCGCAAAACCCTGCGCGCAGCGCTCTCAGGTTGGGCTGGCTCCGGCGTCCGCGCCGAAAAGATCCTGGTGGCTGCAGGCATCGACCCGAAGGAACGCGGCGAGAAGCTGGATATCGAGCAGTACATCGACATCGCCCGCGCAGCGCAGGGCGTGCCGGCTGAACCGTCGGCCAGCGAGGCCTAGGCATGGCAAAGCAGCGAGTCATCGCCACCGCTCCAGGCAAGATCAACTGCTACTTCAAGGTGGGCCCGCCCCGCGAGGACGGCTACCACGAAGTGGCAAGCCTGTATGTCGCGGTATCTCTGAGCGAACAGATCGAAGCCACCCTGCGCACCGATGGCGAGCTGCAGCTGAGCCTGGAACCTGATTCACCGGTGGTCCATGACCCGGAGAATTTCCCATTGGGCGAAGGCAACCTTGTCTTCCAGGCGGCCCAACTGCTGCGCGAGCACACCGGAACCGCACTGGGTGCGGACCTGCACATCACCAAGCGTGTCCCCATCGCTGGCGGCATGGGAGGCGGGTCAGCGGATGCTGCGGCCACCTTGGTGGCCTGCAATGAATTGTGGGAAACCCATTTGGACCGCGAGGAACTTGGCCGGCTGGGCGCGCGGCTTGGTGCGGACGTGCCTTTTGCACTCATGGGCGGGGCCGCGATCGGCCTTGGCGTGGGGGACCAGTTGGCTCCCTTGCTCACCCGGGCCAAGACGCACTGGGTGCTGATTCCTGCCAGCTACGGGCTGTCCACACCGCGGGTGTATGGAATGCTTGATCGCCTGCGATCCGGTGCGGACGTCGAAGTCCCGAAGGAAATCGATCCGGCGGTCATTGAGGCCCTGATGGCTTCGGACGCTCCAGCCTTGGCCCAGGTGCTGGCCAATGACCTGACGCAAGCGTCGCTGGCTCTGGCTCCGGAACTGGGCACCATGCGGGACCTTGCTGAAGGAGCCGGCGCCCTGCGTGCCATGGTTTCCGGCTCGGGGCCAACCCTGGCCCTGCTGGTCAACGATCATGAGCACGCCGAAGAAGTGATGGCGCAGCTTGGTGACGAAGTTGGCGTGGCGACCATTCCGGTGAATGCTCCGGCCGCCGGTGCGCACATCACGCTGAGCGAGTAGGCCTAAGTACAGCCACTGGGTTCCGCGGCTCCCACAGCTAACCGCAAAGCTGACTTTCTTGATTGCTCTTGTCGTGCAATGGAACTGGCCATAGGCTGATTTCCAAGCGCAAGGTGAAAGTGATTCATTTAGGAAGCACGGGTGGTCCAAGCATGCTCAACGGCCAGGTATCGCATTGGTGGCAAGAAATTGGCATCCCGGAACCACGCCCGAAACTTCGCGGCCACAGCACCGTGGATGTCGCCATTATCGGGGCCGGATTTACCGGGTTATGGACCGCCTATTACCTGGCGAAAGCCATTCCGGGGTTGTCCATCGCGGTCATGGAAGCCCGGCATGTTGGCTATGGCGCTTCAGGGCGCAATGGCGGTTGGCTGACTAACACCATCACCGCTGGCCGGGAACGCTACCTGAAGTCGCACTCGGTGCAAGCGATCAATGACTTCCAACTGGCCATGAACCAAACCGTTGATGAAGTCATCAACGTCTGCGTTGCCGAAAACATCAATGCCGATATTCTGCGTGGTGGAGAATTCGAAGTCGCCTGCACCCCGGCCCAGGAGCAGCGTCTGCGCGCACACGCCGTGGCGAATAGCGCCTGGGAACACACCGGCACCAAGCTCCTGGACGCGGATGAAGCCCGAAGCAAGATCAATGTCGCTGGAACGAGGGCAGCGTTATGGCACCCGCATGCGGCCAGGATCCATCCGGCGAAACTCGTGCGCGGGCTGGCCGAAGCAGTGGAACGGCTCGGGGTGGAAATCTTTGAAGATACCACTGTGAAAACCATCCGCCCGAGGCAACTGGAGCTTGATGGCGGAACGGTCAACGCGCAATATATTGTGCGGGCCACCGAAGGATTCACGGCCCAGTTGCCTGGCCATAAGCGGTTGTGGCTGCCGATGAACTCGTCCATGATTGCCACCGAGCCGTTGCCAGACAGGCTTTGGGAAGAGCTCAATTGGAGCCAGGGCGAAGTGCTGGGGGATTACGCGCATGTCTACATGTACGCCCAGCGAACCGCTGATAACCGCATCGCCATTGGCGGCCGAGGGGTTCCTTACAAATACGGTTCGCGCACTGATGCCGATGGCCAGACACCGCAGAGCACCATCACCGGCCTTCAAGAAGTCCTGCATCGGATGTTTCCGCAGGCAAGGCACGCAAAAATTGATCATGCGTGGTCCGGGGTGCTCGGCGTACCGCGCGACTGGGCGGCCACCGTTGGCTTGGATCCGCTAACGGGCATTGGGTGGGCCGGAGGCTATGTCGGCACTGGCGTGGCGACCACAAATCTCTCGGGGCGCACATTGCGGGATCTGATCCTGGGCCAGAAAACTGACCTGGTCCACTTGCCGTGGGTCAATCACGAAGTGCGCAAATGGGAGCCAGAACCACTGCGCTGGCTGGCGACCAAGGGGCTTTATGCCGCCTATGGCCAGGCCGACCGAAACGAATTGAAGGGGCGGGAAAGCTCATCGCCGCTGGCCCTCATTGCCGATAAGATCACCGGCAAACCCTAGGGAATGGGGCTAGCTGGTTGTGCCCGGCTGCAGCCCTTCGACGCGGTATTCGCGCTTGATGCCCATAGTTCCTTGTCCCCATGGGCTTGAACGCACACGTTGCTGATGTGCTTCAAATGCTTCAGCGGTGGCGAATTGCTCAGCGACATCCCATATCCAAGGATCGCCGGTGGGTGTCACCTGGAATGACAGGCATCCGGCTTCCGCCCGGGTTAGCTGCATATGGGCAGGCAACAGCTCAACGACGGCATCTGCTTCTGATTGGCTGGCGCATACAAGGCGCCCTGTCAGGCTCACAATTCCCATGAATCGAGTGTGCCATGACGTTGCTGAAATAGTGGCAACGATGGCCAAATGCGACGTTGACCCGGAACCTCTCAGGATTCCGGGCCAACACATAATTCCGCTGGGGCTAGCTAGGGCTACTCAAGCATTTCCGTCAGTTCCAGCCAACGCTCTTCCAGTTCGTCAATCTGGCTCTGGTATTCATCGATTTCTGCGGTGAATTTGCCCAGGCCCTCGTAATCGCTCTGGTCGTGGCCTGCCATTTTGGCGTGGACCTTGGCGATCTTTTCGTTCAGCTGGCCGACCTTGCGCTCATTGGCGTTCAGCTCCTTTTGCGCCGCGCGCAGTTCGGCACCCGATGGGCCTGCAGGCTTGGGCGCCGAAGAAGAGCCCTGCGACTGCGATGGGTTGGAGCCACCGGTTGAACCTTCAGCAGCGCGCAACTTGAGGTATTCATCCACGCCGCCGGGCACATGGCGGAAATGCCCGCCAAGGATGGCGTATTGCTGGTCGGTGACACGCTCCAGCAGGTAGCGGTCGTGGGAGACCACGATCAACGTGCCTGGCCAGGAATCCAAGAGGTCTTCCAGAGCTGCCAGCATGTCGGTATCGACGTCGTTGGTCGGCTCATCGAGGATCATCACATTCGGCTCGTCCATCAGGATCATCAGCAGCTGCAAGCGGCGGCGCTGGCCGCCGGAGAGCTCAGCGACCTTGGTGGAGAGGTGCGCCGAGGAGAAACCGAGCCGCTCCAGCAGCTGGGCCGGGGTCAGGTCCTTGCCGTCGACATTGAAGGTGGTGCGGTAGCGGCCCAGGATTTCGCGGACCTTGTCCTGGCCAATGGTCTCCAGCTCGCGGAACTGCTGATCGAGTACCGCCAGCTTCACGGTCTGGCCGCGCTTGATCTTGCCGCCGGTTGGCTCCACGGTGCCGGTGATCAAGCCCAGCAGCGTGGACTTGCCTGCGCCATTGGCTCCGAGCAGGCCGGTGCGCTCGCCAGGCCCTATCCGCCAGGTGAACGGCTTGAGCACCTGCTTGGTTCCGAAGGACACCTCGGTATCCAGCAGGTCGATGACGTCCTTGCCCAAACGGCTGGTGGCCATCTTCTGCAGTTCCAGCGGGTTGCGTGCCGGTGGAACATCGGCGATCAGCTGGTTGGCGGCCTCGATGCGGAACTTCGGCTTGGACGTACGGGCCGGGGCCCCGCGGCGCAACCAGGCCAGTTCCTTCTTCATCATGTTCTGGCGTTTGTTCTCGGTGACCGCGGCAATGCGGTCGCGTTCCACGCGCTGCAGCACGTAGGCGGCATAGCCGCCTTCAAAAGGCTCAACGAGCCGGTCGTGCACTTCCCAAGTAGTGGTGCAGACCGCGTCGAGGAACCAGCGGTCGTGGGTGACAACCATCAGGCCGCCGGCATTCTTGGACCAGCGGTTGTTGATGTGGCCTGCCAGCCAGGAGATGCCTTCGACATCCAAATGGTTGGTTGGCTCATCCAGGATGACAACATCCCAGTCCTGCACCAGCAAGGCCGCCAGGGCCACACGGCGGCGCTGGCCGCCGGAGAGGGTGCCGATGGTGGCCTCCCAATCAAGGTCCGCAACAAGGCCCGAAATAATGTCGCGGATGCGTGCTTCGCCGGCCCACTCGTGGTCGTCCATCTCGCCAACCACGCTGTAGTGCACGGTCGCATCCGGATCCAGGGTGTCGGACTGGTCCAGCACACCCACGCGCAGTCCGTTGCGCAGGGTGACCCGTCCGGAATTGGGCTCGATCTTGCCCGAGAGCATGCCGAGCAGCGAGGATTTGCCTTCGCCGTTGCGTCCCACCAGGCCGATGCGGTCGCCATCGGAAATGCCGATGGTGACCGAGTCGAAGACGGTATGGGTGGGATATTCCAGATGTAGGGCTTCGCCCCCGAGTAAATGAGCCACGATTTCCATTTTACGTTCCGAGTGCAAATCGGCGTGGACCGGTGGCCGGCGACCGCCATGGCGCACCTCTATTTAGCCATGGCGTTTTGCGATTTCGCTCAATGGGGGCGAACATGGCAGAATAATTAGCGTGCTTGTCGGGCATGACCTGCATAAGCCATTTTCCGCCCTGGTGTAATGGCAACACTCCAGCCTTTGGAGCTGTGTATTCTAGGTTCGAATCCTAGGGGCGGAACTACAGATAAAGCGTCGCGCATGTGGCGCTTTTATTCTTTAACCAGTTCAGCCCGGCTCGCTGCGCACGTTAGACTTGTCCAAGGGTTTTCTTCTCTGCCCAAAACCTTGAATCTAATCTGCAGGAGAGCGCACTTGAGCGATCAGGCCAATGCACCAGTTGCTGTCATCGTCCTTGCTGCCGGGGCTGGTACCCGGATGAAGTCGGCCAAGCCGAAGATCATGCACGAAATCGCAGGTCGCTCCATGATTGCCCATGCGCTTCATGCTGCCTCGGCACTGCAGCCAAAAAACCTTGTGGCCGTCGTCCGCCACCAGCGCGACCTGGTTGCCGAGCACATTCTCAGCCAGTTCCCGTCCATCACCATCGCCGATCAAGACGAGATTCCGGGCACCGGCCGCGCAGTCCAGCAGGGCCTGGAAGCTATCGATCCAGCCCTTGAAGGCACCACCGTTGTGACCTATGGCGATGTGCCATTGCTCACCAGCGAAGTGCTGCTGGATCTGGTGGCCACCCACGAGGCCAACCGCAACTCGGTGACCGTGCTGACCACCTCGCTTGAGGATCCCAACGGGTACGGGCGCATCCTGCGCGATGAGAACGGCGACGTCGCCGGCATCCGCGAGCAGAAGGACGCCTCGGCTGAAGAGCTGTTGATCAAGGAAATCAACTCCGGCATCTACGCCTTCGACACCAAGATGCTGCGTTCGGCACTGACCGAGGTCACCACCGAGAACGCGCAGGGCGAAATGTACCTGACCGACGTGCTGGCCATCGCCCGCGCTCGCGGCGGCCGGGTGGCTTCCTCGCAGATCGCGGACCGCTGGCAGATCGAGGGCGCGAATGACCGCGTCCAGATTTCCAACTTGGCCCGCATCTACAACCAGCGCAAAGCCGAATTCTGGATGCGCGAGGGCGTGACCATCATCGATCCGGCCACCACCTGGATCGACGCCGAGGTGATCATCGGCCGCGACGCCACGCTGAAGCCGGGAACCCAGCTGCACGGCCGGACCATCATTGGCGACAACGCCACCGTGGGCCCGGACACCACCTTGACCAATGTTGTCGTCGGCCAGCGGGCCACCGTCAAGCGCACCGACGCCACCGATTCGCGGATTTCCGAAGGCGCCTCGGTTGGCCCCTTCGCCTACCTGCGCCCGGGCACCGAGCTGGGGACCGATGGCAAGATCGGCGCCTTCTACGAAACCAAGAATGTCACGATTGGCCGTGGCTCCAAGCTCTCGCACCTCGGCTACGCCGGGGACGCTGAAATCGGTGAATTCACCAACATCGGGTGCGGCAATATCACCGCGAACTACGATGGTGAAAAGAAGCACCGGACCAAGATCGGTTCGCATGTGCGCACCAGCTCCAACACGGTATTTGTCGCCCCGGTGGAAATCGGGGATGGCGCGTACACTGGTGCAGGCGCCATCGTCCGCAAGAACGTCCCGGCCGGTGCCCTGGCACTGTCTGTGGCTCCGCAGCGCAATACCGAGGGCTGGACACTTGAAAAGCGTCCGGGCACCCCTTCGGCTGACGCCGCATTCAAGTCCTCCCTGAATTCCTCGGGCACCGAGTAATCCGGCCACGGACTTAATTTCCTCGACAACAACCTCATACGTGATAGCGAAGCGAGCGAGAAAGCATACCCAATGAGTGAAATCAGCCATAACGTCGACAAAAAGCTGGTGCTGGCCAGCGGTCGCGCACACCCGGAACTAGCCGCCGAGGTCGCCAAGGAACTGGGCACCGAACTGCTGCCGCTGAACGCCTACGACTTCGCCAATGGCGAGATCTACGTTCGCTCGGATGAGTCGGTTCGCGGCAAGGATGTCTTCCTGCTGCAGTCCTACCCGGCACCGCTGAACAACTGGCTGATGGAACAGCTGATCATGATCGACTCGATGAAGCGTGCCTCGGCCCGCCGCATCACCGTGGTGGCACCGTTCTACCCCTACGCACGCCAGGACAAGAAGGGCCGTGGCCGCGAGCCGATCTCGGCCCGCCTGGTTGCCGACCTGTTCAAGACCGCAGGCGCGGATCGCGTGATCTCCTGCGATCTGCACACCGCGCAGATCCAGGGCTTCTTCGACGGCCCGGTCGACCACCTCTTCGGCTTCCCGCTGCTGGCTGACTATATCAAGTCCAAGGTCGACGTCAACGAAGTCACCGTGGTTTCCCCGGATACCGGACGCGTTCGTGTGGCCGAGCAGTGGGCAGACCGCTTGGGCGGCGCACCGCTGGCCTTCGTGCACAAGTCCCGCGACTTGACCGTGCCCAACCAGGCCGAGTCCAAGACCGTGGTTGGCCAGGTCGAGGGTCGCACCGCGATCCTGATTGACGACATGATCGACACCGGCGGAACCATCGCAGGCGCAGTGCGCGTGCTGAAGGAAGCTGGCGCCAAGGATGTCATCATTGCCGCTACCCACGCGGTCTTCTCGGACCCGGCTGCCCAGCGCCTGGCTGAGTGCGGTGCCCGCGAGGTTGTTGTCACCAACACCCTGCCGATCCCTGAAGAGAAGCGTTTTGAGAACCTGACGGTGCTATCCATTGCACCGACGATCGCTCGCGCTATCTCGGAAGTATTCCACGACGGTTCGGTCACGAACCTGTTTGACGGCCGCGCCTAGCAGCCCTCGTTTCGCAACGCCTCTGGCCGGTACCTTCGGGTGCCGGCCAGAGGCGGTTAAGCCATCACCCAGGGCGGATCAATTACCCGGAAGGCCAAGCATGGAATTCGGAACACGGCAGGTCACCCTCGGAGGGCTCGAACGTGCCCACCTGCAGCGGCGAATGGCCGAAGCCGGCGTGCAGCTCAATGACTATGCCAAGATGCTGCTGGCCCATGAGATTTTCGAGCGTGTAGCGCCAGTTCGCACGCTGAACCTGGTTAGCCGCACTGTGCACCAGCTGGGGCTGGACGCCGGAGCGACTTTGCCAGAAATCTTCGACCGCGCGATCAGCAGTGGATTAGGCCTGTGCCCCGCCATTACCGGGCCTTATCTGCGACTGGAATTCCTCGATCAAGCGGCTTCAAAGGATTCGGTGCTCAGTGCTGGGAAGAAACCGGCTGATTCGCTGACCATCGCTTCCGCAGCACTGGGGGACGAGGATTTTCCGCGCGGCTTCTATCTGCGTGTAGTGGAAGGCGCGGTGTGGTTGCGCGGCTATCGCTGCGATGACACCCACGGGTTTGCGCTGGCCGATACTTTTGTTTTCCAGGATCGGTGAGCAAAGGCCGGATTTAGTGGCGTTCGCTACAGGTTTTCTCGTTGGTGATCACAGCTGGTAGAATTGTTGACTGTGCCCAGGCGAGGGAAACACCAGAGATGGTGGGACCGTTATCGACAAGGCCGGACAAGCTCTTTCATCTCCTAGATGTTGGATGCTTCCCGAGTCCACGCAAGGGCCTTAACGAAGCATTCATTTCCTAAGGAGAATTATCATGGCATCTGTCAACCTTGACGCCGTTGTACGTAGCGATTTCGGCAAGGGCGCTGCCCGCCAGGCTCGCCGCGATGGCCAGATCCCAGCAGTTGTTTACGGTGCAGGCTCCGAGCCACAGCACGTACTGCTTCCAGCCCGCGAAACCACCCTGGCCGTTCGCGACCGCGGTGTTGAGCTGGTTCTGAACGTCGACGGCAAGACCGTCAAGACCACCATCAAGGACATCCAGATCCACGCGCTGAACCGCACCGTTGATCACCTTGACCTGATCATCGCTGCCTAATTCCAGCGAAATAGGCATTAGCTGAGCATCATGAGTGATGGCACTTGGCTCGTAGCCGGACTCGGGAACCCCGGGTCCGGCTACGCTGGCAATAGACACAATATCGGGCAGATGGTGCTCGATGAGCTGGCCAATCGGATCGGCTCTAGATTCAAAACGCACTCTTCCCGTTCGCAGGTAGTCGAGGGGCGCATGGGGGTTGGCGGTCCGCGGATCGTGCTGGCCAAGCCGATGGTTTTCATGAACCTCTCCGGCGGCCCGGTAGCCAATACCGCGAAGTTCTTCGGCATCGGCGTTGACCGCCTGATCGTTGTGCACGATGAAATCGATATTCCTTTTGACACCATCAAGCTCAAGCGCGGCGGGGGAGAAGGCGGCCATAACGGCCTGCGCGATATCTCCAAGGCCATGGGCTCCAAAGACTACCTGCGCGTACGCGCGGGTGTTGGCCGTCCACCAGGACGCATGGATACGGCTCAATGGGTCTTGCAGGATTTCTCCAAGACCGAGAAGCAAGATCTCCCGTTCTTGATAGATAACTGTGCTGACGCAGTTGAGCTGCTGATGAGCGCAGGGCTTGAAGCGGCACAAACCAAATTTCATACCAGCTGATTCGCAGGACGCTGCCGTGCAGCGTGCGGATGCATTATCGAGGATCGCGGGAAGGCCCAACCGGCTCACCGCGGTCCTTGATCTGTTAACGGCACCGTTTGAGGTGTTACTTACTAAGGCCAAACTTAGATGTGCTTCTTGCTCCGGAGTGGAATAATTACCCAATGTACACCTTGCCTAATCCGTCATTGGCGCTTGATCGCCAAGACTGCCGGGCAGCCCATGACAATTATTCGGAGGACCACGTGCATACGATGACCGGTCAGCCAGAAGCCCAGGTATCGCTCAGTGCCGTTGAGGTTCAGCGCATCAAGGCAGATTTTGAAATTCTGGAGCACCAAGTCAACGGTACCGACGTCGTGTACTTGGACTCAGGAGCCACCAGCCAGAAGCCGCGCTGCGTCTATGAAGCGGAGCAGCACTTCTACGAGAACGCCAATGCCGCAGTGCACCGTGGCGCTCACACCCTGGCCGTTGAAGCCACCGAAATATATGAAGAGGCGCGCGAGACCGTAGCCAAGTTCATCGGAGCACGCACCAACGAGCTGGTGTGGACCTCCAATGCCACCGAGGCGCTGAACCTGATCAGCTACTCGATGTCCAATGCCTCTTTGGGGCGAGGGGGAGAAGAAGCAGCCCGTTTCCGAATTGGACCGGGCGACGAAATCCTCACTACCGAAATCGAGCACCACGCCAACCTGATCCCCTGGCAGGAACTGGCCTTCCGCACCGGTGCTACCCTGCGCTATGTCCCAGTCGCCGAAGATGGCGCACTTCGATACGACCTGCTTGATGAACTGGTCACCGAGAAAACCAAGCTGGTGGCATTCACCCATGTTTCCAACGTGCTGGGAACCATCACCGACACCCGGCGTTTCGTCGATGCGGCCCGCAAGGTCGGCGCTTTGACGGTGCTCGATGGCTGCCAGTCGGTGCCGCACCTGCCGGTAGACGTCAAGGAACTCGACGTGGACTTCATGGCCTTCTCCGGCCACAAGATGCTCGGCCCGACCGGTATCGGCGCCCTGTACGGTCGTGAAGAACTGCTGAACGCCATGCCGCCATTCCTCACCGGCGGTTCAATGATCACCGTTGTAGACATGGAACACGCGGAATTCCTGCCTGCTCCGCAGCGCTTCGAAGCCGGAACCCAGCGCATCGCGCAGACCCACGGACTGGCCACCGCGGTCAGCTATCTGCAGGAGATCGGCATGGACCGCATTGCGCAGTGGGAAGAGCACCTCGGAGCAATGCTCTATGAAGGCCTGTCCAAGATTGACGGCGTCCGGGTTTTCGGTCCGAGCGATGCCCCTCGCATCGGCACCGTGCCATTTGAAGTTCTGGGCGTGCACCCGCACGACGTCGGACAGTACCTGGATTCGCGAGGCATCGCCGTGCGTGTGGGCCACCACTGCGCCCAGCCGCTGCACCGCGCCCTGGGCGTCACTGCCACCACCCGGGCAAGCACTTATCTGTACAACACGGAAGAAGACATCAAGGCGCTTATCGATGCCTTGGGCACCGTGCGCGAATACTTTGGAGTCTAAGTGAACGAATTAGATCAGCTGTACCAACAGGTCATCCTGGATCATTCCAAGCGGCGCATCGGCTCGCCGCTGGTGGACGCCACCGCGGGACACCTGCACGGTGAATCGCACCAGCACAACCCAATCTGTGGCGACCAGATCCGGGTCCGCGTGGAGTTGAACGATGAAGACCATTTTGAATCCATGAGCTGGGAAGGCGATGGCTGCTCCATCTCCATGGCTTCCGCTTCGGTGCTCAGCGAGATGCTTCCAGAGATGACCAAGGACGAGTTCTTGGACAAGCTGGAGATCTTCCGAGAAATGATGCGCTCCAAGGGAAACTTCGAGCCGGATGAAGAGGTGCTGGAGGATGCTGCCGCATTCGTGGGAGTCTCCAAGTTCCCTGCACGCGTCAAGTGCGCGATGCTGGCTTGGGTTGCCGCTGAGGCAGCGATGCTCGGTGCCAACAAGTAACCAGCCGGCATAGTACTGTGGCGCTTGCCCTCCTTCGCGGAGGTCAAGCGCCACAGTCTTTTAATGCATGCCAGATGGGCCGAAACCTAGTTGTTGTCCCCATCCTGGTATACGTCGGGAACGCCGTCCTTGTTGTCATCGCGCGTCTCGCGCTCGTTGATCACCTTGTAGCGGCGGTTACGTGGTACCAGCCAGAGGGCGCCGAGGATCGCAGCGAGGAACGAACCGCTGAGGATGGCCACCTTGGCATGCTCGTAGTGCGGCGACTCCAAGCCGAAGGACAATTCGGAAACCAAGAGCGAGACCGTGAAGCCAATGCCCGCCAGCAGCGTCACGCCGAGCAGGTCGCCCCACTGGGCGTCTTTGTCCAAGGAAGCCTTCGTGAACTTGGTCAGCAACCAGGTCGAGCCCATGATGCCTATCGGCTTGCCGATTACCAGGCCCAGGACAATGCCCCAGAAGACCGGGTCGGCCAGGACATTGCCGCTGCCGGGCTCAGAGGAAACCACGGTCACTCCCGCGGCAAAGAAGGCGAAGATGGGGATGCAAAAACCGGAAGACAGCGGACGAAAACGGTGTTCAAACTGTTCTGCCAACCCGACGCCTTCGCGTCCATCGGTGCGCTTGACCGGGACGCAGAAGCCCAGGACCACGCCAGCGATCGTGGCGTGAATGCCGGAACCGAAGACGAAGATCCAGGTGATGATGCCCAGCGGCAACAAGATGACCCAGGCGGCCCAAGCGTTCTTGGCGAAGAACTTGCCAAGGTAGCGGGCTAGGACGGTAAACAGGATGATCGGGATCAGCGCGAGACCCAAGTAGGACAGCTTGAGCTCATCGGTGAAGACCACAGCAATGATGACAATGGCGATCAAGTCGTCCACAACCGCCAACGTCAGCAGGAAGATGCGCAGCGCGGCAGGCAACGCTGAACCAATTACGGCGAGCACGGCAACCGCAAAGGCAATGTCGGTGGCTGTCGGGATGGCCCAGCCGCGAAGCAGTTCCGCACCGCCCCCGGAACCGGCCGCCACAGCCATGAAAATCAGGGCTGGTACCAGCACACCGCCAAAGGCAGCGGCCACAGGAACCGCAGCAGTTTTGACATTTCGCAGGTCGCCGATGACGAATTCTTTTTTCAGCTCAAGGCCGGTGAGGAAGAAGAACACCGCAAGCAGCGCGTCGGCAGCCCAGTGGCCGATGGACAAGTTCAGGTCGACGCCGAAGAGGGTCGGGCCAAAGTGGAAATCGCGAAGCGCAAAATAGGATTCGCGCAGGGGAGTGTTTGCCCAGATCAAGGCCAGCAGGGCGCCGGCGATGAGCACCATGCCACCGACGGTTTCCTTGCGCAGGATATCTCCGATGCGCACTGACTCTTTGTAGCTTGGGCGTGAAAACAGGTTCTTGCCGGAACCCGAAGACGGAGTTTGGCTCATGCGTTTAACTCGCTTATTTCGTTAAATGAATATTTCTCGCCGACCAGACTTCCCGGCACACCTATTTCCACCCTATCGCGATCAGTGCGGGGGACCACAAATCCCCGGACGTATTGCGAAAATCGCACATCCGGGGATCTATGAGGGATCAAGCTTCAGCTGCTACAGCTTACTTTGAAAGCCAAGCGTTGACCTGGGCAGCCTGCAGGTTCAAGGCCTTGCCAATGTATGGCTCAGCGGCGGAGGCCAGCTTGCCCCCGATAAAAGGAATCGACGAGGAGACCTTGGCATCCACAGCGAGCTCGGAAACCTCCCCCTGGCCGGTGAGCTGCTCGGTGCCGCTGACCGACACTGGAACACCGCCAACGGTGATCTGCACTGTCGCAGACCGGCTGCCGGCAGCATCGGGTGCGCTCCACTTCTCCACCTGGGTGATCTCGATGGATGAGCCAACAAACTTTCGCGCAATATCCGGGACTCGGTCGGTAGGCACTGAGCGGACCGTCGTCAAGGTGAAGGCACCAGCGATATCGCCATCCACGGTGAATTCATTCAAAGTGCCGTTGGCAACCTTGGTCAGATGCTCGGCGAAGCCACGATCGCTCAAGGTAGCGATAACCTGCTGTGCAGGGTGGCTGATCTGAGTGCTTGCATTCAATGCCATAAAAGCTAATCCCAATCTGGAAATTTGGCTGGCCGGACAAGCAAAGATTGCTCGCCCGGGGACGGACACTATTAACCCTATCCGGTGGGATGTATTAGGTAGGCTAGGACTGCACCTAAAACAACATATTGGCGTTGAGCCGGCCGCGGAAAACATTTGCGGTCGGTGTTCGTGGTGTCGTTTCCGCCCAGATCCACCACTGGGCGCACTGCTCCAAGCGCCTGCACGAGAGGATACGAAATCCCCATGAGCCTGAACGGACTTCATGACTTCCTGCGCGAGGAGCCATCCTTCCGCCGCATCCAGCACAGTGCAGCCAATGGCTTCTCCACGCGAAGCGAGGAACTGGAGATCGCGGCCCCGCAGGGCATGCGCGCTATCCTCTCGGCCCATATCAGCCAGGCGCTGCACGAGAGCAATCATTCTGGGCTGACGCTCATTGTCACCGCGACCGGACGCGAAGCAGAAGAAGTGTCCAGTTCGCTCAGCGCCTATCTTCCTGCAGAGCAGATTGCCGAATTCCCATCGTGGGAAACCCTGCCACACGAACGCCTCTCGCCGCGCAGCGACACCGTGGGGCGCCGGCTGGAGGTGCTGCGCAGGCTGCATCAGCGGGATGAAAGCCTCAGCGTTGTGATCGCGCCAATCCGCGCCGTGCTCCAGCCACTGGTTGCCGGCCTGGGTGAACTGCGCCCGGTCAGCCTGGAACTCGATGCCGAACCAGGTTTCGACCAGGTCATCAAGGACCTGGCAGCCGCCGCCTACGCGCGCGTTGACATGGTGACCCACCGAGGAGAATTCGCGGTCCGCGGCGGCATCATCGACGTCTTCCCGCCAACCCTGGACCACCCGGTGCGCATCGATTTCTTCGGCGATCAGATCGACTCCATGCGCTACTTCGCCATCGCCGACCAGCGCTCCACCGATGACGCAGGGCCGCAGAAAATCATTGCCACCCCCTGCCGTGAAATGCTGATCACGCCACAGGTGATGAGCCGGGCAGCCAATTTGAAAAACCATTTCCCCGCCGCCGAGGAAATGCTCACCAAAATTGCTGGCGGCATCGCTGTAGAAGGCATGGAATCGCTGGCACCGCTGCTGGTGGACAAGATGGTTCCTCTGCTCTCGCTTTTGCCAGAGTCATCCATCGCCCTGATCATGGAGCCTGAAAGGGTTCGCGCCCGCGCCCAGGACCTCAACGCCACCAACGCGGAATTCCTGGCAGCCGCCTGGGCCTCGGCTTCTGACGGCGCCAGCGCACCACTGGATCTTAACACCGCCAACTCCGAACGCAAGCTCGCCACCGGCGACTTTGCGTCACTGGCAGAAACCCTGAACCACGCCAAGGCAGCCAAGGTTTCCTGGTGGGCGCTGACGGCCATGGGCGCGGATGAAGAACTCGATCTTGGCGCCTCGACCATTCGCATCCCGGCCCGCGAACCCCACGGCTACCAGGGCGATATCGAAGCGATGATGGAATTCATCGCAGGACGAGTCAAGGACCAATGGCGCTTTGTGGTGGCTACCGAGGGTCCTGGCCCAGCACAGCGCCTTGCTGAATTGTTCGCAGAGTTCAGCATCCCGGCCCATCGCGTGGAGAATATCGCCCAGGCGCCAACCCCGGGCCTGATTGAAATCACCCAGGCAACCGCCGGACGCGGGTTCGTCTTCGAAGAGCTCAAGCTCGGATTGCTGACCGAGGCCGACCTGCTGGGGCGTTCCAGCGCCTATCCGAATCGCAAGGGCCGCAAGCTCACCGTCAAGCGAAAGCGCAATGCCGTAGACCCGCTGAGCCTGCAAGCCGGGGACTACATCGTCCACGAGCAGCACGGCATCGGCAAGTTCGTGGAGCTGATGGCGCGCAAGGTCAACGGTTCAGGCAAGGACGCCAAGCGCGAATACCTTGTGGTGGAATACGCGTCCTCCAAGCGCGGGGCGCCGGGGGACCGGCTCTTTGTGCCGATGGACCAGTTGCACATGGTCACCCGCTATGTCGGCGGCGAAGCCCCGACCCTGTCCAAGATGGGCGGCTCGGACTGGGCCAGCACCAAGTCCAAGGCCCGCAAAGCCGTCAAGGAAATCGCTGGCGACCTGATCAAGCTGTATTCGGCGCGCATGGCCAGCCGCGGCCACGCCTTCGGACAGGACACCCCATGGCAGCATGAACTGGAAGAGGCCTTCGCCTTCATCGAGACCCCGGATCAGCTCACCGCCATCAACGAGGTGAAGTCCGATATGGAGAAGGAAATCCCGATGGACCGGCTGATTTCCGGAGACGTGGGCTTTGGCAAGACCGAAATCGCGGTGCGTGCTGCCTTCAAGGCGGTGCAGGATTCCCGCCAGGTCGCTGTATTGGTGCCCACCACGTTGCTCGCTTCCCAGCACTACCAGACGTTCACCGAACGCTATTCCGGCTTCCCTGTACGCGTGAAAACCCTCTCGCGTTTCCAGACCGCCAAGGAATCCAAGGAAATCCTGGCCGGGCTGAAGGATGGCAGCGTGGATATCGTCATCGGCACGCACCGGCTCTTGTCCAAAAATGTCGAGTTCAAGAACTTGGGCCTGGTGGTAGTCGATGAGGAACAGCGCTTTGGCGTCGAGCACAAGGAAGAGCTCAAGAAGATGCGCACCAATGTGGACGTGCTGGCCATGAGCGCCACCCCGATCCCGCGTACCTTGGAAATGTCATTGACTGGCATCCGCGAGACTTCCACCTTGGCAACGCCTCCGGAAGAACGCCATCCAGTGCTCACCTATGTGGGTCCGCGCAGCGACAAGCAAATCTCCGCTGCCATCAAGCGCGAGCTCATGCGCGATGGACAGGTATTCTTTGTGCACAACCGTGTGAGCTCCATCGACCGGGTGGCCGCCGAACTTCGCGAGCTTGTCCCTGAAGCACGCGTGGAAGTGGCCCATGGCAAGATGAGCGAATCGCGGCTGGAGCGGATCATCCAGGACTTCTGGGAGAAAAAGTTCGACGTCCTGGTCTCCACCACCATCATCGAAACCGGCCTGGATATTTCCAACGCGAATACGCTGATCGTGGACCGGGCCAACAACTATGGCCTCTCGCAGCTTCACCAGCTGCGTGGCCGTGTGGGCCGTGGCCGCGAACGCGCCTATGCCTACTTCCTCTGGGATGTCGAGAAGCCGCTGGGCGAAGTGGCCCTGGAGCGGCTGAAAGCCGTCGCAGCGCACAACGAGCTCGGCTCCGGATATCAGCTGGCGATGAAGGACCTGGAACTGCGTGGCGCGGGCAACCTGCTCGGCGGCGAGCAGTCCGGGCACATTGCCGGTGTGGGCTTCGACCTGTACCTGCGGCTTGTGGGCGAAGCCGTGGCCGACTACAAGGGCGAGGGCGAAGAGGAAGCCACCGAGATGAAGATCGACCTGCCGGTCAATGCCCACCTGCCTCACGACTATGTGCCCGGCGAACGGCTGCGCCTGGAGGCCTACCGCAATATCGCCTCGGCGGAAACCACCGAGGCGCTCGCCGAAGTGCGGGAGGAACTTGTGGATCGCTATGGCAAGTTGCCGCAGCCGGTGGAGAACCTCATGCGGGTTGCCGCGCTGCGTATTCGCGCACGCGCCGTGGGGCTGCACGATATCCAGCAGATCGGCAACAATATCAAGCTGTCGCCAGCGAAGATCGAGGATCTTCCGGCATCACGACAGGTGCGCCTGGAACGGCTGTACCCTGGTGCCGCAAATAAGCCGGCGCTGAATTCGATCTTCCTGCCCAAGCCCAAGACCTCGCCGATTGGCGGCCGTGACTTGGCGGATGAAGAGATCCTTGAATGGGCTGAAAAGCTGCTCTACGCGATCTTTGAGCCGACCCCGGCCCCGGCTACTGCCTAGCTGTGGCGGGCACTAGCGCTGTGCTGCGCCCGGGACGGCAAGGTCCTGGGCGTAGGCAGCCAGTGCCCGGCCATAGAGCCGGGCATGTGGCGCCAGCGCGGTGATGGCAATGCGCACCGCTTCGGCGCTGCGGCCGGCATCCAGCAGGGCCAAAGCCAAAAACCCCTGGGCATCTGCATGAAGAAGCGAGGACGGCGGAATCTGTCCCAGCAAGGCCATGGCCTGCCCTGGCTGTCCCAAATTGCGCAGGGTGCTTGCCAGCTGGATGAGCGCTTCTTCCTGCTTCTGACCGCCTAGCCCGGCCTGCAAGGCCTGCTGATAAGGCAGAACCGCCTGTTCTTCTTCGCCCAGGAAGTCATGCAGTGAAGCAATTTCAAAGAGCACCCGCGGATCCGCGGGGTCACGGCCTTGGAGCAGCTCCCCAAGCTCTTCACGAAGCTGTTCCGCGCTTTTCCCCGCACTTGTATTCCAGTAGGCTTCCACCCGTTGTTCCCACGTTTCACTCATGAGCCCAGTTTATGCGGGCTATGGCCCGGGCAGGGAACGCGGTTAAACAGGAAAGGCTGCCAGGCCCAGAGGGCCCGACAACCTTTCTCGAGAAGCCTAAAAGCTACTTCTGGCTTGCAGTGCTGGCTGCAACCAGGTCCTCGGACTTTTCCGAGCGGCCCATCAGGTGCATCGGAATGGCAAAGGCCAGGAACATCAGCGCGAAGCCCACCAGAGTTGGCAACCAGGCGTTGTCCAGTTCCCAGTAGCCCAGCGTGTAGATGCCAGCAGCGAAGATCACGAAGAAGATCACAAAGTTGATGATGTTGCCGACAAGGCGGCCTTCACCGGAATGGGCAGTGTTCTTGCCGTTCGAGTACACTTTTTCTCCTTGGGAAACAGATAGGGGCGATGTCCTAGTAGCTGGAACCGCTTTGCTCTCCTTCTAGGATAGCAACTCCTGAGCTGGATCCCAGTCGGGTAGCGCCGGCGGCAATCATGGCACGAGCGGTCTCCACGCTGCGCACTCCGCCGGAAGCCTTGACACCCAATTCCGGGCCAACGACGCGGCGCATCAAAGCCACGTCTTCAACAGTGGCTCCGCCGGTGGAGAAACCGGTGGAGGTCTTCACGAAATCAGCACCCGCGGCCTTGGCGGCTTCGCAGGCCAGCACCTTGGCTTCTTCGGTGAGCAGGCAGGTTTCGATGATGACCTTCAAGATGGCCCCGCCTTCGTGGGCGGCTTGGGCAATGGCGAAGATCTCGTTGACCAGGGCATCACGATCTCCGCGTAATGCTGCGGCGATATCGATGACCATATCGATTTCGTTGGCGCCATCGGCCACCGCATGATTGGTTTCAAAGACCTTGGTGTCCGTAGCGGAGGTGCCCAGCGGGAATCCGATCACCGAGCAGGTCAGGACATCTGTGCCTTCCAGCTCGCGAGCCACGGTGGAAACCCACAGCGGATTCACGCAGACCGACTTGAATTTGTACTTCTTGGCTTCATCGCAGATTTGGACAATCTGTTCCCGCGAAGCGTTTGGCGCCAGCAGGGTGTGATCTATGTAGCCAGCGATTTCGCGGGCGGTAAGTTCAGTCATCTTTTCCTCTAACAATTAAGATCTCAAGCAATTCAAATGAAAGTCTCGAAAGGGCAAGCCTAGTTGGCATTCAGGTAGGCTGCCAATTCCTTCTTGATGGATTGGATCTGTTCGGTGGCTCGATGGCGGGCCGCCGGTACGCCGTGAATGTCGTCAACCGGTTCAATGGTTTCCAAGTAGCACTTGAGTTTTGGCTCGGTGCCTGATGGGCGAACGATCACGCGTGCACCTGAGAAGGTATGCAAAATAATGGCGTTGGTGGCCGGGAGCTTCTCGGTGCCCGCAGACAGGTCGGTGACCTCGGAAACCTCGGAACCGCCCAATGACGCGGGGGCCTGATGGCGGAATCGATCCATCAGTACAGGGATCTGGGCCAGATCGGTGAAGCGAAGCGATAGCTGATCGGTCACGTGCACTCCGTGCCTTGCCGCCAACTCGTCAAGGCGGCCGGCCAGCGAAGTGCCTGCTGCCTTGAGCTGGGATGCCAAATCGGCCAAGACGATTCCTGTGGAAATCCCGTCCTTATCTCGGACCAAGTCGGGGGCGACGCAGTAGCCCAGGGCCTCTTCGTAGCCGAAGCCCAAGTCCTCTACTCGCGAAATCCATTTGAAACCGGTCAGGGTTTCTTCGTGCTCGCGCCCTGCATCTTTGGCGATGGCCGCCAGCATGCGCGAGGAAACGATCGAATTGGCAAGCTTCTTGCCTTCCGGCAAGCTCTTGGTAATCTGGTCGCCAAGCAGCCATCCCACTTCGTCGCCGCGCAGCATCCGCCACGATCCGCCGTCAAGAATTGCGGCGGCGCAGCGGTCGGCATCCGGGTCATTGGCGATGACCAGATCCGCGTCGACCGTGCGCGCCAACTGGAGCGACAAGTCGATGGCTCCGGGTTCTTCCGGGTTGGGGAAGGCCACGGTGGGGAAGAGCGGATCTGGCTGTTCCTGCTCGGCAACCATGTGGATGTCGTTGAATCCGGCATTGAGCAGTGCCTGCTTCATGGTGTGCCCGCCCACTCCGTGCATGGCCGAGACGACAACGCGCAGCTTCTTGCGGGGGTCCTCTTCGCTCTTTGGCGCGGCGATCACCGGGTTGATGGCTGCAAGGTAGGCAGCTTCGATGTCCCCTGCCGTGCCGAGGGCAGGAAGAACTTCCCAGCCGGAGGCTGCGCGCTCGATCTGGGCTATCGGTTGCCGATGATCGATGAGGCCGGCGATCTGCGCGTCGATAGGCGAGACGATCTGCGCTCCACGTCCCGAGTCATTGGTGATTCGTCCGCCCACGTAGACCTTGTACCCGTTATCGCGGGGAGGGTTGTGGCTGGCTGTGACCATCACCCCTGCTTCGGCAGAGAATTCGCGCACGGCCCAAGCCAGCACCGGGGTGGGCAATGGCGAAGGCATCAGCAGCACGTCAAATCCTGCCGCGGTGAAAACTTCTGCGGAGTCCTGGGCGAAGATATCCGAGTTGAAGCGCGCGTCAAAGCCAATGACCACCTTGGGGGTGTACTGGCCGGCGGCCTTCTCGCTGAGGAAACGGGCGATGCCCGCTGCGGTGCGCATGACCACAACCCGGTTCATGCGCATCGGGCCAGCTCCGAGTTCGGCGCGCAAGCCCGCCGTACCGAACTCGAGCACACCACTGAACCGGTCGGCGATGTCATCAAAAGCCCGGGCGTCGCCCTGGGTGACACGCTCGATGAGCTGTTGCAGCTCGGCCTGGGTTTCCGGATCCGGATCCTGGGCTGCCCATTTGCCAGCTGCATCGAGGAGCTGGATCTTTTGTGTGTGATTCACAGTTTTTCCTTTGGAGAAGAACGCCGGCTATTCCCGGTGCTGCGCGGTGCCGCTTAGAGCTTGGCGATGATTTGTGCGAGCAGCTGGGAAATGCGCGGACCAGCGGCCTGGCCGGCTTCGATGACTTCTTCGTGGCTCAGCGGTACCGGGCTAATGCCAGCTGCCAGATTGGTCACCAAGGACATGCCGAAGATCTCCATGCCTGCGTGGCGCGCGGCAATGGCCTCCAACGCGGTGGACATGCCAACCAGATCGGCGCCGATGGTCTTGGCGTACTGGACCTCGGCAGGGGTTTCATAATGCGGTCCGGTGAACTGGGCGTAGACGCCCTCGTCAAGGCTCGAGTCCACCTCCCGGGCGATCTCGCGGATGCGCGAGGAGTAGAGATCGGTCAGGTCAACGAAGGTGGCGCCTTCCAATGGGGAAGTGGCCGTGAGGTTGATGTGATCCGAGATCATGACCGGGGTGCCCGGAGCCCAGTTCTCGTTCAAGCCGCCGCAACCGTTGGTCAGCACCAGCTGCTGGCAGCCGGTAGCCGCCGCGGTGCGGATCGGGTGGACCACAGCGCGCACGCCGCGGCCTTCGTAGTAGTGGGTCCGCGCGCCGAGGACCAGCACGCGCTTGCCGGTGGCGGTCAGGATCGAGGAAATGCTGCCTTTGTGGCCAGGTACGGCCGGGGCGTGGAAGCCGGGGATGGTGGCGGCATCCAGGGTGTGGGTGGTCTCGCCGATCAGTTCGGCGGCCTGGCCCCATCCGGAGCCCAGCACGAGCGCAATATCGTGTTTCTCGACGTTGGTCTGCTCGGCAATTGCCTGTGCAGCTTGTGCGGCTAGGGCCTGTGGGTCATTTTGCATATCAGTCACGGGCAATACGCTACCGGTAGCGGGGCTCTTTGTCAGGTGAAGCTAGTGCTTCAGAATCAATATCACGTCCAGCAAAGGGCTTTCGATGTGCGCATTGAACCGACATGGTGAACAATAGAATTTGTGAGCGCAGATCGTACGAATGAAGCAACCCGTTTAGTTATTCTCGGTGGCGGACCTGGTGGCTATGAAGCTGCCATGGGCGCAGCCCAATTGGGCGCAAATGTCACCGTGGTAGAGCGTGCCGGCATGGGCGGTTCAGCTGTGCTGACCGATGTCGTGCCGTCCAAGACCCTGATTGCCACCGCCGACGCTGTGCGCCGCGTGAAGCAGGCCGAGGCCTTTGGCGTCCATGTTGATGGGCTGGACTCGGCAGTGACCGACTTCTCCGTCGTCAACCACCGCCTGCTGGACCTTGCCAAGGAGCAGTCCTCGGATATCCGCACCGGCCTGGAGCGCAATGGCGTTCGCATCGTCATCGGCGAAGGCCGCCTGCTCGACCAGAATACCGTGGCTGTTTCGCACCCGGACGGCTCGGAGCAGACCATTGATGCTGACGCCATCCTGGTTGCGGTTGGCGCCCACCCGCGCGAGCTGTCCACTGCCAAGCCTGACGGCGAACGCATTTTCAACTGGACCCAGATCTACAACATGAACGAGGTGCCAGAGCACCTGATCGTTGTCGGTTCCGGTGTTACCGGTGCCGAGTTCGCCTCGGCCTACAACCTGCTCGGCGCCAAGGTCACCCTGGTCTCCTCGCGCGACCGCGTGCTGCCTGGCGAGGATGCCGACGCGGCTGGCGTGCTGGAAGACGCGTTCAAGGAAAACGGCGTCAACGTTGTATCCCAGGCTCGCGCGGATGGCGTGGAGCGCAAGGGCGACAAGGTTTTCGTAACCCTGGCTGACGGGCGCGTGCTGGAAGGAAGCCACTGCCTGGTAGCGGTCGGCGGCATCCCGAACACCGCAAATCTCGGCTTGGAAGAAGCTGGCGTGCAGCTTACCGAGTCCGGGCATATCAAGGTCGATGGTGTTTCACGCACTACCGCCACCAACATCTACGCCACCGGTGACTGCACCGGCGTCTTTGCACTGGCCTCTGTAGCCGCGATGCAGGGCCGCATTGCCGTAGCCCACCTGCTCGGTGACTCGGTCAAGCCCTTGAACCTCGACCTGGTGGCGTCCAACGTTTTCACGTCTCCTGAAATCGCAACCGTTGGCGTGACCCAGCGTGCGGTAGCAGAAGGCAAGTACCAGGCGAATATCATCAAGGTTGATTTGAATGCCAACGCCCGCGCAAAGATGATGAACGTGGAGCACGGCTTCGTGAAGATCGTTTCGCGCAAGGGCTCGGGCACCGTTATTGGCGGCGTGGTAGTAGCTCCACGAGCCAGTGAACTGATCTACTCCCTGGCCCTCGCGGTCCAGAACGGCCTGCACGTGGATGATGTGGCTGAAACCTTCACCGTGTACCCATCGCTGTCTGGCTCATTGGCAGAGGCGGCGCGCCGCCTGCACCGTCACAGCTAATCACCCCTTTCAGCAACGGCGGCATCTGGCGTTTTCACGCCAGATGCCGCCGTTGCTGTATTAACTGCGCATTGCTGGGATATTGTGATGCCATTCACATTCGGCCCGCTATTTGGTATAAGTTGAATTCCCGTTCAAGCTCATGACGTCTCATTATGTGAACGCTTAATTTCCCGCTAGTTAGTTGGGGAATGCCGTGCTGGCAATCACCAATGGACCCCTTGGCGTCCAAATAGTGGACATCAATATCCGAATACTGGTCATTGAGGTTTAAGATTGTGACATTCGTAAATGAACGACTCACTCGTACTTCCACCCTAAGGAGCAGCCTCAATGTCGCAGGCTAACCAGACGGTGGTGCCAAAGGAGAACTCACGCGGACGCGTGCTGTTTGCCAGCATGATTGGCACTACGGTCGAATTCTTCGATTTCTACGCCTACGCCACCGCGTCGGTGCTCGTGTTCCCGGCGCTGTTCTTCCCGAACGCCACCGCCATCAACGCGATCCTCTCCTCGTTTGCGATCTTCGGTGTCGCTTTCGTCGCCCGCCCGCTTGGCTCGATTATCTTCGGCCACTACGGCGACAAGCTGGGACGCAAGGGAACCCTGGTTGCATCGCTGCTGCTGATGGGTATTGCCACCTTCCTCATCGGCTTCCTGCCACCTGCGGCCGGCAGCTGGACGGTGCTGGCCCCGACGGCTCTGGTGCTCCTGCGCTTCGCCCAGGGCCTGGCGCTGGGCGGCGAATGGTCCGGAGCCGCGCTGCTGGCTACCGAGAACGCCCCGAAGAACAAGCGTGCCATCTACGGCACCTTCCCGCAGCTGGGAGCTCCGATTGGCTTCATCATTGCCAACCTGATGTTCGTTGCGCTGCAAACCTGGAGCACCCCAGAACAGTTCCAGGCATGGGGCTGGCGCATTCCATTCTTCTTCTCCGCGGTGATGGTGATCATCGGCCTGTGGGTCCGCCTGAAGCTGGTTGAATCCGCGTCCTTCCAGAAGGTCCTGGATCAGAAGAAGGTCGTCAAGTCGCCATTCGCGGTCACCATGAAGAAGCACTGGCGGCCAACCTTAGCTGGTACCTTCATCATGCTGGCAACCTACGTATTGTTCTACCTGATGACCTCCTTCACCCTGACCTACGGCACCCAGCCTGCCAGCATCGAGCAGGCCACCGCCGCAGCGGAGGCAAAGGGCAAGGCTTTCGACGCCGCCGGGTTCGTTCCAGGCCTGGGCATTGAACGCCCGACCTTCTTGACCATGCTGATCATCGGCGTAGTCTTCTTCGGCATCTTCACCGTGGTTTCCGGTCCGTTGGCCGAGAAGTTCGGACGCCGCAAGTTCCTGATCTGGGTTTCGGCCGGCATCTTGGTCTTCGGCCTGGCTTGGACCCTGTTCTTCGGACCAGGACAGGCTGCCGCCATGGCAGGTCTGATCATCGGCTTCACCCTGATGGGGCTGACCTTCGGGCCGATGGCTGCCTACCTTCCAGAGCTGTTCCCATCGAACGTGCGCTACACGGGGTCGGCTGTGGCCTACAACTTGTCCTCGGTGATCGGTGCGGCTCCTGCCTCCTTCGTCGCAGTGGCCCTGTGGAAGGCCGGAGACGGCAACACCATGGGCGTAGGAATCTACCTGGCCCTGGGTGCCGCGCTGACTTTGGTCGCGCTGTTCCTGACTCGCGACACCTCGGATGTCGACTTGGAAGAGTACATCGAGTAAAAAGATTGCGCATTGACTTGGGCAAGGCCTGGCAGATCATCAGATGATCTGCCAGGCCTTGTCCTATTGCATCTAAAAATTAGTGTGCAATTATGGGCGGGTAAGCCGAATCTTTCGAAAGGGAGCAATCATGCGCGTTGCAGTTGCAGGAGGAACCGGGGTTCTCGGCCGGCAAGTCGTGGAAAAGCTCGCCGCCCTGGGCCATGAGCCGGTGGTGCTCGCACGGTCAGCAGGCTGCGATTTGACCAACTACCACTCGGTGAAGCAGTGGCTGGTCGACTGCGAAGCGGTCATTGACGTCTCTGGCTCTTCGACTACAAGTGCCTCCGCATCAATGCGCTATTTCACGCAGTCCACCGCGAACCTCATACGTGTCGGGCGCGAGGCTGGCGTGCAAAACCACGTGGCGCTCTCGATCGTGGGCGCTGCGCAGATCGACTCTGGATACTATGCCGGCAAGGCGGCGCAAGAGCGCATGCTGGAGATCCTCGAAGGCGGCTACACGATCTTGCGCGCCACCCAATTCCACGAATTCGTGGGACAGAATATCGACCGGCTAGGCGCAGGACCGGTGCAGATGGCCCCGAAAATGAGCCTGCAGCCGATCGCAGGTGCCGAAGTTGCGGCCGCCCTGATTGAACTGGCCCTCGCGCCGGCCCAGGGAGTGGTACAGGACCTTGCCGGTCCGAAGAAAGAAGAAATGCCAGAGCTTTTTGCCCAGTATCTGAAACACCAGGGGAAAAACTCGAGGATCATTGAAGTTCCGATTCCCGGAGCCATGGGCAAGGCGATGCGTAATGGCGGAATCCTTCCAGATAGCTCCGCTCGTCTCGGGCAAGAAACTTTCACTGATTGGCTTGCTCGCCAGTAGCTTTCACCGGCGGAAAATCCCAGGAGCAGAAAGGACCAGGCCATGAAAGAGGACCAGCCCAGCATCGAATTTACTCCGACGCCACGAGGCTTCCCGGGATTTTCCATGCCTTCCTCGGTGCCGCCGGGAATGCGCTTGGAATTGAGCCGCTCACGGATTCTCGACGGACATGACGAGACGTTCCGAGCATGGATGAATACCCTGAATGAGCGCTACGAGGAGTGCGAGGCCACCTTGTCCGAGCAGCGTGCAGCGTTCGAGGCCACGTTCCGCCATGTTGAGGCCGATGGCACCGTGTGGATCTATCATTTGAGCTTGGTGGGGGAGAACGGCGGCGGACTGAATGAACAACGGGAAATTGATGCTGTTCACCAGGGCTATGCGAGGAAGGCAAAGATGCCAGGGTGGGAAGAACTCGAGCCGAAATTCTTGCTAATGCCAGACCATCTAAGAACTTCCATGGAGCATTGGACCCGGCACGGAAGAATCGCCGAATGAGCGGCGCACCGTAGCGCACAAAAAAGCTGCGGGTTGCTCCCCGTGCAAATGCACTGGGAGCAACCCGCAGCTTTTGGTGAAGGCCTCTAGCTGGCGTCGTCGATCGTGGCGATCACAGCGCCCGAGGACAGGGTCTCGCCGGCAGCTACTGCCAATCCGTTGACCACGCCATCGCGGTGGGCGGTGATTGGCTGTTCCATCTTCATGGCTTCCAGCACGACAATCAGGTCGCCCTCGGCAACTTCAGTGCCGTTTTCCACGGCCACCTTGACGATGGTTCCCTGCATTGGCGAGCGCAGCTCGGCGCTGTTGGCGCTGGAGCTTGCAGCAGCCTTGCGGCTGGATTTGCGCTTCTTCTTGCCCGCAGCGCGTTCCGCTCCATTGGAGGATATCGAGCCCAGGGACGACGGCAGGGTCACTTCCAAGCGCTTGCCATCAACCTCAACGGTGACGCTGGTGCGCTCGTTGTCCTCGGCCTCAGCCTCTGCCCCTGGCATGGGGTGAGGTTCAATGGCGGTATTGAATTCGGTTTCGATCCAGCGGGTGTGCACCTTGAAAGGGCCCTCGGCAGGAACAAAAGCCGGGTCGCTCATCACGGCCCGGTGGAATGGCAGAACGGTGGCCATGCCTTCGATCTGGAATTCTTCCAGCGCGCGACGGGCACGCGCGGCAGCGACCTCGCGGGTGCTGCCGGTAACGATCAGTTTGGAAATCATCGAGTCGAAGTTCCCCGAGACGCTTTCGCCCTGCTCGATCCCGGAGTCAACTCGAACGCCTGGACCGGAAGGCAGATTCATCTTGGTGATGGTCCCCGGGGTCGGCATGAAGTTGCGACCGGCATCCTCGCCGTTGATGCGGAATTCGAAGGAGTGGCCGCGAACTTCTGGGTCAGTGTAGCCGAGCTCTTCGCCACGGGCGATGCGGAACTGCTCGCGGACCAAATCCAGCCCGGTGACCTCCTCGGACACCGGGTGCTCCACCTGCAGGCGGGTGTTGACCTCAAGGAAGGAAATCACGCCGTCCTGGCCGACCAGGAACTCGCAGGTGCCAGCGCCGGTGTACTTGGCTTCACGCAGGATCGCCTTGGATGCCTCGTAGAGGCGGGTGATCTGCTCTTCGCTCAAGAATGGCGCTGGTGCTTCTTCAACCAGCTTCTGGTTGCGGCGCTGCAGCGAGCAGTCGCGGGTGGAGACGACCACGACATTGCCGTGCGCGTCCGCCAGGCACTGGGTTTCCACGTGGCGTGGTGCATCCAGGAAGCGTTCGATGAAGCATTCGCCGCGGCCGAAGGCTGCCACTGCTTCGCGAACGGCCGAGTCGTAGAGCTCGCCGATTTCTTCGCGGTTGCGAACGACCTTGATGCCGCGCCCGCCGCCACCGTAGGCAGCCTTGATGGCCAATGGCAGGCCATGCTCATCGGCGAAGGCATAGACCTCATCTGCCGAAGCCACCGGATCCTTGGTTCCAGGGACCAGGGGAGCGCCAACCTTTTCGGCAATATGGCGGGCCTTGACCTTGTCGCCAAGCTGGTCGATGGACTGTGGCGATGGGCCGATCCAGGTCAGGCCAGCGTCAATCACGGCCTGGGCGAATTCGGCGTTTTCCGAGAGGAAGCCGTAGCCCGGGTGGATAGCGTCTGCGCCGGAGCGTTCTGCGGCATCCAGGATTTTCTCAATGCGAAGGTACGACTCGGCGGCGGTGGTGCCTCCCAGTGCGTAGGCTTCGTCAGCCAAACGCACATGCAGTGCATCGCGGTCGGAGTCAGCGTAGACCGCTACGGACTCGATTCCTTCATCGCGTGCGGCACGGATAATGCGCACTGCAATCTCGCCGCGGTTGGCGATTAGCACCTTCGTCAATGGATTCATCATGAACCTTGTCTTCAAAAATAGGGTTTCTCACCTAGGAGCCTATCGTTTTTGTGGGAACTATATGTAGTTAAGCGGTCAAACCCGGGTGTTTGCCGGAAAAGTTTGGAGGAATCCTACAAAATATCTGCGTCGATCTTCCACGGCTGCCAGCTCTCGCGCGAATGCATCCTCTGGATTAGGGTGGGAGCACGCCTCCAGTAAAGGACCTGCAAGTGAAACGTCGAATACTCATGGCCGTACCGCTCATCGTCGGCGGATTGCTGCCAATCGCCGCTTGTTCCCAGACCTTGGGCATTCCTGCCGTGGATAGGCCGGCCGGTGAAGCCGATCAATGGCCTGGTGCTGATGAGCAGCTGGAAGGCCTGGATGCCGGGTCGGTGCGGCTGCTTTTTCTCAAGGCAGTGCCGATTACTTTGCTGTGACGTCGGCCGATCAGCTGACCGCTTGCCTGTATAAGTTCGGCGAGAATTCCAGCCCAGGGAGCATAGGCGGTTGCGGCGCAACCGGCGGCTTCGATGTCATTGTTGAGGTGAGCACGCCGAAGACCAATATGATGCTGGTGCGCTCGGGTGCGGATACCGCTGAACTGGAACAAGCAGGCTGGATGCGTATCCATGAAAACATCGTGGTTTCCTGAAAGCTAGTGCTGCCTATTTCGATGCCGTCGCACCGCGGCCCTGTTGGCGCAACGCACTGAGCAGTAGCGCTGGCGGCCGTTGCGAGTCACGTCCACCACCACTTGGGTGCAGGGTTCCGCCTCGCATCGACGCAGCCGCTGCATGCCGCGGGTGGTCAGATGCAAGGCCGTGCCCACGGCGATGACTGATCGCAGAACCTGCGGCAAGCTCTGCCCGTCATCGCGATAATGCAGATGCCAGCCTTCACCGTCGTGATCCACCATGCGTGGGTATGCCGAGGCGCGGGCCATCTGCCGGTTCAGCAGTTCGGCACGCTGCTCGTCCGTTGGCGCGTCCACGATGCGCAGCCAGTCATCGATCACCTCTCGGGTTTCGCCATGGTCGTTGCGCCGTTCGGGAAAAGGCATGGTCATGCCCACGTCCCTGGTGCGTTGCTCAATCTCATCGCGATCGCCAGGCCAATTATTGGCCAAGGATGCAGCGAGGAGCACCGCATATTCTCCGTAAGGGTTGAGTTGCATAAGGACATTACATCATGCTGATTTCATGACCACGACAAAATGCATTTCCATGACCGGGCAGACGGTTTTATCCGGCGAACATGAACACAGCTGGGAAATCCAATCAAGCCACAACACCTCGACCGGAATCGTCCACTATCTGCAGTGCCGGCAGTGCAAAACCCACCAGATGCGCCAGCTTGGCTTCAGCCAGGAGGCAACTTTGTCCAGCAAAGAAGTGCGCGCCTAGGAACTAGGTTCCCAGGCGCGCTACCAGCGGCTATTTCCAGAGGTCCACGATGCTGACTCCGGCCTGGGCCAGCAGGCTGCGAAGAACAAAAACGTCCAGGCCCACGACGTTCTGGAAGTTGCCTTCAATGGACTCGATGAAGGCGGCAGCCAGGCCATCGATGGTAAATGCCCCGGCGCAGGGCAACGGCTCCCCGCTGGCGACGTAGGCCTCGATCTCGGCATCGCTGACAGTGGAGAAATGAACCACGGTGGAGGAGACCTGGCCTCGTGCCTGTTCCAGATTGGCCGTGTCAATCAGCCAATGTCCCGAATGCAGCACGCCGGTCGAGCCGCTCAATTGCTGCCAGCGTTCGCGGGCCACCTGCTCGGTATGCGGTTTGCCGTAGGCGACGCCATCGAGCTCGAAGACCGAATCGCAACCGAGCACCAACGTCCCAGCAGGATGTCCGGCGTGGGCGACATCTTCTGCCTTGGCACGGGCCAGCAGCTGGGCTGTCTGCGCAGGGGACTGCTGGCCGTGCTGGGCAATGGCCGTGGCCAGCACAGCATCCTCATCTACCGCCGAAACCTGGGTGGAGAATTGCAAGCCCGCGTCGGTGAGCACTTTTTTGCGTCCCCAGGAGGCGGAGGCCAGTACTAAACGGGCGGGAGTCCGGGTCTGCGTGCTCATACGGTGGCGTTCTCCTTGGTGTAATCCTGGTCGTAGTCATCGTCAGAGGCTGATTCCTCGGAATCAAGCAGCTCATTCAACTTCGATCCTTCCACATCAACGTCCGGAAGAATCCTATCCAGCCACTTGGGCAGGTACCAGGCCTTGTCTCCCAGCAGATGCATCACTGCCGGGATCAGCGTCATGCGGATGATGAACGCATCGAAGAGCACGCCGAAGGCCAACGCGAAGCCCAGCGGTCGGATCATGGCCAGGTGCGAGAAGACGAATCCGGCAAAGACCGAAATCATGATCAACGCCGCCGCGGTGACTACCGGGGCTGCCATGGAGAATCCGGAGCGGACCGCATCCTTGGCTGGCTCGCCATGCGCGTAGCGTTCGCGCATCGCCGACACGAGGAATACCTGGTAGTCCATCGCCAGGCCGAAGAGGATGCCGGTGAGCAGGATCGGCAGGAAGCTGAGCAGCGGTCCGGGAACATTGACGTCGAAGAAGCCGGAGAACCAGCCGAATTGGTAAACCATGACGCTGGCGCCGAAGGCTGCTGCCAGGGACAACAGGAAGCCGCCAGTGGCCAGCAAGGGAACGACGATCGAGCGGAAGACCAGCAACAGCAGAATCAGAGACAGGCCAACCACAATGCTCAGATAGGGCACCAGCGCGGCCGTCACCTTCTCGGAGACATCAATCTGGGCAGCAACCTGGCCGGTTACGGCGATGTCTGCTCCGGTGGCCTCGGAGAACTCCGAGTAATCTTCACGCAATTGATGAACCAGGGCTTCGGTCTGTTCCGAGGACGGGCCATCGGTAGGGATGACCTGAATCGCTGACAGCCGGCGGTTCTCGGTCAAGGCGACCGGGATCGCGGCAACCACACCGTCATAGTCGCGAAGCTTGTCTGCGACATCCAGCGCCTTGGATTCAGCTTGGCGCTTGGTCAGGTTTTCGGGCAGATCAGCCAGGACCAGCAGCGGCCCGTTGTAGCCGGCGCCGAACTTGTCGCTGGTCTGTTCGAAGGCCTGGAAAGCCTGCGAGTCCGCAGGTTCCGCGCTGCCATCAGGCAGGGCGGTCCGCATCTGGGTCGCCGGGAGCGCAATGGCTCCAAGAACAATGACCACCAGCAAGGTCACCGGTACAGCCACCTTGGTCACCATGCGCACCCAACGTGCCGAGAATGGTTCCTTGACGACCGGGTTCTCCACTAGAGCCGCAGCCTTGCGGCGGGCGCGCTTGGAAACCAGCCGGCTACCGGCCAGCGACAACAAGGCCGGCAGCAAGGTGATGTTCAACAGCACCGAGCAGAAGACGGTGAAGGCTGCCGAGAGTCCCAGCACGGTCAAGAACGGTAGACCAGGCACAGCCAGCGCAGCCAAGGCGATGATCACGGTCAAGCCGGCAAAAACCACCGCGTTGCCGCTGGTGCCCACGGAGCGAGCGATCGATTCGCCAACATCCATTCCGGCCAGCAACTGGGTGCGGTGACGGTGGATGATGAACAACGCATAGTCGATACCCACGGCCAGGCCGAGCATCAGCGCCAGGGCCGGGGTAATCGAGGCCATGTCGATCAATGATGAGAAGGCCATGGTGGTGCCAACACCTGCTCCCACGCCCAGCAGGGCCAAGAGCAGCGGCAATCCGGCGGCAATCAACGTGCCGAGCATGATCACCAGAACGATAGCGGCGATCACCACGCCAATGATTTCCGATGAGCCAAAGACCTGGGACATGTCCTGCATGATCTCTTTGGAGAAGAGTACTTCGACGCCATTGGCTTGCGGGCCAGCGGCAATGGCCTTGATCTGCTCACGGTCAGCGGGCGTCAGGGCATCGGTTTGAATCTTGAAACTCACTTGCGAGACAGCGGTGCTCTGATCTTCGGAGACAAAACGCATGTCGGAGTTGGCGCCTACCTGGCGCGCAGCAAACTGCAACTCAGCATGTGCAGCTTCCAGGTCCTTCTGGCCTTTCTCGACGTCCTTTTCGGCCTGTTCCAGCTCAGCGGTCTTTTCCTTGATGGTTTTCTCGCCGGTTTCGAGCTTTTCCTTGGCCTTGGCCAAGTCGCCCTTGCCCTTGAGGAATTCGGCCTTCTTCTGATCGAATTCCTTCTGTCCGGCATCCAGCTGTGCTCGTCCGGCATCCAGTTCAGCTTGGCCTTGTGCCAGCTTGGCCTTGTTGGCATCAATCTCCGACTTTGCCTGATCCAGCTGTTTCTTGGCGTCGGCGAGCTGCGTCTTGGCCGCGCTGAGTTTGCTGCTGTTGGCTTTCAGTTCCTTGCGACCGGAATCCACCTGGGCCTGGCCGTCATCAAGTTTCTTGCGCGCAGCATCCAGCTGCTTCAGCCCGGCCTCGCCCTGGGCGATCTTCGCCAGGGCGGCGGTGGCCTGGTCCTTGCCGGCCTGGGCTTTCGACAGTCCAGCTTCGGCGGTGGCCTTGCCCTTTTCCGCTTCGGCCAGCGAGGTCTTGAGCTGGTTCAGGGTTTTGGTGTGCCTGCTTGCAGCTTCCTCATCACCCTCGGCTTCAGCTTTTTCAAGGGCCTGCTCGGTGGACTGGATCTGCGGGCCCAGCGCGGCTATGGCAGATTCTGCCTGGGCGATCGCAGCTTTGGCCTGCGCTATGCCGTCCTCTGCTTCTTCCAGGCCAGTCGTCGCCTTGGCCTTGCCCGAGGAAAGCGAGGACTCGAAGTCCGAGCGAGATGCCCCGCCGAGCAGCTGCTGCATGCCGGACTTGTACTCTTGCTCTCCGTTGGTGATTTCCTTTTGCGCAGCATCAAGCTTTTGCTCACCGGCGTTGTATTGAGCCTGGCCGGAGTCGTAGGTCTTCTTGCCTGACTTGTACTTGGCAAGGCCATCGTTGTACTTGGCTTCGCCGGCTGCCAGCTGCGAGGCGCCCGAGTCAAGCTTCTTCTGGCCGGAATCCAATTGTGCGCGGCTGTCGGCCAGCTGCTTTTCGCCAGCCGCGATTTGCGGCTCGGCATCCTTGATCTTCTTCTCGCCGTCAAAGTACTGCGCCCAACCGTTGGTCAGGTCCTCGCGTCCGTCTTCGAGCTGGACCTTGCCATCGGCAATCTGCTTTTTGGCATAATCGAGTTCCTTCTGGCCATCGACCAGTTTCTTCTCATTCTTGTCGATTTCTGGTTGCGCCTTGTCGAGCTGCTTTTGCAGGTCGAACGGGCTCATTGCATCGACGACCTGGGGATGCATGGAGAGCTGTTCCAGGGATTCGGCGATGGACTTTTGCTGTCCTTCGCTTAATGGCTTGTCGCTGCTCTCGCGGAACACGATCGACCCTGAACCACCGGCCAGATCCGGAAGTTCTTGCTTCATGCGGTCCAGCGTGCGCTGGGTTTCCGTGCCAGGCAGGGTGAACGTATTTGAAAGCTGCCCCATGAACAAGCTGGCACAGACGCCGATGAAGATGAATGCCGCGAGCCACATCGAAATGACGCGCAAACGGTGGCGGTGTGCCCACCGTGCCAGGCGGTAAAGGATTGATGCCATGAGCTTAGATGTCCTTCGAGGTGCTAGTGCAGGTGCTGGTCAGCGGGAAATGGTTGAAGCCTAGTTCCAGGGTGTGCATGGCCTTGGTGACCAGCGTATGGAAGGTGGCAAGGAGTTCCGGCGAGATGTCCATGCTCTGGTTTTGATTGGCTGGGATGTGTTCCATCCATTCATCAAAGGCGGCTTGGCCGGCTCCCAGAAGTGCATGGGTGAGAACCCGGATGGAGAAGCTGTCGGCTTGGGGATATCTGTGCCCAAGCTTCTCAAGAACGTCCATGGTGGCTTGCTGCCACTCGTTCACATTCGCTGTTATGCAGCCATTGGCTTCACTCCCAATGACGTAAGCGCCAAAGTGCGCCACCTGGCCAAGCTGCTGTGTAACTTCATCTGATTTCAGCGCTTGGATGATCGACTCAAGCAGCGGAATTGAATTGGAAGCCATGCCCATGGACTCCACCATGGAGTCGAGCACCTGATGCAGGGGATAGGAATAGATGGCATCCACAGTGGGGAAGTAGTTGAACAGGGTGCGCCGTGAAATCCCCGCGGCGTCGGCGATTTGATTGGCTGTCAGCGCGGATTCGGTGCCTTGGCGCAAAAGCTGCGCAACAGCGTCGACGATCGCCTGTTTTGTCGCCCGTTTATTTTGTTCTCGGCGGGTACCGGTGCTGAGAGAAGTCACATACTTACACTACGTGCAAACTTGCACACTGTGCAAGGTGATGTTTTCTTGTCGACGGGAATTGGCTGGTTCAGTTAAACAAGCAGGCGCCCGAGCCAAGGAGCTCGGACGCCTGCTGGCCTTGAATCAAGGCTACTGAGCGGTGGCAGGTTCCGCGATTGATTTTTCGGCCAACGCGGACTCGTCGGCAAATGGGTTGCCATTGCGAGGGGCGTTGTACATGTCAAGATCCAAGATGCCTTCGCGCTTGGCCACAATGGTTGGAACCAGCGCCTGTCCGGCAACGTTCACCGCAGTGCGGCCCATGTCGATGATCGGATCAACGGCCATCAACAGGCCAACGCCAGCAAGCGGAAGGCCCAGAGTGGAAAGCGTCAGGGTCAGCATGACTACAGCACCGGTGGTGCCGGCGGTAGCTGCGGAGCCGAGCACCGAAACGATAGCGATCAAGATGTAGTCGGTGATGCTCAGATCAATGTTGAAGAACTGGGCGACAAATACGGCGGAAATTGCCGGGTAGATTGCTGCGCAGCCATCCATCTTCGTGGTGGCTCCCAGTGGAACGGCAAACGAAGCATATCCCGACGGAACACCCAGGTTTCGTTCGGTCACTCGCTGGGTGAGCGGCAGGGTGCCGATGGAGGAGCGGGAAACGAAGCCCAACTGAACGGCTGGCCAGACGCCGGAGAAGTACTGCTTGATCGACAGGCCGTGGCTGCGTACCAGGACCGGGTAAAGGGCAAAGAGGACCAGCGCCAGGCCAATGTAGATGGCCACCGTGAACTTGCCCAGCGCGCCGATGGTGTCCCAGCCGTAGGTGGCTACTGCGTTGCCGATCAGGCCAACGGTGCCGATTGGGGCAACACGGATGATCCACCAAAGGATCTTTTGGATAATTGCCAGGGCTGAGGCGGAGAATGCCAGGAATGGTTCGGCGGCCTTGCCAACCTTCAGAGCTGCAACGCCAACGGCGATTGCCACTACGAGGATCTGCAATACGTTGAAGCTGACCGACGTCGTGGCTGCTCCGTCGTCAAGTGAAGTGCTGGCACCGAGGCCGAGGAAATTCGAAGGAACCAGGCCTGTCAAGAATCCGAGCCAGTCGCCGGTCTTGCCTTCATAGTCCGCTGGGGCTTCCTGCCCGGTATTTGCTCCGGGCTGGAAGGCAACGCCCAGAATCATGCCAATGGTGACCGAGACCAGCGCGGTAATGCCGAACCACAGGAGGGTCTGCCAGGCCAGCCGGGCTGCATTGGTGACCTTCGAAAGGTTGGCAATCGAGGCAACTACCGCAAAGAAAATCAGCGGGATGACAGCAGTGCGCAGCAACGAAACATAGCTGGATCCGATAATCGACAGGGCGCGGCCCAAGCCATTGGGTTCTTCGGCGGTGCTGCCGGTGTACTTGGCTACGAGTCCCAGGATGAGACCTGCAATCAGCGCGGCAATGATTTGCGGCCCGAAGCTGGTCATCCAACGGGGAAGTTTAGATGAAGGTGCGGCATTTGACATGCTTTCAAGGCTAGGCGGGGTTTCTTTGCCGAGCGCAGTCGATGTTACGCAAAATGACAAATCTGGCCCGAATGTGTTTTTGAGCACCGAGTTACCGCGGGGCAGCGCTGGATTTCAGTGATATTCCGCAAAGAATCGTCATGGCCCGACACTAATAAGAAACGCGCTGGCGAACAGAGCGAAGATACGATCCTGCGCTTCAAGTGGATTCTCGGGTGCAACATGTGGCATGCGGCTCGCCGCCCCAGCTGTGCAGTCAGGCCGGCTTCGATGATTGCGCGTAAAACGTGATTGCAGACACCAGGAGTCCGCGCATGGCCAGCATGAGCAAGGCCAAGGTAGCCATGATCACCGCGCCGCCAGCAACCGCCAGCACCACGCCCGGTCCGCCAGCCTTGACCATATTCAAGAGATGGAAACCCAGTGCCATCACCAGAAGACTGTCGTTGTGGTGGCCCAGATGAATGTATCGACCCATGGCAGTGCCTTCCGGGAGAAAATTTCCTGTTTCTGAACTTTATTCAGCAGTGCCCAGATTGCAACGAGGGAAACCTGGATGCATGCGATGCCCAATGTGACGACCCATCTGTATGGCGTAGCCAGGGTGGAAGCCTCGGGGTGCTGGGCTACAACTTCGCCGATGTAAATGGGGAGCGCAATCAGCTGAACGAGCACCGATCCACAGATCGTGATGGCTAGGGCTATTCGAAGCAAGGGAATAGCGAAACTTGACATGGATTGATTCTCAATCAATTTCTATCGTTTTTCAATAGATAATTATACGGGTCCCACCTGTGCTTCTCCTGCTAAAACCCCAGCCCGAGTCCACTTGACCTTCGGAATTGATATGGAAGAGTTGGATGTAGTCACAAGCAATCCGATTGGCTGCGCCCCGCTGGCGCGTCAACAACCTAAAGGACCTTTGCCAATGCGTGTATATATCACCAGCGTTTTTGTCTCCGACCAAGAGAAAGCCAAAGAGTTCTACACAGGCGTTCTAGGTTTCAAGGTCAAGCATGACATCCCCATGGGACCCTTCAGCTGGCTGACACTTGTTTCGCCCGAGGAAGAAGGCGGAACAGAGCTTCTGCTTGAGCCGGCTGAACACCGAGCAGTTGCCCCGTATCGCGAAGCGCTAAAAGCCGACGGGATACCGGTGACGTCTTTTGCAGTTGATGATGTCCAGGCTGAATATGAGCGCCTGATCGGCTTGGGAGTGGAATTTACCCAGAACCCTACCGAGGCTGGCCCGGTCACTGTCGCGACATTCGACGATACCTGTGGCAACCTGATCCAGATTTCCAGCTATCAGGGATAAAAAAACTGGGCCCGATGTGAGTCGGGCCCAGTTTTTGCCATCCGGGTTATTTCAGCAGTGCGCGTTTGAGGGTATCCAATCCAACCGATCCCAATTTCAGGGCGGCGGTGTGGAATTCCTTGAGCGAGAAGGCATCGCCTTCCGTGGCTGCGTACTCATCGCGGATTTGTTCCCACAGCCTCTGGCCAATTTTGTATGAGGGGGCCTGCCCCGGCCAACCCAGATAGCGGTTGTATTCGAAGTCTAGCTGGCCCTTGGAAAGATCCAGGTTCCGCTCCAGGAATTCGTAGCCCTTCACTGCGTCCCAGGCGCCTTTGCCCCACTGGGGCGGCATCTGCAATCCGAGGTGCACGCCGATATCAAAAACAACTCGAGCTGCGCGCAGGCGCTGCGCATCGAGCATTCCCATGTAGTCGCCCGGGTCATCGAGATAGCCGAGCTGGTGCATGAGCCGTTCTGAATACAGCGCCCACCCTTCGCCTTGGCCCGAAACCCAGCACATCAACCGGCGCCAGCTGTTCAAGGTCGCGGCTTGCAGCTGCGCCGTGCCAATCTGCAAGTGATGTCCTGGCACGCCTTCGTGGTACACCGTCGTCAGCTCGGCCCAAGTGGTGAACTGGTCCTCTCCTGGTGGCACCGACCACCACATGCGCCCGGGACGGGTGAAATCCTCGGACGGTCCGGTGTAGTAGACCCCTCCGTCCTGAGTCGGGGCGATCATGCATTCTATGCGGTCCATCGGCGCCGGGATTTCGAAGTGCGTTCCCGCTAAATCGGCGATGGCTTGGTCAGCCTTGCTCTGCATCCACTCGCGCAAGGCATCGGTACCGTTGAGCTTCCGGGCCGGATCCTCGTTCAGTACGCGCTTCGCCTCGTCGATGGTCGAGCCCGGCTTGATTTGCTGGGCGACACGCTGCTGTTCAGCGATGATGCCATCGAGCTCGGCAATGCCCCAGGCGTAGGTCTCTTCCAAGTCGACGGTTGCGCCAAGGAATCGCCGGGACATGAGGGCATAGTATTCGCGCCCCACTGCGTCTTGTTCCGGAGCCTGAACCAGAAGCTCGGCATCCAGATATTCGGCTAAACGTCGATAGGCGAGTTTCGAGCCTTCGGAACCGCGTTCCAGGCGCTGGGCCAAGGCGGGATCAACGGCACTGCCAGCGATAGCGAGCTGATCAAAGTATCCGCCGTCCTTGGCGTAGTCAATTGATTGAGTGGTGACGATCCGGACCTGGCGCTTGGCAGGAACCATCGAATTGGCTGCCGAATCACGTAATGATGCAATATAGCCGTCAATGGCTGCCGGCAGGTTTTCGAGCCGCTGGGCGATAAAGGCGAAATCCTCCGCTGACTCTTGAGGCATCAAATCGATGATCGAGCGGATCTCCTGGGCCGGACTGGCAATGTTATTCAGTTCCGTGCGGCCGGTGAACAGGATTTCCAATTCAAGCCCGAGGCGCTCGGTCATGGCATCGAGGGTGACCTCGTCCACGGAATCAACAGGTGCGGCATTGGCCAGGGAACTGAGGGTGTCGCTCAGGAGCCGGATCTGCCCGGTAGTGCCAGCGGGGGAGTAATCGCCATAGGCGGATTCATAGCCGGGAAGGCCAAGGGAGACACCCCATTCAGGGGTGAGCTCGAGGCTTTTGCGGTAGAACTCTTCGGCGATTTTGTCGATCGCAGATGGCTCGCGGTGCGGTGCGGAAGATGTCATGTAGCTAAGAGTAGTTGATATGAAAGATTTGTTGAAGAGTTTTGCCATGGAACCCCAAAGCCGGATATTCGTAGGTTCCGTTAAAATATTTCGTGAGCGAACGGCCTAGTCACCCGCATGGGGAGAAGTCACCATGGCGCGCTTTTTATCGCATCGATAGAATTGGTTGGCGTTGACTATGCAATCGGTGATTAAAAGTCATCAGCCGGCGCGCACTCGTACCAGCAATTCAAGGAATGACCTTTAATGGCCAGAACTGCCTCAACCGGTTGGACCGGCATGCTGAAAAGCACCGGTTTCAAAGCAACTGCCATACCAGTAGCTGCGGCCCTCGCCGTCACCGGGGCCATTATCTACCCCGGATTCGAAACCGCTGACGTTGAACTCAACGACGGCGGCGTCTGGGTGGTTAACCAGTCCGAAGGCAAAATTGGCCACGTCAATTACCAGTCGCGCACCATCGATGGCGGCGTAGCTACGCCACTGGCCAGCTACGACCTGGTCCAGCACGAAGAAAACGTGATGGTCCGCAATCTGGAGCAGGCATCACTGACCACCATTGACCCATCCATGGTTCAATTTGCCGGCGACAACAACCTGCCCGCGAACTCGACCTTCTCCTTCGGCTCATCCGTCGTCGCGGTCACCGATGCTGAACACGGCACGGTGCAAGCCAGCTCCCTGGAACATATCGGCGACTTCAAAGGCGAAGGCGCTGAACCCCTGATCGACTCCGAAGGCGATGTCGGAGCCGTGGTGGGCGCCGACGACACCATTTGGGCGGCAGATTATGCCGCCGGCATCCTTTCCAGCTTCACCCTGGACAACGACGGCACGGCCGTCGCCGGCGAGCAGTTTGAGATCTCCGAGCTGACGTCCATGAAGAAGCCGCAGCTTTCCGCCGTGGGAGACACCGCTGTGGTCTTCGACGACGCCAGCGGCGAGCTGGTCACCTCCGAGGGCGGCAAGGCCACCTTGGAGAATGCAGCCAATGCCCGCATCCAGGCCCCGGGACCGGACTCCGATAACGTCGCAATTGCCCTGGACCAATCGCTGGCCACCGTCTCCCTGTCCGGCAAGGACACCAACTACGAACAGGTCGACACCGCAGGCACCCCGATTGCACCAGTGCGCGTTGGCTCGTGCACCTACGCCGCATGGCAGACCAGCGGCGAATACGTGCGATTCTGCGATGATCCCGCTGGAAACCAGCGCACCCTCATCCCAGAAATGACCGAGGGCGCCGAACTGGCCTTCCGCGTCAACCGCGATGTTGTTGTGCTCAACGATGTTCACTCGGGCCAGGTGTGGCTGGCCAACGAGGGCATGGAAATCGTCAGCAACTGGAGCGACCTGGAACCACCGGCCGGCGAAGGCGAAGCCAAGGAAGAAGAAACCAAGGAAATCACCGACGCCATCGAGCTGCCCAACCGCACCGAGGAAAACAAGAAGCCGATCGCCGAAAACGACCAGTATTCGGTGCGCCCCGGGCGCACCACCTTGCTGCCGGTGCTCTACAACGATGTGGACCCGGACGGCGATTTGCTGACCGCGGCCATTGAAGGATCCTCCCCGTCCCTGGGCTCCATCCAGCCAGTGCATGATGGCACCGGCTTCCAGATTGTGGTTCCCGACGATGCCAAGGGATCGGCCAGCTTCAACTACACCACCAAAGATGGCCGCGGCGGGCAGGACACCGCCACCGTGAAGCTCAACGTGGTCGGCGATGACACCAACAAGGCACCGGAACAGCAGCGCACTACGGTGCTGCGCGTGCAGCAGGGCGAATCGGTGAGCCACAACCTGCTCACCGACTGGACCGATGCAGAAGGCGATGACCTGCGATTGCTGGGCGGAACCTCCGAGGGCGACGACGTGATCCGCGTCCAGCCCGATGGCACCATGACCTTCCAGGACGATGGCAAGAAGCTGGGACAAAAGGAAGTCGCCATCCAGGTCTCCGACGGCCAGGAAAGCACCAAGGGCCGTGTCCTGGTGGAGGTGATGGCGGAATCCACCATCAAGCCGGTGACCGCCACCGACCACGTGGTCACCAATATCGGCGAATCGGCAAGCTTCAGCCCGCTGGAGAACGACACCGACCCCACCGGGGATGGACTGCGCCTGGCCGGCGTTGATGACGTTCCCGGATTGGAATTGACCTCCAACGCCCAAACCGGAGCGGTCACGGTCAAGGCCGAGCGTGCCGGAACCTACTACGTCGAATACATGGCCACCAACGGCCCGGCCAGCGCTCCGGGCCTGGCCCGTATCGACGTGAAGAAACCCGAAGAGCAGGCAGCCGACCCGATCGCCGTGCGCGATGTCGCCCTGCTGCCGGCAGGCCAAGACGTGCTGGTCAACGTCCTGGGCAACGATACCGACCCGGCCGGCGGCGTGCTGGTGGCCACCGGCGTGCAAAGCGCTACGGACAAGCCGTTCTCCACGAGCATTGAACGCAACACCTTTGTGCGCATTACCGACGTGCGCGGCCTGACCGACCCCACCACCATCAGCTACACCGTGTCCAACGGCAGCCACGAAGCCACCGGTTCCATCCGGGTCATCCCGATTCCCGCACCGCCGCGCATGGACCCGCCGCAGGCCAACCCGGATACCGTCACCGTTCGTGAAAACGACGTGGCCACCGTCAAGGTGCTGGAAAATGACATCCACCCCAACGGCGGAGAACTCACCCTGCGCCCGAAGCTGCAAGAAACCGAGGGCCTGGGCGAAGAGTCCATCATCTCCGTCGCCGATGATACCGTCCGCTTCCGCGCAGGCGACTTCGGCGGCAAGGCCAAGCAGGTTTCTGCCGTATATACGGTCGCTGGCCCCGATGGGCAGGAAACCAGCGCCACCGTGACCTTCAATATCCAGCCCGCGGCCGAAGCCAGCGACCTGGAAAAGAACAGCCCGCCCAATCCGGAACCGGTCACCGGCCGCGTATTTGCCGGCTCCAGCACCAACGTGCAGGTGCCAATCGACGACATCGATCCCGACGGCGACTCGGTGTCCCTGGTGCAGTTCGGCGACTCGCCGCGCCTGGGAACCGCCAAGATCCGCGATGGCTCCATCGACTACACCGCCAACCCCGATGCTTCGGGCACCGATGAGTTCAGCTACGTCGTGGAAGACCGACTCGGCGCCCGCGCCACCGGAACCATCAAGATCGGCGTGGCCCCGCTGGCCGAAACCAATAACTCCCCGGTAGCGGTCAACGACTTCCTCACCGTGCGCCCGGACCGCCCCGTGGCCGTGGACGTCATGGACAACGACACCGACCCCGATGGGGATCCGCTCGCCCTGATGAGCGAGGTTTCCAGTGAAGCAGGCGCCGATGTGAGCGTTGCCGATGGCCGTGTGCTGCTGACCTCGCCACCGGATGACGGCAGCATTTCGGTGCGCTACATGATTTCCGATGGCCGTGGCGGCACTGCGGCCGGAACACTGAGCATCAAATCCGATCCGCAAGCCCAGCTGCTCGCTCCCATAGCCCGCGACGACCGCGTGTCCTTGGAGCAAGTCATCGAAAACGATGAGATCACCGTGGATATCCTGCGCAATGACGAGGACCCCGATGGCAGCGCGGATGAACTCAAGGTCAGCCTGCCGGATAACCCGGACAGTGCCCGGGTGACCGATGACGGACTGGCTGTCACCGCCGGTGAACAGCCCCAGGTCATCGCCTACTCATTGGAAGACGCCGATGGCTTGACCTCCACCGCCTTCGTGCATGTGCCGGGAACCGCTGGCGCCCGGCCGATCCTGCGCAGCGGCCTGAAGCTCGAAGTGCAGGCAGGTGAAACCCTGCCACTGAACCTCGAAGACCTGGTTCTGGTCCGCGAGGGGCGCAGCCCGCGGTTGACCACCGAGGAATCGGTGACCTCCATGCCGGAAAACGATGGCGAATTGGTCAAATCCGCCACCGAGCTCTCCTTCCGCGCGCCACTGGATTTCGACGGTTCGGCCACTGTGAGCTTCGAGGTGACCGATGGCGAAGGACCTGACGATGAAAAGGGCCTGAAGTCCAAGCTCACCGTACCGGTCAACGTCACCCCGGCCCCGGGCCAGGACAATAGCGACGAAGAACAAGACCAGAACGAGGACGGCAAGAGCAAGGAAGAAGAGGAAGAAGAGGAAGAAAAGCAACCCGACGAGAAGAACTTCGCGCCAACGCTGCAGTCCAACTCGCTGTCCGTCGGACAGGGGGAGGAACCGGCCCTGCTCGATCTTCGCATGGCCGCCAACGACGCCAATGAAGAAGATGTCCCGAAGCTGAAGTTCGCTGTCGGCTCGGTGGATATCCAAGGTGTTGACGCCCAACTGGTGGATGGCCACACGTTGAAGGTCAGCGCCGACGCGTCCACGCCCAAGGGCACCAGCGGCACCGTCTCGGTCACGGTCAGCGACGGGGTGAACCCGCCGGTGGCAGCAAATATGAGGGTGACCGTCACCGGCTCCAACCGCGAATTGCCGGTGGCAGTGGCCGATAACGTCGCCGATGCGGCACAGGGCAAAACCGAAGTGGTTGACGTCCTGGCCAATGACCACAACCCGTACGCCGACCAGGGCCCGTTGCGCCTGATCAATGCCCGCGCGCTGCAGGACACCGGGAATGTCGAGGTCAAGGGGGACAAGGTAGCGATCACCCCGAAGGACGACTTCGTGGGAACGATGCGCGTGGAATACACCATTGGCGATGTCACCGAGGATGTGGCCCGCAATGTCATCGGCACCGTGACCTTGAACGTCAAGGGCGCTCCGGAAGCACCGGGCCTGCCGCGCGTGCAATCCACCGGCGATGAAAAGGTCGTGCTGCAGTGGGATCCGCCAGCCAACAACGGCTCGGCCATCACGCACTACACCGTCACCGGCGGCGGGCACACCCAGCAGTGCGCCACCACCACCTGCACCATCACCGGCTTGACCAACGACAAGGTGTACAACTTCACCGTGACCGCCACCAATGCGGTCGGCGAATCCCCGGCCTCCGCCCAGTCCGCCGATGCGCGCCCGGATGTCGAGCCGGAGCAGCCTGCTGCGCCGACCGGCACCAGCGGCGATACGCAGGCCGCGTTCAAGTGGACCGCTCCGGTCAGCCGCGGTTCGGCAATCCAGAGCTACACGCTGGAGATCTCCCCGGCCCCCGGCAACGGGATCACCCAGGTCACCGGAATCACCGGAACCTCTTACGTCTGGAAGGGCCTGAAAAACGGCACCGACTACCAAGTCCGGGTGCGCGCGGTCAACAAGGCAGCAAAGCCCTCGGTCTTCAGCGCCTACTCTGCGGCGGTCACCCCGGCCGGAAAACCGTTCAAGCCATCGGCGCCGACCGCGGCCCGCAAGGAATCCGCGGTGGACGGCGGCGTGGTCAACGTGGCGTGGACTGCACCGGGAAACAACGGTGCGCCGATCACCGGGTACACCCTGCGCGTGTTCAAGTCGGGCGCCCTGGTCAAGACCGTGGGATCGATCTCGGCCGACCAGCGCAGCCAGAGCGTCACCGGCTTGAGCACCTCCGGCTCCTACACCTTCACCATTGCCGCGGGCAACCGGGTCGGCGCCTCTGCGCAGAGCTCGCCTTCGGCTGCGGTCACCCCCTACGGGCGGCCCAAGACGATCTCGTCGGTGGCCGCCAAGGCCACCGGCGCCTACCGGATGGTGCAGCTGAACTTCCAGGCTCCTGGATCCAACGGCTCGAAGATCACCGGATACCAGTACTCCACCGACGGCGGAGCATGGAAGTCCTTTGGCGGTCCGGGGGCGGTGATCGACACCGGATCGAACGGCAACGCCCACACCTGGCGGGTCCGGGCGCTCAACGCAGCCGGCGCGGCGTCGCCGAGCCCGGCCAGCAACAAGGAAAGCGCCTATGGCCCGTTGCGCGATAACGCGAATATCACCGCATCGCATGGCAACGACTGGATCACCTTCAACTGGAATCCGGACGCCGGCCGGAACAATGGCCGCAAGGTCAGCCACACCGTCACCATTGGCGGGAATGGCACTGAAAACGATGGCACGCAGCAGGTGAACGGGCTGGGCTACTCGACCGACCGCACCATCCAGGTCACAGCTACGGATACCGAGGGCCAGTCGCGCTCCTGGTCCAAGACGGAGACGACCAACCCGAAGCCGGCCCGTTCGGTGACCCTGTCCAAGGGGCCAAACTACAACGGCTACTCGAATTCCACCTGCGATCCTGATTGCTACAAGTACCACGTGGAGCTCTACAACTTCGCGCCCGGAACACATACCTACCTGGCCAAGTGCTACCACTCCGGAGGAATGTTCTCCGATAACAATGTGACCTTCAACGTCAATGGCGAGGGCCGGGCCTCCGCGGACCTGCCTTGCGTGATCGAGCCGGGCTGGTCCGAACCGTACTACGCAGTCATTGACGGAACCGAATCCAACAAGACCACCTTCTAGCCACGCGCGGCGAGCGCAGCGCAATGCACTGAAAGGGCACTATGCCAACGACCATGAGCACCGAGCAGGCCAGCTGGTTCTGCGATACCTTCTCCACCCTGGTCTCCAATGTGGGCCAGTCCGTCTTGGGCAAGGACCAGACCATCAAGCTGGTGCTGGCCGCCATGCTTTCCGAGGGGCACGTGCTGCTCGAAGATGCCCCGGGCACCGGCAAGACGATGCTGGCCCGCTCGCTGGCCGCCACCGTGAAGGGCAGCAACTCGCGCATCCAGTTCACCCCCGACCTGCTGCCTTCGGATGTCACCGGCATTACCATCTACGACCAGCGCACCGGCCAGTTCGAATTCCACCATGGCCCGATCTTCGCCAACCTCGTGCTGGCCGATGAAATCAACCGCGCCTCGCCAAAGACCCAGTCGGCGCTGCTGGAGGTCATGGAAGAAGGACGAGTCACCGTCGATGGCGTGACCTACCCGCAGGCCCGCCCCTTCATGGTGATCGCCACCCAGAACCCGATCGAGCAGGCCGGCACCTACCGGCTGCCCGAAGCCCAGCTGGACCGCTTCTTGATCAAGACCTCCATCGGCTACCCGGATCGCGCCGCCACCGTGGCCCTGCTTTCGGGCAGCGCCCAGCGCGACCGTTCGGCCAACCTGCGCCCGGTGATCACCACCGAAGCCGTCGTGGAAATGGCGCAGCTGGCCACCACCGTGCACGTGGATGCCGCGGTGCTCGACTATGTGGCAGCGCTGTGCGAGCTGACCCGCGAGGTACCCGAAACCCGCCTGGGCGTCTCGGTGCGTGGCGCGCTGGCCATGGTGCGCGCGTCCAAGGTCTGGGCCGCCAGCCAGGGGCGCAACTACGTGCTCCCGGATGACATCAAGGAACTGGCCCCGCACATCTTCACCCACCGCCTGGTCCTGGATCCGGAAGCCGAGTTCACCGGCACCACCGCATCCCAGGTCATCACCTCGGTGCTCGCCAAGGTTCCTGCCCCGACCCGCCGCGGAAGCGAAGACTCGGTGGCGGCAGCGGAAAACCAGGACTCCGGCTCAGGCCAGGAAGCGCATTAATGAACCGAAAAGCCAGGCGTTCCTCCCGGCGCAGCGCACTGAACCGCAGGGCAGGCCAATCGCTGAGCATGGCCAGCGAAGCGCTGCAGGTCCTGCGCGAATATCTGCGCCCCGCCGCCAGCAAGGCGCGCACCTACAGCGACCGGTTCCTCGGCCCGCTGGGTTCGGTGATTTCGCCTTTGGGCTTCGCCGTGCTGGGAACCACGATTCTCCTATGGATCCTCGGCGCCGTCTTCGGCTGGCAGGAAGCGGTCCTCGGCGCATTCATGGCCACCATTTTGCTGCTGGCCGCCGTCGGGTTCATTCTCGGACGCAACGACTTCAGCGTCCAGCTGGATCTCCACCGCACCCGTGTTGCGGTCGGGGACCGCGCCGTCGGCGCCCTGCAGGTCACCAACAAGGCATCGCGCAGCGCAGCCCCCGTGATGATGGAACTGCCGGTGGGCCATGGCGCCACCGCCTTCCGGATCCCGCGCCTGGCTACTGCGCAGGAGCACGAAGAACTCTTCACCATTCCCACCCAACGGCGCCAGGTGCTCAACGTCGGACCGGTGCGCTCGGTGCGCCAGGACCCCTTCGCGATTCTGCGCCGCCAGGTGAAGTGGACCGAAACCTACGAGCTGTTCATCCATCCGAAAACCACCGGGCTCGATGGTTCCTCCTCAGGCTTCATCCGCGACCTGGAAGGCATGCCCACCTCGGATCTGTCCAACTCGGACGTCTCCTTCCATGCACTGCGCGACTACCAGCCCGGCGATGACCGCCGGCACATTCACTGGAAATCCACGGCGCGCACCGGCCAGCTGATGGTGCGGCAGTTCGAGGAAACCCGCCGCTCCCACCTGGCCTTGAGCCTTTCTACCAATTTGGAGGAGTACTCCGAAGCGCACGCCGAAGAAGACTTCGAGCTGGCGGTTTCGGTGGCTGCCTCCATCGGCCAGCAGGCTGTCGCCGAGCAGCGCAAATTGGCCATCCTGACCCAGGAAGGGCCGGTGCGCACCGACAGCGGCCGGATGATGATGGACGGGCTGACCCGCATTGAAGCCGCCCCGGTACTGCGCGAGAATCTCGTGGACGTTGTACGCCATACCGCCGATACCGTGCCAGGCGCCTCGGTGGTGTTTTTCCTGACCGGCACCCGCACCAGCGCCAAGGCCCTGCGCGCGGCCTGGATGCACGTGCCCGTCGGGGTGCGGGCCATCGCGATCCGCTGCGAGTCGGGGATCGAGCCGACCCGTTCGAATATTGGTGAATTGACCGTTCTCAGCCTGGGAAAACTTGATGAACTGGGCTTGATGCTGCGAAAGGCGGTGGCATGAATAAGCTCCCGCTGTGGCGTTTTGGCGTCGATGCTGCCTGCCTGGCATTGGCGCTGCTGCTCGGCGCCCTAGGTCTGCTTGATGCCTACGGCGCCAGCCCCAATTTCATGCTGGCTGCTGCCGGCGGCATCCTCGCAGGCCTTGCCTTGGCCTGGGCGAATGTCTATTTCCGCTGGGGCACCTGGCGCACCGTCGGAATCTTTGCGCTGCTCTACCTGCTGTTGGGCACCCCGCTGGCAACACCGCGTGAAGCGGCCTTCGGCGTTCTGCCCACCGCATCGTCGCTGCGCACCTTGCTGGCCGGACTGGTCTTCAGCTGGAAGGACATGCTCACCGTCGCCCCGCCGGTCGGAACCTACGGCGGGGTGCTCATTGTGGCGTTCTTCTCCACCTTGCTCACCGCAGTGCTGGCCGGACTCGTTGCCTGGCGGCTGCGCTCGCCGTACTGGACGCTGATCCCGCTTTTGGTCATGTTCGTCCTGGGAATTGCCTTCGGCACCCGCGACGTGCCGTTGCCGATTGCCCGCGGCGTGGCCTTGATTGCCGTGCTGGTGGGCTGGCTGGCGTGGCGAACCTTCATGTCTTCGCGGATTACCGGCGCTTTTAATGGGCTGGAGGCCGGGCACGGAGAATCACGCGGCGGCCAGCAGCTGCTGGTGCGCCGTGTGGTCGCCGGGGCACTGGTACTGGCCGGCGCGGGAACCATCACCGCGGCAGCCACCCCGATCCTGGCCCCGGAAACCCCCCGCCAAGTGCTGCGCGATGCGCTGGAACCACCGGTGGATCTCTACGATTACCCCAGCCCGCTGACCCGTTTCCGCAAATATGTGAAAACCATGGCCGATGACACCCTCTTGACCGTTAAAGGCCTTCCCAAAGGCCAGCGCATCCGCTTGGCGGCGCTGGATTCCTATAACGGCATGGTGTCGAACGTGGACCCGGCCGCCGGCGGAAGCTTCTCCCCGGTAGGCGATGCCAGCGATATCCGTTCCACAGATTCAGCCGATGGGCGCGAAACGGCCGATCTGGACATTGAAATCGAAGACTATGACGGAGTGTGGGTTCCTGCCGGCGGAAAATTGCTGGGCATGGACATCACCGGAGCCCGCGAGGACGTACTGGCACGATCGCTGTTCTACTCCGATACCTCCGAGAGCGTGCTGAGTTCCACCGGACTGCGCAAGGGCGACTCCTACACGGCCAAGGTGCAATTCCCGGCCCAGCCAACGGATGAACAGCTTGCCGAGCTGGACTTTGCGCAATTGCGCATGCCGGAATTGGCCAACGTCCCAGCGATAGCTGGAGCCAAGGCTGCGGACTTTACCGGGTCCGCACGCAGCGACCTGGAGCGGGCACGCGGCCTGGAAGCGACGCTGTCAGGAACCGGATTCTTCTCCAATGGAACCGAGGACCAGGTCCCTTCCCTTTCCGGACACGGTGCCGGTCGTATCACCAGCCTGCTGGATGCCGACCAGATGATTGGCGACGATGAGCAGTATGCGGTGGCCATGGCCTTGATGGCGCGCGAGCAGGGCATGCCAGCGCGTGTGGTCATGGGCTTCTATCCCGAAGAATACCGTCCTGACCAAGCGGTGAACCTGACCGGTTCCGATGTGCACGCCTGGGTGGAGATCGCCTTCGAGGGGGAGGGCTGGGTAGCGTTCAACCCCACGCCCAATGAGGATGAGCAGCCTACCCCGCCAGAGCAGGAGCCGAAGTCGGTGCCGCAGCCCCAGGTGCTGCAGCCGCCTCCGCCGGCCCAGGATGAAGCGGATCTGCCTCCGCAGACTGCGCCCGAGCCCCAGGAAATCGAGGAAGAACCCAAGAGCTTCTGGGAACGCTGGGGCATGGTGATCAAGGTGGCAGGCATTTCGCTTGGCTCCCTGCTGATACTGCTCTCGCCGCTGGCGCTGATTGCGCTGTTGAAACTTCAACGCCGCAAAAAACGCTCAGGTACCGGAAACCGGGCTGAACGCATGAGCGGGGGCTGGCAGGAACTGCTGAGCTACGCCACCGACCACCGGATAGCCACGGCCAACGGTGCGACCCGCAGGGAAAATGCTGCGGTGCTTGCCACCGGATTCCCCGCTCTGGCATCATCGGTAGCCACCTTGTCCCAACAGGCCGACGCCGCGAACTTCTCTCGCGAGCTACCAACCGAGGAACAGGTGCAGAAGTACTGGGATGAAGTCATGGCGCATACCCGCAAGATGCAAGAGCCGCTGAGCTTCTTTAGGCGGATGCGGGTGAACTTCTCGCCGCGTTCGCTGATCCATGAATTGGCGGCCAAGACGGTCATCACAGCAAGAACATTCAAACGGAAGAGTAGGAAATTCCCATGGCAGTGAAAATGAACTTGGTGGATGCCACGACCACCCAACGGCTGCTGTCATGGCTGGTGGACATGGTGCCGGTGCTGATCCTCTCGGTGATTTTCTTGCCGATGATCTCAGCCAAGATGCTCCAAGCCCTCACTGTCCCAGAAGTCATGGGCGACATCATGGGAATCTATGCCACGTATGCCTTGCTCGCTTTGGCCTACACGGTGTTCGTGTGGTGGTGGGAAGCAACCGCTGGCAAGACCCTGGGCAACCTTGTTCTGGGCGTGCGCACCACGAACCTCGAAGGCGGTGCCCCCGGTTGGGGCAAAACCATTGGCCGCCGCTTGCTGATTGCTGTCGCCGGCATCATTCCCCTGGCCGGTTCCATCCTGATGGTCATTTCCAACCAGTTCGATTCCAATGGAAAAAAGCAGGGATGGCACGACAAGGCCGCAGGCACATTGGTTCTGGATATCAAGGCCGGACGTGACCCACTGAGCACTGGCGGCAAACAAGGGCCAGAATCATTTGCCCCGCAGCCGGCAGGAGAGCAGGATTCGGCGGTGGCCAATGTCCGACAGCCAGCGGCCGAGCAGGCTCCGGCCGTCACCAACGTCCCGGTCCATAAGGCCGACGGTCCGGTGGAGCAGGAAGTGGCCGTCATCGATTCGGTTCCAGGAGCGGTCCGGGCTCGACAGCCAGAACCAGAGCAACAGCCAGAAGCGCAGCCAGCGCAACAACCAGAAGCGCAGCCAGCGCAACAACCAGAACCACAACCGCAGGCCGAGCTCTCTGACCAGCACGTTTCGGGCGCAGACGCGGATGAAGAAGAAGGCTACACCCGAATTCGTTCCGCAGCGCCTGCGGGCCTGCACCTGGAATTTGATGACCAGAAGTGCATCGAGCTCGATGGCACTATTCTGCTCGGTCGCAACCCCTCGCATGGCGAGGGCGACATCGGTGTGCGACGGGTTGTCCTGGATGATCTCGAGCGCAGCGTGTCCAAAACCCACCTGCTTGTTCAGCCCGGTGCCGGCTGCATTTGGGTCACCGACCGCGGTTCGGCCAATGGCTCATCCATTGTTGACGCACAGGGCGCGGTTCGCGCACTGGAACCGGGCAAACCCGAACAGGCCCTGGCCGGGCAGACCGTCTACCTGGGCGACAGGTACTTCCACGTGGAGCAACCTTGAACGGCCCGGCGCCCAGCACTGTCCCGAGCTTCAGATACGGCTATGCCACCGATCGCGGGCTGCGCCGTGCGCTGAATGAAGACAGCGTGCTGGCCTCCGACCGGCTGGTCGCCATCGCCGATGGCATGGGCGGGCATGAAGCCGGCGAAGTAGCCAGCGCCTTGTGCCTGAAGCTGCTTGGCGAGGGGCTGGGCACCGTGCCTGAGCGCATTGATCCGGACCAGCTCGGGGCGCTGCTTGAGCGCACCGATCAGCAGATCATTGAGGTGGGAGCTGGCCGGGCCGGAACGACCCTCACCGGGGCGGTGCTGGTGGATGAAAAGGCCAGCACAGCAGCGGCGCAGCCCCAGCTCCTGGTCTTTAATGTCGGCGACTCGCGTACCTATCTGTGGTCGCATGACCAGCTGCAACAGGTCAGCATCGATCACTCGGAAGTCCAGGAAATGGTCGACAGCGGCCAGCTGAGCCCGGACGAAGCTGCCAATTACCCGCGCCGCCACGTTATTACCCGTGCCCTTGGCATCAATGCCGATAGCCATCCGGACTTCTGGCTATTGCCCGTTGCGGGCACGGAAAGGATCCTGGTGTGCTCAGATGGCTTGAGCAGCGAAGTGGGCGATGAAAAAATAGGAGAGATTCTGGCGTACTTCCCGGACCCGCAACAGGCTGCCGAAGAATTGGTCCAAGCAGCCCTCACCGCCGGAGGACGCGATAATATCAGCGTGATCGTAGCCGATGTTCAATACGGGCATCCAGACGACGTCGAAGTGACCGTCCCGCGACTATCGACCATGAGCCACACAGAGGAGACATCATGAACAGCCTGCGTTACATCCCCGGCGAATGGTACGCCCTGGTCAATGACGAGCATGCCGTACTTCTGCCTGCTGACACCAGCACCGAGCAAGTTACCGACTTCTGGGACAAGCTCCAAGATGCCGTAACCGTCGAGTCGTTGCTCTCCGAGCTGCTGTCCATTTACCAGATGAATATCGCATCCCTGCCAAATTTTGCCCTGGTCTCTCGGGAAGCCGCACCGCACACTGTATTGCGCGGCAGCCTCGAATTGCGCTCGCGTAGCCTGAAGGGCGAAGAATTGGTTAGTGGCGCCGGCATTGCCACCTGGGCTGAGCGCCAACTGGCTGACTCGCAAGGCTGGACGCTGGGCGCTGCTGCCGAAACTTCCACCCAGGCCGCGGCGTTGCCAATCCAAGAAGGCATTGTTCGTGTTTCAGCACTGTCGTGGGATAGCGGCCAAGGCCCGTCCCCAGCTGCAGCGGAACGTGCCAAGCAAGCAGCAAATGCATCGGCTTCCACTTCTGCTGCTGCCTCGAGCGCGCTCAAGACTCCCGCGCAATCCGAACAGAAGAGCGTTGCCGAGGCTCCAAAGCCCGAGGTGCCGGAAGCTCCGGCGCCTGCCAGTGCTCCGGTGGCCGACAGCAAGCCCGCCCCAACGGCCGCTCCTGCGGCGTCCGAGGAGAAGCGCGTTGCCGAGGTTCCGAAGCCCGAGGTGCCGGAAGCTCCGGCGCCTGCCAGTGCTCCGGTGGCGGACAGCAAGCCGGCCCCAGCGGCAGCAGCAGATCCTGATCCGGCCACGGAAGAAATAGCTGCACAAGAGCCAAAGCCTGAAGCACCTGATGCGCCCAGCGCTCCCGTCGCAGCTCAAAAGCCTGCGCCCGTCCAGGCACCTGCCAAGGGCGCGAGCCCGAGCCAGGCTCCAAAGCCAGCGGCGCCCGCTGCCCAGGGGCCGCTTGCCGCAGAGCATACGGAAGCCAAGGCCAAGAAGGTTGCCGCGCAGGACGCCGACAACGAAGACACCTTCATTCCTTCTTCGGATCGCGGGCACAGCTCTTCCGGGGTGAACGAACAGACCCAGGACCCGGAGGACTACGAGCAGCACCTGCACTCCGCCGAATTCTCGCTGGCTAGCCAGCTGCTGGGCATCCGAGGAGCAACCGGCACCGAATACGAAACCGGTGACGGCGACGATCTGGATACGATCATCAAATCTCGTGCTGCCGCCACCTCGGCTTCTGCGGCGGATGAGCACACGATCATTCGCGGGATCAAGGCCATGAAGCCGCAAGCTCCGCCGCGACCGGAACCAGAGGCCGGCGATGACAGCCATTCCGGCCCCACCGAGTACATCTTGGCGCGCTCCTGCGAACAGCGCCACCCCAACCCGCCGACGGCCTCCACCTGCCATACCTGCGGGGCAACCCTGTCCGGTCCCGCGCGCCAGGTTCGCAAGCCAGCCATGGGCCGCATGACGGTGCGCGACCGCGGGGGCATTCGCGAGTATTCGCATGAACTGAACCGCTCCGTGGTGCTGGGCCGCCAGCCCAGCGCGTCGGCGGTCAACGAACCGAATCCACCGCGCCTGCTGCAGATTGACAGCCCGAGCGGCGACATTTCCCGCTCGCACCTGCTGGTGCGCTTGGAAGGCTGGCATGTGCAGCTCGTTGACCTGGGCGCGACCAATGGAACGATGCTCTTGCGTGAGGGCCAGGCACCGCGACGCCTCTCCAAGAACCAGGAAGTCATGCTGAAAAGCGGCGATGTGGCGGACCTCGGCGATGGTGTCAGCCTGCGATTCGAGGATCTGCCGTGAGCCCACGGCGCCCCTCGTCGCCCGCGCCGCAGATCCCCGGTTTCACCCTGGTCAAGCCACTGGGTACCGGAGGCTTTTCCGACGTGTACCTCTACGAACAGCATCGGCCCCAACGCAAGGTGGCCATCAAGGTGCTCCTGGCTGATGTCAGCAAGGACGATGCCCGGAAGCTCTTTGAAACCGAAGCCAACTTGATGGCCCAGCTCTCGTCGCATCCGTACATTGTGACCATTTATCAGGCGGAGACCACCGAGGACGGCCGCTCGTACCTGGCGATGGAGTATTGCTCCCGTCCTTCCCTTGATGCCCGGTACCGCCGCGGCGTGCTCAGCGTTGATGAGGCGCTGACCCTGGCAATCCAGCTTTGCTCCGCTGTGCACACCGCGCACTTGGCGGGCATTGTGCATCGCGATATCAAGCCGGCCAACGTATTGACCACCGATTACAACCGTCCGGCGTTGACCGACTTTGGCATTTCGGGCACCGTGGGATCCCATGCTGCCGGGATGTCCGTGCCATGGTCGGCACCTGAGGCCTTTGAAGAGGGCCTCCCGCCGGGGGTGCGCATGGATGTCTACTCGCTCGGCGCCACCATCTATACGGTGCTGGCCGGGCACTCGCCTTTTGTGCATCCCGGACAGGACAATTCGCAAGCAGTTCTCATCGAGCGAATCTGCAACACCCAGCTGCGGGCGTTGACCCGGGCCGACATCCCGGATTCGCTGAATCAGGCCCTGGCGGTAGCCATGGCCAAGGATCCAGAAAGCCGATTTGGCACGGCCGCAGAACTTGCGCGGACCTTGCAACGGATCCAAATGGAGTTGGGTTTTTCCGTCACCGAGTTCGAGGTGATGGAAGATCCCGCTGCTGAGGCGGCTCCTGAAGAGGAAGGGGAAGCAACCCGCGTTCGTAGCGTTACGTCGATCAGCGACGCCCAGCGCCCGCTGTCGGCAGGCCCGATGATTTCCTTCGTTCCGGGGCAGCGTCCCAAGGATTCGGGCAGCAACAGGCCCGCCAAGCCCAAGGTTGCCGAGCGGTTTGTTGCTGCCCCCAGCAACGCCGCGGATTCCTCGCAATCGCCTGCTGGGGACCAGGCCGACGCGCCAGTGGCGGAAAATGAAGCTAGGAGTTTCCCGAAAATATTTATTGTTGTCGGGATCATCCTGGTTTTGCTGATTGGCGGTGCAGTGGCGGTAAATCGGCTGCTGCCGCAGGATGAAGGAACCACTGAAGGCGGACTTCCCATTACCGCCTCCGGCGATCCAAAAGATCCCCTGCTGGGCGGCACCGTGCCGATGGTGGAGAATTTCAAGTACTCTACGGTGGGTGAGACAGTGACCTTCCGCTGGGAAAACCCGGAACCTAACCAGGGTGATTTCTACCGGTGGGCGCCCATCACGGCAACGGATAAGGGCGAAGTCCAGCAGACCAAGTCAACCAGCGCGACGACCGCTATTGCTGAAGGCGGACAGACGTGCATTGAAGTCAAGCTGGTTCGCGATGACGGCCGCATCTCGGATGCCTCAAAGTTCTGTACGGGTTAATGATCGGGAGAGAAGGCGAAATCCTTGAATGAGCTCTACGTTGAGTATTGCGGCCAGTACTATCCAGTAGTTGAGGATAAGACCTTTGTCATCGGGCGCGAAGGCGACTTGGCAATTGATGAAAACCCCTACCTTCACCGCCAGTTCCTGACCATTTCAAAACATGCTGGCCTGTGGTGGCTGAACAATATTGGCACCCGCTTGACCGCCACGATTGCGGATAGGACCGGTGGATTGCAAGCCTGGCTTTCCCCGCAGTCCAGCCTGCCCCTGGTGCTGAACCGGGTATCGGTGGTTTTTACCGCCGGACCGACCACCTATGAGCTGTCCATCCATGTGGCCCAGCCGGCGTTCCGGCAAGATCATGTTGATAGCGACAGCGATGGGGAGACCACCATCGGGCCGGTGATTTTGACCCAAGCGCAACGGGCCTTGATCGTTGCCCTCTGCGAGCCGATGCTGAAACGCGATGGGACTGGGCTCAGTGCCATCCCCACCAGCGCCGCGGCGGCCGAGCGCCTTGGCTGGGGCATCACCAAGTTCAATCGCAAGCTCGATAATGTCTGCGACAAATTGGATCGAGCTGGCATTGCCGGATTGCGTGGCGGGCCAGGAAAACTGGCCACCAATCGCAAGGCGCGGCTCGTTGAGCATGCGGTGAGTTCGCATTTGGTCACCCGGGCAGACTTGGACATGCTTGAAGCCGGGATCCCGGACGACGAATAGGCAGCGGGCAGCGATTGAAAAAGTGATGGCTTGTTGTTCCCTCGGGGAACCACAAGCCATCACTTCTGATCTGCTGCATCGGCAATGGGCCTTTAGCGGCGTCCGACGGTCCAGCCTAGGCGCGGGGTGAGCGCGCGGCGTTTACGCAGGCGCGTTACGCGCTTCTTGGCTGGTGCCGCTTCGTCGGGCTGCTCGGCAGGTGCATTGCCCAAGGCACACAGCAATGCGGTGACTGCTGCCAGTTCCTCGGCGCTGGGATTGCCCTTGGTCACCTGGATCTGCGGGGCGGCAGGCGTCGCGGTGTCCTGTTCCATTGGCTTTGCTCCTCGTAAGTACTCGAATAGGCGGTGCGGGCCCTAGTTACAGCGGGATATTGCCGTGCTTCTTCGGTGGCAGCACTGCATGCTTTTCACGCAGTGCGCGCAATCCGCGAACCAGCTGCACACGGGTGTCGCTCGGGGCGATGACCGCATCCACGTAGCCCAGCTCGGCGGCCTGGTACGGGTTGAGCAGCTCGGCCTCGTAGTCGTCGATGATCTGCTTCCGGCGGGCTTCAACGTCTCCGCCCTCGGCTTGAACTGCCGCAAGATCGCGGCGGTACAGGATGTTCACTGCGCCCTGCGCGCCCATCACGCCGATCTGCGCGGTAGGCCAGGCCAGGTTCAAATCCGCGCCGAGCTTCTTGGAGCCCATCACGATGTACGCTCCGCCGTAGGCCTTGCGGGTGATCACGGTCAGCTTCGGCACGGTGGCTTCGGCGTAGGCGTAGAGCAGCTTCGCGCCGCGGCGGATGATGCCCTGGAATTCCTGGTCCTTGCCGGGCAGGAAGCCGGGCACGTCCACGAAGGTGAGGATCGGGATGTTGAAGGCATCGCAGTTGCGCACAAAGCGGGCTGCCTTTTCCGAGGCGGCAATGTCCAAAGTGCCGGCGAACTGCATTGGCTGGTTGGCCACGATGCCCACGGTGCGTCCCTCGACGCGGGCGTAGCCGATCATCACGTTCGGCGCGTACAGCGACTGCATTTCAAAGAAGTGCGCGTCATCGACGACGGATTCGATGATCTTGCGCATGTCATAAGGCTGGTTTGCGGAATCCGGAATCAAGGTATCCAGTGCCAGGTCATCCGCGGTGATTTCCAGCTCTTCATCGAACTCGGCGATCAAGGCATCGGAAAGGTTGGAGGAGGGGAGGAAGTCCAGCAATTCCTTGCAGAACTCCACAGCGTCTTCCTCGTCGCTGGCCAGGTACGTTGCCGTACCGGTGTTGGCATTGTGCTGGCGAGCGCCGCCGAGGGTTTCCATGTCGATTTCTTCGCCGGTGACGGTCTTGATGACATCTGGCCCGGTGATGAACATGTGGCTGGTCTTGTCAACCATGATCACGTAGTCGGTCAGCGCAGGGGAGTAGGCGGCTCCACCGGCCGATGGGCCCATGATCAGCGAGATCTGCGGGACCACGCCCGAGGCGTGGACGTTGTTGCGGAAGATGTCGGCGAACATGGCTAGGGAGGCCACGCCTTCCTGGATGCGGGCGCCGCCGCCGTCGAGGATGCCTACTACCGGGCAGCCATTGCGCAGTGCGAATTCCTGGACCTTGACGATCTTCTCGCCGTTGACCTGGGACAACGAGCCGCCGTAGACGGTGAAGTCCTGGGAGTAGACGGCGACAAGGCGGCCATCAACGGTGCCGTAGCCTGAAACCAGGCCATCGCCCATTGGCTTCTTCTTTTCCATGCCGAAGGCGGTGGAACGGTGAACAGCGAGGGCATCGAATTCCACGAAGGAGTCTTCGTCCATGAGCATTTCGATGCGTTCACGGGCGGTGTGCTTTCCGCGGGAGTGCTGTTTTTCGATTGCTGCCTGGCCGCTAGGTGCTTCGGAGAGCTTCTGGCGGCGGCGGAATTCAGCAAGCTTGCCGGCGGTGGTGGACAGGTCGATTGCTTCGTCTGCCTCGGTTCTGCCCTGCGTCATGCCTTCGACTCCCTCGAGTAGTTTTCAATGTGTAGGAATGGCACAAGAAAAATGCCATCCAAGTCAGTCTAGCTGGGTAAACAGGACTTCTGGTTGTAGGAAACTTACAAAATGGGTCAATATCCAGTGGGTGGCACGCCAGAATAAGTTACTGAAGAGTAGCTTGGCCGGGAGAGTTCGCGTAACCTGTATCACATGACTAGTGAACCCCGCACTGAACTCGCCCCGGTCGAGGCGAGCCTCAAGAACCGCACCATCTTGATGAGCGGCGGAAGCCGCGGCATCGGATTGGCCATAGCCAAAGCAGCCGGAGCACTCGGAGCCAACGTCGTGCTGCTCTCGAAAACCAGCGACCCGCATCCCAGCCTCGAAGGCACCATTCACACCGCAGTTGAAGAAATCAACCAGGCCGGCGGACGCGGCCTGGCCGTCGTGGGCGACGTGCGCATCGACGAGGACGTGCAACGCGCAGTGGCCGAAGCCGTGGCCGCCTTCGGCGGCATCGACATCGTGGTGAACAACGCCTCGGCGATTAACCTGGCCAAGACCGAGCAAGTGGACATGAAGCGCTATGACTTGATGCAGGACATCAACGTGCGCGGAACCTTCCTGCTATCCAAAACCGCGCTGCCTTACCTTCGTGCCTCGCAGCATGCCCATATTCTGACGCTGTCGCCACCGCTGAATCTGGACCCACGCTGGGCAGGGGAGCACCTGGCCTACACGATGGCCAAATACGGCATGTCCCTGACCACCCTTGGATTGGCCGAAGAACTCAAGGACCAAGGCGTTGGAGTGAATTCGCTGTGGCCAGAAACCTTGATCGATACCGCGGCAATCCGCAATCTGCCCGGTGGGCAAAAAATGATCCAGGGCGCCCGCGATGCGCAAATTGTTGCCGATGCCGCCATGGCCATTTTGAGCAGCGATCCCCAAAAGCTCAGCGGCAACTTCTTCACCGACTCGCAGGTGCTGAACTTGGCTGGCGTAGCGGATCTGGAGAAATATTCGCTCAACCCCGACGTGCCGCTGGTCGAGGACATATTCCTTTAAGGAAACTTCGCCAAGAGCGGAGCGGCGTGCCGGTGACATAGGGTTTTAGCTATGGACACTTCCCAGGGCGCCGCCCGCGCAGCCATCGACCCCACGCGTTTTGCCCAGCTCACTGAGCAGCTTTCGCTCGGAGCGGTGGAATTCAAAGAGACCTCGGGGTCAACGAATGCCGACTTGGCGGATCTGGCCAGCCAGGGTCTGGCTGGCCATCTGAGCGTGTACTTCACGGAGCACCAGCAAGCAGGGAAAGGCCGGCTCGGCCGCGCCTGGGTGACGCCGTCTGGCTCTTCGATCACCGTGAGCGTGATGATGGCCCCCGGAGCGAGCGTCCCCACCGAAGCGCTGTCCTGGTACACCATGCTGGCCGCGTTGGCTTGGAGCCGAGCTGCAGAACGCGTCGCCAATGTCCCGGTCCGCATCAAATGGCCCAATGACTTGCTGGCCGGGGAGTTCAAGATTTGCGGCATCCTGGCTCAGATGGTTCCGGCCGGCTCCGGATACGGGGTGGTTGTTGGCACCGGGATGAACGTGGACCAGAGCCGCGAAGAACTTCCGGTCCCCACGGCCACTTCGCTGCGGCTGGCCAGTTCGCACGCCATCGACCGCACCCAATTGCTGGCCGAGTACCTCAAGGAACTGGTGAACCTCGATCGCGGTTTCCGCCAGGTCTCCGGGTCCGTGCAGGTGCCGCTGCCGGGATTCGAGGGCCGGTCCTTGCGCGAAATGGTCAGCGAAAAACTGGCCACCCTGGGCCACGAAGTTCGGGTCGAATTCCCCGACGGCTCAACCCTGGAAGCCACCGCAGTCCAGCTGGCGCCTGACGGAGCACTGGTTTTGGAGGACCGGACGGGGCAGCGGACCAATGTGCTGGCCGGGGACGTGCACCATGTGCGGCGCGCCGATGGAAAGTATGCCTAACCAGCATCGTGCCTAGCACCGGGACTATTATTGAATACACAGACCGAAGAACTGTGTCCAGACAGGAGGGGCGAGGACCTAAACGATGAAGTTGCCGCTGCATGAACGGGAGCGAGTGATTATCAAAACTCGTGAGCACTCCCGAGTACTGCGACAGCCAATCAGCGCCTTTCTCATCCTCACCGCCTTGTGCACGTTCGCCATTGGCTACCTCTCGCGTGACAACCTCTCCGATTGGCTGGCCGACAACGCCGACGTCTGGATGATCGTGGCCGTGGTCCTATGGGCCGCCTTGGTGCTGATCTGGAGCATCGTTCCGTGGATCCGCTGGACGCGCAGCCTGATCGTGCTGACCAGCGAACGGATCATGTACAGGTCCGCCTACAGCCAGGGACAGCTGCAATCTGTAGGATTATTTACGGTTCGCGATCTGGTCGCCTACGCTAAGCAGCACAATGCGATGACGCGCGCGGGAACCTTGGATATCGTCTTGAACCAGGGATATGTGCGAATCGCGCACGTTCCATCCGTCCCGTATTTCCGTTCGCTGGCCATGGAAGCCATGGCGAATCTGCGCGGAAGCCGGGACGCGGCACACACCGAAACGACGAACAGTGAGGGCATGGGGGCATGAGCACCGAGCACAACAATCCACCCCGGGCCGACTCCCCGCAGTCGGCCGCGCAGGCCGCCCGCGAAGCTCGTCAGCATCCTGCCGTCGACAGCCCAGACCAGTCCGATCCAATTTTCGAACTGGCCCAGGCCATGGAGGGCCCGCTGCGCATCCCGGCCCGCACCCCGGATGCCGTGCGCGATAACGTCGCCTCGCTGGAACACCGGCTTATCGGCGGCCAGCGCGAGTTCCGCCGCCGCGAGGTGGCCGCCGAAGCCGGAATTTCCCTGCACTCCGCCCGCAAGCTCTGGCGCGCCATCGGCTTCCCAGAGCTCGGCGACGACGAGGTTTTCTTCACCAAGGCCGACAAAGCCGCGCTGGGCACCATGGTGGACATGGTGCGCGAAGGCAAGCTCACCGAGGAAACGGCGATCTCGCTGATGCGCTCGGTTGGGCAGATGACCGACCGCATGGTCGTCTGGCAAATCGAGGCCCTGGTCGAGGACATGATCGCCAACCAGAACATGTCCGACCGCCAGGCCCGCCGCCAGCTGTTCAGCATGCTGCCCGACATCATTCCGGCCATTGAGGATTTGCTCCTCTACTCCTGGCGCCGGCAACTGAACTCGGCAGTGCACCGGATGGCATTGCGCGTGGAAACCGGTGTCGCCGCCTACAAGCAGGACAGCCCCGAGGCGGACGGCGGGACGCCGCTGCCCTTGGCCCGAGCCGTGGGCTTCGCGGATCTGGTCTCCTACACTTCGCTCTCGCGCCGCATGAACGAGAGAACCCTCGCCCAGCTGGTGCAGCGCTTCGAAGCAAAATGCGCGGAAATCATTTCCGTTGGCGGCGGGCGCCTGGTCAAGACCATCGGCGATGAAGTGCTCTACGTGGCGGAAACCCCGCAGGCCGGCTCGCTCATTGCCTTGTCGCTCTCCCGCGAACTGGCCAAGGACGAGCTGTTCCCGCAAACCCGGGGAGCCGTGGTCTGGGGCCGGGTGCTGTCCCGGCTCGGCGACATTTACGGGCCGACGGTCAACATGGCCGCCCGTCTCACCTCGCTGGCCGAACCCGGAACGGTGCTCACCGATGCCCTGACCGCAAACACCCTGCGCAATGATGCCCGCTTTGTGCTGACCGCCCAAGAAATTACGGCCGTGCGCGGCTTTGGCGACATCCAACCTTACGAACTCTCGCCAGGCGAGGGAGCCGGACTGGTGATTGACTAATGAATAATGAACCGACACCCGTGCCGTTCAACCTGGCTGCCGCCGGAATGACCGACGTTGGACGGCGCCGCACCGAGAACCAGGACCGCATCTTGCTGCATGACATCGTTTATGCAGTGGCCGACGGAATGGGCGGGCACGAGGCCGGGGAAGTAGCCAGCCAGCTCGCGGTCGAAACCATGCAAGAAATCTGCACCTTCGCAAACAAGACCTCGGTACGCAAGCTGCCAACCGTCGCCGAGGTCCAGCGCCAGGTTCAATTGGCCGATGACCGGATTCGCGAAGCCCTGGAAGCCCGCGGCGGCACCACCTTGTGCGCGCTGCTGCAGATCAAGGCCCCTGACCAAGGCCGGGACAATGTCACCGCGCCGATCTCCGCAGTGCCACCTTGGACCTCCAGCTTTTCCATGAAGGTCAACACCGACGTGATCGCCAAGATCACCCCGGAAATGCTCAAGGACCACCAGGATTCGGCAACTCCGGGCACGGCGCCCCTGCCGGTGGTTGCCGAAGAGATACCCAACCTGCTGCTCGTCAACGTGGGCGACTCCCGCGGCTACCGGTTGCGCGATGGCGCCCTGCAGCAGCTGACCCGGGACCACTCGGCTGTCCAGGAAATGGTGGATGCCGGGCAAATCACCGAATCCGAGGCCCGCAATCATCCGCATCGCAACCTGATCACCCGTGCCCTGGGTGCAGGTGCCGAGAGCCAGCCAGATGTCACGGTGCTGCAGCCTCGCATCGGCGACCGCTACCTGTTGTGCAGCGATGGGTTATCCGGCGAGCTGACCGAAGACATCCTGCAGACCATCTTGGTGAACTTCAAGGACCGCAGCGAAGCAGTGCGGGTACTGACCGGGGCGGCCCTGGAAGCCGGTGGCCGGGACAATATCGCGGTGATCGTGATCGACGTGGTGGCTGCAGGAAATCCGGAGCCGGACGCAGAGGAGAACTGAGCTTTCAAGCCTGCGATTCTGGCAGCTGGTGGGGCACAATTGGATACGTGAGTGAAAATGCCGTAACCCCCGTTGAGACCACCAATGCTCCGCCGGAAGCTGACAAGGCCCGCTATGAACAGCTGGTCGAACAGATCCGCACCCATCGCGACGCGTACTACCAAAATGACGCCCCGCTGGTTTCCGACGTCGAATACGATGCGCTGTTCCATGAATTGCGGTTGCTCGAAGCCCAATATCCGATCCTGGCCGGGCAGGATTCACCCACGCAAGAGGTGGGTGGCGAGGTCTCCGCTGCCTTCGCCTCGGTCACTCACGCCAGCCGAATGTACTCGCTGGAAGATGTTTTCTCGCTCGAAGAACTCGACGCGTGGCTGGAACGGGCACAGGCCAACGCCGAGCGCCTGCATCCGCAGACACCGGTCAAGTGGCTGTGCGAGGTCAAGATCGATGGCCTGGCCCTCAACCTGACCTATCGCGAAGGCAAACTGGTGCGCGCCGCCACCCGGGGAGACGGCACCACCGGCGAAGACGTCACCCACAACGCCTTGACCATCAGCGACATTCCGCAGGAATTGACCGGCTCGGGCTGGCCTGCAGAATTCGAGGTGCGCGGTGAAGTCTTCATTGCCACCGATGATTTTAATGCCTACAACGAAGCGCTGATTGCCCAGGGCAAGGCACCCTTGGCGAACCCGCGCAACGCTGCCGCTGGCAGCCTGCGGCAAAAGGATCCCGAACAGACCGCCAAGCGCCCGCTACGCATGTTTGTCCACGGCCTGGGCCGAAGCCGCGACTTCCAGATGACCGAGCAGTCCGAGGCCTATGAGCTCATGCGCGGCTGGGGTCTTCCGGTGTCCCCCTACGGCAGGGTTGTGGGCAGCCGGGCCGAAGCCAAGGACTACATTTCGGAGCATGGCGAAAAGCGCCATGACCTCATCCATGACATCGACGGCATCGTCATCAAGGTCAATGATCTGGCAACCCAGGAACAACTGGGGTACACCTCGCGCGTTCCACGCTGGGCGGTCGCCTACAAGTACCCGCCGGAAGAGGTCCACACCAAGCTCCTGGACATCCAGGTCCAGGTTGGCCGCACCGGACGTGTCACCCCCTTTGGCGTGATGGAACCGGTGCTCGTGGCCGGCTCCACCGTAGCCCGTGCCACCTTGCACAACCAGGAAGTGGTCAAGGCCAAGAACGTAAAAATCGGCGACACCATTATCCTGCGCAAGGCCGGCGACGTCATTCCGGAAATCGTCGGCCCGGTCTTGCCGCTGCGCGACGGCAACACCGGCCTGCGCGATTTTGTCATGCCCACCCACTGCCCGTCCTGCGGCCAGCCATTGGCGCCGGCGAAGGAAGGGGATGTGGACATCCGCTGCCTCAACGCCGAATCCTGCCCGGCGCAGCTCACCGAACGCGTGGCCTACCTTGGCGGGCGCAGCGCGCTGGATATCGAAGCCCTGGGCTATGAAGCCGCCGCCGCATTGACCAGTGGCCCCGGGCAGGACCCGCAGACCCAAGGCGGCGTCATCCTTCCAGCAGGTCCCGGCCCCCTGCATAACGAAGCAGAACTGTTCAACCTCAAGGACAAGCTGGAAGAACTGGGCGAGGTCAAGGTCTGGCGTGAAAAACGCTCCAAGGGCGAGGGCACCGGAAAATTCGAGCTGGTCCCGTATTTCTATTCCAAGGCCACCGCGAAAAAGCCATCTGCACCGACCCGCAGCACGCTAAAGCTGCTTGACGAGCTGGAGAAGGCCAAGGAGAACCCGCTGTGGCGCGTGCTGGTGGCGCTGTCCATCCGCCACGTCGGCCCCAACGCATCACGGGCCATCGCCACCCGCTATGGGTCCATGGATGCGTTGCTTGCCGTCCTGGACTCGGGCGATGCCGTGGCCGAATTGAGCGAAATCGATTCGGTCGGGTCCATCATTGCCGAGGCGCTGGTGGAATGGTTCAAGGTGGACTGGCATCGCGAGATCGTCTCCGCATGGCAAGCCGCCGGCGTGAAGATGAAAGATGAGCAGGACGAGAACATCCCGAAAAATCTGGAAAACCTTGCCATCGTCGTGACCGGGACGCTGGAGAATTATTCGCGGGACACCGCCAAGGAAGCAATTATCGTGCGGGGCGGCAAAGCCACCGGCAGCGTTTCGAAGAAGACGGACTTCCTGGTCGCCGGCGAAGCCGCAGGCTCGAAACTGGACAAGGCGCAATCACTGGGAGTTCCGGTGCTCGACGAAGCCGGCTTTGGAGTGCTTCTAGAACAAGGACCAGACGCCGCGCGCGAGGCAGCCCTCGCCGCACCTACGGAAGGCTAATACATGGACAAGTCAATCAGCCACGACCCGCTGGTACTGGTGGCGCGCCGCGCCGCCGCTGCCGGCGCCGAGGTGCTTTCTCGACGCGACGAATCGCAATTCAACCTCAACGACAAGTCGGCAGCGGGGGACTGGGTCACCGATTTTGACCGTGCCTCGGAAGAAGCCATCCGAGCCACCATTTTGACCTCGCGCCCCAACGACGAATTGACCGGCGAGGAGTTCCCCAGCGCCAAGCCGAGCCACCCCAGCGGTGTGCGCTGGAGCATCGATCCCTTGGACGGAACGACCAACTTCGTCCGCAATATCGCCTACTACTGTTCTTCGGTAGGAGCCTGCCAGCTGGAAGAAGATGGCACCGAAACCTGGGTGGCCGCCGCTATTGTTGCCCCGGCCTTGCAAGTGGAGTATTTCGCGGGCAAATCCCTGGGTGCATGGAAGCACGACCTGCGCACCGGAAAACTGACCCAGCTCACCGGCCCAGTCGACTCGGCAACCAAAATTCTTGGCACCGGGTTCGGCTACGATGCCGAACGCCGCCAGTTCCAAGCCCGCGTCTTGGAAGGCATGCTCGAAGACTACGTCAACGTTCGCCGAATCGGCTCTGCCGCCTTGGACCTGTGCCTCGTTGCCGAGGGCGCATTGGACGCCTACGCCGAATACGGCACCCAGGAGTACGACTGGGCAGCCGGCGCGTTGATTGCCGAGGAAGCCGGATGCCAAGTGGGCCGTCCGGCAGCAAATCCCGGATGGCAGTATGCCGGGCTTGTGGACACCGCAAAGCTGAGCGTACCGGGTAACTAGTACAGCACCAAGGCCATCGCTTCATGCGCGTAGTGGATGGCCACGCCTACGGCAACACCGCCACACACCTGGGTGGCGGTGTGCTGGAAGCTTCGAATGCGGGACCAGGAAAGCACCGCGATGAACAAGAGCAGCCACGGCGTCAGTTGCGGGCTCTGCCCGGCAACTTGCAAGATGGCATACGTACCCACAGCCAGATGCACCGAGACTTTCCACCAGATGTTGATGATGGCCACCACCAGCAGTCCCAACAACATGCACAGGACCTCGCGGAAAATGCCGGCGCCGGCGTCCATCAGCCACAACACCAGCAAGCCGCCGAGGATCAAGCCGGAAGTCATCGCGTAAATACCGTGGCGCTGGCGGCGCACGGTGACATGCAAATCCGTGACCCTGCCGCGCAGTTTTGCCATCACCAGCAGCAACCACGGGATTACCGTGGTGAAGAGGGCGGCCACTATCGCCCCGGCCCAGCTTATGCTTGCATCGCGCAAGGGCGAGAGCGCCAGCAAGAGCGTGCCCAGGATAATAGGCGACAAGATGTGCGAAACCAGCAGCGCAGCATTCTTCGCCGCGGCTGATTGGCTTGGTGCTGAAACCTGCTGCATGGAGGTTGATAGCCTTGCTCGATAGGGTTTGACGATCGGTGACTCGCCCCTTCCACACTAGCAAGAGCTGCTTGCGGCACGTGCCTTCAAGGGCGCTTCCAGAACGCCAGGTCAATAACAACTGGCATCGCCGCAGGCATTTCCGAGGGCAGTGAAATCCCAGACGCCGTCGTTCATTGCGCAATTCGATGATTTCATCTGCCAGCCAGTTCGCCGTCAACCGGAGCGCAGCAGAGTTTTATGAGCGACTCCGTTGACTGTTCCCGCTAGGCCGGCTTCTTTTAAGCGACAATTGCAGTGGAAAGCATGTGGGAAAGCGGGTGAATGGCTTGGCAGATAAGGACTTCGAACCGGAGTCGGTGCGCGTCATCGAGCAGATTCGGAACGAGATCATCGATGGGGTGCGCAAACCGGGCAGCCGTCTGGTCGAGCGCGACCTTGCGGAGGATCTGGGAGTCAGCCGGTTGCCGATCCGCGACGCCCTGCGCGTCCTGGTGGCCGAGGGGCTCGTGACGCCGCGCCCGCGCAGCTGGGCCACGGTGCGCGAATTCACCGCCTCGGATGTAGCCGACCTGCACGAGGTGCGTGGCGCGCTGGAAACGATGTCTTTTGCTTTGGCCGCGCAACGCCATACCCGCGAAGGACTGGCACAATTGCGCGAGGTGCTCGAGGTGGAAATCGCGGCCGCCGCGGCGCAGGACTTCACCACGGCCCGCCGCGCCGGGGCGAACTTCCATGAGGTGGTTATCAGCATGGCGGGCAATGACCTGCTCTTGGAGCTCCAGACCTCCCTGGCCCCGCGGATGCGCTGGGTGCTGGCGCAGCACGACGACCTGGAGAAGATGGCCCACGAGCACGAGCTGCTTTATAACGCCATCGCGGAACGCAATGTCGGGCTGGTCAAGCGCTTGGCCGAACAGCATTTGGACACGAGCCGCGGAAGCCTGGCCGACAAGCGGGCCCGCGAAGACGGCGCGGATTCCACGACGGAACTTCAGCAGCCGTAGAAAATCAATCGGTTAGTCCGGGATCTCGGACGATCGGTGCAATTTCCTCGCTGCGGCAAGCCTGTGAGCAGGGTTACATGGAGAGGATGGTCTGCCAAGGGCCGTCTGCCAGCGTCCGCAATCCGAGGAGTGTCGTGAGAACCAGCCAACCCGCCCAGAGCCTCAAGCGAGGCCTCAGTACCAGGCATATCCGTTTCATAGCCCTCGGATCCGCCATCGGCACCGGGCTGTTCTACGGTTCCGCCGGAGCCATCCAGATGGCCGGACCTGCGGTGCTGCTGGCCTATATCGTCGGCGGCGCGGTGGTCTTCATGGTGATGCGCGCCTTGGGCGAGATGGCCGTGCGCAACCCGATCGCGGGGTCCTTCGGCTCCTACGCCACGCGCTACGTGGGGCGCTTTGCCGGTTTTGTCACCGGGTGGACCTATACCTTCGAGATGTTCGTCGTGGCCCTGGCCGATGTGACGGCTTTCGGGGTGTATATGGGCTTCTGGTTCCCCAATGTGGAGCGGTGGATCTGGATCCTTGCGGTGGTCTTCTTCATCGCCGCGGTCAACCTGCTCTCCGTGAAGGTCTTCGGCGAGCTGGAGTTCTGGTTCTCGCTGATCAAGGTCGTGGCGATCATCGCGATGATCGCTGGCGGCATCGCGGTGATCGTCTTCGGCCTGGGCAACCAGTCCGAGGGTGCCGCAGGCATCTCCAACCTGTTCTCCCATGACGGCTTCATGCCGCACGGCGTGATGGGCGTGCTCATGTGCTTCACCATTGTGATGTTCGCTTTCGGCGGCACCGAGGTCATCGGCATCACCGCGGGAGAGGCAAAGAATCCGCGCAAGGTTATTCCCGAGGCCATCAACTCGGTGCCGGTGCGCATCCTGCTCTTCTACGTGCTGACACTGGGCGTGATCATGTCGATCCAGCCATGGAATACCATCAACGGCGAGGAAAGCCCCTTCGTCTCGATCTTCTCCAGCATCGGCCTTTCTTCGGCTGCCCACGTGCTGAACTTCATCGTGATCACCGCAGCGCTCTCGGCGATCAATGCGGATATCTTCGGCGCCGGCCGCATGATCCACGGCATGGCCCGGCAGGGCCAGGCCCCGATGGTCTTCACCAAGACCACCGCTAACGGCGTGCCGTGGGTGACCTCGCTGTCGATGATCGTGGCCCTGCTGATCGGCGTGGTGCTCAATATCTGGTTCGAGGACCAGATTTTCTTCCTGATCGCGGCCCTGGCCACTTTCGCCACAGTCGTGGTGTGGCTGATGATCCTGCTCTCCCATATCGGCATGAAGCGCGAGCTGGCGCGCAAGGGCCTGGCCTCCGCGGGCTTCCAGATTCCTTTCTGGCCGCTGGGCAGCTACATCGCGGTGGCCTTCATGGTCTTCGTGATTGTCATGATCGGCGTGGTGCCCGATACCCGCAGCGCGCTGGTCACCGGAGCCATCTGGGTCGCGGCGCTCGGTGCTTGCTACTGGTTCTTCGTGCGCGGCAAGCGCGTACCGGAAATCGACGAATTCGATGCGGACTCGGATGGGGTGCCCGAGCACGGAGACAGTGTCGGCCAGCAGGCCGATGGGCAGCGTTCCTAAGAGCGCCAGGTCCTTGCAGGGGCCACGGGTACGGCATTGCGCCGTACCCGTGGCCCCTTTGCTTTTGCGCCAGCCGTTGGGTTTCTTGGATGCGCCCAGATGTTTGGTATACCTGCAATGAAACGTGGATTCGATAGGGTCAAGGGATCCTTGCGGTTACTTGCCCAAATGGCTACCTTTTGGAATACCAAATAGGCTACAGTGTGATCGTGAAAGCATCACACTGTTTGAAAGAAGCAACCAATGACCCTCATGCTTAACGCCTCGACGCTCCAGGCTGTGCTCGATATGCGTTCCACGGTCCAAGCTGTCGACCGGATCTTCGGAGATCTGGCAAGGGGCACCGCGGCTCAGCCGACGCCATCGGCCATGGCAGTGCCGAGCGCGGATTCGAGCTTCATAGTCATGCCCAGCGTGGCCTCCGAACAGGGGCTGGCCAGCGTCAAGCTGCTTGCCGATATCCCCTCCAATGCCCAGCGCGGCCTTCCCTCGCAGCGTTCGCTGATCATGCTGGCCGACCACGTCACCGGCGGCCCGCTGGCCATCCTCGATGGCAAGGTCCCCACCCGGATCCGCACCGCCGCGGCCACCGCGGTGGCCACGAAATACCTGGCCCGCCCGGACAGCACGGTGCTGGGGCTGATTGGCGCCGGCGCCCTCGCGGTGGCCCATGTCGAGGCCATGCTGTGCGTGCTGCCCTTCACCAAGGTTGTGGTGTGGTCGCGGACCGAACAGCGCATTGCAGAATTCAGCCAGGCCGTGGCCGGCCATGGCCTGGAGGTGGTGGCAGCGCCGAGCCCCGAAGCCGTGGTGGCCTTCTGTGATGTGCTGTGCACGCTCACTCCATCGGTGGAACCGATTGTGCAGGGACAATGGTTCCAGCCTGGCCAACATATCAATGCCGTCGGTGCCCGGCCGCGTCCGGGCGAACGCGAGATCGATGGAATCGGCATGGCCCGATCCAGGGTCTTCGTCGACCATGTGGGCACCGCCCAGGCCAAGTCGGGCGACTATCTGGTGGCGCTCGCCGAAGGCGCGATCGCCGCCGATGCAATCGCGGGGGAGCTGGGGCAGGTGGTCGCAGGCAAGCTGGCCGGCCGACGCGACCGCCAGGAGATCACCCTGTTCAATTCGGTGGGCATCGGCGCACTGGATTTGGCGATCGGCCGCCTGGCCTACGACCGGGCCGTGGAGCAACGCCTGGGCCAGGACGTGGACCTTTCGCTCTAAGGAGTGGAACTATGCCCGGGCACGGCTTTGAGCCGGAGCCGGCGAGGATCGCTGAAGCGATCCGCGCCAGGATCCTTGATGGCACCTGCCCGCCAGGCAGCAGGCTGGTGGAAGGGGGCATCGCCGAGGAGCTCGGCATGAGCCGCCTGCCCGATCCGGCAACGGGGCGGCTGTCCGCCAGGCAGGTGCTTCTATCCATGAATGCGTGAACCAACTTGCCGGCAATGGCCTCCTGCTTGAATTGCACTCGGCGCTCTCCGCCCGGATGCGCTGGCTGCTTGTGCAGCATGATGACCCGCAGTCTATTGGGCGTGAGCATGCGGAACTCTTTGCGGCCCTCGTGGCGCGGGATGAGGAGAAATCGCTTTATTGGTATCCCATCATCGCGCCACCAGTCGCCGAAGCATCACACGGCTGGCAGCTGCCCCGGTTGCCTTGCGGAACTCCTGAATGCTGTTCCGTGTTGCTGTCTTTGTTGATTTTCTGTTGTAAATGACTAGCTCAAGCGGTCTTTGCACTAGTGCCCTGGGGCGCCGGCGATTACCTTCAGGCGCTACTGAAGCGTGAGCGGTACCTTGCTCCGAAGGTCGCGCTGTCAAAGAATTCCCATTTTGGTATTCCAAATGTTGTCATTTTGGTATACGGTTTTGGTGTTAGCTGGATCACTCGCAAATGCAAAGGGGATGGGACATGACCGCCATGGCCTCGACGAACTCGACGCCCGCCACAGCCAAGACCGTGGCCACGGGGCGATCCCTGCTGGCTACCGCATGGATGCGAATTCGACGCAGCAAGATCGCCATGGCCAGCCTGGCGGTGGTGGTGGCCATGGTGTTGTTCGCCATCCTCGCCCCGGTGCTCGTGGCCATCGAGGGGCAGGACCCGAATACCACGAACACCGGCCCCGAAGTGCTGGACAACTTCTACACTCCGGGCCTTCCACTGCCGCAGTACATGTACCCCAGTGCCGAGCACTGGCTGGGCGTCGAGCCTGGACTGGGCCGCGACCTGTTCGCACGCCTGGCCTACGGAGCACGGGTCTCCCTGGTGATCGCGCTGCTGGCCACGCTGGTCTCAGTAGTGCTGGGAACCGTGCTCGGTGCGGCCGCAGGCTACTTCGGCGGCAAGATCGACATGGTCATCAGCCGCATCATGGACCTGTTCCTGGCCTTCCCGCACCTGCTGCTGGTGCTCTCGATCGCGCCGATCCTGCAGTCGCGGCTGGCCGGCACGGCCCTGGGCAGCGGATCCTTCGTCCCGATCGCCTCCTTGGTGATCGTGCTCGGATTCTTCGGCTGGGCCTACTTGGCCCGAGTGGTGCGGGGCCAGGTGCTGACCATCCGCCAGCAGGAGTTCATCGACGCCGCGCAGTCCTACGGCAGCTCGCACCGCTCGATGATCTTCAAGCAGGTGATCCCCAACGTCACCGGCGTGGTCTTGGTCTACGCCACGATGATGATCCCCACGAACATCACCGCCGAGGCCGCCCTGTCCTTCCTCGGCGTCGGGGTCAAGGACCCGACCCCCTCCTGGGGGCAGATGCTCAACGCCGCCCAGGCGGGCAACTGGTATCTGAGCGATCCCTGGTTCCTCGCGGTGCCCAGCATCGCGCTGATCATCACGGTGCTGTCCTTCAATCTGCTCGGCGACGCCCTGCGCGATGCCCTCGACCCCAAATCCTCTCGATAGCGCCCTGCGCAACCGTCCAAAGATCAACTCGCGCATTTCCCAGGAGGAACCCAAATGAAGATGCGAGCAACAAAAATGCTGGCCGCGGCCGCTGTGGTCGCGTTCGGCCTCACCGCCTGCTCAGGCGCAGGAACATCCAAGAATCCCGCTGGATCCCAAGCCGATCCCTACGCCCCGGTCGTTGTGGAGCAGGGATTCTCGCAGAAGGGCGGCACGGTGAACGTGCTGATGTCCTCGGACTTCGCCACCCTTGACCCGGGCAACTCGAACTACGTCCAGACCGCCAATGTGGGACAGCTCTACTACCGCACGCTGACCATGGCCAAGGAGACCGCGGGCCAGCCGCCGGAAATCGTCCCGGATCTGGCCACGGACACTGGAAAAGTGTCCAAGGACGGCTTGACCTGGACTTTCACCCTTAAGGACGGGTTGAAGTACGAGGACGGGACATCGATCACCGCGCAGGACATCAAATACGGCGTGGAGCGCACCTACGCCCGAGACGTCTACACCCAGGCGCCCCAGGAGTTGAACTCCGCACTGACCCACGATGATTACAAGGGCCCCTACAAGGGAGGGGACTTCAAGGCCATCGAGACCCCGGATGAGAAAACCGTCGTCTTCCACCTCAAGCAGCCATTCGCCGAATTCCCGGCGCTGGTCTCGCGCTCGAACACCGCACCGGTGCCCGAGGAAAAAGATACCAAGCAGGACTACAGCAACCACCCGGTCTCCTCGGGCCCCTACAAGATCAAGAGCTACGACCGTGGCCGCGAACTGGTCCTGGAGCGCAACAAGAACTGGGATCCGGCCACTGATCCGAACCGCCCCGCGCTGCCCGACGAGTTCCAATTCTCGCTCTCCACCTCCCAATCGACGATCTCGCAGAAGCTGATCTCTGACGCGGATCCCAACGCAATCACGCTGGACTCCAACGGGGCCCTGCAAGCCTCCGATGCCGCGCGGCTGAACGACGAGAAGATCGCCGCGCGCACCGCCGGCGGCTTCCTGGGCTGCATCGACACGCTGAACCTGAACACCGAGACCATCACAGACCCCGAGATCCGCAAGGCCATCGCGCTGTCCATCGACCGCAGCTCCATCCAGGTGCAATACGGCGGAGCCCGCTTCGGCCAGCTGGTCAACAGCCAGCTGACCGAGAAGATGGCCGGGATCACCGAGCAGAAATCGGATCTGGACCCGTCAGGCAAGCCCAAGCTCGAGGAAGCTAAGGCCCTGCTGGAGGGCAAGGAAGCGCCGAAGAAGCTTGTCTACGGCTACTCGAACGCCACCGAGCGCTACAAGAACGTCGGCACCGTGCTGCAGCAGAACCTGAAGGAACTGGGCATCGAGCTGGAGCTGCGCCCGATTCCCGCGGCCAACTACTACACCACGCTGGCTGGCAAGGGCATGCCCGACATTGCCCGCGCCGGATGGTGCGGCGGCGCCGACTCCTCCTCGGCACGCATGACGGTGGACCCGAACCTGGGGCCATCCCTGGATGGCAAGACCTACGGATTCAGCAACATCCCGCGCTTCTACGACGAGGATTTGTCCCAGCGCATGTACGAGCTGCGCGGGGCCAGCGGCACCGCCGAAGAGCTCGGTGCCCAGTGGTCGCAGGTCTACAACGAGGTGATGGCCACCTATCCGCTGATCCCGACCATCCACAGCTACACCAACTCGGTGGTCGGATCCAAGATCCGCAACGCGCAGGTCGGCTACTTCTTCGGGGCCATCGACCTGAACTCCGTGGGCGTCGAGCAGTAGGGCTTCGATCATGACCGGTTTCCTCTTGCGCAGGCTCGGCGCGATGCTCATCTTGCTGCTCGTCGTCAGCTTCATCACCTTCACCCTGTTCCAGTTCGGTCCCGCCGACCCGGCGGCGGCTTCCTGCGGCCAGGAGTGCACCCCGGAGCGTGTCGAGCAAGCACGCATCGCGCTGGGACTGGATCAGCCCTTCTTCGTGCAGTACGCGGCCTTCCTCTCCGGCCTCATTGGTCCCCGGATGCTCGGGGCGCCGGGAGCCGAGCAGGTCTGTGCGTGGCCCTGCCTGGGCAAGAGCTTCCAGACCAACGAAAATGTCACCGACATGATCGCCAACGCGCTGCCCTACACGGTGTCGCTCACCGTGGGCGCGGTAGTGCTGTGGACCGCGGTGGGCGTGGGGCTGGGGCTGTTCGCGGCCCTGCGCAAGGGGAAACTGGCCGACCGGCTCATCGTGGGGGCCTCCTCCTTCGGGGTGTCGCTACCGATCCCGGTCACCGGACTGGTGCTGCTGCTGGTTTTCGTCGGCATCCTGGGCTGGCTGCCCTTCACCACCAATGAAATCCGCTCGCCCTTCGGCCCGGCCGGGTTCCTCGCCTGGATTAGCAACTACCTGCTGGCCTGGGTCGCCCTGGCGGTGCTCTTCTCGGCGCAGTATGTGCGCATCACCCGCAACAACATGATCGAGACCTTCTCCGAGGACTTCATGCGCACCGCCCGGGCTAAGGGCCTGGGCCGCGGCACCATCGTCTTCAAGCACGGGGTGCGCGCGGGCATCACCCCGATCGTGACCATGCTGGGACTGGACCTGGGCGCCATGCTCGGCGGTGCGGTGCTGACCGAGCAGATCTTCTCCGTCCCGGGGCTCGGATTCACCGCCGTGCGCGCGGCGACCAGCGGAGACCTGCCGGTGACCATGGCCATCACGATGCTGGCGGCCTTCTTCATCATTCTTTTCAACGTGATCGTGGACGTGTCCTACGCATTCATTGATCCCCGAGTGCGGGTGAACTAGCTATGGAGCCAATGCTCAGCGTCAAGAACCTCTCGGTGCGATTCCCCACCGACGACGGAATGGTAGCTGCCCTGAACGGCATGGACCTGCAGCTGCATCGCGGGGAAACCGTCGGCCTGGTCGGCGAGTCCGGCTCCGGCAAGTCCGTGACCAGCCAGGCCATCATGGGCCTGTTCAAGGAATCCAAGGCGGAGGTCTCCGGGCAGATCAGCTTCGAGGGCACGGACCTGCTCGCCCTGGGCGAGGACCGGATGCGCGCCTTCCGCGGCAAGAAGATCGGCATGATCTTCCAGGACCCGCTCTCGGCCATGCACCCCTTCTATACCGTGGGCTCGCAGATCGGCGAAGCCTACCGGGTGCACAACACGGTCTCGAGGAAGGCAGCCAAGCAGGTGGCCATCGACATGCTCGGGCGCGTGGGCATCCCGGACCCGAAGAACCGCGCCAATAGCTACCCGCACGAATTCTCCGGCGGCATGCGCCAGCGCGCGATGATCGCCATGGCCTTGGTCTGCGAACCGGAGCTGTTGATCGCCGATGAACCAACCACAGCCCTGGACGTGACCGTGCAGGCGCAGATCCTGGATTTGATCTCCGGGCTGCAGGCCGAGACGAATTCCGCGGTCATCTTCGTCACCCATGACCTGGGCGTGGTGGCCCAGCTGTGCCAGCGGGTCGTGGTGATGTACGGCGGGCAGTGCGTGGAGCAGGCCAGCGTGCGCGAGATCTTCACCTCGCCCTCGCACCCCTACACCCGCGGGCTGATGGCCTCGATGCCGCACCTGACCGGGGAAGACGACCGGCTCACCCCGATCCCCGGCTCGCCGCCGGCGCTGCTGGACCTGCCGCCGGGCTGCATCTTCGCGGACCGCTGCGACGTTGCTGCCCTGGTTCCGGGCAACCGCTGCCAAACCGAGCGCCCGCAGCTGTTGTCCACCGGCGAGCACGCGGCCCGCTGCCATGCACATGAAATGGGCTTGCTGCCCGCAACGATCAAGGCGAAGGCATGAACACACCACTGCTCGAAGTGAGCGAACTGCGCAAGCACTTCCCGATCAAGGGCGCCTTCGGGCGCACCGCGGGCGCGGTGAAGGCCGTGGACTCGGTGAGCTTCACCCTGCAACGCGGCACCACCCTGGGCCTGGTCGGCGAATCCGGCTGCGGCAAATCCACCACCGGCAAGGTGCTGATGCGTCTGCTGGATCCCACCAGCGGCAGCATCAAGCTCGATGGCCAGGAGATCTCCTCCTTCAAGGGAAAGGAGCTGAACGCCTTCCGGCGCCGGGTGCAGATGGTGTTCCAGAACCCGGCCTCTTCGCTGAATCCGCGCATGTCCATCGGTGCGGCGATTGCCTCGCCGATGGTGGAACAGGGGATCAGGCCGCCGGGCGGGGTCAAGGCCAAGGTCCACGACCTGATGGATCGGGTCGGCCTGCGCCCCGAGCATGCCAACCGCTTTCCGCATGAATTCTCCGGCGGGCAGCGCCAGCGCATCGGCATCGCCCGCGCCCTGGCCTTGGACCCGGACGTGGTGATCTGCGACGAGCCGGTTTCCGCCCTGGATGTCTCGGTCCAGGCGCAGGTGGTCAACCTGCTCAAGGACATTCAGCGCGACACCGGGATCTCCTACATCTTCATCGCCCACGACTTGGCCGTGGTCAAGCACATGGCCGACGAGGTAGCGGTGATGTACCTGGGCAAGATCATGGAACAGGGACCCAATAAGCGGATCTTCGCAGATCCCCGCCATCCCTACACCCGAGCGCTGCTCTCCGCGGTGCCCAGCATCGATCTCGACGCGGCGCTGACCGAGCGCATCCGGCTGGGCGGGGATCTGCCCAGCCCCAGCAACCCGCCCTCTGGCTGCGTCTTCCGCACCCGGTGCCCAGCGCATGCGCTGCTGCCGGCAGCTCAGCAGTCGCGCTGCGCCTCCGAGGTGCCGGCCGGAGAAGTGGCCTGCCATTTCCCGGCCGCCCCGCTGGCCGTGCCGGCCGCGCGCGGCTAGCCTCTAGAAGAACACCACACCATTGAAAGGAACCTGAACAGTGCTCATCAGCAATGCCCGCCCGTGGGCCGGCGACCCCAGCGATATCCTGGTCGAGGAGAGGAAGATCGCCTCGATCACCGCCCACGACCCATCGCGCCAGCTGGACGCGGGCGATGTGGACGGCCGCGGCCGGATCCTGATCCCGGCTTTCTCGGACGTGCACGTCCACCTGGATTCCACCCGCATTGGCCTGCCCTTCCGCGAGCACACCGGCCGGCCGGGTGTCTGGGGGATGATGAGCAATGACCGGGAGAATTGGCGCGATGCCGAAATCGGGATCACCGAGCGCGTGGCCGGCACCCTGGAACGGATGATCGCTCGCGGCACCACCCGCGTGCGTTCCTTCGCCCAGGTGGATGTGGATACCAAACTGGAAAAGTACGAGGCCGTCGTCGCGGCGAAAGAGAAGTTCGCGAACGAGGCCGAGGTGCAGATCATGGTCTTCCCGCAGGCCGGCATCCTGCGCGAGCCGGGCACCGAAAGGTACCTGGAAGACGCGCTGAAGGCCGGCGCCGACGTGATGGGCGGCATCGACCCCTGCGAGCTTGACCGCGACCCGGTCCGGCACCTCGACGTGGTCTTCGGCCTGGCCGAGAAGTACCAGGTGGAGGTGGATATCCACCTGCACGAGCACGGCACCCAGGGGGTCTTCTCAGCGGAGTTGATCGCCGAGCGCACCCGAGCGCTGGGCATGCAGGGCAAGGTCAACCTGTCGCACGCCTATGAGCTGGGCAGCGTCAACGAGGCCACCAGCCGGCGGCTGGTCGAAACCTTCGCCGAGCTGGATATCTCGTTGACCTCGGTGGCCCCGAGCACCTCGAACCACCTGCCGCTGGTGCAGCTCACCGAGGCCGGGGTGCGCTTCGGCCTGGGCGAAGACGGCCAGCGCGACTATTGGAGCCCCTACGGCAACTGCGACCTGCTGGATCGGACCTGGCAGCTGGCCTTCGTCAACGGCTTCCGCAAGGACGAGCTGATCGAGCACGCCCTGGCCGTGGCCACCATCGGCGGCGCCTCGATCATGAGCCATGAGGTGCCGCGCCTGGCATCGGTGGCCGACCGCCCGGGCGTGGCCGTGGGCGACCGAGCCGAGCTGGTGCTGGTGGACGGCGAGAGCATCGCCTCCACCGTGATGGACCGCGGCACCGACCGCACCGTCATCCACGACGGGCGCGTTGTCGCCGACGGGCTGAAGGTGCTCTCGGTGGCGGACAGCTACTAGAAAATAGGCAGCTCAATGCCAACGGCCGGGCGGGAATGCGAGTCCCGCCGGCCGTTGCCTATGGTCGATTTCGATACCGCCGATACTATCTGGCCGCTGCCGGAGCAGTCCTTCGGCATCGGCCCTGTGGTGTAGATTTTGCGCTAGTGCGTGTGCCAGGTTCCCGGCTTTTTGATCCATAAGCACCAGGGAAAATTGCCTGAGCTGGAAGCCCTAAGGAGTGAGGGAGAGCCGTTTGCCGCTTGTTCGCAACGTCATCATTTTGACGCTCGCAAACATTGGCAAAGGTGGCCCGCGCACAGCCTTCCGGTTGCAGACGGGAAATGTTGCAACCAGACCGAGGGAACATGCCACCGCACACAAGCCCTGAAGCCGAACCTGCCGCCACAGGTGCCTGCTTTTGGGCCAAGCGCCATTCTTTCAGCCGGACCTTTCCTTGAGCTGCTGGCGGCAGGTCCGCTGATTCCGTGCGCTTCGGATTTCGAAGGACAGAACCTGGTTACACGTGGCGCGTCTGTAGTGGCACGTCCCCTTTAATTGCGGCCTTCGTGCTTCCCAAGGAGTGCGGAGCCTTGCCGCGCCGCAGCACTTCGTTCCCGATGTTCAGCGATCGGGGCGCTCTGAGCGTGCGGGTTCTAGGCGCCTTTTCTTTGACCTGTTCCGTAGAGCTCGTCGCTGATCTGGTCAATGAGTCCTTGAACCCGATGGGCTTTGTCTTGCCAGTATTTAGTACCCTCGTGAATCTGTGGGGTATCCGCGCTGGCGTTCGATTCGATGAGCTCAATGAAGTGATCCCGGTACGTGCAGAGGGACGTAAACAGGTCATCGAGCTGATCGTCATCAAGCTGGACGTGCAGCCACCTTTGAAGCACAGCATGGCTCCTTTCTGGTTGTACCATCAGGGGTGCGCCCGGCGCTGTTCGGGCGCACCCCCCCTGAATGACCACTGGTGAGTTTCGCTCATCAGGCACGGTGTGCTGGAGGTGAGCGGGAGTAGACCCTGAGCGGCTTGGATCTGCCCAATGTCTGTTCACTGGCCCTGGAATGGCTCGTTTCTTCCGGACACCGCTGACTGGGTCGCGGAACACCGTCGATCGCACTGCATTGGCGCGTCCGAGGCGGTTGGCCTTGACGGACTGCGGTGGATAGCTCGAGCTCGTACATGGCCAAAAGCAGTTCGTCATCAATAGCCAACGGGTGGAACGCCGGGTGTGTGAGGTCAGGCATGGCGCATCATCTCCATACATGTTCACAGGGAGCCTGCAGGGCTAGCTGGTGATTTCTTTCGGATCCTCGGGGCGCTTGGCTGCGGCGACTTGGATGCGGCGGGGCTTGGCGCTCTCGGCGAGGGCGATGTCCAGGCGCAGCACCCCATCAACGTAGGTGGCCTGGATGCTTTCGGTATCCAGATGGTCGCCGAGCACGAGCTCTCGGGTGAAGTGGCCCCACAAGCGTTCCGAGCCGGTGAGGTGCTGCCGGCCTTCGGGCTTGGCACGTTCAGCGCGGATCGTCAGGATGTTCTTTTCCACTGCCATGTCGATCTGGTCAGCGTCGACTCCCGGGAGGTCGAATTCAGCATGGAAGCCTTCGTTGTCCCTCCACGCCTCCATGGGCATCGGATGGACTGGCTCGGTGCTGAGCTGGGTGTTGAAAGCACGCTGTACCAGGCGGTCGAAATCGCGAAGTACCTCGGTCTGCATCATCTGAACTCATTCCTTTCTCGCTTGGCGGTTTGTGATGGTGCAATTCACTTTCCGCTAGATCTATGTCTAGCGATGTAGATTTTATAGCATGGAGTTCATGGGCAGGCAAGCAACTTGAGGGGAAAAAGTGGCAAAAAATTCTACGGCTGTTGGCAGTGTTATTCCTTCGTATTCAATCGCCATGGCAGCTAGGAGCGTGGGGGTGAGCGTGCAGACAGTGAGGCTCTATGAGCTACGTGGCTTGATCTCCCCGTGGCGTACCGCTGGCGGTACCCGAAGATACCGCGAGGAAGATTTGGCAAGGCTGAAACAGATTACTGTGCTGACCGATCGCGGAGTGAATTTGGCTGGTATTGGCATCATTCTGGAACTGGAAGCTGAAAACGATGCGCTGAGAAACCGGTTGGATGCCCGGCCCTAGGGCAAGGCCGCAGGCTGAACAATAATCCCGGAGGAACAGTGCGCCTCCCATCTCTTTCAACTGCGGAATTCGATGACTGCGGAAAGCCCATCGGGCCAAGTAGGGCCCGCCTGCCGAACCTGCCAGGGCCTTGGCGTTTGCTGGCGGCCCTGCGCGGCCAGTTGCCGGACCTCGGGCAATCAGATCCCAAGTTATTGGCAAATCGCCGACTCTCGGAGGGGAAATCCTGGGGTAGAAGTGCATCAATCCGGCATCCCGGACAATAGGTGCGTTGTGGCCCACATCAACCCCGGAGCATCGGCTTAGATAGTTCGAAGTCACTATGCACAAAGGGGTTGCACCATGCCGAGCACCGTAGAAACCAGAGAACCGACCAAGCCGTGGGATGTGCTGAGGTTTGTCCTCTATAGCGGGATCGGCATTGTCGTATTCTTCCTTCCGGTCACCCTCAACGGCAAGAGCACCATAGCGCTGGACCACATTGTTTCTTGGGTCCGCGAAGCCATTGGCGCCGGCGTGCCCTATTACATCCTGGCACTGCTGGCCGCCGGCACCATCTTGCCCTTCGCCACCGGCGGCTGGCGCAAGTCGCCTCTGCGCGGCTTCTTTGCCTTCGCCAATGTGGTGGGCTTGGCCGTCGGCGCAGGGCTGGTCTTCGGGGTCGCTCCGGCCTGGCTCATGGAAAAGGACATGGGCCCGTTCCTGCTTAATTCCTTGGTGGTTCCGGTGGGACTGATTGTGCCGATCGGCGCAATTTTCCTGGCCATGCTGGTCAGCTACGGGCTGATGGAATTCATCGGGGTCTTCTGCCAGCCGATCATGAAACCGCTGTGGCGCACGCCCGGCCGTTCCGCGGTTGACGCGGTAGCTTCCTTCGTCGGCAGCTACTCGCTGGGCCTGCTGCTGACCGACCGCATGTACCGCTCGGGGCGCTACACCGGGCGCGAGGCGGCCATTATCGCCACCGGTTTCTCCACGGTGTCCGCCAGCTTCATGGTGATCGTGGCCAAGGCGCTGGATTTGATGGAGCACTGGAGTACCTACTTCTGGCTCGCCTTGGTGGTTACCTTCGCGGTCACCGCGATCTCGGTGCGGATCCCGCCGCTCTCGCGCATCCCGGATGATACCTACCAGAACATCGAGCACATCCAGGAAGAAAAGGTCACCGGCAACCGCTTTGCCAAGGCCTTCGACGAAGCCATGCTGGCTTTGCACCGGGCGCCGGGACTGTGGCGCAACATCGGCGAGAACATCCTGGACGGGTTGAAGATGGCGATGGCGATCCTGCCCTCGATCCTCTCCATCGGCCTGCTGGGACTGGTGCTGGCCCGTTTCACCCCCGTCTTCACCTGGCTGGGCTACCTGTTCGCACCGTTTGCCTGGGTGGTAGGACTGGATGACCCGTTGCTGGCCGGCAAGGCCTCGGCCACCGGCATCGCCGAAATGTTCCTTCCTGCCACCCTGGCCGCGGGTCACGAGTCCTTGGAACTTCGCATGGTCATCGCCATTATCTGCGTCTCGGCGATCATCTTCTTCTCCGCCCTGGTGCCGTGCATCCTGGCCACCAGCATCCCGGTGAAGCTGTGGCAGATGGTGGTGATCTGGTTCCAGCGCGTGGCATTGAGCATCCTGATTGCCACCCCGCTGGTGAACCTGGTCCTCTAGCGGTGTCCTGCGGGAAGCTGGCCCCCTAGTAGCCTTCGTGCATCGCCGCCATGTCTTCCAGGCCCGGCAGGTGGTAGCCGCGGTGCTCATCCCAGGGGACATCGATCTCGTCGAGGGAGACGTCCCATTGGGCCTCGGGAAGGGCTTGGCGCAGCGCGGTCAGCGCCGCCAGCCAATGCAGCAGGCAGGGGGCCATTTCTACGGGGTCCGGGGAGATCTTGGTGGAGCCGTTGAGCACCTCGTTGCCGCGCTGGGCCGGATAGAAATACAACGTCTCGCCATCGAATTCGAAGGCGTCGTTATGGCTTCGGGCGAGGGCCATCAACTGCTGGTGCTCGTCCTCGCTCAGCGCGGTGGCGCGGGTTGCGGTGTAGTACAGGGAAGTCGACATGCACCTAGCCTAGGCGATCACCAAGTAGCAGCAAGGATCCAGGTCCGGCGCGTGCTTCCAGGCATCAACCATTAGGTATACCAAATAAACGCGATGTTGAGGCTTCTGCCAATCAGAGCATTCACAAGGGGCCAGATTGCGGCCGGCGGGCATCATTAGAAGTATCGTGATAAAAGGGGGCAGGGCGAGAAACCCCTGGGAGGACGCCGGCGAATTAGCCGCAAACGCGGTATACCAAAATTCGTGGAACGTCGATAAGCTGGATCAGCGAGGGCCAGTTCAGGGCCCCGCCATCCCACGTGTTCCAAGGAGTCTCAGATATGGGCCAGATAACCCGCGTCCGCGCGGCATTTGTCATCGGATACCAGGACGGCGACCACTGCATCTGGCCGGGGGGCGAGCTGGTGCACGAGGACGGCACCGTGCTCTTTGTCGGCCGCGGCTACGCCGGGAGCGTGGACATCGAAGTGGATGCAGGCAACGCCATCGTCTCGCCGGGATTCATCGACCTGAATGCGCTTTCGGATATCGACCATGCGATCTTCGACTCCTTCACCGGCGGCGACCTGCGCCGCGGCCTTGCCTGGTCCGAGGAGTATCTGCACGACCATGCGGCGGTTTTCACCGAGGAAGAAGAGGCCTTCCGCCGCCGCTTTGCCATCAGCCAACTGGTGCGCAACGGCATCACGACGATCATGCCCATCGCCGCGGAGACCTACAAGCCGTGGTGCGAGGACTACGCGGACATGGCCCAGATGGCCCGGGCCGTCGAGGAGCTGGGACTGCGCGCCTACCTCGGGCCCAGCTACCGCACCCATGTGCCCTACACCGATGGTGCCGGCCCGCTGCTGCACGAAGACGAGGCCAAGGGCCTGGACGGGCTGGAGCAGGCGATCGCCTTCTGCCGGGACTTCGAGAACACAGCGAACGGGCTGATCCGCACCGCTCTGCTGCCGGCCCGCATCGAGACCCAGACCGAGCGAACCTTGAGGCTCACCCGCCAGGCCGCCGACGAGCTCGGAGTTCCGGTGCGCCTGCACGCAGCGCAGGGGCTTTTCGAGGTGCAGACCCTGTTCGAGCGCACCGGCATGCGGCCGCTGCCCTACCTGCATTCGCTCGGATTCCTCACCGAGCGCACCTTCATCCCGCATGCCTGGACGGTGCCGGGCAACCGGCATATGCCCGAGGAGTACGGGCAAGGTGGCGACTTGGCATTGCTGGCGCAGTCCGGCGCCTCGGTAATCTTCTGCCCGATCCCCACCGCCCATTACGGTGTCTGCCTCGAGGACTTTGATTCCTACCGCGAGCAAGGTGTGCGGGTGGTGCTGGGCACCGACTCCGCCCCGCCGAACATGATTCGCGCCATGGACCTGGCCATGGGGATGACCAAGGCGCACACCGGCTCGGTCACCAGCGCGCAGGGGCGGGACCTTTTCCGCGCAGCCACCCTGGAGCCGTCCGAGGCGTTGGGCCGCGAGGACCTGGGCCGGTTGGCACCGGGTGCGCAGGCGGACTACTTCGTCCTGGACCTCGACGGCACCCACATCGGCCCGCATGCCGACCCGATCCGCACGCTCATCATGAATTGCGATGGCCGCGATATCACCCGCGTGGTGGTGGCCGGACGTACCATCGTCGAGGACAAGCAGATCCAGACCGTGGATACCAGCGATTACCAGCAGCGGGCCCAGGCCTTCCTCGAAAAGTACATGGCGGCGTTCAGCAACAGCGACTACAAGCGCCGTCCTGCCAGCGAGCTGTTCCCGCCGAGCTTCCCAGTGCTCTAGGTCCAGTGCTGCGGACATGTTGGCTGCAGGGCGAAAGCAAGCCGCAAACAAAGCGCGGAGCAGCGCGAAGGCGGAAGCGGCTTGCCCGGGGCTGCTCAGCGGGCCAGAAGCCGCTGGACGCGGGCGATGGCCGCCGGGATCGGTTCGATGATCGCGGCGCTGCCGGTCTCCCGCAACCGGCGGGCGGTCTCGCTCAACGGCCCGCCGGCGATGATTACCGCCTCGGCCCCGGCCGCCACCGCGGCCCCGGTGGCCTCGCGCAGCTGGGCCTCCTGCTCGTCGGGATCAGCAGCCAACTCCAATGGGGCGCTGCGGGTGAGGAAGACCCCCAGGAATTCCGCAGAGCACCCATAGTGCTCCACCAGGGCGGTCAGCGACCCGGCCAACTCGTGGGTGGTGGTGGCCATCGCGAACTTCCGCCCGCCGGCCGCGGCCTCCAGGATAGCGGCCTGGCCGATCCCGACCACCGGGATTTCGAGCAGCTGATCGAGCTCATCACGGCCCGGGTCGCCGATCGCCGAGACGACCACGGCATCGAGAGTTTCGGGGGCCAATTCCGAGACCAGTTCCACGACCGCCTGCGCGGAGTCGGCCAGCGCCACCGGCTCGATGATCATCGACGGCCCGCGGTGCACGGTGGCCCCGTGCACGCTGGCCGCGGGATGCCCGGCCAGGCTCGAAGAACCCGGCTTGGCCATCATGGCAGTTGTGGCCTCATTGGTGTTCGGATTGACCAGAACGATCCTGACCGTGCGGCGATCAGTGCCCATAGACGGCATCGTCATCCTCCTGGAGCGGCTTGCCGAAGGTTTCGCGAAGGAACTGGACGCTGATGGCCAGGATCACGAACAGCCCGGCCACCATCGAGAACATCGCGCCGCTGACGCCACTGCGTTGACGCGTGGTGTTGTTCTGCACCGCCTCGGGCATGCTGCCGCGGGACGTGGAGCAATTGACTTCCGAAAGTGGGGTGGACATGGGACCGGGCTTTCGATGGCGGACGCGCGCCCGAGGCGAGCGCCGATTTCACTTTATGGATCATAAGAGCAGGTGGCTCAGCGTACGATGCCATCGACCAGGGGTCTAGGCTAGCCGCAGCCAAGGCCGCGATGGGATGGTACCCTCGGCCCGCGCTAGAGCGCCGTGGTGCCCACCAGGTAGGCATTTCGCGCCCGGATCAACCGCGGCATGTACCAGCCGAGCACCAGACGCTCAACCAGCCAGCCCAGCGGGCCCAGCGGGGCCTCGAAATGGATCTTGTCCACCATGATGGTGGCATCCGCGCTGTCGTAGAACTCGTGCACATGGTGGAACTTCTTGAAGGGGCCCCGCAGCTGCTGATCGGTGAAGGATACGGCAGGTTCCAGTTCACTGATTTCCGAGGTCATGCGCACCGGGATGCCAAAATGCCTGGCGCGCCAGGTGACCTGTTCGCCGAGGGAAATCTGCCCGCTGGTGACCCCGCCGATGGCCTGCTCACCGGAATCCGCCATCGAAGAGGCATGCGCGTCGATGCTCAGCGACTTATCGAAGAGCTCCTGGCGGGGCATCGTGGTCCTGGTGAAGCATTCGAAGTAGACGGCCATGGCATCAGTGTGCCACAGTCCTGGCCTTGCCTCGCACGCGCCGGCATGCAGGGCGTCAACGGGTTTGGCCACGGGCGCCGCGCGGTGCCGGAGCGGGGGCCTGCGCCACTCGCTCCGTCACGGGGCACGCTACGCCATGTCGCCGATGTGCCCGGCCGCGCCGGTATCCAGCACGCGTTCGACAAAGGCCGCGTATTCGTCGATGTAGTGCTGCAGGAACTCGCGGGTGCGCGCGTCGGTGACGTTTCCCTCCGCATCGAAGGCGCCGGCGTCATAGTGCACATAGGCCTCCGGGGCGTTGAGCTGCGGCACGTTCAGGAAGCTGAGCACGCTGCGCATGGAGGACTGCATGACTGCGGTGCCGATGGCACCGGGGGAGGCGCCGATGATGCCGGTGGGCTTGCGGGCAAAGGAATTCGTGCCCCAGGGGCGCGAGGCCCAGTCGATGGCGTTCTTCAGCCCGCCAGGAATGGAGCGGTTGTATTCGGGGGAGACGATCAGCAGCCCATCCGAGCCTTCGATGGCCTGTTTCAGCGCAGTGCCCTCGGGCGGGTAGTTCTCGTCGTAGTCGTAGCTGTAGAGCGGCAGATCCTTGATGGGGATCTCCGTGAACTCGAGCTCGGGCGGAGCCAGGGAGATCAGCGCGTTCGCCAGCGTGCGGTTGATGGAGTTCTTGGCCAGGGATCCGACGATGTAGCCGATGCTGTAGGTTGCCATGGTTGCATTCAACACGTCCTTTGAAGCGCTGTCTAGGGACGGAGCCGCAGTGGTTCCCTGACAGGAGACGGGACCGCTCAGCGTGGATGAATGGGCGCAGCGGCCCGCGGGAGCGCCCCGATGACCTAGGGCCCCGCCGTGCCCAGCAGGAAACGGCCGCCGGCGATGGCATCCGCAACGGCCCGCAGCGTGTCCCCTGGCGCGTGGCCGGTCGTATCGATCACATGCGATTCCAGCGCTCCCAGCGCGGCGAACTGGTCTCACATCGAGCGGATCGGTGCCTCATCGACCAGCGCGTCCGCGGCCGTCCTGGCCTGTGCCCGGCGCAGGGCTTCCTCCCTGTCCGGGCGCAGCACTACGTAGTGGAGGCGCGGCAGCTCGGCGACGTCGTTGGAGGCGTCGAAGTGCTCCAGCATCCAGGGCCCGATGATGCCGTCGATGACCGTCGTGAAACCACCGGCTGTGTAGCCGAACGCAGCCTGCCTGATCACCCGCATCACCGTCTGGTTCTGCTCGTCCGCCTCCGGGAGATACGGCGGGATCGCACCGGATGCGATGCAGTGCCAGAAATCGTCCGTGCGCAGGTGCACGCAGCGCGGGTAGGTCCGTGCCAGCGCACGGGCGGTGGTCGTCTTCCCGGCTCCGGGCGGACCGGTCAGGATCAATGCGTCGGCGCTCATAAGTCCCACGGTACGCGAGGGCGCGGAGTTGCGCGCATCCCGTCGCGCACCCGCCGCGGCGCGCCGCCAGCCACGCGCGCGAGAGCGCGAGCATCCGGACGGCCCCGAAGACCGCCACATGCCCGATCACCTACAAGCCGTGGGGATGGCCACCAGGCTCGGCCCCAGCTCATCGCTCAGGCACAGCAGTAGGTCCAGGCCCACGCGGGTGACGGCCTGGTCGGTCAGTTCGCCGGCCCGCCCGGCGCCTGGCAGGGGAAGGCATTGATACGATCGAGCCATGGGCTCCCTGCTGACGACGATTTTCCTCTGGCTGCTGCTGGCCTGGCTGTACCGACGCGAGCCGCGGAGGCTGCGCAATGCAGTGGTGCTCAGCCTGGCGGTGCTCTCCACTCTGGCACTGGGCCTGACCGTCCTTGAGACCGCCTGGCCCGACGGCACGGTCATCGCCGCGATGCTCATCTTGGCCGTCCCCTTCGCGGTGCTGGTCTTCGGCTTCGTGCTGATCTACAACGGCGTGCTCATGCTCAAGCGCGAGGGGCGGCGCCTGTCCAATTTGCTCTCGATGATCTTCGGCCTGCTGGTGCTGGGACTGCCGGCGATCGCCGTGGTGCTGGTGGGCGTGAACCAGTGGTGGGCCGTGTCGCTGGCCTTCGTGCTCTTCGTGGCCTCGGGCTATGTGGCCTCGATGTTCGCGATGCTGCTGCTCTACGCCTGGTTCTACGGGCTCTTCCCGATCCGCAGGGAGGCGGCCGCGATTATCGTGCTCGGCTCCCGCGCGATCAACGGCAGGGTGACCCCGCTGCTGCGCAGCCGACTGGACCGCGGCATCGAGCTTTACCGGCTGCCCCAGGACCCGGCCCCGCTCATGGTGCCCTCCGGGGGCCAGGGCGCCGATGAGATCGAGCCCGAGGGAGAGTCCATGGCCCGCTACCTGCGCGAGCAGGGCGTGGCCGAGGGCGACATCCTTATCGAGGACCGCGCGAAGGACACGGCGGAGAACCTGCGCTTCTCCGCCGGCCTTGTCCGCGCGCACCGTCCCGACGGCCAGCTGTGGATCGTCACCAGCGACTACCACAACCTGCGAGCTGGCCTGGCCTCGCGCGCCATGGGCTACAGCGCCCGCACCTTCGGCAGCAAGACGGCCGCCTACTACCGGCCGAGCGCCTTCCTGCGCGAATTCATCGCCATCATGCGCGACCGCTGGGGCTTTTTCGCGATGATGGCCCTGCCCTTCACCGCGGTGCTGCTCGGCGGGCTGCTGCTCATCGTCAACTCCATGGGCTACGCCATCGGCGCCTAGTCCAGGGCCTTCCGGAAGCCGTGCCCGAAGGCCCCGCCGCGCATGTGCCGTTCGCGACCGTTTCGAAGCCGAAGGCGTTCTCGTTCCGGGAAGTCCGGTCACGGTTCCAGGCGTGAGAAGCCTTGCCCGAGCCGCTGGGCCTGACCTCCTGCGGCGGCTCGGAGTGCTTCAAGAAGCAGACCGCCGGTGCCTGGCCGGTCACCTACGAGGTCACGCTCGAGGGCCGCGGCAATAGCAAGCTTGCCGAGGTCAGCTACCTCGATGCCCCTTCCCGCGGCGAATCCTCGAGCAATGTGCCAGTGGGCGAGGCGGCGACCACCCATACCGCCGGCAACGCCGCCAAGGCCGCCTGCCGGATCCTGCTGGACGGCGCGCGGGAGATCGCCGCGCAAACCGGCGCGTTGGCGTGTCAGGCCGCCGCGCCGCGCACGATCGCGCCCTGGGCCACCACCGTGTTCACGTCGGACAGCGCCGAGGCGTTCTCCAGCGGGTTGGAGCCGAGCAGCACCAGATCGGCCACGCCGTGGCGGACCAGCCTGCCCACGCCGCGTTGATCCACACCCAGCAGCTTGGCCGGGGCTGTGGTGATGGACTGAAGCGCCTTGAGCTTGCCCAGTCCCGCATCGGACAGGGCCTTGGCCTCGGCCCCGATCGGGGTGACATCGGTGCCGAAGGAGTCGGTGCCGCCGATCACGCTCACGCCCAGCTCGTTAGCGGCCCTGGCAGCCTCGGCCAGCACCGGGCCGTATTCGCGCCCGCGTTCGGAGAGCACCGGATCGCTGGAATTGGCCATGCCGGCAATGCCGAACAGGGTCGGGGTGAAGTAGGTGCCCTGCTTGGCCATGCGCACCATGGTCTTCTCGTCCATGAACACCCCATGCTCGATGCTCTTCACGCCGGCGGCCACGGCCCCGGCGATGCCCTCGGTGCTGTAGCTGTGGCAGAGCACGCCCGCGCCCTTGGCCGCCTTCACGATGGCGGCCAGCTGCTCGCGCCCGTAGACCAGCTCCAGCGGATCCTGCTCGGCCAGCCCGGCGCGAGGGTTGGCGCGGGTCTTGATCACGGTGGCGCCGCGGGTGATGTTCACGCCGGTCAGATACGCCAGGTCCGTGGGGTCGGTGATCTGGTGGCGCAGCGCAGCCAGCGGGGCTAGGTCCGGATCGGCCAGGATGGAGTCGGACTGGTCGGGGGAGACGAACAGGCCCGCGGCGTGCATCCGCGGTGCCAGGCCCGGCGCGAAGTCCGGCACCCTGGCCAGCGCGATGTCCTGGTAGAAGCTCGACGAGCCGCTGCGCACCGTGGTGGCGCCGTGGCTCAGGATCAGCGCCGCGTCCTCGAAGGCCTGGGCATGGACATGGGCATCGACGAATCCGGGAAGGATGAACTTCCCATGGGCGTTGATGCGGGTGGCGCTGGCAGCGTACTCGGCAACCGCCTTGCGGGTCTCGTCCCGGCTGCCCACCGACTGCACGATGCCGCCGGCGAGCACCACCACCGCGTCTTCGACCAGGTGGCCGGTGGCCGGGTCGATGAGCGAGCCGCCCTCGACAATGACCGGAGCGCTCTTCGCCTTGGAAGGCCGGTGGGCCGCGGTGTTCCGGCCCGTGGGTTCGGCCCCCTGGGCGATCCCGGGGACCATGCCGGCCAGGCCCAGGCCAGCCAGGGCGGCGGCTCCGGCCAGGACCTGCCGGCGTTCGAGTTTTGCGGTGGGCACCGGGCCGGTGCTGTGGTCGTGTTCGCACATGGTTGATACGCCTTTCATGGAGCGGAGTGTGACCCATCCTACGCGGGAACGCATCACAATTCCACAAATGGAATACCAAATATTACCTTCAATTCAAGGATTACCCCCTGATTCCTGCATATATGGAAAATTTGGTATTCAGGTAACCTCTTGGTGGCCACGGCCGGCGCTCGCAGCAGGCCAACCATGGCAGAATCGGATCATCATGAATGAGGCAGAAACTTTCACCTTCCGCACCGCAGATCTGCTCATCGAGCTGGCCACACCCGAGGACTATGGGCGGGTGGGGGAGCTGACCGCGCAGTCATACTTCGCCGCAGGGCACTTCGAGACCCCCGAGCATGACTACCTGCAGTTTGTGCGCAAAGTCCAGGAACGTGCCGAGCAATCCGAGATTTACGTTGCACGGCGCCAAGGGGAGATCATTGGGTCAATGACCCTGATCCAGATAGGCAGCGACTATGCGGATATTGCTCTGCCGGGCGAACTGGAGATCCGGATGCTCAGCGTCGATCCGGCCGCGCAGCGCGCTGGCGTCGGCCGCGCCCTGGTCAACGCCAGCATCGAACGCGCTCGCCGGCTGCCCGGAATTCATTCGGTCAGCCTGACCACCGGGGCCACCTGGCATTCGGCCAGATCCCTCTATGAGTCCATGAACTTCGCCCATATGCCACAGCGCGACTGGACCGTTCCCGGGACCGGCATCAAGCTAGTGGTGTACACGCTGGAACTCTGAAATGGGCGTCAAAGCCCAAACGCAGGAAATAATGAGGTGTCGTCCAGGAGTTTTTTGCCAACTGTCCTCCCCGCGTGAATAGAATGGCGCTATGAGTGCCCTTCGCCGTTCTGCCGTTGCCCTATCCGTCGCTGCCCTGGCCCTGGGATCGCTGAGCGCCTGCAGCGCTGGCGCACCCGATCCCGCCCCGGTGGCCGACGAGCTGGTTTCGGCCATCAACTCCGGCGACTTCTCCAAGGTGCAGTTCGCCAGCTCCGATGCCCAGGCAGTGGCCAAGGCCCAGGAAACGGCCTTCGGCCCCATGGGCGATATCAAGCACAGCAGCACCGTGAGCTCGGTGGCCGAGGACGAGGAAGAAGCCGACGGCGTCAAAACCGCCACGGCCGACATCACCACGGTCTGGGATGTCGACGAAACGGATAAGGACCTGAGCTACACCACCAAGGCCGTTTGGGAATATGACAAGGACGCCGAGCAGTGGAAGCTGCGCTTTGATCCATCCGTGCTTGCGCCGGATCTGGAAACCGGCGGCTACCTCAAGGCGAGCTACCAGATGGCGCAACGGGGCAGCATCACGGCCGCCGGCGGCAAAAAAATTGTCACCAACCGTCCGGTGATTCGCGTCGGCATCGACAAGACCCGTACCGAAAAAGCCAATTGGGAAAAATCGGCGGCCCAATTGGCCGAGCTGGTGGACATCGATGAAGAGCAGTACGCAAAAACCGTGCTCGCTGCCGGCGAGAAAGCATGGGTCCAGGCCATTGTGCTGCGCGATGATGCCACCCGGGAAGTCACCGACGCGGAAATCAACAAGATCCCTGGAGCCACCTTCCAAGAGGACGAAATTCCCCTGGCGCCCACGCGCTCCTTCGCCCGCCCGCTGCTGGGATCAGTCGGCGAAGCCACCGAGGAAATCATCAAGAAGTCTGAAGGCAAGATCAAGAGCGGCGACCAGGTCGGCATGTCTGGATTGCAGTCGGCCTACAACGACACGCTTTCGGGCACCGACGGTGTTGTGGTTTCCAGGTACAACACCGAGAACAAGGCTGAAGCTGAGCTTTTCACCGCTGAACCGGTAACCGGCAAGGACGTTGAAACGACCTTGGACATGGACCTGCAGCAAAGTGCCGACGAACTGCTGGAAGATGCCGATTCCAACTCGGCCATTGTCGCCATCCGCCCCTCGGACGGAAGTGTGCTGGCGGCCTCCTCGGGCCCCGTGGACTCCGGGCTGAATACCGCCTTGCAGGGCGCCTACGCCCCGGGGTCCTCGTTCAAGGTGATCAGCGCGCTAGCGATGCTCCGTGATGGCTCCACCCCGGAATCGGAGGTCAAGTGCCCGGCCACCACCGTGGTTGATGGCAAGACCTTCAAGAACTACGACGGGTACCCAGCCGCCCAGCTGGGCACGATTCCGCTGTCTGAAGCCATTGCCCAATCCTGCAACACGGTCTTCGTGAATCAGGGCGCCGAAATTGGCGGCAAGAAGCTGGCTGAAGCCGCTGCCGCACTCGGCCTGACCGGCGAAGACGGAACCGGTATCGGTGCGGTGCTTGGCTCGGTGCCCGATGATTCTGAGGGAACCACCCAGGCCGCGAACATGATCGGCCAAGGCGTGGTGCAGGCCTCCCCGCTGGGCATGGCCACCGTGGCCGCCTCGGTCCAGGCCAAGTCGACCGTTCAGCCCAAGCTCGTGCTCTCCCCGGAGCCCCAAGCTCCAGCCAAGCCGAAGTCCGAGCTCACCGAAAACGAGGCCGAGCAATTGGCCTCGATGATGGGTGAAGTCATTGACCATGGAACGCTCAAGGACCTGAACTCGCTGCCCGGCGCCAAGATTATCGGCAAGAGCGGCACCGCGGAATACGACAGCGAGCGCAACGCCCACGCCTGGGCCATCGTCGCCCAGGGCGACCTCGCCGTGGCGGCATTTGTCGAGGATGGCGATGGCGGAGCGCAAAGTGCAGGACCGCTGGTCAAGGCAATGCTTCAGGCTGCCGCAAAGTAGTCGCTGGATAGCAAACTGAGCAGTATCTGGTCGTGGAATTGCCCGTTGTGGAAGTACACCTCGCGTTGGCGTCCTTCCTGGACAAATCCGGCTTTTTCATAGGCTCGAGTCGCCCGCTGATTAAAAGCAGCGACACACAGGCCAATGCGATGCAAGCCCATTTCGCGGAATCCGTAGCCGGCCATCAGCTTGCTCGCCCGAGTTCCAAAGCCGCGGCCAACAAAATCTGGACCGATCATGACGGCCATTTCCGCGGCTCGGTGGGGCAGCGCCCCTCCGAAAAGCGTGATGTGCCCGATGAATCCACCGGTAGCCAGCTCAAAAATGCTGAATCCTGCGTCGCCCGAAGAGGGCTTGTTCTCGCTCCATTGGGCAAACATCTCCAACAGGGGCGCTTCGGGGCGCGGCTTGATGGTTCGTTGCTGCAGCACTGCCCATTGAGGATCATTCCACCACTGGGCCATCGCAGCGAAGTCCGGATGCTCGGATTCACGCAGTTCAATCGCTTCGTCCCGCAACAGGGCATGACCGTAATGCTGTGCCGATTCCACGCTGTCCCACTGCCCTGAATTCATCATGAATTCATCCTATGGTGCGGGCAAGCAAGGCGGAACTTCCCTGAGGACTTGTGCGCCAATGGCGCAGTTGACAGACTAAGCCCATGGGAATTGTCTACAACACCAGTATGTCGCCAAGCAAAAACGAGCTGGTCTCCGCTTGGCTGCCCAAGCAGGAGTTCTATACCGGTAAAGGCACCCCGAAGCTCCAGCACATCGGCGGCTTCCGCTTGGAAGACCCCGAGGGCCAGGTGGGGGTGGAGCTGCGCATCTACGCCGATCATTCGGATACCTCTGATGTGGTGTACCACCTGCCGCTGACCTACCGGGACGCCCCTTTGCCCGGTGGCGAAAAATACCTGATCGGCACCAGCGAGCATGCCATTCTGGGCAAGCGCTACATCTATGACGCCGCGGGCGACCCGGTGTTCACCGCCCAGGCTCGCCAGCTTTTGGCCGGCAACACCACAGCGCAGCACCATTCCCAGTCCTTCACCGATGATCCGCGGATCAAGGTCAATGGCAACCCAGCTGGCAAGGACGCGGTGATCATCCGCAAGCCGGTTTCCAGCCCATCGGGCGTTGACGGGGTCATCGGCTGCTGGGAAAACGCGCTGGGCCAGGACCTGGCCGGCCTGGTATTGCGAACAGCGTAACTGCTGCACCACATAAAGGTCTGATGGCGGGCATGCACGGGATAGACTTGTCTATGAAACCCAACCGCCATTCAAAGGGAGATACATGTCTGCCATCAGCCGTGAGGACGTTGTGCATCTGGCACACCTTGCCCACATCGAGATGAGCGGCGCGGAGCTGGACAAAATGACCGGTGAGCTCGACGCTATCGTCGGTGCCATCGCGTCGGTCAGCGAAGTCGCCTCCTCCGACGTCCCAGCCACCAGCCACCCGATCCCGCTGACCAATGTGTTGCGCGAAGACACGGTGGGGCAGACGCTGAGCATTGACGAAGTTCTGCTCAACGCCCCGGATTCGGATTCGGACCGTTTCAAGGTCCCTGCAATTCTGGACGGTGAATAATTCCATGAACGAATTGATCAAGCTTTCCGGCACCGAGCTGGCCGCCAAGCTGCGCGCCGGCGAAGCCACCTCCGTTGAAGCAGTCCAGGCCCACCTGGACCGCATCGCCGAGGTGGACGGCGCACTGAACGCCTTCCTGCATGTGAATGCCGAAGAAGCGCTCGCGGTGGCCGCAGAAGTTGACGCCATCCGTGCCGCCGGCGGCGCCGAGGCCGAAGCGCTGCACCCCCTGGCTGGCGTGCCCATCGCCATCAAGGACCTGATCGTCACGAAGGGACAGCCAACCACCGCGGCATCGAAGATGCTCGAAGGCTGGATGAGCCCTTACGACGCCACCGTGATCGAGAAGATCCGCGCTGCCAAGCTGCCAATGCTGGGCAAGACCAACCTGGATGAATTCGCCATGGGTTCCTCCACCGAGCACTCCGCCTACGGCGTGACCCGCAACCCGTGGAACCTGAACCGCATTCCTGGCGGTTCCGGCGGCGGTTCGGCCGCTGCCGTGGCTTCCTTCGAAGCTCCGCTGGCGCTGGGCACTGACACCGGTGGCTCCATCCGCCAGCCCGGTGCGGTCACCGGCACAGTGGGCGTGAAGCCGACCTACGGCGCGGTCTCGCGCTACGGCGCGATAGCCATGGCCTCCTCGCTGGACCAGATCGGCCCGGTCTCCCGCACCGTGCTGGACTCGGCCTACCTGCAGGAACTGATCGGCGGGCACGACCCGAAGGATTCCACCTCGCTGCCGAACTCCCTCGAAGGCCTGGTGGCTGCCGCCGAGGCCGGCGCCGCAGGGGACCTGTCGGGCCTGCGCGTTGGCGTCATCAAGGAACTGACCGGCGAGGGCTACCAGGAGGGCGTCCAGGCGCGCTTCAACGAGTCGCTGGAACTGCTCAAGGCCGCTGGTGCTGAAATCGTCGAGGTTTCCTGCCCGAACTTCAAGTACGCGCTGGGCGCCTACTACCTGATCATGCCTTCGGAGGTTTCCTCCAACCTGGCCAAGTTCGACGGCGTCCGCTACGGCAACCGCGTGCTGCCAGGCGAGGGCCCGATGACCATCGAGCGCGTCATGGCCGCAACCCGTGCCGCTGGTTTTGGTGATGAGGTCAAGCGCCGCATCATCCTGGGCACCTACGCGCTGTCCGCTGGCTACTACGACGCCTACTACGGTTCGGCCCAGAAGGTCCGCACGCTGATCCAGCGCGACTTCGACGCCGCATTCGAGCAGGCTGACGTGCTGGTATCCCCAACCGCGCCGACCGTGGCCTTCGAGCTGGGCGCGAATGACAACGACCCGCTGGCCATGTACCTCAACGACGTGGCCACCATCCCGGCCAACCTCGCTGGCGTTCCAGGCATCACGGTGCCCGGCGGCCTGTCCGAGAACCTGCCGGTGGGCATCCAGTTCCTGGCTCCGGCCTTCGAGGACGCCCGGCTGTACCGCGCCGGCGCGGCACTGGAAACCCTGCTGGAAAAGCAGTGGGGCCAGTCGCTGATCTCGCAGGCACCAGCCATAGACACCGCTTCGATCGCGCAGGAGGCCTAGGCACCATGAGCAACTACACCGATGAACTGGTCGACTTCGACGAGGCACTGGATCGCTACGACCCGGTCCTGGGCTTCGAGGTCCACGTTGAGCTGAACACCAAGACCAAGATGTTCTCCGATGCGCCCAACGCCTTCGGCGATGCCCCGAACACCAACGTCACCCCGGTGGACCTGGGCCTGCCCGGCGTGCTGCCGGTGGTCAACAAGACCGCCGTGGAGTACTCCATCCTGATCGGCCTGGCCCTGAACTGCCAGATCGCCGAAAAGTGCGGCTTCGCCCGGAAGAACTACTTCTACCCGGACACCCCGAAGAACTTCCAGACCTCCCAGTACGATGATCCGATTGCCTACGACGGCTACCTGGACATCGAGCTGGAGGACGGCGAGGTCTTCCGCGTCGAGATCGAGCGCGCCCACATGGAAGAAGACGCCGGCAAGCTGACCCACATGGGTGGCGCCGCGGGCCGCATCCAGGGTGCCGACTACTCGCTGGTGGACTACAACCGTGCCGGCGTGCCGCTGGTGGAGATCGTCACCAAGCCAATCGTTGGCGCCGGCAAGCGCGCCCCCGAGCTGGCCAAGGCCTACGTGGCCGCGGTGCGCGAAATCGTGAAGAACCTGGGCGTTTCGGATGCCAAGATGGAACGCGGCAACGTGCGCTGCGATGCCAACGTTTCGCTGATGCCAAAGGACGCCGAGAAGTTCGGCACCCGTACCGAAACCAAGAACGTGAACTCCCTGCGCGCCGTGGAGCACGCGGTGCGCTTCGAGATCGAGCGCCACGCAGCGGTACTGGATTCCGGGGCGAAGATCGTCCAGGAAACCCGCCACTGGCATGAGGACACCCGTTCCACCACCTCGGGCCGCCCGAAGTCGGATGCCGATGACTACCGCTACTTCCCGGAGCCCGACCTGGTGCCGATCGTCACCACCGCCGAGTGGATCGAAGAGCTGCGCGGCCGCCTGCCGGAACCGCCAGCAGAGCGCCGCAAGCGCCTGAAGGCCGAGTGGGGCTACGCGGACAAGGAATTCCGCGACGTGGTCAACGCCGGCGTGCTTGACGAGATCGAGGCAACCATTGCCGCCGGTGCCACCGCTGCGGTAGCCCGCAAGTGGTGGATGGGCGAGATCGCCCGCCTGGCCAAGGCCGCGGAGAAGGACATCGCCGATCTGGGCGTCACACCTGCGACCATCGTCGAGTTGAACTCGTTGATCGAGGGCAAGAAGATCAACGACAAGATCGCCCGCCAGGTCCTGGAATTCGCCATCGCCGGTGAAGGCACCCCGAGCGAAATCGTGGAGAAGCGCTCGCTGGCAGTTGTGAACGACGACGACGCACTGGGCAAGGCCGTGGATGATGCCATGGCCGCCATGCCTGATGTGGTCGAGAAGATCAAGGGTGGCAAGATGCAGGCCATCGGCGCGCTGATGGGCCCTGTCATGAAGGCTACCCGCGGACAGGCCGACGCCGGCCGGGTTCGCGAGATCGTGATGGAGAAGCTGGGCCTCTAGCCTTTCGCTGAATACGACGCAGATGGCCCGCACTCATTCCGAGTGCGGGCCATCTGCGTTTTATCCGTGCACTGTCATCCTCCAGGCCGTCGACGGGAAGGAACGGCGCCGATGACTCCCGCAGTCCGGCATCACGCCGTGCACTGCCCGCCTGCCCTCCTAGTGCCTCGCCAGGGTGGCCAGCACAAATCGTCCAGAAAAATGCTGCTCTTCCGGGCTTGAGAGGAAAACTGCATCCAGCCGGGCCAACGGCTGTCCGCCGATTGAGCAGGAATCCTCCAGCGCCACCAGCACTTGGATCCTCGATTCGCGGAAGCTGGCGGTTGGAGAGTCCACGATTTCCACCGATGGTTCCCACTTGCTCCGTTGTCCCATGACGTTCAGGTCCAGGAAGCCTTCGCTGGCGGGAGTAGCAGATACATCGTCTTCGCCCTCGAATACGATGGTGCCCTCGACCGGCAACAGGACATTGCGGCCATTTACCACCAGGTCAACGGGGCCTGGGCCGAGCGCCACTTGACCGCGCCGCACTCCCGGATAGCGGCTGTAAGGCTGGGTGCCGCTGATTTCGGCAATGCTGATCTTCCAGGTCCAGCCGTCATCGATTCCAGTGCCGTCGCTGCAGAGCGTGCGGGTGATTCCTTGTCCGTTCTTCCAAGGCTGAGCTGCCAGTTGCGCGTAGCGGGTGATGGGAACGGGTGCCATTGAATCCATGCTTTCGTGGTGGGGATCGAATAGTTCATCCTTTCACCTCGTACCGATCCAATCATCGGCTGCTTGCAGCTCCCTGTCTGATACGGCATATTCTTCCTGGCCACCCAAACGCGGATTGAAGTGCCAAAGGGCGGTGGCTCACGTTCTGGCCTGCCTGGCACAGCAGCAGGAGTTGCTGTCGCTCCGCGGCCCAGAACATGAACGGTCGCTTCAAAACCAGCGGCGCAATATGCCTATAGGGCTGTGCCGGTCGAGAGCCTGCCGGTCAAGCGCTGTTCGGCGAGCCGAGACCGCCTGCACTGGCGAAGATGGCTTGGCAGAGAAAATCCCCGATGTTCAAGGACGTTGTTGGCGGAACGCTGCTGCGTGGTGCGTAGGTGCGACCCCCAGCCGGGCGGTGAAATGCTTTCGCAGCAGATCATCAGAAGCGAAGCCGACTTCGCGGGCAATGGCGCCCACGGGCAGGTCAGTTTGTTCCAGGAGACGCTGGGCCTCGCGCACGCGAAGGTCGTTGAGCCAAGCAAGAGGCGTTGTTCCGAGATTGGCGGCGAACCAGCGGTGAAAGGTGCGCGGGGACATTGTGCAGGCAGCTGCGAGTTCCTTGATGTTCCAGGGCCGCCGGAGGTCCTTACTGACCGTCAAATGCAGTTGCTCGACGGAGGGCAAAGCCTTGATGGGGAGGCTGGTATCCGCATATTGGGCTTGCGTTCCTGGCCTGCATACAGGGGTGACCATTGCCTTCGCGACCGTTTCCGCGGCGCTGGATCCCCAATCCAGCCGGAGCAAATGCAACAGGAGATCAACTCCTGCCGTGACACCGGCAGATGTCCAAACCTTGTCCCGGCCACAGTACAAATCCCGGGACCGGACCTCGACCTTCGGATGCCGCAGGGCAAGCTCTTCGGCGAAGCGCCAGTGGGTCGTCGCTGCCCGTCCATCAAGCAGGCCAGCGGCGGCCAGCGTGAATGCTCCGGTGCACAACGAGGCAACAAGCGCTCCGGCAGCCGCTGCTCGTGCTACGGCGGAGACTTCCTCGGCTCTAGGGGCTGCGAGCGGGTCGACACAGCCCGGGACTACGAGGATGTCGAGCTGGTCTGCCGTGGAGAGCGCGTGGGTGCGCCGCATCGAATGGAGCGGATCAAGATCGGTGACGGCTCTGGCCGCGAGGATGCGGACCTCCGGCTGGGGCAGCCCCCGATCCGAGCGGTCATCGTAAACCTCGCGCGCAACTTCGATATCAAAGGCGCGGCGTCCCGGGCCCACAAGAATTCCCACAATGGTCATGGCGTAATCTTATCGAACCATGTCATTCATGCCACTGGTTGCCTCCTTCTTTCGATGATGAAGTAGAAGCATGATCGCAAACAACAAGACGGCTTTAATCGTGGTCGACATGCAGCAGGGTTTTTACGACGCCTCATGGGGGCCGACGACCAACTACCCAGAATGCGAGAACAACGTTGATCGGCTTCTTGCGGAATGGTCCGCCAGGCGAATGCCGATAGTGGTCGTCCGGCACGATAGCCGGAATCCGAATTCGCCGTTGTTCGCGGACGGAGCCGGCAATGATCTTCACGAATCGGTGCAAGCGGTCAGAGCTGATCTGCTGGTGACTAAAACAGTGAACTCATCATTTTATGGCTCGCCGGATCTGGAAAGTTGGCTTGTATCGCGGCAGATCAAGCAGATTGTAGTCTGCGGAATCCAAACAAATTTATGTGTGGAGACGACCGCCCGCATGGGCGGAAACCTCGGGTTTGATGTCATTGTTCCTCTGGATGCCACACGAACTTTCGATCTGGCAGGGCCCGATGGCACCGTCATTCCAGCTGCCACCTTGATGCAGGTGACAGCGACAAATCTTCACGGAGATGGCTTTGCGCAGGTCGTTTCGACGCTAGAGGTTTTGGAGTCATTAAAAGAAGACTGAAATGACAGCGGGTATCTGGCAGCTTGCGAATGCAGCCAAACTCATGTCCAGGCAGACCGCAATTGACATAGTTTGTATAGGCTTGCGCCATGAATATCTCGTTCACGTCGATGAGGCCGGAAGACAGCGAAGCCATCGTCGCGTTCTTGTCGAGCAACAAGTTCCCGTTTCATGTTCGCCGGGACTGGACAAAGCCGGAACTCAGAGAATTGGTCGATGGCGGAAGATATTGGAACAGCGAGAGCCAAGGATTCTGGATCATTGGCGATGGCCAATGCCTGGGAATGGCAGTTCTAGAAGATCTGGAAGACGACACGCCAATGTTTGACCTGCTCTTGGCCGAGACCTTTCGGGGACAAGGACTGGGCGTAGTGATACTGAAGGAATTAAGTGCCATGGTCTTCAACAACATGCCGGAAGCCGTAAGGTTGGAGGGCCAAACCAGAGGAGACAATATTGCGATGCGCAAGGTGTTCCTGAAGGCTGGCTTCCTCAAGGAAGCCCACTACCGGATGAGCTGGCCCGCCGATGATGGCACAAGATTGGCATCGGTCGCCTATGCCATTCTCCGCCAGGATTGGGAGAGTGGCGAAACGACCAGCTTCGACTGGGATGACCTGAAAATCTGACGTCGCCGTTCACGATTTCATTGAGCAGGGCGGCACAAGAAATCGCGAGTAATTTCCAGGTGGCCCAGGTGCTGGCAGAGCTCTTCGTACACGTGCAGGAGGATGCCTTCGCAGGTGGACATCCAATATTCGGCCTCCCGTCCCGGTGGCAAAACAGCGGGAGCTTGCTGCATTTCGGTGCGCGAAATATCTGCGGCGAATGCCGTTCTGGTTTCGGAAGCCAACGTCAATACGCCGGGCTTGTCCATTTTTGCGCTGAACTCGGCATCCCGATCGCGGGGGACTGCGATGCCGAGATTCACCGTTGAGGACCAGCGACGCATCATGCCGCAACAGTGCAACAGAATCTGCACCGGCGAGTTGCTGCCTTTCATCGGCAAGCAGCTGTTGATCAATTCGTCTGGAATTTCGTTGACGGTTTCGAAGAGCTGGTCGAACTTGTCGAGTAGAAGTGTGGCGAGGATCTGCTCGCTGCTTGACAGTGAATTCATGCCCCGAGTCTAGACGAAAGTAGGCTTTGGCATGAGCCGCGGGCAAGAGCCGAAAGGCGCATCGGCCACATGAAGGGCGACTGCGTGCAGAGTAGCGGCAGAGTCAATGACTGGCTGTTTCAGCAGGAGGAACAACCACTGCGTTCTCGGCAACCCCAATTGCATCTATTTGGTGTCTGTGCTCCGGGGGATAAAAGTTGCAAGATGAAAATGCCCCACAGCGGTTACAGAGGTATCTCCAGGAATGATGAGTGCATCCAAGCGTGCGAGTTCCGCATTTCCAACTCGACAGGTATTGTCCAGTGCGACGAGGATTCTCACTTCGTTGTGCGGCGAAATCCCGGTGGTCGAGTCAACCGTGGAAACGCTGGCCTCCCATTTTTCGCCGAGGAACATCAGGTTCAGGGCCAGGAATCCAGAGCCCAGGGGTACAACTGAAACATCGTCGTCGCCGGCAAACGCTGCTTGTTCACCTGTACGCAGACGGCGCGTCTGGCCACTAACGGTCAAGTCGATCTCGCCAGGACCCAAGGCCACCTGAATCCGCTGAATTCCAGGATATTGGCTGTAGGGCTGGGGCTGGGAAATTTCAGCAACGCTGACTTTCCAAGACCACGCACCAAGGGCATCCGAATCACTGAGGACGGTGCGGGACACTCCCTTGCCGTTCTTCCAGGGCTGAGCAGACAGGTCTGCATAGCGAATAACGGGCAGTGCATGCATGGCGGTCAGCTTCCTCAAGGATTCAAGTGGCTTTGATTGTCATCTTGCCATCACAGTTCTGGCCCGCTTCAATTCGTGACAGCACGTGCGGCGTTTTACGGGGTTCATTTCAAAAGGCTAAATTGCAGTCAGCTCAATGCGGAAGATTAGTATTGAGCGATGAGCCAGCCATCAACCAAGAAGTCCGTCATGCCCGACGCTGAAGTCGACATCGATTTGGCAATGGTCCGCCAGCTGATCGCCGCACAAGCGCCACAGTGGGCTCATGAAGAGGTCAAATACCTTGCTACTGGCTGGGACAACGAGGTCTATCGCCTTGGAGATTCCCTGATGATTCGCTTGCCCCGAAGACAACTGGGGGAGGAGATTGGCATCAAGGAGCGCCGCTGGCTTCCGCAACTGGCAAGGGACTGCGGGATTGATCTTGGCCTGGCGATTTTTGAAGGCCAGCCCACGTCCGACTACCCATTTACCTTTTCGATTTGCCGCTACGTTCCTGGTACCAGTGCGGCTCGGTTCAAGCGGCCGGACCGCGATGGATACGCGGAAGAATTTTCTGGACTGCTGCGAGCTCTTCATCAACCTTCAAGTTCGCCGGAACCACGAAGCGGCTTTCGAGGTTGTGCATTGGCGCAATTGGACGCACGGACTCGCGAGCAAATTTCGAACTTGGATTCGTCCTTGCGGCCCGGCGCCCTAGCGCTATGGGAGGAAGCCGTGGAGGCAGAAGACTATCAGGGCGCTCCAGTGTGGATGCATGGTGATCCGCATCCGCACAACACCATTGTTAGCGACGAGGTGCCGCATCCCGCAGTCTCCCTGGTTGATTACGGGGATCTATGCGTTGGCGACCCCGCCTCGGATCTGGGCATGTTCTGGATGCATTTCACCCCCACTGGCATTGGCCGAGCCTTCGAGAGCTATGGCATCGCAGTCGGCAGCCCAACGTGGAAACGAGCGCGTGGTTGGGCACTGCGGTATGCCATGCTCACAGCAAATCTTGGCACCGATGATCTCCTGGGCATTGTTGGGCGGGAGACCTTGGAACTGCTCCTTGCCTCCTCCGAGCAGCTTTGAAAGAGCACCACTTGAGCTGCTGCAGACCGTAAGCTGAACTCAATCACCCGAGTATTGAGTGTCTTGGCCAGCGAGAGGACCACTATGGATCTTGAGAAGAATTCGAGCGTGGCTGCACGTTTATGCCTCGAATCCCACGCGGAGCTATTGGAACATGTGGTTGGTCTCAGCGACGAGAGCATGCAACAGGGCAGCAAATTGCCTGGTTGGTCCGTAGGCCATGTGCTGACGCATCTTGCGAGAAATGCCGATGCACATGCACGGCGTCTGGAAGGAGCCTTGAACGGCGAGGACGTTCCCAAATACGCCAACGGTGCAGAACAGCGTCGCCGAGAAATTGAGGACGGTGCGCGGAATGCAGCATCTGAAATCTTGGCGGATCTTGAATCGAGCGTTCGTCGTTTAGACGGTCTTCTTGAGCAAAGCGAACAGGCTCACTGGCCTAACGCCGATTTCATGGGCGGCGGGCACTACGGAGTTGGTGGTTGTCCAGCTCATCGCCTGCGCGAAGTCCAGATGCATCTTGTAGATCTTGGGCTGGGATACTCGCCAAGCCAGTGGCCCGAAGAATACACAATGTGGGATCTGGGCAACCTGCTGGCCACGGTTCCCGAACGCTTGGCGAACCCGGAAGCGCGCACCGAGTTGGTTGCGTGGTTGGCCGGGCGCGGTCCGCTAGGCAAGGAATTCACCTTGGATCCCTGGGGCTGAGCTGCAATGCTTGTGGCATCCAAATGCCCCTGGCCTCAGCTATTTTTGCGTGAGAAGCCCCGGTAGCTGATCCATGTTGGTAAATACTTCTGCAGCGCCTGCCGCCAAGAGCTTTTCCTCGGTGCTGCTGATGGGTCCACCCGGGCAGTAGCCGAAGACCGTAGCTCCTGCCGCAACTCCGGCGCTCACTCCGGTGACTGTATCTTCGACAACTGCTGCTTGGCTCGGATCAATATCCAGGCCAGAAGCAGCTGCCAGATAGACATCGGGCGCAGGCTTGCTCTGTGCATACTCCATGCCGCTATAAACCCGGTTGCCGAAGAATGGCGCCATCTGGGCTATCGATAGCTGCATCTCGACCTTGGCCCGGTCGGCTCCCGTGGCGCAGGCGATCTTTTCGCCGTAGAAGGCAGATATCTGCTTGACGGCTTCCAAGGCACCGGGCACGGCTTGCAAGTTTTCACGCAAGGCCACATCGCGCCGTTGCCTGAAACCGGCAATCCACTGCTCGTCAATCCGCACACCGGTATGTGCAAGGATGGGCTCCCATTGGTCCTTGAGGGCCTTGCCGATGAAGATGCTGATGCATTCTTCCTGGCTGATGTCCCATCCCAATTCAATGAGCATATCCCGGAGCACTGCGTTCGTGATGGACTCGGAATCCACCAGTACGCCATCGCAATCAAAGAGCACGGCGGAGAATTTTGGACGCGGCAAGATTGATCCTTCCTGCGGAATCATCGATTGGCTAAGCGGCAGAGAACTCGTGGAGAATGCGGGCCAGCGGCGCCAGTTCGGGTTGCTCCTCGGCCTGCTTCAACACGCGTTCCAGCGTGGCATCGTGGATGGGCTTGGCCTTTTGATATAGCTCGTGCCCAGCGGCGGTGAGTTCGGTGTAGATGCCCCTGCGGTCATCCGCGCACAGCACGCGCGAGAGCAGATTACGATCTTCGAGCCTCGTGACCAGGCGCGTCGTTGCGCTGGGGCTCAGTGCGGTTGCGCGGGCCAGCTGCGCCATGCGCATGTGCCAGCCGTCCTGCCGGTTCAAGGCGTCCAATAATGTGTACTCGACCACAGAAAGCCCGACCTGGGCGGTCAGGTCCTTTTCTAGTGCGGCATCGATTAATCCGTGCAATGACGCCAAAGTGCGCCATCCACGAGCACGGATTTCGACAGCATCATCTGCGATTCCCATGGGTTCCTCCAAAAATACTTGCTTGCGCTGGTTAGTTGCGTGTGCAACGATAGTATTCATCGCGCAATAACAAGCGTGTGCAACTAATTTATCTAGTCTATCAGGAGTAAAGCTATGCCGCTCGGTCTTATTGCGTTGGCCATCGGTGCCTTTGGCATTGGGCTTACTGAGTTCGTCATCATGGGCTTGTTGCCGGACGTGGCCACCGACTTCGCTGTCAGCGAGGCAGCCGCTGGCTGGCTCATTTCCGGATACGCACTGAGCGTTGTGGTCGGGGCTCTTGGGCTGACTGCAGGCACCGTCCGCCTTCCACGCAAGCCAGTGCTGGTTGGCTTGCTGGTTCTGTTCATTCTCGGCAACTCGCTCACCGCCATGGCCTCGACCTATGAAGTGGCCATGATCGGCCGCGTTGTCGCAGCCCTGTGCCACGGTGCCTTCTTCGGCATCGGCTCGGTCGTGGCATCCGATCTGGTCCCAGCCAACAAGAAGGCCGGCGCCATCGCCATTATGTTCACCGGCCTGACCGCCGCCAATGTCTTGGGCGTCCCGTTTGGAACCCTGCTCGGACAGCACTCCGGCTGGCGCTCGACCTTCTGGGCCATCTCCGGCATTGGAGTCCTTGCCCTGATCGGCATCCTCGTACTGGTACCAGTCATCAAGCACGCCGCAGAAGGCATCTCGCTGCGCAAAGAACTCGGCGCCTTTACCTCCTTGCAGGTTTGGCTCTCCCTGGGTGTCACCATCCTTGGCTACGGCGGAATGTTTGGCGCCTTCACCTACATCGCCTACACCCTGACCGAGGTCACCGGATTCAATGAGTCCACCGTCCCATGGCTGCTGATGCTCTTCGGCGTGGGCCTGTTCGTGGGCAACTGGCTCGGTGGCCGCATGGCCGACAAGAGCATCGACCGCACCCTGCTGTTCTTCATCGCAGCCCTCCTGGTAGTGCTGATCGCCTTCGGAGCACTGGCAAGCAGCCCTGTTGCCACCATTGTGGCCTTGTTCCTCATGGGCGGCTTCGGCTTCGGCACCGTTCCAGGCCTGCAGAGCCGCATCATGCAATTCGCTGGTTCGGCCCCGACTTTGGCGTCAGGTGCCAACATCGGTGCCTTCAACGTCGGCAACGCACTGGGCGCATGGGCCGGTGGACTGGGCATCGCCGCAGGCCTGGGCTACACCTCGCCCATCTGGATCGGTGCCGCCATTACTGTCGCCGCATTGCTGCTGGTATTGGTCGCCATGTCACTGGCCAAGAAGTCGGCCACTGCGCCCGAATTGGCTCCAGCCACCTAGGCTCAATGATTTTCCAAACCACCAACAATTTCAAGGAGTTAGTTATGACTACCGCAATTCCCACCATCACCCTGAACAATGGCGTTGAAATGCCGCAGGTCGGTTTCGGAGTCTTCCAGGTTCCCAACGAGGAAACCACCGCCGCCGTGGCTGCAGCCCTGAAGGCCGGGTACCGCAGCATCGATACCGCTGCGATCTACGGCAATGAAGAAGGCGTGGGCAAGGCACTTGTCCAGTCCGGTGTTGCCCGCGAAGAGCTGTTCATCACTTCCAAGATCTGGATTGCGGACATGGGCTACGAGCAGACCTTGGAAGCGTTCGAGGCGAGCTTGCAGCGTTTGGGCCTGGACTACCTGGATCTGTTCCTGATTCACTGGCCAGCTCCGGAAAAGGATCTCTACGTTGAGACGTGGAAGGCACTGGAGAAGTTGTACGCCGACAAGAAGATCCGCGCCATCGGCGTTTCGAACTTCCAGCCAGAGCACCTGGACAAGCTGACCGCCGGGGGAAGCATCGTCCCGGCCGTGAACCAGGTTGAACTCCACCCCGCTTTGCAGAACCGCGAAGTCATTACCGTGAACAACGGACATGGCATCGTCACCGAAGCGTGGAGCCCGCTGGCCCAGGGTGCCATGCTCACCGATGAAACCATCGAGGCAATTGCCAACGCGCACGAGGTCACTGCAGCTCAGGTCATCCTGCGGTGGCACCTGCAGCAGGGTCGCGTGATCATCCCGAAGTCGGTGACCGAATCCCGGATCATCGCCAACCTGGATCTGTTCGATTTCGAACTGACCAGCGATGAACTGGCAAACATCGATGCTCTAGACCGCGATGGCCGTACGGGTCCAAATCCGGACACCTTCAACGGCTGATTTCAAAACACCGACTAGAATGCTGCCCTTACGCTTAGCCAGCTGCGGGCAGCATCTCTGGTTTGGCCTCTCCAATGAATTGAAATTGGAGTACGCCCCCGTTGGCGTGCGCTGACTTGCATTTCAGGTCAAGCTCAAATTCGCCTTTAAGACGTTCAAAGCTACGCGGCTATGCCTAGCTGTGATACAGATTTATGCTTGACTCGCGCGTCATCGGTGCGACCAGGCTTTTGCTGAGTACTAAGTGAGCAACACCGTCCACAACGTCAACCGTTGCGGAATTTCTGACAGCATCACTCGCGGGCCGACAGATTTGGGATAAGTCGTTGTGGCCGTCCTTTGGCCGGACGACGGCCAGGTTCTGGTCAGTGTGCTTCGCTAGGATTCTTATGCCACCGATATCTTCACTTCAGCGCGTGGCATTCCTCCTGGATCGTTGTGTGATGCAGGCGCCATGGCGCAGGAGTCCTCGACGGCTCAACTGAAACCAGCCTTTTCGCCCAGATAAGTGGGCTGATGGGCAACTGCACGCGGACGGGGTGCAACCCCGATTGCGCATCATTTCATGGGCGAAAGTATCTCTTCGAATCCAAGGGTGCCACTTTTGCACGAATATCCGTACCTCTAAATGCAATAGCAAGACAATCCTCTCGATAATGCATTATTGATCGATTATGACTCTTCAGCGCGTTCACGTGTAACGGTAAAAGGTCGCATGATCGTCTGGAGCAATAAGTCAACCCAAGATCAAGCCACACTCGCAGTTTCAGCCGGCCAAAAGAACTCGGCCTAGACTAATGGACCAGTTTTTCGCGAGTGCAAACAACGTTATCGCGTTTCTTTTGCTTCATACCTGGCGTCGTGGAAACGGCACTTTGAGCACAGCGAGTATCCGGCTGGTCCGAACCAAGCCTTATCGTCTCCCTGACGTAAAGCAACCCTACAAGACGCGCATCTCGCACGGATTTCAGACGGCATTTGAACCTCACAATATTGTATTGACTGCGCGTGGAAATGGCCTCAGACAAGAAGCCCTAAAGAATTTCATAGTATCCCCCATCAGGCGGTAAACAGAAAAATCAAAAACGACCATTTTTGGAAAGATGCGCATACAGACCCAATCGTAAGGACAACACGCATTCAGACTGACATAGAAAACCGCTGCCGTAATTAGCATCCATCCAGGAATACCAATCACCGCAGCGGTTCTCACAAATGCAAAAAACTACGAGCTTAGTGGTTCAACGAAGAATCACGTGAACGTGATTTGAAATGTGGAAATAGTGAAACAACTGAAGATCCAACCCCCAGTACGAGCAACACCATTCCAGCCCAAAACACCCTCCACTGTGCGTCCCTGCATTCGTATCCACCATAGGAAGGAGGATTAACCCAGCCTGTAGCACCAGCTCCCCGACCGCACATCGCACCATTAATGGTGACAGGGTAAACCAACACCACTAGAGAAGCTGCAACGAGAAGAGTCCCCACAACCGCGAGTATTTTGCCGTTGCGATTCGACTTAGAGAAAGACCAAAGTAGCGGCCCGACTGAAAGCAACCCTATTCCGCACACTCCAGCGAGAACCCAAAAAGAGAGCGGCTGGCTATTCCACAAATCGCTCATTCTGACCGCTTTCTACCGTAGATCCAGTCCATACCACGTGTATTTCTTACCCTGCTGCTTGGCCAAGGCTACCGTTGTTTCGAGGGAAATATTCGAACGGTTCGATGACTTTTGTGAAATTCTTGGGGCATAGTTTGCTCGTCCTGTGACAGCCATTACGTGATCAATGTACCCGTCTGGGTAACCATTTGGATCCCAATCTACAAAGATCAAGTCTCCTGAACGTGCATTCCAGACGTTCGATAGGAACTTGTACCTACCGGTGTTCAGCGAGTAAGAATAGAGATTGCTGGCCTTCGTCCAAGTTCTCGTTGCCCCTGCAATACCGGCAAGGTTGAAAGTCCACTTCGTCTTTTCATGAATCTGAGTAGAATTGCCTCCGGTCAGGTACCATCCCGCCTGGTCCAGCACCTGAGAAACGAAATTAGCGCAGTTGTTGTTGTACTTCGGATATGTACCGTTGACATAGGCCGTGCCGTCTTTTGCGTAGCTTCCGGAAGTGCGGCTAATCGCATAAGAGACGAACTTTTGAACATTAATGCTGTTCTGCATTGAGTATCCTGCGGCTGGTACTCCGATTGTTCCATCACCTGGTTGCAAAATGTCTTCAATCGGAATGCCGGGCTTGTCATCAATCGACTTCAGATCAGGAGACACCGGAATTTCCCCTGGCTCGGGGGTAGGGTCGCTCTCATCGGCAGCCAGGCTGCTCACTTCATAAGGAACCACTTCGTCAGCAACGACAGCCCAACCTTCATTACCTTCCTCCAAGGTCAACAGATGTTCATCTGTCCAAGAAGACGGGCCAGAGTATCCATTGTCATCCGGCTGAAGATAGTAGCTAAAAGTCACCGTCGCACTTACTTTTTGCTGGGTCTCAGTTGAGGACACCAATTTTGGAGACTCAATTTCTACGCTTGAGTTGTAACCACCGTCGGCAGGTTCGCCTAAGGTGAGTGAAATTTCACCCAATTCTTCTCGTGCGACTGAAACAGACTCTTCGGCCGTATCAGAAAGGGGCCGGGCCATTCTAGCGAGCGATGACGAAGATGCTCCTGGCGCATCTAGCACCAGTTCCGCGGCCTCGCCATAAGCCTCGATTGCGCCAAGCTGAACCACTGTTTCTTCATGCGAACTAGAAGCCGCAGACTTTGATGAAGAAACACTAGGAACGAGATTTGGCTGAGCTACTGCGGAAAATGAGGGCAGTACCACCAATGACAGGGTTACAGCTCCGCACAAAAGCATTTTGCCTTTGTGTCGGTCTTGAAAAGGATTCACAAGATCCTCCACACTCTATAAGCTGGGATACGCATTATTTATGCGTATTGATTATTATTTGTAGAGAAACTTGAAAAGCCAAGAAATTTTTTACCGGTATCGCTTTTGAATCCATTACTTTCTGAAGTAATAAATAAATTAGAAAAGTCTTGACAGGTTCGACTTTGATGGCTGCTCAGGAATGGGCGTGATCCTACGGGCAGGTCGATTGGACAGATCCATATCCGTTGACACAAACTGACGGTTATTGAAACGAGCAGCAAACTTTTTGGTTCCGTGAAGTCCCTAGCAATTCTGTCCATGGACCATAGATTTGAGCCGGGCTATCCGTTGAGGAACGCTCTACGGGTCTCTATCCATCGGATGTCAGTTGCTCGTGCTGTATAAGCCAACCAGACTTGTGCCTGACAAGAACATTAGTCCCTCTACCGGTTCCAGATCGCGGTTGACCGTTTACTAGTCCAGTCCATGAAAAATGGTATCGGCAGACAGCAATATCACTCTTCACTGTTACCCAAGCCAAATCATGGATTGAATAAACCTCATTCTGGATCGTATCGAAGGTATTCTGCAGTGCAGGTCGGATTTCCTCGTGTCCGTAATAGGACCCATCGGAGAACCAAAAGCTAGCCTCTGGCGCGATATGTGCAAGCACTCGATCGAGTATGCGTGAGTTATTTGCTACTTCGTACTAGCGCATCATTCGAGTCAATTCAAGTACGGAATCTTTGGTGGAGGTCATAGTATCCAGTTTGGTCGGTAGTACTAGTTGAACCAACCAAAATGGTACTTCTCTCGTTCTAGATTTCCGAAAATGCCCGTGGATGCCGTGCGACTTAGGAACGTATCGACAACGTTTTACGCACGAGGAACTCTCTGCAGGACGATCTGAATGCCTATCCCTTTCCGCTGCAAGCGGTGAATTGCTGCACGTCTGGATCGCGCGGCAATCAGCACCCTACATTCCTCGAATCATGGAAGGGGCGAGAGATCCGGGTAGAGACTCTCGACTGTTTCTTCGTCCCATGCCGTCCCCGAAGGCTCACCGACTGCAATAGTCGATGGACTCTGCGGGTAGTCCTCGTATAGATCCCGGCCATCACTGGCTCTCAGGTACGCATCCTCACCGACGTAGGACAGCCACTCCGCTTCATCGCTCTCGAAAGCGAAGCTTAGACGACCATTGTCCAACGTCTGCGGATCCCGCAGCACGGCCTTGAAGTAGTCTTGGCCCTGGCCGACCACCCAGCTGCGGAGGTACTCGAAGCAGTCGTCGGAACACCCGCCGTAGAGCACATAGGCAGCACCCCACAACTCCCACGAGTAGAGCTCTAGATTCTTAGAAACGAACCTTGCATTAAAGGATGCGACCTGAGCAGGTGGCAAGTCCGCAAGGATGTCCTCCAGCTCAGCCGCTTGGTGCTCGATGCTTCCATCTGAGACTTCCAGCGAACGGCTAATGATGTCCCAGAACTGGCCTTGCTCCATTAGCTGCATCCCCGGCGCGACTTTTGTCGAGGGCGGGGATATCGTCGCTGTTCCAGTTGTCGGGGAATCGGCCTCTGCTGATATCGAGGAAGTAGTTGATGTTTCCACGGGGACCGGGTCGGAACTTCCGGTTGCGGGCTGCTGAGCGCACCCGGCCAGCGCCATCGCCAGTGCTATCACTGCTGCGACTGCGCTGGGCTTGGTTTTTGGCGTGAGCGCGTGGGCGCCAGCCGAATGAGGTCGATGTCCCGCTTCGCTTCTGGCGTGGTTAGGCGTTTTCATGGTTCCCCCGGTTATGTAAGTGCAATTGCGACTAACTCGCGCTATGGGGAACTCTACCGGCACGATTCGTCGCCTTCAGGTGATTCTGCCCGAGTCCTCTTTCAGGGGCAGGCCCTTGGCAGCAAATTGCGCAACAGGCAATTTACCCCGTTCCGATTCGGTAAAGCTCATTGGGAGTCTTGTTTTCGTTCAGCCTTTTTCTTTTCCTGGCAATGGAGCACCAGCGAGAAACGCCTTGTATTCATCGATTACATCAGCATCGACGGACGGCTGCTCGTTGGTATAACGTCCATCAGTACGGTCTCGCTTAGGGCCAGAAACCCAATACTCGTCGCCAGTAGCGGGGTCAACGAAATTTGCGTCAAAAAGTCCCGAGACTTGACGCAGAGCAAGATCTTGGAAGTACGCTGTCCTCCAAGATTTGGAGAACCGGACACGACTAATCCATGCAGGTCCACGATCTGTGTTGTATCCAGACTTGAGTTGAATATACATAATACGTTCGGCCATGAGGCCATGATAATCAGTCTGTATCCGGTTTAGGCTGGCTTGTTTCCGGTCATTTTGTGAATCGTTGGCGATTTGCGGAAGATCCTGCTGGTGCCCGATATGAATTTCGGTTCACATGGGAACGCTCTGCGGGACAGTGTTTTCGAATTTCCATCGATGACGGAAAACAGGATTTCCTGCGAACCAGCCATCGTGTTTTTCATGGTTGACGAGGCTTTTGGTTAGTTGGAAACTACCGTGGACGGATCGGCTTCGTCTCTCGGGGCAGGCGTTGCATGTGACCTGGGGTTTCTTCTGTGGAGCCGGAGTAAACGCAGGGCGACAAAGGCGACCAGGACACCGACCAACGCACAGACTCCGGCGACAATCACCATGCTTTGAGCCTCTCCCGGTGTACGTGGGGTGCCGACGATGTAGCCTATGGCCACGGAAGTGCTAGTGAGCATCCGATAGTAGGCCCAGGCGCTGCCCGTGTGGGCTTGGGAGATATCTTGGAAGAACATGTTTCGGACCCCGACGTTGTGCGTTCCGTTGCCCATGCCGCCAATGACGAAGGCAATGCCGATGATAATGGCGATCGGGGCCAGGCCTTCGGCCAATATCGCTAGTGCCATGCATAGCCCGCCACCCACGATGAGCAGCATGGTGCGAGGAGCGAGGCGCTTGGTGCCGGCCAAATATGCACCGATGATTGATCCCACGGCCCAGCAGGACAGGACCAAACCGTAGAGCATGTCGCTTCCGGAGATTTGCCTTAGCCAGAATACGCCCGCGACGGCTTCAATCGAGGTGCTGATCATGATGAGGATCAGCAGCGGCATCGTGGCCGCGACAATGGCGGAGGATCGTATGGCACGCCAGCCATCGCGCACGCCATTAAAGAGGTTCCAAGAGTCGGGTTCGGCGGATTCAGGGCGTTCCACGCGCAGCACCAGGACCAGGGCCGTGGCGGCGAGCACCGCGGTGGTTCCGGCATTCACACCCAACATCAGCGATGCACCGACTATGCCGAATAGCCCGGCAGATAGTGCGGGCCCAACTAAGTAGGCCAAGGACGATCCAATGGCCATTAAGGAGTTGGCACGTTCGATGCGGATAGGGCAGTCAACTTGGGCAGCAAGGCGAACGCGGCGCTGCTGGAGAGGATGTTGATGACATTTGATGCTGCTAACAGTGCTAGACGGGACCAGAAGTCATCTTGCAGCGCAGCGATACCGATACAGAGGCTTTGCAGCGCAAGGCATACGCCCCAGATCTTCCGAGGGTCATATCGATCGACAATTGCCCCTCCAAAAGGGGCCAGAATCATCGCCGGGATGGCCAGAGCGAGAGAAAACCACGTGACCATCCAGGTTTGGCCTTGGTGGACAGCGGTGAGCACCATGGACATGGAGGCGGCTTCGTCCCCAACGATGGCCAGTGAGGAGATGACAACCAGGGCGATCAGTGGCAGGGCTGACGTGCGCCGGAACTTTGGGGTACTGTTCATGTGTTCGTTGTGCCCGGTCTGCTGGGTTGCGGATTGGTGGACTCAGGGAATTTGCGTGCAACGCTGCCAGTTTAGCGCGGCTTCATCCATAAATTGGCTCCGCATGGGCACTCTACGAGACAAGAAATTGTTCTTGACTCGGCGTTCTCGGATCCATGAATCAGCAGATGAACAAGACAGGGCATAGACTCAATGCCAGTGAGATCCACATTGCCTTCAACATCGATTGCAACGGCCAGGATACCTGGATCCAGCGCGGCTAATTCCGCGGCGAACAGTCCCGACTCCGGTAGTTGCTTGATGTTGGCGAACTTGAGACGTTCGCGACTGCCAGCAACCAGGTTAACGTTTATTGTTTCCGTGCTCCAGAACAGCCCGGAGGCCGTCTTGCATTTCGTCGCCAAGGTGGCTTCGTTTCGTTGTGCCTGGATGCCCGACAATAGCGTCGCTGTAACCCACACTTTGTGTCCAAGGAGCCAACCCCGAGTGCGACGCCGCCTATCGCCAACTTGAGTGCTGGCTCATTGTGCTTAAAAGCCGATTATCAATCTTTTGGTTGTCGAGGTGTAAATACGGTATTGGATCGTGGCGCATAGGCGTACCACCCAGTGCTTTCTCCACGCCGCGTTGCCTCCAGCGCATGCGCTACCTCTTCTTCTAGTGCTTTGATCTCGATGGCTAAAGCATCAAACACTTGTGCAGCTTGAGGGTTAAGAGCGGGCCCGTTTGACCGAAACTTGCGTTCCGGCACATCACCGTCGCTTGCGACCAATTCAATTTCAAACCTATCGCCAAGTTCATCAGCGACACGCTGTGCTAATCGTTCACCCGCAGCACCGAACTGTCGGGCCAAATCTGGAGATTTCCACTCATAATCCCGGTTCAAACCGTCATAGTAAGACTGTTCCCACTGTGAGAGTTCGTGAGTCAGCGCAGCAGATAGCTGGGCCGTGGCATAGTCAATAGGCTCGTTAAACCACAACACTGTGTCTGCATAGTCTGGAAACATGCGGACCGTTGAAGGTAGAATCTCACGCGATGAATTCATATCGCGATCATACCGATACGCTCCAATCAGAACTAGGCTGTGCTTTTGTTGCACATACGGGGTCCTTTGCGGGCGGAGCAGCGCAGTGATGAGAACTATTCACAAAAGTAATGAGGACTTCGGAAACTGATAGAAACTCCGAGCTCTCAAATATTTTGAATTCCCGTATATACTGCCCGGCAAAAAGCCCGTTTTCCCTAATCTCGGAATCAGCTGATCACCAAGCGTTTTACAGTGCTTCTGATTGCCTCGATGACGTCATTGACGGTCTTTCGGTGCAGGTGTTCCGCCCTCAATAAAAGGTCGATTTGTCGACCGGAGTTTATGCCTTTAATCGGTCGTAAAGCCACCGATTCATCCAGGGTTTTCCGCGCCGTGAATCGAGGCAATATCCCCAGGCAATCGCTGGCTTCGACGAGTGCACCAGCTGTTGCATAGTCATTGACCCGGTGCTCGATTTGCGGAGCCTTGCCCGCCAGCGCGGCGATGGTTTCCAAGACATCGGCCGGCGAATATCCGGAGCGGGAAACGACCCAGCGTTCATCGATGACCTGCTCGGGGGAGAGCTGATCGAATTCGGCCAACCGGTGATCCTTGTGGATGGCGATATCCAGAGGTTCGAAGGCCAGCGGGATCACCGTGATGCGCTCTTCGGGCCACGGTGCCGTATGCGGCATGCGGTGGGCCAGGACCAAATCGTAGGTCGAGGTCAGTGCCGGGAAATCCTGCTGCGAAACATCCTCATCAGAAAAATGCAGGGGCGGCAACTGGCCTTCGGGCAGGGATAGCAGCGGCGCAAAAATGGTCTGCCCGATGGAATGGAATCCGGCGACGTTGATGGGAACATTCTTGTCCTGCTCCACCGTGCGTATTCTTGCCGAGGCTTCGGCCAGTGTCGAAGCCACCGACGCGGCTGCGGAAGCAAGCAGCTTGCCCTCGGAAGTGAGCACCAGGCGCCGGCCTTCCTTTCGGGTCAGGGGCGCCGGGAACCCGCGCTGCAACTGGGCCAAGTGCTGGGAAACGGCCGAGGGGGAGACGAACAGCGCCTTGGCCACGGCATTGACGCTCCCCAGATCCGCAAGTTCGCGCAGGATCCGCAGCTGATGTAATTCCATGAAGTAAATGCTAAATCAATAGATCAGCAAATCGTGCTTCTTCTAACATGTTTTCCCCGGGAGTGTGGTGCGACACTGGAAGCAACACAGTCCGTCGCGTGTGAACCCGACGGCCATCTGAAAAGGATCACGCATGAAAGCACTGTACAAGTCCGGGCCGCACGCTGGGCTGGAACTCGTGGACCGCCCAGAACCAGAAGTAGGCGTGCACGATGTAAAAATCCGTGTCATGACTGCCGGCATCTGCGGCACCGACCTGCACATCGAGGCCTATGACGATGCAGCCAAGGCCATGATCAACACCCCGCTGGTCCCAGGGCACGAGTTCTACGGCGAAGTCGTGGAGATCGGCGACTTCGTGCACGGCGTCAAGGTCGGGGACCGGGTCTCCGGCGAAGGCCACGTGGTGTGCGGAATGTGCCGCAACTGCCGTGCTGGTCGCAAGCAGATGTGCATCAACGTTGATTCCGTCGGCGTCCAGCGTGATGGCGCCTTCGCCGAATATGTATCGATCCCCGAAAGCAACGTCTACATCCATCGCGATGAGCGCATCACCCCGCTGCTCGGCGCCATCTTTGACCCCTTCGGCAACGCCGTGCACACCGCCTTGCAGTTCCCCATGGTCGGTGAAGACGTGCTGATCACCGGGGCCGGCCCCATCGGCCTGATGGCCGCCGCGGTGGCTCGCCACGTCGGTGCCCGCAATATCGCCATCACCGACGTCTCCGAACAGCGCCTGGAACTGGCACAGTCCATGGGCATCGACCTGGCCGTGAATGTGGCCACCACCCGGATCAAGGAAGCCCAGCAGCAGCTGGGCATGGTCGAGGGCTTCGACTACGGCATGGAAATGTCCGGCCACAAGACCGCCCTGCCGGAAATGATCGAAAACATGAACCACGGCGGCAAGATCTGCATGCTCGGACTGCCAAGCACCTCGATCGATATCAACTGGGGCAAGGTAGTCACCCACATGCTCACCCTGCGCGGCATCTACGGCCGGGAAATGTTCGAAACCTGGTACGCCATGAGCGCCATGCTCACCTCTTCGGACGTGATGCGCGAGCGCATCTCCTCGGTGGTCACCGACTTCCTTCCGGCTACCGAATGGCAGCAGGGCTTCGAAGCCGCCCGCAGCGGCCACGGCGGCAAGGTCGTGCTCGACTGGACCGTTTTCGCAGACTAAGAATTCCCCGCACCAACAAGGAGCAATCCCCATGTATACCGACCTCAAAGACCAGCTGGCCGCCGAGCTTGACGAGCTGAAGACCTCCGGGCTGTTCAAGGCCGAACGCCACATCGACTCCGCGCAGTCAGCCTCGATCATGGCCGGCTCGCTGGGCGCCGAAGCACGCCAGGTGCTGAACTTCTGCGCCAACAACTACCTGGGCCTGGCCGATAACCAGCAGATCATCGACGCCGCCAAGACCGCCATGGATGATCGCGGTTTCGGCATGGCCTCGGTGCGCTTCATCTGCGGCACCCAGGATACGCACCTGGAACTGGAGGCCAAGCTCTCCGAATTCCTGGGCACCGAGGACACCATTCTGTTCTCCAGCTGCTTCGATGCCAACGGCGGTGTTTTCGAGTCGCTGTTCGGCAAGGAAGATGCCATCATCTCCGACGCGCTGAACCACGCCTCGATCATCGACGGCATCCGCTTATCCAAGGCGGCCCGCTTCCGCTACGCCAACCAGGACATGGCGGATCTGGAGACACAGCTGCAGGCTGCCGCGCAGCTGAACGACGGGGCGGGTGCCCGCCGCACCATCATCGTCACCGACGGCGTGTTCTCCATGGACGGCTACCTGGCTCCGCTTGAAGCCATCTGCGATCTGGCCGACAAGTACAACGCGCTGGTGATGGTCGATGACTCGCACGCGGTGGGCTTCATGGGCGCCACCGGTGCCGGCACCCCGGAGCACGCCGGAGTCTCTGACCGCGTGGACATCTACACCGGCACCTTCGGCAAGGCCCTGGGCGGCGCCTCGGGCGGCTACGTCTCGGGACGCGGCGAAATCGTGGCGATGCTGCGCCAGAAGGCCCGCCCCTACCTGTTCTCCAACTCGCTGGCCCCGTCGATCGTGGCCGCAACCCTCAAGGCGCTGGAACTTGTGGTGGACTCAGGGGACCTGCGCGAAAAGCTCTTCGAGAACGCGGCGCACTTCCGCCGCCGGATGAGCGAGGAAGGCTTCGAGCTGCTGGAGGGCGAGCACGCCATCATCCCGGTGATGTTCGGCGACGCCATCAAGGCGGCCCAGGTGGCAGCGAACATGCTCGAACGCGGCGTCTTCGTCACCGCCTTCAGCTACCCGGTGGTTCCCAAGGGGGCCGCCCGCATCCGCGTGCAGCTCTCCGCAGCCCACTCGGCACAGGATATCGAGGCCTGCGTGGAAGCTTTCGTCGCCAGCCGCTGACCGGGAAAGTTGCCTGACGGCGTGTTTCAATAGGAATTACGTTTCGGCACTACCAACGGCGGAGGACTCATGGCTACCAGGGATGATGTGGCGCGCTTGGCCGGCGTATCTCCCAGTACCGTCTCCTACGTGATCAGCGGCCGGCGCACGATATCCGATGCGACCAAGGCCAAGGTCCTGGCGGCCATGCGGGAGCTGAATTACACCCCGGATGCCTTTGCCCAAGGCCTGGCCGGGTCGCGTCGCGGCATCCTGGCCCTGCACTTTCCCACCAGCGTAGACGGCTATTCCTCCACCGAATTCGAGTACGTCACCGCGGCCATGGAGCGTGCCCGCGCGCTGGGCTATCACATGCTTTTGTGGTCCAACCCGATGACCGACGTGATGGGTTTGGAAAGCCTGGTCGGCCAGAAGCTGGTGGCCGGGGTGCTGCTCATGGAAGTGTCGATCAACGATCCGCGCTTTGACGTATTGCGCCGTGCCAACATCCCCTTCGCTTCCATCGGGCGCCCCGATGACAGCGATGACCTGTCCTACGTCGATAATGATTTTGCCGAGGCCGGGCGTATCGCGGTGGATTACCTGGCCAGCCTCGGGCACCAGTCGATCATGTACATCAACGTGTCGGTCGAAGACCAGATGGCCGGAAATGGCCCGGCCATCCGCACGGCCCGGGCGATCTCGGATGCGGTGCGCGGACGCGGCATGATCCTGCAGGAAGTCCCCGTGGAGAACAATGCCCGTGGCGGCCGCCAGGCCCTGGACGAGTACCTGAAAATGGGCCAGCGGCCCACGGCGGTGCTCGCCCTGAAGGAATTTGCCACCGCAGGTTTTGTCAACGCCGCGGGCATGGCGTCGCTGCGGATTCCTGAGGATCTCTCAGTGATAGCGCTGGGCGTCGGGGATCGTTCGGCCGAGATGGTCGCTCCGGCACTGACCACCGTGGCCCCTTCGGGGGAGCGCATTTCCCATGCAGCGGTGGACGCGCTGGTGCAGAAAATCGAGGGGCGTGCCCATGCGGCGGTGCAAGAGCTGATCGCCCCTCTGATGGTGGTCCGGGGCAGCTCGGGCCCAGCCCCGCACTGACCGGAAGTGGCAATTTGTTGAGTGGTTCGCCACCAACTGTTGACGCGCGTCGATGACCTGCGTCACTATGGAGGGGATCGTTCGTGCCGAGCCACCTCAACTGGCAGGGCACCACTCAACGTGGAGGGCAACATGAAAAAAGCAAAACGCGGGCTGAAGCTCGCGCCGGTGATCTCGGTGGCAGCAATCAGCATGCTCCTGGCCGGCTGCTCCGGCGGGGCAGACCCCAATGACCCCAACGCTTCCGGCGGCGGCGAAGCCCAGGTAGGCAAGGCCGACGGCGTCGTCGACATCTACGGCCCGGTCACCGGCATCGAAGCGGAACTGCTCGAGAAGTCCTGGGCCAAGTGGTCCGAGGAAAACGACATCAAGATCCGCTACACCGGCGACAAGAACTTCGAATCCCAGATCGGCATCAAGGTCCAGGGTGGCGACACCCCGGATCTGGCGGTCTTTCCGCAGCCCGGCCTGCTGCAGGCCACCGTGGCCCAGGGCAAGGTGCAAAAGCTCCCAGAAGCAGTGCAGACCCAGCTTCAGGCCAACTGGTCCGAAGACTGGCAGAACTACGGCAAGGTCGATGGCGTGCAGTACGGCGTGCCATTGATGGCCAGCGTCAAGGGCTACATCTGGTACTCGCCCAAGCAGTTCGAAGAATGGGGCGTGAGCGTGCCTGAGACCTGGGATGACATGATCAGCCTGGGCACCGAAATCTCGAAGAAGACCAAGGAACCAGCCTGGTGCGCCGGATTCGCATCCGGCGAGGCCTCGGGGTGGCCGGGCACGGACTGGATTGAAGACGCCGTGTTGCGCCAGGCCGGAACCGAAGCCTACGACAAGTGGGTTGCCGGCGATCTGGACTTCACCTCGCCCGAGGTCACCAGCGCCTTTGAATCCGTCGGAAAAATCCTGCTCGATCCCCAGCAGGTCAACGCCGGCTACGGCGACGTGAAGTCGATCAACGCCACCGCCTTCGGCGATGTGGGAACCGCCGTAGCCAAGGGCACCTGCCCACTGACCCACCAGGCTTCCTTCCTCGAAGGCTACGTGCTTGACTCCAAGAATGCCGATGGCAAAAAGGCCACCGTCGCCCCTGACGGAGATGTCTGGGCCTTTGTCGCCCCGCCGGCCAAGGCAGATGACCCCGTGTCCGTCGTGGGCGGCGGCGAATTTGTTGCCGCCTTCTCCAACGATGGAGACACCGCCAAGGTCCAGGAATACCTGGCCAGCGCGGATTGGGCCAACAGCCGCGTCGGACTCGGCGGCGTGATCTCGGCCAACTCCGGCCTTGATCCGAAGAACGCCAGCAGCGACCTGTTGCGCTCCGCCGTTGAACTGCTGCAGGACCCGAACACCACCTTCCGCTTTGACGGATCTGATCTGATGCCCAAGAGCGTCGGTTCCGACTCCTTCTGGAAGGGTCTGGTGGATTGGATCGATGGCAAGCCAACCAAGGAAGTGCTTGAAAATATCCAGTCCGGTTATGACTCCTAGTCACTGCCTTGTTCGTCGCCAACGGCCGGGACTCCCGGCCGTTGGCGGGATTGTAGGAGCCTGAGGCCATGTCCCAATTTTTCCAGTGGCTGGCGGGCGTGCCGCCGCTAGTCCAGGTGCCGATCGTCTTGATTGCCTTCGCAATCCTGATTGCGGCGATCCTTGCCTTTGTTGAAACAGCCACCAAGGCCGGGCGCGGATTCACCGTGGTGCGTTTTGCCGCCGCCGTGGTAGTTCCAGTGGTCATCTTGCTGATCCTGGGCCTGTATAACTCGGTCATGTGGGTGGCAGTGATTGCCGCAGCGCTCGGTGCCGTGCTGTTTTTTGCCGACCGCCGTTCCCGCGAGGGCGCCGGCTCGCTGCTGCAGCTCTCCGGTTTCCTGGTTCCAGCGCTGTTATTGCTGGCCATCGGCTTGATCTACCCCACGGTGAAAACCGCTATCGCCGCGTTCATGTCCAATGATGGATCAGGATTTGTCGGGCTGGGGAACTTCGCCTGGGTGTTCACCAGCCCTGACGGGGTGACCGCCCTGCTCAATACCCTGGTGTGGGTGCTGGTGGCCCCCGTGGTTTCCACCATCATTGGCTTGGCCTATGCGGTGTTCATCGACAAGAGCCGCGGCGAGAAATTCTTCAAGCTCCTGGTGTTCATGCCCATGGCGATTTCCTTCGTTGGCGCATCGATCATCTTCAAGTTCTTCTACGACACCCGCCAGGGCGATCAGATTGGCGTGCTCAACGCGATCATCACGGCCTTCGGCGCCAAGCCGGTCGACTGGCTCGGGCTCGAACCATGGAACACGCTGTTCCTGGTTATCATCCTGATCTGGACCCAGGCAGGGTTCGCCATGGTCATTCTTTCCGCGGCCATCAAGGGCGTGCCGGCCGAGCAGCTGGAAGCGGCAGCCCTCGATGGGGCCAGCCCGTGGCAGCGCTTCGCCAATGTCACGCTGCCAGGGATTCGTTCCTCGGTAGTCGTCGTCTTGACCACCATTTCCATTGCCTCGCTCAAGGTCTTCGACATCGTTTCATCATTGACCGGCGGCCGCTCGGATACAACGGTCCTCGCATTCGAAATGGTGCGCCAGTTCCAGCTCGGGGCGCGCACCGGCTACAGTTCGGCCCTGGCAGTCATCCTGTTCATCCTGGTGCTGCCGATCATCATCTACAACGTCCGCCAGCATAAGAAGCAAAGGGGCATCCGATGAGCGCCGTGGGCGAATCCTCTCGCCGCCTCTTGGCGGCTACCGAAAAAACCAGCGGGAAGCTGCGCAAGGCGACCACGTCCCGCGGGGCCACCATTGCGGCATTCATCATCGCCGCCATCTGGACCATCCCCACCTTCGGCCTCTTTGTCTCTTCCTTCAGGCAGGCTGATGATATCAAGACCTCGGGCTGGTGGACGGCCCTGTCCAACCCGTCATTCACGCTGGACAACTACGCGCAGGCCTTCTCCTCGGGCGACAGCCTTCCGCTGTCCAAGGCGTTTTTGAATTCGCTGGTCATCACCATTCCAGCGGCGATCGTTCCGATCATCATCGCCAGCCTGGCGGCCTACGCTTTTGCCTGGATCAATTTCAAGGGGCGCAATACGCTGTTCGTCCTGGTATTTGCCCTGCAGATTGTTCCGATCCAGATGGCCCTGGTTCCGCTGCTCCAGCTGTTCTCGGACGGCGTGAAAATCGGCGGGCTGTATATCCTGCCGGGGCTGGGGGTCAACGGATTGGATGGCGCCTATGCGAAGGTGTGGATCGCGCACACGATCTTCGCGCTGCCCTTGGCGATCTTCATGCTGCACAACTTCATCTCGGAGATCCCCGACGAGGTGATCGAGGCGGCTCGCGTGGACGGTGCCGGTCACGGAAAGATCTTCTCGAAGATCGTCCTACCGCTGTCGATGCCGGCGATCGCTTCTTTCGGCATCTTCCAGTTCCTCTGGGTGTGGAATGACCTGCTGGTGGCAACGGTGTTCACCTCGGGCGGGGGACTGCCGATCACCAAGGCGCTCCAGGATCTCTCGGGAACCTATGGGCAATCCTGGGAGCTGCTCACCGCCGGTGCGTTCATCTCGATGATCATTCCGCTGGTGGTCTTCTTCGCCTTGCAGCGCTACTTCGTGCGTGGACTGCTGGCAGGGGCCACCAAGGGCTAGCCGAAACCGCAGCTGCAGCGAGGGCCCCGGATCCCCGGGGCCCTCGTTCTGTCTGAAATCCCGGATCTCAATAGCCATCGCCGAGGCCGCAGCCAAGGCTCGGGCCAGTAGGCTCGTCAAAGGAGAACATCCACGGATTTTGCGAGCCCTCGCAACGGGCTGCGCTGAACAAGAGAGGTCGCCATATGGGTACGACATTGCTGACGAATATCGCGCAACTGGTCACCGTTGATGCCGCGGGCAGTGTGCTGGAGCATGCCGCCGTGCTGATCCGCGAGGACCGGATTGAATGGATCGGCGCGGCAACCGATGCACCAGCGGCCGACACCGTCCACGACCTGTCGGGGCGAACCGTGCTGCCAGGCTGGGTCGACTCGCACAGCCACCTGATTTTCGGGGGAGACCGCGCCGAAGAGTTTGTTGCCCGCATGGCCGGCCAATCCTACGCAGCCGGCGGCATCGCGGTGACCACTTCGGCCACCAGAAGCCTCAGCGATGAGGAACTGGCCGGGCTGGTGGCCGCACGCCGCGCCGAGGCTCTCTCCATGGGGACCACGTGGATGGAAACCAAGACCGGCTATGGCTTGGAGCTATCCGAGGAAAGCCGCCATACGCGTTTGGGCGGACCCATCGTCGATACCCTGACCTTCCTCGGCGCCCATCTGGTCCCCGCTGGCGCTGATGCCGATGAATATACCGACCTTGTCGCCGGCCCCATGCTTGAGGCCGTCGCACAGGACATCGACTTTGTGGATATCTTCTGCGAGCGCGGTGCCTTCAATGAAGACCAAACCCGCCGCGTCCTGCAAGCAGCGCAAGACCGGAATCTGGCAACCAAGGTCCACGGAAACCAGCTGGGTCCAGGCCCGGGAGTCAAACTTGCCGTTGAATTCGGCAGCCACTCGGTGGACCACGTCAATTACCTTGAGGACTCGGATATCCAGGCGCTCGCCGGAAGCTGGGCCAATTGGGACCGCACGACTCGTTCCGGAAAGCCCGGCACCGTCGCCACCTGCCTGCCGGCCTGCGACTTGTCGACCCGGCAACCGCTGGCGCCAGGGCGCGAGCTGCTGGATGCTGGGGTGGGCATCGCGCTGGCCAGCAATTGCAATCCCGGAACCAGCTACACCAGCAACATGAATTTCTGCGTGGCCACCGCGGTGTTGCAAATGAATCTGTCTTTGGCCGAGGCCATCGAAGCCGCTACCTACGGCGGAGCGCTCGCGCTGGGCATCGCCGACCAGGTGGGCTCCATCGAGGTGGGCAAACGCGCAGACCTGCACGTTCTTGATGCGCCGGCAGCTGCGCATCTGGCCTACCGTCCGGGAATGAACCTCACCCATAGCGTCTACCGGGCCGGGCAGCTGGTTAGCTGAGGAACTGGTGGCCTTCGACTTGTTCACGCCGGTTCGCCGAAAATCTGGCAGTCAAATAGGCATTCGTGATAAACAAGAACCATGGCTAATACTGCTTTTAAGGGAACTCCCGTACAGACCATTGGTGAACTGCCAGCCGTAGGCTCGCAGGCACCATCATTCACCGTCACCGACACCGGCCTTGCAGATGTCACCAGCGAGTCGCTGGCTGGCCGCCGCGTAGTCCTGAATATTTTCCCATCGGTAGATACCGGCGTATGCGCTGCCAGCGTTCGCCGCTTCAACGAACTGGCTGCCGGCCTGGAGAACACCACCGTTGTGTGCGTATCCGCTGACCTGCCATTCGCGCTGGGCCGCTTCTGCGGTGCTGAGGACATCGAGAACGTCACCGCCGCTTCGGTCTTCCGTTCGGACTTCGGTTCGGACTACGGCGTCACCCAGATCGACGGCCCACTGGCTGGCCTGCTGGCCCGTTCGGTGATCGTCCTGGATGAGACCGGAAAGGTGACCTACACCCAGGTCGTTCCGGAAATCACCACCGAGCCAGACTACGATGCAGCTATCGCAGCCCTGAGCTAATCGCTTTTTGCATCACTGGTGATGCTTGCCAAGGCCCATCCGAGCATTGAGCTTGGATGGGCCTTTGCCGTCCCCGGGGAGGGGTGCCAACGATCGGGCATCAGTTCCCGGCAGCCTGCGCGGCGTTCAAGATCCGCGGCCCGATCTTGCGCATGAGCTTGTCGATTCTGGGATTGTCGGTGCGCGACAGGGTATCGGAGAGCCGCTCTAGGCTCATCAGCCCAAGCCAGATCTTTGCCCGATGGGCTTCATCAGGGCTCGGCGCAATCAAATCCACCATCTCCAACCCGTGCCACAGGCTCAGGTACGCGGTGTTCAGCGCCGGATCCCAGGCGGCGGCCAGATCCCAGTCCAGGATGCCGATCAGCTCTTCATCCACCCAGTGCATATTGTGTCCGGCCAGATCTCCGTGGACCAGCCCCGGGGGCACCTGGGCCAGCGAATCAAGCTGGGCCCAAAGGGTTGCGGCTGCGCCACGCAGCTGATCGGGCAAGGCATCAAAACACTGCCGTTGGCGCTCTTCGATCCACGGGCCGCGGAAGGCAAATGGCGAAGCCAGATGCTCGCGCAGCGGTTCGAGATCGACCTGCGCCAGGTCGCGAACCAGCTTGCCCAAGATTTTGGGGTCGCCGTAGTGCGGTTCATGGGCGCTGCCCGGGATGAAGGACATGGCTACCGAGCTCAGCCCATCCACCATCAAGATCTGCGAGGTCGCCACCGGGACCTGGTAGTCCAGCTGATCGGCCACAAGCCCAAGCAGCTTGATGGAGCGCGGCATCTGCTCGGTGGCTTCTTCGGTGCGGGCCATGCGGATCACCGACTGCCCGTTGGCGATCACCACCTTGTGGAACTGCCCGCCCTCGTTGACTCCGGCATTTTCCCAGGACAGCTCTGGACATAGCTGGCGGGCAATGGACAGTTCTTCCATGGTGGCAGGACGGGACACTGATGCTCCTTTAATTCGCTGTCTTCAGGCTACCAAAGCTCGCACACAGCCTGATCAGCCTATGATCGAGAACGTGAATGCCAAGATCCTGAAATTCGAGGTCGCTCTGGTGCTCGCCCTGTCCTTGGGGCAAAGCGCGGCCTATTCGATCCTGAGTTTTGCCGACAAGGCCACCAGGGCCCCGCTGCGCGAACAGACGACTTCGCTGAACAACACGTTGAGCACCCGCGAATTTTTCGACTTCTCCTATCAGCTGCTGGACATTGTCTTTGCGCTGGTTCCGGTGGTGCTGGCCCTGTATCTGATGAAGCGCAGCCTAGGCGCCGGCGCGAGGGAGATCGGCTTTGACCTGCGCGCGCCGGGCAAGGATGCCCTGTTCGGCGCCGGGCTGTTTTTGGCCATGGGGCTTGGCACCCTGGGCGTCTACGCCGCAGGCCGGGCGCTGGGCATCACCACAGCGATTTCCGCGGCCAACCTGGGGGACTACTGGTGGAGCCTGCCGGTGCTGCTGCTCTCCGCGGTGCGCCATGCGGTGCTAGAAGAAGTGCTGATGCTCGGCTTCCTGTTCAGCTATGCCAGGAAATTGCAGCTGGGGTTGTGGACCACCATCATTGCCTCGGCGGTGATCCGCGGCAGCTACCACCTGTACCAGGGCGCGGGGCCGATGATCGGTAATATGCTCATGGGAGTGGTCTTCGGCTGGGCCTACCACAAGTATGGGCGGGTGATGCCGCTGGTGATCGCGCACTTCCTGCTCGACGCCATCGGCTTTGTCGGATATGCCCTGATCGGGCCGGCGATCGGGATCGGAAGCTAGCGCGGCTAGACTGCAGGAATGAAGATTTCTCAGCTGGCTGCGCAGCAGATTCCCCAAGCCGTTGCGCTCTGGGAGGCCACCGGGCTGACCCGGCCGTGGAACGACCCCTGCGCCGACGCCCGGCGCGCCCTGGAAACCCCGGCTTCAACAGTGCTGGCCATGATCGAGGATGAAGAAGTCATCGCCACCGTGATGGTTGGCCATGATGGGCACCGCGGCTGGCTCTATTATCTGGCCGTGGACCCGCGGCGGCAGGGCACCGGACTGGGCGCCAAGATGGTCCAGGCCGCGAGCGAGTGGCTCGCCCAGCGCGGCGTGCCCAAGGTGCAGCTGATGGTGCGCAATGAAAATACCGCGGTGCGCGGCTTTTATGAGCGGCTGGGATTTGAAGACCAGCACGTCGTGGTCCTGGGCCGGCGACTGGATGCAGGCGCATAAAAAGAGGCAGACGGGGACGCCATTGTCCCCGCCTGCCAGCAGCTTGCTGCGAACCGGCTACAACACTACCGGTCCGTTCTGCGTTTCAAAGGTCACCGACAAGATGCCCGGGGTGCCATTGGGCGCCTGGTAGTCCATGGTCACCGCGCCGAGGTGCACGTTCTGGGGCTGGCCCAGCCATTCCAGGACCCGATCGCGCGACCCGGCGATCGAGATCCCGCTGATCTCCCCGGTCGGCTCCAGGGCCTTGGAAGGATGCAGGTCCTTGGCTTCCTCGTCCCACGAGATCAGGTAGGGGCACTGCGGGTCGGCGATCAGGCCCTTGATGCCGATCTGCTGCCAGGTCAGCTCGCGGCCATCGGGGAATTTGCGGTTGCCCGGAACCGACTTGCGACCCAGGCGGTCTTCGGCGCTGGATAGATCGTCCACCGAAACGCACCAGCCCATCCAGCCGCCGCCGAGTTCCGAACGGGCCCGCACCGCCTGGCCGAAGGGGGCCTTGTCGCTGGCCGGGTGATTCAGCACCTCGACCACTTCGAGGTACTGGCCATGCTTGAGCGGGAAGATGACATTGCGTGTCCCGAACCTGGGATGCACGCCTCCCTTGACGAATTCCAGGCCGAGCGACTCGGAGATTCTTTGCGCGGTTGGCAGCAGCCCATCCGGGCCACAGGCATAACTAACGTGATCTAGCCTCATCATGTGCCCATCATGACAACATGTGACCGCAGTCTCTACTTAGGAGACCCTAAGGTTTTTGGCGGAATCGAATTCCATGCGGCAAAAGCGCCATGGATGTGAAATATGACCGATTGCGACCATTTTGAGGTGCCCGCATTGCAAAAATATTCGGTTTTCGGGCACACTGGAAACAGGTCATGAGTCCCAGTAACAAGCCCCGGCTTACTGGGCGGCAACCCTCCAACCGCGGTGGGGTGCCCCGGGTGAAGACCTGGCCCCCAGATGCACAAGGCAGCTGGGGACAAGCGCGGGTAACCCTGGAAGGCTTCTTGGCGAGGTCTTTCCTCTCGGTGTCTTCTCAGTGGTCTACCCCCAAAGTCGCATGAACTATTTTGGAGGAAACCATGAGCAGCAATTGGTCATTTGAAACCCGTCAGATCCACTCCGGGCAGACCCCGGATCCCGCCACCGGCGCGCGGGCCTTGCCGATCTTCCAGACCACTTCCTTTGTCTTCCCGACCGCGCAGAGCGCTGCCGCGCGCTTCGCGCTGCAGGAACTGGAACCGATCTACACCCGCATCGGCAACCCGACCACCGACGCGGTGGAAACCCGGATCGCCGATCTGGAGGGCGGCGTGGGTGCCCTGCTGCTCTCCTCGGGCCAGGCCGCCACCACCTTCGCGATCCTGAACCTGGCCGAAGCCGGCGACCACCTGGTGGCCAGCCCCAGCCTCTATGGCGGAACCCAGAACCTGCTCAAGCACACGCTCAAGCGCCTGGGCATCGAGGTCACCTTCGTGGCCGACCCGGATAACCTGCAGGACTGGCGCGACGCGGTCCGCCCGAACACCAAGGCCTTCTTCGGCGAAACCATTTCCAACCCGCGCCAGGACGTGCTGGACATCGAGGAAGTCGCCAAGATCGCCCACGAAAATGGCGTGCCGCTGCTGGTGGACAACACCCTGGCCACCCCGTACCTGATCCGCCCGATCGAATTCGGCGCCGACATCGTCATCCACTCGGCCACCAAGTTCCTGGGCGGGCACGGCAATGCGATCGCCGGGGTGATCGTGGACTCGGGCAACTTCGACTTCGCCCAGGACCCGCAGCGCTTCCCGGGCTTCAACACCCCGGACGAGTCCTACAACGGCCTGGTGTTCGCCCGCGATCTGGGCGTGAACGGCATTCTCGGCGCCAATCTGGCCTACATCCTCAAGGCGCGCGTGCAGCTGCTGCGCGACCTGGGCGCCTCGGTCTCCCCATTCAATGCCTTCCTGATCGCCCAGGGGCTGGAAACCCTGTCCCTGCGCATCCAGCGCCATGGCGAAAATGCGCGCGAGGCCGCCAGCTGGCTCGAAGCCCGCGCCGAGGTGCAGAAGGTCGCCTATGCCGGCCTGGCCTCCTCGCCATGGTTCGAGCGCGCCAAGAAGTACAGCGATCACGGCGCCGGCTCGATCATCGCCTTCGAACTGGCAGGCGGCGCGGCGGCCGGCCAGGCGTTTGTGGACGCGCTTGAGCTGCACTCCCACGTGGCCAACATCGGCGATGTCCGCTCGCTGGCCATCCACCCGGCCTCCACCACCCATGCGCAGCTTTCCGAAGCCGACCAGATCGCTGCCGGAGTGAGCCCGGGACTGGTCCGCATCAGCGTGGGCCTGGAAAATATCAAGGACATCCTGGCCGACTTGGAACTGGGCTTCAACGCTGTTGCCGCCTTGGGCGACTTGGCCGGGTCGAACAAGGAATTGCAGGAAACCCTCTAGGCATGGCATCCATTGCAACCACCGAAGCACCACAGCTCGCCGAGGGCCGGGACGGCATGATGCGCCGCAGGGCCGTCGGCGGGCACCACTTCGAATTCGGCGGCTACCTGCCACAGGTAGAGCTGGCCTACGAAAGCTGGGGAACCCTCGACGCCGACGGCTCCAACGCCGTGCTGGTGATGCATGCGCTGACCGGCGACGCCCACGTCGCCCAGGGCGATTCGCGCAGCGCCGGCTGGTGGGACGGGTTTGTCGGCCCCGGGGCCACCATCGATACCAGCAAGTACTTCGTTCTCGCCGTGAACATGATCGGCGGCTGCAATGGTTCCACCGGCCCGTCGTCGCCCGACGAGCATGGCGTGCCCTATGGATCGCGCTTCCCCTTTGTCACCATCAAGGACGCGGTGCGCCTCGAAGCGCGCCTCGCGCAGCAGCTGGGCATCACGTCCTGGCATGCGGTGATTGGCGGGTCGATGGGCGGGGCGCGAGCTCTGGAATACGCCGTCGAGTTCCCCGAACAGGTCAAGAACCTGGTGGTAATGGCTTCGTGCGCCCAAGCTACCGCGGAACAAATCGCCTTTGCCCAGGTGCAGACCCAGTCCATCCGACTGGATCCGAACTTCAATGGCGGCGATTACTACTCCAGCGGTGCGCGGCCGGATGAAGGCCTGGGCCTGGCCAGGCGCCTGGCGCACATCACCTATCGTTCCGAGGCCGAGCTCCAGGCCCGCTTTGGCCGGGCCGCGCAGCCCGGCGAGCAGCCTGCTGGCCAGTTTGACGGCCCGCGCGGCCGCTACCAGGTGGAAAGCTATCTGGATCACCAAGCGGCCAAGCTGGTGAATCGTTTTGACGCCAACAGCTACCTGCTGCTCACCGAGGCGCTGATGAGCCATGACGTGGCTCGTGGCTACGAATCGCTGGGTGCCGCACTGGCTCGGCTTGAGAAGGTCAACGTGGTGGTGGCTGCCGTGAGCTCGGACCGCCTGTACTTCCCGGAGCAATCCGAACAGCTGGCCGCCTCCCTGGCCGCTCCCACGCCGGTGCACTACATCGATTCGCCGATCGGCCACGACGGCTTCCTCACCGATGCAAGCCAGCTCGATGGCGTTTTGCGAGGCCTGGTATTCAGCCGCTAGATCGGCGCCGCGAAGGGACAGCCCCACCAGTTTTCGGTGGACGCTGTCCCTTCGCGCTGTGCTGCTGCGCTACTGCGCGCTGTCGCCGGCGCCCAGGGAATCGTTGGGTTTTGGCGCGGTGAACGGCACCGCGGAGGGGCGCTTCGGGGTGATTCCGTCGCCCGAGGACTGATGGCGCAACCGGCGCAAGACCCACGGAGCCAAGTGCTCGCGTGCCCACTGCAGGTCTTCGATCCGCGCCTCCCGCCAGCTTCGAACATCCGCCACGGGTGCCACCTCGGTGTCGATCGAGTGGGGCACGTTCAGGGAATCCAGCGCCATGGCCGCAATCCGCTGGTGGCCCAAGGGGGAGAAGTGCAGGCGATCCGGTGCCCACATCTGCGACTGGTGCAGTTCGCGCAAGGCCCACATGTCGGCCACAATCGCGTCGTAGCGCGCGGCCACGGTGCGAATATTCTCATTGTAGATCGCCACCTTGCCGCGAATGCTGCCCAGCACCGGTGTATCGCGAATATCCGGACCGGTGACGATCAGCAGCGTCGCACCCGTCGCGCTCAGCTCGGCCACCGCTCCGTCGAGAATATCGGCAATCTTGTCCGGATCCCCGCCCGGGCGCAGCACGTCATTGCCGCCTGCGCACAGTGAAATAAGATCTGGCTTCAAATCAATGGCCGGCGCAACCTGCTCCGAGACGATCTGCCCGATCAACCGGCCGCGGATCGCCAGATTTGCGTAGGAAAAATCCGGAACCGTGCTGCTCAGCTCCTGCGCCAGACGGTCGGCCCAGCCCAAATGCCGGCCGGGATTTGATGGATCGGGGTCACCGATTCCCTCGGTGAAAGAGTCGCCCAAAGCGACGAAGCGACGCCATGGATGAAGTGTCTCTGTTGAGGAATCGGGAGTTTCAAGGTCTAGATCTTTAGGCACAATCTACATTGTTACCCCATGGTAACTGTCCGTCAATCAGCCTCCGGGATGATCTACTTCACCCTTCGCGCCAGTCCCTAAGTAGATCCTGGCGAGCCTGCGCGTATTCGTCGGCCGTGATCACGCCACGGGACCGGAGACCGGAGAGCTCCTCCAATTTAGCTTCCAAGGACTGCTTGGGTGCCAACAGGTTGGATTGGGCCAATTTTAGTCTTCAGGTCGGATTCGAAAGTAATCGGATCCATTCCAGCGCTTTTGATCTTGCGGTAATTTCTCGTCTGAACGTAGACGATGAATATCACCGCGGCGACGAAGACCACCACAAACAAGCCCAGGAGGATCGGCATTACTGAGAAGGTCGTATCAATAAAATTGGATCCGGTGGAAAATTCATCCTCGATATATCCAAAATTGATATCATCATGAGGAATCGACTCATCGAAGTTGTTGAGGGTCTCACTATTTTTCATTGCACCTTCATTCGTAGATAACCAACACTCTGCTGAGGAAAAGTCATCGGCGTGACTAATTGCATCTTATTGCTAGCCAAACATGAAAACCTGCTTCGAACACTCGATGGCTGAAAGATTTACCATTTCGCAATCACACACTACTAGGCACTGGAAACCTACCGACTGGCTAGCCGTTGCAACGCCCGTATTCGTGACGTGAAATTCAAGAAAAAATTTCTGATCGCTGTCCACATTCCGCGATAATACGGACCAAACTGTCGGTGCCTAGCGGGAAAATTGAATATGGGAAATCCAGAATTTACAGAAGATTATGACGATGAACATCGTCTGCCGTTGCGGCCTCCGGGCACACGCAAGGAATCGCACGCGGATTCATTCTTTGCCAGCCATATTGAGCACCATCTGTTTAATGGACCGATGATGAATACAGCGGCCGAGCTTTTTAATGCCGGCCCGGTATCCGGGGCTGCTGATGCCCTGGATCGGTTGAAGAAGATTCAGCGGATGCACAGCCATCTTGAAGGGCTAACTGCCACATTGTTGGCTGACACAGTTGAACAGATTGGTGAAGGATTCTCCGACACCCTTGCTGAATTGCGATCCGACTCGCCTGAGGAGGCTCGCGAAGCTGAGCGCAGCGCCGAATACTATCGTGTCGACCCCGGCGATGACCAGATGATCAACTCCAACTTCATTGCTGAAGCAGCCATTGCCTTGAGGGAAACTCCGCAGATGGTTAGCAAGCGAATGTTCTATGCAAAGGGATTGCGCTACGTCTGCAAAGACACCCTGATGGCGTTAGCTGCTGGGGAGATTACCTTGAAAGCCGCTCGCTTCTTGGTAAAGAACGCGCAGGACCTCACTCCAGAACAAATAGAGATCATGGAGCACATCCTGCTGCCCGCCGCAAAAACGGCTAGTGATGATTCTATTTATCAAAGGGCCCGTCGATTTCACGATCGGATGAACCCGGAGTCAGCTGAAGAACGCCATAGGAAATCAGAAGCTTCGCGCAAAGTATCGTACTGGATAGATGATGACAGCGGAATGGGCACCATCAAGCTCACTCACCGTGCAGACATAATCAAGTCAATAGCAAGCACCCTTCGTTGGGCGGCGGACCAGGTTATTGACCCCGAAGACGAGCGCACTAGCGACCAGTTGATGGCGGATTTGTACGCTGACGCATTGATCAACGGTTGGCCAGGCAGCGAAGGAACTCCACTGAAGCCGCGTTTGTCGATTACTATTCCGGCGCTGGACATGTTGGTAGATCCCACCAGAGCCCTTGCTGATTTGGAAGGCGTAGGACCTATCCCTGCGGGCCTGGCGCTGCAATTGGCCCAGGACGCGCCGTCTTTCCAGCGCGTGCTCACTGACCCATGGACAGGCGCAGTTATTGATGTTGAACGCAAAAAGTACAAACCCACTCAGGGAATGAAGGATTTGCTTCGGCACAGGGACGTTCATTGTTGTTTCCCCGGCTGCCGTCGCAGTGCTGACCGTTCAGAAATGGATCATATTGACGATTGGGCCCATGGTGGCAAAACCGATCGAGACAATATGCACCTGTTGTGCAAGCAGCATCAAATGTTCAAGCATGCATTAGGTTGGAAAATTCAGGCTCGGCCCGATGGAACTAGATCCTGGCTAACGCCACATGGGCTGCATGTAATTGTTACTCCAGAGAGCGTTGATGTTGTGGAGAGCCTGGATCACGTGAATGATCATTGCCCGCAGAGACCTGATCCGCGCTCTATTCCACAGGTTCAGTTGAACTCAGATGTGAGGAGAGTTCTCGGCTATCCGGCAGAACCGGACCCATTAGCTGACTCTGCCTGACCGGCACGGATCATTTGTGAATCGTTGAGTGACAAAATTTTTCTGTCACTACGGAAATTCAAACCACCCATAACCACGGAACGGTGACAGCATCGAAGCTGATTGCCTAAGCCCAACGCGACTTCTGTCCGTCTTCTTCGGCACGTAGGACACCTGCAGCGTCCGGGAATGAAAATTTTTCTCAGTCATTTCCTACTGAATTGCGCAGAGGCCAACTTAAAAGCCACCAACATATCCGAAGTGACAAGATTTTTCAGTCGCTGCAAATCTCGGGCGCTCTTTGTGCGCGCAATTCAGCCAACAAGTTCAATGCTGCCCGAATGAAAAACGTCGTTCACGATGTTCGTTGAAAGAAAGATTCTTTCATCTGCCGGTGATTACCGGGCAATACGGCCGACCGCCGACTGCGGTATTCGCTAATCTTGAGCACATGACTTCATCCGAGACCGCGCCGGTCGCCATCATTTCCCGCAACGACGATTCTCGATTGGGCACGCCGCTTCTGGTGTTCCTGCACGGGTACGGATCAAATGAACAAGATCTGATGGGGCTCTCGCGCTACCTTCCGGAAGAATTCACTTATCTATCGGTGCGCGCACCCTTGCAAACCGGTCCGGGATACTGCTGGTTCCCGCTGACCCAAGAAATTGATTACTCGGCCGAGGCCGTCTCACAAAGCGTGGTGGCGCTATGGGAGCTGCTGGAACCACTGAGCAAGCAACATTCGTCGGTGACGCTGCTGGGGTTCTCGCAAGGCATGGCGATGGCAACTTCGTTGGCCCGATTCCAGCGCGACGCTATCACCGCGGTGGTGGGACTTTCCGGTTTTGCCGTTGAACCGCGCGATCTAGAGATTTTCGACGACGCTGCAGTGCAACGCAATCCCATTCCACTGTTCTGGGGCAGGGATCTGGCAGATCCGGTGATCACCCGGGACAAGATTGAGTACACCCTTGGATGGGTGTCCAAGCACGCCGAGCTGACCAGCGAAACTTATCCGCAAATTGGGCACTCGGTCAGCATGGAAGAACTTGAAGACGTCGAGGCGTTTCTCAAGAAGGTCGTTCTCGGGCAGCAGTGACTACTGTTGCGACGCGACCTTCACGCACTCGCCATTGACGCAGACGACGTCGCCCGGGCGAATCTGAGCTCCGCGGCGGGTGTCGACCTTGCCATTAACGGTGACGATGCCCTCGGAAATGAGCTCCTTGGCATGGATTCCGTCCTCTGCGAGAGACGCCAGTTTTAGCAGCTGGCCCAAGCGGATGGATTCGTCGCGGATTTCTAGATCAAAAGCTTCATTGGCACTCATGGCTTCCATTCTTCCCTATCCGGGAGAGTACGGTGCCATGATGCAGTTAAGAGCGGGGAAGTTCACTTTCGCGTTACCCGCATCCGCTTAGTCTCAGAGCCGTGGAAACGATACCCTTGAACGGTATGTATTTTTCTACGGACCGCAACCAGCGGCCTCGTAATTTCCAATGGAGTTGATATGGCGCCACAGTCCAAGCTAGATCAGGTAATTTCCCTCGCAAAGCGTCGAGGCTTCGTTTTCCAGGCTGGTGAGATTTACGGTGGTTCCCGTTCCGCATGGGATTACGGACCCCTGGGAACCGAGCTGAAGGAAAACATCAAGCGCGAGTGGTGGCAGAACTTCGTTCGCGGCCGCGAAGACATGGTTGGCCTGGACTCGTCGATCATCCTGCCAAAGGCAGTTTGGGAAGCATCCGGACACGTTGCGACCTTCACCGACCCGCTGGTCGAGTGCATCCAGTGCCACAAGCGCCACCGCCAGGATCACCTGATCGAGGCCTTCGAAGCGAAGAAGGGCCGTCCGGCCAAGGACGGCATGAGCGAGATCGCTTGCCCAGATTGCGGAACCAAGGGCCAGTTCACCGAACCGCAGATGTTCTCCGGTCTGATGAAGACCTTCCTGGGTCCAGTGGATTCTGAAGCGGGCTTGGCCTTCATGCGCCCAGAAACCGCGCAGGGCATTTTCGTGAACTTCGCCAACGTGCTCACCGCGAGCCGCAAGAAGCCGCCATTCGGCATCGGCCAGGTCGGCAAGGCCTTCCGCAACGAAATCACCCCGGGCAACTTCATCTTCCGCACCCGCGAGTTCGAGCAGATGGAAATCGAGTTCTTCACCGCGCCGGAAGATGCGCCGAAGTTCTTCGACCAGTGGGTCAAGGACTGCTGGGCATGGTTCCTGGATCTGGGCATCAAGGAAGAAAACCTGCGCCAGTTCGACGTGCCAGAAGACGAGCGCGCGCATTACTCGGCCGGCACTATCGACTTCGAGTACCGCTTCGGCTTCCAGGGCTCGGAGTGGGGCGAGCTCATGGGTGTTGCCAACCGCACCGACTACGACCTGTCCAGCCATGCCAAGGCTTCGGGCGCCGAGCTGTCCTACTTCAACCAGGCCACCGGCGAGCGCTACACCCCATACGTGATCGAGCCTTCCTTCGGCCTGACCCGTTCCATGATGGCTTTCCTGGTCGATGCCTACACCGAGGACGAGGCGCCGAACACCAAGGGCGGCGTGGACAAGCGCACCGTGCTCAAGCTCGATCCGCGCCTGGCTCCGGTCAAGGCCGCCGTGCTGCCGCTCTCGCGCAACGAGAACCTCTCGCCGAAGGCCAAGGAACTGGCCAACGAGCTGCGCAAGCGCTGGAACATCGACTTCGATGATGCCGGCGCCATCGGCCGCCGCTACCGTCGCCAGGATGAGATCGGCACCCCGTTCTGCATCACCGTGGACTTCGACACCCTCGAAGACCAGGCAGTGACCATCCGCGAGCGCGACACCATGGCCCAGGAACGCGTGTCCCTGGACCAGGTCACCGCCTACCTTTCCGAGCGCCTGAACGGAGCCTAGAGCCCGATGAACGAACTGGAATTCCGCGATTGGCGCTCCGGGGACGACCTGGAGCTGCTGCAGGTTTTTGGTGATCCGCGCTCGCCGCAGGCCCATCAGGATCGCACCATGCTGCGGGAGAATAGCGATGCGCCGTTCTCCCGCACGCTGGTGGCCAGCGTTGATGGCGTGGCCATCGGCGCCGGCGTGGTCTTCGCATCTTCGCTGCACCCGCAGCGCCTGTGGCTGTATGTCGAGGTAGCCGCCGAGCAGCGCCGTTCCGGCGTGGGCACCGCGCTGGTCGCCAAGCTGCGCCAGCAGATTCCGGCCGATCAGGCGCAGCAGCTCAAGGCCCGCTACACGGTCACCCCGGGCGATCCGGCCACCGCGGCAGCCGGCTTCTGCAAGGCACTGGGCCTGGGCGAAATCCAGGTCTCGCGCGATGTCATCCTGGAGCCCGGCGCCTTGGCCGAGCCGGTGTTCGACACCAACGACCGGGTGATCGAGGAGCTGTCCACGGGCAGTGTCGAGCTGACCAAGCTTGTCATGGACTTCTACAACAAGGTCCATGAGCAGTGGGATCCAGCCAAGATGACGGTGGGTTCGGCCCAGCGCATGCTGCTCGACGAGCACACCGGCGCCCAGGCGGCGCTGGTGCTGCGCGATAAGCCCAAGAGCCAGGGCGGGGTTCCGCTGGCCTTTGCGGTCAGTTATGTCCCGGCCCGCGAGGACGCCCCCTCGGATGTGCTGGTGGGCCACAATCCGGCCTTCAGCGATGACGAGGTGGCCGAGGCGGTGCGCGATATGGTCGCGATGCTGATCCACCAGTACCCGGTGAAACTGGAGGTTGACTCCTCGATGTTCATCCTGGCGTCGCTGATTGATGCCTTGGCCGGCGTTGAGCAGGCCACAGTCATTTCGACCACGCACATCCTGGCCAGCGACGCAGCCAAGTAGTGCCAGCTCAAGCGGGACCCGGTTCGCCGGGTCCCGCTTTTGCCTCCTCCCGGCCCCTTCCGCCCTCCGGCACGAAAGCAGCTTGCGTGAAGCCCAGCATCCTTCCGAAACCCGGCACCGCACCGCAGCGGCGCACCGGCGGCACGTTCTTCTTCGTGCTGCTCTCCATCGCTGCCGGCCTGCTGCTTTCGACGCAATCGCGCATCAACGGGGCGCTGGGCGCGGCGCTCGGGGATGCGATCACCGCATCCGCCATCAGCTTCGGGGTGGGCTTGGCGGCCCTTGTCCTGCTGGCGCTGCTGATCCCGCCGGTGCGTGCTTCGGTGGCACAGGTGCCCGGCGCGCTGGCCCGGGGCGACTTTCCTCGCTGGTACCTGGCGGCGGGAGCCGTGGGCGCGCTGGTCGTGTTCAGCCAGGCCACCGCGATTGCGCTGGTTGGCGTGGCGCTGTTCACCGTCTGTCTGGTCACCGGGCAGTGCATCGGCTCCATGGCCATGGACCGGATCGGCATTGGCGGGGCGCCACCGCGCAAGATCAGCGCCCTGCGCCTGCTGGGCGCCGTGCTGACCATCGCCGGGGTGATCTGGGCGGCCAGTCCGCGTGGTGCAGGCGCCGACATCTTGGCCCTGCTGCTGCCGATGATCCTTTCGGCGGTTGTGGGCGTGCTCATGGGCTTCCAGTCGGCCTCCAACGGGGTGCAGGCTGCGGCCTACGGCACGGCCGCCGCGGCGGCGCTGGTGAACTTCGCCACCGGCTTCCTCGTGCTGGTTGCGCTGATGCTGCTGCGCCTGCCGGCAGGGATCGGGCTGAACCCCTTCCCAATGCACTGGTGGTACTACAGCGGCGGGCTGCTGGGCTGCCTGTTTGTGGGTCTCACCGTCATGGCGATCAAGCGCCTGGGCGTGCTGGTCACCAGCCTGGCGGCCGTGGGCGGGCAGCTGATCGGCTCGCTGCTGCTGGACATCTTCGCTCCGGCCTCAGGTTCCTCGGTTTCCCCGGCGACCGTCATGGGCACGATCCTGACGCTGCTGGCCGTGGCACTGGCTTCGCTGGCAGGCCACCGAAAGGCGACGGCAGGGACTAGGGAAAAAGACCCGGCCCTGAACTGAGGTTTCGCGGCAGGTCACGCGTTTACCTGCCGTTTTCCTGCTGCCCCTATGCTGGAATCCATGGAACCACAGCACCTCACCCAGGGATCGGCGAGCGAAGTCTTCCGGGTCTTCCTCAAGCTCGGGGTCACCTCCTTCGGCGGACCGATTGCCCATCTGGGGTATTTCCGCGCAGAACTTGTCGACCGCCGTCGCTGGCTCGATGACCAGCAGTATGCGCAATTGGTGGCGCTGAGCCAATTCTTGCCCGGACCCGCCTCCAGCCAGGTCGGCTTCGGTCTGGGCCTGCATCGTGCCGGGCTGCGTGGGGCGCTGGCCGCATTCCTGGCTTTCACCCTTCCCTCAGCGATGCTGCTGGCGGTCTTCGCCTACGGCGCGTCGCTGTTCACCGGGCAGCTGGGCACCGGCCTGCTCACCGGGCTGAAGATCGTGGCGGTGGCCATTATCGCCCAGGCGGTGATGGGCATGGCCAAGTCCCTGGCACCGGACCGGTCCAGGGCTTCGATCGCGGTGGTCGCGGCCGGTTCGGCGTTGCTGCTGGCCGGATCCCTCGGGCAGATCGCGGCGATTGCCTTCGGCGCGGTGGCGGGGTACTACTTCTGCCGCGAGAAGGACGGGGCCGCCGGGGCAGGGCTCAGCCTGCCGGTCACCCGGGCGCTGGGCATCACTTGCCTGTGCGCCTTTGCCCTGCTGCTGGTGGGCCTGCCGATGCTGGCCCTGGCCACCGGCTCCGATCTGCTCTCCTTCCTCGACGCCTTCTACCGCTCCGGTGCCCTGGTCTTCGGCGGCGGGCACGTGGTGCTGCCGCTGCTGCAAAGCGCGCTGGTGGAACCCGGATGGGTCAGCGAACAGCAGTTCCTCACCGGCTACGGGGCGGCCCAGGCTGTGCCCGGACCGCTGTTCACCTTCGCCGCCTTCCTTGGAGTGCTGGCCGATTCCGGCCCGGGCGGGCTGCTGGGATCGGCCCTGGCGCTGCTGGCGGTTTTCCTGCCCGGATTCCTTCTGCTGCTGGGGGTGCTGCCGTTCTGGAACCGGATCAGCGGCTGGCCCAAGGCCCGCGCGGCGATGCGCGGGGCGAATGCCGCAGTGGTGGGCGTGCTCGCCGCGGCCCTCTATGATCCGGTCTTCACCTCGGCCATCACCTCGGCGGCTTCCTTCATGCTGGCACTGCTGTGCCTGGTGCTGCTGACGGCCTGGAAAACGGCCCCCTGGATAGTAGTCTTGATTGCCGCCGCCGGCGGGGTGCTGCTGGGCCTGCTGCCCTGAGGCCATGGCAGCTGGCCTAGGCCAGCTCGGTGAATTGGACGGCTCCGTCCGATCCGGCGATGGCCAAGAATGGGCTTGGCTCGGTGGCCAGGCGTTCAACGATCCGTGCGAACACGGCCGCGTCGGACTCGTCATCCAGTGCCGGGCCGGCCGTGCGGATCCATTGCACCTTCAGGTCCCCGAGGGCCCTGAGCTGCGCGAAGAGGAGTTCAGATCCGGCCGGGGCGAGCAGCACCAGCGTCCTCAGCTGTGGCGTCGCGTGCGATCGGGCTGGATCCTGCGCGGCGGACTGGGCCCGCTGCGACCTGCCCGAACGCCACAGCGCATAGTGGTAGGCGGCGACCGCGGCGGTGGCCACCAGCCAGCCCAGCGGTCCGCGCACGGCATCGAGCATCGTCCCGTAGCTGGTGCCCGGTTCCAGGAAGTAGGCGAAGATCCGGTAGCCCAGCACCAGCAGCGCAACCAGCGCCACCACCGAGCTGGTCCCGAAGAACAACACCAGGTAGGCACCGCGCGAGTCCTGCCAGGCAGGTTGCAGCGGGCGGAAGAAAGCGAACCAGCTGACGCCACCGACCAGCAGCAGGCCTAGGCCCTCGCCGAGCACCTCGGCCGAAGCATCGCTGCCTGGAAGGGCGGAGATGGATGCCAGCAACGCGTTGACCACCATGCCCAGTCCGGTGGCCAGCAGCGCCAGGCTGATGCCGCTGACCGCCAACCGGGCCGCGCTGGCCGTGGCGGGCACATGCATCCCGGAGCGCAGTTGAATCTGGTGATAGAGCCAGACGAGCCCGGCTGCCAGCATGATCGCGCCCTGCATCGGGACTTCGGACCGGAATTCTTCGGCTTGGGCCGCCGGATCCCAGGGCAGCGGCAGGACCCAGGACACCAGCGCCGCGGTGGCCAGCAAACAGGCGGCCGCGGGGGCCGCGATGGCCAGCACCACCAAGGCCAGGGAGCTGAAGCCATCGGCCTGCTCCTGCACGCGGCGCAACTTCCAATGCCAGAACCACAGGGCCCCGGAACCGGCCAGCCAGATGACCGCGGCAAGCAGCCGATCCAGGTCGGAAGGGCCGGCCAGCGTGGTGTCCGGGCGGATCAGGATCAGCAGCGCGACGTGCAGCGTCCAGACCAGGGACAGGGTGAACAGCAGCATGCTGAAGGCATTGCCCAGCGTGCCGGCCAGCTGCCCCAGCAGCTGCGGCGCTGTCTTCGGGGAGGCCAGCTGCTGGTGCTGCCAGGCGCAGAGGGCACCCCAGCCCAGCGCGGCGCCCAGCGAGGATTGCCAAGCGCCCTCCGGCGCCCGGTTGACCAGCCCGGCCAGCAGGCCCAGGACTGAGCAGCTGGCAGCAATCAGCGAAACCAGGTAGACCCCGCAGGCTTGCAGGGACCAGATCGCGGAGTCGGCGGCGGATGGCCGGGCCAATTTCCTGCGGATCGCGCGCCACAGCAGCCAGGCCAGAGGCCCGGCGACCAAGGTGTAGGAATAGGCCACCGCCAGCTGCTGGGCGGAAACCCGTTCGCCGTCAAACCCATTGAACAGCGCCTCCAGCAGCGTGGACAGGCCCGCCGGGAAAAGCATCAGCAGCACAAACAGCAGGCCGTGCATGATCAGCGGGCGCAGCACGCTGGTGGCCGGTGCCTTGCTGGCCGAAGTCGTGGAGCCCATCAGTATCCCAGCTCCTTTTCGGTGCACAGTCCGACCTGCCAGGGCATGCGATCGATCAGCCACCGGTCCTGGAGCATGCGCAGCTCGAACACATCCTCGTAGCTGGAGCCATCGAGCAGCGGAAGAATCGTGGAATCGCCGCCTTCGATCCTGGCCTGGACGCTGGCCCGGGAGCCGCTGGCCGTGGAGCGGATCAGTTGGATGTCCAGCTGCCCGCTGCCCAGGGACTCGGGATTGCACAGCTGGCGGGATTCGCCGTCCACGGTGTAATCCCGCACGGCTGACAGGTCCCCGGCCTCATAGGCCAGCAGATAGCGCTGCACCACGCCTTCGGGGGTTGATTCTTCGTGCAAGGGTGCCGAAGGCCGCAGGGCAACCACCAGCAACGCGGCTATAACCAAGGCCACACAGGCGGCGGCCACCACCACAAGCACCACCCTGGCGACCGAAAAATTACTTGTCATTGCCCTATTTTCCGCCTGCAGCAGGGCAGAAGCCAGATGCTGCAGGGCACGATTTGATCAAGATCTCAGTTACCGATTTGCCTGCATGCGCGATAATGGACAGGTGACGACCCTGACTGATGCGCCGAATAACACCCCCACCTTGAAGTTGCCGCCCTTGCAGCTGGGCAAGCTCACCATCGATACCCCGGTGGTTCTTGCGCCCATGGCCGGGGTGACCAACCGCGCCTTCCGCCGGCTGTGCCGCGAATACGGCGGCGGGCTGTTCGTCACCGAAATGGTCACCGCCCGCGCCCTGGTGGAACGCAACCCGGAATCCCTGCGCATCATCTCGCACGACCCCGACGAAGAGATCCGCTCGATCCAGATCTACGGCGTGGACCCGGGCACCGTGCGCGCCGCGGTGCGCATGGTGGTTGACGAGAACCTGGCCGATCACGTGGATTTGAACTTCGGCTGCCCGGTCCCCAAGGTGACCCGCAAGGGCGGCGGCTCGGCTCTGCCCTGGAAGACCGACCTGTTCACCTCGATCATCGCGGCAGCGACCTCAGAGGCGGCCAAGGGCGATATCCCGCTGACCGTGAAGGTCCGCACCGGCATCGACAAGGACCACCTGACCTACCTGGAATCGGCCAAGATCGCCCGCGATCACGGGGCCGCGGCAGTGACCCTGCACGCCCGCACCGCGGGCCAGTACTACGCCGGCCACTCGGATTGGGAGGCCATCACCACCCTGCGCGAGGCCATGGACGACCTGCCGGTGCTGGGCAACGGCGATATTTTCAGCGCTGAAGATGCGATCAGCATGGTCGAGCAGACCGGAGCCGCCGGGGTCATGGTCGGCCGCGGCTGCCAGGGCCGCCCGTGGATCTTCGGCGACCTGCAGGCGGCCTTCGAAGGCCGCGCGGACCGCTTCCGCCCCGGCGTGCGCAAGGTGGCCGACACCGTGTACCGCCACGGCGAACTGCTCACCGAGTTCTTCGAGGACGAGGGCAAGGGGATGCGCGATATCCGCAAGCACATCGCCTGGTACTTCAAGGGCTACCCGGTCGGCGGGGAAATCCGCTCGCAGCTGGCCCAGGTGCCATCCTTGGCCGTGCTGCGCGAACTGCTTGACCAGCTGGACCTGGATTTGCCGTACCCCGGCGAGGCCGCCGAAGGCACCCGCGGGCGAGCCGGCCATCCGAAGAAAACCCATGTGCCCGACGGATGGCTGGACAACCGCGAAATGAGCGATGCCCACCGCGAAATGATCAAGGCCGCTGAGCTGGATATTTCCGGAGGCTAAGCGCTCGAAGTGGATAACCGCCGAGCACCCCAAAATATCACTAGACTAGGCATCATGACTCAGATCCCCGGATATACCGAAGCCGATACGCAACGGTGGGTGCCCGAGCCAGCCAAGAAGTCCTACCGCACCGCCTTTGAGCGCGACCGCGCCCGGGTGCTGCACTCCTCGGCCCTGCGCCGGCTGAGCGCCAAGACCCAGGTGGTGGCGCCCAACCAGAACGACTTTGTGCGCAACCGGCTCACCCACTCGCTGGAAGTGGCCCAGGTGGGCCGCGAGCTCGGGGCGGCCCTGGGCTGCGATCCGGATGTCGTGGATACCGCCTGCCTGGCCCACGACCTGGGCCACCCGCCCTTTGGCCACAATGGGGAAAAGGCGCTGGACAAAATCGCTGCGGATATCGGCGGATTCGAGGGCAACGCCCAGACCCTGCGCCTGCTCACCCGGCTGGAAACCAAGACCTTCAGGCACAATGGGCACTCGGCCGGGCTGAATCTCTCGCGCGCCTCGCTGGATGCGGCCTGCAAATACCCGTGGCTCAAGGCCGATGCGCCCGAGGTCAACGGCAAGAAGACCAAGAAGTTCGGCGTGTACCAGGACGATGCCCCGATCTTCAACTGGCTGCGCAATGTCCCGGAGGCGAGAGCCGGAGTGGTCTGCATGGAAGGCCAGGTCATGGACCTGGCCGATGACATCTCGTACTCCGTGCACGACGTGGAAGACGCGATTGTCGGCGGCCAGCTGCAGCTGCGCTGGCTGAAGCAGGATCTGCAGCGCGAAAGGGCCCTGCAGGTCACGAAGGACTGGTACCTGCCGGCCACCGACGAGGCCGATATCGAGGCGGCCCTGCGCCGGCTGGAAGCCAGCGACGAATGGGTTTCGCACTTTGACGGGTCGCGCCGTTCGATGGCCGGCCTTAAGGACATGACCAGCCAGTTCATCGGCCGCTTTGCGGCTGCGGCCATGGATGCCACGCGCGCCCGCTATGGCACCGGCAAGCTGACCCGCTACAACGCGAGCCTGATCGTGCCCGAGCAGACCGAGCATGAAATCGCGGTGATGAAGGGAATCGCCGCCAGCTATGTGATGACCTCCGAGGTGCGCCAGCCGCTGTATCTGGACCAGCGCACGCTGCTGACCGAGCTGGTTCAGCTGCTGGTGGAGACCGGCCGGGACAACCTGGAGCCGATCTTTGCCGCGGACTGGGAAGACGCCGCCGATGAGGCAGGCCAGCTGCGCGTGGTGATCGACCAGGTCGCCTCGCTCACCGACGTCTCGGCGACCGAGTGGCATTCATATCTGGTCAAGGGCGAAGCCCCTGAAGCACAACTGTTCTAGAAGGGAATCATGGCAGGGCTGATCAAGCGCGAAGATATCGACGAGGTGCGCAACCGCACCGACCTGCGCGAGGTCGTCGAATCCTATGTCACGCTCAAATCCGCGGGCATCGGCTCGTACAAGGGCCTGTGCCCTTTCCACGACGAGCGCAGCCCTTCCTTCCACATCCGCCCGCAGCTGGGCACCTTCCACTGCTTCGGCTGCGGCGAATCCGGCGACGTGATCGCCTTCATCCAGAAGATGGACCACTCCTCGTTCACCGAGACCGTGGAACTGCTCGCGGCCCGGATCAACTACGAGCTGCACTATGAGGACGGGGGCCCGGGCCCGCGGCGCGAGGACTACGGCAAGCGCCAGCGCCTGGTCGACGCGCATAAGATCGCCGAAGAATTCTTCCGCGCGCAGCTGGCCACCGATGAAGGGGCGGCCGGACGCGAGTTCCTGGCCGGCCGCGGCTTCGACCCGGAAGTCACCGCGCAATTCTCCGTCGGCTATGCGCCCAAGGGGTGGGACGCGCTGCTCAAGCACCTGCGTTCCAAGGGCTTCGCCGATGACGAGCTGAAGCTGACCGGCATGTTCTCCGAGGGCAACCGCGGGATCTACGACCGCTTCCGCGGACGGGTGATGTGGCCGATCCGCGACCTGTCCGGGGCGACCATCGGATTCGGCGCCCGCAAGCTCTACGAAGACGACCAGGGCCCGAAGTACCTGAACACCCCTGAAACCGGGCTCTACAAGAAGTCGCAGGTGCTCTACGGGCTGGATTTGGCCAAGAAGCATATTTCCAAGAGCCGGCAGATCGTGGTGGTGGAAGGGTACACCGACGTGATGGCCTGCCACCTGGCCGGGATCACCACCGCGGTGGCCACCTGCGGCACCGCCTTTGGCACCGACCACATCAAGATCGCCCGCCGGCTGCTGCAGGATGACGGCACCGGGGGAGAAGTGATTTTCACCTTCGACGGCGATGCCGCCGGACAGAAAGCGGCCCTGCGCGCCTTCGAGGAAGACCAGCGTTTTATTGCCCAGACCTATGTCTGCGTGGAGCCCAGCGGTGCTGACCCCTGCGATCTGCGCCTGCATCGAGGGGATGAAGCGGTGCGCGAGCTGATCGAGCTCAAGCGCCCGCTGTTCGAATTCGCGATCCGGGCCGAGCTGAAGAAGTTCAACCTCAACACGGTGGAGGGCCGCGTGCAGGCGTTGCGCCAGACCGCTCCGATTGTCGCCCAGATCAAGGACTCGGCCATCCGCCCGGCCTATGCCCGTGAATTGGCCGGCTGGCTCGGCATGAACAACGAGGACGTCAACCGGTCGGTGGGTGCATCGATCAAGCGCGCCCGGCTGCCGAAGAACGCCGAGCAGCAGCTGCCGGCCCCGGCCCAGGGCGCTGAACAACCCGTGGCTGCACCAGCTTTTGAACGTCCGGATCATCGCGACCCGGTGATGCGCCTGGAACGCCAAGCGCTGGAAGTGGTGATCCAGCAGCCGCAGCGCTTGCAGGATGAGCAGTGGCAGGCATTTTACGAGGCCCGTTTCATGGCTCCGGCGCACGCCGCGGTGCATGACGGAATCGTTGCCGCTTCGAGCGCCGGCGCTTCTGCCACCTCGTGGGTCGAGGTGATCCGCGATGAGGTGCCAGAGCAGTTGCGCAGCTTCGTTTCAGAGCTGGCGGTGACCAGCATTCCGGCTTCGGATGAGCACAGCCTGAACCGCTATTGCGCCGACATCATCAATGGCTTGATTGAGCTTCAAATCACACACCGGAAAGCAGAGCTGATCGGGCGCCTGCAGCGCGCCGAGATGGAGCCGGAAGGCGAGGAATATGCCCAGATCAATAGGGAATTGATGGAGCTGGAGATGCGCCGGAGGATCCTGCGGGGCACCTAGGGCATCGATTTTGCATTAGCGGAAATCTTCGGTAAAGTTATATCTCGTTGCATTCCTCCATAGCTCAATTGGCAGAGCATTCGACTGTTAATCGAAGGGTTACTGGTTCAAGTCCAGTTGGAGGAGCTTTCATGAGAATCCCGGCTCGCAGTTGCGAGCCGGGATTTTTTGTTTTTCATGCAACCGGGTCCCAGAGGCGCCGGGATTCCAGGTACCAGAAGTAGGCGAATAGCCCGATCTGGAACCACTCGACGATGAACAGGGCTTCGTCAACGCCAGCGACAAGCAGAATCGGCCAGGCGATCAGGCCCAGCGCCATCAGTCCCAGGATGACCCGATAGCGGTTCGGGGAACCGCCGCTGGTGTCTTCATGGCACATCGGTGCGTGGCCCAGATGGCTGGCGATGGCGATGCCCATGGAAAAGATGAGCAAGAATGCAGCGCTGGCATGTACCCAGGCGAAGGTTTTTCCTTCGACGGCACGCCAGATCAATAACAGGATGAATGACGCGAGCAGGCCGGTGCTGATCCATCCCAGGGCCTTGGTCAACGTGCTGTGCATCAGCGCTTTGTGCGGCCAACTGCTGGTCCTGATGCCCAGCCAGACGAATGAGGCGCTAACGATCAATACGGCAATGATGGCTACGCGGACCGAAAGGATCAGCTTGCCCTGTTCTGCCGGTGCGAGCGTGGCTAGGGTTTCGCCCAGCTTCGTGGGAACCAGCGCGACAAACATGGCGTAGAACCCGGCCAAATTCAGCGCATAGTCCTCCAGGGCTTCGCCGCTGTACACCACCAGCAATGCTCCGGTAGTTACCAGCATGGCGACAAACAGGTCCCTGGCAGGTCCCAAATAGTAGGAGCTGAGCGAGTCTTCAATCCGCTGATTGACGATTCCGTAAATGACGATGGCCACCACCAAAAGCAGGGGAACGACGAGCAGCATGAGGCGCACGTAGCGCAGGGTATCGCGACCTTGGAAGCGTTCAGCAGGTGGGGTCATATCAGCATTCTGTAACGTGGGCATCGATTTTGAGAAAGAGGCTTGCCCAGTCAGGACAGATTTCCAGCGAATCCGATGGTTTAGGACTCGGCCATAATCCGCTGACCTGGCTAATGGAAACCGGCATCTCCATCCGTAGCGAATATCGCAGCAAGCCAAATTGCCGGTATCGATTGACATGATCATTGAAGAGTTAATAAAGGTTCTGGTTGTATCTGGGACTGTCATCCGTACAGGTCAGTCTTTATCGCAGAACATTGAGTTCTGCCGTCACTCGAAGGAAGAACTCATGAGCATTCATACACCGACGGATCCGGGAACGCCGATTCCGTCCCCATCCCCGAAGTCCGCCGCAGGAAGAGGCCTGGGCATCGCGGCCCTGGTGATAGCTATTGTTGCGCTCGTCTTGTACTGGGTCCCGATCGTGAACAATGTTGCAGCCATCTTGGGCGTTGTCGCACTCGTCTTGGGCATCGTGTCCTTGGTTATCGCGTTCAAGCGGAAGGGCAGCAAGGGGCTGGGCATCGCATCAAGCGTGATCGCGATCGCGGCCATCGTCTTGGTGTTGGCCACCCAGTCTTTCCATGCCAGGGCCATTGTCGAGGTCGCCAGTGGCATCGAGGATGCTGCCGATGGCGAAGTTGCCGCTCCGGCTGAAGTGGTGGAACAGGCCGAGGATGAAACTCAAGTTCTTGCGCTGGGAGAGGCCGCGATGGTCGGAGGCTACTCGGTCAATGTCAGCACAGTGAACCTTGACGCTGGCAAGGCGATTGCCAAGTTCAATGAGTTCAACGAGAAGGCCAATGGCCAATACGTGCTTGTTGATATTTCGGTGGTCTACAACGGCGATGAAGAAGGCGACGCGTGTATTGATTTGAACCCGGAACTTGTCGGTTCGGACGCGAGTATTTACGGCACCAGTACCGCTATGGTGATCCTGGCCGAGCCGGCAACGGATGCGCCTACCTTGTCCAAGGGCGGCAAAGCCAGTTACCAGGTGGTCTTCGATGCTCCGGCAGAAGCCTTGTCCGATGCGAAGATCAGAATGACCGAAACCATGTTCTTCGTCGATGAATCGGTGCTCTGGGCAACTAGATAATTTAGCCCAGCAGTCCACCACAGCCCAGGCCCCATTACCCGTTGGCGGATGATGGGGCCCGGGCTTTGAATGAACCCTGCCAGCGGAGGAATTGGTGAAGGATGGGTATTTTCAAGAGTTTCTTCCCCGTGTACATGAGGTAAAAACCGCTAGAATCTGCGGATAAATGCGCGTCTCGCGTAGTTCTCATCGATGCATCATGGAATTCTCATGACTGCCTAATGCGCGGCTCACATGGGTCTTTTAGTGTTCAAACCATGATTCGCCGCATACTTCTCATTCTGCTCGTGCTCGCTGTCCCAGCGGGCCTAGCCAGCGCTAGCCAAGCTCTGGCCGATAGCGCTGACCCGGCAATGGGGCATCAGCCGCCCGTGCTGGTCAAGCTCAGCCCTGTTCCTGAATCAGCCGCGGAGAAGCAAGGTCAGGAGGCCCAGGAAGATGCTGCCTGACCCTCCAAACCACCAAGGTTCCTCGGTCTCAGCCCGATTGCGTATCGTGGGCTGGATCGTGCTGACCACCGCAGTGGCATTGCTAGCAGTCACCGCGACCATGCGATCGATCATGTTGGCCCAAATCGCCGACTCTGCCAACATCGGCATTGCCCAGGAGATTGAAGAATTCCGAACCTTTGCGGCAGAGGCAGTTGATCCTACGACGGCCAAGCCGTTCTCCTCGATGCACTCGCTGATGGAGCGCTACCTCGCCCGGCAACAGCCCATGGCCGGCGAAGCAATTCTTGCCAAGGCAGGTGGCAAGGTACTGACCATCCAGAATACTGCTGATCAGATGGGCCAGGTCCTGGCAGAGGACCCCGTCTTGCTGGGCCGCATCCTTGCAAATGAAAAAACTTCTGGCGTGGCACAAAGCAGCCATGGCACGGTGCGCTGGGCTAAGGCCGTTGCCCAGAACGCCAATGGCCAACGGGGTCCCGAGCACCAGGCACAACTGGTCGTCGCGCACTATACCGCTGGTGCCCAGGAAAAAGTTGACCAGCAGGCGGTGCTGCTCTTTGGCATCGCGGCCGGGGGACTGGCTCTGACGGCCGGTATCGCGTGGCTGGTGTCTCGGCAGATCATGCGGCCAATTCACACCATGGGCGTAACGGCCGCCCAGATCAGCGCCAATGATCTGTCGGCCCGTGTGCCTGTGCTCGGACGGGACGATCTCGCACGACTGGCACAAACCTTTAACGCCATGCTCGATCGAGTCGAAGCCGCTCATCTGGCCCAGCGCCACTTCATTGCCGAAGCCCGTGAGCACTTGAATGAACCACAGCGTGAACTGGCACTTGCGCTCTCGGAGCTGAACCGCCAAGGATTATCCGCGCAGCGTCGACAGCTGGTGATAGCCAAGGCCCAAGAACTGATCGAAAAAATGGGTCAGACCTTGCTGGATCTGGAAATTCTTGCCCAAAGCAGCAATCCTGACTTCGTCCAGCCCAGTTACGTGGCGGTCGGTGAAGTGACCGCCGACGTAGCCGCGGCAGCCGCACGCCCAGGGGCCTATCTGGATCGACGATTCCGGATCCAGGAGTCGGCGCGAGCTCAAGCCTGGCTGGATCCGATCCGAGTCTCCGAAGCCATGCACCAGCTGATTCACAATGCCGTCACCCATACCCAAGCTGCTGAATGCATCCGCATCGGCTCAACGATAGACGGAGACCATGTGAGCTTCTGGGTGGCCAACGATGGACCCGCGCTGGATCCCGATCAGGCCAGGGCGATGTTTGAAACCTATCGAAGTGCCTTTGCACATGATGAGCGGGCATCGGGCATGGGATTAGGGCTAGCTGTGGTCAAAGCTGTCGCCCAGGCACATGGCGGCACTGCGTGGGTCGAATCCGGAGATGGCGTTGGGACGCGTTTCGGTTTCTCGCTGCCGATTCAGGGCCAGGGAACAGCGGCGCGTGGCGAAGCCCAATTCGCGCAACATATGACCGGCACACTGGGGAGTGAATCATGAGTCTGTCGACCAGCAATGACAAGACCTCATTCCGCTACACCACTCAGCCGCCAGAGGCATCGAACGCCGGTATTCAGGTCAAAAGCCAACCTCAGGCCAGATGGAAACGCCAGCATTCTCTGGCACTCATTGCGGCCATCGTGCTGGCGGCCGTGATCGGCGGCTGTGGCTATGCAGCATTTGGCCCCTCGGCTGGGACACCAGGCTCGCTGCCGGCCCAGGGGGCATTGACCCTTCTGGTCTTTGCCGTGGCCGTCTGGCTGTGGATTTTCTCGCCGGTTTCCGACACCTATGTTGCCCTGGGCGCCTGCCTGGTGCTGGTTCTCATGGGAGTTCTACCCGAAGCCCAGCTGTTCTCCTCATTGGGGGAAGACACCATCTGGTTGCTGTTGGCAGCGTTTGTCATCGCAGCAGGAATCACCGCTACCGGGCTCGCCACGCGAGCCGCCGCGTGGATTGTCATCGGGGCGCGAACGCCGCGCCAACTGGCCCATCTTAGTACCGGTGTGCTGGTGGCTACAGCGTTTGCGGTGCCCTCGACCTCGGGGCGAGCCGCATTGGCCATTCCGGTATTCATCGCTCTGGCAAGGGCGCTTTGCTCAAGGCCGAGGGTGGTGCTGGCGTTGTCGTTGCTGTTTCCTTCGGTTATCCTCCTTTCGGCCGTGGCTTCCTATCTGGGGGCCGGCGCCCACCTGATTACCAGCCAAATCTTGGCGTCCTCCGGTTATGAAGGATTCTCCTTTGCTAGCTGGCTGTTGTACGGATTGCCGCTTGCGTTCATCTCCTCGCACTTATGCGCAGAGCTGGTGTTGCTGCTGTTCACTCGCAGCGAGGACCGGAAGCAGCCGCTGAGCGTTCGCATCGAGCAGATGCAGGAGCATTCTCCGGTGCCGCTGACCGGCCCGTTGAGTGTGGCCCAAAGCCGGGCCGCGTTGCTCGTTGGCGTGGTGGTGGTGCTGTGGTGCACAGAACCGTTGCATCATCTGCATCCAGCTGTGGTGGCACTGCTTGGCTCGCTGTTGGTCGCAAGTCCCGGTTTCGGATCGGTGTCCTTGGCGAAGGCATTGAAGTCGGTGCCGTGGTCGATGCTGATTTTCATGGCGGCAACACTGGCCTTGGGAACGTCGCTGATCGAGTCAGGCGCCGCCGAATGGCTGGCCAACAGCGCTCTCGGTCCGGTAACGCAGCTGGGCCCTTTCGCCGCCTGGATCTTTGCCGTCCTCGTTGTGGTGATTTCCGCTGGAGCCCACCTCGTCATCCAGTCGCGCTCGGCCCGTTCAGCCGTATTGATTCCGCTAGTGGTTTCGCTGGCGCCAGGGATTGGGGTGAACGCTGTGGCCATTGCGCTGGCATCAACGGCTGCGGCCGGTTTCTGCCACACTCTGACCAGCAGTGCAAAGCCCGTGAACCTCTTCTCCGACATTGAAGGCATCGATACCTATCAGCCTGCGGATCTCTTGCGATTGAGCGCAGCGCTTGGACCGCTGATCATTCTGCTGGTCCTTGTCTTTGCCTTCTGGATTTGGCCGTTTATGGGCCTCCCGCTGTTCGTATAAAACCCGTTCGGGTTCCACACCACCTCTCTGCAAAGGAAAAAACATCATGGCACACGCACTTCCACAACGGATCTTGGTTGCACCTTCCGGATTCAAAGAATCACTGGATGCCGCCGCAGTGGCCGCAGCGATCGGGGCTGGCGTCCGCCGTGCGCTGCCCGGAGCCACAGTCAAAGCGGTGCCCATCGCCGATGGCGGCGAAGGAACCGCCGAAACCCTGGCCAGCGCGACAGGTGGCCACGTGGTGCCGGTGTGTGTGACCGGCCCAGTGGGACAAAAAGTGGATTCGCATTACGCGATGCTCGGTGGGGAAGCAACTGGAACGGCCGTGGTCGAAATGGCAGCGGCTGCCGGTTTGCGGCTGGTTCCACGAGATCAACGCGACCCAGGCACCACCACTAGTTACGGGGTGGGTGAACTGATCGTTGCTGCCATAAACGCAGGAGCAACAAAAATCCTGGTTGGCTGCGGCGACTCGGGAACCTCTGATGGGGGAATGGGAGCACTGCAGGCATTGGGCGCCAGGATTATTGATGCCCAGGGACGGGAAGTACCTGCTGGCGGCAATCACCTCGGGCGCATTGACCGACTGGATCTAGACGGATTGCACCCAATGTTGGCTGAGGGGAAAATTCAGATCACCATGGCACTGAACCAGCACAATGTGCTGACCGGCGCTCGCGGAGTTGCCAGGGTCTTCGGACCACAGAAAGGCGCTACACCGCAGCAGGTGGAAGAAATGTCGGCCGGCTTTGAACGGTGGGCCTCGGTGCTCCGCAGAGACTGCGTGGAACCTGCACGCTCCACGGATTTCGCCACGGGGCCGGGCACCGGTGCCTCAGGCGGACTGGGCGCTGGCCTGGCAGCAATCGGCGCGATCCTCATGCCCCGTTTTGAAGCGATCTTGGACTCTGGTCTGGCCGGGATCGATCTGGATTCGATTTTGCGCGGGGCAGACTTGGTGATTACTGCCGAGGGCGCCATCGATTTTCAAACACCCAAGGGCAAGGTTCCAGCCGAGATTGCACGCCGGGCATCACTTCATGGGGTTCCGGTGGTGGCGCTCGCCGGAACGCTGGGGCGGGGATGCCGCGACGTGCACGATATCGGTATTGATGCGATTGCCTCGATCATGCCGATTCCGATGACTTTGCAGGAAGCAGTGGATGACGGGGAGCGCCTGCTCATCGAAGCTGCCGAACGGTTTATGCGCACGATTATCCTGGGAGCCTCGATGGCAGCGGCCCGGCTGAGCCCGCGGGCTGCGTGGTAGCCGAATTGCAGTTCAGGCGTGCTGCTCGCCCGTTCAGTGGGTCGATCACCACGCCTGGCGGTTTTCCGCCGGAGACTAGAGCTGAATGGCGGCTACTGCTCGAACGGCACGTGCAGCCTCGGCACCCTTTTTGAGGAAGTGCTCGAAGTAGAAGTTCTGGTGCTCATCGTTGGAGTGGAAGTGATGCGGGGTCAGGCTGACCGAGAAGGTTGGCACATCGGTATCGAGCTGGACGCGCATCAGTCCATCGACCACTGCTTGGGCAACAAAGTCGTGGCGGTAGATGCCGCCATCGACGACCAGCGCCGCAGCGACAATTGCATCATATTCTCCAGTCTTGGCCAGTCGCTGCGCCTGCAATGGCATTTCGTAGGCACCTGGAACGCTGATGGTATCGATGGTGTACTCGGTCCCGGAGTCGTCCATGTCTGCGGTGAATCCGGCCAGCGCCTGATCGACGATATCTGCGTGCCAGCTTGCCTTGATGAAGGCGACTTTCAATGGGTTGCTCATGAATTTCTCTCTATTCCTAGTCTGAAAGTTCAGTTCCTATGGCTCTAGCCTAGTGACCAGCGACCAGCTGGCTTAATAGCCCGGCGAAACGGCGTAACTATTACCGTATTTAGCGCCAGCCGAGTTTCGGGGCGACGTGGGTGAGAATCGACTCGATGACGTGGGCGTTGTACTCGACACCCAGTTGGTTGGGAACGGTCAGCAATAAGGTGTCGGCCTCAGCGATGGCTTCATCTTCGGCCAGCTTCTTGGCCAGTTGATCGGGTTCGCCGGCATAGGACTTGCCGAAGATCGCACGAGTTTTCTCGTCGATGTTGCCGATTTGATCCGAGCTGTATCGGTCGCGGCCAAAATACTGCCAGTCGCGCTCGTCGGTGAGCGCAAAGATGCTTCGGCTCACCGAAACGCGCGGTTCGCGCTCGTGGCCGGCTTCTTTCCAGGCATCGCGGTAGAGCTGGATCTGCTCGGCCTGCTGGACATGGAAGGGCTTTCCGGATTCGTCATCCTTCAGCGTGGAGCTTTGCAGGTTCATGCCCAGTTTGGCGGCCCAGACGGCGGTGGCGTTGGACCCCGAACCCCACCAGATCCTTTCACGCAAAGTCTCCGAATGCGGTTCGATGCGCAACAGGCCCGGCGGGTTGGGGAACATCGGATTGGGGCTAGGCTGGGCGAACCCTTCGCCGGAGAGGACTTGGAGCAGGCGCTCGGTGTGGCGTCGGCCCATATCCGCATCGGACTCGCCGTCGTCCGGTTCGAATCCGAAGTGGCGCCACCCGTCGATGACCTGCTCGGGCGATCCGCGGCTGATGCCCAGCTGCAATCGGCGATTGGAAATCAGGTCGGCTGATCCGGCGTCTTCGGCCATGTACAGGGGATTCTCGTAGCGCATGTCGATCACGCCGGTGCCAATTTCAATGCGATTGGTCCGGGCGCCGATGGCGGCTAATAGCGGGAACGGCGAGGCATATTGCTGAGCGAAGTGGTGCACCCGGAAATAGGCCCCATCCGCGCCGAGCTCTTCGGCGGCGACCGCGAGGTCGATGGCCTGCAGCAGCGCGTCCGAGGCGCTGCGCGTGCCGGACTGGGGATGGTCGGTCCAGTGGCCGAAGGACAAGAATCCGATGTTCTTCATACTTGAGCCAACAAGTAGTTTCGGGAGGTTATTCCACACCGCGGCTCGGCGCGCGCCTTGCAATTGTGCGGAGCCGCTCAGTCGTGCCCGGCAATGGCCCGCATCGCCTTCCATCCGTGGGTCACGCCGCCTCCCGCGCGCAGTGCGGCGGCGACCATGACCGCCTCGGCGACATCTGCCTTGGACGCGCCGGCATCGATGGCGCGCTTGGCGTGGTCCTCGATGCAGTATGGGCATTGGGTGGTTACCGCGACGCCGACGGCGATCAGCTCCCGGGTAGCGAGGTCGAGATTGCCGGTGTCCTTCTTGAATACCGCTTTGTCGAAGCCGAAGAAGGCGCTGACCATTTCAGGGGCGGCCTCTTTGATGTCGGCCATGAAGGCGGCTTCCTCGTGGTGATTGTGCATGGGATTTCCTTTCCATGAGATGGTGCGCGGGCAGCGGGTGCTACCTGGCGGAGATTTTCCGTCCGTCCTGCGCAACAGCAGGACGCGTGCCGAGCGGGAGTACGGCGATCAATGCGGCGGCGAGAAGGACGCAGGCACCGACGAGCAGCGCCGTGCTGTAGCCCTGGACCAGTGCCTGCTCACCTGTGCCGCCGGATCCTGCCGTGGTCGAGGCGGCAATCCCGGCGAGCACCGCAAGGCCCAGGGCGACGCCCAGCTGCTGCGCCGAATTGAGCAGTGCCGAGGCAATCCCTGCCCGGTCTTCGGCGACTCCGTAGACGGTGGCTTGAGTCAGGGCGATGGTGCCCAGTCCGAAGCCGACGGCGATAGCGAGCATGGCAGGGGCCAAGCCCGACCAGTAGGGGGTGTCGACATCGATTCGCGAGAACCAGAGGGTGCCGCCGGCGCCGAGCAGCGCTCCGACAGCGGCGATCCAGCGCGGTGCGATCCCCAGCAGCAGCTTCGGCGCGACGCCTGCACCAAGCACGATGCCCACGGCGAAGGGCAGCCAGGACAGGCCGGTGGCCAGCGGACTGAGCCCGCGGACCTCCTGGAGGTACAGGGTGATGATGTAGAAGGTGCCCATGGGTCCGACCGCCAGGCCCAGCATCGCCAGATAGGCGCTGGACCGGCCGCGATCCTTGAACAGCCCCAGCGGCACCAGCGGGTTGCGGCTCGTTCGCTGGGTGAGCACGAAGGTCAGCAGCAGTGCCAGGGCGGTTCCGATAATCGCATAGGCCGCTGGGTCGGCCAGGCCATGTTCTCCGAAGCGGGTGATTGCATAGACAAGCAGGACCATGCCGGCGGTGCCGAGGACCGCGCCGAGGGCCCCGGGCCGGCCCGGACGCCGCTGCGCTGGCACCAGCGTCCGCGTACCGGCAAGGACGAGCAGGCCGATGGGGACGTTGATGAAGAAGACCCAGCGCCAGCCAAGCAGGTCGGTGAGCACGCCGCCCAGTAGCAGACCCAGGACGATGCCCAACCCGGACATCGCGCCATACAGCGAGAGCGCCTTGTCGCGAAGGGTCCGTTCGGCGAAGGTGGTCGCAATGAGCGCCAAGGCGTTCGGCGCGGCCAGGGCGGCCCCGATGCCCTGCATGGCGCGGGCGGCGATGAGCATCTCGATCGAGGAGGCGAGGCCTCCGGCCAGCGAGGCGGCGGTGAAGATGACGATTCCGGCCTGGAAAGCGCGCCGGCGTCCCCACAGGTCGCCGATGCGTCCGCCCAGCAGCAGCAGCGCGCCGAAGGCGAGCAGGTACGCGTTGACCGCCCAGGGCAGCAAAGTCGCCGGGACCTTGAGCTCGCGCTGGATGCTCGGCAGGGCGATGTTGACGATCGAGTCGTCGAGCACGAGCATCAGTTGCGCCGTGGCAATCACCACCAGCGGCACCGCCGCCCGTCGGGAATTCTTCCTTGATGCCATGCGGCCCTCCTTCATCCTGCGCACTCTGCCAGCGGGCGCGCCCACCGGATCATATACCCCTATGGGGTATTTTCAATATACCCCATGGGGGTATGGGGTGCAAAGTTGGGCTCGTGGATGCCGCCCGCAGCATCGAATGTCGGGCTAGGGCGAGACTGCTTATTCCGGATATTGCCTGATGTGCCAGGTGGAGTTGGCGATGGTCCATGGTTGCCCTGCATGGCGGCAGTGCCGCACTTGTTCCTGCCCGGAAAGGGGCTGTCCCTGGCACCGGGCGCAGCCGTCCTCATCCGCCGCATCGGATGAGGTGCGCTGGAAGGAACTGTTCCGGGGCTATCGGGAGTTCTACTGCTTGCCGGAATCCGAGGAGGCGGTTTCCCGCGCCTGGGGCTGGCTCATGGATCCGGAGCGTGAATGCCGGGCACTGGTGGCCGGGAACGGCGGACGGATCGTGGCTTTGGGTGACTACCGGCGCTTTGCCTGCCCGTCGAAGGGCAACGTGGGGCTGTGGCTGGATGGCCTATTCGCCAGCCCTGAGGCCAGGATGCAACCACAGCCATCTTCGCCAGCTTCGTGGAACTGGCCCGCGCTGAAGGGGCATGGGTGTGCAGATGGATCACTGCCGCGGACAACGCGCGGGTGCAGGCCCACTGCGACCGGGGTACAGCCCTCACCGGGCGGGTGGCTAACGATGATTCGCCGTCCGCCTGATTGCGCAGGGCCCTTGGGTGGGGCGGTGCTGCTGCTAGTGCTGCACCAGGTTCGAGGATCTCTTGGTGGCCACTTCTGACCAGAGTGAATCAAGGGAAAGGCCAAGCACGCAGGCGACAGCCGCGATGGTCGGGAATGCCGGGGTGGCCACGCGTCCGGTTTCGATTTTCCTCAGGGTTTCAGGGGAAAGTCCGGCCGCGAGGGCAACATCGAGGATGGTGCGCTCGCCGCGCGCGCGTCGCAGGATGGATCCAAGGACCTTCCCTTGTTCAAGTTCTTTGGCGGTGAGCGGTAATCTGACCATGAGAAAATTATAGTACCGGTACTATATGACCGGTATAGTTATTGGCATGATTGAAATTCTCACACCTGCAGAAGTTGACCGGGCCCGGGATACCGGGGCGCTGGTCGGAACCATACTTGCGACGCTCAAGCAGCGAGTCAAAGTCGGTACGAACCTGTTGGAGATTGATGCCTGGACCAAGGAGATGATCCTGGAAGCAGGCGCCGAGTCCTGCTACGTGGATTACGCTCCCTCCTTCGGCAACGGCCCGTTCGGGCACTATATCTGCACCGGAGTCAATGATGCTGTGCTGCACGGCCTGCCCCGCGACTACGCCTTGGCGGAGGGAGATCTGCTGAGCTTGGACTTGGCCATCAAGCTGCGCGGATTTGCGGCGGATGCAGCGATCAGCTTTGTTGTGGGTTCCGAGGGAACTGCCGAAGACCGGAAACTGATCGAAACCACCCAGCGCGCACTGGCGGCAGGCATTGCAGCGGCTTCACCGGAGGCAAAGATCGGCGATCTTTCCTACGCAATGGGGGCGGTGCTCAAAGCCGCTGGCTACAAGGTGAACCTCGAATTCGGCGGTCATGGCATTGGTTCGACCATGCACCAGGACCCGCATGTTTCCAACGACGGCCGCCCTGGCCGAGGCTACAAGCTGCGTGCCGGGCTGTTGCTGGCATTGGAACCATGGGTCATGACGAATACCAACAAGCTCATCATGGACAAGGATGGATGGACATTGCGCAGCTCCACTGGATGCCGGACCGCACATACCGAACACACTATCGCCATCACCGAAACCGGCGCAGAAATTCTGACCCTGCCTCGCGCCTAGATCCACCAGGCCTTAGGGTCCTGGGGTGTACTTGCCGCGCGGGACGCAGTGCCGCTTCGCTTGTCGCTAGTCGGATTGTGCCCATGGGCATCTGTGCGGGAACCTCTTAGCTGTTGGCCTTTGCAGCTGATGTCGGATGGCGCTGCGCCTATATGGGGCTGGCAGGCCATGAGCAAGCACCGGACCGGTGCGAGCGGCAATGTTCGCGAAGAGCCACTGTGCACAGCATTGCCCCATTCAGCGGCCCTTATTGCGCCCTCGACCGGCGGGTTGGCGTTCCACCGGCTATTGAATTTCCTTAGCTGGAGATTTTGGTTCGAAAGGCACGCGTCGCTGCGCCCCAGCTCAGTAATGCGATGGCAATGAGCCAAGCCAAGGCGATCGGGAGATTGGTTCCCACTGCCTCCTGCGCCAGCAGGGCTCGGAGGGACTCGACGATTGCGGTGATCGGCTGATGCTCGGCAAACCATGCCCCCGGAGCTGGCATGGAATCGGTGGGCACGAATGCTGATGAGATAAAGGGCAGGAAGATGAGCGGATAGCTGAAGGCACTTGCTCCATCAACGGATTTTGCACTGAGCCCTGCAAGGACTGCAATCCAAGTCATCGACAAAGTGACGAGGCACAGCAATCCAATGACCGCCAGCCACTGGGCGAACGAGGCGCTCGTGCGAAACCCCATGATGAGAGCTACGGCCAGAACCAAAGCCATCGAGACCAAGTTGGATATCAAGGACGTAGCCACATGGCTCCACAATACGCTTGAGCGCGAGATGGGCATGGCGCGCAGTCGCTGGACCAACCCGTCACGCACGTCGAGAAATAGCCGGTATGAAGTGTAGGCAACACCTGAGGCGATCGTGATAATCAGGATTCCAGGCAGCAGGTAATTCACGTAGGGCTCGGTGGTTTGCGTGTTAATAGCACCGCCGAAGACGTAGACAAACAGCAGCAGCATGGCAATCGGTGTCACCGCGGTGGTGATGATGGTGTCGGGGCTGCGCAAGATGTGGCGCATTGAGCGGCCGGTGAGAATTCGGGTTTCGTACAAGGACGCGATGCTCATGATGCGCTCCGCTCTGGCCGCGGTGCGCGGCTGATGAGCTCGAGGAAAATCTCCTCAAGCGTGGGTTTTTTGGTGATCAGCTCCGTTGGTGCTGGCGGAAGCAGTGCTTGAAGCTGGGGGAGTGTTCCTTGATGGATGATCGATCCCTCGTGCAGGATTGCAATCCAGTCCGCCAGGGCCTCGGCTTCATCGAGGTACTGCGTGGTGAGCAGGATGGTTGTTCCGCCCGCCGCCAAGTTGCGGATGGATTCCCAGGTTTCGCGACGTGCCTGCGGATCCAGCCCGGTGGTTGGCTCATCGAGGAGGATGAGATCGGGGGAGCCGATAAGGCTCATGGCGATATCCAGCCTTCGCCGCATGCCACCAGAGTAGGTGCCAGCTGGCCGGTTCGAGGCCTCGGTGAGGCCAAAGCGTTCCAGCAGCGCGTCGGCGGCGGCCGTCGCGTCTGGTACCCGACGCAGCCGGGCGATGAGGATGAGGTTTTCGCGACCTGTAAGAACATCATCGACCGCTGCGAACTGCCCGGTCAGGCTGATGGACTTGCGTACTTTCCCCGGGGATTTGGAAATATCGTTCCCGCAGACTTTGATCGACCCTGAATCTGCGGGAAGCAGGGTCGCGAGAATGCGTACAAGAGTGGTTTTCCCGGCGCCGTTGGAACCTAGCAAGGCAAAAATGCTGCCTGTTGGGACGGAAAATTCAACTCCCTCAAGGACCTGGTGGTCCTTGAATGATTTGGCCAATCCATGGACCTCGACAGCGGGATTCTCCGCGAGGGTTGCGTTCATGATCATTCACCTCAGGTGTCTTGTTCGGCTTCGTTGATGGTTTCTGCCAAACGCTTGCGTTCCTTGTCGGTCCAGCGCTGGCCGCCGTAGGCAGATGCGAAATCGTCGGCAAAATCAGCAGGCTCGCTTCCTGTGATTTCACGCAAGGCGGTGCCATTTGCGGCCGCCTGTTCAAATAGATCCGCGAGGTCGGTGAACATCGTGACCATGGTGTCCCCATCGGTGATCCCGCTTTGGGCCAGCAGGTATCGATGGATGCCCAGAGCAGCCTTGGCATAGGGCTGGGGCAATGACTTGAGGCGAGTGCTCTGTTCCTTGTACTGCTTCTTTTGATCCAGGGAGCCGGTGATGTTTTCAATCCATTTGGCGGTCATGATTATTTACTTTCGTCGTTGCTGTCGGGTTGGGGCAGGGCATTGATGCGGGAGACTAATTCGTTCCAGGTAGCCCAAAAGTCGGAGAGCTGCTGTTGGCCGGTGTCGTTCAAGGTGAAGACCTTGCGTGGCGGCCCCTTTTCGGAGGGCACCTTTTCAACTGAAACCAATTTCTTCTGCTCGATGCGCACCAGGAGCGCATAAATGGTTCCTTCAGCGAGATCTGTGAAACCGCGATCCCGCAATCCGGTGGTGATCTCGTAGCCGTAGGCCGGACGTTCGGCCAAGATGGCCAAGACGATCCCTTCCAGGGTTCCTTTGAGCATCTCGGTCATTTGTGATGCCATTGCGAACCTCCTATCTACTTAGTGTTATTGAGTACAAGTAGATAGTAGAACTAAGTAGCAGTATATAGCAACACTTAGTACCAAGAATTTTTTGCAACTGCCTGGAGCGCGCCTCCAAAGACCGGCGTGACAGGCGCAAATCAAAAACGCTGCAAGAACAACCCGGTCGGTAGGGTAGGGAAACAGGCAACCACCGAGGAGAAAGCCACCGCATGCAATCCACACAGCTTTGGGAATTGGTGAGAAGCGAGCGCCAGAGGCTTTCGCTGCTCTTGAATGACCTCGACCCGGACCAGTGGCAAACCACAACGTTGAGCCAGGCCTGGGGCGTTCGCCATGTAACCGCGCACCTCGCGGCGGCAGGTTCAACCGGGACGGGCCAATGGCTGCTGAATATGGTGCTCAGCGGATTTAATACTGATCGGCACAACGATCGGCTCTTGAAAAAATATTGGGGAACCTCGGCAAGGCAAACCCTGGAAAACTTCGATAGATCTTGCGTTCAATCCAGGGCGGTTTTCAATTCGGTGCCGGGCTTGCTGGGAGAAATCGTGGTCCACGGCCAGGACATTGCCGTCGCGCTGGGCCTGAATCTGGAACCAGACCCTGCCGCGGTTCGTGAAGTTGCCCGGTTCTATTCCACGAAGGATTTTGCCGTTAACAGCAGAACTTTGATCAAAGGCCTCAAGCTCGTCGCCACGGACGACTCCTTTACTGCCGGGCACGGAGCGGTAGTGCGCGGCAAGCTATTGGACCTGGTGATGGTTATGGCAGGCAGGCCAGCATTCCTGCAGCAGCTGGACGGCGAGGCAGTTGAAGAACTCCGCTTGAGGCTTCAATGAGGTCGGGAGCGCAAAAGGCATCGCGCCGCACGAATACTGTGCGACGCGATGCAAATTTTGATGAGCGCTAGTTGGCGGCGAGCACTGCAAACGCCAACGGGTTCTCCAGGTCGCCGGCGTAGAGCAGGCCGCCGGACTGGTCGGTCAGATCCAGCATTTGCTGGTTGTTGCGAAGCTGCAATCGGTTCAGGCAAGAGAGCGGGAACGATTTTTCAAAGAGCCCCAGCTCGTCAAAGCGCTGCGCAAATTCAGGATGCTCGGCACGGTAATCCAGCAGTCGTTCAACCACGATCTTCCAGAAGTCCTGTTCGGGCAGGATGCCTTCGATATCCAGCAGCGGTGCCAGGAAGCGGAAGAAGGAATCGAATACGTCGGTGAAGACCGAGAGAACCGGATCTCCACCGGTGCGTACCCGGCGGATTTCTTCTGGCAACTGGACCCGGTCGGAAAGCACCGCAATTTCTTCGCCGAGATCCTTGAGCAGCACCTTCTTCACTGCGCCGTTCTCCAGGATCATGATCACGTTCTCGCCGTGCGGCATGAAGACCAGATCGTAGGCGGCCAAGCAGTGCACCAAAGGCACCAGATAGGCGTCGAAGTATTGGGCCAGCCATTGGGCAGGGTCCAAACCGCTGCGCCGGATCAGCGCCGCGGCGAAGGACTTGCCCTGTGAATCCACATGCAAGAGGCTGGCCATGGTGGCCAGGGTCTGGTCCTCTTCCAGTAGGTTGATCGGCGATTCACGCCAAAGGGCAGCGAGCATTTTGCGTTGCGCTGCGCTCTTGTCGGTCGCCGCTTCGAACTGCGGATTGCGGTAGCCAACGGCCGCAATTTCCCGCAGCAGGGCAACCGGCTGGGTAGAGAGCACCGGATCGCTCTCGAACAGTTCGCCCAGCCACTGGTTGATGGCCGGAGTGACCTTCATGTATTCAGCGCTCAGGCCGCGCATGAAGCCCATATTCAATATGGACATCGCGGTCTTGACGTAGTGGCGCGTCGGATCGGAAAGATTGAAGAAGGTGCGGATCGACTGCTGCGCCTGGTATTCGTCGTCGCTGGTGCCAAGCCAGATCAGCTGCTTGCGGGCAATGTCGTTGGCGAAGGTGATGGATAGGCGGTTTTCCCATTGCCATGGGTGCACCGGGATGAACAGGTAGTCTTCGGCGCAGTAGCCAGTGCCGAACAATGCCCGGTCCAGCGCCTGCTCCAGCTGTTCGCGTTCGCCGGCGTGCAGCTGGCTGTCAAGCAGCGAATCGTAATCCAGGGTGTCGATGGAGTCGAACTGGGCACGGGATTTGTGCGCGGCCGCCCACCCGAGGTTCAGGGCCGCGCCGGTTTCCGGCGCATAGCGCAGGTAGTCGCTGCGGCCCACGCCCATGCGTCCATTATTCGCCACGAAGCACGGGTGGCCTTCGGTCATGGAGGATTCGACGAGCTGGAAGGACTGTGCCGCGGTGCCTGGGAACTGCGCCAGGGCGGCGGAGTCGTGAGTGGCATGAACCTGCTTGTAGCAATGGCTGGAGAGTGTTGAAGACAGCTCTTCCAAGTAGGTGGGCAACTGAGTCTCGGAGAGCGTCAGCTCGCGATAGAAGCGCGTCACGAAGTCGATGGCATCCACTTCTGCTGGCTGCCAGTGCCCGTCGATGAGTTCCTGGTGCTCCAGGCTGCCTGGATCCACCAGCCAGTGATTGAGCTGGAACTTGCGTGCGGCAAAGAGATAGCGGTGTCCATCCTTCTGCACCAAGTAGCTGCCCTCGCCCAGATCGGCGGGCTCCAGCAAGCGTTCGTGGGAGAACTCGCCCAGTGCTTTGGCCAGCACATGGCGATTGGCGATGTCCCAGCGCTGGGGGGAGAGGAAGGAGGACTCAAGGCGCTGGCCGGTCGCGGTCTCAAAATCATTGCGGGTGCAGATCGAGAGCAGCGCCTGCTTGATCGATCCATCGTGCTCGGCTAGCTCAATTGGGCGGATTGGGGTGAAACCGACGCGGGCGTTGAGCGCATGGATGGCCTTGTTGCGCAGATCTGGTTCAACGATGATCCGCTCGATGCCGGGCCGGGCGAATGCATGATTCACCGCGGCGGTCATCGCTTCAAGGGTGAATCCTGGCTGCGGGTGATCGCTGGCCGGGGCGAGGAAATGCAGGCCGCGATCACCGCGGACGTAATTGTAGGCCGCGGCCAGTGGCGAGGTGGCCGGGTTGTACAGCTCGACCAGGAAGCGGGCGGCCCCGGAGCCATCGAGTCCGAGGAGGACTTCGTAGTCTTCGGTGGCCAGCAACGAGCTGTATTCGGCGGCAATTTCTGTTTCGGTCGCGGTGGGCATGCCCCAGAAAGCGGCGTGCTCGGTGGCGATCCAGGAGTGCAGCAAAGCGGTGTCCTGTGGCAGTTCGACAGAACGGAAGGTAAAGGTGCTCATTAAGTGTGTGTCCTTAGGCATGCGAGGTGGCAGGGATAGCGGTAGGCAGCCCGGTCAGTTCCGCGGCGCCGAATTCCTGGAAGGCGATGCGTTCTTCAACGGGGTAGATTTCGCGCCCGGCAATCCGGTTGATGATCACCGAATTGCGGTAGGCGCCCATGCCAAGGTCCGGTGCGGTGAAGCCATGGGTATGCAGTTCGGCGTTTTGCACGAAGATGTCCTGGCCCAGGCCGATCGAGTATTCGCGGTCCACGTTGAACCGGCCATCGGCCAGGTAGTCGATGCGCTGGGCGATCCCGCCGAGGAAGTCCGGAACACCTGCCCGGTAACCGGTGGCCATCACCAGATCATCGACGACGAAGTCCAAGTCCTGTTCGGTGCGGTCATGGCGCAGGCTGACCGAGATGCCCTGGTCTGCAGCGGTGATGCTGGTGGCCGCGCAACCGGTGCGCAGGTGGACGTTGGCGGCCTGGCTGATGCTGCGTTCGTAGAGTTCCTCGTGGATCTCGTTGATCAAATCCGCATTAATGCCCTTGTACAGGCCCTTTTGGTCGGCGGAGAGCTCGTCGCGCTTGGCCATCGGCAGTGCGTGGAAGTGGTCGATATATTCTGGTGACGTCATTTCCAAGGTGAGTTTGGTGTATTCCAGCGGGAAGTAGCGCTCCGAGCGGGTAGCCCAGATCAGGTGGTCTTCCGCCTCCAGGCTGCGCAGCAGATCCAGGAAGATTTCAGCGGCGCTTTGCCCGCTGCCTAGAACGCAGGTGACCTTTGCCCGGGTGGCCTCGCTCGAAGCCAAGAGCGCATCACGCTGGAAGAGGTAGTTGCTCGAATGCACCACCTTGCCGGTGTTCATGGCCTCGTCGCTGATGACCGGAGGGAGGTAGGGCTGGGTGCCGGTGCCAAGCACCAGTTTCTGCGCGGTGAAGTGGCTCATTCCGGCCTCGGTGAGCACCGAGAGGTGGTACAGGCCCTCGCGGTATTCGGCCTCGAGCACCCGGTGCCCAAAACGCACGCTCTGAATGCTTTCGGCAGCCCAGGCCAAGTAGTTGGAGTACTCCTGGCGCAGCGCGTAGAAGTCTTCGCGGATGTAAAACGGGTAGATGCGCTGCTGGCGCTTCAAGTAATTCAGGAACGAATACTTGTTGGTGGGGTCGGCCAGGGTGACCAGGTCCGCCATGAAGGGGACCTGCAGATGCGTTCCGGGAAGCATCATCCCCGGGTGCCAGACGAACTTTTCAGCCGCGTCGAGGACCGCGACCTTCAGGTCCTCGATGCCCTCGGTCAGGGCGGCAAAACCCAGGTTGAAGGGGCCTGCCCCGATGGCGATGACGTCGAAGTGCTCGCTAGGTTGATTCATTATTTGTCTCCGGTGGTGCGTTCGGCAAGAATTTCGGTCCCGATGCGGCAGATGGCATCGAGGATTTCGCTGATGTCGGCCAGCGTCGTGTTCGGGTTGAGCAGGGTGAGCTTGAGCAGGCGCTTTCCGGCCACCGTGGTGGCCGCGATCATTGCTTCGCCACTGGAGTACAGGCGGTGGCGGATCTGGTTGGCCAGGGCGTTATGCTCGGCCAGCTCCAACCGGTGCTCTGGGTCCTCGAATGAGAAGACCAGGGTGCTTAGCTGGACATCTGCCACCAAATGGAGCTGGGCGCGCATCGCCACTTCTTGTTGTGCATCTTCGGCCAGTGCGATGACCTGATCGAACATTTCGCCCAGCCGAGAGGCTCCGAGCGTGCGCAGCGTGACCCACAATTTCAGCGCGTCGAATCGGCGCGTGGTCTGCAGGGATTTTGATACCTGATTGGGGGTGGCGGCGGCCTCGGCGGCCGGGTTCAGGTATTCGGCGTAGTGCGCGATGGACTCGAAGCTTGAACCTGAACGGACGACCAGGGCGCTGGAGCCGATGGGCTGGAAGAAGGACTTGTGGTAGTCCACGGTGACCGAGTCAGCCTGCTCAATTCCATCAAGGCGGTGGCGGTGCCGGTTCGAAACGAGCAATCCGCAGCCGTAGGCCGCATCAACATGCAGCCAGGCCCCGACCTCGGTGGCGATTGCCCGCAGCTGGTTCAGCGGATCGATGGCGCCGAAGTCGGTGGTGCCGCTGGTGGCCGATATGGCCATGGGGACAAGGCCTGCGTTGAGGTCTTCGGCCAGTCGGCTGCGCAGCTCCTGGGCATCCATGCGGTGCTGGGCATCGGTAGGGATGGCAACAGCCGCTTCGTAGCCCATTCCCAGAAGCATGGCGGCGTTGCGGATCGAGAAGTGCGCGTCTTCGGAGCAGTAGATCCGCAGCTTGGCCAGGCGTTCGGGCAGGGAACCCTGGAGCTTGGCCGTCGCAGTGTTCCGCGCGATGAGCATGGCCTGCAAGTTTGACTGGGTGCCACCGGATGTGAAGATCCCGTCGGCCTTGCCAGGATCAAAACCAATGAGCTCGGCAGTGAAGCCGATAAGTTTGCGTTCGATCAAGGTGGCGCCGGCGCTCTGGTCGAAGGTGTCCATCGACGTATTGACGCTGGTGACGAAGTTTTCGGCAACGACGGCGGGGATGGCAACGGGGCAGTTCAGGTGAGCTGCGTACTTCGTGTCGTGGAAGTAGACCGCGTCGCTGAGGTAGAGATCATTGAGTTCACTGAAGGACTGTTCCGTTGAACCCAGCGGCGAGCGCAGATCGACGTGGATGATCTTGGCCGCCATCTGCTGCGGGCTCGGCCCGGTAGTGGGGGCGTTGACGGTTGCGAACTTGTCGGCAACGAGGGACACCGCGCGATATGAAGCCTCTTCGTAGGCGCCTGCGGTGTCCGCGCAGAGCAGCGCATCGTCGTAGAGCGGGAGTGGGACATCAGGGATTTGCAGGGTAGGTAGTGAGGCACCCAAGAGCATGCTCCTCAGATAGAGTCAATAGATATTTGGTCAGGCTCACCTAACAAGAATCTATTAACAACACAAAGCAATTAGTTAATGCAAGCCGAGAAACTCAACTTTTGAATGGATGAGATTTTTTAGACATTTTGCGGTACGCCCTGCAGCTCTTGTGGTAGATTGCCTGCTGACCTGAAGTTTGAAGGTTCAAATTTTATTGGCGAGCGCGGCGAAGCGGAGTGAAATCCTCTGGTTTGCCAATTTGTGAAGTAACGCTAATCGTTCGATTGCAAATTGCGGGCAATTCTATATGCTCAAGCAGTTAGAGCAAGGGAGAATAAGCCGCAATGGATGAGCCCGAACAGCATGTGCAGAGCCAGCGTTATCTGGTGGGCTCGAATGCCACCGACGCTGCTGGGCGCACGCTGACCGACATCACCATTGACCTGCTCTTTGTCGGAGCCTTGGGCGCAACAGCCATGCAGATGGGGCTGCTGAACACGCTCGGATCGTTCGCTTTCGTTTTTGCCAGCATCCCGGCCGGTCACCTTGTTGATAAAAGCTCGGCGCTGAAGGTATTGCGCATCGGCATGACGGGAAAACTTGCTGTCCTGTCATGTCTCGCGGTGCTCGCGATCAGTGGCGCATTGAACATTGCCATGGGACTGGTGCTGTGCACGCTATTGGGAATCTGCAACGTCTTTTCGGAGACGGCGCAAACTTCGGCAGTGCCCAGAATGATTGGCGACGACTCCGAATCGCGGACCCTGGGCATCAGCAAGCTCATCGCCCGGCTGAGCGCCGCGGACCAAAGCATGACGGTGATTATTCCAGCGCTCGCCGGTACCGGCTTTGCCCTATTTGGTGCGCCAGCACTGCTCAGTGCCGCCGCGGCCCTGTGCGCCTTGGCGTTGATGATGGCGTGGAGAATTCGCGACTATCGCGACAATCAAAGGGCCGATTCGGTTCGAGGCGAAAGTGCCAGTTCCGGCTCAATGCTGGCTGGCCTTCGCTACCTGGTCGCGAACCGGCAACTGCTCGCCGCCACTGTTGCCGTGGCCTTGTCTAATCTCGGCCTGGCCATCGGGTCATCCGTGGAAGCGATCTTTGTCATCAACGACCTCGGCTATGGCGAAGCGGGGTTCGGGCTTTATGCTTCGATCTCGGGTGCAGGCGGGCTCATCGGAGCGCTCGTGGCCAGCAGGATCAGCGGAAAGTTTGCATCACCTGCCCTGCTGCTGTGCACCGGACTTGCCCAAATAGTGTTGGCCTCGATGGTGCTGGCCGCGTCGTTTACGAGCGACGCGTGGAGCATCGGATTGCTGGGTGTTCATGCGTTGGGGTGGGGGAGTGCTGCTCTGATCCTCAACGTCTCTGCTTCGTCATGGCTAGTTGAAATTGTGCCCGAACACGTGCTGGGACGGGTGCTCAGCGCTCGCCGGCTTTTGACCTTCGGCACGGTTCCCGTCGGCAGCATGCTCGGTGGGGCCTTGGGAACCGCCGCAGGAACACAAGCTGCGCTGGCCGCCTGGGTGATCGCGAGCGTGCTCGCGGTGCTCGGTTTTGCGATCCTGCGCGACGCATCGAACGGCTAGGCTGGAAGGTATTGGATCCGAGAAACCTAAGGCAACTGCGCACGTGAAACTTGTTATCGACGCACGATATACCCGCATTACCCACCATGACGGAATCAGCCGCTATACGGCTGGGCTGATTGCAGCCACCAGCAAGTTGGCCGATGTCACCATGCTCATAAACGACACCCGCCAGCTGGCCATGCTTCCCGATGTGCCCTACCTGAAGATCTCAGCTCCGACCAGTGTCCTCGAGCCATTTGTCGCCTTGCAGATCAACAAGCTCGATGCCGACGTGGTGTTTTCGCCCATGCAAACCATGGGGACCCTGGGTCGAAAATTCCCGGTCATCTTGACGCTTCATGACTTGATTTACTACGCGCATCCGCACGCGCCAAAATTCCTGCCTTTGCCGATCCGTATCGGATGGTTCCTGTTTCACCAGGTCTACTGGCCGCAGCGGCTTCTGTTGAATCGAGCCGACGCGGTGGCGACCGTCTCGAATACGACTGCTGGTCTCATGCGCAAGCATCGTCTGACCAGGCAGCGCATCGGCCTGGTGTCCAATGCGCCGACGGGTGACTTCGCGCGGCGGGATCCAAGCGCGAAACCCAAGAAGACCCTGCTCTATATGGGGTCCTTCATGGAATACAAGAACGTCGAGACTTTGGTGCGGGCCATGGCCTACCTGCCGGAGCATGAGCTGCACTTGCTCAGCGGGATCAAAGAACCGCGTCGCCAGGAGCTAATGGAACTGATTCCAGATGGAGCGGCTGTCGTGTTCCACGATGGAGTTAGCGACCAGGAATATGAGCAGATGCTCAGCGAGTGCACCGCGTTGGTCACGCTCTCGCGCGAAGAAGGCTATGGGCTGCCGTTGGTGGAAGCCATGAGCATGGGAACACCTGTGGTTGTCACCGACATGCCGATCTTCAGGGAAGTTGCCGAAGGCGCGGCGCTTTATGCCTCGCCAGATGATGCGGGAGGATTCGCAGAACAGGTGCGCACATTGGATGAGTCCGCCACCTGGATGGAGTACTCTCAGCGCGCAGTTCAACGCGCCGAGCACTACTCGTGGGAACGCTCTGCACAACAATTGCTGGATCTCGCGAAGTATGTGTCAGATCACAGGAAATAGATTCTTGACTCAACCCGTGCGGCAAAGGATTCAGGCAGAGTGAAGCGCGGAAAATTGGCGTTAATTCAGGCTCTGTGGTCCGGGGGCCTCTCGATTTGAAAACCTGACTTGGCCAGTGCTAAAGTATTACTCGTTGCATTCCTCCATAGCTCAATTGGCAGAGCATTCGACTGTTAATCGAAGGGTTACTGGTTCAAGTCCAGTTGGAGGAGCCAAGAAAAACTTCCCAGCTACTTAGGTAGCTGGGAAGTTTTTTGTTTTCCCCGCGTTGAGTGCGGCTGACGTATTTAAACTGAAATCTCGTCACAGGCTGGATCTCCTATAACCTCAGGTGATTAGACGATAGACTTTCGAATCGTTAACAGTTACACCCATAGCATGAGTTCGGGCTATGGGTTTTACGCCTGAAGACTGAGTCGATTGAGGTAGCCGGGGTGTTAGCGTGAGATACACCGGTTGCTGCGCGATCGAGAATATGGAGAAACCATGACTGAAGCTGAATCGACGCAAGCTGACGAAAGCCTGAAGTCGAGCGTCAAGAGTGCTAAGGCGCAGGTTGAAGGACTCAAGGAGCTTGTTCCGCAACAGCTCTCGGATGAAATCAAGCTCGCGACGACTGTGCTCAAGGGCAAGGGAATCAGCCTTGGCATGGCGGCAGCATTCGCTGGCGCTGCACTCGTCGTAGTTTCGCTTTTTGTCGTTGCCGTCGTAGTGACCTTGGTAAATGTTTTGGCTATCTGGCTGCCTGGATGGGCTGCGGCGTTGATCGTTGCTGGCTTCTTCCTGCTAGTTGCAGCCATTTTGGGCTTGGTTGGATACGCCAAGGTCAAGAAGGCGTTGCCGCTTAAGCCAGAAGCAGCAATTAGAGGTATTCGCCATGACTTGGGCGTGCTCAAGGATGGCAGCGAGTTCGACGTCAGCACGCTCGATGAACCGCTGAAGAAGAAGCCTGAAGAAGCTGAAGATAGCGCCAAGAAGAAGGAACCAAAGCCGCCGGCACCAAGTGCTGACGAACTGATCCTCCGGACCCGTCGTCGTCGCCGCCAGATTCAGGCACTGCGTGACAACCTTGGCGAGAGCGTTCAGGCGCCTCTGGCCAAAATCGATAAAGTACGCTCCTTTACGCAAAGCGCCGGAGACAAAGTTTCCGGTGCGGCCGCCAAGGCTCGTGGATTCGTCCGACCTGCGTCTTCGTCTTCCGAAGATCAATCGGAGGCTGACAGAGCCAATGGCCAACGCTTAGAACAGGCACGGCCGTACCTGGTGATGGCCGGTTCAACGCTGGCACTGGGTGCAGTTATTCGCGCTCTATTCAAGCGCTCCTGAGTTTTCGACTGACGGGGCAGCGCTACGGCGATTACTGGAACTGAGTTGCCCCCGTCATGTACGAAGAATTTAGGCTAGAAAGGCACTGACATGGTCTGGATCGCTATTGCAGCGGCACTATGCAGTGCCTTTTGTCTGGCCTTTGGCGCCCACTTCCAATCCATCGCGGTGCGCAATTCCGTTGATGGGCTGGAACTGACCCTCAAGAACGCTGGAAATCTCGCCACCAATAAAGGCTGGATGGGCGGACTGCTTCTGATGATTCTGGGCATGGCATTGAACGTCTTCGCCTTGGCCAGCGCGCCACTGACGGTGGTGCAGCCAATTGGTGCCATCGCCCTGGTCATTACGGCGATGGTCAATGCCAGGGAAACAGGCATTACGATGAATCGCCCAACGGTGATGGCGATCATCAGCTGCATGCTTGGTTCAGTCGGATTCGTCCTGCTGGCAGTGACCGCAACCAATAGCAATCATGCAGTCACCGAAGAGCAATCGCACCTGATCGAAATGATCCTCGCTGGGGTGGTGGCAATCGTGGGATTGGCCACGATCCTCTTCCACCGAAAGCTCGGCGCAATCTTCTTTATCGTGGGTGCAGGCGTGCTCTTTGGATTCGTCGCAGTCCTGGTGCGAACCATCGCCATCGCGGTTCTGGGAATTGGCAATAGCAGCTTCCTGCAGTTGCCATGGATCGCAGGTTTAGCCGTTGTCGTAGCAGGTCTGCTCGGTTCCTATTTTGTTCAAAAGGCCTACTCAAAGGGCCCTCCCGAATTGGTGATTGCGGGTTTGACCGTTATTGACCCGATCATTGGCATTGCTATTGGAGCCAGCATCCTCGGCGAATTGCGCCCCGATGTCCCAGTGCTTGTCACGGTGCTGATGCTCGTTGCCGCGGCTCTTGCCATTGTGGGTGTGGCTGCCTTGTCCCGCCACCACCCGGACGTTATCGAGCGGCGCAACCGGGCTGAAGCTGATAAACAACTGCCAGAGTCGAAATAGACTGAAGATCCAGACTTTTCATCAAACCCAAATTCTTGTGAACGACTAAGGATGCCCGTGGCCAAGGAAAAACCACTGACCATTGTCATTGCAGCTGACACCTATCCTCCGGATGTGAATGGCGCAGCGATGTTTTGCTACCGTCTCGCCACCGAGATGCATGCACGAGGTCACCGGGTACACGTGCTTGCGGTACGCGGAAACAAGGGCAAAACCTTCACGGAAATCCGTGACGAGGCCATCGTGCACCGGTTGGAATCCCATTCGGTGCCGACCCATGAGTATTTCCGTATCGCCTTCCCATGGGAAGTGAACAAGCAGATCGACAAGCTTCTTTCCGAGATCAAGCCGGATGTTATCCACGCGCAAAGCCACTACATGATCGGCCAGCGCGCCATCGGATGGGCTCGAAAAAACAAGGTTCGCTCGGTGGCGACCAATCACTTCATGCCGGAGAACCTTGATCCATTCCTGCCTTTCCCGCGCTGGTTCAAACGCATCGTGGCCCATAATTCCTGGAAGGACATGGGCAAGATTTTCGGCCGGGCCAATGCAGTCACCACTCCGACTCCCTTGGCCGCCAAAGCGATGCGCGAGCGGGCGAAGCTGATGAATGTTTTGCCGCTGTCCAACGGCATTGAAGTCGGCAATTATGAGCTGGCCCCCGGGGAGGAGATCATGAAGAATGATTTTCCAACGATCCTCTTCGCTGGGCGGCTAGCGGTTGAGAAGAATATTAACGAACTGATTGAGGCATTGCCTCTGATGCGCGAAGTGCCCAATGCAATCATCGAGATCGTTGGTGGTGGCGAGCAGCGGAGCATCCTTGAAAAGATCGCTGATGAGCTCAAGGTTCGCGACCGGGTGCGCTTTCTGGGGCATGTCAGTGATGAAGAGCTGCGCCAGGCTTACCTGCGCTGCGACGTTTTCTGCCAGCCAGGCACAGCTGAACTGCAGTCGCTGGTGACACTTGAAGCGCTCTCGGCTTCCAAGCCCGTTGTGTTGGCCAACGCGATGGCCCTGCCGCATCTCGTTGATGAAGGTGTCAACGGCTACATGTTCAAGCCAGGGGATCGGCAGGACCTGGCGGAGAAGCTGGACAAGGTCCTGTCCATGGATGATGCGCAGCGCATGAAGTTCGGCGAGGCCGGACACCGCAAGGTGCTGAACCACGCGCAAAAGAAAACCATGGACTCCTTCGAAGAGCTATATCGAGGCCAAGAAGTCTCAACGCACTGACGCGTGTGACCGGTTGCGGTGAGCCAAATCGGTGTTTGGGCTGGTGATGCCCTAGAATATTTCGAGTGTGGTTGTAGCTACGCGTTGCGAGCACATGTGGGGAGTTAGCTCAGTTGGTTAGAGCAGGGGACTCATAATCCCTTGGTCATGGGTTCAAGTCCCATACTCCCTACCGATGAAAGTCGCCCGGTAATTCGTGTCAACGAGTTGTCGGGCGATTTGCATTTCAGTCCCCGGGACTTTTGGGAAGGTGCTGGCCCTGGTGTGCAGAAAAATCAGGGCGGTCGTCTGGGGCCCTGCCCATAGCCATGTTCTCAAAAGCCGTGCTGGCATCGCGCAGCGGTTCGAAGCCTTCCCGAGGTTTGCCTGCGCGGCGTGCAACGATGAGCCTGCGGGTGAAGCCGGCTACCAGCGCCAGGCCGAAAAGTATCCAGGCAATCATCCCGAAATCGGGTTTGTCCCCGTGTTGCCGCAAGCCATAGATAACGCCAAGGAGCACGGCGATGGCGCACCCGGTGATGATCAGCGCTTTTTTCATGGCCCGCCCGACTCCTCCTCGCCTCTGCATGGATTCCTTCCATCGTACGGCGCTCGTCTTGGAAAACAACAGGAAAATTGCTGCCTATTGGTGCAGCGGCAACAGGATTGACGGTCGCATATCGCGGATGAGCAGGACCGGATCAATGTATTCGCCATTCAAGCGCACACCCCAATGGATGCATCGTGCCGAGCAGTGGGCTCCGGTGGCCACGGCGCCTACCTGCGCTCCGGCATCAACCCAATCGCCCACTTTGGCGATTGCTTGGACCGGTTCGAGGCTGGTTTTGAATCCGTTTCCATGATCGATAACCATCACGGGGCGATCCACCACAGTTGATGCGAAGGTGACTTGTCCTCGCTGTGGAGCAAAAACCTTATCGCCTTCACTTGCCGCCAGATCAACGCCACGATGTCCGGGCAGCCAATTTTCCGCTGGCTTATCGAAGGGTTCAGCGATCTTTGGCTCACCCGCTAACGGCCACCGCCAGCCGTTGGCTGTTGCTAGCGAAGCATGAGGCAGTGGCGGGAGTTGTTCTGGCAACGGGGCACCGCTGGCAGCGAGCGCGAAGCTGATGGCGAGCAACAGGAATTTTGCTTGTTTCAGTGCGGCTTGGGTTTTCATCTATTCAGCGTCCGGCGGCATCCACCGGGTGGATAAGAAGTCGAACCGAATTGTGGGTAATCCGATGGGCTCTAGATCACGGTTCTGCGTGCTGTGCGAAGCGCGGGGTGTAGTACACTTTAAACAGCAGTTTCCTGTCATAGGTGTGTCCAAAATTGGATGCAGCAGGCATGAGATTGACTTCGCGTATGAGGTTCCATGGCCAACTAGGGCTGTGGCCTGAGGCTCCAGTGGTCCGAGAGAATCGGTGGACCGAAGGCGAGATGCCAAGCATCTTCGGCTCTCATACTAGGGCGGATAACCACAATGGCTATCTGCATCAACCCGAACAAACAAGAGCAGTTACCGCGGGCGCACGTGTGCCCGGTCCGCCACTGCTGAAAGGAGTTGCGACATGCCAGTCGTAACCATGCGAGAGCTGCTTGACAGCGGCGTCCACTTCGGCCACCAGACCCGTCGCTGGAACCCAAAGATGAAGCGCTTCATCTTCACCGAGCGCAACGGCATCTACATCATCGACCTGCAGCAGTCGCTGTCGTTCATCGACCGCGCTTACGAGTTCGTGAAGCAGACTGTTGCCCACGGCGGCACCGTACTGTTCGTTGGTACCAAGAAGCAGGCTCAGGAATCCATCGCCGAGCAGGCTAACCGCGTTGGCCAGCCATACGTGAACCAGCGTTGGCTCGGCGGTATGCTGACCAACTTCCAGACCGTCTCCAAGCGCGTTCAGCGCATGAAGGAACTGGAAGAGATCAACTTCGAGGACGTTGCTGGCTCCGGCCACACCAAGAAGGAACTGCTGCTGCTCAAGCGCGAGCTGACCAAGCTGCAGAACAACCTCGGTGGTATCCGCAACCTGACCCGCACCCCTTCCGCTATCTGGATCGTTGACACCAAGAAGGAACACTTGGCTATCGACGAAGCCCAGAAGCTGGGCATCCCAGTTGTGGCCATCCTGGACACCAACTGCGATCCTGACGAAGTTACCTACCCAATCCCAGGCAACGACGACGCTATCCGCTCCGTCAACCTGCTGACCCGCGTTGTTGCTGACGCTGTGGCCGAAGGCCTCATCGCCAAGAACAACAAGGCTGCAGGCAAGACCGAGGGTGCCGCTGAGCCACTGGCTGAGTGGGAGCGCGAACTGCTTGAGGGCGAAAAGGCCAAGGCTGAGGCTCCTGCAGAAGAAGCTGCAACCGAGGCTGACGAAGCCAAGTAGTCACCTGCGTGACTCTAGGAGTTTGCCTCGGGACACTAGCGTGTTGATTGAGGCAAGCTCCGCCAAGTCTTGTGGGACGGGCCGGAGAACCGACCCGTCCCACAAGCAAATCAAACTTGAAACTCCTAGCTGAATGGGATTGCACGTGGCAAACTACACCGCTGCTGATATCAAGGCACTGCGCGAGCGCACTGGCGCCGGCATGATGGACGTTAAGAAGGCTCTGGACGAGGCAAACGGCGACGCCGAGAAGGCCATCGAGATCATTCGCGTCAAGGGCCTGAAAGGCGCTACCAAGCGCGAAGGCCGTTCGACCGCTGAAGGCCTGGTTGCTGCCAAGGTCGAAGGCAACGTCGGCGTCATGGTCGAGATCAACTGCGAGACCGACTTCGTCGCAAAGAACGAGAAGTTCATCGCTCTGGCTGCCAAGGTCCTGGATGCCGCTGTGGCTTCCGGCGCTGCAGATGCAGAAGCACTGCTGGCTTACGAGCTGGACGGCAAGACCATCGGCGACACCGTCATCGAAGAGGGCGCAATCCTCGGCGAGAAGATCGTTGTCCGCCGCGTTGCCCGCATCGAGGGTGCCAAGGTTGCCGCTTACCTGCACAAGACCAGCAAGGACCTGCCAGCCCAGGTTGGCGTTCTGATGGCTGTGGATGCAGACAGCGAAGCTGCTGCAACCGTTGCGCACGACGTTGCTGTGCACACCGCTGCAATGGCTCCAACCTACTTGTCCCGCGAAGAGGTTCCAGCAGATAAGGTCGCCGACGAGCGCCGTATCGCTGACGAAACCGCTCGCGCAGAGGGCAAGCCAGAAGCTGCCTTGACCAAGATCGTAGAAGGCCGCCTGACCGGCTTCTTCAAGGAGATCGTCCTGGTTGACCAGGCTTTCGCCAAGGACGCCAAGAAGTCCGTTGCCAAGGTCTTCGAAGAAGCTGGCACCAAGCCAGTTGCCTTCGCTCGCTTCCGCGTCGGCGCCTAAGCTTTTTAGCTTCAGGCACTGAATAACACGCACTAAGCGGCACGCGCTCAGAGGAATCTGAGTGCCCAGGATCAAAGGGAGGTGGGCACCGAGAAATAACTCGGTGGCTCGCCTCCCTTTTCTTGAGCCCGGATCACAAGATAACTTGGGAACCGGGACGTACTACCCCCAGCTTGATTCCGACCTCCAGGAGTAAGACAACTTATGCCAGCCATCCCAGAAACCAAACGTCGTCGCGTCCTGCTCAAGCTTTCCGGTGAGGTGTTCGGCGGTGGCAAGGTCGGCGTTGACCCGGACACCGTGCGTGGCGTTGCCCAGCAGATCGCCCAGACAGTAGGCGAAGTAGAAGTAGCCATCGTTGTTGGCGGCGGCAACTTCTTCCGCGGCGCCGAGCTGTCAGCAGCTGGAATGGACCGCTCCCGCGCAGACTACATGGGCATGCTCGGCACGGTCATGAACTGCCTGGCCTTGCAGGACTTCCTGGAGCAGTGCGGCGTTGAAACCCGCGTGCAGTCGGCTATCGCCATGGCTCAGGTTGCCGAGAACTACATTCCGCGCCGGGCCATCCGCCACATGGAGAAGGACCGCGTCGTCATCTTCGGCGCAGGCGCAGGCTTGCCATACTTCTCCACCGACACCGTCGCCGCTCAGCGTGCGCTGGAAGTGGACGCCGACGAGGTGCTGATGGCCAAATCGGGTGTTGACGGCGTATACACCGCCGACCCGAAGACCGATCCAACCGCCACCAAGCTGGACACCCTGACCTACAACGAGGCCCTGCTGAAGAACATCCGCGTGATGGACCAGACCGCCATGACCATGTGCCAGGACAACAAACTGGACATGCTCGTCTTCGGCATGGAAGGCGAAGGAAACGTCGCAGCGGCTATTCGCGGCGAGCGGATCGGCACCACCGTCACCGTTTAATCGGTGATCGTGGCCTAGGATTGAAGTAGATTTAATTTCCCGTTGCGGAAGCACAGATGAAGTACTTGAGGAGTACCGGTGATTGAGGAAACGCTGGCGGAAACCGCCGAAAAGATGGAACGCACCATTGACGCCGCCAAGGAGGACTTCGCGACGATTCGTACCGGTCGCGCCCACCCAGGCATGTACTCGAAGGTCATGGTCGACTACTACGGTTCGCCAACCCCGCTGCAGCAGCTGGCATCCTTCGCTGTTCCCGAAGCACGCACCATCACCATCACCCCATTTGACGTCACCGCCATGCGTGAAATCGAAAAGGCGCTGGGCGATCCCGAGGTTGGCGCCAACCCATCCTCCGACGGCAAGATGATCCGCGTGACCCTTCCGGTCTTGACCGAGGAACGCCGCAAGGAATACGTCAAGCTGGCCAAGGCCAAGGGCGAGGACGCTCGAGTTGCGCTGCGCAACCACCGTCGCAAGGCCAAGGACGCCATCGACAAGCTGGTCAAGGATGGCGAAATCGGCGAAGACGAAGGCACCCGTGCAGAAAAGGACCTCGACGCGCTGACCAAGAAGCACGTTGATTCAGTCGACGAGATCGTGAAGAAAAAAGAAGCCGAGCTGCTGGACGTCTAATGCCAGGCTCGACAGAGAACACTGAGGGCAACGCTTCGGCGGTGCCCTCAGTGGCATCCGGTAATCCCCAGCCGATGACTCGGCGTGAGGCTCGCGCACTGCGTGAAGCCGAGGCCAAGGCCTCAAAGCGCGCCGGCAAGACCCGTCGCGATGCCAGCCAGGAGCCAGCCACGACCGGCGGCAACGAGCCTGCATCGGATTCGGCAGGAGCATCGAAGCCCGGCGTTGCCAAGCTCCAGCCCGCCGCCGGCACGGCGCATGAGGCCGAGGACAAGGCTCATGCCGCCCATGCCAAGCGGCGCGCCAGAATAGTTTTCGAAGCCGACACGGTGCGCCCGAAACCGGCGGACGAACAGGAGACACCGGCCCAGCCGGCGCCGCCGCACAGCGATTCCGAGGACCTGGCTGAAACCGGCGAGCCGGATGCGCAGGAAGCAGCGATCCCGCCCGAGCTTTTGGTCGGCAACCCGGAGCCAAAGGCCTCGCGCGCAGGACGCAACCTGCCGGCAGCTATCGGCGTGGGTGTGGTGCTGCTCGGTGTGGTGCTCGCGGGATTGTTCCTTTACGAGCCGCTGCTGGTCTTTGCGGTTGTTGCGCTCAGCGGCATCGGCTGCTGGGAAGTTGCCCGGGCCACGACCCACGCCAAAACCGCGGTTCCCCAGGTGCCGTTGTACCTTGCCTCGCTGCTGCTTCCGGTCAGCGCCGTGCTCGGTGATGTCGAGGCCCTGGGCTTCAGCTTTGTGGCCTGCATCCTCGTAGCCCTGCTCTTCAGGCTCATGGAGGGGCTCAAGGGCGCGGTTGCCTCGGTGATGAGCAGCGTCTTCATCATCAGCTGGATCCCGTTGCTCTTGTCCTTCGCGCTGCTGATGCTCGAAGGGGAGAACGGCCAGTGGCTGATTGCCACCGTCCTGTTGCTGGCAGTGGCCAACGATACCTTCGGGTACATCGTGGGAGTGCTGATCGGCAAGCACCCCATGGCGCCAAAGATCTCGCCCAAGAAGTCCTGGGAGGGCTTTGTCGGATCGATGGCCGGTTCCATGGCTATCGGCGCATGCGCCATGGTGTTCTGGCTCGACATGCCTTGGTGGACCGGTGTCATCCTGGCCTTGTTCACCACCATTGCGGCCACCACCGGTGACTTCGCGGAGTCGATGGTTAAGCGTGAACTGGGCATCAAGGACATGAGCAACCTGCTCCCGGGCCACGGTGGAATCATGGATCGATTGGATTCGGTGCTCTTCGTGATCCCCCTGGGATACCTGATTTCGCACCTGCTGGCCTGGAGTGTCGCGGTCTTGTGATCCGCCCACGGCATCGCCGCTGGTGTGGCCATTGAGCCAAGTGGGGCTCGAGCAAATAGAATGGATGGGGTGCCGCCGTCGGGCGGCACGCCACAGACATCTCTCTAGAGAAAAAGGAACTGTCGTGTCGCAGCAGCAAGATGCTCCGTTTTCCCGCGTACCGGATTCGGAATTCGGCTACAACGCAAAGCAGGTCGATGCGTTCCTCAGCCGGGCCCGGGCAACCTTTAACGACGGCGGAAACGACGACAGCGTGGTCACCAGCCACCTGATCCGCCGAACGACCTTCGCCCCGCAGAAGGGCGGCTACCAGGCCCGCGAAGTTGACGGTGCGCTGGATCGGCTTGAGGATGTTTTCGCCAAGCGGGAACGCGATGACCTCATTTCCCACCAGGGCGAGGAAGTCTGGCTGCAGCAGGTCGGGCGCCTGGCCGCTATTCTGCGTGGCCGACTGCACCGTGCCCAGGGCGAGCGCTTCCGCCGCCCGTCGCGCACCAATGCCTCAAGCTACAACGTTGAAGATGTTGATCGGCTCTGCGACCAGCTCATCGACTACTTCGAAAATGATGTGCCGATGGCCGTGGATGCTGTGCGCCGCGTCGAATTCCGCTCGGCCCAGGGTACCGATGGATACGAAGAGTCCCAGGTCGACGCCTTCCTCGATCGCGTGGTCGAGCTGATGGCTTCCATCGACTAGCGTGCCGCAAGGTTCGCTGGATTCTAGCCGCGAGGGCGGGCAGGAAATATTTCCTGCCCGCCCTTTCTGCGTGTGCCGCAGGCGCAACACCTTGCCGGTCAGCCTTGCGGCGGCTCGTAGTGCCTCAGCCAGCTCTTCAGGGCGCCTTCGAGCGCGGATTGCTCCGCGGCCGAAAGCTGGGCGATCAGGCGGGCCTCATTGGCCAGGTGGTCCGTCATGACCTCATCAATCTTCTTCTTGCCCTCGGGACTTAGCGAGATGCGCCGCCGGCGCTGATCGCCATCCTCGCTGTGGCGCGAGACGTAGCCGGCCGAAACCAGCCGATCCAGCCGCTTGGTAGTGGCTCCAGAAGTGACCATGGTCTGGGCGGCCAGTTCGCCAGGTGCCAGCGAATAGGGCGCTCCGCTGCGGCGCAGGGTCGCCAGGACATCGAACTCGGCCTCGGTCAGCCCGTGCTCGGCGTACACGGCGCAGACTTCTTCCCGCAGGAAAAGTGCTAGCCGATGCAGCCTTCCGATGATTCCCTGGGGCCGTGGATCCAGATCGGGGCGCTCGGCGGCCCACTGCTGCTGGATGCGTGCGACGTGGTCTAAATGCTCCATGACTTTATTATAGTTTCCACGGAAGCTAATATAGTTTCCATGGAAACTAATTTCATGCCCGGGCGCGCTCATGGCCTCCCGCTGGGCAGGGTGGCCCTCACCGCCATTGCCCCCGTCGCATGGGGATCAACCTACTACGTCACCCGGGAGTATCTGCCTGGCGATGCGGCACTATGGGGCGGGGTTTTCCGGGCGCTGCCGGCGGGTCTCATCTTGCTGCTGATCTGCCGCAGGCTTCCGCGAGGCAGCTGGTGGTGGAAATCCCTGGTGCTTGGCACCTTGAACATCGGCGCCTTCTTCGCATTGGTCTACGCGGTGGCGCAGCTGCTGCCCTCCAGCATTGCGTCGACCACCATGGCCATTTCCGCGGGGGTGCTGATGCTCCTGGCCTGGCCGCTGCTGGGGGAGCGGCCGAAACGCTGGCCGCTGATCGGAGCAGCATTGGGCTTTTTGGGCGTGGCCATCATGGTCTTCGACGGGCAAAGCCGGATCAGCATGCTCGGAATTCTCTTGTCGCTCACCGCCATGGGCATCTCGAGCCTGGGCTTCATCCTGGCCAAAAAATGGTCCAGCGGGCAGCCGATCGTGGATACCACTGCCTGGCAGCTGGTCGCTGGCGGGCTGCTGCTCCTGCCCTTCGCTTGGCTGATCCAGGGACCGCCGCCGGCCCTGGACAGCCAGGCGGTGCTGGGATTCGGCTACCTGAGCGTCATAGCCACGGCGATAGCGTTCCTGGCCTGGTTCAGCGGCCTGCGGCATCTGCCTTCGGGCACGGTGGGGCTGCTGGGGCTGCTGAACCCGGTGGCCGGGGTGATCCTGGGAACCTTGCTGGCCGCCGAGAGCCTTGGCATCCAAAGCCTGGGCGGCATGGCCCTGGTGCTCTGCGGGCTGCTGCTGGGGCTGCTGGCCAATCGGGCCCAGCCTAGAACTTCGCCTCGCGATCGGGTACATGCAGCAACGCCATAACCCGGTCCACGTTGCCTGGAACCGCCCTTTGGGTGCCGCGCGAGACCGCGACCATCACGACAAAGGCCAGCGGCACGCTCCACGCGGCTGGCTGGCGCAAGAGGTGGATCCACCAGAGATCCATCGCGGGCAGGAAGATCCCGATCGCCAGGGACGTGCCGCAGCTGATCGCCCCCACCAGCAGGCCCGCGATGGCGCCCCGGGCGGTGAGCGAACGCCACCATATCCCCAGCAACAGCAGCGGGCAGATCGTTGAGGCGGTGAAGGCGAAAACATTGCCGATGGCCCCGGCCAGGGCCAGCGAGCTGGTGAGCACCGCGATCAGCACTGGCAGGGCGGTGGCCAGCACCGTCGAGATCCGGAATCCGCGCACCGTTCCAGAGAAGAACTCCTGGGAGATCGCACCGGCCAGCGATACCACCAGGCCCGAGGTGGTGGACAGGAACGCGGCAAAGGCGCCGCCGACCACGATGGCGGTCAGCGCATCAGCGAGGAAGCCGTCAAAAAGCCGGGCCGGCAATAGCAAGATGGTGGCATCGGTTTCATTGCTGGCACCGAGCTCCGGGGTATACAAAATCCCCAGAACGCCCAAGGTGGTGGGCAAAAGGTAGAACACGGAGAGCAGGCAGAGCACGATCACCGTGGTGGTCCGCGCGGTCTGGCCGGTGGGGTTGGTGTAGAAGCGCACCAGCACATGGGGCAGGCCCAAGGTGCCGAAGAGCAGCGCGAGGATAATCGACACGGTCTCGTACAGGTTCATGGTCGCAACCGATTCCAGCTGCGCGAAGAGGTTCTGGGCGCGTTCGCCGGCGGGCTGCTCGGGGATGGCGCGCACCAAGAGGAAAATCGTTGGCACCACCAGGGCGGCGAGCTTGAACCAGTATTGGAAGGCCTGGACAAAGGTCACCGAACGCATTCCGCCCGAAAGCACCGTGACGCAGACGACCGCTGCCACCACGACCGGACCGACCCAGCTGGGAAGACCGGTGGCGATGGACAAGGTGAGCGCGGCCCCGTGCATCTGCGGGACGATGTACAACCAGCAGATCACCACCACGAGATAGGTGGTCAGCTTGCGCAGCACCGGAGAATTCTCGAAGCGTATCTGCGCAAAATCCGGGATCGTGTAGGCGCGCGAGCGGCGCAAGGGCGCGGCCACGAAGAGCAGCAGCATCAGGTAGCCGGCGGTGTAGCCGATCGGGAACCACAAGCCGGATTGCCCCGACAGCACGATGAGCCCGGCCACACCGAGGAAGGAGGCCGCGGAGAGGTATTCGCCGCCAATGGCCGAGGCATTCCACCACGGGCGCACGGTGCGCGAAGCCACGTAGAAGTCGGAGGTGGTGCGCGAGATGCGCAATCCATGAAAGGCGATCAGCATGGTGGCCAGGCAGACCGCAACAAGCGCGGAAACAGAAAGCAGGCTATCCACGGCTGATGCTCCGGTAGCGTTGCTCATTGCGTGCCGCGGCCCGGTTGTACAGCATGCCGGCGACAATGATCAGCGGGTACATGCCCACCCCCAAAACCCACCATGGCAGCGGAATGCCGAACAGCTGGATATTCGAGACCACCGGCCAGAGCACCAGCAGCGAGCAGATGCCCACCAGCAGGGCCAAAAGCCCGGCGGCCACCGCACAGGCCAGGCGCAGCTGGGAACGGATCAGCTGGCGGACGTAGAACTCTTCGGCGGTATGCTCGGGGCGCTGGTTCGGGGGCGCCAGCGACGCGTCCTGGGGCGCTTGCACGCGCACGCGTTGCGGACGCTGCTGGGCAAAACGCCCGGGAGGCTCTGGAGGCTGGCGCTGCTGGCCGGCATCGGGTAACTGCACTTCAGGCCCGGGTTCCTACAGCGGGCGAACGCGATTGGCGGCCAGGCGCTCGCGCAGGTAGGGCAGGGCGCGCCGGGAAATTGGCAGCTCCGCTCCGTGGACGACCACGGCAGCCTTGCCGGTCTGCAGGCGGACCGTTTCGATTTTGTCCATGCACACCAAATAGGAGCGGTGGATGCGGACAAAGCCGGATTCTCCCCACTGCTGTTCCAGGTCGTTGAGCGGTACGCGGATCAGGTAGCTCGAATCCTGGGTGTGCAGCCGGGCGTAGTCGCCCTGGGCCTGCACGTAGGCGATATCGCTGAGCGGGATCAGCTTGGTGATGCCGCCCTGGTCAACGGTGATCATTTCCGGCTTGGCGGGGGTTTCCTCCACCAGTTCGCAGATGCGGCGCACGGATTCGGCCAGGCGCTGGGGGCGAATGGGCTTGAGCACGTAGTCGATGGCGGCCAGCTCGAAAGCCTGCAGGGCCTGGTCCTCGTCGGCGGTGACAAAAACAATCAGCGGCGGATGGGTGAAGCGGGAAATGACCCGGGCGATGTCCAGGCCGGAGAGCGCCGGCATGTGGATGTCGAGGAACAGCGCATCAACATCATTTTCTTCCAGCGCCTTCAGGGCCGCGGCCCCGGAGGTGGCCCGGTGGATTTTGCCAATCCGCGAATCTTGGCTCAGCAGAAAGGAGATCTCTTCTACTGCAGGGAGTTCATCATCGGCCACCACCACATTGATCATGCAAAAATTCTACCGTTTCCCCGGCTTTTCTAGATATCCGGGCCGCTGGTGTCTGGCGCGCGGAATTTGGGAACACGCAGGGTGACCAGCGTTCCGGCCCCCGGAGCGGTCTCGACCACCAGCCCGTTGGAGTTCCCGTAGAGCTGGCGCAGGCGCAGGTCGACATTGCGCAGCCCCACATGCATGGTGGTGGTGGTGCCCGCCAGGACGCTGGCCAGCTGCTCGGGATCCATGCCCATGCCGTCATCCTCCACCGAAATCACCGCATGCAGGCCATCCTCGGTGGCGGTAATCGAGATGACGCCGCCATCGGGACGCGCTTCCAAGCCATGGCGCACCGCATTTTCCACCAGCGGCTGGAGGGCCAAAAAGGGAATCTGGGTCGGGAGCACCTCGGGCGCAATCTGCAAGGACACCTTGATGCGGTCGCCGAAGCGGGCCTTCTCCAGCAGCAGGTATCGGTCGATTGCTTCCAGCTCTTCGGCTACGGTGGTGAATTCCCCGCGGCGCCGGAAGGAGTAGCGGGTGAAATCGGCGAACTCGATCACCAATTCGCGGGCGCGGGCCGGGTCGGTATTGATGAAGGAGGCGATGGCGTTCAACGAGTTGTAGATGAAGTGCGGGGAGATCTGCGCGCGAAGGGCCCGCATTTGGGCTTCGAGCAGCATCGCCTTGGACTCATCGAGCTGCGCGGTGGAGACCTGGGCGGAGACAAAAACCGCCACCTCGGACACCGCGCGGACAAAGCCCGCCCCGGCGCGCACGGACAGGGCCACCACGGTGCCCACGCTCTGGTCTCCCACGGTGATGGGTGCGGCCACGATATCCATTCCGGCCGAATGCCTCACCTGGGTTTTGCCGCTGGCCAGGGTGCTGGCCGAAGCCTCGGAGGCGTCCTCTTCGAGCTGCGCGGTGAACTCGATCCCGGCATCTGCGGCCAGGACCCGCGAGGTATCGCTGATCAGCAGCACCTGGCAGTTCAGCAGCCGGCGCAGCGCCTTGGCGCTCTTTGCCGCGCCTTCTTCGGTGAGCCCGCGCTCCAGGTGGGGGACCGCCACCGACATGTGGTGCAGCGTTTTGTAGGTGGCTTCTTCGGCATCGGTGCCCATCTCCCGGGTCGAGCGCGAGATCCTGAAACCGAAATAGCCAACGACGGCAATGCCAAGCACCACGATGGCCGCGATCAGGGTGGCTTGCAGCGCTGGAGACATGCTCCCATCTTAGGGCCCCGATTCGGGCCGACCGCTCAACGCCGGCCAGTGCGCCGTTGAGCGCAGAATTCGCCCCGTTGGGCCACTAGCCGCCGGATACCCCTAGTCGCGAAAGAATTCTTCCCCAATAGTGAACTTAGTCACGCAACAGATGTGTGCTCGATCACATCACCAACTCGCTCAAGGAGGGCATCAATGAGTGCCAACCCGGAACGCGACGTCACCGAAGACGTCGATTTTGTTACGGAGAGCCAATCCGGGGAATTCCAGGAGCTGCGCAGAACCCACCGCAGTTTCGTTTTCCCGATGGCCATCTTCTTCCTCGTCTGGTATTTCGCCTACGTCTTGCTGGCCGACTACTTCCATGACTTCATGTCGATCAAGGTCTTGGGCAATATCAACATGGGCATCCTCCTTGGGCTGCTGCAGTTTGTCTCGACCTTCCTGATTACCGCAGCCTACGTCAGCTTCTCCAACAAGAAGCTGGACCCGAAGGCCACCGCCATCCGCGAACGCCTCGAGCAAAAGGGAGTGAAGTAAATGAATCAGCTCTCGATTGTGGCCCAGGCCGCCGGAGAATCGACCCAGGTCGGCAACCCGCTGGTGAATATCGGCATCTTCATCGCCTTCGTGGGCATCACCCTGGTGATCGTGCTGCGCGCTTCGAAGAACAACAAGACCGCGGCCGACTACTATGCCGGTGGCCGTTCCTTCACCGGAACGCAGAACGGCACCGCCATCGCCGGCGACTACCTTTCGGCGGCCTCCTTCCTGGGCATTGTCGGTGCCATCGCCATCAACGGCTATGACGGCTTCCTCTACTCCATCGGCTTCCTGGTCGCCTGGCTGGTGGCCCTGCTGCTGGTCGCCGAGCTGCTGCGCAATACCGGCAAGTTCACCATGGCCGACGTGCTCTCCTTCCGGCTCAAGCAGCGCCCGGTGCGCATCGCCGCGGCCATCTCCACCCTGGCTGTCTGCGTGTTCTACCTGCTGGCGCAGATGGCTGGCGCCGGCGCGCTGGTTTCGCTGCTGCTGGGCATTGACGAGAAGCTCGGCCAATCGCTGGTGATCGTGATCGTCGGCGCGCTGATGATCCTCTACGTGCTGGTCGGCGGCATGAAGGGAACCACCTGGGTGCAGATCATCAAGGCCTGCCTGCTGATTGCCGGTGCGCTGATCATGACTGTGTGGACCCTGGCGATCTTCGGCTTCAATTTCTCCGAACTGCTGGGCAAGGCAGCCGAGGTGGCCGGCAACCCCGAGATCCTGAATCCAGGCCTGCAGTACGGCAAGTCCGAAACATCCAAGCTGGACTTCATCTCGCTGGCCCTGGCCCTGGTCCTCGGCACCGCGGGCCTGCCGCACGTGCTGATGCGCTTCTACACGGTGCCCACCGCCAAGGAAGCTCGCAAGTCTGTGGTTTGGGCGATCTGGCTGATCGGGGCCTTCTACCTGTTCACCCTGGTCCTGGGCTTCGGTGCCGGCGCACTGATCGGCCCGGATAAGATCAAGGCGGCTCCCGGCGGGGTGAACTCGGCTGCCCCGCTGCTGGCCTACGAATTGGGCGGCACCGTGCTGCTGGGGCTGATCTCGGCCGTGGCCTTCGCAACCATCCTCGCGGTGGTCGCCGGCCTGACCATCACCGCGGCGGCTTCCTTCGCCCACGACGTGTACGCTTCGGTGATCGCCAAGGGCAAGTCCACCCCGGAGAAGGAAATGAAGGTGGCCCGGCGCACCGTGCTGGTGATCGGCGTCTTCGCCATCGCCGGCGGCATCGGCGCCCAGGGCCAGAATGTGGCCTTCCTGGTGGCACTGGCCTTCGCGGTCGCCGCCTCGGCCAACCTGCCAACCATCCTGTACTCGCTGTTCTGGAAGGGCTTCAAAACCCGCGGTGCCGTCTGGTCCATGTACGGCGGTTTGGGCTCCGCGCTGCTGCTGATCATCTTCTCGCCGGTGTTCTCCGGATCGGAGACGGCGATGATCCCGAGCATCGACATGTCGATCTTCCCGCTGGCCAACCCGGGCATCGTTTCGATTCCACTGGCCTTCTTCCTGGGCTGGTTGGGTTCGGTGACCGATCAGGGCACCGAAGATCCAGCCAAGCAGGCAGAAATGGAAGTCCGCTCGCTGACCGGAGTCGGTGCGGAAAAGGCCGTCGACCACTAGGGACGGCAGGCAAGAACTGAACAGGCAAGGCCCTGGGGAACAACTATCGTTGGTCCTCAGGGCCTTGCCATTGGCTTCTACTGTGCGGGGGATTTCAGCGAATGCCGCAGCAGGGCGGTGGTCCGGTAGGGGACCAGCTGTGCCATGGACAGCGCTGAATCCGCGCGGTTCACCCCATCGATATGCAAGAGCTGGCCGTGGACCCTGAAGAGCTGTTCGGCATCCTTGGCGGCCACGCGCACCAGGATATCGGCATTGCCGGTCAGCCCGTGGGCTTCGAGGACTTCGGGGATGGTGGCCAGCTTGGCCGAAATTTCTTCGAGGTATCGCTGGTCAACGTGAAGCTCGATAAATGACAGCAGTCCGTAGCCCAGGGCGGCTGGTGGAATCCGGCGGTCCGGGGATTCCAGGATTTCATTCTCCAATCGGGTCATCCGAGATTGCACCGTATTGCGCCCCAGGTTCAGTGCCGTGGCGATGGCTGAGCCGGTGCGTTTTTTGGCGCTGGCCATGGCTAGCAGGATTCGCCGATCTGTGATGTCCAAGAGGTGCATAATGAGCACGTTAGCACTGGACGAAAAGGATAAATAGGGCGTTTTGCGCTAATTTTCGAATCACCATTGTGCGTATTGCGTTGCGTGAGTAGCATCACATTAAGCGGGGTTCGACGAAGAATTCCGCCACAGACTACGTGAGAGTAAGGATGCCGATCGTGTCCACACAGCACATGGACGTAGCCGCTGGAAGCCTACCAACGCATCAGCTGCTGAACGTCGACGGGAAACGAATTCCGGACGAAGAACTTGACCACTACCTCAAGGACCTCAAGGAAGCGGACCTTGCAGATTTTCTGCGCGATATGGTCGTGCTTCGGCGCATGGACAATGAGGCCACCGCCCTGCAACGCCAGGGGCAACTGGGCCTCTGGGCGCCATTGCTTGGCCAGGAGGCCGCGCAAATCGGATCGGTGCGGGCTACCGAGGACGATGATTTCATTTTCCCTTCCTATCGCGAGCATGGAGTGGCGTGGGCCAGGGGAGTCCAGGCCGAGGACCTGCTCAGCGTTTGGCGCGGAGCCCAGGCCAGCGGCTGGGACCCGAATGAAGTGAATATCGCCTGCCAGCAAATTGTCATCGGTTCGCAGGCCTTGCATGCGGCCGGCTATGGCATGGGCATCAAATTCGATGGAGGCGGGCAAGTCTCCGTGGCGTACTTTGGCGATGGCGCCACCAGCCAGGGCGACGTTAGTGAGGCCATGGTTTTCGCGGCCAGCTATCAGGCACCCGTCCTGTTCTTCTGCCAGAACAACCAATGGGCCATCTCGGAACCGGTGGCCCTGCAAAGCCGCACCCATATCGCTGACCGGGCCCACGGCTTCGGTCTGAAGACCTGGCGGGTTGATGGCAACGACATCCTCGCAGTGTACGCGGCAACCAAGGCGGCCCTGGCCCACGCCCGGCACGGCCTGGGGCCGACGTTCATCGAAGCTGTCACCTACCGCATGGGTTCGCACACCACTGCCGATGACCCCACCCGCTACCGCAAGGCCGAGCAGCTCGAAGAATGGAAAGCCAAGGACCCGATCGATCGCTTGGTGAAATACCTGCACGAAATGGGCGCCGATGTGCAGTCCTATGAACAGCGCGCCCAGAACGCAGCCGATGACATGGCTGCCAAGCTGCGTGCCGCGATCACCACGATGGAAGATCCGAAGGTGGAAGAACTGTTCTCCAACGTTTATGCCCAGCCGCATGAACCCACCGAGCGGGCAGCGAAGAGCTACCTCGATTACCTGGCCGGCTTCGAGGGTGGTGAATAGCCGTGGCTACCACCATGCTCAAAGCACTGAACAAGTCGCTGCATGATGCCCTGAGCGAGGATGACAAGGTCATCCTGCTCGGCGAAGATATCGGAACACTTGGCGGAGTCTTCCGCGTGACCGACGGGCTGAAGGCCGAATTCGGGGAGCATCGAGTCGTTGATACCCCGCTGGCCGAATCTGGAATCGTCGGCACGGCCATCGGCCTGGCCTACCGCGGCTACCGCCCGGTGGTCGAGATCCAATTCGACGGCTTCACCTATCCCGCTTTTGACCAGCTGGTTTCGCAGCTGGCCAAGTTGCACTACCGGTCCCGCGGGCGAGTGAAGATGCCGGTGACCGTCCGCATCCCGTACGGCGGCGGCATCGGTTCTCCGGAGCACCATTCCGAGTCGCCAGAAGCCTACTTCGCGCATACCGCCGGGCTTCGCGTGTTTGCGCCCTCCAGCGTTGAAGATGCCTACGCGATGCTGCGCCAGGCAATCACCTGCGATGACCCGGTGATCTTCTTTGAGCCAAAACGCCGTTACCACGAGAAGACCGAGGCGGAACTGGGCGCAGTTCAGCCCGATGCCTCGCCCAAGGCGAAGATCATCCGCGCCGGTACCGATGTCACCATGGTCGGTTATGGCCCAACCACCTACACGCTGATAGATGTGGCCCTGGCTGCCGAAGATGAAGGCACCAGCCTGGAGGTCATTGATCTGCGCAGCCTGGACCCGCTGGATATCGACACTGTCGCCCAGTCGGTGCAGCGCACCGGGAAGCTTGTCGTGGTCCATGAGGCCAGCCGCACCAGCGGTTTGGGCGCGGAAATTTGTGCCGAGATCACCGAGCGCTGCTTCGACTATTTGGAACATGCGCCGCTGCGCGTGACAGGGTTCGATGTTCCCTATCCACCGTCACGGCTTGAAAGCCACCATTTACCCGACCTGGATCGAGTGATGCACGCGGTGGATACCGTGATGCGACACCATGAGGCAAGCAAAGGAACTGCCCAGTGATGACGGATCAAACTTTTAAGCTTCCGGATCTTGGCGAGGGGCTGACCGAATCCGAGGTGCTGAACTGGAAAATCAAGGTCGGCGAGCACGTGGCGCTGAACCAGGTGATCGCCGAGGTGGAAACCGCCAAGGCTGTAGTTGAACTGCCTTCACCTTATGCCGGGGTAGTCCAGCAGATTCATGCCGCCCAAGGCCAGGTCGTCCAGGTTGGCGGCCCGCTCGTCACCTTTGGAGATGACGAACCAGCACGAGGAAAAGATCCAGAACCGCAACCCAGCGCGGGGGAGCGCACGCCTACTCTTGTAGGCTATGGCGCACCAGCGGCAACTGGTGCCCGGCCCCAGCGCAAGTCCCGTTCGGCGCGCACCTCGGGTGCAGCTGTGGCCGAGCGCCATGAAGAACAGCGTCGGGCGGTGACTCGATGCACTCCGCCGGTTCGCAAGCTCGCCCGTGATCACGGTGTGGATATTTCGATGCTCACCGGCAGTGGCGAAGATGGGCTAGTGCTTCGCCGCGATGTCCAGCAGGCGATTGATGCCGGGAATGGGCCAAGGGCCACTGCATCTCCTGCCGCTCTTGATGCGCCGGTCCGGCCGGGCGGCCTAGGGGACAGGCATGTAAAGATCACTGCGGTGCGTCGCGCCACAGCCAAGGCGATGGTGCAGTCGGCGTTCACCGCCCCGCATGCCACCGAATTTTTGACCGTGGATGTCACGGAATCGATGGCCCTGGTTGAGCGGTTGCGTTCCCATCCTCTGTTGAAGGACATCAAGCTGAATATCACGACGCTGGCTGCCTTGGTCGTGACCCGCCTGTTGCGTACCTATCCAGCGTTGAATTCGATGTGGGACGAAAAAGCCGACGAAATTATAGAATTCGGTTCGGTGAATCTGGGAATGGCAGTAGCTACTGACCGGGGTTTGCTTGTGCCAGTGGTGAAGAATGCCCAGGACTTGCCGCTGCCCCAGTTGGCCACGGCGTTGAGCGGGATTATTGTCCAGGGGCGTGCCGGAACTCTTGCTCCAGCTCAGTTGTCGGGAGGCACCTTCTCAATCACGAACGTCGGCGTTTTTGGCGTGGATGCTGGAACGCCGATCCTGCCGCCCGGGCAGGCCGGGATCTTGGCCCTGGGCCAGGTGAAGCGGCGCCCTTGGGAGTACCAGGGCGAAGTAGCCCTTCGCCATACCATGACTTTGGCTTTGTCATTTGATCACAGAGTCGTTGACGGCAAGGAAGCAAGCGAGTTCCTCGCAGGTGTCGGTTCGGTTTTGGAGGACCCAGGATTGATGAATATTTTTATTTGAGAATCTAGAGATTTTGACTAGCTCAAAATAATTTTGAACGAATGACAAAATGGATTTCAAGCATTGCTTTCATGAATATTCATTGGTTGTTTCGCAATATTTGATGTAATCTCATTCACTACGTGCTACAGCTCACGCTTGCCTGCACGGCTCTGCGAAATGCAGAAGCAGCAACCTTATGTTGAGGAGAAATAGGATGCGATACTCGCACGCATCTAAGGCTGTCGTTCTATCAGCAGCCTTGGCACTGACCCTGTCGGCTTGTGGCGGCGGTTCGAATGATTCCGCAGGCGGCGAAGCAGACGGCTCGTACGTCGTCACCGCAAACACCACCGAACCACAAAACGGCCTACTGCCGGCCAACACCAACGAAGTTGGTGGCGGTCGCGTTATGGACCTGCTCTTCACGGGCCTGGTCAGCTATGACGCAAAGGGTGCTCCGGTCAATGAACTCGCAGAGTCCATCGAGACCAAGGATTCCCAGAACTACACCATCAAGATCAAGTCGGGCCAGACTTTCTCCGATGGATCCCCAGTAACCGCTGCTTCGTTCGTGGATGCCTGGAACTTCGGTGCCGCAGCCAAGAACGCCCAGCTGAACTCCTACTTCTTCGAGTCCATCAAGGGCTTCGACAAGGTCAACGCCGAGAAGTCCAAGGAAGACAAGATGGAAGGCCTGAAGGTTGTCGATGACACTACCTTCACCGTCGAGCTTTCCCAGCCGGAATCCGACTTCCCGCTGCGTCTGGGCTACACTGCCTTCATGCCATTGCCAGAGGCAGCCTTCGAGGATCCCAAGGCCTTCGGCGAAAAGCCAGTTGGCAACGGTCCGTACAAGCTGACCGAGTGGAACCACGACGTCAACTTGAAGATGGACATCAACGAGAAGTACGACGGTCCACGCAAGGCTGCGAACGGCGGCATCGACTTCAAGGTCTACCAGTCCACCGACTCGGCCTACCAGGACCTGGTTTCCGGCAACCTGGACGTGCTGGACCAGATTCCACCGAGCCAGCTTGCTTCCTACCAGTCTGACCTGGGCGACCGCTCGGTCAACTCGCCATACGCCGGTAACGCGACCATCACCATTCCCGGCTACCTGGATCACTTCAAGCAGGACGAAGAGGGCAACCTCCGCCGTGCAGCGATCTCGCGTGCAATTGACCGCCAGCTGATCATCGACAAGGTGTACCAGGGCGGCAAGGTTATCGCCAAGGACTTCACCGCTCCAGTGCTCGAAGGCTACGACGACAAGCTGCCTGGCAGCGAAGTCCTCGAATTCGATGATGCCGAAGCCAAGAAGCTTTGGGCTGACGCCGACAAGATCAGCAAGTGGGACGCTGACAAGGAATTCTCCATCGGCTACAACGTTGATGGCGCCGGCAACAAGGAATTCGTTGAGGCAATTGTCAACCAGCTGAAGAACAACCTCGGCATCAACGCAACCGCAAAGTCGTTCAGCTCCTTCAAGGAACTGCGCGCCAAGGTTACCGCCTACACCATGACCGGTGGCTTCCGCACGGGCTGGCAGGCCGACTACCCATCGCTCTACAACTTCCTGGGCCCGCTGTTTGGTACAGGTGCAGGTTCGAACGATGGCAAGTACTCCAGCAAGGAATTTGACGAGTCGCTGGCCAAGGGTCTAGCTGCAACCGACCCAGTTGAAGGCGCAAAGATCTTCAACGAATCCCAGGAGATCCTGTTCAAGGATCTTCCTGCCATCCCACTGTGGTACCAAGCAGTCCAGGGTGGTTGGAGCGAGAACGTCGCCAACGTTGAGTTCGGTTGGAACGGCGTTCCAATGTACAACGAAATCACTGGTAAGTAAGTAATTTCAGCATTCGGACTGTTCAAGTCCGAAATTGGCTGAAAGGCATGTCAAGGGAGACCCAAGGTACAAAGGGTCTCCCTTTGGCATGTTTGATCTGCCTCCCAAAAATAAACGTCGAGATACTTATCGACGGGAAGAGGGAAATAATGGCCAAGTGCCGTCCAGCATCTCGAGGTGAGGTGCACGCATGTTAAGTTTCATGCTCAAGAGAATTGCCCAGCTGATCCCGGTATTTATCGGTGCAACACTGCTGGTGTACTTCTTGGTTTTTGCCACGCCCGGTGATCCTATCGCCGCGCTTTCCGGTGGCAAGCCGATGTCCGATGCGACTCGTGCAGCCCTCGAAGCCCAATACAATTTGGACAAGCCATTCTGGGTTCAGTATGGCCTGTACTTGAAGAACCTGGTGACCTTCGATCTTGGAACCTCGTTCTCAGGTCAGGAAGTCAGCGCCCTGCTGGGCCGCGCCTTCCCAGTCACCGCACGCCTTGCGATTCTGGCCCTGCTGATTGAAGGCATTTTCGGCATCATCTTCGGTGTCATCGCGGGTATGCGCAAGGGCAAGTGGTTCGACTCGACCATTCTGGTTGCTTCGCTGATCGTGATCGCTGTGCCAACCTTCGTGCTCGGCTTCGTTCTGCAGTTCGTCGTTGGCGTGAAACTCGAATGGGCCAAGCCCACTGTTTCCGGCGCGGCAACCTGGGGCGAACTCTTCTTGCCGGCCCTCGTGCTAGGCCTGGTTTCGCTGGCCTACGTGGTTCGCTTGACTCGGACCTCGGTGATCGAAAACAAGTCCGCGGACTTCGTGCGCACTGCCACTGCCAAGGGCTTGAGCCGCAATCGCGTTGTCACCGTGCACATCCTTCGCAACTCGCTGATTCCTGTCGTGACGTTCCTCGGAGCGGACCTCGGCTCGCTGATGGGTGGCGCAATTGTCACCGAAGGCATCTTCAACGTGCCCGGTGTTGGACACCTGCTGTACCAGGCAATTCAAAAGGGCGAAACCCCGACCGTTGTCGCCATCGTCGGTGTGCTGGTGATCGTCTTCGTCGTCGCCAACCTGATCGTGGATATGCTGTACGCACTGCTTGACCCAAGGATCCGTTATGCCTGAGAACCAGAATTTTAATCCGGAAGACGGACTGCCCATCAGCAAGGTCCGCGCCGGCAAAGTTTCCAAGTACAAGATCGAGCATTTTGTTGCTCCCTTGGACGAGACGCCATTGCAAGCAGTCGACTCCGTCAAGGAAACCGGCAAGCCGCTGTCCATGTGGGCAGAGGCTTGGCGTTCACTGCGCAAGCAGCCGCTGTTCATCATTTCCGCGATTCTGATTCTTGCGATCATTGTCGTTGCGGCTTTCCCGCAGCTGTTCAGCTCGCAGGACCCAACCTATTGCGCCCTAGAGAACTCGAATGAACCTGGCCGGGCTGGCCATATCATGGGCTTCAACCTCCAGGGCTGCGATATCTATTCACGCGTCATCTACGGCACGCGCGCATCGCTGCTGGTCGGCGTCTTCACCACCCTGATCGTTGTCATCGTCGGCGGCGCGCTGGGTGCACTGGCCGGCTTCTATGGCGGATGGATTGATGCTGTTCTGGCACGTTTGGGCGATATCTTCTTCGCGCTGCCACTGATCCTTGGAGCCATCATCGTGATGCAGCTTCCTGCATTCCGAGACAACCGAAGCGTGTGGACCGTTATTGTCACGCTGGCGATTTTCGGCTGGCCGCAGCTGGCACGAATTACCCGTGGTGCTGTGATTGAAGCGCGGAGCGCCGATTATGTGAAAGCATCGCGCGCTTTGGGGCTCTCCAAGTTCAATTCGCTGCTCAAGCACGTCATTCCCAACTCGTTGGCACCGATCATTGTTGTGGCGACCGTGAACCTGGGCGTGTACATCGTTGCCGAAGCGACGCTGTCCTTCCTTGGTGTCGGTTTGCCGCCTGAAATCATGAGCTGGGGCAACGACATCTCGACTGCCCAACAGCAGCTTCGCAACAACCCGATGATGCTGATGTGGCCTGCTCTGTTCCTGTCGGTGACAGTCTTGAGCTTCATCATGCTCGGCGATGCAGTGCGAGACGCGCTGGATCCCAAGGCCCGGAAGGGAGCCTAGACGATGACTGAAACCGCAACACCAAAGCCGTTGCTGGAAATCAAGGACTTGGCGATTACCTTCTCCACTCCTGATGGACCAGTACACGCCGTGCGCGATGCAAACTTCACCGTGATGCCAGGGGAGACCGTGGCCATTGTGGGCGAGTCCGGTTCCGGCAAGTCAACCTCGGCACTGGCCGCTATCGGTCTGCTGGCCGGCAACGGTTCGGTTTCTTCGGGCCAGATCCTGTTCGATGGCGAAGACATTTCGCACGCCAGCGAAAAGCGATTCGTTGAACTGCGTGGCAATCACATTGGCATGGTTCCCCAAGATCCAATGTCCAACTTGAACCCGGTGTGGAAGATTGGCTTCCAGGTCAAGGAAACTCTGAAGGCGAACGGCCTTGCGGGGGATAACCCCAAGGAACGCGTCGCCCAGGTCCTTGCTGATGCAGGCTTGCCCAACCCGGAGGTTCGCGCAGGACAATACCCCCACGAGTTCTCCGGTGGCATGCGCCAGCGTGCATTGATTGCTATTGGCCTGGCATGCCGTCCGCGCCTGCTGATTGCCGATGAGCCCACCAGTGCCTTGGACGTGACCGTCCAGCAGCAGATTCTGGATCATCTGGATACGATGACCACCGAGCTGGGCACCGCAGTCCTGTTGATCACCCACGACCTCGGACTGGCTGCAGAGCGCGCGGAAAAAGTTGTAGTGATGTACAAGGGCCGAGTCGTTGAATACGGCCCAGCACTGGACATCCTGCGCAACCCGCAGCATCCATACACCAAGCGGCTGATCAACTCTGCTCCATCCTTGTCTGCACAGCGCGGCGACAAGCATGAGGCCATTGTTGACGAAATCGTTCCGGGCAAGGCCGAGCCACTGCTGAAGGTCAGCAACCTGACCAAGGTCTATGACATCCGCAAGGGCTTCGGCAAGAAGGAACAGTTCACCGCGGTGGACAACGTATCCTTCGAAATTCCGAAGGGCACCACCACGGCAGTGGTGGGCGAATCCGGTTCCGGCAAGTCCACCATCGCCCAGATGGTACTGAATCTCTTGGACAAAACCGAGGGTGAGATCGTCTTCGACGGCGAACAGATCGGGAATTTGAGCGAGAGGAAATTGTTCAAGTACCGTCGCCGCGTGCAGCCGATTTTCCAGGATCCCTATGGTTCGCTTGATCCGATGTATTCGATTTATCGAACGATCGAGGAGCCCCTGCGCATCCACGGGATTGGCAACAGCGCGTCGCGCCAGAAAAAGGTCAAGGAACTGCTGGAGCAGGTATCCATGCCGGCTTCGACCATGCACAGATTCCCGAATGAGCTCTCCGGTGGCCAGCGCCAGCGTATTGCTATCGCCCGTGCACTGGCTTTGCAGCCTGAGATGATCGTCTGCGACGAGGCGGTATCTGCTTTGGACGTCTTGGTCCAGGCGCAGGTCCTGGAGCTTCTGGATGAACTGCAACGGGATATGGGACTGACCTACTTGTTCATCACCCACGACCTGGCAGTGGTTCGGCAGATTGCGGACAATGTCTGCGTGATGGAACATGGAAAGATCGTCGAGCAGGGAACTGCCGACGAGATTTTCAATGCTCCCAAGAGCGAATACACCCGTAACCTGCTGGGTGCGATTCCAGGTGCTTCACTGATCTAATCGGTCGCCGAAGACGCCTCAAGGGGACGTCGAAACCATTGGTTTCGACGTCCCCTTGCTCGTTAAAGAAAGCCTCGTGCTTCGTCATATTCAACGAATATTTCAGATTTTTTCAAACTGAAGCAAATGTTGCAAAACCGTTATAAAGCCATCCATGAAACATACTCGTAACGTGGGTGTTCTGATTGAATTTTCCCAATCTGAAAGAAACCCTTGAAATCTCGCGGATGTGGCATGGATCGCATGAACTCGCTGGTAACAAGCTCGTTGCAAATCGCTCTCAAGAACTGTTCGAAGGGGGAGATGTGAAACGAATCTTTCTCTATCCAAGCCAGAAAATTCAGGTTAGTGTATTCCTCAATGGATCGGTCATGTGATTTGGTCCACATTGAATCTCACCGATTCACAACTCGTATCATCACGATCTCAAGGAGGCGAAATGCGGATTCAGCGCGTTTCGAAAGCAGTAGCTGTAGGCGCTGCCCTGGCATTGGCACTTTCGGCATGTGCGCCGGGCGGCGGCGACGCTGCTCCGGAGGCAAGCAAGAGCGCCGAGTCAAATGGTGGCGCAGAGGTCACCAACTCCGGCCTCGCCGATCTGGGCGATGTCACCACCAAGGACGGTACCTTCAACGTCACCGTTGGTGCCCCAGAATTCATCAGCTACAACGGCTTGACTCCACAGACCTACTCGACCTATAACTCGTCCATCGTGGATCGCATGTTCGCCAGCTTCTACTACATGGGTACCGATGGAACCATCTACCAGAACAATGATCTGGGATCTTACGAGAAGGTCAGCGATGATCCACTGACCATCAAGTACAAGATCAACGACAATGCACAGTGGTCTGATGGAACTCCGATCACCGTGGCAGATGCCGTTTTGGCGTGGGGCACGCAGAACCTGAATCTCAACAACGGTTCCAAGGACAAGCCGCTGTTCAACTCGGTCTCCACCGACTTGGGCGATACCGTGCCTAAGGGGCCAGAAGGCGCTGCTGACGGCAAGGAATTCACCGTCACGTTCAAGGATCCAGATCCAGACTGGCAGCTGCAGACTTGGATGTCGCACCCAGCACACGTTGTTGCCAAGAAGGGTGGCCTGAGCACCGAGGAGCTGGTCAAGGCCATCCAGGACGGCGATTCCAAGAAGCTGGAGAAGGCTGCCAAGTTCTGGAACGAAGGCTGGATGACCAAGCCAGGCTCCCTTCCTGATGAAGCTGAAATGCCAGTTTCCGGACCGTACAAGCTGGAATCGTGGAAGGCCGGCGAGTCGGTCACCCTGACCGCAAACGACAAGTACTACGGCACCCCGGCTGCTACCAAGAAGCTGACCTTCCGTTTCTTGGCTGACACCGGCATGGTCCAGGCGCTGCAGAACAAGGACGTTGACGTCATTGCTCCTCAGCCCACCGTTGACACCCTCGCTCAGCTAGAAGGCTTGGGCAAGTCGGTGAACATCCAGCAGGGTGACACCTTGACCTGGGAGCATCTGGACTTCAACTTCGCCAAGGGTAACGAGATGACCAACCTGGAGCTGCGCAAGGCATTCGCCATGTGTGTTCCACGTCAGGAAATTGTCGACAACCTGGTCAAGCCTCTGAACCCAGAAGCCACCGTGATGAACGCCCGCGAAGTCTTCCCGTTCCAGGACAACTACCAGGAAGTCGTTGATGCCTCCTACGACGGTCGCTACGACCAGGTAGACATCGATGGTGCCAAGAAGATCCTTGAGGAGCAGGACGCTGTAGGCACCAAGATCCGCATCGGCTACTCCGCTCCAAACGAGCGTCGTACCAACGAGGTTGCTGCCATCAAGTCCTCCTGCGACAAGGCAGGCTTCAAGGTTGAAGACGCTGGCGATGCCAAGTTCTTCGCACCGGGCGGCACCCAGGAACGTGGCGACTACGAAGTTGCACTGTTCGCTTGGGCAGGTTCGGGCCAGATCACTTCGGGCCAGAACATCTACGCCACGGGTAAGCCACAGAACTACGGCAAGTACTCCAACAAGGCAGTGGACGAAGCATGGACCAAGCTGGCAACCTCGCTTGACCCGGCAGTTCACGCCGAGCAGACCAAGGTCATCGAAAAGCTGTTGTGGGATGACCTGTTCGGCATTCCGGTCTTCGCGCACCCAGGCCTGAGCGCTTCGGGCTCCGATGTTCAGAATGTTCGCCACACCGCTACCCAGAATGGCATCGTGTGGAACGCCGAGCAGTGGCAGCGAGCTGAGTAAGTCCCGAGGGCAAACTAGCTGCTAACACCAACTGTGAGCGCCTGCGGGGCCCGATCACCATCGGGCCCCGTGGTGTGTCTGCCACCATCACCGGGTGACACCTGCGCTTTACGGTGAGAAGAAAGAGGACATTAGAACCGTGTTGAAGTTCATTCTCAAGAGATTAGGATCGGCCGTCGGTGTGCTGTTTGGCGCCTCGTTGCTGCTCTATATCTTGGTCATCAACTCCGGCGACCCGCTGGGCGATTTACGCGAAAGCAACGCTGAAAATCGCGAGTATCTGATGCAGCAACGCATCGAATACATGAATCTGGAACAGCCTTGGTACCTGCGGTACCTGACCTGGCTGGGGGGAGTCGGCAAATGCTTCGGAGGCGCCTGCGACCTAGGTCGGAACATAAATGGTGTCGAAGTCAGCGGCTTGCTCGCCAACGCCGCTTCTTCGACTCTCCGGCTTGTTTTGCTGGCTACCATCATCGCGGCCATTCTCGGCATCGCGATTGGTGTGCTGACCGCGGTACGCCAATATTCCGGGCTGGACTACCTCGTCACCTTCCTGACCTTCCTCTTCTTCTCCCTTCCTGTTTTCTGGGCTGCCGTGCTGCTCAAGGAATACATGGCCATCGGTTACAACGACTGGCTTGAAAATCCGCAGATATCGATCGGCACGAGCATCCTCATAGGTGTGGTTGCCGGAATCGTGCTGCAAATGCTGCTGGCAGGATCGCTCAAACGCCGTGGGCTGACGTTCATCGTCACGGCGGTTTTTGTTCCGCTGATGCTGCAGTACAGCCTCTGGCTGAACTTCTACCGCTACCCTCAGATGGGCCCAGCAATCATCGTTGTCCTGACCTTGTTGCTTGCCCTGTCTGCCACCGCCATGAGCGTTGGCCTCAAGGAGAAGAAAGTCCTGTACCCTGCGCTGATCACCGTGGTACTGGTGCTGGTCATGTACTACGCAACCTTCTGGCTGTTGAAAGACGCGAATGCTTGGATCCTGCTTTTCGGCGCCATCTTGGCAGTGGTCATTCCTGGCCTGATCGGCAAATTCATGGGTGGCCGTCTCGCCCGGAATGCTGCCGGCGTATCGGTCCTCGTTGGCGTCGTTGGTGCCGGTCTCACAGTGCTGGATCATATCTTCCGCGCATGGCCTGGATTCCTGCAGCTGAAGGGCCGGCCCATCGGAACGATTGGTTCCTCCACCGCAAACCTTGGTGGCGGCTTCTGGGATACCTTCCTGGACAACGCAACGCAGCTGCTTCTTCCAACGATCGTGCTGGCCATAATCTCCCTGGCAAGCTACTCGCGCTACACGCGCTCCTCGATGCTGGAGGTGCAACAGCAGGACTACATCCGCACCGCACGTTCCAAGGGCTTGAGCGAACGCACCGTGATCTTCCGCCATGCATTCCGCAACGCGTTGATTCCCATCGCCACCATCGCGGCATTCGACTTCGCTGGACTGATCGGCGGCGCAGTCGTCACCGAGACGGTGTTCGGCTGGAAGGGCATGGGCGATATGTTCAACACCGGTCTGCATTCCGTGGACCCGGCCCCTGTGATGGCATTCTTCTTGGTCACCGGTAGCGCTGCAATCCTGTTCAACCTGCTGGCTGACATCGTCTACGCGCTGCTTGATCCGCGGATCCGGGTCTAGGGAATTTAGGACAATCGATGACTAACTTAAACGGACAAACTCCGAAAAACTTGACCTCTATTGCAGAAGTCGAAGACGCGAAACTCGCAGCCTCGACTGAACAGTCCAAGAGCCAGTCGCAAATTGTCTTCGGGCGATTTATCAAGCACAAGCCCGCAATGATCTCCGCTGTAGTTCTGGTGGTCATCACGGTGGTCGCTTTCACTTCTATTGGAATAGGACCACTGCCGGGCTGGTGGAAGCAGAGCTACCTGGATGCCGGCACCGTCGTCAACAGCGGCAAGCCGACCTTCTCCCTGCTGCCGACTTGGCTTGGCGGATCCGGCATCGCCATCGGCGAGCATCCATTTGGCCAGGACTCGGTAGGCAAGGACTATTTCGCCTTGGTCATGAATGGCACGCAGAAGTCCATTATTATTGGCCTTGTCGTGGGCTTGGTTGCCACCTTCCTCGGCGCCGTCATCGGCGCAGTTGCCGGCTACTTCCGCGGCTGGGTTGATGAAGTGCTGATGCGCATCACCGATCTGTTCATCGTGATCCCGCTGCTGGTACTGGCCGCGGTGCTCGGACAGATCGCGGGACGAAGCTCAGGGTCGATTTTCGCTCTGGCTCTGGTGCTCGGTTTGGTCACCTGGACCGGCTTGGCCCGACTGGTGCGAGGCGAGATCCTTTCCCTGCGCGAACGCGAATACGTCTCCGCCGCGCAGGCCATGGGATCGCGCACGTCACGCGTGATCTTCAAGCACCTGCTGCCCAACACCATTGGCGTGATCGTCGTGAACGCGACTTTTGCGATCGCCGGCGCGATCCTGCTCGAATCTTCGCTGTCTTTCCTTGGCTTCGGCGTTCAGCCACCGGAATCTTCCCTTGGCCTGCTGATCAGCCAATACCAGAATGCTTTTGTCACCCGCCCGTGGCTGTTCTGGTGGCCGGGCATGATCATCGTGGTCATCGCGCTCGCGGTGAACTTCCTCGGTGATGGCCTGCGCGATGCCTTCGACCCACGCCAGACGGGCAAACGCCGCCGCCGGCGCGCAGGACTGTTTGCCCTGCCAACCCGTAAGGAGAAGCCATGAGCCACGTCGCTCCAGAAGATACCGCCGGTGAATACGCACTGAGCTTCAACGACCTCAAAGTCACCTTTGAAACCTCTGGGCCTCTGGTCCACGCGGTCAAGGGCCTGTCCCTGGCAGTGCGTCCAGGCGAAGTCGTAGCCCTCGTGGGCGAATCGGGCTCGGGCAAATCGGTGACATCCACCGCGGCCATGGGCCTGCTGCCGGAGAACGCGAACATTTCCGGCGAAGCGAAGATCGGCAACGTCAATGTGGTGGGCCTTGAACAGGGCAAGATGCGAAAGATGCGAGCCACCGACATTGCCATGGTCTTCCAGGAACCGATGACCGCACTGAACCCGGTGCTGACCATCGAACGCCAGTTGACCGAGGCCCTGGAACTGCATGGCATTGCATACGGCAAAGCCGCTACCGACCGGGCCATCGAATTGCTAGACATGGTCGGAATACCGGAGCCCGATAAGCGCATCAAGCAGTACCCGCACCAGTTCTCCGGCGGCCAGCGCCAGCGCATCGTGATCGCCATGGCGATTTCCTGCGACCCGAAGGTCATCATCGCCGATGAGCCGACCACCGCGCTGGATGTGACCGTGCAGGCCGAGATCCTGGACCTGCTGCGCGAGCTGAAGGACCGCCTGAACACCGGCATCCTGCTGATCACCCACAATATGGGTGTGGTGGCCGACATGGCTGATCAGGTGGCAGTGATGTTCCAAGGCAACCTGGTGGAGACCGGCAGCGTGGATCAGGTATTGCTGAACCCGCAGCATGCATACACCCAGCGGCTTCTGGCCGCCGTTCCACGGCTATCCGCGCCTGCGATCATCACCGAAAACGCGCCGCACAGCAGCAGGACCGCTCCTGCCGGGCGTGAACTGGTACTTGAAGCCAAGGATCTAGTGCTGGAATACAACATGCGCGGCAAGATCTTCCGCGCCGTTGAAGGAGTGAGCTTCGATATCGCCAAGGGCGAAGTGCTTGGCATCGTGGGCGAGTCCGGTTCGGGCAAGTCCACCATCGCCAAGGCGGTGATCGGCCTTCTTCCCGTAGCCGAAGGCACGCTCTCGGTCAAGGGGCACAACTTGCCAAAGCTCTCGCCCAAGGAAGCTCGCGCGGTGCGCAAGCAGATCGGCGTCATCTTCCAGGACCCGGCGGCTTCGCTGAACCCCCGCTTCCCGATTGGCGAGTGCATCACCGAGCCGATGGTGGTGCACAAGGTGGGCACCAAGGCTTCTCGCATCAAGCGTGCCGAGGAACTGCTGGATGCGGTCAAGTTGCCGCGCAACGTCATCAACCGCTACCCGCACGAGCTCTCGGGCGGCCAGCGCCAGCGCATCTGCATCGCCCGTGCGCTGACTTTGAACCCGGAACTGCTGATTGCCGACGAGCCGACCAGCGCGTTGGACGTTTCGGTGCAGGCCGTCGTGCTGGAAATGCTCCAGGACTTGCAGCGTGACTTCAACTTCGCCTGCTTGTTCGTCAGCCACGATTTGGCCGTGGTTGACATGCTGGCCGACGCGGTGGTTGTGATGCGCTCGGGCAAGGCCGTCGAGCAGGGCATGGTTGAGACCGTGCTGCACTCGCCAACCCACGACTACACCAAGCGTTTGCTAGCCGCTGCGCCGGTGCCTGATCCCCATGAGCAGGCTGTTCGACGCGAGGCATGGCGCTTGCTGAATAACAGCAAGTAACTACGTGCATACAAGCAAGGAGCCGGGATTATTTCTGGCTCCTTGCCTGTTTCTTGAGTAGTTTTGCCTTGGACCGCACTCACTCTCCGGGAGATCTTATGGATTTAGCTTCCATTTTCATCGTCGCAGCGTTGATTGTGCTGTGCGCGTTTCCTTTTATCATCGGCGCATTCAGGGGACTCGATCGAAAGGCCGACGAGTTGGAAAGCCGTGACCCAGAAACGTCGAAAGCATTGCGCAAAGCACGTGAAGATATTGACCGCGGCAAGGGGTATTACGGACCTCGGCAATAACCACGGGTAAACGACCGCAGGAGCTGGCCCTCACGGGCCAGCTCCTGCGGTCTCAGGGTGAATAGGGCGTGCGTTCCCTAGTCCAGCTGCATTACGTTTTCGGTCACTACTTCTGCACGGGCGTTTGAGAAGATCTGCTCGGTGCCGATGGTCTTGAATCCGCGGCGCTCCAGGACCTTGATGGATCCCAGATTGTCCTGGACAACGTGTGCCGTCAGCGGGCGCTTGGTGTACTCGGCCAGGAAGGCATCCACAGCGCTGGTGGTAATTCCCTTGCCCCAGTACTTGGTGGAAGTCCAGAAATTGATCTCTGGGGTTTCACCGTCAAATACCAAGATGGAACCAACCACGTCGCCTTCGTGCTCGATGGTGCGAACCAGAACAGTTGGATCGTTCAAGATCGAGTTCCAGTGGTGGTCGAATACCGCGCGGTCGGCTGGGTTACGCGCCTGATAAGCGGCCATGAGGTTCGCCTCGGGTTCTTGCTGGTGAGCAAAGAATGAGTCCAAGTCGGAAGGGCGGACTTCACGTAGCTGCACGATAAAGGCCTTTCAATCGGGTGGGTCAGCATGCCGGTTTCGGAACGCTGCGGAACAATGGCTTGGGATCTACACTACCGGGGAAGTCAACGCGGCAAGTGCCATATTGGACAATAGTGGTTTCAAGCCTGATTTTTTTGTTCTGGGCGAGTGCGCCGAGTGAGCGGTTGAGTTGAGCAAGCCGAAGACGGCGTGGGCCCGGAAACGGTGGGACTGCTTGCCGCCGGTGGGATGCAATTTCGCCAGTTCATTGGTCCATAACTCGATGTAGGAGTTCTGTAGTTTACGGACCAATGACAATTCGGCTTTAGGCAGCGACTTTAGATCGCGGTCTTGAACCTGCAGGATGTCCGGGCGCGAAAGCGAAAAGTCGGTGTGGAAATCAACCAGGCGCGAGAGGACGTCGAGCGGTGACCCGCCGGCTTCGGAGGCCTTCTGGCCACCGGCATAGATGTCCTTGGACATGTCAACCAGCAAAGCGATAAGCACTGCCTGCTTGCCTGCAAAGTGGCGGTAGACCGCTGGACCGGATATGCCGCAGGCAGCGCCGAGATCTTCCAGAGACACCCCTGCATAACCGTGGAGCGCGAAGAGCCGGGTGGCTTCCCGTAACAGCGCGTCACGCCGTTCTGCCTTGGCGCGTTCGCGGTCAGTTGGTTCGTTGAGGGGTTGATACCTGCTCGCCATCACCATCGTCTCCTTACGATTGCCAAGTTGAACTCTGGACAAGTGTGACGGGTGCCACTACTGTCAAAAATGAAGCTGTTTACCCACCAGTAGGCGGTAATCAGTTAATAATAATTAACCATACGCGCCGTGACTCTTGCTTCCAAGACGCTCGCGCGCTGGTCTCAGAAAAATTCCCATATCGACATATTGCAGATCCAGTAATTCGATATCGGTCCATCCCTCAACGAAGAGAGAGCCTGATGATTAACCTCGAACTCGATGAACAGTACCAAGACCTGGTCAACATGGTCCGAGAATTCGCTCAAGAAGTAGTCGCGCCACAAAGCGCTGCCAATGATGCCAATCATTCCTTCCCCTATGACATCGTCAAGCAAATGGGGCAGATGGGGCTTTTCGGCCTGCCGATCTCCGAGGAATATGGCGGCTCAGGAGGCGACTATTTCCACCTGGCGCTCGCGTTGGAAGAACTGGGCAAGGTTGACCAGTCCGTAGCCATCACCCTGGAAGCCGGCGTTTCTCTTGGCGCCATGCCCATTTACCGGTTTGGCAGCGAAGCCCAAAAACGGCAGTGGCTAGAGCCGCTGGCCACCGGCGAACGCATTGCTGGATTTGGACTTACTGAACCGGGCGCCGGTTCGGATGCCTCGGCTGCGCTCACCAAAGCAAAGCTGGAAGATGGACAGTGGGTGATTGACGGAGCAAAAGAATTCATCACCAACTCCGGCACCGATATCACCTCGCATGTCACGGCTACGGCCGTCACGGGGGTCGATGAGGCGACAGGGAAGAAGGAAATCTCGGCCATCATCGTGCCTACGGGAACCGAGGGGTTTACCGCCGAGAAGGCCTACGACAAGGTGGGGTGGCGCGCCAGCGACACCCATCCGTTGAGTTTTAATTCTGCGCGGGTACCCGAGGAAAATCTTTTGGGGGAGCGTGGACGCGGTTATGCCTACTTCCTTGAAATCCTGGACGAGGGACGCATCGCCATTGCCGCGTTGGCTACCGGCGCAGCGCAAGGCTGCCTCGATGAAGCCGTCAAGTATGCCAAGACGCGCACGACCTTTGGCACTGTCATCGGCAAGAACCAGGGTGTTTCATTCATGATTGCCCGCATGGCTTCTCGTGCATATACCGCGCGCTTGGCCTACTACGCAGCCGCTGCCAAAATGCTCGCTGGGAAGGACTTTAAAATTGAGGCCGCCCACGCCAAACTGATTGCCAGCGAAGCTGCCATGGACAACGCCCGCGACGCGACACAGATCTTCGGTGGATATGGATTCATGAACGAATCCCTGGTGGCCCGTCATTACCGCGACTCCAAGATCCTGGAAATCGGAGAAGGGACAACCCAGGTTCAGCAGATGCTCATTGCCCGCAGCTTGGGGCTGTAGTTTTGCCGCAGAGCGCGCCATGCCATGCACAAGGCGTGGCGCGCTTTGGGCGCTCACAGTTAGACGAACCATAATGGATGGGTGAGCTTCCAAAAAACTTTTACCCCGGCCGGACACCCCCGCAGGATCTCCCTGATCGGTTCTACAGGATCAATCGGCACCCAAGGCTTGGACGTCATTAGCCAGGCACCGGAAAAATTCTCGGTGGCCGCCCTTTCTGGCGGATACAACTTGGAATTGCTCGCGCAGCAAGCGGTCAAATACCGCCCGGCATTGGTTGGATGTGCCAGTGACTCTGTGGATGAACTTGCAACCGCCATAAAACGTGCAGCCAGCCAAGCCTCGGTCAGCGGCTACGAGCCAGAACTGGTTGCGGGGGCGCAGGCGGCGACAACAGTTGCCGCGTTCAGCGAAGCAGACGTGGTGCTCAATGGCATCACCGGTGCCATCGGGCTGGCTCCTACCATTGCCGCGTTGGAAGCTGGACACCTGCTGGCTCTGGCCAACAAGGAATCCTTGATTATCGGCGGGCAGGTCGTGAAGCAGATCGCTGCGCCCGGGCAAATTTCCCCCGTTGATTCTGAACACTCGGCCTTGGCTCAGGCCCTTCGATCAGGTACGCCAGAGGAAGTATCCAAACTATTGGTGACCGCATCGGGAGGACCTTTCTTCGGTTACACCTACGATCAATTGCGCGAGGTGACCCCTGCCCAGGCGCTAGCGCACCCCATCTGGGACATGGGCCGCGTGGTGACGACGAACTCAGCGACCATGGTCAACAAGGCATTGGAAGTAATCGAAGCGCATTTGCTCTTCGACGTTCCGTTGGAGCGAATAGAGCCGGTGGTTCACCGCCAATCAATCATTCATTCCATGGTGGAATTCATTGACGGTTCGGTGATTGCCCAGGCTTCTCCGCCAGATATGCGTCTGCCGATTGCCTTGGGCATCAATTGGCCGCATCGCGTTAGCGGCGCCGCCAAGGCCTGTGATTTCTCCAAGTCCTCCAACTGGACCTTCGAGCCGTTGGACGAAGAAGTGTTCTCGGCCGTCAAACTGGCGAAGCAAGCCGCGGCGGCTTCGGGTACCCACATGGCCGTCTACAACGCATCCAATGAAGTTGCCGTCGATGCCTTCCACGATGGAAAGATTCGATTCACCGACATCGTCGAAACCATCGAGCACGTGCTCGACGACTACACTCCGGTGAACGCTGCACTCAGCGTCGAGACCGTTCTGGAAACCGACCGCTGGGCGAGGGCGTACGCTGCGAAGATTGTGGAGGCAAAAGCATGAGCGTAATTCTGTTCATTGCCGGCGTACTTTTCATGGTGGTCGCCGTGGGCCTTTCCATCGCGCTGCACGAAATTGGGCACCTCGTCCCGGCAAAGCTCTTCAAGTTGCGAGTACCGCAGTACATGATCGGCTTTGGCAAGACACTGGTTTCCTTCAAGCGAGGGGAAACCCAATACGGGATCAAGGCGCTACCACTGGGCGGCTACATCTCGATGGTGGGTATGTATCCGCCACGCCCGGAAGCCGCAGGGGAGCAGCCAGCCAAGAAGCCGGGACTGTTCCAAAAAGTCTTCGGGCAGATGGTCGATGATGCTCGTTCTCAAGCCAATGAAAATGTCCGGCCGAGCGATGAAGGCCGCCTGTTCTACCAGCTTCCGGTCTACAAACGCGTGATCATCATGCTTGGCGGACCGTTGATGAACTTGGTGATCGGTTTTGTTGTCATTGCCATTGTTCTCACCAGCTTCGGGCAGGCTACACCGACGACAACCGTTTCCGAGGTGTATCAGTGCATCGCCAGCGCGCAGAATGCCGAGCAGACCGAATGCACGGATAAGGATGTTCCGGCGCCGGCCTATGAAGCTGGACTGCGCCCAGGCGATACCATCACTGCAGTCAACGGCAATGCCGTTGAGCAGGGCGAGTGGAACAAGCTAACCGACGTAATCCGGGTGAATCCAGGGCAATCGATTACGCTCGATTATCAGCGACACGGTCAAAACCGCACCACCACGTTGACCCCGTACCTTACTGATCGGCCAGCTACTGATGAAAATGGCTATGTGCTCACCGATGACCAAGGCAATTACATCCTGACCAAGGTCGGGTTTGTTGGGATGAGCTCGTTGCAGCAGGACTTGACGCAGCCGCTGAGCGCCGTGCCTGGCGTTATCGGCAACCAGTTGCTGACCATTGGAAACGTCATCTTGCACCTGCCGCAGCGCATGGTGGATGTGGCCCAGGCAGCGTTTGGCGATGGCCAGCGTGATCCAAATGGTCCTGTGTCAATTGTTGGCGTGGGACGAATTGCCGGGGAAATCAGCGCGGAAGATTCCATTTCAGTTGGCGATAAATTCGCGACTTTGCTTTCGCTGGTCGGGGGATTGAACCTCGCCTTGTTCGCATTCAACTTGATCCCGCTGCTGCCATTGGATGGCGGACATGTGATTGGCGCCCTCTACGACGGCATCAAACGAATGTTTGCCCGGATCTTCAAGATGAAAAATGTTAAGCCGGTGGACACGGTCAAGCTGTTGCCACTGACTTATGTTGTTGTGGTGGCCATGTTGGTTATGGGTGGCCTCTTAATATACGCAGACATCTTTAAGCCAATACAACTGTTCTGAGCCTAGGGAAATAGGGTGTAGCTATGACTGTTTTTGCTGTTGAATACGTTTACGCCGAGGACTCTGTTGAGCTGCGTAATGAACACCGTCCGGCACACCGCGAATACCTCGTCGGATTCGTCAACGAGGGCCCGGCCCGAGTCCTGGCATCGGGACCGACTCCTGCTACCGATGGCGCCTTGTTGATCATTGCAGCTGAATCCGAAGCTGCGTTGAACGAGCTGCTGGCCAATGATCCGTTCAACAAGGTCGGTGCGATTGCTCAGGCCAATATCTCCGAATGGAACCCGGTCATCGGGTTGCTGCAGGAATTCTCGGCCTAGCACGTCAGCGAGCTAAGCTCCCGCGCTTCTTTTGCAGAAGGGCGGGAGCTTATCAATTTAAGAATTCTTTGAAATGATCACGTGACAGGCACCAAGGATCCGGGAGGGGGAATTATGGATTTGCACGTCAACGACAGTCTGAGCATTCCTTCTGCCGAGCTTGCTTGGCATTTCACGCGTTCCTCAGGTCCCGGTGGCCAACACGTGAATACTTCGGATTCCAGGGTCGAATTATCTTGGTCCATCAGTGCATCGGGCTCGCTATCTGCATGGCAGCGTCAGCGGTTGCTCGACAAATATGCAGCCCGACTAGTCGCCGGATCCATAGTGGTGACGGCTTCGGAAGAACGGTCCCAGTGGCGAAACCGGCAGATTGCCATGGAGAAGCTGCGACGACTAGTCGACCAGGGGCTTGCCGAGGACGCTCCGCAGCGAAAGGCCACCAAGCCAACCAGGGGATCGCAACGCAGACGGCTAAATGCGAAATCCAGCCGATCCATCACCAAGCAACTTCGGAGAAAACCGGGGCAAGAGTAGACGAAATTGGCAATCGTGTTCTAGATCACTTTAATTCGCGGAATTGATGGGAATCACCGATAGTTGAAAGTAGATGAAGCGTCAGCTTGTTTTGATTTTCTGATTTAGGAGTACATCCCATGGCCACTAAGGTCCTCACCCTCGTCGGATCCCTGCGTAACGGTTCGACCAACCAGCAGTTGGCAGAAGCAACTTCGCATAACGCCCCTGAAGGCATGGAAGTTTCCGTATTCAGTGGCCTGGAGAACATTCCTTTTTACAACGAGGACAACGACGTTGAAGGTGGCGTTCCAGCCGCCGCTCAGGCATTGCGCGACGCAGCAGCCGAGGCAGACGCGCTGATGCTGGTCACCCCGGAGTACAACGGCACCATGCCAGCTGTATTGAAGAACGCAATTGATTGGCTGTCCCGCCCGTTCGGAGCTGGTGCGGTTTCGGGTATGCCAACCGTTGTTGTTGGCACCGCATTCGGCCAGTACGGTGGCGTATGGGCTCAGGACGAAGCTCGCAAGGCACTGAACATCGCAGGCGCGAACGTTCTGGACGACGTCAAGCTGGCCATTCCGAACTCGGTCGTTCGCTTCGCCGAACTGCACCCGAAGGATGACGCTGAAGTCGTTGAGCAGGTTACTACGGTGCTCAACAGCATCAAGGAAATTGCTGAAGCAAACTAGGCGCATACTGGCTCAACGGCTTTGAATTTGCGAGAAAGGCCACGGCGACCCCGTGGCCTTTCTCGCATGAGTACCCGCTCACCTCGATACGGTGACATACTTGGACTAAGAGATTTACCCACAATTTATTCGGAGGCGTCCATTGACTTCGGTCAGCCTAGGTATGCCGGCAGGCCCACCGCCGGTACTCGCACCACGTCGCAAGACCCGCCAATTTCAGGTTGGGTCGGTCGGGGTCGGCTCTGAATCGCCGATTTCGGTCCAGTCGATGACCACCACCAAGACTCACGACATCAACGCGACGCTGCAGCAAATCGCTGAGCTGACCGCTGCCGGTTGTGACATCGTGCGTGTAGCCTGCCCCACCGACAAGGATGCGGAGGCTCTGAGCATTATTGCGATGAAGTCGCAGATCCCAGTCATTGCCGATATCCACTTCCAGCCAAAGTACGTCTTTGCGGCCATTGAAGCTGGTTGCGGCGCCGTTCGGGTGAATCCGGGCAATATCCGCCAGTTCGATGACCAGGTCAAGGAAATCGCCCAGGCGGCCAAGGACCACGGCACCTCGATTCGAATCGGTGTTAATGCGGGTTCGCTGGACCGGCGTTTGCTGCAGAAGTACGGCAAGGCGACGCCTGAGGCATTGGTCGAATCGGCAGTTTGGGAAGCATCGCTGTTTGAAGAGCACGGATTCCATGACTTCAAGATCTCGGTGAAGCACAACGACCCGGTCATCATGGTTCGTGCCTACGAACTACTGGCTGAGCGCGGCGACTGGCCGCTGCACCTGGGCGTGACCGAAGCAGGTCCGGCGTTCCAGGGAACCATCAAGTCCGCCACTGCTTTCGGTGCACTACTTTCCAAAGGCATCGGCGACACTATTCGCGTTTCGCTTTCTGCTCCTCCGGTTGAGGAAGTTAAAGTCGGTAACCAGATTCTTGAATCGCTGAATCTGCGTCCTCGTAAACTGGACATCGTCTCTTGCCCATCCTGCGGACGTGCCCAGGTAGACGTTTACACCTTGGCTGAACAGGTCACCGAGGGCCTTGAAGGCATGAAGGCTCCGTTGCGTGTGGCCGTTATGGGCTGTGTTGTCAACGGGCCCGGCGAGGCTCGCGACGCTGACCTTGGAGTGGCTTCAGGCAATGGCAAGGGCCAGATTTTTGTCAAGGGCGAAGTCATCAAGACAGTGCCAGAAGACCAGATTGTTGAGACGCTGATTGAAGAAGCCAACCGTTTGGCTGACGAAATGGGACTGAACGATGACGAGAATCCTGCCTCGGGTTCTCCCGTGGTCTCCGTCAGCTAAAGACAGCCGGCGAAGCGACAAAAGGGTGCCGCGGACACTGAACCGCCGTGACACGACGGCGCTCATCGAGCTGCTCGACCGCGACCCCGTCGCTAATATTTTCACCCGTTCTCAGGTGAACTTGCACCGTTCAGCTGCGCCGGATGGCTACGCCCGTATCGTCGGGCTCGACGGTGACGCCGGTCTCGAATCGGCATGTTGGGTAGGTGCCAATGTGGCACCAACCCTCATGACCGAGGACGAGGCTAAAAAATATGCGCAGTATGCCTTGGAATCTCGGCAGCGATTCGCCTCCGTTTTTGGTCCGGCGCAATCTGTGCTGGCCATGCATGAGGTACTACTCGAGGGCCCGCAAGAAATCTTCGATGTCCGGGAGAACCAACCTCTGCTGACTATTTCGCAGCGGCCTGCTGGTATCCGGCGCAACAAGCTTCGTCCTGCACGAATTCACGAATTTGATCTGGTGCTCCCAGCCAGTGCCGCAATGTTTGAAGAAGAACTGGGTTATTCCCCACTGGAAAACGGCGGAAGTTTTTATCGAAGCCGAGTCCGACAACTGATCCGCGAAGCACATACCCTCATCGACTGCGATGACAACGGCGAGGTCGTCTTCAAAGCCGATTTGGGCACCGTGACTGACGAAGTTGTCCAGATCCAGGGAGTGTGGGTTAATCCCAAATATCGGGGGCTCGGCTTAGCCTCTGGGTATATGAGCGCAACGGTGGATTACGCCATGCAATTCGCTCCGATCGCCAGCCTGTACGTGAATGATTTTAATGTGCCAGCTTTTAAGACCTATCAACGTATTGGGTTTGAGCAGGTTGGCACCTTTGCAACGATCTTGTTCTAGGCAATGGCAACTTGAACTTGTTGACGCGTGGGACCGGTTAAGTCGCAATCTCGTCGCATTTGCCGACGATCTTCTAGACTCTAGAGGGTAAAGCTAAATGGGATAGGAAATTTTGTGCCCCAAGCCAATGGTTTCAAGTCGTATCTGGCCGTTGCTTTTTGCCTTGCAACGATGGCATTGGCAAGCTGCAGCGCTGCTCAACCTGCTCCTGAGCCGACTCCTCAAGCGCCAGTGAAGGTCAACGCTGACCAGTTGCAGAAAATTCTTGAAGACTTTTCTAAGGCAGATGCAAACGCCGTGGTCATCACCGATAAGAAGTTGCGAGCGACTATCCCGAAAGCCCAAGAATGGATTGAAAGCGTCAAGGTCAATCCGAGCAAATGCGGAGTTGCCTTTGCTGAGCCAGTAGCGGACCAACTGCAGAATTCCACGATGGGTGCCATTGAATTCGAGGACCGCTATCTCACAGTGGCCATCTACAAAGATCCACAAGTTTTGAAAAAGCAGTGGGATGCAAATGCGTCGGCCAATGAGCAATGCTCTCGCTACTCTGTCACCTCGGGCAATGAATCTATCGCCTACCATCTGGCAAAGCAACCAATGGACTCTGAAGCCGAACAAGATGAAAGCTACGTGGTTACCAGCAGTGATGGGAAAATCACCCAGCAACAGCTCATGGTTCGTGCCGCCACGTCTAACGTGTTGATCGGCATCCAGCAACCCACGACCCAAGGGCAAACACAACAGCAAGTCCACGGCGCAGCAGCGACGATCAACGAATTGCTGAGCGAGCTGAACTAGAGAAATTAGCGGCGTGCTCTCAACTTTCTCTGCAAGGACAACAAAGGAAAACTTCATGACCAAGCGATTGGTATTTTGGGCATTGCCGCTGGCGACATCATTGGCCCTGGCAGGTTGCTCCGCCGGCTCATCTGATCAGAGGCCGAATTCATCCGAGTCCACGAGCCCATCGGACCAACAAAGTAGTGCCGAAGAACCGACTACGGGTAAAACACTAGACGCAACGCAAGTCGAAAACATCGCCTCCAAATTGCTTGAAGGCGACCCCGCGGTGCAGGTGATCGGCAACGAACAGATGCAACCGCAGCTTTCCGCAGCCAAGAACGCCAAGGTGCCTGACGGAATCAAGCCGGAGAAATGCGCAGAACTCAACGCCAAATATACGGTCACTGACCTGACCGGCTCAGTGGCTGCCACTTCGACGAGCAGCTCCGAGCAAATGGGTAAAGTCGTGCAGGTTTTTTCGTTGACTGACGAAGCCACGCGAAAAAACGTGCACGATGCACTGGCACTGGATGACCTTGAGGGCTGTGAAACGGTCACCATTGAACAGGGCGGACAAGAAATCAAGGCCCAGCGCCAGATCTTGCCGCTGGCTGTCAAAGCCGAGAGATCGTTGAGCATGTCGACCATTATGGATGCCGGCGGTGGGCAAACATTGAGTTCGGCCGCCGTTCAAGCGTTAGACGGAAACAATTTTGTTCTAGTCACCTTGCAAACGGGTTCGATGCAACCTGCAGAATTGGCGACTCAGGCAGTGGAGCTTGCAGATCAAGCGTTTGATGAAATCAAAGCGGCGCAATAGTTCCGGTATGTGGTTTTATTTCGAACGTGTTGTGTAATACTAGAGATGGCTTTTCACCATCAACGTGAGGATTACACCATGAAGAAGCAAGCTTTCTGGGTGCTGCCGATGGCGGCAGCACTCGCTTTGAGCGGTTGCGGCAGCTCGGGTAACGAATCTTCGGGTAGCTCCGACGGTTCGGGTGCTGCGCAAGAACAGGCAAGCGAAACCGCGGCGCTGACCGCTGAACAGGTCTCTGCGGTGGTCAAGTCGCTAGTGGGTGATAACTCCAAGGCGCAGGTTCTGGATGGCGACACTATTAAGGCGTCATTGCCTGAATCGAAGAAATTGATTGAGCAAATGAACATAAGCCCCGAAAAGTGCGCCGAATTCGTGGCACAGCAGGGGACGCAGGATCTTGAAGGCACCAACATGGCTGTCGCGGTCGTCCCTGGCGAGGGCATGGAGTCCACGACGTACTCGGTGCTCGGCTACGAGGATTCAGCCAAGCTTGAGCAAGCAAAGTCCATGGCGGAAAACAAGGATTTGCAGGGCTGCGACAAGTTCACGATGTCCATGTCGGGCCAGGAGATTTCAGCTTCGGCCAAGGTCCTCGACGCCAGCTCTGATGCCGATACCACCATTGCCACCCAGACCAGCATGACCGTGAACGGTACCGAGGTCCCGGGCGGTTCTTACCAGATGCAGGGCCTGGTCGGGGCTAATGCTGTGATGGTCGTTTACTCAGGTGGCGGAGACAAACCTGAAGCAGAAGTGCTGGACAAGCTCACGGGTGAATTGAACAAGGCTGTTGCTGAAGTTAAGTCGGCAGCCAAGTAGGAAGCCCAATTCGTTTGGCTCTCTCCGGTTTCCTTCATGGGACCGGTGGGAGCCTTTCGGCTTTATTGGCCACTTCACCGCCCCTGTGCATCGGTGGACGCGTTCGCCGAGACCTGTCATCCTAACCGTGAATTACGGTAGTGCGGCCCTCGATTGCCATCTGGATCGGAAAAACCGTTTTTTGGATCGTCCCGGTCCCGATTCCTAGCGGCGCTTTTCGCAACACGAGCCAGCTCGTAGCCCTTGAATTTATTGGGAAGTGGCCCGAAGCGGTAGCATTGGAATCGGTCGACTTTACGGCCGAAAACCCATTGATTTTGCATAGCTAGTCGACACCGAAAATACTTTTCGGTCGTCGACGGACGGAATAGGACGCCCCCGAGTGGTTTTGAAGCTTTCCACTACCTTCTTGCGCACCTTGCGTGAAGATCCGGTTGACGCCGAAGTCGCCAGCCACAAGCTGTTGGTACGCGCCGGTTATATCCGCCGTGCGGCCCCGGGCATCTACACCTGGTTGCCGCTGGGTTTGAAAGTCCTTGCGCGCGTTGAAGCTATTGTGCGCGAGGAAATGAACGCCATCGGCGGCCAGGAAGTGCATTTCCCTGCACTGCTGCCGCGCGAACCATATGAGCAGACCGGCCGTTGGACTGAGTACGGTGATGGCCTGTTCCGTCTGAAGGACCGCAAAGACGCCGACTACCTCTTGGCACCGACCCACGAGGAAATGTTCACCCTTCTGGTCAAGGACCTGTACAACTCCTACAAGGACCTGCCGGTCTATCTCTACCAGATCCAGAACAAGTACCGCGACGAAGCTCGCCCGCGCGCGGGCCTGCTGCGCGGCCGCGAATTCATCATGAAGGACTCCTACTCCTTCAACATTGATGATGCCGGACTGGACGAGGCCTACATGGCTCACCGCGGTGCCTACCTGAAGATTTTCCAGCGCCTTGGCCTGGAAGTTGTTCCTGTTTTCGCCCAGGCAGGTGCCATGGGCGGTTCGAAGTCCGAAGAGTTCTTGCACCCAACCGCCATCGGCGAGGACACCTTTGTTCGCTCGCCCGGTGGCTACGCGGCCAACGTTGAAGCTGTCACCACTGTGGTGCCAGACGCCATCGACTACACCGCTGCTCCTGCCTTCGAAGTCGTCGAGACGCCTAACACCCCGACCATCGATACCCTGGTTGCGGCCGCCAATGAACTACGCCCTCGCCAGGATCGTGCGTGGGAAGCCAAGGACACCCTGAAGAACGTGGTGCTGGCTGTCATCGATCCAGAGGGCAACCGCCACTTGGTCGTTCTTGGCGTGCCAGGCGACCGCCAGGTGGACGAGAAGCGTCTGGAAGCAACCATCGGTGTCGCCCTGGGCATCAACGGCGAGGTTTCCGTTGAGCAGGCCACCGCCGAAGACCTCAAGAGCCACCCGGAGATCGTCACCGGTTACCTGGGCCCCGCTCTTGGACTGGACCAGCAGCTGTTAGGCAAGGAGACCGAAGGCGGAATCACCTACTTGGTTGATCCACGCGTGGTTTCCGGCAGCACCTGGATCACCGGCGCCAACGAGCACGGCAAGCACGTCTTCGGTCTGGTAGCCAGCCGCGACTTCGCTTTTGATGGAACCATCGAAGCAGTCAATGTCCTCGAAGGCGATCCGGCACCGGATGGCTCCGGCCCGCTGCGCACCGAGCGCGGTATTGAAATGGGACACATCTTCCAGCTTGGCCGCAAGTATGCCAAGGCACTGGATCTGAAGGTGCTGGACCAGAACGGAAAGCTGCAGGTTGTCACCATGGGTTCCTACGGCATCGGTGTCACCCGCGCTGTTGCCGCCCTGGCTGAGGCTTACCACGACGAGAACGGTCTGGCCTGGCCTAAGCAGATTGCGCCTGCCGACGTGCACATTGTTGTCACCGGCAAGGGGGCAGAGATGCTCGAGGCCGCTGAAAAGCTGGCTGCCGAGCTTGAAGCTTCGGGCCAGGACGTCATCCTTGACGACCGTCCAAAGATTTCGGCTGGTGTGAAGTTCTCGGATGCCGAGCTGATCGGCATTCCAACCATCGTCGTAGTTGGCCGCGGCTTGGCCGATGGCGTGGTTGAGGTCAAGGATCGGGCCACCGGCGAACGCCGCGACGTCAAGGTCGAGGACGTTGTTCAAGAGCTGACTGCCTGAGCGCCTTGAAGATAACTGAATAGGGGAGTAGCGCGGTGCAAGAGATAGTGGAATTCCTGTCCGTCAACGGTGAACCCGTATCCTTCTGGCCCTTGGTCCTGCTTTTACTGGCAGCCTTGGGGGCCGGATGGATCGACGCGGTCGTTGGCGGCGGAGGCCTCATTCAATTGCCCGCGCTGCTTCTTTTTCCCGGCATCACTCCGGTTCAAGCGCTGGCCACCAATAAACTAGGATCGATCTTTGGCACCACTACCAGTGCCATTACCTACTACCGGCGGACCAGCCCGGATTTGAAAACCGCGATACCGATGGCGCTGACAGCACTGATCGGTGCTTTTGGCGGGGCGGCCCTAGCTACGCTGCTGCCTTCCGAAGCAATCAAGCCGATCATTATCGCCGCGTTGATCGCGGTTCTGCTGTTCACGATTTTTAAACCTAAGGCCGGAGAGCTTTCCCGCCTTCGCTACACCGGGCACCAGCATTATCTCAGGGCCATCTTGATCGGCCTGATTATCGGCGGCTATGACGGAATGGTTGGCCCGGGCACTGGCTCTTTCCTGATCATTGCCATGGTGACCGTTCTTGGCTACAACTTCTTGCAATCCTCAGCAAAGGCCAAAATTGTCAACCTGTGCACGAATCTCGGCGCCCTGCTGTTGTTCGTCCCTACCGGACATGTGCTGGTCGGCTTAGGGGTGGCCATGGGCGTGATGAACATGATCGGCGGCTACCTTGGAGCACGCATGGCTATTTCCAAGGGAAGCGCATTTATCCGCATCGTATTTGTCGTCGTAGTCAGCGCGCTTATCGTCAAGCTCGGAGCAGACATGATTTTTGCCGGACAGTGAGCCGGGAAGGCACCCGCTCTAGACGGTGCGTGAGGTAGAGGCCTCGACCGTCGTATAACCTGCGTGGTGCCTCACATGCTGTGGCGCAATGGCGTGGACTACCGAGCTGGCTGTCATCTGGTCAATGCGGAATGTCAAGAAACTCGACTGCGATGCCAAGCGGTACAGCTCTCCAATGCTGGTGTTCTGCGGCAGTGGCTCTACAACTTGCAAGGTAACGCAGCCGATGGACACATACATGAACCACAGATCGCCATTCTCTGGGTCGGTGGTGGCTACCAGTACCGGTGGCTGGTGCGCGGCGACGAGGGACATGACATCGCTGAGCTGTTCGTCTTGCTGCGCGATGACGATAGGCATTCCGTGTACCCAACCGTGAGCGCTGAGCTGGGCGCGGCCTTGCCTTGAATTGATGATTTCGCTGACTAATTGCGCAATTTTTGATCGCACAAATCGACCTGGCATTATCCATCCTCCTGTTTACGAAGTTGTAACGAGTGTCTGGATCCCCATGCTGGCGCCCTCGATGCGGATTGCTTCTCCGTAGCTAATGCGGGAGTCAAATCACGAACCGCCGGCCCTTTAATTCACCATAGCCGTTAATGGGATGAAATGCGAGAGGGCGAATGCCAGGAAAGAATTCACATTATTTCTTTTTCCCCATGAATCGGCAATGCGCTGTCCTAATCGATACGTAATGCGACCCTGTGTGCAATGGAAAACGTACATTGGCATGGTTGTTCACGTGGGAAATCCTGCCGCGCCAGGTATGCGAGCAGATGTAAATGATCATCACGCAGGTGGTCGATTGCCTCCAGATTTAATCCTGTTCATTCCTCGACGTATGAAGCAGAAAATATCGTTGTGATTATTTTGTAATACGGACATCAGTGCCAGTGTGCAAGGAATCCCGCATGCTCACAGGGTCAGTTAACGCCCGTTCCGGATTCCAAGATGCGCTGATCCGAATGAGCAGTTGAGAGGCCGCTGAGTACTTCATACGCCAGCGTTGCGATGCGCTTTCCAGCTTCTCCATCGGCGTTGCCCGCTGCGGTGACCAGAGCCCGGTCAAAGTCTTCTTGCGCGTTGGCAACGACTTTGTCCAGGGCCTCAAGCCCGTTTTCGGGCAGGGCGTAGGCTGGCTGGCGCAGATCGCCGCATTTCTGGTCAACCACCGATCGAAGGGTGTTTAGCTGCTTGCCCAGCGCGGTGCGTTGTTCTTCGATTCCGTCAACTTGCGAGGACGTGCCACGGGCCGCGTGCAGCTGGAGAACAAAGTCCAATGCGTAGCCACGATCTAATGCGCGGGCAACGGCGACCGGTTCAAAGTCGTCCGGTTCACCTGCCTTGGCGGCCGGATCAAGCAAATCCGGGGATGGCAAGCAGCCGACCTGTTCGGAATTGCCCGCCTCTGCTGATCTGCTCAGGGGCTTGGCGAGTTTGGGAGCGTCTTTCTCGTCGAGGGCTTGCAAGGCATCGCGCGCGTCAAAGTTGGTTTGGAACGCGATCTGCGCCAGCAACTCATTGCGTTCCATGGAGGGATCCTCAAAACCGGGCATCGAAGCGGAGAAATTCGCCACGTCCTGCACCAGGGCAACAACCAGTTCGGGGGAGTAGCTTTGCGCAACCGGCGCGGGAGACTCTTCTTCGAATTGCAATTCACCAAGCAGGGCAGCGCCCTGGGACAAGGAGGTCCCCAGAATCGCGAGCGCTTCGGATTCCTGGCCTTGGGCCAGTTCGGCCAACTTGTTGGCCCGCGCAGCCAGATCGGCCAACGCGGCACCTTGAACCCACATGGTGCGTTCGTCGTCAGATGCATCTTTGACTTGTTCCGGCAGCCCTTGTTCGACCAACGCGCCGTGGAACAAGGTACTGCCGATTCCCCACGTCACGGCAACCGCCACTGCTCCAGCCAGCGCAGGAGCGATCCAGCCCGGTGCGCGGTGTGCTGTTGTCTTCCTGCGGCGGGAATTATGAGGAGAATTTTCAGTCATAGCGATTCGATCATGCCATGATCGGCCGGCGATTTCAGGCAATAGTGGTGTTGCGCGCCACCACTGAAAGAAAAAGTGCGTGAGTTCTTTCACCTGAGACGGTTTGGCAGTTCTCAACGAGCGAAAGGCACTATAGGCTTAAAGGACAACATCGAATAGCGTGGGAGGATATCCATGACCGGAATGCCGGCCGATACCGAACAGGAAGCGCAGCGACTGACTGCATTGCTTTCCAAGGAAGTAGAACCCCACGGGCTTCTCTTAGAAGAAGTCGCTTTGCGCCCTTCCGGCAAGCAAATGATCGTTCAGATCATCGTCGACAAGGCCGACGGCCGCGATTCGGTGAATCTCGATGAACTCGGTGAAGTTACCACCACCATCTCAAATGCACTGGACAAAGATGCTGCCTACGCATCTGCAGATCCATATGAGCTTGAAGTGAGCTCGCCTGGCCTCTCCCGCCCACTGACGGCGCATCGCCACTGGGTGCGAGCCATCAACCGCATGGTCAAAATCTCGCTCAGCGATGGAACCAAACTCCGCGGACGCCTGCTTGAAGTCAACGATGCTGATGTCCTGGTAGCCGAGCACCGCGAGCCGGCCAAAAAAGGCATGAAGTCTAAGGTTCTTGACCCGGCCCTCCATGCTTTTGAAAATATCCGTAAAGCTGTTGTCGATCCAGAACTGAACTTCGATGACGCACTATTAGACACCGTTGATTCTGAAGATTTGGAGGGCTAAGCGTGGATATTGATCTCAACGCACTGCGCATTCTGGAAAAAGACCGCGACATCCCCATGGATGTCCTGATTCCGACCATCGAGTCGGCGTTGCTGCTGGCTTACAACAAGACCGAAGGCGCCATGCCGGGGGCTCGCGCCCACATTGAGCGCAGCACCGGCCATGTAGCCATCATGGTGGAGGACCGCGACAACGCTGGTGTTCTGCTCGGCGAATTCGATGACACTCCACACGGTTTTGGCCGCATTGCCGCCTCGACCGCACGCCAGGTCATCATGCAACGACTGCGCGAAGCCGAGGATGCACAGGTTGTCGGGGAATTCTCCGCACGCGTGGGTACCTTGATCTCCGGCGTGATCCAGCAGGGCTACTCGGCGCATATGGTGCAGGTGAAGATCGGCGACCTGGAGGCGCTGCTGCCACCGGTAGAGCAGTCCCCAGGCGAGAAGTACATTCACGGCAATCGCCTTCGTGCCTTCGTGGTCTCCGCTGAGCGCGGCAACAAGGGTCCGGCAGTAACGCTGTCGCGTTCGCACCCGGGTATGGTTCGACTGCTGTTCGAAATGGAAGTTCCAGAAATCGCCGACGGCACCGTTGTTGTCGAGGCGCTGGCACGCGAGGCCGGCCACCGCACCAAGATCGCCGTGCAGGCCACCAAGCCTGGCGTTAACGCCAAGGGCGCTTGCATTGGCGAAATGGGCACCCGAGTGCGCGCCGTGATGAACGAGCTGAACGACGAGAAGATCGACATCGTTGACTACAACGAGGATCCAGCGAAGTTCATCGCAGCGGCCCTGTCGCCGTCCAAGGTTGTCTCGGTGGAGATCCTGGATGAGGCCGAACGCCGTGCCCGCGTAGTGGTTCCCGACTCCCAGCTGTCGCTGGCTATCGGCAAGGAAGGGCAGAACGCCCGCCTGGCCGCCAAGCTGACCGGCTGGCGCATTGACATCCTGGCGGCCTCCGGTGGCAAGGAGCCACAGCTCTAAAGACGCTGTTCCAGGAAAACTTGGTCGAGCGTCGGCAGCCTGGCGCTGTGTGAGCCACAACTCATGCGCGCTATGGCTGCCAAACGCGCTAGACTAGTAGTTGGCTCGCATAACTAGGGAAGGTGGCGACGGCGCTCGCATGAAGCTGCATCAGCAACGAACGTGCATTGGCTGTCGAACTGTTACCGGTAAAAACGAGCTGCTCCGTTGGGTCCTCAAGGAGGGCGCATCACCGCGTGTGGTGGGCCTGGATCTGCAGGGTTCTGCCTTTGGGCGAGGAACCTGGACTCACGGTACAGAAAAGTGTGTGCGGCAAGCTGTACAGCGAAAAGCGTTCGCGAGGACCTTCCGGTCCGCCGTGGACGATTCGCAGGTTGTGCAGGAATTCGCCGCATACGAAGATCAGCTGGCAGCACGCCAGCAATCTGGCAAACATGATGAAAGCGGGTCAGAAATCTGATGGCAACCCGATGAGTCGGCAATGTTGAGCGCACAACGATGAATTATCAGTTCTGCGTGATCCACCGTGCGACGGAAGAATTTCACGAATTACACAGCTGATTTGCCAGACCTCCTGATTAAAGATTTTTCTTTGAAGCTGGGGTTTGAGCAGATCACATCAATACAGGAGAGATGTGGCTAAACCCCGCGTTCACGAGCTCGCTAAAGAGCTCGGAATCACTTCAAAAGAAGCACTAACCAAATTGCAGGACATGGGCGAATTCGTTCGCTCGGCATCCTCGACCGTTGAGCCTCCAGTAGCGCGCAAGCTGCGCGATGCTTTCCCAGGTTCGAACAATGCGGCAGCTGCCAAGCCGGCATCCGCAAAGCCAGCAACCCCGGGTGCTGCAAAGCCGGCTTCCAAGCCAGCTGCAACCCCGGCTGCTAGCTCTGCTGCAAAGCCTGCCGCCAAGCCAGCAGCAGCAACCCCGGCACCGGCCCAGCCGGCCGCCCCTGCAGCACCGGCGGCACCGGCAGCGAAGGCTACCCCGGGTGCACCACTGCCCGGCGCAGCACCAAAGCCAGGCAGCAAGCCAGCACCAAAGCCAGGGGCACCACGTCCAGGCAACAACCCGTTCTCATCCCAGCAGGGCATGCGTTCGACTGACTCCGGCGAACGTCGTGGCCAGAACCGCGATGGCAACCGCGCACCACGTCCGGGCGCTCCGCGCCCAGGTGGCCCACGCCCAGGCAACAACCCGTTCTCCTCCCAGCAGGGAATGCGCGGCGAAGGCGGCCAGGGTGGCCCGCGCCCACCGCGTGACGGCCAGCGCGGCCCGCGTCCAGCAGGACAGGGCCAGGGCGGTCCGCGTCCACCACGCGATGCCCAGGGCGGTCCACGTCCAGCACGCGACGGCCAGCGCAGCCCGCGTCCGGCAGGCCAGGGCGGCCCACGCCCAGCCGGCCAGGGTGGTCCGCGCCCAGCGGGTGCAGGTGCCGGCGGTCCACGCCCAGGCGCAGGCGCTGGCGCAGGAACCACTGCCACCCCGCGCATGATGCCTAACCGCACTGATCGTCCAGCACCAGCCGGTGGCGGACGTCCAGGTGCCGGTGGCGGCGGACGCGGTCGCCCAGGTGGCGGCGGCGGCAATGGTGGCGGTACCGGTGGCGGCTTCCGCCCAGGTGCACCACGTGGTCGCGGTGGCGTTGGCGGTGCTTTCGGCAAGGGAGGCGCCGGTCGCGGCAAGCAGCGCAAGTCCAAGCGCGCAAAGCGCCAGGAATTGGAGCAGATGAGTGTTCCAAGCCTGGGCGGTGTGAACGTACCTCGAGGTACCGGAGACACCGAGATCCGTCTGCGTCGCGGTGCTTCGATCACCGACTTCGCTGACAAGATTGGCGCCAACCCGGCAGCACTGGTCACCGTGCTGTTCCACCTCGGCGAAATGGCTACGGCCACCCAGTCCCTGGACGAGGCAACCTTCGAAGTGCTCGGCGAAGAGCTGGGCTACAAGGTTTCGGTGGTCTCCCCGGAGGACGAGGACAAGGAACTGCTCGAAGGCTTCGGCCTGGACCTGGATGCCGAACTTGAGGCTGAAGGCGAAGACGTGCTCGAAGAGCGCGCCCCGGTCATCACCATCATGGGCCACGTCGACCACGGTAAGACCCGACTGCTGGATGCTATCCGCAAGTCGAACGTTATCGAGGGCGAGCACGGCGGCATCACCCAGCACATCGGTGCCTACCAGATCAACCACCAGCATGAGGGCCGCGATCGCGCGATGACCTTCATCGATACCCCGGGCCACGAGGCGTTCACCGCCATGCGTGCCCGTGGTGCCGAGGTCACCGACGTGGCCGTGCTGGTTGTTGCAGCGGACGACGGGGTTATGCCGCAGACCGTTGAAGCACTGAACCACGCACAGGCTGCTGGCGTGCCGATCATCGTCGCGGTGAACAAGATCGACAAGGAAGGCGCCAACCCCGACAAGGTCATGGGCCAGCTGACCGAGTACGGCCTGGTTCCCGAGGAATACGGTGGCGACACCATGTTCGTGAAGGTTTCGGCACTGCAGAAGCAGGGTATCGACGATCTGCTCGACGCTGTCCTGCTGACTTCCGACGTGCTGGAACTGAAGGCCAACCCGGACAAGTCCGCTCGTGGTGTAGCCATTGAAGCGAACCTGGACAAGGGCCGCGGCTCGGTGGTTACCGTTCTGGTTCAGTCCGGTACCCTGTGCGTTGGCGACACCATGGTGGTGGGCACCGCCCACGGCCGCGTGCGTGCAATGTTCAACGAAAACGGCGAGAACCTGGACGTGGCACTGCCTTCGCGTCCGGTTCAGGTCCTGGGCATGTCCTCGGTGCCTCGCGCCGGTGACGGCTTCCTGATCACCGAAGACGAGCGCACCGCCCGTCAGATCGCTGACAAGCGCGAAACCGCAGAGCGCAATGCCATGCTGGCCAAGCGCCGCAAGCGCATCACGCTGGAAGACTTCGATAAGGCCGTTGCAGATGGCAAGATCGATACCCTGAACCTGATCCTCAAGGGTGACGCTTCGGGTGCTGTTGAAGCACTGGAAGACTCGCTGATGAAGATCGAGGTCGGCGACGACGTTCAGCTGCGCGTTATCCACCGCGGCGTGGGTGCTATCACCCAGAACGACGTCAACCTGGCTACCGTGGACAACGCCATCATCATTGGCTTCAACGTCCGCCCAGCCGAGCGCGTGTCTGAACTGGCCGACAAAGAAGGCGTGGATATGCGCTTCTACTCGGTCATCTACTCCGCAATCGACGACATCGAAGCTGCGCTCAAGGGCATGCTCAAGCCGGAATACGAAGAAGTGGCCCTCGGTACCGCCGAGATCCGCATGGTCTTCCGTTCCTCGAAGTTCGGCAACATTGCCGGTTCGATCATCCGCTCGGGCAGCATCAAGCGCAATTCCAAGGCACGCCTGGTACGCGACGGCAACGTCGTGGGCGACAACCTGTCGATTGACTCGCTGCGCCGCGAAAAGGACGATGTCACCGAGGTGCGCGAGGGCTTCGAATGCGGTATCGGCCTGGGGTCGTTCAACGACATCAAGGAAGGCGACATCATCGAGACCTTCGAGATGCGCGAAAAGCCACGCGACTAATTGCTCACCAGCAATTAGCAGTGTGACTCACAGATTCGTGGGCGTTTGACCGATAGGCTTTGGTCAAGCGCCCACGAGTTTTGAACCATTAGGAGAAAACCATGGCTGATTCAGCCCGCGCCGCACGCCTGGCCAAGCGCGTGCAGGTCCTCATGGCCCAGTCGCTGCGCAATGTCATCAAGGACGAGCGCATTGACAATGTCACCGTGACCGACGCCCGCGTCACCAACGACCTGCAGCACGCCACGGTGTACTACACCGTCTTCGGCGATGGCGAGATGAAGAAAGACGTCGCTGCCATGCTCGAGAAGCGTGGCGGTGCACTGCGCAAGGAATTGGGCCGCAATCTGACCATTCGCCTGACCCCGACGCTGGCTTTCGTTGCTGACGAAATCCCCGAGGGTGCCTCGCACCTGGAGGAGCTGCTGGCCAAGGCCCGCGAAAAGGACGCCGAGGTTGCGGCGCTGCGCGAAGGCAAGGACTTCGCCGGCGACCAGGACCCGTACAAGAAGGACGAGGACGCCGAAGAAGCCTAAGGGCTTCTGGGCTGGGCCCTTCCTGGGCAAGCGCTCCGGACAACACGCATCGCGTGCTGGCCGGGGCGTTGTGCTTTAAGCCCGGTTCCCCTCATAGCGAAGCAGGAATCCCGGCAGGGGGCTGGTCGCCGGGCAGGCCGTGGGATAGCGTGGTCAGAAACCGCCGGATCCGACCAAAGGTGCCGCACATGCCAGAATTCACTACAACGCTCAGCGCCACTGGCGGGAAAAACGTGGGCATCGTCGTTCCCGATGACATCGTGCTCGGATTCGGCCGTGGCAAACGCGTCCCGGTCGTTGTGTGCATTGACGGGGACTACACCTACCTGAACAGCATTTCTTCCATGCACGGGCAGTTCCTTATTTCCTTCAACGCTGAAACCAGGGCGGCCACGGGCAAGGGCGCCGGCGACGAAGTCAGGGTCAACCTCGAACTGGACGAAGAGCCGCGGACCGTCGAAGTACCTGAACCGCTGGCCGTGCTGCTCTCCGCGGAGCCAGAGCTGCTTGAAGCCTGGAACAAGCTGTCCTACAGCAAGCAGCGAGGCCACGTGGATCCCATCGTGGCAGCCCGCGGCGAGGACACCAGGACGCGCCGGGTCGAGAAGGTCATCAAGGCGCTGCGCAGCCAGTAGCCTGCAACACGAAGTTGTAGTCCCACGGCCACCAAGCCCAAAGAGCCAGTGCAGTGCAGTTTTATCTTCGGAAAATTGCCGCAGTGTAAGAATTGCTGGTGGACAATGCGCTGGGGCGGATGAAAACCGGTTCGTGTGCGCTGCTCGGGAGCTGCAAGAGTACCGGGCAACTACAAGTCAGTGGAGCCCCGCTGCAGAGATGCAGCCAGCCAGGATGGAACTCGTGAAGCACGGGATCCTAGACTGATCCTGCCTGATGCCGCTCCAAGTGCGGGCGAAAATATTCCAGAAGACTCTTCCGCGAAGTCTGTGGCGCCGATCAACTGCGACCAGCGGTGCTCGATGTCTCGTCCAATACTGCGAGCGCCCCGCTGTGCGCAATAGGCGCGATTGATCAACAGGCTGCCCTGTTGGGCAATGTACGTTGCTGGCCGAAGTGGAGGTTGATCTTCGGGGGCGCACACGGGACTCGTGCTCGGAAGCCGCCCCATGCTCAAATCCCTGCGCATGGTGGCAACTGGCATAGATTACAGCCAGGGTGGCGACGAGGAAATCTCCGGTCCCTTCGCCGAACTTGTCGTGATTCGGGCTGGGCGGGTACCGGGCTGCGAGCCGCTGCGCGGAGCAGGCGTTGAATCGGCCCGTGAAATGCGGCTGGCTCGTCGTCCGTCCGCAGCCTCGGGAAGTCCGCAGACTGCTGGCGCTGGAGGAACGACCCGGAGTATCGGTGGGTCATTCCACCGAGAACTGCACCTGGTGCCAGCCGCTGGCACCATTGGGGACGGGATTGGCCCTGTCGCTGGTCTGCAGTTCTCCGGAGGCGTCGTAGGCCCGAACCCGTCCGGTATGCATTCCGGGGCGTGCCCCGGACCAGACATGGCGCCACTGCCGCCATGTATCCAAGGAAGCTTCGGACGCCAATTCGGCATCTTCCCACGGCCCGTCATCGATCTGCACCTGTACTCGCGAAATGCCCCGGGTTTGCGCCCAGGCTGTTCCACCAAGCACAACCTCTCCCGAAGGGACCTTGGCAAAGGGGCGCGGGGTATCGATCCGCGAGGACATCTTGATGGGGCCGCGTTCTGACCAACCGCGCGTGGTCCAGTAGGCGGTTTTGTCCTGGAACCTCGTTACTTCCAAATCGATCACCCATTTGGTGGCTGAGACGTAGCCGTAGAGTCCAGGAACCACCATGCGCACCGGGAAACCATGATCGAAGGGCAACGGCTCGCCGTTCATGCCAACGGCCAGCAAGGCCATCCGTTCATCGGTCAGGACTTCCAGCGGGGTGGAGGCACTGAATCCGTCATGGGAGGTGGACAGGACCATGTCGGCGCCGGCTTGCGGAACTGCCCGCTCCAAGAGCTTGCGCAGCGGATAGCCCAGCCACTTGGCATTGCCGACCAAGTCGCCGCCCACCGGGTTGGAAACGCAGGTCAACGTGAGATAGGTTTCCACGAGTTCTTCGCCCAGCAGCTCGTCGAAGCTCATCGTGAATTCGTTCTCCACCATGCCGTGGATGCGCAGGGACCACTGGGATGGATCAATCTGGGGTACCGACAGCGCGGTGTCGATCCGGTAGAAATCCTGGTTGGGAGTGATGAAGCGCGGCATGCCAGGCTCGTCAATCTGGACGCCTTGGGGCAGATCCATGACCTTGGTGCGGGCCGCTGGCAGCCGCAGCGCCATGCGGGCAGCAGCAGCCATATTGCGGGTTGCCGACAGCGACGTGGAAACGCCGGTGGCCAGGGCAGCAGCAGCCAGGGACGCTGCCGAGCCCAGCAGGAAGTTCCTGCGGCTGGTGCCAGCGGCAGAGGCACTGTTGTGGGAGCTTGCACCGGCTGGCACTCCCGGGGCCGCGGACCCGGCCAGATTGGTAAGCCAACGCAGAATCCCGATGCCGGCAATGGCACCGAGCACTGTCGGAACAATATCGAGGATGCCGGTTGACGCACGAGCTGCCACAGCGCTGCCCAACAAGACGGCGAGGGCCACGATGACGGTGCAGGCCCAGGCAAAACTCCGTTTGGCCAGCACTCCGATCAGGGCAGCCAAGAAAGTTGCCACGATGCCGATGGAGACGAACAACGCGAGCTTGTCATTGGTGCCGAAGGTCGCGATGGCGAAGTCCTTGAGCCATGGCGGAGTCAAATCGATAATGGCCGAGCCCAGCGCGAAGAACGGCGAAGAAGCGCTGCTGACGAACGCCGAGGCAAACTGTGCAACGGCAAACATGACTGCTGCCGAACAGAACCCGGCAATTGCGTGAAAAACAAGAACCTTGCTGCTGGCCTTCTTCGGAATACCCACTGCTGCTCACCTCATGCGTTGCGATCCATGTTCCCCTGCGGTGTGCAGGGGAACAACCACTCACAGTGTTTTCGGAACAGCCAATGAAATGGATTGGATTCGGCTACAAGAATTCCCGCCGGATCATAGAGACTGGACCATGATCGGATCTGTGGTCGGGGCGGGCGAGCCCGTCGCTGGCTCCACGGAAATCCCGAAATGGGTCATTCCCTTCATGGGGTCAGAAACCAGCATCATGCCGTTGGCATTGCTGCCGTCCAGCATTCCTGCCGAAACCGCCCCGTCAGAAGAAATCAGCCACAGCTCGTACCCCTTGTCGCTGGGCAGGCTCGGCATCCCGGAGGTCGACACCGCCATGAGCCCTTCACCCGCCGAGTAGGAAAGAGTGATCCGGGCACCGTCTTCCAGGGTCTGCGTCTTGGACTGCGCGTCGGGGGCACTGATGATCCTGGCCAGCGCTTCTTGATGAGCAGCCATGGCTGCCATCTGGCTTTCCAGTTCGCGCTGCTCGGAATTCTGGTTGATGGCCAAGCCACCCAGAGCCACCGCAGCCAACAGCAGGACGCCGGCGGCCAGTGCGAAGAACCGTTGAGTTCCGCGGCCCCCGCCATGTTCAACTGAGGCCGGTGGATCAGAGGGCTCGGATTCCTGTTCAGCCGCCGGAGAGGAATCCGCTGCTGACGTGCTGTCCGCGACGGAGGAAATATCCTCAACCGGTTCCAGCTGCTTGGTTTGGCGAATGGCATCCATGACGCTGTTCTTGAGCCGTGCCGGGGGAGCGACGGGCGTGGCCGCAAGGCCGAGCAGCCCGGCGGTTTCCTGCAGGGCGTCCAGTTCCCCGCGTGCTTGCGGGGAAGGCTCTTGGCCGTGCAGGAGCTCTTCGCGCTCTTTGTCTCCCAGAGCGTCCAGGGCGAAGCTGTTGGCCAGCTCATTCTCATGCTTATCCATCACGCTACTCCCATCAGTTCTCGAAGTTTGTTCATTCCGTCGCGTATTCGCGTTTTAGCTGTTCCCACCGGGATCTTCAGCAGCTCCGCGACTTCCATGTGCGTATACCCGCCAAAGTATGCAAGATGTATGGCTTCGCGCTGGGCCTGGGTGAGACGCTGCAACGCCTGGGCTACGCGGAGGGACTCATCATGCAAGATGGCGTTTTCTTCCACATCGTCGTAGCTGTCCTGGAATTCCTTGATTCCAATGCGCAAATCCCGGTCCTGGCTCGCTTGGCTGGAACGGACCCGATCCACCGCCCGGCGATGGGCAATGGTCAGCAGCCAGGAAGCCGCGCTGCCACGCACTGGATCAAAGCGCCGTGCCTGTTGCCACGCCTCGACGAATACTTCCTGGGTGACCTCTTCGCTCTGCGCATTGTCCCTGAGCACCCGCAAAACCAGTCCGAAAACCCGGGATGCCATGGCGTCGTAGAGCAACTCGAAGGCGGATTCGTGCCCCAGCGCGACCTGTTGCATCAGGGCGTCTGGCGTCTGCACGGTGTCGTCTTCCTTCGCATCGAGCCTATTTGAACTCATGAATCTAAGAGTCTCACGCATTTGTATCATTCTGCTTGTCTCCTGTGGCGTGGCGTTTTGCGTATCGCAATGGCCAAGGCACGAAGAGCCCGCTTCACCGCCAAAGGTGATGCCTGGAGTGGACTCCATGCATCACCTTCGTGCCGGTTGCCCGCGGCCTTCCTTGTGTGGAAGCTACTTCTTTGCCGGAGGCATCAGGACGGTGTCCACCAGGTACACGGTCGCGTTGGCCGTCTGCACTCCACCGCAGATAACCGAAGCACCGTTGACTTCGAGATCATCACCGCTGCCAGTGACTTCAACATCCCCGCCCTGGACGGTGGCGAGCTTTCCGGATAGATCCTCTGGAGCAATCTGGCCGGGGACAACGTGGTAGGTCAAGATGCTGGTCAGGGTGTCGGCATCCTTGGCGACGGCAGCAAGATCATCCTTGGGGATCGCGGCGAACGCATCATCAACCGGTGCGAAAACAGTGAATTCGCCACCGTTAAGGGTGTCCACCAGATCCACATCCGGGTTGAGCTTGCCGGAGACGGCTGCGGTCAAGGTGGTCAGCAGCGGGTTGTTCGATGCTGCCACGGCCACGGGGTCCTGTGCCATTCCGGCGACCGAACCATCACCTGTCGGGACGGCTTCGGCGTAAGCGGCGCAGCCGGATCCAACGAGATTGCCGGCTGGATCCATAGCTGATTCGCTGGCCATCGGGGAGCTGGATTCCGAGGTGGACGCCATTGGCGATTCCATGGTTTCCGAACCGGTCGAGCAGCCGCTGAGTCCCATGGCGGCGGCCGCGATGATCCCGAATGCCCCAGCGACCTTGCTATATGTGCGCTTCATGATATTCTCCTTGCTTCGCCGCGACTGTCGTCGAGGGTCCTTCTCCCGTCCGTGCGGAGCGGGTTCTCATGAAGCATTCGGGGCACAGCTCCAAGCGGATGGGAATCTCGGAAATTATTTATGAAAAGTATTCCCTGAAACGCTCATAGCCAGGTGGCAGGAGCACAGCTGCGATGAGTTTCCCCCCTGAGCACAGCCCTGGCGCACCCGGTGCCAAGGCAGCGGACAGCACGTGGGATCGGCCACGCTTGCAACCAGTGGCAGGCTAATTTCCGGCCGAAGCCATATACTGGAAAGCGTGAGTAAAGCCGGGCAGAACACTGAAGAGCAGGCCTCGGGCCTCGTATTAGTCGACAAAGACCAGGGAATGACCTCCCACGATGTGGTAGGACGCATCCGGCGGCTTGCTGGCACCCGCAAGGTGGGCCACGCCGGGACTCTGGATCCGATGGCCACAGGCGTTCTGGTGATCGGCGTCAACAAGGCGACCCGGCTGCTGACCTACATTGTCGGCCACGACAAGACTTACACCGCGACAATCCGACTGGGCCAGAACACCGTCACCGACGATGCCGAAGGCGAGATCATTTCCGAGCGCATTGCCGCCGCCGTCTCGGACGAAGACATTGAACGCGAAGTGGCCAAGCTGCGCGGTGAAATCGAGCAGATCCCAAGCCAGGTCTCGGCCATCAAGGTGGACGGCAAGCGCTCCTACGCGCGGGTGCGCGCCGGCGAGCAGGTTGAGCTCAAGTCCCGTCCGGTCACCATCTCGCGCTTCGACATCCACGAAATCCGCCGCGAGAACGGCGGCAAGATTCTCGATGTGGACGTCACTGTTTCATGCTCATCCGGCACCTACATTCGGGCTCTGGCACGCGACCTGGGCGAAGCCCTGGACGTGGGCGGCCACCTGACTGCTCTGCGCCGGACCGAGGTGGGCCCATATAAGATCGAGCTCACCCGTACGCTCGAACAGCTGGCGGAGGAATTTGCCATGCTGCCTATCGAGAAGGCCGCCGCCGCCTTGTTCCCCAACCGGACGGTCAGCGTGGATGAAGCAATTGAGCTGTCATTTGGCCGGACCATCCCAGCGTCGCACCTGGACATGGATATTGAGCCGGGACAGACCGTAGCGGCGTTCGCACCCAACGGCGTACTCGTGGCCTTGCTGGAGGACAAGGGCGATAAAGCTCGCACTGCCCTCGTATTCACCGCGAAGTAATCCCGAAAGGACGAGCCGTTGTTTGCCTTGAACGGATTTTTTATTGCTGGCGCAGTGATCTGCGCGCTGGCCCTTGTGGTTGCCGTGGTAGCTACGGCGATCCGGAAGCATCCCGATGATTGGGCACTGATCGGTGCCGCCTGCACCGAGGTTTTTCTGGTGGCCTACGGCATTGCCGCGGCGACCAGGCAAGCGGCCGGCAATGCGGTGCAGGGTGATCCGTGGGAATTCTGGGGGTATCTGATCACTGCATTGGTCATGCCACCGGTGGCTTTCTTCTGGGCAATCAGCGAAAAGAGCCGCTGGTCCAATGCGGTTCTTGGCGCTTCGGCACTGGTCACTTTCATCATGCTGTTCCGCATGGAACAGATCTGGCACTAGGAGTTAAAGCCATGGGCGACAAGCCACGCAACTCGCGCATCCTTCAAGCCGCAGAAGCGCGCTCCGGAGGCAAAGCACCCAAGCCAAGCCGGTCCACCGGACTGGGGCGGGTCATCATTGCCGTGTATGGCATCTTGGCCCTGGCCGCCACGGTCCGCGGCGTGTATCAGATCGCGAGCAAATTCGATGAAGCTCCCGCGGCGTATACGCTGTCATTGATTTCGGGATTGATCTACATTTTGGCGACCTTCTCCTTGTCGTCGGCCAAGCCGAAAGCCTGGCTGCTGTCCTTGTGGGCAGTGAGCATCGAGCTTGCCGGCGTGATCGTCGTGGGTATCTTGTCGCTGACGCACCCGGAAATCTTTGCCCACCCCTCGGTGTGGAGCGGATTCGGGGAAGGCTACGGGTACATTCCGCTGGTACTTCCGATGGTCGGCTTGTGGTGGCTTTACCGTAACCGCAGTGAGCGTCGCGCCTAAAGACGTGTAAGAATTGCCTCGGCGGGTTTCCCGCCTGCCACAGAAGAATTTCTAAAGGAGCAAAGTGCACTATTGGAAGGGCTTGGACGCCGTCCCCGCGGATATGGCTCCCACTGTCGTGACCATTGGCAACTTTGATGGTGTTCATTTGGGGCACTGCGAAGTCCTGGATGCCGCGGTGACGCAGGCAAAAGCACGCTCTGCCCTATCGGTGGCCATTACTTTCGACCCGCATCCCGCATTGGTCCACCGTCCGGATAATGCCCCGGAACTGATCATGGGCATAGCCGACCGGATTGATACCCTGGCGGGCGTTGGCTTGGACGCCACGTTGATGATCCATTACACGCTGGATTTTGCTGAGCAAAGCGCCGAAGAATTTGTCCGCTCCATCATCGTGGAGAAACTGCATGCAGTGGCCGTAGTGGTTGGCCACGATGTACGCTTTGGCAAGAACAATTCCGGCGACTTCGGCTACATGCAAGAGCTGGGCAAGAAATACGATTTTGACGTGATTGGTGTTGAAGACGTGGGGGACAAGCGCCGCCTCTCATCGACTTGGGTCCGTGAAGAACTTGCCGCCGGCAACGTCGAAGCCGCCGCCGGGATTCTTGGCAGGCCACACCGGATGCGCGGCGAGGTGGTCCATGGCCACGCCCGCGGGCGTGAATTGGGATTCCCCACCGCCAATCTGGATCCTGAAGCCACCGGCATCATCCCGGCTGACGGGGTATATGCCGGCTGGGTCATCGACGAGGCTGATGTTCGGTGGCCTGCGGCCATTTCCGTGGGCTCAAACCCAACCTTTGAAGGGGTTTCGAGAGTTGTCGAGGCCCACGTGATCGACCGTCCTGAAGAGGGCGTGGAAGATTTCGACCTGTACGGCCAGCAGATCGTGGTGGAATTCATTGCACACCTGCGCCCCATGGTTGCCTACCGCGGCATCGAAGCACTGATTGAGCAAATGACCGAAGACGTCGACCAGGCTCGGACAGTCTTGGCTTCCGAACGCCATTAGTAGCCATGGCAGAAATTCCTTCCCTGCCGCAGCGGGCCTTCGTGGTGAGCGCTCAGCGGCGTGATGAGTTGGCCTCAGCATTCCTGTCGGATGCCGAAAGCTATGACAGGATCCGTCCGTCCTATCCTGAAGCCGCACTGGATTTTGCACTGCAGCATCATCCGGCCACTGCGGTAGATATCGGGTGCGGCTCGGGAATTTTCACCGAACAGCTTGTGGCCCGCGGCGTGGAGACCACCGCTGTTGACCCTTCCCAGGACATGCTTTCGGTCCTGGCAAAGCGCCTGCCGGACATTGCTACGCTCTGTGCCTCCGGAGAGGACACGGGCCTGGCTGAAAACCATTTTGACTTGGTCACCTATGCCCAGGCTTGGCACTGGGTCGATCATCCCAAAGCCAGCGCGGAAGCTGCCAGGCTGTTGCATGGCCATGGCTGGCTAACGCTATTGTGGAACCAGCTTGATGTGTCCATTCCATGGGTTCACCGGTTGGCCCGGATCATGCATGCCGGTGATGTCCACCGCCCGGAGCTCGAACCTCCCTTGGGGCAGGAATTCGGCAAGCCGGAGCACGGCATATGGCATTGGTCGATGCCGTTGGATTTTCAGGAGATCATCGAACTGACCAAATCGCGCAGCTATTACCGCAAGGCGACAGGAACAACCCGAGCCAGGGTTGAGGCAAATCTCGCGTGGTACTGGACCGAGCACCTCGGATACGAGCGGTCCGAGAAGGTGCAGGTGCCCTATCTCACCCATGCCTGGAGGTCCCGCCGGCGCACCCGTCAGTGATATGATTGACGATGGTTCTCGCTGCAGTCCGCGGTTGCGAGCATCCACCGTGAACGCTTCGGCGTTTGCACCGACTTATGAACGCGGTCCAACTCTAGGAGTTTGTTATGGCATTGGATGCCACTATCAAGAACGAAATCATCAAGGCTTACGCTACCCACGAGGGTGACACCGGTTCACCTGAGGTTCAGATTGCCGTCATGTCCCGCCGTATTTCGGACCTGACCGAGCACCTGAAGATGCACAAGCATGACCACCACACCCGCCGTGGCCTAATGGCCCTGGTTGGTCGTCGTCGTCGCATGCTCGGCTACCTGAAGAACACCGACATCGAGCGTTACCGTTCGCTGATCGAGCGTCTGGGCCTGCGCAAGTAGTCCCCAGCAGTTCAAGTTGATCCCGGTTCCTTCTGAAGGAACCGGGATCTTCTTTATTCGGAATCTTCGGCTTCAGCAGCAGCCCGCGCCTCGGCTGCCTTTTCCTGGTGGATCGCCTCGGCCAGCAGCTTTTCCATTTCCTTGGCAACGCCCGCCGCAGAGGCCGGGTTCTGCCCGGTCACCAGGCGTTCGGAGACTTGGACGTTCTCCGCGAAATTTTCTGCCGCAATGTGGTTGGCCCCTTGCTCTGCCAATTTGTCGGCGAGGAAAAACGGGATGATCTTGTCCTTGCCCACCGCGACTTCCTCGTCGTTGGTGAATGCCGCAACATCCTTGCCGCTGAGCAGTTTCAGGCCGTGATGCAATTCGACGTCAAGCAGCCCGGCCGGACCATGGCAGACCGCGCCGACCACCCCGCCCTTGTTGTAAATTGCGCCGACCAGCTTTTGCAGGCCTTCGTTGTTCGGGAAATCCCACATCGTTCCGTGGCCGCCCACCAGATACACGGCATCATATTGTTCGGGATCAATTACTCCGACCCTGGCTGTGTTGTACAAGCCGGCACGGGTCGTTTCATCCGTGGTGAACTGGACCTGGATCGGATCGTCCTGATCCACGGTGTCACGCGGCGGCTGGCCGCCCTTGATGGAGGCGAAGTCGACAAAATGGCCGGAATCACGAAACACCTTCCAAGGATGCGAGGCTTCTGCGACGTTGTAGCCGGTGGGTTCCTTGCTTTCGCCCATCTCTGAAACACTGGTCAGAACCATGAGGATTTTCTTCACGGGATTCTCCTTTCAGACTCGTCCTCCCACCCTTGTACATTCAATGCGAAGCCGCAAGCCATTGCAGCCCGTTGCCAGCAAGTGCCACGGTTCACAGCGCTTTAGGGGCTCGGAGCAGCCCGAGGGCTAGGAGCGCAACGGCCAGAACTGCCGAAGCCAGCGTCCATAATCCTGCCGACAGGCTGATGGCGGCAGCGATGGCACCGACCAGGAGGGGGCCGCCGGCATCGCCCAGCTCCCTTCCCAGCTCCGCGGAACCCATGGTCCTTCCCATGCGGTCGTGGCGGGTCGAAGCGGCCAAATGGGCAAAGCCCAGTGGCGTGGTGATTCCGATTCCTGCCCCGGACAGCACAGCGCAGGCCAGCAGGGAGAGGAAAGCAGGCCAGAGGGCTGCGCGGGCAAGCCCGGCAGCGATCAGCACAAGCCCAGACACCATGCCGGTGAGAGAAGACAGGCGCGACTGGTCCTTCAGCTTGCCCACCCACGGCTGGATCAATGCCGAGCTGATCGCCAGCAGGGAAACCACGCCCATGCTCTGCACGCTGTTCAACCCCACGTTGGTGCCCATCAACGGAAGGAATCCCACGGCGGTCCCCAGCGCTCCGGTCGATGCAGCCAGAACCATCGTGGGCACCAGGAAGCCGGGCTCCAAGATTTGGCGCGCCAGGTCCTTGAGGGTGTAGCGGACCTTGGGAAGCACAGGCAGCTTCGGCATGCTCACGCCGACCCAGACAGCGGTTGCCAGCGAAATCGCGGTCATGCACATGAACAAGGCCGGGAATCCTCCCCACCAGATCAACACCGCTCCGAGCAGCGGACCGCAGACATAGCCAAGGGTTTTCCACGCTCCGTAGCGGCCGAAATAGCGTCCGGTGCTTTTGCCGGACAACTTGGCCACGGCGGCGGAAGCTGCCGGCGAGAAGGCCGAAGCCGCGGCTCCTTGGCCCAGTCGAACCAGCCCCAAAGCGAGAGGACCATGCGCAAAGACCCCGAGGAACGAGAACAGGGTGAACGCGGCGAGACCGCCGAGAATGATCGGCTTGGCACCGATGCGGTCGCTCCAGGAGCCGAAGACCGGCTTGAGGATGACCTCGGCGACATCATAGACCGCCAGTAGGATGCCCAAGGCAAGCAGGCTGCTGCCCAGCGATTCAAATTCGGAGCCGAGGCCCGCCGCGATGCTGTGGGCGCCAAAAGCGGTGGTGAACCCGGCGGCATACAGTGGCGCAATTCTGGAATTTCCCAGTGTATTCGTGGCCATCAGATTTCGTTTTCGGCTGCATAGACCAGACGGGCGTACTCTTCCAACGCGAGCGATCCAGCGCGCAGCGCTTCATCGGCCTGGACGGCTTCTTCCAGCCAGAGCACATCGCGTTTCTTCAGTTCCCGGTACCATCGGCGCAGCCGTTCCAAGCTCTGGTCTTCTTCTTCCAGCTCGGCATAGGTGAACTTCTCGATAGATATTTCCTTGGCGATTTCCTGCATGAGTTTGTTGCAGTCGCCCAGGAATTCATTCCATTCATCAACGCGTGCCGCGCGGAAGGCACTATCCAGGGCGTGGGTGGACTGGGCATCGTCAGGCGAGGCGTGCAGGATGGTGAAACTTCCGCCGGCATTCCGGCACAGCTCCTTGGCTCGCTCGATGCCCTCGGTGAAGGCAGGCGCATCGGGGATGACCCAGGAGCCGGAGTGGATCGGAGCCGCACCAGTTTTGCGCAACTGGCGCCAGACTGCCACGCGATGCCGGGATGGTTCGGCGGGCACCTGCACTAGCAGTACCAGCCATTTAATGGTGTCAGTCACAGTTTCTAGAGTAACAGTTGTTACATCTGCAAATTGTTTCAGGTTAGGACTCTCGGATAGTCCTGCTGAATCCCGGATGAGTCCGGGCCACCGTTTGGGCTGCCGCCGCAATCCATGAGCCAGTGGCGCTGGCCTTGTCCCATCTTGGGCTCCCTCACACCAAGGGCGTCGAACCAGCACCGTGAAGTGCGCAGCTGGCGCGTCCACGCGACCAGGCCTGCCTGCCAGTTGGGCAAACGCGGCGGAATCGCGGAACGGAGCTGAACATGATGTCATTCAGATCGGTCCTTTCGCCATGCAGTTGGAGGCGGGATAAGCTGAAGCGCAGTTGGGATAACCCTATGAGATGAAAGCGAGCCGTCATGAGCAAGACCGTTCTTCAGCGCCACCTTTTTGGTCCGGGTCCATGCAACCCGTACCCGGAAGCCACTTCCGCCCTTGGCCTGCCGCTGCTCGGCCACCTTGACCCTGAATTCATTGCCCGCATGGATCGCGTGGGCGAGGGACTGCGCACTCTGTGGGGAACGAAGAACGTGCGCACCCTGCCCTTGAGCGCCACCGGCTCGGCGGGCATGGAGGCAGCTTTTGTCAACACCATCAACCCAGGTGATGTCGCCGTCATTGCGATCAACGGGCTGTTCGGCGAACGCATGTGCGAAGTAGCCTCGCGTGTGGGCGCCGAGGTGGTGCGCGTTGAACATGAATACGGCACGCCGATTGACGCCCAGCGCGTGGCTGACGCCCACCCCAACCCGACCGTGATTGCCGGTGTGCACGCCGAGACGAGCACCGGCGTGGTTTCGGATATTGCCGCTCTGGGCGCTATCAAGGGCGATGCCCTGCTGATCACCGACGCCGTGACCTCCATTGGCGGCATGCCGGTGCTGGCAGACGAGTGGGGGATCGATGTGGGCTACGCCGGAACCCAGAAATGCGTCGGCGTGGCACCCGGCTTGGCACCGTTCACCATTTCGGACCGCGCGTTCGAGCGCAGGGTCCAGAAGCCGCAGTCCTGGTACCTGGATTTGGGCTTGCTGGGCGGGTATGCCACTGGTGCCACAGGAGGCGGGCGCACCTACCACCACACTGCACCGGTGGCGATGGTTGCTTCGCTTGAAGCTGGCATTGACCGGATTCTCGCCGAAGGCCTGGACGCGGTAACCGCTCGGCATCAGGAAGCCGGCAGCCTGTTGCAACAGGGCCTGCAGGAGATGGGGCTGGAACTGTTTGCCCAGGAAGGCAGCCGTTTGCCGCAGCTGACTACCGTTTATGTACCTGAGGCAGTGGATTCGTCGAAGGTTCGAGGCTACCTGCTGGAGCGATTCAATATTGAAATCGGCGGTGGCGTGGGCCAGTATGCCAGCACCGTGTGGCGCATCGGGATGATGGGGCCGAACGCCAATCCGGGTTCGGTAGCCCTGCTGCTGGCGGCCTTGAAAGAAGCGATTGCCAAGGCGTAGCCGGATGTTCTGGGTGCAGTAAGAATTTGTTGCCAACTAGACGCATTGAGCATGCGCCAACGGCCCGGATTTCCTTTGCGGGGAATCCGGGCCGTTGGCGTTGTAGGTATTGCGGTGATTCTAGACGTAATCGGTGATGCGGTTGCACTGGGCGAAGACGGACTCGTCAATCTCGGAAACACGTGTTTTCCCGACAAATCCCATGGCGCCCTTGAACTCGTCGTGCAGGATCTTGAACGCCTTGCTGACAGCTGGCTCGCCACCGGTGGCCAGGGCATAGGCGAAGGGTCGTCCAGCCATCACTGCGGTCGCTCCCAGTCCGATGGCCTTGACCATGTCGTGGCCCCGGCGGATCCCGCCATCGAGGTAGATTTCCGCCCGGCCGTTGACCGCCGAAACGATCGAGGGGAGGACATCGATGGTGGCAGGCTGGGCATCGAATTGGCGGCCGCCGTGGTTGGAAATGAAAATTCCATCGGCGCCCTCATCGACGGCCCGCGCGGCATCCTCGGGATCCATGATTCCCTTGATGACCAAATTTCCATCCCACTGCTCGCGAAGCCGAGCGAAATCGGCCCAGTTGGCTCCAGGGTTCTTGTTCTTGGCCATCCACTGGTTCATTTCGTCCATGCGCAGCGGTTGGCCGTCGATGGAGTAGTTGCCGTAGGTCATTTTGCGTCCGGTGAGCCAGCGGTAGATCCATTGCGGGCGCATGGCGGTGGTCAGGTAGTCGACCATCGGAGGCCTCGGTGGCATGGACAGCCCGTGGTGCAGGTCCCTTTCGCGTTTGCTCGAGGATCCGACGTCGCCGGCCACGACCAGGGTCTTGACGCCGGTATTCCGGGCGCGCTTGATGTAGCTTTCGGTTTCCTCGGGGTCTTTCCAGAAGGCGACCTGTGCCCAGAGCTTGTCGCCGGCGATGGGCGCTACCTCTTCCAAGGCGCACCCTGCCCAAGCGCTGTGGATGAAAATCGAACCGGCGTTCACCGCCGCACGGGCGACCGCTGGGTCCGATCCCGGATGGAAAATGGTCAGCATGCCCATGGGTGCAACGATCAATGGCAGATCGATCTGCTGGCCCAAGACGGTGGCATCGGTGCGCAGGTCGCTGAGGTCCACCATGGACCGCTGTCGCAGCATCAGTGCGTCGAGGCTTTCGCGGTTGGCCCGTGTGGTGATCTCATCGAGAGCGCCACCATCCAAATAGTCGGTGATCATTTTTGGAAGATGCCAACGTGATGCTCGACGGTAGTCATCGATACTGACAATCCATTTGTTACGCATGGTGAGAAGACTCCAATTTGGAATGGTTTAGAGGACTTTGGCGAGGAATTGCTGGGTGCGTTCATGCTGCGGATTGCTCAAGACCTCGCGCGGATCGCCCTGTTCGATCACGTAGCCGCCGTCCATGAAGACCAGGTTGTCCCCGACCTCGCGGGCAAAGCCGATTTCATGGGTCACCACGATCATGGTCATGCCGGCTTTGGCCAAGTCCCGCATGACATCGAGTACTTCGCCGACAAGCTCGGGGTCCAAGGCTGACGTCGGCTCGTCAAACAGCATGAGCTTGGGCTCCATGGCCAGCGCACGGGCTATGGCGACACGTTGCTGCTGGCCGCCAGAGAGGGACACCGGGTAGGAATGAGCTTTTTCAGACAGTCCCACTCGTTTCAATAGCTCGTGTGCCCGGGCGGTCACCGTCTTGCGCTCTTCCTTCCTGACGCGAATGGGGGCTTCGCAGATATTCTCCAGAACGGTCATGTGCGGAAAGAGATTAAAGCCCTGGAATACCATGCCGATGTTTTCGCGCGACTTGGCAATCTCTGTTTCGGCCTGCTTGCGCAGGATGCCGTTCTTGATTCGGACACCCAGCGGTTGGCCATCGATCTTGATGTATCCGCCGTCCATGGTTTCCAACTGGTTGAAGCAACGCAGGAAGGTGGATTTCCCCGAGCCGGACGGTCCCAGGATGCAGGTGACTTCACCTCGCTTGACGGTGAGATTGATTCCCTTGAGCACTTCCAGGTGCCCGAAGTGCTTGCGCACTTCGCGTGCTTCGGCAATGACGTCACTCATAATTGGACTTTCTGGACCGTTGGCTGGCTTCTTTTCAGCGGGTTGAATCGCGAGGACAGCTTTTGCTCAGTCCTGTTTCCCGAGCCGCGATTGAAATGGCGTTCAATGTAGAACTGTCCCAGGCTCAGCAGGCTGGTGATAGCCAAGTACCACAAGCTTGCAGCGATCAGCAGGGGGATGGTTTTGAAATTCGAGCTGTAGACCATTTGCGCCGAGTACAAGAGTTCCGGGAAGGCCAAGACGCTGACCAGCGACGTCGTCTTGAGCATGGAAATCGTCTGATTGCCCGTGGGAGGGATGATGATTTTCATGGCTTGCGGCAGCACGATGCGCCAAAGAATCAAACCACGCTTCATCCCAAGCGCCTTGGCGGCTTCGGTCTGGCCCTTGTGAACGCTGAGCAATCCTGCCCGGACGATCTCGGACATGTAGGCACCCTCGTTCAGGCCAAGTCCGAGAATCGCGGCCAGGAAGGGGGTGATTACAGCATTTGCGTCGACCGAGAAAAATTCGGGGCCGAACGGAATTCCCATTTCGATGCGGGGATAAATTGCTGCAATGAATCCCCAGAACAACAGCTGAACAAATACGGGCACGCCGCGGAAGAACCAGATCATGAAGGCAGCTACCGATGCGATGACGTAGTTCGGCGCCAGCCGGGCGAGCGCGAGCAGGACGCCGACCACAATGCCGACCGCCATGGAGATCACAGTCAGGATCAGCGTATTGACGAGTCCTGAAAATAATCTTTCTGAAGCGAACCAGCTGAAGACCACGTCCCACTCATACCGGGGATTGGTGATCAGCGAGGTGGCTATGAGGGCCACTGCCACGAGTACAATCCCCGCGGTCAGCCACATCATCTTGTGGCTGGTCCGCGGGCGGCTCATCAGCAGTTCGTGCTGCTCGTCGACTGAAGCCGCGGCAGAATCCGGATACCTTGAAATGCTAGTCATCGGAAACTACTGGGCCTTGTTGAAGGCGAAGTCGGTGACAGCGCCGCTGCCTACGCCCCAGTCGTCGAGGACCTGCTGGTAACGGCCGCTTTCGGTCAAGGATTCCAGACCCAGCTGCACGGCTTTCTCAAGCCCGGCGTCCTTGGCAAAGGCGATGCTGACGGGCGTGACATCCTTCTCGCCGAGCAGTTCGACTTTCCCTCCCTGCTTGATGGCGTAGCCCAAGGTCGGGCCATCAACGTAGACTGCGTCGATGCGCCCGGATGACAAGGCGAGGATGGGGGCTTGCATGTCCGGGTAGGTCATGACGTCGACAGCCGGCTTGGAATCAGTGACGCACTTTTTCGAGGCTTCCGGAACCCGCTTGAGATCCTGGAATGAACCTTTCAGTACGCCGACCTTCACGCCGCACAGCTCATCAACCGCAAGCTTCTTGGGATTGCCAGGTGCGACGCCGATGCCGCTGCCCGACTGGTAATAGTCAACGAAGTCCAGCACCTTCATGCGCTCCTTGGAAGGCGACATCTGGGAGACGACAAGATCAAATTTTCCGGCAGATATTCCTGGAATGATGGCATCGAAACTGCCGCTTTCAATGGTGACTTCAACTCCCATTGCCTCACCGAGGGATTTGGCCAGCTCCGGGTCGACGCCGACTGTGGTGTGCCCGTCATCGGAGATGAAATGCAGAGGCGGGGAGCTTTCGCTCATGGTGACAACCATCTTGCCGCTGTCCTTGTACTTCTGGGGGAGGGCGTCGTGGGCAGCCTGGTTGACCTCCACCCCGATGGCGTCTTTGCCATCGGTTGCGGCGCCTGATTCGCTGGTCGGCGCTTCGGGGTTCGAGCAGCTGGCCAGTGTCAGTGCCAGAAGTCCGGCTACGGCCAGTGACGAGATCTTGAAGTGCGAGTGCATGATCATGCCCTCTCTGTTTTTATGGGGAAATGGTCCGAACGTCAGAACAATGACCGTGGTCATTTAGTGAGGAAGGTCATGTTTTCCGATATCATGTACCGTACATCGTGCACGATTTAGTTTCAATAGCTTGAGCGCCTTATGAAGCTTGACCGCTGATTCGTTGCGCAAGATTGGTCCGGAGCTTACGTTGGATAGGATTTCAACATGAACGCAATGCCGTCAGAAGAGTCAACACCTCTGATTGCCGCACGCCCGATGCTGGCAGATCAGGTATTCGACGCCATCTTGATGCTGCTGCTGGATGACAAATTGCCTACTGGGTCGCAGCTTGGCATTGACGGCCTGGCGAAGAAGTTCCAGGTTTCCTCAACCCCGGTTCGCGAAGCCCTGGCACGCCTGGAATCAACAGGCATGGTGCGGCGCGAAGCCTTGCGCGGTTACCGCGTCGCTCCCGAGCCGACGGCAGATGACATCCAGAAACTGCACGTGGCACGGTCCATGCTGGAACCGGGCATCGCCGCGCTGGCTTGCGCGCACCAGGACGACGAGCTGATCAGCAAGCTTGAAGCGTGCAACTCGGAGCTCAACGCAGCGCGTGGGGGACAAGCTTTCGCGGACTACCGGGCCTACTGGAAAGCTGACGAATTATTCCACCGAACAATCGTCGAGGCCGCGGACAACGAATTCCTCGACAGGGCCTACTCATCCATCGAGGGGCACATCCAGCGCTTCCGGCTGGTGGTGCAGAACGTCATGAGCGGCGAGCACACCATTGAGGAACATACCAAGATCATTGAGGCCTTCCGGTCCGATGATCCTTCGGCTGCCCAAGAGGCCATGCAAGCGCATATCTCAGGCATCGCTCAGCGCGCAGAGCACAGCTTTGCCAGCCAGCAGAATCCCGAGTAAGCCCTCCGCGCCCAAACGGCGCCTCTGCTCAGTCCGCACTCACCGTTCTTGGAGATTTTTGGCAATTATTTGTTCACGTGCGAAGCCCGCAATGGGCCCAGGGGCGAACGGAATTCTCCGGACTGCTGCCGCCGGGCTTTCCGGTGCGCCGCGCACCGGCAACAGGCAGGCCAAGTTCCGATCGGTTTCATGAATATCCAGGGGCCCGGCCAGGTATCAAAATATCCGTAACAGATCCGCTAATTCGGCACGGCGAGTAGGGAGTATTTTCTAGATCCACTATCCCTGAGACGAAGAATTGGGTAACGTCAGCTTTGCCATTCATTTCGTCGGCCGAAAGTAAGGAATAGCGATGAAGGCCCTCTTTGATTTCGAATTCAGGAAGTTTGTCACGCCGTCAATCATCAAGATTGTCTATATATTGATCATGATTTTCCTGGCCTTTGGCTATATCGGAATAGTCGTGACCGGTTTCCAATTTAACACTGCCGTTGGTTTCTTGATGCTGCTCATCGTCGGCCCGCTGTTTGCGCTGGTTTACCTGGCACTGGCTCGTGCTGGCCTTGAATCGCTGATCGCCCAGATTCGCACTGCGCAGAATACCGCCGAGCTGGTTCGCCTGGCTGGTGGAACACCGCCAGCGGAGGCCGGCAACTTGCCGGTCCCAGGCAACACGCCCAAGCCCGACGGCGGAAATAGGCCACCGGCAAATCCCTACCAGCAGTAAATGAAACGACAGCGGGCCTGCACCAGTTGGTGCAGGCCCGCTGTCGGTATCGGTTCAAGTACTTCGTGCTTACCAGTCGGCAGACGCTTTCAGGGAAAGCACCGGGCATTCGGCTTGGAGCAGGATGCGCTGCGCGTTGCTCCCCATGAGGAACTTGCCCATGGCGCTGCGCTTGCGCAGCCCGATCACGATCAGCTCGGCCCGCTGCGCCTGTGCCACCTGGAGGATCTGGTCAGCCGCATCGGCCCCCTGGGAACGGCGCTCGATCCAATAATTGATCCCGGCAGCACTCAGCCTGGCCTCCAGCTCGTGGAACTGCTTCGCATCGATCAGACGGTCATCCACCAGCTGATCGCCCTTCGAGGAATTCACCACGACCAACTTTGAATCATTGCGACTCGCCTCGACGATGGCCCGTTCCAGGGCGGCTTCACCCTCAGGCGAGGGAATGTAGCCCACTACTATGGTCATGATTCATCCCTTTCGGTACCGCTGCTACGATCGTGCTTGCCTTCGGCCTTGTGCCTTGCCGCGGTGGCAGCAGCATCGAACTGAACCACCTCGTCTTCGGTGATTCCCCCGCCTTCGGATAACCCGGCGGTCAGGATCGAATCCTTGCCACGGGCACGGCGGACTACGGAAATCAGCACGGGCAGCAGCAACAGGATTGCGATGAGGATGTAGATTCCCACTGCGAGAGGTTCGCTCCACAAACCGTTGATGCTGCCTGCAGAGAGCTGGAAAGTCTTTCGCAACTGCTCCTCGGCCATCGGGCCGATGATGACGCCAAGAATCAATGGCAACACCGGCAAGCCGAAACGGCGCAGGGCGAAGCCCAGCAAGCCTATGAGCAGCAGCAGCCAGAGGTCAGCCACCTGCATGTTCACCGAGAAGGCGCCCAGAGTCGCAAAGAACAAGATTCCTGCGTACAAGTAAGGACGCGGGATCTTCAGCAGCTTGGCCCACAGCGGAGCCAGGGGAAGGTTGATCAACAACAGCAACGTGTTGCCAATGAACAGGCTGGCAATCAGCGCCCACACCAAATCCGGCTCGTTCTCGAAGAGCAACGGACCTGGCTGGATGCCCTTCATTGTCAGGAAGGCCAGCATCACGGCGGCAGTCGCGTTGGTCGGCAGCCCCAAGGCCAGCATCGGGGTCAAGGTTCCTGCAGCCGACGCATTGTTGGCTGCTTCAGGACCGGCAACACCCTCAATGGCTCCATGGCCGAATTCTTCGGGATGCTTGGACAACTTCTTTTCCGTGACGTAGGAAAGGAAGGTTGGCACCTCGGCACCGCCAGCTGGCAGGGCGCCGAATGGGAAGCCGAAAGCCGTGCCGCGCAGCCAAGGCTTCCACGAACGCTTCCAATCTTCCTTGCCCATCCACGGAGCGCCCACTGGAATGGTCCGCGCAGGATTCCTGCGCAGGTGCGCGGCAATCCACAGCGCTTCGCCGATGGCGAAGATGGCCACAGCCACCACGACGATATCCAGCCCGTCAACCAGCGGCGCGAAACCGAAGGTCAGCCGCTGCTGCCCGGAAACCGGATCCATGCCGACCAACCCGATGGCCAGTCCCAGCCCCAGGGCCGCGAAGCCGCGAATCTTGGAGGAACCCAAAACAGCGGTGACAGTGACCAGGGCGAGCACCATGATGGCAAAGTAGCTCGGTGCGCCGAGGCTGACCGCGAACTTCACCACGATCGGGGCCACGGTTACCAGCAGCGCGGTGCCGATGGTGCCAGCCACGAAGGAACCAATGGCTGCAGTGGCCAATGCCTGGGCGGCACGTCCGGCCTTGGCCATCTTGTGTCCCTCGATGGCTGTGATCACCGTGGCCGATTCCCCCGGCGTATTGAGCAGGATGGAGGTGGTTGAACCGCCGTACATGCCGCCGTAGTAGATTCCGGCGAACATGATCAGCGCGCTGGAAGTCTCCATGCCGAAGGTCAGCGGCAGCAGCAGGGCCACGGCCATGGCCGGTCCGATGCCGGGCAGCACGCCGACGGCGGTGCCCAGGATGACACCTGCCAACGCGAAGAGGAGGTTGACTGGAGTCAGCGCCGCAGCGAAGCCATCCATCAACAGACTGAGCGTATCCACTTACAGCACCCCCGAGAGTATTCCGGCTGGGAGCTTGATGCCCAGGCCCATGTAGAAGCCGTAGAAGGACCCGAGGGCCAACGCCAGAGAGATGACCAGGGTCAGCACCCAGCGCCGGGCGCCCAGACACGTGGCGGCACCGAAGAACATGATCGTTCCGGAAACGACCCAGCCCGCCCAATTGACCAGCAATAGATTCAAAACGAAAACGCCCAGCAGTGGCAGCAGGACTTTCCAGTCCGATGGCTGGCTGAGGTCCACATCTTCGCCTTCTTCTCCTTCGGCCAGGTTTCCGCGGAGAATGGTAATGCCCAGAGCGATTGATGACGCGATGAGAATGCCCGAGACGGCGTAGGGAACGGCCTTAGGGCCGACGGCATCCGCCTGGGAGTACGTCACATGCAGCTGTGACGCATCAATGAACACGATGATTCCGACGATAAGAAGAAACGCGGCGAACAGGAGCTCGACGCGTTTCTTCTTTGCGGTGCTTACTTCGCTCACGCCAGACCCAGGGTCTTCAGGACGCTGGCTACGCGCTCGTCCTGATCGGTGAGGAAGCTGGAAAACTCGTCGCCGGTCATGAACGCATCGGTCCAAGCATTGGTCTCCAGTGCTTCCTTCCATTCCGCGGAATCATGCATCTTGGTGACCAGCTCGACCCACTTGGCCTTGTCTTCGTCGGAGATCTCAGGCGGGGCAACCAGGCCGCGCCAGTTCGAGAAGACCAGGTCGATTCCTGATTCCTTCAGGGTTGGCGCGTCAACGCCCTCGAGGCGTTCTTCGCCGCTGGTGGCCAGTACGCGAACCGAGCCCTCTTCGATCTGCTGCATGTACTCGCCAGCGCCGGAAGCGGCAAATGCCAGCTTGTTGCCCAGGATGGCCGGAAGCAGATCGCCACCACCATCGTAGGAAACGAAGTTCACTTCCTTGGGATCAACGCCTACGGCTTCGGCCAGCTGCATCGGCAGCAGGTGGTCCGGACCGCCCGGCGAGGAACCGCCGCCGACCGAGAGCTTGCTTGGGTCTTCCTTCCAAGCCTTCACCAGATCGTCAATGGTCTTGTATGGGGAATCCTTGGAAACCATGATCGCACCCGGCTCTTCGATGAGCTTGGCGATGGGAGTGGCTTCGGTCAGCTTGGCATCGGTGTCGTTGGTGTAGCTGGCGCCGACCACGCCAAGGCCCATCAGCATGGCCAAGTCGCCATTGTCCTTTTCATTGATCAGGCGGGCCAGCCCCACGGTGCCGCCGGCACCGGCAAGGTTGAAGACTTCCGGGTTGCTGGCGAGGCTGGCATCATCCATGACCTTGGCGGCAACACGTGCGGTGGTGTCGTAGCCGCCACCAGGGGTGTTTGGAACCATGATGCGCAGGTTGGCAATGGGACCCTCTGACTTGGTGGCGTCATCGTTGGAGGATTCGGAGGTGACGCCACAGCCGGTCGCCCCCAAAGCGAGAGCGGCGGTGGCTGCCAGGGCCGTCAGCGCACGGAAGGATTTGAAGTTTTTCATTGATTTCAGCCTCGTTGCTTTCATCGGAGTTGCGAGTAACTCCACAGTAGGCAATGTTGTGAACTGGGTCACGCTTGCGTACTCAAAGAAAATACTGTTCATTGTGTAACCAATAACAGTGATTTCGATCATCTAAAAGTTCGGTAAGGTTGCCCAGTGCCCCAAAGATGGGCTATCGGGGATTCAGCGGCAAGGAGCGCAGTGGTGGAAATAAAGGCATCACGGCTAGGCGCCGTTTTTGCTCACCGGTTTTCTTTGGCTGGGCAGTACCTGATTCTCCAATTGCTGATTATTGCTGTCGTCTTGGCCGGTGTGGTGGTTGTTTCCTTGACCCAGTCCACCAATAACTTCGAAAAAATTGAAGGACGCCGCAGCTTGTCCGCTGCGGAATCGCTGGCGTCCAACCCGCTGCTCAGGGCACTGATACCCAGTGCGGCCCCGGAAATGGGCTCCGCTCTGCCAGCGATGGCAGAAACAACTCGAAGCATCTCCGGCTTGCAGTTTGTTATCCTGGCTGACCGATACGGAACGGTTATTACTTCTACGTACCCCGACGATGTCGGTTCCTCGATCCTGCACCCGGAATCAAAAGTGGAGGAAGGCAGGGGATGGACGGGCGAAATCACCCGTAACGGCAGCCATGTGCTCATCGCCCAAGTTCCAGTCCTGGATGACACAGGGCAAATGGTCGGAATAGTCAGCGCAGGGCAAAGCTATCCCAGCACGCGGGAGTTGATCCAGGAAATTGCGCCCAGCGCGCTGAGCACCCTGATTATTGCTGTGGTTCTGGGCGCTACCGGGTCGGTGCTGCTCTCGCGCAGGGTCAGGCACCAAACCCGAGGCATGGAGCCGCGTGAAATCGCAGAACTATTTGAACACCGCGAAGCTTTGTTGCATGGTGTCAAAGAAGGCATTATTTCTGTCTCCCCGGATAGCCGGATCATGCTGGCCAATGACGTTGCCATTGAACTGCTTCAGCTTCCCCTGAGCTGTGTGGGCCAGACCTTGACCGAATTGGATCTGGCACCACAAGTCACCCGGGCGCTTACAACGCAACAACAGCAACCCGACCGCCAGTTCCTCATTGGCGAACGAGTTGTTGTCTTCAACCGCATGCCCGTGAAAACGGCCCGAAAGGACCTCGGATCAGTGACCACCTTCAGGGATCGCACTGAGCTGACACTGTTGGAGCAGGAACTGGGCGACAGCAAAGCTACAGCCGACATGCTCAGGGCACAGACCCACGAGTTTGCCAATCACCTGCATGCCATTTCCGGTCTGATCCAGTTGCAGGAGTATGAGGAAGTCATCCGATTTATCGACGGAGTTAGCTTCAGCCGCAGCAAGGTATTCGAAGACGTATCGGCGCACATTGAAGAGCCGACCATCGCAGCGCTACTGATTGCCAAGGCAAGCGTCGCCACCGAGCGCGGAATCCTGCTCGAAGTTTCAAAAGATTCCCAGCTGGGCCGTGGCGATGAGCAGACTGCAAGGGACTTGACCACGGTCGTCGGCAATCTCATTGATAATGCCATGGATGCCGTCGCTGAGGTGCCGAAGCCGAAAATCATGCTTTCAGTTCAAGAAGCCGATAACCTCATTACCGTAAGAGTCAGCGACAATGGACCCGGGATTGCTGATGACGCGATGAAGGAAATTTTTACCCAAGGCTTTTCGACCAAGGATGCAACGGTCTCCGGAGGCCGGGGGTTCGGCCTGGCGTTGAGCAGGCTGGTCTGCCGTCGCCGCAGCGGGGATATCACAGCAGTAAATGACCAGGGCGCACAATTTACTGCCACACTCAGAAAGTAGGGCAAGACTCGTGATCCAAGTTTTGGTAATCGATGACGACTTCATGGTGGCAAAGGTGCATGCCGGATTCGTCAGCAAAGAGCCGGGTTTCACCGTGGTAGGGATAGCGCATACTGCCGGTGACGCCATCAAGGCTGCTACCGAACTATCTCCGGATCTTGCCCTGCTCGACATTCACCTGCCTGATATGAACGGGCTTGACTTGCTGCAGCGACTACGCGAAGTCCAGCCAGAGCTGGATGTCATTGTCATTAGCGCAGCCCGGGAAATGGATACCGTTCGCAAGGCGCTTCGTGGTGGAATTGTCCACTACCTGATGAAACCATTTTCATGGGACGACCTGAGTGAACGATTGAAGCACTACGCCAAGACCTACCAGCCGCTGCAAGCTGCGGCGGACCAAGAACTGGAACAGGCAGATGTGAACCGCCTTTTCGGCCTCGGGGGACAGCAGCGGCGTCCGCTGCCCAAGGGCTGCAGCGCTGAAACCATGACGCTGGTGGAAAACATCGTGAAGGACGCAAACGAGCCGATCTCCGCAACTGAAACTGCTGAAAAGCTCGGGACGTCGCGGGTGAGCGCTCGCCGGTATTTGGAGTACTTGGCTGAGGAAAACTTGGCCCAGGTGAACCTTCGCTACGGGGGAGTGGGCCGGCCTGAGCGCCGCTATTCCTGGAAGAAGTGAGCAGCGCCGTGGAATTGGCTCATTGTCCTGAACTGTGCGCTGATGCGCTCGTTCGCATGACTCAGTTAGGCTCCTGTCCTATTCGGCGGATCGCTTGAAAATCTGCTGGCATGGATTGGGATGCACTGTTCATAGTCTTGGGAACCATCTCCAACTGGTTGATAGCTGGCGGTGCCGTACTTGCGGCCGCGGTTTTATGGTGGCGCGAGCAAGATGAGCAAGAGAACTAGCTGCCCTGCACGAAGAAGATATCCTCAGCAGGGGTAATGCAGTTTGGACCAAGGCGGTCATCGGGGACGCGGATCATCCGAAATGGGGAGTTGTAGTCGGCTATGCTCATCGGATGCCGGTGACCAGCGTACTGGTGGAGTGCAACACATACCGCCACGCAGCAGACCTAGCGCTTCCCAAGTTGAATCCTGGCCAGCACTTTTTCGAATCGCTTTTGCCCGCTGAGCTCCTAGACGAATGCCGCTGAAACGCTGTTGCGGTGCTCACTGGCCGCGTAGGTGCCGAGAATCTTGATTTCCCAGGTGAAGAACTCCAGCTCTTCCAAGGCCAAGCGCACGGGCAGATCTTCTGGATGCCCCTCGATATCGATCATGAAAGTCGTCGCGGCGAATGAGGAGCCAACCATGTAGCTCTCCAGCCGGGTGATATTCACTCCATTGGTTGCGAAGCCGCCCAGCGCCTTGTACAGCGCACTGGGAACGTTTCGGACCTGGAAAACCAAGGTGGTGACAGCCGTTTCGGGAAGCTCGCTGCGAGTCGGCAGTTCCTGCTTGCGCGCAAGGACCACGAATCGCGTGGTGTTGGTGGGATCGTCCTCCACCGACGAGGCTAGGACTTCCAGCCCGTACAGTTCGGCCGCCAAAGGCGGGGCCAGGGAGAGCTTTGTCGGGTCGTTCCAGTCCCTGACTTCGCGGGCAGACCCGGCGGTGTCACCGGCAATAACCGGGGTCAGCTGGTGTTCACGGATGATTTTGCGGCACTGGCCCAGGGCATGGATGTGGCTGTGCACTTCAGTTGCTTCGCCAACGGAACTGCCGGGCAGTCCTAAAAGGTCAAAGCGGATCCGCAGATAGTGCTCGCCCACAATCTGGAGGTTCGATTCGGGCAGCAAAACGTGAATGTCGGCGACTCGTCCCGCCAATGAATTTTCAATGGGGATCATGGCCAGCTCGGCTTCACCGGTTTCGACCATGGCGAAGGCGTCCTCGAAGCTGGCACAAGGAACTGCCTGCATGTCGGGGAATCGCTGGGTGCAGGCCATATTCGAGTTGGAGCCGGCTTCACCTTGGTAAGAAATCTTGTTGCCCATCATTTCAAGGTACCGCTGTTTGGCCCCAAGCGCCTTATTGGCGCCGCTTCATGACATCGCGTTAGGCAGCAAGGCACTGCGGGTGGCTAGGCATGATCCTTCGAATAGTGGGCGGAGAGCTTGCGCAGGCCTTCATCGATGCCCACTGCAGGTTTCCAATCCAGAACCTCATGGGTTTCGCGCTGGTCAAACCAATGCGCGGTGGAAAGCTGCTCAGCCAGGAAGCGTGTCATTGGCGGCTCATCGTGGACCAGGCCCCGGGAGCCTGCGGCCAACCAGATCTTTTCAATGACCGATCCAGCGCCACGGGCCATCCAGCCCGGGAGATTGAGCTTGGGAGCTGGTGCGCCCCCAGCCCGGCAGATCCCGGCCATCAGCTCGCCCACGGGACGAGGCTCGCCATTGGTGACCACCAAGGCGCGTCCGTGCGCGTGGTCCATGCGCTCCAGGCCGCGGACAATCGCCGACGCGGCGTTATCGATATAGGTTGTGTCGATCAGCGCCGCACCGTGGTCAAGCAGCGGAAGGCGTCCGGCCTTGGCACGCTGGATGACCCGCTCCACGAGCTGGGTGTCCCCGGGGCCCCACACCACATGCGGGCGGATGGCCGCCACCCGGAAATCCGCAGAATCAGCGGCCAATGCATCCAGCTCTGCTGCCGCTTTGGAGCGGGCATAATTGCCGTGGGCCAGCTGCGGGTTGGCGGTCCCGGCTGCCGCTCCAGCCAAGGAATCCCCGAAGTGCGCCACCGAAGGCGAGGAAACAAAAACGAAGTCCTTGATCCCGGCGTTGCGTGCAGCCTTGAGCAGATTGCTGGTGCCGGTGATGTTGGTATCGACAAACTCTTGCCAATGGCCCGTGAAGGACACCTTGGCCGCAAGGTGAATCACTGCATCCATGGAGCCGACGGCTTGTTCCACGGCTTTCTGATCCGTCAGCGAACCCTGGACTTCGTCCACGGCGCCGGCCGAAGCGCGGCGTTGGAATGTGCGAACGTGGTGGCCCTGGTCGCGCAGCAGCTGGGCCACGGCACCGCCGAGCATGCCGCTGGCACCGGTGACCAGGACCCTGCGGGCGCTGTGCGAGGTCTCGGTTGCGCTCATGGGGTGTGGATCCTTCCACCGGCAAGCGTTGCGCTGGCCCACTGGGCCAATGCCGCACGGTCGATCTTGGAATTATGGCGGATGTCGGTGGGCAGGGTGGGCAGCACCAGCACGGCGGCGACATCGGTGCCGGTGGAGGCGACCGCGGCCCTGACCTTGCTGGCCAATTCACTGGATGCCGGTTCGGCCTTGCGAGCAGCGGGCACGGTTTCCATCACCACCACAGCGGCCTGGGTCCCGGCTGGTCCAACTCCCACGAGCGCAGCGCGTCCGGCACCGATGACTGACTGCACCGCATGCTCGGCTGCCACCGGAGTGATCGCCCCGGAAGGGGTGCTCAGGACATGGCCCAGCCGGCCTTCAACCCAGAGCAGCCCTTCATCATCGAGGTGTCCGACATCGCCGGTGCGATGCCAGCCCGGGATGGAACTGCTGGCCTGCTCGGTGATCCACAAGCGGTCGTAGCGGTCCTTGACATGCGGAGCGCGGACCAGTATTTCTCCGGTGACATTCGGGGTGTATTGCGGCTGATCCCCGGCCACGCCCAGCTCGTCAATCGGCGCGATGGCCACGGTGGCACCGGCTACGGCAGTGCCAACGCAGACGCCGTTGCCGTGCCCGGCCGCGCGGATGCCATCCAGATCGATATCGGTCACCGGCAAGGCCTCGGTCATGCCATAGGGGGTATGCACCTTGGCGTTGGGAACCAGCTCCTGGACCTGGGCCAAGAGCGGTTCGGCAATCGGGGCACCGGCCGAGAGCATCAGCTCGACGCCGGTCAGGGTCTTGCGCTGCGCGGTGTTCAGCTCTGCCTTTGTGGCCAAGACATTGGCCAGGGCTGCCGGGGAGGCGAAGACCGTGGTTGCATTAACCGCGACGGCGGCATCGGCCAAGGCGCTGGCGGTGAGCGTGCGTGGTGCCGTGACATCCATGTCAGGGGTCACCGAGGTGGCACCCAGCGCAGGGCCCAGCAAGGCAAAGGGGGCAAACCCGGCGACGAGGGCCGATCCGGCTTTCAAATTGTAGGTTTCACGCAGCGTATCGCGCATGGCGGCCAGCTGCCGGTGGGTGTACACGACCCCCTTGGCAGGACCGGTGGACCCGGAAGTGAACAGCACCGCTGCATCGGCGTCGGGGTCGGCCGGAGCAAAGTTCGGCCCATCGGCCGCGATCTTGCTTCCGGCCCCCAGCAGCTCATCCAGGGTATGGACCACGCCCAACACCTTGCGCCTGGCAGCGGACAGGTGTCCTGCCGCAATCCGGGTGCCCGGCCATCCCAGCACCCGTGCACCGGCCAAGGCCCGGTCAATTCCGACGAGGAAGCTGGGACCCGCACCCTTAATGGCGCGGCCCAGGCCCTTGGTGCCCAATCCTGCATCGGCAACAACAATCACCGCGCCAAGACGCAGGCACGCATAGATCAGGGAAGTCAGCTCGATGCCCGGCGGAACCAGGAGGTTCACCCGGTCCCCGGCCTTCACGCCGATCTGCTGCAGCCCGGCGGCAAGGGCGTTGACCTGTTCGCCGAGCTCTGCCCAGGACAACGAGCGGGGAGGATGGATGTCGACTACCGCGGTGCTCTGGTCTGTCTGGCGCGAATCCAATTCGGCTAGCATCGGACGGTATTCGCCGGGACCCTTGACCCGGGAGGATCCAGCGGATTCGGGCTGGCTGTCCAGCCAGCTGAAAATCGGGGATGCGATATCCCGGTCTTCGCCCACGAGGTGGCTGGCACCTTCGAATCGGTGCACCTGGGCCTGGGGCAGCCGGCCCATCAGATCGCGCAGATAACGATCAGAGAATACCGGATCCTTCGGGCCCCAAAGCATCAGCGCAGGGACCGTGAGTGAGCGGACCGCTTCGGAAATCCCATCCAGCGCCGCTCTGCTGGGGTGCTGGGGGTCAAAGGGAATATCAGCGACGAAGTTGGCTACGCCGTCACGCTTTTCTGCGCTGGCATACGGCGCCATAAACGCCTTGCGCACCTCTGGCGCCAAGGCAGGCTGGGCCAGCGAATGGGTTACCTGCAGGAATGCGCGAGTGGTTTTGGTGCCCCAGGTGTGGACTGCAGGATGCGAGGCCAGCTTCAAGGCGGAGGGCAATTGGAAGCCTGCAGGATGGATCGCGGTGTTTGTCAGCACCACATGATCCAGCCGCTCCTGATGAGCTGTTGCCCAGCCAAGGGAGATGACCCCGCCCCAGTCGTGGCCGACGGTCGTGATGCTATCGCCAAGATCCAGGGCATCAATCAGATCGCCGAGGTCGTTGACGCGGTCGGCGAGGCGGCGGAACTTTCCGGTGCGTTCAGAGAAGCCCATATCCAGCTGGTCGACTGCGACGATGCGCCACGCCAGATGGTGATCCGAGACGTGGTTGAACAGGCTTCGCCATAGGTAGGACCAGGTGGGATTGCCATGGACGCAGACCAGCGTACCCACCGGCGTGATGCCTCGTTGTGCCAGTTCTTCCTGGTTATCCAGCACATGCCAACGGTTGCTGGCGCCTTGTCCGTCAACTGCGGAAGTTGATGGAACGGACAGATATTTTGAGTAGATTTCCTTGACGCCGGGGAAAATCTCGGTCACCAGACAATCTCCATCATCGCGGTGTTCAATCCGGATCCCACGCCCATGCACAGTACGCGATCGCCTGGCTTGAGGGATTCAGCCTCCTGCGAGAGGGTCATGGGCAGCGAAGCCGGGCCAACATTGCCCCACTTCGAGAAGGTGATGGGGACCCGGTCCTTGATCAGGCCGACCGCCTTGATGATGGCATTGGTGTACGACTTGGAGACCTGGTGGGTGACATAGCGGTCCATGCTCTTCCAGTTCCATCCGGTGCGGTGCGCTTCGTCCCAGGCGTTGACCACCAAGTCCAGGCCGTTGTCCAGCAAGCCCTTGGTATCGGTGTACATGCCGTTCGGTCCGCCAACGCACAGTTCATGGTGCTCGGTTCCCGCACGGGAAACGCCACCGAGAATGCGGTGGGCCTCTGGATGGGCGTCGGCTGGGCCGATCACCGCTGCTGCGGCACCAGAACCCAGGGTCAGGGTGGCAAATTCGCGCATGTAGTCATCGCGGGTGGAAGTTTCGGCATTCAGGCGCTCAAAAGTGGTTTCCTGTGTGGCCTTGGCGTCCTCGCCGGCGACGATCAGCGCGTATTTGATCTGCCTGGAGTCGATCATGTTTGCAGCCAGGCTCATGCCGTTGACAAACCCGAGGCATGCGTTGGCCACGTCGAAGTTCATTGCCGAGGACGGCAGGCCCAGGCCGTTGTGCACTTTGGACGCGACAGATGGTTCGAGGTTGCGCCGGGTCACCGACGTATTAATAAGCAGGCCGATTTCACTGGCATCAACACCAGCCTGGGCCAAAGCCTTTTTGCCGGCGAGGATTGCCGCATCGTCGAACTCGACGCCATCAGCCCACCAGCGGCGTTCCTTGACACCGGAAACGCGTTCGAGGAGTTTCTTGGAAAGCCTCAGCCGCTTCAAACTTGGAGCCAGCCGCTCATCAAATTCTGCTGAGCTCACCACCTCTGGCGCGAGTACGCTGTTCACTGATAAAAGCGCAACGTTGTGGTGTTTAAAGGTGGCATTGCCGTTCAAAGTGTTGCCTTCGTTTCTGCTGGACTATCTGTGTGTTGCATTCTGCGATGAAACGTCTTGACCGAGTGGGCGCGGGTAGCGCCGACGGTAAGTTTGCTCTTCTACATTATTCCTTGACCGGCTGTGAGAAGAACTTGAGCAGCCAATTTCAGCCGAGGGCACGAAATGGAAACAACGTAGACTAAGTCGATCCTACAGAGTTGTCCTTTGAGATTCATGGAAAGATCCTCATCTCACATCCGGCAATTGTGAATAATTCCGCGGTGTATCGCGAACCCGGGAAAATCCGACGGACCTGTTCTGGCGCTGTGGGCACCGCGGCGAGAGCCCGCAATGCCTGAGCGCCATGCCGGAACATCTGCGCAAGAAGGCAGGGGTGCGATGGCCTGAGCCGGTGCCAGGAACGACTGAAGGGCATGGCACCGATGGAAGATCGATGCCATACCCTTGCAGCCTAATACAGGACCATTATTCGGCCAGTCCAGCTTTCGGGAACAATTTCACAGGTGCGAATGGCGCGCCGGTGAATATTTGTCGCGCTTACATGCCTAGTGCATGTGGCTTCCGCCATTGATGTCGAGAGTGGTGCCGGTGAGGTAGGAAGCGGACTCGCTGGATAGGAAAGTGATGATTGATGCCACCTCTTCTGTCGTCGCAGTGCGGCCGATAGGGATGTCCCGGGCGATTGCTGCCTCGGTTTCAGGTGTTGAGCCAACGCGGATGTTCGTGTCGACGGCACCTGGCGTTACAGCATTGACCGTAACGCCGCTGTCTCCAAGTTCGCGGGCCAGGGCCTTGGTGAATCCAAGCACCGCAGCCTTGGCTGCTGAGTAGGGAACTTTTCCAAAAACGCCACCGCCGCGCTGCGCAGACACCGAGGACATATTGACGATTCGCCCCCATCCGTTCTCAAGCATATCCGGCAGGAAGGCCTTGGTTACGAGGTAGGTTCCGGTGGCGTTCACGGCAATGATCTTGTCCCATAGCTCGCGGGTGGTGTCCAGAAAGGCGACCGGCGAGGTGATACCTGCAATGTTGGCAACGGCGCCGACTGCCGGAAGCTTGCCGGCGGCTACTTCAGCTTTAACCGCCTGCTGGGCCGAGGTGACGGAATTTTCATCAGCGACATCAACGCTGAAGCCGAAAGCTGGAACGTTGTGAGCTGCGCCGATTTCCTGAGCTACTTCAGAAGCCTTGGCTCCATCAAGATCGAGGATTACAACAGCCCAACCCTCTTTGGCATAGCGCTCTGCAGTTGCCATGCCGATGCCTTGCGGTGATGCCGCACCAGTGATGATTGCGGTACGTGAAACGTTGCCCATGGTGGACTCCTTGGAATTTGGACGGCTCGCGCTTCACCGCGACACCATCGTCTCGTTCTGTGATGGAAGCAACTTTATTATTGTTGACTGTCAACAGTCAACTATTTAAAATAATCTAATGTCGACTGTTGACAATGGTGAGTGGCATGGAACACACTTGTGGACGTATCCTGTTGACTGTTGACAATGACCGTCCAATGAAGGGCTGTCATCCTGAAAGGTTAGTGACATGACGAACCAAGGACTTGCGATGCGTGGACACGTCCACGGCACGAAGGATGCTAAACGCGTCGCTATCGGTTCCAGCGTTGGAGCCGTCATTGAGACTTATGACTTCATCGGCTTCGGCACCGCCGCCGCGCTGTATTTCGGTACGGCGTTCTTCCCAAGTGACAATGCTGTCACCGGAACCCTGGCAGCCTTCGCAACCTTGGGTGTCGGCTTTGCTGCCCGCCCATTGGGCGGCATCCTCGGCGGACATCTGGGGGATAGGCTGGGCCGCAAGCCTGTGCTGGTTGCTTCGCTGGTGCTGATGGGGCTATCCACCTTCGCCATCGGGCTGCTTCCGACCTTCGCCCAAGCGGGCATGCTGGCACCCGCGCTGCTGGTGCTGATCCGCATTATCCAGGGCCTGGCCTTCGGCGCTGAATGGGGCGGCGCAATCTTGATGAGCTACGAGCATGCGCCGTGGAAGAAAAAAGGAAAGTACACCGGAATAGTCCAAGCGGGATTCCCCGTTGGGTTGTTGCTGGCCAACATCGTTTTCCTCTATAGCGTGAATCTGGACGGCGATTGGGCGTGGCGAGTTCCATTCCTTGCCAGCTTGCTGCTGGTATTCGTTGGGCTGCTGATTCGCTCCAAGGTGCCGGAATCTCCCGTATTCGAGGAAGTGAAGAACTCGGGAAACATTTCTCGTTCACCCATCATCGAGGTTGTTCGCGACGACTGGCGCAATATCTTGCGGGGCATCGGGCTGCGGGTAGCGGAAACCGCCGGCTACGCAGTATCTATCACCTACATGATTTCCTACCTGCATGACAGCGAACTGGCTGACAAGACCCAGACGCTGGTGGCGCTGTGCATCGCAGCGGCGATTGGCATCTTTGCCACCATGTTCTGGGGTTCGCTGACCGACAAGATTGGCCGCCGTCCGCTGTATCTGGCATCCACAGTCTTTGCAGTGCTTTTCGGTATTCCGATGTTCCTCCTGGTCAACACCGGACTGTTCGTCCTGGTCATTGCCACCGTCGTCATCTCCTACGCGGTCTGCCAGAATTCCCTGGCCGGCGTGCAGGGAGCCTGGTTCCCGGAACTGTTCCAGGCAAAGACGCGTTCCTCGGGCGCCTCCCTTGCCTACCAGATCTCCGCTATGGTCTCCGGGTTCACTCCATTCATCACCACCTTGCTCTTTGTCGGCTTCGGCTGGGTCGGCCCGGCGTTGCTCTTCAGCTTCTACGGAGCCATCGGCCTCTGGGCCGCGTTGGTAACCCGCGAAACCTGGGGCAAGACCGAGCGCCAACTGGCTGATGAAGCAGAGCACGCCACTCCAGCACACACGATCGAAGCCTGAGCAGGCTCAGAATTACTGAAGGAACAGACATGAATGCACCAGTAGTTGCCACCACCACTTCCGCGGCGGTGAGCACCGAGCGCCGTCAAAAGGTTGAAGAATTCGCTTACCAAGCTCGTCACCATGCGCTGAATATGGGCGAGGTCCAGGGCCAGGGCTATGTGGGCCAGGCGCTGGGATCGGCCGATATGTTTGCAGCGGTATACGCTGACCAATTGAACTATCGCGCGCAAGACCCGGAATGGGAGCAGCGCGATCGGTTCTTGCTCTCCACCGGCCATTACGCCATCGGACACTATGCGGCACTTGCCCAGGCAGGGATCGTTCCCGTCCAGGAGCTGGAAACATACGGCTCGGATGACTCCCGATTGCCAATGTCCGGAATGTCCACCTACACCCCGGGCATGGAAATCTCCGGAGGGTCACTGGGCCACGGGCTTCCCGTCGCCATTGGAACAGCCTTGGGCCTGCGCCACCAGGGTTCCTCGGCGCGGGTCATCAACTTCATGTCAGACGGCGAACTTGATGAAGGGTCGACATGGGAAGCGGTGATGGGCGCTCATCACCATGGCCTCGGAAACCTGACCGTGCTGGTGGATATCAACGCCCTGCAAGCGGATGGCAAAACGGACACCGTTTTGCGTACGGAACCGGTGGCTGACAAATGGGCGGCCAGCGGCTGGTTCGTCCAGCGGATCGACGGCAATGACGCCGGTGCCCTGCTCGCCGCATTTGACGCAGTGGCAGTCGAAGCAAAGAACGCCGCGCGCCCGTCGGTCATCCTCTGCGACACCCGCATCGGGCGCGGAGTGCCGCTGCTGGAGCAGCGCGAGAAAGCGCACTTCATGCGGATCGAAGAACACGAATGGAAGATCTGCCGTGAGCAACTCACTGCGGGCTATGAAGGAGAGAAGTAATGACCAGCACCCCGGCAAAGACCCGGCTGAAAACCTCGGCCATGATCGCCTCCTTTGCGGATCCGGGCCAGAAGACCGCTCCGGCGCCCTTTGGCCATGCGCTTGCCGCGGCCGCTGAGCAAAACCCGGCAATCGTCGGGTTGACCGCGGACCTTGGCAAATACACGGACATGCACATCTTCGCGAAGGCCTTCCCGGAACGCTTCTTCCAGATGGGCATGGCAGAACAGCTGCTCATTGGGGCGGCAACCGGCATGGCGCAAACTGGCCTGGTGCCTTTTGCCTCGACCTACTCGGTGTTCGCTGCCCGTCGCGCCTACGACTTCCTGTGCCTCGACGCTGCCGAACCGAATCTGAACGTGAACATCGTCGGCGGCCTGCCCGGGCTGACTACGGGCTACGGCCCGAGCCATCAGGCCACCGAGGACATGGCAATCTTCCGCGGGATGCCAAACCTGACCATCGTTGATCCGTGCGACTCGGTGGACATCGAACAGGCTGTGCCTCAGCTGGCCGCCAGCGATGGCCCAACCTACCTGCGATTGCTGCGAGGCAATGTTCCCACGGTGCTCGACGAGTACGACTACACCTTTGAACTGGGCAAGGCCAAGGTGCTGCGTCCCGGCAACGACGTTGTCATGGTCTCCAGCGGATTGATGACCATGCGAGCTTTGAGCGCTGCCAAGGAATTGGAGAAGCACAACGTCGACGTTTCGGTAGTGCACACGCCAACCATCAAGCCGTTCGATGCTAAGACCGTGCTGCGCGAGCTGAATACTGATCGCTTGGCATTGACCTTGGAAAACCACACGGTGGTCGGCGGGCTCTTTGAAACGGTGGCTTCGGCGATGGTCCAGGCAGGAGTCAGCAGGCAGGTGCTCCCCGTTGGACTTCCTGATGAGTTCTTGCATGCTGGCGCCTTGCCAACCCTGCATGATCGTTACGGCCTGTCGGTGGGCCGCATTGTCCAGAAGGTGCTCTCCGCGCTGTAGCAATTGCCGGGAACTGCATTATTAGCGGTTCCCGGGGACTACTATGGAACCAGACGTGCAACTGTCGACTGTTGACTCATAAAAGAGGGTGGAACCATGGCTGCTGAACCAATGGCTTTGTTGGGGCTTGCAAAAACGAGCCTGAGGGAACAGACCCTGACCGCTTTGCGCCAAGCCATCACCACCGGTCAACTGGCGCCAGGAAAACACTTGGTTGAAACCGAGCTGTCCGAAATGCTGAACATTTCCCGTGGCACCTTGCGCGAAGCCTTGCGCCAGCTGCAGCAGGAGGGCCTGGTTGCACCTGGCCCGCGAGGCCGGCTGGCCGTACGCAGCCTAGACGTAAAAGAGATCAGGGATATCTTTGCAGTTCGTGCCGCCTTGGAAATCCTGGCCGCGCAGACGCTGTGCCGGCTCGATGACCGAAGCGAGGCTGTTGCCCAACTGCGCTCTGCTCTGAAGATCATGGATCAAGAGGTCAAGCACAGCATTGAGCGCGGAATCGAAGCAGACCTCGATTTTCACCGAGTGCTTTGTCGGCTGACCAACAACGAGTCCTTGCTCCATGCATGGGAACAGCTCGAAGGAAGCATTCGCATGTCCATCATGTGGGCGGGCAAAGAGCGCGGCGTCAAGAATATGAGCGTCTCGCGACATGCAGAAATAGTCGATGCAATTGACTCGGCGGATGTTGCCTTGGCTGCCACGGTCATCAGTGCCCACATGGATACCGCGGCGGAAGTACTCGTAACTTCGTAGCATCAGCGGCCTGATCGACCAGGCCGGCACCACAAGCTCCGATCCAAGGCAACGCGCAAGTACCAGTAGTTTTAATTGGTTCTTGCGCGTTGCTTTTCTTGGGGTGGACTTTTAATGCTGGAGCTCGGAGCCGGTCCCTAGGATCTGCGTTCTTCGAGTTTCTGCGGTGGAACGATGCTGACTTCATGGCGCACGCCTCGGCCAGGCAAGCCATCAAGATCAATGGCTAGAAACCAAGGACCGGAATGGGGAACCTTTAGCCGATAGGGTGCCCGGCGAGCGATTCCACCGTGGAATTCGTATTTTTCACCATCTTCAAACGCAGCGAAATTCTCCGGATCCATCAACCGCACATTGGCCGGTCCGCTGAGTGTCACCACCAGGACGCTTCCGCGTTCCAAGTAGTCCCATGAATGTTCTGCAAAATTTGATTCAGCCACGTGGAAACTTTCCGGCGAAAAAGAATTATCGGATAAGCGAACGGCGTCCGAAACACCAACATATCAGCTGATGAATCGGACGCCGTTAGCGCATTGAAGCTTAGGCCATCGTCGCGGTATCGATGACGAAGCGGTAGCGAACATCCGACTTCAGGACGCGCTCGTAAGCCTCGTTGATCTGATCTGCGGAGATGACTTCAATTTCTGAACCGAGGCCGTGCTCGCCACAGAAGTCCAGCATGTCCTGGGTTTCCTGAATTCCACCAATTTGTGATCCAGCGAAGGAGCGGCGGCCACCGATGAGGGCAAAAGCGTTGACTGGAAGCGGCTCGGCTGGTGCGCCAACGTTGACCAAAGTGCCGTCAATGCGCAGCAGCTGCAGGAAGGCACTGATATCGATTGACGCGCTGACCGTGTTGATGATCAGGTCGAACTTCTTGTGCAGATCCTTGAAAGTGCTCTCATCGCTGGTGGCACGGTAGTCGCTGGCACCGAGCTTCAGGCCATCTTCCTTCTTCTTGAGAGACTGCGACAGTACAGTCACGTCGGCACCCATCGCGTTGGCAATCTTTACTGCCATGTGGCCCAAGCCGCCAAGGCCGATCACGGCCACCTTCTTGCCTGGACCTGCGCCCCAGTGCTGCAATGGCGAGTAGGTGGTGATTCCGGCGCAGAGCAGGGGAGCGGCAACGTCAAGGTCGAGGCCATCCGGGATGCTCAACACGAAATCCTCGGTCACAACCACGTTGGTGGTGTAGCCGCCCTGGGTTACGGTGCCGTCGCGGTCGATGGCGCCGTAGGTGCCGACCATGCCCTCAACGCAGAACTGTTCCAGGCCGTCGAGGCACTGCTCGCACTTGCCGCAGGAATTGACCATGCAGCCCACGCCGACGCGGTCGCCGACCTTGTGCTTGGTGACTTCGGAACCAACTTCCGCCACGATGCCGGCAATTTCATGGCCTGGAGCCAGCGGGTATGACTGTGGTCCCCAGTCGCCGCGGACGGTATGGATGTCGGAGTGGCAGATGCCTGCGAACTTGATGTCAATCAAGACATCGTGCGGGCCGACGTCGCGACGTTCGATCTGGATCGGAGCCAGTGGCTCAGTTGCTGATGGGGCTGCGTAGGCGTTGGCCATAGTTGTCATAGGAGTGTTCTTCCTTTGTTTTTCTGTTTACTTGTTACCGTTCACCGATGTCGGTTCACGGAGGTATTCAGTTGCTGGCGAATCCAGATTTTCGCGCATTGCCGCTGGCTGGCCTTGTGGGATCTGACGTCCAGCGGGAGAAATATGACTTATTCCCTCTAGCGACAACAGCGGTCGATTAGCAAATAATCCCATCTGGACGAGATTTGTGCCTTTTATTTTCAGCAGGCAGGCAGCTGGCAGGTTAACTGCTGGATGCTGGCAGCAAATCTTGGCGGGCGCCGCGCTTAGCAATAACGGACAGGGCGATCACCGGGATCAAGGTCAGTACTGCGACGCTGGCTCCGAGCAGGACTGGACCAATGCTGCCCAATGACGACTCCAAAGCCTTGCCACCAGCCCATGATGCAACCACTGTGCCAGCGTTGAAGCCGGCGACAGTTAGCGAAGATGCCAGTGTTGGAGCATTCTTGCCATAGGCAATGGCCAAGGACGCAAGAATCGGGTTGGCGCCGAGCCCGAAGAACCCCAGCAGCGCAATCAAGATGATCATCGGCAACTGCAGATCCGAGAGCAGGCACACGGCCAGCAGGATCACTGTTGAAGCAGCGGGGGCAATCAAGGTGAGCAGATGCGGGTGCGCATCTCCTAGCCTGCCGCCTACCAGGGAACCAATCAGGGAACCGACGCCAAATCCGATCAGCACCAGCGGAATCACTGGCTCGCTGAATCCTGTGCCGTCAATGAGCAACGGAGAAATATAGGAATAGGCAGCTAATACACCGCCGGTTGTGGTGGCGCAGGCTGCCAAGACTAGCCACAATCGCGCAGAACGAAGCGCGGAAATTTCTTTGCGTATTGATACGGCGGAATGCGGTGCCAAGTTGTGAGGCACATGCCGGGCAATGAGGAATGCGGAGAGGACCGCTAGCCCCGCCAAGCCCCAGAACGATCCGCGCCATCCAAAGTATTGGGAAGCAAAGGCACCCAAAGGCACCCCCAGAACGGTGGCGAGCATGCCACCAGCATTGATGATCCCCAAGGCTCGCGAAGCCATTCCAGGGCCTGCGCTTTTGGCAGCCACGACTCCTGCGATGGCCCAGAAAGCTCCCGTGGCAAGAGCCGTGGCGAAGCGTGCCGCGAGCAACAACTGAAGGCTCGTGCCCAAAGCAACGACGACGTGCCCGGCAGCAAAAACTGCCAATGCCAGGATGAGCGTCAGGCGTTGGGGCAGACGCAAGGTGAGCAGCGCCATTAGCGGAGCGCCAATAACCATGCCCGCGGCAAATATGGTGATGAGCAGGCCAGCCTGCGAAACGCTGACTTCCAAATCCGCCGCTAGCTGCGTCAGGATTCCAGCAACGATGAACTCGGTAGTCAGCATCGTAAAAGTGCCAACAGCAAGGATATAGACCACCAGCGGGATCGGCCGGCCGGTGGTGCCTCGTGTACTGGTGCCGGTTGGCACCAAAGGACGACGTTCGTCGACGTTCATCAAGTTCCTGTTCTCTGGACTCGCCTTGGATGTAATTCAAGTACATCGTGGTTGCCAGCTGCTAAGAAGGGCGAGCTTATAGGGGTATTATCTGTACCCCCGAAAAACCGTGAACGTCGTTTACCGTGGAAGCATGACCGAACCCGATGCCCAGCGCAGCAATATTAAAGATTTCTTGACCAGCCGCCGAGCGAGGCTGCGTCCGGAGGAAGCCGGATTGCCGGCCGGCAACCGCAGAAGAGTGCCGGGACTGCGCCGGGAAGAAGTGGCTGTGCTCGCCGGGGTCAGCCCCGAATGGTACGCCCGGTTGGAAAAGGGCAATATCGCCGGTGTCTCGGAAGATGTCCTGACAGCAGTGGCCTCTGCGCTCCAGCTGAATGAAGAAGAACGCATCTATCTCTTCGAACTGGCGCACACGGCCAAAGGCAGTGCACGAAAGCCGGCACGGCGGAAGAAAACCGGACCCATTGCAGAGCCGGTTCAATGGTTCTTGGATTCGGCGACGCTCTCGGCCGGTTTTGTGCGCAATGGCCGCCTTGATGTGGTTGCGTCGAACGAGCTGGGCCGGGCACTGCATGCGCCGATGTTTAATAGCGCGACGACGGTTGCCAATGGGTACGCAAATTTTGCGCGCTTCCACTTTTTAGATCCGGCAGCCAAGGACTTCTTCCTTGACTGGGAAGGCGGAGCGGCGGCTACCGCGGCACTCTTGCGTGCAGAGGCAGGGCGCGAACCGAATGACAAGGCGCTGCATGATCTGATCGGGGAGCTCTCCACGCTCAGCGAAGACTTTCGTGCCCTGTGGGCCACCCACAACATCAGATTCACCCATGAAGGCACCAAGCGAATTCAGCATCCTGTGGTCGGCCAGCTTGATCTGGCCTATCGTTCCTTCGACATTACCCAGGTGCCGCGCGCTACCCACGAAATGAGCATCTATGTTGCTCAGCCAGGAAGCCCGAGTGAAGAAAGACTCAAGATGCTCTCCAGCTGGGCGCTGACAACCAGCACCGAGCCAACCGCCAAATCCTAGGTGCAGGCCCGCTGCCGGCGGGTTTTCCGCTTTCGGTGAGGAGCGGCGAAAACAGCAGATTCCGAAGGACACAGCCAAGCGCCGCCCGGTCGGGATCTGCACCTTTGGCCAATTCCCGGTAGGCTAGTACCTGGGCCTGCATGTTCTATGCCGGTCCCGAATGAAAATAACTCCCAGGGCTGACTGACCGTTGGTCCCGACCGCCAGTTTCGCGGTCCTCGGTAGTGGCTTTCGCTAGGACCATCCAGGGTTCCAGCGCGGGTCTCGATCGAAGACCAGATCTGGGTAGGGCCACGCGGTTCGCTCATCCACCTAGCTGGGAGCGATCGAAAGGAGCACCCCCTTAATGGAGGGTCCAGAAATCCAATTCGCCGAAGCGCAGATCGACAACGGTCGCTACGGCACCCGCACCATCCGCTTCGAAACCGGCCGCCTTGCCAAGCAGGCTGCTGGCTCGGCCATGGTCTACATCGACGACGAGACCGCACTGCTCTCGGCAACCACCGCAGGCAAGCACCCGCGCGAGGGCTTCGACTTCTTCCCACTGACCGTGGACGTCGAAGAGCGCATGTACGCAGCCGGCCGCATCCCGGGCAGCTTCTTCCGCCGCGAAGGCCGCCCATCGACCGAAGCCATCCTGGCTTGCCGCCTGATGGACCGCCCGCTGCGCCCAGCCTTCGTCAAGGGCCTGCGCAACGAGGTCCAGGTTGTCGTCACCGTCCTGTCCATCGAGCCAGATGAGCTGTACGACGTCGTAGCAATCAACGCTTCCTCGATGTCCACCCAGCTTTCGGGCCTGCCATTCTCCGGGCCAATCGGCGGCGTTCGCGTTGCACTGGTTGACGACGGAAACGGCGCGCAGTGGGTTGCCTTCCCACGCCACTCCGAGCTGAAGAACGCTGTCTTCAACATGGTTGTTGCCGGCCGCATCGCTGGCGACGACGTTGCCATCATGATGGTGGAAGCCGAAGCTACCGACAACGCTTGGGAACTGATCAAGGAACGCGGCGCCCAGGCACCAACCGAAGAGGTTGTTGCCGAAGGCCTTGAGGCTGCCAAGCCATTCATCAAGGTCCTGTGCGAGGCCCAGGCTGACCTGGCTTCCCGCGCTGCCAAGGAAACCGTTGAGTTCCCAGTCTTCCGCGATTACGAAGAAGATGCCTTCGCCGCTGTCGAGGCTGCTGCTTCGACCCGCCTGGCAGAGATCTACACCATCGCTGACAAGCAGGAGCGCGACAACGCTGCCGGCGCCTACAAGGACGAGGTCCTTGCTTCGCTGGCTGGCGAAGGCAACGCCTTCGAAGGCCGCGAGGGTGAAATCTCCAAGGCTTTCGGCGCTGTTACCAAGCACATCGTGCGCCAGCGCATCCTGACCGACCAGGTCCGCATCGACGGACGTGGACTGGCTGACATCCGCCAGCTCTCCGCCGAGGTCGAGGTTCTACCTCGCGTTCACGGTTCGGCCATCTTCGAGCGTGGCGAAACCCAGATCATGGGCGTCACCACCTTGAACATGCTGAAGATGGAGCAGCAGATCGACTCGCTGTCCCCAGTGAAGTCCAAGCGCTACATGCACAACTACAACTTCCCTCCATACTCGACCGGTGAAACCGGCCGTGTTGGTTCGCCTAAGCGCCGCGAAATCGGCCACGGCGCGCTGGCCGAGCGCGCACTGGTCCCAGTGCTGCCAAGCCGCGAGGAATTCCCCTACGCAATCCGCCAGGTCTCCGAGGCCTTGGGCTCCAACGGCTCGACCTCCATGGGCTCGGTTTGCGCTTCGACCCTGTCGCTGCTGAACGCCGGCGTGCCGCTGAAGGCTGCCGTTGCAGGTATCGCCATGGGCCTGGTTTCGGACACCGTTGACGGCGAAACCCGTTACGCTGCCCTGACCGATATCCTCGGCGCCGAAGATGCCATGGGCGACATGGACTTCAAGGTTGCAGGTACCTCCGAGTTCGTCACCGCGATCCAGCTGGACACCAAGCTGGATGGCATTCCAGCTTCGGTTCTGGCCGCTGCGCTGACCCAGGCTCGCGAAGCCCGTCTGCACATCCTGAACGTGCTGAACCAGGCCATCGACACCCCGGATGAGCTGAACGTCAACGCTCCGCGCATCATCTCCGTGAAGATTCCAGTGGATAAGATCGGCGAGGTCATCGGCCCTAAGGGCAAGATGATCAACCAGATCCAGGAAGACACCGGCGCTGACATCTCGATCGAGGATGACGGCACCGTGCTGATCGGCGCAACCAACGGCGAGTCCGCTGAAGCTGCCCGTTCGGCCATCAACGCCATCGCCAACCCTCAGGTTCCTGAGGTCGGCGAGCGTTACCTGGGTACCGTCGTGAAGCTGACCACCTTCGGTGCGTTCGTTTCACTGACCCCTGGCAAGGACGGTCTGCTGCACATCTCCGAGCTGCGCAAGATCAACGATGGCAAGCGCGTTGAAGACGTTGAAGACGTCGTCGGCGTTGGCCAGAAGCTGCAGGTGGAGATCACCAAGATTGATGACCGCGGCAAGCTGTCGCTGGCACCAGTCGTGGAAGAAGAAGCCGAAGAAGCAGTTGCTGCTGAGTAGTCTTTAGATTCCTGAGGAAAACCCCGGTTCATCGATTGATGAACCGGGGTTTTTTCTAACCAGAAACTCGGCGGTGCAAACTTACAGGGATGCAAAAACCATGGTGGCGGCAAAAACAATGCCTGAAGCGATCAGCACCATGGTGGTGTAGCCAAGGATGTCGCGCATCTTCAACCCCGCAATGGCCAGCAATGGCAAAGCCCAAAACGGCTGGATCATGTTCGTCCACTGATCCCCGTAGGCGACTGCCATGATGGGAATTGATGGATCAACATCCAACTGCGCGGCGGCGGTAAGCATGATCGGCGCCTGCACCGCGAACTGACCGCCCCCGGAAGGAACGAAGAAGTTGACCACTCCGGCCGACAAGAAGGCCAGAAGGCCAAATGTTTGCGGGGTCGACACTGCGATCATGGCTTCCGAGATCACCTCAATGAGGCCGGTTCCTGTCATGATGCCGAGGATTCCCGCGTAGAGCGGGAACTGCAGGAGAATCTCCCCAACATTGGATGCTGAATGCCTTGTCAGGGCCATCAATTCGAAGGGATTGCGCACCAAGAGCAGGATCAGGCAGAGGAAAGACCAATTCACGATATCCAAGGTGAGCGTGCCGCCCTTGGCAAAATGGATGACCAGATATGCCAGCAGCATCAGTCCCAGCAGTAGCGTTGGCAGGCGGCTGGCATCGACACGATCGGCTGGGGTGCTTACTTCATCATCGATGTCTACCAGTTTTTCTCGCGCATCGGTGCGCAGCTCGTAGATCTTGTCTTCGCCTCGTGGCGCAGCGAGGTACAAGGCCAAACCCACCAACACGATGGTTGCCACGATCGCGATGAGGTTCCACGGGGCGAAGAGCGTTTCGGAGATTGGCAGCGGTGCACCGAGCTGCTTGGCGATAAACGAGTCCGGCGTTGCAGCAGTGAGCGGCCCAGAGCCGGAATAGCCCATGTGCCAAATGACAAACCCGGCGAATCCGGAGGCGACGAGCAGCGGGAAGTGGACTCGCACATTGCGTTCACGAGCCTGGGCCGCGACTTCGCGGGCCAGCAGTCCTCCCACCACGAGACCAAGTCCCCACGTGATCAACGAGGCAATGGCCGCTACCAGGAAAACGAAGACGTAACTGGATAGGGCGCTCCTGGGAACCCTGCTCAGGGCACGGAGCATTTTGCGCACCGGGCGAGTATTAGCCAGGATGAATCCAAGCATCAAAACCAAGGCCATCTGGGTGATGAAGCCCAGCAGCCCGGCCAGCCCATCACCCCAGCTTTGCACGATGAGCACCGGATTGGAGTCCGTGGCCAGCAGCGCGAGAATCGCCACGATGAAGGTCAGCACGATGGCGAAGACCAATGCCGACGGAATGAATTTTTCGACGAGATTATTGACCGGGCGCATTGCCCGGGAAGCGACGGTACCGCCACGTTTGGTTGTAGGCACACTCATGTTTTCTGCTACCTCACATCATCATTGACTAGGGATATACAACGGTTGCGAGTGTCGTATGGTGACGTGCCCCATAGTAGCCAGATGTTCAGGTAATCAGGGTGCAGTGCTCCGCTCGCGGGTCGCGGAGGGCAGAACTGCTGGAGAAAAACCAAACGCCCGACCGGTTAACGGTCAGGCGTTGGCAGGCTGCTTCAGCAGCGGGTCAGCTGTTGGTTTTCTCAGACCAGGTGCTTGTCGTAGAACTCGCGCAACTGAACGCTCTTCTGCTTGGCAATTTCGTCCCACTCATCGATGGAAGCCGAATCATCGGCATAGTCAGAAGGGATCTTGAAGATCTGCAATGGCACATTAAAGCGCTGGCAAACGCTGGCGTAGGCGTAGCCTTCCATATCCACCAATGATGCTCCGAGGCCCAGCACGTGGGCGCGCTGCTGGTCATCCGAAACGAAGACATCGCCAGTGGCCATGGTGACCTGGTAATCATCAAGCAGGACCTCGCCAGTCGGATCCACGTCGGCAGATGGCAACGGGAAATCGTGCTGGATCAACTTGGTGACCTGGTAAATGGTATCCAAGCTGGGGCGGTCTTCACCTGCGTGGCCGACCACGCCAGCAGTGCCGAGCACGATTACATTCTTGATATTTCCGTCGGCAATCGCGCCTGCCAAAGCCACCGATGCATTGATCTTGCCGACCCCTGAAACCAGGTGCTCGACATCTGCGAAGGCAACCGCTTCGTCTGCGTGCGCAAAGACGAGCAAAGACTTCTGTTCCGACATGAATTTCCCCTCTAAAGAAGTCAGTTCGGGAAGTCTACTGAGCCCGAACGTCCTAAGAAGTCTACCGGTTACGGCTCATTAACAGTCGTCGAGTCGCCGTTGACCCAACCGATACACTTAATTCATGAGTGATATCGAACTTGCAGAAGTTGAAAGCTTTGCCTTAGACCACACCAAGGTCAAGGCACCTTATGTACGCAAGATTGGCGTGGAGCGTGGTCCGAAGGGCGATGCCATCACCAACTACGACATTCGTTTTGTGCAGCCTAACCATGGCGAAATCCCAACCGCTGGTTTGCACACCATCGAGCACACGATGGCTGGCCTGTTGCGCACCCGTATTGACGGCCTGATTGATTTCTCGCCATTTGGCTGCCGCACCGGCTTCCACATGATTTTGTGGGGCGAGCCAGAGCCTGCGGAGGTTGCCGCTGCAGTGAAAAGCTCCCTGGAGGACATTGCCGAGCGCATTACCTGGGAGGACGTCCCAGGCACCGAGGCAAAGAGCTGTGGCAACTACCGTGACCACTCGCTGCACTCGGCCCGCGAGTGGGCCAAGGTGATCTTGGAACAGGGAATTAGCCTTGACGCTTTTAAGCGTTCCAAGCTCGCCTAAATAACCAACGGGTACAAGAGACCTCGCGCTTCAACACCGAAGCGCGAGGTTTTTGCGTATTAAGCACAAGCTGCCGAAGCAATAATGGTGGTCTCAGCAAAACCATATCTGGCCTAGGTAGCATGGTTGATATGCGCAAAGCCATTTCCACCGCCGCCGTTCTAGCTTTCATTGTTTGTTCAACCAGCGGATGTGCTGATCTGGACTCAGCGCGGACAACCACGATTGGCGACGCTTGCCAAAAGGCCATCCAACAGCAAAACGAAGCTTGGGCGGACCCTGATGCTTCGGAATCCAAAATCCAGGAGGCCGAAACCAAGGGCCTGAAAGATTGCAAGGATCTGGACGAATGGAGCACAGCGGTTTCGTACAACCCGGGTTCGGTGGGATACGAGGAACTGAGCCTCGAAGAAGCAGCAAATTCCGTCTACTTGGCATGTTCATCGGTAGATTCCGAACGCGCAACCCCGGTGTGCGCTGATGCCGCAAAACGCGGATACCTCGATGAATCCTAGAACTTTGATCACCGTTGGCTGACTGTGGCCACAACGGTCCCTCAAGCTTCAAACCATTGCCCGCCTTAAAGGTGCTCGGTGCGGTCCGACGGGCACAATTGGCCCTTGAAGCGGGGCGGAACTAATAATGGCGTTGTCGGCTATGACGCCATCGTCCCGCGCTCGGAGAGCCAAGCCAAGGAGATTGTCTAACGCGTACTCGGCCCCCTTCAACAGGCGGGTGCCTCCAAGCAGGCGCTCATCGATACGCTCTGCGCTTATCTGGACGAGAACCGCAACTGGAACGCCGCGTCGGCCCGGCTAGGCATCCAACGGCAAAGTCTTGGCTATCGAATCGGCCGGATCGAACAGCTGTCGGGCAGAAACTTCAAATCGAGCAAGGATTTGGCTGAATTCTGGGTGGCACGAAAAGCCTTGAACCGCAGTTCGCCAGGCGCATATTGACCCGAGATTTCAACCTCTTCGACAAACTGGACTGTTGCCTTGCGGCAATGGTTCTGTGGGAGAATGAGGACAATGTTCCGAGCCCGACAGCGGCTCAACCCCGAAGAACTAAGGACGTATTTCGTGGCCATGATTCCATTGCCGTTACATTCGGTGGAGACGACACAGTTCTCTCCGATCGATCCGGCGGACCCCACTCTGGTCCACCGCGGCGAAGGCGGCTCTGAAGTCCGGCGCAGCATTTTGCCTGGGGGCGTCCGCGTCCTGACCGAGGCAATGCCAGGACAGCGCTCCACGACGGTCGGTTTTTGGGTGCCAGTAGGTTCCCGCGATGAAGAAGCCGGTCACTATGGCTCAACCCACTTCCTCGAGCACTTGTTGTTCAAGGGCACCAAGAAGCGTTCGGCCTTGGAAATTGCGCAGTCTTTTGATGCGGTCGGTGGCGAGTCGAATGCGGCTACCGCCAAGGAATCGACCTGCTATTACGCCCGTGTGCTTGATACCGACTTGCCAATGGCGTTGGACGTCATTGCCGATATGGTGACATCTGCGGTCATAGACCCGCAGGAGCTGGAGCAGGAACGCGGTGTGATCATTGAAGAACTCGCGATGGATGCTGACGATGCCACGGACGTGGCCCATGAGCGTTTTGTCGCCCGGGTACTGGGAGACCACCCGCTAGGACGCCCAATCGGCGGCACCCCGGAGGAGATTAACAAGATCAGCCGCGAAGCGGTGATGGAACACTATCGTGCCCACTATCGCCCCAGCGAACTGATCATTACCGCTGCAGGTTCACTGGAACATGACCAGCTGTGCTCGATGGTTCTTAATGCCTTAACCGAGGCAGGGTGGGATCTTGATCCGCTAGCAGTGCCACAGCCGCGTCGTGGAGGACAACCGGCCCAGATATCGTCCAAGGCTGGCATCGAAGTTATCAATCGACCAGTTGAGCAGGCAAATATTATCATGGGCTGCGTTGGCATCACCGGACACGATGACCGTCGCCAGGTGCTGGCCGTGCTCAACGCCGTACTCGGTGGCGGGATGAGCTCACGCCTATTCCAGGAAATCCGGGAGAAGCGCGGATTGGTTTACTCCACATATTCATTCTCCGCAGCCTATACCGATGCTGGCTACTTCGGCATGTATGCAGGCTGCGCGCCTTCCAAGGCCGCCGAGGTCATTGCCTTGCTCGGTGCCGAACTTGAACGGCTTGCAAGCCACGGCATTACAGAGCAGGAACTCGCCCAGGCCAAGGGGCAGCTGGCCGGCGGCACCGTGCTAGCCCTCGAAGATCCAGGAAGCCGCATGTCGCGGCTTGGACGGGCAGAAATGGTGACTGGGGAGTTCCAGGACATCGATGAAGCCCTTGACCGTGTCAACGCTGTGACCGTCAAGCAGGTTCAAGAACTTGCCCAGGAGTTGGTGGCCCAAGATCGGGTCATTACCGTGGTCGGGCCGTTCGAAAACGAAGCAGCGCTGGGACTTTAAGCGAGCATCGGAAAACCGTGGCATTCCATGAAGGGATGCCACGGTTTTCAGTTTAAGGATCCTCGCCGTTTAGCTGGCGGCATCAATCAATGCGGCCAGTTCCGGAGCATGGGAGAAATTGAAGCCGTGGGCTCCTTGCTGCATGATCGTGAGCTTCGCGTGATCAATGCCTGCGATCAGGCGAAGGCCGAATTCAGGAGGGGAGAGCGGGTCACGCGTTCCGCAGACAACATCAACGGGGCAACGGACGGTTTTGAGCAAATCGACGGTGGAGTAATCCAGCATTTGCTCGCAGCTTTTGGCCCACCACGGGATTCCACAGCGGAGGTAATCGACTATCAGGATGGCTTTGACAGAATTCAGTTCATGGGGAAAGTCCTGAATCAGCCGACGCGCCTGGCGAAACAGCGTCGCCTCGCGGTCATTAACAGCCGGCGCGGCAATGACTAGGTGTTTGACCAGAGAAGTCCACGTGCGTGCGAGCTCGATGGATACCTGGGCACCCATGGAGTGACCCAGCACGATGGCGTTCTCCACCTTTAACTCGCGCAAGGCCAGCGCAATCTCGTGGGCAAAGCGCGGCACTGTTACCGGCCGGCCATCATCCAGGTTCTTGCCGTGTCCGGGGAGCTCAGGAACGATGACGCGATACTTTTTGGCCAGGATGTTGGCCAGTGGAGTGAAGTAACGGCTGGAAGCGCCCAACCCGTGAATGAGAACGACATCTGGTCCCTGCCCAGCCACGCGGACAGACAAGCGGGTTTTAAGAGTTTCAGGTAACTGCCCGAAATATTCGTGGCGCACGGTGGCCTTTCCTTGCGCCAAACGTGCGCTTAAAAACGATAGTTATTGTGGCGTCCAGCTTGCGAAATGGCAGGGCTGGCAGATAACGGATGTTACTTGGCCATCCCCGTGGTGTGCTGGCTGATAGCTGAGCGCAAATCTTCGGGGAAGAGTTCGTCCATATCCTTCTGGTAGTTATTGCCTTCATCCGGACGGCGCAGGTCTTGGCCGTCAAGGCGGAATGGGAAGGCATCTACCTGGGCGCCAGCATTCGAAGCGGTTTCACTTGAGGGAGCGCAGGTTGCCCAGCCATATGTAGTTGAGCCATCGATTCGGAATACCTCTACCTGGCAAGAAGCAGAGTCAATTACGGTGCCGTCATCCTGAACGGCATTAACAACGTCTGCTAATTCCTGGTCTGATAAGGAAATGGGTTCGGTCTGCGAACCACACGACGTGACTGCAAAAGTGACGGCCAGCATGACACTGATGCCCAGACTAGAACGCCCAATTTTCTGACCCATGGCCCTGCTATCTATTTGGAGACTCCTAGGACTTATTTTTCCCCGTGTCGCAAGGCAATACAAGCTGGACTGGCCGTAGCGCGATGACCTATTCAAAATAATTCATTCATCACCGTCCGGGCGCCCTGGTCAAACAGGTCGGATTTCACGTCATCGTTGGCAAGCCGGGGCCTGTCGGAACGATAGGCTTAACTCCATGAGTGCACAGATCAAGGTAGCCGTGCTCGGCGCGGCCGGACGGATGGGAGCCGAAGCGGTTAAAGCTGTTTCCGAAGCTTCCGATATGGAATTGGTGGCCAGCTTGGGTCGAGGCGACGACCTTGCCCAGATTCTCGAAGCAGGAGCAACCCACGTGGTTGACCTTTCGGTTCCGGCAGCCACGGAAGCCAACGTCCGGTTTGCAGTGGAAAACGGTCTTCACGCAGTGGTGGGAACGACGGGCTGGGACGATGATCGCCGTGCCGAACTTGTCTCGCTTCTGGACAGTCACCAGGAAGCTGGCGTCTTGATTGCTCCCAACTTCGCCTTGGGATCGGTCTTGGCCAGCGCGTTCGCGGCAACTGCTGCAAAGTACTTTGAATCAGTGGAAATTATCGAATTGCACCACCCTAACAAGGTCGATGCTCCGAGCGGCACTGCCGTGCGCACCGCAGAACTGGTTGCCAAGTCCCGCGAGGCTGCTGGCGTGCCAGCCAGCCCCGACGCGACGGAAACCCAGCTGGAAGGGGCACGGGGTTCCGTGGTTGACGGAATCCACGTTCACTCGGTGCGTCTTCGCGGGCTCGTGGCTCATCAAGAAGTTCTCTTGGGCGGCCCCGGCGAGCAGTTCACCTTGCGCCATGATTCATTTGACCGTGCTTCGTTCATGCCAGGCGTTTTGCTGGGCTTGCGCACCGTGGCATCACGTCCGGGCCTGACCTATGGCCTGGATGGCTACCTGGAGCTTGGCCAGTGAAGACCAAACTTTGGGTTGCCGGAATCCTTCTGCTCTTTGCCCTGTACATTGGGATGACATTCACCCAGGCAGTGCGCTTCATGAGCACCGGCACGCTGATCGCCCAGATCATGGGCGTGGCCATCCTGGTGATTCCAGCATTCTGCACGTGGATCTTGATTCGAGAAGTGCTCTTCGGGCTTCGCACGGAGAAGATGGGCAAGTCCTTGGCTGCATCGGGCGAGCTCCCGCTGGATCTGCCTCGCACGCCTTCGGGTCGATTCGTTCGTGCAGCCGCTGATGAGGATTTTCCTCATCACCAGCGCGACGTGGAAGAGAATCCAGAATCTTGGAAGTCCTGGTACCGACTGGCCTTGGCCTATGAGGCCTGTGGCGATAAGGCTCGCGCTCGCAAATCCATGCGCACCGCAATCGGCTACTGGCTTCAGGACGAAAAAGTCAGCAAGTAGAACGCGTTGATTCGCGCCTTGAAAGTGGATCAGGGCGAGATTTGAAATAGAAGTGCCGTGGCCAGACACCATTTGGTGCCTGGCCACGGCACTTCTCTCTCTTGAAGCTTTGCTGCGTTGTACCGCCCGCTCAGCTCGGGCTAGAAACGCAGCTTGCGCAGGTAGTTGAAGCCTACCTCTGCAGTCTGCAGCGGTGTGACGTCCGGACGGTCATTCTCGACGATGAATTCCTTCGGGCGGTGGGCCGCGAAGATGCGCGAGAAATCGATGGCTCCGGTACCGAGATCGGCGAAGTCGCCGGCTGCGTCGCGGTCCTTGACATGGTACTGCAGGGTCTTCTGCGGTGCCTGCTTGATGGTGTCGATGGCGAACTGGATTGGATCCGCGGCGCCAATACCCACACCGCCGGTGACGGCCCAGTACAGGTCAACTTCGAGATGGACGAGACTTGGATCTAAACGGCTGGTGAAAATGTCCCACGGGGTTTCGCCGTTGCCCAGATCAGTAGTGAACTCGTGGGCGTGATTGTGGTAGCCGTACTTCAGACCCGCAGCGTTGGCTGCTACTGCTTCTTCGTTCATCTGGTCAGCCCAGCGGCGCCAGTCGTCACCGTTGCTGGAGACGAGGTAAGGCACGTTGATGTGGGTCTGGCCCAGCGTGACTGCGTCGGCCAGCTTGGTTTCCAAGCCCTCAGGTGAATCGCTGAGTCCGGAGTGGCTGGAGGAAGGGGTGATGCCGAATGAATCGAGGGTTGCACGCAGCTGCTCGGCGGTGCGTCCGTAGAAGCCGGCCAGTTCCACTTTGCTGTAACCGTAGTTGGCCAGCGCGGCCAGAGTTTGGTCCACTCCGTCACCGTTCATGATCGAGCGAAGGGTGTATAGCTGGATGCTGATCAGTCCCGGGGGCACCGGGCGGACGCCGGCTGGAGCCGCCATGGCTGGGGCAACGCCCATTCCGGCCAGTCCGATGGTGGCGCCCAGAGCGGCAGCACCACTGAGGAAGCCTCGTCGGCCGACTTCTTTTTGCTCCAGCGAGCGTTTAAGGGCGGCTGGAGCATTGAATCCGAAGCACATAGTGATGCCTTTCTAGCGTGCGACAAACGCTAGATGCATGAAGCATCAGCGCTTTGGTTATGTGACGCACACAACACTATTTTCGGACTTTGTTGTCTGTCAAGCAAAAGTTGTCGGAAATCGACAAAAGGTCGACGAAGCGACATCTTTAGTCGCTCTTAAGACCATTGACCAACGCATCAATATGCTTTGGCGACATGGCGTGGTGGATGGCGAGCATGCTTGCGCCAAGCACTCCGGCATCCAGTCCTGATCCGGACTGGACGATTCGCAGGTGCTGGGTTGCGACGGGTATGGCGCGGGAGTACACGACTTCGCGGATGCCTGCAATGAAGTGCTCACCGGTCAGGGTCATAGAGCCTCCGATCACGATGACTGAGGGGTTTATGAGGCTCACGCAGGCAGAGAGGACTTCGCCAACGTCTCGACCTGCTTGTCGGACAGCGTGTACGGCTTCCGCATTGCCGGAACTGACCAAGGCAATAACGTCCTCGCTGCTGTTGGCTTCGTGTCCAAGGGCGCGCAACTTTTTGGCGACTGCAGGACCGGAGGCAACTGCCTCCAGGCAGTCCAGATTCCCGCAATGGCAAGGGGTGCCGGTGCCATTGTGAACTCTTATGTGCCCGATATCCCCGGCGACGCCGTCTGCGCCGCGCTGCAGTCTTCCGTTTGAAATGATCCCTGAGCCAATGCCTGTGGCGATTTTTACGAACAACATGTTGTCCACATCTGGCCAAGCGGCGTTGCGTTCACCGAGGGCCATGATATTTACATCGTTATCCACGAGAACGGGAACGTTGAAGTGATCTTTTAGAAGCCCGGGGACGTCAAACCCGTTCCAGCCAGGCATGATGGGTGGGTTGAATGGGCGACCGGTGCGATGCTCGACGGGTCCGGGCACGCCAACTCCCACTGATAGCAAATCGGTCAGGGAGTGATTGGTTGACTCGAGGAGCTCCTTGCCCAGGTTGACCGCACACTCCAAGACGACATCTGGCCCTTTGGAAACTTCGATACTCTGACTGTTCTCTTTCAGGCGGTGCCCCAGCAGATCGGTCAGGGCAACTCGAACGTGAGAAGCTCCGATATCGATTCCAAGGACGACCTTGCTCCCGGCCTTGAGGGCAATGCGGGTTGAAGGCCGACCGCCGGTGGAAATGGCGTCATCGACGTACCCAACGAGCCCCAGGTCCATTAGCGCTTCGATGCGCAACGTGACGGTTGAGCGAGCCAGGCCCATGAGGTCGGCTAATTCGGTGCGGGTTCGCGGTCGTCCGTCTCGAAGGATTTGGAAAAGTTCGCTGGCGCCGGAGCCGCTAAGGCCACTGAAATTACTTATGTCATTCATCGACTAATTACAACATACAAATCGACAGAACGCGTTACCACCGAGAAAGGGTGTCGCATCGAGCGTTTTGTTGGATGAATCAACAACGATGAGTGCATTGCTGCAATGGTTTTGATTTCATCAATATGTTGAGAGTTAACTCAACTACCGCGTCTGGCAACAAAAGAGAGCCACATTCCCACTGACATATATCGGTGAATTTCATAGATCCGTTGAATATCGTCATTAGCCGTGCTAGGTTCATGTGACCGGCATCTCATTCATCTTGTTGGCGATTGCACCCCGCGTCTGACCAGTGCCGTTTCACGCCACCACTCGAGGAGGAGCTCATGGCTACTCGCCCGCGGGCAACACCTAAGAAACAGTTGCCATTGCGCGCACTGGGTGCGGTGGCTGTGCTGACGCTGGCGACTGGCACGCTAAATGGTGCGACCCAATCGGAGAGCCGCCATCGAGCTGCAGATAATGCAGGGAGCGATCACTGCCAAGGGCGCGGCATACCTGCAAATAAGATTTCGATCCAAATGTTCAGCTATTCGAACTGGGGGAACGCCATCGGCACTGAGAAGATCTTTGCCGAGCTGGCCGCCATTGGATATGAAAACGTCGAGCCCTTTGATGAAACCTACGAAGGTCGCACAGCCAAGGAATTCTCCGAACTTCTTGAACGGCACGGACTAAATGCGCCAACAGCTCATGGAAGCACGGACGAGAAAACTTTCGCAGAGACTATAGATTTCGCCAAAACCGTGGGGCAGCGGTACACGGGGTCAGGGGGCTCAGCCTCACCTGGAACAGCTTCGCTCCGGGACACCCTCGAAACTGCGAGAACCCTCAATCGTTTGGGCGAAAGGTCCAAAAATTCCGGTACGGGAAAAATCTTTGTCCATAACCATCAAGGGGAATTCACTCGCCAGTTTCCGCATCCTCGGACAGGGGAGCTCACCAGTGCGTGGGCATTGCTAGCCGAGTTCACCGACCCCGGATACGTGACGTTTGAACTTGATGTCCTCTGGGCCGCGGATGCGGGAGTCGACGTTGTTCAGCTTTTGAGCGACTACGGCGAAAGGGTTGAACTATTGCACGTCAAAGACGGTTTCCTCAATGGCGACGAGCGAGCGATTCCAACTGACTTGGGCGAAGGGGAACTTGAGTGGACACCGATTCTCGACGCCGCCCAAAAACAGGTCAAGTACTTCATTGTGGAACGCGATCTTGCGCCATCCACTGCGGAATTCGCGCGTGACAGCTTCGAATTCCTCAGTTGCTACACCTGCTGAATTCAGAATTCCAACAACATAGCGCTTGAGCACCATTACAGAGCAAGTGTGCTTGATACACCACAGCTGAAAGGACAATGACGTGGATATGCCAGCTGGCAGCACTTTCGATGAAACCGTGGCCGCACCAGAGCATGATCGAGGGGAATCCAAAGTAGGCCGAGTGGGCTTGTGGCTCATCGGCGCCCGCGGATCCGTGGCGACCACTGCCACGACCGGACTCGCTGCGATCTGCGCTGGGCTGGCACCGGCCGTCGGCTGCGTGACCAGCCAGGAGGAATTTTCAACTATTCCACTACCTAGATTCTCTGACCTGGTCATTGGCGGTCATGATATTAGCGACGTTTCGATAGCCAAGCGAGCAGAGCACTTGGTCAGCACCGGGATGTTGCCGCAACATTTGGTTCAGGCCATTCAGGCCGAATTGGAAGACGCCGATTCCCGGGTCCGGCCCGGATACTTTCCGGGCGCTGAGGGTGTACCGCAGGCCGAGATAGCACGCCGCCTTGCCGAAGACATCCGCCAATTCCGGAATGGCCATGGCTTGGATCGGGTAGTTGTGATCGATGTGTCCTCCACGGAAGCACCGATTGATCACCTGCCCGAATTTGATGATCTGGACCTGCTCATGGCGGCTCTTGAGGACCCTGCACAAGAGATCCTTCCCCCTAGCTCGCTCAGCGCCTATGCAGCGATTCTCGCCGAAGCGCCATATATCTGCTTCACGCCCTCACCTGCCCTGAACATCCCGGCACTGGCGCAGCTCGCCGCCGAGCGCGGTATTCCAACTGCGGGCCAGGATGGCAAAACAGGGCAGACCTGGCTGCGCTCGGTACTGGCGCCAGGCTTGGCCGCGCGCGGATTGCGGGTCTTGTCATGGGCTGGTGCCAATTTGCTCGGAGGAGGAGACGGCGCCACTTTGGCTGACCCGCAGGCTGTGGCGGGTAAGCTCCAATCCAAGAACCGTGGCCTCCAGTCCCTAACCAATGCCGCAACTACGCCTTTGCATATTGACAACGTCCCGGACCTCGGGGAAACCAAAGTCGCTTGGGACTACATTAATGTGGAAGGATTCCTCGGATCCCGTCTGACCTTGCAGACCACGTGGAGCGCTTACGATTCAATGCTGGCAGCCCCGATGATCCTCGATCTCGCCAGGCTCATGGGCCTGGCCGATGCCGCTGGGGAACAGGGGCAGGTAGGCCAGCTCGGATTCTTCTTCAAGGATCCATGGGGCAGCGATGAACATGCCTTTGCCGAGCAAAGCCGGCTTCTCTTGGACTGGGCACAGCAGGCAGGTGCACGGATTTCCGCCATGGCGGACATGCCAGAAAGCCGCGTTTCGCAGGGTGCCGCAGCCCGATGAGCCGTACAAATGACTACCTGGAATTGCTGCGTGCCCCAGCCGTATTGACAGTAATCGGGGATACCCTCGCCGGCGGTGCCGCGGCAAATCGCTCCCCATTTGGGCGAAGGATTGCACTGCCCCTGGCCAGTGCCTGCCTGTACGCAGCGGGGATGGCTCTCAACGACTACGCCGACCGTGACATTGATGCCGTTGAACGACCAGAGCGGCCCATTCCCTCAGGGCGGGTAGCACCCGGCGCAGCCTTGGCCACTGCTGCGGGACTTACCGCGGCCGGCCTGGGCCTGAGCGCTTTCGGCGGCGGGCGAAGCGCGGTAGCGTTCGGCCTGCCCTTGGCTGCCTCGATCTGGGCCTATGACCTTGTAGCTAAACGGAACCCGGTGACCGGAGCCTTGTCCATGGGGCTGTGCCGGGCACTGGACGTCTTAATGGGGGCAGGATCGGATCGGGTTCGCACCGCATTGCCAGCGGCCGCGATCATGGGCGGACATACCGTGGCCGTCACGGCTCTATCACGCGGCGAAGTCAGCGGCACCAGCGTCGCGGTGGCCTCCGGCGCCACAGCAACCACGGTCGCAGTGTCAGCCGGTGTGCTAGTTGGAGCAGCGCTCGCCGGGGCCCAGAAACCGGGGAGAACGTCTTCCGAAGCCAGCATCCTGATTCGGCACCTGGCCACGACCACGGCAGCCATTGCGGTCTATGCCAGCCGCTGCGGCTCAGCTCAATGGCGTGCCATCCACGAGCCGAGCGCGGGCAACGCCTTGGACGCCACCAAAGCGGGCATCCGGTCGATGATCCCGCTGCAGGCAGCGCTGGCGCTCAGCCATGGCAGTCCAGTCGCCGGAGCGATTATCGGTTCCCTGGACGTAGTCGGCAAGGTGCTGCGTTCGGGCAGCAGAGTGAAGAGGATCAGCGAATCATGAGCGCAGCTGAACAACAACCAGCCCAGGACTTTCCTTTCGCAATCGGCTACGGAACCAACGGCTGGGCGGATCATCCGTTGCCAGTGGCGGTGCGGCTGCTGGCTGAGCAGGGCTACACCGCGGTGGCCTTGACTTTGGGGCACCCGCATCTGGATCCGTTTGCCCCGGACGTGCAAAATCAGGTCGCAGAAATCCGCAGCCTGCTCGAGAAACACCAAATGCGAGTCGTCATCGAAACAGGAACCCGGTTCCTGCTTGATGCCCGGCACAAGCATCGCCCGGCGCTTGTTGAAGAACATGCCGAAGTCCGGCTTGAATTCCTGCGCCGCGCCATTGGCATCGCGGCCGCTTTGGACGCCGACTGCGTATCTTTTTTCTCGGGGATCCTGCCGGAGGGGACATCGGCGCAACTTGGCTGGCAGCGCTTGATTGCGCGCGTTGGCCAGCTGGTCGACTATGCCGCTTCGAACGGCGTGCTGCTCAGCATCGAACCTGAGCCGGGGATGCTCGTGGAAACCGTGGCCGACGCGTTGCGACTGCGCACGGAGTTGGGGAACCCGCAGGGATTGCGCGTCACCGTGGATATTGGGCACTGCGTCGTGGTCGAGCCGCATGGGGTGGAAGTAGCATTGCGCCAAGCAGGGGAATTGCTGGCCAATGTACAGCTAGATGACATGATGGCGCACGCCCACGAGCACCTTCCCTTTGGGCAGGGCATCGTCGACCTGTCCGCGGCACTGAACACCCTGGCCGATATGGATTACCGGGGCGTAGCTGCCGTGGAATTGCCACGCCATTCATGGGATGCGCCGGCTTTGGCCCTGGACAGCATGGCCGCCCTGCGCGAGGCATGGACTGCTTCGGAAGCGCAAAGGACAATCGAAGCTTGGCTGCGCGAATGCCTATCGGCTGTGGCCGAAAATGCCAGCGCATTGCCTCGGATTTTCGCCAGTGCCGGACGCCGTGTGGGCAGGGCGCCAAATTCCCCGCAGGCCGACCCCGCTGGGGTCCTATACGGGACTGCGGATGACACGGCCCGTGCCCGGCTGATCCGTGAACTGTCCCGAATTCAAGAGCCCGGGCCATTCGCCCAGGAAATTAGGGATTTGTACTACCGCGGAGATTCGGCTGAACGAAGGGGCGTATTGCGTGGCATCAATTTGCTTGCGCAATCGATGCCCGAGCTGGACGGCCGAATCATTGCCACAGGGCTGGAACTCACCTCTGATGCGTTGCGCACCAACGAGACCTCGCTGGTTGCCGCGGCTGTTGGACCGTTTGCCGCATCGCACCTTGACCAGCACGCCTGGCGCCATGCGGTGCTCAAGCTCATCTTCATGGGCGTGAGCCTGAGCGCGGTCAGCGACCTGTCAATCCGTGCTGATGCTGAACTAGCCCGAATGGCCGAGGACTTCGCAGCAGAGCGCCGCGCCGCCCACCGACCTGTTCCCAAAGACGTTGGCTTGCTTCAGGACCTGGCCAGCCACACCTCACGACCCTAAGAAGGATAAGCATGCGCATCTTTGACCCTCATATCCACATGAGCAGCCGCACCACCAATGACTATGAAGCAATGTTTGCTTCGGGGGTGCGTGCTCTGGTTGAACCGGCGTTCTGGCTGGGGCAGCCGCGAACCAGCGTTGAGTCGTTCTTGGATTATTTTGACTCATTGCTCGGGTGGGAACGGTTCAGGGCCGCCCAATTCGGAATTCGGCATCATGCCACGATTGCCTTGAATCCCAAGGAGGCCAACGACCCTCGTTGCGTACCCGTGCTTGAGGAGCTGCCTCGCTACCTGGTGAAGGAGGGTGTGGTCGCGGTCGGAGAAATCGGCTACGACTCCATGACACCAGCCGAGGACCATGCCTTTGCGACCCAGCTGCAATTGGCCCGCGAGTACGACTTGCCGGTCCTGGTGCACACGCCGCACCGCGAGAAGCTGGCCGGAACCCGGCGCACCCTGGACGTGGTGCGCGAATCCGGGATCGCAGCCGGCACCGTGCTGGTGGATCACCTCAACGAAACCAATATCGAAATGGTCAAGGAGGCTGGTTCCTGGATGGGCTTCTCCATATACCCGGACACAAAGATGGATGAACGGCGCATGGTCGACTTGCTGCAGCGCTATGGAACCGAGCGCATCCTGGTGAACTCGGCTGCCGACTGGGGACGGTCTGATCCATTAAAAACCAGGCGCACAGCAGAAGCGATGCTGGCCGCTGGATTCAGCGAAGACGATGTGGACCAGGTTCTATGGCGCAATCCGGTGGAGTTCTACGGTCAAAGCGGCCAATTGATTCTTGATCCTATTCCCGGATTCGAAAGCAGTGCTTTCCCTGACCCTGCTGCTGGCTTTGAGGGGAATTCCGTACTACGAGGGGAGAGAGTCTCATGAGACTGTCCTACTGCACCAACGTCCATCCCGCAGAGGATTTGGAAGGCGTCATCACCCAGTTGCGCCACTACGCCGGCAATATCCGGCGCCGAGCCGGCCTGCAGGTCCTCGGCGTTGGGCTGTGGATCCCCTCCGTGCTGGCCACGAGATTGGCAGCTAGCGAGCAGGACCGCCAGGTCCTGCGCGAAGTGCTAGAGGCTGAGGGCCTGCAGCTGCACACCATCAATGCTTTTCCCTATTGCGGATTCCACGATGAAGTTGTCAAGCATGCAGTGTATCTGCCTACGTGGGCCGAGCCAGCGCGCTTGGAATATACGCTGCGCTGCGCGCAGATCCTCGCGGATCTGCTGCCGGAAGGGGAAGTCGGATCGATCTCCACGCTTCCGCTGGCTTGGCGCGACCCATGGGATGAAGTCCAGGACCAGGCATCGACCAACGCTTTTGCGCAATTGAGCCAGGGGCTTCGCGAGCTCAAGGAACGTACCGGCCGCACTGTGCGGGTGGCCATCGAGCCAGAGCCGGGATGCGTGCTCGACACCATCAGCGACATTGTCCAATGGCTCGGTGCCCGGCTGGAAAGGGGCATCGATCCGGAGTTTGTCGGGGTTTGCGTTGACACCTGCCACCTGGCTGTCTCGTTCGCTGATCCTGCCGGAGCCATCGCGCAGATCCAGAATGCGGGCTTGCGAGTCGTCAAGGTCCAGGCCTCGGCAGCCCTGCACGTGCTCGACCCGAAAGACCGCGCCGCACGTGCCGCGCTGGAAAGTTTTGTTGAACCGAAATACCTGCACCAGGTGCGCGAATCCTCGGCTGCAGGAGTAATTCCGGCCGATGACCTGGACACCGCGCTCGCCGAACTGCCTGGTTCAGGTCCTTGGCGGGTGCACTTCCATATTCCTTTGCACCATGTTCCGGCCGCTCCCTTGCAAACGACCACCGATGTATTGCAAGCGACGGTGAGCGAGGCGGGCAAGCTTCCCTATGCGGACGAGATTCATTTGGATGTCGAAACCTATACCTGGAGCGTGCTTCCGCAGCACGGCAATGCCGAAGAAGTCGGCATCGTCGACGGAATCGCCGCCGAACTGGTATGGGCTGGAGAGAACCTGATGGCTCCGGTGCACGCGAGCTGAAGAGTGCCCCTGATGGCATCAAGTACGTCCTACCAATTTTGTACAGGAGCAATGTGAAACCCGTACTGCTACTTAACGTCGTCGGATTGACCTCCCGGGCGCTGGCGCGCATGCCGCGGCTTGCGAAATTGGCCAACCAAGGCTGGTCGGCAAAGCTGGGCACCGTTTTGCCTGCCGTCACCTGCTCGGCCCAGGCGACCATGCTGACCGGCCTGTCTCCGGCCGAGCATGGAATTGTTGGCAACGGCTGGTATTTCCGGGAACTGGGGGAGGTGCACCTGTGGCGCCAGCACAATCGCCTGGTGGCTGGAGAAAGCATTTGGGAGACCGCCCGGCTGCAGAAACCCGAGTACACCTCGGCGAATATTTGCTGGTGGTACGCGATGGGAATGAGCACCGACCTGACGGTGACTCCGCGACCTATCTATCATGCTGACGGGCGCAAATCCCCTGACGCATACATGCGGCCACCCGAGCTGCATGATGAATTGGTCGGTGCCCATGGTGAATTCCCGCTGTTCCAGTATTGGGGTCCGACCGCGTCCATAGCCTCCAGCCGATGGATCATCAACTCAACCAGGCATGTTATTCGTACCCGTGCACCGCACCTGGTGACTGCCTACCTTCCGCACCTGGATTATGACCTGCAGCGTTTCGGCCCTCGCTCGGCAAAAGCGGACGCTGCGGCGGCCGAACTGGATGCCGAATTGGCCCCATTGATTGATGAGGCCGAAGCAGATGGCTACACCGTGATGGTTGTCGCTGAATACGGCATCGAAGATGCGCATACGCCGGTGGACATCAATCGAGAGCTTCGGCGCGAAGGCCTGCTCGAAGTTTACGTTCAAGACGGACGCGAGCAGCTGGACCCCTGGACCTCAAGGGCATTCGCCGTCGCGGATCATCAAGTCGCCCATGTTTACGTGAAGAACGAGGCCGACATCGGACGAGTGGCGGCTATATTGCGTGCCTTGGACGGTGTTGACGAAGTGCTTGATCGGGAGGCACAGGCCCGGTATGGGCTGGATCACCAGCGCTCCGGGGAACTGGTTGTCGTGGCTGAACCCGGTGCGTGGTTCACCTACTACTTCTGGCTGGACGATTCGCGCGCGCCAGAATATGCCCGCGGGGTGGATATCCATCGCAAGCCAGGCTACGACCCGGCTGAGCTGTTCTTTGACCCTGCTGACCGTTGGGCGAAGGCCAAGGCAGGAGTAAACCTGCTCAAGAAGAAAGCGGGCTTGCGGTATGCCATGAGCACTGTTCCGCTGGATCCTTCCTGCGTGAAGGGCACACACGGGCGCCTGGCGGAATCTGCCCAGGACATGCCATTGATCCTCTGCTCGGATGTCTCGGTGTCAACCGAGATCTCGGCCCTTTTGGAGTCGGGCCGAGCTGTGCCGGCAAAGTCGGTGAAGTCGCTGGTCCTGCACGCGCAGGGCCTCGAATCGTCGGTGGCTTCGTCGGTTTGATATCCAACAACACGCATTTTGGCGTTTGATGCAACAAAATGAAATCAAGGTCAAGATTGCCTCTTGGCCTGGATTTCGTGCGCAATCTAGCGGGTGCGGGTGAATGGAAATATTAGAATTTTCTGAGTTTGTTTTGTGAAACCACTAGCAAATTGTGAGACAAGCCACTAACGTTCCAATTGACCCGATTCGACCAGCTCCGAATCAATGGCGACAAGGAAGTGAACCATGAAAGTCAACCGAACAGGGAACGCGGACAGAGCTCCGCACGGCGTGGTTTCCGCGCACTTTTCCAAACGACATATGCTGCGCGCGAGCGCCGGGCTTGCTACAGCAGCTGTGCTTGCCTCGGCCCTAGCCGGCGTGCCGGCTTCTGCCCAGCCCAAGGCCCCGGTGCCGGTTGTGCCAGCGGACTCGGCCTTCCAGAAGGTAACGCTCAATGACACTCCCGGCGAGCCGATGGATCTCGCAGTCCTGCCCGATGGGAGTGTTCTGCACACCACCCGCAGTGGCGAAGTGTGGCTCAATGATGCCACCAGCGGCGTCAACTCCTTGGCAGCCGAAGTGGACGTATACCGCCACGACGAAGAGGGATTGCAGAGCATCGCCTTGGACCCCCAGTTCGGCACCGATGGCAACAACTGGGTTTATCTGTACTACGCGCCGCCGATGAACACCCCAGTCGACGATCCTGAAACCGCCGATATCAACGAGGGCGATGCCCCGGTCAGCGGCACCGCAGCCGACTTTGAACCCTTCAACGGCGTCAACCGGTTGTCACGATTCCAATTTGATGGAAAGTCAATCGATCTGGACACCGAGCAGCAGATCATCGATGTTTCGGCAACCCGCGGCCTGTGCTGCCACGTCGGCGGCGATATCGTCTTCGACGCGAAGGGAGACTTGTATCTCTCAACCGGAGACGACACCAACCCATTCGTGTCCGGCGGGTACTCGCCGATCGACGAGAACCCCGAGTCCAATCCGGGATACGACGCCCAGCGCACTGCGGCAAACACCAACGACTTGCGCGGCAAGGTCTTGCGGATCACCCCGAAGGATGGCGGCGGCTACACCATCCCGGACGGCAACCTGTTCGAAGAAGGCACCGACGGAACGCGCCCAGAGATTTACCTGATGGGTCTGCGCAACCCATTCCGCATCGATGTCAATCAGAGCACCGGAGAGCTTTACGTTGGCGACTATTCGCCCGATGCCAGAAGCGCAAACCCTGACCGGGGACCTGCCGGAACCGGCAAGTGGCTCATCGCCACGGAACCAGCGAACTATGGATGGCCATACTGCGCCACCGAAAGCCTCCCGTACAACGACTATGACTTTGTCACCGGTGTTTCCGGCGAGAAGTTCAACTGCGCTGCACCGGTGAATGAGTCACCGAACAATACCGGCCTGACTCAGCTGCCACCCGTGGCCACTGCAGATGTCTGGTACACCTACGGCCAGTCGGAGCAGTTCCCAGAACTTGGCACCGGAGGCATCGGCCCCATGGCAGGGCCAGCTTATGAATTCAACGCAGAAGCAACCCGTGGAGCACGCCCGGTGGCCTGGCCATCCTACTTCGATGGCAAAGCGCTCTTCTACGAATGGACCCGCGACTACATCAAGGGCATGACGATTGAAGATGGTTCACTAGTTTCCATCGAGAACGTGATTTCCTCGATTGTGACCGACAATCCGATCGATATGGAATTCGGTCCGAACGGTGCACTGTATATCCTCGAATACGGCGACGGCTACTTCGGCGAAAACGAAGATGCCCAGGTCGCGCGCATCGACTATATCGGTGAGGGCGGCAACCACAGTCCCGTCGCAGTTGCCTCGGGAACGCCTACTGTTGGCACTTCGCCGCTGACTGTTGAATTCTCCAGCGAAGGCACCGCCGACGCTGACAATGACAAGCTGCGGTACGCCTGGGACTTCGATTCCGATGGCGTTGTGGATTCCACCGAGGCCTCCCCGACCTACACCTACCAGGAAGATGGCAAGTACACCGCCACGCTGACCGTAACCGACTTCGGTGGCAAGCATCGCGGGCGCCATTCTTCAGCTGAAGTAGAAATTGAAGTGGGCAACCAGCAGCCGGTCATCGAGTTCATAACCCCGGTTTCGGGCCAGGCCTTCCAATTTGGCGATACCGTCAGCTATGAAGTCAAGGTTACCGATGACCAGCCAGTTGATTGCTCGCTGGTGGAAGTGAGCTACATCCTGGGCCACCATACCCACGGACATCCGCAGACTACCACCAAGGGCTGCACTGGCTCCTTCGTCACCACGGTGCCAGAGGGCCACGACCCTGCAGTAGATGATCTTTCTGCAGTATTCAATGCCACGTACACGGACCAGGGCGACGGCGGCTCGAAGCCGCTCACCGGTACCGCCGAAGTGGTTCTGGAAGCGGCCAGCAACTAGAAGCAAATTGGCTGATCCAGGCAAAAAGGCGGTTGGACCGTTCCCTGAGGGGAATGGGCCAACCGCCTTTTGGCCTGTGCAATACAGCCTGCGAGTTTTTAGTCCTGCGCCGGCAGTTCAGGAATCGATGGGCGCCGGTGATGCCGTGCCAAGCACGCGGGCTGGATCAGCCAGCAGCTCGGTGAACGCCAGCTCGGCCGCTCCGACCAAAACCGGATCTTCACCCAATGGAGCCAGCTCGATGGCAACTTGTTCCCGCGCTGAACGTGCCCCGCCGACACGGACGGCGTCTTCGAGCAGCGCGGGCATCGTCCTGGCCAAGATGCGCAGGAAACCACCGAGCACAAACACCGATGGATTCAGCTGATGCACCAGGGCCCGCAGCGCTACGGCCAGGAGGCGGGATTGCCTCTGGAGAATTTCAAGCAGCGCTTCCGGGGCGTTGCCCGATTCAAAGAGCCCAAGAACCGTGGATTCGAGATCTTCGGCTTGTCCGGATGGAACCCCGGTCGCGCGCAGAAGTTCCTCGCGGGTCACTTCTGCTTCCAGGCAGCCTGCAGAACCGCACGAACAATTGGCGCCATCGGTGCGTACAAGCAGGTGGCCGATCTGGCCGGCAAAACCAGTAGCCCCCTGCAGCAACTGGCCGCCGCTGAGGATGCCGCCCGCGATGCCGCTGGCGCCGCCATAGAGGTATACAAAATCCGAGACGTCGCGGCCGGCGCCAAAGGCTGCTTGCGCGCGTGCCCCGACAATCGCGTCATTGGCGCATGAGACGGGCAAGTTGAGCGCAGCAGACAGCTGCGCGGCCAAGGGCTCTTCTTGCCACCCCAGCTGCGGGGCTTCGATAACGGTTCCGTCGGCCGGATCCACCAGACCGGGCACGGCAACACCGACGCCGACTACTCGACGATTCTCGGGCAAGGACGTGGCCATGCCGGTGTAGATTGCCGAAACGATATTTACTACTTCGGCGGTGGATGGGGGCGCAACAGTGTGGAAGCGCACCGGGTTCACGATGCGTCCGCCCAGGGCCACCAAGGCGACATTCACGGCGTCCAGATCCGGATTCACGGCCAAGGCGAGCACACCGGGGCCGGGGCTGATCATGATGGAAGGGCGGCCGTGCTGCTGGCGTTGATCCGGTTCGTTTTCAAGAACCAATCCCAGCTGCGCCAATTCGCCAACGAGCGCGGCGATGGTCGAGCGGTTCAGGCCGGTGACCCGAGTCAGTTCAGCACGGGAGATTCCCGCGGAGCAGTGCACCAGTGTCAAGACAGTGGAGAGATTATGCTGCCGGGTAGTGTCGCGATTGCTGCCGAGCCCAGCACCGCTTGCACGGGCACTGGCAGGTTTCCTCGAATTGCTTTCCACGTCCGGATGGTCCCTTCTTGGCAGGACCTTTGCGCCTGCTCCCACAACCATCGTATCTGCACCAAAGCGATAAATACGCTCGTGCTCTCGGCGGTTCAGACTGCAGTTGCGGACAGGTGGACGCGATTGACTGATGCCATGAGCAGGCTGCCCAGGCGCTCTCGCAGGCGATCGGGAATTTCGTCAATGGCCAAGCAGCCCAGCGCTTTTTCGGCATGCTGAACCGCTGAGGCGATGGCGTAGTCCTTGGCGCCGCAGGCAATAAGCATGGCGCGGATTTTTTCTGCTTCAGATGCAGTCATTTGCGGTGTGCCAATGAGCCCGGCGACGCTGTCCCACTGTGGCTGGGTCGCAGCGTAGGAGAGCAGGATGGTCCGCTTGCCTTCGCGCAGATCACCCCAGCGGGATTTGCCGGTTTGGCTTTGCTCGCCGAATACGCCCAGGACATCGTCGACAATCTGATAGGCGATGCCGGCAAAACGGCCAAAAGATGCCAACGCGGATCTCGCCTGTTCGGGGGCGCCAGCCAGTATCGCTCCGGCGTGCAGCGGGGCTTCGAAAGAATAGGCGGAAGTCTTGTGGCGCGCAGTGTTCAGGATTTCTTCCGGCGGCGGCATGTCCTGTCCGAGGCTGGATTCAATATCGAATAACTCGCCTCCCACCGAAGCGAAAATCGCCTGGCCCACAACGCAGTGCAGCTCGCGGTGGAGGGCCTCGGAGACCGGCAAGGACCGGATCACCTGGTAGACGCCGGTCAGCGCCAGATCGCCGGCGAGGATTGCAGCGCAGGCCCCGGCATGATCGGCCGTGGCGGGGCTGGCACCTCGTTGCAGGGCTGCGTTCCTGTAGGTGGCCGCGACATTGGGCGAGCCACGGCGCAGCAGGTCCCGGTCGATGACGTCATCGTGGACCAGCAGGGCGTTATGCAGCAGCTCGAAGGCGGCTGCCACCCCGGTCGCCTCGGTGGCAGATGTGCCACCGAGGCCGGAATAGGCAAGGAGCACTAGGCGTGGACGGGAGCGGGAGCCTCCACGCGAGGTGCGTTCGAGCGCTTCCCACAGTTGCAGGTAGCTTGGCCCCTGAGCGGCTGCACGAAGTTTCGATTCCATGAAAAATCGGTGCAGCCGCTGCTCAACCAGCGCTAGACCAACATCGAGATCCACGCGTGGCTCCTAGGCCTTGAGGGGTTGCTTTTTGGCCTTGCGCATTTTGCCGGAGGCGAAGCGCTGCTGCAGCAGGACGGCCAGTACGATGATCGCGCCCTTGGCCAGTGCCTGGACAGAGGTGTCCATGTTGTTCTGGGTGAACACGTTGGTCAGGGTGCTGAAGATCAAGACGCCGAGAACGGTGCCCATGATGGTGCCTCGGCCGCCGACCAGCAGCGTTCCGCCGACAACGACCGCGGCAATTGCGTCCAGCTCGTAGAGGTAGCCGTGGGTCGAGGTCCCGGAGGTCGTGCGTCCCATCATCATCAGCCCGGCAATGCCTGCGGCGATGCCGACCAGTACGTAAAGCGAGACGACGTGCCGCTTGACCTTGATACCGGCCAGGCGCGATGCTTCAAGGTTTCCGCCGATGGCTACCGTGCGGCGTCCGAAGGTGGTCCGGTTCAGCAAGAACCATCCGGTGGCCGCGGCCAAGGCGAAGATCCACACGAGTACCGGCACTCCCAGGAAGTCGGCGCGCATGAACTTGGTGAAGCCGGTATTGGTTACCAGCAGGGTCCGGCGTTCTGAGATGATTTCGGCCAGCCCGCGGGCTGCCACCAGCGTGGCCAGGGTGGCAATGAACGCCACCACGTTGCCGTAGGCGATGATGACGCCGTTGATCAGGCCGGCCACGGCGCCCACGAGCAGGGAAACGACAACCATCAGCAGCCAGGTGGACTCGGACGCGGCAGCCTGGACTGCCGTCAAGCTGCCGACCACAGAGGTCAGCCCCAAGACGGATCCGACCGACAAATCGATGCCGCCAGCGGTGATGACAAAGGTGACGCCGATGCTCAACACGCCGATGATCGAGGCATGCCGCAGGATGACAAGCATGTTCTCCGAAGACGTGAAACGATCACCGCTGGTGACCAGGCCGATCAGGACCAGCACGACCAAGGCGACAACCAAGCCGAGGCTCCGCCCTGCTGGCCCGTGCATCAGGTTCTGCAGCACGCCACCGGAGCGGCCGGTTGTGGAGAGGTGGTCGATTGGCTTCTGGGCCGAGGTCTGTTCAAGTTGCTCGGCAGCTTGGGTCTTCTGCTTGCTCACGCGGCACTTCCCTTCATGACTAGGTCGAGCACACCGTGCTCGTCAATTTCAGTTGCTGTTTTCTGGGCCAGGACCTGTCCATCGTCAATGACCAGGACATTGTCGGAGAGGCCGAGGACTTCTTCGATCTCGCTGGAAATGATGATGATGGCGGTCCCGGCATCTGCCAAGCGGCGGATCAGCGTATAAATTTCTGCACGAGCTCCCACGTCGACGCCACGAGTAGGCTCATCGAGCAGCAGCACCGTCGTACCGTGTACCAGCCAGCGGGCCAGCAGGATCTTTTGTTGATTTCCGCCGGAAAGGGTTCTCGCGGGTCGCTGCGGATCGGCGGGACGGAGTTCCAGGGCATCAATTTGCTCCCGGGCTGCGCGCCGCTCTGCCGATTCGTCCAGCAATCCGGTGCGCGCGAAGCGCTCGAAGGTGGAGAGCGTGACGTTCTTGTAGATCGGCTCGTCCAGGATCAGGCCCTGGCTCTTTCGCTCCTCGGGGGACAGGCCGATTCCTGCGTCCACCGCGGAGGTCACCGAACCGGCGGTCAGCTTCTTTCCCTTCACGCTGACCTGCCCGCCGGTGGCCTTCCGGGCACCGTAGATGGTTTCTACAATTTCTGAGCGCTGGGAGCCGACGAGTCCTGCAAAGCCGAGGATTTCTCCGGCGCGCACGCTGAAGCTGAGCTTTTCGAAGTGGCCTGCCAGCTCCAGTTCGGCGACATCGAGAACCACTGGGGCATCGGCTGGGATGGCTGTCCGTTCAGGAAAGACGTTGGCGACATCGCGTCCGGTCATCCTCCGGATGAGCTCGGCCTTGGGGGTGTCTGCCACGTCCAGGTTATTGGCGGTGCTTTGCCCATCCTTGATCACCGAAATCCGGTCGCCGATTTCCCGGATCTCTTCAAGGCGATGCGAAATGTAGACGACGGCGATGCCTTGGGACGTCAATTCCCGGACCACGCGGAACAGGTTCTGCACCTCTCCTGCGTCGAGGATCGCGCTTGGCTCATCCATGATGATCAGCTTGGTGTCGCGGGAGAGCGCCCGGGCCATGCTGACAATTTGCTTGTTGGCGGCCGAGAGCGTTCCGACCTCGCGTGATGGTGAGAGGCTGCCGTGGCCCAGCCGCCGCAGAAGGGTTCGCGTGACGGCATTGGCCTTTTTCACGTGCAGAACCCCTCCGGTGGCCTGCTCGTGGCCGAGGAAGATGTTTTCGGCAATGCTCAGGCCGTCGACCACATCGAGTTCCTGGTACATGGTGGCGATGCCGAGCCCCAGCGCAGCCGTGGGAGAGGGGATGCCGACCTGTTCTCCTTCCCAGAAGATTTCGCCTTCGTCTGGCTGGTGTACGCCGGAGAGGGTTTTGATCAAGGTGGATTTGCCGGCGCCATTTTGTCCCATGACGCAATGGACCTCACCGGGGAGCACGGACAAGTCAACGCCCTTGAGCGCTTGAACGGCTCCGAATTGCTTCGTGAGTCCGCGCACTTCGAGGAGCGGACGTGGATTTTCATCTTGCATCATGTGATGAAGCTAACACATTATGTCGGCAATCGGTAGAAGTTCGTCGATTTTCCTCGAACTTCTGTTATTGTGACAATAGTCACGCACGCTGGTGCCCGAACAGTTCGGTTTGCACGCGGCGGCGCTGCACCTTACTCACTGAGGAGATAGACATGCTTGCAGTTCCTTCCGGACGGAAAATGCTCATCACTACCGGTGCCCTCTTAGCGGTCGGCGCACTGATCACCGGCTGCTCGTCGGATTCCAGTGGCGGTAGCGCCCAGCCCTCGAATGCCTCAAGCGAAGGCAACGCCGCGGCGGGCGACGAAGTGGTCATCGGCTTCTCGGGCCCGGCTGCCGACCACGGCTGGCTCGGCGCAATCAACTCGGCCGCCATCGCCCAAGGCGATTCGCTGGAAGATGTCGACTTGCGAGTTGCCGAAGGCACCAACGATGCCAACTTGCAGATCAGCCAAGTTGAGCAGTTCATCAATGACAAGGTAGACGCGATCGTCCTGCTGCCGACCGACGGCGCTGCGCTGACCGCAGTGGCAACCAAGGCCATGGACGCGGGAATTCCAGTCATCAATGTGGACCGCGAGTTCTCCAGTCCTGCCGCCGCCCGAACCACCATTCTGGGCGATAACTACGGCATGGGCCGTAGCGCCGGCGAATACATCTGCGAGCGTCTTGGCGACAAGCCCGATGCAGTTGTTGCGGAAATCCCGGGCGTCGACTCCCTGCCGCTGACTCAAGACCGCAGCGAGGGCTTCGCCGACGCGCTGAAGACCTGTGGCCTGGATGTCGACAACCGCGTGCCAGCTGACTTTACCGTCGCCGGCGGCGAAGCGGCCGCTTCGCAGCTGCTCGCGGCCGCGCCAAAGATTGATGCCATCTGGAACCACGACGATGACCAGGGCCATGGCGTGCTCGCGGCCATCGACAGCGCTGGCCGCGATGAATTCTTCATGGTCGGTGGCGCTGGTTCCAAAAACGCCATGGATCTGATCAAGGGCGGTGAATCGGTGCTGGAAGCCACGGTTCTCTACCCATCCACCCAGGCGGCAGACGGTGTTCGCCTGGCACGACTGATCGCGCAGGACAAGGCCATGAGCGACCTGGTCGAAGTTGAGGTGCCCAAGCGCATCGTTTTGAATGCACCGGTTGTCACCTCGGACAACGTCGACCAGTACCTGCCGACGGCGTTCAGCTCCTAAACCGAGCACAAGGCGTTTCGGGGTGGCTTGCCTTGCACGGTTCAGCCGCCCCGAACGCGATCCCATGAAGATCCACAGCAGGAGGAAACACATGCCCAACCAAAAACCAGCCTTGAAAATTGCCCTCATCGGGCATGGATTCATGGGTGCTGCGCATTCACAAGGATGGCGAGTCGCGCCAAGGTTTTTTGATCTTCCGTTTCAACCAGAAATGACGCTGCTGGTTGGCCGCAATGCCGCCGGAGTCGACGCTGCTGCGGAAAAATGGGGCTGGTCTGAAACGTCAACCGACTGGCGCACCGCCATAGAACGCGAAGACATTGACGTAGTCGACATCGTCACGCCGGGGAATTCACATGCAGAAATAGCCATTGCCGCCCTGGCTGCCGGCAAGCACGTGCTGTGCGAAAAGCCTTTGGCCAACACCCTTGAAGAAGCCGAAGCCATGGCTGCCGCAGCCCGCAACGCGGACAAGGGTGTTCAGGCGATGGTCGGATTTACCTACCGCAGGGTGCCCGCTGCAACCTTTGCCCGTGACCTGGTGGCCAGCGGAGCGATCGGGCAGGTGCGCCAGGTGCGCGCCGCCTATCTGCAGGATTGGCTGCACGATGAGCGTTCGCCGTTGACTTGGCGGCTGCAAAAGGAGCACGCCGGCACCGGCGCCCTGGGGGACATCGGAGCCCATGCCGTGGATCTCTCCCAGTTCATCACCGGCCAGAAGATTGTTGGAGTGAGCGGCCTGCTTCAGACGTTTGTCAACGAGCGCCCGTTGCTCGATGCACCCACGCAGCTGGGTCCGGTGAGTGTGGATGACGCTGCAGCGTTCACGGCTCGATTTGATGGGGGAATTGTCGGCACATTCGAGGCGACCCGCATGGCCACCGGGCGCAAGAATTCATTGCGCATTGAGGTCTCGGGCTCCAAGGGGGCAATTTCCTTTGATCTGGAGAACTACAATTCGCTGGGCTACTACGATGCAACGGCTGCGCCCACCCGCCAAGGATTTACGCAAATTATGGTGACGGAGCCGGAGCACCCCTACATCTCTGCCTGGTGGCCCACCGGACATACGCTGGGGTATGAGCATGGATTTGTGCACCAGGCCAAGGATTTCATTGATGCCATCGGGGCTGGCCAGCAGCCAGAGCCGTCATTCGACGACGGGCATCAAGTGCAGTGCGTCCTGGACGCGGTCCAGCGCAGCGCAGCCAGCAACAGCACGTGGACCACCACAGCATAAGGAACACCCAAGGCAGCACGAGGGAACCAAACGAAAAGGAGCCAACGGATGGCACGCGATTTCACCCTATTTACCGGCCAATGGGCCGACTTGCCCCTAGAGGAGGTGGCACGTCTGGCAGCAGGTTGGGGATATGACGGCCTGGAGATCGCGGTCTCCGGTGAGCATCTTGACGCGTGGCGGTGGGATGATGACGACTACATCGCCGAGCGCCTGGGGATCCTGGAAAAATTTGGTTTGAAGGTCTGGGCCATCTCCAACCACCTCAAGGGACAGGCAGTGTGCGACAACCCGATCGACTTCCGCCATCAGGCCATTGTAGGAGACAGGGTCTGGGGAGATGGAGACCCCGAGGGCGTGCGCCAGCGGGCTGCCGAGGAAATGAAGAACACCGCACGGCTGGCCAAGCGCCTAGGCGTTGAAACCGTCGTCGGTTTTACCGGGTCCTCGATTTGGCAGTATGTCGCCATGTTCCCGCCAGTGCCGGCAGAGGTCATCGACGCTGGCTACCAGGACTTTGCTGACCGCTGGAACCCGATCCTGGATGTTTTTGACGAATGCGGTGTGCGCTTTGCACATGAAGTCCATCCATCGGAGATTGCCTATGATTACTGGTCGACGGTCAAGACCCTTGAGGCCATCGGGCACCGCGAGGCTTTTGGGCTGAACTGGGACCCGAGCCACATGGTGTGGCAGGGCATCGACACGGTGGGTTTCATTTCGGACTTCGCCGAGAAGATCTACCACGTTGATTGCAAGGACACCCGCATGCGGATGGGCAACGGCCGCAATGGCGGCCTGGGCTCGCACCTGCCATGGGGCGACCCACGCAGGGGATGGGATTTTGTCTCGGCCGGCCGTGGGGACGTGCCTTGGGAAGATGCATTCAGGGCCCTGGCCGCGATCGGTTATGAAGGCCCGATTTCCATCGAATGGGAAGACGCTGGCATGGATCGGCTCTACGGCGCGCCCGAGGCGCTGGCGGCGTTGAAGAGGCTGGATTTCCCCGCTTCGTCGACTTCCTTCGATGCGGCTTTCAAACAGGACGCATGAAAACAAGGATGATCTGATCCGCTGCAGGTTTCGGCCGGGACTGGCTCCCGGCAGGGACCGGCAGCGGATCTTCTCTGTGCGCTGCCAGCAAGGTCAAGCTGGAACCAAGGCAGATCAGAACCTCGGACCGGGCCCTGCTTTTGGCGTTGGCTGGCCATCGGCTCCGCTGAGAACCCGCACGCATAATTCCAAGGGCCCAGAAGCCCTGGTGAATCCCAGCCAGATACCGCAGCAGGCAGTAGCCGCGCACAAGATCCACCAGATGGCTGAAGGCTCCAGGATGTCATCGAGCAGCGGGAGCAGAACCAGATGTCCGGCATACAAGGTGAGCGGAGCGCGCCCAGCGCCAGCAAGTACCCGGCCGAGCACGCCAAGGCGGGGCACGAGAAGCAGTAGGACTCCAAGCACTGCAACAGCGCAGCTCGCCGAATGCACGGTGGCAAGCAAGGCGTTGCTGTGCCCAGTTGGAAGCCACAGGTATTCGACACTGGCCAAATATGGGTCCAGTGCTGTCCCCGGCAACCGACCGGTAGTAATGAGCGTTGGGACAAGAGACGGAAGCGCTCCGGAAGCCGCCGAAATTTGGCCGGTGAAACCCAGGCTCATAACGCGGCCGACGATGTAGCTGATCGCTGCGATGGCACCGCCGGACACGGTGAGCACTGCGGCTGTCTTTTGGCTCCCCAAATCGCAATGTCCCAGTGCGACACCCAGGAGCCCGTATCCAAACCAAACCAGAAGCGGGTAATAGCCGGTAACGGTGAGATCCTGGAACAACGGCCCCGGGGACAGCAGGTCGCCAAAGCTCGGATTGTGGCCGAGGGATTGCCCCAATGAGCCTGCAGCCAAGGGGCGCCAGAACAGTGGCGCGAAGACCAGCCAGAGCACTGAGACTACCCAAATGGTTGTTCTCGGAAGCTTGAGGACCAGCGGAAGCAACAGAAATAGTAGCCCATAGTGGACAAGAATGACTGCGATGCCTTCATTTATCGTCCCAATTACCATTCCGAGCACGGCAATAATTAATGCTCTCAAGGCAAGGACTGAGTAAATCTTAGGGTGGGAAAAGCCCCTGCGAGCCAGGGAACCAGTCATGAGCGTCAGCGATAATCCGGCCAAAACCATGAATAGAACAGAGGCCCGCCCAGAGGCTGCAGCCCCGGTAAATGTAGGGGAGTAGGCACCTGGGCCGCGGTATTCATAGAGCGGGAAAATGTGCGCCGCGAACATCCCCAAGATGGCCACAAGGCGTGCTGCATCAACCGCCAAAATGCGTCGTGGCTTCCCCGAAATCTCCATGGAAACATCGCACCACGGAAGTGGGGATGGATGCCATTGCAACATGCGCAAGTGTAGATTTAAAGCCATGGCTACAAGTGCAATTGATAATCAGGCATACCCATTTGGCACCGTGCTCACTGCAATGGTCACCCCCTTCACCGAAGCGGGGGAAGTTGACTACGCGCTCGCAGCCAAATTGGCCCAGAAGCTCGTCGATGATGGATGCGACGGACTAGTCGTCACCGGCACCACCGGCGAGACCTCGACGCTGAGCGACGAAGAGAACATCCAGATGTTCCGCACCGTCGTCGCGGCAGTCGGCGACCGCGCCGCGGTGCTGGCCGGTTCGACGACCAACGACACCCGCCACTCGATCAAGCTCTCGCTTGCCGCGAAGGAAGCTGGTGTTGACGGTGTGCTGTTGACCACCCCGTATTACAACAAGCCAAGCCAGGCCGGCGTCATCGCGCACGTCAAGGCCATTGCCGAAGCCGTCGAGCTGCCAATCATGCTCTACGACATCCCAGGGCGCACCGGGATCGCACTGGCACCGGAAACCATTATCGAACTCGCCAAGATTCCACAGGTCATCGCGCTGAAGGATGCCAAGGCAGATTACCAGTCCACCACCACGGTGCTGGCCAAGACCGATCTGCACGTCTACTCGGGCGACGATGGATTGACCCTGCCATTGATGGCAGCCGGTGCGGCCGGCGTGGTTTCCGTCACGGCTCACGTTGCAGCCGCGAAGTACCGTACGCTTGTTAATGCAATGCATGCAGGTGATTTGGCGACTGCACGCACCACACACTTTGAGCTGGACGCGATCCAGCGCGGCATCATGGGCCACATTCAGGGCGCCGTGGCCGCAAAATATGGACTTCACTGGCAGGGTGTCCTGCCGAACACCGTCGTCCGGCTGCCGCTTGTGGCACCGTCGGACGCAGAGCTCGATGCCATCCGCGCGGACCTACGTGAAGGCGGATGGGATCTGTAACGAAAGGGACTAACTACATATGACTGAGAGTTCAGTAGGCAAGGCCGACTCTGCACGCTTGCAGACTCCGGCCCGGCTGAAGAAGGGGACAATGCGCATTGTTCCCCTCGGAGGCTTGGGCGAGGTTGGCCGAAACATGACCGTTTTCGAGCTCAACGGGAAACTGTTGATCGTTGACTGCGGTGTGCTGTTCCCCGAAGAGCACCAGCCTGGCGTGGATCTGATCCTGCCGGACTTCTCCTACATCAAGAACCGCTTGGCAGATGTGGTGGGCGTAGTGCTCACCCATGGCCATGAGGACCACATCGGTGCAGTCCCTTACCTGTTGCGCCTGCGCGAAGACATCCCACTGTACGGGTCGAAGCTGACCTTGGCCTTCGTGGAAGCAAAGCTGGCAGAACACCGGATCAAGGCCAACACCAACATTGTGGTGGAAGGCGAGATCGCGCAGATCGGCAACTTCGAATGCGAATTCGTGGCCGTGAACCACTCGATCCCAGATGCCCTGGCCGTGTTCTTGCGGACCGAGGCCGGTACCGTGCTGCACACCGGCGACTTCAAGATGGACCAGCTGCCGCTTGATGGCCGCATCACCGACCTGCGCCACTTTGCGCGCTTGGGCGAGGAAGGCGTGGACCTGTTCCTGCCTGACTCCACGAACGCCGAAGTGCCCGGCTTCACTGTGGCAGAACGCGAAATCGGCCCAGTGCTTGAAGCCAAGTTCGCCCGTGCCCGCCGCCGCATCATCGTCGCTTCCTTCTCCTCGCACGTTCACCGCGTGCAGCAGGTCCTGGATGCCGCCGCGATGCACGGCCGCAAGGTGGCCTTCATCGGCCGCTCGATGGTGCGCAATATGGGCATCGCCGAACGCTTGGGCTACCTGGACATCCCGCAGGGCGTGCTGGTTGACCTCAAGCAGATCGACTCGCTGCCTGACCACAAGGTCGTGCTGATGTCCACCGGTTCGCAGGGCGAGCCAATGGCTGCGCTCTCGCGCATGGCCAACGGCGAGCACAAGGTGCAGATCAACCCGGGCGACACAGTCATCCTGGCCTCAAGCCTGATCCCGGGCAACGAGAACTCCGTCTTCCGCGTGATCAATGGCCTGATGCGCCTGGGCGCCGAGGTCATCCACAAGGGCATGGCCAAGGTCCACGTCTCCGGCCACGCCTCGGCCGGCGAGCTGCTGTACTGCTACAACATCCTGCGCCCGAAGAACGTGCTTCCGGTCCACGGCGAAACCCGCCACCTGATTGCCAACGGCCGCCTGGCCGCGCAGTCCGGCGTTCCGGAGGAAAACGTGCTGCTGGCAGAGGACGGCTCCGTCATCGACATGAAGGATGGCGTCGCCCAGCTGGTTGGCCAGGTTGAATGCGGCTACGTCTACGTTGACGGTTCCAAGGTAGGCACCATCACCGATGATGACCTCAAGGACCGCGTCACCCTGGGCGAAGAAGGTTTCATTTCGGTGATCACTGTGATCAACCGCCAGAATGGCACCATCATTTCCGGCCCGGACATCCACGCCCGCGGTGTGGCCGAGGAAGACTCGGTCTTCAACGAGATCAAGCCGAAGATCGCGGCCGCGATTGTGGAAGCGGTATCGAATAACCCGAACCACTCCACGCACCAGCTGCAGCAGATCACCCGCCGCGTGATCGGCTCGTGGGTTTCGCGCAAGCTGCGCCGTCGCCCAATGATCGTTCCGGTCGTTCTCGAAGCCTAGGCTTCCGCAACTAAAGCCCCAAACCAAGAACTTGGTTTGGGGCTTTAGCCGCTTCTGGACAATGTCAGCCCATGCTTCTCGGCGTCTTAGATCAAGCCCAACAGCCCAGCCAAATTTGCAGGAAGAAGGGGTACGGGACCTGCGGCTTCGCCTTCGCAGGCATCCGGGGTTCTAGCGTCTTGCCAATCGTTGCATTCGGTTCTTTGCAGGACGCGTCCTGTTTTCACTTCCATTTCAACCACTGAATCCCACTGGGAAGGGACAAGCCGGCCCAGTTCCTTGCCCGTGCCGACATCTAGCAGTTTCACGGATTCCCAATCACCCGATGGGGCAGGGAAAACTTCACTCGCCGACGCGGTGGCGGCAAATGCCAGAGTTGCGGCAAGTAGTGACGGGCAAAGAATCAGCAGAGTACGAAGCTTCACGATATTCCTCCGGGAGAGTCGGGCATTGTAACCAATCCTACTGTTGATCTATTAATTACCCTTTTAATTCCCAGCCACTTGGGTGCAGTGTTGAGCCTGTGCCGTGTACCGGGAAGTACTTCGATGGGGCAGAATGACTTCAGAGACGTCTTGAGGAGTCGAGAAGTGATCGAATTCGAAAATATTTCCAAGCACTACCCTGATGGCACCGTTGCGGTCAGCGACTTCAGCCTGAAGATCCCGGCCCATACTTCAACCGTTTTTGTCGGGTCCTCCGGCTGCGGCAAGACGACCTTGCTGCGGATGATCAACCGGATGGTGGACCCCAGCTCGGGTTCGGTGCGCATCGACGGCGAGGACATTTCGGAGAAGAACGCTGTGGAGCTGCGACGCAGCATCGGATACGTCATGCAGAATTCGGGACTGCTTCCGCACTTCACCGTGGCAGAGAATATCGCAACCGTTCCCCGGCTGATGGGGGAGCCAAGGAAGTCCTCTCGCCGCAGGGCGCTGGAATTGATGGATACCGTTGGACTCTCCGATACCATGGCCGACAGATACCCGCACCAGCTATCTGGTGGCCAGCAGCAACGCGTTGGAGTCGCCCGGGGCTTGGCTTCGGACCCCAATATCTTGCTCATGGATGAGCCCTTTGGAGCGGTGGATCCGATCGTCCGCGCAGAACTGCAAACTGAGCTGCTGAGATTGCAGAAAGAACTGGACAAGACGATCGTATTTGTCACCCACGATATCGACGAAGCATTCTTGCTGGGGGACCAAGTTGTCATCCTGGCTGCCGGTGCCCAGAAGCTCCAGGTGGGAAGCCCGAGCGAAATCATCGAAAATCCCGCCAATGACTTTGTCGCATCCTTCATCGGCGCCGAGCGCGGGTCCAGGGCGCTGAGCGTCAAGCAGACAGCCCAAGGGCCGGTGCTGGTCGATGCCCAGGGCAAGACCCAAGGCCGACTCGTCGAAGACAGGGCCCATCCATGACCTGGATTTCAGAAAACCTGGCACTGATTGCCTCGTTGTCCCTTGAGCATCTGCGCCAATCGCTGATCGCGATCATGATCGGGTTTGCGCTGTCCATTCCCTTGGGCTGGATCGCCTGGCGCTATAAGCTCGTGGGCGGTCCATTGGTCACGCTGACCGGTTTGCTCTACACCATTCCCTCGCTGGCATTGCTGATGATTCTTCCGGTGATCTCCGGCATGAGCGCCATTAGTGAAGCCAACTTGATTGTCGCCTTGAGCATCTATGCGGTAGCGATTATGGTGCGCACAGTCGTTGACGGCCTGGATTCAGTTGATTCTGCAGCGCGTTCTGCTGCCACAGCCATGGGGTACGGCAGCGCCCGCCGGTTTTTTGCCGTTGACCTGCCATTGGCTGGGCCGGTAATCCTGGCGGGCTTGAGGGTGACAGCGGTCAGCACGATCTCGCTGGCCACGGTCGGGATTCTGGTTGGTGTCACCAACCTGGGTTACTTGTTCACCAATGGCCTGCAGCGACGCATCATCGCTGAGGTGTTTTCAGGGCTGTTGGCCGTGGCGCTCATTGCGTTAGCCGTCGACATATTGCTTGTTCTGCTGGGCCGCTGGCTCATGCCGTGGAGCCAGAAAGACCGAAAGCAAAAGGCCCGCGGCGCTGCGGGCAGCAGTGAGGCGGTGTCCTCGTGAACTTGCTTGTTGAAGCGTTCAGATGGCTTGTTGCTCCAGGGCAATGGGAAGGCAAAGCAGGGCTTCAGGTACTGCTGGGACAGCATTTGCTCTTCACCTTGCTGTCCGTGGCCATTGCCGGAATCATCGCCATCCCCGCCGGTTGGGCCATTGGCCACACCGGCAAGGGGCGCGAAATTGCGGTGGCCGCTGCTGGCATCGCCCGTGCAGTGCCTTCTTTCGGCTTGCTGATTTTGCTGGTGCTGCTTTTCGGAGTCACGCATAAGCCGGAAGCCGCGCTCGTGGCCTTCGTGGTGCTCGCAATTCCTTCGCTTCTTGCCGGCGCCTACACCGGTTTTGAAGCCATTGATCGCAAAACCGTTGATGCGGCCCGGTCCATGGGAATGACTGAATGGCAAATCTTGTTGAAGGTTGAGATCCCTTTGGGGCTTTCATTGCTGGTCGGAGGGATCCGGGCAGCTGCCTTGCAAGTCGTTGCTACGGTGACCATCGCCGCATATGTAAATCTTGGTGGACTTGGACTTCCGATTATCACGGGATTGAATCTGCGGCGCTTCGACATGGTGCTCGGCGGCGCCGTGATGGTTGCGGTCCTGGCGCTATTACTCGATTTGCTGCTGGCTCTCGCGCAGAAAGCTGCGGTTCCCCGTGGATTGGGCTCCCAAAGAACAACACCAAAAAATCAAGATGCTGGTCGCTTGCAAGTACAAGATAAGGAACTGACATGAGATTAAAACAGGCAACACGGGTGGCAGCGGTGGCTGCAGCAGGGACTCTGGCCTTGGCCGGTTGCTCCAGCTCGGACCCACTAGCTGCGCAGAGCAGTTCCGAGCAGTCGGGATCGGGGAAAGTCGTTGTAGGATCGCAGGCCTACTATTCGAACGAGATCGTCGCTGAAATTTACGCGCAGGCCCTGGAGAATTCCGGCCTGGACGTTGAACGGCAGTTCAACATCGGACAGCGTGACGCGTACATGCCCCAGTTGGAGAATGGAAGCATCAACGTCTTCCCTGAGTACACGGGCAATCTGCTGCAGTTCTTCATGGAAGACACCGAGGCCCGCTCATCTGCCGATGTCTACAATGAGCTCGAGAAACAGCTTCCAGGATCACTGGCTGTCTTGGACGAGGCTGAAGCTTCGGACCAGGACTCCTACACGGTCACCCGCAAATTTGCCCAGGACAATGATCTCAAGAGCATCGAAGATCTCGCACGTGTCGAGGACCAGCTGACCCTTGGCGGACCACCTGAACTGGCCGAGCGCCCATACGGGCCCAAGGGCCTGGAGAGCACCTACGGGGTGAAGGCCGATTTCTCGGCAACAGGAGACACCACGGTGGAAGATCTTGTTGCAGGAACGGTCAACGTGGCCAACGTGTTCACCGCGGATCCGCGCATCAAGACCGAAGATCTCGTAGTTCTCGAGGATCCCAAGTCGCTCTTCCTCGCGTCCAACGTGGTGCCGGTGGTGACAGCGGATCAGTCCTCGACGCTGGGGGAGGTCTTGAACCCGGTCAGCGAGAAGCTTTCGGCCCAGGACCTGATCGACTTGAACGTGCAAAGCACTGTTGAGAAGAAATCAGCGGCCGACATTGCCAAGGCGTGGTTGGCTTCTGAAGGGCTCTGACTCGTAGCCCGTCCAACTAGCGGCTTACTGCGCGAACGGCCGCCATGACAAGAGAAATCTTGGCATGGCGGCCGTTTCCCGTATCCGGCTGCGGAATTCTTTCATTGCTACCTGGACCAAGGCCTGCTTGTTTTGACTAATGATAATGATTCGCATTAGTGTTTAGGTTTGTTGGTCGGATTGGTGCCGAAATCCGGTGCTGATAGATGGCCTGCAATGAACGGAGCACTGATCAATGAAGAGAATGAGTCCATGGATGCTGGCGATGCCCGCTGTGGTCTTGGCCTTTGCCACTGGCTGCAGCAGTCCGGCCGGAGGATCGGGCACCATGCCCGCAAGCACTGGCACCAGCACCGGCACGGAGAACATCACGCTGGATAGCTGCGGCAGGACTGTCGAATTCGACAAGGCGCCCTCCCACGTCTTGGCCGTCGGCTCAGAAGCGCCTTCCTTGCTCATGGCCGCCGGGGCTGGCGACAAGCTCACGCATTACGCGGGAAGCCTGAACGTCCCGTTCGACGAGCAGACCAGGGCAATCGTCGAGAATGCCGAGCGGATCACCGAGGATTCCCATGATGTCTCCTATGAAATGATCCTGAATTCCGGAGCCGATGTAGTGATTGGGACGGATATTGCTGCCGGAGTCGATCTGAATTCGCTGGCCGAGCGCCTGGAAAGCGCCGGCGTCAAGATGCTCACCGTCAGCGGCTATTGCGCCGGATTCGAGGACCGTTCGACCGGAGGCCTCAGCGGCTTCGAGCAGATCTACAAGGATGTGGAATCCTACGGCCAGCTTTTCGGCACCGAAGAGATGGCCAAGGAATCAGTCGACCAGATGCGCGATCGCGTAGCTGCGGCAGCACGCGGCGTCAAAGGGCAAGACGGGCAACGCGGGCTTCCGCTGTACGTCCCGACCTCGGGGGCACTGGGATCCTACGGACATGAGTCGTTGATCGATGAGCAGCTGGATCTGCTGGGCATGCAAAACGTCTTCAGCGACGTGCCGAAACGCTACTTCGAACCCTCCAACGAAGAACTCGTGGACAGCGACGCCGACAAGCTCTTCGCCATGTACCTGCCAACAGGGTCCTCCGGCCTGGAAACAGATCAGCAAGTGCTTGACGAAGTCGGCCATCGCGCTGAGCTGAAAGGACTGCCTGCGGTCCAGGACAAAGACGCTATCGTGCCGTTGAACTACTACTATTCCTCGCCGGGGCCGCTGGCCGTGGATGGCGTTGAAATCATGGCAAAGCAGCTGGCCCAGCGATGACCCGCGCTGATTTGCGCCCTCGATCAGCCGGGATTGCGCGGCATCGATCCGCGTATGCCCGGCCTCGCCGTCCAAGCCAGGAACTGGTCCACGGGGCACGGCCAATTGAATTCGTGAAGTTGAGCCCGGCATCGAATACCACCGTCCTGGTGACCAGCCGCCATGCGAAAAGCCATTACCCATCGATAGCTCGCCAGCTGATGCGCACCGAGCATGTCCATGCTGAGCAAGTCGGGTTTGTTCTTCCGCCTCGTGCCCCCTCCGCCCAAACCCGGCTGCACATGGCCGGGGGCGAACTTTGCGCCAACGCCTGCATGTCGCTAGCGGCATTGCATGCGGCGACCAGCACCGAGAGCGGCGAGCTGAGCCTGCGCATTGAAACTTCCGGTGCAGAACAACCGCTCCATTCCACAGCCGAACGGCTGGAAGCGGGGTACCGATGCCAACTGCAATTGCCCCTGCCGCAGCAGATTGAACCGTACCCGCTCTCCGGAGCTGCCGGCTGCGCATTAGTCCGGTATCCCGACGCCGTGCACCTGATCATCGAATGCCAAGCATCGGATCCTGCTGAACGCCTCCGGGCGCGAAGATTGGCGCTGGACCTGGAAAGCACCCAGGGCGCATCAGTCATCGGAATCATGCTCTACGACCCCAGCCGGGGCGAGCTGGCCCCGTTGGTGAATGTCCCGGCGCTGGGCAGCCTGGTCTGGGAAAGCAGCTGCGGATCGGGAACGGCTGCGCTCGGCGCCTACCTGGCGGCAAAAGCCGGAAGCGATATTGCAGCTGAGATCAAGCAACCCGGTGGCACCATGCACGTCAAGGCGCGTTGCAGCAAGGCCGCCATCACTGATCTGTGGATCAGCACCGACATCCAAATCGTCGCCCAAGGAACGGCATATATCCATGACTGATTTCCCGCTTGCCACCACCGACGCCGTGCGGCAACCGCTGTCCGCAACGCTGCATGGCTATCTCGGCAAATTCACCGAAGCCGCCCACCACTACGACGGCTCCACGCACCAGGCAGAAGGCCTGGAAGCACTGCTGGGCGCATACTCGGCCTTGATCACCGATCCGGGCAATGAACCGGGATATGCCCAGCTGGCAGCCACCGAGTCCGGGAGCATGCTGGTAGAGCAATTGCGCGCCCAATCCGCCCGGTGCGTTGCGATCCTCGAGAAGTACCGGGCACTGCATCTGCTCAACGGGAAGACCGGGGCCGACGGCTATTTCGCCAACATCGAATCATGCATCGATGAAGAGTTCGGGGCGGTCGCTCCGAAGGCCCAGTCAAAGGTCCTGCTGATCGGCTCAGGATCCTTCCCCATGACCCTGCTGAATCTTGCCTCGCGCACCGGGGCCAGGACAGCAGGCATCGATATAGATCCGGAAGCACTTGACCTTGGCCGCCAAGTAGTTCAGCTGCTGGGCGGCGACCTGAAGATCACGCTGAGCTGCGAGCCGATTGAAGACCTGGAATTCTTGCGCGAGGCAACTCATGTGGTCATCAGCTCCACGGTGCAGGCAAAGTACCAGATGCTGCACCGGATGCACCCATTGACCCGCGACGACGTGGTGGTGGCCATGCGCTACGGAGACGGCCTGAAATCGCTGTTCAACTATCCCAAGGAACCGGTGGATGCGCAGCGCTGGAAATTGGCCGAAACCATTGAGCAGCCGCTACAGATATTCGATATCGCGCTGTACTCCAAGCAGCGCCCCCACAGGAAAGGCAACTAGCCCATGGATGAACTGGGAAATATCCTCATTGCCGGCACCGGGCCAGTTGCGGTGCAGAGCGCGGTGCTGCTCGCGCAATTGCCCGGTGAACTGGGAATCGCCGGCCGCGATTCGACACGGGCCGCCGAATTCTTCACCAGCGTGGAGCACAACGGCAAGCAAGTGCAGGCCCAGGTGCAGAACCCGGCCCATCGTGCGCTGGCGGGCCAAGCGAGCCTGGCGCATCGCTACCTCGGATACCACCGGGTGCGCCCGTGCTGGGACACCTTGGTGATGGCCGTGTCCGCCGATGCCTACCTGCCGGTGCTTCGCGCGCTGCCCGAGGAAACCTTGTCCGCCATGAAAAGGATTGTGCTGCTCTCGCCCACCCTTGGCTCGGCCAAGCTCGTGGGCGAATATGCCCGGCGCAGGGGAGCGCATCCGGAAGTCATCAGCTGCTCAAGCTATTTGGGCGATAGCCGCCAGATTGCCGGGACCAGCGGAATCGAGGTGCTCACCGCGGGAGTGAAAAAGCGGATCCATCTTGGGACCACAAGGATCCAGAGCCCCGCGGCGGACCGGCTGGCCGCAGTACTGGAAGCCGCAGGTACTGCTGTGCAAGCTGCCAGCACGCCGGTGGAAGCTGAAGCCCGCAATATGTCCCTGTATGTGCACCCGGCACTGTTCATGAACGAGGTGGCGCTGCAAGCGGTATTCTCCCCGGGACCGGTCCCCAAATACGTCTACAAGCTCTTTCCCGAAGGCCCGGTTACCCCCGCCCTGATCCACGCCATGGCCGAGGCCTGGCGGGAGCTGAACGCCATCATCGGGGCACTGGGCGGCCAAGGCGTCAATTTGCTGCAGTTCATGCTGGAGGACGGATACCCGGTGCGTCCCGAGAGCATCACCCCGCAGGCGGCAGCCAATTTTGACAAGCTCCCGGCAGCAGAACAGGAATACCTGCTCTACGTCCGCTACGCGTCGTTGCTGATCGACCCCTACTCGCAGCCCGACGAGCACGGGAGCTACTTCGACTTCTCCGCCATCGCCTTCCGTCCGATCTTCGTCAACGACCACGGCCAGTGGGACATCCCGCGGATGCCCAAGGAGGATTACTACCGGACCAAGATCATCCAGGGCCTGGCGCGAAAATACGCGGTGCCCTGCCCGATGATCGACCAGTTGCTCGGATCCTACGAGCGGGCACTGGAACACGCGGCGCGGCAGCTGGAGCCACAGCCGTGTTCGCCACAGTTCAGCGTCGAGGATTTCTCCGAGCATGTGGACATGATCGGCTCCCCGTCAAGGAGCGCGGCATGAAGCAAGCAGAAATGAATTCCACGCAGCCGCTGCCCAGCGAGCGCCGGATCATCGCCGAAATCTGGCCGGCGCTGCTGGCCTCGGCGCTGGGGCTGCTGCCCTTCACCGTGCTCAGCACCTTCCTGGTGCCGATCGCGGATTGGGCCGGAGCAGGAGTGGCCGAAACCGGCACCCTGCGCGGCCTGGCCGGGGTGGGCGCGGTGCTGGCGGGCGTGGCTGCCGCCCCGTTGATCGGCCGCATCGCCCCGGGCACCGTGGCCGCCGCCGCACTGGGGCTCATGGGGGTCGCCGCGGTGCTGGGCACTTTCTCCGGGCTGGCAGCATTGGCGGCCTTCTGCCTGGCCACCGGCATATCCAATGCCCTGCTCTACCCGGCGCTGTCCACCGCCGCAGCTGACCGGTTCGGCACGACCCCTGCCGCGGGGCGCGCGGCCACTTTGGTGATGACAGCGCAGACCTTGGCCTCCACGCTCGGAGCGCCGCTGCTGGTGCTCCCGGCCCTGTGGTGGGGGTGGCAGGGGAACCTGATCGCGATCGCGGTGTTGAGCCTCGTGCTCATCCCCGCGGTGGTGCGCTACGGCCGCGCCCATGCCGCCGGCACCGAAGACGCCGCAGGCAGCGGATCCGGGCAGGCGGGGCGAATGGGCTATATCGCGGCCTTCCGGGCCTTGGGCGCGGTGCCCGGGGCGCGGGCCCTGCTGCTGGTTTCCTTCGGCCGGGCCGGAGCGTTGATGGGGCACTTGGCATTCCTCGCGCCGCTGTACGCCGACAAGTTCCAGCTGACCGCCAGCGAGTTCGCCTTTGCCTGGTCGGTAAGCGGTGGGGCGTTTTTCCTGGGCCACTTGCTGGCCGGAAGGATGCTCAACGCCGAAGAGTCCGAACAGCGCACCCGCTCGGTGATGGCCATCTGCCTCGGCACCGCCTTGGCTGCCCTGCTCGGGGTCTACCTGGCACCGGCGCTGCCGCTGGCCCTGTTGTGCACCGCGCTGCTATCGGCCAGCCATGCCGTGGTCTCGGCCGCGGTGACAACCTTGCTTGTGGCCCGGTGCACCCAGGTGCGCGGCACCGCGCTGGGCATGAACGCCGCGGGCATGAGCCTGGGGCTGTTCCTGGGCACGGCCGCCTCCGGGGCCGCGCTGGCCGCCGCCGGGTACCTGGGCGCAGCCGCCGTGCTCGGCGCCTTGACCCTGTTGGCCCTTGGCGCCGCACTGGCCGTTCCTGCCAGAACCACCGGCCAGATCCAGGAGCAACAGCCATGACGCACATTCCAACTCGCGAGCGCCCCGGCTTCGAGCCCCTGGTTTTCTCCGGCGACGACCTGGAACATGATCAACGCACCCGGCACGCCTGGATCTGGAGTGCCGGCCTGCTGGCGGCCCTGCTGCTGACCATGCCCATTGCGGTGGGGCTCGGGCCGGTCTCCATCGAGCCTGGAACGGTGCTGCAGATCCTCGGGCAGCACGTCGGGGCCGGCCCGGAGGCAGGGGACTGGAGCTCCTCGGAGCAATCCATTGTGCTGCTCTTGCGCGTGCCCCGGGTGCTGCTGGGAGCGGCCGTGGGCGCCGGCCTGGCGCTCGCCGGGGTGGCGCTGCAGGCCCTGACCCGCAATATCCTGGCCGAGCCCTATCTGCTCGGGGTGACCTCGGGCGCCTCCACCCTGTCTGCGGCCTCGATCCTCTTCGGCGCCACCGCGGGGATCGGCACGGCTTCGCTGGCCACCAGCGCCTTTGCCGGCGCCCTGGCCGCCGGCATCGCGGTGTTCCTGCTGGCGCGGGTCGGCTCGCAGATGACCTCCACGCGGCTGGTTCTGGCAGGTGTCTCGGTCGGATATGTCCTGCATGCGCTGACCTCGCTGCTGATTTTTGCTTCCGATGATCCCAATGCGGGCCGATCGGTGCTGTTCTGGACCTTGGGGTCGCTGGCCCAGGCCACCGGCCAATCGGCCCTGGTCACGTGGCTGGTGGTGCTGGGCACGCTGGGATGCCTCATGTACTGGTCCCGGCCGATGGACGCCCTGGCCATCGGCGATGCCACCGCCCAGACACTGGGGATCAAGCCGGCGAAACTGCGGGCGGCGGTGATGATCGTGACCGCGCTGTGCGTCGGTGCGCTGGTGGCGGCCTCCGGGGGCATCGGCTTCGTGGGGCTGATCATCCCGCACGTCGCCCGGCTGTGCGTCGGCTCGACCCACCGCCAGTTGCTTCCGGCGGCAGCTCTGCTGGGCGCGCTGTTCCTGCTCTGGGCCGACGTCCTGGCCAGGACCGCTTTGGCGCCGCAGGAGCTGCCCCTGGGAATTGTCACCGCGCTGCTCGGCGCGCCATTGCTCTTCATGCTGGTGCGCAAGCTGAACCCCGCCCAATGAGACACCGCCATCTTCGAAAGGCAAGATCATGATTACAGCTACTGACGTTTCCGCCGGCTACGGGGGCCAGCTGGTGGTTCGCGGGGTCGACCTGCAGGCGGACCACGGCGAAGTGGTCGGCCTGATCGGCCCCAACGGCAGCGGCAAGTCCACGTTCCTGCGCACGCTGTACGGGGCTCTGCCCCCGCGAACCGGGCTGGTCAGCTTGGACCATGAACCGATCAGCGAGCTGCGCGGAAACCGGCTGGCCCGCCGGGTGGCCGTGGTCGCCCAGGAATCGCCCTCGGATCTGCCGGTCAGCGTCGCTGACATGGTGCTGCTCGGCCGGGCCCCGCAGCGCAGGGCGTTGGCCGCCTTCACCCGCGAAGACCACCAAGCGGTGGCGGCCGCCTTGTCCCGGGTCGGCGCCCGGGACCTGGCCAACCGCCGCTACGCCACCCTCTCGGGCGGCGAGAAGCAGCGGGTGCTGGTGGCCCGGACCCTGGCCCAGCAGGCCGATCACTTGCTGCTCGATGAGCCAACCAATCACCTGGACATCCGCTATCAGCACGAACTGCTGCGCCTGGTCGGGCAATTGGGGGTCACCACCGTGGTGGTGCTCCACGACCTGAACCTCGCCGCCCGGTATTGCGACAAGCTGGTGATCCTCAAGGACGGCCAAGCGCTCGCCGCCGGAACCCCGCGAGAGGTGCTCACCGCGCAGCGGCTGCTGGATGTCTACGGCATTCGCGCCGAGCCGATGGACGTGCATGGCTGCCTGCAATTGGTCTTCAGCATCGCCGACGAGCCGCAGCTGCACGATGCGGGTGCGCGGGCCGCCAGATGATAGCCTCCCGGTAGGTGGAGCGTGCAGGGCCAGGACCTGCCGTCCCAAGCCAAGACCGTGAAAGGGACCTGACAACATGGCTTCCAATGTGGATGCGGTAGACAAGCACTACGACCTGATCATCCTCGGCACCGGCTCGGGCAATTCGATTCCGGGACCTGAGTTCGATGACAAGTCCATTGCCATTATCGAAAAGGGGGCCTTTGGCGGCACCTGCCTGAACGTGGGCTGCATCCCGACCAAGATGTATGTCTACGCGGCCGACACGGCCTTGGAAGCACGGGAGTCTTCACGCTTGGGCATCGACGCCCAGGTGAATTCCGTGGATTGGCCGGGCCTCGTCAATCGCGTATTCGACCAGCGGATCGATTTGATCGCCCAAGGCGGGGAAGAGTACCGCAGGGGTGAAAGGACTCCGAATATCGACGTGTATGACCAGCATGCCCGGTTCGTTGCCGAACGCACGCTGCGCACCGGCCAGGGCACGGCGGCCAAGACCATCAGCGCCGACCAGATCGTTCTGGCGGCAGGCTCGCGTCCCTTCATCCCCGAGGTGATCGCCCAGTCCGGGGTTCACTTCCACACCAATGAAGACATCATGCGCTTGGCCCGGCAGCCAAAATCCATGGTGATCGTTGGCGGCGGCTATATCGCCATGGAATTTGCCCATGTCTTCGAGGCCCTGGGCACCAAGGTGAGCATCATCGCCCGCTCGGAACTGCTTCGGCACCTGGATGCCGACCTGCGCGAACCCTTCAATGAGCTTGCCGCCCAGCGCTACGACGTGCATCAGGGACGGAACATTGCCGGAGCCAGCCAGCAGGGCAAAGAAGTCACCGTGACGCTCGATGACGGGTCCGAGATCAGCGCAGAAGTCCTGCTGGTGGCCACCGGGCGCATTCCCAACGGCGATGAACTGGACTTGGATCTTGCCGGCATCGAGTCCACGGACGGGCGCATCAGCGTTGACGAATTCGGGCGGTCCACCTCGGCGACGGGCGTGTGGGCGCTGGGCGACATTTCCTCCCCATACCTGCTCAAGCACGTTGCCAACGCGGAAATGCGCGCGGTGCGTCACAACCTGCTGAACCCGCAGAACATGAAGAAGATGCCCCATGAGCATGTTCCCGCCGCGGTCTTCACCCATCCGCAAATCGCCTATGTCGGGATGACCGAGGAAGAGGCCCGCGAGGCAGGGCACGAGATCACCGTCAAGGTGCAGAAGTATGCCGATGTGGCCTATGGCTGGGCCATGGAAGATCGCAGCGGCATCGCCAAGCTCATCGCCGACAAGAAGACCGGCAAGCTGCTCGGCGCCCACTACATGGGGCCGCAGGCTTCCACGCTGATCCAGCAGATGATTACCGTCATGGCCTTCGATCTGGATGTGAGGGAGGTGGCCAGCAACCAGTACTGGATCCACCCGGCGCTGCCGGAGGTCACCGAAAACGCATTGCTCGGACTGGACTTCTCCTAAGCGCAATTCATTGCGTGCACGTGCAGATCGGCCCTGGCCACCTGGCGCAATCGGTGGGATGCGTGCGGCCACGGCGCTCCCGGATCGGTGGCTGGAGGCAGGTTGCGCCGGTGGCCATTGCGGCAGCAGGGGCCGGGGCTGCAACGCCGAATCTAAAGCAGAGCAAGGAGGAAAAATGAAGTTGAAGAGCCATCTTGCCGCATCTGCCGCGGCCGGCATCCTGGCCATGGCGCTGGGGGCGGGCGCCATGCCGGCAGCCCAGGCCAGCGGCAAGACCTACACCCAGGAAGTGGCCAGTGCCGGTACCTGCACAAAAATGGAAACCGCCACGATCCACGCCTTCAGGGCTTCCGGCTATGAAGTCAGCGGCCATGCCTGCCTGAAAAGCGCGGGAGGCTACACCCTGATGATCGACTACTCGAAATAGCTTGCCTGCCTTTCACGTGATCCATCTCTAGCTCCTGCCAAACCCCGTGCAGACGTGTAAATTCGGGGCGCATACAGCTGTTGGCGATACCCTAGAACTATGGCCCCACGTACTCAGTCTCAGGGGACGAAGAAGCCGGCGACGCGTAAACCCAAGGCGTCCAGCTCTTCGTCGTCCAAGAAAACGCCCGAGAATCCGGAACAGGAACTCGCCCTGCCCTTACGTGCCCTGCGCAGCGTATGGATGGGCATTGCCCGGATTTTTGGTGGCGCCTTCCGCCGAATCGGCGGAACGGTGAGCCCTGACTACGAACTGCGCCGCGACGGCACAGGACTTTTCCTTGCCCTGATCTCGATTACCGTGGCCATCATCGAATGGTGGGGGTTGCGCGAATCGGGCTGGTTTGGACAGGGCGTGCACGCCGTAGCTGGCGGCACCTTGGGCTTCATGGCCGTGCTCCTGCCGGTCATCTTGTTCATCGGGGCCTTCCGGCTCTTCCGCTACCCGGAAGAAGTCACCGCCAATAACCGCATCGGCATTGGCCTGCTGATCATGACGCTCTCCGGCTCATCCATTGCCTCGCTGGCACAAGGCTCGCCAGCGGTCACCGATGACTTCGAGCTGTTGTGGACCGCCGGCGGAATGGCCGGCTCCATCCTCGGAACGCCACTGGGCTTGCTGATCACGGTCCCCGGCGCCATGGCCGTGTTCATCTTCCTGGCATTCATGTCCCTCTTGATTGTCACCGCAACGCCATTTACCCAGATTCCGCAGCGGATCCGCGCGGGCTACAACCGCCTGCTGGGCCAGGATCCCGATGCGGCCAAGCCGGCACGCCACACGGCCCAGGCCGAACTGGATCCAAGCCGTGAAGAACACGACCAGTCCTACCTCTACCCGGAGGACGAGCCGGTTGCCCCTGCACCAAAAAAGAAGAAGCCGGGATTCTTCGAACGCCGCGCTGCCGCGGCCCGCCAGGTGACCGAAGTCTACGACGTGGACGGAAGCGAAAGCGCCGAGCGCCCGGGGGACGTCGCCTACGACAAGGCCGTCATCGAGCCCGAAGAATTCTCCGAGGCCTCGACCACGTCGCTGCCGGTGAGCAATCGCAACTCCGGCAAGATCTTTGATGCCGATGAAGCCGCCACCCAGGCCATCGCGCGTCCGAACTTCGAGGACCACGATGCAGTCGAAGCCGCCACCCAGGCAATGCCTGCCGCGTCGAGGCCCGCGCCCGCCGGCCCGCCTCCCGGGGTGAAGCGCCCCACCAAGGCCGAAAGCGAAATGGCCGAGATCATGGCCAATATCGGTTTGAAGGCCGAGCCGGAGGCAACCACGTCCGCCATGGACCAGGTTTCCTCACGCGCCGCAGGCCTTTCGGCCAGCCCGCAGGCGCCGATCCCGGCGCGCAGCGAGCAGCTGCAGCTTTCCGGCGATGTCACCTACACCCTGCCAGAAGACGGCTACCTTCCTGCCGGCCCGCCGGCCAAGGAAGCTTCCGAGGCCAACCAGGTAGTGGTCGACGCGCTGACCAACACCCTGCAGCAGTTCAAGGTCGACGCCCAGGTGACCGGCTTCTCCCGCGGGCCGACGGTGACCCGCTACGAAATCGAGCTGTCGCCAGGCACCAAGGTGGAGAAGGTCACCGCGCTGGCCAAGAACATCTCCTACGCGGTGGCTTCCTCCGACGTGCGCATCCTTTCGCCGATCCCCGGCAAATCCGCCATCGGCATCGAAATTCCGAATACCGACAAGGAAGTTGTTGCCCTGGGCGACGTGCTGCGCAGCAACAACGCCCGCAAGACCGAGCACCCCATGGTGATGGGCGTCGGCAAGGACGTCGAAGGCGGCTTTGTGGTTGCCAACCTCGCCAAGATGCCGCACCTGCTGGTGGCAGGCGCCACCGGCGCCGGCAAGTCCTCGTTCGTGAACTCGATGATCACCTCGATCCTGATGCGCGCCACCCCCGATGAAGTACGCATGGTCATGGTTGACCCCAAGCGCGTGGAGCTGACCGCCTACGAGGGCGTGCCGCACCTGATCACCCCGATCATCACCAACCCGAAGAAGGCCGCCGAGGCACTGGGCTGGGTGGTCCGGGAAATGGACACCCGCTACGACGATCTGGCCAACTTCGGCTACAAGCACATCGACGACTTCAACAAGGCTGTGAAGGCCGGCAAGGTCCACCCGCCGGAGGGCTCCCAGAGGGTGCTCAAGCCCTACCCGTACCTGCTGGTGATCGTGGACGAGCTCGCCGATTTGATGATGGTCGCGCCGCGCGATGTGGAAGAGTCGATCGTTCGCATCACCCAGCTGGCCCGTGCCGCCGGCATCCACCTGGTGCTGGCCACCCAGCGTCCATCCGTGGACGTGGTCACCGGCCTGATCAAGGCCAACGTGCCTTCGCGCATGGCCTTCGCCACCTCCTCGGTCACCGACTCCCGCGTGGTGCTGGACCAGCCCGGCGCCGAGAAGCTGCTGGGCCAGGGTGACGCGCTGTTCCTGCCCATGGGCACCTCCAAGCCGATGCGCGTGCAGGGCGCTTGGGTCACCGAATCCGAGATCCAGCGCGTGGTCGAGCACGTCAAGACGCAGCTGGCACCGGAGTACCGCGAAGACGTGATTCCGGCCGCCGAAAAGAAGAAGCAGATCGACGAGGATATCGGAGACGATCTGGACCTGCTGTTGCAGGCCACCGAATTGGTGGTCACCAGCCAGTTCGGTTCCACCTCGATGCTGCAGCGCAAGCTGCGTGTTGGCTTCGCCAAGGCCGGACGCCTGATGGACTTGATGGAATCGCGCGGAGTGGTGGGCCCTTCCGAGGGATCCAAGGCCCGCGACGTGCTCATCCAGCCCGATGACCTGCCAATGGTTCTGGCCGCGATGCGCGGCGATGACCCGGCGACCACCGCGCCATCGGCCACCGAAGCGGCCCTGGTGGCCGAAGCCAACGTGAACCACGCTGATCCAGTGGCGGAATACGCCGAAGACCTGGTGGCCAGGGACCTGGATGATCGCCCGCAAGCCGTTGACTACTTTGACGGCTCCGACGAACCGGGCGAAGACGCCTGGGACCTGACAGGAAGAAACTAGAACCCATGAGCGAGCAAGCTGGCCACGGCGCCCAGCCACCGGTTCCGACACTGAACATCGCCAATGTGCTCACGTGCATTCGCATCATCATGGTGCCCTTCTTCGTCTGGGCGCTGCTGGCCGATGGCTCGCAGCAGGGGCTGTGGCGCTGGGTTGCCCTGGTGCTGTTTGTCCTGGCCATGTACACCGACAAGCTCGACGGGGACCTGGCCCGCAGCCGCGGGCTGATCACCAACTTCGGCAAGATCGCCGACCCGATTGCGGACAAGCTGCTCACCGGCTCGGCCCTTGTATGCTTCTCCATCTTGGCGGAGCTTCCGTGGTGGGTGACCATCGTGATCCTGGTTCGCGAATGGGGCATTACGCTGCTGCGCGTGGTGGTGATCCGCTATGGCGTGATCGCCGCGAACATGGGCGGCAAAATCAAGACCGTCCTGCAGTCGGTGGTCATTGGCCTGTACCTGCTTCCATACACCCACACCATCGAATGGCTGCACGCTGTTGCCTGGTACCTGATGCTGCTGACCGTGGCCGTGACCGTGGTGACGGGCGTTGAATACCTCATCAAGGCCGGCCAGCTGGTCGCAAGCGCCAAGAAGCAGAAGTAGGGCGCGGCGCATGATGAAATCCCAGGCTCCCGCCGTCATCGCCGCGGCCATTGGACAAGGCGTCCAGCTGGCCACGGCAGAATCCCTCACCGCCGGCATGATCGCCGCGCGCTTGGCTGAAGTGCCCGGGGCCTCGGCCGTATTGCGCGGGGGAGTCGTGAGCTATTCCTCTGACGTGAAACGAGGGCTGCTCAAGGTGGATGCGCAATTGCTCGATGCCCGGGGCTCGGTTGACCCCGAGGTGGCTCGGCAGATGGCGGTGGGCGCGCTGCAAGCCTGCGGTGCGGACCTGGCCGTGTCGGCAACGGGAGTGGCGGGACCGGAGGCCCACGATGGCAAGCCGGTCGGCACGGTGTACATTGGCTGGGCCCGCGGTGCCGAGTCGGGGTCCACGGTGCACCACTTTGTGGGCGATCGCGCCCAGATCCGTGAACAAAGCACCCATGCGGCACTTCAACAGTTGGCTGCCATCCTGGATAAAGCTTCTTCACAGTAAGACGCGCAAGACTAGTTCTCCCGAGATATTACGCAAAAATCATGCTTCATGTGGCGAGCGTCGCATTTTTCAGATTAGGCTGAGGATCGGGGAACAAAATCGTATGACCCGCCGTTGTACGAATTACAGGGCCGCAAGGTTGGCCCCCGTATTAAACAGATCTTCGAGATGGACCTAGGAGCAAAGGCTAAATTTATGGTCAAGCAACCCGTTACTGTCAATGGTGTTGTCCGTTGGCGCGATACGGGAGAAGCCCATACGGTCCAGCCCGAGAAGGAGGAGCACAAAATGGTAGTACTCCGTCATGAAATCGGCGATGTTCTGCGTGACGTCCGTCAGCGCCAGGGACGCACCCTTCGCGAGGTTTCACATAGCGCCCGAGTTTCCCTCGGTTACCTTTCCGAAGTTGAACGCGGTCAGAAGGAAGCCTCCTCGGAGCTGCTTTCCTCGATCTGCGTGGCGCTGGAAATTCCACTGTCCCTCATGTTGCGTGAAGTCTCCGAACGAGTAGCGCTGGCTGAAGGTATCGCCATCCCTGATACCGTGCCAACGGATATGGCCAACGAGTTCGCTGAGAAAAGCGCCGGAAAGCCGCTGGCTTCCGTCTAAGTCAAAAAATCTTATGGTTTCCGCGGCTCAGTAATCGAGTTGGCCGGGGCCGAACAAGGAGCCCACGCTCATCGCGTGGGCTCCTTGCCTATGTCATGGGAGAATAATCAGGTGAAAATCAGCGATTTCTGGCGCAATATGGAAGCCGAGTTCGGGCCGCGGTACTCCCACGTCCTGGCCGACTCCATGGCTTTGACCGAACTTGGCAGCCTCACCCCTGCCGAAGCATTGAACAAGGGCGTCAAGCCCAAGCAAATCTGGGAGGCGCTGTGCCGCGCCCAGGACGTTCCAGCTGAACGTTGGCTCGGCGTGGATATCGAACCCAAGGATTCCTGACCGCCGAATTCGAGAATGGTGTTTTCGATACTTCGAAAACGCCGTGTTGGATTTCGAACATCTGTTCGGATATGCTTATCCTAGAAGCAGCGCAGGAAACTGCACCAAAAACTTAAGCACTGAGATTGTCCACACTGGCGGGCTATCAGAGTCCAAAGTGTCGGTGGATGAGCATACTGTCTACAGCAGGACATAAATCATGAGCAGGTCGCTTCCGGCTTGCATGAGCAAAGGTGAACCATGGCAGCAAATAATGATCGAGAAAAGGCACTAGAGGCTGTCCTCGGCCAAATTGACAAGGCCTATGGCAAGGGCTCGGTCATGCGCCTGGGCGATGAAACCCGTGCCCCTATTGAAATTATCCCAACGGGTTCGGTCGCATTGGACGTCGCCCTGGGAATTGGCGGCCTGCCACGTGGTCGCGTCGTGGAGATCTACGGCCCGGAATCTTCCGGTAAGACGACGGTGGCGCTCCATGCTGTTGCCAGCGCGCAGAAGGCTGGCGGCGTCGCCGCCTTCATTGACGCCGAGCACGCCCTTGATCCTGAATACGCCAAGAAGCTTGGTGTAGATACCGATGCGCTTCTGGTCTCGCAGCCGGATACCGGCGAGCAGGCGCTGGAAATCATGGATATGCTCGTGGGTTCCGGTGCATTGGATATCATCGTTATCGACTCCGTGGCCGCACTGGTGCCACGCGCCGAAATCGAGGGCGAAATGGGCGATAGCCACGTTGGCCTTCAGGCTCGACTGATGTCGCAGGCTCTGCGTAAGATCACCGGTCGCCTCTCGGCATCCAAGACCACGGCCATCTTCATCAACCAGCTGCGTGAAAAGATCGGTGTCTTCTTCGGCAGCCCTGAAACCACCACCGGTGGTAAGGCGCTGAAGTTCTACGCTTCGGTCCGTATCGATATCCGCCGCATTGAGACCTTGAAAGAGGGCACCAACCCGGTGGGTAACCGCACCCGCTGCAAGGTCGTCAAGAACAAGATGGCTCCTCCCTTCAAGCAGGCTGAATTCGATATCCTCTACGGTCACGGAATCTCTCGCGAAGGTTCGCTGATCGACATGGGTGTCGAGCACAACCTGGTCAAGAAATCCGGCGCCTGGTTCACCTATGATGGCGACCAGCTGGGCCAGGGCAAGGAAAACGCCCGTCGATTCTTGCGCGATAATCCAGACCTGTCCGATGAACTCGAGCGGCAGATCTTGCAGAAGCTCGGCGTCCTGCCAAAGGACGAGGTTGAAGAAGACGAGACAGAACTGCGAGTCGTCGAGGGCGACAAGTAGTGTCCTCAAACTTCCAACGACGTAGCGTCCGCCCCGGACACAAATCCGGGGCGGACGCTACGTCCGTTTCGCAAGAGTTTCAGGGAAGCCTCGACGACATGCCGGATTGGGCGAAGCCCGACCCCCAGGCAGCGAAAGCGCCGGCCTCGGAACCGGCGGGCGCAGAGGACTCCACGTCGAAACTTCCTGAACATGGTCATCGCCGCATCATTGTGCCAGCTCCGCAGGAGAGCAAAAAGCCTGAAAGCGTCGATGAACTGCGTGCAGCGATGGAACGCATCGTCGCCGCACCAGCACCCCCGAAGCTGTCGAAGAAGGAACGCCGCGAAGCGCGGGAAGCCCGGAAGCTGGCCCGCGAAGCGGGGGAAGCGGAAGAACTCACCGACGAACAGTGGCGTGAGAAAGCGCGAAACATCCTGCTTCGCCAGCTAACTGCCAGCGACAAGACCGCAAAGCAGCTCAAAGACAAGCTGCTGGACAAGGAATGCCCGGAAGAAATCGCTGACGAACTCATTGAGCGATACGCGGAGATCAATCTTGTCGATGACCAGCGTTTTGCGAAGTCATGGGTGGTGACGCGAGCCCGCTCCAGGGGGCTGGCCCGCGGCGCGATTAAGCATGAGCTTCGCTCAAAAGGCGTCGATGATGAACTCGCCGCCGAAGCGTTGGAACAGATTGACGATGAAGCAGAAGAACAGCGCGCCCGCGAACTCGTCCGCGCAAAACTCCGTCCAGAATCAATGGGAGCAGATCGCGACAAGGCTTTGCGCCGTTTAGTTGGAATGCTCGGACGCAAAGGCTACAACGGTTCGATGGCATTCAAGGTAGCTCGCGAAGAATGGGAAGAACGGTTCAGATCCTGAGGCTATCGATGTTTCTTTCGCATGAATGGCCTCTTGCCCAAGCGAAATAGCCAGTCATCCAAGCATTGGTAAACCCACAAAATGATGACAGCGATCGCAACCAATATTGAACCTGTCCCAATATTAAAAAGCAGATCGTCAGTTCTGTAATCCATTGGCGGGATTACGCTGATCGCCATCGGAACGGCAAAAAGGAACAGCGCGCTGGGGAAGCCATCCACCAATGGAAAACCTTCATGGAGCGCGACAGTGGCAAAGCGCGCCCAACTGGACTCCTAACTGGTGGTTCGCCAGCGTTGCAACCCGCGGTTCTGCTCGCATGCCTTGAAATCGTCATTAGATGGAACAACTCGATCGTATCGGAAACCGCTGCGCTGCGCTCCAGATGATTCACGAGTACTCATCTCCAATTCGTGGGCGTTCGCCCTAGGGTCGCCTACATTTCAGCTAGATGGAAATTTCGGTAATCTTGAAGGGTGACTGAGCAACAAACCGTGAGCATCCCGGAAACCGAAGAACTGCCGCGTACCTATGAAGTACGCACCTTTGGTTGCCAAATGAACGTCCACGATTCCGAGAGGCTTTCTGGTCTTTTGGAAGACGCAGGATTGAGCCGAAAGCCTGAGGAGCTCAAGGACGGCGTTGCTGATGTCGTCGTCTTCAATACGTGCGCAGTGCGAGAAAACGCGGACAACAAGCTCTACGGGAACCTCGGCATCCTCAAGGGCATCAAGGCAGAGCGCCCAGGCATGCAAATTGCGGTTGGTGGTTGCCTGGCGCAAAAGGATCGAGACACCATCCTGAAAAAGGCTCCCTGGGTCGATGTGGTCTTCGGAACCCACAACATCGGGTCCTTGCCTGCACTGCTGGCTCGTTCAGAACACAACAAGAAGGCAGAGCTTGAGATCCTCGAATCTCTTGACGTCTTCCCTTCAACTTTGCCAACGCGGCGCGAGTCCGTGTACGCCGGCTGGGTATCGATCTCCGTAGGCTGCAACAATACGTGCACCTTCTGCATCGTTCCGTCGCTGCGCGGCAAGGAACGCGACCGTCGTCCCGGCGAAATTCTGGCCGAGATCCAAGCGCTCGTTGACGACGGCGCCATCGAAGTGACCCTGCTGGGCCAGAACGTCAACTCCTACGGCGTTGAATTCGGGGACCGCCTGGCCTTCGGCAAGCTCCTGCGCGCTTGCGGCGAAATCGAAGGGCTCGAACGCGTACGATTCACCAGCCCTCACCCTGCAGCCTTCACCGACGATGTCATCGACGCAATGGCCGAAACACCTAATGTCATGCCGCAGCTGCATATGCCATTGCAGTCCGGATCCGACAAGGTGCTCAAGGAAATGCGCCGATCCTACCGTTCCAAGAAATTCCTCGGAATTTTGGACAAGGTGCGCGAGCGAATCCCGCACGCCGCGATCACAACGGACATCATTGTCGGCTTCCCCGGTGAATCCGAAGAGGACTTCCAGGCAACCTTGGACGTTGTCGAGGCTTCGCGTTTCTCCTCGGCCTTCACCTTCCAGTACTCCAAGCGGCCTGGCACGCCCGCGGCAACCCTTGAAGGCCAGCTGCCCAAAGCAGTGGTCCAGGAACGCTTCGAGCGCCTGACCGCGCTGCAGGACCGCATCGCCAAGGAAGAAAACGCCAAGCAGCTGGGACGAACCGTGGAAGTCATGGTGACCGAGCAGTCGGGGCGCAAGGCCGAGGAAACGCACCGGCTTGCTGGCCGTGCGCAGGACCAGCGGCTTGTGCACTTCTCCGTGCCCGAGGGAGCGCAAACGCCGCGCCCAGGCGATCTGGTGACCCTGCCCATTACCGAAGTGGCAGCATTCCACCTCATTTCAGACCCTGATTCCGGCCAGTACTCATTGCGCCGTTCCCGCGCCGGAGACGCCTGGGACCGCGCGCAGGCAGAAAGCTGTGGCGTTCCTGCTCCGGGTGAAACTACCGCCACGGGCCGCACAAATTTGGGCATGCCAACTCTCAAAGTTCGCAGCTAGCCCTATGACGGAAACTCATCTGCCGATCATCGCCATCGTCGGTCCTACCGGTACCGGCAAATCGGACTTGGCGATTGCACTGGCCCAACAGCTGGGCGGGGAAATCGTTAATTCTGATGCCCTGCAGTTCTACAGGGGCATGGATATTGGGACCGCAAAGTTGCCGGTGTCTGAACGCGGGGGCATCGAACATCATCTGATGGACACTCTGTCGATCGCCGAAGAAGCCTCGGTTGCCACGTTTCAAGAACAAGCACGCGAGCAATTCGCGCAAATTCGAGCGCGTGGCAAGGTGCCGATCATGGTAGGCGGATCTGGACTTTATGTCAGGGCGGCACTGGATGTCATCGATTTTCCGCCCACCGATCCAGGCGTCAGGAAGAAGCTGGAAGCAGAGGTCCAGGAAAAGGGCGACGGAGATCTTCGCCGCCGGCTAGCTGAAGTGGACCCCGTGTCCGCCGAGCGCAACCTGGATCTGCGGCGGGCTATCCGGGCCTTGGAAGTCCATGAAATTTCCGCGCGCCCGTTCAGCTCCTACATGCCGCAGCGCGAGTACATTGCTCCGGCTCTTCAGATCGGACTAAATTACGATCGTTCAGCGTTGCATGAAGCATTGGAAGCACGTGTGCACACAATGGATGCGATGGGATTGGCTGAAGAAGTTGCCGGTTTGCTGGAACTGGGACTGCGCGAAGGCAAAACAGCTTCTCGCGCGATCGGGTACCAGCAGTACACGGATTATCTTGACGGAAAAATCACCCGGGCCGAGGCCATAACCCAGACGGTGGTTGCCACCAGAAAATTTGCCCGACGCCAAATCACATGGTTCAACGCTGACCCGCGGGTCAAGTGGCTGGACCCCACCGAACCGGACCTCATTGGCAAAGCACTCGCCCTCATCGGCAGGCCACCCAAGGAACCAACACGCTAGGAGTATCGATGTACAGCACCGAACTAGGCCAACTGGCGGGGCAGCCTTTCGCCAAGGGCCATGCCACAGGAAACGACTTCGTCTTGATTGCGGATCCGGAAGCCGCGGTGGATCTGACCGCCGAACAGGTGGCAGCACTGTGCCATCGGCGCTTCGGCATCGGCGGCGACGGCTTGATTCGCGCGGTTCCCACATCCAAGGTGCCCGGGTACGAACAGCAGGTGGCCCAGAATCCAGGGGCCTACTGGTTCATGGACTACCGGAATGGCGATGGCTCCATCGCCGAAATGTGCGGCAACGGGGTGCGCGCCTTCGCCCACTTCCTGATCGCTGAAGGCCTGGTGGATCTTCCCGTAGGCCAGAGCATCCACATCGGCAGCCGCGCCGGCATCAAGATGATCACCCGGCTTGTTGAAGGCTACGCGGTGAATTTGGGTCCGTGGGGACTGATCTTCGAGGACCAGGCGGAAGCCGACTCCATAGATTCCATGGTCAAGCCACGCGGTTGGGAACAGGCGCTGCCAGCTTTGAGCATCACCATGGGCAACCCGCACACAGTGGTGGCCCTTCCCGATATCGACATGCTCGACAGCCTTGAGCTGTTCGTAGAACCAGAAGTCGCACCAAAGCCTGAAAACGGCACCAACGTCGAATTCGTGGTTCCCAACGAGCCGCTGATCGAAGAGGACGGAGTTGCCCAGGTGACGATGCGCGTTCATGAACGCGGAGTAGGGGAGACCCTTTCCTGTGGCACCGGCGCATGCGCTGCCGCCGCCGCGGTTCGATACTGGGCCCGAGGCACGGCGCTGATCAACCAGTGGGCCGTGTCGGTGCCAGGCGGCCTCGTAGGCGTTGAATTCCGTGCCAACGATGCCGGCGGCGAAGACACGATCCTTTCCGGCCCTGCAGAACTAGTTGCACGCGGAGTGATCGGCGCGAAGTAGCCGGTGAAGCAAAAATTGCAGGCATCTCGTCCTATGGACAGATGCCTGCAATTGCTGGAATGAGGTTCTAGGCCGGTCGCGAAACCTTCAGGACGCGGAAGGCCTTGGCCGTGGCCTCGCGAGTGATCGACCAGTCCTGGGGAAGCTGTTCGGCCAGCCATTTCTGCAAGGAATCGCTCCCCAGATTCTTCTGCACTACCAGCCAGGCGTCCCCGCCTGCTGCCAGGCGCGGCAGCCACAGCATCAGAAGTTCGTGCAGCGCTTCCTTGCCGATGCGGATGGGCGGATTGGACCAGATGGTATGGAACTGTAGACCGGGTTCAACGGAATCGGGGGTTCCGACAACCACGTTGCCCAACCCCAGGCGCTGGGCATTCAGCCGGGTCAATTCGATCGAGCGTTCATTGACGTCCACGCCGTGAACCGTGGATTCGGGGGACCTCTCGGCAGCGGTCAGGGTAATGGGTCCCCAGCCGCATCCGATGTCAAGCACACGCCCGCGTGGGGTGGGGACATGCTGCAACAACACTGCGGTGCCTTTATCCAAGCCTGAAGGCGAGAAGATTCCTGCGGCTGTCTGAACCTTGCGCACCGTGCCGTTAATTTCGACTTCAATGGTGCGTCGTTCATCGGCCGAGGCTGGGCTGGCGGTGAAGTAGTGATCCGAGGTCATAGGCAAAGTTTATCGTTGTGCTTCCCGTGGCCAAAGACCAGCGCATTCAACGTGAGCAAAGCGATATAGGCAGCTTGAACATTGACTGATAGAGTTTTCCCTATGACTTTCGTTTTCGTCTAATACGTAACCGCAGCGGTTACCTCGCGATCCTCCCCGGCGACGCGCCTATTTGGCGTGCCGGCATTGAAGGATTGGCAGACGGCGAAGTCTTTTTTGTTTTCCGCAAGTTGTGCATCACACACCTTGCCATTCGCCTTCGCACCTCGGTAACCCCGCATTCACCTGCTTGCCTATATTTTTTGAGCGCTGTCAAAAGGACCACGAATGTTTGATGAACCGACAGAACCCCAACGCGTCACGTCGCGAACTGGGGGTCAATCGCACTATTCTGGAATGCGAAGTACTTCTAAGGAGACCATGACTAACTCCGAGTCACACGAGCACGATTCGGCATCAATGGATGATGCCCAGATCCAGGCCGCTATCGACCGGATCCTCGAAGCCGATGAAGCCCAAAGCCCACAGGTCCAGCATTTCGGAGAAGAAGATACCTCAATCTTCTCCGGGCAGGCCACTGCGCTCAACCGCTTCTCGACCGGCTTTACCCAATACGACGGGGACCAGGACGATCTCGCGGAGCGTCGCGCCCTGCGTCGCGTCGCGGGCCTGTCCACCGAACTCGAAGACGTTACCGAGGTCGAGTACCGCCAGCTGCGCCTGGAGCGCGTTGTGCTGGCTGGTATTTGGAGCGAGGGCACCGTCACCGACGCCGAAAACTCCCTGCGCGAACTGGCCGCCTTGGCTGAGACCGCAGGTTCCGAAGTTCTCGACGGCGTGGTGCAGCGCCGCAGCAAGCCGGACCCTTCGACATTCCTGGGGTCGGGCAAGGCCGAGGAACTGCGCGGCATCGTTGCCTCCACCGGCGCGGATACCGTGGTGGTTGATGCTGAGCTGGCTCCGTCCCAGCGCCGCGCCCTCGAGGACATTGTGAAGGTCAAGGTTATTGACCGCACAAGCCTGATCCTTGATATCTTTGCCCAGCATGCGAAGTCCCGGGAAGGCAAGGCACAGGTTGAACTGGCTCAGCTCGAGTACCTGCTGCCACGTCTTCGCGGCTGGGGCGAATCGATGTCCCGCCAGGCTGGTGGCCGTGTAGGCGCCGCTGGTGGCGGCATTGGCTCGCGCGGCCCGGGTGAAACCAAGATCGAAATGGACCGTCGCCGAATTCGCGACCGCATGGCCAAGCTGCGTCGCGAGATCAAGGCCATGAAGCCTGCTCGTGAGGCCAAGCGCGCCAACCGCAAGCGCAATGAAGTGCCTGCGGTGGCCATCGCCGGATACACCAACGCCGGAAAATCATCATTGCTCAACCGTCTGACCAACGCCGGTGTCCTGGTGGAGAACGCGCTGTTCGCCACCTTGGATCCAACCGTGCGCCAGTCGGCGACTGAAGACGGGCTGACCTATACGTTGGCCGATACAGTTGGATTCGTGTCGAACCTTCCAACCCAGTTGGTGGAAGCCTTCCGCTCAACTCTGGAAGAAATTGCCGATTCTGATCTAATCCTGCACGTCGTGGATGCTTCGCACCCTGACCCGGAGGGGCAGATTCAGGCCGTTCGTACCGTGCTTGGCGAAGTTGACGCGTTGAATATCCCGGAAATCATCGTCCTGAATAAGGCTGACGTCGCGGATCCATTTGTCATTGAACGAATCCGCAACCGTGAATCCAATACCTCCGTGGTTTCGGCTCACACCGGTGAGGGCATCGACGAGCTGCTGGAAAAGATCAGCTCGTCGATTCCGCGTCCAGGCATTCAGCTTGAAGTTCTCATCCCGTACAACCGCGGGGATTTGATTGCAAAGCTGCATCAGAGCGAATCTGAAATCCTGGAAAGCGAACACCTGGACAACGGCACGCGATTGATCGTCAAGGTGCGCGATTCCCTGGCGGCAGAGTTGGAGACTTTCAACATTCATGGATAAGCAAGAGCAGGCCCTTGAGCTTCTTGAGGCCGCGGTAACTTCCATGGGTGGCGCCATGCGTACAGGCCAGCAGGAAATGGTCAAGCACGTGGTGGCTGCCTTGGAAGACGAAGAACATTTGCTGGTTCAAGCTGGCACCGGAACGGGAAAGTCCATGGGCTATCTCATTCCGGCGCTGGCCCATGCGCAAACTAGTGCCAAGCCAGTGATTGTTTCAACCGCTACACTCGCGTTGCAGTCGCAAATTGTCGGTCGCGACGTGCCGAGATTACTTGAGTCACTCAAGGGCAAGCTCTCCCGTCCCATGGATGTGGCTCTGCTCAAAGGCCGCTCCAACTACCTGTGCCAATACAAGCTCGGTGGCGGATACCCCGATGACGAAGGCACGCTGTTCTCGATGGATGAACCGGCAGTACCCGCCGGAACTACCTATTCACCGCTTGCGAGTGAAGTGATGAAACTTCGCGATTGGGCAGAGCGCACCGACACCGGCGACCGAGATGAATTGGTGCCCGGCGTCAGCGACAAGGCCTGGAAGCAGGTTTCGGTTTCGGCGATGGAATGCCTGGGTTCTCAAAAGTGCCCGATGGCCGATGAATGCTTCTCGGAAATGGCGCGCGCCCGCGCAGCCGAATCTGACGTGGTGATCACCAATCATGCCTTGCTGGCGGTGTCTGCGTTTGAAGGCCTGTCGGTCTTGCCGGATTTCGATGTGGCCATCATCGATGAGGCCCACGAACTGCAGGACCGCGTGACCAGCTCGGTGTCTGGCGCGCTGTCGGCTCGAACGGTGATGACTGCTGCTGGTGGCGCCAAGCGCCACTGCGGCGTGAACGTCGATGAAATGGTCAAAGCGGCCAACCGACTGGAGAAGTCCCTGACCGGGATCCCCACCGGTCTGCTGGAGCAAGGCTTGCGCGAAGACATGGGCATTGCACTCAATGACATTGTTGAGCAGGCTCGCCTCGCATTGGCGCTGTCCAAGCCAGAGGCGAACGCGCCCGCCGATGGCGGACGACAGACTGCACGATCCCAGCTGCAGGCTGTTATGGATGACTCTCTGCGGATGCTCGAATCTGAAGAGCGCCGCGAAGTTCTCTACACAACGCGCCCACGGGAATTCGTAGAAGGCCGAGGCTACGTCGAGGCCGAAGAATCCCAACCGGCAACGCTCAATGTCGCACCGCTGTCGGTGGCAGGAAAACTGCGCGAAGGCCTATTTGATGGCCGCACCGTCGTACTCACCAGTGCAACGTTGGCTATCGGTTCGCAATTTGATGCCGTGGCCGGTTCACTGGGCTTGATGGGGAACGGAGCCCCGACATGGACTGGCGTCGATGTGGGAAGCCCTTTTGATTATCCAAAACAAGGCATCCTGTACGTAGCCAGGCATTTGCCAAAACCTGGCCGTCAACTTGCCGCTGAGACCCTGGACGAGATTGAAGATCTCATCAAGGCATCCGGCGGTGGCGCACTGGCGCTGTTCACTTCGAAGCGTTCGGCGGAAGAAGCCGCCAGCATCTTGCGCGAGCGGCTGGACGTGGACATCTTGTGCCAGGGCGAGGCCAGCATGAAATCCCTGGTTGAACAGTTCGCAGAGGAACGCGACACTTGCCTCTTTGGCACGATGACGCTGTGGCAGGGAGTTGACGTCCCGGGGGATTCCTGCCGTCTGGTCATCATCGACAAGATTCCATTCCCACGCCCGGACGACCCGATTTCGAAGGCCCGGACCGAAGACGTCGCCAAGCACGGTGGCAATGGCTTTATGCAGGTTTCGGCTACTCATGCCGCCATCCGCTTGGCGCAGGGCGCAGGACGCCTGATCCGATCGGTCAACGACCGGGGCGTTGTTGCCATATTGGACTCGCGCATGGCCACGGCGCGCTATGGAAGCTTCCTGAAGGCTACCCTGCCACCGATGTGGCCCACAGTAGACAAGAAGGTTATTTCTGGAGTTCTGGAACGCCTCAAGCCTGCTGAAAAGTAACTTCCGGTGCTTGAAATCAATGACCCGGTGACTCGGGCTCGTTGAATGCACTAATGTCTGTGCCACAGGGAAGGCAAATTCCGGAAGGCAAGATGAAATCCATGAGGGAACTGGCGCGTGAAGCAGCCGAAGATACGCATGCGCGTTTTGGCCATCGGCTCCTTCGCCTGCCAGGCACGTGGATTGGCCGGCCCTATAGCCTTCAGCACCGGATGCATGACGGAAGCATGCTCAGCAATATGAATGGATTTTCTCATCCGTTTGCTGAGTGGAACTATTGGTGGCAGGCCCACTATCTGGATGCGATCCTTGACGACGGGCTGGGCTATTGGGAAGCTGGCGATCGTGATGCAGCCCGGCGCGAACTTCACCGTTCCAAAGACCTGCTGGCAGGAATCCGCATACGCAATTTCGGAGTCTTCCCGAACTACTTCTTTGACGATATGGCATGGCTGGCGCTGGCAAGCCAGAGGTTGCTGGCCTTTTCCCGGAAGCTGGAAGGGCACAGCCACCGCGGTGCAAAACGAGCAATAACGACTTTGCGCAAGCAATTGGAAAGCGGCATCGACGAAGTCCTCGATGGCGGCTTGTACTGGTCGAGGAAACGCGATTTCAAGAATGCCCCTGCCAACGCTCCTGCCGCACTCTTTTTCGCACGCATCGGTGATCGCGAACAAGCCAGGGAGCTGCTTAACTGGATGCATTCCAACATCTTCAGCGACCAGCACGGTTTATATTTTGATGGGCTCAGACTCACTTCATCAGGCCAAAAACTGGAAGATCATCTCTATACCTATAACCAGGGTCCGGTGCTCGGCGCGCTGCTGGAATTAGGTACCGCGGCTGATTTGGAGCATGCTGCTGCACTTGTTCATGCCACACGCCGGCATCTGGCCGATGAGGCTGGATCCCTGGTGCTTGATGGAGGAGGCGATGGCAACCTATTTGCCGGGATTCTCTGCCGATACCTGGCCCTCTGCGCAAACGATGATCGCATGGATCTGGACGTTCGGGGCATCGCACGCGATTTGGTGACGTCGACAGCTAGCCGATTGGTCAACGAAGAACCACGACGGCTCTCAGCGGCAGTTCAGCGTTGGATGATCTTCAGCGCAGCACAACGCTGCGAATCGAAACCGAAATCGCAGGGAGTAATGGACTGAGGGGTGTTGATGCTTGCGCACCAACACCCCTCATGCCTGATGCGATTAGAGCGAACGCATCACAGAAACAACACGGCCCATGATCTTGGCCGCGTCGCCCAAGATCGGTTCGTAGCGTGAGTTCTGGGGCAGCAGCCATGTATGCCCATCGCGCTGCCGGAAGGTTTTGACAGTGGCTTCTTCGTCCAGCAATGCAGCGACGATATCGCCGTTTTCAGCATTCTGCTGACGGCGGACGACTACCCAGTCACCATCGCAGATAGCGGCATCAACCATGGAATCGCCAGAGACTTTGAGCATGAACAATTCGCCGTGTCCGACCAGCTGGCGAGGCAACGAGAAAACATCTTCGACAGACTGATCAGCAAGGATCGGCCCACCAGCAGCGATCCGGCCGACCAATGGAACCATGGTGGTATCGGCTGACGTGCTGAGCTCGATGACCATCGCGTCTTCGGCAGCCTTGCTCTCTGCAGCCTCCGACGCCGTTGAGTTCTCAGCATCGTCCGCCAACTGCAGTGGCAACAAAATCTCCATGGCGCGTGGACGGCGTGGATCTCGACGAATGTACCCGAGCTTTTCTAGCTGGCTCAATTGGTGGGTGACGCTCGAAAGGCTCTTGAGTCCTACCGAGTCGCCAATCTCACGCATGGATGGTGGATAGCCGTTCTTGCCGATGGCACGCTGGATCGTTTCCAGGATCTTCTTTTGGCGAATCGTCAACGAGCGTGCATTCGATCGGGGAGTGCGTTGTGAAGCTGACATGAGATTTTGCCTTCCCTAGCTATCTGTCGAAAGTTCAGCAGTCCAAACTGTCGGAGCCAGATGGTGTGATGTTTTCATTGCTCGTCTACTTCGAAATCTTAGTGGATAAGCGAGCTTCTTTCAAAGATTTGTTCGAAAACTTCTGGACAAGTCGGACGAAGCTCTGTTAGAACAGATGTACTAGTTTCGAACAAGTCTTCGAAATCTACGTATCGAATATAACTTCGCATCGCTACACAATCTTGAGGAGATAAGGTCATGGCAACCCTCGCACTTGACTCAAATCAAACCCAGAGTCCATTGAAGATCCGGATCAACCGCCGCGGCTGGGCTGTTTTGGTGGGCATTCCAGTTTTTGCGCTAACCGTAGCTGCAGTGTTCTTCTTCTCGATGTTCGCTTCTGATGCAAAGGCATCATCTGAACTCCCAATGGGCGTCGAAACTGTGGACGTCACCGTTATCCCGGGCGATACCGTGTGGAGCTTGGCCAAGGAATACGCCCAGGGCTACGACGTCACTTCTGCTGTCAGCCACATTTCGGAACTCAACTCCCTCCAGGGAAGCGAGATCCACGTTGGCGACTCGCTGTCGATCCCGGTGCTCGCTGGTTAGAGCATCGATCGAGGCAGGGGATTGTTACCTTGGCTCGTAGCGGATTCACCCGCCAAGCCGGTACACACGTAGACTTATTGCGTGAATGACCGCAGTGAACTTTTGAGTCAGCTGCCCTTGCGTGAGAATCTCCGCGGGCTATCCCCATATGGCGCACCACAAATCGACGTGCCCATTCAGCTGAATGTCAACGAGAACACTCATCCGCTTCCGCCAACCGTCGTGGATGCCATTGCGCAAGAGGTCGCAAAAGCAGCAACCAGCCTCAACAGATACCCGGATCGTGAATTCACCGAACTCCGTGAACTGCTGGCTAACTATCTCGGCCATTCCCTGACCGCAGGGAACATCTGGGCGGCAAACGGCTCGAACGAAATCCTCCAGCAAATCCTGCAAGCATTCGGCGGGCCAGGACGAAGCGTCATGAGTTTCGGGCCAACATACTCGATGTACCCCCTCCTCGCTAGCGGGACCGATACAACATATATCGCCGGTACGCGCGCCGAGGATTTCACTCTCTCCGCAGAATCCGCGGCAGAACAAGTTCTCAGGCACCAACCGAACATTGTCTTCCTGTGCTCTCCCAACAACCCCACGGGCACGGCGCTTGGCCTGGACGTGATCACAGCCGTATATGACGCAATGAGCGAGCACAATGGCATGGTCATTGTTGACGAAGCCTACGCCGAGTTTTCCTTGTCCAGCACCAAATCGGCGCTCACCTTGCTTGAAGGCCGCCAGCGGCTCATCGTCACGCGCACCATGTCAAAGGCCTTTGGCCTTGCCGGCGCCCGCGTCGGGTACCTCGCAGCGGCGCCTGAAGTCACCGATGCCATTCGCTTGGTGCGGCTGCCGTACCACCTCTCGGCCGTCACGCAAGCAACTGCCGTAGCGGCGCTGAAGAATATCGATTTGTTGTTGGCCCAGGTGGAAGACATCAAAACGCAACGAGATCGAATTGTTGCGCGCTTGAAAGAGCTTGGGCTTAAGCCTTCCGTCTCCGACTCCAACTTCGTCTTTTTCGGCGGGCTGGAGAACCCCCACGCGGTGTGGGAAGGATTGTTGGAAGCAGGCATTATCGTCCGCGACAATGGGATCCCGGGCACTCTGCGAGTAACCGCCGGAACCGAATCAGAAACTACTGCGTTCTTGGACCGTCTATCCGAGCTGCTCGGCGCGGAAAAGTAATCAAGAACAAGCGAAGGAAGACATGGCTGCCGAATTGATTGGCGCACGTCGCGCCCGCATGGAACGCGTCACCAGCGAATCGTCCGTATTCGTAGAACTAGATCTCGATGGAACTGGTGTGTCGGATATCAGCACGTCCGTGCCGTTCTACGACCACATGCTCACCGCGCTGTCCAAGCACTCGCTCATTGACTTGACCGTTCGGGCAACGGGCGATACCCACATCGACGTGCACCATACCGTGGAGGACACCGCCATCACCATCGGCGAAGTGCTGCGCGTTGCCCTGGGCAACAAGGCCGGCATCCGGCGCTTCGGCACCGCATATGCTCCATTGGATGAAGCACTTTCGCGTTCAGTGGTGGATGTATCCGGACGCCCCTACCTCGTCCACTCCGGCGAGCCGGCGGGGCAGGAATACCACCTCATCGGTGGGCACTTCACCGGTTCCATGACCCGCCACGTCTTTGAAGCCATCACCTTCCATGCCCAGATTTGTGCACATATCGAGGTGCTCTCGGGCCGCGATCCACACCATATTGTTGAAGCCCAGTTCAAGTCCTTTGCACGAGCCCTGCGCGAAGCCGTTGAATTCGACGAACGCATGGGTGACAAGATTCCATCCACGAAGGGTGCACTGTAAGTGGAAAAGAAGAATGTAGTTGTTCTCGACTACGGTTCGGGCAACGTCCGTTCGGCTGTCCGGGCGCTGGAAGCCGCGGGTGCTCACGTGGAGCTGACTGCAGATCCCGAAAAGGTCATGAGCGCTGACGGGCTGGTTGTTCCTGGCGTTGGCGCCTACGCGTCCGTGATGGAACAGCTGACGAATATTGGAGCCCTGCGCTGGATCGGCCGCCGCATCGCCGGAGGACAACCCGTATTGGGGATTTGCGTCGGCCACCAGGTCTTCTTCGAGGAAGGCGTTGAGCACGGAGTCCAAACTGCCGGTATCGGGGAATGGCCCGGCACCGTCGAACGGCTCAAATCCGATGTCATTCCGCACATGGGCTGGAATACCGTGCAGCCACCAGCTAGCACCAAGCTCTTTGCCGGCGTCGAGAACGAGCGTTTTTACTTCGTGCACTCATACGCAGTACAGAAGTGGGAATTCGACGTTACGCAACCTGCAATGACTCCGCCTCAAGTTACCTGGAGCACGCACGGAACCCCATTTGTGGCCGCAGTGGAGAACGGTCCACTGTCGGCAGTGCAATTCCACCCCGAAAAGTCAGGCGAAGCCGGCGCACAGCTGTTGCGCAACTGGTTGGGCACCCTGTAGGCATGTGGACCATCGTGCTTGGGTTCGTTGGCGCATTCCTGGCTGGCGGAGCTATCTCCCTCAAAAGCCAGAAGGCCCATATCTCTTGGGTCATCGCGCTATGGGCTCTCGCAGCAATGAGCATCATTGCCGCGTGGGTACTGGCCCTCTAAAAAATTCATTTCTTTACAAAGGACATTATGAGCGAGCAACCAATTCTCGAACTCTTGCCCGCCGTAGACATCGCCGGAGGCCAGGCTGTGCGTCTGGTCCAGGGCGAAGCCGGTTCCGAGACCGGCTACGGCGATCCACTGGAAGCGGCCCTTTCCTGGCAGAACGCAGGCGCTGAATGGCTGCACCTGGTTGATTTGGATGCTGCTTTTGACCGCGGCAGCAACGTGGAGATCGTCCAGCGCATCGCCAAGGAACTGAACATCAAAGTTGAGCTCTCTGGAGGCATTCGTGACGATGCGTCCCTGGACCGCGCCTTGGAATTTGGCGCGACCCGCGTCAACTTGGGAACCGCTGCGCTAGAAAATCCTGAATGGACCAAGCAGGCCATCGCCCGTCATGGCGACAAGATCGCAGTGGGCATGGACGTTCGAGGCACCACCTTGTCGGGCCACGGCTGGACCAAAGATGGAGGCGACTTGTGGGAGGTCCTGGCGCGCCTGGAAGATGCCGGATGCGCCCGTTACGTCGTCACCGACGTGACCAAGGACGGCACCCTTCGCGGACCGAACGTCGAGCTGTTGCGTGAAATTGCCGCAAAAACCAACAAGCCTGTCGTAGCGTCGGGCGGCATCTCGTCGCTCGAAGACCTGCGTGTGCTTCGCGAGCTAGTTCCAGAAGGCATCGAGGGCGCCATCATGGGCAAGGCCCTGTACTCAGGACAGTTCACCTTGCAGGAGGCCCTGGACGTAGCAGGACGCCGCTAAGTCCGCTCGCTCCACCACAATGACGGTTTGAATGCCACTGGGCATTCAAGCCGTCTTTTGTTTTCTGGTGCGGACAGCGCACGATGAAACCAGAGGGCATTCGCCGGCTGCTGATTTCCGCAAAAAATCTTGAATTACCCATCCGTGGTGTTCAAGCTCATGGGAGAAGATTCCGTCCGTCCTTTCAACTGAAGCAAATCCACCGATAGCATGGAGCTATGAGCACGGAGCATTCTGAATCAGCGCCTCAACGCCACCTGCCTGGACATATCGTCGCGGCCTTGGCCCAGGCTGGTTCACCCGCCGACTCTGCGGGGCAGGATTGGGAAGGGCGCGACCTCAGCGGCGAGGGCAACCCCCTGCATAATTTCGACAAGGACGACGGCAGCGCCGACTCCCAAACCATGGAGGCGCTGGCGCAGCTGCGCAACGGCAAAGGCTCCGAGGCCGAAGTCCACAAGGCCTTGGCCACCGCACGGGTGTTCGTGGCGGTCGTCGCCCAGCTTGGCGAAGAAGCCATGACCGAGCACGGTTTCGCTTCGGACAAGGAAGCCGACATGGCGCTGGTGAAGATCAATGCTCCGGACGGTCGAATGGCCCTGCCTGTCTTCAGCACCGTCGAACGATTGCAAGCCTGGCACAAGGAGGCCCGGCCGGTGGCAGTGTTTGCCCCGCGCGCGGCACTCTCGGCGGTCAGCGAGGAATGCCAGCTGCTGGTCCTTGATCCGGGCAGCGACTTCACTTTCGTCCTGCGCCGACCGGGGGTCTGGAACCTCGCCAAGCAGATCGACTGGACTCCGAGCTATCAGAATCAACAGATCGCCAACCTCGTGCAGGACGCCACCGAAGGCTTCAGCCAATTGCAGGCCGTGAAGCTGGCTCCAGGCAGGGGAGTAGGCTCAAGAACCAGGGACGGCCAGATGGTTCCTGGCGGCGGATCCGGACCAGAACTCAATTTGCAGTTCGTTTTCGCACCGGGAACAAGCCGGGAGAAGGCGCAGGAAATCACCGGCGCCATCCAGGGGCGCTTGGCCCAGAACACTGAATTCACTGAAGCGGTGGATTCCCTAGAACTCAGTTTGCATAGCGCGCCAAGCTAGACTCGGCGGGCTCCTAGAAGTAAGGAACACCTCGGGCATGAAAAGCTATTGGCAGATTCTGCGCCAGCCGCAGATCTCGATGCTCCTGCTGATTGGCATGATTGCCCGACTTCCTCACTCTGCACTGAGCATGCTCTTGCTCCTGCATCTGGTCAACAACCTTGAACAGAGCTGGGTCTCGGCCGGCTTGGTCACTGCTTTGATGACCCTGGGTATCGCCATCGGCGCGCCCTGGCGCGGATCACGCGTCGACTCGTGGGGATTGCGCCGGGCCATGCTGCCCTCGATCATCGTCGAAACCCTGGTTTGGTGCACCGTCCCGCACGTGCCGCTGGTCTGGGTTTACCCCTTGGCCTTCGTCGGCGGTTTATTCGCCCTGCCAGTATTCTCCGTGGTGCGTACGGCCTTGGGCATCATGACCACCGGCGAGCAGCGGCGAACCGCATTTGCCTTGGACGCGACAGCCACCGAATTGGTGTTCATCGTCGGGCCGGCAACTGCCGGCATCGTTGCCACCCAGATCAGCAGCGTGATCGGGCTAAGCGTCATTGGACTGACCGCCTCCCTGGCCGGACTGGCGCTGATGATCCTCAACCCGCCAACTCGCAGCGATGACCCCAAGGCCATCGCCATGCAGCCCAATGCCCATGAAGAGCGGCTGGGTGCCGAGGCCAGCTTCATTGCCGCAGCCCCAATGGGCGTGCAGGAGGTTGAAGGCGAACTGATCGTTGCTGGCTGGAAGTCGGCGCGGGCGAGGATCAAGAAGCGCGGACGGGCCTTCAAGAGCCGCTTCAGCTGGATCAGTGCTTCGGTGCTGGCGGTTTTCATCGCCTCCGCCGGAGCGGGGATGCTGCTCACCGGCACCGAAGTGGCCATCGTGGCCGAGCTCGATGCCGCCATGCAAAGCCACCGCCTCGGATTGGTGTTCTTCTTCTGGTGCGGTGCTTCGCTGATTGGCGGCCTGGTCTACGGCTCCATGAAGCGAGTGGTTTCGCCCCTGCTGCTGCTGTTGTTCATGGCGATTTTGACGATCCCGATGTACTTCGCGTGGGACACCTGGTCCTTGGCCTTCTTCTCCGCCTTGCCCGGTTTCCTCTGTGCGCCGACCCTCTCGGCCGCCTCGGAATGGCTCACCGATTTGGTGGCCGAAAAGCGCCGTGGCGAAGCCATGGGCTGGTACGGTTCCGCGATGACCGCTGGCACCGCATTGGGTTCACCGGTCACCGGGCTCTTCGTGGACAGCATTGGCCCGGCTTACGCCTTTGTCGGCATTGGCATCATGGCCACCATCGTGGTCTTGGCCGCCCTGATTGCCCAGCAGATTCGCCGTCGGGTGCGCCGGGCTCGCCGGCAGCGCTGGGAAACTACGGCCTAGCCCTGCGCCCTCTCGGCGATGCGCGAGTACATATACAGGTCCTTGGGCTCATTGCCGATCAGCTCCCAGCCGCGCAACAACCCTTCGCGCTGGAACCCGCTGCGCTTGGCCGCACGCCAGGAGCCTTCGTTCCACGGCTCGACGTAGAGCTCGAACACGATGGATGCCCGGATAGTCCAGGGCCCAATCAGCGAGGGTGTTCAACGCGCAGGCGGCAATGCCTTGACGGCGATGTTCGGGGCCCACCCAGTAGCCGATGCTTGCCCGTCCGTGGCGGGCGTCGCGGAACCACAGGCCAATCTGCCCGACAGCCCGGTGGGTTGTCGAATCCGCGATGGCGAATGAGTATCCGGTTCCATCCGTGGTTCTGCTCCATTGGCGATAGATGAATTCCAGGCATTGTTGATGATCGCCCTGTAGCGGCACGGTGGTGATCTTTGTGATGTAGGGGTCCGTCGAAGCCTGCTTGATGAGCGGGATGTCCTGAAGCGAAAACGGGCGCAGATAATAGGGCGTTGCGTCCAAGACGGGCTGTTCGATCAGTTCCATTGGAACAACACTAGCTCGAAGCGGCCGGTTCGCTGCGCAAAAGGGATCTTGTGATGCAGACAACGATGGGCTCGGCTTCCGAAGAAGCCGAGCCCATGATGTTAATCTCTTAAAAAACTAGGATGATTGCTTAGTTGACAGCGCCGGTGAACTTTTCGCCGGGGCCCTTGCCTGGAGCATCCGGGATCAGCGAAGCCTCGCGGAACGCCAGCTGCAAGCTGCGCAGGCCATCGCGCAACGGAGCTGCGTGCTGCGAACCGATCTCAGGTGCGCCCGCGGTGACTAGGCCTGCAAGAGCGGTGATCAGCTTTCGAGCTTCATCCAGATCCTTCAGCTCAACGGCGTCTTCGCCCTCGGCCAGGCCGCATTTAACGGCGGCCGCGCTCATGAGGTGAACCGCCGCGGTGGTGATGATTTCTACAGCCGGTACTTCGGCGATATCGCGCACCTGCTGATCGACGAGGTGCTGATGCGAGTTGGTGTCTTCGGTACTCATACTGCTAAGCTTGTCACAGACCGACTCGATGCCGGTACTTCTCATGTTCTCCAGTTAGCCCTGGATGCCCGATTCGTACTAGTATTGAGCCATGCAAGTGGAGGCCATCTCCCACCCGCTGTCGCCGTTTCCAGGCTTCCGGGTATTTCGGCAGGATCGCATTCGTGCAATCCCCAGATGCAGGCGCAATGATGTGCGCCATTCATCATGTCGTTCTCTTTTGGCCTTCGCCTGCAATCGCAGACGGGGGCCTTCTTCGTTTGCGGTTATGGATTACGAATTTCAGGAGTGACACATCAGCGATCCACGCATTAATGAGCGCATTCGCGTGCCAGAGGTACGTCTCGTCGGCCCCAATGGTGAGCAGGTAGGCATCGTCCGCATCGAGGACGCGCTTCGTTTGGCTCATGAGTCCGATCTGGACTTGGTCGAGGTGGCACCCAACGCCAAGCCTCCAGTGTGCAAACTGATGGACTTCGGCAAGTACAAGTACGAAGCCGCTGTGAAGGCTCGTGAAGCTCGTAAGAACCAGACCAACACGGTCTTGAAGGAAGTTCGCTTCCGCCTGAAGATTGACACTCACGACTACGAGACCAAGGTTGGGCACGCGTTGCGCTTCCTGGGCGCTGGCGACAAGGTGAAAGCCATGATCCAGTTCCGCGGTCGTGAACAGCAGCGTCCAGAGATGGGTATCCGCTTGCTGGAAAAGTTTGCAGCAGACGTCGCCGAGGTTGGAATCATTGAGTCCAGCCCGCGCATCGATGGCCGAAACATGGTCATGGTTGTTGGTCCGCTGAAGAACAAGGCAGAGGCTCGCCGCGAACAGCAACAGCAGAAGTCCGGTGGCCGTAATGCGGCCAAGCGCAAGATCCGCACCGACGCTCCAGCTGAAACCGAGGGCCAGAACGTTGCAGCAGCTATGGATGACGAAGCCCGCGCCAAGTTGGAGCAGGCCCGCCAAGCAGCTGAAGGCGACGCCTAGCCAAGCCTGTTGGGCTTTCGAGCCCGTCACCGTTTACGGTGAAGGATCTTCCCCCGGGAAGGTCCAACTACAAGAGAACAACAGCGGTCACCTTATACGGGGCCCGCTTCGGATGATCCCCATGCGGTAATTTTGCCGTGTGGAGCACGTTAGGAGAACGGCAGCTATGCCGAAGTTCAAGACTCACAGTGGCGCCAAGAAGCGCTTCAAGCTGACCGGTAGCGGTAAGCTCGTTCGTCAGCAGGCCAACCGTCGCCACTACCTGGAGCACAAGTCCTCGCGCATTACCCGTCGCCTGGCTTCTGACCAGATCGTCGCTAAGGCCGATGTAAAGACCATCAAGCGGATGCTGGGCCTCTAAGCTCTCCCTTTCGCAATTCGGGGAAGCAATACCCCACCACCCATAGATTTCTCCCACCCCGCAAAATCGCGGGCACTGGGGAACTGACTTGAAGGAGTACACACGTGGCACGTGTGAAGCGGGCTGTAAACGCCCACAAGAAGCGTCGCGTCGTTCTGGAACGCGCAAAGGGTTACCGCGGTCAGCGTTCGCGCCTGTACCGTAAGGCCAAGGAGCAGCTGCTCCACTCGTTCGTTTACAGCTTCAACGACCGCCGTAAGCGCAAGGGTGACTTCCGCCGCCTTTGGATCCAGCGCATCAACGCTGCATCCCGCGCCAACGGCATGACCTACAACCGCTTGATCCAGGGCCTGAAGGCTGCTGAGATCGAGGTTGACCGCCGCATGCTGGCCGAACTGGCCGTATCGGACTCCAACGCATTCGCAACCCTGGTTAAGGTTGCAAAGGAAGCTCTTCCAGCTGACGTCAACGCTCCACGCGCTGCCGCAGAGGTTGCTGCTCCAAAGGCTGCCAAGGCTCCAAAGGCTGCCGCTGCCAAGTCCGTCGAGGGCGAAGGCGTAATCAAGGCTGTTGAAGGCGAAGACGCTCCTGAGGGCTTCGTTATCAAGGGCAACGCCGGCTCGAACAAGTACCACGTTCCAGGCTCGACCTGGTACGAGCAGACCGAAGCTGAATTCTGGTTCAACTCGGTTGAAGCTGCCAAGGCTGCAGGCTTCGAACCAGCTGGTGGAGAATCCCGCCAGCAGATGAAGTAAATCTTTTCTCCCTTTGAGCTAGTGCTCAGGTAGGACAGATCACACCGATGGGTGGGTTCCGCGCATGACGCGGAACCCGCCCATTAGTGTTTCTACCGGTATTCTCGAAGTATGAGCAGTTTTCCCCCTGAAGTGATGTCCAATCCACGCGCCGAACGAGTCAAAGCCGTTGCCCGGCTTGCCAACCGCAAGGGGCGTGAAGCCACAGGGGAATTCCTGGTCGAAGGACCACAGGCCGTGCGGGAAGCACTCAAAGCCCACCTGCTGGATGACAACCTTCTCCAGGCCGTCTACGTGGTGGGTGGTTTCCGCGAAAGCCATGACGAGTTCGCAGAACTGCTCGAGCAAACGCAGGTTCCAACGCGCATCGTCACCGGCGAAGTACTGCATGCCATGGCCGATACCCAGACCCCGCAGGGAATTCTTGCCGTCGCTGCGATCGCCCAGCCGCCATTGAGCGAAGTGCTCTCCTCCAAGCCGCAGCTCATTGCGGTCCTCTGCCGAGTCCAGGATCCGGGCAACGCAGGCACCGTGCTGCGTGCTGCCGACGCCGCCGGGGCCGACGCAGTAATCCTGACCAAGGGCAGCGTTGATATTTACAACCCGAAGGCCGTGCGTTCCACCGTCGGCTCGCTGTTCCACCTGCCGGTGCTGAACAACATCGAATTCGACCATCTCATCGAAGCCGCTAAAACCACCGGAAGCCAAGTGCTGGCCGCCGATGGATATGGTGCGCTCAACCTTGATTCGCTCCAGGATGCCGCAGTCCTCCGAGCGCACCACAGCGGTGCGGAAGAAGATCAGGGGCTTGAGGGCCAGCCAGTCCTGGAAGCGCCAACGCTATGGCTTTTCGGCAACGAGGGGCAGGGCCTTGACGAGCATGAAAAGCAGGCCGCAGACCATGCCGTGGCCGTTCCGCTCTACGGCGTGGCCGAATCGCTGAATGTGGGCACCGCAGCGACCGTATGCCTGTACGCATCAGCGCGGGCCCAGCACGCCTCCAAGTCGAGCTAACCCATGCCGGAAACAAGAATGCTGAAACAAATTGTCGCGGTAGCCATCGTTGATGATCTGGAAGCTCCGGGCAAACTGCTAGCGGCCCGCCGCAACCGGCCCGAATCCCTGGCCGGATTGTGGGAGTTCCCCGGAGGGAAAGTTGAGCCGGGGGAGAGCGAAATCGACGCGGTGCACCGGGAACTGCGCGAAGAGCTCGGAGTCACCATCCAGCTAGGCGCGCCCATCCCAGGTCCCCACCGCCAAGGGTGGCCGCTGAACGAGAAGGCAGCCATGCGGATGTGGTTTGCACAGATCACCGCTGGGGTGCCCGACACCTTGGATGGACATGATCAGCTGGCCTGGCTCGCGCTCGATGGCTCATTGCCCAAGGCCGTTGAATGGATCCCAGCGGATGCACCGATTGTCGCGGCGTGCCTGGAGCAAGCACGTGCAAGTGCGACCAAATAAAGACGCGTAAGCTTGAACTAGCGCCCGTTGAGGCAATGCACGTTTTCTGAACCCCACATTTTTGAGGAGCCCTTTTCCGTGAAGAGACTTTTGAGCGTGATCGCGCTGGTCTTTACCGCCGTCCTAGCTTTGTCCGGCTGCGTCAACATGAATGCAGAAGTCAACGTTCAGGGTCAAGACAAGACGACCGGTGCCGTTGAAGTCACCATGAACAAGGAAAACCTTCAGGGCATGAGCCTCGATGAACTTCTGGCTTCCCAGGTTGACACTGCTGCCATGGAAAAGCAGATTGGCGGCAAGTGGACCTACTCGAAAATCGAGGAGGGCGAGAACGTTGGCCTGCGCTTCGAAACCGATGGCGTGAAAACCTATACCCAGCTCAAGGACGCGTTCAAGGTCTTCGGATTTGAGATCAACCTGGCTGACGACGGCAAGGAAGTGACCTTCTCCATGCCAGGCGACAAGGCTGCCGTTGACTCCTCCTTCACCGAGGCCAACCTGCACGTGAACTTCCCCGGTGAAGTCACCTCCCACGCCCCGGGCGAAGTCGAGCACCACACTGTGACCTTTGACATGATCGAGGGCGCTCCGGTGTACCAGGCCACCGGCAAATTCGACCACTCGCTGTTCTACTCGGCGATCTTCGGGGGAGCAATACTCGTCCTGACTCTGGTCTTCGTATTGGCTTTCGCGCCAAAGGGCGCCAAGGAAGCGCACTAAGCATCTGGATTGCTGCTTCTTGGTAAGAAGCTTCACGTCAAGGGCCCGTCATCGGTGAAACGATCACGGGCCCTTGGCAATAGAATGGAACCAAAGTGTTCTACGCGTAAGTACAAGATAAGAGTAAGGATCGATCGATCCCATGTCTGATCAGACAACTGGACCAGCTCCCGACGGGGAGCCCAACGTTCCGCACCCGACCGATGAAGCAGGAATCCAGGCAGCCGTTGAAGCTGCCCTGGCCGCCATCGAGGCTGCCGGTGACCTGAACGAGCTGAAGGAAGCCCGCCTGGCTCATACCGGTGAGAAGTCGGCGCTGTCCCTGGCCAACCGACAGATCGGCCAGCTCGACAAGTCCGAGAAGGCCGTCGCTGGCAAGCTGGTTGGCTCGGCCCGCGGACGGGTCAACAAGGCGCTGGCTGCCCGCACCACGGTGCTGGAAGAAGCAGAAGCCGCCCGCGTCCTCATCGAAGAGACCGTTGACGTCACCGCCGCCGCGCGCCGCCGACCCATTGGCGCCCGCCACCCGCTCTCGGTCCTGCAGGACCGGGTGTCCGACATCTTCGTCGGCATGGGCTGGGAAATCGCCGAGGGCCCAGAAGTTGAATCCGAATGGTTCAACTTCGATGCGCTGAACTTCAAGCCGGACCACCCGGCCCGCGAAATGCAGGATACCTTCTTCATCGAGCCTGCCGACGCGCACCTGGTATTGCGCACCCACACCTCCCCGGTGCAGGTCCGCTCCATGCTCGAGCGCGATCTGCCGGTCTATGTGCTGTGCCCAGGACGCACCTTCCGCACCGATGAGCTCGATGCCACCCACACCCCGGTCTTCCACCAGTTCGAAGGCCTGGCCGTGGACAAGGGCCTGACCATGGCCGACCTGCGCGGCACCCTGGAGCACTTCGCGCGCCAGATGTTCGGCGATGAAGCCCAGATCCGCCTGCGCCCAGCCTACTTCCCCTTCACCGAGCCATCGGCCGAGCTGGACATCTGGCACCCTGGTGCCAAGGGCGGCCCGCGCTGGATCGAGTGGGGCGGCTGCGGCATGATCAACCCGAACGTGCTGCGCGCTGCCGGCATCGACCCGGAAGAGTACTCCGGCTTTGCCTTCGGCATGGGCATTGAGCGCACGCTCATGTTCCGCAACGATGTCCCCGACATGCACGACATGATCGAGGGCGACATCCGTTTCAGCCAGCACTTCGGGATGGAGATCTAAGCAATGCGTATTCCACTTTCATGGCTGCGCGAGTATGCGCAGGTACCGGCCGACGCCTCGGCTGAAGACGTCATGGCGGACCTGGTCAAGGTCGGCCTCGAAGAAGAAGACGTGCACCGCCCCTCCGACGAGCTCTCCGGCCCGATCGTGGTCGGCCAGGTGCTCTCCTTGGAGAAGGAGGTCGCGTCCAACGGCAAGACCATCAACTGGTGCCAAGTCCGCGTGGTCCCGGAAGGCACCGAGCAGACCCTGACCGGCAAGGGCATCGACCCCTCGGGCGTGCAGGGGATTGTCTGCGGCGCGCACAACTTCGTGGAAGGCGACAAGGTAGTTGTCACCCTGCCCGGAGCGGTGCTGCCAGGAGACTTCAAGATCTCCCCGCGCAAGACTTACGGCCACACCTCGGCCGGCATGATCGCCTCCTCCCGCGAGCTGGGCATCGGCGATGACCATGATGGCATCATCGTGCTCTCCAACTACGGGCTGGATCCGGAACTGGGCACCGACGTCTTCGAGCTCTTCGGGCTCGATGACCAGGCCGCTGAGATCAACGTGACCCCGGACCGCGGCTACTGCTTCTCGATCCGCGGCGTGGCCCGCGAGTACGCGCTGGCTACCGGCACCTCCTTCACCGACCCGGCAATCACCGTTGCGGTCGCTGAAGCCACCGAGGCCGGCCACGAGGTCGTGCTTGCCGACCAGGCGCCAATTTACGATGTCCCTGGTTGCACCCGCTTCGTGACCCGCGAGGTCACCGGCATCAACCCGGCCCTGCCCACCCCGCGCTGGATGGCTTCGCGCCTGCAGCTGGCGGGCATGCGCTCGATCTCGCTGCCGGTGGATATCTCGAACTACGTGATGCTGGAGCTCGGCGCGCCGCTGCATTTCTACGATGCCGACAAGCTCACCGGTGCGATCACCGTGCGCCGCGCCAATGCCGGGGAGAAGCTGACCACCTTGGACGACAAGGAGCGCGAGCTCTCGGCCGAGGACCTGTTGATCACCGACGAGTCCGGTGCCCTGGGCATCGCCGGGGTCATGGGCGGGGCTGCCACCGAGGTCTCGGATTCGACCACCCGGGTGCTGATCGAAGCCGCGCACTTCGACGCCGTGTCCATCGGCCGATCGCGCCGCCGCCACAAGCTGCCTTCCGAAGCGTCCAAGCGCTTTGAACGCGGTGTGGACCCGAGCATCATGCAGATCGCGGCCCAGCGCGCCGTGAATCTGCTCGTGCAGCTGGCCGGTGGCACCGAAACCACCAGGATCACCGACGCCGGCGCGCAGCCAGCCGACACGCAGATCCAGCTGCCAGCAGGTTTCGCCAGCGCACTGATCGGCGTGGACTACACCGACGAGCAGACCGTGGACTCGCTCGAAGGCATCGGCGCCACCGTGGCGCAGAACGCCGACGGCTTCCTGGTCACCGCCCCGAGCTGGCGTCCGGACCTGGCCATCAAGGAAGACCTGGTCGAGGAAGTGGCCCGCGTTGTGGGCTACGACAAGATCCCGGCAACCTTGCCAGTGGCCCCTCCGGGCCGTGGCTTGACCCGCGCGCAGTCCCAGCGTCGCCGCTTGCTCCAGGGCTTGGCGGATGCAGGACTGACCGAGATCCTGTCCTACCCGTTCGTCTCCGAGCTGCAGAACAACACCTTCGGCGCGGCCCAGGCCGGCACCGCGGTGAAGGCCATTTCGCTGGCCAACCCGATCTCCAAGGAATTCCGCTTCCTGCGCACCAGCCTGCTGCCAGGGCTGCTGGACACCGCGCGCCGCAATATCGGCCGCGGCTTCCGCGATCTGGCCCTCTACGAGGGCGGCTTGGTGTTCCTGCCAGGCGAGCAACTGGGATCCAGCGTGCTTCCGCCACTGGGCGCCAAGCCGAGTGATGAAGTGCTGGCCGAGCTGTTCAACGGCGTGCCCCGCCAGCCATGGCATCTGGCTGCTGTCCTTACCGGGCATGAAGCCTCGGCCGCTGCTGGCTTCGAGCCACGCGCCTGGGACTGGGCCGACGCCTTGGACACGGCCCAAGGTGTTGCCGGGATCCTCGGTGTGCAGCTCGAGGTTGTCCAGGGCAGCCACCAGGGCTTCCACCCGGGCCGTGCAGCGCAGCTGGAGGTCGCAGGTGAAGTTGTCGGCTACGCCGGCGAACTGCACCCGCAGCTGCTCAAGGATTGGGACCTGCCAGCGCGCACCGTGGCCATGGAACTGAATGCTGCTGCACTTATGGATGCGGCTCCTGCCGTAGTTGTTGCCCAGCACCTGTCCAGCCAGCCACTGGCTACCCAGGACGTGGCACTGGTCGTGGACCAGGACGTTGTCGCTGGCCAGGTGCTGGCCGCTTTGCGCGAAGGCGCAGGCGAGCTGCTCGAAGATATCGCCTTGTTCGACGTGTACCAGGGCAAGGGAATCGAGGATGGCAAGAAATCGCTGGCCTTCGGCCTGCGCTTCCGCGCTACCGATCGCACTCTGACCGCCGATGAGGCATCCGAGGCGCGCGCAGCTGCTGTGGCTGTGGCTGCCGAGAAGTTTGGTGCCACCCAGCGCTAGCTGAAACTGCAGATGCCCCGCCGGTTGCCTTGATTTATTCCAAGGCGATGGTCGGGGCATTTGTGATTTTCCGTGTCCGGGTTTTGCACCGAAGGCGTCTACACTTGATTCTGGGAAACCGCTGATAATTAGTTGATGCTAAGGAAGTGACGGCTCGTGAAGGGACTGCGTTCATGCGGCGCCGTGCTGCTGGTATTGTTCCTCGGCCTGCTGGCAATCGCAGCGCTCATCGCAGCGGGTTGGGCAGCCGTGGTGTTCATCGAGCGCGGTGCGGGAGCACACCTGCAAGATGAGCCGACTCCGACCTACCAGCCAGAAGAGGAAGCCCCGGATCCCTTGCGCCCTACCAGCTTCGGGCTGCCGCATCAGGCGAGCACCTAGTTAGAGCGGCCTCACGGCTTTGGTGAGGGTGAGAAGCGACGCGTCCTGGCTTTGAACGAGAAATCCTTGCCGTTCAAGGACTTTAAGCGACGCCGCGTTATCGGGTGCCACCCTGGCAATTAGTTCGGTGATTCCAGCTTTTTCAAGCTGCCTTATGCCCAGGGCGACCAGATCCTTGGCCAGACCCTGGCCCCAGTACTCTGGCGCCAGCCAATATCCGATCTCGATGGCCCCGGCGCGCTGTGTTGCGGTGAATAGGCCGATGCGAACCTTGTCGTGCCAGACGATGAACCACGAAATTCCAGGGCTTTCCAGGACGTGGGCTACACGCTGTTCGCAGTATGCCCGGCTCCATGGCTGGCCATCACCGATGTACGCGGTGACCCGCTCATCTGCGGCCAGGTCCGCAACGAAATCCGTGTCGGCTTCGGAGATTGCCGTCAGCAGCAGTGGGGAAGTCATGTCTTCAGCCTATTGCAAGGCTTTGTGCCGTTCTAGTTTCGTATGCGAGATGGCGAACGCGGAGCTGCATGCTTAAGCAAAAGCAGGGAACGATGGGCATCGTTCCCTGCTGAAGATCAAAAAATTACTTTGCTGCGCTAGCGGTAACCGGTGGCAGGTCCGACCATGGGAAGGTGATCCACTTGTCGGTGCGGCGCCATTCGTAGTCCGGGACCATGATGGTGCGCGGCTTGGTGTAGAGACAGACGGTCTTGACATCTGCGCCCCAAGCGGAGACCAGATCGACGACCTTCTCCAAGGTGCGGCCGGAGTCGGAGACATCGTCCACTATCAGGATCTTCTTGTCGCGCAGGTGGCCATCATCCAGCATTGGCGGAAGCACCACTGGCTCAGGAAGCACGGTGCCGATGCCCGTATAGAACTCCACGTTCAGGGCTCCGCAGGCCTTGACGCCCAGGGCGTAGGAAATCGAGCCTGCCAGCAGCAGGCCGCCGCGTGCCACAGCCAGGACGATTTCCGGCTCGAAGCCGCTATCTACGATGGTCTGTGCCAGTTCGCGGGATGCTTCACCGAAGGTGTCCCAGGTGAGGATTTCGCGCTCTGGTTCTGAAAGGACGGATGCCCCTGAATCGTCAATGCTAGTCATTCTGCAATTTTACCGCCGTTTTCCATGCCATGGTGCTGGAACCACGGGCCCGATCCGCTTTTCAGCACTAGTCCGGAGCGTTTTTTGCTTATTGATTAGGCAATAATCCGAAAGGGAGTCCCATCGCTGAGCAATACATCACGTCGTGGCGAATGGCGTCAGGGGAGAAGCCGCTGCGTACCCCAGGGAGCGGCGGAGCATCGGATCGTGACGAGCCGATCCATGCCTCGGCTGGTCCCGCGGCAAAAATCCCTTTTGATCGATAAACTGGTGCAAGCAGTCGTCGACTCACCATCTGGCATCGGTCTAAGGAGAAGCGAGCATGACACGTAGCATTCGAAAGGGGCGCGCTGCCAGTGCCATAGCAATCCTGGCATGCGGATTCTTCACCGCGGCGGCACCGGCGCATGCCGTGACCGCCGTGCAAATCCACGCCGGTGAAAACCTGGGGACAGTGACCATCGACGATACCGCTGGCGTGATCAATCGTGAACGGCTTTCAGATGCCCTCGATGATCTGGATTTCAACGAACCGACCAACGTCGCGGTCTATACGCGCAACGGCGCATACTCGGATGACATAAATGCAAAAACCCTCGAATTCGCCCGTGAATCCCATCCGGAATGGATTTCGGATAAGCCTGAGGACTACGGCGACTACTGGGCCGATGGGCTGCTGATCGTCACTTTGTCCGTCGAAGGACCCGGAGACGGGCAAATCGGCACGTACTTCGGCGAAGACCGCAAGGTCAGCACCGGCCAGATGGAAAGCATCCATGAACAAGGCTACGACGATTTCAACCTGTCACGGTGGACCGATGGCGTGATAGCCGTAGCCGCCAAGGCCTCGGGCATAATGAATCGGCCCTGGTACAAGAGCCCCGCGCTCTGGTGGACCGTAGCGGCCGGAGGCGGCGGCACCGGAATTGTCCTGGCAGCCACTGCCGCAGTGCGTTCTTCGCGACGCAAGAACTTTGCGCAGGATTTTCACGCAGGACGAGAGCATCTGACCAATGTCACGATGGACCTGGAAGAAACCGAGCTCGCCGCAAAAACGATGCCCACAGGATCGGCGCACGCCGCGGAGCTGGAACGCCGCTTTGCTGACTTCATGGCCAACTATCGCGAAACCTTCGATGCGCAAGCCAAGCTGGACATAGCTGAGAAGAAGTACCGGTCATCAACCGATGGCGTGGAAGCCGCCAAGAAGTTCAAGGACGACGCGCAAAACCTCGACCGCACCGACGACGCCATCATTGCCGCCGCGGCTCTCTACACTCGCTCGGCTTCATGGGAGGACGCATGGCGTGCGCAAACCAAGCCGCTCGCCGATGACCTATCGCAGATTTCCACGCTCATTGATGATGCCGAACCCGAATTGGCAGGCAGTGCCGCGGCGCTGGCTTCCTACCGGGTGACAGCCGCAGAATCACTGGAAGCACTGGGCACCCAATTGAAGACCGAGGAAATCGATGTAGATCAGGCATTGGACCAGCTCTCCGATCTTCGCCAAGGACTGACCGAGCGACTGGACGAGTTTGCCAAGGCCCAAATCGACGCCTATGCAGAAAATGACGAGGAGAAGGAACAGATGCGCGAGGCGATGGAACGCTCGCGCAACTCCACCGGAAGCCATAGCCCGCGTGGCGGGACCATCCTGGACGTATTGAACCCCGGCGCGATGTACTGGAGCGTCAGCAGCTACCACGCCGGCTACACCTCTGGCGCGAACTCGGTAGACCAGTCGAGGGAATCCGCCAGCTCATCCGGGTCGGTATCTACCGGCTATTCCGGAGGCGGCAGCTTCTCTGGCTCCGGCGGATCTTCACGCTTCTAGCGAGTATTGATGCGCATTTTCAACGAGCTGCTGCCCGCGTCAGTACACGTGGCAGAAACGCGTTCGGAGCTGGACGACGGGCCTCGATACCGGCCCGAAGACCTCTACGTGGCCAACGCGGTCGAATCCCGCCAGCAAGAATTTCGCACGGTACGCATTTGTGCCCGGCAAGCGCTCGCAGAACTGGGCCACGGCGGACATGTTCTGGTGCCTGATGAGCACCGGGCACCGGTCTGGCCCCGGGGTGTCGTGGGAAGCATGACGCACTGCGAAGGGCTGCGGGCCGCTGCCGTGGCATGTTCGGATCAGTGGAGCGGGATCGGCATTGACGCCGAGCCTCATTCGGCCCTGCCGCCAGGCACCGTGGATCTTCTCCTGCTTCCAGCTGAACAAGAGGCTGTAGATCGGCTCTCCACCCGGGAACCGGGCATCGCCTGGGACAGGCTGATTTTCAGCGCCAAGGAAAGCGTCTTCAAAACCTGGTTTCCGATGGCAAGGAGATGGCTGGATTTCCTTGAATGCGAGATCACTGTGGGACAGCGGCCCGGAGCCTTCACCGCTCGAATCCTGCAGGACGGGACCTTGCACTTCGGCGCAGACCTGTCAGCGATTTCCGGAAACTGGAAGGCCGACGGTGCTATCGGGCACGGCTTGCTGGCTACCGCGATTGCCGTTCGGCAGATGCCTGGAAGGACTTAGAACTCTTCGCCGTGGGTGATCACGTTTGCTGCACGACCCACGATCTGAGGGTCCGGTGATCCGACCAGCTCATGGTCCTTGCCCGCGTAATCAAAGAGGTTCAGCACATGGCGCATGGCCGCAAGCCGTGCGCGCTTCTTGTCATTGGACTTCACTACCGTCCACGGCGCGTGATCGGTGTCCGTCTTGAGGAACATTTCCTTTTTTGCTTCCGTGTACTTCTCCCATTTGTCCAAGGATTCAAGATCCATGGGGGAGAGCTTCCACTGGCGCACAGGATCAAGACGGCGAATGGTGAAGCGGGTGAGCTGCTCGCTGGCGGAGACGGAGAACCAGAACTTCACCAGATCAATGCCTTCGTCCACCACCAGTTGTTCAAACAGGGGAGTCTGATCGAGGAAATGGCCTACTTGTGCGGGCGTGCAAAATCCCATGACTCGTTCCACACCGGCACGGTTGTACCAGGAACGGTCAAACAGCACGATTTCCCCGGCTGACGGGAAATGCTGGACATAACGCTGGTAGTACCACTGGGTGGATTCCCGATCGCTGGGTTTTTCCAGGGCCACGACGCGGGCGCCACGGGGATTCAGGTGCTCGGTGAATCTCTTGATCGTTCCGCCCTTGCCGGCGGCATCGCGGCCTTCAAAAACAATCATGATCCGGCGGCTATGGGCCTTGGCCCACTTTTGAAGTTTGAGCAGCTCAATCTGCAGGGCACGCTTTTCGAGCTCGTAGGTTTCGCGGTCGAGTTTCTCTTCGTAAGGGTAGTCCTCGCGCCAGGTATCGACCACGCTGCCATCGGCGCGCAACAACAATGGATCGTCATCATCATCGTCGAGCACCGAGTAGCCGCGGAAAGCATCATCAAGCAGGGGGATTTCTACGCTCATGGTGGCAAGCCTAGATTCAGTGGATGAACAGCCAATGAACCGGAATTGAACGAGGCCGCCGGCTGGCCCAGCGCTCAGCCTGGGAAGGGCGGCAGCTGGAGGTCCGAAAGCCAATTGTGCAAAATTTGATCAGTTTCAAAGCCGGGCGCATGCTTTTTCAGGTGCTTGCCGAACTTTTTCGCATCGACACTTCCATGCTGATAGGTGCCCGTCCAATCGCGAAGCATCTCGTAGAACGCTTCATCGCCCAGCTCTTTGAGCAGCGCGTAGAGAGCCAGCGCACCGCGCTTGTAGACGCGATCATCAAACATGTCCTCCGGGCCGGGATCCCCGATCATGAGATCCTGGGGGAGGGCATTGAGCTTCTCCCAGGCGGTGCGAGCACGCTGTTCCATCGGCATGGCACCACAGTGTTCCGAGTAGACCCACTCGCTGAAACACGCGAACCCTTCATTCAGCCAGATGTCCTTCCACCCAGCAGGTGTCAGCGAGTTGCCGAACCATTGGTGCGCGAACTCGTGGGCGATCAGCCGCTGTGCCTCCCAGTCCAGGGACAGGTGGTTGCGCCCGAAGATGCTCATGCCCTGGGCTTCCAGCGGAATTTCCAGGTCGTCGTCGACCACCACGATCTTGTAATTCTCAAAGGGGTACGGGCCGAATTTGCGTTCAAAGATCTCGGCCATCTGCCCCTGCTTGGCAAAGGCGCCACGCACCGCCAAGTCGTTGCCCGGTACCGAGTAGGCCAGCAGATGGTGCCCGCGGTCAAAAGCGATTTCGGCATAGCGCCCGATTTGCAAGGTGGCCAGATAGGTTGCCATCGGTTCCCGCTGTTCGTAGATCCAGGTGGAGCGGCTGGCCGAACGGCGCTGGGAGAGCAAATCGCCATTGGCAACGACCCGGTATCCGGCGTCGGTGGACACCTCGAAGCGGTACGAGGATTTGTGGCTGGGGTGGTCATTGCAGGGGAACCAGGTGGAAGCCCCGACCGGCTGGCCGGAAACGAGAATGCCGTCGGTCAGCTCTTCCCAGCCGACTTCGCCCCAAGGCCCGTTATCCACCGCGGGGTTGCCGCCATAGCGCAGGTTCAGCTCGATATGCTCGCCGGCCTTGACCCGATTCGGGGTCGAGACCACAACGCGGTGGTGCTTCTTGGCCACGGAGACTTTGCGCCCCTGGCAGGTGGCCTTGATGATCTTGAGCCCAGTGAGGTTCAGCGCGATCTCGTTGAGGTCCACAAGGGCGCGGATGCGCAGCATCGCCCGGCCATCGAGGTGGTTGCTGGCCAGCTTCACTACGAGGTTCACGTCGTAGTGCTCCACGGTGTAGTCCGGGGAGCCGTAGTGCTTGGTGTACTCATCCATTATGCGATGGTGCATCGGTGTGTTGCCTCAGGCTTCCTGTGTGGCGGGCTGTGGAAGGTGCGTATCCGGGTTGATGTTCCAGCGTACTGCCGGATTGCCCCGCCAGTAGGTATTGGCGGGCAGAACCTCGCCGCGCAGGATCAGGCTGGCCGGACCGGTGGTGGTGCCCTCGGAGATCTGCGCGGCCGGCAGGATCACGCTGTGCGGGCCGAGGGTTGCTCCGGCACCCAGGGTGACCGCGTCAATGGACATGATGCGGTCGTGGAAGAGGTGGGTCTGCAGCACCGAGCCGCGGTTGACCGTGGAATGGTCCTGAAGGGTCACCAGATCTGCTTCGGGCAGCCAGTAGCTTTCGCACCACACGCCGTGGCCGATCTTCGCGCCCTGGGCACGCAGGAACCACACCAGGGCCGGGGTTCCCGAAGCGAGGCGGGCGAACCATTGGGCGCACACCAGCTCGGTGAAGGAATCGACCATTTCGGTACGCCAGATAAATGAGCTCCACAGGGTGTGCTCGCCGGGACGGATCGGGCCGACCACCAGCCACTTGGCTGCCACCGCGATCGCCGCGGCCACTGCGCCGGCGATCACCAGCACCGCGCCGGAGAGCAAAATGCCCGCCCAGACACCGGCATGGGTGGCCAAAGCCGCCAGCGCCCACAGCACCCCGCCGGCGATGCCAACGGTTGTGAATACTGCCAGGCTGCGGGCCAGCTCCCAGAAGGAGCGCATGATTTTCAGCTTCATGCCCGGACGGTAGGTCCGCTCCGTTTCGGCTTCCACCGTGGTGCGGCGCAACTTGTTCGGCGGAGAACCGATCCACGAGGTGCCGGGTTTCATCTTCTTCGGGGTGGCAGAGAGCACCGCGATCAGCGAGCGCTTGGGCACCCGGCGCCCGGCGTGCAGGATGCCGGAGTTGCCGAGGAAGGCCTTTTTGCCCACGCGGACCGGGGCGATATGCATCCATCCGCCACCGAGTTCGTAGGAGGCCACCATGGTGTCATCGGCCAGGAAGGCGCCGGAGGAGATTGTGGTCATCTTGGGGATCAGCAGCACTGTGGAAATTTCCACATCCCGTCCGACCTTGGCACCCAGCAGGCGCAGCCAGATCGGAGTGAACAGCGAAGCGTACAGCGGGAAGAGCTGGTCGCGGGCGGTATCAAGCACGCGTTCGGTAGCCCAGGCCTGCCAGCCCACGCGGGAGGTGACCGGATGCCAGCCTTCAACCAGGCCGATGGACAGCAAGCGAACCACGGCGACGGTCAAGGCCATGCTCGACAGGAACCAGGCCAGCGCCGCCACAAGGACGGCCGGGATGAAGCTCCACCCGATTCCGGCCAGCGAATCGGCCGGCCGCAGGATCGGGGTGATGGCCAGCAGGGCAATGGCCACCGGGATCCACTGCCACAGGTTGAGCAGCAGGGATGCGATGCCGGCGAGCAGGCGCGGCGCTGCGCGGTACACCGGCTGGGCCTCGGGCCATTTGGGCTTGGCCTTGGACTGGCGGGCGGCCGGGGATCCGGCGTAGCGCGAGTTCGCGCGGGTATGCCCGTAGACGGCCGAACCGGCGTCGACGATGCAATGATCGCCGATGACGGCACCGGGCATCAGGGTGCTGCGCGCGCCGATGGAGGCATGGGCGCCGATGTCGATGGCCCCGACATGCAGCTTGTCGCCATCGATCCAGTAGCCGCTGACATCCACTTCGGGTTCGATGGTGGCACCGGGGCCCACGGCGAGCATTCCGGTCACCGGGGGCAGGGTGTGCAAGGTTGCGGTGCGGTCGATTTTTGCTCCGAGCATCCGGGCGTACCACGGCAGCAGCGGGGCGCTGGACAGCGAGATCGGATCGACCACATCGGCCACGTGCTGGGCCAGCCACAGCCGCAGGTGCACGGATCCCGAACGCGGGTAGATGCCGGGTTCCAGCCCGCGCAGCAGCAGCTTATTGGCCAGGATGGACAGCGACATCCGCCCGGCCGGGGTGGCGAAGACCAGCCAGAGCGCAGCGACCGCGTACCAGGGCACGGGCAGCGGGGCGTCGAATACGCCCAGGGCCGCTAGCGCCAGGTGCCCGATCGCCACATAGGTGAACCAGCGCAGGCCGGAGAGGATGAACAGCGGGAAGGCCACGAGGGTTTGCGCCAGCTGGGTGCCGCGCCTGGTGCGGGCCACGGTGCGAGGCTCCACCGGCTCGCTGGCGGCCTGCTGCCCGCCGAGATACTCCGCCAGGGCGCCGAACCGCGGGTAGTCGTAGAGCTCGGCGACCGTCAGATCGGGGTAGCGCACGCGCAGGGCGGAGACCAATTGGGCCGCCGAAAGCGATCCGCCGCCGGCGGCAAAGAAGTCAGAGTCAAGGCCGGAAACCGGGGTGCCCAAGGCGCCCTGCCAGGCCTCGGCGATGAAGCTGCCGGCTTCATCCAGCTGAGGAGCTTCGCCGGCGGCCCCGGTGTTTTCCTCTCCGGGCAATGGCCACGGCAGGGCGTTGCGGTCGACCTTGCCGCTGGTTTTCATCGGCAGGCTGTCCAAGACGGCCAGGATCGGCACCATGGGTGCGGGCAGGTCTTCCAGGAGCGCGCTGCGGGCCGCCGGCAGGTCATAGCCTTCGGGAGCTTGCAGGTATCCGACAAGGATCTTGTTGCCGGTGGCGGTTTCGCGCACCGCCACCGCCGCCGAGGATACTCCTGCCAAGGAGTTCAGTGCCGCATCGATTTCGCCCAGCTCGATGCGCCGGCCCCCGATTTTCACCTGGTCGTCAACGCGCCCGATGAAAATCAGCCCCAACGGGTCGTTGACGACCATATCGCCGGAACGGTAGGCGCGCTCCCAGCCCAGGGTGGGCATGGGGGCGTACTTTTCCGCGTCCTTTTCGGGATCCAGGTAGCGGGCCAGGCCCACGCCGCCAATGATCAGCTCGCCCGATTCGCCCTCGGCCACCGGAATGCCCTGGGGGTCGACCACTGCCAGGTCCCATCCGGCCAGAGGCAGGCCGATGCGCACAGGCAGGCTGCCGTCCATGGTGGCACCACAGGCCACCACCGTGGCTTCGGTGGGGCCATAGGTATTCCAGACCTCGCGGCCCTCGGTCGCCAGCCGGCCGGCGAGCTCGGGCGGGCAGGCTTCGCCGCCAAAAATCAGCAGCCGCACCGAATCCAGGGCCTGGGCGGGCCACAGCGCCGCCAAGGTGGGGACGGTGGAGACGGCGGTGATGGATCGCGAAATCAGCCAGGGGCCCAGGTCCATGCCGCTGCGCACCAGGGCGCGCGGGGCGGGCACTAGGCAGGCGCCGTTGCGCCAGGCGATCCACATTTCCTCGCAGGAGGCGTCGAAGGCCACCGACAGCCCGGCGAGCACGCGGTCCGTGGTGTTTAGCGGGTCGGCAGGCAGGAACATCTGCGCTTCGGCATCGGCAAAGGCCGCGGCCGAACGGTGTGATACCGCGACACCCTTGGGCTTTCCGGTGGAACCCGAGGTGAAAATGATCCAGGCGTCATCCTCCAGTCCCGGCATCCGTGGCGCGGCGAATGGCTTGGGCCGCCCGGATTCGGCCACGATGGTGCCGGTGCCCTTGATGATTCCGGCCACCTGGGCTTCGGTGAAGACGGTTTTGGCCCTCTCATCGGGGTCATCGGCATCCACCGGAACGTAGGCGGCGCCCACCCAGAGGATCGCCAGGATCCATTCGTAGAGGTGGCGGGTGCCGGATTCGACGCGCACGCCAATGCGGTCGCCGGCGCCCAGGCCCTGCTCATGCAAGCGGCGGGCCTTGGCCTTGACCTCCTCGATGAGCTCGGCGTAGCTCTCGGTGCGCTCCCCGTCATCAATGGCGGGGGCGTCGGGGCATGCCCGGGCGGTCGCTTGCAGGATGTCCAAAAGGGTTCGAGGAGCCGGGGCCAGGGCACCGGAAGGAAACTGCGGAGCATAGATTTCTTGATCCGGCGCCGTAGCTTGATCGTTGTCCATGATGAACGGATCCATCCCTTCTCATTTAACTGCGTAAATGGAATCGGGGCGCTGGGGGAGAGCGTCCCACAAAGGATATGGATGCTGGAGGGGTGGATCGGAGGATCCAGTGCCTATCTTAATGGGCAGTGGACGAACGGGTCCGGCTGGTTCGGCTGAACTGTCGGCTAAGTCTCACTGATTTCGCAACTGCTACGCCGTGGGCCCGGAGTGCTGGCTAGAATGTTGTTCCCCGGACCCAAAGCTGGTAGCTACGGCAGCAAGATGACCTTGCCGGTGGTGGCCCGCGATTCCAGCGCCGCATGTGCTGCGCCCGCCTCGGCCAGCGGGTACTGGGCTCCGATGCGCACATCGATCTTGCCGGTGGCCACCCAGCCGACCATATCGCCGAAGCGCCAGTGCATTTCCTGCTCCGAGGTAAGGAAATCGGCGAGCTTGGGGCGGGTCACGGTCAGCGATCCTCCAGCGTTCAGGCGCTGCAGGTTGAAATCCGGGACCTGCCCGCTGGCGCCGCCAAAGAGCACCAAGGTGCCGCGCCGGCGCAGTGCTGCCAAGGAGGTATCGAAGGTGTCCTTGCCGATGCCGTCATAGACCGCGTTCACGCCTTGGCCCCCGGTGACCTTCTCGACCGTTTCGGCGACCTGGTTGTAGTCGACCACGTAGTCGGCTCCGGCGGCCTTGGCCAGGTCCTTCTTCTCCTGGCTGGAGGCGGTGGTGATCACGGTGGCGCCCTTGAGCTTGAGCAACTGGGTGAGGATCAGCCCCACGCCACCCGCGCCAGCATAGGTGAGGATGACATCGCCGTTGTGCACCATGTAGCTGGAGTGGACCAGGTAGTGGGCGGTCATGCCCTGCAGGGGCAGGGCGGCAGCGATATGCAGGTCCACCGAGTCCGGGACCTTGGCGGTCAGCACGGCGTCGACTACGGCATAGTTCGAGTATCCGGCCACGCCTGAGGCGGTGGCTACGCGATCGCCCGGCTTGAAGTTCTGGACGCCCTGGCCGATCTGCTCCACCACGCCGGAGAACTCGGAACCCGGCACAAACGGGTAGTCGACGCTGTAGACGCCGCTGCGCTGGTAGGTTTCGATGAAGTTGACGCCCGTGGCTGCGACCTTGATCAGCAGCTGTCCGGGGCCTGGGGCGGGGACGGGGATTCGGGTTAGCTGCAATCCGGTGGAGTCGGTGGGTTCGTTGACCACGATGGCTTGTTGCTGCATTATGCGGTGCTCCTGAAATACGCGGTGTCTGCGGGGTGTTCCGGCGGGCCTCTACGGCCAGTTTAGGACTTTGCCCGCCATGGTGGGGGCAGGACTTGGTGGATGTCGGGTTACGTGACGAAGTATTTTATGAATATTTATTAGCGCACATGAATATTTCGCGATAGAATCTGATCATGACGATTTCAGTAGCTGTCTCCGGCGCCAGCGGATACGCCGGCGGTGAGGTCCTTCGCATCCTTGCAGCCCATCCAGAAGTAGAGATTGGCGCGATCACCGCGCACTCCCAAGCCGGGCAGCGACTCGGTTCCATCGCACCGCACCTGCATGCGCTCGCCGACCGCGTCCTGGTGGACACCACGGTAGAGAATCTCGCCGGGCACGACGTCGTATTCCTGGCCCTGCCGCACGGTGCCTCGGCCGCCGTCGCCGCGGCCTTGCCGGAAAACACCCTGGTCATCGACGCCGGTGCGGACCACCGGCTTGAATCCGCAGCCGCCTGGGAAAAATTCTACGGTTCACAACATGCCGGCTTCTGGCCCTACGGCCTGCCTGAGCTCCCGGGCCAGCGCGAAAAGCTCGTGGGCACCCGCCGCGTAGCCGTGCCCGGCTGCTATCCCACTGGCGGGCAGCTGGCCCTGGCTCCGGGCTTTGCCGCAGGGCTGCTGGAAGCCGACGACGTGGTCATCGTTTCCGCCTCGGGCACTTCGGGGGCCGGCAAGTCGCTGAAGCCGAACCTGCTGGGCAGCGAAGTCATGGGCTCGATGAGCACCTACGGCGTGGGCGGCATCCACCGGCACATCCCGGAAATGGAGCAGGGCTTCTCCAAGCTCACCGGCCAGCCGGTCACCGTGTCCTTCACCCCCACCCTGGCCCCGATGCCGCGCGGCATCCTGACCACCGCCACCGCCAAGGTTAAGCCCGGGGCGAGCGCCGGGGCGCTGCGCGCCGCCTGGGAGCAGGCCTACGCGAACGAGCAGTTCGTGCACCTGCTGCCCGAGGGCCAGTGGCCGACCACCGGTGCGGTCCAGGGCTCCAACCACGTCCAGCTGCAGCTGGCCTTCGACGAGCACGCCAACCGGGTCATCGTCACCGCCGCCCTGGATAACCTCACCAAGGGCACCGCAGGTGCCGCGGTCCAGTCGATGAACATCGCGCTCGGCCTGGAAGAAAATACCGGATTGCTCATGCAAGGAGTCGCACCGTGAGTCTCGCCTATACCAGCACCCACCCATCGGCAGCCACCACGGGTGTCACCGCCCCGGCCGGTTTTACCGCCGCCGGCGTGCCAGCCGGGCTGAAGTCCACCGGCATGAACGATGTGGTTCTGGTCAAGAACCTCGGGCCTCAGTTCACCGCGGCCGGGGTCTTCACCTCCAACCGCGTGGCCGCCGCCCCGGTGCACTGGTCCAAGCAGGTGCTGGCCGATGGCCGCATCGACGCGGTCCTGCTGAACTCCGGCGGAGCCAACGCCTGCACCGGTGCCGAAGGCTTCGGCAACACCCACCAGAGCGCCGAATACGCGGCCGGGCTGCTGGATGTCTCCGCCGGGGACGTGGCCGTGGCCTCCACCGGGCTGATCGGCGTGCAGCTGCCCATGGACAAGCTGCTGCCCGGCATCGAAGCCGCCGCGACGGCGCTGGCCAGCGGCCAGGCCGCCGCCGATGAGGCCGCCGCCGGCATCATGACCACCGATACCGTGCCCAAGCTGGTCTCCCGCGTGGTGGGCCCGGCCGGTTCGGCCCAGATCACCATCGGCGGCATGGCCAAGGGCGCGGGCATGCTCGCCCCGGCGCTGGCCACGATGCTCGTGGTGCTCACCACCGACGCGGTGCTCAGCAGCGCCCAGGCCGACACCGCGCTGCGCGCCGCCACCGCGATGAGCTTCGACCGCGCGGACTCCGATGGCTGCATGTCCACCAATGACACCGTGCTCCTGCTGGCCTCTGGTGCCTCGGGCACCACCCCGGACATCGCCGAGTTCACCGACGCGCTCACCGACGCCTGCTGCGAGCTGGCCGCGAAGCTGATCGAGGATGCCGAGGGAGCGGACCACACCATCGCGATCCGCACCTTCAACGCCGCTACCGAGGCCGACGCCCTGGAAGTGTCCAAGGCCGTCTCGCGCTCCAACCTGGTCAAGACCGCGGTCTTCGGCAAGGACCCGAACTGGGGCCGGGTGCTCTCCGAGGTCGGCACCACCAAGGCCGCCTTCGAGCCCGACCAGCTCAACGTGTCGATCAACGGCGTCATGGTCTGCAAGAACGGAGGGGTCGGCGAAGACCGCAACCTGGTCTCGCTCGAGGAGCGCAATGTCTCGATCGAGATCGACCTGAACGCGGGCACCGAGGAAGCCACCGTGCTGACCAACGACCTGACCCACGACTACGTCCACGAAAATTCCGCCTACTCCAGCTAGGCTGCACCCGAGGAATCACCCATGGCCCACACCGCCCGCACCAACCTGGATATCGCCCAGTCCAAAGCCGAAGCACTGATCGAGGCGCTGCCCTGGATCCAGCGCTTTGCCGGAACCACCATGGTCATCAAATACGGCGGCAATGCCATGGTCAACGATCAGCTGCGCCGCGCCTTCGCCGAGGACATCGTGTTCCTGCGCCATGCCGGAATCAACCCGGTGGTGGTGCACGGCGGCGGCCCGCAGATCAACAAGATGCTCGACACCTTGGGCATCAAGTCCGAGTTCCGCGGCGGGCTGCGCGTGACCACCCCCGAAGCCATGGACGTGGTGCGAATGGTGCTCACCGGGCAGGTGCAGCGCGACCTGGTCGGCCTGATCAACTCGCACGGCCCCTACTCGGTGGGCATGTCCGGGGAGGACGGCGCCACCTTGCAGGCGATCCGCACCGGCACCGTGGTCGACGGGCTGCCGGTGGACCTGGGACTGGTCGGCGAGGTCACCCGGGTGCGCACCGACCAGGTGGACTCGCTGGTGGATGCCGGGATGATCCCGGTCATTTCCACCGTCGCCCCGGAATTCGACGCGCAGGGCGATCCGACCGGTGCGGTGCTCAACGTCAACGCGGATACCGCCGCGGCCGCCCTGGCCAGCGCGCTGGGCGCCACCAAGCTGGTGATCCTCACCGACGTGGAGGGCCTGTACGCGGCGTGGCCGGACAAGTCCTCGCTGATCAGCTCGATCACCAACGACGAGCTGCGCGGCATGCTGCCCAGCCTCGAATCGGGCATGATCCCCAAGATGGGCGCCTGCCTCAAAGCCGTCGACGAAGGCGTGGGCCAGGCCCACATCGTCGATGGCCGGGCCCCGCACTCGATGCTGCTGGAAATCTTCACCACCGCCGGCGTGGGCACCCAGGTGCTCCCGGCCTCCCACACCAACTTGAAGGAGGGCAAGTGAACGAGCAGACCGCGCACACTCCCAAGACCATTGAACTGGCCACCGACCAAGTGCAGGAGCTGGCCCAGCTCTCCTCTTCGGTGCTCGCCGAGCGCTACCAGCAGTCCCTGCTGGGCGTCTTCGGCGCCCCACAGCGCGTGCTCGTGCGCGGGGCCGGCTGCCATGTCTGGGACGCCGACGGCAACCAGTACCTGGATTTGCTCGGCGGCATCGCGGTCAACACCCTGGGCCACGCCAATCCGCTGCTGACCAGCGTGATCGCCAGCCAGCTGGCCACCTTGGGGCACGTGTCGAACTTCTTCACCTCCCCGAGCCAGATCGCCCTGGCCGAAAAGCTGCTGGAAATTTCTGCCGCCCCGGCCGGCTCCAAGGTCTTCTTCGCCAACTCCGGCACCGAAGCCAACGAGGCCGCGCTGAAGCTCACCCGGCGCAACGCCGGCACCGAAGATGCCCCGCGCACCCGCGTGGTCGCCCTGGAACAGGCCTTCCACGGCCGCACCCTGGGCGCGCTGTCGCTGACCCACAAGGAAAAGTACCGCGCACCCTTCGCCCCGCTGCCCGAGAATGTCAGCTGGATCCCCTCCGGGGACATCGATGCGCTGCGCGCCGCGGTGGACGAGACCGTATCCGCGGTGTTCATCGAGCCGATCCAGGGCGAAGCCGGCGTGAAGATGCTCTCCGCGCAGTACCTCCAGGCGGCTCGCGACATCACCCGCGAAGCCGGCGCCCTGCTGGTCTTCGACGAGGTGCAGACCGGCATGGGCCGCACCGGATCCTTCTTCGCCTCGGCACCGGTGATCCCGGATGTCATGACCCTGGCCAAGGGGCTGGGCGGCGGCTTCCCGATCGGCGCGATGATCGTCTTCGGCCAGGAGAACACCGCCTGGCTGACCCCGGGGGACCACGGGACCACCTTCGGCGGGAACCCGGTGGCCTGCGCCGCCGGCCTGGCGGTCATCCACACCATCGAATCCCAGAACCTGCTGGACCAGGTCCGGTCCAACGGCCACTGGCTGCGCGAACAGCTCGCTGCGGTGCCCGGGATCAGCGCGGTGCGCGGGGCAGGCATGCTCACCGCCTTCGAGCTGGCCCAGGCCAAGGCCCCGAAGCTGGTTGCCGCGGCGCTGGATGCCGGATTCATCATCAATGCCACCGATGATTCCACCATCCGCCTGGCCCCGCCATTGGTGATCACCCAAGAGCAATTGGGCAGCTTCCTGGCCGCCCTGCCGAAGCTGATCGCCTCCGCCTAGAACTTCGCCCCCGCCCATTGCGGCCCCCAGCTTTAAAGGAGCACCACCCATGAGCGCCACCCGCCACTTCCTGACCGACCTGGATTTCACCCCCGACGAGCAGTCCAAGGTGCTCGATCTGGCCGCGGCAATGAAGGCTGACAAGTACGGCTACCAGCCCTACGCCGGCCCGCAGACCGTTGCGGTGTTCTTCGACAAGACCTCCACGCGCACCCGGGTCTCCTTCCACGCCGGCATCGCCGAGCTGGGCGGATCACCGCTGATCATCAACTCCGGCGAATCCCAGCTGGGCCACAAGGAATCCATCGCCGACTCCGCCAAGGTGCTCGAGCGCATGGTCTCCACCATCGTCTGGCGCACCTATGCCCAGTCAGGGCTGGAGGAAATGGCCGCGAATTCCTCGGTGCCGGTGATCAATGCGCTGTCCGATGACTACCACCCCTGCCAGCTGATCGCCGACCTGCTCACCGTGCGCGAGCACAAGGGCAAAACCGCGGGCCTGATAATGAGCTACCTGGGCGATGCGGCGAACAACATGGCCAACTCCTACCTTCTGGCCGGGGTCACCGCCGGCATGCACGTGCGCATCGCCGGCCCCGAGGGCTACCTGCCGGCCGCCTCGATCGTCGCCGCCGCACAGGAGCGCGCCGCGCTGACCGGGGGATCGGTCACGATCACCACCGATGCCGCCGCCGCGCTGGAGGACGCCGACGTGGTGGTCACCGACACCTGGGTATCCATGGGCCAGGAGGATGAGAAGGAAGCCCGGCTGAAGCTGTTCACCGACTACTCGGTGAGCACCGCGGCGATGAAGCTGGCCAAGGACGACGCCATCGTGCTGCACTGCCTGCCGGCCTACCGCGGCTACGAAATCGACGCCGAGGTGATCGACGGCCCGCAATCGGTGGTCTTCGACGAGGCGGAAAACCGCGTGCACGCCCAGAAGGCCGTGATGGCCTGGCTGATGGTTGCCTCGGGCCTGGCCGAAGATTCGCGAGTGGAGCTCTAGGATGTCCGCCCAGCCAAGCACCAAAACCGCCCGGCAGGCCCGCATCCGCGCCTTTCTGGGCAACAACTCGGTCAAGTCCCAGGCCGAGCTGCTCGGTCTGCTCAAGGACGACGGGCTGGAGGTCACCCAGGCCACGCTCTCGCGCGACCTGGTGGAGATCGGCGCGGTGCGCATCCGCGACCACTCCGGACAGCTGATCTACGCGGTGCGCCAGGAAGGCGGGGACCGCTCCCCGCAGACCGTCATCACCCAGGAAGTGCTCGACGCGCGCCTGGCCAAGATCTGCGCCGAGCAGCTGGTCACCGCCGAAGCCTCCGGGAACATCGTGGTGCTGCGCACCCCGCCGGGGGCTGCGAACCTGCTGGCCCTGGCCATCGACCACTCGCAGATGCCCTCGATCCTGGGCTGCATCGCCGGGGATGACACCATCATGGTCACCACCCGGGATATCGACGGGGGAGCCGAGGTGGCCGCCCGCTTCCTGCAGCTGGCCGAACCGCGCTAGCCGCGCCCCTTGAGCAAGCCACGCCGCCGCGCACTTATCCACAGTGCGCGGCGGCGTGCTGCTTAATCGGTGCCCGCCGCCGGAGCATCGGTGCATGGAATTGCTGCAACTCTCGCGCACCATCGCCGCGCTGGCCGACCAGATGGCCGATCAGGGGGATGATGAGCAACTGCTGAGCGCACCGCAATTGTTGCAGGCCCAATCCCTGTGCCTGAAGCTGATGGCCCGCCTTTCCCGCCAAGCCGAGCATCTGGCGGACCCGCGCGCGGCCGTGGCCTATGCCCAGTTCGCAGAATCCTTCAGCCGCCAGGCCACCCGCTCGAATATCGTCGCCGCCAGCCTCGTGGAGACCACCGCCGCCCATGCCCTGCATCTTCAGGAATTCGACGATCTGTGCGCCGGCCGCACCGACTTCAGCGCCGAACCGCGCTTTGCCGCAGGTCGCACCGTCTACCAGGACGCCGCAAACCTGCTGGCCAACCTGCTCGACCTGAACTACTTCGAGGCTTCCCGCCGGGTGGACGACGCGCATCGGGTGCATGCCCGGCGCGAGGTGAGCGGAGCCGCCTGCGCACCGCGCTTCACCATGCTGGCCGAGCATTTCGCCACCGCTTCGAATCCGCTTGCCGCTTCCTCCAACGCGTCTTCGCCCTGGTCGCCGCCTGATCTGCATCACTTGCGCGATCCGCGCGAAGTACTCAAAATCGCCCGGGCGCTGGATAAGTTCGAACCCGAGGACACCACCTTCGACGGCATCCTCACCTCGGCCACCGCCACCGCGCCCGACGGAGCGCTCTTAGAGGAGCATGCCAGCGCGCTGCTGGCCGAAATCCCGGTGCGCACCCGTCAAAAGCACCTGGCGACGCTCATCAAGGAGTACAAGGACGCCCATGCGCAGACCCGCACTCCGCCGCTGGGCCTTTTCCGTGGCAGGGTCGTCAATGGCGTGCATGAATTCATTGTCCGCGTGTGCGCATTGGATGCCGAGCTATGGATCTCGCTGATCGCGCAGGCCGACAACAAACGCACCCAGGCTGGAGCCGCCGCCCGCCAGGCGTCCGAAAATCCTCAGCCCGATCAGCCAGAGCAGTCCGAGCCCTCCGGGAATCCTGGACCGTTGGAAGAAGCAACCTCGCACGAAGATTCCCCGGATCAAGGAACCCCGGTCGATGAACAGACCGCCGGCGAACTACCCGGCGAACCGCCCAGTGAAGCGCCCGATGAGCTCTGGCACAGCGATGATCCGCTGCCTGAATGGGCCGGCGGCGAAGATTCCCCGCCCAGCGACGCAGATCCGCCCGATCGCACAGCACCCGGTGCCGCCGCGCCGACAATGCCCGGCTCCTGCACCATCCCGGAGCGAAGGCTCAACGCCCTGAACGCGGTGCTTCGCAATACCGACCCGGAAAACAGCACCAAGCGCATCACCCCGGAAATCGTCGTGCACGCCAGCTATGAGGACCTCAACGATCTGGCCTCGCTGCACGGAATCACCGCCCACGGCGTGAAGCTTTCCGCGCCCGAATTGCGCACCATGCTGTGCGAAGCGAAGGTGCTGAGCCCGATCTACAACGCCGACGGGGTGATCATGGACATCGGCCGCGATGCCCGGCTCTTCCCGCGGTGGATGAAGCTTGCCGCCCGTGACCGCGACGGCGGATGCCTGGTGCCTGGCTGCACCGCAGAACCGGCATTGCTGGAATTCCACCATTTCAAGCCGTGGTCCAAAGGCGGGCATACCCGGCTGCAAGATTGCTGTCCACTGTGCTCAACCCATCACGTCATGGTCCACGGCGGGTATTTGCGGCTGGTGAAGATCAAGGGCTTGCCCTACGTCATTCTGCCCAGGCATCTGGATCGCGAACAGCAGCCGCGGCGCAATAGCTATTTTGCCCGCACCTGACCAGGCGCGCTTCCACCACCCCGGACATGAGCACTGCCGCGCCCTTCGCTAAGGAAGGACGCGGCAGTGCTCTGCCGGGATCGTTGCGGGGATCAGGCTGCCAATTCCTGGACGGCGTCGAGGTCGAAGGCCCGCTCGAAAGCGGCCTGGACCTCATCGGTATGCGCTACCAGCACAATCTTGTGGATCGGCGAGATGTGCTTGTTGGTATCGATCCAGCGATCGATAGCTTCATGGGCGATGTCTGCCACCTGCCGTGGCTCCCAGCCGAAGGCCCCGGCGCCGATGGCTGGGAAGGCGATCGAGTGGGCATCGTGGCGTGCTGCCACATAGAGCGAGTTCACGAAGCAATCGTTCAAAATTTTTGGGTTGGGCTTGATCAGCGCCAAATTCGGCGCGGCCGTGTGGATGACCCACTTCGCATCAAGATCTCCGGCCTTCGTGGCCACGGCGATTCCTGAAGGGATTCCGTCGGGGTAGCGCTGTGCGCGGACTTCTCGGCAGGCAGCCAGCAGGCTGGGGCCGGCAGCTTCATGAATTGCTCCATCAACTCCGCCACCACCTAGAAGTGAAGGGTTGGCTGCGTTCACAATGGCATCAACGTGCAGGGTGGTGATGTCACCACGGTACAACTGGATTTCCATTTCGTACCTCCGAAGATAGTTCCGATTCGGTTATGGCAACACCTTACGCCCGGGCGCTGTGGACTGGAAGAGGTTAAACATCGAGTTTTCTGCGTGTCGGGCGATGGCGGAAAATGCATGAATCCTAGACGTAATGAATATTTATGAGCAACATTGCATAAAACTTTGCTAGAGTGGGGTGCAGTGCAATTTTCACCGGCAGAAAGGAACGGGCCATGGCCTCGTCAACAAATGAAGGATCGCTCTGGGGCGGCCGCTTCTCCGGCGGCCCTGCGGACGCAATGGCCGCGCTGAGCAAGTCAACCCATTTCGACTGGCGCTTGGCCAGCTATGACATTGCCGGTTCGCGTGCCCACGCCAAGGTGCTCAACCGCGCCGGCCTGCTCACCGATGCCGAGCTGATCGACATGATCGCCGCCCTGGACCAGCTGGAAGCAGATGTTAAATCCGAGGCCTACGTCGCCGCGGAATCCGACGAAGACGTGCACGGGTCCCTCGAGCGCGGATTGCTCGAGCGCGCGGGCACCCAGCTCGGCGGCAAGCTGCGCGCCGGACGCTCGCGCAATGACCAGATCGCGACCCTGGGCCGGATGTTCCTGCGGGACCATGCACGCATCATTGCCCGCGGCGTGATCGACACCCTCGATGCCATGGTCGAACAGGCCAAGGCCCACCCGTATGCGCCGATGCCGGGGCGCACCCACCTGCAGCACGCGCAGCCGATCCTGCTTTCGCACCTGCTGCTGGCATACTCCTGGCCGCTGCTGCGCGACGTGCAGCGCCTGGCCGATTGGGATAAGCGCGCTGCGGTTTCCCCCTATGGCTCTGGTGCGCTGGCCGGCCAGACCCTCGGCCTGGATCCGAACTTCGTCGCGGCCGAGCTCGGCTTCGACTCTGCGGTGCACAACTCGATTGATGGCACCGCCGCCCGTGACGTTTTTGCCGAATTCTCTTGGATCGCCGCGATGATCGGAGTCGATCTCTCCCGCGTTTCGGAGGAAGTGATCCTCTGGGCCACCAAGGAATTCAGCTTCGTGAAGCTGCACGATTCCTTCTCCACCGGCTCCTCGATCATGCCGCAGAAGAAGAACCCGGATATCGCCGAGCTGGCCCGCGGCAAGGCCGGGCGCCTGATCGGCGATCTCACCGGCCTGCTGGCCACCCTCAAGGCGCTGCCGCTGGCCTACAACCGCGACCTGCAGGAGGACAAGGAACCGGTCTTCGACGCCGCGGACACCTTGGAAATCCTGCTCCCGGCCGTCGCCGGCATGATGGGCACGTTGACCTTCAACACCGAGCGCATGGCCGAATTGGCGCCGCAGGGCTTCGCGCTGGCCACCGATATTGCCGAATGGCTGGTCCGCCAGGGCGTGCCATTCCGCGATGCGCACGAGCTCTCCGGCGCCGCGGTGCAGCTGGCCGAATCTCGGGGCGTGGAATTGTGGGATCTGACCGACGCGGAGTACGCCGGCATTTCCGAGCACCTGACCCCGCAGGTCCGCGAGGTCCTCTCCACCGAAGGCTCGCTGAACGCGCGCAACGGCCAGGGCGGCACCGCGCCGAGCGCCGTTGCGGCCCAGCTGGTGGAATTCGAACGCCAGCTGGCGGAAATCAAGGCGTGGGCCAGCTAGCGTCCAGCCACGCGGCCTGCCCGCTTGCGGCGGCCACCATGCGGAATGCTCCGCGTGGTGGCCGCTTGCGCGTTAACCCGCAACCCGCGCTAAAGTGTGTGCTATGGCACAACTTTTGGCTCCCGCCGACCTTATCGCACAAGTCACCTCCGCATTGGACGAACTGGCCGATCAATTGCGCGGGGTCCCGGCCGCCGATTACGCCAAACCCAGTTCGCTGCCGGGCTGGAGCACCGCGCAGCTGATCGCCCATTTGGCTTCCCTGGCCAAAGCGGCGGTGCGCCAGTTTGAGCGTGCCGGCACCGAGGATTTGCCGCCAATGTACGACGGGGGAGCCGAAGGGCGGATCGAGGCCATCAACATGACCGCGCTGATGCGCCCCGAATCCTTGCAGGCTTTGGCCCTTGAAGCGCTAGCCCAACTGCGTGCGTCCTTGCCGCAGGCCGAGCAGAAGTGGGAGGCGGGCGTCGGATATCGTCCCGGGGCGCAGGTCGCGGACATGATGTACGCAACGTGGCGGGAAATGCTGATCCACGCTACGGACCTTGATCGGGCAATCCGGCCCCCGGCCACCTGGCCGGCAGAATTCTGCGCCCATTTATTCAGGGCGCTGGTGGCCCGCGTGCCGCAAGGAACGCGCCTGGTCCTCCAGCCGCATGGCAAGGCCCGCATGGTCTTGGGGCAAGGCGAGAAGTCCTGGGTGCTGTCCGGCACCGATTTCGACCTGGCGGCGTGGCTTGCCGGCCGCGAAATTCCTGGTTCCATCCGTGTCACGGCCGCCGCCGACGGGGCTGCCGATCCGCAATTGCTGCCGTGGCCCAGCGACCGATTGATGGAACGTTAAGCACGCCATTGCATGGGCAGCGCCCAAAATGTGCTCATGATTATGCATCCTGACGCATCATCGGGCGGGCAGAAGGACTAAAATTGCTAGGCGTGACTACTTCTGAGAGCATTAGCGACCTGCTGGACCGACTGAGCAAGATCGTCCCCGACTATCCGCAGCCCGGGATCTCCTTCAAGGACCTGACTCCGGTTTTCGCCGATCCGGTGGGCTTGCGCCGCATGGTTGACGAGCTGATCGCCCCCTTTGAAGGGCAATTCGACATTGTCGCTGGCCTTGAGGCACGCGGTTTTGTGCTGGCCGCGGCCGCCGCCTATGCCTCGGGCAAGGGCATGCTCACGATCCGCAAGGCAGGCAAGCTGCCACGCGAGGTCTACCGCGACGAGTACACCCTGGAATACGGCACCAGCTGCCTGGAAGTGCACAAGGACGAGATCGCGCCGGGCACCCGCGTGCTGATCCTCGACGATGTGCTCGCCACCGGCGGCACGGTCGGATCCTCGGTGCGCTTGATTGAAAAAACCGGTGCCGTGGTCGCCGGAGTCGGCGTGGTGCTGGAACTGAATGGCTTGAACGGACGCGGAAAGCTGGAAGGGCACACAGTGCATTCCCTGCAGGTCGTCCACTCCTGATTTCACGGCCGATCGCAGTAATACTGCGCAGTGTTTCACGCCGCTGGCGAACAGCCGGCGGACCATGACAGCGAGCAGCAGGCGGACAGCTGGCGCCACATGGCCCAGGGGCCGCACCAGCCCGCCCGGAGGATTACCGGCCAGCGATTAAAGGCGCGTATTATTATCTGTCCTGTGATTTTGCGCAGGATGCAGATTGTGAGCGCGAAGGGAACCAGGTTGACCGAGACGATCGAACGCGACTTGTTGGCTGAATCCGAGTATGTGGGCCGCTTGTATGAGCGGCTCGACGAACTGCGCGCCGAAAAGGTCGAGCAGCTTGAGCGCACCCGGGCCCAGGGAGCCGTTGGAACCTTCCAGAACATGTCCGAGCGCGACTCCTTCGCTACCTTGTACGAGGACCGGATCGCCCAGCTGGACGCGGTCCAGGACCGGCTGGTTTTCGGGCGGCTGGACATGAAAGACCAGGAGCAGGAACAGGGCCCGCGCTACATCGGGCGCATCGGCCTGTCCGATGAAGAGCTGAACCGGCTGATGATCGACTGGCGCGCTTCCGAGGCCGCCCCCTTCTACCAGGCCACCGCGCTGAACCCGCGCGGGGTGCGCCGCCGCCGCCACCTGATGCTCAAGGGCCGGAGCGTGGCCGGGATCGAAGACGACGTGCTCGACGAGACCTGGTTGGATGAGGGGCATACCCATCACGGCGAGGGCGCGCTGATGGCTGCCCTGCGCGAAAAGCGCACCGGCCGCATGGGCGATATTGTCGGCACCATCCAGGCCGAGCAGGACGCGATCATCCGCGCGCAGCTGCCCGGCGCGGTGGTGGTCCAGGGCGGTCCGGGCACCGGCAAGACCGCGGTGGCTCTGCACCGTGCCGCCTTCCTGCTCTACGAATACCGCGAACGGCTCAAGAACGCCGGCGTGCTGATCGTCGGCCCGTCGAATTCCTTCATGCGCTACATCGAGCGCGTGCTGCCCTCTCTGGGCGAGACCGGCGTGGTGATGTCCTCGGTGGGCGATCTGTACCACGGGCTGCATGCGGTGCCCGAAACCAACCGCACCGTCGCCCGGCTCAAGGGCCATATTTCGATGGCCAAGGTCGTCGCCAACGCCGTGCGCAACCGCCAGCGCCTGATTCCCGCTGACCGCACCGTGGTAGTGGAGGGCACCCGCCTGACGCTGACCCCGAAGATGGTCCGCAACGCGCGCGAACGCGCCCGCCACACCCACAAGCCCTATAACGAGGCCCGCGAAACATTCGTAAAGGTGCTGGTGGGCGACCTGGCCGAGCAGCTGCGCCGCAAGCTGGAGGAATCGGCCGGGCAGTCCTCGACCACCGACCGCTCCTACCTTCCCCAGGAAGTGCGCGAATCGCACGATGTGCGCGTGGCGCTGAACCTGTGCTGGATGCCGATGACCCCGCAGCAGCTGGTGGCCGAGCTTTTTGCCACCCCGCACCTGCTCGCCGCCGCCGCGCCTCACCTGAAGGAGTCCGAGCGCGACGCCCTGTACCGCCGCGCCAACTCCCCGTTCACCGAGGCCGATGTGCCGCTGCTGGATGAGGCCGCGCAGCTGCTCGGCGACTTTGCGGACCCCAATGCGGCCGCCCACTCCGCGCAGTATGAGGCGGATGTCGAAAACGCCAAGGCCGCGTTGACCAATATGCACACCATGCTGGAAAACGCCGGCATCGATGGCGTGATCACCGCCGAACAGGTAGCCGGGGTGAACCAGGAAACCGCAGCGAAGCTCTCCGCAGCCGAACGCGCGGTGGCCGATCGCACCTGGGCCTACGGGCACATCGTCGTTGACGAGGCACAGGAGCTTTCGCCCATGCAGTGGCGCCTGCTGGTGCGCCGCTGCCCGATGAAGTCCTTCACCATCGTGGGCGATATCGCGCAGACCTCGGCGGCTTCGGGCGCCAACAGCTGGTCCCAGGCGCTCAAGCCATTCTTCGGGGAGCGGTTCGACCTTGAGGAGCTGACGGTCAACTACCGCACCCCGGCACAGATTGCCGATGCCGCTGTGCGCGTGGCCCAGGCCGCGGGCTTGCGCATCACCACACCGCAGGCTGTGCGCGAGGGCGACTGGCCACCGGTGATCACCAAAACCACGCAGGAGCATCTGGACGCAGCGGTTCTTGATGCGCTCGCCCAGGAATTGGCCTATTCCGCTGGCGGCCTGCAGGCGGTTATCGTTCCGCAGCAGGACCTTGGCCGGATCCGTTCTGCGGTGAGGGAAGTCCATGGCGATCGGGTGGGCACCGGATCGGGCGGATTGAGCCAGGACATCGTGGTGATCACCGCCCGCGAGTCCAAGGGCCTGGAATTCGACGGTGTGCTGATCCTGGAACCCGCACAGCTGGTTGCGGAAGTCGACGGCGGCGTGGGGGATTTGTATGTGGCGATGACCCGCACCACCCAGCGCCTGCATCTGGTGCATAGCCAGCCGCTTCCCGAGGGATTGGACTAGGCGCGAGCAGATGTGACCAAGGGCGGGGACCGGCAACTGGCACTTGTCCATGGCCAAGCGATAATCTGGGAACTGCGCGCCGAGACGGCAACCCCAACTCGCGGTGCAAAAGCAGAACCGCGTGAGATCTTCACGCGTAACAGGGGCAGAACGAAGACAGAAAATGGTCACAGTGAGCATGTCTGATACCAAGCAGAATCCCGTGATTGCGGGTCAGAACAACGACGCATCTTTTCAGAACGTCTGGCAGGAACTGAAGTGGCGCGGCCTGGTGCACGTATCCACCGATGAGACCGAGCTGGAACGCGCCCTGTCCGAAGAGACTGTGACCTACTATTGCGGGTTCGACCCCACTGCGCCTTCCCTGCACCTGGGCAACCTGGTGCAGCTGCTGAACATGCGCCGCCTGCAGCTGGCCGGCCACAAGCCGCTGGCCTTGGTCGGCGGTTCCACCGGCTTGATCGGCGATCCGCGCCAAACCGCGGAGCGCACCTTGAACACCAAGGAGACCGTGACCGAATGGGTCGCCAAGCTCCAGGCCCAGGTTTCGCGCTTCCTCTCTGCCGAGGGGGAGAACGCGGTACAGCTGGTGAACAATCTGGACTGGACCCAGCAGCTTTCCGCGCTGGACTTCCTGCGCGACGTGGGCAAGTACTTCCGTGTGGGCACCATGGTCAAGAAGGAGATCGTTGCCGCGCGCCTGAACTCCGACGAGGGAATCAGCTACACCGAATTCTCCTACCAGGTGCTGCAGGGCTACGACTTCCTGGAGCTGAACCGCCAGTACGGCTGCACCCTGCAGACCGGCGGCTCGGACCAGTGGGGCAACCTGACCAGCGGCACCGATCTGATCCGCAAGGTTCAGGGCAATTCGGTGCACGCCTACGGCACCCCGCTGATCACCAACTCGGACGGCACCAAATTCGGCAAGTCCGAAGGCAATGCCATCTGGCTGGATGCAGAAATGTGCAGCCCGTACACCTTCTACCAGTTCTGGTTGAACACGGCTGATGCCGATGTGATCGACCGCTTGAAGGTCTTCACCTTCTTGACCCGCGAGCAGATCGCCGAGCTTGAGGCCGAAGTTGCCGAGCGCCCATTCAAGCGCGTTGCCCAGCGCACCTTGGCCTGGGAAGTGACGTCCCTGGTCCATGGGGAGCAGGCCGCCGAGCAGGTGATCGCTGCTTCGGCCGCAGTATTCGGCAATGGCGATCTGGGCGCGATCGACTTGCCTACCTTGGAATCGGTCATCGCCGAGCTTCCAACCGCCAAGGTTGAGGCCGGCGATCTGGGCATCCTGAATGTGCTGCATGCATCGGGCTTGAGCAAGTCGCAGTCGGAGGCCCGACGCACAGTGAGCGAGGGCGGAGCGTATGTGAACAACGAAAAGGTTGAAGGCATCGACACCGTGCTCAGCGTGGCCGACTTCCTGCACGGACGCTATGCCATCGTTCGACGCGGCAAGAAGAACATGGCCGTGATCGAGCTGGCGCAGTAGGACTGCAATACCGGCGAACTACACGAAACCACCAAAAATGTTGTGAAGCAGCACACTTTTTTGGTGGTTTTGTTGTACCCGGAACTGATATTCCCTAGTCAGTGCATGATTTGAGGCCAAAATCCGACACGCTTTCCGATTTTGCGTCTGCTGGGAATCCGTGTAGAGTCTTATCTCGCGCCGCTGATCCGGACGGGCCGAAAAGGCCTGCAGGAAACAGCGGGGTGAACGAGCTGGAAACATCGAGTTGACTTTGGTCAACGTGGTGGTAAGCTTGAAAAGTTGCTCCGGAGCGAAGCAGCCGCCGAGTTTGTGGTGGTTGTGGTGTCGAGAGTGTTTGTTGTTTGAGAACTCAATAGTGTGCCAAGTTTGTTGATACCGAATATTTTTATTTGGTGAATACATAACATTTGCTTGAGGCATTGCACCCCCGTGCAGTGTTCTTGAGTGTTTTTTATTCGCCAGGATTTTTTCATTGATTCTCCCTTATTTTCCGAGGGGTTTCGGTGGCTTTTTGTTTTTTATGGAGAGTTTGATCCTGGCTCAGGATGAACGCTGGCGGCGTGCTTAACACATGCAAGTCGAACGATGAAGCCCAGCTTGCTGGGTGGATTAGTGGCGAACGGGTGAGTAACACGTGAGTAACCTGCCCCCGACTTTGGGATAAGCCCGGGAAACTGGGTCTAATACCGGATATGACTTTTCACCGCATGGTGGTTTGTTGAAAGATTTATCGGTGGGGGATGGACTCGCGGCCTATCAGCTTGTTGGTGAGGTAATGGCTCACCAAGGCGACGACGGGTAGCCGGCCTGAGAGGGTGACCGGCCACACTGGGACTGAGACACGGCCCAGACTCCTACGGGAGGCAGCAGTGGGGAATATTGCACAATGGGCGGAAGCCTGATGCAGCGACGCCGCGTGAGGGATGACGGCCTTCGGGTTGTAAACCTCTTTCAGTAGGGAAGAAGCGAAAGTGACGGTACCTGCAGAAGAAGCGCCGGCTAACTACGTGCCAGCAGCCGCGGTAATACGTAGGGCGCAAGCGTTATCCGGATTTATTGGGCGTAAAGAGCTCGTAGGCGGTTTGTCGCGTCTGCCGTGAAAGTCCGAGGCTCAACCTCGGATCTGCGGTGGGTACGGGCAGACTAGAGTGATGTAGGGGAGACTGGAATTCCTGGTGTAGCGGTGAAATGCGCAGATATCAGGAGGAACACCGATGGCGAAGGCAGGTCTCTGGGCATTTACTGACGCTGAGGAGCGAAAGCATGGGGAGCGAACAGGATTAGATACCCTGGTAGTCCATGCCGTAAACGTTGGGCACTAGGTGTGGGGGACATTCCACGTTTTCCGCGCCGTAGCTAACGCATTAAGTGCCCCGCCTGGGGAGTACGGCCGCAAGGCTAAAACTCAAAGGAATTGACGGGGGCCCGCACAAGCGGCGGAGCATGCGGATTAATTCGATGCAACGCGAAGAACCTTACCAAGGCTTGACATGTGCCAGACCGCTCCAGAGATGGGGTTTCCCTTCGGGGCTGGTTCACAGGTGGTGCATGGTTGTCGTCAGCTCGTGTCGTGAGATGTTGGGTTAAGTCCCGCAACGAGCGCAACCCTCGTTCCATGTTGCCAGCACGTAGTGGTGGGGACTCATGGGAGACTGCCGGGGTCAACTCGGAGGAAGGTGGGGATGACGTCAAATCATCATGCCCCTTATGTCTTGGGCTTCACGCATGCTACAATGGCCGGTACAATGGGTTGCGATACTGTGAGGTGGAGCTAATCCCTAAAAGCCGGTCTCAGTTCGGATTGGGGTCTGCAACTCGACCCCATGAAGTCGGAGTCGCTAGTAATCGCAGATCAGCAACGCTGCGGTGAATACGTTCCCGGGCCTTGTACACACCGCCCGTCAAGTCACGAAAGTTGGTAACACCCGAAGCCGATGGCCTAACCACCTTGTGTGGGGGGAGTCGTCGAAGGTGGGACTGGCGATTGGGACTAAGTCGTAACAAGGTAGCCGTACCGGAAGGTGCGGCTGGATCACCTCCTTTCTAAGGAGCTAACCATTTTTTGGTTGCCCATGCTGGACACGAGTGTTGTCCGGGTGGGTTGCTCATGGGTGGAATATCAATGAACTCAGTACTGGAAAGCGCGTGTGCCTGATCGGCCCTTTGTGGGGTTGTGTGGTGCGGGCGGGGTACTGGCTGTGGCTGTGCGGCGTTGCCGTTGTCGAGTACGCATCCTTTGGGGTGCTGGAAAGATGGTGGTGGTGTTGTGCGGCTTGTATGGTTTGGCATGCTGTTGGGTTTTGAGGCAACAAGCCTCCTTGCCTGGTTGATGATTGGCTGCTGGCTTTTGATGCGCTTTGGTGCGTGTTGGGGGTTGGTGGTGGTTGTTGGCTGGGGTTTTGAGGGGTTCTTGGTGTTTCGGTGTTTGTCCTGTGTTTGCCGTGGGCGTGCCTGGGCGGTGATGGTTTGTGGTTTTCATCCTTTGGGGTGGGGGTTGCGGGTTGTTGCTGCGGGTGTGTTTGCGGGGGTGCGGGGTTGTTGTTTGGGAACTGTATAGTGAACGCGAGCATCTTGCAGATGAGATGAGCTCTGGGGTCCTTTTCCTTGGATTCTTGGGTGTTTGAGTCTTGTCTGCGTGATTTTGTTAGATTGTTTTATTGCTCAATTCTGAGAACTTTGTTTTGTGTTGAAGTTTTTAAGGGCGCACGGTGGATGCCTTGGCATCAAGAGCCGATGAAGGACGTGGGAATCTGCGATAAGCCTGGTGGAGTCGATAACCGGACGTTGATACCAGGATTTCCGAATGGGGGAACCCCGCACCATGTTATGTGGTGTGACCTGCAGCTGAATGTATAGGCTGTGTGGAGGGAACGCGGGGAAGTGAAACATCTCAGTACCCGCAGGAAGAGAAAACAATAGTGATTCCGTTAGTAGTGGCGAGCGAACGCGGATGGGGCTAAACCGGTTGGTGTGTGATAGCGGATAGGCGTTGCATCGTCGGGGTTGTGGGGTCAACATGTACCAGTGCTATCTTGCTGGTGGGATGAGGTGCAGGCGTATAGGTGAATCGGTTGGAATGCCGGACCATAGAGGGTGATAGTCCCGTAGGTGTAATGCGTGTCTGCCGTTCTAGTGTTGATACCCGAGTAGCACGGGGCCCGTGAAACCTTGTGTGAATCTGCCAGGACCACCTGGTAAGCCTGAATACTACTTGATGACCGATAGTGAATCAGTACCGTGAGGGAATGGTGAAAAGTACCCCGGGAGGGGAGTGAAATAGTACCTGAAACCGTGCGCTTACAATCCGTTAGAGCCTGGGACTTGTTCCTGGGTGATGGCGTGCCTTTTGAAGAATGAGCCTGCGAGTTAGTGCTGTGTCGCGAGGTTAACCCGTGTGGGGTAGCCGTAGCGAAAGCGAGTCTGAATAGGGCGTTTGAGTGGCACGGTCTAGACCCGAAGCGAAGTGATCTACCCATGGCCAGGTTGAAGCGCGTGTAAGAGCGTGTGGAGGACCGAACCCACTTCAGTTGAAAATGGAGGGGATGAGCTGTGGGTAGGGGTGAAAGGCCAATCAAACTTCGTGATAGCTGGTTCTCCCCGAAATGCATTTAGGTGCAGCGTTGCGTGTTTCTTGCTGGAGGTAGAGCTACTGGATAGGCGATGGGCCCTACAAGGTTACTGACCTTAGCCAAACTCCGAATGCCGGTAAGTGAGAGCGCAGCAGTGAGACTGTGGGGGATAAGCTTCATAGTCGAGAGGGAAACAGCCCAGAACGCCAACTAAGGCCCCTAAGCGTGTGCTAAGTGGGAAAGGATGTGGAGTTGCTGTGACAACCAGGAGGTTGGCTTAGAAGCAGCCACCCTTGAAAGAGTGCGTAATAGCTCACTGGTCAAGTGATTCCGCGCCGATAATGTAGCGGGGCTCAAGCACACCGCCGAAGTTGCGTCATTCAAATATTAACCTGGTTTCGATTGGGTGTTTGGATGGGTAGGGGAGCGTCGTATAGCGGGTGAAGTCGCGGTGGAAACCAGCGGTGGACGCTATACGAGTGAGAATGCAGGCATGAGTAGCGAATGACGGGTGAGAAACCCGTCCGCCGAATGATCAAGGGTTCCAGGGTTAAGCTAATCTGCCCTGGGTTAGTCGGGGCCTAAGGCGAGGCCGACAGGCGTAGTCGATGGATAACGGGTTGATATTCCCGTACCGGCGAAGGACCGCCCATACTGAGCTGTGGATGCTAACCATGATGGATCATGGCTGTTGCGGCCTTCGGGTTGCTGGTTGTGTGATGTGGTGGGAACCGATGCAGTGAGGTCAGCGTATTAACAGGTGTGACGCAGGAAGGTAGCCGAGCCAGGCAATGGAATTGACCTGGTCCAAGGGTGTAGGAAGAGTGGTTGGCAAATCCGCCGCTCATTGATTCTGAGACCTGATAGGCGCCCGCTTTGGCGGGTGATTCGGTGATCCTATGCTGCCTAGAAAAGCATCGGCGCGAGGTCCCAGTCCGCCCGTACCCCAAACCGACACAGGTGATCAGGTAGAGAATACTAAGGCGATCGAGAGAATCATGGTTAAGGAACTCGGCAAAATGCCCCCGTAACTTCGGAAGAAGGGGGGCCTGCCCCGTGATGAGGACTTGCTCCTCTGATGCGGGTGTGGGCCGCAGAGACCAGGGGGAAGCGACTGTTTACTAAAAACACAGGTCCGTGCGAAGTCGCAAGACGATGTATACGGACTGACTCCTGCCCGGTGCTGGAAGGTTAAGAGGACTGGTTAGCCGTGAGGCGAAGCTGAGAATTTAAGCCCCAGTAAACGGCGGTGGTAACTATAACCATCCTAAGGTAGCGAAATTCCTTGTCGGGTAAGTTCCGACCTGCACGAATGGAGTAACGACTTCCCCGCTGTCTCAACCATGAACTCGGCGAAATTGCAGTACGAGTAAAGATGCTCGTTACGCGCAGCAGGACGGAAAGACCCCGAGACCTTTACTATAGTTTGGTATTGGTGTTCGGTGCAGCTTGTGTAGGATAGGTGGGAGACTGTGAAGCTTGGACGCTAGTTCAGGTGGAGTCATCGTTGAAATACCACTCTGGCTGTATCGGTCACCTAACTTCGGACCATGATCTGGTTCAGGGACAGTGCCTGATGGGTAGTTTAACTGGGGCGGTTGCCTCCTAAAATGTAACGGAGGCGCCCAAAGGTTCCCTCAGCCTGGTTGGCAATCAGGTGTCGAGTGTAAGTGCACAAGGGAGCTTGACTGTGAGAGTGACAGCTCGAGCAGGGACGAAAGTCGGGACTAGTGATCCGGCGGCACCTCGTGGAAGGGCCGTCGCTCAACGGATAAAAGGTACCTCGGGGATAACAGGCTGATCTTGCCCAAGAGTCCATATCGACGGCATGGTTTGGCACCTCGATGTCGGCTCGTCGCATCCTGGGGCTGGAGTAGGTCCCAAGGGTTGGGCTGTTCGCCCATTAAAGCGGTACGCGAGCTGGGTTTAGAACGTCGTGAGACAGTTCGGTCCCTATCCGCTGCGCGCGTTGGAAATTTGAGAAGGGCTGTCCTTAGTACGAGAGGACCGGGACGGACTAACCTCTGGTGTGTCAGTTGTACTGCCAAGTGCATCGCTGATTAGCTACGTTGGGAAGGGATAACCGCTGAAAGCATCTAAGCGGGAAGCCTGCTTCGAGATGAGATTTCCATGCACCTTGAGTGTGTGAGGCCCCCAGCTAGACCACTGGGTTGATAGGCAGGATGTGGAAGCAAGGACTGAAGACTTGTGTAGCTGACCTGTACTAATAGGCCGATGACTTTCAACACACAATAATGCAATATTGAACTAATGAAGTTTTCAATGCTGCTCGCGTTCACTATGCGGTTACGAGACAACAACCTCTGAAACCATGAAACTTTTTGCAGGTGCAGGGCTTTGGCCCTGGCACTGGAAACACGACCAGGGATTGGTTTGTGTGCTTCGTGATTGTTACGGCGGTCATAGCGTGGGGGAAACGCCCGGTCCCATACCGAACCCGGAAGCTAAGGCCCATTGCGCCGATGGTACTGCACTCGTGAGGGTGTGGGAGAGTAGGTCACCGCCGGACTTAACTTGAATATGGTTTGGGCCCTGACACGATCGTGTGTCGGGGCCCAAACTTGTTTAACCAGCATTGCAGGTTGGTTGGCGGGATGGCTGGTTGGTGTTGTTGGTTGGTGGGGGTTCGGGTGGGTGCCTGGCCCCCCTTTTTTTTCCTGTTTAACGAGCCTTTGGGCGCTGACCGGGAACC